>CANNFQ010000036.1 GCA_947503925.1 uncultured Paracoccaceae bacterium | reverse complement strand
AATGTGGGTGACGAGATTGAAATCGTTGGTATCCGCGACACGAAGAAAACGACCTGCACAGGCGTTGAAATGTTCCGCAAGCTGCTGGACTCTGGTGAAGCTGGCGACAATATCGGCGCCCTGCTGCGTGGTGTTGACCGTGACGGTGTTGAGCGTGGCCAGGTGCTGTGCAAGCCCGGTTCGGTGCAGCCGCACACGAAGTTCGA
>CANNFQ010000035.1 GCA_947503925.1 uncultured Paracoccaceae bacterium | reverse complement strand
TTGTTATCCCAATCGCTGATCCGGTAAGATCCATCGCCCAGACTGTGTTCGTAAGTCTCGGCAAAATGCGTCCCGTTGATAACCCCATCGCCACCATCGGTCTTTTGGTCCGCCACAGATTTGTTACGGATATCAGCCATCCCCAGGATCGTGCCATCAGCAAATTCGATCTGCTCAATGGATGTGTCTTCACCCTCCAAGAACTGCCCGGCCACAGTGATCCGCTCGCCATTGGAAAGTGTGATCACAAGATCTTCGCCAGGGCCAAA
>CANNFQ010000034.1 GCA_947503925.1 uncultured Paracoccaceae bacterium | reverse complement strand
GTTAGGCTCTGACGATTTGCGTGGCGGCAACGGTTCTGACACTTACCAGTATCGTCTTGGCGACGGGAATGATTTCATCAGCGATTATGGTCGTCATGGCGGTGTTGATAAGTTGTTGCTTGTCGGGATCAACGTTGATGATGTGACGTTCCGTTCGACGGGTGGTGAGGATCTTGTGATTACCATGGCGAACGGTGAACAGATCACTGTTCAGGATCACTTTGCTGAAAGCACCGATTATACGATTGAGCAGATTGAGTTTGCTGACGGTACGGTTCTGGGTGTTGAGGCAATCCGCGCTAAATCGTTGGCTGACCAGAAGGCAACCGGAGATGACGGTATCATCATCGGCAGCGATTTGGGTGAGACCTATCAGCATACCCTTGGCGATGGGTCTTATGAGATCAGCGATTGGGATAACAACGCGCGGCTTGATCGGTTGGTGTTTACGGATGTGAATGCGGGTGATGTGCGCTTTGGGTTTGGCCCTGGCGAAGATCTTGTGATCACACTTTCCAATGGCGAGCGGATCACTGTGGCCGGGCAGTTCTTGGAGGG
>CANNFQ010000033.1 GCA_947503925.1 uncultured Paracoccaceae bacterium | reverse complement strand
ACATTGTTATCCCAATCGCTGATCCGGTAAGATCCATCGCCCAGACTGTGTTCGTAAGTCTCGGCAAAATGCGTCCCAACGATAACCCCATCGCCACCATCGGTCTTTTGATCCGCAACCGATTTATTGCGGATATCGGCCATCCCCAAGATCGTGCCATCAGCAAATTCGATCTGCTCAATGGATGTGTCTTCGCCCTCCAAGAACTGCCCGGCCACAGTGACCCGCTCACCATTGGACAGTGTGATCACAAGATCTTCACCAGGGCCAAACCCAAAGCGCACATCACCTGCATTCACATCCGTAAACACCAAACGATCAAGCCGCGCATTGTTGTCCCAATCGCTGATCTCATAAGAACCATCACCCAGACTGTGTTCGTAAGTCTCGGCAAAATGCGTCCCAACGATAACCCCATCGCCACCATCGGTCTTTTGGTCCGCCACAGACTTGTTACGGATATCAGCCATCCCCAGGATCGTGCCATCAGCAAATTCGATCTGCTCAATGGATGTGTCTTCGCCCTCCAAGAACTGCCCGGCCACAGTGATCCGCTCGCCATTGGAAAGTGTGATCACAAGATCTTCGCCAGGGCCAAA
>CANNFQ010000032.1 GCA_947503925.1 uncultured Paracoccaceae bacterium | reverse complement strand
CCCGTCGTCGCCTGACGCCCAACTTCTCTTCCGTATAAAGCCGATACAGCTTCTTGTGGTTCATGATCATTCCCTTGCGCTCCAGCATCACCCCGATCCGGCGATAGCCGAACCGGCGACGCTTGGCTGCGACCGCTTTCATCTCCTTGCGTATCTCAGGATTGTCCGGCGGGCGTTCGCGCCGGACCGTTTTCGGATCGACACCGACAAGCCGGCAGGCCCGACGTTGCGAGATGGTGTGATCCCGCATCGCCCGGCGCGCTGCCTCTCGCCGCTCGTTCGACGTCGTCAGTTCTTTCCCAGCAGATCCTTCAGAACAGCATTGTCCAGCATCGTATCGGGTAGCAGGCGTTTGAGCCTGGCGTTCTCGTCTTCCATCGCCCTCAGCTTCGCGACGTCAGACACCTCCATGCCGCCATACTTCGATTTGTATTTGTAGAACGTGCCCTGGCTGAGACCGTGCTTGCGGCACACCTCCGCCGTCGACATCCCGGCTTCTTGTTCTTTGATCATCCCAATGATCTGGGCTTCCGCGAAACGGCTCTTTCGCATCTGTTTGCTCCTTCAAAAGGTTGAGCAAACTCTACATCACAACGAGGGAAGTTTCGGGGGGCAGGTCA
>CANNFQ010000031.1 GCA_947503925.1 uncultured Paracoccaceae bacterium | reverse complement strand
TGATCTCGATCCGGTTACGTCGCTTGTATCGCCGCCTATCGTATCTCACGGTCGTTTTGCGCTGCTTTCGACCGGGGATGCAGGGCCGTATCCCTTTGTCTTGCAACGCTTCTCTGAACCAATCGGCGTCATAGCCCCTGTCGCCGAGCAGCCAATCGACCTTCGGCAGACTGCTCAGCAATGCCCGCGCGCCGATGTAATCACTGACTTGTCCAGCTGTGACGAACAGGTTCAGCGGTTGGCCCTGACTGTCGCAGATGGCGTGCAGTTTGGTGTTCATGCCGCCCTTGGTGCGACCGATCAGACGTCCACGCCCCCCTTTTTCACGCCCATGCTGGTCGCTGTCCGATGTGCTTTTAGGTAGGTCGCGTCGACCATCACGGTCTTCGTCTCGCCGTGGTCAGCAGCTAGGCCCACCATCATTTGTGTAAAGATACCTTTATCACTCCAGCGCTTCCAACGGTTGTAAAGCGTCTTATGCGGTCCCTAGGCAGTGGGCGCATCGCGCCAGCGTAAGCCATTGCGATTGGTGAAGATAATCCCACTCAACACACGCCGATCATCGACGCGAGGCTTGCCGTGAGACTTCGGAAAGAAGGGCTCAAGACGCGCAATCTGCGCATCCGTCAGCCAGAAAAGATCAGACATGTTAACCGCTCGTTTTTCGAACTGTGAATCACGCAGACAAACGGAAATCAATGGGTCCTGACCCTAG
>CANNFQ010000030.1 GCA_947503925.1 uncultured Paracoccaceae bacterium | reverse complement strand
ATGGCTAAGGAAAAGTTTGAACGTACGAAACCGCATGTGAACATCGGCACGATTGGTCACGTTGACCACGGCAAGACGACGCTGACGGCTGCGATCACCAAGCAGTTTGGTGACTTCAAGGCCTATGACGAGATTGACGGCGCGCCCGAGGAAAAGGCCCGCGGGATCACCATCTCGACTGCCCACGTTGAGTATGAAACAGACGCCCGTCACTACGCGCATGTTGATTGCCCCGGCCACGCCGACTACGTCAAGAACATGATCACGGGTGCGGCCCAGATGGACGGCGCGATCCTGGTTGTGAACGCGGCTGACGGCCCGATGCCACAAACGCGCGAGCACATCTTGTTGGGCCGCCAGGTTGGCATCCCTTACATGGTTGTCTTCATGAACAAGGTTGACCAGGTCGACGATGAAGAGCTGCTGGAACTGGTGGAAATGGAAATCCGCGAGTTGTTAAGCTCTTACGAATATCCTGGTGACGACATTCCGATCATCGCAGGCTCGGCCCTGGCCGCTCTGGAAGATCGCGACGCCAATATCGGTTCTGAAAAGATCGCTGAGCTGATGAAGGCTGTGGATGAGTATATCCCGACACCGGCCCGTGCGGTTGACCAGCCCTTCCTGATGCCGGTCGAGGACGTGTTCTCGATCTCTGGCCGCGGGACTGTTGTGACCGGCCGTGTGGAGCGTGGCGTGATCAATGTGGGTGACGAGATTGAAATCGTTGGTATCCGCGACACGAAGAAAACGACCTGCACAGGCGTTGAAATGTTCCG
>CANNFQ010000029.1 GCA_947503925.1 uncultured Paracoccaceae bacterium | reverse complement strand
CATTCAGCTGACCAACAAGTGTGACCACTTCCCCATTCGACAGCGTCAGCAGCAAATCACGGCCACTGCGCGACAGCGTCACATCGGACGCATTCATATCCGTAAAGGTCAGCGTGTCATTGCCGCGATTGTAATTGTAGTCGCGGATTGCATAGGACCCATCGCCAGACGTGTGCACGTAGTTCTCATTAAGGTCCGTACCAACCAACAGATCATCGCCGCCAGTCTTCATGTCCGCAACCAGCTGATCGCGCATCTGCGCGCGATCCCACGTCGTTCCATCCGCAAAACTAACCGTCTCAACGGACCGTCTGCCATCCGCATCAAGCTGGCGAACCAAGGTTACAGCCTCGCCATTTGACAAAGTCAGCACAAGGTCTTGACCAATCCGCGACAGCGTCACATCCGATGCGTTCAGATCCGCAAAGGTCAGCGTGTCATTGCCGCGATTGTAATCGTAGTCGTAGATCGCATAAGTGCCGTCCCCGGCCGAATGCGTGAACGCGTCATCGGCATCCGTGCCCATTTGATACCCTGGCACCGCATCAAATGCGATCGCGTTGGCGACTGTATCTGGTTGCCCCCAGGTCACTCCATCGGCAAAGGTAATGGCTTCAATATAATAATCGTCATTGGTTCCCAGTTGACCGGCAATGGTCACCGTTTCGCCATTTGGCAGGATAATGCGCAAATCGCCGTTCGCGTTTGTCAGCATAACCTGGTCGCTGTTCACATCTGTAAAGATCAACTGATCTGGGCGTACATTGTTATCCCAATCGCTGATCCGGTAAGATCCATCGCCCAGACTGTGTTCGTAAGTCTCGGCAAAATGCGTCCC
>CANNFQ010000028.1 GCA_947503925.1 uncultured Paracoccaceae bacterium | reverse complement strand
GTAAGCGGTGTTTTGATCCCACCTTCCTGATGGTTGCCTGATCTGCGAGTCCGTTGCCGAGAGTAGTTTTGCAATGGAGGCGGATTTGGGAGGCTATATAGAGCACCATATGGAGGAGCTTTGCCGGATGGAGGTCATAGTTGGCCCTTCCGGCAAGCGGCGTTGGTCGAATGAGTTCAAGGGCCGGGTTGTGGCGGAGACGCTTGTGCCGGGGGTGACAGTGAACGAGGTTGCGCGGCGGCATGATCTGCGCCCGAACCATTTGTCGTCATGGCGGCGGTTGGCAAAGGATGGCAAGCTGCCGGTGCCTAATCTGGCGGGGGCCGAATTTGCGCCGGTGGTGTTTGAGCCTCCTGACCCCGAACCACGGGATGCTGCTATTTCACCGATTGAGATCGTATCTGGTGACATTGTCATCCGGCTGGACACTGCAACACCGGCGACGCGGGTTGCTGAGATTGTGCGAGCGCTTGGCGCGCCATGATCTTCCCGTCGAACCGGGTTCGGATTGTGATTGCGACGAAGCCTGTGGACTTCCGCAAGGGGCATGACGGGTTGGCAGCACTGGTGAAGAATGAGCTGCGCAAAGAGCCGTTCACAGGCACGGTATTTGTGTTCCGGGCCAAGCGGGCAGATCGGCTGAAGCTCTTGTATTGGGATGGCACCGGTTTAGTGATGACGTACAAGCGGCTTGAGGAAACGACCTTCACCTGGCCTGCGATCCGGGATGGTCTGATGTCGCTCAATCATGCCCAGTTTGAAGCGCTGTTTGCTGGTCTCGACTGGCGCAAGGTCAAGGCTCTGGCGGCGCGTCCGCCGACTGCGGCAGAGTGACTCGGGG
>CANNFQ010000027.1 GCA_947503925.1 uncultured Paracoccaceae bacterium | reverse complement strand
CTCAATCTTAGTTTCATCAAACGAACGCAGACACGCTCTGCCAAACACCAAAAACAGAACTTAAAGGAACGAAACCATGTCTATCAAAACAATCATCTTCGCTGCTGCCGCCGCTGCTGTAACTGCCACTGCCGGTGCTGCCGACACATATTTTGAGCAAGGCCGCACCCTGGAATCCGGTGACGTGCTGGAACTGGGCCTAATCACAGCCGACAGCGCTGGCGTGCTGGAAATCTATGACTACCATACTGGCGAGCAGGGCAAACTGGTCGGCTCCGAACGTCTGACAGCTGGCGCAAACACCAATGTCCGCGTTGACACAGGCCTGCCCCAGAACCGCGACGTGATCGCGCTGGTCAAAGTTGACGGCCAGATCGTCGCATCCAAGCAGTTCGACGTGAACTGATCCCCCTGATCCCAACACAACATCACTAATCAAACGTAAAGGAATAACCCCATGTCTATCAAAACAATCATCTTCGCCGCTGCCGCCGCTGGTGTAACCGCCACTGCCGGTGCTGCCGACACATATTTTGAGCAAGGCCGCACCCTGGAATCCGGTGACGTGCTGGAACTCGGCCTGATTACAGCCGACAGCGCTGGCGTGCTGGAAATCTATGACTTCCACACTGGCGAGCAAGGCAAACTGGTCGGCTCCGAGCGTCTGACAGCTGGTGCCAACACCAATGTCCGCGTCGACACAGGCCTGCCCCAGAACCGCGACGTGATCGCGCTGGTCAAAATTGACGGCCAGATCGTCGCATCCAAGCAGTTCGACGTGAACTAAACCACCACTCCCCCTCCCCTCCAAAAGAGCCGGTGCCAATATTGGCACCGGCTCTTTT
>CANNFQ010000026.1 GCA_947503925.1 uncultured Paracoccaceae bacterium | reverse complement strand
GATATGAATGCGTCCGATGTGACGCTGTCGCGCAGTGGCCGTGATTTGCTGCTGACGCTGTCGAATGGGGAAGTGGTTACGCTGCTGAACCAATTGGATGCGAATGGTCGTTACGGGATCGAGACGATCAGCTTTGCGGATGGATCGACTTTGAACAAGGCGCAGATCCACAATCAGTTGGTGGCAGAGCAGAAGGTCGATGGGGGGCTGATTGTCGGGACCGAACTTGACGAGGCTTACGTGCACACGGCCGGTGACGGCTCTTACACGATCTCGGACTACAACTACAATCGCGGCAATGACAGCCTGACCTTTACTGATTTAGCGGCAGCGGATGTGACGCTATCCCGCAGTGGCAATAACCTGACCCTGCACTTCACCAATGGCGAGCAGATCACACTTGAGGATCAGATGATCACAAATCTGCGGCATGGGGTCGAAACAGTCGACTTTGCTGATGGGATCACCTGGACCAATGCAGAGATGCGCAACGAACTGGTCTCTGACATGAAGGCTGGTGGTGTTGTGGTCGGGACTAATCTGGATGAAAGCTATATCCACAATGCCGAAGATGACTCTTACAGCATCCGTGACTACAACTACAATCGCGGCAATGACAGCCTGACCTTCACCAGCGTCACAGCCGATCAAATCAATCTGAACCGGATTGGTGACGACGTGGTGATCGAGATTGACGGTGGTACGACCATCACCCTGATCAATCAATTGGTCGATGACAGGCGCCACGCGATCGAACTGTTCGAGTTTGCGGACGGAACAACCTGGTCCGAGATCGACTTCCGTCAGCAGGTCATGCACAACATGAAGGTGACAGGTTCGGTTGTTGGAACAACAAACGACGAAACCTACACCCACACCACCGGCGACGGCTCCTACAGCATCACAGATTACAACTACAACCGCGGCAATGACGCATTCGTCTTTGCTGATGTCGCGTCGGATGAGGTGACC
>CANNFQ010000025.1 GCA_947503925.1 uncultured Paracoccaceae bacterium | reverse complement strand
ACAGCATCACAGATTACAACTACAACCGCGGCAATGACGCATTCGTCTTTGCTGATGTCGCGTCGGATGAGGTGACCCTGTCGAGAGATGGCAATGATCTGATTGTGACTTTGCAAAATGGTGAAGCCATTACGTTTGTCCGTCAATTGGATGCGAACGGCAGGTATGCCGTTGAAAGTATCGCGTTTGCGGATGGAACGGTCTGGGATGCCTATGACATGCGGACGCGATTGCTGGATGACTTGAAAGCGACTGGTGCCGTCGCTGGTACGGCGTTTGATGATCGATTTATTCATGCATTGGGTGATGGTTCATATACGATCATGGATCCAGATAATGTTGATGGCAATGATCGCCTCGTGTTCACGGACGTATCCAGAGGCGATGTTATCCTTAATCGTAGTGGAAGTGATGTGTCATTTACCATGCAAAATGGTGAAGTCGTCACTATCAGCAATCAATTCCAGCCAAGCCATGCACTCGAGACTATCGAGTTTGCAGATGGTGTCATTCTTGATCGGAACGCCCTTCTGGACGCGATTGTATCCGATATGAAGGCATCTGGTACGGTCACTGGCAGCCAGTGGTCAGAAACATATCGCCATAGTCTTGGCGATGGATCTTACACTATCACGAGTGTTGCGAATGCCGCTTCTGAACAAGACCAATTGGTCTTCACAGACGTCAACTCTGATGAAGTTGTTGTGACGCGCGAGGGAGATAACGCTGTCCTGACGCTGACGAATGGAGAGACCGTAACTCTCTTGTCGCACTTCTTGGATGGGACATCATGGCAGCTGTCTGCCGTTCGCTTTGCCGACGGTGTTGAGATATCTGACCTTACTACCCTGCAGCCTGTTGATGATCTGGCGATCAAGGGTAACGAGTTTAACAACTACCTGATCGGAACAGATGAAGACGATTTGTTCAAAGGGCTGTTAGGCTCTGACGATTTGCGTGGCGGCAACGGTTCTGACACTTACCAGTATCGTCTTGGCGACGGGAATGATTTCA
>CANNFQ010000024.1 GCA_947503925.1 uncultured Paracoccaceae bacterium | reverse complement strand
AGGGAGCGATGGAAATGCGGACACGTGCGGCGGTTGCGTTGGAGGCTGGCAAGCCTCTTGAGGTGATGGAAGTGAACCTTGAGGGTCCGCGTGCCGGTGAGGTTTTGGTCGAGATCAAGGCGACGGGGCTGTGCCACACGGATGAATTCACCCGTTCCGGCGATGATCCGGAGGGGATCTTTCCCGCCATTCTGGGCCATGAGGGCGCCGGCGTTGTCATCGAGGTTGGCGCAGGTGTCACCAGCCTGGAGGTCGGCGATCATGTCATCCCGCTTTACACGCCGGAATGCCGCGAATGCGAATATTGTCTGAACCCCAAGACGAATCTCTGCCAGAAAATCCGCAGCACCCAAGGTGCGGGCCTGCTCCCCGATGGCTCCACCCGGTTTTCCATGCTTGATGGCACGCCCATCCATCACTACATGGGCTGTTCCACCTTCGCCAATCACACCGTGGTGCCCGAGATTGCACTGGCCAAGGTCCGCCGCGACGCGCCGTTCGACAAGATCTGTTACATCGGTTGCGGGGTCACAACCGGTATTGGTGCGGTGATTAACACGGCAAAGGTTGAGATTGGGTCAACAAGCATCGTCTTTGGCCTTGGCGGCATCGGTCTGAACGTGATCCAGGGGTTGCGGCTGGCCGGCGCCGACCAGATTGTCGGCGTGGACCTGAACGATGGCAAGGTCGCGATGGCCACGCATTTTGGCATGACCGACTTTGTGAACCCGTCCAAGGTGACAGGCGATCTGGTCGCGCATCTGGTGGAACTGACCGGCGGCGGGGCGGACTACACATTCGACGCGACCGGCAATGTGCAGGTGATGCGCACCGCGTTGGAGGCCGCGCATAAAGGCTGGGGTGAATCGATCATCATCGGGGTGGCGCCCGCAGGGGCAGAAATCAGCACGCGGCCTTTCCAACTGGTCACCGGGCGCAGCTGGCGGGGGACGGCATTCGGCGGGGCCTCGGGTCGGACGGACGTGCCGAAGATCGTGGACTGGTACATGGACGGCAAAATCGAGATCGACCCGATGATCACCCACAAGCTCAAGCTAGAAGACATCAACCACGGCTTCGACCTCATGCATCAAGGCAAATCAATCAGAGCCGTCGTCGAGTT
>CANNFQ010000023.1 GCA_947503925.1 uncultured Paracoccaceae bacterium | reverse complement strand
ATTCCTGAGCTGCTGCTGGATGCGATCAAGGATGCGGGCACGAAGGATCTGACTTTTGCCTCCAACAATGCGGGTGTTGATGATTTCGGCATTGGCATTCTGTTGCAGACCCGCCAGGTCAAGAAGATGATCAGCTCTTATGTGGGCGAAAACGCGGAATTCATGCGCCAGTATCTAAGCGGTGAGTTGGAACTGGAATTCAACCCGCAAGGCACATTGGCGGAACGGATGCGTGCGGGTGGCTGCGGCATCCCCGGCTTTTATACCAAAACCGGCGTTGGTACGGTGATTGCCGATGGCAAGGAACATAAAGACTTCAACGGCGAGACATATATTTTGGAAGAAGGCATCTTTGCCGATCTTGCCATTGTCAAAGCCTGGAAAGCCGATGAGACCGGCAATCTGATCTTCCGCAAGACCGCCCGCAATTTCAACCCACCCGCTGCCATGTGTGGCAAGACCTGCGTGGTTGAAGTGGAAGAGATCGTGGCGAAGGGCGAGCTTGACCCCGACAACATTCACCTGCCCGGCATCTATGTGCATCGCATCATTCAGGGCGCGCACGAAAAACGGATCGAACAACGCACGACCCGCAAACGGGAGGACGCATAATGGCCTGGGATCGTAATCAGATGGCCGAACGGGCCGCGCAGGAACTGGAAGACGGCATGTATGTGAACCTTGGCATCGGGATCCCGACGCTGGTGGCCAACTATGTCGGCGATAAGGATATCACCCTGCAATCGGAAAACGGCATGCTGGGCATGGGCCCCTTCCCGTTCGAGGGCGAGGAAGACCCCGACCTGATCAACGCAGGCAAGCAAACGATCACCGAACTCAACCGGACCGCCTATTTCGACAGTGCCACATCCTTTGGCATGATCCGGGGTGGCAAGATTGCTGCGGCCATTCTGGGCGCCATGGAAGTCGCCGAAAACGGCGATCTGGCCAACTGGATGATCCCCGGCAAGCTGGTCAAGGGGATGGGCGGCGCGATGGATCTTGTGGCCGGTGTTGGCCGGGTCATCGTTGTGATGGATCACACCAACAAACATGGCGACAGCAAGCTGTTGAAGGAATGTACCCTGCCCCTGACCGGCAAAAGTGTCGTGGACCGGATCATCACCAATCTTGGCGTGCTGGACGTGGTTGAAGGCGGCCTGAAGATCGTCGAATGCGCCGACGGCGTCACCGAAGAGGAGCTGCGCACAGCAACGCAGGCGAC
>CANNFQ010000022.1 GCA_947503925.1 uncultured Paracoccaceae bacterium | reverse complement strand
CCCGTTTGCACGGGCGCCCGATTGCCGGTTTTGATAGATCGGTGCCATGATTGCGACGGCTGATCTTCCTGACGACATTGATGCGCTGAAGGCCATCATTCGTGTGCAGCAGGAACAGAATGCTGTCCAGGCGGGTGTGATCGACCGTAAAGAAACCCGCATCATCCAGTTGGAAAAGCTCGTCGCGGACTATAAGCGTGCCATGTTCGGGGCGCGGTCCGAGAAAGCTTGCCCGGAGCAATATGAACTGGCGCTTGAGGATATCGAAGCCGCTCAGGAAGCCGTACATGCCGAGGACGAGGCGGATGACCGGCAGATCAGCAGCACCCCCCGTCCGCGCAAGATCAATCGGGGATCATTGCCCAAACATTTGCCACGCATCGAAGAGATCATTGAGCCGGAAAACACGACCTGCGCCTGTGGTCATGAACGCCATGTCATCGGCGAGGATGTGAGCGAGCGGCTGGACATCGTGCCTGCCCAATTCCGCGTCATTGTCACCCGCCGCCCGCGTTATGCCTGCCGCTCCTGTGAAAGCGGCGTTACGCAAGCGCCTGCACCTGCGCATCTGATCCCCGGTGGCACGCCGACCGAGGCGACACTGGCACATGTGATCGTGTCGAAATACGCCGATCATCTTCCCTTGTACCGGCAGGCGCAGATTTACGCACGCCAGGGCATCGACCTTGATCGCTCGACACTGGCCGCGTGGGTCGGACGGGCCGCTTTTGAGCTCCAGCCCGTCTATGAAGCGCTCGTGGCAAACCTGAAGATGTCGACAAAGCTCTTCATGGATGAAACTACCGCGCCGGTGCTCGACCCCGGGAGGCGCAAGATCAAGACGGGATACTTCTGGGCACTCGCCCGTGATGATCGACCATGGGGCGGTGAGGATCCACCCGGTGTGGCCTTCACGTATGCTCCAGGACGATCCGGGCAATATGCAGAGAAAATCCTGAATGGTTTTGATGGCATCCTGCAGGTTGACGGCTATGCAGGCTACAACCGGCTGCTGAAACGGCCTGCGCAGGATGTGCAGCTCGCTTATTGCTGGGCACATGCCCGGCGCAAACTGCACGAGGTCTCTCAAACCGGCACCACGCCGATTGCCGATGAGGGTCTCAAACAGATCGGCAAGCTCTACCGGATCGAAAAGGATATCCGCGGACAGAGCCCCGGTGCGCGCCAGGCGGCGCGGCAGGAACAGTCAAAGCCGGTCATCGACGCATTTGAGGCCTGGCTCACCAGCAATCGTGCTCGTGTCTCAGCCAAATCCCCAATCGGTGAAGCCCTGAAATACATCGCCAAATACTGGGACGGGCTGATCCTGTTCTTGACGGACGGTCGGATCGAGATGGATTCCAATGCCGTGGAACGCACGATCCGCCCAATAGCACTGAACCGCAAAAACGCGCTCTTCGCCGGTCACGATGCCGGGGCGCAGAACTGGGCCATGATCGCCTCATTGATCGAGACCTGCAAATTGAATGCCATTGATCCCCATGCCTGGATGACCGCGACACTCAGCGCCATCGCACAAGGCCACAAGCAATCCGATATCGACGCCCTCCTGCCTTGGAATTACAAAAGCCTGACAGGGGGACCGGGCCATGAGCATCATCGAATTGAAGATCACGCTTGAGTATATCGAGCCTGCTGTCACGCGCACCCTGCAGGTGCCAGCCAACATCCGCCTCGACCGCCTGCACCTGACCCTCCAGGCCGCCATGGGCTGGACCAACTCACATCTCTACATGTTCGAGGCGGGCGGCGCGACATGGGGACTGCCAGACCCGGACTTCGGCAGTGAAGACCTGCCCGCCAATAGGACCACTTTGGCCGAGGTCATCGAGGACACCGGCGCGCGTACGATCAACTATCTCTACGACTTCGGCGACAGTTGGGACCACAAGATCAAGATCGGCAAAATCAGCGAGCCAGTCCCCGGTGAACTCTACCCGCGCCTGACAGATATCGCAGGCCGTTGCCCGCCAGAGGACGTCGGGGGCGCACCCGGATACGAAGAGTTCCTGGAAGCAATGGGCGACCCAAAGCACCCCGAACATGCCGATCTCAAAACCTGGTATGGCGGCGAGTTCGACCCACACGTCCCCGACAGCGACGAACTCCGCCTCGAAGTCCTCAAACTCGCAAAGCGCTGGAAACCGAAAGGCAAACGCCTCAACTGATCAAGGTGGGGTCAGCGCAACGCTTACGATGCACAGCAGGAACCCGATCGTTTTCTTGCTGCAAAGAAGGCTTGGGGGTGT
>CANNFQ010000021.1 GCA_947503925.1 uncultured Paracoccaceae bacterium | reverse complement strand
GGTGGGGTCAGCGCAACGCTTACGATGCACAGCAGGAACCCGATCGTTTTCTTGCTGCAAAGAAGGCTTGGGGGTGTTATTGGATGTCCCCAGACGATGAAGACCTAATCGAGTACTTCGCGGCTTGCCTAGACGAACAGCCCTCTTTTCTACATTGGCGGGATATCACGAGGATCGCTTGCTTTGGCTCTGAGCCAGACAATCTTCTGATGTGGTCGCACTACGCCGATGGGCTGCGCGGGCTATGCTTGGTTTTTGATGATGACGAGCTTTTGGAGGCGAGCCCCAGAAGCACGTTCGCCGTGAATGTTGCCTACCAAAAGAACCCGCCAACTGCAGATGCATTCATCTATGCAATCGCGAATGATCAGATGGACTTTCATCTTATGTCGATTGAAGAAGCCGAAGATCGTTCCAAGCATATTGGTGAGAGAGACCCCTTTGTGGAAGACTACCGAAAGGTGGCGGGGGATGCTTACCTGAGCAAAACAGAGATCTTACAGAGGGTGTTTGCGACCAAACCATTGGAGTGGGAATACGAAGCAGAAAGGAGGCTTCTGGTTCGCGCCTCGGGAAATGATACAGAGCCAATATTTCATAGGTTCCCCAAGACCGCCTTGCGCGAAATCCTAATCGGAGAACGAATGCCTGACAGCTTTCGCGCTCGGCTTGAGGCTTTGGTCGCGGAGCATTATTCTCATGTGTCGACTAGGGCCGTTGCACGCTCCTCATCCACCTACCGTTTGAAAATCAGATAAGCCGCCTCCCTAAATGAGGCGCGGGCCAAAAAAGGCAAAGTTCAGATTGTCTCGAATATTGGTAGAAGAGCGTCCGCAATCTGTTTCGCAAGAAATGGAGGCACTGCATTGCCAACCTGCACGAACTGTTCGGTGCGATTGCCCATGAAGTGATAGTTGTCAGGGAACGTCTGTAGCCGTGCGGCCTCGCGCACCGTCAGACTACGGCACTGCGTCGGGTCCGGGTGAATGAAGTAGTGCCCGTCCTTCGAGATGTGGCTCGTTACCGTTGAAGCCGGGGCATTGCCGATCTGAACGCGGAACCTGTCATTGAACTTGCCCGTTTTCCAGTTCTTGTGGTTTGGTGCCAGGATGTCCGGAAACTGGTGGGCGCGCGGGCTAAGCCCCTCGGCCTTCGCGAAACACGCGGCGTAGAGGTAGCGCGCAAGATCGGATGGCATATGGCCTCGGGTTTCGTGACCCGAGACGCCGATGATCTTCGGGTCGTTCAGAAACGCAGCGAGTCCCGGCTGCAGCTTCCTCGAAAGAGGTTTTCTTGCTTTGCTCGCGCGACCCAACTGCGAAGTCGCCAGAAGTTGTTCCTCGACCCGATCCAGCTCGTTCAGAAAGCTACCAAAGTTATCGCCCGGATAATCCCGGACGATCTTGCCGACAGACACCATCGCGTCGACCACCGCGTCGTACCAAGAGTGCTCGTCATCGCGTCTGCTCAACCCGCTTCGCAGCCTCGGCAGGCCTGTCAACATGTCCCTTACTGGAACCAAGGCGTTTTGCTGGTGAAGTTTCGGAACGAAGTCTCCGGCGATATCCGACCTGATGCCGACGATGACAACCCTGTGCCGCGCCTGCGGTACGCCATAGGCTTCCGCGCGAATGACGAAATCCTTGGGTTCCGTATGATCGCCCGGCTGGATGTTGGCCGACAAGGCGATGAGCTTGTAACCCGGGCCAGCATGTTCGAGATCAGATATGACCTGCTCGAAGATGGCCAAGCCTTCGACGGATGAGGACAGCATGCCCTTGACGTTCTCCATCACGAACACCGCGGGGCTCATCTCTCTCAGAACTCGACAATACTCGCGGTAGAGGAAGTGCCGGTCGTCATCCTTCGGTCTGTAACCCCGGATACCCGCGTTTCTCGACCGACCGGCAAGAGAGTAGGCCTGGCAGGGAGGGCCCCCGATCAGAAGAGTGCGATCACCGGCCAATCGCTTTGTCGCAGAAATCCTCTCGGAAAGCATGGCTGCAGTGTCTGGTTTCCCCAGCTCTGCGCATAGAGCCTCATTCTCGGCTGCTTTCCATTGCCGAGGATACAGCTCTTTCCAATCCGGGCATTCGTGCTTCCCGGCAATCCATGAATAGTATTCCGGAGGGTATTCATCGAATTGTCGCAAGAATGCACGAAGTCTCAGTGTCTTGTGCGCAGCAGGATCCTTTTCGATCGAAACGGCGATTTCATAGGCGCGCGACCCATCGCTCCTCTTGCAAGAGGAGAATCCTTCTCCGAGGCCTCCCGGCCCTGAAAACAGATCAACGATTTGAACGGGCTTCGACACATCAATTCTCCTGCCTCTCCTCTTCCCAGGTTTTCGCAGACATGGCAAGGAGATGAGATGGTGGACATCGTCGACGCCGAGACCCGATCACGGATGATGCGCAACATCCGTGGCAAGGATACGAAACCGGAGCTGTTGCTACGGCGCGCCCTGCATGCGCGCGGATTCCGGTATCGACTGCATCAAAAGGGACTTCCGGGTCGGCCCGACCTCGTGTTTCCCAAGTATCGGGCTGCTGTCTTCGTTCACGGCTGCTTCTGGCACCGTCACCCGAGATGCCCGAAGGCAACCACCCCCGCGACGCGTGAGGACTTCTGGCAGAACAAGTTCGCCGAGAACACTGCGCGAGATCGGCGGAACATCGATCAGCTGCAGTCGGTAGGTTGGCGGGTCCTTGTCGTGTGGGAGTGCGAGCTTGCGCGCGAAGCGTTCGTTCCGACTGTGCAGCACGTTTCGGATTGGCTGATGGAGAATCCGAACGCATAGCGGTCGGCTGGGCTGACGCCGTTTGTGACTGTCGCATGCTGGAAAATCAGGCTGTCCTGATCGAAGACGTTTGCGTCAAAACTCCCCTCGGAAAAGTGGGACACAAATCCGGAAAAATCCAATAAACATGGTGAAAGAAAAAAGTCCCACCGCCTCGTAACTTATTGCAATCAAAACAACAGGTAATGCCGCCCCCGGGCACCACCATTTAGATAAAACAGACATACTTATCAAAAGACTAAAGAGTCGGATAACACACCGACCCTGACCCCAGTGCACCCAATAAAGAGTAAGATGCCTTTGACCAGAGCCCGTGCCGATCTCCGGTCTTCCGGCCAATTCCGGCATTGATTTACTACCCTGCCCGGTCTGTTGCAGATGCGTGGCTTTGTCGTCGTCGTATTTGAACGACTATCCATCGCCCACTTTGCCATCCGTCATACATGAGGTGAAAAGGCCAAGATAAGTTTACGATTCAGACGATCATCTGGATCATTCTTTTTTTCAACTTTCTTTTGGAAAGCCAGATATTAGCCGCTGGAGCGCCGCAATTGGGAATTCAAAATTACAACAAGATATAAAATATACATTTAATAACAATGCATTAATGGATATATAGATGGAAAATCCGCAGCTGCTGCGTTTGCCTCATTTCGGAACGGCTTTTTATCAAACCTATCCAAAAGGACAACTGTTGGGGGCAAACTTCGGACAAAGTTCGCTGTCAGGTTTGGATTACAGAAATGGTATTAAAAGAGTAATGGTATGAACGATCTATCGACTATTGAACGCCGCAGCCTCTTTAGGCTTGCCAGCTTAGCATCTGTTGCTTCGGTCGGCGTGCTTGCGATGACACCATCAATGGCCGCAGCGGCGATTGATATCAGTCAAAAGATCCGCATTGCGGGCGATTTGCGAACTTTCACACAACGTATGGCGCTCGCCTCGGCATTTGTGATGCTGGATGTTGAGCGTGATCATTATCTTGGCGTTCTGCGCGATGAGTTCGATGAATTCACTTTGGATATTGAAGTGCTGCGCAAGGGCAAACCCGAATACAGTATGGCGCCAGAGGAAAATGCTCTGGTCCTCGAGGCGATCAACACAGTGGAACTGGGCTGGAGCATTCTGGGCCCTGCCATCAAGGACGTTGTCGACACCGGTGTCGTTGACGATGCGCATTTCACTAAGATCGAAAAAACCAATGTTCAGGTGATGACCCTGACAGATAGCCTGATCCATCGGATCATGAAT
This sequence comes from uncultured Paracoccaceae bacterium, assembly GCA_947503925.1. Lineage (GTDB taxonomy): Bacteria > Pseudomonadota > Alphaproteobacteria > Rhodobacterales > Rhodobacteraceae > Yoonia. The sequence continues at coordinate 3,588 of CANNFQ010000021.1, read as the reverse complement.
GAGTACAAGGCTGACCTGCCAACTGAATTGGCATATCAGATTGACGTTGTCGGGGTACAGCGCATGCTTTCGCAGAAGATGGTGAAAGAGGCTGTACTTGTCGGCTTGGAATTCGAGGCAGACGCCCATCATGAAATGATGCTTGGATCGGTCCAGGTGTTCCAGTTCGGCATGGATAAACTCCGCGGTGAGATGCTGCATAATGAGGTTTTCCTCCCAGCTCCAAGTAGTGAAATCGCCGAGAAACTTGCGAGAGTTGAAGCGATTTGGGCGTTACTTCAACCAAATCTGGAAGCTCTGGATGCCAACCACTCTGTCGACGGCGTTGATCTTGTGGAACTGGCCCATGAGGCCGACGACATGTTGAAAATTTTTGACGAAATATCCGCTGCTTTGATCCGTCAAGCGGCTGCAGTCTGAATAACCCTTGCGAGCACGATTTTTCGGTTCGCAGCGTAACTCAATGAAAAGGCAATGTTATGAGTAATGACGAATTCATCCTGAACCGGCGCAAATTTGGCATCGGATTGTCGGCACTGGCTGGTGCTGCCGCGATGGGCGGGATCCCATCTTTGGCCAACGCGGCGGAGGGCGGTTTTGCCGCAGTCGTGCATCGCGTCGGTCTTGCGGAAGAGCAAGCCGTGATCACGCAGCGGCTTCCAATGTGTGCGGGCTTCATCAAGCTAAATGTCGAACCATCGCGGTTTCTGGTAAACTTGGACGAAGCTAAGACAAAATTTGACAAGGTTCTTATTGGGCTGCGCAACGGCGACGACGAACTGGATTTGGTTGCGGAAGAAAGTGGCGAAGTGCTGGAATCGCTTTCAGCTGTTGATGCTGTTTGGCCTTCGATGCGCGATGCCGTTAGCAAGATCGTTGATAGTGGCTTTGTGGATGACGCCGATTACGACACACTGGCAAAGTCGAACTCGGCATTGCTCTTTATGTGCGAAAATGTGGAAAAGCGTCTGGTTTCCGTCTACGGCAGCGACGTCGAAAAGCTGTCTGTCCTGATCTCTGTTGAACTGGCCGCACGACAAGAGATGCTGACCCAGAAAATGGCAAAGGAAGTGACCAAGATCGCGCTTGGCTTCAAGCCCGAGGAAACCCGCCGGATCCTGACAGAGACAATCCTGCTTTACGAAAATTCACTTCAGGCCCTGATCGGCGGCGTGCCGGAACTGACACTGCCCGCCCCACCAGAGCATATCAAATTGGCTCTGCTGGAAGAGAAAAGCCGTTGGAGCGACCTTGGCCCGATCGTTCGTGGCATCGCAAATGGCGACGAACCCGGGATCCTGGAACTGTATTCGATCGCCTCTCAGGAAGAAGCTCTGCTTGAAGCGGCAAAGCACATCGAACACATGTACGAGGAAATGGGTGCCGCAGGATAAGACTGTTTGGCGCTCCCGGACAAAAATCCCGGAGCGCCCCACAAACCTTTTGTTCTAACCCTGCTTGCGCGCCTTTGTCGCCGCATCGACAGGACAGGTATAATGAGTGATGAGACCATGTTTATGAAGCGAACCAACACCCAAACTAATAGCAACTTAACTGCTCTCAACTGTCTGAGCGCCGAAGGTCTAAGCAGACTTTCATTTTGCGGATTACTCTCATTCGCAGTAGCAGGTTCAGCCTTTGCGCAGGACAACCCTTATGTGCGGATCGAAATGCCTGAGCATGCCGTTTCATTGGAAGGGGAACTGATCGATTTCGATAGTGAGGTCTACTACATCCAAGGCCAGCTCGGGGTCCTGCGGGTAAAACGAACAGAGGCGATTTGCATCGGCGTCGGGTGTCCTGATAGCGAGGAAACGACCAGTTCTCCAAGCTCTGCAAGAGCGGTCGTGCTGCATTCAATCGATGGCGAAACCCAAATCAGTGGCGAACTGGTGACCGTTGATGATACGCATTACGTCATTCGCAATCGTCTTGGTGAATTCAATATTCTGAAGTCAAATGTGGAATGTGAAGGGTCGGCCTGCCCGAATGTGCAAGTCTACGACCCTCAATTTGCCGTTCATGGAGCGACACCAGAGGTCCGTACCCTTGTAGCAGATCTGCTGCGCGGTTACGCGGTTGCGCATGATCAGGATTTTGAAATCGATTTGATCGATGACGCGCCCGAGAAAGTCCGAATTCTTTCGAAAGCGGATCAAGAGATCATAGCCGAGGTAAATCTGGTCATTGAGAGCCCAAAAGATGCGCTTGAGGTTCTTTCGGACAACGTTCCTGATATCACAATCCTGGATCAACAGCAGTTCAACGCGCATCTCCATGCGGTCGCGGATGTCCGCCCTGACGATCTTGAACAGGCGCTGCTAGGTTACGACGGGCTTGTTATTGCCGGGAACCGTGCCAATCCGGTTCGTGATCTCGATGCACTTGAGATTGCCGGTATTTCAAACGGGTCGATTTCGTCCTGGCGGACATTGGGCGGCGGCGAATACCCAGTGACCATGCATGTCGTGGACGATGACGCGACAACGGGATCTGATGCGCAGGTCTGGCTTTCAAGTTTCGGGCAACCAGATGTTGGCCACATCGTGAGACACAAGACAGAGGCCGAGGTGCTTGCAGCCGTTGAATTGGATCGCAATGCCATCGGGCTTGTTCATCGCGCGACAGCGTCAGCGCATCATGCAAAAATGATGGATGTCCGCCGGAGCTGTGGGCTGACCACAAGTCCCACCAGTTTCGACATGCAGATTGGCCAATACCCGATGACACAGCCGGTTTATGCCTATGGCCGTAGTTCGGGCATGCACCCGGTTGCCGAGTCCTTCCTGACCTGGGTTCGGAGCTCGGAGGCGCAGCAAGTTACCGCGCGGTCCGGTTTTGTCAGCACAGAACTGCAAAGGATGCGGATGCAGGATATGGGCGTCGCCGTCATCCACACCGCTGCGGAAGAGCTTGATTTCGATGCTCAGGAGTTCTCATCAATGATGCGGGAACTTCGGGACGCCGACCGGCTGTCAATCAGCTTCCGGTTCCTTCCGGGCTCTGCAACGCTGGATGAAGCATCCGTTCAGAACGTCAAGGATTTGGCCGCGCGCCTGCGTCGCAGCGAATTTGATGGCCAGGAAGTGCTGCTTGTCGGCTTTGCTGACAGCATCGGCCCGGCAGACCGCAACACGGTTCTATCTGCCCGACGTGCAGACACTGTTCGCAGTGTATTGGAGGCGGAGTTTGACACGGAAACCCTTGGTCGCCTGAATGTTAGCTCTCTCAGTTTTGGTGAGCAGATGCCACTTGACTGTAATGAAACTGACGAGGGGCGCGCCAACAACCGCCGTGTCGAGGTATGGGTGCGGACAGCCAGCTAGGTCGCAACACCCGCCCAGCATCCGGACCTTGGTTCGGGTGTTGGGCGCCCCAACATCTGCCATGTCGGTCAAACCAGGCTTCGCAACGACCGACCCGACCCGCCGCGCGCGGGCTCTCTCATTCAGGGGCAAGTGTCCAGCCCCTCAACAACAAGGTGCGCAGCTTGCAAAAATGTTGCCCGTTGCTAGGGTCAGGACCCATTGATTTCCGTTTGTCTGCGTGATTCACAGTTCGAAAAACGAGCGGTTAACATGTCTGATC
>CANNFQ010000020.1 GCA_947503925.1 uncultured Paracoccaceae bacterium | reverse complement strand
ACACCCGCATTGTTGGAGGCAAAAGTCAGATCCTTCGTGCCCGCATCCTTGATCGCATCCAGCAGCAGCTCAGGAATACCACAAAGGCCAAAACCACCCGCAGCAATGAACATACCGTCAAAAAGAAGCCCATCCAGGGCCGCGGCCGCGTTGGGGTATATTTTTTGCATAACATCGTCCTTTCACCGCATCGGTTGAAGGCTGCGGATGTCTTGGCATTTTTAATAGAGGGGTTAGATTCATGCCGGTCGCGCTGGATCAGAAGGCGACGCGATCACCGCCCTTAAGGTCAAGGATCTCACGCGCTTCATCAGGTGTCGCAACTTCACAGCCCAAGTCCTCGACGATCCGCCTTATCTTGGCGACTTGCTGCGCGTTGCTTTCGGCCAAGGTGCCGCGCGCGATAAACAGACTGTCCTCTAGCCCGACGCGTACGTTGCCTCCCATCTGGCTGGCCGTTGTGCCAAGGGTCATCTGTGCGCCACCAGCCCCCAGAACGGACCAGCGATAGTCATCGCCAAACAGCCGATCGGCCGTTCGTTTCATGAAAACCAGATTGTCCACTTCGGGTCCGATGCCGCCCAAAATACCAAAGATGAACTGGATGAACACAGGCGCTTTGAACAGGCCAATATCCATACAGAACTTCAGGTTATAAAGATGGCCGACGTCGTAGCATTCATGCTCGAACTTCACATCATGGGGCGCAAGTGTCTCGGCGGCCTCTTTGATGTCACGGAACGTATTGCGGAAAATGTTTGCGTCAGAGTTTGCGACATAGGCCTTTTCCCAGTCAAACTTCCAGTCTTCATCCTTGTAACGCCCGGCCAGTGGATGGAATGCGAAGTTCATGGACCCCATGTTCATTGAGCACATTTCCGGTGAGAACGTCTTCGCCGGATTGATCCGATCCTGAATTGATAGCGTCAGCGACCCGCCGGTAGAGATGTTAACAACCGCATCCGTGGCCTGCTTAATCCGGGGCAGAAATGGACTGAAATCATCGATCGCCACAGATGGCGTACCGGTTTCGTTGTCGCGTGCATGTAGGTGCAGGATCGAAGCACCCGCCTCTGCGGCATCGGTGGCCTGCCTTGCGATATCGTCATATGAGTAGGGCAGTGCCTCCGACATCGTGGGGGTGTGGATTGCGCCGGTAACGGCACAGGTAATAATCGTCTTTTGTTTTCTCTTGGCCATTGGTCAGCCTTTCATGTCAGATTTGGATGGCTTTACGCGGTAGCTGAGGGGGAATAGCTCTAGATCGAAACGAGCGCGGATCAGACCCCAGAGGCCATTGGGCGCTTTGAGCATGATGACGATCGCCACGGCCCCCAGCACCATCAGGTAAATGGTGCCCAGATCCGCCAGTGCTTCACGCAGGGCAAAGAAAATAAGCGTGCCGATGATGGGCCCTTCAATGGTCCCGATCCCGCCGATCACCACAATAAAGATGACAAACGCCGTCCAGTCGTTGACCGAAAACGCGGCATCGGGAGAGATCCGCAGCTTTTGCAAGAAGATGAGCGCACCGATCATCGATGTCAGCGCGGCAGTCACGAGGTAGACGATGAATTTGGTGCGCCAGATATCAATCCCAAGGGATCCGGCCGCCAGCTCATTGTCGCGAATGGCGGTCAGGGCCAACCCATTGCGAGAGCGCAGGAACAGATAGACAGCAGCAATCACGATGACAGCGGATGCGAGGGCGAGCCAATAGCTCAGATGTTCGCGCCCCGCCCGCGACGAGGCGAGCGATCTTACGATGCCAACTGGCAGCGAAGAACCCGAGCCACCACCCAAAGCCGAAACCTGCGCGAACGATAGGCGGAACACTTCCGCGATGACCCAAGTGCCAATGGCGAAATATGCGCCACGCAGTCGAAAGATCAAAAGCGCCACGGGAACCGCGATCAGCGCACCCAGAACGCCCGCCCCGACAATGGCAACAACGGGCGGTAGGCCTCCGAAGATGGTTAGCGCAAACAGCATGTAACCACCAAAACCGACATAAGCTTGCTGGCCAACTGAGACGAGTCCGGCATAGCCTGCCATCAGGTTCCAAAGGCTTGCCAGCGCCAGGTAGAGAAACAGTTCACCCATCAGGCGCATGTCCGCGCGACCTGCCCAATACGGGGCTGCGATCAGGACGATCAGGATCAAGAGTCCGATCACAGCAATCGCCTTGGTAAAAGGCGACGAGCGCGTAACTTGAAAATCTGAAGGAGTCATTCGCTGATCCTCGGGAACAGGCCATTTGGTTTGACGGCTAGGATGACAAGAAAGGTGAGATGACCCGCCAAAAGCTGCCAGCCGGGGTCGATCTTTGCGCCGATAGTTTGCGCGACACCAAGGATCACGCCGCCAACAAGTGTGCCCCACAGATTGCCAAGACCCCCGATAATTACAGCCTCAAAGCCAAAGATCAGGCGCCCGCCACCAATGGAGGGATCAAAACTGGTGCGAATGCCCAGCATGATGCCTGCAATCGCCGTCACAGCGAGGGCAAGAGCCATGGCAAGTCCAAAGATATGGCGCCTGTTCAGGCCCATCAGCTGTGCAATTTCTTGATTGTCTGACGTGGCTCGAAAGGCGCGGCCAAGGGCCGTGCGATAGAAGATCCACTGGAGGGTTGCGATCACCGCAATCGCAATGGCGAATGTCAGCACCGGCAACACGCCCACCGAAAGACCGCCCAAAGAAACGCTTGCCGTTTCCAGTGCGCCCGCGTTCATCTTTTGCGGATCGGCTGAATAGGTTTCCAGCAAAGCGTTCTGGATGATCACCGACAATCCGAACGTGACCAGCAGCGGTGGCAGGATGTCTTTGCCAAGGGTCTGGTTCAGGATGCCCCGCTGCAAGACATAGCCAAAAATTGCCATGGCAGGCACGACAACAATCAGCGCGAGCATGGGGTGAAATCCTAGGACGGTCGTGACCGAGAGGCCGAGGTAAGCCCCTAAAACAATCAGATCACCATGGGCGATATTGACCAGCCGCATGACCCCGAAAATGAGCGAGAGCCCCGCAGCAAAGAGTGCATAAAGCCCGCCGAGTAACGTGCCTTGCAACAGTGCATTGACCCATTCCATTTCATTCAACTCCGAAATAGGCGCGCGAGATATCTTCGCGGGCAACGGTTGCCGATGACCCTTCAAGGGACACGCGACCCTCTTGGAGGCAGTAAAAGCGTTGCGAGACGGACAGCGCCTTGGTGATGTCTTGCTCGACAATCAATGCGCTCATGCCTTCGCCGATGATGCCGGGCAATGCGGCGTAGATGTCTTTGATGATGATCGGCGCCAGGCCAAGGCTGATCTCATCAAACAGGATTAGATCGGGATTCGCCATCAAAGCGCGGCCAATGGCCACCATCTGCTGTTGTCCGCCCGACAGCGATGTGGATTGCTGATGGCGGCGTTCCTGTAGGATCGGGAACAGTTCATAAACCGCTTTGAGCGACCATGGCCCTTTGCGGCCAATTTGCCCGCCGATAATCAGGTTCTCCTGGACGGACAGGGACGGAAACAGCTGCCTGCCTTCGGGGACAAGGGCAATGCCTTTTCCAGCAACTTCATCTGCACGCAAGGCGCCTATGGTGTCACCACGATAGCGCACCATCTGCGCCTGGTTCTGCGTCAGGCCGGAAATGGACCGCATCAATGTTGTCTTCCCAGCACCATTGGCGCCAATGATCGCGAGAACCTCGCCCGGCGCGACCTCAAGTTCTACCTGATAGAGGGCCTGAAAATCGCCGTAGAATGCATCAAGGTCTTCAAGTTTCAAAAGAGGATCAGGCATCAGCAGCAATCCCCAGATAGATTTCCTGTACCTCTGGGCTATCCATGATCGTGCGTGGTTCACCCTCGGCAATCTTGCGGCCGAAGTCGATCACCATCAACTTATCCACAACGGCCATCAGCGCGTGAACGACGTGTTCGATCCAAATGATCGTCACGCCGCGTGCATGGATGTCCTTGATTGTCTGCACCAGCGATCTGCATTCCGCCTCTGTCAGGCCGCCCGCGATTTCATCAAGCATCAGCAGTTTCGGTTTGGCGCAAAGGGCGCGCGTCAGTTCCAGCCGTTTGCGCCCAAGCAATGTCAGGCCGCCAGCAAGTGTATTGGCGCGGTCCAGCAGTTCTGTCTGGTTCAGCACATCAAGGCAAAACTGTTCCGCCTCTGTGCCGTGCATGCCACCCGCTTGCGTGGCCGCGATCATGGCGTTTTCGAACACCGTCATTCCCGAGAACGGCTGCGGCACCTGAAAACTGCGCGCCATACCGGCCCTACATCTTTTGGCGGCGCTGTTGTGGGTGACGTCAGCGCCATCAAAGGTGATCTGGCCCGCATTGGGTGACAATGTGCCAGTGATCAAATTGAACATCGACGTTTTGCCCGCGCCGTTTGGGCCAATCACGCCAAGTGCCTCACCTTGCTGAACTGCAAAGCTGAGGTTGTCGGCGACTGTCACCGCGCCAAAGGCCTTTGAGACTTTATCAAGTTCGAGAAATGCAGCCATGGTTACTCACTTTGCAGTAAGTTGCGGCATCCAGACTTGGGTGCCGCAACTGATTTGCGTTCAGGGCAGGAGCTTCAATTCACCAGTGATCGGAATGTCCGTGGCGGCAGAGTTTGCCACGATCTTGAGGTCCAGCGCGTCGCCGTCACGCTGCCACTGACCCGCAACAAGCGGGGTTTTTGTGACGTTGTTGATTGGGCCGTTTGCCCAATTCACGTTGCCAGTGATCGTATCAAGATTGGTGGCCGCAATCGCTGCAACAATTGCAGCGGGGTCTTCCAGATCTTCACTACGCTTGATCACGTCTGCCACAACCTCAAACAGTGCGTGCTTAAACCCAATCGGTTGTGTCCATGGTCGCCCCGAAGCAGCGGTGTAGCCATTGGCCAATTCCTTGGAGCTTGCCCCCGTCAGCGAAGAACTGAAGGGGTGATTGGGTGACCACCACACTTCGGATGTCAGCCCATCACCGCGCGGGCCAAGCGATTCAATCACCGATGGGAACAATAACGCCTTGCCGATTGTCACAACCTTGGGCGCGAACCCCTGCTGCGCGGACTGCGCCCAGAAGGTGGCAAAATCCGGCGGGATCATATTACCGGTCACGATCTCGCACCCGGCAGATTTGAACGCAGCGATCTGGTTGCTGAAATCGTCAGATAGCGGTTGATAGCGGCCGGGATCAACCAAATCGTAGCCTGCTGCGGCTAACGGCTTTGGCAAACCAAGCTCTGTATCGCCCCAGGCGTTGCCGTCAGCGTCATTGGGAAACAGCCCGCCGACGGTCTTTGCAACGCCGCTTTGGCTCCACATGTCCAAAAAGGCGCCGATGACGTCCTCAAGCCCCCAGAAGAAGTGGTAGGTGTTTTCAAACCCTTCGCCCGGCACACCGTTGCGCCCGAAGAAATAAGGCTGCCATGGGCAATCCGTCGTGATGCACGGCACTTCATTGATTTCGGCCTGATCCGATACGGGGTTAACTGTGTCCGGGGTTGAGGCCGCAACGATCAGATCAACTTCATCGCCAAGGATCAGGTCGGCTGCAACTTCGGCCGCGCGGTTAGGGTTCGACTGACTGTCTTTTGAGACAATCTCGATTGTGTAGGCTTTGCCATTGTTTTGCAGCCCGCCCGCAATGGCCTGATTGACGGCATCCAAAACATAGTCGTCAGCCTCCGCAAAGCCGGCCAAGGGCCCGGTACGCGGGCTGACATGGCCAATTTTGATAACGGGATTGGCCGCATAGGCGCGGCTGCTTGACAGAATTGCAGGTGCGGCAAGCGTCAATGCGCTGCTGGCCAGAAATCGCCGCCGCGACCATGGTGTTTTCGGTGTCTTCATTTTGTCCTCCCTTGTCCGGCTTGCTTAACCGGTTTCATTTGTCGTCAGTCGAGCAGAATCCCGTCTAAACGTTGTAGATGCCGGGACACGCGCCCGCGCAGGTGTTCAGCTTCTTCGGGTGTCCATTTGCGAAATCCTTCCCCGGTTTTCATGCCAAGCCGCCCTTCCGCGACCAGTTTGGCCAGATAGGGTGAGGGGGCTTGTCGGTTCTCAAGATCGAAAAGCACGTTTTCATGGATATCCATTGTCAGGTCAGTTCCCACGAGATCGGCGTTTTCCAAGGGCCCAAGCACCGCAAGCCTGCGGCCAAAGCTGGCCTTGATCACGGTATCCACCGCATCGGCATCGCAAATGTCGTTTTCGACAAGACTGATCGCCTCGCGCCAAAGCGCATGCTGCAGGCGGTTCCCGATAAAGCCCGGCACGTCTTTTTTAACCCGTACGGGCGTTTTTTCTGCATCGGCAAGAAGCGCCATCATCTGATCAGCGGCGCTATCGTCTGTCCATTCTGTGCTCACGACCTCAACCAGCGGGATCAAATGGGCCGGGTTCCACCAATGGGTGCCCAAGGCACGCGATCTCAGACGCAGGTTTTGCATGATCTGGGTGATCGGCATCACCGATGTATTGGATGCCAGCACGCAATCTTCGGGCGCATATGCCTCGATCTCAGCGAATACTGATTGCTTTAGCGCCAGCTTTTCCGGCGCGGCCTCAAATACAAATTCTGCGGCGGTCACTGCCGCTTCAATCGAATTGGTGATCTCGATCTTCTTGAGGATCTTGGCAATCCGTTCAGGCTGTTCGCTGAGGGCAGCAAGACTATCTGCAATCCGTTTGGCCACAGAGGCGCGGGCGTTTTCGACCGGGTCGGTGATGCGCACATATTGCCCGGCGCGTGCCAGCGTCAGCGCAATGCCGTGGCCCATCAGGCCCGCACCAATCACAGCTGTTTGACAGTTCTTTCTCATAAATCAGCCCGCCGTATAGCCACCGTCGGCATACAGGATATGCCCGGTGTAAAAATCAGACGCCTGCGAGGACAGGAACAAGAGCGGCCCGGCAAGGTCCTCGGGTTCTCCCAAACGACCCTTGGGCACGCGCGCAAGGAACCCTTCGCGCACGGCTTTGGCCTTTTCCGTATCTTCAAACATCCACGCCGTAAGTGGGGAACGGAAGACGGTGGGTGCAATCGCGTTCACCGTGATCCCGGTCGGCCCCAACTCGCATCCCAACGATTTGGTAATCCCGTCGACAGCCGCCTTGGACGCGCAGTAAGCGGTGTATCCAGCTGGATGCCCAAGCAGACCGCGCGCAGAGGATACAAAGACAATCTTGCCGCCCTCCCCCTGCACCTTCATCTGAGCGCTGGCCGCGCGGGCCAACAGCCAGGATTGCGTGACATTGGCATCCATCACGCTTTCGAACGTTTCGGGGGCCATATCGTCGATCAATGCAACCTTGTTCATACCAGATGCCACGACAAGGATATCAAGACCACCGAACCTATCAACGGCCTCATTCACCATGGCGTTGCAGGCGCTTTCACTGTCTGGGCGACCGTTGATAGTGTGGACATCACTGGTGCAGCTTGCAGCAACGTCGTCCAAGGCATCCGCATTGCCAGCGGCAAGCACGACTTTACAGCCAGCACCCGATAAACACTGCGCGGCGACCGCACCAAATGCGCCAGACGCACCGGTGATCAGAGCCACTTTTCCGTGGACATCAAACATTGCATGGGGGTCGTTCAAAGACATACGATTACTCCGGTCTTTTGCCATCGGGATACGGGATCACGACCAGCATCTTGCAAACATCGTGGGTCTTATTCTCGATGCGGCGCATTTCCCCGGGTGGAATGGTGCAACTGTCCATTGGACCCAGCACAGTTTCTGTTCCATTGACCTCGACGGTCATTTCACCGCTCAGCACAACGTAGACTTTCTCAAACGGTGTGCTGTCAGGGCCAGCGCCGCCGCCGGGCAGGAATTTCGAAAAACCGATCCATTGGTTTTCCGGACCGCCATCCTCAAACCCCTGAAGCCGTAACCCCGCGACGCCCCAATGATTGGGCGCGTCATAAGGCGTGGCATCTGCAAAGCGCTTGAGGTGCATCAGAACGGCTCGCCGACTTCGATACGGTAGGCTTGTTTAGTGTCAGTCATTGCAACAAGGCGAATGATACAGCCGTCACCACGGTCCCAGTTCCATGGGAAAAAGGCGAAGGTCACGCGTTTTCCTGTGACACTGTCCAGATCACCGCCGACGTTTTCGATGCCAAGAATACCGTTCTTGAACAGCGTGTTGTGGACAGGTTCCCATTCGGGGAAATCGTCTTTCCAGTCACGACCGCCGGACCATTCGAAATATTCCTGCTCCAGATGCGGGTGGATCGGACCATTGCGCTGAGGGCCGATGGCCGTGGCCAACGGATGATCGTTGGCCTGGGTGTCGTGACCCACAACCTTTACCCCTTTTTCAACCATCCAATCGGCTGCGGACTTCACCAGACCGGGGCAATAGGCGAAATAGTCGCCATCTTCGTACTGCTTGTGCCAGCCTGTATTGATGATCAGCACATCGCCTTTGCGGATCGCGTGCCCACAGGCCTTTTCAAGATCGTCGCCAGTAATCGATTCCCACTTCTTCTTTGGGATCGGCACGACCAGACCGGAGCCAAAGAAATGCGGCAGGGGCACTTCGTCAATGAACGGCGTGCCCTGAACGACATGCGCAGGCGCGTCGATGTGGGTGGTCACGTGCATGGTGTGGGTCATTGTCTGGCTCAGCACGCCGGACTTGGCCATATAGTGCTTACGCTCGATATGCACGTCGTCGAAATAGGGCCAGTTTGGGCATTGGTAGCCAAACCGATGGCTGAGGTTCACGAACTCTAGTCCCATGTCATTTTCAGTATTTGATTGGAATTCAATTCCGCGGATTTCCACCATGGATATAAGTCCTCTGTTCGCTGCCAAGGCAACGTTGTTTGGGTTCACAATGTCTGCTTGGCCTCCCAGCCGATTTATAATTTGATACACATGCACCGCATTGTGGTCAACAATTAAATTGCAATGCGGGTCATGTGTATCGCAATGCGGTTATTTCTTGACAATCCACCGCGCCACCGTATGACTGCAATCAAGGAAAAACCCCGGAGATCACATGAGCACTGATGATATTGAAAACAGTCGAAGCGGTATTCAGGTGATCTCGCGCGCGGCGACGGTCTTGCGCAGCCTCAAGGAACATCCCGAAGGGCTCAGCCTTGGTCAAATCGCGTCCGAAGTTGGTCTGGCCCGCTCCACGGTGCAGCGGATCGTCGGTGCCCTTCAGATCGAACGCCTGCTTATCGCGAACACCGCGGGTGGTGGCGTACGCCTTGGGCCCGAACTTGGCGCACTTGCCGAAGCGGCGCGCTTTAATACAGCCGAGCAGTGCAGGCCCCTTTTGACAGAGCTAACCCAAGCCACTGGGGAAACTTCCGATCTGTCAGTCATGCGCGGCGGCAAGATGATCTTTATCGATCAGGTGCCCGGAACGCACCGGCTTCGCACCGTTTCATCTGTGGGCGAAGTCTTCCCAGTGACAACAACAGCAAATGGTAGGGCCTGTCTGGCCAAGTTACCGCGTGACGTGGCGCTGAAATACGCAGCGGCGGAGGCATCTCGGACCGGCACCACATTAGACGCGGATGCGTTTGTCGGGCTTCTCAAACACATCAACGAGACCGGATTGGCCTATGACAACGACGAACATTCCGACGGGATTTCGGCGGTCGGGTTTGCGTTCCATGATCTCGCTGGCGAGTTGCATGCGATCTCAGTCCCCGTTCCCTCGTCCAGATTTGTGCGGCAACTTCCTGAAATCGAGGATGCTGTCAGACGTGTCGCGGCGCTTATCCAGAAAGCGATGCAGACTTAGCCTGCGGCATTAAGACTGCTCCTAACGGGCCCTTTGGTCCGATGGGAAGCCCGATTTGCAAAGCGACCCTAGGGGAACAGACGGTAAGGCTGGCGCTCTACTGCTTCTGACAACACGCCACGAAGAGACGATTCCGATTTGACGCCATGCGACCAGGTTAGGTGGCCGTTTCAAAAACACTGACAGCCTTGGTTCATCTGCATAAGGCGGCTCTGTCCCGTAAACCGGCCATCTATTGTGGGGTCGAGTGCTTGACCGTCGTTTACCCTGTGCCATGCTTGGTGGCCTCTCGATATACCATTTGTCGAGAGCGCCATTGTGGTCCTGCAAATATTAACAACCGCTTCACCTTTGCGGCGCGCGGTTGTTTAATGTCGCGAAACGCGGCCGATGGGTCCGACGTTTTGCCGACGCATCGCCGACGCTTTGCCGACAGCGCTTTTGGTAGCGAAGCCCGACCCTTAACCTATGATTCGTACGGGTCAGCATTTTTCGGCAATGCAGGACCGTGCGATACCCACCGAACGTTGCGCACCACCCCAGCGTGATGCGCACCAAATCGCCTTGCAATACAGGGAAAACCCCCCTATACGCCGCCCTGTCGAAGCGTCGAGACAGGCGCGGACAGAGGACTTGAGCGGGGTCGGTAACTTACCGGCCCTGTTGTTTTCTGTTTCGTGAATGGCGCCAGACCAACTGAAACCCCAAAGACCGGCGGAGACAACCGCACGGCCCGTATAAACAAAACGTTAGGAAAACGACGCCACATGGCTAACACAATGGAAGAGTTTGAAGCACTCTTGAACGAAAGCTTCGAAATGGACACGCCGGCCGAAGGGTCTGTTGTCAAAGGCAAAGTCATCGCAATCGAAGCGGGCCAAGCCATCATCGATGTCGGCTACAAGATGGAAGGCCGCGTTGATATTAAAGAATTCGCAAATCCCGGTGAAGAGGCCGAAATCGCCGTTGGTGACACTGTTGAAGTGTTCCTGCGTCAGGTTGAAAACGCCCGTGGCGAAGCCGTCATTTCACGTGAAATGGCCCGTCGCGAAGAAGCCTGGGATCGTCTGGAAAAAGCCTATGCTGACGAAGAGCGTGTCGATGGCGCGATCTTTGGCCGCGTCAAAGGTGGGTTCACTGTTGATCTTGGCGGCGCTGTTGCGTTCCTGCCCGGCTCTCAGGTTGATGTCCGCCCGGTGCGCGATGCTGGCCCGTTGATGGGTCTCAAGCAGCCATTCCAGATCCTGAAAATGGACCGTCGCCGTGGCAACATCGTTGTGTCCCGCCGCGCGATCCTCGAAGAGTCTCGCGCCGAACAGCGCGCCGAAGTCATCGGCAACCTGACCGAAGGCCAAACCGTTGATGGCGTTGTGAAAAACATCACTGAATACGGTGCGTTTGTGGACCTTGGCGGTGTTGACGGGCTGTTGCACGTCACTGACATGGCATGGCGCCGGGTCAACCACCCCTCCGAGATCCTGACCATCGGTGAAACGATCAAGGTGCAGGTCATCAAGATCAACAAGGAAACCCACCGTATCAGCCTTGGCATGAAGCAACTGCAGGACGATCCATGGGATGCCGTTGAAGCCAAGTTCAGCTTGGGTTCTGTCCATCAGGGTCGTGTGACCAACATCACCGATTACGGCGCATTTGTTGAGCTGGAAGCCGGTGTTGAAGGCCTGGTGCACGTGTCCGAAATGTCCTGGACCAAGAAGAACGTACACCCCGGCAAGATCGTTTCGACCTCTCAGGAAGTCGAAGTCATGGTGCTGGAAATCGACTCAGCCAAACGTCGGGTTTCACTGGGCCTCAAGCAGACACAGCGTAACCCATGGGAAGTCTTTGCAGAGCAGTTCCCTGAGGGCACTGAGGTTGAAGGCGAAGTCAAGAACATCACCGAATTTGGCCTGTTCATTGGCCTTGAAGGCGACATCGACGGCATGGTTCACCTGTCTGACCTGACATGGGAAGGCCGCGGCGAAGACGTCATCGGTGATTTCCGCAAAGGTGACGTGGTCCAGGCCAAGGTCGCTGAGGTGGATGTTGAGAAAGAGCGTATTTCGCTTTCCATCAAAGCCCTTGACGGTGATCCGTTTGCCGAAGCTGTTGGCGGCGTGAAGCGCGGTTCGATCATCACTGTTGAAGTGACCAAGATCGAAGATGGTGGCATCGAAGTCGACTATGAAGGTGCGAAATCCTTCATCCGTCGTTCCGACCTGTCCCGTGACCGTGCCGAACAGCGCCCCGAGCGTTTCGGCGTTGGCGACAAGGTCGACGTGCGTGTGACCAATATCGACAGCAAGACCCGCAAGCTGGGCCTGTCGATCAAGGCACGCGAGATTGCCGAAGAGAAGGAAGCCGTTGAGCAGTACGGTTCGTCCGATTCCGGCGCATCCTTGGGTGATATCCTTGGTGCGGCGCTGAAGGGCGACGAATAAGTCAACCTGACGGTTTGAGAATTGGCCCCGGCGCAGGAAACTGCGGCGGGGTTTTTCGTTTTTGCAGATAAGTTTAGGATCAGGATCAGACCCGGCCGCGCTGCGCCGCGGCCGGGAACAGCGCACAGACGATGCGCCCCTATAAAGGACGCCGATGATGGATCAAACGCAACCGCCCCGAATTATGGGTCTTCCGCTGATGCCAGTGATCCTCGCGTTGTCGTTCTTTGCGGCGTCATTGACCCCATCGCTTATCCCACGGCCATGGGGGATGCAGGGCATTCTGGGTGGGTTGGTCATGGGGATCGGTTTCGCCATCGGGCAGCTGGCCCGCGCGATATGGGGCTGGTTGGCGCTGCCGCGGCTTTACGGGCGCTGGGCGGTGCGGCTGCAAATGGTCGTTGGTATCGCCGTCGCCATATTGCTGATCCGGACCTTGGTTTTGAACAGCACATGGCAGAACCAAATACGCGCCTTGCTGCAAATGCTACCGACGGAAGAGGCGCACACCTTTGGTGTCGTCGCGCTGGCGATGGTTGTCTTTGCCGTAACGGTTGTGATCGGGATGGCGGTACAGCGCCTGTTCAATCTTGCGCGCTTTGCGCTTTACCGGCTGATGCCGGCCCAGACGGCCAATGTCATGGCGTTGATTGCCGTTATCATCGCGATTTTCACGATCACCAATCGCGGGATTGTCGATCCGGCCTTCAGTGCGGTGGATGCGATATTTCAAACGGCGCAGAACCTGACAGAACCCGAGGCAGATACCCCGACAAAGGATTGGCGGGTCGGGTCGACCGGTAGTGGCATCGACTGGGCCAGTATGGGAAAGCCCGGGCGTGATTTCGTGCGCCTTGGTCCGGATGCACAGGCGATTTCGGAATTGACAGGGCGTCCTGCCCAGAATCCCATTCGGGTCTATGTCGGTAGGGCGCAAGACCCTGATCCTCAGACGCGCGCACGGATCGCATTGGATGAGTTGATAAGGCTCAGGGCGTTTGAACGAAGCGTTTTGATTATGGCCAGTCCGACCGGCACGGGGTGGCTTGACCCCGGCAGCCATGATCCGGTGGAGTATCTGCATGATGGCGATATCGCGACCGTGGCTGTCCAGTATTCCCACCTGCAAAGCCCCGTTGCGCTGGTTTTTGAAACGACATCAGGCCTTGATCAGGCGCAGGCAACGGTGCGGACCGTCTATAATTACTGGAAAACGCTGCCCGACGATGCGCGACCGGCGCTTTATATTCATGGGCTCAGTCTTGGCGCGTGGTCATCGATGAGTGCGTTTAACATTCTGCAGATCCTCAACGACCCGATCAATGGTGCGCTCTGGGCTGGGCCGCCTTTTCCATCGCAGCTCTGGCAACAGATCAATGACAATCGCGAACCGGGCAGTCCCTATGTCCAGCCGATCATCGGTGATGGTAACCTTGTCCGTTACGCCAGCCAATTCGGGGGGCTCGATGACGCAGCTGCCCCGTGGGGCGATATGCGGCTGGTATTCTTGCAATATGCGTCCGATCCAATTGTGTTTTTCGAGACGGGGTCGGCTTTTGTCGCGCCACAATGGATGCGCGAACCGGCAGCACCGGATGTGTGGCCCGATCTGACATTCACGCCGTTCGTGACGCAGCTGCAATTGGCGCTGGACATGGCCATCGCCACCTCTGTCCCGAAGGGGTACGGGCACAACTACGCGGCAGCTGATTACATCGATGCCTGGGTCGCAGTGACGAAACCGGAAGGTTGGTCAGAGGCACAGATTGAGAGTCTCAAGGGGAACTGTGGCGGGGACTGGGGATTGGGGTGTCGGTGACGGGATTTGTCCATCACACTTGGATCACTTGCGAGTGACACACGCTAACGTGGGGTTATCCGTGATCCAGGATTTGTAAACTTATCCTATGCGTCAAGGCACGTAAGCAAGGGGGCGCTGACCCCATGTCACGAACCGATAGGATACGAAGACAATGACCCAGATGAACAGACGATCCATGTTGCAAAGCACTGCACTTCTTGCAGGCTTTGGGGCATTGGGCACGACAAGTCGCGCTGCCGTTCCGGCAGGCCGAGATCCCTTTGATTATGAAATCACCCGCCCCGAAGCCGAATGGCGGGAACTGCTGGGTGATGATTACGGCGTCTTGCGCGAAGGCAAGACAGAGCCACAGAAAACAAGCCCCCTTTGGCATGAGGCGCATGAAGGAACCTATTCCTGCAAGGGCTGCGATTTACTGCAATACACATCCCGCACAAAGGTCATCCTCTCGAAAGGGTGGTTATTCTTTACGGCCAGCGAACCGAATGCGCAATTAATGTCACAAGATACGCGGGCAGAAATGATGGACGACCCCGGCCCATTCGATATTTTTATCGAAGTACATTGCCGCCGATGTGCGAGCCATATGGGGCATATCCTTCTTGTTGATGGAAAGCTACTGCATTGCATCAATGGAACGTCATTGAATTTTTTAGAAATGACAACCTGAATTAATTCAATGAATGACAATAGAAATGAAAAGGTGCCGCATCAAAGCGGCACCATTCTTTTTTTGAACTGGTAGTATCTTATTCGACTTCGATTTCGACGCTGTCCAACGCTTTGGCTGGATCGGTAAATTCATCACCGGCAAACAGATAAGCGATGACATCGTTGCGTACAGTTGTACCCAGTTGCACCCGCGTCTGTGCGTTTGCGCCCTTTGTGATCCGGGCAACGCCCAGTAATTCACCAACCTGACCAGCATGGTGGTCATAAATCGCGACAAACCCGTCCTCAGACGCGTTCAGCGGGTTGATGACGATGATGTCATTTGTGTCCTGGCTTTGTGCCATGAACGCAAACATATCTTGTGCCTGGGCAGCGCCCGCTGTTGCGATTGCAAGCACAGTAGCGATAACGAGTTTCTTCATTGTGATCTCCATTTCTATTGGCGGCCAGTTATTGGCTGCTTAGTTCATGAAGCACGAGGAGCAACTATCGGTAAATTCAATTGGATGTCATGGATTCGCGCTAAATTATCACCGCATGAAGATGAGGAAATAAACAAAAATAAGAAATTGGTTAATAATATGAAATGTATTTTCAGAAATACACGGTGTTGCCATTCTTGGTAATAATAAAGCACAATATGAAATATGATGCACCCGTGTTGTTTCACCTTGTCAAACCCATGTGACTGAAAGTGAGGTGTGGCTGTAATAAATGGGTCATGCGAGTGAACAATTTTTCTTATAAACCCTAACGAATAATGTTTTCGCGCCTCCCGGCAGGGGATTGTCCGAGGTGGCGCGCGTGTCTCTTTTGCTGGCCTGCGCCGTGCGACGCGACGCGCTGTCGCAATATCAGGCCTGTTTGGGCACCCAGATGATGATGTCCATTTGCAGCAATCCGTCTGCCCCGACCATTGCCCGGTGATCCTGTCCTCGTAGCACGGCGGAAATGCGATGCCTGCCAGGTACAAGATGCCCCAGGTCAATAATCGGGTAGTAGGCGCTGGCGATCTTGACCCCGTCACGGATGATATGGGCGTGACCGATGGGTACCGGCTGGGCGCTATTGACGCAAAGCGTGGTGAACTGGAAATCCGATACATCAAGCCGCAGTTGCCATGCGCCAGACGGGCCCTGCGATGCCGTCATTTCGATCTTTGGCTCCGGCAGATCGGTCGGCAATGTCAGAAACACTGAACGCGGTATTGTGTTCTGTGCATTGTAGGACGGCGCGCCAACCGCAAGGCTGCCCAGAAGACCAGCCACCATTGCGATCGGGCCGATCTGCGACAGGTTCAACCACTTCATGCCAATGCCCTTTCATAAGATGACGGCCCTTCATTTGTTACAGACCATGTCCGCCCCATCAGGGCGAACAGGATCATGCAACCGTAAAGGTTGGTGTGAAACAGTGGTGTTTCCCCCAATGTCAGGGCCAAAAACGAAATTGCCCCGATGATCACCAGTGATACAGGCCGGATCAGCCGTCCGGTCATCAGCAGGATACCGCAGATGATCTCAACCCCCGTCATGATCAGTGCGATCAGTGCGAATGACAGTCCGAATGTTGGCATGTCGCCATGTTGCAGGATCGCGATCAGCAAGGTCGGCTGGGTCAGTTTGTACATCACCGCTAGATAGACAAAGCCCGCGCCAACGAGAATCTGCGCCAAGCGCCAGATGATTTGTGGATCCAGAATTGTCGCCTGACGGTGCAGGCTAAGCAGGCGATCAAGTGAAAACGTGCCGCCACCGATCAATGCGATGATCAGGCCGGGTGCGATGAAATGCGGGGCATAGGCCAGAAATGGCGCGCCAAATATTGGCAACCCCAAGATTGACAGGCCGATCAGCCCTAAACCAGTGATCCGTGTCATGAGCCCGACCAGCAAGAGGACCGCCATCACCAATTGGCAGGCGGCCACCCATTCCCAGCCCGGAACCAGCGAAAGTTGCATGTCGGGAACAAGCAATGTCGGCTCTACCCATAGTGCGGTGCCATGGCGGGGCAGACCACCAAGCCCGGCAAGTCCCAGCATCGCGGCGAGTGCGATGCGCATCACAGCGGGCCCGATCTGTGACCCCATGTTTTTCAGTGCTGGCGCAACCCGCTTTTCATAGGGACGCAGGAATTCCTCAAAATGAAGGGCGGCCACGGTGCCAGCGCAGCCGATCCCAGCGGCCAGCCCAAGGATCAGCGAACTGGTAAAGATTGCGGGCATTGGTGCGGTGGCTAGTGCAGTGATCTCATCAGGTGTGAGCAACCAGGCCTCATGGGCTGTGGCAACCTGAGGGGTCAGGCTGGCTGCAATCGTCATCGGCAGGGCCGTCAGGCCGGTCTTATAGGTCGTTTGAAAAAACATAATATGTCTCCAGAATCTGGAAGAAATGATTTGCGTCGAAATGTGTTTTGCGGACTCCGCAAGGAATAATCCATGGGTCCGGTCGTGTGGTGTGACCGCTTTGGCAATCAGGTCGAAATAAGAGTGATGCCGGCGGCTGCGGTAGTGTTAATTGTGGTCTCGAATACCGCCAGATTACCTTATTTTTGGGCCTTGCAGGAAGTCAGGATGTCCTTACTCCGCCACCGCAGGCTGTCGATCATGATGGGAAGGGCTGTGCGAATAGGTGCCTAGTGGCCGCTGCGAATCGTTAGCGGATCATTTACCCGGCCGATCCGGCCAAACAGGACGACCCGGCACGAGGCGGGGTGCATTCGGCGCGGATAGTTTGGGAAATGGCCCAATTTTGTGACAAATCAGTAACCTGGCGCTATTTCGCGGCAGGGCGAAAGTGCCTATAGTCCAAGCCATATTCGCGAACAACTCGCCACATTCACAAGACCGCTGCTTGGGAGGCCGCCGCCATGATCCGTTCGGAACTGATCCAGAAACTCGCCGATGAAAACCCGCATCTTTATCAGCGCGACGTGGAAAAGATCGTCAACACAGTTTTCGAAGAGATCACGGGCGCGATGTCCCGCGGCGACCGGGTAGAACTCCGCGGCTTTGGGGCGTTTTCGGTCAAGAAACGGGATCAGCGGATTGGTCGGAACCCAAGGACGGGCGAGTCGGTTGAAGTCGAAGAGAAACATGTGCCGTTCTTCAAAACCGGAAAGCTGTTGCGGGACCGTTTGAACGGCAATTAAGAGGGTGCCATGAAAACTATTCGCTACGCTTTTTGGGCCATCGTTGGTCTGTGTCTGATCCTTGTTGGGCTTGCCAACCGCGACATGGTGACAGTGCGCGCCATGCCAACGCAGATGGCTGACCTTCTGGGTGTTTCGCCCGACATCTCTTTGCCACTCTTTGTTGTCATCTTCCTTGGCGTCGGTGCGGGACTTTTGATTGGTTTTCTCTGGGAATGGGTGCGCGAGCATCGCATCCGTGCCGAAGCACGCAGCAAATCGCGCCAGGTCGATGCCTTGCGCCGCGAGGTTGATCAGCTTCGCGGGGCTGCTGCTGGTGCAAAAAGCGATGATGATGTGCTGGCGTTGCTTGAAAAAGCCAGCTGATGAACACAGACATTCGGGTCAAGATTTGCGGGCTGCGTGAAGCAGCTACGATCAAGGCTGCGGCGGATGCTGGGGCTGCCTATATCGGTCTGAACTTTTTCTCCAAATCACCACGGTCGGTGACCATCGCTGAGGCGGCAGCGCTGGCGATTGACGCGCCAGCAGGTCTGGCCAAGATTGGCCTTGTGGTGAATGCCGAGGATGCAATGCTGGATGCGATCATGGCAGATGTGCCGTTGGACATGTTGCAGTTGCACGGTACGGAAAGTCCGGAACGTGTGTCTGCGATCAAGGCGCGATTTGGTCTACCCGTCATGAAGGTTGTGGGCGTGGCGGGTCCGGAAGATCTGACCAGGATTGATCACTACATGAATGCGGCCGATCAGATCCTAGTGGATGCCAAACCACCCAAAGGTGCCGATCTGCCTGGTGGCAACGGTGTTGCGTTCGACTGGGACCTGCTGGCCGGACGTCGCTGGCCCCTGCCATGGATGCTGGCAGGCGGATTGACGGCAGCGAATGTGAAGGACGCAATCACGCGCACTGGGGCAAGGCAGGTTGATACCGCGTCGGGTGTCGAGACAGAACCGGGGATGAAGGATGCTGGAATGATCGCCCGTTTCATCGAAGCGGCCCGCGGTTAACCCAACCTTTACCATGATAAATGACAACGGCTGGATGACCGCGTTGTCGTAAGCGTTGCATCTGACCCCCTAAATAACCGCTGATCGGCCTGCGCGTGGCAGATTATGATGCATCCAAAAGGATACAGGCATCATGAACTCTCAAACTCTAGGCGGTCTCGCAAGTGATTAGAAAATCGACAAAATCTTCCGCGTGTTCGGCTACTCAATACCCGTCGATAAAGACGGGCGACGACTATGGCCCACCAAGTTCAAGCGTGAGGTGGCGCAGCAGATGATTTCCGGAAAACTCTCCATCGCCGACATTCAAAGAACCTGCCGCGTTTCGGAAAGCGCAGCCCACCGCTGGAAAACCAAGTGCGGGCACAAAGATAAGAGCGCTGCTGCGCGCGAAGCGGTCGAGTTCACTGAATTGAAAGTCGATGAAACCAAACCGCAAAAAGCACAAGCGCAATGCGCAATAGTGCTCAAGCACGGTGATACAGAACTTCAGCTGCCCGTCGACTATTCCGTCAAACAGCTTGCCCTCTTGATCCGCATGATCGGTCGAAAGTCATGATTTCACCAGCCGGAAATTTCAAATTCTGTGTCGCTGCCAAACCCGTTGACTTCCGAAAGGGGATGGACGGGCTCGCCGCCATCCTGATGAACGAATTCGAACTGGATCCATTCTCGGGAGCGATCTTCATCTTCCGTTCCAAGCGGTCAAATCGCCTGAAGATGATCGTCTGGGATGGCACTGGATTTGTGTTGGTTTACAAGCGCATCGACAGAAAGAGCTTTGAGTGGCCCCGGATCAGCGAGGGTGTCATCACCGTCAACAAGTCCCAGTTCGAGGCGCTATTCGACGGGCTGGATTGGAAACGCGTGACAGCACGCCATGCGCGTCGACCGGTCATGGCCTGATGGAGAGAGGAGCAGATTTGCCTGATCTTGTGATTGCTGACATCCGGAACCAGTTTTCACCTGCGATGCAGGAGCTTGCGACCGCAACGGGACTCACGATCGAAGACTAGCCTGCAAGTTCGAGTCGCGCGCAGATGGCCCACACCTGCTTTGGAAGTAGCGGTCGTTTCTGACCGATGATCCGCCCCTTGTTCCAGGCTTTGCGCTTTGGGGTGACTGCGGGAAGTTGGACTCTTGGCATAATATGCCCTCCAATCCTCCCTCCATACCCAAGCATCTGCCCAACACTGACGCCAGTAGCATAGCATCGAGCTGAATGGCTGTTGTTCGAAAGCACTAACTCGCATCATCTCCGCAAGTGCATTAGGCCGCTCCGAGTCCAAAGTTCCAAATTCCATACGCTGCGTCAGTATCCGCTCTTTTGCGTCGACTAACAGGAGAAAGTGACGGGTCTTTTCGATATGGAATTTCAATCATGTTGGTGTCGCGGCAGAGCGCAGTAACCGTAGAAATACGGATTGGTGTTCGCGCCCGCACCTGCGATGAATGCAAATGGCTGTCTCATACTCAAAAATTTTCTGGCTATACGCTTTGCTATGGGCGTTTGCCATCATACTTGCGCTGAGCGGGTTGGCGTTTTTTGAACGGCAGAATTTGGTCCGTGAACTGACTGTCAAAAGTGCAACGCTACATCGCTTGGCTTCCCAGCGGGCTGATCAGCATGATGCACATCTGACGTCTTTGTCTGCGATTTTTGTGGCGGGTGGGATCGAGCGGCAAGATTTGTTGCTGGATGTCGCGGCGGCAATCA
This sequence comes from uncultured Paracoccaceae bacterium, assembly GCA_947503925.1. Lineage (GTDB taxonomy): Bacteria > Pseudomonadota > Alphaproteobacteria > Rhodobacterales > Rhodobacteraceae > Yoonia. The sequence goes on along the minus strand of CANNFQ010000020.1, from coordinate 20,071 downwards.
CTCGGTTTTACCCGCGTATTGTGTCGGTGAATGTAGTTCCGTACGACCCACCCCAGCCGCCGATAGAAACGCAACCCGGACTTTCGGTTCAGGCAAGAGAACACGTCATCGAATTGGCACGCCGATCCACGGGAACATTGCAAATAGAGCAAATGCCGGATCTGCCGGATCACTACCTGCTTGTGAAACGTACTCCGAACTCTGACGCGGCACAGCATGGTTTGGCGCTGGTGATTGACGCTCGCGGGTTGGTAGCCACAGACGATCCGTTTTGGGACGAACCATCCGCTATGCTGCGACTTGCGACACCGGACGGCCAAACGGCATTGGTGGGGAAGGTTTCATCAGGCGAGACCGGGTTTTCCAAGCCGCTTGGAAGTGTGTCCCAGCCCTTAGTTTTTGAGACGGCTTTGACCTTTGGGCTGTCTGACGTTTTGCCTTTTGGCAAAGTCTTAACTGTCATCACACTCGTCACGACACTTCTTGGGGTGTCGTCTCTAGGTTTGAAACAACGCGCCCGCACCAAAGATGCTGAACGCCGCGCCAATTTGAGCGCGCAGGAAACACGGCTAGCACATGCGTCCCGCGTGAATGCTATGGGTGAAATGGCCAGCGGCATGGCGCATGAACTGGCGCAACCGCTAACCGCGATCTTGAGCCAAGCACAGGCTGGCAAACACTTGGCGCGGCGCGGTGAAGTTGCGCGTCTTGGAACTGTGCTGGACGATACGGTTTCCCAAGCACAACGCGCGGCGAATATCCTTGATCGCCTGCGACGGTGGAGCAAACCGAACCGCGCACCATCTGAGGCCTGTTCTGTCCATGAAGCCGCGCAGAGCGTTCAGAACTTGCTGGCAATGGAGGCAAGGACGCAGGGGGCTATCATTACGCTGTCGTTGCACGGCGATCCCCTGTTTGTCGACGCCGATCCGGTCGAGTTGGAACAGGTTGTATTTAATCTGGTCCGCAACGCGCTTGATGCCTCGGATGCGGCACAGGTCACGATCAGCACGCATGTCGATGGGCGCTTCGTCACATTGGATGTCAGCGATACCGGGCCGGGGGTGCCTGATCAGCTCAAGCCCCGCATTTTTGAACCATTCGTAACGGGCAAACCGGACGGAACGGGGCTTGGCCTTGCGTTGTGTCAAAGGCTGGTTGAGGAAATGGGCGGTGATATCATGCTTTTGGATAACAGCCTCCAGACCACTTTCCGTTTGTCCCTGCCGCTTACGAACAAGACGGTGACATCATGATCAACCATGTTTACCTCGTCGATGATGATGAGGCCGTCCGCAACGCGCTGAGCCTTCTGTTGGAGACCGTGGGGTTGAATGTGCGTAGCTTTGCGTCACCCGAGACATTCTTGGCGCAAGCTGCAGACCTTGTGCCGGGGTGCCTGATCCTTGATATACGGATGCCCGCGATTTCGGGTCTGAAACTGCAAGAAAAGCTGACGGAGAAAGGCGTGTCATGGCCGACGGTGATCATCAGCGGTCATGGCGATATCGAGGCGTGTAGGCGTGCATTCCGCAATGGCGCGATAGATTTCCTGAGCAAACCCGTAGACGAACAAGAGCTGATCGACGCGATCCAGAAAGGTCATGCAGAGCTTGAAAGTCGCCAGCAGGCGTTAGCAGAACGTGCAGAGGCAGTGGCGTTTGTGCAGCACTTGTCCATGCGGGAACAAGAAGTTCTTGAGATGATCGCAAAGGGTTTGACCACCAAGCAAATCGCAGATGCGCTGGCCCTGTCGCCGCGTACCGTTGAAAGTCACCGTGCAGCGATTGCGGCCAAAGCGGGCACATCGTCTGCGGCGGAACTCACGCGTTATTGGTTGGAAGCAAACGCGGATCGGTAAAACTACGGACACCTTTGCGGATGCTACGAATATCGTGGGTCAGCGTGGCGAATTAGAAACGGAGCATCAGTTCAACAAAAGGAAAACACACCATGATCCGTTCGATTACTCTTGCGACTGTTCTGCTGACACCCATCGCAGCCTTCGCACAAGACCTGCCCACAGCACCTTACCTGCCGCTTGAGATGGCAACCACAGCGGCCCAGGCTGCTGTTGCCGCATGTTCTACCGAAGGCCACAACGTCAGCGTGGCAATCGTCGCGCGCAGCGGTGAGACCAAAGTGCTTTTTCGCGCCGACCTCGCAGGCCCGCATACTGTTGGTTCCAGCACGGGCAAAGCATTCACATCCGCCAGCATGGGCCGTGACACGACAAGTCTTGCAGGCTTTATCGGCGGCAACCCTGAAAACGGTGGACTGCGCGATATGGACAGCCGTTTAGTCATTCAGGCTGGCGGTCTGCCCATCCGGATCGGTGGCGCATTGATCGGTGGCATCGGGGTCGGTGGCGCGCCATCCGGCGCAATCGACGAGACATGCGCCCGGGCAGGTCTTGACGCAATCGGTGCTGAGTAAACCAAACGGCCCGTCCCTCATTGGGGCGGGCCCCTGTCTTTGAAAGGCAACTCCATGCTTCGTTCCCTCCTGTTCGCTTTGGCCATCGCCGCCGCAGGGTCAGCCCATGCGCAAACGGCCCCATCTGCCTCAGACATCGCGTCTTATACAGGCTTGCATCTTGCCGCCCACGAGGGCGACGTGGATGAGATCAACCGATTGATCGCAGCAGGTGCCGATGTGGACATCCGAGATCGGTCACAGCGCACGCCCGCACATGTCGCAGCCTTTGCATCGCATGATGACGCGCTGATCGCACTGGCCAATGGTGGCGCGGATATGAACGCCCTCGAAAATCGTGTTTATGATGTGTTGACGATCGCAGCCGTGGCGAATGACCCCGAAATGGTCTCGCTGGCAATGGAACTCGGTAACGCGCCAGATCTGATCACCAGCGTTTACGACGGAACCGCCTTAATCGCTGCGGCCCACCTCGGACATCACGACGTGGTCGCGCGTCTTGTAGAAGGCGGCGCACCGCTGGATCATATCAACAATCTGGCGTGGACGGCACTGATTGAAGCGGTTGTATTGGGCGACGGAGGCCCTGACCACATCAAGACTGTGCAAATTCTCGTCGATGCAGGTGCAGACAAATCCATCGGAGATCTCAATGGGGTCACACCGTTACAACACGCCATATCACGTGGCTACGCCGAAATGATTGAAATCCTGCAGTAGCAGGTAGGGCGATGACCCTACCAAATCGTTTATTCAGAAGGCTGTCGTACCTACCAACCTCAATGCAACTTACCCTTAGCAGCCGTTGGCGCAACCGCGTCGAATGGCTCTTCTGTCCGGGTGTGTGAATACGGCCCCTCATCCTCACTGCACTCCGCGCGAATGGCTGGTTCTGGCGCTTTGCGGCGTGGCCGCCATTAGGATCAGCGGCTCTGTCAGGACGACTTCAAACACCCGAGCCGTGTCCTCGTTGTCACCAAGACCAGCGGCATCAAAGGCCAACGGTTGCATGACGATGGCGATGCCATCCGAGTAGAGTTGCTCAGGCGGTCCCTGGAACACGACTTAAAGAGGCGTTGGGACACCGATGGGCTAAACTGCAGTTTAGCACTACCAAGCAGGCGTTGGTCGCAATCGGTGCTCTGGTCGGATAGCAAGACCATGTATGATCTCCGTCCCTCGAGGGGGTACGCGTGCACCACGCTATAAGAACCGAAAGCAAAAGCAAATAAACTGGCAACGTAACGGTTTGGCCCATGCTGTTACAATGCACTTTGCTGTCAAACTGGTTTGGTGGTTCCGTGACGTGCTGGTGTTGAGTGCCCTCGCGGAAATCTAGGTCGATGCCCGCGTCAAGAAAACGGAAACTTTCTAAGCGGCGTCTGCGATTTTTTTGGTTTATCTATTTGTTTTATAATGATTTTTAAAAGAAGGAAGGTTGGCCGAAAATTGGCCAACCTAGTATCAACCTATGGCACCGACCGAAGACGGCCGAGGCGATGCCCGACAATCTTCAAGCGGCCAAGATTTGTGAGGTCAGTGCGCGTTCAGGAAGGCTTCCACCTCCTCCTTCGCTTCTTCTTTGGTTTTACCGTATTTCGCTTGGATCTTACCTTCCAATGCTTCGCGGTCGCCATTCACTTCGGCGACTTCGTCATCGGTCAGTTCGCCCCATTTCGCCTTCACGTCGCCTGAGAACTCTTTCCATTTGCCTTCGATTTGATCCCAATTCATCGCTTTATCCTTTCTAGATATTTGCTTATCGGCCCGCCCGAGGACGGCTTGTGATAGCTCAACGCGCCGAAGCCATTTCCGTTCCGCTGAAATCGACATCAGAGGTCATTCTTTTCAACCACCAGACAGAAAAGACGGCGACGGCAGCGCCGCTCACCGCGTTGGCGACAGCGATAGCCGCAAAGACGGCCCAGGATTGGGCAAGCATTGCTGCCAGAAATGAGAGTGGAACGTAAAGAAGCGCTGTCCGCGTCAGGTAGAACGCCAATCCAACCTGCGACTTTCCAAGTGCGTTATAGGCCCCGGCTGCGATGATCACCATGCCGTAACCCCAGACACTGAGCGGGATGATGGACAGATAAAGTGATGCGGTTCGGATGACATCGGCATCACCGGTAAACAGCCCAACGATGGCTTCTGCAAATACCCAAAAGAAGACCGCCAGCGCGATCGCCCAACATGCACATACGGCATAGCTGATCGTGAGCGCGCGAATAATACGGTCGACTTTCGACGCACCCCAGTTTTGACCGGTAAATGGCCCAATGGCAGAAGACAAAGCCAGCATTGGGATCACTGATAGCGACTCGATCCGCGTTGCCACGCCGAAACCCGCAACAACTGTGTCCCCAAACGTGGCAAGGATCGATGTGACGATCGCAATTCCAATGGGGTTTACTGCATTCCCAAAGGATGCTGGTATCCCAACGACAAGGACCCGCTTCCATGACCGATACAGATCAGCGATGGGTGGAAGCTTCATCGTGAGCATCTGTTCACGCCACGCGACAAGAAGGAAAGCGCCAACAAGCGTAAACAGCCAGGCGACAAGCGTTCCCAATGCCGCGCCTTCGATATCCATGGCGGGGACCGGGCCCCAGCCAAATATAAGGATTGGCGTCACACTGATATTGATCAACGCCGACCCCACCATAATCGCGCTAGGCCAAAACGCATCACCGACCGCCCGCACGATGGAGTTCGCCACGATGGGCACGACCAGCAGTGGAATAGCCAGGAACCAGATCTGCATATAGCGCCGAACCATGTCGAGCACGTCGCCTTTGGCACCCAGCAGTCCGAATAACCAATCGATCGAAAAATAGCCTGCTGCGGCGACCATCATGACCAGAATGATGGCAAGAACGATGCTGTCGGTGGCAAGTCGCCTAGCGTCTTTGGTGTCCTTTGACCCGACCGCGCGCGACACTACGGATGATGCGCCTGCCCCAAGTCCGATAGCCAGACTGGAGACAGAAAGCGTCACTGGGAAGGTGAAAGACAGGGCCGTTAATTGTTGTGTGCCAAGCTGCCCGACATAGTAGGTATCAACAAGCGAGACCGAGATGACCGCGACGATCCCGAACACCATCGGCCCTGCAAGGCGCAGCAAATTAATCCATACCGGATCCGTTGTCAGATTTCTTGAATCGCTCACGCCTGTCCCCTGCCTTACGTCCGTGGCATAACGTGGCAATGTCCAATGGGTTCAATTATTTTCCAGATAGCCCAGCATACGTTGTTCAGCGACCCGCAAATCGCTGTGTTTGATGGGCTTGGGCGGGCTGATATCCTGACCCGCCAGTTCGATGATATCGGGATGGATGTAACTGTTTCGTGCAATGGTCGCGGTGTTATGCAGTCGCTTTGCAGCCGCCTCAGACATCGCCTTGATCGTGGTTGGCCCGGCTTCGGCAGTTTCAAAGGCGGCAAGCGTGCCTGCCCATGTACGAAAAGTCTTGGCCGTTGTGTCGTCATCCCCTGCGGCATCAGCGATGTAGCGGTTGAGTGTTTGAGAGCCAAGCGTTTGTGGCTGTCCATCGTCATCAATCCACGACAGCAGCGAAGCGCCCGGCAGATCACCGATCTTGTTCAGGACCCGCGCCAATGTCCGGTCCGCCAACTGTCGGCGCACCCGTTTTCCGCCTTTTGCAGTGTACCGCAAGGCAATCATGTTCCCCGTCATATTGACATGACGGTTGCGCAGGGTCAGCGCACCGTAGCTGCCATTTTCGCGGGTATAGGCCTCATTCCCAACGCGCAGGGCAAGCCGGTCGATCATTGCAACTGCACTTGCCAGGGCAAATGTCTTTTCGCCAACCTCATAAGATAAATCGCGTCTGACTTTGCGGCGAATACTGGGAAGTTGATGGCCAAAATCCACCAACTTATCGAACTTTGTCTGGGCTTGTGCGGCGGTCCAGTCAGGATGATAGAGATATTGTTTGCGGTCTTTATCGTCTCGCCCGGTTGCCTGCAGGTGGCCTTGCGACAGCGGACACATCCACACATCGCGGTAGGCTGGTGGGACGGCTAGCGCAGCGAGACGTTTGCGCTCAACCGCGTCGTCGATATTCGTGCCATCAGGAGCGAAATAGGCAAAGCCACGTCCCCGTTTTCGCCGCTGAATGCCGGGCTGATCATCCGGATAGTAAATCAATCCATGATCTGTCACGCCTTGCTGACCTCGGACGCAAGTTTCAGAACAGCGTCTCCATCCTCTTGTTCAATATAGAGCGCGTTGTCGTCATCTGATCCGTTGCGGGTCACCTCGGTGCCTTTGATCGTGCGGGTAATCGGTTTGGCATATGTCTTTTCTACCGTCCCGGCAGCCGTGCCGTTGCCCCAGTTCCATTTGACCTTGTCGCCGACTTGAAGTGTCATCCACCTCTCCATTATCGCTTGTAGGGCTAAACGCAGATATCCGCTGTGGGTTCCGCGCGCCTGTCCTAGTCGTGCGACAATGCGTCGATTTCATCCATGATCACGGACTGGTGGCGGGGTTTGGCCACATCTTTCAGCTGCCGCAAAACGCGCAGCGCATGCTGGCGTGTGATATCATCAGGTCGGACATATTGGCGGCACAATGGAAAGGTCACCGCAAACAATCCCGGAAAGTCGAGCTGAGGATACCGCAAGCGCGTTGACTGTCGGGGGCTGAGCCCGCCCTTGTAAACCGATGCTACGGTCAGAACAGCGGTCAGCCGGTTGATACAGTCCATTGCGGTGTATGGGTCATTGATACCGGGCGACAGCGCCCTTGCGACCATTTCCACCAGTTGCTGCGCAACAAAGCCCGGGTTTTGGTTTTCGGTACGTCCCGAGCCAACGGCAAAGCAACCGATCAGATTTTGAACCTGGTCGTCGGTCAGATCATCCTCAGCCCAGATCACGAATACTTCGGTCGCTGTGGTTACGAAATCACCGATCGCCACCCGCATCTCAACGTACCAACCGTTTTCCGCCGCCAATTCCTTCAACTGGTTGAAATTGCAGGTCTGAATATAACCAGACGTTCCCGCGCTTATACTACAAACAGGGTCATCTTGCGGCCAACCGTCTTTGTCGTCGTCTTCCGCCTGATCATCAATCATATCTCGAATCTGGTATTCCAGCCGGTAACCCAGATCGGCCGAGATCCGGCTGACATTGATTGTCTCGGGCACGTGGTGAACGAAATAGATCATCGTGAACACGCAAATCAATGTCAGACCGATTGCCACCAAAAGTGAATATTGCGGCACAAATTGATCAACGCCACCATCGAACCCGTCTTGTACCGAACGCAATACGACTATCGCATACACAAAGGTCGCGATCAGTATCCCCAGGCTCCACTGGTTGCCCCGGTCGCGCATGAAGTTGCCAATCAATCGCGGGCCAAAATTGCCGGATGCGAAAGACACGGCAACAATTGTCATGGAAAACATGACGCCGGTCACACCAATGATGGATTGCGCAATGACGGCCAGGGTTGACCGGGCTCCATCGGCCTGCGTGTCGATAAATGTATCAGGCAGGTTGAACGGCAGCAGGTCGACGTTGCGGTCAACCCAGTCGGTCATGCCCGCCAGTATGAGGCCCGCGATCACCAGAACCGAGGGTAGAAACCAGTAGCTTGCTCTGATATCTTGCAGCAGTTTGACAAGAAGCGCGCGTTTCCCCATCAGGTCGCCGCAGCATCGTCGGTACTGTTTGCGATGGTCTGCATCTTTAGCGGTTCCTTGAATGTCAGGGTTCTATAGGGGAATGGTATCTCAATTCCCGCATCATCCAAGGCCGATTTTATAGCTGCTACAACCTGATCGCGCGATGTACGAATGTCGATCGGCCGGGACCCGGTCCACCATGTTACTTCAAAGTCGATCGACGACGCGCCAAAGGCTTGGGCAAATACCTGCACGTCCTTGATGTCATCGCGCACCGTATCAACGGCTGTCACAGCGTTCTGAATCACACCGCGCGCGACATCGACGTCTTCGTCATAGGCGACTCCACAGATTATTGTGGTGCGCCGCAGATCACGGTCCGTACGGACCACAACCGCATTCTGAAAGAGCATGTGATTGGGAACAACGACCAGTTGCCCATCGGTTTGGCGGATATGCGTGTCGCGAATGGTGATATCCTCAACCTGACCCTCGATATCTTCGCATTCGATATAGTCGTTGATCCGGAACGGCTCACGCAACAAGATAAGGATGCCCGCAAGAAAGTTCTCAAACGTGTCCTTGAATGCAAAGCCAATGGCAACAGAGCCAAGCCCGAGTGTCGTCAACGCCTTGCCCGGTGTAATCGATGGGAATACGACGGTCAGGGCGATCAATGACCCAATCAACCACAGCCCGACACCCGCCATCATCGCCAGAACATTGATGAGGTTGCGACGCAGGCGGAACCGGGCACCCAACCGGCGAATGATGAGTTTCAGAAATGAAACCACGGCCCAGGTCATAAGCAGCAAGGCCAACGCCACGGCCAGTCGCGGAGCCGCCTCGACAAATTTTGTCACGTAGTCCAAAAGTTTAACGGTCAGTGTGGTGGTGATGTCGGCTTGTTCCATAATCGCTCCGCAGGTTGCAACCCTGCTTAACGCGCCAACATCCAAATTGTTCCACGCCTTATCCCGCAGGACCGCAGGCCCTTGGGAAACTGGAACCCTAAAACTTTACGGAACCATTCCCGGCGTGGCGTGTTGAGACGACAGAGAAAACGTGAAAACGGAGAATTTAGACATGGAATATGCAGGTATTGGTGGCGTAATTTTGTTGGCCCTGAACATCTGGGCCATCATTTCGATTATTGGGTCAGGCGCGTCCACCGGATCGAAGGTACTTTGGACTTTGCTGGTGTTGGTGCTGCCTTTGATCGGCTTCGTCATTTGGTTTGTTGCTGGACCACGCGGGGCCCGCGGCATCGCCTGAACAACAGGTTTGATATGACACAGGGCGGGCGCACCCATGACGGGTGTGCCCCATTTTTGTGAAATGAACCGGACGAGATCATCAAATGGCCAACGACAAGTCAGCCGAAGAACGCGCAGCTGAGGAATATGAGGACCCCCGCACCGCATGGGCAGAGGATCGAACCGTTTTGGCGAATGAACGGACTTTTGCGGCTTGGATGCGGACGGGTATGGCCTGTATCGGCGTGGCGCTGGGTCTGAAAGCGGTTTTTGGGGCAACAGATTACCCGATCATTGCGAAGATCGTCGCAGAGCTATTCATATTTTGCGCGATACTGATTTTCTGGGCGGCGGCACGCCGGTGCCGTGCGACATTGAACCGGATGGATGAGCATGACGCGAACGCGCAGTCGCATCAAAACATGGCTCTGACAGCAACTGTTCTTACCGTTGGGGCGGTCGCGAGCGGCGTCATTTTATGGCTGCTTTAGTGCTACTTGGCACGAAGATGATCAACGATGGGCGCAGCAGGCAGACGCGCCGCCCATCGCCGTATTATTCCAGTTCAATTTCGACATCCGCTGCGGGAATAACCTCACCTGGCTCATCCGCTACCCATGTCAGAAACGCGATGAACAATAGCCCCGCAACGATTACAGCCCCAATGATGCCAACTAGTGGACCTTTGTGGCGGCGGGCTTGCTTTTCGATATTTGTTTCTGGCGCAGACATATTCATCTCCTTAATCACTCACACCTCAACCCATGCACCCAAAGAAAGTTCCACTTTTTTAGGAACGTTTTCGGACCGGCTCGGTTGATACCCGAGGGGAAAATCATGAACCAACGCTCTGTTTCCACCATTTGCCTGTCTTTGCTCACACTCATTGTCGTGTTTGCAGTGCTGCATCAGGCAAAAGATGTGTTTGCGCCAATTATCTCGGCGCTATTGCTCGGGGTCGTTCTGACACCACTCTCTGACCTGTGGGACAAATTGCGGCTGCCGCCGGCCCTGGCCGCGCTGATTTCGGTTCTTTTGGCCTTGTTGATGATTTCCGCCATGCTTTTATTGATCGAACCTTACGTGACCCAAGTCATCAATCAGGCGCCGGTGATCTGGAACGAACTGCGTGACACGATAGACCAGTTAAAGCGTGTCATGCGCGGGCTGGAACAGATCAGCGAAGATGTCGCCACCGCGATTGAGCCCGAGAATGCAGCCAATGGCGAAACGACCGAAGATGGCTCAGTTACCCTTCCATCCATCACCGACGCGCTGTTTTACGCACCACAATTCGCGGCACAATTTATGATCTTCACCGGTACGCTGTACTTCTTCTTGATGGCGCGTAATGGCATTTACGACTGGGTCAGCGCCAGCTTCCGGCGTTTTGGCGAAGATGAACTGCGGCAGGCGGGCAAGCAGGTGTCGCAATATGTGTTGACGATCAGTGCGATCAACTTTGTCTTCGGCCTGCTGGTGACAGTTATCATGCAGTTGATCGGCATGCCGTCACCGATCCTGTGGGGCGTGCTCGCCTTTGCGTTGAATTTCATCCTTTATCTTGGACCGATTACCCTGGTCATCATTCTATTGGTTACCGGCATCGTCGTCTTTGACGGTGCAGCAAGCTTTCTGCCAGCTGCGATTTATCTGGCCATGAACGCGACCGAGGCACAGTTCATCACCCCGACGCTTGTGGGAAAGCGGCTGTCGGTCAATCCATTGCTGGTCTTTCTGTCGCTGGTGTTCTGGTTATGGCTGTGGGGGCCAATTGGTGGGGTCATCGCGATCCCACTGCTGATCTGGTGTTTGACGGTTTACAAGGGCGCTGTTGGTCAGACCATCTCATCAGGGACACCGGGCAAATTGTATCCCAAAGCTTCTGCCTCGGCCGCTGAATAGGGTAAAATTAGGCCCTTGCGGTCTTCTGGAGGCATTTGCACATTCCGAGCCGCTTGTGCAGCCCAGGCATCGCAGGCGGTCTTGTCGTTGTAGCAGGCCAGATCAGCTGCAGGACCCAGCCAATGGGCGAAACAACGGGACTTCAGGTGGGCCACTTCTGCGGCGTTCTGTGTGGCGATACCTGCCTCGGTGTCCCACGCAAAGCTGCGACCGTTGAGATTTGCTGATGATATGATCCCTTGCCTGTCGTCAAAAATCGACACTTTCGCATGCAGGTACACAATCGGCGCACCGTAATGTGTTGCACGTCCATCCGGCGGGACAGAACGCGGCTGGGCGGGTGACCCGACAAAGACGCGTTTGCCAAATGCATCGCGCAGAATCTTGATGCATTTGACCTGCAAATGTTCTCCATAAGCAACATCACTGCTCGGTTCATCATCAAAAGCTGCATCCTCTGGCGCGGCAGGCAAAATAAGGATGAGCGATAATACAGGATTCTGACGGGCGCGTTTGGCCAATTGCCGGGCCAGTTTGCGATCGCGGAAAAACTGCGTTTCAAGAAAGATCAGCGTCTCGGATTTTGCGATTTGTTCTTCGTGGGCCGCAGCGAGCGTCCTGACAACCGGTTTCGGCGACAGGAATGGAAAGGCGATGCGGCGTTTCGACGAAATCGTGCGCAACAGCAGTTTCTGGTGCAAAGGTGGCTCACCTGAAACGGTGCAGCTAAAGCTGCGCAAATGGTCTGCGGCTTCCCGCGCGACGGGACCGTCGATCAACACTTGCGTGTCGTGCCATGTGTCGGACGCATCCTGTTGATGGGTAGGGGTGTCGTAACGCCGATCATTCAAATCAAGGCCACCGATATACAGCCGCTCCGCATCAAATACGGCCAGCTTCTGATGATGGGTGACCGGAACCAGCGGTAGCGGGAAAATACGCGGCACTAGTTGATCATTCTTCCACCTCAAAAGCGGGGCAAGATGCGGCGCCTTCTTCAGAAAGGCCTGCCTTTCCGTCAATGGTTTTTCATTCACCTTTGCTAAATTCTGGCGCAATTCCTTTGCAGTGCGGGGCCAAAGCACGAGGCGCGGCAAATAGCCAACCCGTGCGGGGTGCATCGCGGCAGAGGCCACCAACAAATGCGGTGCGCCCGACAGCTCGGCGGCAGCATAAAGACGACGCAAACAGGCCCATGTGTAGATGTGATTATCGGTCCGCACGACGGGATCGAAATCGCTAATGATCAGCGTAACTCTTACGCCGCGCCGCAGCGTGTCGGCGATTAAATCAAACCATGTGTCACCAACCGCTTGAGCAGGCGTTGACCGCAATTTTGTCGACGGGTCGAAAATCCGAAATCCTGCGATGACTTCGCGTTTCGCAGCAAGAAACTCCTGTTCAAGCGCAGGAAACGCCTCCTTGGCTGTTAGCAATGGTTTGAACAGCCTAGAAGGGGCACGGGTCATCAGTAATCACGCTGTTCGGGTTCAAACTCTGCTGCGGTGAAATGCACGCTCATCGTGTAGCTTTCGGTCTTTTCATCCGTTTGCAAATCACCGCCTAGCTGAATCGCAAACGCATTGATCAACTGACCACCAAGACCAGTACTTTCAGCATTCCGGCCAGAGCCAATTGAATTGCTTAATGTCAACAAACAATCCACATCGCCTGGGTTCTGCTTGAGTGTCACCCTGACCCACTTTTTCTGCCCCTCTGGCGCACCTATATATTTCATTGCATTGGTCATCGCCTCAGCCACCATCAGAGAAAGCGGAACAGCTTGATCAGGATATAAGAGGATTCGATCAATATCCTTTTGCACATCGACGTCATCTTCGAAGGACACCGCGACCTCGACAGAATTCTGTACGACTTCCGATATCAGCGCGCCGACCTCGACCATACCACCATTCTGCGATTGATAAAGATCGCGGTGGATCGTGGCGAGACTCAGAACGCGGTCCTGCAACCTTGACAGGACTGTTTTTGTCTCTTGATGTTCGGCTGCCCGGATCTGCATGTTCATGATCGATGAAATAAGCTGCAGGTTGTTCTTGACCCGGTGATGGACCTCTTTGACCAGCACATTCTTCGCGCGCAAGGCGTCCTCCAACTGCGCCTCGTCTTGCATGATCTCATTTGTCATACGCAAGAAATTGTCGTTCAGCGCCTTCAGCTCATTCGGCATTGAAACCTGATTACTGACTGCGTCAATATTTCGATTATCGGCAAAATCGTTCATGTTGCGACGCAGGCGGACAATGTGACGTAGCACCAACGTATAGATCGACAGCATTGCCACCGACATGCTGGCCAACCACATCAAAACCGGAAAAATCGCAGGGCGTAGCGCGGCCGCAATTGTGCTAACCAACAGGTTCTCACCCTCCCACACACCCATTACACTTGCTGGGCTGCCTTCGATTGGCATGACTGTATAGACGCGTTTTTGTCTAAGCTGATTTTCGCCCTGAAATGCAACGCCTGACAACGATAATTGGGTAATATCGCGGCCCAACGGCAGTTCCCGATCCGCCGTTTCGATGTTGGACCGTGCTGTCAGGATGTCGCCATTTTCGTTGAACGTGATCAATTCAACAAGCCCAAGTTCGACAAGGTTCGCCGGAGTCTCCGGCAGGCCAACATGCGGGACCGATATTGAAATGAAACCAGCAAAAGCGGCATCGATGAAGAATGGTTCTGAAATAATGAAGACGGATGTCCCGCTTAGGGGCGCATTGGCGTTAACGACGATGGTACGCTCTTGCGCGGCCATCGTTTCTGCAAAGTCCGGAAATCCGGAAAAGTCATAGGCGATCCTTGATGATGCGCAGGTCATTTGACCGGACAGCGGCAGAAGGCCGACGAAACTGTAATGTTCATCACTTTCGACAAAACGCATCAAGTCGGCGGCACATTTCTCCGGATCGTCGATATAGTCACCCGCCATCGCCGCAAGTAGCTGAGCGGCGCCCAAGGCCCGCTCGATGATCAACTCTTCTGTCTTTGCTGCACGACCTGTCAGTGCCAGCAGGGCCAACTCCGCATTCCGCGCGGCCTCCGTTGCCACGCGGCTTGTCTGATAGATTGCCACCGCGCCCAGCGGGAAAAGCGCGAGGGTCATCAACAGGACAATCTGGATGCGCAGGCTGTTATACCACCTACTGTTATTCAAGATGGCAATCCCGGGCTACCCACCACAGCCATGGTGGCGCTGTCGGTCAGTTCTAATGCTTCGTCCTCATCAAGATGCAGCAATTCGGTCAGTCGGTTACGCGCCCTGTTGACGCGGCTTTTCATGGTGCCCGTTGCCACGCCACACATGTTGCCCGCATCTTCATAAGAGAAACCGGACACGCCAACCAAAATCAGCGCCTCGCGTTGTTCGTCAGGGAGCTGATCAAACGCTTCCTTGAAATCCATCATCTGCAGACGCCCATCGTGATCGGGTTTGACCGACATCTTGTCGGAAAAAACATTGTCGATATCTGCGACCTCGCGGTTCAGTTTGCGGCGACTGGTATAGAAATTGTTGCGCAAAATCGTGAAGAGCCACGCGCGCATGTTGGTGCCCGGCGTGAACTTATCCATGTTCGACCACGCTTTCAAAACGGTATCCTGCATCATGTCATCAGCAGCGGCACGGTTGCGCGTCAGGCTAAGCGCAAATGCGCGCAGCGCTGGCAAATGCGTCACCAGCTCGTCCTTGGGATCAAGGTCACTCATTTTTTGGTGGCCTTCAGCTCTTCATCTTGCGCCCGTAGAACGGACAGAAGATCGACGATCTGATCAGGCATGTCATCACCCTCAAGATCGGCAAAGACCTGCTTGAGGTTTTCGTCGATATATTTGGCGATCCGCGCCTTCTTCGGGTCTTCTTGACTTGCCATTCGTTTTCCGCGCCTCATTTCATCAACAAAATACACACACTCCCGGAACTAACTGGGCTGCCCTGCGTTTGGTTCCCAGAATAAACAAAAATAGGTCAAAAAATGAATGATACAGTCGTGGAGGAAAATTTTTCCGATCTCATCGCGGCGGAACTCCCGTACCTGCGGCGCTACACACGTGCGCTGACCGGATCACAGGCGCGCGGTGACAAATACACAGTTGCCACGCTTGAGGTGATCCTGAAAGACCGGTCACCATTTGACAATAGTGACCCCGTGAAGGTCAATCTTTTCAAATGCTTCCACGCGATATGGACCAGTTCCGGTCAACAGTTTGCCGAATCCGATGACAGCTTCCGCGCGCGCGCCCAAGGACTTCTGGCCAAACTAACTGCCAACTCCCGCGAGGCGCTGTTGTTGCGCACGATCGAGGAATTCAGCCTTGATCACATATCAAAGATTATGGATGTCGAAGTGGACGAAGTACGCCGTTTGATCAGTGCCGCCAACGAAGAACTGGCAAACAGTGTCAAAGGGCGCGTCATGATCATTGAAGATGAACCCATCATTGCGGCGGATCTAACAGCGATTGTCAGCGGCCTGGGGCACGACGTGACGGGCGTCGCGCGGACGCACAAGGAAGCCCTAGCCTTGGGCAAAGAAAGCGAAGTTGATCTGATCCTCGCCGATATCCAGCTCGCTGATAACTCATCGGGGATTGACGCGGTGAATGACCTGTTGGGGATGATGGATGTGCCCGTTATCTTCATCACCGCCTTCCCTGAACGGCTTTTGACTGGCGACCGGCCAGAGCCCGCGTTTCTTATTTCAAAACCATTTCACGAAGCACAGGTGCAGTCGGCAGTTAGTCAAGCCATGTTCTTTGCGTCAACCGCGACGCTCAAGACCTGATATGAAAAAGCCCTGCTGGTCTTCGGCCAGCAGGGCAGCTCGCTATTGTGCGGTAAGGGCTTTGAGCATCCAGGCCGCTTTCTCGTGAAAAGCAGACCGTGCGGTGGCCAGGTCCTCGGTTACCGGGTCGTTTTGCTCACCAGCAACCTTGATCAATGCGCGCAAGCGGTGCGCCAAGCGTTCGTGATCCTGCGCTAGCAGCTTACACATCTCACCTGCACTTGGTGCTGGGTCGGTGTCTTCGATGACCGAGTTTCCGACAATTTCCGCCATTGTCATCGGTGCCATTTGACCGACGGCGCGGATGCGTTCGGCCAGATCATCTGCGGCGGCGAACATGTCTTCGTATTGTTCTTCGGTCAGATTGTGGATCGAATAGAACAACGGCCCCTCAACATTCCAATGAAATGCGTGAGTTTTGAAGGTCAGGCGGTAGGTGTCTGCCAATACATTTGTCAGACCCTCTGCGATGGTTTCGGGTTGCTTCACACCGGACGAGATTTCTTTCGGTCGGGCAACAACGCTAAGTGATTGTGTCATGGTTATCTCCTTTGTTCTGATCGTATCTGGTGCTTAGCTACGGACGGCGCGCGCGATCAGCGTCACGATGAACAATACTAGGAAAACGAAGAACAGGATCTGCGCGATGCCGGCTGACGCAGACGCGATCCCGCCGAAACCAAAAACGGCAGCCACTAAAGCGACGACCAAAAATACCAGCGCATAATAAAGCATTTATTTGCTCCTTCTATCATGTTTTGCGCCACAAATTGCGACGCGTTCTGCCCCACTAACCAGCACATACCTGATCTGGTTCCGATTTTTTTTTTGATGATTTTCTATGGAACGGGTTCGTCATTCATGCGTTGGGGCGTCAGATGACCAAAAGGAGAAAAACAATGGCTACGAAAGCTTCGCAAGGAAAAACCAATGGCGCTGCAGTTTCTGACGTGAGCGACCAGATTGAGGTATTGCGCGAGGATCTGAGCGCGCTAACACAAACAATCGCCGACCTGAGCCGCGCAAAGGGTGATGAGGCTATCACAGCAGCAAAAGACAAGATGGCAGATGCCCGCGACAAGACCGCTGATCAGGCCCAAGCGGCAAGGCAGCAGGCCGCCGAGTTGCAGGGGCAGGCCAATGATTTCATCCGCAGCCAGCCTGCAACAGCGCTTGGTATCGCCGCTGGCCTCGGGTTTCTGGTTGGCTTCATGGGCAGCCGGAAATAGCCGATGTTCGGGATTCAAAAGAAAGTGGCAACCACCGCGAAACGCGCGGGCCTTCTGACGGGGGGCCTGCTACTCTGCATCGTCGGGACTGGCTTTTTGACCGTCGCAGGCTGGCTTGCGCTTCTGCCGCTTGTCGGTGTTCAGTTAACAGCAGCGATTTTTGCAGGCCTGTATCTGGGTATCGGTTTAATCCTCGTCGGCCTCAGTACGCAATCGGATGACAAGCCGGAGATGCGCAACGCCACAACAGAAACGCATGGCGAAGGACCGCCGATCGTTCAGGCGTTCATGTATGGCCTGCAGGCTGGTGCTCGGGCTGATCGCACCGGATCGGCAAGAGCGCATTCATGATCATTGCCGATGTGAACGGCGTTTCCACAACGGTGGCCGGAAAGTCGATATCAGGCTGACGACCTATAAACACAACCTGGCCACCGCGCACAACCACATCATGCAGCATGACAAGCGACCGGTCGGCGGCGGCAGCACTGTTGATCAGGACACAAGCACCAGCACCCGTCGCCTGCAGTTGTCCCAAAGCGTCCAACAACGATCCAAGCACGACAACATCGCATTTCGGATAGGCCGACCGGAGCATCTCAACCAAATCCAGACCAACAACCGGGTCCGGTTCGACAACAACGAATGTTTTGCACACGGCTCACCTCACGATCCTTCGAAAGATGTTAACGACACGGCGAAGGAACGGCATTAATCTATGACATAGGGGGAGCGAGAAATTGGCGACAAAATGCGAAAACTGCCCGTTGCGGCGTAGAGATATTTTCGAGGATATGAGCGCCGAAGACCTACGCTTCATGCAGCGTTTCAAGGCAGGTGAACTTGTTGTCGATGCAGGCACGCCCATTTTGATGGAAGGATCAAACAGCCCCCAACTGTATACCGCTTTGCATGGCATGGGGCTGCGCTACAAGCTGCTCCCAAACGGAAAACGGCAGGTGGTAAACCTGATTCTTCCCGGTGATTTCATAGGTCTGCAAGCCGCTGTCATGGGCGAAATGGGCCATTCGGTCGAAGCAACAACCAAAATGACCCTCTGTGTCTTTGACAGATCCGAGATTTGGACATTCTTCAAAGACCGCCCCGAACGAGCCTTTTCACTGACATGGCTGGCCGCAGTCGAGGAACATTTTTTGGGGGAGGCGATATCAACTTTGGGCCAACGCAACGCGATACAATCAGTGGCCTGGGCGCTGTCACGCATCTTCATACGTGGCCGCGCCTTGGGGTTGGTCAACAATGCCGAAATGAAGTTCCCATACAAACAACAAGACTTGGCAGATGCCTTGGGCCTATCACTCGTTCACACCAACAAAACGCTCTCGTCGCTACGGTCAAAGCAGTTGGCCCAATGGGCGGACGGATTGCTGCGCATTAACGACGTTGAGGCGTTGGCCGCCATCGCGTTAATGGAAACTACAACCCCGGCACGAAGGCCAATCATCTGAGAGAGAAACCGACCGGATCGATAATTCATACCACCTAGAAACTGCTGACGTTGAGTGTCGCTTCTCGCCGGTTATCCAACTGCAAAGGGCAATCTGATCAGGTAACAGCGTTGTTGGGGTTTTGAATCGTTGTGAATTACGTGAATGCCGGCTTTTCTCCGAGCAGAGGCTGCCAATATCCGCAAATTGGCCGTCTGTACAACCCGCAATTGCCATTCAGCGTGGTTCTAAGCCATTCGTTCACCTTGCAGCACCGGTCACTAATGGGATGTACCGGCTGCTTCGCCCGGCAGGTTAGGCTTAGCCTATTTTCTGCAAACAGGAGAAGTAGCTATGAAGACCAAAACCCCAGAAGGTATCGATGAGATCGCTGTCATTGGCGTCGACATCGGCAAAGACACATTCCACCTGGTTGGCTTTGATCACTCGGGGCGGCACAAAAACGCGACAGGTCCAATCAGCCGGTCAGAAGAAAACAGTGCCAACATCATGACTATTCCTGGGATTGGTCCGCTGATCTCAACTGCCATCGTTGCCGCCATTGGCAAGGGCGATGTGTTCGACCGAGGCCGAGACTTCGCCGCGTGGGTCGGATTGGTACCACGCCAGTTTAGCACTGGCGGACGGACAATCCTTGGCCGGATCAGCAAGCGTGGAAACAACTATCTGCGGATGCTATCGGTGCAGACCGCAAATGTCATCCTCCTGCGACCGCACCGCTGGGATGTCCTGGGGTTGGGACCATGGTTGCGTGGCGTTGTGAGTCGGATCTGCCCCCGAGGCTCCCTCAGTCATAACGAGAGTCTGCGGGTCTGGTTTTCGTAGTTCTGGTCTTCGGTTTGGGCGAGCGCGCCGGGCGCGGAGCCCTCATTTAGCTCAAGCGTCCGGCGCGCTTCTGCGGGGTCATGTTTGCCATCGACGAGTGCGGCCTCACGTCGTTGTGGTCGTAGCGCCACAACGCAAGCTTATGGCGGGCGTCCTCCAAGCTGTCGAACATCTCCTCGTTCAAGAGTTCGTCGCGCAGGCAGCCGTTGAATGACTCAATGAAGGCATTCTGCTGGGACTTTCCCGGGTCGATGTAGTGCCTGTCCACATCATTATTGTTGGCCCATTTCAGGATCGCGCGACTGGTGAACTCTGTCCCGTTGTCACTGACAATGCTGGTGGGCCTTCCATAGACCCGGACAAGCGCATCCAGCTCCCGCGCGACCCGGGTTGCCCGAGATGCTGGTATCCGCCATCAGGCACAGGTTCTCGCGGCAACAATCATCGTTTACAGCCAGGATGCGGAACCGGCGCGACGCCCCG
>CANNFQ010000019.1 GCA_947503925.1 uncultured Paracoccaceae bacterium | reverse complement strand
CAGATGTCCAAGGGTCTTTCTGTCGGCCATCGCCCTCGCCGCCCTCGTCATCTACTGGCTATGAGTCCTGACCCTAGCACAACTGTGTCGTAGCAACGGTGTTGCTTTCGAGCAAGTTGTTTTCGGTAGTAGAGCAAAACGTCCTTTGGGGATGAGGATCAATGAGTTCGGGCTCGCGCCAGTAGATTGGACAGACGTCGCCGATGACAAAATGAGGTCAGATGGCAATTCGGAGTATTACCTTGTTAAAAAGTATAATCGAAACCCAAATGTGATTGTGCAGGCGTTGGCTGCGGCGGACGGTGTTTGTCAGGCCTGTAAAATGAATGCTCCATTCATGTCAGCGCAGGGAAAACCATTTCTTGAGGTGCACCATGTCCTCCCGCTGTCGCTTGGTGGTCCAGATGTATTGAGTAATGTTGTTGCTCTATGTCCCAATTGCCATCGCAAACAGCATTTCGGCGAACCGGATGCATTCTAAGCTATAATGGGGACGGGCCCCGCCCCTCGCTTGGCGAAATGATCCCCCGGATCATTTCCGGGAAGCCAAACGAGCCCACAAATCATACTCCCCAGCCTCTTCAACATCAACGCGAACCACATCCCCAACGGCCAGCCCCTCCGCCCCTTCGTCAATGAACAGGTTCCCATCGATCTCTGGCGCGTCGGCCCATGTCCGGCAGGTGGCGATGCCGTCTGCGTCGATATCGTCCACAATCACTTCCAGCACCTTGCCGACCTTGGCTTTCAGCTTCGCCTCCGAGATGGCCTGTGCCTTGGCCATGAACCGTTCCCAGCGGTCTTGTTTGACCTCTGCGGCCACATGGTCGGGCAGGGCGTTGCTGCGTGCCCCGTCCACGTTTTCGTATTGAAAGCAGCCGACCCGATCCAATTGCGCCTCGTCCAGCCAGTGAAGCAGGTGTTGGAACTCTGCCTCCGTCTCGCCCGGATATCCAACGATAAAGGTGGACCGCAGGGTGATGCCGGGGCAATCGGCGCGCCAGCGGGCGATTTCGTCCAGCGTTTTGGCCCCGGCGGCGGGGCGGGCCATGCGCCGCAACACGTCGGGGTGGGAATGCTGGAAGGGGATGTCGAGATAGGGCAACACGCCGTTTGCCGGGTCCGCCATGATCGGGATCAGGTCGCGCACATGGGGGTAGGGGTAGACATAGTGCAACCGCACCCATGCCCCGAGCTGCCCCAATTGCTGTGTCAGGTCGGTGATGTGGCTGCGGACCTCACCATCCCTCCAGGGGTTCAGATCATATTTGCGGTCAAGCCCGTAGGCAGAGGTGTCCTGGCTGATGACCAGCAGTTCCTTGACCCCGGCCTGAACCAGCTTTTCCGCCTCGCGCAGCACCGCATGGGCGGGGCGTGACGCCAGTTTCCCGCGCATATCGGGGATGATGCAGAACTTGCACTTGTGGTTACACCCCTCAGAGATTTTCAGATAACTGTAATGGCGCGGTGTCAGGCTGACGCTGGATCCGGGCAGCAGGTCGATGAACGGGTCGGGGGAGGGGGGCACATTGGCATGGACCGCATCGAGCACCTGTTCATATTGATGTGGGCCCGTGACAGCGAGGATTTGCGGGTGGTGTTCGCGGATATAGTCAGGCTCTGCCCCCAGGCAGCCGGTGACGATGACCTTGCCGTTTTCCTGCAAGGCTTCACCGATGGCATCAAGACTTTCGGCCTTGGCCGAGTCCAGAAAGCCGCAGGTGTTAACGATGACGGCCTCTGCCCCGGCGTAATCTGGCGAGATGGCGTAACCTTCGGCGCGCAGCCGCGTGAGGATGCGTTCACTATCAACCAGCGCCTTGGGGCAGCCAAGTGACACCATGCCGATGGTCGGTTGACCATCACGGGGCGCGTCGCTGATTTTCGCCTTGGGCGCAAGATCGGGGCGGAGATTGGGTGGGTTCTGGGTCATGCGGGCGGTGTAGCGGATGGCCCCGGTCTTGGGAATGGGCGTTTGTCCGTCGATGTTACAAAGATCTCACCATCCGGATCAGGCGGTTGGCCCGGTGGTCGTCCGTTCCACCAGCGCCTTGTAGAGTGCGCGAATGCGGCGGGTCATCGGACCTGCGCCGTCGTGATCACCAATGGGTTTCCCATCAACAGAGGCGACGGGCGTCTGCGCGCCGAACGTGCCCGTCAGAAACGCCTCATCCGCCCCATAGACCTCGTAAAGCGAATAGTTCTTTTCAAAGACCGGAATGTCATTTTCGCGGCACAGGTCGATCACCTTCTGCCGGGTCACCCCGTTCATGCAATAATCCCCGGTCGAGGTCCAAATCTCGCCCCGACGGACGATAAAGAAATTGCAGGCATTTGTTGTGTTCACAAACCCATGCGGGTCCAGCATCAGCCCTTCGTCCGCGCCGGCCTGTTCGGCCTGAAGGCAGGCGATGACGCAGTTCAGCTTGGAATGGCTGTTATATTTGGCATCCTGGCTCATCGGCAGGCCGCGCACCTGCGGTACGGTCGCCAGCCGAATCCCCTGTTTCATCAGGCTTTCGGCCGGTTTCGAATGTTCAAGAATGGCGACAACCGTGGGGCCGGAACGGGACAGGGCCGGGTGCTGAAACGGTTTGTCCTTCGGGCCGCGTGTGATCATCAGGCGGCAATGAGCGTCGGACGTCATGCCATTGGCTTCGGCGGTTGCGTTAAGTGCCGTAAGGATTTCGTTCTTGGTCATACCGATGTCGAGCGAGACCGATTTACAGCTGTTGAACAGGCGATCCATATGTTCGTCGAAAAACGCCCATGTTCCGTTGTAAAGCCGCATGCCTTCCCACATGCCATCGCCCAGCATGAAGCCGCTGTCATAGACGGAAACCACCGCTTCGCTGCGGGGTACGATTTCGCCGTTCAGGAAAATCTTGATGTCCTTATTGCGCAAATCCTGTTCGGCATCATGGGTGGAGTGGCTAGGGGGTTGCGCCTTCATATCAGTGCTTTCTTCGGTCGGTGGCGGAGCGCCGCACCTTGAATGGTGCGCGGTGGTTGAGCATGCCCAAGTGGTAGTCGTGCTGCATCATAAAATCTACCGCTGAAGCTCAACGAAAATGCACGCCAATCATTTCAAATGGCTGGGCTGAAATTTTGTGGAACCTCGGGGGCGTTTCACGAAACGTCTAACATGCTGAAAAATATTGAACTTCAGGAATGGGTCCTGTCCCTGGAATATAATATATACGGTGATCCTCAGCACATCTGGGCTATTGTATTCATCGTCGCGAAGGGGCTGCTACGTGCGCGTCCCCGCATTTCGACTTGAGCTCATTGGCGACCTTGGGCACCTGCCGTTTTTTCATCACCGTTGTATTTCCGGCGCAAAGCGGCTATGTATCGTAAACAAGGGTTGCTATTTTCTTTGGCCTAGGCAGACCGCCTGCTACAGCGAGTTGCAATCTTCTACCACAAAAATTCGGCTGTTGTGACCCTGTTGGGATCTGATGTTAGGGAAGGTGCCGACGTCATCGTGCACCACAACATCACTTATGGCCTTTGTTCATCCTATTGCGGCGGTCCGGTGTTTTGGTGAGTTGCCGCCGGGCAGCTACGTGTTTTTTGCGGAAGATGAGGTTCTGCAAAGCTGAAGTTACGTCCCCTCTTGATGCACTGAGAAACATCTGTTGATCAGATAGCTTGCTGGTGGGCCCAAATGGCGGCCCGTCAATTGGTACGACTTTAAGACAGTCTTGGCGCAAGATCAGGACAACAAGAACATACGTTAAAACAGCGTGGCGGCGCTCTCTCCGCCAAAGGATCAAAAAATGAATTTTCCAGAATGGACGAAACCCGGTGCCTACGGTGCCGTGGGCGGAGCGATTGTTGCCAGTGTGCTGGGGTTTACCTGGGGGGGGTGGACAACCGCAGGTAGTGCGCAGGAGATCGCACAGACCTTTGCCACGCAGGAAGTGACATTGGCAATGGTGCCTGGCTGCTTGAATGCCGCCGCGGCAGACCCAGAGCGTATCGCGAAGCTGGCGACGATTCAGGAATCCTCGTCTTTTGGGCGCAGTCGCGCGGTGATGGCAACAGGTTGGGCGACATTTCCCGGTACTGACCAACCCAACCGTGATCTTGCAGTCGCCTGTCTAGAAGGGCTTGCGCTGGATGGATCATAAATCAGGAGTGCATCGAGCTTTGCCACAATGGTCCTGCGGGCTACGTGTGCTGGCAGAGGCCCAGACAATGATGCTGCTGCTTGCAGGATCGATTTGTGTCTTGATGTGGTCCGCTCTGCCCGTGCACGCCCAAACCGCATTACAACTGATACCGGAAAACGCCAGTCCCCAAAGCTATGGTGATGGCTGGGAGTGTGACATCGGATACCGGCTTGACGCGGGAAGTTGCGCAGCGGTTATCGTACCGAAAAATGCTTATGACACTGACCGGACCTACGGTCGTGGATGGGAATGCTTTCATGGCTTTCGTGCTGAAGGTGAGGCGGACTGTGTCGCCGTTGTGGTCCCTGACGGTGGTTTCCTGGATCCATCTGGCGAACGGTGGCATTGCCTGCGTGGATTTATCAAGCGCGATGATATCTGTCAGGAGATCAATCTGCCCGCAAACGCCTATCTGACAGATACATCATATGGATCGCCATGGGTTTGCGACCGCGGCTTTGAGGCAGAAGATGACACTTGCGTGGCCATCGCGGTTCCCGTCAACGCCTATCTGAACACGTCAAGCTATGGCCAACCCTGGACATGTGAGCGTGGCTACTTTGAACAGGATGGTTCCTGCACGCGAGTGATGGTTCCGGAAAACGCATATTTCGATGACGCAACCTACGGGATTGGTTGGAAGTGTGAACGTGGATATGCGGCCTCTGGACAAACATGCGCGGCAATAGACATCCCAGAAAACGCCCATCTGGACAGGTCAGGGAACCGCTGGGAGTGCAATCGAAACTTCCGAAAATCGAAGGGCTTGTGCCTTCTCAACAACTAAAGCGGTATCGGCTTCAACATGCGGGGGGCGATGTTTTTGCCTTCCGTACCGATCGGAAAAAGGAATGATTATGGAAACCGAACTTAAAGCAGCAAATACCATCCGACGTCCCGTCAGGGGTGCTCAGGCGCCACCGTTGATCCGCGACGAATCCACTCGTGCAGCTGCCAGCGCTCTGATGTCCTCGCCACCATCGGCCATCATCTACTGCGAGGGCAACTTTGCCAAAGTTGACGGCAAGACCGCTAATGGCCTGGTTCGCCATTCCGAGGCGTATCGTATCCTGTCCATCATCGACAGTACCCGCGGCGGACAGGATAGTGGCCTTGTTCTTGATGCTGTGGCGAACAACATACCGATCTTCGACGATCTAGATGCTGCCATTTCCCATACCGCCACGATTCCGGACACACTGATCTATGGGATGGCTCCGTCAACGGGGCGACTGTCATTGACGGATCGCGGCGTCGTCCTGCATGCGATCTCGCACGGTATGAACATCGTCAGCGGTCTGCATGAATATCTGAGCGATGATGCAGAAATTGCCAATGCAGCGTCTGAGTACAAGGTCACCATCCGCGATATACGCAAGCCCAAACCGAGCAAAGACATGAAGCTTTTCGACGGCAGCGTGGCGAGTGTGGAGGCGCTACGCATCGCAGTTCTTGGAACTGACTGCGCGATCGGGAAGCGGACAACCGCAACTGTTCTGGCGGGTGCCCTGAACGCGAAAGGTATCAAGACCGTGCTGGTAGGCACGGGTCAGACGGGTCTGATGCAGGGGGCAAAATATGGCGTTGCGATGGATGCCGTGCCGCCCCAGTTCTGCTGCGGTGAACTAGAGGGTGCGATTGTTGCAGCATCTGAAACTGAACACCCAGATGTCATCCTGATCGAGGGTCAAGGCGCGCTGAGCCACCCTGCCTTTTGTACATCCGCCTTCATTCTGCGCGGCAGTCAACCGGATGCCGTCATCCTTCAGCACGCACCTAAGCGCGCCCATCGCTGCGATTTTCCCAACATGCCGATGCCGACACCTGAGAGCGAGATATCCCTCATCGAGGCCTTCGCCGATACAAAAGTCATCGGTGTCACGCTAAACCACGAGGGGATGTCAGAGGCAGAAATAACCGACACCATTGCGTCACAATCGCAGAAGCTGGGACTGCCAGTGACCGATGCCTTAAGCCGACCGACCGCCCATTTGCTTGCTATGATTGTTGCGGCATATCCCGGATTGCGACAGAGCGTGCCAGCAGCTGTGATATGACATCGCCTCGCATCGAAGTGGATTTGGGAAAGATACGTCACAACGCAGAAACGGTTGTCAGGCGGCTGAAAAATCGCGGAATTAATATGACAGGTGTGACCAAAGCTGTATGCGGTGATCCTGCAATCGCTCAGGCGATGCTGGATGGTGGTTCTATTGGTCTCGCAGAGGCTCGTCTGAGCAACGTACGACGATTACGGAACGCGAACATAACCTGCTCGATAACTCTAATCCGCACGCCAATGCTTAGCCAGGTGGATGAAGTCGTCCAGTTGTGTGAAGCCAGTTACAACACAGAGATCGGCGTCATTGCAGGCTTGGCTGCGGCTGCGATCCGGAAAAACACAGTTCACGATATCATCCTGATGGCAGAGATGGGCGATTTACGCGAAGGAATACTGCCTGGCGATTTAGGTGCCATTGCACAACAAGTTGTGAACATGCCGGGCGTCGCTTTGAAAGGCATCGGCGCAAATTTCGCCTGCTTGAGTGGAATAGCCCCAACTCCCGCCAAAATGGCAGCCCTCTCAGACCTTTCGACTGAGATAGAGGGGCTGTGTGGCCCCTTCATTGAAACTGTGTCCGGCGGCAACTCGGCAAACCTGCCTTGGGCGCTTGGAAAACAGCCGATAGGTCGCGTGAATGATCTCAGACTGGGCGAGGCAATACTTCTCGGCATGGACCCAGTTACCGGCGAGCAAATTGGCGGTATGTATGCGGACGCCTTTACGCTGATCGCTGAGGTGATCGAGACGGATGCAGAGCCTGCGCCGTTGCCCATAGCTTTGGTCGGCCGGGATTTGGCCAAGTTTCGCTTGGTCTCAAACGGTGAGGGCGGCCGGCGTTTGATCCTCGCCATCGGGTATCAGGACACTGATATTCAAGGGCTTACGATGCCATCGGGAACCACATTAATCGGTGCAACAAGCGATCATCTTGTCATTAGCACGAGCCAATCATCGTCGAGGGTAGGAATCGAAATGAGGTTTCGGATGAACTACAAAGCGTTGATGCGTGCGATGTCCGCGCCCGATGTCGAAACAGAGCTGCTTGACGACCGACATCCAAAGCCGTCGCCTTCCCGAAATACGGGCAAACATCTGGCTTTGATTTGATGAACTGCGTTCTGACCTGAGGCCCGAAAAATCAACGAGGAGACCGACCAATGGCCAAACTGACGAAAACATCTATATTCAAATCATACGATACCAAACCGGAAACTCCGTTGGATAAGACGACGCGTGTCGCTCGGAAAATGGTCGATGATGACGCAGAGCAACGACAAGCGAAGATCACGCGATTGCGCAACGCGCGCCTAGAAAGGGAAGCGAACACGCCACGCGAAACGACTGCGACAGGGCGTAAAGCACGCCAATCTAGCACGGTCACAAAACGATAAGATGTTCATCACCGACACAAGGTATCATTTAGAATGAACTCGGATCAGAACTCGGAAAAAGTTCACTACATTTGCCAAACATATGTGGAAGCGGGAGCTGCGCAAAATGGTCAACTCAATCTAAAAATTGACAAGCAGCTTCAATACTCAACGGCTTCGCAAGCACAAGATCGCGCGGAACGGGAAGCAAGTTCTGACGGATGCGTTGGCGCCGATGCCTACATGGTAAACGAGGACCTGGCGTCCGGCGAAGTCGGACCGCCCAGTTTTCTCGTAAGGCTTGGCCATGTCCCCGATTTTGAAGCAACATGAGCTTGCGTTGGTCAGCAATCGAGCGGGCAAGCTTGGATTGAAATGTCTGCCAAAATCAACTTTAGACGAACATGAGATGCGGCGATGTTGGTGGCCCAAGTTTTTGGGAGTTCTCACCAACCAAGACACGCCCAGCTTTCCTCAGAACGGTTCGGTTTTTGTCGTTACATGGTCACCGAAGCATAGTAGGTGTTCATTGACTTCGGCAACGGCGGCCCGTCGCGGTTCGGCTACAAGTGACGCGCGGCCTAGCCCGGAGTAAAGCACCATGGAAAACATACAGCTCATCTACGCATCACAGCCCTTCGGGTTTGATGAGGCTATCTTGAGCGGCATCCTGCTTGATGCAAGGAGATGCAATAAACGCGATGGCGTTACCGGCGCGCTTGTCTGTCGCGATGACATCTATCTTCAACTTCTCGAAGGGCCGGATGCACAGGTCCAAGCGACTTATGCGCGGATTGTGCGGGATGACAGGCATGTCAACATCCAGCAATTGATTTGCCAACCGATATCGACGCGGCTGTTTGCTGAATGGGATATGCTTCACGACCCAGCCCAATCCTGGCATTGGACGTCTCAAGAAATCGCAGACGGGTCCCTGGATCGCGCAGACGCGGATGACGTGAGGAAGGTCTTCACGGAACTGGCTATTCGGGTGAAGGCTGGGCTGATTGAATAGGCCAATGAGTCTCTGGTCGCGCATGACCTTAAGCGCTTTGCAGATGCCGGCAACGGCAAGCTAGCTGGCGGCGCAAGCTAATAGCAAACGCAGCTAATTCTGGCCGTTGGTCAGCCCATCTGATGCTGCAGTGCAGCTTGCCATCCACATCCTCAAAGCAGTTGTTGTTGGTATTGTCTTGAGGAAAAGGCGTTGGTGGTCTCGTGCTCCGTCAGTGCGAAAGCCGTCAGGTTATCTTTGCCGTGGCGAGTACGCTGTCCATCGTCTTGCTCCAGACCATCACAGACAAATACGAGTAATCTGGAATGGCGAGCTGCCGCGCAGGTAACGGGCAGATGATAATCGGACATTTGCGATCTGATCGTAACATTCGTCGCTTTTGCGACGGAAGCCTGGTTTCCTCCGCTCCTTGTTAAAAAGCAGGATCACCGTTCGCCAGAAATCACGATATGGCAGGGTATTTGAATGCCTTGAAGCTGCATAACATACAATAGATGGAAGAGATGATGAATGCACCAAGAAGGAAATGGTGGAGCCTAGGGGAGTCGAACCCCTGACCTCTTGCATGCCATGCAAGCGCTCTCCCAACTGAGCTAAGGCCCCATCTGGTGCGGCTGCGGCCGCACGGGTGCAACATCTCTGCTGCGATCTGCTGTCTATGCAGACCGTCGACCGAGATCAAGTAGAAATCGGCCGACGGGTCATGCTTTATTCGTCGTCGTTGGTTGAGACATCGGCCAGTTCGTCCAATGACACGGTATCATCGTCGTCATCGTCTTCCAGCACGTCATCCCCAAGATCAACATCATCGCTGTCGTCATCATCGTCCAGCACCAGATCATCGTCTTCGGTGGTCTCTTTCATCTTTTTGGTTTGTGCGTCTTCGGCATCCGCGACCATTGTGCGGGTCTTGGATGTGTCCACAGTGACTTCATTCCCGGTATAGGGGCTGATGATCGGTGTTGCGTTCAGGTCGTAAAAGCGTTTGCCGGTTTCGGGGCAAAGGCGCTTTGTGCCCCACTCTTCCTTAGGCATAGGCTATCCCTTCAAAATCTTGCTCGGACCCTTGCGGGTGATCGGTGCCAACTGCCATAAGCAGCGGGGCGTGTCAAAGCCTTTGGCACATCAGAATATGAGTAGTTGGATATGGGCCGACATACCCTTGAAGGCAACCCCCCGATTGAGGTCGTTTTGCGCCGTTCTGGCCGTGCGAAGCGGTTGTCTTTGCGTATCTCCCGTTTGGATGGGCGTGTGACACTGACCATGCCAGTACATGCCCAGGCCCGAGAGGGGGTGGCGTTTCTGGAGGCACGCGAAAACTGGCTGCGTGGGCATCTGGATCAAATCGCGCCGATTGCCCCGGTGCAGGTTGGTGAGACGGTTCTGTATCAGGGGCAACCGATTCCGATATTGCTGGATCCTGCGGCGCCTGCAACCGTGACCGATACAAGCATCACGCTGCGGAACGCTGACAAGACCGGCGCGCAAGTGCGCGCGCTGTTAAAGGCGCGTGCCAGGGATCAGCTGGCGCAGGCATCTGATGAATTTGCTGCGCAGCTGGGCCGCAGCTACACGCGGCTTAGCTTGCGCGATACGCGGTCACGCTGGGGCTCTTGTTCCAGCCAGGGTGGCTTGATGTATTCATGGCGGCTGATCATGTCCCCGCCGGCGGTGTTGCGCTATGTCGCGGCGCATGAGGTGGCTCATCTGGCCGAGATGAACCATGCCCCGGCTTTCTGGGCGGTCGTGGCCCGGTTGATGCCGGATTATCAGACCCATCGGCACTGGCTGCGTGATCATGGTGATCAGCTGCACCGGTTCGATTTCGGCGATTGACGCCGCCCGCGATGGTCCCCACAAAAGGCGCATGATGATCCAACCGCGCCCCGTCGATCCGACAACCGCCGCGCATGAGCGGGTATATCGGGCGTTGCGTACTCGGATCATGCATGGAGAGATTGGCCCTGGTGAGGCGCTGACCCTGCGGGGTATTGGCAAAACCTATGATGTGTCGATGACCCCAGCCAGAGAGGCAGTGCGCCGTCTTGTCGCCGAAGGCGCATTGTTTTTGTCCTCGTCCGGGCGTGTGTCGACCCCGGGCTTGTCGAATGAGCGCATCGAGGAATTGGCTAGCCTACGTGCAATGCTGGAACCTGAACTGGCGTCTCGCGCTTTGCCCCGCGCGCATTTTGCACTGATCGAGCGGTTGGAGGTGATCAATCAAGGAGTCAGCCAGATGGTCGCCCGTCATGATGCGTCGGGCTATATTCGGATGAACCTTGAATTTCACCGCACGTTTTATCTGCGCGCGCAGGCACCGGCAATGCTGGCCATTGCAGAGACGGTGTGGTTGCAGCTTGGGCCGACGATGCGCGCGCTTTATGGTCGTTTGAACCGCAAGGAACCGCCGTATCACCATAAGATGATTCTTTCGGCGCTGAAGGCGGGCGATGAACCCGGTTTGCGTCTGGCCGTGCGATCGGACGTGACGCAAGGGTTGCGGATGTTGAAAGGGTAGGCGGATTTATTCGGGGTTGGCTTCGCGATCGGCAAAAGCCTCGTAAAGGACACGGCGGAAATCCTCTGCCGGGATGCCAAGCCCATGCGCCAGATTGGTGACGAAATCATATTCGGCAGGAAGCATCCGGTCACCGGCCATGGTGATGTAAAGGACCCCCAGTAACATGGTGTCTTTTTCCCGATCCCGCAGGCCTTTGCCAAAATCGATGAAATCCTGTTCCGACAGGTTCACATGCACGCGGTCCGACAACCGCATGATATCTGCTGGTGCATAGGTCCGCCGCGCCAGCCGTTTCATGATGCGCCCGATCAATCGAACTTCCCGCGATGAAACAAGCCCATCACATTTGGCTGCATGGCACAGGGCGGACAGGATTCTGTTCGCGGCCTTGTTGCGCATTGGCGAATCCGCATTCAGACCCAACAGCGACTTTAGTCGCTTGACGATCACGATGATCAAGATGAGGCTGACAATGATCAGGACCCCGTAGGTCCGTAAATTCCGCTCAAAGCTGTTATGTGCGACAGAGGGTATGCTGGCATCAATCAGTTGAAGTGATTGCGCGGTTTCCATCTGATCGGTGCTGAATTCGCGTATTTCAGGCCCGGCACATCCATTGCTTGCCAGAACATAGCTGGTGACATCATCAATCAGCGAATAGCCAAAGATATCAACGCCCTTGGTCCGGTAGCAAAGCGACATCATCCCATCGGTTTCGCCGGGAATGTCCGTGTCTGCCACAAATTCCAGATCGGTTGCGTCCATTTCAACCGGAAGGACCGCCCAAAGGTCGTCCAGCGTAAATGCTGTGGCTGGCGTGCTTAATCCAAGCAGCACAAGCAAAACTACAATCAGATTTTTCATCGAGATCTCAGACGTCGCACTCGGTACCGTAACCGTAAAGTGAAAAAATGTGGCGGAGTTGTGTTACTCGACGCATTTGTCTGAGGCAATCGCCATTTCTGCCACAGTGGGTGTTTTGGGCAAGCGCGCGGTGATGTCAGCCGCGCAGCCCGATCCGCGCAGGATCAGGTTGAGCTTTATGGCGGGTAAGACCCGTGCCGGGCCAAAGCCGGGCACGAGTTATTGGTCAGGCGTGGATCGCCCCATCACCGCAGGCCAGTGCGGCTTCGCGCACGGCTTCGGAATAGGTCGGGTGGGCATGGCAGGTGCGCGCGATATCCTCTGCAGCGGCACCAAATTCCATGGCGACGCAAATCTCGTGGATCAGGTCGCCCGCCATTGGCCCAATGATATGCGCGCCCAGAATGCGGTCTGTTTCCTTATCGGCCAGGATTTTCACGAAACCTTCGCCTGAAAAATTCGCTTTTGCCCGTGCATTACCCATGAAAGGGAACTTGCCAACCTTGTAGGCACGGCCTTGTTTTTTCAGGCTTTCCTCGGTTTCGCCGACGCTGCCGACCTCGGGGTGGGTGTAGATTACGCCGGGGATCACACCATAATTCACATGTGGATGCTGACCGGCGATGCCTTCGGCAACGGCCATGCCTTCATCCTCGGCCTTGTGGGCCAGCATGGGCCCGTCGATGGCATCCCCGATGGCGTAGATGCCAGTGACATTGGTGGCATATTTGGCATCGGTTTTGATCTGGCCGCGTTCGGACATTTCAACGCCCAGTGCATCCAGCCCCAGCCCATCGGTGAAGGGTTTGCGCCCAGTGGCGACCAGCACCGTATCTGCGGTCAAGCTATGTTCGCTGTCATCCTTGCGGAGTTTATAAGTGACGATCGCCTTTTTGTTTTTAACGTCAACGCCTTGTACCGCCGCGCCCATCGTGAATTTCAGACCTTGTTTGGTCAGCATGCGTTTGAATTGCTTGGCGACATCGGCATCCATCCCCGGTGTGATATTGTCAAGGAATTCAACGACCTGCACCTCTGACCCCAAACGGGCATAGACCGATCCAAGCTCCAGCCCGATCACGCCTGCGCCGATCACAACCAGCGATTTGGGGATTTTCGGCAATTCCAGCGCGCCGGTGGAGGTCACAACCGTCTTTTCATCAACCTCAACGCCGGGCAGCGACGATGCCTCTGACCCGGAAGCGATGATGATATGTTTGGCCTCGTGGATGTCGTCGCCGACTTTGACTTTGCCAGCCTCGGGGATTGATCCCCAACCTTTGATCCAGTCTATCTTGTTCTTTTTGAATAGAAATTCGATACCGGATGTGTTCTGCCCAATGGTTTTTTCCTTATAGGCCAGCATCTGTTTCCAGTCGACGGAGGGGGCTTTGCCCTTCAGGCCCATATCGGCGAAGTTATGTTCGGCCTCGTGCAGCATATGGCTGGCATGCAGCATCGCCTTGGACGGGATGCAGCCGACATTCAGACATGTGCCGCCAAGGGTCTCGCGCCCTTCGACACAGGCCACTTTCATGCCCAGTTGGGCGCAGCGAATGGCGCAGACATAGCCGCCGGGGCCGGCGCCGATTACGATGACATCATAGCTGGACATGGGTTCTCCTTCGGTCGTGTTTTTTGGTGTCGGCCTTGCGTCGGACAAACGTCGGCAAAGCGTCGGGCAAGGTTATGAAATCAGGGATGACAGTAGCATGAGCATGGTTGAGAGGAACCCCACAAGCCAGATCAATGACCGCCAAGGCATCAGGCCAAAGTAATAGGCAGGGACATAGAGGACACGGGCACCCAGATAGGTCCATGCGCAAGCAGCGGTTAACCCGGTGTTCTTGTCGCCCAAGCTGACAACAAGCACCGCGATGGTAAACAGGATCAACGCCTCGAAATGATTATTGAGCGCGCGCAGCAGGCGGCCGGTTTTGTCGCTGAGCAGTTCACCAATGGGTTTGCCCAGTCTGCTTTGATCGCGGGGCGACATGGTTTTTCCGGGCCCCAGTTCAAGATTGGCGGGTACGGCCATCAGTATGAATTGAAATCCCTGCAGCAGTGCGGCGAGGGCGAGGACGGTCAGTTCGGGGGTCATGGCGTGCGCAGCTCTTGTTTGACAATGAGAAAGGTGAAAACCGCAGCGCTGATTGCCAAGGTACTGGCAACGAGCACGGCCGCAATCGCGAAGTTCGCAGGGTCGGGCCAGGCTCCGAGCAACAGCGGCGTTGCGGTGAACAGAAACAGCGCGCCCAGCAGCCAAACCACGGCACCAGACCGGAGCAGCATCGCCATGCAGCAGATGGCGAGCATTATCGCGTCAGACAGAACCGTGAATTGTACAATCCATAATGTTGGCCCCTCGGCATTGTCTTTGAGGAGTGGCAATTGATCCCGCATGAACTGAAAAGCACGCGCGGTGCCGAGGATCATCAGGGACAAGCAGGCCCGATAGACCCATTTGGAAACGGTCGTGCGACGGCTGGTGTTTTCGGCCAAGGTTCTAATCCTCTATCGTGATTGCTGTGCCATTGGGCACCAGCGACCAGATTTCGCGCATTTCTGCATTGGTGACCGCAATGCAGCCATTTGTCCAATTCCAATAAGTTTGGAGCGGGCCAAGCGCGCCCCAGCCATTCAATATGCCGTGGATCATAATATTCCCACCGGGCGAGACGCCGCGCGCCTCGGCCTGGGCGACGTCATCTGCGTTGGGGTAGGAGATGTGCAGCGACAGATGCGCAACGGAGTTTTCGTTGCGCCAGTCGATTTCATAGGTGCCGACGGGGGTACGTTCGTCGCCTTCTTCGGTTTTGTGGCCTTCCGGGTTGCCACCCATCGAAATCCGGTAGGTTTTGATCGGGGTGCCGTCGCGCAGCAGGGTCAGCTGCCGGTCGCTCTTGTCCACATGGATCGCGTCTGCCTGCTGGTCCGCAGGGGCCATAGGTGGCGGTGTGCCAGAGCCTTTGCGGAGCATAACCTGGGTGTAGGCTGCGGTGCCGACGGCGAGCAGGAGCAAAAAGGCGAGAGGTTTGAGGCGGCGGGTCATTCTGGTGTCTCAATGATGGGTGTAAACACCCATCCTACGAATGTCTGTGATGCGAAAGCCAATGTCCCGCCCGGCATTGCCGGGCAGCGCCCGGACCTCCCCCATGGGGAGGGCGCTTCGCACCCACCCCGAGGTCCGTGCGTTGCCCTGTGATTGGATTTGTTGCGCGTTGGGACGTGGGCATTTTACCTTCTTAATGATGGAAGTGTGCACATATGCTGCGCTTGCTTGCTTGCTTAAAACCTCGACTGTGATGGTCACCGATTTTTACGTCAATCTCACTTATTTTTGCCTACTTTTCCAATGCGCGTCACGGTTTTCCACTTCTGCGGTGCTTGCAGGGAGCGTGATTGGAATTGAAAATTTCACCCTGCTGATCTCTTCGTTTGTCTTGCTGAGTTTTCCATCGACTCCAGCTTCGGCAGAAAAAATCTTTAGACCGGCTTTTCCACCGCCTGCCTTTTCGCTTGAAGCGGTGACAGCGACATCAAACTCAACAACTTCAACACGACGGTATGTGTGAGCGGCACCGCCCTCATCGTAGAGATCGCGCTCCTTCACCGACACGGGCGGGTTGATAATGATACCCTGCTCCTCATATTCAAGTTGAAGTTCAATCGTGGCGTCGAGAATGCTACCTATCGTTTCCGCAATGAATTCCTTGAGTTCCATGGTTAACCTACAAATCCATCAACAACCGCCGTGGATCCTCCAGCGCTTCTTTCACTCGCACAAGGAAGGTCACTGCCCCTTTGCCGTCCACGATCCGGTGGTCATAGCTGAGGGCGAGATACATCATCGGGCGGATCACCACTTCGCCATTGATCGCCATGGGTCGGTCCTGGATTTTATGCATGCCGAGGATGCCCGATTGCGGGGGGTTCAGGATGGGCGAGGACATCAGCGACCCGTAGACGCCACCGTTCGAGATGGTGAAGGTGCCGCCTTGCATTTCCGCCATGCTTAGCTTGCCATCGCGGGCTTTGGCGCCCATTTCGGCAATCGCCTTTTCGATGGTGGCAAATGACATCTGATCGGCATCGTTGATTACCGGCACCACAAGGCCCGTGGGTGTGCCTGCAGCGATGCCCATATTGACGTAGTTCTTGTACACCACATCGGTGCCGTCGATTTCGGCGTTCACCTCTGGCACTTCGTTCAGCGCATGTACGCAGGCCTTGGTAAAAAAGGACATGAAGCCAAGCTTGACCCCGTGTTTCTTCAAAAACAGATCCTTGTATTCGCTGCGCAGCGCCATGACCTCGGTCATGTCGACCTCGTTATAGGTGGTCAGCATGGCGGCGGTGTTCTGGCTGTCTTTCAAACGTTTGGCGATGGTCTGGCGCAGGCGGGTCATCTTGACCCGTTCTTCACGCTCCGCCTGTTCAGCAGCGACAGGGGCACGCGGGGCCGAGGCTGCTGTCGCCGCAGGCGCCGGAGCCGTACCCGAAAGTGCCTTCAAGACATCTTCTTTCATAACACGGCCATCCTTGCCGGTGCCCTGCACGTCGGTCAGGTTGTTTTCGGCCATCAGCTTTTTGGCCGATGGGGCGTCTTCAACGTCTTTGCCGGACGCGGCCGGTGCAGGTGCGGGCGCTGTCTCGGCCTTGGGTTCTTCTTTCTTGGCCGGCGCAGCGGCGGGGGCGTCACCTTCGGCGATCTGTGCCAGCAAAGCGTCAACGCCGACGGTTTCACCCTCGGCCGCCACGATCTCCGACAGGGTGCCAGCAACGGGGCTGGGCACCTCAACCGTCACTTTGTCAGTTTCCAGCTCGCACAGCATTTCATCAACGGCCACGGCATCGCCGGGCTGTTTGAACCATGTGGCGACGGTCGCCTCGGTCACGGATTCGCCAAGGGTAGGGACGCGGACTTCGGTGCTCATTACTTTGTTCCTTCGATGGTCAGCGCATCATTCACGAGTGCGGCTTGTTGTGCTTTATGTTGGCTGGCAAGGCCCGTGGCGGGCGAGGCTGCTGCCGCGCGTCCGGCATAGCCGGGCCGCGTATGTTTCGCTTTGATCCGGGTCAGGACCCATTCGATATTGGGTTCAATGAAACTCCACGCGCCCTGGTTGCGCGGCTCTTCCTGACACCAGACCATTTCGGCCTGTTTGAACCGTTCCAGTTCCTTGACCGCAGACTGGGCGGGAAACGGGTAGAACTGTTCAAACCGCATGATGTAGATATCGTCGATCCCGCGATTGTCGCGTTCCTCCAGCAGGTCGAAATAGACCTTGCCCGAACACATCACGACCCGTTTGATTTTGTCATCCGCCACCAGTTTGGTGTCAGAGTTCCCATGCTGCGCGTCATCCCAAAGCACGCGGTGGAAGGAAGACCCGGTGGTGAACTCCTCCTTCTTGGACACGGCCATTTTGTGGCGCAGCAGTGATTTGGGCGTCATCAGGATCAGTGGCTTGCGGAAGGTCCGGTGTAGCTGTCGCCGCAGCAGGTGGAAATAGTTCGCGGGCGTCGTGCAGTTGGCCACGATCCAGTTATCGCCGCCACACATGGTCAGGAACCGTTCCAGACGTGCAGACGAGTGTTCCGGCCCTTGCCCCTCATAGCCATGCGGTAACAGGCAGACGAGGCCGGACATGCGCAGCCATTTGCTCTCACCTGAACTGATGAACTGATCGAACATGATCTGCGCGCCATTGGCGAAATCGCCGAACTGTGCTTCCCACAATGTCAGTGCGTTGGGCTCAGCCAGCGAGTAGCCATATTCGAAACCCAGCACCGCGTATTCCGACAGCATCGAGTCGATGACTTCGTACTGCGCCTGACCCTCGCGGATATTGTTGAGCGGGTAGTACCGCTCTTCGGTTTCCTGATTGATCAGGCCGGAATGGCGGTGGCTGAACGTGCCGCGTGTGCAATCCTGGCCCGACAGGCGCACCGGGTATCCTTCGGTCAGGAGTGAGCCAAAAGCGAGCGCCTCACCTGTGGCCCAATCGATCCCGGTGCCGGTTTCGAACATCTTGGCCTTACTATCCAGCAGACGCCCAACCGTCTTGTGCAGCGGGAAGTCCTCCGGGGCCTTTGACAAGGCTGCACCCACGGCGTCAAAAGTGGCTTCCTCAATCGCGGTCGCCCCGCGCTGATAATCTTCTTCCTTGCGGTCTAGATGGGACCATTTGCCATCCAGCCAATCGGCCTTGTTGGGTTTGAAGTTCTTACCGGCTTCAAATTCCTCATTCAGGTGCGCCTGGAAAGCCGCCTTCATATCCTCAATCTCACCCTCGGGGATCAACCCGTCCTGAACCAGCCGTTCTGTGTAGAGGGTCAGCGTCGTCTTCTGCTTCTTGATCTTCTTATACATCAGCGGGTTGGTGAACATCGGCTCATCGCCTTCGTTATGCCCAAACCGGCGGTAGCAGATGATGTCCAGCACCACATCCTTGTGGAATTTCTGACGGAATTCGGTGGCGACACGGGCAGCATGCACCACAGCCTCCGGATCATCACCATTCACATGGAAGATCGGCGCTTCGACCATCAGGGCGATGTCGGTCGGGTAGGGGGATGAGCGCGAGAAGTGTGGCGCAGTGGTAAACCCGATCTGGTTGTTGACGACGATATGCATTGTTCCACCGGTCTTGTGCCCCTTCAGGCCGGATAGACCAAACCCTTCGGCAACAACGCCCTGGCCTGCAAAAGCTGCATCGCCATGCAACAGGATCGCCATGACCCTGGTGCGGTCCTCATCTTTTTTCTGGTCCTGTTTGGCGCGGACCTTGCCGATGACAACCGGGTTCACGGCCTCAAGATGGCTAGGGTTGGCGGTGAGCGACAGATGGACCGTGTTTTCGTCAAATGTGCGGTCGCTGGAGGCGCCGAGGTGGTATTTCACATCGCCCGAGCCATCGACATCTTCCGGCTTGAACGACCCGCCTTGGAATTCGTTGAAAATTGCCCGATAGGGTTTTTCCATGACATTCGCCAGCACGGACAGACGGCCCCGGTGCGGCATGCCGATCACGATATCCTCAAGTCCCAGCTGCCCGCCGCGCTTGATGATCTGCTCCATGGCCGGGATCAGGCTTTCGCCGCCATCAAGGCCGAACCGTTTGGTGCCCATGTATTTGACATGCAGGAATTTTTCGAAACCCTCAGCCTCGACCAGACTGTTCAGGATCGCCTTGCGTCCGTTCTTGGTGAATGCAATTTCCTTGCCGTAGCCCTCGATCCGCTCTTTCAGCCAACCGGCCTCTTCCGGGTTGGAGATATGCATGTATTGCAGGGCGAAAGTGCCGCAATAGGTCCGCTGCACGATGGCGAGGATTTCGTTCATCGTCGCCATTTCGAGGCCAAGGACATTGTCGATAAAGATCGGGCGGTCCATGTCGGCGGCAGTGAAGCCGTAGCTTGCCGGATCAAGTTCAGGATGGGGCGTGTTTTCACGCATCCCCAGCGGGTCGAGATCGGCAATCAAGTGTCCCCGGATCCGGTAGGCGCGGATGATCATCAGCGCGCGGATGCTGTCGAGGACGGCGGCGCGCACCTGTTCCTCAGAGAGGCTTACGCCTTTTTCAGCGGCCTTGTCCCTGATCCTTTTCCCCGCCGCTTCTGGCTCCGCTGGCCACTGCCCGTCAAGGGCGGCAGTCAGATCGTCATTTGGTGCAGGTGGCCAGTCGGCACGTGCCCAGCTTGGGCCGGTTGCCTCTGCTTTGGCGTCGGCGGGTGCGTCGCCAAGGGACCGGAAGAAGGCTTGCCAGCTTTCATCAACCGCGCCGGGGTTGTCGGCGTAGCGGGCGTAGAGCTGTTCCACATATTCGGCGTTATGCCCCTGCAGGAAAGAGGAGGCGTGGAAGACATCGTTGGTAGGTTGTTCGGTCATTGGGGGACCTCGTTGGGGTTGGGGCCGTATTCTGTTGTGCCCTCCTCAGAGGGCTGGGAAAGAAGAATGAGCAGGATTGCCGGGCAGATGAGCCAAGCAATCCATGAGGCGATACTGAGGATAAATCCGAGCGCCATTGCCACGCCGAGTGAGAGGTTTAAAGTCAGCGGTATCAAATAGTTGATAGCCAGCATGGTCGCGGGGCCGGCAAGAAGCAACGCCAATCCAAACCATGCCGAAGACCCTACATCATGAAGGCGCCGCACTGTTACGGTGAACAGAACTCCATAAAAGAGGAGCACGGTTATTAGTGTGATTAAGTTCCAGTTGATCCGGTAGAGGAACCAACTGGTTTGGCGTTCCAGTGTTTGAGTTGTTTCGCCTGTTACGGCGCTGGTTTTGAAGATGACCACATCTCTTGTTTCCGATGAGAATACTGTCGCGTACGGCCACAGAAGAAAAAAGGCCAGCACAGCAAAAACCGCAAATGGCCACCAAAACTCCGACCGCGAGGCGCGGCCTTTGAATTGGAAGGACTTGGCGAGGCAAGTCTTGATGGCGTCGAGCGGTCCCATTCTGGGGTCCTGTTTCAGGTCCCGGGTCAGGCCCGGGACGGGTTGTTTCTGTTGCGCGCGCCCCGGACATGATCCGGGGCCTCGCCTTTTTGATCAGCCAATCGCCTCCAGCACAGCCTCGC
The DNA here is from genome assembly GCA_947503925.1 of uncultured Paracoccaceae bacterium. GTDB lineage: Bacteria > Pseudomonadota > Alphaproteobacteria > Rhodobacterales > Rhodobacteraceae > Yoonia. The sequence goes on along the minus strand of CANNFQ010000019.1, from coordinate 34,142 downwards.
CCAGCGTCGCGGGGCTGTCGGCAACCACGATCCCGGCGGATTTCATCGCTTCGATCTTCGACTCAGCGTCGCCTTTGCCGCCAGCAACGATCGCACCGGCATGGCCCATGCGGCGGCCGGGAGGGGCGGTGCGCCCGGCGATGAAACCGGCGGTGGGTTTCCAGCGGCCCTTTTTCTTTTGGGCGGTCAGAAATTCGGCGGCTTCTTCCTCGGCAGTCCCCCCGATTTCGCCGATCATGATGATCGAATGGGTTTCATCGTCATCGAGGAACATATCCAGCACGTCGATATGTTCGGTCCCTTTGATCGGATCGCCGCCGATACCGACGGCGGTGGACTGGCCAAGGCCGCTGTCTGAGGTTTGCTTTACCGCTTCATAGGTCAGCGTGCCGGAACGGGAGACGACGCCGACCGAGCCGCGTTTGTGGATGTGGCCGGGCATGATGCCGATCTTGCAGGCATCGGGCGTGATGATGCCGGGGCAGTTGGGGCCGATGAGGCGGGAGGCAGAGCCTTCGAGCGCCCGCTTGACGCGCATCATGTCGAGGACGGGGATGCCTTCGGTGATGCAGATGATCAGTTCCATTTCGGCGTCGATGGCTTCAAGGATACTGTCCGCCGCGAATGGTGGGGGGACGTAGATGACGGATGCGTTGGCTTCGGTCTTGGCTTTCGCCTCGTGCACCGAGTTATAGACCGGCAGGTCCAGATGGATGGTGCCGCCCTTGCCGGGGGTCACGCCACCGACCATCTTGGTGCCATAGGCGATGGCCTGTTCAGAGTGGAATGTGCCCTGGGACCCGGTGAGGCCCTGGCAGATGACTTTGGTGTTTTCGTTTACGAGAATGGCCATGTTTGGTGGCTCCTTAAAATCTTGCATCGCGGTGGGTTGCACCCACCCTACGGGATCAACCTTTGACGGCCTTCACGATCTTTTGCGCACCATCCTTCAGGTCATCCGCCGCAATCACGTCCACGTCGGAATTGTTGATGATGTCCTTGCCCTGCTGCACGTTTGTGCCCTCAAGGCGCACGACGAGGGGGACTTGAAGCCCGACTTCTTTCACCGCGGCGACCACGCCTTCGGCGATGACGTCGCAGCGCATGATGCCGCCGAAGATGTTCACGAGGATCCCTTTGACGTTGGGGTCAGAGGTGATGATCTTGAACGCCTCGGTCACTTTTTCCTTGGTCGCACCGCCGCCCACATCGAGGAAGTTGGCAGGCTCGGCCCCGTAAAGCTTGATGATATCCATCGTCGCCATGGCCAGACCCGCGCCGTTGACCATGCAGCCGATTTCACCATCGAGCGCGATATAGTTCAGGTCGTATTTGGAGGCGGCGAGTTCTTTGGGGTCTTCTTCCGTCTCGTCGCGCAGGGCGGCGACGTCAGCGTGGCGGTAGACTGCGTTGCCATCAAACGCCACCTTGGCGTCGAGCACCTTCAGATCGCCGCCATCGGTGATGATCAGCGGGTTGATCTCAAGCATTTCCATGTCTTTTTCGGTGAAGGCTTTGTAAAGCTGGCCCATCAGTTTGACACATTGCTTGACCTGCTGGCCTTGCAGACCAAGGGCGAAGGCCACGCGGCGGCCATGGTAGGGCTGGTAGCCGGTTGCCGGATCAACGGTGAAATTCAGGATCTTTTCAGGCGTTTCGGCGGCGACTTCTTCGATATCCATCCCGCCTTCGGTGGAGCAGACAAAGCCGATGCGGCTGGTTTGCCGGTCCACCAGCAGTGCGAGGTACATTTCGGTTTCAATGGCGGAGCCGTCTTCGATATAGATCCGGTTGACCTGTTTGCCTGCCGGGCCGGTTTGGTGCGTGACCAATGTGCGCCCCAGCATTTTCTTGGCCTCATCGGCCGCTTCACCAGCGGATTTGGCAAGGCGGACGCCACCGGCATCGCCTGCATCGGCCTCTTTGAATTTGCCCTTGCCGCGACCGCCTGCATGGATCTGCGCCTTGACTACCCAAAGTGGGCCATCAAGTTCACCCGCTGCGGTCTTTGCTTCTTCGGCTTTCATCACGGCGCGACCGTCAGAAACAGGGGCACCAAAACTGGCAAGGAGTGCTTTGGCCTGATATTCGTGGATATTCATGAGAGACATGTCCAATGTGGCTTCGGTTGAAGAGAGTTAGACCACAGCATTTTTCGGGTTTCTAACCCAAATTACTGATATCGGCCGATAATCGAACATTTGTGATCACACTTTTTTAAACTGTGATCACAAATTAACAATCCAGTGCCAGATTGCGTCGCATTCATCATTTGAAAAGATTCGTGTGACTGTTAGCAAAGGGGTATGTTGGACACCCAGCCCCTTTGGTCCGTCGTGGCGACCGTGGATGAGCCGCCGCAATTGGTGCAGGCCTTTGTGGCGTGGCATCTGGCTCTGGGTGCCGATCAGATTCACCTGTATTTCGACAGGCCGGATGATCCCACCATCGCATTATTGTCGCATCTGCCGCAGGTTATCATTACCGGATGTGATGAGGCCTATTGGACGCGCTCTGGCAAATCCCGCCCGCATCGTCATGAATTGCGCCAAACGCGCAATGCCCGCGACGCCTATTGCAAGACTAAATCTGCATGGTTGCTGCATTGCGATGCGGATGAATTTATCTGGTCGTCCGGTTTGGTCGCCGGTCAGTTGTCCGATACGGAACCGGCAGCCGATGCCATTGCCGTCCCCGTTGCCGAACGGGTTTATTTGACTGGGCAAACGACAATGACGATTTTTGAGGGGGCTTTTCGGCGACCTTTTCCCGCGCGTGGCAAGGAAGGCCGCAATATGTTCGGCCCCGACTTTGATATGACCTATCGCGGGCTGACTGGGCACGCCGTTGGCAAGGCGTTTGTTCGTACCGGACGCCCCCTGCATATGGCGATCCATCGTCCCGCCTCCAGAGATAAAGATCGTATGCCGCATGTTGTGCGCAGCGATCCGAAACTGCTGGAACTGCTGCATTTTGAAGGTCTGACGCCGCAATACTGGATATATAAGCTGTTGCGGATGGCCGAGCGGCAGTTGAACCAAGACGGTATGCCCATGCCCGCGCATCGGCTTGGTCAAGCTGATGCTTTATTCGTTGATCCGGATGCGGGGCGAGATCTGCATGACCGGCTGAAATCTATCGATACAGGGTTGCAGGCAAAACTTTCGGCACGTGATTTACTGGTGCAACCGCCATTTGACGTGACATCCGCGCTGAATCGATATTTTCCGGATCAGCAAGTTAATCTGAGTCCGTCAGCTATCGACGAATGGTTGCGCGCAAAGAAAGCAGGCGTGCTTTCGTTCTTGCATAAGTAGCGGCCGCCTAATGAATAAGGCGCCCGCGAATGCGAGCGCCTTAACGTCATTCCAGTGCGGGATGTTCAGCCCAGACTGCTGTCGATCCCTTTGCAAGCCTCTACCAGGCCCTTAACCGCATCAACCGATTTGGTGAACATGGCCTGTTCGCCCTTGTTCATCTTGATCTCGACGATCCGTTCGATCCCGTCGGCACCGATGATTGTGGGCACGCCGACGTAGAAACCGTTGAGACCATAAGCCCCGTCAACATGGGCGGCGCAGGGCAGCAGGCGTTTCTGGTCTTTCAGGTAAGCCTCTGCCATTTCGATAGCGGATGTCGCGGGCGCGTAGAAGGCTGACCCGGTTTTCAGCAGGCCGACAATCTCGGCCCCGCCATCGCGGGTGCGCTGTACGATTGCGTCCAGCTTTTCCTGCGTTGTCCAGCCCATTTCGACCAGATCGGGCAGGGGGATACCGGCGACGGTGGAATAGCGGGTTAGTGGCACCATCGTGTCGCCATGCCCGCCCAGAACGAAGGCCGACACGTCGCGCATCGACACTTCAAACTCTTCGGCAAGGAAGTGGCGGAAGCGCGCGCTGTCCAGCACACCGGCCATGCCGCACACCTTGTTATGGGGCAGGCCAGAGAATTCGCGTAGGGCCCAGACCATCGCGTCCAGCGGGTTGGTGATGCAGATCACAAAGGCGTCTGGCGCATGTGCGGCGATGCCTTCGCCTACGGATTTCATGACTTTCAGGTTGATGCCCAAAAGATCATCGCGGCTCATCCCCGGCTTACGTGGCACACCGGCGGTGACGATGCAGACATCGGCCCCTGCGATATCGGCGTAGTCGTTGGTCCCTTTGAAAGAGCCGTCGAACTTGGCCGATGGTCCCGATTCGGCGATATCAAGTGATTTGCCTTGCGGGATGCCTTCGGCGATGTCGAACATCACAACGTCGCCGAGTTCCTTGACTGCCGCAAGGTGGGCGAGGGTGCCACCAATTTGTCCGGCACCGATGAGGGCGATTTTGGGTCTGGCCATTGGATTAAATCCTGTCCTGGTTTGTTTGGCGCAGTGCCTAGTCTTTTGGGGCCGTGGGTGCAAGTGTGGCCCGGAAACTGTGATCAGGGGATTTGCCGTGGACGGGACGGGATTCTGGGTTGCTGCCAGTCTGGCGGCGATTTTCATCGGTATGGGCAAAGGCGGCGTGCCCGTGATCACAGCGCTTGCCGTGCCTGTCCTGGCGCTGGTCATTTCCCCAGTTGCGGCGGCTGGGTTGCTGCTGCCTGTGTTTGTTGTCGCGGATGTGTTTGGGTTGATCGCCTATCGCAAAAGCTTTGACTGGGCTGTGCTGAAAATCATGATGGTTGCGATGCCGTTGGGCGTTTTGATCGGGTATCTGACGGTTGATCTGGTGTCCGAGGCATTGGTCACCGTGATCCTGGGCCTGATCGGGACCATCTTTGCACTGTCATTGATGTTGCGGCGCGCGGTGGACGACGCACCGCGCGATCCACGCTGGCGGCCGGGCCTGTTTTGGGGAACGATTACGGGTTTCACCAGCTTTGTCAGCCATTCCGGGGCCGTGCCCTATCAGGTGTTTACGCTGCCTTTGCGTATGCCAAAGCTGATCTTTGTTGGGACCGTCACGGTTGCCTTCGCCTATATCAACATGATTAAGTTGATCCCCTATTATCTGCTGGGGCAGTTGAGCCTGAGTAATTTGAAAACGGCGGCGATCCTGATGATCCCCGCCGTTCTGGCAGTGTTTGCAGGCGTAAGGCTGGTGCGCATCGTGCCGGAACGCCAGTTTTTTCAACTGATCATCTGGGCGTTGCTGCTATTGTCCCTGAAATTGCTGTGGGACGGGTATACGCAGCTTTGATCAGGTGCCCTGATCAAGATTTGGCGATGCTTCATTCACCTGTTGGAAGGATTGGCCAGCAGCGACAAGGCAGGTCGGCCCGCCCGGACGGGTGACAACAATAGTCCAACTACCCGTTTCGGCGGATGCATAAACTTCGACCACCGAGTTGTCGCTGCCAAGCCCGATGGACTGCCGGCTTTCGCCGTAGCGTGCCGCAAGGCGTTCCACGACGGCATCATGTGCGGCGCATTGGCGCGATTGGGCATGGGCGTGGTTCGCCGCCAGCATCATTGCGCCGATCCCGAAGGACATCAGAAATAAATTACGCTTCATTTGGTTCACCTTTCTGCGAATGGGATGACCGCGGCTGTTCGTCCGTCGCAGTCGGCATGTGGCGTAAATTCTGAATCCAACATGACGCAAATTGGTTAATACACCGTGACGGTGGGTACGATTGCTGCGCCGCGGCATTTTTTGGTTGAATGAATTACGATTCTGAGGGCATGTTCGCGCAACATTATTTCGAGGAAGATTCGATGCAAGACCGTCCCCATCGCTCCGCACTTTATATCCCCGGTTCAAAAGATCGCGCTTTGGACAAGGCCCGCAGCCTGCCCGTTGATGTCATTCTGTTCGATCTGGAAGATGCGGTTGCGCCCGATGCCAAGGTTGCCGCGCGCGATACGCTTTTCGCGGCTTTGGCGGATGGCGGTTATGGGTCACGCTTGCGGATTGTGCGGATCAACGGGTTGGACACAGCGTGGGGCGCCGCCGATGCGGCTGCAGTCGCGGCGATGGATTGCGATGGGGTATTGCTGCCAAAGGTGAATGGCCCCGAAGACGTCGACGCATTGGCCGCTTTGGTGCCGGAGCTGCCGATTTGGGCGATGATGGAAACGCCACAGGGTGTGTTGAACGCCGCCCGGATTGCGGCGCATCCGCGCATGGCTGGCTTTGTGCTGGGCACGAATGATCTGGCCAAGGATCTGAATTCACGGGGCAGAGCCGTCTTGGCGACGTCACTCCAGCTATGTCTGCTTGCGGCGAAGGCGGCGGGCATTGTGGCGTTGGACGGCGTCTATAACGCGTTCAAGGATGAAGATGGCTTGCAGGCCGAATGCACAGAAGGGCGTGACATGGGGTTTGATGGCAAAACCCTGATCCACCCCGCGCAGGTTGCCATCACCAATGCTGCCTTTGGTCCCACAGCCGACGAGATTGATCTGGCCCGCCGTCAGATCGCAGCGTTTGAGGCCGCAGGGGCCGAAGGCCAGGGCGTTGCTGTTGTTGATGGTCGCATTGTTGAGAACTTGCATATTGTGACAGCGCGGGCGACCTTGGCGAAAGCGGACGCTATCGCTGCATTGGAGAGCGCATGACAGTTCTGATATCTGGCGTTGCCCTGTGGTGGGTGGCGCATCTTTTCAAACGGGTGACCCCCGGGTTGCGCGCCGGGCTGGGCACCAAGGGCCAACCCATCGTGGCGATACTGATTGTCATCAGCGTGGTTTTGATGGTGCTAGGATATCGCAGTGCCGAGGGTGATTTTTTCTGGGGACGGACCCCGATGCTGGTTGGCATCAACAATCTGTTGATGATCTTGGCCATTTATTTCTATGCGGCAAGTGCTGCCAAGGATCGGAAAATCTGGTTGGGCACCAAGGTTCGCCATCCTCAGCTGACTGGCTTTTCAATTTGGGCCATTGCACATTTGCTGGTCAACGGTGACACAGAGTCTTTCGTCTTGTTCGGTGGGCTTCTGATCTGGGCCATTGTCGAGATATTGATCATCAATGCGCAGGAGGGCCCGTGGGAACGCCCGGACCGCGCACCGTTCAAGAAAGAGATTGTTGCGATTGTGGTGACCATTGTGGTGGTCGTTGTCGTGATGGGCATTCACTACGCGCTGGGCGTGCCGCCCTGGGGATGAGATGAGCAAACTTTACAGATTACTGACCGCCGATGATACATCCGCTTTCTGCCATAAGGTGTCGGATGCCTTGGCCAAAGGGTGGGAGCTTTACGGCGATCCGACCTATGCCTTTGACCATGCTAATGGGGTAATGCGCTGCGGGCAGGCTGTCACCAAGGATGTTGACCAATCTTATGACGCAGAGATGAAGCTGGGCGAGCAATGACCAAGACGAACCCCGGCCGCTTTTTCGAGGACTATGCCGTTGGCGACGTGATCACCCATGCCGTTCCCCGCACGATATCGGGGGGAGAGCGGGCATTGTATCACGCCCTTTATCCCGCACGCAGTGCACTTTATTCGTCAGACGCCTTTGCACAGGCCTGCGGTTTGTCTGCGTCACCGGTGGATGATCTGATCACGTTTCACACTGTGTTTGGCAAGACAGTGCCGGATGTGTCGGTGAACGCAGTCGCTAATCTGGGATATGCAGATGGCCGCTGGCTCGCCCCCGTTTATCCCGGCGACACCCTGACGTCGCAGTCAGAGGTGATTGGGGTCAAACAGAATTCCAACGGGAAATCCGGTGTCGTCTGGGTCCGTACAACGGGCCGGAACCAGCATGGCGATGATGTGCTGAGCTATGTGCGTTGGGTGATGGTGCGCAAAAGGACGCAGGGTGATGCGCCAGAAACGATTATCCCCGAACTACCGAAGGCTGTCGCCGCGACGGATATTGTGGTGCCTGCAGGGCTGAATTTTGACGCTTATGATCATGCGCTGGCAGGCGAACCTTATCGTCTGAGCGATTATGCGGTCGGCGAGGTGATTGACCATGTGGATGGTGTCACGATCGAAGAGGCAGAGCATATGCTGGCCACCCGCCTGTGGCAGAACACGGCCAAGGTGCATTTTGACGCAACCAACCGCCCTGATGGTAAACGGCTGATCTATGGCGGGCATGTCATGTCGCTTGCGCGGGCCTTGTCGTTTAACGGGCTGGCCAACGCGCAGATGATTGTGGCGCTGAACGGGGGCGCGCATGCCAATCCTTGTTTTGCGGGCGACACGGTGCGCGCCTGGTCCGAAGTAATGGATGTGGCCGAGACGGGCACACCCGGTATCGGAGCGATCCGGTTGCGGCTGGTCGCGACAAAGGGAGCGGCCGGCGCATTGCGTGGGGAAGATGGAAAATATTTGCCTGACGTCTTGCTTGATCTTGATTATTGGGCCTTGATGCCCGCATGAGATTTTTTGCCACACTTGCGTTCCTGCTGGCACCCTTAGCGGGGGCCGCCCAATCGTGCGATCCATCGACAAGCGCCGATATTCCCTTGTTTGAAGCTGCGAAAACTGCCTTTTTCAAAACGGACTATCGGGCCTTTGCTGGTCTTGTTGACGATTATATCCCCAATATGGACACCCAGTTTGACGCGTTATTCGGCCCGTTGGAGGTATTCGAACCCCGCGGTTTCGACCGATGTCGCACGGTGCTGCAACGTCGCGAGGACCCGTCATTTGCGCAGGACATTGTCCTGTTCTTCCCGCGCGGGGGCAACACGCCAATGGCCTTGCATATTGCGGGTGCCAAAGTGGACGGCGAATTTCGGGTCCTTGAGTTCACTTACAACAGCTCTGTCAGTGCCGTGCTAGATAAACTGCACTAGTAACCACCCAGGCCTGGTGATTTTGTGATCACACATTTCCCGGCTGTGATCACAAGATGCTAATTTATCCCAGACGCGGCATTTTTTCACGGTTTGTGCACCTTCGTCTGCGTGACTCTCTGGAATGAATGGTGCAAAAAGGGGCCGATGGCGCCGCCTAGCCGGGCGGCAAAGGCCAAGAAGGGAACACACATGGCTGATGTGAACCGGGGCAACAGACCCCTTTCGCCGCATTTGACGATCTATCGTCCACAACTGACATCCATGACATCGATACTGGTCCGTATATCAGGCAATGCGCTGATCCTTGCAGGTCTGTTGATCGTGTGGTGGTTTGTGGCCGCCGCAACCGGACCAGAAGCCTTCGCCCGCGCGAATGCGGTCCTGACCAGCTGGTTCGGTGATCTGGTCCTGTTCGGTTCGGTCTTGTGCCTTTGGTATCATACCTTTGGTGGCATCCGGCATCTGATCTGGGACAGTGGTCATATGCTTGACGTCGATAAGTCAGAGATGGCTGGGCAGATCATGATTATTGCAGCGGTGTTGATGACCATCTTCACCGTGATCGTGCTGTAAGGGGGGGTAAGCCAATGGCATTTTTAACCGACCGCAAGCGCGCCGAGGGCATGGGTTCTGCCAAGACCGGGACCGAACATCATTGGCAGATGATGGTCACCTCTGTAGCGTTGCTGGTGCTGATCCCGTTTTTTGTATTCACCTTTGGCGCTATTCTGGGTGCCCCATATGAAGAGGTGATCGCCTATTACCAGCGGCCTTTCCCGGCTGTTGTTGCGATTCTGACCATGCTGGTGGGCTGGCTGCATTTCCGTCATGGCGTACAGACCCTGATCGAGGACTATGTTCACGGTCTGGCCCGCAAAGTCGTGATCATCGTGATGATCTGCGTTTCCTATTCCGCTGCCGCTTTTGCGATTTTCGCAATCGTCCGCATCGCCCTTTAATTTCGTCGGAGCAACCTCAAGATGGCAGCATACGAATACGAAACCCATACCTATGACGCAATTGTAGTGGGGGCTGGCGGCGCTGGCCTGCGCGCAACGCTGGGTCTGGCAGAACAGGGTTTGCGCACGGCCTGTATTTCCAAGGTTTTTCCAACCCGATCACATACCGTTGCCGCCCAAGGCGGCATTGCGGCATCGCTGGGCAATATGGGCCCGGATAGCTGGCAATGGCATATGTATGACACGGTCAAGGGGTCAGATTGGCTGGGTGATACGGACGCGATGGAATACCTCGCCCGCGAGGCCCCCAAGGCGGTTTACGAGTTGGAACATTACGGTGTGCCGTTTTCCCGCACCGAAGAGGGCAAGATCTATCAGCGCCCCTTTGGCGGGCATACAACCGAATTTGGCGAAGGCCCCGCCGTGCAGCGTACCTGTGCTGCCGCCGACCGCACCGGCCACGCCATCCTGCACACCCTGTACGGCCAGTCCCTGAAACAGCAGGCTGAATTCTATATCGAATACTTCGCCCTAGATCTGATCATGTCGGATGATGGCATCTGTCAGGGTGTGATCGCATGGAAGCTGGACGATGGCACCATGCATGTGTTCAACGCCAAGACAGTTGTTTTGGCCACAGGTGGCTATGGCCGCGCCTATTTCAGCGCGACATCTGCCCATACTTGCACCGGTGATGGTGGCGGCATGGTCGCCCGTCAGGGCCTGCCGTTACAGGATATGGAATTCGTGCAATTCCACCCTACCGGCATCTATGGTGCCGGTTGCCTGATTACCGAGGGTGCGCGTGGCGAGGGCGGCTATCTGACAAATTCAGAGGGCGAGCGTTTCATGGAACGCTACGCGCCGAACTACAAAGATTTGGCCCCCCGCGATTACGTCAGCCGTTGCATGACTATGGAAATCCGCGAAGGGCGTGGCGTTGGGGCGAATGGTGATCACATCCACCTCAACCTCAACCACCTGCCGAAAGAGGCGCTGGCCGAACGTCTGCCCGGCATCTCGGAAAGCGCGCGTATCTTTGCCGGTGTTGACGTAACCAAAGAGGCGATCCCGGTTCTGCCGACGGTTCACTATAATATGGGCGGTATCCCCACAAATTATCATGGTGAGGTGCTGCACCCGACCAAGAAAGACCCAAACAAGGTCGTCTCCGGCCTGATGGCTGTGGGTGAGGCTGGGTGCGCATCCGTTCATGGTGCCAACCGGTTGGGGTCCAACAGCCTGATCGACCTTGTGGTGTTCGGTCGGGCCGCGGCCATTCGTGCAGGCGAAGTGGTGGACCGGGCCGCACCAAACCCAACCCTGAACCAGGCATCGATTAACCAATGCTTTGATCGGTTTGACGGGCTGCGCAATGCCAAAGGCACCACCGGCACGGCAGAGCTGCGCTTGGAGATGCAAAAGGCGATGCAGGCCGATGCCGCCGTGTTCCGCACTGACAAGACGTTGGGCGAAGGCGTCAAGAAGATGACTGAGATTGCGGGCAAGATGGATGATCTGTCTGTTACCGACCGCAGCCTGGTCTGGAACAGCGACCTGATGGAGACGCTGGAACTGGCCAACCTGATGCCCAATGCGTTGACGACGATTGTCAGTGCCGAGGCCCGCAAGGAAAGCCGCGGCGCCCATGCCCATGAGGATTACGCCACACGCGACGACGACAAATGGCGGGTCCACACGATTTCCCATGTCGATGGGGCCAAAGTGAAGCTGAGCTATCGCCCGGTGATTACCGATCCTTTGACCAAAGAGGCGGATGGCGGCATTTCAGAAGCCAAGATCGCGCCAAAAGAAAGGACATTCTGATGCGAGTGTTGTTGTTTGTGCTGGGTCTTCTGACTCTGACGGCCTGCGCTGACGGCGGGGCAGATGCCGACCAGTTGGCACGCGAGGCGGCAAAAGGCGTGGTCAATAATGTCTTGGCGGCGCGGTTTCCAGGTGCCGACCTGAGCAATGTCACCGACTGCGTGATTGACAACGCGACAGGTCCTGAGGTGATCCAGATTGCACAGGCGGCAGTCGTCGGAACGACAGCCCAAACAACTGAGCTGGTCCTTGGGATCGCGCAACGGCCCGAGACCGTACAGTGCATCGCCGAGAAGACACTCACGGCTGGTAATCTGATCGGAGCGCTGGGCGGCTTGTGATGCGCCTTGCCTGCCTCCTTGCCCTGGCCGGTCTGACAGCCGGATGTGCGCCCCCTACGCCCGAACAGGTGGCGGCGCGGTGCGAGGAGCGGGCGCGCGCAGCCCAAGCCCCTGAGGTTGACCTGCGCATTGGGGCAAACAGCGATAGCGGCGGCTTTGCCAGCGCCAGTATCGGGCTGAGTGGGGACTTTCTGCGCGGTCGTGACCCGTTGGAAGTTTACGAAACATGTGTGATGGAATTGACAGGCGCGCCACCGATCCGGCCACCCCGCCTGCGTGCGATTTGACGATTTGAGGCGAAGGCCTTGAGCGGAAGGAACTGACGAAATGGTACAACTGACACTTCCTAAGAATTCCCGGATGACGGTGGGCAAGACCTGGCCCAAGCCCGAAGGGGCGACCAATCTGCGCAAGGTGCAGATTTATCGCTGGAATCCGGATGACGGCAAAAACCCATCGCTGGATACGTATTTCGTCGATATGGACAGTTGCGGGCCGATGGTTCTGGACGCGCTGATCAAGATCAAGAACGAGATTGATCCGACCCTGACCTTCCGCCGCTCCTGCCGCGAAGGCATCTGCGGGTCCTGTGCGATGAACATCGACGGGATCAATACACTTGCCTGCATCTATGGCATGGATGAGATCAAGGGCGATGTGAAAATCTATCCGCTGCCGCATATGCCGGTGATCAAAGACCTGATTCCCGACCTCACGCATTTCTATGCCCAGCATGCCTCGATCATGCCGTGGTTGGAGACGAAGACAAACCGTCCCGCAAAGGAATGGAAGCAATCCATCGAGGATCGCAAGAAACTTGATGGGCTGTATGAATGCGTGATGTGTGCGTCCTGTTCGACATCCTGCCCGTCCTATTGGTGGAATGGCGATCGTTACCTTGGCCCAGCAGCCTTGCTGCATGCCTATCGTTGGATTATCGACAGCCGTGATGAGGCGACGGGCGAACGGTTGGATGAATTGGAAGACCCGTTCAAGCTTTATCGTTGCCACACGATTATGAACTGCGCCAAGACCTGCCCCAAGGGTCTGAACCCCGCCAAGGCGATTGCGCATATCAAGAAAATGATGGTGGAACGGGTCGTTTAAGCGCGACGCGTCCCGGACTTGATCCGTGGGCTTCGGTTAAGGTCCCGGATCAAGTCCGGAACGGGTTGGCCTAGCAATACCGCTCTGGTGCTTTTGATTGCGCTGCACTGTATCTGTCGCCCCAGGCCCAACCAACGGGCAGGATAGCCTCGATCTGATCCTGGATGTCGTCGGTCACGTCGATGTCGTCAGCGGCAGCCCAATCCGCGATATGATCGGCGGTCCGACTTCCGGGGATCGGGATGATATGATCACCCTGCGCAAGGAGCCATGCAAGGGCCAGCGCTGGGGCCGGAACGCCGATATCCTTCGCCAGCCCATGGAATGTCGCGGCTTGTTCCTTGTTCTTGATCCAGTTTTCGCGATGAAACCGGGGCATTTCAGCCCGGAACGGCCCGAAACTGTTATTTGTCGTGTCAATGATGTCGCGCCCAAAGACCCCGCGCGCCAGTGGTGAAAACGCGACAAAGGCCACACCCAACTGCGCACATTCCTGCAGCAGGCCTAGTTCTGGTTGCCGGGTCCATAGGGAGTATTCGTTTTGTACGGCGCGGACGGGCGTTTCCGCATGCGCCCGGCGTAAGGTCGTTGGCGAGATTTCGGAGATGCCCCAACCACCGATTTTCCCTTTCGCGATCAGGCGCCCCATCAGCCCGGCCACATCCGCGATGGGAACCGATTGTTCCCGGCGGTGGATATAGAACAGATCAACATGATCCACGCCCAGCCGACCCAAAGAGTCATCCAGTTCAGCCTCAAGATAGGCCGGATCATTGTTGACCGGGCGCTGTGGGTCGCGTTGGATGCTCGCCTTTGTGGCGATGCTGGGCCGGTGCCCGCGATCTGCCATCCATCGCCCGACAACCTGTTCCGACATATGCGGGCCATAGACATTGGCCGTGTCGAAATGGGTGATCCCCAATTCCCATGCCTTGTCCATCGCCGCAAAACTGGTCACTTCATCGGTCGTGCCAGAGGCGGTGCCGCCAAATGACATGCACCCCAACCCAATCGCGCCAACCTGCGGCCCGCCGGTGCCCAAGCTACGCTGTTTCATGAAAACGCGGCTGTCAGTGCAATTTCGACCATATCCCCAAATGACTTTTCGCGATCCTCTGCTGGCAGGGCTTCATGCGTGATCAGATGATCGCTGACGGTCAGGACAGCCAGCGCCCGCCGCCCGTGCCGGGCCGCGAGATTATAAAGCTCTGCTGCTTCCATCTCGACCCCGAGGATGCCGTGCCGCATCATCTGTTCGTTCAGATCGGGACGTTCATCATAGAACACATCGGACGAGTAGATGCCGCCGACATGAATCGGAACTTGTTTGTCTGTTGCCGCTTGATGTGCAGCGGCAAGCAGCCCGTAGTCGGCGCAGGGTGCAAAATTCAGTTCCTTGAAAATCCCGCGTGACGGCGTGGACAAGGTCGACGCTGTCATCGCCAGCACGACATCCCTGATACCGACTTTTTCCTGCATGCCACCGCAGGACCCGATGCGGATCAGCGTTTGGACGTCATATTCAGAAATCAGTTCATTTGCGTAGATCGACAAGGACGGCATGCCCATGCCAGACCCCTGAATGGTGACCGGATGGCCCTGCCAGGTCCCGGTGAAACCAAGCATGCCACGCACTTCGTTGATGCATTTTGGATTGTCGAGAAATGTCTCAGCCGCCCATTTCGCGCGATACGGATCACCGGGCATCAGAACGGTTGGGGCAATGTCGCCCTTTTCAGCGCCGATATGAATTGTCATATGAGGGTCCTTTCGATTGTCGCGCTATTCTAAGCGGGCAATATCGAAAGGTGGAGGACGAAATTCGTGCGGCGCGCCATCAAAGCGGTGGCGCGCCGCTTTCAGTTTAGATTTCCATCGCGTCGGGCGATGTACCCGAGGCAATCGCATCTTTGAACCACTGAGGCTGGCGACCTTTCCCAGTCCAGGTTTGGGCAGCGTCATCGGGGTTGCGATATTTGGGGGCAGCGGCCTTTTTAGGGCCGGCCTTGCCTTTGCGCCGCTTTTTCGGGGCAGGGGCCTCGCCAGTTATTTCAGCCAGGGAAAATCCATGTGCCGCAGCTGCCTTTTGGGCAGCGGCGAGTGCCGCTTTCTTTTCTTTTTCGCTTACTTTTGTCAGCGTTTTTTCCACATCTGCCTTTAGCTTTTCAAGCTCTTTACGCGTCATGGATTTCAGATCAGGTTTCATTGGGGTCTCCAGTCAAAGCTGTGATTCACCTAGCAGCCCAATAGGAATTGTGCATCCCAAAAACATTGGAATGCTATACTTAAGTGCAACAACAGGGGTTTATTGCCTATTCGGCCGCAACCGAACGGGGATCAACGATCGCCACAATATCTAGCATGATTTTGTTCAATTCAAAGTCTTTTGGCGTGTAGACTTTTGTCACACCCATCGCACGCAATTCTGCTGCGTCTTCTTCGGGAATAATGCCGCCCGCGATGACCGGAATATGGCCGATACCAGCGGCGTTCAGTTTTTCAATCACGTCGCGCACCAGCGGGATATGTGAGCCCGATAAAATCGAAAGCCCGATGACATGCGCATCGTCATTTTTGGCCGCTTCGACAATTTCACCGGGGGTCAGGCGGATACCTTCATAGGAAATATCCATGCCGCAATCGCGCGCTCGTGTTGCAATTTGTTCGGCACCATTTGAGTGCCCATCAAGTCCGGGTTTTCCAACCAGGAACTTCAATCTGCGGCCCAATGCCTGGCTGACCAGATCAACCTGATCGCGCAATTCATCAAGCCCCTTGGTCTGGTTTGACGGGTTGCTGCTGACACCTGTCGGCGCACGGTATTGCCCAAAGACAGATCGGATCACGTCAGCCCATTCGCCGGTCGTGACACCTGCGCGCGCGCAGGCGATGGAGGGCGGCATGATATTGCTGCCGTCGTTTGCGGCATCCCGCAGGGCGGTCAATGCTGACAGGACCGCCTCTGCATCCCGGTCATCTTTCCACGCGCGCAAACGCCGCAATTGATCGGCTTCAGCCTGTGGATCGGATACCATGATCGCGTCATCGCCTGCCGTCAGTGGCGATGGTTCACCCATTTGCCATTTATTCACGCCGACAACTGTCGTGTTGCCGTTTTCAATTCCGCTGATGCGGGCGGCATTACTTTCGACAAGCCGGGATTTCATATAGGCAATTGCACCGACCGCGCCGCCCATGCCGTCAATCTGGGCCAATTCTGCACGTGCGCCTGTTTTCAGTTCGTTGACTTTGCGATCAATGGCGGGATTTTCATCAAACAGATCATCGAATTCCAGAAGGTCGGTTTCGTAAGCCAGGATTTGTTGCATCCGCAATGACCATTGCTGATCCCAAGGGCGGGGCAGGCCAAGCGCTTCGTTCCATGCGGGCAATTGCACAGCCCGCGCGCGTGCCTTTTTGGAAAGTGTGACCGCCAGCGTTTCCAGCAGTATGCGATAGACATTATTTTCCGGCTGCTGTTCGGTCAGGCCCAGCGAATTGACCTGCACACCGTAGCGGAAACGACGGTATTTCGGGTCTTCGACCCCGTAGCGGGTTTCGCAGATTTCATCCCATAATTCGACAAAGGCGCGCATCTTACACAGCTCGGTGACAAAGCGGATGCCTGCATTCACGAAAAACGAAATACGGCCCACCATCGCCGGGAAATGTTCTGCCGGGACCTTGTCTTTCAGATCGTCCAGAACCGCTGTTGCAGTTGCCAATGCAAAAGCCAATTCCTCTTCCGGTGTCGCCCCTGCCTCTTGCAGGTGATAGGAACAGACATTCATCGGGTTCCATTTTGGCAGATGCGCGCGGGTATAGGCGGCGACGTCCGTGATCATGCGCAAGGAAGGTTCCGGCGGGCAAATATACGTCCCGCGTGACAGATATTCTTTGATGATATCGTTTTGCACGGTGCCTTGTAGTGCGGTGATATCCGCGCCCTGTTCTTCTGCCACCGCAATGTAAAGTGACAACAGCCACGGGGCCGTGGCATTGATTGTCATCGACGTGTTCATCTGATCCAACGGGATATCGTTGAACAGTGTGCGCATATCGCCCAGATGGCTAACAGGGACACCAACCTTGCCGACCTCACCCCTGGCCAGCACATGGTCGCTGTCATGCCCCGTTTGCGTCGGCAGATCGAATGCCACGGAAAGCCCCGTCTGCCCTTTGGCCAGGTTTCCGCGATAGAGCGCGTTTGACGCCGCAGCTGTGGAATGCCCCGCATAGGTCCGAAACAGCCAAGGGCGATTTTTCTGCGGTTGCGACATGGCGGGCTCTCCTGAATCAATCTGCGTAATTTAATTTCGCACTGACACAACTATCGGACATTTTATGGCGCTGTCAATTCGCTGCGTTGCGGCATGATGGGATTTACCAATGGTTCATACCCTGTCACGGTCGACTTATGACGCAGACTGTTTCCATGCCCCTTTGGGCGTTCTTGTTGATTGTTTTGTTTGCGGGCGTCACTTTCGCCTCTCACTTTCTGTTTCCATCCGTGCGCTGGTTCTTTCGCAAACGGGCAGAGCGGGCGATTGCCCGGTTGAACGAACGTCTGCAGCGCCCGATAGAGCCGTTCAAGCTGTCGCGCCGTTATGACATGATCCAGCGCCTGATTTACGACCCAGAGGTCACGCAGGCTATCGTGGATCATGCCAAGGCAGAAAAGATTCCCGAGAACGTCGCCTTTGAACAGGCGCGCCGCTATGCCCGCGAAATTGTGCCGTCATTTTCGGCGACCGCTTATTTCAGCTTTGGGATCAGGCTGGCCCGTTGGCTGTCGAAGTCACTGTACCGGATTAAACTGGGCACGTTTGACCGCAAGCGCCTGTCCGAGATTGATCCGGACGCGACGGTGATCTTTGTAATGAACCACCGCAGCAACATGGATTATGTGCTGGTGACCTATCTGGCGGCGAATGCCGGTGCCCTGTCTTACGCGGTGGGTGAATGGGCGCGGGTCTGGCCGCTATCGAGCGTTATCCGTGCGATGGGGGCGTATTTTATCCGCCGCAGGTCACGTGGAGCCCTATATCGTAAGGTGTTGGCGCGTTATGTGCAGATGGCCACGCGCGGCGGGGTCAGTCAGGCGATGTTCCCTGAAGGTGGGTTAAGCCTGACCGGGGCAACCGCCCCGCCCAAGCTTGGGTTGCTCAGCTATATTATCGAAGATTTTGATCCCGACGCACGTGAAGTGATTTTTGTGCCGGTTGCGCTGAACTACGATCGGGTGCTTGAAGACAATTTTCTGATTGCCGCTGATAAGTCGGGTAAGCGGCGGTTTCGTCCCCCGCTCTGGACTGTGCTGCGTGGGGTTGGTGGGCATTTGCTGGCCCGGGTGACACGTCGCTTCAAAGGGTTCGGTACGGCCTCTGTCAGCTTTGGTGAACCGCTGGAATTATCGACCTTTGTGGAGCGCGAGGGCGATGATCTGACTGAAGCTGTTGCGGAAGAATTGATGGGACGGATCAAACGGGTAATCCCGGTTTTGGGTGTGCCTTTGGTGGCGCGTCATATCCTATCAGCGGAACCAATCGCTAGGGTTGATCTTGTTACCGCCGTCACGCAGTCCATCGCGAAATTGACAGAGATGGGCTTGCCGCGCCCGCGCCGCGCCGCGACCGAAGTTGTTGCCGATGCCGTGCTGCGACTGGCGAACCGGGATCTGGTCTCCGAATCCGGTGATCAGATCAGCGTCACGGCAAACGGGCGCGATGTTCTGGAATATTATGCCAGCTCAATTGCGCATCACTTTGATGCAAGTGCAGAAGAGATTGACGAAAATGCTGCGGTTGCAGAGTAATTTAATTACAAAATACTATCATAAATGGTTGCATCATTACGCTTTGATCTAGTATCCATCCAGAAAGCACGCGATTCTGCGCTGCGGCAAAAGTGGTAAACACGAGTGATGGAGACTGAGATGGCACTTGATCAATCTGCCCATGTGGTTGCGTATGACGCGCCGCAGAAAGACCTTTATGAAGTGGGTGAAATGCCCCCGCTTGGGCATGTGCCAGCACAGATGTATGCATGGACCATTCGGCGTGAACGCCATGGCGAACCTGATCAGGCGTTCGCGATTGAAACTGTCGTCTGCCCAAAACCCGACAGCCACGAGGTTCTGGTGCTCGTAATGGCTGCCGGTGTGAACTACAATGGTGTCTGGGCCGGTCTTGGCATTCCGATCAGCCCGTTTGATGTGCACAAGGCGGATTATCATATCGCCGGATCCGACGCGTCGGGTATCGTCTGGGCCGTTGGTGACAAGGTCAAGCGCTGGAAGGTTGGGGATGAGGTCGTCATTCATTGCAACCAGGATGATGGCGATGACGAACATTGCAACGGTGGCGATCCGATGTTTTCGGATAGCCAGCGAATTTGGGGTTATGAGACGCCCGACGGGTCATTTGCGCAATTCACGTGTGTCCAATCGCAACAGCTGATGCGGCGCCCGCAGCACCTGACCTGGGAAGAAAGTGCCTGCTACACGCTGACATTGGCAACTGCGTACAGGATGCTTTTTGGCCATGAACCGCATGACCTGAAGCCCGGGCAGAACGTTTTGGTTTGGGGTGCGTCAGGTGGTCTGGGGTCTTATGCGATCCAGCTGATCAACACGGCAGGTGCAAATGCTATCGGCGTTATCAGCGATGAAAGCAAACGTGAATTTGTCATGTCGCTGGGTGCAAAAGGCGTCATCAACCGCAATGATTTCAGTTGCTGGGGCCAGCTCCCCACGGTGAATACGCCAGAATATAACACGTGGCTGAAAGAAGCCCGGAAGTTCGGCAAGGCGATTTGGGAAATCACGGGCAAAGGCGTCAATGTCGACATGGTGTTCGAACATCCCGGTGAAGCGACATTCCCCGTATCGGCGCTGGTCTGCAAAAAGGGAGGCATGGTCGTGATTTGTGCGGGGACCTCTGGTTTTAACTGCACATTCGACGTCCGCTATATGTGGATGCACCAGAAAAGGTTGCAAGGCAGCCACTTTGCGCATCTCAAACAGGCGAGTGCTGCGAATAACCTTATGGTTGAACAGCGCTTGGACCCCTGCATGTCGGAATGTTTCGATTGGGCGCAAATCCCTGAAGCGCACACCAAAATGCGCAAGAATGAACACAAGCCGGGCAACATGTCGGTGCTTGTCCAAGCCCCGAAAATGGGTTTGCGAACATTCGAAGATACGGTTGAGGCCTCGCAAGAGCGCTAACATCTTGTAAATTATAGAAAAAAAGCTTGGGGCGGGTTGTCCTAGGCCCTTTTGCTTTCGCATTTTCTGGATCAGGCGACGCGGCATCTGTCTACTCGCTATTTCTGGGGGGTATGAACATGCGGGTAAATAACACATTGTTTAAATGCTACTATAAGTTGTTAACGCTTCGTTAATCATTAATAGAGAGACTAGTAATGGGACATGAATGGATCATCGACGTTCTCGCCGACTTGAAATCCTTCGCAAAGCAGAATGACCTGCCACTTTTGGCGGTCCAACTGGAAGATACGGCTCTTGTCGCGTCGGCTGAAATCGCCACCGTGATCGGTAACACGTCTCCAATAAAGCGAGGAGATAGTGCTGGAACTGGAAGAATTCTTACAAGCTCTGGAGCGAGCAGACGCGCTTGAGCAAATTCATGATCTGACCGTGGGACTCCGCGATCAGTTTCAGATAGATCATGTTGTTTATCACTGGCTCAGCGCCGATGGGGAACAATACGGATTTGGGACATACAGCCCTGCATGGGCACAAAGATACAGCGAAAAAGAATATCTGCGGATCGATCCGGTGATTATCGGATGTTTCCAACGGTTTGATCCGGTTGATTGGAAAAAACTGGATTGGTCGTCCAAAGCTGCGCGGGCATTTCGGGAGGATGCGATCGCGCATGGTGTTGGAAACCAAGGGTTTTCTATTCCTATCCGGGGACCAAACGGCCAGTTGGCACTGCTGAGCGCATCACATTCGACCGATGACGAAACATGGTCGAAATTCATGGCGACGCATCAGCGTGATTGGATATTGATCGCGCATTATCTTAACCAGAAGGCGCTACAACTCGAAAAGGGCCGCGCGCCCGAGCCGGTCAAATCCCTTTCGCCTCGCGAAACCGATGCCCTGACTTATCTGGGGATGGGGTATAGCCGTGGTCAGGTGGCTGATCTCCTCAGTATTTCGGAACACACACTGCGCGCATATATCGAAAGCGCACGCTTCAAACTCGGTGCCCAAAACACCACCCACGCCGTTGCCCGCGCACTCACTGAAGGGCTCATTATCATCGGAGGGGCAGCGCGTGCTGCCCCTGGCGGCTGGCCGGGACGGGAGGAGGACGAAGGCAAGGTCCGAAAATCTGCGGCGAGTTAGGACAGCTTAACAAACGTTAACGAATCATTAATGCGACGGACGGTGCATTAACCTTTGCTGTGATCTGTCGCTCTACCCTGATGCCCAGTTGGTTGTCAAAAAAAGGGTAGCACGTATGCTTCGTTACATTTACGCAAATGACTTGTCACAATATCCGGCCTTGCAGGCCTCCATGCATCGTGATCGCGCGATCCAGTTTTCCGAACGGTTGAAATGGGCGGTGACGGTCGACGACGATGGGTTGGAGCGGGACGAATACGATGACATGAACCCGCTTTATGTCATTTGGGTCAATGCCGATGGTACCCATGGCGGGTCTATGCGTTTTCTGCCCACAACAGAGCGGACGATGGTCAATGACCATTTTGCAGAATTGTTGCAGGGCGAGGATATCCGCAGCCCCTTCATTTGGGAATGCACCCGGTTTTGCCTGGGCCAGAAATCCAACCCGCGCGTTGCTGCGGCGATGATGTTGGCGGGCGGCGAATTGATGCGCGCATTTTCACTAACCCATCTGCTGGGTGTGTTTGATCCGCGTATGGTTCGTATCTACTCCATGATTGGTGCCTCGCCAGAGGTGTTGGGCAGTTCCGGCGAGGGCCGCGATAAAATCAGCGTTGGTCTATGGGCTTACCGCCCCGAAGACCGGATGAAGGTTTTGCGCCGCGCCGGTTTGTCGTCCGAGATCTCCGAGCACTGGTTCAACCGGTCCTTTGGGCGGACGGTCCACGATCTGCAAGAAGCCGCGTAATCCGCTGGCAGCGCCGCGACGGTCCAGATACTGTCGCGGCATGAACGCGCCCACCATTACATTTTCGGACGATCAGGCAGAAGCTTGGGACAATGTCGCCATTGCATTGCGACAGGCCGGGGTTGACCTAGACGATAGCCTGTTGCAACCCCCGCAATCGGATACGTCGTGTGTCATGGCTGTGATTGGCAAGGCCGGATCAGGTAAAACCATGCTGCTGGCGCGGCTATTCGAGGCGCTGCATGAGGCTGGTGTCGATGTCATCTCCGGCGACTGGGAAGGACGCAAACGCCGTGATCGCCGGACGCTTGCCATTCTTGCACCCACCAACAAGGCTGCCAGCGTTCTGCGCAATCGCGGCGTGCCCGCCACCACGATCCACCGCATCCTCTATACCCCCGTCTATGATCCCGAGTACGAAAAGGTCGCCGAATGGCTGGCCGGGCAGGGGGAGCGCCCCGAGATCGAAGGGTTGACCGACATCGCGCTGGACCGTGCGCTGGCATCTTACGAGACCAATAAATCCATCCCCGCAGCCCTTGCTGCGGCCGGGCTGCGCGGCAGCGATTTCATCACCGGTTGGAAGCGTCGCGAAGAACCGCTTGATATCGGGTTTGTCGATGAAAGTTCGATGCTGGATGAGAAGCAGTTCGAAGATCTGCAAGAGATTTTTCCGACCTTGCTGCTTTTTGGGGATCCGGCACAATTGCCCCCCGTTCAGTCAACAGGCGGCATGGTGTTCGATACCCTGCCTGAAAAACGCGTTCTGACGCTCAACCGTATTCACCGTCAAGACGCGGGTAACCCGATCCTTGATCTCGCCCATGCACTGGCGGACCCGCAGCTTGATTTCCATGGATTTGAACAGATGGTCGCCGAGGCGGCGCAGACCGACGAAAGGGTCGTTCTGGCGCAGCGGGTTGAGGCGGATCTGATGGCACGTTCGCCCTGCCTGGTCTGGATGAACAAAACACGTATCCGCCTGATCCACGCTTTCCGCGCGGCCTATGCGGCCCCGCCGGATGAATTGCTACCGGGCGAGCCG
The DNA here is from genome assembly GCA_947503925.1 of uncultured Paracoccaceae bacterium. Classification (GTDB taxonomy): domain Bacteria; phylum Pseudomonadota; class Alphaproteobacteria; order Rhodobacterales; family Rhodobacteraceae; genus Yoonia. Next base: position 10,979 of record CANNFQ010000019.1, on the reverse strand, counting down.
TTGATTTGCGATGGGATCGAACTTCCGCTGAAACATCGCAAGAAACGGCTGGATCTTGAGGCGCGCGGCCTGATCAAGGGCGCGCAAGTCATTTATCTGGGGCCTGGTCGTAAACCCGGCTTTTCGCGGTTGCATGTCACGGGGGCAGAGGATCCGCAGGTCAGTGCCGCCAGCATCGTGAAGATTGAACAGGAAGGGGACGAAGAACCGTTCATCCCATTTGCCGCCCGTATGGGGGCCACGTTCCTGCATGGGGCGGCTGTGACCATTCACAAGGCGCAGGGCTCGCAATGGGATACGGTGCAGGTCTTTGCTCCTGACCTTCAAGTTGCGGCGCGGATGGGTCGGGTTGAAGCGGGGCAACCCCTTTGGAAACGACTGGCCTATGTCGCGATTACTAGGGCGGAAACCCAGCTGCGCTGGGTCGTGCGCAGCCGGCTGGCCCGCCCGCAAGGCGTATTGCGTGTTGATGATCTGGAGGTGCCCGCCACACCGCTTGAACTGAAAAGCGAAGAGATATGAAAACCATCATCATTACCGGGGCCAGCAGCGGGATCGGGCGCGTCACGGCAGAGCATTTTCTGGATCAAGGCTGGCGTGTGGGCTTGGTCGCAAGGCGGGCGGAAAGGCTGGCGGCTATCGTCCATGACAATGCGGTGCATCTGCCATGCGATGTCACCGATGAGGCGGCTGTGGATGCCGCGTTTGGCCAGTTTGGGCATCTTGATGTGCTTTTCAACAATGCTGGCATGTTTGGCCCGCAAACGACGATTGATGAAATCACACTGACTGATTGGCAGCAGGTGGTCGACGTGAACCTGACCGGCATGTTCCTATCAGCGCGGGCGGCGTTTCGGCAGATGCGTCAGCAGACGCCGCAAGGTGGGCGGATCATCAATAATGGTTCAATCTCGGCCCATACACCGCGCGAGGGGTCAACCTGTTATACCGCGACCAAACACGGTGTTTCGGGTCTGACGAAGACGCTGTCGCTGGATGGGCGGGGGTTCGACATTGCCTGCGGTCAGATCGACATCGGCAATGCCCGGACCGATCTGGTGACCAATCTGGAAAAGACCCGCAAAGCACAAGGGCTGGACCCGTTGCCAAGTATGGCCGTGGAGGATGTGGCACGGTCTGTCTTTCACATGGCGAACCTGCCGCCAGAGGCGAATGTGCAAACCATGATGGTGATGGCATCGAAAATGCCACATATCGGACGTGGTTAGCGGCGCAGCAAGCTAAACGCGGCAGATGCGCCCCAACCCGCGGCAATCGCAATTGACAGTGACATCAGCCCGTAAAGAAACGGGTTGTCATGGGCAAGATTGTATAGCCAACGCTCCAGCCCAACCTTCTTTACCGGGATTGTCGCCGAATACAGATCAATAATCTGACCATTGCGGGTCAGGTAAATCTCGGCCCGATAATCGCCTTCGGTCAGGTTTGCAGGCAGGGAAATGCGGGCACGGAACAGTGTGTCATCCTTGACCCAGACACCTTCGGGCAGGGTCTGATAAAGGCCCTCACCGGCGCGGATACGAATCAATGCATCGCTAAAGCGATCGCTTCCAAAGGCCGACCGCCCGACGGAACGGATGGCCCGGCGCGTGCTGATGCGTGTGTTGATGTCTTCTTGCACGGTCAGAATCTCGGGCAGGGGTTTGTTGGTTGCAACGGCGTAGAATGACGGGGCGACATCAATATCGACGGCCTCGGTATTGACCCAGATGCCAAGCCTGCGGTCTTTACGGCGTACAGTAACAGGCTTATCGGGACCCGCAACTGTGACGATCACGCCTAGATCATCGCCTTGAGGGATAGCCTCTTCGCGCTTGATCGCGCCAAAGATTTCGATGTCGGACCCTTCAAACGTAGCGGTGATGGCGATTTCATCACGGCTGAGACCCAACACGATTTCTTCCGCTCGGACTGGCAGCGCCATTACAAGCAATAATGCGACAAGACGGATCATGAATGACCTCCTGCCCCGATGGAAAACAGCTCTGCCGGTTGGACAAGCAGATCAAAGGCCAGTTTGCCACATACCGCCAACACCATGATCGCCAGCAAGATGCGCAGTTGTTCAGCCTTCATCTTGACGCCGATCCGCGTGCCAATCTGCGCGCCCACGACACCCCCGACCAACAACAGAACGGCCAGCACCACATCAACGGTATAGTTCGTGGTCGCATGCAGCATCGTGGTGAACGCGGTCACAAAGATGATCTGGAACAGCGATGTGCCCACAACCACCTTGGTTGGCATACCCAAAAGATAAATCATGGCAGGCACCATGATAAAGCCGCCGCCGACACCCATGATCGCGGCAAGGATACCCACCAACACGCCAACAAGAAGCGGCGGAATGACCGAGATATAAAGCCCCGACACCCGAAACTTCATCTTGAACGGCAGGTTATGCACCCAGTTATGTTTGCGTCTTGTCGGGACAGCGGTGCCGCCAGCCTTATTGGATTTACGGATCGCGTTCAGGCTTTCGATGAACATCAAAGCCCCGATCAGCCCCAGAAAGATCACATAACAAAGCTTGACCAGCAGATCGACCTGCCCAAGTGCCTTGAGGTAATTGAACAGGATAATGCCAAGGCCGGAGCCGACAAGACCCCCAACCAACAACACCGTCCCCATTTTCAGGTCGACGGTCTTTCGTTTGAGATGCGCCAACACACCCGAAAAAGAAGAAGCGACGATCTGGTTGGCTTCGGTCGCCACGGCCACAGCAGGAGGGATGCCAATAAAGAACAAGAGCGGCGTCATCAAAAAGCCGCCACCGACACCAAACATCCCTGATAATATGCCCACAATTCCGCCAAGCCCGAGGAGCAAGAAAGCGTTCACCGAAACTTCGGCGATAGGAAGATAAATCTGCATGAACTGGTCCGGGGCGCTTGTGCCGCTGCGCGCAACAAAGAACTTTCTGGCGAGCCTGTCAAATGGCTGAGGTCATTTAATGCTGCAAACGCAGCATTTCCGCCACTTGGACTTATCAACTATTAACTTTTGGACCTATTTTAGGTCGCGCAGAAATTGCCGGAGTACGGTTTCCAGCTTGGCCGCACCGATGGGCGCCATGGCCTTTGTGTGCTCATGGCTGATCGCTTCGTCGCCCATGCCCGCAGCCATATTCGTAATCGTTGAAATCGCCGCCGATTTCAGCCCAAGAAAACGGGCGAGGATAACTTCGGGCACTGTCGACATGCCAACGGCATCGGCGCCCAGTGTCGCAATCGCCTTGATCTCGGCTGGTGTTTCAAATGAGGGGCCTGAATACCAGGCATAGACACCGTCGGCCATATCGGTGCCGGTTGCATCGGCTGCGGCTCGCAGGCTGGCCCTGATCTGCGGGTCATAGGCGTCCATCATCGGGACAAACCGGGCATCGGTTGGTTCACCGATCAACGGGTTCAATCCAGAAAAGTTGATGTGGTCAGACAGGCACATGATTGACCCGGTGGGCATGTCAGGGCGCATTGATCCAGCCGCATTGGTGGCGATCATCACCTCGGCTCCCAAAGCACGCAGCACTTCCAGCGGCAGACGCATCGCGTCCGCTTTGCCATGTTCGTAATAGTGGGACCGCCCACCAAAAACCGCCACGCGCACGCCTTCAAGGTCGCCAATCACAAGGTCCGGATTATGCCCGGACACGCCTGCATGGGGAAAGCCGGGTAGATCACCATAAGGAATGGCAGTGCCGTCAACAGCATCGGCAATATGACCCAGACCAGACCCAAGAATCAGGCCCACACGAACAGGGGCGCCGCCCGCAATGGCCTTGATCTGGGCAGCGAGACCCTCAGCGTTCTTTGACATAAGGTTCCCCCCCCGCACGTGGCGGAATCGCCTTACCCACAAAACCGGCCAGAATAACAACAGTCAGGATGTAGGGCAGTACATCCAGCAGCTGCCCATTCACCCGGAAGTTCAGCACGTTTTCAATGACATCAGGGCGCAAGGACATCGCCTGCAGGAACCCAAACAGCAGGCAGGCATAAAGCGCATACCATGGCCGCCATTTTGCAAAAATCAGCGCGGCCAGCGCAATAAAGCCGCGACCTGCGCTCATATCCTTGACGAAACCGGCCTGCAGGGCGGTCGCCAGATACGCACCGGCAATGCCACATAGCACACCGCAAATTGCAACAGCGGCATAGCGCAGCGTGATAACGGACACGCCAGCGGTGTCGACAGCTGCCGGGTTTTCACCCACCGCCCGCAGGCGCAGGCCAAACCGGGTCCGATAAAGCACCCACCATGTCAGTGGCACCATCAGCAGGGCGACATAGACAAGCGGGGTATGTCCGGAAATCAGTTCATAGTAGATTGGACCAATCACGGGCACATCGCGCAAAGCCTCTGCAAAGGGCAGGGTGATGGGTTCAAACCGGCCCCCATCGGTCAATTGTGGTGTCCGCCCGCCCTGACGGAACCAGCTTTGGGCGACCACAACCGTCAGCCCAGCCGCCAGAAAATTGATGGCGACACCGGAAATCAGCTGGTTGCCGCGAAAGGTGATCGAGGCAAGGCCATGTATGACGGAAAGGGCAATCGATGCGCCAATCCCCGCCAAGAGGCCAACCCAGACATTGCCTGTGACAGCGGCAATGGCAGCCGACAAAAATGCGGCTGCCAACATCTTCCCTTCCAGCCCGATATCAAAGATACCGGCCCGCTCCGAATAAAGACCTGCCAGACAGGCCAGCAGAAGCGGGGTTGCCAGACGCATCGTGGCGTCCAGCATTTGCAGAAGGGTGGCAAAGTCCATCTTTAGGCTACTTTCTCCATCAGGAAGGGGAAGAGCGCGAAAAAGCGATCAGCCACTTCGGGGTGTTTGCGCAACGCGCCTTCGGCTTCGGCCTGGGTCATATCCACGGCCTGGGTTTTGTCCCGGCGCAGGAAATATTGCAGCCCCAGCATCGCGTCGAACCGGTCATCGGTGATGAACGGGTCATGTGGGATACGGCGCATCACAGCTTCGTTGGGGCGAAAGACGCTTGCCGGTTTTTGCAGCGCCAACAGCGCCTCCAGATGCGGGGGAACGTCACCGCCGGGGGATTGTGCGATCACGTGCCGGATCCATTGGTGGAATTCCTGCATTGTGATCATGCCAAGTGCCAGACAACTGAGCACAAAGCCCAGATCGGCACCGGTGTCATCCTCGACACCGATTTTGAATGGTCCTGCCATCATTGTTTTGCTCTCCTCATTGATAGGAATAGCCGCTCAAGCGGCATGCGCACCATGTTATCCAGTGCGCCCGTGAACAGGATCACCAATGCCTGTATTACGATGATCAATTCACGGGGGATCGACGTCCATAGGGCGAGTTCTGCGCCGCCTTGATATAGAAAGCCGAAAAGAAGGGCCGCCAGAAATACCCCAAAGGGATGGCTGCGCCCCATCAGTGCGACGGCGATGCCGATAAAGCCCGCCCCCTCCACTGCGTTCAGGACCAGCCGTTCGGCCTCGCCCTGGACGTTGTTGATGGCCATCATGCCGGCAAGTGCGCCTGATATAAGCATGGCAACCATGATAATCTTGGTCGGGCTGATGCCCGCATATTTGGCCGCGGATTCCGAATGACCAAATGCGCGGATTTCATACCCCAGCCGGGTCCGCCAGATCAGCGCCCAAAGGGCGACACAAGCGGCCACGGCCACGAAAAAAGTGATGTTGGCCGGGGCACCACGGAACAGGGTGCTTTCGCCAAAGCTGAACATGTCCTGAAAGGATGGCAGATGCGCCGCCTCGGGAAACTTGGCCGATGCTGGTTCCATCGAACCGGGCACTTTCAGCGCGCCAATCAGGAAATAGTTCAGCAATGCAGCGGCGATAAAGTTGAACATGATCGTGGTGATCACGATATGGCTGCCGCGCTTGGCCTGCAAAAAGGCCGGGATCGCCGCCCATGCAGCCCCAAAAATCGCGGCACCAATCGCCGCCCCCAACAAGGCCAGCGTCCAATGCGGCCAGGGGATGTAAAGGCAGATGATCGCGACACCAAGTCCACCCAAAAGGGCCTGACCTTCACCGCCGATGTTGAACATACGGGCATGAAAGGCGATGGCCACGGCCAGCCCGGTAAAGATGAAGTTGGTCGCGTAATAAAGCGTGTAGCCCCAGCCATAGGTGGATCCCAACGCGCCTTGCACCATCAGTTTGAGCGCCTCCCACGGGTTTTCCCCGATGGCGAGAATGACCAGTGCGGAAAGGATGGCCGCCAGCAGGATTGAAATCAGTGGGATCAGGACAACATCGGCCCATTTTGGCATCACGTCCATGGCCTTAGACCTCCTTGCCGGCGTCACCGCCAGCATGGGCCAGATTGGCCTCGACCGCTTCATGCAGCGATCCCTGCGGCTCGGTCGTCATCCCTGCCATCAGCAGACCAAGCTCTTTTTCGTCCGTTTCTTGAGGCATCCGCTCGCCCATCATTTTTCCGTCAAACATAACGGCGATCCGGTCAGAGAGCGACAAAATTTCCTCTAACTCCACAGAAACCAACAAAATTGCCTTGCCCTGATCCCTTAGTGCAACAATCTGCTGGTGGATAAATTCGATGGCACCAATGTCCACACCGCGTGTGGGCTGACCGATCAAGAGCAAGTCTGGATTGCGCTCGATCTCGCGCGCCAGCACGATTTTTTGCTGATTGCCGCCGGAGAAATTCTTCGCGGCCAGTTTGGGATCGGGCGGGCGGACGTCGAAACGCTCCATTTTTTCTATCGTGTCTTGTCGGATGGCGGCGTTGTCCATGAACAGGCTGGATCGCTGGTATTCATCGGCATGGTGATACCCAAAGGCGGTGTTTTCCCAGGCCATGTAGTCCATGATCAGGCCTTCGCGCTGCCGATCCTCGGGCACATGGGCGATGCCACGCAAACGGCGGCTTTGCCCGTCTGACTTGGCACCTGTCAGGTCAATTTCCTCGCCATTCACCTTGATCAACCCGGTCGCACGTTCATAGCCGCCCAAGACTTCCAGCAATTCGGACTGGCCGTTCCCGGCCACCCCGGCAATGCCCAGAATTTCGCCCGCATGCACATCAAAACTAACCCCTTTGAGGCGATGCACGCCTTTGTCATCGGTCACGTTCAGGTCGCGGACTTCAAGGATAGTGCGGCCAATCTTGGGGGGCGCCTTGTCGACACGCAGCAACACCTTGCGGCCAACCATTCGTTCGGCCAGATCGGCGGGGTTGGTGTCGGCGGTCTTGACAGTCGATGTCATTTCGCCGCGTCGCATCACGCTGACGGTGTCGGTAATCTCCATGATCTCGCGCAGTTTATGCGTGATCAGGATGATGGTTTTGCCCTCGCGTTTGAGGTTCTCAAGAATGCGGAACAGGTGATCCGCCTCTGCCGGGGTCAGCACCCCGGTTGGTTCGTCAAGGATCAGGATATCGGCCCTGCGATACAGGGCTTTGAGGATTTCAACACGCTGCTGCATACCGACGCCGACCTCTTCGATCAGGGCGTCAGGGTCGACGTTCAATTCGTATTCTTCAGCCAGTGATTTCAACTCGCGGCGGGCGCGAGCCAATGACGGGCGCAGCAATCCGCTGTCTTCGGCACCCAGAATGACGTTTTCGAGAACAGTGAAGTTTTCGACCAGTTTGAAATGCTGAAATACCATGCCAATCCCGGCTGCGATTGCCGCCTGACTGTCGGGGATCGATGTTTTTTGACCGGCAATGAAAATCTCGCCCGCGTCGGCCTTGTAAAATCCGTAAAGGATCGACATCAGCGTCGATTTGCCTGCCCCGTTTTCACCGATGATCCCGTGGATCGTACCGGGCATAACCCTGATTGAGATATCTTTGTTGGCCTGTACTGGGCCAAACGCTTTGGAGATGCCTTTGAGCTCAATTGCGGGGGCTTGGTCGGTCATCGGGGCACCTGTTGTTCTTACGCAAAAGGCCGCGCGGATAAATCTGCGCGGCCTTGGTTTTTATTGGCCTTCGTTATTGGATCAGAATTCCAGAACCGGGCAACTTTCATCGCTGGAATAGTCATGCACAACCAGGCTGCCAGCCGCAATTTCAGCGGCCGCGGCGTCAACAGCGGTCTTCATTTCATCCGACACAAGCTCTGCGTTGAACTCATCCAGCGCATAACCGACACCTTCATTTGCCACACCCATGACGTTGAAGCCTGTTTCAAGGTCCGCCCCTTGTGTCAGCGCCTCATAAACCGCGTTATCAACCCGCTTCATCATTGATGTCAGCACCTCACCGGGGTGCAGGTAGTTCTGGTTCGCATCCACACCGATCGACAGGATGTCCTCATCCGCGGCTGTTTGCAGCACACCAACGCCTGTGCCACCAGCGGCGGCAAATACAACATCGGAACCCTGGCTGATCTGGGCCAGTGTGAGTTCGGACCCTTTTACCGGATCGTTCCATGCGGCAGGCGTTGTACCTGTCATATTGGCGATCACGGTTGCATCCGCATTCACCGCTTTTGCGCCTTGGGCATAGCCACAGGCGAATTTACGGATCAGCGGAATATCCATACCGCCGACAAAGGACACTGTGCCGGTTTCGGACGCCATCGCGGCCATCATACCAACAAGGTAGGAGCCTTCATGTTCGTTAAAGACCACCGAACGCACGTTTGGCGCATCAACAACCATGTCGATGATCGCGAATTTCGTGTCAGGATAGTCAGCCGCAACTTCGCCCAGCGGTGTCGCCCAGGAAAAACCAGCCATCACGATGGGGTTGGCGCCAGATTCGGCGAAACGGCGGATCGCCTGTTCGCGCTGCGCGTCGGACTGGATTTCAACCTCGGCATATTTGCCGCCGGTTTCTTCGGCCCAACGCTCCGCCCCGTTATAGGCGCTTTCGTTAAAGGATTTGTCGAACTTGCCGCCAAGGTCGAACAGGATGGCGGGGTCTGCTGCCGCAGCACCAGCCGTCAGGGCCAGCGCAGCAGACGCGCCAAGGAATTTCTGCATAAGGGTCATTTTGTATCTCCCAGGTCGTTACGCGAGGTTTTACGGGCGGGTAGACGCCCCCTCAGTTTGAATCCGAGCCGATCTTTGTCGGGTCATCACCAGATAAGGCATTGCCGCGACGGGAAGATCAACAGGTTTTTTGGTGGTTTCGGCGGCGGACAGGCAGCAAATTGTGACTTATCAACAGGTTGACGCAGGGTCACGCTGTTTTCATGTCCTTGCCAAGCACCAGCGCTGTCACAGGCCGGCCACCCCGACGGGCATAATAGGCGGGGCGCTGCCCTATCTGTGTATACCCGCTGCTCTGGTAAAGGCCGCGTGCCGCGTTGTTATCCGCCGCAACTTCCAGAAAAATCCTCGTGGCTCCAGCCTCTGCGGCGCGGTTTTCCGCATCTTGCAGGGTAACGCGGGCTTCGCCTTTGCGCTGATGCGCCGGGTCGGTGGCGAGGGTCAGCAATTCTGCCTCATCCATAATCACTCGGATCAGGGCAAAGGCATGCGCGGTCGTGCATAGACTAACGCCTTTTTGTGCCAAAAGGGTCGTAAACTCGTCCTCCGACCATCCGCGTCCATCGCAGAAGGCCGCCCTGTGCAGGACCGAAAGCGCGGCAGGTGTCATGACAGGATGACGGGGGCCGGGTCGCGGGGCGGGGCGGCATCGGCACTGCGGATGTATAGCGGGGCAGGACGGCCATGATCCGTGCCGATACGGGCGGCGGCAAGTCGTGCGATGGCTTCGATGGTGGGGCAAGTGGGTTGGACCACTGGATCGCCGGTCAGCGCGGCAACCTCTGCCGCAATCGGGCCGACGATCTGGGGAGCAAGGCCGTCATACCCACGCGGAAATGACTCTTTCGACATTTCAACCAAAGCCGGCGGTGGCAGATCAAGATTGCGGGCAAATACCTGCATGTAAGCGCGACCTCGGCGGGCATCCAGGCAGGACACGATCGAGCGACCATACTCAACCAATCCAAATGCCTGCGCTTCGAGGGTCGAGACGCCAATCGCGGGTTTTCCCAGCCCCAATGCCAGCCCGCGCGCGGCACTGACCGCAATGCGGATACCTGTAAAATTGCCCGGGCCAATGCCCACGCCAACTGCATCCAGATCGGACCAGCCTAGCCCTTCGGCGGCAAGCATCTCTTCCAGCATTGGCATCAGGTGCTCGGCCTGACCTTTGGCCATTTCATCGACGCGGGTGACAACCCGGTCGCCCAACAGCAAAGCGGCGGCGCAATGCGCCGCCGATGTATCAAAGGCAATCAGTTTGGGTTCAGGCGGCAACGGGCCGCACCTCGACCACCTCAGGGATGTAATGGCGCAACAGGTTCTCGATGCCCATTTTCAAGGTCAGTGTTGATGAGGGACAGCCCGCGCAGGCGCCTTGCATGTGCAGATATACGATGCCCCGGTCAAATCCGTGGAATGTGATGTCGCCACCATCCTGTGCCACTGCGGGGCGCACGCGGGTGTCCAGCAGTTCCTTGATTTGATTGACAATTTCACCATCTTCACCGCTATGTTCGGCATGGCCGCTGGCGGGGGTGTGATCCTCTGCCATAACGGGTTGACCGGATTGATAATGCTCCATAATCGCGCCCAGAATACCGGGTTTGATATGGTCCCATTCAACAGTGTCAACCTTGGTGACCGTGACAAAATCAATCCCGAAGAACACGCCAGTCACATCACCGGATGCAAAGATACGCTGGGCAAGCGGTGATTTTTCAGCCGCTTCTGCTGTCGGAAAATCGGCGGTGCCGACCTCCAGCACATTCTGGCCGGGCAGAAATTTCAGGGTTGCCGGATTTGGGGTCGATTCAGTCTGGATGAACATGGGGGCCAACCTTTTTTGTCAGGCTTTACATATGCGCCCCACCTGCCTGAAAGTCAAGTTTTGGAACCGTTCTAAACTGAAAAAGAGCCGGTGCCAATATTGGCACCGGCTCTTTTGGAGGGGAGGGGGAGTGGTGGTTTAGTTCACGTCGAACTGC
>CANNFQ010000018.1 GCA_947503925.1 uncultured Paracoccaceae bacterium | reverse complement strand
AGCATAGTTATCCACAGGCCACGGGTCGAGTCCGGGCTCGGGGGTTCAGAGTCAGTTGCTCGGGGGTTCAGAGTCGCTTTATCGTGGTATCAGAGTCATCTTGGCTTACATTCAAACCAGTTTTATAAAAAAAAACAAATGCTTAAGTGAAATCCAAAAACCCTGTAACTAATTAATAACTGAATATAACAGTAAAAAGGCTGATTTTCTCAAGCCATCAGTTATTCGCAGCTCTGAAACCTCTTGAATTTGCTTAGAAAAGGGATCCGGGGATACAGTTTTTCTTCCATGTATCACGTTTTTGGGTATACTAAGGAAAACACGATATATCAGGGCAGATCATGACACAGGCAGATCAACCACCCCCATATTTTGGGCTTTCCCCAGATCAGTCAATGGCCGAACTATCAGAACCAATGACGACAGCTAGTTTCGCCGCATTGGCCGAAAACTATCGGCGGGGCAGGGCCGATCTGGCCAGTCGGGGGCTTGATGAAACGGGTCGCAAAACTTTGCGCCGGTTTTCGACATGGGAAATCACCCGCTATCTGATCCCGGTTGCCCCCGCCCATTTCCGCCGTGTCCTGCGCCAAAACCCCACCCTGCCCCAGGGCCATAGTGACACGGATGGCGGCGCCAAATGGTTCACCCTGGATGAGGTGCTGCGCCTGCGCGCCTTCTTTGCCGCCGAAGGATCGAAATCCAAAGACTACCTGCCCTACCGCCCCAAGGGCCTGCCTGCCAAGATTACGGCTGTGGCCAATTTCAAAGGTGGGGTTGGCAAGACCAGCACAGGCGCACATCTGGCCATGTCGGCCGCACTGGATGGTTACAAGGTGCTGGTGATCGATCTGGACAGCCAAGGATCGATGACATCAATCTTTGGCGGCAAGGTCGATGATGAATGGGGCACCGTGTTCCCCCTGCTGGCGCGGCATTATGCGGGCAGTCTGCAACTGGATAATCAGCGCAGGCTCGACCGGGGTGATGCCCCCCTGCCCCTTGATGACACCATGACAGAGGCTTTGGACGTCAAGGCATCCGATGTGATCCAAGACACCCATTGGCCGAATATCGATCTGATCGGGGCACAGCTGAACCTTTACTGGTCTGAATTTCAAATCCCTGTCTGGCGGATGCAATCGCGTGGCTGGAAACTCTGGGATGCGCTCACGGATATTCTTGCCGATGACGGGGTGCTGGATGATTACGATCTGATTTTCATCGATACCCCCCCTGCCCTAGGCTATCTGACGATCAACGGACTGGCAGCAGCTGATATTCTGCTAGTCCCGCAAGGCGCGTCGTTTCTGGAATTCGACAGCACAGGCCGGTTCTTTGACATGCTGCATTCTACATTCGCCTCGATCGAAGATGGCGAAAACACAGCCGCGCGTGCCTTAGGCCGACCAGAGATGGGGTTTGCATGGGATGCGGTACGCACCGTGATCACACGCTATGATGGCAGCCAGCAGGCCGAAATGGCCGGGCTGATGCAGGCCTATCTGGGCAAAACACTGTCGCCCTATCGGCAGGATTTCACCGCCCTGATCGGGCAAGCCGGTGAAAGCGTAAATGGCATTTATGAGGCCGATTATCGCGACTTCAACCGCGATACCTATGCCCGTGGCCGCGCCACATTTGATGAAACCTATGCAGCCTTCAAGAAACTGCTGCTGGGGACATGGCGGCGCGATGAAATCGCCAACCTGCAAGCGGCGGAATAGGGCTGTGCATTGGTAATATTTTCGCATGCGAAACTTTTCTGACAGGACCCCGCCATGGCCAAACGCAAACGCCTGACACCGCCCACGATGTTGCCCGATATGCCGGATGTATCGCCAGTATCCACCAACCGTCCGCCTATCGCACAGGTCGCTGCCGAAGCAGCCAGCCATGCCGCCCTTGAAGAGGTCAGCGCGGAATTGCACAGCGCGCGCAGCGAAGGCCGCATGGTCCAGGCCTTGCCATTGGAGGCCATCAAGCTGGATCATCTGGTGCGCGACCGGATCGCACTGGATGCCACCGACATGGTAGCACTCCGCAGCAGCCTTATGGCACGCGGCCAGCAAACACCGATTGAGGTGGTCGAACTGGGCCAGGGCCGCTATGGGCTGATCTCTGGTTATCGCCGGGTGTCTGCCTTGGGGGATTTGTATCGGGAGACGGGTGAGGCGCGCTTTGCTAGCGTGCAGGCCCTTATAAAACCCATCGGGTCGGCGGCTGACAGCTATCTGGCGATGGTCGAGGAAAACGAGATCCGGGCCGATCTGTCGTTCTATGAGCGCGCCCGATTGGCGGCAGAGGCGGCAGAACTGGGCATCTACCCCAATGTGAAGAAAGCGGTGCATGCGCTGTTTGCATCCGCCCCCGCGCCGAAACGGTCCAAGATCGTGGCTTTCCTTGGTATCCACGCCGCATTGGCTGATGACCTGCGCTTTCCCGCAGCGATCCCTGAAAAGCTCGGGCTGAAACTGGCAGCGGCGCTAGTGGCCGAGAAAGGCTTTGCTGCGCGGCTGCGTAAAGCCCTGAACCGCGCAGATCCGCAAGATGCTACCGCAGAACGTCAGGTGCTGGATGCGGCCTTGCGCCCGGCCAAGGCCACAGCACCCGCCAGCCAGGAACTGATCCCGGGGATCACATGGCAGGCCAGCCCGGAAAAGGTTACACTATCTGGCAAACAGGTCACGCCGGCATTGCAGGATGCCTTACGAAAGTGGTTGCTGGATTTATAAAAAAACCGTTATTTTTCAATGAATTAGACGATTTTTTTCGCATGCGAAACACTTAATCCGTATAGCCGTTCGGATTGGATGACTGCCAGTGCCAGGTGGATTGGCACATATCATCAATGTCATATTGGGCTTCCCAGTTCAAAAGCTGTTTGGCCTTTGCCGTTGCCGCCAGACTGCGCGCGACATCACCGTCGCGTCGTGCTGTGATGCGCAAGGGCACGGGCCGGTCAGCCGCTTTTTCAAAGGCGCGCACCATTTCCAGAACGGTTGCGCCACGGCCTGTGCCGATATTGATCGCCTCGCACCCGCGCGTCCGGGTGGAAAACTGCACCGCGGCCAGATGTGCGGCGGCCAGATCATCCACATGCACATAGTCGCGTTCGCCGGTGCCGTCGCGAGTGTCGTAATCATCGCCATAGACGCTCAGCTGGGCAAGCCGACCCACGGCCACCTGCGATATGTAGGGCACAAGGTTGTTGGGAATGGCCTGCGGGTCTTCACCGATCCGGCCCGATGGATGGGCCCCAACCGGGTTGAAATAGCGCAGCAGTACCGCGCTGGCCTCGGGCCAGGATGTGGCCCAGTCGCGGATGATCTCTTCAATAAAATATTTGGTGCGCCCATAGGGGTTGGTGGGCTGCAAAGGATGGTCTTCATCATAGGGCAGGTATTTGGCTTCGCCATAAACCGTGGCCGAGGATGAAAAGACGATCCGCGCACAGCCATGGCGCTGCATGGCCCCCAGCAATGCGATCGTGCCGGAAACATTCTGGCCATAGTAATCCAGCGGCTTTTCATTTGACTCGCCCACCGCCTTCAACCCAGCGAAATGGATCACCGCATCAGGGCGGAATTCCTTGAATGCGGCATCCAGCCCATCGGTATCACGGATGTCACCATCGCAAATCGCAAAATCCCGGTTCGCCAATTGCTTGACCCGGCGCAGCGCCTCGGGCGAGCTGTTGGAGAAATTATCAAAGACCAGCGTTTCGTTTTCTTTTTGCAACAGCTGCAACAGCGTGTGGCTGCCAATATAGCCCGCCCCGCCGGTTAGTAAGACACGCATGGCAGCCCCCGTAATCGCATCGCGCATTCCCTCATGTCACAGCTTGTCCAGATAGGTGCCATAGGCGTTTTTGGCGTATTTCTGCGCCTCGCGGGACAGGTCATCGCGGCTGATCCAGCCTAAGTAGAAGGCCACCTCTTCGGGGCTGCCGATCTGCTGACCTTGCCGTTCCTCGATAGTACGCACGAAATTCCCCGCATCCAGCAGGCTGGCATGCGTGCCGGTATCGAGCCAGGCATAGCCACGGCCCATACGCTGCACGGTCAGGCTGCCTTCGGCCAGATACATCTCCAGCAGGGAGGTGATTTCCAGCTCCCCCCGGGCGGAGGGCTGGACCGCGCGCGATTTTTGTGGGGCGGTGCCATCGACAAAGTAAAGCCCGGTGACTGCATGGTTTGAGGGCGGCACATCCGGCTTTTCGATGATCCCGCGCACTGTGCCACTTTCGTCAAAATCCACCACGCCATAGCGTTCAGGATCCACCACCTGATAGCCAAAGACGGTGGCACCGGTCTTTTGCGCATCTGCCGCTGACATCAGTTCGGGCAGCCCATGCCCGAAAAAGATGTTATCACCCAGCACCAGTGCCGATGGCGCGCCTGCCAGGAAATCCTCTGCCAGGATAAAGGCCTGGGCCAACCCAT
This sequence comes from uncultured Paracoccaceae bacterium, assembly GCA_947503925.1. Lineage (GTDB taxonomy): Bacteria > Pseudomonadota > Alphaproteobacteria > Rhodobacterales > Rhodobacteraceae > Yoonia. The sequence goes on along the minus strand of CANNFQ010000018.1, from coordinate 66,779 downwards.
CGGGGGATGGCTGTGTGATATAGGTCAGGGATATGCCAAATTGCGATCCATCGCCCAGCATCCGCCGGAACTGGTCCTGATCCTGTGGCGTGGTGATCACGGCAATCTCGCGGATACCTGCCAGCATCAGGGCGGTCAGCGGGTAATAGATCATCGGCTTGTCATAGATCGGCAAAAGCTGTTTCGAGACACCCAATGTGATCGGGTAAAGCCGGGTGCCGGAGCCGCCAGCCAGAATGATGCCTTTGCGGGTTGTCATGACACCCCCTTTTCCAGATCGTTCAGAATATCGCGCAAACCATCCCGCCAATCGGGGCGGGGCAGGCCAAAAGCCTGTTCGAATGCAGCACAATCCAACCGGGAATTCAAAGGCCGCGCGGCCGGGGTCGGATAATCGCTGGACGGGATATCCGTCACCGTGCAACTGATCCCGCTTTGTGCAAAAATTTCGCGTGCGAAATCGGCCCAGCTGACATCAGGGTGCCCCGCCAGATGATAAATCCCAGTCTTGCCCGGATCAGCCAGCAGCCCTGTTGCAGCCGCCAGACAGGCATCCGCCAGCGCCGCCGCCGGGGTCGGCCCGCCGATCTGATCAGCGACAATGGTCAGTTGATCGCGGGTCTGGCCCAATTGGCGCATTGTTTTAACGAAGTTCCTGCCATGGGTCGATACCACCCAGGATGTGCGCAAAATGACATAAGGGCCATTTGTAGTGGTGATCCCCATCTCTCCGGCCCGTTTGCTGCGCCCATAGGCCCCCAGCGGCGCTGTGGGCGCCTCTGGACCCCATGGCTGGCCCCCGGACCCATCAAACACATAATCGGTCGAAACATGCACAAATGGCAGGCTACGGGCCGCTGCGGCATGGGCAATGGCCGTGGGGGTGGTGGCGTTGATCAGGGTGGCCAGCGGTTCTTCTTCCTCGGCCTTGTCCACGGCGGTATAGGCCACAGCATTGATCACCACTTCAGCATCACTTGCGGCCACGATGGCGGCACAAGCTGCCGGGTCGGTGAAATCAGCCTGATCGTGCCCGCGCATATCCAGTGTGATATCGGGGCCAGCCCTGCGGGCCAGTTCCCTGGCCAACTGGCCCGTGGTGCCAAAGACCAGTGCCTTCACGACCCGACTCCAAGCCGTTCACCCACCCCATGACGTTGCTGCAAGGCGCGCCACCATTTTTCATTGTCCAGATACCATTGCACCGTCAGGCGCAGCCCTTCCTCCACGGTGACCGACGGGCGCCAGCCCAGCTCATCGCGCATCCGGGATGGGTTAATGGCATAGCGGGCATCATGGCCGGGGCGATCGGTGACAAAGGTGATCTGATCAGCATAATTCCCATGCGCCTTAGGACGCAGCTCATCAAGAATGGCGCAGAGGGTCTGCACCAGTTCCAGATTGCTCCGCTCGTTTTCGCCGCCGATATTGTAAGACCGGCCCAACTGGCCTTTTTGGAGGACCAGAAGCAGGGCATCGGCGTGATCTTCGACATAAAGCCAGTCGCGGATGTTGGACCCGTCGCCATAGATCGGCAGCGGCTTGCCCGCTAGCGCATTCAGGATCACCACCGGGATCAGCTTTTCGGGAAAATGGTAAGGGCCATAATTATTCGAACAATTGGTCAGGACCACAGGCAGGCCATAGGTTTCCGCCCAGGCCCGCACCAGATGATCGCTAGATGCTTTGGAGGCGGAATAGGGGCTGCGCGGATCATAGGGGGTATCTTCGGAAAACTGGCCGGTGGGGCCAAGGCTGCCAAACACCTCATCCGTGGAAATATGATGAAACCGGAATGTATCGGGCTTACCCGCCTGCACCCAATAGCTGCGCGCGGCTTCCAGCATGTTGTAAGTGCCGGTGATATTGGTGGCGATGAAATTGCCGGGGCCGTCAATGGACCTGTCCACATGGGATTCCGCGGCCAGATGCATCACCGCATCGGGCTGATGGGCGGCAAAGGCGGCATCCAGGGCAGGGCGGTCGCGGATATCGGCCTGCACGAAATCATAAAGCGGGCTGTCGGCAACAGGAGCGACATTGTCCAGACAGGCAGCATAGGTCAGCGCGTCCAGATTGATAACATGATGCCCCCGGGCTACCGCCAGACGGACCACGGCAGAGCCGATAAAGCCTGCCCCCCCGGTGACAAGCAGTTTCATGCGATTGGGCCTTCATAGGTAAAGGGGCTGTCGAACTGGGCCAGGGTTGGGGCGTTGCGATCCTTGTCGGACAGGATGGCGGGGGCATCCAACCCCCAGTCGATCCCGATCTCGGGGCTGTCAAAGCGCACGGCACGGTCGCAATCGGGGGCGTAATTATCGGAACATTTATAGATGATCTCGGTATCGGGCGCGCGGGTGACAAAGCCATGCAGAAACCCCGCAGGCACCAATAACTGGCGACCATTTTCAAATGTCAGATCAACGCCGACCCATTGGCCATAACTGGGGGATCCCTTGCGGATATCGACGGCCACATCGAACAGCGCGCCACGGCCACAGCGGACCAGCTTGTCTTGGGCATGGGGCGGGGCCTGGCAATGCAGGCCGCGCACAGTGCCCGCCTGGGCTGACAGGGAATGGTTGTCCTGCACCCAGTCGTAATCAAGCCCGGCATCTGCCATCCGCTGACGGTTCCAACTTTCACTGAAAAATCCGCGGATATCACCAAAACGCTGCGGCGTGAGGATGAAAACACCCTCTAAGGCTGTCTGTTCAATATGCACGTGTAAATTCACTAATCATGATCACTTCAATGCCAATTAACGATGCATGCCTGAGCTGTCACGTCAAAACACCTCTAGGGGGGTGCGCGACGTGGTGATGCGACAATTTCTTTGTCATATACAATAACTTCCGGTAACAGCACATGGTGGTGGTGGCCCCAATAGCAGCAATAGTGTTCAAAGAACTGTCGAATGTCAGCAAGCCTCAACCTTTACACAGAGTTCTTTTGCCTGAGCGAGCGTCCGTTTTCGCTCCTGCCGGATCCGGATTTCCTTTATTGGACCAATGATCACAAACGCGCCTACACGATGCTTGAATACGGGGTGGCAACACGGGCGCCGATTACCCTGATCACCGGAGAGGTCGGGGCAGGCAAGACCACGCTCTTGCAATATCTGCTGCATAACCTTGATGAAACGGTGACAGTCGGCCTGGTGTCGAACATGCATGAAGGCAGGGGCGATCTCTTGCGCTGGGTGATGATGGCGTTGGAAATCCCGGTTGATAAGGATGCCGATTACGTCGACCGGTTTGAGGTGTTTCAGCAATTCCTGATCAATGAATATGCCGCAGGGCGCCATGTGCTGATGATCTTTGATGAAGCACAGAACATGCCGCGCAAGGCGCTGGAAGAGCTGCGGACCCTGACCAATATCAATGCCAACAAGGATGAATTGCTGCAATTGCTGCTGATCGGGCAACCAGAGCTGCGCGATATCATCCGCAGGCCCGACATGAAACAATTCGCCCAGCGGATCGCATCCAGTTTTCATCTGTCCCATATGGATCAGAAAACGGTCTATTCCTATATCATCCACCGGCTCGAAAGGGCAGGGGGCAGCGCGCATATGTTCAGTCGGGCGGCGTCGGACAGGGTACATGAGATTACCGGCGGCATTCCCCGGCTGGTCAACCAGCTTTGTGATATCTGTATGCTTTATGCGTCCATCAGCGAACGCGAGATCGTGGGCGTCGAACATGTCGAAGCCGTCTTGCGGGACGGTGCCTATTTCACACCGGAACAGAAGATCGAAGATAAGGCTGACGCGCCCAAGGGGCCAGATCAGACATCAGGCACGTGACCGACCGGGCCTGGGCAAGGTGGCACTGGCCCTAAAATCATGTGGCTCGACGAAATCATACAATAACGCTACGTTGAACAGCAGTATTCAAGGATGCCGGTGACAAGATCGACGCAACCGAGAAATAATTCGTTCAAGGTGTTTTTATGCCGTTTTTTCAAAGGCTGTCTTACCATTTACCGCTGCTGCGTTATCAGCTTGGGCATACGCTACAAATAGGCAAGAACCAGTATAAGATCAGAGGCTACTTTGCCAATCGCCTCGGGATGCAAACTGTCCATCATGAAGAGGCAATAAATGCGCTGATAGCTGAGGCACTCGATGAACGCCCGGGGGCTTTCATCGATATAGGTGCAAATATTGGTCAAACCATGCTCAAGGTGCTTGGGGTCGATCCAAACCGGACGTATTTCGGCTTTGAGCCACAACATGCCTGTTGCCACCTGATCGGCACCTTCCTGAAAGACAACGATATCAAGGATTTTCATGTTTTGCCGCTCGCACTGTCTGACGACGACAGGCTCGTGAAATTCTATTCGAACGGTGCTTTCGACGAAATGGGGTCTTTGATCGGAAATGTTCAAGGGCGCGCATATAGCAATATCAATTACGTGCAGATGCGTGCGGGCGATGCGGTATTGCAAGAACTTGGATGCACCAACCCCGGTATTATCAAGATCGATGTCGAAGGGGCTGAACTCAGCGTATTGGAGGGATTGCAAAAGACCTTAAAAAACGCCCAACCCATTCTTTTCTTTGAAGTTATGCCCAATTTTACTGGCGATGATCACGACTTTCTGCCCGAAGATACCTGCACCCATCAAAGGCAGGTTGCACAGGAAATCTGGGACATCCTTTCAGAACACGGCTATCGGGTGTTTTGTGTCGATGATGATGGCAATCAGATACAGGTCAACCATTTTGAACTGGATGATCCGGATGACTTCACCAGTTTCAACTATGTCGCACGACCCGCATAAATATCATCATGATGCAGCGGGCAGAGGAATATCCCTCTTGATGAAGAAAGCCACCCCACGGTAGCAATCGTAACGATAAAGCTGTTGGAAAGTATCCGACGCGATGACTTCATCCATAACCCATTGATAATCCATTGGAGGTAAGCCGCAGTCGCGAATTTCCGGGAGGATCAAATCTGGGGGGTTGTTAAAAAAGACGTCCTGACTGAAGCCGCTGTTATTTTTGACGCGCATGGCGGACCGGTTACTATGGGCCATTTCCACCCAGTTGAGCCCAAGCAGATCAAAAATCGCGCCCTCATATGTCATCGCAATGCCGCCGGCGGCAAGAATGCCAAGTGATGGCGCGGGCTCAAAATCATTCAAGACCTCTCCGGACAATCGGCCTGCTTCGGCGATGCGAAAATCAATAGCAATGCCGCCTTTGGTTTGGGTGAACTGTCCCCAGGCAGCGACAAGCAGAATGGCGCTTGCCAGTATACGCATGCTTTTTTGCCATCCGTCTGCATGTTTTGAGGATGTTGTCCCCAGGACAATGGCAGCCGCAACAGCCCAAGGAAGCAAGAGTGGCGTCAGCACCTGATAAAACCGGAAAGACCCGAAGTGGTCACCACCAAGGGCCGAATAAATGCCGAACACCCCCGCACAGCAACACAATGCGATCAGCCAGAACACAATGACGATTTTTATACGTGTCATCACGGCGATTGCGATGAAAAACAGGGCGATCATCCCCAGGTTCATGGGATCATAAAGATAGCGGATTGAATATTTCATTCCCGCTATCAGCTGGCTGGCATAGCTTGTCGATACTTTGGCGTAGAATGTATTGGGGACCGGTTGCCCAAAATACCAGAGCCGGATGAGTGTCAGAACGGCGATCATGCCAAGGGCGGCAACAAGCCCGGCAATCGCCACGCCAGAGATTTTTTGCTGATCAATGATGCGAAGGCCAATCCACAAAAGGGCGCTCATCCCAACAGCGACAGCAACACCTTCAGGGCGTGCTGCACTCAGCAATGCCGCGCAAACAATGAAAGTTACGCCATAAAACCGGGACGGGCCGGCCTTTATCAGCCGCATGAGGCAGTAAAACATTGTCAGCGAAAGCAGGATGAACAGGCCCATATCCATCAAGCTCCAGACCATATAGGCAAAATAGGACGGAAAGAATAGAAACGCAGCACCTGTTAACCATGCTGGGCCGTCGCCTTTCCCGCCTGCCACCAAAAGCAAATGCGTGATCTGGATAGCGATATAAATCGTGGCGATACAGATGATCAGGCCCAGAGCGGATAATGGGCTTTCAATATGATCAAAAAATAGGAACGCGACCGTGTTGATCAGGGTCCAAAGGGCTGATGATGAGCCTTCAACCCGTTCACCACCGATATAGTACACATAGCCAGCGCCATTGGCGATGTTCTGGGCAAAGTTCATGGTGATATTGGCGTCATCAAACCCTGTTGAAGGGTCCAGTATCAGCTTTGTAAGGAATACCCCGATAAGGGTAACACATATCGATATAAGCAGGTGAAAACCTGATGACTGATGCAACATAGGTCACTCTATGAACGAATAAAAATTTTTCTAATCTATGCAGCTATCTTCTGATGGTCGTGCGATATTGTCAATGTAAGTCGCCCTGATCGCGGTGAGGCCCCAGCCGAACGGGCCTGCCACCAGGTGTGATCAGACAGACAGGCATTGTTGCATAGACCTATCTTTGCGCACCCCAATTTCCTGCTGGGTGGCGTGTTCTGACGGGGCTGCCCTGTCAGATATTCATCTTCTTGAAAATGCGTTCCGGGATCGACCCGATGATGGTCATGATCACAAACCAGATGGGGCGCACATAGATGATATTACGCCCCTTGCGCAGCCCGTTGAACACGGCTGTCGCCACCTCTTCGGGTTCAGCCGTCAGTTTTTCCGGCAGGTCCATGCCTGCTGTCATCTGGGTGTTCACAAAGCCGGGCAGCACGGTCAGCACGTGAATGCCGCGTTTGGCCATTCGGTTGCGCAGGCCTGACAGATAGGCGGTAAACCCGGCCTTGGCCGATCCATAGACGTAATTCTTGGCTCGGCCGCGATTGCCCGCAACCGAACTGATCCCCACGATCTGCCCGGACCCGCGCGCATCAAAGCGATTGGCCAGAAGGCCCAGAATATGCGCTGGCCCTTCATAGGTGCTGCGCATCACCCGGGTGGCAGCATCAAAATCCTGTTCATTTGCGATCTGGTCGCCCATCAGCCCAATGGCACAGACCACGATATCGGGCAGGGCGGGCAGGGCATCAACAAACCCGGCATGGGTGTCGGTCTGCAACACATTAAAATCATGGACGCTCACCGCAATATTGTGCCGCAATGCCAGATCGGTTTTTGTGGCCTCCAGCGCCGCGGCGTTACGCGCGGCCAGTTGAATATCATACCCCGCGGCGGCAAAGCGATGTGCAACAGCGCGGCCAATGTCGGATTTTGCGCCCAAAAGCAGCATGGTTCCCTTGCTCATAGAAAGAGCCTTTCGGATTGTTTTGATTGAAAAGCATCGGTTGCACCGAATTCCTGACGCATCTGTTTGAACTGTGCTGTGCGCGGGTCCGATGCATGCAGCGTGTCCGGGGCCATGCGGCTATCCTTGGCCAGATAGAACCGGCCCTGATGATCCAGCGTGATCTGGTCCAGCTTGCGCATCAGCGCGATCATCCCCGGGGTTGCCGGAAAATCCAGCGCCAATGTGTAGCCCAGCATCGGAAAGGAAAAGGCACTGTCCTGCGGCCCGAACCGTTTCAGCACCGCCAGAAATGATCCCGCACCAGCCAATGATGTGGTCTTCAGCAAGGCGCGCAATCCTTCGCGCGCGGTCTCAAGCGGCAGGACACATTGGAACTGCATGAACCCGCGCCTGCCATAGATCTTGTTCCAACCCAGAATGGCATCCAGCGGATAGAAATACGTGTCGTAATCGACAAAGCTGACCCCGGCCTTGCGCCGACCATTCCAGTAATAAAGCCCGTTAAACGCTCTGACCGACAGGCTGTTCAGCAGGCTGAAAGGCATCGCAAAGGGCACAGTACGTTTCGTTTTATCAGGAATTTCAAATGGATAACGGGCCGCATCATCAGATAGCTCATCCGGGGTCGCATGTTCGCCCAACATCAGGATCGACCGGCCGAGTGATGCACCCCGGCTGACACAGTCAATCCAGGCCACCGAATAGGTGGCGGCATCCGCCCCTTCAAAGGCCGTAATCACCGCATCAAGATTGGGCAAGGCCTGGGATGTCTGCCGGATCCAGGCTGATGGCACCGGGCGCAGCCGGATACCTGCGCGCAGGATCACCCCGGTCAGCCCCATCCCGCCAATACTCCATTCAAACAGCTGGGCATTCTGGGTCCGGCTGCAATGATGCACCACACCGCTTGCATCCATCACGTCCAGCCAATCGACGAAATTGCGGAAGCTGCCATCCTTGTGGTGGTTCTTGCCATGCACATCAGCGGCAATCATCCCGCCTAAAGTGACAAATTTCGTGCCCGGGGTGACAGGGGGAAACCAGCCATGGGGCAGAAACGCGGTGATCACATCGCGCAGCAGCACACCGGCCTCGGCCACCAGAAACCCGTTTTGTCGATCAAAGCTGATCATGTGGTTCAGCCCGTGCATCTGCACGGTTTTGCGCAGCCCGATGGCACTGTCGCCATAGGCGCGGCCATTGCCCCGGGCAATCACGGCCCCATCGGCAATGGCGCGGGCCAGATCGGCCTGCGTGACCGGGCAGGCGAGCGTTGCAGGATGTTTGGGAAAGCCACCCCAACCGGACAGATCCGTCATGACAGGGCTGCCTCTTTATGGGGTTGAAAGACAAAGCGGCGGTCGAGGAAATATTTGACCACATAGCCGACAGACAGGCCCAGCACGGCACCCAGCTCGCGCATTATATCCGTCTTCCAGATCAGCCAGAACGCGGTTTCTGTGCCCCAGAAGATCGCCGTCGTGACAAGGCCCATGATCGTATAAAGGGTGAATTTCTGCCCATGGGCTTTGATGCCCGTACTGGCATCAGCAAAGATCCAGCGCTTATCAAGCACATATTTCACCACCAGCCCGGCCAGCGTGCCGCAGAAAACAGCAAGGGCAAAACCTAGAAAATCATTATTCCACGACAGCACAACCCGCTGTATCCCCAGATTGATCACCGTCGCCACAACAGCAAATAGCGCATACAGAATGGCGATGCGCAGCCCGCTCACAGGAAGGCCCCGCCAAAGGCCACAGCGATGATCACCAGCGCGCAAATCTGGCTGGTGCGATCCCTTGCGGCAAACACAACCGGATCGTCATGCATCTGGCCGCGATGGGCCAGCAGGATCACCCGCGATACCCAGTAAAGCAGCACACCACAGATCACCCCCAGCACCTTGGGCGTGCCATATAGTTTTGAGACGAAAGGCGACTGGATATAAAGCGCCAGCACCAGAATGGACACATAGCCCGAGGCGACGGCCATCATGACCAGCACTGGCAGATCATCCACCAGATAACCGCGACCGGATGCTTTCAGCTTGCCCCTTGCGGCACCATCCGTCAGCTCTGCCTGCCGCTTCACCGTGGCCAGCGAGAAGAAGAAAAAGACCGAAAATGCCAAAAGCCACATCGACAGGGGGATGCTGGTGGCCACCGCCCCTGCGACGATGCGGATCGTGTAAAGCCCGGCCAGCGTGCCAATATCGACAATTGCCTTGCGTTTCAGCCAAAGCGAATAAGCCGTTGTCGCAACAAAATAAAGCAACATGACCAGCAGGAAATACCAGCCCAGGAACAACGACAGGATCAACCCCGCGCCCATCAACCCGGCAATCATATAGGTGGCATGGGCAATCGGGATCGTACCTGCGGCAAAGGGGCGTTTGCATTTGCGCGGATGCGCGCGGTCTGCGCGCAGATCCAGTAGATCATTCAGCACATAGATGCTTGATGCCACCATTGAAAAGATCACGAAAGCCAGCAGGCTTTGGGTGATTGTCACCATGTCAAGCTGGTGGGCGGCAAACATCGGCAGGAATACCAGCAGGTTTTTCAGCCATTGATGCACCCGGATCGCCTTGAGGTAATCGCGCAGCCCGGTCCGGGCAGTGTCCAGATGCTCGACCTCAACCCCCAACTTATCAACCGTTTGGCGCAACGGGTCCTTAAGATTGACGGTCACCGCCTTTTGGGCGTTTTCCCAGACCGGCAGGTCGGCTTCGGCATCGCCCATATAGGCATAGCCGGCTTTGCCGAAATGGTCGGTCAGAAAGGCGGCTTTTTCGGCCGATTTGAGGTTTCTTGTCCCGTCAGAGCCTTGCACGGCATCAAAAATATCCAGATGGGCGGCGATGTCCCGGGCAATGCTGTCATCGGATGCGGTCACCAGAATGGCAGCCCCACCATCCGCGCGCCATGCTTCGATATAGGCGATCACCTGTGCATCATAGGGCAGGGTGGTGACATCGACATTCATCTTGGCCGACAGGCTGCGTTTCAGCGCGGCACGCCCTTTTGACAGGGCAAGGCCTGCCTGCACAGGCACACGCCAATCGCGGCTGGTGGCCGACCAGAAGCTTTCAAACAGCATATCTGACCGCAGCAGCGTTCCATCCAGATCAACGGCCAGAATGCGCTGACCTTTCAAATGGGTAATATCCATCGTGGCTAAATTCCTAAATACGCAAAATACATCTTACTCGTCAGCGGAAGTGATCGCCATGTTTTCTCATGGGTTTTGGGCAGGCATGCGGCAACTGTTGTCAAAAGGCAGTGCCCTGCGTCGGGGCATCTCAGTGATCCTCTTTGCGGCGGACATAAAAACAGGTTTCATTTTCGGCGCGCTGTGGGGCGACAAGGGTTTCAAAGCCTGTCGCATGTAACCAGCGGGTCATGGCGGCGGCTGCAGGATAGATCGGTCTTGCCGTTGAAAACCCGCTGCGATTGACCAGCACCCGCCGCCCCAGCAGTTGATAGCTGAGCGTATTAACCAATGTCATGACATAGCTTTTTAGCCCACGGCCCCGGCTGCGGATCACCTGTTTGCCAAAATCCCAGCTGTAATGGCCCAGCGTATTGCCGATAATGATCAGCTCTCCCCCGGGTTTGGTCACGCGGGCGATCTCGGCCAAGGCAGGGTGGATATCGAAATACTGATGCGCTGATACGCATAAGACCAGATCAAGCTCCTGATCGGCAAAGGGCAGATCTTCGGCGCCGCCGGTCTTGATATCGATATCCGTGGTACCTTCGCGGTCACGGAAAATCTGGCCCATCTGGGCATAGGCCACGACCGGTTCAACCCCGCAAAGCTGGTCTGCGGTGCCTGCCAGTGACATCAGGTTCACCCCCATGCCCGCGCCGATTTCAGCGATATATTTGCCCTGAAACGTGGTCCGGACCAGATGCGGCAGGGCGTCTTCAAAAGGCAGGCGCTGGTCGCGTTCTTTCCAGAACAGATATTCGCGGCAGGAATCACTGATCAGGATACCCAATGTGGTGCGCAGGCCGGTATCAGGGTCAATCCAGCCAAGATTTTGCGCCAGTTCCGCCACCGTATCGGAAAATTCCGCGTCTTTGCTGCCCACGCTTTGATGGGCCATGAACCGGATCAGCACTGTTGCATCCTCGCCCAGCAGATGTGCGCGGGCGGCTGCATAGTCAGATGCGCTCAGTTCCATCATCAGACCCTTTCCCGCGTCACTGGCGTTTCAGCACGGCAAGATTGCCGGGCACGTCATGGACCACAACGGCAAAGCTGTCGCTAAATGCCGTGTTGCCCCGGTTGGCCGTTGTGACCCAATAGGCAATGCCTTCCCAATCGGCCAGATAGGTGATCGGGCTTTGCAGCACATAATTCAGCACATCGCCTTCGGTCAGCTGTGCTTGCAAGGCGGCTGGGTTGACCTTGCCATCCAGATTGATGGTCCTGTCATGCCAATAGCCCAGCGTGCCGGTCTGGACCGCCCCGACCCATGTTTCAGCGGGCACGTTCTCCGTCACCCAGTCCACTACCTGAAAATGGCCCTGTTCCTTGGTGCCGGGCAGCAGGTAGCGGCCGAGCAGGGCAATGCAAAGTACCACGCTCAACAGGCCCAGCGTATAGATGGCACCCGTGGCCCGGGCCGGGATCAGCCAGCGCACCAGTGACAGGGCGACAGACAGGGTGGCAGTGATCAACAGCGGGGCAAGGGGGGACAGATAGCGGCTCAAAAACCAGCCTGCGCCGAAATAGAACCCGTAATAAAGGCACATCAGCAGGGCAAAGATCATATAGGCCATCATCACATGGCGGGCGGTGCCGCCACGGCGCCAGACCTGCAGGACAAAACTAGCCAGAATGATCAGGATAACGATACTGGCGCAGATCATGAAGGCCGGGGCATATTGCAGCCGCACCGGCACAGGCAGCATCGGAAAGACATATTCAAACAGGACAGCGGGCAGGATATCGGCATTCCTGGCCAAACCGCCGCTCAGCGATTGCGCGGTGCCGCTGACTGGCACGATGGATCCGAAATTCACGTAGTTATTGATCAGCCAGGGCGATGCGATCAGCGCCACAAGCAGGGCAGGGGGGATCAGTTCGGCAATCACGGCACCCAGCGGGCGGCGGCGGATGACCAAGGTATGAAACAGCCAGACCAGCCCGATCGCCCCGATCAGGAACACCGCATCATTGCGGGCCAGAAAGGCAACCCCGCAAGCGGCCCCCAACAGCATGCGATCCGCCAGTCCAGCCGTATCCCCCTTGTGCAAAAGCCGGGCAAAGACCACCAGGCTTAGGGTGACCATCACGGTATAAAGCCCGGTTTCCAGCCCGTTCATCGTATGCAGCAGTAGCAGGGGGCTGACAAACCACATCGTGGCCACCAGCCATGGCCAGATTGGGGTAGCATCCTGCGGGGCCAGCAACACCCGGGCCAGGGCGCGGACCGTGAAAATCCCGATCACAGCGATGATTGCCCCGGTCAGCTGCACACCCCAGAGCCCCGCAACCTTGTCACCACCGGTCACCAGATAAGAACCGGCAAAAAGGAACGTTGCCATCGGTTGCACACCATTGCTGGCAATCGTACCGTCAGACACCGACATGCCCAACCCAATGGCCATGTTGCGGGCAATGGTCAGCATCAGATAACCGTCTTCGGTCATGAAGGCCTGTGCCAGCGCCGGTTCCCCCACAACAAGCGGGTAAAGCCGGTAGAGCGTCGCAAAGACAAGCGTCGCAACAAGCATGATGAAAAAGCTTCGGTCAGAAAAACGGGGCATGATGTCTATCCGGTAACAGCCGTGCCGGGCAAATAGGGGATCATTTGTAACGCTCCAGCCAAGCCTGGAACATCAGTATATTCCACAAAGGTTGGCCCCAATTATGGCTTTCGGCGATATGTTCGCGCCACATGCGCGAAACGATCTTTGGGTCCAGAAAACCTTCGTTTTGCAAACGATTCGGGGCGAGCAGCTCTTCGGCCCAGTCACGTAGCCCGCCGCGTAGCCACAGACCAATCGGGACCTCAAACCCCATCTTGGGGCGCTCGATCAGTTCCGCAGGGACATATTTATACAAAACCTGACGCAGCAGCCATTTCGACTTGCCATCGCGATGTTTGAATGTGGGCGGCAGCCCCCAGATAAACTCTGCAACACGATGATCCAGCAAGGGCGCGCGGCTTTCAAGCGCAACAGCCATCGTGGCCCGGTCCACCTTGCACAGGATGTCATCGGGCATATAGGCCAGCATATCCAGCTGCATCATACGTTCCATATCACCCAGATCGCCGCGCGGGGGCAGATGATCGGCCAATATGCTGGGCGGAGAGGCCGCACCGATCACAGCACTTTCCGCGTCACGCCACCAGGAGACCAGCGTGTGATGCAGCGCCTCCAGGTCACGGCTGCCTGCATAGGTCGCCAGACGGTGCAGGCGCTGGCCATTGGGTTCCTTGCCCTGCGGGGTGGCGCGGAACGGCTCCATCACACGGTTCAGGAACGGGGCCGGGATGGATTGCAGCACGCCCGCGCCCAGTTTGCGCAAAGGGTGCGGGACCGGGCGCATGGCCTTCATCAGCTTGGCGCCTTGGCGATACCGGTCATAGCCGCAAAACAGCTCATCCCCGCCATCCCCTGACAGGGCCACAGTGACATGTTTGCGGGCCATTTTTGCCACCAGATAGGTCGGGATTTGTGAACTATCGGCAAAAGGTTCGTCATAGATCTGCGGCAGTTCCGGGATCACATCGCGCAGATCGGTATCGCCGAGATATAATTCCGTGTGATGGGTGCCCAGATGATCCGCGACATCCTTGGCAAAAACCGCCTCGTTATAGCGGGCCTCGTGAAACCCGATGGAAAATGTATGCACAGGCGTATCCGACAGATGCTGCATCAGCCCGACAATCACCGAACTGTCGATGCCACCGGATAAAAACGCGCCAAGCGGGACATCAGACATCATCTGCTGGCCAACCGCATCCAGCAGCAGATCATCCAACTGGGCGATGGCTGTTGCATCATCCGGGGCCGGACCACGCGGTTGCGCGGCAACAGCGCCGCCATCCCAGTAGAACCGGCGCTGCGGGTTTGGCTGATCAAGAGAGACGACAGCCATCTCACCGGGGCGCAGTTTCATCAGCCCGTCATAGATCACCAGATCTTCGGGAACATGGCCATGGCGCAGCATGGGGACCAGCGCATCGCGGCGGATTTCGGGGGTAAAATGGGGATGGACGTGAAACGCTTTCAGCTCGGAGCCGAACAGGAACACCGCATCGCGGCCTTGCCCCTGCCAACCGTAATAAAGCGGCTTTTCCCCCAGACGGTCACGAAGCAGCGTCAGGGTACGATCCTGACGGTCCCACAAGGCGATGGCAAACATGCCCTGCACACGGGCAATCGTGTCTTCCAGCCCCCAGATATCGACCCCCGCCAAAAGGGTTTCAGTGTCTGAATGGCCGCGCCAATTTGGGGCTTTGCCAGTGGCCTCGATCTCGGCGCGTAAGGTCTGATGGTTATAAATCTCACCATTATAGACGATCTGATAGCGTTCGGAGGCAGAGATCATCGGTTGATGACCCGCAGGGGTCAGATCAACAATCGCCAGACGCAAATGGCCTAGGGCGACGCCGGCATCGGTATCCAGCCACTGGCCCTGGCTGTCCGGGCCACGATGACCAATGGCCGTCATCATCGCCGTTAGCTGCGCCGTCGCGTCTTCGCCTGGTGCATGACCGGGGTACCATAGATATCCTGTGATACCGCACATGAGCGTGATCCTTGATCAATAAGCAATACGTTGCGACGATATCCTAAAACGACAGAATGGGCCTTGAGGTGGCCGCAACAAAATCCGGTTATGGCTAGTCGCATTTTGCGACAGAAAAAAGGTTTTATATCAAAGAAATTATGATGTTTGGCGAAATGAAAAATGGCACATCACATGTGCTATAAAATCAGGCAATCGCGGCTGCCTTGCGGCGGGTGCGCATGAACCCGAACATGGCCAGACCCGCGATCAGCAGGGGCAGACCAGCAGGCAGGGGGACAACAGACATGACGGCATTATCGGCCAGTGAATCCGTATCACCTTCAATGCGCATGCGTCCCAGGAAACCACCGCTGGTCAGACCGGAAAAATCAACCAACATACGGGTGTAGATATCACCAACAGCGGCATGCCCGGCAATATTGACGATGCCGGAATATGTCACATCAATCTGCCCGACCAAACCTTCACCGCCACGTTCGATGGAAAACGGGGTGCCAAAGCTTGTCGATGGTGTGCTGGCAGTCGGATCGGGATTACCCCGGGTATCGATGATATCGAAAATCGTCTTGGACGGGGCCAGGTCGATATAGATTGCGCTGACGGTTTTCAGGGCATCGATGACCATCGGGCCACCGCTTTGCGAAATTGTGATGTCATTGCCATAGGCGCCGCCAAGCGAATAGCGACCAACGCGGCGCCAGACCAGATCTTCGGTGGTGCCATCAGCATAAGTCACCGTCACAAGAGAGCCAGCCAGATGACGCCCTTCGGTGGCCGTGCTTTCGCCGACACCGGCCGATGACCGTATCTTGGTACCTGATGATTGGTAGATATTGATTGTCGCAGCAGAGGCGATACCGGCCGAAAATACTGTAAAACAGGCCAAAAGAGACAAAAGAAGAAATTTTTTCATAACACTCACACTTTTTAACATCTTCTCGTTAGCGAACCGCCTGCACAATGTAAACAGAGACGCCGGGGATCATTGTGGTTTTGGTCGCCTGTGTCTTTTAGGCGGTGCGGGAAAACGCGCCTCAGATTTTGGGTGCCACTATTGCCGATCACTGACCCGCAAACCGTGAAAAATGCGCCATACGCTTGTTGAACTCGCTTTCAAAATCATGCGCCCGGGCAAAGGTCAGTGCGGCATCGGATGCCGCGATCAGCCTGTCACGGTCCTGATCCAATGCGGCAATTTCGCTGGCCAGCGCATTGGTCTGCCCCAGTGGGACAGCCCAGCCCGCTTTGGATTTCTCTGACAGGGCAGCCCACATCCTGTTGTTGTAGCCAATTGTCGGCACGCCGCAGCCCATGGTTTCCAGATAGGTGCAGGACGGGTCCGATTGCCTGTGGCAGGACAGGAAAAGATCGGCATTCTCCGTAATGAAAGGGACCAGTGCAGTTTCGAAAGCAACCGCCCCATGCAATGTGATCTGGCCTTGCAGGCCGGCGGCATCGGCACCGGCCTTGATATCATCAGACAGGCTGCCAGCACCAAAGATATCGAGGGTGAAATTCACCCCGGCCTTGTGCAATGCAGTCGCGGTGGGGATCAGGTCCTGCGCACCTTTCATCGGCTCCAGGCGTCCCGAATGGACCAGCCTGACTGGCTTGCCGGTTTGCTGATGGGCGGCCCGGGCGGCCTGTTGTTCCGGGGTTGCCATCATGTCGCCCGACATCCGGCCATCAAGATATAAAAGCGTATCCTTGGCCAGATGGGCATAGGCCTGTTGGGCGGGATAGCCATTGGCCTGTATTGCATCTGCGGCCCGAAACGCGGCCTTGCGGCGGCGTTCCTGCTGGTAAAGCCATAGGGCAGATCGGAGTTTGCGCAGGATATTCTTGTGCCGCTGCAGCCGCAGCACGGTCAGGCGGGTCTCAAGATCATATTCGATGGCATAGATGATACTTGTGCCTGCCGGACGGGCGGCAGGATCGCCCAGATGCAACGCATCATGCATATCGGCCGATGCGGCGATGACATCGCCAGCCTGCAGCATATCAACAGTGATCGGCTGGCCTGCCGGCACAATCTGCAAATCAAACGGTAAATCGGCCATGACATAATCATCACCAAAGGGAATGTCGTGATCGGTATTACGCAACAAGCATGTGACGGGGCCATCCCATTGCGCCGCCTGAAAGGCCATGCCAGCTACGAATTTGACGTCAAGGCGGACCTTGCCATCGCCAATCTGTCTGACGGGTGCAGGGGCGATCATCAACAATCTGGACATAAAACCTACTTAAAACAATGGTATGGCGATATCTGGCAGGGCTATCCTGTACATCTGGGCGCATGTATAGCCGCATGTCGGGCACGGTCCAAGGTGATTGGTATTTTCAGAACATGGCGCGGGCACACCAAAAAAAGACCCGCCTGAAAAGGCGAGTCCCTGTTTTGGCGAACCGGTCGCGTGGGTTACCCCAGATCAAAGACCCCATGCCCGTCATTCAGGGCATTCCAAAGATCACCATTGGAACGGGCATTTTCTTCGTCACCAACGGTGCGGATCGTGCTTTGGCCGGACCCGGCAGTAACATTCAGGGTGACCGTATCGGTATTATAATCGATGACCACTTCGGCATTGCGGTTGCTGGCAAGGCCTGTCACGTCGATATCCGCAAACTGGCCAATCAGATCATCCACTTCGATTAACACGTCAGAGGTGATCGTGCTGCCGCGGCCGGACAGGTCCAGCTCCAGCGTGCTGTCACCCAGATTGACACCGGATTGGACATTCGGGCCGTCACCAAAGGCACCAGAGCGGAACTCCGAAATGATACCAAGCTCACCGTCCTCCACGTCAAAGCGCAATGTGGAATCGTCATCCAGCAACAAGACGGCAGTGCCGCCATTGTCGCCGTCAAAGCCAGTTTTGCCGTCATCGCCGGTCACTTCCAGCGTGCTGCCGGCCCGCAGGATGAAATCAGCCCCGCCCGTGGCCAAGATCGCCTGACCATCGGTGACATTCATATCGGTTGCACCGTGATACAGCCCGGTATTGGCAAAGCGGCCGCCATCAACATTCACATCCAGCATGTCGCTGTCGGTATAGCCATCAACCCAGATCTGCCCGGCATCGCTGATATTCAGCGTTGCACCATCGGCCCCAGCCATCGTCTGCCCTTCGACATTCAGGCGGCCATGGGTGACATTCAATGTCCCGCCAGAGCCGAAATCGAGATTGTTCAGCGTGTTGGTGCCACCGTAATTGATCCAGTTGCCGCCCAGATCAACGGAATCGCCGTTGATCGTGCCGGGCAGGTCTTCGGTGCTCCAGTTCAGGCGGTTATCCCAGCGGATCCCGTCGCCCAGATCATTGGGGACAAAGCGCAGGGTTTCCGCCGTCAGGCGGGCATCGACTGACAGGCCAAACCCGGCCTGGAAGAAAGCAATGATCAGATCGGCATCAACCACTGTGTCCAGCTCGCCAAAGGCCTGGGCGCGCAGGAAATCAGCCAGATCAGCAATGGTCGCATTCGCATTACCCAAGAGCTGCTGGGTAAAGATCTGGATCGTGGTGGCGTTCAGAATATTCTGATCAAGACCTTCGACATTCTTGTCATTATCCCAGTTAAAGACAGTGGTATCGTCGAAATAGGGCGTATCAAGGAAGTTGTTCTGCGACTCGCTGATCGTCGTCTTTTCAGCCTGTTCAGCGGCATTATTCGGGTCGGCCAGATGGGCGATGATATTGTCCAGCAGAACAGTATCCATCCCCGCATTGTCGATCCCGCGTGAAAGCGCCCCGTTAGACTGGTCATCACGCTGCCGGTGTCCGGCGGATGTGATCACGTTATCCGTGGCAAGGGTGAAATTCCCGGTCCGGATGCCATTCTGGTCAGATGGCACACCACCCAGCAAGGAGGCAGCAACATTGGCCTCGATGATGACATTGTCTTCAAGGAAACCACCGGTGCGGATCTTGGCCCCGATTGAACCACCTTGCATCAGGATGCTGTCGCGCAGGGTGAAGTCATCCACATTGTCCTGCACATAGATGTTATGGACAAATTGCGTCGGCGCCTGGCCGCCCGCGGTGGAGGCATCAGTGCGCCAGTCTTCGGCAAAACCGTTGCGGTCAAACAATGTGCCTTCGATCAGAACGCCATCATTTTCGGCGATATGCGCGCCAGATGTGTGATGCACACCCCATGTGCTGCCTGCCTGATCCGGACGGTATGTATCCGTGACAGAGGAATTATGCAGCGTAAAGCCGTCAACCCGGACGACATTCAGCCCCATCCCGGTATGGGCCTCAGCGGAATTGTTGCTGATATCCATGTTATGCATCAACATGTTCTCACCACCTAAGGATGAGAAGCCAGCCGTCAGTTCCAGATCGGAAAAGACGATGTTCTG
The DNA here is from genome assembly GCA_947503925.1 of uncultured Paracoccaceae bacterium. Taxonomy (GTDB): domain Bacteria; phylum Pseudomonadota; class Alphaproteobacteria; order Rhodobacterales; family Rhodobacteraceae; genus Yoonia. The sequence goes on along the minus strand of CANNFQ010000018.1, from coordinate 47,325 downwards.
GCTATCAACCTGTGTCGTGGTGATGGTCGAGTTAATGGTCGGCCGGTCGCCTTCACCATAAGCGGTAATATGGATCGGGTGCAGCGGATCTTCACCCAATGTGCCACTGTCGATGACACGGCCAAGGTTATTATATTCATAGCCGCGTTCGAACATCAGCCAATGCGATGACGGATCGGTGCCAACACCAGTGATGGCATACCACATCATCATACCGGCCTGGGCATCCAGGGCCATGCCCTCGGTGGCACCATATTCCTGATGCTCGCTCATCCATCTGCGGTCGATCTGACCGACGGAAATGCCTTCCAGGGCCGCGATATCGGCCAGGCTCAGCGCATCATCATCGCCGGAAATGAACACCTTGCGGTGGTTATCACCGGTTTCGACGATCACATCATCGCTGGCATCGGTTTCCAGCATGTAGAACGTACCGTCACCCCAGCCTTTATCCTGGGTCGTGCGTGCGACCTGGATATCGTCATTGAAGATCCGGGCTGACCCGTCGTTATAGGTCACCTCATAGCTGATATCGAGCGCACCGTTGAACTCATGCTCCATGCTCAGCACAAGTGCCATCGTATTATCCGGGTTCACTGTCAGGGTCCCGTGATCGGGGCCATTGATGATGCGGATATTCGCGACGCTGTCTAGGTTATCAACGGCCAGGGTTGTGACCCGGCCACCTGCCACCGAATAAGAGCCGGAACTGGTTGGCACCTCTTCCCCGGTGCCGCCACCGCTGGAATCGCCGCCCTGATCTTCGCCGGTTGGCGGGGTTGGTGTGGGCGTTGGCTCCGGATCAGGCGTTGGTTCCGGATCAGGCGTTGGTTCCGGATCAGGCGTTGGTTCCGGATCAGGCGTTGGTTCCGGATCAGGCGTTGGCTCCGGATCAGGCGTTGGCTCTGGATCAGGCGTTGGCTCTGGATCAGGCGTTGGCTCTGGATCAGGCGTTGGCTCTGGATCAGGTGTTGGCTCTGGATCAGGCGTTGGTTCCGGATCGGGTGTTGGCTCCGGATCAGGCGTTGGTTCCGGATCGGGTGTTGGCTCCGGATCAGGTGTTGGCTCCGGATCAGGTGTTGGTTCCGGCGTCGTAGGTTTGGATGCGTCGCCCTTGCCGCCGGTCCATTCAAAATCAAAACTGTCGCGTCTGCGGGCCTTGTAGGATTGGTTGGCGATGATGAACTGGTCAATCTCATGGGTGACATGGTCACCATCCAAGCGTGTCATCGCGCCATTGGTGTCGGGCCCGGCCCAGTCCAGTTGCAGCGTCTGTCCACCACGGGCCTCGAAATAGCGCAGATCAATCCGGTGTGTGCCAGCCTCCAGATAGATCGTTGCCGTTTCGGTCATCGCAGCATGTAAACCATCATTGTCGATGACTTCATTGCCACCGATTGACAGGGATGACCCATCATCGGAATTCAGATTGAAGCGGTATTCGCCCGCCGTCTCCACCGTCAATGTGCCTTCATACTGTGCGGCGAACATATCGGCCGGACCGCCAAGCCAGAAAGAGCCATCACCCCGGTAATCGATGTCATTGACGATTGCTGTTGCATCAGGATCAGCCGAGAAATCGATCTCATCAAGTGACGAAACCATACCGTCCAGCGCAAAGAATTTCGCTGCAAAGCCCGGCGTGGTGATATCAAATGCAGGCCCCTTGGAGGCCGTATTACGGTCAAGGCCAGCGGCGAGGAGAGCTGAGAGGTTTCTGTCGCTAGAGGACATGTGAGCCAAACCTTATGTTCGTTTGTGAGTGGGTGAGTGAGGTAGAAAGAGAAGTCCCGATTGGTTTTGATCTAACTGGTGTGAGCACGCGCACGGCCATGGTCCCTTTTGGCCGATCTGTCTTTAGCCTTCGTTTATGGTGGTGATTTCCGGTTGGGTTGGTTCCCGGGTAAGGAAAGTTTCGACATATCGCACCTGTTTGATACGGATTAGTTAGCAGAATTGGCAACAAGGAACATCTGGGGTCAAAAGCTTGCAACCGATATGGCTGAATTGTGTCGGTGAAAAGGCGCTCATAGAAATTTATACAGGCCTAATCATTTGAATTTCCCTAAAAAATATGGGATTTTTTGTTTTAAGAGCGTTGACAAAGTTAGCGATAACTCGCTCGCGAATGGGCAAGATTTTGCCCATGACGCAAGGTGAGGCTGTGCATGCCGCAGCTTCTATCGGAAAAGTTGTCGGCTCCCGGAAACGGTCCACACGACTCGACCCACATTGTGTAGGGATAGAGAACAAAGATCGGGCGTGCCGTTACCGCAACAAGATGCGGACAACTACGCCTTGTTCTACAGCGGTCTCGAATCGCCTCAATTTTGCGGTACACCGGTCTTGGGATAGCCCGTGACAACCTGCCAGACGATCTCTTGCATCAGCTGTGCGGCCTCGGGACCGGGATCATCGGCGGGGGTGCCATCAGCCTTGCGCAACGCATGGGGCAGCCCAACGGGGGAGCGTTGGTACAGCACCGCATAATGGGTCAGTGCCATCAGATAGGCGCCGTAATCATTGAAATGGATATCATCTGAAAACAGATCTTCGCGGGTGTTGAGCGGGCCAACCCCGCCGCTTTCCTCGATATGGCGGGTCAGGCGGGCCATGACCTGGCCGCCAGGGATCATATAGACCGGCTGCGGGTCTTTTTCGTAATTCAGCGCCCGGCGCAGAATTTCGGTTTCCCAGTATTTTTCCAGATCGCGATCGATCCGGGTCAGCCAGCCTTCGGGATCATTCAGCGGATGCCAGGTTTCATAGAAATAGACACGCACATCAGGCCGGTTTGCCCGGGCCTTGTCGGTCAGGTTATGCAGCATCTTGGGGCTTTCCATATATTTGATGGAATCCCGGATCTCGACGGCCTCGGTCAGCACAACGGCATCGTAATCCCCCGATGCCAGCGCCTCATGCCCGTCGCGGAATTGCGGATGCACATTGGATTCCGCAAAGCCCTTGCGCGGGTGGTCCTCGTCCCAATGGGCTTTCAGAAATGTCCCCCAGCCAAGCTGGCTGTGATAATCATGGCCCTCCTCGGCCAGTTGCGTCAGCATTGCGGGCACATCATAGCCGACAAGGCTATGGCCCAGATGTAGCACTTTCATCGAACCTGCCGGGGCAGGGGCCGGATTGGTATAAAGCGCATCCGTGCGCTCCGCATCCAGCGGGGCAGGAACAGCAAAACGCGTCCAGATCCCGAAGGCGCCAAGCACCAGCACAATCGGGGCGATGTAAATAAGCTTCAGACGCTGCAACATGATCAGGACCTATCAGAACAATAATATATGGCGTTACGTAAATGCGGGCGGGTGAAAATCCAGTAGGGCGTTCAGCATTTGCAAGCGGAAATGATCATATTTTCCACCTCGGTGAAGGTGACAGATTGTAATGCGGCAGGCATTGCGGGATCGGTGAATGTAATGGCAAGGCACCCATCCCCCGCAGGCGATAAATCCAGGTCATCAAACCCGATGATCCGCCCGGTCAGCGGGTATTGGGCCTTATAGACAGCCTCCTTGGCGCTGAATATCTGTTTGGCCACGCGCCCGCGCCCGGTTTGGGGCAACCATGCCTGTTCCGCATCGGTGCAGATGATCGTGATCAAATCTGCGGGCAAATCATCCGCCGGTTCGATATCAATCCCGATGCTGCGGTGGTGCGGGCTGGCGGCTGCGATGCAAACCGTCTCACAATGGGCAATCGACCCTGTCAGCCCGGCAGGCCAGACCGGCGCCCGGTCAGAACCTTGGCGGATCGCGGCAGGCGGCAGGCCAAGGACGGCCATGGCCGCGCGGGCCGCGCGCCTGCCAGCGGCAAACTCGTATCGGCGTTTGGGGATCGCCCGGGCCATGGCAGGGTTTTCGACCTCCCACAGATCATCAATCGCATCCGCCGGATCGGTGACTCCAATCCCGACAGCAGGGCCCAGCAAAGCGCGCAGGGCCCCAGCAAGCGCATCATGGCTCACCGGTTTTGCCGACGCGCCCGCATTTCACGGCGGCGCGCCATGGCGTCACTGCGGGCATTGCCGCCGGGGGCAGGCTCTGCCGATGCGGCAGCCGCCGGGGCCGGTTCTGCCGGGCCAGAGGGTGCGGGGGCCGTGGGTGTAGTCGGAGCCGTGGGTGCCGCAGGGCGCGGCGCAGGGGCAACCCCGCCGCCAGTCTTCTTGGCGACGATGGTGCTCAGCGCCTCAAGCGTGGGCGCGCGGAAGATATCGGTGATCGACAATTTGGCGACACCCAGATCCTTGCGGATCTCGCGATGCGCCTGCACCGCCAGCAATGAATGCCCGCCCAGATCAAAGAAACTGTCTTTCGGGCTGATCTGTGGGACGCCAAGGATACGCGACCAGATGGCACTGATCGCCGCCGTAATCTCGGCGGCGGATCCCATATTGGCCGCAGGCGTTACCGTGGGGGCAGGCGCATCCGCCGCAGGGGCCGGTTTCGGGGCGGTGACAGCAGCTTGCCCGATCTGCGGGGCAGGCAGAGCCTTGCGATCCACCTTCTTGTTGGGGGTCAGGGGGAAAGCATCCAGCGGTACAAAATGGCGCGGCACCATGTAATCGGGCAGCCTTTCCAGCATATGGGCGCGCAAGGCGGCCTGATCGATACCCGCATCGCCCAGCAGATAGCCCACAAGCTGGACCACACCGGGCGTGTCTTCACGGGCAACAACAACCGATTGCTGGACGCCTGCAAATTCATCAATCACCGCTTCGATCTCGCCCAGCTCGACCCGGTAGCCGCGCAGCTTGACCTGAAAATCGGCCCGGCCAAGGAAATCAAGGGCACCATCGGGACGCCAGCGCACCAGATCGCCGGTATTATACATCCGTCCCCCATCTGCATGGAACGGATCAGGAATAAACCGTTCTTCTGTCAGATCGGGGCGTTCGAAATAGCCACGGGTGACGCCAGCACCACCAATATAAAGCGTGCCGGGCACACCCACGGGGACGGGCTGCAGGTCATCATCCAGCACATAGACTTGCGTATTGGTAATCGGGGTGCCGATGGGAATGGCCCCCTGACCGGCTGTGGCGGTCTGGGTGGTGGACCAGATCGTGGTTTCGGTCGGGCCATACATGTTTTCCACATGGCCCCCGGTCAACTCACGCAACTCATCAGCCAGCGCACCAGGCAATGCCTCACCCCCGACCATCATATGATCCAGTCCGGCCAAGGCGGCACGTGCCTCATCATTCATCACCAGCATCTGCACCATGGACGGGGTGCATTGCAGATGGGTGACCTTGTGGCGGGCAATCTGGGCGGCAATGGAATAGTCATCATCGGCCAGCCCGGTATCTGCATTGGCCTGTTTGACCACCTCGGCCAGCGGCTTGAGGCCCTCCATGACATGATCCACATCGATGCCGTAATCAATGAGACAGGCAATTTCGGTCACGCCGATTTCCTTGACCTGCGCGACACGCGCCATTGCATCCTCAACCGTGCCAAAAAGGCCGCTATCGTTGAAATAACGCTCGAATGCGAAATCGAGGATGCCTTCCAGCTCTTCCTCTTCCAGCGACCCCAGATCCAGCTGCATCGGGTTTTCGACCCCTTGCGGCTTCTTGAAAGCGGGGAAGGCCCAGGCATATTGCTTGATCAGCCCGGCGGCAGAGCGCAGGTAATCCTTCATCGGTTCACGGGCAATCTCGCGCGCCTGATCGCGGGTCTCTGCCAGGAAAGAATGCAGCATCAGCGTGACGGTGAAATCCGCCGGATCATGGCCCGCTTCGCGCAGGGCAGCGTGATAAAGGGTGATCTTCTCGCCCACCTCATCCACGCTTTGCCCCAGAAGATGGGTCAGCACGTTACAACCATTACGGCCCGCTTCTTTCCAGGTTTCGGGATTGCCCGCTGTGGTCACCCAGACATTCAGTTTCTTGGAAACCGGGCGCGGCTGGGTCAGCACCTCATGCATTTCCCCATCCGCACGGGGGAAAGCGACCTTTTCACCCGACCAGAGTTTGCGCAGATCGCGGATCTGTTCAAACATCGCCGGTTTGTTCTTGGGCGGCGTATTTTCGGGGCGCAGGATGAAATCATCCGGCTGCCAGCCTGACGCAATCGCCAGGCCTGTCTTGCCATTGGTGATATTGTCGATCACCGCCCATTCCTCGGCAATGCGTGCGGTATGGTGCAGGGGGGCGACGCAGGAGCCTGCGCGCACGGCAAGGTTCTTGGTCACCGCCGCCACCGCCGCCCCTGTCACGGATGGGTTGGGATAGGGGCCGCCAAAGGCGTGGAAATGCCGCTCCGGCGTCCAGACCGCACAGAACCCGTGTTTGTCGCCAAATTGCGCGCCTTCCAGCAAGGTGCGGTATTTATCACGCCCCACCCCATCATCATTGCCCCAGTAATAGAGGCTGAAATCCATCGCGCCTGTGCTGGCCGTGCTGTCACCGGCCACAAGCGCACGGCTTTCATCGCCGCTGATCACCAGCTTGAACCCCCGCGCCAAGGTCCAGAACAGCTCCAGCACCGAAATATCAAAGGACAGGCTGGTCACTGCCATCCAGACACCCGCAGGGTCATGGGCGATGCGCGCATCCATCCCGGTAAAGAAATTCGCCACATTGCGATGTTCAACCATCACCCCTTTGGGGCGTCCGGTCGATCCGGATGTATAGATCATGTAGGCCAGATTGGCGCTGGTGACGGCACTGTCGGGATTGTCCGATGACGGGGCATCGGGCAGATCATCCGCCGCCAGCACCTTGGCATCCGTATCAGGTAATGCGGCAGCCAAGGCTGTATCGGTGACGATGATCTGCGTCTTTGAATCGCTGATATAAAGGGCTGTCCTGTCCGCCGGATAAGCCGGGTCCATCGGCAGATAGGCCCCGCCCGCCTTCATAATGGCAAGGGCTGCGATCAAAAGCGCGCTGGACCGGGGCAGATGCAGGCCGACAATCGCATCCGGGCCAACACCCATCCCCATCAGGATATGGGCCATTTCATTGGCGCGCGCATTCAGCTGGGCATAGGTCAGGCTTTCGCCTTCAAATGACAGGGCCTCGGCATCGGGGGTGCGGGCCACCTGCGCCTCGAACGCCTGATGGATGCATTGGCTTTCCGGGAAATCCACCTTTGTGGCGTTCCAGTCAAACAGCACCTTCTGGCGCTCGGCCTCCGTCAACAGGGTTGGGACGTCACCTTTGGCGATCTGCGCGGCCATATGTGCCAACCGGTCCGCCATCAGGGTCACAGCATCAGGGGTGATCTTGCCGGTATCGGCAAAGAGCGTCTGACCACCCAATGTCAGGGCGGTGCCTGTGATATGGGTCGCATCCGACAGGCCAAGGGCCGGGGTGACAGGCCGGTCGAGACCGGGGGTGCGGGCGATCAGGTCAGCGGCAAAAGGGCCAAGCGCCTGTGCATTGGCGATACTGTCATCCAAATCCGCCGCGCTGACCGGACCCCAGCTGTTCAGATAACCGGGATGCGCATCACCCAGATGCAAGGCCAATGTGACATCGGCATTTTCATTCAGGCCAAGGGCCAATGCGGCCATGGCGCGGCGCAGATCACCAGGATCACCGGCCAAAGGCGTCTTGGTGACCTCTCCGGCCTCCGCCGCCAGATCAATCAGTGGCAGGCTGGCCGGGGTCATCCGCTCTAGCCGGGCGCGCCATTGCGGTTCGGATTTCAGCGTGGCTTTTAAGGCGGCCGTCAGCGCGGCAGCCATATCCGCATCGGGGGAGGGCAGCGTATCGCCAACAGCGGCAATCGCGCTGGCAGATACCGGGGCCCCCGTGGCATCGCGCAACCCGCCCAAGGTCACCGGGGCCGTGGCACTGGCCACAGTCAGGCTGTCATCCTCGACCGCCAGTACGGTGCCCGCAGGGCTGTCAGCGGCGGCATGACCGGCCATGGCGCTGCTGACCAGCCAGACCTTGCCGCCAGCTTCAAATTTCGGGCAGGTCAGCGGGTTCCAATAAGTGCCATGATCCAGCGCGCGCACCAGCGTGGTGATATTGCGGGCGGTCTTGGTGAAATCGAGGCGGCCTGCTGCTGCGGGGCGGTCATTTTTGGCAAAATAGCTGCGCTGCGACAGATCCTGTGCGGTCAGGACAGGGTCCGCCTGCGCCAGCTTACCCATGACCGTGGGGAAACTCTCGATAGCCGCGCCATAGCATTTGGTGTTCAGGGTCAGCGTGGTTTCATCAGGGGCGATGTCAAAGAATTGCTGGGCCAGCAGCGCACCTTCATCCACGCCACCGCTGATCATATGCCAGCTGATGCCATATTCGACCTCGCCCCCCAGCAAGGCCCAGACCGGGGCATTCAGCCCGGCATAGCGGGGCAGGGGGCCATCATGAAAATTCACCGCACCGCGCGCAGGCAGGGCCAGCACGGCATCGGGGATCATGTCGAGATTGGCGATGGATAAAAGCCAGTCAAAACGATGCCCGGACAGGGCTTCGGTCAGATCTGCATCGGCTGTATAACTGGTGATCCCGGCGGCATCCGCCCAGCTTTGAATATCGGGGTTGCGGGTGATGACGGCCTGCAGATCATGCCCGCCCTCGCGCAGCATCTCGGCGCATTGGATGGCTAGGGATTCATTACCGATAATGACAGCGCTGAACTGGGACATGGTGTTATTCTCCGATTTTGGCGGTCGGGGGGGATTTGGCAGTCAAAAGGGCGGATAGATCATGGCGGGCCAGATCACGCAGAAACCCGGGCGCCGTGCCAATTTTGCGGCCTGTCAGTTTGCAGCGCAGCCAGTTCAGGCTGCCGCAGATCAGATGCATCAGCGTGGCAAAACCGGTATAAAACCGGCCATGGTTCTTGGTGAAATAGTGAAACCGGGAATCAAACCAGTAACCGGGGACCTTGGACCAATCCTTCATGCCGGTTGAGACCGATCCCAGATGCATGACCTCGCTTTCGCGGACATAGACGATCTCGTGACCCGCCTTGCGGGCACGACGGCACAGATCGGTTTCCTCGAAATAAAGAAAGAAGGTTTCATCAAACAGACCAATCTGGTCCAGCACATCCTGACGCATCATCACGCTGGCCCCGGCCAGCCAGTCAACAGGGCGGGTCGCATCAACACCTTCGACAGGGACTCGGTAGGATTTCAACAACCGGGTGACAGGGCCAAAATTAATGGCCCCTTCGATTTCACTGAACAGCGATGGAAAGCGAAACGTGGTTGTGTGCTGGCCACCATCATCGCCGTGAATATAGCTGCCTGCAAAACCAACCTGCGGATGGGCCTGCAGGTAATCGTAAAGCACCTTGATGGCATCGGGCGCAGGGAAAGCATCGGAATTCAGGATATAGACAAAATCAGGACGGCTGCCATCCGACAGGCCTGCCTTGATCCCCACATTATTGCCCGCACCGTAACCGCCATTGACACCTGACTGGATGACCCGGACCCGGTCCCAGCCTTCGGCGGCAACATGGGCACGCATCGTGTCAAAGGACCCGTCCTGGCTGTCGTTATCGACAATGACAATTTCACCTTGCAGGTCCTGCATGGCCACACGGGCGGCGGCGGCCGCCTCCAGCGTCATCTGGGCGGTCTTATAGTTCAGAACAATCGTCAATACCGTGGGATCGGACATCATTACCCTTCTATGCGCCGGAACAGACCGGCGCGTGAACATGCGTTATTCGGCGGCATCCTTGAAATAAACCGGGGCCTGTGCCGGGCCGCCCGATTGTTCCAGCACCCGTTTGACCCGGGCCGCCAGCACCCGGACATTGGGCTCCAGCACCATGCTGTCATGATCGCCGGGAACCTCGAACACCGTGATCTCCGGGGCGAATTGGGTCCAGTCATTATCATCATATAGATAATTGCGGTATTCGCTGACCATCCGGCCCCCAACCACCCATTTGGCAACCAATGGCGGGCGGAACAGGGCCAGTGGCCCATCCCAGGGCTGGACTTGATATTGACCCACACTTTCCAGAAACGCATCCTGGATCGCTTCATTATGGAATTGCGGGCCTTCCTCGACAGCCTCGGCGCTTTCCTGACCTTTGCCCAGCACCCGGCCCAACCGCCGCCCAACCCAATTGATGACAAAGGGCAGGCCGCCGGATTTCAGATCCATCAGCTTGATGCGGATATTGTCGGCCCGGTCGACAGGCGGGCGCACCGGCAGCGGGGTATCGAGCATCACCACGGCAGACACCTCTTCGCCCGCTGCCTTTAACTGCTGGGCAATCTCATAGGCGGTGATGCCGCCCCCCGAAAAGCCACCCACCATATAAGGGCCGGTGGGCTGCACCTGCCGCATCTCGGCAATATAATCCGTGGCGGCGGCCTCAATCGTGCGATGCGGGTCTTCATCGCCAAAGAGCCCGCGGGCCTGCAGCCCGTAAAATGGCCGGTCACTGCCCACCAGATGCGCCAGATGGCGCAGGTTCAGCACATTGCCGAACATGCCAGCGACAAGGAAGAACGGCGTTTTCGGACCACCTTCGCCGCTATGCATCGGCACCAGATGGGTAAAACGGCGGGCAGGCGCCTTGGGGGCATCGCCTGCCGGGGCGTCGGTTTCACCGGTATCCGACACGCCACGTTCGGCAATGAGTGCTGCACATTTGCGGATTGTCGGGGCCTCAAACAGGACCGAAATGGGGAAATCCACATCATAGGCTTTGCGGATCTGCGCAAAAAGCCGCACCGCAATCAGGGAATGCCCGCCTAAGTCAAAGAAACTGTCCTCGACACCCACCTGATCGACACCCAAAAGGTCCTGCCAGAAACCGGCCAGCCGCTCCTCGATCGGGGTGTCGGGGGGCACGTAATCACTGTCCAGCTGCGGGCGCTCGAATTTCTGACCGTCTTCGCCATCCTCGCTCTCGGTCTGCCCGGCCTGGGCAATCAGCCCGTCGAGATCCAGCGATGACAGGATGATCTGGCGATGATCACCCGCCAGTGCCGCCATGAACAGACCCGCCCCCTCATCAGCGCGGATGCCCTGCGACAGGTTATGGCGCAACCGTTCTTCGGCAGGCGACAAGGGACGCGCGGTTTCATCCTGTGCGGTGACCGCCGGTTCGGGGGTCTCCAGCGCGCCAAAGCTGGTCAGCTCTTCCATCCGGCGGATCGAAAAGCCGGTGATTTCGACAATCACCGTGCCATCCGGGGCCGCCAGGGTCACATCGAAATTGGCAATCTCACTGCCGGTGCGGTTTTCGCCACTGCTGCGGACCCAGCTAATAATCTCGGATGGCAGCGCGCCCAGCACTTTGACTGACCGGTACGATACCGGCACCCAAAGATGGCGCCCCTCATAACCATCGATCAGCTTCATCGCCCAGCCGGTCGCCAGATCCATCAATCCGGGATGCAAAAGATAACCCGCCTTGCCGTCACCCTTGGCCATATCAGGCAGGGTCAGGCGGGCGATGCCTTCACCATTCCCATAAGCGGTGGATTGCAGCACCCGCCAGCGGGGGCCGAAATGCAGATGCGCCTCCTGGGGGGAGGTGATCCAGCCCAGCTCACCTGCCTCGCGCGCAGGGGCGCAGCGGGCGGTGATGGCATCAATATCCAATGGATCAGGGACGGCAAAAGGCACCAGCGACAGGCTGGCCTGGGCATTTTGTTCAAACACGCCCTGCGCGCCGCTTTCGACGACAAAATCATAGCCTGCCTGATTGCGCGGCATGGTGACCCTGATCTCGCGGGCTTCGGTATCGGACACGGCCAAGGGGCGCAGGAAGTAGAGATCCCTGATCTCAAAAGCGGATTTTTCGCCATTGGCGCGCAAACCCTCGGCGGCCATTTCCAGATAACCGGTGCCGGGGACCAGCGCGTCACCCGCTTTGGTGCGGTGATCATCCAGAAACCAGCGATCCGCCACCTGATAGGTTGCGGTGAACTGGCGGTTGCCGCTGGCATCAAACGTGGCCTGATCCAGCATTGGCACGCCGGCATCAGTGACGGGGGATGGATCCTTCGGGCCGGTCCGGGCCTCCATCGCGTCAGCGGCCATGCCCACATCGACCCAGATACCCCAGTTGATCGCCAGCACACGGGTTTTATCCGCACTGCGGGATTTGGCATAGGCATTCAGGAATTCATTGGCGGCAACATAATCGACCTGACCAATGGGCGCGGTGGCGGTGGAGCTTGATGAAAACAAGACCAGCCAGTCGAGGGCCCCGTCGGGAAAGACATCTTCCAATACCTGGGTGCCGTGGATCTTGGGGGCAAAGACATCCTCGATACTGGTGGCATCCTTGGCCATGATCGGGCCGTCATCAATATGCCCTGCCGCATGGATCACCCCGTTGACCGGGCCGAAACGGGCCTCGATCGCTGCCCTTGCCTCACGGATATCCTCCACATTGGACACATCTGCGGCCAGTGTCAGCACCTCGCCGCCCAACACCTCTAACCGGCGCACGGCTTCAATCCGGCGGACAACGGATGCGGTTGGGGCAGTATTGGCCAGAATATCATCCCATGTGTCACGCTCCGGCAAACCGCCACGCGACATCAGGGCCACCTTGGCCTTGTTGCGGGTGATCAGGGCCTCGGCCAATGTCAGGCCGATGCCGCCAAAACCACCCGTGATCATATAGACACCATCATCACGCAAAAGCGGGCTGTCATCCGGCAAGACATCCAGCGGGGCCGGTTTATAACTCAGCGCATAACGCTTCCCGTCACGGACCAGTGCTGTGCCATTGCCCGGCTCGGCCAGCGCATCCTCCAGGATATGCCCGATCAGCTGATCGGCATTGGCAATGCCCTTGGCGCGTTTGCCGGTGGCAAGCTGGATATCCAGATCAAGCGTGGCAACGCTCAGATTGGCAAATTCACGCGGGATCACCCGGGCAGGGCCTGCAAGCGTGGATTTCTCGGGATGCGGCAGCGGTTCATCCTTGCGCTGTGCAGCCCCGGAACTGAGCACGCAAAGATGCATATCGCCTGTCAGGTCCTCACCCCCAATCGCCTGAGCGAGGAAAAACAGGCTGTAAAACCCCTGTTCCTGCACGCGGTGGAAAAAGCTCGATCCGGGGCGGAAGCTTTCATCACGGGTGATCATCCAGCTATGGATGATCCGGTCAGGCACCAGATCACGGGCATTGAGATCCGAAATCAGCGTATCATAGCTTTCACGCCCACGTTCCGGGGCGATGACATAAGCCATGTCATCCGCGCGGGCGAATGTATCGCCGGGGGTGACGGTGACGACGGTGTGGCCAGCGGAACGCAACCGATCCGCCACACCCTCACATAGCCCTGCATCATCCAGGAAAATCAGCCATGTCTGCGGGGTGGCCTCGGACAGATCGCCGGTCACATCCACATCGCAGGCGGCATAGCGTGGTAACCATGCGGGGCGGTAACCCCATGCGGCAGGATCATCAGACCGGGTCAGCCATTGGTTTTCATCCGCCGCCTGGGCCTTGCCGGGGGCGATGAAATAGGCGGATTGCTGGAACGCATATGTGGGCAGGGGGACGCGACGGCGGCGCGCCTCCCCCCAGATCTGGTCCCAGTCAAATGTGCCACCCACAGCCCAGACACGGCCCAGCATGGCCATGAAATAGGCGTCATCGGCGACATCATCCTTGGGGTGGCGCAGGCTGGAAATCACCTGATTGGCACTCACCTTGTCATGCTGGCCAGCCAGCGATGACATCGCCTTGCCGGGGCCCACTTCGATGAATACCCGGTCCTCTTTTTCAGCCAGCGTTGTCAGGCAATCGGCAAAATGCACGGTGCCGCGCAGATGCCCGACCCAGTATTCCGGGTCTGTCGCCTCTGCATCAGTGATGTAGGTGCCGCTGCGGTTCGACGTGAACGGGATTTGCGGCGCATGCAGCTGGATCGACCGCAGATAATCGCCAAAATCTTGCAGGATCGGTTCCAGCATGCGCGAATGGGCGGCAATATCGATGGCAATACGCTGGCAATCGATATCCTTGGCGCGCAGCCGGGCCTCCAGATTATCCAATGCGTCTTGCGGGCCTGTGGCAACGCTTAAGCTGGGCGCATTGACGGCCCCCAGATCCAGATCATCGCCCAATAGCGGGGTCAGCTGATCGGCGGGCAGGGCAATCGACAACATGCCCCCCGCAGGGACCGTGTCAAAAAGCTTCCCACGCAGATGGACAAGGCCGATGCAATCCTCAAAGGACATCACACCAGCCACGCAGGCGGCGGTATTTTCCCCCATCGAATGGCCGACCAGCGCGGCAGGCTGCACACCCCATGCCATCCAAAGCTGGGCCAGCGCATATTCGGTGATCATGATAAGGGGCAGCTGGACAGATGGCTGTTTCAGCGTCTCATCAGCGGCGGCCACCGCATCCGGTTCCGGCAGCCAGAGCGCGCGAATATCGTAATCCAGCTTGGGTTGCAGGATCTCCAGCCCGCGATCCATCCATTCGGCAAAAACAGGCTCGGTCTCGTATAGATCACGGGCCATGCCCGCATATTGTGCCCCACCACCGGGGAACATGAAGGCGTAATCGGGATCGGCCCCAACGACCTGATGGGTAAAGGCGCGGCGCGGGTCGTTTTCTTCCAATTGCCGGGCGGCATCTTCATGGGTTTCGGCCACAATCACCCGGCGGCGTTCAAAGGCGCGGCGGCCATGTTGCAGGGTCCAGGCGATATCCGCCAGATCCTGACCCGGGTTGTCGCGCAGATGCGCCGCCAACCGTTTGGCATTACCATCCAGCGCGCCTTTGGTGCGGCCCGACACGGTCAATATCTGAAACGGCCAATCCGATTGTTCAGAGGCTGCCGCCTGCGGGGCTTCCTGCAAAACCACATGGGCATTGGTGCCGCCCACGCCTAATGAGTTCACCCCGGCCCTGCGCGGGCCTTTATACGATACCCAATCCGACAGGGTATCATTGACCTTGAAAGGCGAGGTTTCGAAATCAATCGCGGGGTTTGGTTTTTCATAGCCCAATGATGCCGGGATCTGCTTGTGATGCAGCGACAGGGCGGTCTTGATCAGGCCCGCCACACCGGCAGCCGTGTCCAGATGACCGATATTGGTTTTTACCGATCCCAGCTTGCAGAACCCCACATCTTCGGTGGTTTCATTGAAAGCCTCGGTCAGGGCGGCGACCTCAATCGGGTCACCCAGATAGGTGCCAGTGCCATGGCATTCAATGTAATCGATCGTATCCGCCGGGGTGCCCGCCAGATCCTGCGCCTCGGCAATGGCGGCGGCTTGCCCATCGACAGACGGGGCGAGGTAACCTGCCTTGGCGGCCCCATCATTATTAATGGCTGATCCTTTGATCACGGCCCAGATATGATCACCATCTGCCAGCGCATCCGACAGACGGCGCAGCACGACCACACCGGCCCCTGATCCAAAGACCGTACCTTGCGCGCGGTGATCAAAGGCATGGCAATGGCCATCAGGCGACAGCACCTCGCCTTCCTTATAGATATAGCCGCGATCCTGCGGCAGCTCGATGGTGACGCCACCGGCAAGGGCGGTATCGCATTCGCCGGTCATCAGCGCCTGACAGGCATAATGGGTAGCCACAAGGGAGGTGGAACAGGCGGTTTGCAGGTTCACCGACGGACCCTTGAGGTCCAAAATATGGCTCAGCCGGGTGGACAGGAAATCCTTGTCATTGCCGGTATGGCGCAATAGGAACATGCCGACATTGTCGACAAGATCAGGGTTCGAGCAGATATTGAAATAGAAATAGCTACCCATGCCGCAACCGGCATAAACGCCAATGGGGCCTTTGGCATGTTCGGGCATATGGCCTGCATTTTCCAGCGCTTCCCAGGACACTTCCAGAAAACGACGATGCTGGGGGTCCATGATCGCAGCTTCTTTCGGCGAAAGACCAAAAAACTCCGCATCAAACTGCTCAAACCCGTCCAGCGGGGCAGCGGCAGGGACATAATCGGGACGGTTCAGCCGATGGGCGGCCTCGCCAGCGGCCAGCAGTTCCTCGCGCCCGTATTGGCGGATCGATTCAATCCCCGCCTGCAGGTTTTGCCAGTAATCTGCGATCGTATCGGCACCCGGCAAATGCGCAGCCATGCCAACGATTGCGATATCGTTCTCAGGGTTGAGATGTGGGGCGTTAGAAGACATTAAAAATCAGATCACTCATTGAAAATACGTATAAAATATATCGGCGGTCTCGGGCAAAATTATGTCAATGACCCAAGGGGTAGGCGTCGGGGACAACAAGGGAAACATGGCGGCCCTCATCACGCCGTAATGGCGCGTGCCCAAGTTAAAGACATTATGCGCCGTTCACCAGCATCTTTTCTGTGCGAAATGCCCCTTTGGCGCAGCGCCAACATCATAGCCCCGCCAGATGCTGAACGGTTTTCCAGGCAATGCCCCCCCAGATCACATCGACAAAATGCGAAAACCCCCAGACCAGCGGATAGATCAACAGCCCCAGATAGACCGGCAGGGCGGGTACGCACGGGGCTTTCGCGGCCTTATGGCCTGTGGCCAGCAGGATCAGCATGGTGAAAATCACCGCAGTGGTGTGAAAACTGACCCAGCGGCCCCAATCCACGGCCACCGCATAAAGCGGGGCAAAGGCTAGGGCAGAGATCGCATAGGCGATGATGAATGGCTTGCGATCAAACAACATGCCGCCAATGGCGATGACAAAGGCAATTGTCAGGCCAAAAAGCAGGGCGAAGGATAAAATCTTGGGGGAAAAGAACATCCAGAAAGTGTTCCGCATGAATTCGGTCAGTGGGATTTCCAGCGCCTGGATCGCGCCTTCACAAAATGCAGGATCAACGCCTGCGGCCAGCACCGGGCGACAGACAGCCATATGATCTGTCACATTGCGAAACAGAATTGCGGCCATGATCGCTGTCAGACAGGCAATGCCGATAATCCCCGCCAATGCGGCCAGATCGGTACGGGTCAGGCGCGCCTGGCGGGTGATCTGGATATAACAAAGCCCGAAAAACGGCGCAAAAAGCACATTACCCTCATGGCCCAACACGCCCAGGGCAAAGAGGATGGCCGACAGATAGGCCCAGATTTTTGCAAAATCCGGGCGGCTGGCCCCGAATAAAAGCACCGCGAAAGCCAGAAAAACAATCAGCTCCTTGCGCAGGCCGCCCTGGATATCCAAGGCCCAGAAACTGACAAAGAAACCGGGGCAAAGCACCAAAAGCCAGAGCAACACATGATGCCGGGACCGAACGATCGCCACGGCCGTCAGGGCGGCGGTCAGGACCACCAGTGCCGATTGGATCAGCACGGTCAGCAGGATGGGGTTCAGCGCGCTCACCCGGGCCAGTGCCAGAATGGCCGAGCCCACCAGCCCGCGCCGGATGGTGATGTCATCGCTGTTGATCAGCCAGTCACCCTGTTTCCAGCTATTGCCGCCTGCGGCCAGATCTTGCGCCGCACCGGCCAGCACCACTGCGACAAGGCCCAGAAAAATAAACGCGGGCAAGGAAAACAATAAACGCGGCAATGGGGTTTCTTTCTTGTCTGGGGTTAATCCAATCTGGGGGTCAGTCCAATATGAAAGGTTTCGGGCTTTGGCGTAAAACCTTGTTCAGCAGTTTTCGTTTCCAGCCCATGGGGGGCATAATCGACCGGTCGCCATCAAAGACAACACCATTCAGGGCACGATCATGCCAAAGCGCCAGCCGCACACCACGCGCGGCCGCCAGTTCGGGGCTGATCCCGTCGGGCAGGCCCATTTTCGTATTCAGGATGCCGGGCATCCATTCATTAAAGACGATATCGGGAAAACGTTCATCAAGCTCGGCCACCCATGCCCGGCTCAAGACCCGCGCGGCCCCTTTGGAAACGGAATAGGCGGCCGCAGCAGGGGCCGGGGCGATGCCCGCAAATGATCCGACATTGATGATCCGGCCAAAGCCTTGTGCAATCATGTCATCCAATGCGGCCCGGCCACAGGCGAACGGCCCGCCCAGATTGACCGCCACCGTATGCATGAAGCTTTCGACGCTTTCTTCCAGAATGTCGCGATGCGGGAAAACGGCGGCATTGTTGATCAGGATGCTGACCGGGCCTGCATCCTGCCGGATCTTGGCAAATGCGGCACGCACAGCATCCGGATCAGCAACATCTGCTGTAATAGGGTGAAACTGGCCAGCCGGGGCATTGGCCGCCATGGCCTCCAACGCATCGGCGCGGCGTGCAATCCCGGCCACTGTCAACCCTTCGGCCAGCAATCCCATCGCCAATGCTTTGCCCAGCCCGTCACTGGCCCCGGTGACAACGGCAACCCCTTGCCTGATCCGGGTGGTCAAATCACGCATGTCGTTTCTCCCCCCGCGCGGGGCGGGCTTGCAATCTTTCGGCGATGATATCAGCCACGCGCAGGGCATTGGCCGCAATCGTCAGGCTGGGGTTCACCCCCATCGAGGTCGGCATGAAAGACGCATCCGCCACATAGAGATTATCCAGATCATGGGTCTTGCAGTCGCGATCCAGCACAGATGTTTTCGGGTCATGGCCAAAGCGTAGCGTGCCACTGGGATGGCCGTAATTCAGATCAAGCTTCTGGCCCAGAAGCATGGTGCGGTTTTTGGCAAACAATGCCCTGATCCGGCGGCGGAACAGGTTGCGGCGGGCGCGCAGCTCCGGCGAAATCTGGTATTCGATGGCCAATATATCCGGGTCATTTTCATGCAGCATCACCCGGTTTTCAGGATAGGGCAGATCTTCAAGGATACCGACAAAGACCTTGGCCTGTCCCAGAATGCGCGATGCGATCAGGGCGACAATATTGGTGGTATAGCGCAGCCCCCTGAACCGGCGCAGAAAGGACCGATCATAAAGCCCGGCAAGGTAATGGGCGATGTTGGGGTATGATGCCTCGACCCCCATGGACTGGATCATGCCCAGCCGGTCGCCTTTATAGGTATAAAGGTCGCGCAGCGATATCGCCTTGGACGCACCGGGGAATGTCTGATTGGCCCGGGGCCAGAGGGCAAAGAGCTCATTGACATGAAACATCAGCCCACGGCCCACCCAATCGCTTGAATTGGCGCAGCCCTTTGGATTGCTGCGGGACGAGGCCAGCAGCAGGCGGGGGGATCCCAGGGCACCGGCGGCCAGAATATAAGTCTTGGCCCGCAACGTATATTCTGCCCCGCCAGCTGTGGTACGCAGCCCCGTGACCCCAAGATTGTCATCCAGAATTTCTGTGACATCGCAATCGGTCAGCAGGCTGGCATGGCCGGTCTGCAAGGCTGGTTCCACCCCGCCGGATCGGCCATCCATCTTGCAGCTACGCGGGCATTTGCGCCCTTGACAGGACTGGCAATCGGGCAGGTTCCTGATCGCCAGATGCTGGCGGTAAGGATGCAAGCCCTGGGTTTGGAAATCGGCGATCATTGCCTCTTCGCCTGAGGCAATGGGTACCGGTGGGGCCAGATCGGTCGGGTCCTGCGGGGTCAGCGGGTCCTGTGTGCCGCTGATATGCAGCCAATCCTCGGCCAGGGTGAAATAGGGTTTCAGATCATCATAGGTGATCGGCCAGCCGCCAACGGGATGCGGCAGATCGGGCTGGTCTTCGATGTCATGACGTTCGGGGCGTTCCAGCGCGCCAGCATAATAGACCGATGTGCCCCCCACGCCGCAACCGATCGGGGCAAAGAACTGCAAATCGGCACCATCGACCTTGGCAGCCATTGGTTTCGGCCAGGCACCATGAACATGGCGGGCCACCGGATCAGCGATATCGGTGCGCAGATGCTGCTGTTCATTGCGATACCCGGCAGGGCCTTTTTCGACATAAAGCACTGACAGGTTCTTTTCGGCCAACCGGCGGCCCGCCAACCCACCACCCATGCCGGCGCCAATGATGATGACATCCCAATGATGCTGCTCTGCGTCCTGCGGTGTCATAATGGGCTTGCCTTGCGAAACGTGCGGATCGGTCAATAATCTTCGTAATACTGGTCTTCTTGATCAACAAAGCGGCAATTATTCAAGACGACACCCAAAACATTTGTCGCCTGTGCGACCTCGCGTTCACACTGATCCAGCTGGCTGGTGCGGGTATGCGAGGCGCGGGCGACGATCATGGCGCAATCGACATTTGACAGAAATGCGCGGGCATCATCGGCAGCAAACATCGGCGGCAGATCAAAGATCATCATGTCCGGATCAAACACCTCCTGAATGCGGTCGAACATGTTTGCCGTGCGCTTGGCCAGCAGCAGTTGGGTGCTGTCCGGCACCGCAGCACGGTTCATCGACAAGGCCACATTGCCGCGCAGGCAGAACATCTGATCTTCGGGGGTCGCTTCGCCGGTCAGCATCGATTTGATGCCATATAGCGGCTGACGGCCCATGACCTTGGCAATACCAGGACGGCGCAGATCCATATCAAACAGCATGGTGCGGTTTTCGGGCTGGCGCGACAGGCCAACGGCCAGATTGCAGGCGGTTGTGGTCTTGCCACAGGCCTTGTGGGGGGATGTGATTGCCAGCCGTTTCCAGCCATTCTTTTGCATCAGCAAAAAGATCTTGGTGCGCAACACATCAAACGGGTTGGATACCGGCTGGGCATCCAGCGTCAGGATACGCTGTTTCTGCAGGTGATCGGGGTTCGGCTCATATGGGATCAACTCTGACCAGATCGGGGGAAACCCCGCCATTTCAGGACGACGGACAGGCTGGGCGGCACGGGCCTGGATCTGGGCCGGAGCGGCAGGCTGGCCCGGTGCTGGTGCGCGCGTCTGTGGAGGCAGTTCCAGCGGGGCGGCGGCCTGTGCAGGGGGCGTTTGCATGGGGCGTGGACCACCTGTCGCCGCCGCCCGGGCGATACGCGCCTCACTCAGTGCTTTTTGTAATTTTTCCATAAATCATAAACTCCGAACCGGGCGACCTCAGGTCAGCCGGCCCTTGATTTTCTCGTATAAAAGGTCAAGCGGCATAAAATAGGTATCAATCGCCCAAAGGGCGGCAGGCACAGATGTCAGCACAACAAGCGAGGCACCGACCTGCAGCACACGGCGCAGGCGTTTCTGGGACTTCGTCTCGATACGGGGGATCGTGGCCAGCGGCGTGATCTCCAGGCTTTTGACAATATCGGTGGGGCGGCGGACGGTCTGGTTCAGAAGCTCCAGCAGGAAAAAGAAACCACCTGCGAGGCCCAGCCCGGCAGCGATGCCCAAGGCGCCGATCTTCAGCCGGCTGGGGCTGGACGGGGATGTGGGGACGGATGCGGCCTCCAGCACGGTGACCCTTTCGCCCTTGGCGGCAGCCACGATATTCAGGCTGGTCTGGGCCTGCGCCAAACGGCCAACCGAGGCGTTGTAAAGGCTCTGGATATTCTCCAACTCGCGGTCCATCCCATCAAGGACAATACCATTGGCCGGGGTGCGCTCGATGCTGCTGCGCAAGGTGAGCAGCTCTTCCTGGGCATCGGTGATTTCCTGGCTCAGGGTGGTGGTGCGACTGTCAATCTCGGCCAGGCTGATTTCCAGGGCAGTGGATTGGGCGGTGGGGACATTGTCCGGGGTGTCGGGTGCGGCAGCCGCGGCGGCGGCGATCCGTTCTTCTAGTGCGTCGATCTGCGCCTGCAGGGTGCGGACACGCGGATTGCTGTCCGAATAGATGCTGCGCGCTACGCTGAGCTCGCCAGTCAGTTGCTGCAGCAATGCCTCTTCGGGGGTCAGGGGCGGGGGGCCCTGGGTGGTGACAGAACCGGTGGCCTGAAACACGCGCATGATATTGTTGCGCTGGATGGCGATGCTTTCCAGCTCGCGCTCGGCACGCGAAATCCGTTCCTGCAACAAGGATTGGCGGTTCTGGTTATATTCCAGATTCTCGGGCAGGGCATCGGCATTGGCGCTTTTGAATGTGGCGATCTTGCTGCTTTGGGCATCAATCTCGTCTGAATATTTCTGCACTTCCTGCTCGTAAAAGGCGCGGGTGTCCTCGGCCTGGCTGGTGGCGGCGGCGGTACTGCTTTCCAGGGCGATATCGACATAGCGATTGACGACATCAGCGACCTTGACGGGATCACCAGCCGAAAAATTCAGACGCATCAGGGTGGCCTGGTCGCGGCCAATGGTCAGGCGGATATTGCTGGCGCTGCGCATGGCGCGGACAATTTGATCGGGGGTCATGCTGGCCTGATCTTCGAACACCTGCACCTCATTGGCGATCTCGATCAGGTTGGTGCGGGTCAAAAGCTGTTGCTGGATGACCTGCAACTGCTCGGCGGCAGTGGACTGGGCCTGCGGGCGACGCTGACCGTCAGAGATCTGCGCGGATTCCACCAAAAGCGTGGCGGATGTCGAATAAACCGCCGGCAAGCGCTGCGCGATAATCCCACCGGCCAGCGACGCGCTCAGAAACAGCAGGATCATCACCGGCAATCGCCGGGGCAAAAGCCTGAGGTAGAACCGTAATTCAGCGATCATGATGTTTGGCTTCCCGATTGGCAGCGCACGGATCAAGGACCATAGGGACCTTGCAAAAACCTGTTTTCATTATAATTTTTACCTTCAAAAAACAACACCGCAACAATTCAGCAGCGCCACATATTACTCGTAAACCTCAAAACAACAGCGTCTTGCGGTAAACCTGAAACAGGCTTTTGGGAACCGCTGCAACGCCCTCTTATGTGATATAACGAGAATGTGGCAGTTTTTCAGCCGTTGTTTGTGCAATTTTTTCGCAAACCGCCTGCCACAGCAGAGCGGGATGGCAAATCATGCGAGAACAACATAGCGCGGACAGGTAACCGCTTTGCATATATTTAACATAATCTTCATTATCAGGAACTGCACTTGTAGCCGGCACATTCTAAACTGGGTTGCGAATTTTCCCCTATCTTGCTGGAAAGCAAGGAGAACGGACATGGCCCACACAGAGCTATATTGAGCGGCTCAGCTGCATCCCTTCGGTTCTTTGGCGATGATCCCGCTAGGTTTTCAGTCTTGCAATGTGAGACCTTGTTATAGACAAAATGGACATTTTAGCCATAATATCCAAGAGAGGAGAGACTCATGACACGCGTTTCAGCAACAGAATTCAAAAACAACATCGGCGCGTTCAGCGATGCCGCAATGCATGAGCCGGTGATCATCACAAGCCATCAACGTGACCGTCTTGTGCTGTTGTCAGCCGATGAGTATCGCCGTTTGACTGGCACAGCGGCCGGTGTCACGCCAGAGATGGAAGAGCGCATCAAACGTAATCTGGCACAGCACCATGACACGATCATGGAACTTGCACAGCGATGAACC
This sequence comes from uncultured Paracoccaceae bacterium, assembly GCA_947503925.1. Classification (GTDB taxonomy): domain Bacteria; phylum Pseudomonadota; class Alphaproteobacteria; order Rhodobacterales; family Rhodobacteraceae; genus Yoonia. The sequence continues at coordinate 24,105 of CANNFQ010000018.1, read as the reverse complement.
CACCCAATTGGGTTTCCCGCGTGGAAGTCGAAGCGCTGCATCATGGTGTCATCGCCATAGGCGGTGGCGCGCATGGGTTGCGTGACGATGCCCTGCTGTTATCTGCACTGGCGCGACCGGAAAATCAGCATGCCTATGGTGAAACAGACAGGTTCCAGCTTGCGGCGGGCTATGCCGAAGCCATCGCGCGCAACCACCCTTTTGTCGACGGCAACAAGCGCACCGCTTTTATGACTGCGGTCATCTTTCTGGAACTGAACGGCTACGCCCTGCAAAACACCCCGGGTCATGAACACGCCGACATGATGGTTGCGCTTGGGCAGGGCCATATCACCCGCGCAGATGCAGCAGCACATCTGCGCAGACACGCCAATGCCATCGCATATCCAGCGTCGTCCAAACCTTAACGCTGCATTCATACCTGCACCGCACGCTGCGTTAAACAGGGGTCACCGTGCGCTGGGGTCCGACGTTTTGCCGACATATCGCCGACGCTTTGCCGACCGCGCAAAATCGCTGTTTTGCCTGTGTTAACACATGATTCTGCCACGCTGCCCTGTCAGAGGGTATGCAACACCACCGAACGTTGCGTACCCCCAGCGATAGTGGGCGGTTTTTGGATCTCGCTTTGCGCACCCAAATCGCTTAAGCGAGGCGTCATTTATCAAAGGTTTTTCTAGTTACCAATGAAAGCAAAGATTTCAGCACTTCTGACCGGCGATGGCATGAAAGCCCGCGCCATCCGGGGCACATTGATCAGCTTTATGGGCTTTGGCGGCAGCCAGGTGATCCGGCTCGGCTCCAACCTGATCCTGACCCGCCTTCTGGTCCCCGAGGCCTTTGGCCTGATGGCGCTGGTACAGGTTGTTCTGGCCGGGCTGGAGAATTTTTCTGATGTCGGCATGCGCGCCGCAATCATCCAAAGCGACCGCGGCGATGAGAGGCGATATCTTGATACCGCCTGGACCATCCAGATCCTCAGAGGCCTGTTTTTATGGGTGATGACGTGGATTTTGGCGATACCCGCAGCACAGTTCTACGGCTATCCGGAAATGGCCACCATCATCCCGGTGATCGGGGCGACATTGCTGATCAACGGTTTCAGGTCAACCTGGCTGATCCAGGCGAACCGCAATCTTTATCTGGGCCCGCAGGTCACTTTGGGCGTTGCCTCACAATTCATCGCAGCGATCGTCATGGTCATTCTGGCCTATTATCTGGAAAGCTACTGGGCGCTTGTCTATGGCGCGCTGATCGGGGCCACGCTGAAATCGATCGGGTCGCATTTCATCATTCCCGGCAAGCGGAACAGCTTTGCCTGGGATTGGCCTGCGGTCAGGGAGCTGTTCCATTTCGGCAAATATATCTTCATTGCCACAATCGCGGGCTATTTCGTGGCCCAGGGTGACCGGATGATCCTGGGGAAATTCGTTTCACTGGAAACACTTGCGCTGTTCACCATCGCCTTTTTCCTGGCCAATGTGCCCGCCACGCTGAACCAGCAAATCGTCTCGGGCGTGCTGCTGCCGCTGTTTCGCAACCGGCCCCCGGGGGCCAATCCGCAGAACCGGCGGCAGATCGGGCTGGCCAAGCTGGGGCTAGCGGTGGGCTTCATGTCTGTGGCGGCATTCACGGCGGCTATCGGTGAGGTTCTGATCGCGTTTCTATATGATGTCCGCTATCATGGGGCCGGTGCGATCCTTGTGGTGCTCAGCCTGGCGATCATGCCAAGGCTGATCATCGCGGGATATAACCAGATCCTGCTGGCCAACGGAAATTCGCGGGATTTCACTTTGTTTACAATCGTCTCCGCCGTGATCCGAGTGGGGTTATTGCTGATCCTGATCAGCAATTTCGGGATCATCGGGGCCGTGCTGGCGCCGTTTCTTGTCGACATCATCATCTATCCGCTACTGGTCTATTACATCCGGCCCTATCACGGCTGGTATGGCGGGCAGGACCTGATCCTGTTCAGTCTCGCCCTGGCCTTTTCTGCCCTGATCCTCTGGACGACACCGGCAGCATTTGAACTGCTCTTGGTGCTTGCCCCCGGTTGACATTACCCGCCCAAGCGGGCCGCATATGCCGATACGGCCCGCGCCTTTAAAATAGTTATCCAAAGACCATTGCCATGCATGTTGCCTATCTCATCAATCATTATCCGGCCGTCAGCCATACGTTCATCCGACGTGAAATTCATGCGCTTGAGGCGCAGGGCGTCACCGTCGAACGCTTTGCCCTGCGCGGCTGGGACAGCACGCTGGTGGACCCGCTGGATATCGCTGAACTGGCCAAGACCAGCCACACGCTGAAAGACGGGCTGGGTGCGCTTTTGCGCGGTGCGCTCGGGTACGCCTTGCGCCAGCCGGGACCGTTTTTTCGGGCAATGAAACAGGCGCTTGCGCTGTCGAAAAACAATGAACGGCCCTGGCCCTATCACCTGATCTATCTGGCCCATGCCTGTTGCATCATGTCCTGGCTGCGGGACAAACCGGTCACTCATCTGCATGCGCATTTCGGTACGAATTCGGCTGAGATTGCCTTGTTGGTCAAAGCCTTGGGCGGGCCCGATTACAGCTTCACCGTGCATGGGTCCGAAGTTTTTGATGACCCCAAACACCATGCTCTGCCGCAAAAGGTGGGGATGGCCAAGGCGGCTGTGGGCTCTTGCGCCTATATCGCCGCCCAGATGAAATATCACACACCGCACGCGCTCTGGGACAGGATCAACACCGTGCATTGCGGGCTGGCGCCTGACAGCTTTGCCGGGGATCCGGCCCCTTTGCCCGATACCCTGACATTCCTCAGCATCGGGCGTTTCAGCCCCGAGAAGGGCCATCTGGTTCTGCTAGAGGCATTTGTCGGTTTTTCAAAGGATAACCCGGATGCAAAGCTGGTTCTGGCCGGTGATGGCCCGATGCGGGATGAATTAGAGGCCCGGATCAAGGCATTGGGATTAGGCGATGCCGTGCGCATCACCGGCTGGATCAATTCCGATCAGGTGAAACAGGAAATCCGCGCCGCCAGCGCCCTTGTCCACCCCAGCTTCACCGAAGGCCTGCCCGTTGTGATCATGGAAGCCATGGCCGAAGCCCGCCCCGTCATTGCCACCTATATCGCAGGCATCCCCGAACTGGTGCAGGAAGGCAAAACAGGCTGGCTGGTCCCTGCCGGGCTGGTGGATGAACTGGCGGCGGCGATGACCGATCTTGCCCAAACGCCAAAGGCAGAGGTGGCCCAGCTTGGGCATGCAGGTTTGGAACGGGTCCGCCATCGGCATGATGCGGCAATAGAAGCCGGCAAGCTGAAAACCATCTTCGCGGCAGACCAGCCATGATCGGGGCCATCAAGGGATTGGCCTTGCGGGCCCTGACAGCGCCGCCGCTTTACGCCGCGCTGCATGCCCGGGCCTTGCGGGGTAATCCGGTCACGATCCTGTGCTATCACACGCTGCGACCACAGGCAGAAACACTGGATGCCTGGGTGGCGCTGGGGGTGGATGATTTTCGCGCGCAGATCTCAATGCTGCGGAAACACTATGATATCGTGTCACTTGATGCCGCCCGGGCACCAGCCACGGGAGGACGGCGGCGCGCGGCGCTCACCTTTGATGATGGGGAAATCGGGCTCTATTCCCATCTTTTGCCGCTCATCAGGGCTGAAAACCTGCCCGTCACGATCTATGTGGCCACAGCCCAGATTGAGACCGGGAAAGCCTATTGGTTTGACCGGGTGATGAATGCGTTGCAGGAAGATACACCCCGGCAGATCACCCTTGCCGGGCACGGATCCTGGCAGATTGGGCCCGAGAGGGGCAAGGCGCGTTGGGCGCAGATCAATCTGGTGCTGGAGGCATTGAAACAGGCCCCGACGCAGGATCGTGATACCCTTGCCGATGCTGTCGTCGCACAGGTGACTGACAGCGCGGCAGGGTTCACACCGCTGCAACCGATGACATTGGCACAGTTGCAGGGCCTTGCCGCCCATCCTTGCGTGACCATCGGGGCGCATAGTCATGGGCATGAATTGCTGGATCAATTGTCCCTTGATCAGGCGCGGGACAGTGCCGTGCGGTCACGTAAACTGCTGCAGGACTGGACAGGGCAGCCAGTTGATCATTTCGCCTATCCAAATGGCAATCACACGGCGGCGCTGGGTGCGATGCTGAAAACATGCGGGTTTCAGACTGCCACCATTCTGGACGACCGTCTTGCCCATGATGATGCAGATGCCATGGCCCTGCCGCGGATCAGTGTCGGACGCTATGACCGGCTGGCGCGGATCAAATTACGGCTCTGTGGAATATAGGGCCAATCGGCATGAAATTGCTGGGTATTGGGGCAGGAATAGCCATAATAAGGGCATCAGCGCCGCACTGTTGTTTGTACGTTGACAAGCCGCCGGGCATCAGGAAACAGAACTTGAACACCGCCCCATCCGTGGGACAATGACAAGGACAGCACCATGACCATCAGCCGATCACCCCTTTTGAAAACAACGCTCTGTATCGGTTTTGCAAGCCTGCTTGCCGGATGTCTGTCATCGGGCGGCTCGGATTCTGGCCGGTCTGTTGTTGACCGATCCGTGACTGATATTTCCAGCGTGGCATCCCCGGCACTTATCGCCGCTGTGAACGGATCGCCATCGGTGAGTGATGTGCAGGCCTGGGACAGCGCAGTCAGCCCTATTGCAACCACGCTTTTTGATGACAAACCGGTTTCCCCTTGGGATGACATTCCCTCTCCACCGCCGAGTGGACAACGAAATTACATTGGCGGTATCGAACTTGTGCCGGGTGGGAATGATGCCGATCGTGTCTTTGGTGTGATGACAGCCACAGCTGATTTCAGGACCAATGCGATTGCCGGAACCGGGCGTGATTTCGTGCATATCGCCAGTGGGAGAGACCAGGGCGACGGCACCTTGGCCTTGGATGCACAGTTTTTCCCCGGCAATGATCTGACCCAGGACTTGGGCATTTCGGGATCCCTGACCGGCACGCTGTCAGGCCCGGACCTTGCGGGGGATGTCGATATCGATTTTGCCGGTGATTTCGCGGATAGCGGCAGCGTCATTTATGGTGGTGGCAGAGGTGACATCGGTGGCAGCAATGGCACAAAACTCACTGCCGCTGTGGTTTTATCCGAGAACTAAAACCCAGCCTCTAGACATCGCACCTTGGCTGCGGCTATCCCGCAGCCAAACCCGAATCTATTTGTTTAAGAGTGTATTATATGCCCCAGGATCTGGCCCCTATTCCCGAACTCTATGTGTCTTATGACAGTGCGCAAAAGCTGAAGCTTGAGGCGGCGGATTTGACGTCTCATGATCTGACACCCCGTCAAATCTGCGATCTGGAACTGCTGATGAATGGCGGGTTTAACCCGCTCAAAGGGTTTCTGAGCGAGGCCGATTACGACAGTGTTGTTGACAAGATGCGGCTGGCCGATGGCACGCTCTGGCCGATGCCAATCACGCTGGATGTGGGCGAAGGCTTTGCCGACAAGGTGGAGCTGGGCCAGGATATTGCCCTGCGCGATCAGGAAGGCGTGATCCTTGCCACCATGACGGTCACCGATAAATGGGTGCCCAACAAGGCGCTCGAAGCGGCAAAGGTTTTTGGTGCCGATGACAGTGCGCATCCGGCGGTCAACTATCTGCATAACCATGCTGGCAGCGTCTATCTGGGCGGGCCGGTCACCGGCATTCAGCAGCCCATTCATTATGATTTCCGCGCCCGGCGCGACACACCCAATGAATTGCGCGCCTATTTCCGCAAACTGGGCTGGCGCAAGGTTGTGGCCTTCCAGACCCGCAACCCGCTGCACCGCGCCCATCAGGAACTGACCTTCCGCGCCGCGAAAGAGGCGCAGGCCAACCTGCTGATCCATCCGATCGTCGGCATGACCAAACCGGGCGATATTGACCACTTCACCCGCGTGCGCTGTTACGAGGCGGTGCTGGATCAATACCCCTCATCAACGACGACCATGTCATTGCTGAACCTGGCGATGCGTATGGCCGGCCCGCGCGAGGCGGTCTGGCACGGACTGATCCGCAAGAACCACGGCTGCACCCATTTCATCGTCGGCCGCGACCATGCTGGCCCCGGCAAGAACTCTGCCGGTGAGGATTTCTACGGCGCCTATGATGCGCAGGACCTGTTCCGCGAACATCAGGACGAGATGGGCATCGAAATGGTCGATTTTAAGCACATGGTCTACGTGCAGGACCGTGCCCAATATGAACCGGCGGATGAGATCCACGACAAGGATGATGTGACGATCCTGAATATTTCGGGCACAGAGCTGCGCCGCCGTCTGGCCGAAGGGCTGGAAATCCCCGAATGGTTCTCTTTCCCCGCTGTCGTGGAAGAGCTGCGCAAGACCCGGCCGCCACGGGCTGAACAAGGCTTCACCGTGTTCTTCACCGGCTTTTCAGGCTCCGGCAAATCCACCATCGCCAATGCGCTGATGGTCAAGCTGATGGAAATGGGTGGTCGCCCGGTGACCTTGCTGGACGGGGATATCGTGCGCAAGAACCTCAGCTCCGAGCTTGGCTTTTCGAAAGAACACCGTGATCTGAACATCCGCCGGATCGGCTATGTGGCCAGTGAAATCACCAAAAATGGCGGCATCGCGATCTGTGCGCCGATTGCGCCTTATGCGACCACGCGGCGGGCCGTGCGCGAAGATATCGAAGCCTTTGGCGCCTTTATCGAGGTCCATGTCGCGACATCAATCGAGGAATGCGAACGCCGCGACCGCAAAGGGCTTTATAAGCTGGCGCGTGAAGGCAAGATCAAGGAATTCACCGGAATCTCAGACCCTTACGATGTTCCTGAAAACCCGGAACTTTCCATCGAGACCGAAAGCGTGCCGGTTGATAACTGCGCCCATCAGGTGCTGTTGAAACTTGAAAGCCTCGGCCTGATCAAGGCGTAAGATGGGTTTAAACCCATCTTACGGTGCCGCAGCCGTTATTTATATTCAATCAGACTGGCGCGCTTGCCGCGCCAGCGCTGCCACCAATAGCTGAGCGCACCTTGCGCTTCGGGCAGTTTTCCTAAGACCAGGAAAAACGACTGCCGCAAATCCCCGCTGGACCGCGACAGCCGCAAGACCTGCAAGGGCCATAACAGCAGCAAACACAGGCTCCATGGTGTGATCAGCGTACCAAGGATCGCAATACCCGGGATCATCAACCCCCAGATCAGTGCCGACCGGGTCTGGCGTTTGCGGTGAAATTCCGGCGGGCCACCATGCATGGCGGCCCCTTCGGCATAGGCGAACCCGGCCCGTTTATTGCGTTTCCACCATTGCCCCAGCCGGGTGATGGCCGCGTCATGCCAGGTCATTTCCGCATCCAGCCGCCAGATGGTCCAACCTGCCGCACGCAGGCGCACACACATTTCCGGTTCTTCGCCTGCGATCAGGTCCGGGTTATAGCCATCCACCTGCGTCAGGGCCGCGATGCGCATCAGCGCATCACCCCCACAATCACTGGCCTGACCCACAGGCGTATCCCATTCCAGGTCGGCCAGGTAGTTATACACTGACGCCTCTGGATAGCGTTCGCGCCTGCGCCCGCAGGCCACCGCTGCCTCTGGCCGTGTGCTTAGAAATTCATGGGCCGTGGCAATCCAGCCGGGCTGCAATTCGCAATCACCATCGATGAACTGGACATATGCCAGATCAGGCTGGGCCGCACGCAAATGCGCCAGACCCGCATTGCGTGCACGGGCCGCCGTAAAGGGCTGTGTCAGATCAAGATCAACCAGATCCGCCCCCGCCTGCCGGGCCGCATCCTGACTTCCATCGGTTGAACCACTGTCAACATAGACCACATGTGCCGCCTGTGCGCAGACCGATGCCAGGCAGCGCACAAGGCGCTCACCTTCATTCCGGCCGATGATAACGACCCCGATTTGTTCTGATGTCATCGTGATATCGGTCCCTTCGGGGTGGTGGATTATGAACTGTTTGAAAAACGGGTATAGGGCAGCTGTGCGCGCCCAGGTTTGATATTGGGCTGATCGGGATCCGCATTCTCTGCCGCCTCCTGCCCTAATTCCAGACGCCCCCATAGTGCACCCGCGATCAGCCAGGTCAGGGGCGTGGCGGTCGCATTGGGCAAAAGATCAATCAGATTTGCCGCCAGCACCAGGGCCAGAACCGATGTTGGCATATCCAGCTGGTAACGCCGCGCATGCCAGAAACAAAGCAGGATAGGAAAACAGAGCAAGCCAAATTCAGCGATATATTGCACCCAGCCGCCGCGGCTGATGACGAGGATCCAATAACCATCCGGTACGGTCAGCGGCTCGCCTGTTTCATCATCGAACACGAAATTGCGCCCGAAACTGCCCCAACCGAACAAGGGTCGCTCTGAGGCTTTATCAAGGATCAGATCCTCGTTTGTCAGGCGAAAATTCAACGATGCCGCCCGGTTTTCATCAATCTGGAGCACGGTTTCATGGATACGTTCCACCGGGATCGTGCCCGCACCGCGCAAGGCCGGATAGGTCAGCACCAGACCGGCCACCAATGCGGCACATAAAAGCTGGGTGCGTTGTTTCAAAAACACGGCAGTCGGCAAAAGCAGCACCGCAATCACAAACCCACCCAATGAGTTCGACAAGGCCAGTGTCAGCAGGATCCAGATCCCCGCAAAAAGATACAAGGCGGGTTTCTTGCGATCCCGCAACCGCCATGCCCCGAATGCGGCCAGCATGGCCATGCAGAAAAAGATCGCCAGCCAAAGCCCGTGATGCAGAAACACGATCGGCCGGAACCCCCCTGCCCGCACATGCTGCTGCCATTCATGGGGAAAGAAATTATAGACCATTACATTCAGCTGCGGTGACATACGAATTTCGTAAAGTGCCAGAAAGGCATAAAGCCCGCCTGCAATCGCAAACACTGTCAAAAGCTGGCTCTGCTGCTGTGACGTGGCCAGCAGCTTGCGCCCCAGAAGCAACGTCAAAACCGTGGTGAAGGTGATCAGGACAAAGGAAAACCCATCCCGGATACGCAATGCCTGCAAGAAGGTAGGACCATAGATCAGGGCATCGGTATTGGTCGCCGCTGTCAGGATACTACCTGCGAAAAGCAACAGGATAAGCAGTTTTGCAACCCAGTGTTTTGGCAACCAGCCGCGTTGCACACCCCCCCCGGTTCTGGCCCGAAACAGCACGAGACTGGCCGCACAGATCAGGACCGGGATCGACGTCTTGTCCAGAGGGGGTAACATGGGCAGATCGAGACCGGGGATTTCCGGCAGGATCAGATACCCCACAAGCACCGTCAGGATCAGCGCAATCGCTGGCGTATGCCGCTTGAAGAAGGTCAGCGCCACAACGGGCCATGTATAAAGCACAACCGATGCAAACATTCCGCTGCGTGGTCTCCATCTTGTTACGCAACACATAGATGCGGCACTTTTGGCGTTATAAACACCCTTGTTGCTTGCATCTATCCTAGTTCTTGCCCCGCGTCGCCCCATGCGGGGCAATGATTGTCTGCCTGCGGCACCAATGATATCCCAAAGGCAGTATATGCCTGATAACCCTGTACCTGTACCGCGTGCCCCGGGAAAATCAGCCAGATCCAAAACAAGAGTGCGTGACTGTGACACTGTTATCTGCGGCGGGAAACGATCATGTGATGCGCCTTGTGTACGCGGCTGATCGGCAGCGGCTTGCGCTTGCACAGTTTTCAACCACCATCACTGACGACAGGATCAGCCTTACCTATGCCGCAAGCCAGGCACAGGGGCGCGTTCATTTTGTCCTGACAGACAGCGCCACACCGCCCGCCATGGGGTATCTGCTGGCCGGTCTGGATGAAACCGCCATGACAGCACTTGCTGGGGGCATGGCCACCATCACGGCCAGCGGACCGCAACCGCCCCTTGTCATCGATGATCTAATGGATGGGGATTATTACCTTCATCTTGCGCATCTGGATGGCGGCGGTGCATCAACAGCGCTTTATTCCAGCCCGGTCCTGCGTGTCGTTGCGCCCGTTGTGCCAACGCCGGGTGTCACGGCAAAGATCACGATCACCCGCCGGTCGCGGCTGCAGATTGCCCCAGAAGGGCTGTTTTTTGAACTCGAACTGGATGGGTTCGACACGCCCGGACCACAGCGGGGCAAGATCTATGACCCGCAGTTCCACAACCTTTATTATTATTGGGATTATGGCGACAGCTATACCTACAGCGCACCCAGTCAGGTGATCAATAAGGATGCGGGGGTCGGCTTTGGCCCAATGGGCGCGCATATCTATCGTAAGCCCGGCCCCTACCGGGTGACCTGCACCATTGTTGAGCCTGCAACCGGCAAGGCGGCTATCGCCACGCTGGATATCGCGGTTGGTGACCCTGATCGCACCTTTGTGCGGGACAATCAGACCATCGTGGTTGATCAGACCGGGCGTGGCCTTGCCGCCTATCCCAAGGCGGCGGTCGTGACATCGCCCAATGACGCCCTGCGCGCCGTGCATCAACGCCGCAATGACCAGATACCGATACGGATCATCCTGCGGCGGGGGCAAAGCTTTACCTCACCCGGGTTTGGCTTCGGGGGCAATGCCAACCGGCCACAGCCATCGATGCATATTCTGGCCGCTGATGAGGCGGGAGAGCGCCCTCGGATCGGCTTTACCGGGTCCTTGTTCTGGAATGATATGCAGACCAGCGGCAATGGCAATGACAAGGATTTCATCTGGCAGGGCATCGATTGTGTCGGGGCGTGGGACCCGCGCACAGAGACCGGCACACCCTTCACCGGCTTTGCGATGTTTGCCAACCCGCCGCTGCAATTCCTGCTGGATCAGTGTGTGGTCCGCAATTTCGGGGATGAGTGCATTTATAATGGCGGGGGCGTCAATGACGGGCTGCGCAGCACATTTATCAATGACACGGTGATCACCGCCTGGGGCAGTTACGGGTTTCTGGATGGCAAGCCGCGCGAAACCGCGATCACCGGATCAGCGATCTATCAGGACCCGCTGGCCAATGCCGGTGGCCCGCGCAAGAAACCCCGCCGCCATAATAACCATGGCGGCTATCGCGCCGCCGCACCGGGGCGCGTGTTGATCCATGCCACCGAGATGTATTCGCGCAATGACTGGTTTGAAAGTAACGGCATCTGGGGGCAACAACCCAATCTGCGGTTCGACACCGATGGAGTCGGGGGTGGCAGGCTCAGCGTGCAGGCCTGCGTCTTTGAAGGGGGCAACAATGTCATCACCTTCGGGGCAGAGCGGCAATTTGTGAACAAGACGGTCAATGCGCTGGTCGAAAAATCCTATCTGCTGGCCAGCCATGCCACACGCTATGTTCTGGCCACCGGCAAAAGCGGGATCACGATCCGCAACAATATCGCCACCGTGCCTGATACCCCGATGTATCCCGGCTATGATATCCGGGCGGTGTTCCGGGCCAGATACGCCACAAGGTCAGGCGAGAATGCGCAAAACCGCGACGGCCCGCTGCGCATCTATAGCAACACGATTGTCAATCTCAGCCGCGTCCCGGCATTGGCGGTTGAGCTTGCCGGGTTCACGGATGCGGTGGCGGCCAATAACCTGATCCATATGCCCAATATCCCCTCACCGATCACCACGGACGGGCCTTTGGACACCCGTATTCTCTTCACCCCCAGGGAGCCGGGATATAAGGATGGCAAAACCCGCTTGCAGACGGCTTATGCTACACCGGCAAGTGCTGTCGCCTCTTATGCCCCGCTGGGCGGATCGGCAGCTTTGGGGGCCGCCGTCACCGGAATTGTCGCCTATGATGATTTCGAAGGGGTGGTCAGGCCGCAATACCCATCACGCGGTGCCTGGGAAAAGCCCTAGCGCGCTTGCGCGGCTTCCTGCTCTGCAATCGCCGCAGCCTTGCCCTTGCGCAGGGCGCGCCGCTGATAGGCACGGATGAAACGAACCAGTTCAGGATCATCCAATTGCCTGTCCCGCCGCAGCCAGGCGCCCAAATACCCCTGGATCGTCGCAAGACCGCCCAGGATATAAGGCGGCTCTGTCATCCGAAACACGCTGGTCGCCAGAAAAAACAGCGGGTCAGAGCCCATGAAATACTGGCCAAACCCGTGCCGCCTGCGCCCGGTATAGATGCCTGATTGGCTGGACCCCATGGGCCGCAAATGTTCAAACCGCAGATCAGGTTCATCCCAACTGCGCGCGATCCATCCCTTTTGGCGCGCCTTGTGGCAATCAATCGCGTCCCACATGACCTCGCGGACATAACCGCCAATGTCATCGAAACATTCCCGGCGGTAGAACTTGGTCATGCCCACAGACATCTCATCCCCCCGGCGTTCGGACACAAGCGCCCCGTTGCGCATGATATAAGGCTTGCCCGAACAGGTCCCCAGCCTTGGGTCATCTTCCATCCGGCTGATCAGAATCTCGAAATAGCGCGGCGGTATTTCCAGATCGAGGTCAAACTTGCAGGAATAGGCATAGGCGGCCAGATCGATCTGTTCCACACCGAAATAGAACGCATCAATAACCCCGGGCCCAACCGCCCGGTGGCCCCGGTCAGGTTTGGTGACAACCGTGATCCAGTCATGCTTATCTGCGTATTCACGCAGGATATCCGGGGTGGCATCAGTGGACCCGTCATCGACAATCAACCAAAGGGCGGGCGTCACTGTCTGGGCCGCCACACTGTCCAATGTGCGGCGCATATAATCAGCCTCATTGCGGCAAGGCGAAATCAGCACATAACCGGATCTATCCATAACAAGGACCCCTTTAAGAAAACCATTGCAGTGATGACAACGCACCCGGCTTACCATGCAGCACGGCATCATACACTTCACGCACCTGACGGGCTTTGACAGGCCAGGTGAATAAATCATAGGCCCGGGCATGGGCGCGGGCGCCCATATCCGGCAAATCTTCGGGTGCGGCGGCGATCTCTGCCAGTTTATCCGCTAACCCTGCGATAATGGCATCCCGCGACCCGATTGGGATTTTATAGCCGGTGTTGGATGTCACCAGCTCACCCGGGCCGGCATAATCGACAATCAGTGGCACTACCCCCAGCGCCATCGCCTCCAGCACAACACCGCCGCCAAATTCCCGGATCGACGGAAAGGTCAGGAGGTTGGACCGAACCGCCACATCCTGCACCTGTTCATGCGGCAGGTTGCCGTGAAACGTGACCCCGCCCAGATCACCCTGCGCCACCATGGTTTCCAGATCGCTACGCATCGGCCCATCGCCAATGATATCAAGGGTCAGCCTGCCATCCCGCAAAAGCGGGGTTGCGGCCTCCAGCAACATGTCGGGCCCTTTGTAAGGGACAAGGCGACCAATGAAACAACCCCGCAAAGGCGGGGTCAGATCCTGACCCGCGCGTTTGTTGAACCGCGACAGGTCAATTGCGTTTTCAGGCATATAGACCAGCTTGTGCTGATGCTTTTGCGGAATTTCGCTGCCGGTATGGCGCGAACCAACCAGGATGGCACGGGATGCGGCAAGGCTGCGCCCGCGTCCCGGCATCAGCTTATAGGCGCCGCGGATATAGGATAGCCACTCGCGTTCGCGGCGGCGTTCGGTATCAAAACCTTTTGGCCATGGCACCCCGCCATTGAGCGGGCCCATCATGAAAGGCACATCAACGGCGGCACATTTGGCGGCAATCGTTGAATTTGTCGTCGGGCTCAGCGGGGTGATCCGATGCACCAGATCATAGCGCCCGGCCTTGATATCCGTGCCAAAGCGTTTCCAGACCAGCCGTTCAAAATAAGGATAGGTCAGCGACATGATCGCGGTGTTGAGGGTCCAGCCCTTGCCACTGCCCAGGCCAAGAGCGGCTGAAAACCGGTGCAGCGGGGCGGCGATGGCTTCTGAATCAATCGCCGTGAAATCATCCCCTTCGGTCAGGCCCGCGCGCAGGAACGCATCACGGTTGCGGATCTGGGTGACGATATGCACATCCGCCACATCGCGCAGGGCATAAGCCAGTGACCAACCGACCAACGGCACGCTGACCCATTCGGGGTTCGCCTCTTCGGCGATAATCAGAACTTTTGGAATGGAACCGGTCAAAAGAAAGCTTTCGTCATAATATGCAGGCAGCCGCACCGCTTATGATTTACATCTGGCAGCTTGTCATCCCTCGTGACGAAAGAACGTTTTTGTGAAACCGCTTTTCATGGTATTGGCGGGCAAATTCGCCTAAGATCACCCTTCGTGTTTGTTCCTTTTTCTGCGTTGCCATTTTATCATGTCCCAGTCCGTGACAACCCAATTCCTGCATCCGCTGCGCATGATGATCACATCCTTTCTGACATGGGGGATGTTCTGGCTTGTGCTGGCGATCCTGGCAGCCGGGTTTTTCTTTCAGGATGGGCTGGCGGCCCTTCTGAAAGCCTGGCAATTGCCTGAATACAGCCACGGGCCACTGATCCCGGTGCTGTCTGCCCTGTTGTTCCTGCGCCAACTCAAGGAATATCCGCCCACTCCCGGACAAGTTGATGACCGCTGGCCGGGGGTGTTTGTGGTCATTGCCGCAGTGCTTTTGGGTGCGCTGGGGCGGCTGGCCAATATCGATGATATCGTGGCCTATGCGTTGATCATCTGGGTTGGTGGGCTGCTGCTAATCAGTTTTGGCTGGCGGGTGGGGCGGCATTTCTGGCCGCCTGTGCTGCATCTGGTCTATATGCTGCCCCTGCCCGATACGCTTTATTACAAGATGTCGGCTGGGTTGCAGCTGATCTCATCGGAACTGGGGGTTTGGTTTCTGGGACTGCTGGCGGTGCCTGTTTTCCTCGAAGGCAATATCATTGATCTTGGCGTGCTGAAGCTGCATGTGGCCGAGGCTTGTTCCGGGCTACGCTACCTGTTCCCTATCTTGAGCTTTTCCTACATCTTTGCGGTGCTTTACAAAGGGCCGATCTGGCATAAGGCAATCCTGCTGATCTCTGCCGCACCCATCACCGTTTTGATGAATTCGGTCCGGATCGCCGTGGCCGGGGTTCTGGCACAGCATTACGGTGTCGATTGGCTCGAAGGGTTCACTCATTTCTTTGAAGGTTGGGTGATCTTTATCGCCTGTATCGTGATCCTGTTTGCGCTGGCTTGGGTGTTGTTGCGGTTCCAGCGGCAAAAGATGCGCCTGACCGAAGCGCTGGATCTTGAAACCGACGGGCTGGGCCAGCAGGCATTGCGGCTACGGCTGATCCAGCCATCCACCGCCCTGATGGCGGCAACCGGCATTCTGATCGCGGCCACGCTGGCCTGGACAGCCATTCCGCAACGGGCCGAGATGCAACTGCCCCGTACCCCGTTTATTGCCTATCCCGCCATGATCGGCGACTGGCAACAGCAAGGGCCCGCCCGCCGGCTGGACCCGGAGACCTTGCTGGCGTTGAAAGCCGATGATTATCACGACGTCACCCTGGCCCGTGGTGATGACCCGTCTGTAGGTCTTTTCATGGCCTGGTATGCCGACCAAACTGCGGGCGGCGTCCATAGCCCGGAAATCTGTCTACCCGGGGCAGGATGGGAAATCGCCTGGCTGGAACGGTCCGATATCGGCCCGGCCCTTGATCAGGCAGTGCCGTTCAACCTTAACCGGGCCATCATTCAAAAAGGCGAGGTTCGGATGATGGTCTATTACTGGTTTGAACAAAAGGGGCGGCGCGTGGCCTGGGATTTTGGCGCAAAGCTGTGGCTGATGGTCGATGGGGTGCGCACCGGGCGCACCGATGGCGGCATAGTCCGGCTGACCACATTGATCGCCCCCGGTGAAAGCGACAGCGCGGCAGAGGCGCGGCTGATGGATGTAGTCCGCAATATCGAACCGACATTGCTGCAATATATGCCCGAATAGGATCAGCCCTGCGCGATCTCGGCCGCCTCCATCAGATGGGTGGCCCGGCGGGCAAATGTCTTTTCAAAGGAATGTTCCAGCGCAAATTCCCGTGCTTTCTGTGCCAGACGCACCAGCTCTGCCCGGTCCTGATCAAGCCGGGCAACTGCCTCGGCCAATGCCGCGGGCCGGTTCATCGGGGTCAGCACCCCACCTTGCGATTGCGCCACCACCCCACGAAAGGCCTCATTATCGTATCCAACGATCGGCACGCCGCATGACATAACTTCGGGATATGTGCTGGAGGGGTCGCCTTGCGGATGCGGGCAGATGAACAGATCCGCCTTTTCCTTCAAGGCCGGGATCCAGCCGGTACGGAAATCCAGCGCGCCTTTCATTTGCACCTGTGCGCCCAGCCCCGCCGCATCGATCTGCGCGCGCAATGCGTCTTCCAAAGGTCCGCTGCCATAGATATCCATCTGGTAAGGGGTGCCCTGCTGGCCAAGCGCCGTGGCGATCTTGGGCAGTTCAAGCACACCTTTCATGGCAATCAGGCGCCCGCCAAACACCAGCCTGAGCGGACGGTCCTGCTGCAACGCGGCACATTTTGCGGCCATCGCCGCATCATCTAGAACCTCAGCATGACGCACTCGGTTGTCAAAAAACAACAGGCTCTTTGCACAATAGGCGCGATAGGCCTCGTAGACCGGGGTGCCGCTGCATTGCAGCCCGACAGCCTGGGTCGCCATGGCGCGGCGTTTGCGGGTGGCATTCCAGATCCATATCTTGCGGCGCAGGCGCAATAACGGGTTCTGCGTTTCGGCATCAACGATCTGGCGTTCTGTCGCGGGGGCATATTCCGATGAATAGACCAGCGGCACCCCCAATTCCTGACAAATCTGGCCGGTATATGCCTCCAGCGGGGACAGGAAGGTCATCACCACGGCGGCTTTTGACAGCCGCTCTTTGAGTTGGGCAATATTGTCGGGGCGCTGTTCAACCGCGATGACGGGCTGATCACCATGGATTTCCACATGATCCATATCGGTGGTCATGCTGGTGCGAAATCCCGCAAGGGTGGTGATCGGGCCGGGCCATGTCTTGGCCAGTTCCTGAATGCCCTCGATATATTTCTGGGTCATGATTGCGCCGCCATTGGGACCACGCACCGCCTTCAGGGGCGGCAGGGCGACCAGTTCAGGCCCGGTTGGCGTAGCCACACCCATCAGCCAGCAGATTTGTGATCTGCGACAGCGCCCAGCAACAATTCAATATCGCCATTGATCTGGGCGTCTGACAATCGGGCCAGCTCAGGATGGACCGGGAAATTGATAATCTGGTCATAGATCGCCTGCGCCTGCGGCAATGGCACCAACGGCTGATATTGGCGGGTGATATCGACGATACGCGGCACATGCAGGCGTTCCGGCACAACCGGCCCACCCATCAGGACAGGCAATGTATTGACCGGCACAGCCCCTGCTTCGGGCAGCAGGCTTTGCACGCCGAAACCGGCAAACAGGCCCGCAATCCGTGCGCGCTGTTCCAGATACCCGCCTTTCCACTGATCGACCTGTTGCAGCCGGGCGATATGAAAGGCGCAGGACAGGTCGGAAATCTTGCCGTTATTCAGCCAATAGGCCGGTTTGATCGGCACCGCATCATAGTTGATCATCAGGACTAGCAGTTCCGCAACCGCAGCAGGCGACAGGACCAGCCCCCCCTCGCCCATGCCGTAAGGCTTGGTGTGATGCAGGCTGAACACCTGCCAGGGCCAGGGCGGAATCCCCTGCCCCAAACCTGCGGCATTATCGATGATCAGTTTTTTGTCGGTCTTTTCAGCAAAACGAATGAAAGGGGCAAAATCCTGCAACAGCCCAAAAGGGTTGGTGACGATGACACCGTCAAAACTGTCTACCGGCAGCGCCTCAAGCAAAGCGATATCCAGAACCCCCTGCGCATCGCAATCGACAAATTGCATATCCGCGAAATAGCCCCGGCCCAGATTTTTAAAACTGAAGGCCGACCCAACCCAGCGGAGTGCGGGCTTATCCGCCTCTGCCGTCAGTGCCCGTGCCAGCATCTCCAATCCGATGCCAGCATTCGCGCATGGGGTGATGGTCAGCCCGGGGCCAAGCCCCATATGGGCGGCGTAATCTGCGGCCAGACGGTGATAAAGCGGCCCGAAATTGGCCCATTGATTGGCACTGGCACATGTTTCCAGCAGGCCCGCGACGCGGGCCAGATCAGGATCCTTGTTTTCAACAAACTTCATCCGCTCATGGGGGACCTGGTCTGCAATATGGGCCTGTTCCTTCACCGTGAGACAGCCCCGCTGCTACGGCTGCGCAAGGCGCGCCAGACCAGTTCGGGCAGGATCAGGATGCAACTGCCATAGCGGCGCGCCAGCCGCATCGGGCTACTAACCAGCCGCCACAGCCATTCAAGGGCCAGCCGTTGCGCCAGTTTGGGTGCGCGGGTCTGGGTGCCGGATATGAAATCCAGCCCCGCCCCGATCGACAGAAAACCGGTCTGAGGCAGCTGTTCTTGTGCCCTTGCAGCAAAAACCTCCTGTTTTGGGGCGCCCAGTGCAAGAAACACAAGCCGCGCCCCGCTTTGCTGTAGCTGGGCTATCGCCTCATCCGCAGCCGGCCCGGCCGGATCAAAACCCATGGCAGGCGCAATACAGGCCACAACACGCAGCCCCGGATAACGGGTAGTCAGGGTCGCCTTGGCTTTTTCAAGCGAGGCCGGTGTCGACCCCAGAAACGCAACCGGCACATCCATCGACGCGGCAATTTCCAGCACTGGTTCGACAAGTTCGGAGCCCGGCACAAGGCTGACCTGCTGGCCTGCCAACCGCAGCAACCAGACAATCGGATTGCCATCAGCAGTGATGTGGCTGTGATGTTCATAAGCCTCGCGAAAGGCACCTGCACGGCGCAGCTTGACCACGTGATCCAGGTTCAACGTGGCGACCGTGAATCCCTTCACTGCCTCAAGGCGCTGTTTAAGATCACCCAGAAGAACAGATTGCGATGTCACATTAACTGCGATGGTTTCATCTTTGCTTGAAGAATACCACTTCATGGATGACCTGCTCAAAACAACTTACATAAACCCCGGACCACTTTTGTATAAACATGGGCTTTGGGATACAAAACAATAACGGCCCGGCATGGTACCGGATGAATGTAGATTAGCTGGTATTCTATCTTATTTGTGCAGGATTCCTATAGGCTTTCCGGGCACAACCTATGTTTGAAACACGGGATCAAAGATCATCCAAAATGCGTTTTTGGAATTCCGGATACCACTGATCAAGGGCGTCCAGATCGGTGTTCCACACTTTGCGCCATTCCCGCATGACCACAAACACACCCCGCAATTGCGGGAAATCCCAACGGCGGGCCAAAAAATCCTTGGCCCCTTCCCCGATCATGCGGCGCAGCATCAGGATCCGGTAACGCCATAAAAACGCCTCGGGCCGGGCAGCATGGCGTTTGAGAAAGATCAGCATGTTCAGCATCTGGAAAATCACCAGCTTCTTGCGCTTCACCCGGCCGCCCTGCGCCTCGTAATGGTGGATTTTGGCGGGCAAGGCCTGCAACACCAGCCCATGACGGGCATAGCGATAGGCAACATCCAGATCTTCAAACGCCGCGTAATAGCGCAGGGATGGGTCAAACGGTTCATCCAGCGCCACCTTACGGCGCACGGTCATGGCTGACCCCGGCATGAAATTCTGCGGGATGATCTCCAGCGCGTTCAGGTGATCGGGGATCTGCACATGGCGCGGTTCATCATATTTGATGAACAGCTCATCCTTGTTCTGCAACAGGATTTTCCGGTTGATCCAAAGCCCAAGTTTCGTGTGCAGCAGCTTGTAAGCCAATGAACTTTGACGCCGCCCGGATTGTTTGCGGGCAGGCAAGGCCGTGGCGGTGCTGTCATTGATCGGGGGCAGTTCACCCACCAGCCCGGCACAGACCGCCGCGACCTGATTACCCGTATCGGCGGCGTAGACGCGCAGGATTTCCTCTGCACAGTCCGGGAACATGAAACTGTCATCATCCAGCATGAAGACAATATCACTGGTACATAGGCCCAGCCCCAGATTGCGCTGCGTGGCGGATGACCGGATTTCGCTGGTGATGTAATCCAGCTGGATCTGCGGCACGGCAGAGAGCAGCGCCTTGGCCTTTTCACGGATCTCCTGCCAATTGTTACTGACATCCACGATCACGATCTGGCGCGGCGGGCAGGTTTGGGCAAGCGCAAATTCCAGGGTGCGCAGCAGCGCATCCTCACGGTTGAGCGTGGCGATGCACAGGCTCCAATTAATCTGTTCCGGGGTCAGCTGCGCCATGATGATAGGTCCTGATCCAGCAATGTTTCCAGCTTGGTGATATCTGCGGCAAAGTAATCGACCAGCCGGGCCCGCATATCCGGGTCCAGCCGGGTTTCGGCAGCATCGGTTTTCTGGCTGAGATGTTTCATCATGATCACGCTGGGTTTCAACCCGATCAGGTTGAGCCCGCGTTTCAGCGGGGTCATCAACGGGCGCAGCACCGCAGGCGGCGATGTCAAAAACTGGTTCAACCCCGGAAACCGCGCCTTGCGCCGGGTATTGGTGCGCGGCAGATCAACGGTTTCGGCAAAGGGATCAACACCAATGAATGTCAGCAATTCGGCGATGACCTTCTGCGGGTCGGCCTTGATATCCTCGACACGCAGCACTTTCACCGCGTCGCGTCCAAAGACATCGAAATAGCGTTTGATCTGATCATGATAGGCATAGATCGGCCCGTATTGCAGCTGTGCAGGTTCCGGGCAGTAAGATGGCAGATGCTGGCCCCCTGCCCGCGCATCCTGCAAATCCCACGCGGTTGCAAAATCGGCCTGATCTTCGCGAAACCCGTCACGCAGCTGATGATACCAGGAAAATGCCGCATCCGCCGGATTGCGGATCGACAGGATGATCTTTGTGTCAGGATTGGCGGCATGGATATTTTGGGCCGCATCCCGGCTGAAAAGATAAAGTGCGGATGCCTCGCCCCATGTCGTCCCCGCGGGCGCATCAGTAAAAAGCGCATCATAACCAGCTGCATCCGGCACCTCGGCCAGCCCGGGCAGATCGGTGCAGAAAAAATGCGGCTCCTTGGGGTCGCACATGAAAATATCAGGATGCTGCAACAGCAACAGATGCAGGCTGGATGTCGCGCATTTGGGTGCACCGACGATCATGAAATCGGGCGTGCGGGCAGGCTGATCCATCATGCGGCCCCGATATCCTGACGGATGCCGGACAAATCACCCGCCTGTAATCCGGCTTGCAGCGCATCCGCCCCGGACATCACTGATGCATAAAGTGCGATGTCACGCTGGTAATGGGTTTCAACAAAGGCGCGCACCTCTGGCAGGTCAAGCACGCCACTGGCCTGTGCGGCATCCTGTTTTGCGGCCAGCACGCCCAGTGCCGCCTTGCGGATCGCCGTATGCAGGCCCAATGGCAGGCGCGCGCGCAGGAAACCATTGACCTTATAGGCCAGGCCCCCCACCCCCTTGAAACGCAGGTTCACATTCTGATTGGCGCGCATCCCGCTATCCATCGGGGTACCGGTGCGCTGCGCCATAAAGGTGATAAAATCACTGACCAGCGGCAGCGGGATCAGATGGTCCACCACCTGTTCACCCTGATCAAAGATGAAACTGTCCTGACGGGCGAAAAAGATGAACGGGGCTGATGGTGCGTCAATTTCCGCCGCGATCCGGTCCAGCATCTCCAAGGTCTTTTGGCGCAGCTCCTGAGGCGGGATCAGGGTCATGGGCCGTTCTTCATATTGCCACAGCACCTGGCGCAGGGCTGATCCGAACCGTTCCAGCGGATCACGCACAACGGCAAAAGACTGAAAATCGCGCAAATCGCGGTCATGATCAGGGAAATGTTCGCGCAACAGATCAAGCGCGATATGACCGTAATCAATTGTCCCCAGAACAGGATGTTCACCCGGCTTGCCAAGGGCTGTGGCGTCAGGGTCAGATTTCAGGATCTGGGTGCGGATCGATGTGCCGGCGCATTTGGGAATATGCACAAAAACAAACTTGTGCTTATGGCTGATAATCACAAGGCTCTCCTTCTCAGGCCAGATCGATGCGCGACAACGCACCAGTCTGCAACTGGCTGCGCAGGTTTTCCGTCTGCCCGGCAATCGTCTGGAAAATCTGCGCATCACGGGCGTAATGTTCCGCAACGAAATCCTGCACCTCGGGCATATCCAAAAGCCCGCTGGCTTCGGCGGCGGTCTGTTTGCGGGCGATCAGTTTCAACGCCGCCCCCTTGATGCGCGAATGCAGGCCCGCAGGCAGGGCACGCCGCACAAAACGGTTCACCCCGTAAGCCAGCCCGCCGATGCTTTTAAAGCGCAACTCGACATTCTGGTTGCTGCGGCGTTCGCGATCCAGCGCCACCCCGGTGCGGGCGGAAAAGTAATCCATGATCTCGGGCACAAGCGCGATCGGCAGCACATGATCAATCACCTGTTCCTCGCCTGCAAAGATGTAATCGGATTGCCGGGTGAAAAAGATATATTGATAGCTTGGGTTGTCGATCTGGGCGGCGACCTCATCCAGCAATCGCAGCGTGGTCTCGCGCAGCTCATCACGCGGGATCAGCGTCATCGGGCGTTCTTCATATTGCCACATCAACTGCCGCAGGCTGGACCCGAACCGATCAAGTGGCGCCCGGACAAGGGCGAAGGCATCGTATCGCTGCACATCGGTGAAATATTCAGGAAAATGGTCGCGCAGCTGCGCCATCGGGATATGGGCATAATCGATCTGACCCAACACCGGGTGGTCGCCCGGACGACCCAGAAAGATGTGATCAGGGTCACATTGGCGTAGCTGATGGCGCACGGATGTCCCGGCGCATTTGGGGATGTGCACAAAGGCAAATTGGTGTTGTGGACTAATAATCACGTCATGATCTCTTGGTTGAGAATGCTGGTTAAAAATCGGCGCGGTGCCGCAATAAATATATCAAGATAAAAACACGTTTCCCGGCTCATACAGCCCCACTCTTTAACATGATAGTGGCTTTATCGTGAAGCCAGCATCATGAAAACGGAAACCTGACCACCATGGTCGGTGCCATCAAATATCGGGTGCCGTCGCCAGCCAGGCCAGAAACGCCTGATCGGGATTGGCGGGTATGCGGGTCAGCCCGGCGCGCCATGCCGCCTCCAACGCATAGATATCCGCACCAGGCATCAGCGCCCTGCCCTGCTCTAACGTGACCGGGGCCAGCCCACGTTCGATCACCTGGGGGTCCTTGTCGCGCGCGGTCACCTCGATGATATCGCCGGGCAATTCGGTCAGTTGATAATCGGGCAATTTATCCGCTTTGATCATCTCGCGCATCATCGCCCGGAACACCCGGCGCGGACTGGTCGAACCTGATTTTTTCAACAACACCTCGACCGACACCCGCCAGACCCGCTGCCGCCCGCAATGTTTGCGCGCCAGCTCATAAATCCGCCGCTCCAGCGGTTTGCGCAAACTGAAGTAATCCCGGCTCAGCGTCAGGACCGATTTCGACAGAACCGCCCGGTAAAGCCATTCCGACAATGTCACCGTCACACTGACCATGCGCCCGGCGCGGGTCTTGCGCACAATCTCCCATGCCTCGATCAGACCAAACCCGGTCGTCACCTGCCGGTCACCCGTAGCGATATTGGTGGTAATCCGGGTGCCCGCCAGACGTTCGAACGCATCGCGCAGACGGCGGTAGCTGTCACCGCTGGTTTCACGCCCTGTGGCCAGCAACAGATCATGGGCCGTCAGGGTCAGGGTGCGCGCAGTTTTGCGGCCCGCATTGATCGCCGCCATCAACTGGCTGATGCAAAAGATCAGTATATCCGCATCAAAGATCGTGGCCCGACCTTTGACCGACGGGGTCACCGTCACCTCGGTCTCATTATGTGTATAGTTCAGTATCCGCCTGTCCGGCCGGGTGGAGAGCGAAAAGAGCGGATGCTCCATCGACGCCAAATCATGTTTGGGATTGGGCGCGAAAAAATCACACACGAAGAAATCCCCGGTCTGCCCGGGTGATAAACCTGCCACTGCCATTTGCCTGCTCCGATCCCATTTGTTGGGATTCGTCGTTTCATTGACACCCAGCATAGTTATCCACAGGCCACGGGTCGAGTCCGGGCTCGGGGGTTCAGAGTCAGTTGCTCGGGGGTTCAGAGTCGC
>CANNFQ010000017.1 GCA_947503925.1 uncultured Paracoccaceae bacterium | reverse complement strand
AAGCTCAAGCTAGAAGACATCAACCACGGCTTCGACCTCATGCATCAAGGCAAATCAATCAGAGCCGTCGTCGAGTTCTAAAACTCACGGCTGCCGCCCTTACGCAAAGGGCGGCATATGAATCTGTTGCAATTGGCATTTGCCCGCCTTGTGTTTTTCCCGCAAGACGGTTGTGCTTGCGTTTGAAAATAGGTTCTCTGCCCCCATGACCACTGCATTGATTTCACATGACGACTGTCGCGACCACGTCACCCCGCCGGGCCATCCTGAACAGGTGGCTCGTCTGGATGCCGTTTTAGGGGCGTTGAAAGAACTTGATCTGCTCCGCGTAAAGGCACCGTTGGCCGCAGAAGATGACCTGTTGCGCGCCCATCCCAAGGCGCATGTTGACGCCATCCGCGCTTCCGCCCCGGCAGACGGTTGGCGGTCGCTGGATGCTGACACCCATATGTCGCGAGGCACATTGACCGCTGCCTATCGCGCCGCAGGCGGTGTCATCCGCGCCGTTGATATGGTGATGACAGGCGAAGCCAACAATGCCTTCGCCGCCATGCGCCCGCCGGGCCATCACGCGGAACGGCAGACCGCGATGGGCTTTTGCTTTTTCGGCAATGTCGTGATCGGGGCCAAACATGCGCTGGATCACCATGGGCTGGACCGTGTCGCAATTGTGGATTTTGACGTTCATCACGGCAATGGGACACAGGATCTGGTCGAGGATGATCCGCGCATCCTGTTCTGCTCCACCCATCAGTCACCGCTTTATCCCGGCACCGGGGCGGCGCATGAGGTCGGCGTTGATAATGTGCTGAATGTCCCCCTACCGGGTGGGACTGGCAGCAAGGGCTTTCGCGACGCGATAGAGCAGCTGGTGCTGCCAAGAGTTGATGCCTTCGCTCCGCAACTTCTGATCATTTCGGCAGGATTTGATGCACATGCGGCTGATCCATTGGCTGGTATGGAATTGCAGACCGAAGATTTCGCCTGGGTGACAGGCCGCTTGTGCGATTTGGCCGCAAAACACTGCGATGGCCGGGTGGTATCAAGCCTTGAAGGCGGCTATGACTTGCCCGCGCTGGGCGCATCTGCTGCTGCCCATGTCAGGATATTGGAGGAACGCGGCCGATGAGCGATGTGGATCAAATGAGCTTTGAAGATGCGATCAAGGAACTTGAATCCGTCGTTGGTCAGCTGGAGCGCGGGGATGTGGCGCTGGATGAAAGCATCGCACTTTACGAACGCGGCGCAGCGCTAAAGGCCCGTTGCGAGGCGAAACTGAAGGAAGCCGAAGAAAAGGTCGCCAAAATCACACTCGGCGAAGGTGGGGAGCCGAAAGGGACGGCACCGCTGGATGGCTGACGGCAAAACGCCACCGTTTCGGGTGCCCGATGCGAAGGGCCTTGCCCGCCGCCCGTTCAAGGAATCGCTGACCTATGCCGCCGAAGTGGCCGAGGCCCGGGTCGGCTTTGCCCTTGCCGGGGCAAACGGGCCCGTCGTGGACGCCATGAAATATGCCGTCACCGGCGGCAAGGCACTGCGCGCATTTATGGTGCTGGAAACGGCCCGCCTGCATGGCGTCAACCCGGCGTCAGCGGCGGGTGCGGCTGCGGCAATCGAATGCCTGCATGCCTATTCACTGGTCCATGATGACCTGCCCTGTATGGATGATGACGCGTTGCGCCGTGGCCAGCCCACGGTCCATGTCAAATGGGACGAGGCAACCGCCGTGCTAACCGGCGACGCCCTGCAAGCACTGGCCTTTGAATTGCTGGTCCAGACAGAATGCGCACCACGCGCCAAGCTCAGCCTTGTCATGACGCTTGCCAATGCATCGGGCGTGCGCGGCATGGTAGGCGGGCAAGCCGCCGATATGGCAGCCGAAAAGACTGATGACCCGCTCAACCTTGATGACATCATCGCTTTGCAAGCCCGCAAAACCGGCGCGTTGATCCTTTGGTCCACGCTGGCCGGTCCGCGTATTGCTGAGGCGGAGCGTGGCCCCCTATCGATTTACGGCGAGGCCCTTGGGCTGGCCTTTCAAATCGCTGATGATGTGCTGGATGTGACCGGCGATGCGTCGGTTGTGGGTAAGGCCGTGCGCAAGGACGCCGTCGCCGGTAAGGCAACATTTGTATCCCGTCTGGGCCTGGATGGGGCGAAAAGCCGCGCCGCAGAACTGGTACAAGAGGCCTGTGATGCGCTATCCCCTTACGGCGAAGATGCCGAGACGTTAAAAGAAGCCGCCCGTTTTGTAATTGCGCGGACGCATTGAAAGGGTCGCCATGTCAGACCAGCCCCACACCCCCATTCTGGACCGCGTGAACACGCCCGAAGACATGAAAACCATGTCCGACATGGAACTGCGCCAACTGGCGGATGAGCTGCGGGCGGAAACAATTTCTGCGGTCTCCGTCACGGGTGGCCATCTGGGCGCGGGTCTGGGCGTGGTTGAAATGACGGTTGCCCTGCATGCTGTTTTTGACGCCCCACGGGACAAGATTATTTGGGACGTGTCGCATCAATGCTACCCTCACAAGATCCTGACCGGCAGGCGTGACCGTATCCGCACCCTGCGCATGGAAGGTGGGTTGAGCGGCTTCACCAAACGTTCAGAAAGTCCATACGACCCCTTTGGCGCGGCCCATTCCAGCACATCGATTTCGGCCGCACTCGGCTTTGCCGTTGCCCGTGATCTGGGTGGCGAAGGCGGCGATGCGATAGCCGTGATCGGTGATGGCGCGATGTCGGCAGGCATGGCCTATGAGGCGATGAACAATGCGGGCCATCTGGGCAAACGGTTGATCGTGATCCTGAACGATAATGAGATGTCGATTGCCCCGCCAACCGGCGCGATGTCGTCGTATTTGTCCCGCCTTTATGCGGGTGAACCGTTTCAGGAATTCAAGGCCGCCGCCAAAGGGGC
Source organism: uncultured Paracoccaceae bacterium (assembly GCA_947503925.1). Lineage (GTDB taxonomy): Bacteria > Pseudomonadota > Alphaproteobacteria > Rhodobacterales > Rhodobacteraceae > Yoonia. The sequence goes on along the minus strand of CANNFQ010000017.1, from coordinate 95,238 downwards.
CGTGTCCCTGCTGCCCGAACCGTTCCGCGAAGGGGCCAAGCGCGCCAAGGATATGTTGAAACACATGACGGTGGGTGGAACCCTGTTCGAGGAGCTTGGGTTTTCCTATCTGGGTCCGATTGATGGCCATGATATGGAACAGCTTTTGTCGGTGCTACGCACGGTAAAGGACCGCGCCGATGGGCCAATCCTAATCCACGCTGTCACCAAAAAGGGCAAGGGCTACGCCCCGGCAGAGACAGCACGCGACAAAGGCCATGCAACAGCCAAATTTGACGTCGTCACAGGCGAGCAAAAGAAAGCGCCCAGCAACGCACCATCATACACATCCGTCTTTGCCGAAAGCCTGCTGAAACAGGCCGCCGGTGACCCGCGCATCTGTGCGGTGACGGCGGCCATGCCGGATGGCACGGGGCTGTCGAAATTCATGGAACGCTATGCCAGCCGTTGTTTTGACGTCGGCATCGCCGAACAGCATGCCGTGACATTCAGCGCCGGTTTGGCAGCGGGCGGGATGCGCCCGTTCTGCGCGCTTTATTCGACATTCCTGCAACGCGGCTATGATCAGGTGGTGCATGACGTGGCGATCCAGCGCCTGCCGGTCCGCTTTGCCATTGACCGGGCTGGGCTTGTCGGTGCGGACGGGGCCACACATGCGGGGTCATTTGACGTTGGTTACCTGTCCAACCTGCCGGGCTTTGTGGTGATGGCCGCCGCGGACGAGGCTGAGCTGGTGCGCATGGTGGCGACCGCTGCTGCTCATGATGAGGGACCAATTGCGTTCCGCTTCCCGCGCGGTGAAGGCGTGGGGGTCGAGATGCCGGAAAACCCAGAAAAACTGGAAATCGGCAAGGGTCGGATGATCCAGGAAGGGTCGCGCGTGGCAATCCTGTCCTTTGGCACCCGCCTGCAAGAGGTCATGCGCGCCAGTGAAGCGTTACAGGCCAAAGGCATTACACCAACCGTGGCCGACGCCCGCTTTGCCAAGCCGCTCGACCACCAGATGATTCTGGCACTTGCGGCGGATCACGAGGCGTTGATTACCATCGAAGAAGGCGCCGTTGGCGGCTTTGGCAGCCATGTTGCGCAATTGCTGGCGGATGAGGCCGTTTTTGATCAGGGACTAAAGTTCCGATCCATGGTTTTGCCGGACATCTTCATCGATCAGGCCAGCCCTACGGCCATGTATGAGGTGGCTCAGTTAAGCGCATCGCATATCGAGGCAAAGGTGCTTGATGTGCTGGGCGTAGCCCAGCTTGGCGCTCATAAAGCATCGTGACTCCGCGCCTGACGGGCAAGCAACCCGTGGTTGTTTACGTTTTGGAACCAGTGCGTTGATATCCAACCGCAGCTGCGGCGTAGAGCATTCTAAAATATACTAAAATTCAATAATGCAACGCCCGGAACTTTATTTCTGAATGTGCCGGAAGGCACTGTGCATTGGTTATCAATTGGTTAAACTACAACCCAAGACCTGTTGCCATATTTGTGTTCCTGAGGATTTTGATGAAGCATTATTATAGTGTGAAGCCCGCGGTGGCGTTTCGGGCCGGACTTCTGAATACCACAGCAATCGTGGGTATGGCCGCGATTCTGGGCACTGCGCTGCCACAAATCGCAGCTGCTGATGATCTGACATGGGATAGTGACTCCAGCGCCAATGGCCTGCAAAGCGGCAGCGGCACATGGGGAGAAGGCGGCGGCAGCAACGATAACTGGCAGGATCAGGCCGACCCGGATTTCGATGCGCCCGGCAACAACAATGCTAATACCCGCTTTGACGATGGTGACACGGTCACGTTCGGCGATCTTGGCGGTGGCACGGCAACCGTTGATCTGGACGAAACCGTTGAACCGGCGGCGATGACATTCAACTCTGGCGGTTATACGATCGGCAATGGCGGCGACACAGATAATGTGATTGCGGTGACCGGCACGATGGGTATTCAGATCGTAGCGGGTGACGCCATTTTTGATGCGGCGATTGCCAATGGCGGCACTGTCAACATCAACGCGGGCGGCGGCGATGGCACACTGATCCTGAATACCACCAATGACGACGGCGACGGCGGCACATCCGCCACCTACGACTTGCAGTCCGGCGGGTTGACGATCAACGGATCGACCGCGGCTGGCGACGCTGTTGTGGTCGGTGGCGATGGTACGCTTAACATTGACAACGGCGGTTCAGTATTGGGCACCGTCAACCTGAATAGCGGGACGTTCAACAATATCTCTGGTTCGGTTGGTGGGTTGACGACGATTACCGGCGGCAATGCCTTTGGGCAGGGCGGTAGCTTTGACGGTGGCGTTGGGATGACGGGCGGGACCCTGACGGTTGATGCCGACACGACCGGCAGTATCACAAACGGTAACGGTGCAACCGGCGGCGTGCTGGATATCAATGGTGGCAACACGCTGACGGGCAATGTCGTCAACAACATTGGCACCAGTTTCAACGGGGGCACAATCACCGGTACTGTGGATGTCACTGCGGGCAGTTTCGATAACCAGAGCGGCGGCGACATCGGAGGCATTGCAACGATCAGCGGCACCGGTCAGCTAACGGCAACGGGTGGCGGCTTCACTGGTGGTGTTGAGGTTAATGGCGGTGCCTTTGAAGTGCTTGCCGATACAACGGCGGCGGTCACCCAGAATAGTGGTCAGGTCAATGTTGCCGATACGTTTAACCTGACATCCGACATGCTGATCACTGGCGGGACGACCAATAATGACGGCACGATCACCGGGGACCAGACGGTGACCGGTGGCATACTGAATAACGGCGACATCACCGGCACGCCAACCGGGACGATCAATGGCAACGTGACGATGAATGGCGCTGGCGGCACGGTCAATAACTATGCAGGAAGTGACATCACCGGCACCGTCACAATGGACACTGCGGGAAGCATTCTGAACGGCGAAGGTGGCACATTTGGCGATGTCGTCGTCAATGATGGCACATTTAATGTGAATGTTGCGACGACAGCCGACAACGTCACCAATGCAGGCGGCATTGTTGTGATTGATGGTGCCGGTATCAGCCTTACGACCGATTTCAACCAGACCGCCGGTACGACAACGATTACGAATGGCGGTATCTTAAGTGATGTGGATGTGTTGGACGTCACGGGCGGTGTGATCGAAAATGCGGGACTGATCGACAGTGATGTCACGATCTCGGGCGGCGGCGAGGTCAGCAACAATACAGGCGGCAATTTGACCGAACTCGTCACGGCCAACACCAATGGCACGATCACTGCCAATGGCGGCACCTTTGGGGGCAATGTGCTGGTCGATGGCGGGGCGTTTGACGTTGATCAGACCACAAGCGTGACCCAGACGCAGATTGATGATGGCACGATCACCATCGATACCGGCGCGACGCTGACGACCGAGCTGGTCCAGAATGGCGGCCTGACGAATGTGGATGGCGGCACGCTGGATCATACCGGGGTGGGTGGGTTGACCGTCACCGAAGGTACGTTGCGCAATGCCGGTTCGGTGCTGGATGCTGTCACCGTTGATGGCAATGGCACGGTTGAGGTTGCAGGCGGTACATTCACGGCACTGACGGCCATGGGGGGCAATATCAACGTCACCGCCGATAGCAGTTTTGCCGGGTTTGATCTGGTCAATATGGGATCGGATATCACCATTTCCCAGAATGTTGACCTGACCGATGATGTGACCAACCAAAGCGGGACGATGGCGTCGTCAGGCAACATTGTCGGGACACTGGATCTGACCGGTGGCAGCTTCACACAGAATGCCAACACGGCGGGTGGCGACGGGGTGACCGGCGCTGTTACGGTATCCGGTGCAGGAACCACAATGACCGTCTCTGGCGGGACATTCGGCAGTGGGATCACCGCCAACACAGATGGCGCGGTGACCGTGGATGGGGCAGCAAGCGGCGATATCGTCAATGACGGGGGCAGCGTGACTGTCGCCGCTGGCGGTAACCTGACAGGTGACCTGACCCAGAACACCGGCGCGTCCGAAATCGAAACTGGCGGCCGGGTCAATGGCGACGTTCTCGTCAATGGCGACACGATGACCAGCGATGGCATCATCACCGGGGCGGGGGCCGATGCGAACGCCGTTGTGCTGACCGATGGCACCTTCACGACCACAACCAATAGCGACGTGCAGGGCACGACATCGGTGACCGGCGGCGTCTTGCAAGCCAATGGTGGCGAATTTGACGGACTGATCACCGGGACCGCTGGCAATATCAATATCGGCGGGGCGGTTGATGGCGATATCAGCGTTCAAGGCACCGATCTGACGATTGCTGGCGGCGGTGTGCTGACCGGCGACGTGACCATGACCACCACAGCCACGCAAGAGGCTGAAAATAACGGCACGCTGAACGGCACGCTGACCTCTGAGGGCGGGGTGTTCCAGAATAACGGGGCGATCACCGGCAATGGCGGGTCAGCCATCGTAATGGATGGCGGCACGGTATCCAACAATGTGGGCGGCAGCGTCACAGGCACAAGCCGGGTGCGCAATGGCAACCTGATCGCCAATGGCGGCAGCTTTGGCGGCGGTATCATCGTGACCGATGATGGGGTCGGCCCAACCAGCACCTTTACCGTCGCAATAGACACAACCGCCGATATCACCAACGGCACAACTGGCCCGGTGGAACCCGGCGGGATCGTGACGATCAATGCCGGGCGGACGTTGACAGGGGATGTGACCAACAACTCTGGCGACACCACAATCAGCGGTACGGTTGATGGCACGGTTGACGTGACCGGCGGAACCGTCACGGTAAATGTCGGTGGCGGCGCGACAGAGCTGGCCACCGTGTCCGGTGGCACGCTGGACGCGCTTGGCGGCACTTTCGGTCAGGGCATTCTGGCAACAGACGGCCAAACCAATATCGACGGAACCGTGACAATCACCACAGGCGCGCTGACCGGCGATGACGGCACGGTCGACATCGGGGCATCAGGGGTCGTGAACGGTCAGGTCACCAGCACCAACAGCGGCGGACCCGAAACCGGCGTCATCACCAATGACGGCACGATCAACGGGCCGGTACTGGTGGAAGGCAATACATTCACTAATAACAACATCGTAACCGGGGCCGTAACCGCAACTGGTGGCACCACAAACAATGCCGGTACGATGCGTGACGGGCTGGCGATCAGCGGTGGAACCGCGGACAATTTCGGTTTGATCCAAGACGGTGTCACTGTATCGGGTTCGGGTGATTTCACCCTTGCGGCCGGTGGGCAAATCACCGGCGCGTCAACCGTGACCGGCGGTGACTTCACCGTCGACGGCGGCACGTTCAACGACGGTGTCACCAATGATGGCGGCACGGTACAGGTCGATGGCAGCGCCAGCGGCAACATCACCAACAACGATGGTATGGCCGAAATCAATTCAGTTGCCACATTGACCGGCGATGTGGATAACGGAGCGGATGGCGACTTCCTGTTGCTGGGAAGTTTGAACGGGGACCTTGAAAACAACAGCGGCACGGTCGACTCATTCGGTATCATCAACGGTACAACGCTGAATACAGGGACAGGTGCCGAACTGAACGTCGATGTTTCCGCCACTTTCAACAGCCTTGTCACCAACCAGTCCAACGCCGCGCTAAACATCGACGGAACGCTGATCGGCAATGTGCTCAACCAAAGCGGCGGCGATGTTGAGATAACAGACGGGGTCCTGGTCGGTACGCTCAACAACGCGGCCGACACGAACATCACGGGGGCCTCCAGCATTTCGGCACAGGTGACCAATAGCGGTGCGTTCGACCTGACAACCGGCAGCGCCCTGGCACTTGGCGCAGGAATGACGAACCAAAGCGGCGGCATCCTTGATATCGTGGATGGGTCCACCTTTGGGACGGCCAGCGGGCTGGTCAACCAATCCGGCGGGATCGTGGAGCTTGCGGGCACCATGAACGGCGACCTGAACAATGCCGGACGGGTCAATTTCGATGATGGTGTGTTTGGCGGTGATGTGCGCAACAGCGGAACGGTGATGCTGGATAATGGGGCGCTGACCTTTGGTGGCGATCTGCAGAATAACGGGTTGGTCGATGTGTCGACCAATTCCGGGGTTATCAATGACGTCATCCAGATCGATGGCGGGCTCAGCGGGAACGGCACCTTCCATCTCGATATCAACCTGTCGGACGAAACTGATATGGCCGCGGGTGAGACGGGCAGCGACCTGGTACGTGTGAACGGCCCCGTCACCGGCGACGTCACATTGGATTTCAACCTGCTGGCCACAAATGGGCGGCAGAATGATGATATCCTGGTGCTTGATGTGGACGGCACAGAAGCAAACAGCTTTGACGTGGATATCCGGGGCCTGCCTGATCAGGGCGAGGCGATCATCTATGTCCAGAACCAGATCACCAGCAGCGCCGATCCGACCGAGGTGGGGGATGTCTATATCAGTGACGCACTGAACCCCGGGATCGGGGCGCTGGCGGGGTCGATCGTTCTGACCCAATCGCTGATCGGATCGGTGATCAACCGACCCTCCAGCCCCTTTGTCAGCGGGCTGGCCTATGATGATCCGGACCCATGCGGGCCGGGCACTTGGACGCGCGCCATCGGCGGGCAGGCGGACTCCAGCGGTCGCGTGACAGAGCAAAGCGCAAACGGGCTCAGCTTTGATGGTGAGATTTCGGCGGACTATACCGGCTTTCAAGTCGGCGGCGACATGGCCTGTTTCAACGGCTATTTCGACGGTTGGGATATCTCTGTCGGGGGGATCGCGGGCTTGAACCAGGGGTCCACCGAACAGCCGGTCTTTGGGCTGATCGGCGACGGGTCGGGGAACCTGATCGTCGGTGATGAACTGACAAGCGTCACAACAGTGGATTTCGACCAAAGCTATGGTGGGGTCTATCTGACAGGGGCTTATGACCGCTTCGCAATTGATCTGCAGTACCGCGTCGAACAGACCGACTTTGTCGCCAACAATACCGGCGTCGGCGGATCATCCGGCCTTGGGCTGACCGAAACCGATTTCAGCAGTGAGGCATCCACATTCAGCGGATCGGTCAGCTATGCCGTACCACTTGGTGAAAGTGACTTCACCTTCGTGCCAACCGCCGGGTTCGCCTACACGGATGTCAGCACGGACCTGATTTCCTTCAACGACACCAGCTCAGTCCAGGTCGAGGATTTCACATCAGAGACCCTGTTTATCGGCGGGACCCTGTCACGCACTAGTTTCGGAGAGGATGGATCATCTGCACTAAACCAGTTTGTGACCGCCACCTATTATAACGACTTCGCCGATGCCCCCACATCCGTGTTTACACCCCGCACTGACACAGGGCAGGACCCGCGTAGCGTTGTGGGTGAAAACCTCGGCGCCTATGCAGAAATCAGCGCAGGTCTAAACTATCTGCGCATCCTGCCTGTCGGCGCTCCTGCGGGGGCCAAGCAGATCAGCGCCAGTATCCGGGGCGATCTGCGGTCGAGCGAACAGTTGGACAGCTGGGGCGTGACCGGCCAGTTACGTATTCAGTTCTAGGTTGGCCTTCGTTCCTGCCTTGACCCTGCCGGGTCAAGGTTTCAGACTTACCGGGCAAAGGCAGCGCCGTTGCTTGCACTACTGAATTGATTGGATTGTCATGTCTAGGTTTAGCAAAGTTGCTTGGAAAGAAGGTCTGTTTCTGCAACCCCAGCATTTACAGCAAAGCGACCGCTACCTTGAAAAACTGATCCAGGCACGCACCGATGTGATGACGCCCTACCCATGGGGGCTGGCCGAAATGACAATCGACCGCGATCTGGCGCAACAGGGTCGGCTGGGATTGCGCAGCGTGGTGGGGATCATGCCCGATGGCACCCCTTTTGACGCCCCCAACGCGGGCGAACTGCCCCTGCCCGTCGATGTGCCCGAGGATGCCAAGAACCTTTATCTTTGGCTGACCCTGCCGGATCAAAGCCAGAATGGGCAGGATGTGGGCCTTGGCCCCGATGCGGCCACCACCCGTTACGTGCTGTCATCGGACACCGTGGCCGATAATGCCAGCGCATCGCGGATCGAACACCAGATCGAAACGGCCATTCCGCGTCTGGAACTGGATATCCGCAAATCGGCCAAGCCGGGTTATCAATGCCTGCGTCTGGCGCGGATCAACGAGGTGCGCGATGGCGTCATCTCGCTCGATGATACTGTCCCACCGCCTGCCCTGATCCTCGCCGTACATCCGGTGATCGAAGGTTACCTGAGCCGAGTCATCGGCTGGATCGAGGCGAAGCTAGGCAGCCTGGCCCGTTATGCATCTGACCCGTCATCAGGGGGGGGCATGCAGGCTACCGACTACCTGATGCTGATGACACTGAACCGTGAAATCGGTGTGCTGCGCCATTTAGGCCATGGCCGCGCGGTGCATCCCGAAAGGCTCTATGAGCGGCTGATCGGGTTTGCGGGCGAATTGTCCACATTCGACAATGGTGAACGGATGGCCCCAGAATACAAACCCTATGATCATGGGGACCTGAAGGCGACCTTCACGCCCGTCGTGCAGGATATTCAGCGCCTTCTCAGCCGTGATGTGGGCCGTGCCGTGCGGCTTGACCTGCGTCAGGTGCGCCAGAATTCCTTCCTGGCCGAGGTGGCAGATCGCAACCTGTTCCGCGATGCGACCTTCGTGATCGAGGTCGAAACCGGCAAGCCATTGACCCAGGTGCAGCAGCAATTCCCGGAACTGTGCAAGGTTGGCCCCAACACGCGCATGTCCGAGATCGTAAAAAACAACCTGCCGGGTATCAGCCTGATGCATCTGCCCAACCCGCCGCGGCAGATCAGGGTCGTGTCGAGCAACGTGTATTTCCTGCTCGATAAGAAAACCCCGCTTTGGCAGGAATTTTCCATGGCTCCTGCCATCGGGATGCATTTTGCCGGTGACTGGCCGGAACTGAAACTGGAGCTTTGGGCGATACCGGAGAAAGCCTGATGTCGGATGATGACGACGACAAAACGGTATTTGGTGGCCCGCTACCGGGGGCCAAACCGACGGCGCCGGATAACGGCGACCGGACCGTTATTGGTGGCGCAGTGCCACCGCCTGCACCTGCACCGACACCTACCCCCGCACCGCCACGTCCGGCCGCACCCGGTGGCAACACATGGCTTGGCGGCGCCACCCCGCAACCGGGTGGTGACATGGGACGGCCCAACGCGCCAAGTGACAGTTTCTTCCCCGACATCCCCAGCGACCAACCGCAGGCGGCCCCACTGCAAACGCCCCGCATTTCCCTGCAAGAGGCCTTGCGCGCCAAGGGGCTTGGGAAAGGTGGGCCATCCAACCCGCTCCTCGCTGCTGCCGCCAATCTGCTGATCCTGTTTGGCCGCTTGCGGACCGGCATGGTCGAAATGCAAGCGCAGCCGCTGATGGAACATGTAACCCGCGAATTGACCCAGTTCGAAGCCAATGCCGTCGCTGCCGGGGCCGACCCGCATGAGGCGCAGGTCGCGAAATATGCGCTCTCTGGCACTGCCGATGACATCGTGCAGAACCTGCCCGGGGCAGATCGGGGCGTCTGGATTCAATATTCCATGGTCGCCCGTTTCTTCCAGCGCCGCGATTCCGGGGTTGGTTTCTTTCAAGAGGCGGAGAAGGCGATGCAGGCCCCCGCCCAACGCTTCAATCTGCTGGAACTGATGCTGACCTGCCTGTCACTGGGCTTCGAAGGCCAGTATCGCACCGCACCCAACGGCGCAGTCGAACTATCGCGCATCCGCTCCGCGATCTATGAAACGTTGCGCCGCGTCAAACCCCGCCCTGACGAAGATATCTCAATCAATTGGGCGGGCGTGCCGCTGGGTGGGCGGCGCAAGTTTGGCGGGCTTCCCTTGTGGATTTTCGCAGCTGTCGCTGGCGCCTTGATCGTTGGCACCTTTGCGGCCTTGTCGACTTTGCTGAACCGGGACGGCAATACCGTCGCCGCCGACTTGACCGGTTTGCACCAAAATGTCAGCCAGATCACCCTGATCCGCAATTTCGAGATTGAGCCATTCCCGCGACCTGAACCGGATCAGACCCAGCTGGACCGGATCAAGGACGGGTTGACTGACCTGATCGCCAACGGATCGGTTGAGGTCGGAATTCAGGGCAATTTCATCTTTATCCGTGTCGGCAATGCCCTGCTGTTCAACCGGGGCAGCACCGATCTTTCGCCCGCTTTTCAGGAAGTCGCGCCAGAGATCACGCGCATCCTGAACAGCGAACCAGGGCCAATCCGCGTCGTCGGCCATACCGATAGTGACCCGCTCTCCGGGCGGGGCCGCTACAAGACCAATACCGAACTCTCCGTCGCCCGGGCCGAATCCGTGGCGACAATCCTGCGCGACGGGCTGTCTGCCCCGGCCTGCGATACCGTCGCCGTCACCATGGTGGATGCAAACGGGCAGGCGATTGACGTACCCGTCCCTGCCGAAGGCCCCGGATGCGGCGGGTCGGCAGACCGCCTGACGGTGGATGGCAAGGGCGAAACGCAACCCATCGCCAGCAATGACACCGCCGAAGGCAAGGCGCAAAACCGGCGGGTTGAAATCATGCTCGCCCGGGAGGGGACGTTTTGAACATCTTCCGCATCCTATTCCGTTTCCTGCGCTGGCGCCCATGGATGCGCATCCCCGCGATCATCCTTGGCATTCTTTGTGTGATCGTCGCGATCTGGATCGGTTTCCCGATGACAGGCATCGCGATCATGGCCACGGTCTGGCTACGGGCGACCCTGATTGGGGTGATCGTCGGGCTGATCCTGCTGTTCCAGATCCTTGGCTGGCGCAAACGCCGCGCCGCCGCCCGGGATCTGGAAGAGGCGCTGACCCCACCCGAACCAACAGGCGATGGCGCAGTCCTGTCTGAACGGATGAATGACGCACTGGCCACGCTGAAAAAATCCGGAGGGGCATCCTACCTTTATGATCTGCCATGGTACGTGATCATCGGGCCACCCGGGGCCGGTAAGACGACCGCACTGCGCAATTCGGGCATCGAATTTCCGCTGTCCAATGCGGATGACGCAGGCGTCGTGTCGGGCTTTGGCGGCACACGCTATTGCGACTGGTGGTTTGCCGAAGACGCGATCCTGATCGACACAGCAGGCCGCTACACCACGCAGGACAGTGACAAGACGGCAGATGAAAGCAGTTGGCAATCCTTCCTTGATCTGCTGAAAAAATCGCGACCCAAACAGCCGATCAACGGTGTCATCCTCGCCTTTTCGGTCGAGGACATGATGAACGCCACACCAGAACAGCTGGCCCAACATGCAGAGATCGTGCGCAGCCGGCTGGGCGAAGTACACGAAAAACTACGCATCGATTTTCCGGTCTATGTGCTGTTCACGAAATGCGATCTGATCTCGGGCTTCCGCGAATATTTCAGCAGTTTCAGCCTGAACCGCCGCAAGTCTGTCTGGGGCGTGACCTTCCAGACAAAGGACCGCAAGGCCCAGACCCATGAACAGGTCCCGGCAGAGTTTGACCAGCTAGTATCGCGCCTGTCGGACGAATTGATCGACCGGCTGACCGAAGAACCCGACGGGATCAGCCGCGTCGCCATCTTTGGTCTGCCCGGCCAGATGGCCCTGCTACGCGACAATGTCAGCGATTTCCTGCGCCGTATCTTTGAACCAACCCGGTACAAATCAAGCGCGATCCTGCGCGGGTTCTATTTCACCTCTGGCACGCAGGAAGGCACGCCCATTGATCAGGTGCTGGGGGCCATGTCGCGCAACGATCAGGCACCGGGGGCGTTTGCCCCGTCTTTCATGTCCGGTCAGGGCAAAAGCTTTTTCCTGCATGACGTGCTGCGGCGAGTAATCTTTGAAGAACGCGACTGGGTGGGGCATGACGCGCGTGCGGTCCGCCGCGCCCGTATTCTGCGCATATTGGGCCTGTCCACCATCGGGCTGGGCACAACCGCGCTGCTGGCCGGGCTTGGCTTCAGCTTTTGGCAGAACAAATCTTATGTCGATACGGTTGAACGGCAGGCCTTTGAATATGCCAACGCCGCCCAAACCGAACTGAACCGGACAGAGGTTGATAATTCCGATGTCGTTTCCGTCCTGCCCTATCTGGACCAGATGCAGGACGTCACCCTGAATGACGGGGCGATTGTCGAAGAAACCACATGGAACGGGTTCGGGCTGCGCCAACTGGCACGGATCAACACCGCGGGGCAGGCATCCTACGGGGATGCGCTCGAACAGATGCTGCGGCCCCGCCTGATCCTTGATCTGGAACAGCGGTTACCGAACCTGCGCGAACAGGGCGATCCAGCCGAAATTTACCGCGCATTGAAGGTCTATATGCTGCTGGCCGGGCTTGGCCCACGCCCGGATGACGATGCGATCAAGGCATGGTTCGGCGCGATCTGGGATGACACCTATGCCGGGTTGGGCAATCAGGCGACAGGCGAGGCACTGAAACAGCATCTGGCCAATATGCTGGAACTGGACGACACAAAAAACATCGCGATCCCCGTGGATGACGCGGCCATCACCCTGTCGCGCAGCGCCATTGTGCAGATGTCGCTGGTTGATCAGGCCTATGCGATCATTCAGGACAAAGCACGGCAATCCGTTCTGCCTGCCTTCAATCTGGCCGAGGAGTTGCACCCCGAAGGTCCCATCGTGTTCGCCACCAATGATGGTAGCGATTTTTCGGAACTCAGCGTGCCTGCGCTTTACACATTCGACGGCTATTGGTTTTTCTTTCTTGATCAGGTGCTTGAGGTCGGGGCAGTTCTGGAAAACGACAAATGGGTACTGGGCGAACAGGCCAATGCAGTCAATTACGACAACCAGTTGGCCGGGCTGGAACAAGCCCTGCAACGCCAATATGCGCGCGATTTTGAAACCGCATGGTCCGACATGCTGGACCGGGTGCAGGTCAACAACATGGCAGGCGATGCGCCCAATTACACCGCACTTGGCACCGCATCATCGCAGTTTGCATCTCCTATCGTGCGGTTGGCCAATGCAGTTGTGCGCGAAACAAAGCTGACGGCGTTCCTTGATGACTTGGAAAGCATTGATCCCTCAGCCCTCGCCACGGGCGGCGTTGGGGCAGATGTCGGCGGGCAGATGTTCCAGCGGTTCAAACAAACTTCCGGTGGGTTGCAGCGGATCCTGCTTGAGGCGGCCAGCAACAGCGCCAAGAACCAGCAACAGGTCGGCGGTGGCGAAGGTGGCCCAAGGCGCGAAGCAGAGCGGATCGAAGACCGGTTTGAGCTGTGGCATCGCGCCGTCGAACAGGGGGCAGCGGGTCGTCCGATTGACGTGATCCTGGCAACGATGGAACAGATCCAGCAAAACCGCCGCTTGGCTGTACAGGCCCCCGGCGGTGTCGAAGGACAGCTATTGCCGGGCCTTCTGAACGATCTGACCCGCTATAACTCGAACCTGCCAGGGCCGATTGGCCGATACCTCAACGACGTCAAAGGCGATTTCGAGGCCGAGGCGACCGATGCCGATATTGGCGAAATGAACCGCGAGATGGGCAACACCGTGGCCTTTGAATGCCGGCAAAGCATTGATGGTTACTACCCGTTCGACCTTGGCAGCGCGCGTCATGTCTCAGTGCAGGATTTCAGCCGGTTCTTTGGGCCGGGTGGCACAATGCAAACCTATTATGACACCTACCTTAGCCGTCACGTCGACAAAACGAATGACGGGTTCCGGGTGCGCAGTGGCAGCCCACTGGCCGGGCGTTTGTCCACCAATATGCTGTTGCAGTTCGAACGGGCTGACAAGATTCAGCGCGCCTTCTTTCCCAGCGGTGAACGCCAACCAGAGGTCGTAATCACCTTCTCTCCCGAAGATCTGCCCGGTGACTTGGTCAATGTCACAATCAGCGTGAATGACGAAAAGGTCGAACTGATCAAGGACGGCACATCGCAGTCCATCACCTGGCCCGGCACCGGCAACGTTGTCGAAATGAATACGGATTCACGGTTTGAAACCTCTGTCCGCCCCCGACAATGGAGCGGCGGACAATGGGCTATTGTTGATTTCATTCGGTCCGGGCAGCAGCCGCGCGATCTGGGCAATGGGGTGCGATTGACCCATATTTTCGCCGGACGGGCGGTGCGGTTTGACATGACATTCGCAACCAACTTCAACCCGTTTACGATGTCCGAATTGACGAATTTCAGCTGTCCGCAAAGCGTGGACTGACCCCGTGAACCAGTCACAGCACCATAGCCAGATTGCGGCCGGATTTTACGGCAAACACCCCGCCTTTGGCGATTTCATCACTGCGGGCCTGTCGCAATCGCTGTCTGATTGTATTGAACGCTGGCTGAACCAGATGTTGCCTGCACTGCGCGACGGTGTCGCCGATGCATGGGAGGCGCATTATGACAATGCACCGGTCATGCGCATCTGGATCGGCCCTGCCCTGACACCAGAAGGGCGCGGGTTCTGCGGAATGATGGCAGCGGCGCGCGACAAGGTCGGTCGCCGCTTTCCCCTGCTGGCAGGTGTCGAAGGGGCCGCCATTGCGCCACCACCAACCGACCCTGATCAACAATTCTATGATACGATTGGCGGGTTTCTGAACGGCTATGCGCGGGGCGACGACGATGCACGCGCGATGGCCGGGCGCTTTGCCGATGCGATGCTGCCGGGGCTATCGGCGGCTGATCCGCTCCCCGCCACGGATTTCTGGGCCTCCCGACCCGATGATAATGTGATCCGGCTTTGGTCCGATGTCGCCTCTGCCGATGCGGCCAGGGCGCAGGCCACGCGCACCTATCTTTGGCGCAGCGATCAGGGTGGATCTGCACTTTATGTCACCAACGGTCTGCCGGGTGCTGCTGCATTCGCGTGGATGATGGGCGCGGCTTTCACCACCCCAGAAAACGAGGCTGCGATGCAATGACCCAAGTGCAGACCGAATATTTCGACATCGAAACAGGGGCCGCCACTGATACGGGCATGGTCCGGACCCATAACGAAGACAGCTATCTGACCAAGCCGGGATTCGGAGTCTGGGTTGTTGCCGATGGGATGGGTGGGCATGACGCGGGCGATTTCGCCAGTCAGACCATCGTGGCAGAGCTTGCATCGGTCGGCTATGGCAGCTCGCCCGAGGATTTGCAGGCGCGGTTCATGGAACGGCTTGGCCGCGCGCATGATCGGATCAGACAACATGCAGCCGTCCTTGGTGGCGGCACCGTCGGGGCCACGCTGGTGGCACTGCTGACATTCGAGGATCGCTTTGTCTGCATCTGGTCGGGCGACAGCCGCATCTACCTGTTGCGTGACGGGGCGCTGACCCAACTGACCAAGGATCACACTGAAGTACGTGAACTGTTTGAGGCAGGGCTGATTTCAGCGGCAGAGGCCGAAAACTGGCCGCGCAAAAACGTCATCACCCGGGCCATCGGCGTAACCGAGGCGCCCCGATGTGACGTGGTGGATGGGGCACTGGCCGAAGGCGACATGTTCCTGCTCTGCTCAGACGGGCTAACCGAACATTGCAGCGATGACGACATTCGGCAGGCATTGCACTCAGGGCAACCGCCACAGGCAATCTGCGACGGGCTAATCCGGCAGACGCTGGCCCGGGGGGCAAAGGACAATGTAACAACGGTTGTTGTCCGCTGCTCGGAAACATCATTTGTCGCGCCTGCGGTCGATTTCGAGTAGGGGCACGATATGACAAACGACCCCACCATTCCGCCCGGCGATGATGACAAGACCCAGATTGCGCCACCCGTTGAAGACCGCACAGAAATCGCACCGCAGCTCGAAGAACCGACGCGCATCACCACCCCGCCGGTCCCACCCGCAGCCCCGATGCCGGATGCGGCACCGCTGCCCGCCGATAACGCCGCCGTGCCGGTGCCGATTGGGACACTGATCAACAACAATTACGAGATCAAGGAACTGATCAACGCAGGCGGCATGGGCGAGGTGTTCCGGGGCGAGAATGTCTTTACCGGCGATGCAGTGGCAATCAAGATCGTGCTGCAATCACTGGCCCATGATGAAAAGGTTGCAGCCCTTTTCATGCGCGAGGCCAAGGTGCTGTGCCAATTGTCCGATCAGGCCATCGTACGGTACTATAACTTTGTCCGCGATGCCGATCTGGATCGTTTTTGCCTGATCATGGAATTCATCGAAGGCACCGCATTATCCGACCATATCCGCAATGTCGCCCCGTTGACCCTGCCGCAGGCGACCGGATTGATGCGCCTGGTCGCCGCTGGGTTGGAACGGGCGCATGCGATGGACGTAATCCACCGCGATCTGTCCCCCGACAATGTCATGTTGCGGGACGGATCGGTTGATAACGCCGTGCTGATCGACTTTGGCATCGCCAAATCGGCAGAGATGACGGAAAACACCTTGCACGGTCAGTTGGCAGGCAAATTCAAGTATATCTCACCCGAACAGCTGGGGCATTTCGACGGTACCATCGGACCGCGCACCGATATCTACGGGCTCGGGCTCTTGATGGCTGCTGCCTTGCGTGGCGCGCCGCTGGAGATGGGCAATTCGATTGTCGAGGCCGTGAATGCCCGCCGCGAAGTTCCCGATCTGTCCGATATCGACCCTGGGCTACGCCCGCTTCTGGCGAAGATGTTGGAACCGGATCCGGCAGACCGGCCCGCCAGCATGACAGAGGTGATCGCAATGCTGGACGATCCGGGCCTTGTCGCCAGCACAACCGCTGCGCCAGTCACGACCGATGTACCGGGTCTGCGCCAGCCACCGGGGCGCAGCGCCCCTGCCAGTATTCCGCCTGTGGACGCAGGCTCCACCTCACCCTTTGGTCAGACCACCGGACTGGATCTGCCACCACCAGCACCCGCCCCCGAAGCGCCGAGCGGCGGGGCGCTGCGCTGGGTTCTGGTGCTACTGATCTTCGGTGGAATAGGTGCCTTTGTCGCGTGGCAGCAAGGGTTTGTTGGCCCAGCACGCGGTACTGATCTGCAACCGACGCTACCGATCAATGCCGACGATCCGACCGACCCATGGGACAGCACGCGCGAAGGGTTCCTGGCCGACTGGTCTGATGAGCCCTGCATCTACGCAACGCGGCTGCGGGTCGGACCCAATAGCGGGACAATCGCTGCCTTTGCATCGACCGACGGTGCGTTTGACGGGTTGCTTGACCGCTACGAAGAACAGTTCGAAACAAGACCAACACTTCTGGAACGCCGGATCACGGCCGACCAATGTCCAGCCTTGGCGCTGGCTGGCGCGTTGCGCAACCCCGACACGGCACCGCCGGTGCTGACACTGGACAGTGACGTGATGCAAAGCGCAGGCACCACCGTCGGACGGCTAAGCGACCGGCGCGGGCGGCCTACTTGGCTTGCTTGGGTATCGGACAAGGGCGGGGTCTATAACCTGACAGGCAGGTTGACCGAACAGGGCGATGGCAGCGCAACCTTCAGCTTCGGACTATCCGCCGAAGACGGGGCAGGTGAAACCCCGCAACTCTTGATCGCCGTATCGACCGACAGCCCGTTGATCGCTGCGGCGGCATCAGCAGACGGGACAAGTGCTGCCACACTCCTTCCACTGATCGAGGCAGAGATCTCGGGACGGAACGATGCCAAGGCAGGGGTGGCAATCGCGGGCTTTGATCTACGGCCCTAACGCACCTCAAACGGGATCAAGACCAGAGGCGTGTCCGGTCCCAGTTCGGACCGCAGGGCAGCAAAGAAATCGGCGGCCAACTGACCGTTTTGAGTATTCAACGTGGATGGGCGGGTCGCCGTAGCAAGGGCGACAAGCGTCTGACTGGTGTCGCGGACATTCCCGTCACGGGTCAGCAGCACATCAAACCGGGCGGCACTTCCGGTAAATGACAAGTAACTGCCGATATCTTGGACCACCCCGTTATCATCCACCAGCAATAACGAAATATAGCGCCCAGCCGTATTGCCAATGGCACCGGTCAGATTGGTGCCGCTTGGAATGCTTGCCTGATCCAGGCTGACCGAAAGACGAAACGCCGGATAAAACCTGTTCTCGCGGGCAAAGTTCAGTGCCGCGCATTGCCTTGCATCAATCAAGATACGGCGTTCGGTGGGGCGCGGAACCAGATCGGCCAGTACCGCCCTGGCAAAACCCTGCATCTGTGCCTCATCCGATCCCATCAGGACAAGTTCCGGCGACCCATCCGCCAGTTGCTGCGGAATGGCCAGCAGGCAAGGGTCGGTCAAACGTCCCCGGATACGCGCAATCAACTCACTGACCGCACCGCCGGCGGCTTGCCCGTCTGGGGTCGGGGCCTGTGCCGTGGCTGGGGTCGGCGGCAGGCTCGGCAAGGTTTGCAATGGTGCGATGGGCGTGGTCGGGGATCGCCGGGTCACCGGAGTCGCGGACAGTGTCGTGCCCGACAGGGTGGTGGACGCTACAGGTGCGACCGGGATGGCAGTCCCATCCTCTGGGCGCAGCGGGCTGATCGGCTGCGGCGTAACAGCGGTCTGCCCGGCATCGGGGCCAACCGGGGCAAGCCGTTCCGGTTGCAGATCGGCGATATCCGCCGGGACGGGTTGCAACGCTTCGGGTGGATCAGCTGGTTCTGGATCATCCTCCGGAGGTGGCGGATCCTCTGGCGTATCTGTGACAGGCACCGGGTCAGGGTCAGGCACATCACCGTCTGTCGGCGTATCTGACAAAGGATCATTGGTTTCAGGTTGGTCGGGTACTGCCACGAAACTGTCATCCAGCAGTGTGATGATCTCAATCTCTGGCTCCGGAACAACTTCGGGGGCGAATGTGATCAGCCCCTCCAACAAATCGAACATCAGGATAGCTGCACCCAGATGGACCACAGCAGACGCGCCAAAGGCTTCGGCCCAATGCAGGCTGCGCTGCTTATGATCACCAAAAATCATGGCTGCACCGGCCTGCGCAACGTGACCAGCTTGATCTCAACTTCGGCCAATTCGGGACGGTCCAGAATATCCAGCAGACTGGCCGCAGGGGCATCGCGGCCAATCAGAACATGCAAGGTAAACGGGGCCTCCAGGGCAGCGATGGCCGCGCCCAATATATCGGGATTCACCGGCGCGTCGTTCAATTCCCAGTCACCATCGTCACGGACGATCAAAATAGGGGCAGGCAGCTGGTCCAGTGGCAATTCGGTGGTCTCCGAAATCTCCACGCCCTGGGTCGGCGGGTTCAGCAACTGTCCCGTGGCGAGAAAGAAAAAGATCAGCAAAAGCACGATATTCACAATCGCCAACGACACATCAAGGCCAACAGCCTCTTTGCGCTTTGGAAACGCGCGGATCATGCCCCGCCATCCGTCTTGGCGATTTTGACGGCGGTGACACCCGCGCTGGTCAAGGCTTCCAGAACTGATGTCAGATCCTGCACCTCGGCAGAGCTTGCCATAAGCAGAATCACCTCAGCCGTCATATCCTGACTGACGACAGCAGCCAATGCGGGCAGGTCAGATGGCTGATAGGCCGTGTTGTTGATCACGACCTGCCCTTGTTCCACCGACCAGATACGAGCGTTCTCGCCCACGATTACGTCCTGGTCCGCAGGGGCTGCGTCAGGGTCGCTGGCAGTCGTGCCCGGCTCTGCCCCGCTGCGAATGGTCAGCAGTGAATAGGGCGTCAAGCTGGATGTCAGCATGAAAAAGATCAAAAGCTGGAACATCGCATCGGCCAGCGGGGTCAGGGCAAAACGATACCGGGCCGATGACCGGCGCTGCATCACCGGATGTTCGCGCGATGTATATGCTTTGGCGACCTCCGACATTGGTCAGCCGGACTTTGCGTCGACACGGCCATTGATCGCGGCAGAGATCAGGGCTTCGATCGACTGCCTTTCGGTTTCGATCCGGCCTTCCAGCCATGTGGCAACGAAAAATGTGACCAGCGCAATCGCCAGCCCGGCAGCAGTGGTGGTCAGCGCGGTCCAGATACCACCAGCCAGCAAGGCAGGGTCAACCGCGCCTTCGGCATTCGCTAATGTGCTGAAGGCATCAATCATCCCGATCACTGTACCCAAAAGGCCCAGCATCGGGGCGGCTTGTACCACGGTTTCTAACAGGCGCATCCGACTGGTCATGGCCGACAGTTCAACAATTGCCGTCTGGCGGCCCAGCTCTTCGGCAAACGCATGTTCGTTCGGGCGAGCACGCAGGCCAGTAAACACGGCCTGCAACACACGCGACAGAACGGTTTTGCGCAACCTTGCGTCTTGCAACGCCTTGTCCGCCTTCCCGCCCAACCAATCATTGAGGATCGCCTCGGCGGCGCGGGATTTACCGACCCCCATCCGGGCAAACTGGAAGGTTTTGAAAAAGGCGACAGTCACAGCAAGGACCGACATGATGGCAAGGGCCACAAACACCGCAATGGTCGGGGCGTTCAGGGCGGAAAGATCCGGGGCGTTCATGCAAATTCCCTCATGAAACGAAAATCAGGACGGGTGGATCAGATACCAAACTGGATGGCACTGCGTGACGCGGTCTCTAACCCTGTCAGGCAGAAATCACCAACCGTTCCGTCGGAAAGGGTGCATTCGGCAACCTCATTGACAGTGATGCGAGAGATATCAGCGCAGCCACGCCCTCCCAGATCGAACTGCACAACCTTCGTCTTGCCTTCGATCAGCGCACCGAATTCAAGGACCACCAGATCGGTGACAATCCCTTGGGCGTCAAATACCGCCACCTGGTAAGAGACGGCATTCAATGCCTGCCCAGTACCATTGGCCGCCACATAGGTCAGGCGGCAACCGCCCTGTTCGGTATCAGCCACATTGTTCAAATCCAGTGAAAAACTGGGGGTGGCATCCTGCGCGATCACTGGCGCGGCACCTACCGTCAGGCTGACCAAAGCAGCGGTGAAACATGAAACAAAGTTCTTCAATGGCATTGCGTTCCTCAAATCTGTGCATTGGCATGGAACGGGCAATGCCCGATCATGCAATATAGACGAGAGGGATTGGGCCGTATCAACCCACAGCTGTCAATACGCCATTCGGACGTTCGGCACAAAAGCTGATCCAGCAGTGACGATAGTTAGCGAAACACGCCAATGGCCCAGGTGTCGCGGATCATGCGCCGCCGCACGTCAGAGGCCTGGACCTGATTCGGCAGGGCGGGTGCCACAAATTCCGTCACAACACGTTCGCGGCCCGGTGCGGACGGGGTCGATTCGGGTGCCATTTCCAAAGGCAAAGCTTCGGCCTGAACCGTTCCAAAATTGCCAAATGTAAACGAACCAGATGGCGCCGCATCAAGCGTCTGCGCAATCCCTGCTACAGGAACAACACTTGTTACACAGGCAAATACAACGCCCGTTATCTTCGCGTTCAAAGGATATGCCATGGTGACAATCCTCCTTTCCCTTGGCCCCAACGCGAACACTTATAGCAGATCAACCGCTTAAGAGCAGTAAATTTCGGTAAATTGGTCACCAGATCATGTTCAAAACTGCAACAATTGTCGGTAATGTCACACTGTGTCTGGCCCGTTCCCCAATATATCGCGCTTGTTTCGCCTTGCCGGTCTGGCCAGTCTTGTGGCCTGCCCCAGCGTAGCCTTTGCTGAATTTGCCGTTTGCAATCAATCCTTTGACGTGGTGAACGTGGCTATCGGCCAATATGAAGAAGACGCCTTCGTCACCCGTGGCTGGTGGACAATCGGACCAAACCAATGCGCCAATGTCATTCGGGAAGAATTGCAGGCCCGCTACATCTATGTTTTTGCACAAGACGTGTTTGGCAAGGAAATCCTGCAAGGCACAAAACCATTATGCCTCGCCCCCAAGCGTTTCGTGATCCGTGGCGAAACCGGATGTTTGCTGCGTGGCCACCTTGAAGCGTTGTTTCTTGAGGTCGACACACTGGAAACCGAACGCTGGACGCTGTTTTTGGCGCCACCACCATAGCGCGACGTCAGGGGATCGGCTAATCTGCCCGTAATTGATGCAACATGTTTGAACCTTTGATGCCGAAGCTGCGCAAAACTGCATTTAAATGGGCCGCCCTTTTGGGTGGCGCGATGCTGTGCACCAACGCATCTGCGGAACGGGCATTGATCATCGCCAATTTCGCCTATGATGGCGTGGCACCACAGGCCGAGATACGCAAAAAGGCCGAAGATCTATCTGAAACATTCTTTGGATTGGGCTATATCGTCAACCGGCTCGAAAATCCGCAAGCTGGTGAACTGGACACTGCCTTTGCATCACTGGCGCAAGAAACCGGGCCGGTGGTGATTTACTATGCAGGCCGGTCACAGGTTGATGGTGATCAGACACTCTTGCAAATGGCCCGGGCTGACCTGATCGCGCTGGATGACATGTTGAAGCGGGCTGGTACGGGCAACCGCGATATGACGGCCCTATTCCTAGATATTTGCCGGGACGTGGTCGCTGAGGTCGCAGATGTGACTGAAACCACCGACACAGCGGACGATACAACCGACAACACCCTGCCATTCGCCGGGCTTGGTCCCCTACCGCAGATCGGTCCGCTATTCGTCGCAGCGCCCGTCGCAGCAGATAGTGCCTGCAGGGGCGACGATCCGAACCTGACCGATCTGATGCTCGACCGGCTTTTGGTGCCGGGTCTGGGCACCGACGGCCTATTCGCCGATACCGATGTTGTGACCGAAACCACGCTCAGCGCGCCCTTTACCTTCCGGACGGTCGATACCGGCATGCGCCTGACGGCGGATGACTACAATATGCTGGATAACCTCTCGCCCGAGGCACAGGAGCAAATGCTCGCCCTCTGGGCAGCGGCGGGTATCGCCATTGACCGGTCCGACACGCCTGCACCGCAAACAGCCAACCGGATCGTGACCAATGAAACGGTCGTTCTGACATCGCCGGTTAAACCGGTCAGCACCGGCGGGGCAACGCTGTCCCCTATCACATCCACAGCCACGCGGGTCACAAGCGGGGTGCGCCTCGCACCACAAGGGGCCGTGCCCATCCCCGCTTCGGCCACCCCGGCACGTCCAGTGCCCGGGGCTGGCGGGTTGCCGCGCCCCTCGATTATCGTTGGTGTCATCGCCCCGACAGAGGCGAATTTCCCTACCGCTGCCGCGCCAACCGGGCCGGTTGCCGGGGCCGCCATCGAATATGATGATCTGGAAGGGCGCCGGAACCTGCGCGACAGCGATCCGGAACTCTTTGCCACACTTGTCGAAACCGGGGCCTTTGATCCGCCTGCCGTTGAACTGGTTGTCGCCCTGCAAACCGAACTGGCACGGATGAATTGCTACAATGCGGGGATTGATGGGGCATGGGGGCCGGGATCGCGTGGGGCGGTTGGCCGGTATTATGAACAGATCGATGGCGCCTCGCCTTCGCAGGACCCGGATGTGGCAATCTTTCGGCAAATCATGATGCGCGATGACGTGACCTGCCCTGCGGTCGTGCGTGCGGCCCCTGCGCCACGGGCATCAACGCCACGGCGCACGACAACGCCACGCGCCAGCACACCACAGGCCGCGCCGGCGCCCGCACCGGCCCCAGCCCCGGCTGCGCCGTCACGGACCATCAACCGCAACACCGGCACCGGTATCTTCCGTTAAGCGGCGGGCGGCATGGACGTCGATCCCCAGTTCCGTCAGTCGCAAGAGGCCGCGAAACGGCGTAGACGGCAACGAAGGGTCAGAGCGGGAATAGTGATCGGGGGGGGCATGGCCGGGGTCGCCACACTGTCCGGGCTGGTGTTTCTACTGATGCAGGCCTTTGGCGGCGCCGAAACAACCGAACCTGACCCCGACACGACGCAAATCACCCAGGTTGAAACCGAAACCGCCACGCCAGCCGTGCGGCTCGCGACCCCATTCGCCGATATCCCCGGCGACCCGATGATCCTGCGGTTTGACAGCGGCGACGCAGACGGCACACGCAGCCTGGCCGGGCCAGCCACGCTTGACCCAGCCAGGTTCGGGCCACCGGTGCCGGGCCGGTTCACTCTGCTGGTTGAAGATCTGGTCGTGCGTGAAAACCGCCTGATGACGGCGCTGCCATCCAGCAGGGAGGATTTCGCCTTCTTTCAGGCCCAGCGCAGCCAGTCGCTCACACAAACCCCCAGCCTGCCTATGCCTGCCGGCCCCCTTGGCGACGGGGAAACAGTCACCATCACCGATGACGACAACAGCTGGGGTGATGCATTGGGGCAGGCCGGCACGGTGACAACAAGCTATGTGGATACACGGATCCAGAACACGACCTCCATCGCCTTCGTGCGGTCCGAAGGGGACAGACAAAATGTCTCAACCGATCTGGTGGTGCGGCTGATCCGGGCGACGTCACTAACGGATTTTCTAACCGATAACGGGTTTGCTGAGGGGGTTGCGACGCAAATCAACGAATCCGCGCAAGGCAAATTGCCGGAATTCGCAGCGATCAATGGCGATGATGGGCTGCCCGCCGATACAATCATTGCCGTGCGACACAGGTTGATTGATGGGGCGGCGACACCATTGCAGGTCACTATCTACGGGCCGGATGGCTATGTGGGGACGCTCGCCCGCCGGGGGTTTGCGGGCTATGTTTTGGGAAGCAACCCATGGATCAATATCGACCTGTCTGCATTAACGGCTCAGGATCAGAGCTTCGACAATGTGGTGCAGGATTACCGGCTGCTGGACGCGGTCTATAGTGCTGCAATCCGTAACGGGGTGCCAACCAACATGGTTGGCGAACTGATCGTCATGCTGTCGCAATCCTATGATCTGGAGGCCGTAGCCGCCCCCGGCGACAAGGTGACGCTGCTTTATGCCCCGGCGCGGGGGGATGGACCGGGGCAGATCGCCTATGCAGCGATCAATGGGCCATCGGGGAACATGTCCTGCTACATCGCGCTTGGGGGCGGAAAGGATAAGGGGTTCGGCTGCTATAACCAGCGCGGGGCTCTGGGCGCTGGCAGTGCTGCGGCCTTTGTGACCCCGGTAAACGGCACATTGTCATCGCCGTTCGGTCCCCGTTTCCATCCGATCCTGAAAATGGTGCGATTGCATGGCGGTGTCGATTGGGCAGCTCCCACCGGCACACCGATATTGGCGGCACGGGACGGGACATTTGCAGTCGTCGGCAACGGGGGTGGCTATGGCAAGGTTGTCTACATCGACCATGCCGATGGGTTACAGTCACGCTACGCGCATATGAACGACTTTGCTCCAACCGCGATTGTGGGAAAACAGGTGCGGGCAGGCGATGTGATCGGCTATGTCGGGACAACCGGACGGTCCACCGGGCCACATCTGCATTTCGAATTCCGCAAGAACGGGGCACCAATTGATCCGTTCTCGCTTGGTAATGGCGGGGTGCTGGGGGCGTCATCAGCGGTTGAGGCGCTGACCGACCAGATCATCAAGGTTGAAAGTGCAGGGAACGCCAATGCCAAAAACCCGCTCTCCACGGCGACCGGGCTGGGGCAATTCATCGAAAGCACATGGTTGCGGATGATGCGGGACTACCGGCCCGATCTGGCGGGCACGATGTCGCGCGCCGAATTGCTGGCATTGCGGGTCGATCCCACATTGTCGCGCGAGATGGTGCAGAACCTAGCGCGTGAAAACGAAAATTTCTTGCGCGCACGTGGGCACAGGGTTGATGCCGGGCGGCTATACCTGTCGCATTTCTTGGGACCGGCGGGGGCGCATCGGGTGCTGTCCTCTGCCGATGAACAGACGGTTCTGGCGGTGATGGGGGCTGGCGTCGTCGGCGCGAACCCGTTTTTGCGGAACTACACGATTGCCGATCTCAAGGCATGGGCGCAGCGCAAGATGCGCGGGGCAGGCGGCGGAGTCAGCGCCCCGCCGCAACCCGCCATGTCAGCAGAGGTTCGGACCTATATCGCCGCAATTGATCGCTTGCTGGCCGATAATGGCTGATCACCACATCCATGCGTCGCGGTAAAGACGCTGGCGGCGCAGCTCTGCCTCACGCTCCAACTGTGCACGTGTTTTGCGGGCGTGGTGACCGCTCCAATGATCCGGGGCATCCCACTCATTACGACGAGTGGCTGTTTTCAGAACATCAGCTAATATTGTAAGCATGGCTTTTCCTTTCCAAATTTGATATCGGAGAGATAGGCTTATTTTTTAAAAGAAGCGACTTCGTATGATTTTCAATATATTAGTTGAGCTTACATATGGATTGGCGTGACATCCCCTCCCTTGCAGCACTACGTGCATTTGAAGCCGCAGCGCGGCACGGCAACTTCAGCGAGGCAGCGCGCGAGTTGAACGTCACTCACGCGGCCATCGCCCAGCATGTGCGCGGGATTGAGGCGGAATTGAACACATCCCTTCTGGTCCGCGCTGGACGGGGTGTGGCACTCACCGATGGGGGGCGGCAACTGGCAGCAGCGCTCAGCGACGGGTTTGGGTTGATCACCGAAGGGGTGCGTCAGGTGGCCGCAGACGCCGCCAACCGACCGATCACCATCAGCGTGACACCCAGCTTTGCCGAAAACTGGTTGATGCCTCGATTGGCAGGTTTCTGGGCGGCTTATCCGGGTGAACAAATCTCGATCTCACCCAGCATGGATCTGGTCGATCTGCGACGCGACGGTTTTGACATGGCGATCAGATATGGCAATGGGGACTGGGCGGGCGTCGAAGCCACGCAGCTTGTTGCCGCCGATTTCACCATCGTGGCGGCACCATCACTTCTGAAAGGGCGGATCGCCGAAAGCATCGCGGATGTGCAGGACCTGCCATGGATTTTCGAGGCCGTGCATCGCGAAACCCGCAAATGGGTGACCGCGTTGGGGATGGACATGGATTGCTGTCAGATGAATGAGGTCGCAACGCTTAGCATGTTACTATCCGCAGTGCGCGCCGGCGGTGGGGTATCGGTTGTATCCTCGGCACTGGTGGCGGACGATATCGCCAGCGGAAAGCTCGTCGCAGTGATGCGCGATCAGCGCGAAGGGTTGGGTTATTACATCGCCCATAGAGCCGGTGATCTGTCGGCCCGCGCAAAGATATTCAAGAACTGGCTACTGACGCAAAGCGGGTAAGATGGGTTTAAACCCATCTTACGTTGTGGCTTCTGTCACGCGAAATCATAGCTGATTGCGCCGTTTTTCATCACAATGCTGACCTCTTTCATCTCTTCACCAGACACCATCCGGCTCAGCACTTGCCGCGACAGATCCGGCAGGATGGAATTGGTGATGATATTGTCGATCATCCGTCCCCCACTATCGGGGTCACGGCACTGGTCTACGATATGATCCAGCACGTCATCGCCATAGACCATCGTAGCCCCGTGCGATCCCCGCAGCCGTTTCGCCACCGACCCAAGCTTCAGTTTGGTAATGCCGCCCAGCACCTCTTTGCCCAGTGGGAAGTACGGGATCGTGACGATCCGCCCCATCAGCGCTGGTGGGAAGACGTCCAGCAGAAATGGCTTCATTGCGGTGTTGAGCTCATCCATATCCGGGATGACCTCACCCCCTTCGCCCATCTCCATGATCACATCCGTGCCCACGTTTGAGGTGAGCAGGATCAGGCAGTTCTTGAAATTGATGGGCCGCCCGTTGCCATCTTCCATGATCCCCTTGTCAAAGACCTGAAAGAAAAGCTCGTGAATGTCCGGATGCGCCTTTTCTACCTCGTCCAGCAGCACGACGGAGTAGGGCTTGCGTCGTACCGCTTCGGTCAGGCGCCCGCCTTCACCATAGCCAACATAACCCGGAGGCGCCCCTTTCAAAAGGGACACAGAATGCGCCTCCTGAAACTCGGACATGTTGATGGTGATGATGTTCTGTTCGCCACCATAAAGGCTTTCGGCCAATGCGAGCGCGGTTTCGGTTTTCCCGACACCCGACGGACCACAGAGCATGAACACCCCAATCGGTTTGTTGGGGTTTGACAGCCCTGCCCGGCTGGTTTCGATCCGCTTGGCGATCATTTTCAGCCCGTGATCCTGCCCGATGACCCGTTCAGACAGGTGATCAGACAGGTTCAGGATCTGCTCCAACTCGTCCACAACCATTCGCCCCGCCGGGATTCCTGTCCAATCGGAGATAACGGAGGCGACCGCCTGTTCGTCCACATGGGCATAAACCATCCGGTCATCGGCATCGGTCGCATCCAGCGTCGCCATCAGTGCCAGCATTTCGCCGCGGATCGTGTTAGGGTCGCGGGGCGGGTCGGTCTCTTCGGCCTCGGCTTCCTTGATCTCTTCCTCGGTCCGGGCATCGCCCACATCACCGGGTTCCGCCGCATCATCAACGCCGGTTTCCGCCTTGGCTAGTTCATGACGCAAGGCAAGGATGTCATCGACGACCTTCTTTTCAGCTTCAAACTTCGCCTCAAAGCTTTCCAGCTCTTCACGCCTGTCTTTCAGTTCCGCCTCAGCCTCGGCCAGCCGTTCCTCATTCTCCTCGCCCAGATCACGCTGGGCGGTTTTGCTGGCAATTTCCGTCTCCAACGCCGCAATCGCCGCTTCCAGATCACCGATGCGGGCGGGCACGCTGGCCTGCGAAACGGCCACCCGCGCGCAGGCGGTATCCAGCAGCGACACCGCCTTATCCGGCAATTGCCGCGCGGGGATATAGCGGGCTGACAGGTTCACGGCAGCCACAATCGCCTCGTCCGATATGCGCACGTTATGATGCGCCTCCATCGGGCTAAGGATACCACGCAGCATATAGGCGCAGCGATCATTATCAGGCTCATCGACATTGACCGGTTGGAAACGGCGGGTCAGGGCCGGGTCCTTTTCGAAATAGTTGCGATATTCAGCAAAGGTCGTGGCCCCAATGGTGCGCAACGTCCCCCGTGCAAGGGCGGGTTTCAGCAGGTTCGCGGCATCACCCGTTCCCTGCGCACCGCCTGCACCGATCAAGGTATGTGCCTCATCAATGAACAGGATAATGGGGGTGGGCGATGCCTGCACTTCATCGATCAGGGATTTCAGGCGCTGCTCAAATTCCCCCTTCATCGATGCACCAGCCTGCATCGCCTGAATGTCCAGCATATGCAGGCGGGTGCCCTGTAGTTTCGGGGGAACCTCACCATCTGCCAACCGCTGCGCAAATCCCTCAACAACAGCGGTCTTGCCCACACCCGCCTCGCCGGTCAGGATCGGGTTATTCTGGCGGCGACGCAGCAGGATATCAATGATCTGACGAATCTCATCATCGCGGCCCACGACGCGGTCCATCTTGCCGCTTTCGGCATCGGCGGTCATATCGACGCTGAACCGGGCCAGCGCGGTGGACCCGCTTGAGGCAGGGGCACCGTCCGCCGCAGCATCGCCACCAGCCTGCAAACCGGACCCGTCCATCGGGCGCATCTCTTCCTCATCGCTGTCTTTCCACAGCGACCGGGATTCCTTGCCCAGTTGATCAACGGAAATATCATTGAAAATCGTACTCGCTCGGGTCAGTTCGCGATGCAGGTTCTTGTCATTCAACATGGCCAGCAACACATGGCCGGACCTGATCTGCACCTCGGAAAAGAACAGGGTGGCATAGGTCCATGCATGGTTCAGCGTGTCAGACAGGCCTTCGGAAATACCTGGGGTTTCGGTGACATTCTTATCCAGCTTGTCGATGGCAGCGATCAGATCCTTCAGGACGCGCCCTCGATCCAAACCCAACTCACGCAAGGTGCAGGACATGTCCGAATTCTGGTCCGACACCAGATGAAACAGGAAATGGGGCGTGCCGACATTGCGGTTCTTCTCTGATCGGGCCTGACGCATCGCCTTGAGAAAGGCGTCATAGCCCAGACGGTTCATCTTGCCTGCATATTTCTCGATATTGATCTCAGCCATGACATAGCCCTCTTGAAATGAAATCCGCCTAGGCAGCGGCACTTAATGTATATGTGGCCCCGGTCAGAAATGTGCCGGGCGGGGGTGGGGGTTCAGGGGTCAGGGTGGCCATCCAGCCCAGTTCCGCCGATTTTCCGACAACTGCTGGGGCAAAGGCATCAGCGGGCAGGGAAAGCGCAACCGCAACCTCGAAACTGCGGCCCAGATAGCCGTTGACGATATCCAGCATGCGGGTATGCGCAGCACCGCCCGGCAGGAAATCGCGATATTCGGCAAGCGTGTGGGCACGCACCCGGATGGTGATCTTTTCATTGATGGTCTGCGCACGCGATCCCAGGAAACAATCACGGCCCAGCGTGCTGCCTTGCTGGCCAAGTTGGCTGAGGCTGTCTGCTTCGAAATCAATCCAGGTGGGGACATGTTCATCAATGCCGATGGCAGCCCCCAGATCATAACGCAGCATCTGTTGTAGCTTTACCGGGCTTTTGACCCGCCCGATTCCCAGCGACGCCATGGCGAGCCTGTTGGCATCCGGTATCTCACCACGCTCTGCCCAGGCCGGGGTCGCAATCCCAATCAGTGCAGCGACATAACGCGCAAACCGGTCATCATCGGGATGGTCAAACTGGGTAATCGCCCGCGCATCCGACCAGGCCCGAAAGAACAGCTGCTGAAACCTTGTCGCAAAAAGATCGGTGAAACGCACGAAGGCCAGATCGCCACTTTGCGCCCAGCGCAAAACTTCTTCCGTGGTGTTCAGCGGCAAGGCACCATGCGGGCCAAAGAACCCGATGATCTGGTTGCGCAGATCGGGGCGGCCTGCCTTGTCACGGCGGATGTCGGACATATCGCTACCGGGAAAGGCCAGAAACGGGTCCTGCCCAATCGTCGCCACCTCTTCGGCCATCGTCGTGTTGCGGCCAATGCGTGGTTTGCCATCCGCATCGCGTTCAAGCTTGCGCAGCAAAGCCAGATAGCCGACTGGCCGTTCTTCCACATGTTCCGTCATAGCAGCGGACCCGTGCCGGTGCGCGGCGGGAATTTGGCAACCTCGCCCCGATCCGTGGACAGGATCACCGTCTGGGTAAAGCTGTTCACGGCGGCATATTCGGCCAGAAACCGATCCAGCGCCGCCCCCAGCAAGATGATCCCAGACCCTTCAAATGCGGCCTCATCCAGCAAGACCTGCACTTCCAGCCCGCGGGCAGGATGATAGCCATCGCCGCGCTGCACCGACCGGACAATCGGGCGGGTCGTGACCGATTTGATGCCTTGCAGCTGCGCCTCTGTCACCACATCGGACAGATCGGCAAACAGGGACAGCAATTCGCGCAGCGCGTCAGCGGCGCTGTCGCCATTATTATCACCCTCAAGGCTGAAATGGCTGAGCGACAGATAGCTGATCAAACGCCAGTAATTGTCGCCTGCGGTATTGCGATGCGCTGATTTCGTCTCAAGCTCGGGCATCGGGGCGCGGGGCGGCGTGGGGCCGGCGACACAGCCAAGGCTGACATTGACATCATCGCACATGTGGAAATCATCGCGGCTTTCGGCAATGGGCAGATATTCGGGCAGGTGGCGGTTCGAACAGCGGGTACGGATCTGCAAACGCTGCGCGCGGGCCTCGCCATCCTGCTGCGGGGGTTCATAGATCGAAATGAACGTCTCTGTCCCGGTATAGCGCTGGCGCGCGCCAAAACGGCGCTCTTTTTCGGTGGGCCGGCGGGGCTTTTGGCGGCTGGTGTAATACAGCGATTGACGCGGCTTTGCCCCGCCCTTCGGCACTGCATAAAGCGGGTTAACCCCCACCCTGTCCTGTACGCCGGGGTAATGGGCGTGAACCGACAGGATACTGTAAATCTCGTAATGGGTCAGCGGGCTACTATCGGGGGTGACCACATATTCCGTGCGTTTGTCATCCAGCCTAATCTGGCTCGCGCTTTCTTCAAACAGGTTGACCGCAGGGGCACAATTCAGGGCAAAGGCAGATTCAGCGATGCGGGCCGCAAGGTTGCGATTGGCGCTGCCGAATTCCAGCATCAGCTGCATTTCGGACTGCGCAATACGGGGCAGATGCTGCTGTAGGCCAGTCAGGCGAAAGCCCAGCAATTTACGCGGAAAGACAAAGAATTCGCGCAATCCGGCAAACCCATTGAACAAACGCCCATCATGGGGGAACAGATCAGACCCTTCATCAAACCCGACCTGTTCGATGCTGGCGGGATCAAGACGGATGAAAACCGGATCGCCATTCTTGTCCAGATAACGCAACGACGCGCGTCTGAGGTCACAGAATATCTGCTCATAAAGCGCGACCGCATCGGGCATGTCGGCGACCAGATAAACGGGCAAGCTATCCACCGCGACATCCGACAAGGCGCCGCCGCCTTTTTCGCTATTGGCGGACAGGGGGCGCTGGATGGTCAGTTGCAAGCCGCCTTTGGTGCCTGGGGCAACCTCGGTTTCGCCAGCCGCCAGAAACGGGGCAGGACTGGCGTGATAGACGGCTTTGGGCACTTTCAGCGGCCAAACCGACAGCGGACCACAAAGCGAAAACCGGCAGGACACGCGCTGATCGGAATCGACAAAACGGGCATCCAGATAATCACCGCCCGCAAAATGCAGGCCCTGGATCAGGTCCTTATTGTCATAGGGGGGATTGGCCTGCGCCAGCATCACGCTGGGGGTCGGGGTCAGGGCATCGGGAAATATCTGGTGCAGCAATTCGGACGAAAAGGTGCGAAACTCTTCTTCCATTTTCAACTGGACGCGGGCGGCCATAAAGGCAGTGCCTTCCAGCAAACCGGCGACCGCCGGGTCCAGGTTTTCCTTGATCAAGCCGCCCAGGCGGTCGGCAATCCCGGGATAATCAGCGGCAAACTCGCGGGACCGCTCGTAAAGCAGCGCCAGTTCCTTGTTATAGGCGTCGCGAAAGGCCTTTTTCATGTCTGCACCCGCAAGCGGGTCATCTGGATCTTGCCAGCACCCATATCAACCTCGGCCACGAAATCCAGCGGGACATCGACCGGGGTGGCAACCATCTCAGCAGAGACATCAAAGCTCAGACGCTGGGTCGCCTCCTGTTCGTCACGGTTCACCTTGATCTCGATCGTGTCGGCGATCAGGCGGGGTTCATGCTCGATCAAGGTATCGCGGATCAGGGCGGCGATCTGACGACCGGCATGGGATGAATTGGACATCTCGCTCATATCGCCGAACCCGTAATTGATCACGGATTTCGAAACATATGGTGCGTCGTCCAGAGGCACGGTGGCATCCAGATTGATTGTGTTCATCAGGCTGGCCAGATCGGCAGTCAGATGGGCGCGCAACGTGGCCTCATCAGTACCGATGCGGCGTTCCTGACTGCGGGCCGTCATCTCGCGGGCGCCGTCTTGATAATTGGCTTCGTTCTTGCCCGCATCGCGGCTGGCCCGGGCGGCGCGAAACACATGCATCAGCGATATCTGGCGGCGGTCCTTCGGATCGGAACGGCCAGCGGATTTGCGATCTGAAGGATTGGTGTTCATCACAGGCAGTTAGACAAATCTGACATATCAAGGAAATTCGGGGCCGCGAGGGCCCCGAAAATTGATCATTCGCAATGTCATCGGCAAATCGCCGATTATGCGCTCCACTCTTCGTTCTTGGCAACATCCCAGCCGGCAAGGGACTCAGCGCCGGCAGCACCGGATGCTTCCTGCAGGGTGTAGGCGACTTCGAACTTGCGGAAGTTCAGAGTCAGGTTTTCCTGGATCCGGTCCAGACCATCCTTGGAACCACCCGTCGCATAGGAGGTGATCATGATGTTTTCCATCTTGATCCGGAAATACTCGACTGGGGCCGCGCCACCGGATTTCCGCACGATCAGCTCACCACCTTCAATATGCTCGCCGGTCGTGCAGCGCTTGATCAGGTCGTTGGATGCCAAGTCAACATATTTCGTCAGAGAGATATCCTGCACATTGACCTTGCCGCCGCCGCCGCCGGAACCGACATGTGTCGTACCGGACTGGGACAGACCCCAGTTCCATGCCAGAACGTCAATTTCGTCCATATGCGTGGCGTCTTGGGACTCGCCTTTGATGTTATTTGTAAGTTTAAGAAAAATATCAACAGCCATTATATTACTCCGTTTTGGCCGTCAGCGTGATGAAATGCGCTAACGTGTTGGTGGGGGGAGGGGTCTTCATTTGCCACTTGGCAGCTTGGACACAAGGCTCATGCCAATATCCATGCCTTCCATCTGGAAGTGCGGTTTGAGGAAGAACTTACCCATGTAGTAACCGGGGTTTTCCTCGTCTTCTATGACCTGCACAGTCGCACCAGCGAGAGGCTTCTTTGCCTTCTCTTTCTCGGTGGCACTTTCGGGGTTTGCAGAGACATATTTATTGATCCAGGTTTGCAGATCTTTCTCAAGCTGGATGCGATCAGGGCTTTGGCCGATCTTATCGCGGACCATACATTTCAGGTAATGGCTAAAGCGCGACACGGCAAAGATATAAGGGATACGCGATGACATATTGTCAGAGGCGGTCGCCAGATCATCCGTATATTTCTTGGGACGGTAAAGCGACTGGGCACCAATAAAGGCAGCCTTGTCGGTATGTTTGCGATGGATCAGGCCAATCAGGCCTGCCTTGCTCAACTCACCTTCACGACGGTCAGTGATCGACACTTCGGTGGGGATCTTCATGTCCTTGGACCCGTCGCCGGTATCAAAGGTATGGGTCGGCAGGTTGGTCACCTCACCGCCGGACTGAACGCCGCGGATCTTGACGGTCCAGCCATGTTCCTTGTGTGCACGATTGATATTGGCAGCCATCGCATGTGCGGCGTTCATCCAAGCGTATTGATTGCCATCGTGACCGTCGGTTTCTTCGATGAAATCAAATTCCTCGACCACGGATGTACCGTCTTGGGTATATGGTTCACGCGACAAAGCCCGCGGCAGGGTCAGGGCAAGGTAACGGGAATTTTCGCTGTCACGCAGGCTGTTCCATGCCGCATAGTCTGGCGTGTCGAAAATCTCGGACAGGTCAGCAGGGTTGGGCATCTCTGTCCAGTTATCCATACCCAACAGGGTTGGGGCTGCGGATGAAACAAAGGGCGCATGCGCGGTTGCCGCAATCTTGGACATGTCGCGCAGCAGGCCAACATCGCCGCTGGAATGGTCAAAGTAGTAATCGCCGATCAGCACGCCAAAGGGCTTGCCGCCCATTGTGCCAAATTCCTGCTCGTAGATTTTGGTAAATAGCGGGCTCTTATCCCACTTAGCACCGGGATAGCGACGCAGCTCACTTTTCAGCTCACCCTTGGACACGTTCATGACGTTCACGCGCAGGCTGCTGTCAGTCTCTGAATTGTTGACCGTATAGGCCAGACCGCGCCAGCTGCTTTCCAGCTCCTGGAATTCCTGGGCGTGGATGATCTGGTTTACCTGATCGGTCAGCTTCTTGTCGATCTTGGCCAGCATCGCACCAATGGTATCGATGATGTCTTCGGAAATGACCGTCTGATCGTCCAGCGCCTCGCGGACCAGCGTCACGACGGCATTATCAACCTCTTTGGCGGCCTCATCTGTCCGGGGCTTGATCGTCTGCTTGAGGATATCAGAGAATTCGTCAAGCTCGCTCAGGCCATCCTGGACTTGGGCGTCTTGTTGTTGCGCTTCTTCTGCCATTTCAAATCTTCCTGTTGATCCACGATCCAATACGTTTACGCCATATCACGGCGTTTTATTCCGTATCCTCGTCATTTTCTTCTTCGGCCTTGTTGGCCTCGGCCAGGGCGGCCATCAGTTCCGGGTCTTCCAGCAATGCCTTCAGGTGATCCTGCGCCTTTGATTTGCCGTTCATGTAACGGGATAGGTTCGCCAGCTGTTCGCGGGCCTCTAACAGTTTGGCCAAGGCGGGCACCTGACGGGCGACCTGTGCAGGGCCAAAATCATCCATCGATGAAAACTCAAGGTTCACGCCCAGCTTCGTGCCGCTATCGGGATCCAGCTTGTTGTCGACAGCAAAGGACAGGCCGGGTGACACGCTGGCCATATAGTCATCCAGCGTGGCCGAGGTTACATCGGTAAAGTTGCGTTCAGCAAGCGGCGCCTTTTCAACTTTTGAGGCATTTCCAGACAGGTCTGACATGACGCCCATGACAAATGGTAGCTCGACCATTTTTTCGCTATCATAAGGGTCAGCGTAAGAGATATTCACCCGTGGCGGGCGATTGCGTTTGATAAATCCGGTCGCGGAATCTGATGGCATTTAATCTCTCCTCAATATCGACAACATGAAACTTTGTCTTCCCTTTGAAGTCAACGTGATTCACAGCCTAATGCATGCAAACTGTGGTTGTATGTGCCCAATCACACAGGTGGGGTTGGCGGCAACAGATCTGCAACAATCGCCGCAAAATCCTTATCCAGATATGTCCGCGCCTTGAACAGCAAAACCGGGATCGGACTGGCTGGTTCGCGGATCCTGAAATATTCCTCTGCAGCGCTGATCAACGGGGCAACACTGGCTCGATTTTCGATTACCGGTGGCGGGCCGGGATCGGCGTCGCCGTCCGGGCTCGCCTGGCCTGCGCTTTCACCAGCCAACATCTTTAGCCGATCCATATATAGCACGAAACCGCTATCGCCCCCAAATGTCATCTTTGTCTGATTGGCCTGTTCGGGCATCAGCGTCTCAATCGCTTCGACCAGCGGGCGACCGACCAGCAGCCGTGCCTGTGTGATCAGCAAGAGCGACGGGGCAGCAGGCTCATGGGTGGCCAGATATGACTCCAGTGTCGTCAGGATCTGCAAAGCGGCGGCACGATTGGGGACGCTGGTGCTCGGCACAAGGGCAGCGGCAGGTTGCGCCGCTGCGGCAGCAGCGTCGGGAACGCCGTCGGCCTCGGTATCCTGGGACGGTTCCGCCGGGGCATCCACGGCAAGGTTAGGCGTGCCATCCGCCGACCACGGAACCAGATCACCGCGTCCATCATTGATCAGCTTCTGAATGTCGGCAATCACGCTTTGGGTCTGTGACACAGCCGGGGTAAACGGGGCATCAAGACGCAAACAGGCCGATGTGATCCGGGCCAGAGCATCTGCCGCCATGTTCAACGCAGCATGGGATGCCTCAACCGCCTGACTATTGCCCGGTGCAGCCAGTTCCGTCAGCATCGCGCCACTGCTCAACCCAACCTCACCTTCGCGCGGCTCCGCAGCGCCATTGGCGACGGTGTAGCGGCGCAACGATACCTCGCCGGCACCGGCCAAATTGACATGTTGCAGGGGTAGCAACACCGTGCTGGAGCCACTCAATTCATCAATCGCGCCGCGACGCTCGGACGCATCAAGCGGATGCACATCCGCTGGAAATTCTTCCATCACCAACGCCAGACCTTCCAGCGCATCAGCAAAATCCGGCAAACGGCCCGCAAGGACCATCATCCGGGCCAGCAGTGACAAAAGGCGGATATCCTTGCTGCGTTCCAGCAAGGCGGTGATCGTCTTTTTCTCGGCAGCATGCGGGATCGACTTGGGATCAAACAAGGTCCCGGGGGTGAACTCATCATCCGGCCCTTTGATACCCGGAACAAAATAGCGTTCCGGCATCCGGCTTTCGGCCTCGTAATAGTAATCAACGAATGCAGGCTCGTCTGTGGCCTCCAGATCAGGGCCGCAGGGGGCCTCCTCTGACACCGGGGCAGTGAGCCAGTCAAAACTCATGACATATCCTTCAAGACAGGCAGCAATCGAATAACCGTTACAAAACAAACAAAATACTTACGAGGGACAGGGTGCCGCGCGGGCGGGCAAGGGTCAAGCAAGGGATTCCTGACCTCTGCAACACTGTTGCCTATTCGCGCGATGCGGCAACGGCGGCAGCATAGCTTTCTGCGAAATGGCGTAGGAACACATCCAGCATACCGTTTTCCGTATTGGCAGCCTTTGCATCCCAGCGTTTGACGAACTCATCCCAGGATTTGCGGCGACCACCCGCCAGCAAACCGGCACCCGTTGCCTCTTCAATTGCTTCGGGTGACAGATCTTCAAGCAGCTTGATCAAGGCGGGTTGAATTGCGGCAAATACCGCCATCTGGTGTGTTTTGACGTCTTTCAATGCTGCTGTCATGCCCTCACCCCCAGTCATGAACCCCTCACGCGGCTGCAAAAACATCACCTCCAACGCCTGCGCAGGGTCGGGCAGAAATTTCAGCGGGTTGTTATTGGCAGCCCCCATCATGGTGCGGTCACCACCACGGGTAAACTGCTTGGCGGCGGCGCGGTCCTGCAACAGGGCCATCAATTCGGCCGCAGCCTGCTGCATCGTGCGGCCCAATTCGCGGGCAAGGGCTGTTGGATCCACTGACGCACCGGGCGTTGGCGGGGGCAGGCCCGCACCTTCGCAAAATGCGGCCAGCACGGCTGCACCATCACCCGATGGCGCAGGCGGGGTGGCGTGCGGCATCGGCGCGGCGGCAGGCATGGGCGAAGCGGCAGGCGACGGCGCAACCGGGATCGGACCATCACCAAATGGCGAATCGGACCCGGTCAGCGGTGACGGGGCAGCCGCAGGAACCGGCGCAGGTGCCGGTGCCGCAGCAGGGGGCGGCACCGGATTGACGATGAAATCGCTCGCAAAATCCTCAAACGCACGGGGGTCCGGCCGGGGGTTCACATCAATCGGGGCGGCCGGACCAGAATCGACCGCCCATGGGTCGCTGTCATCGAAAGCTGGCGGCGCAGGGGCAGCTGCAGCGGCAGGTGGCGGTGAACTGACCTTCGCCCCATTACCCAGCTGAACCACGATAAAATAATGGCCTACCTGAAACCGGTCGCCCTGCTGCAACAGATATTCGCCTTCAATCCGGTGGCGCTGACCATCCAGAAAGACGCCATTGGTCGAAAGATCCTTCAGGAAATAGGCACTATCGCGATACACGATCTCAAAATGCTGGCCCGAAATATGGCGCTGCGGGTCTGGCAAGGTCCAGCCCGCATTGGCCGACCGGCCCACGGTCAACCCCTGCCCGGTAACCGTGGCCGAGGTCGGTCCGCCATCCGGCAGGCTGTCGTAATTCTCGATCCGCAATGTCAGGGTCATGCAGCGCCGTACCTAATCAAGTGAAACCGTGAACCCGCTAATAAACCTTGAAAAGCGATTCCGCCATGTCGATGAAGCGCGCCAGAAAGATCGGGCGACGGGACAGATCCGCACGGGCAAGACAAGACAGGATCGATGTGTTGATCGCACGGGGCGCGCGGCTGGGATGGATCGGGGCAGGATCATTGGGGGCAATCGACCCGCCGGACCAGCCCACCGCCAATGCCAGATGCACACCGGGGGATTTGGCCGGGGCAAATAACGCTTCGCGCATCACATGATGGCGCAGGGCAGTATCAGGGCGGCCGATCCAGGATGCGACCAGTTCCATCATCTGGCGGTCCAGCTGGGTCAAGGCGTCGGGCATATTGCGCAGACATTCATGGCCCCACCAGATGGCCAGCTTCGGCTGGATCGCAAAGGCAGTGACGGTAATCGCCTCTTCTGGGGTGGTGGATTGGCGCAGACGCATCAGATAATCCAGCGCCCCTTCCTCGGGGCGGGGGCGCTGCTGGGTGACCTCAGCCAGTTGCGGGATCGCGTGATAAAGCTCCGTCAGACTATCGAACCGCGTCGCGCCCGCAGGGGGGCGGGTCTTTTCCTCTTCGAGGGGCGGGGCGTCGTCAGGGGACATGAAAAGACCAAATTCAATACAATCAGCAGTAACCCGGAGTTTCAGCAGTTGAACCGCAGGCGTCAAGCACGGTTTTGGATGGGCAGGGCAAAACCGTGACGCGCGGTCAGACTGGACCAATGTGGCAACGGCCATACATCATGGACAAAACAGAAAGGTCCGCCATGGCACTGCGCCCCGTCCTGATCTACCGTTGGACCGTGTTTCTGCTTGCCGCAGGCTACTGCCTGCGGATGCTGATCCTTGGGGATTTCAGCGGAAATTTCGGCGGACCATTCCGGTTTTTGACAATCTGGGCACTGTTTCTGTCCTTCTTCGCCGCCAGCCGAATGATGGCGCTGGAAGAAAGACGCAGCGCCAATCGGTGGGACGGGCTGGTCAGCATGGCGGCCGTGCTGAACACCATGGTCGTGTTTCTTTACTGGCGACTTTTCCTGGCCGACCCCAATTCCGTGACACGAAACGGCGAACTGGGGATCTGGCATCTGGAACTTTACCTGCACGGTCTGGGGCCGCTGTTGCAGGTCATCGACGCGGTCTTCATCCACCGCAGCTTTCGCAAGTTAAAGACAGCAATCGGATGGTTGCTGGGGGTGATCGGGGCATATGTGCTCTGGGCCGAACTCATCGTCCAGACCTTCAATAAAAAGCCTCTGGGTGATGTCACCTCCGGCCTGCCCTACCCGTTCCTGAATAATCTGGAATTGCCGCAACGGATGATCTTTTACGGCAGCAACATCGCCACGGCGATCGTGCTGCTGCTGATCTATGCCGGGTTGGCCTGTGCCGTCAGGCGCCGATTTCCTGCGCCAGTAACGC
The DNA here is from genome assembly GCA_947503925.1 of uncultured Paracoccaceae bacterium. Lineage (GTDB taxonomy): Bacteria > Pseudomonadota > Alphaproteobacteria > Rhodobacterales > Rhodobacteraceae > Yoonia. The sequence continues at coordinate 54,920 of CANNFQ010000017.1, read as the reverse complement.
CTTAAGGCCGCTGCGATAATCGGGATAAAGCAGCTCTACGCCCAGCTCATCCTTGATCCGGTCATTCCGCACCTTCTTGCTTTCGGCATAGAAACTGCGGGCCATGGGCGTCATGTCAGCAGTCGCAAAATCCTCAGCCTCCGGCACAGGCACGCCCAGCAATTCGGCAGCATAGGCGATCACATCCTCTGGCGGGGCCGGATCATCATCGCAGACATTATAGGCAGCCCCCGGATTGGGCCGGGCGATGGATGCGGCCAGCACCCTTGCGATATCGGCCACATGGGTCCGGCTGAACACCTGACCCGGTTTGATGATGCGGCGGGCGGTGCCGTTGCGGACCTTGGAAAACGGGCCACGGCCCAGGCCATAAATCCCTGCAAGGCGAAAGATATGCAGCGGCAGATCGGGGATATCGGCCCATGCGGCCTCTGCCGCGACACGGGCAATCCCGCGCTTGGTGGACGGGTTCAGCGAGGTCGCCTCATCTACCCAATCGCCCTGATGATCGCCGTAAACACCGGTGGTGGACAGATAGCCCACCCATTCAAACTGCCCGGCGCGGGCGGCAATCTCGTCCTGCAATGCCGTCAGAACGGGATCACCATCCTCACCCGGCGCGGCAGAGATCAACAGATGCGTGGCGGCGTTCAGCGCAGGGATCATATCGGCACCGGGCCAGATACGCGGCTCCACGCCCTCCGCCATCAGGCCAGTGGCCTTATCCTCTGACCTTGTGGTGCCAATAATGCGCCAGTCTTGCGGCAACAGGATACGGGCCAGCGCCCCCGCGCTATAGCCATGACCAAATGAAAGTAACGTCTTTTCCATGATGCCACTGGTGCCTTAGCATCACGCGATGCGCAAGTCAGGCGCAGCTAAGCACGGCACAATAAAACCCATCGCCCCCATCCAATGGGGTCAACCGCCTTTCTGTCACCAGCGAAAACTGCGGATGACGGCCCAGAAAGGCCTGCATCTGATCTGCGTTTTCGGCATCCAGCAATGAACATGTGGCATAGACGAGGTGGCCTTGCGGCCTGACAAATTGGGCGGTTTGGTCCAGAATGTCGCGCTGAGCCTGCAATGTCTGGTCCAGCTTTTCACGGGTCAGCAGCCATTTGCCCTGCGGATCGCGCCGCCAGGACCCGCTACCCGAACAAGGCGCATCAACAAGGACGGTATCAAAAGGCGGTGCGGTTTCGATCTCGGCCAAGGTCAGGCATGTCACACCCACCCCGGCCCGGTCCGCACGGGCGGGCAGATCTTTCATCCGGCGCGGTTCTGCATCATGGGCCACAAATTCACCCTGCACACGCCCGGCGACAGCCAGTACTTTGCCACCACCCCCGGCACAGAAATCCAACAGCCTTTCTCCGGGGCGCAGCGGCACCATATCGGCAACCGCTTGTGACGACGCATCCTGCAACTCCACCTTGCCTTGCAAATAGGGCTGCGCGTTCCTGATCTTTCTTGCCCCAGCGGTGACCGCGACCGCCGCCGGGGATAGCGGATGCGGCTGGCACTCAATCCCCTCCGCTGACAACGCGGCAATTGCGTCATCGCGGCGCAACTTTGCCAGATGAACCCGCAGATGAACCTGCGCGCGGCTACGCATCGCATTGGCAATTTCCGTTGTGGTATCGCCCAACGTATCGCGCAGATCAGACCAAAGCCATTGTGGAAAATCCGCAGCCTCGCCCGTGTCAGGCTGCGGCACATGACCCGCCGCGCGTTCCGCATCTGTCAGGGGCGCGGGGGCATAAGGGCCCGCGCCGAACACATCGTCCGGGTCCTGCCCGCTGTCCCTGACAAGGCCAAGCAGCAGCGCACGACCGTCCGCACCACCACCCAACGCCGCCAAACTGCGTTTGCGCCGCAGAACATCATATACCAGATCAGCAACCGCAGCCCGATCCTTGGACCCGGCATAGCGGTTCTTGCGACCCCATTCCGCCAAAGCACGATCGGCCAGGGCACCGGCCAGAATACGGTCCGTCAATTCAATTGCGGCGTTTATGCGTGCGGCAGGGGTCATGGTAATCTTCCATTGTATCTCCTAGGCTCCAAATCATGGAAAATGATCCGGATGTCGATGACGCATATGCCATGTCCTCTGCCGCAGAGGTCAAGGCGCTCTATCGGACATGGTCGCATAGCTACGACACCGGCTTTCACGACGGGCAAGGTTATCAACTCCCGCGGGCGGTGGCGCTGGCGTTCCAGGGCGCTGGCGGACAAGGGCCAATACTGGATGTGGGGGCTGGCACCGGGTTGGTGGGCGCGCATCTGGCTGACGCAGGGATCGGGCCCGTTGACGGGATCGATCTGTCGGATGAGATGCTGCAAGTGGCCGCGATGAAAGCGCATTACCGCACATTGCAACCCGGTGACGTCACAACCACGCTGGACCTGCCTGCACAGCATTATAACGGGATCGTCAGCGCGGGGACATTCACCCTTGGCCATGTCGGACCTGCCGCATTGGAAAACCTGCTGCCTGTGGCGGCACCCGGCGCGCTATTCGTGATTTCAGTCAACAGCGTGCATTTCGACAAGGCCGGGTTTGGACAAACCTTGAACGGTTTCGGTGATAGGGTCCATGACCTGACAACCCGCAACATCCGCATCTATGACGACCGGGCCGACGATCATCACCGCAATGACATGGCGCGGCTGATCACCTTCCGCAAAGCCTAATCAAAAAAAATCGAAACGACCGGGAATAAACCCCAAACCCCATGCGTAACCCTATCACAAGGGCGCTCAATTACGGATGCGTCTTGGGTCAGTCACGCGGGTTTTGAACCAGTCATTGTGTGAAATCGTACCGCCGCGTGACCCCAACGGCGTGCAGGGGTTGTCCCACCCCTGCACGCCATTTTTATGCAGCATAGGGCGACCCTTCATCATCCAAAATCGCCTTCAATTCAGCCAGATGGCGGATATCCTGCTCGGGATAGGCTTCCAATTCCTGCGCGGTCTTTTCGGCCACCGCATCGGGCAAAACACGCAGCGGCAGACCGGTCTGCAAGGCGCGAATATAGGTCTCGCACGACCGTTCAAAATAATACATCCGATTAAATGTCTCGGCCACGGTTTCACCGATGACCAGCACACCGTGATTGCCCATGATCATGACCCGTTTGGATGGATCATCAAACAAGGCGGCACAACGTTCGCCTTCTTCCTCAAACGCCAACCCGCCATAACCGTCATCAATCACATAGCGATTGAAAAACGTGCAGCAATTCTGATCAATCGGGGGCAGACGGCTGTCCTGCAAAGACGCCAGCACGGTCGCAAAGATCGAATGCACATGCATCGCACAACGGGCATGGGGGACCAGCCGGTGGATACCGCCATGCAGGCCCCATGCGGTCGGGTCCGGGGCGTTGGGGCCACGCAGCGTATCAGGATCATTGGCATCAACCACAATCAGATCGCTGGCTTTGATCCGGGCGAAATGCATCTGGTTGGGGTTCATCAGAAACCGGGTGCCGTCATCATTAATGGCAAGGCTGAAATGGTTCGCCACCCCTTCATGCAGGTTCATGCGGGCGGTCCAGCGGAATGCGGCGGCCATATCCACCCGCTCTGCCCAGTTGTCGATATTGGGATGTGTCATCACGGGCCTCCATTCTTGCCAGCGCTGATCAGACATGAAAGTTAAACACAGATCAACCAAAGGATCGGGGTTCAAATGGCCACCAATATCGCCCTTGTCGGGATCGGCAAAATCGCCGTGGATCAGCATGTGCCAGCCATCAACGCAAGCGATGACTGGACACTAGCAGCAACGGTTAGCCGGTCAGGCACAGTCGACGGCGTGCCCGCCTTCACCGATTTTGATCAGATGCTGGCCGACCGGCCCGACATTCCGGTCATATCACTCTGCCTGCCGCCGGTGCCGCGTTATGATTACGCGGCCAAGGCGATTGCGGCGGGACGGCATGTGATGCTGGAAAAACCGCCCGGCGCGACATTGGCAGAGGTGCATGCCCTGCAAACGATGGCCGCGCACGCCGGGGTCTGCCTTTATGCAACATGGCACAGCCGGATGGCGCGGGGGGTGGCACCGGCCAAGGCATGGCTGGCGGAAAAAACGATCACCAAAGCCCATATCAACTGGAAAGAAGACGTGCGCCGCTGGCATCCGGGTCAGCATTGGGTGTTTGAACCGGGTGGGATGGGCGTGTTTGATCCAGGCATCAATGCCCTTTCCATCATCACCGAGATCCTGCCGCGGCCAATGCATCTGCAACACGCGACGCTGGAATTCCCATCCAATTGCGACACGCCCATCGGCGCACAAATGCAATGGACCGGCAATGTCAGCGGCGATTTCGACTGGCGACAGGAAGGCCCGCAAAGCTGGGATATCCATGTCGAAACCGATGCAGGCCACCTGACGCTACATGACGGCGGCGCACGGCTTTTGATCGATGGGGCAGAGGTGGAGGCAGGGGCAGACCGCGAATACCCAGCGCTTTACGACCGGATGGCGGAACTGGTCAAAACCAGCGCATCCGACGTGGACCTGTCGCCAATGATCCATGTGGCCGATGCTCTGACATTGGGCAAACGGGTAACGGTCGCGGCATTCGACCTCTAGGAGGGCCGAAATTGACCTATGACTTCATCATTGTCGGCGGCGGATCAGCCGGATCCACCATGGCCGCGCGCCTGTCCGAAGACCCCAATACCAGCGTGTGTTTGCTAGAGGCGGGCGGTGGCGGCAACGGCATTCTGGTCCGCGCACCCGCCGGGGTCGTGGCAATGCTGCGCGGGCAGCCGAAAATCAACAACTGGGCGTTCCAAACAGAACCACAGCCGGGGCTGAACGGGCGCCGGGGGTATCAGCCGCGCGGCAAGGCGCTGGGCGGGTCAAGTGCGATTAACGCCATGCTTTATGTGCGCGGGCAACGGCAGGACTACGATGGCTGGGCCGATCTGGGCAATGACGGCTGGGATTGGGACAGCGTGCTGCCCTATTTCAAAAAGGCGGAAAACAACGTGCGGGGTGCGGATGCGGCCCATGGGAATAGCGGCCCCTTGCAAGTGTCCGACCAGAAAGCACCGCGGCCAATATCGGATGCCTTTATCGAAGCCAGTGGTGAAATGCAGATCCGCAGGACCGAGGATTTCAATACCGGCGACAATGAAGGCGCGGGATATTGGCAAACAACGATCCATCACAGTGCCGACAAAAACGGGGAACGTTGTTCGGCGGCGGCAGGTTACCTGTTTCCGGTGATGGGCAAACGGCCCAACCTGACAGTCATCACAAAGGCGCATGCGACAAAGGTGATCTTTGACGGCAAGCGCGCTGTTGGGGTGGCCTACAGACAGGGACGGCAGGAAAAACAGATCAGCGCAGGCAAAGAGGTGATCCTGTGCGGTGGGGCGTTCCAGTCACCACAGCTTTTGCAACTCTCCGGGGTCGGACAGGCAGACGACATCACCCCATATGGGATCGACATGGTGCATGACCTGCCCGGCGTCGGGCAAAACCTGCAAGACCACATCGATTTTACCCTGGCCTACCGGACCAAAGACACCGACAATTTCGGCATCGGGTTCCGCGGCGCGGCCAAGCTGATCGGGGAAATGCTCAAATGGCGCAAGCACGGCAATTCCATGATCGCCTCGACGATCTCTGAATGCGGCAGCTTCTTCAAAACCGATACGGGGCTTGACCGGCCCGACATACAGACGCATTTCGTGATCTCCATCGTCGATGACCACGCGCGCAAGCTGCATTGGGGCTATGGTTATTCCTGCCATGTCTGTGTGTTACGGCCACATGCGCGTGGGACGGTGACACTGAAATCGGGCGACCCGCTACAATCACCGGCAATTGATCCGCAATTCCTCAGCGATGACCGCGATCTGCAAACCCTGATCAAGGGCAGCAAGATGGCGCGGGCAGCCTTGGAAGCGCCGGCAATGGCGCGGTTCAAGCATAAGGAAATGTTCGGCATGACCGACAACATGACCGATGCGCAATGGGAACAGCATATCCGCAGCCGGGCCGACACGGTCTATCACCCGGTCGGGACCTGCAAGATGGGCCATGACGATATGGCGGTGGTCGACAACCAACTACGGGTGCATGGGATGCAAGGGCTGCGGGTTGTTGATGCGTCGATCATGCCATTGCTCATCTCGGGCAACACCAACGCACCCACGATCATGATCGCTGAAAAAGCGGCTGACATGATCAGATCGACCTATGCGACGTGACGGCTGATCAATTCTGCCCAAATCCTTAACAGCATGTTCATCCTTTGACCGCACGCTTCGTTAAAGTGGGCATTCCGGCTTTTGGGGTCCGACGCTTTGCCGACGTCTGGCCGACGCTTTGCCGACAGCAGTTTTCGCCATGAAATAAGGCGTTAACCTTCGATTCGGCTCCATCTGTGCAACGCACCGCACGCACCCCCCACCGAACGTTGCGTTGCCGATTTTCAAACTGCCAAAAATTTACCATTTGATAAAAAATAAAACTGTGGCAGGCTATACCCAACCAGCCACGACAGGAACCAGCCATGTCCAGCCCGCAAAACAGCCCGATGACACCCGGCATTGCCGCAGGTCGTCTGCCGCAGGAAACCCTTGCTGATAACTTCGCCGATCTGCACGCGCCCTACGCCCCGCACGAGGCGGCGGTGGCCGCAGATCGCTGCTATTTCTGCCATGACGCGCCCTGCGTGACGGCCTGCCCGACAGATATCGACATCCCGCTCTTCATCCGGCAGATCAGCACTGGAACACCCGAAGCGGCGGCCAAAACAATCTTTGATAGCAATATCTTAGGTGGAATGTGCGCCCGCGTCTGCCCGACGGAGGATCTGTGCGAACAGGCCTGCGTGCGCGAAATCGCCGAAGGCAAACCCGTCGAAATCGGGCGGCTACAACGGCACGCGACAGACACGCTGATGGCCAAGCAAAGCCACCCCTATCAGCGCGCGCCCGAGACCGGCAAGAAAGTCGCCGTCGTGGGTGCGGGCCCAGCAGGGCTTGCCTGCGCGCACAGGCTCGCGATGCATGGGCATGACGTGACAATATATGACGCCGCCGACAAACCCGGCGGGCTGAATGAATTTGGGATCGCCGCCTATAAATCCACCGATAACTACGCCGCAGCCGAAGTGGACTGGCTGCTCGGCATCGGCGGGATCACCGTCAAGACCGGCATGCGTCTGGGGGATAATCTGTCGCTTGACGATCTGACGGGGTGTTTTCCGGCGGTCTTCCTTGGCGTCGGACTCGGCGGTGTGAACGGGCTGCACAGCGAAGGCGAGGACAAAACAGGTGTGCGTGATGCCGTTGAATTTATTGCAGAATTACGACAAGCCAGTGACCTTGCAACCCTCCCTGTCGGTCGCGACGTGGTGGTGATCGGCGGCGGTATGACCGCCGTCGACGCTGCTGTGCAATCCAAATTGCTGGGCGCACAAAACGTCACCATCGCCTACCGGCGTGGGCGCAACGCGATGAGCGCCAGCACCTTTGAACAGGACCTCGCCGCGTCCAAAGGCGTGAGGCTGATGTTCAACCTGCAACCCACCGCGATCTATGGCGATGGCGACGTGGGCGAGATTGAATTGGAATATACCAGCGACGATGGCAGCGGTCTGAAAGGCACTGGCGAAACGATCCGCTTGCCCGCCGATCAGGTGTTCAAGGCAATCGGGCAAACCCTTGTAACGGATGGCGGGTTGGAACTGGACGGGCGCAAGATTGCCGTCACCGGGGCGGGTCGTACAAGTCGTAAAGGCGTCTGGGCCGGGGGCGATTGCGCGTCTGGCGGCGATGACCTGACCGTGACCGCCGTGGCCGAAGGGCGCGACGCGGCGATGGATATCCACGCGACGCTTTCTGCCTGATCTGTGCTATGCTGGATGCGGAAATAACAGCGCCGGAGGATGAGATGGAAACGCTCGAAGCCCGCGTGGCCGCGCATTACACCACGCAAGATCTGCTGGATCGCATCGAAAAAGCACTGAGAAAACAGGGCGTTGACGTTGCAACTGTCGATGACCTAAAGCCGGTGGATGAATTTCACACCGGCGGTTTGGAAGCGACAGATGCGCTTTTGTCGCAGCTTGACATCACCCCGGAAACCAAAGTTCTCGACATTGGTTGCGGGCTTGGTGGCACCGCGCGGCACATCGTGCATCGCTACGGGGCGCATGTCACAGGGATCGACCTGACACCGCTATATGTTGAGGTGGGCAATGCGCTAAATGCCCGTGTCCATCTGGACGAAGCCATTGACCTGCAAGTGGCCTCTGCCACCGCACTCCCCATGCCAGATAAGGCATTTGATCTGGTGACCATGTTCCATGTCGGCATGAATATTGCTGACAAGGAACACCTGTTTGCCGAGGCGGCCCGCGTCCTGAAACCCGGCGGGCGTTTCGCCTTGTTTGACGTGATGCGTGATGACAGCGCGGATGACCTGCAATTCCCGCTGCCATGGTCCGAAAAGCCGGCAACCTCCTTTGTCGATCCGGGATCAACCTATGAGGACGCAGCCACAACGGTAGGGCTGACATTGCACGGCAAAAGGTATCGGCGCGATTTTGCCCTCAGTTACTTCTCCCATGTTTTTCAGGCGATTGAAAAGGCAGGCGGCCCGCCGCCATTGGGTATCCATCTGCTGATGGGTGACACGGCGGGCGTGAAGCTGAAAAACTATGTGGCAAATGTCGAGGCGCATCGGATCGCCCCGGTAGAGATGATTTTTGACAAGCCCTGAACGCGGGCAGGAAAGGAAAGCAAAATGGCTGATCTGACGACAGAGTTTCTGGGCATCAAATCCCCAAATCCGTTCTGGCTTGCCTCTGCTCCGCCGACGGACAAGGAATACAATGTGCGCCGCGCGTTCGAGGCCGGATGGGGCGGTGTTGTCTGGAAAACCCTCGGTGCCGAAGGCCCCCCCGTCGTCAATGTCAACGGACCCCGCTACGGGGCAATCTACGGTGCAGACAGACGGCTTTTGGGCCTCAACAACATCGAACTGATCACCGACCGACCGCTTGAGGTGAACCTCGAAGAGATCACGCGCGTGAAGGCGGATTACCCCGACCGGGCGATGATCGTGTCGATCATGGTTCCTTGTGAAGAACAGGCGTGGAAAGATATCCTGCCCCGCGTTGCCGCAACCGGCGCGGATGGAATCGAGCTGAATTTCGGCTGCCCGCATGGGATGTCCGAACGGGGGATGGGTGCCGCCGTTGGTCAGGTGCCCGAATATATCGAAATGGTCACCCGCTGGTGCAAACAGTATTACGACAAACCGGTGATCGTGAAGCTGACGCCCAACATCACCGATGTGCGCAAACCAGCCGCCGCCGCCATGCGTGGTGGGGCGGATGCAGTCAGCCTGATCAACACAATCAATTCAATCACCTCCGTAAATCTTGATACGATGTCGCCTGAACCCTCGATTGACGGCAAGGGCAGCCACGGAGGCTATTGCGGCCCGGCGGTCAAGCCAATTGCCATGTCCATGGTATCCGAGATTGCGCGCAATCCCGACACCCATGGCCTGCCGATCAGCGGGATCGGCGGGATCACGACATGGCGCGATGCGGCAGAGTTTATCAGCCTTGGCTGCGGCAATGTACAGGTTTGCACGGCGGCCATGACATATGGGTTCAAGGTTGTGCAGGAGATGATAAGCGGCCTGTCACAATGGATGGATGAAAAGGGCTATACATCGGTGGAGGAAGTGGTCGGCCGCGCCGTACCGAACGTGACCGACTGGCAATATCTGAACCTCAACTATGTGGCCAAGGCAAAGATCAGCCAGGATGACTGCATCAAATGCGGGCGCTGCTATGCCGCCTGCGAAGACACCAGCCATCAGGCGATTGCGATGTCATCTGATCGGGTCTTCACGGTGATCGACGAGGAATGCGTCGCCTGCAATCTGTGCGTTGATGTCTGCCCGGTGGAAAACTGTATCACAATGGAACCGATGACACCGGGTGAAGTGGATCCGCGTACGGGCAAGGCGGTCAAGAAAGAGTATGCCAATTGGACCACTCATCCGAACAACCCCGGCGCAGTGGCTGCCGAGTAAGCGGGCCAACAGACTTTTCGTAACGAAAAGTCTGTAGATCAACAAAGTCTTCGTCACGAAGACTTTGTCTACTCACACATGCACCGTCAGGTGATCAGACGCACAAATAATGACGAACTGGTCAGCACACTCAATCAGATGAAAGCCCCGGCGCGCGACTTCGGCAATCATCGCCTCGCGCCCCACCTCGCGTTCAACATCCCGCACTGCACGCCTGACAATGCCACCTTTCAACGCAGCTTTCGCACTGAAAAGCTGATGAAAGAATGCCGGGTTGCCCCGCGCGAAACGTGTCTGACGCATCTGGATCTGTTGCATGCCAGAAAGCTAATGGCATCATGGTTTCGAAAACCTTAAACGCAAAGCAATAGTTAACGCCGCAATATGCTGCGGACTGCGTGGTCAAGAAACGGCCCCGCCCTGGCAAAGGGATCATCCGTATTCAGAACGGCACGCACCTGCACATCAAAATCGGCGTAATGCTGGGTCAGTGCCCAGATCGAAAAAATCAGATGATGCGCGTCCACATCCGCGATTTTACCGGCCTTTGCCCAGCCTTGGATAACAGCCGCTTTTTCATCAACCAACACCCGCAACTCACCGCTCAGGTGATCAGCAATATGCGGGGCGCCCTGGACAATCTCATTGGCAAACAGACGGCTTTCGCGGGGGTAATCCCGGCTCATTTCCAGCTTGCGATGCGTATAATCGAGGATCTCTGTCACCGGGTCCCCATCCGCATTCATCTGTTGCAACGGGGCCAGCCATGTCTCCAACAACCGCTCCAGCAAAGCCGTATAAATCGCATCTTTCGACGGAAAATAATAGAGCAGGTTCGGCTTTGACAATCCCGCCGCCACCGCGATCTGATCCAGTGTCGACCCCCTGAACCCATATTGCGAAAACACATCCAGCCCCGCAGTCAAGATCGCCGCCCTGTTGCGTTTCTGGATACGGGTGGGCGGCTTGGTCATGCGTTTCCTTCGCTCAATTATCAGGCGGTTGCACAATATGATGCCCTGCCGCGCGCGGAAAACTTGACTGCCCGCGCCCCTCTGTTAGCGTTGATTTGACCAGTTGGTCAAACAAAGATGAAGGAGAGCCATATGCCATCCCCCGGAGAGAACCTGCGTATTAATGGTGAACGTCTTTGGGATAGCCTGATGGAGATGGCCAAGATTGGCCCCGGCGTCGCGGGCGGCAATAACCGACAGACCCTGACCGACGAAGATAGCGAAGGCCGCCACCTGTTCCAGAAATGGTGCGAGGCGGCGGGCTGCACCATGGGCGTGGACGAGATCGGCAATATGTTTGCCCGTCGCGAAGGCACCGACCCTGACGCATTGCCCGTCTATGTCGGCTCGCATCTTGATACGCAGCCCACAGGTGGAAAATACGACGGTGTGCTCGGCGTCTTGGGCGGTCTCGAAATTCTGCGCACATTGAACGATCTCGACATTAAAACGAAACATCCAATCGTCGTCACCAACTGGACAAATGAGGAAGGCACGCGCTACGCCCCGGCCATGCTCGCGTCGGGCGTTTTTGCAGGCAAACATACGCTGGACTGGGCCAATGATCGGGTTGACGCCGATGGCAAACGGTTTGGCGATGAGTTGGAGCGCATTGGCTGGAAAGGCCCCGAAAAGGTGGGCGACCGCAAGATGCACGCCTTCTTTGAACTGCATATCGAACAGGGCCCAATCCTGGAGGCCGAGGGCAAAGATATCGGTGTCGTCACCCACGGGCAGGGCCTGCGCTGGATCGAATGCACGGTGACAGGCAAGGAAAGCCACACAGGCTCCACCCCCATGCATATGCGCAAGAATGCGGGGCGCGGGTTGGCCCTGATCACCGAACTGGTGCATGAGATTGCGATGAAGAACCAACCGAATGCGGTGGGGGCCATCGGCCATATCGACGTCTACCCCAACAGCCGCAACATCATCCCCGGCAAAGTGGTCTTTACCGTCGATATGCGGACGCATCTTTTGGACAAGCTGAATGCGATGGTTGCCGAACTGATGGAGCGCGCGCCGAAGCTCTGTGAAGAGATCGGGGTGTCGTTCGCGGCTGAAATCGTCGGCCAATTCGACCCGCCCGCCTTTGACGAGGGCTGCGTGAAGGCCGTGCGCAACGCGGCTGAGCGGTTGGGCTACAGCCACATGGATATCGTCTCCGGCGCGGGGCATGACGCCTGCTGGATCAACGATATCTATCCAACCGCCATGGTCATGTGCCCATGCGTTGACGGGCTAAGCCATAATGAGGCGGAAGAAATCAGCCCGGAATGGGCGCGGGCGGGGACGGATGTGCTGTTCCATGCGGTGGTCGAGACGGCGGAGATTGTGGGGTGAGGCTAGCCCGCAATACACCCGTCCCGGGCTTGACCCGGGACCTCGTGGAGAACCCGGTTAGAGGTCCTGGCTCAAGGCCGGGACGGGACTCGAGTTTATCAACTATTAACCACAAGCGTGCAGCCTTCGCGCATGCCGCATTTTGTCTACATCATGGCGTCTCGCCCCGGCGGTGCAATCTACATTGGGCGCACTCACCAACTGCGCAATCGTGTCGAGTTTCACCGCGCGGGGATGTCGGCACACACCGCCAAATACAAAATCAAGACGCTGGTTTGGTTCGAGCAGCACGACAATTTCGCAACAAGCCTCCAACGCGAACGCAGCGTCAAACGCTGGCGACGTGCTTGGAAAGACGAGCTTATACAAGAAGCCAACCCACATTGGCAGGATATTACACACCAAATCCCTGTTTGAGCCACCATGAGGTCCCGGCTCAAGGCCGGGACGGGTGAAGACAGGGAGAAACACATGACCAAAGTCATCAAAAACGGAACCATCGTCACCGCTGATTTGACCTATAAGTCAGACGTGCTGATCGACGGCGGCAAGATCATTGAGATTGGGCCGAATCTGTCAGGCGACGAACAACTCGATGCCACCGGCTGCTATGTCATGCCCGGTGGGATTGATCCGCATGTCCATCTGGAGATGCCGTTTATGGGCACCTACTCCACCGATGACTTCGAGTCCGGCACCCGTGCAGCCTTGGCCGGTGGCACCACGATGGTCGTCGATTTCTGCCTGCCCAATCAGGGCGAAAGCCTGCTGGATGCGATCAAGCGCTGGGACAATAAATCGACCCGCGCCAATTGCGATTATTCCTTCCACATGGCTGTGACCTGGTGGGGTGAGCAGGTGTTCAACGACATGAAGACCGTGATCGAGGATCGGGGCATCAACACGTTCAAACACTTCCTCGCCTATAAAGGCGCATTGATGGTCAATGATGATGAGCTGTTTTCCAGCTTCAACCGTCTGGCCGAGCTGGGTGGGATCGCCATGGTCCATGCGGAAAACGGGGATGTCGTCGCCGAACTGTCGGCCAAGCTGCTGGCCGAGGGCAATACCGGACCTGAGGCGCATGCCTATTCCCGACCCCCGCAGGTTGAAGGCGAGGCCACCAACCGCGCTATCATGATCGCCGATATGGCGGGCGTGCCGCTTTATGTCGTGCATACCTCCTGCGAGGAGGCGCATGAGGCGATCCGCCGGGCCAAAATGAAGGGCAAGCGGGTCTGGGGGGAGCCGCTGATCCAGCACCTGACGCTGGATGAATCCGAGTATTTCAACAAGGATTGGGACCATGCCGCCCGCCGCGTCATGTCGCCGCCTTTCCGGAACAAGCAGCATCAGGATAGCCTCTGGGCGGGTCTGCAAAGCGGCAGCCTGTCTGTGGTGGCAACGGATCACTGCGCCTTTACCACGGAACAGAAACGCTCCGGCGTCGGCGATTTCACCAAGATCCCCAACGGCACCGGGGGGCTTGAGGATCGGTTGCCGATGCTATGGACCCACGGGGTGCGCACGGGGCGGCTGACGATGAATGAATTTGTCGCCGTGACCTCGACCAATATCGCCAAGATCCTGAACTGTTACCCAAGGAAGGGTGCCGTTCTGGTGGGGGCCGATGCCGATCTGGTGGTCTGGGACCCGGAAAAGTCAAAGACAATCACAGCAGACAGCCAGCAATCCGCTATCGACTACAACGTGTTCGAAGGCAAAGAAGTCACTGGCTTGCCCCGGTTCACCCTGACACGCGGTCATGTGGCAATCCATGATGGTGAAGTGCGGACACAGGAAGGGCACGGGACATTCGTGAAACGTGAAGGGAACACGACAACAAACAAGGCGTTGAGCACCTGGAAGGAACTGACAGCACCACAGCCCGTACAGCGGACGGGCATCCCGGCAACAGGGGTTTAATGCATGACGCTCCCCCCTGGGCAATCTGCCGTTTCCGAATTCGCAAGATTTGGGTTACCGGCCTATGCTGACCGATTTCCACCTTCCGACGCGTCGGGTGACATCCTAACGGTTCTTAAGGACGGTTTTCAGGGGCTGGACGTCACCACGATCAGTCGCATCACGCAAAATAGCGACTTTCACTGCGTCACGGGGTGGAGCTGTATTGGCTTGAAATGGGGTGGGTACAGGTTTCGCGATATCTATGCTGCCGCTTTGGATACCACGGATCCAAACGCCGCCCATGCCGATCACGTCCTGATAAAATGCCATGATGGTTTCCGATCCATTCTGCCGCTCGAGGATATGCTGGCAGATGATGTCATGATCGCCGATATGCTTGGCGATGCCCCGTTGACAGTTGAACATGGGGTGCCGCTACGCCTGATCGCCCCAGCGCATTACGGCTACAAAAGTGCCAAACACATCAAGTCAATTGCGCTTGTAAAAGGGATGCAGAGTTTTCGTGGCCCACGCCTGCCTTTCCTGATCCACCCGCGCGGTCGCGTCGCGCAGGAGGAACGGGGCAAAGGCCTGCCGGGTTGGCTGTTGCGCTATGCCTACCGCCCTTTGGTCGGTTCCACCCGCAAACGGTTTGCGACGGCTTTGGCAGAATACAGTAAGGCAAATACCTAATGTCCACGACCATCCAGGCGACACAACTGGACCTCACCTTTCAAACCAATGATGGCCCTGTCCATGCGCTCAAGGATGTGAATCTTGAGATAAGTAAGGGCGATTTTGTTAGCTTCATTGGCCCTTCTGGCTGTGGCAAGACCACTTTCCTGCGTTGCATCGCGGGGCTGGAAACGCCCACCGGCGGAGACATCACCGTCAACGGCATGACCCCGGACGAGGCGCGGCGCGCGCGCGCCTATGGCTATGTATTTCAGGCGGCGGGGCTTTATCCCTGGCGCACGATTGGTGGCAACATCAAGCTACCGTTGGAGATCATGGGGTTTTCCAAATCCGAACAAGCCGAGCGGGTGAAGCGTGTCTTGGAATTGGTCGATCTGGCCGGGTTTGAAAAGAAATTCCCGTGGCAATTATCGGGTGGCATGCAGCAACGGGCCTCGATTGCCCGCGCGCTGGCCTTCGACGCAGATATTCTGCTGATGGATGAACCCTTTGGGGCGTTGGACGAGATCGTGCGCGATCACCTGAACGAACAGCTGCTCCAACTTTGGGCGCGGACCGAAAAGACGATCGGCTTTGTGACCCATTCGATCCCGGAGGCGGTGTATCTGTCGACCAAGATCGTCGTGATGTCCCCCCGTCCGGGGCGCATCACCGATGTGATCGATAGCCCGCTGCCGAAAGATCGGCCATTGGACATTCGCGACAGCAAGGAGTTTATCGAGATTGCGCATCGGGTGCGCGATGGTTTGAGGGCGGGACATGTGGATGACTAGGAGCCCCCGGCGGAAGTACTTTTGGCAAAATGATAAGGACCGTTATCTGTGAAGTCCGTTCTTCCCATACTAAGTGTTATTGCGGCCATTCTGCTATTCTGGGTTCTGTCGGTGATCCCGATGAATATGCATCTGACGGCAGATCAGGCGCAGCGGGACGGGCTGGTTGTGTCCCCTGAGACGCCCGCTGAACGGCAGACCTATTCCGGCCTTGGTCTGGTGTTGAAAAACCCCGGCCTGATCAGCCTCACCTACACACTTGAACGCCCGCGCCTGCCCTCACCGCATCAGGTGGGGGTGGAAATGTGGGACACGATCTTTGCCAAAAAGATCACATCGCGTCGATCGCTTGTTTATCACGGCTGGGTGACCCTGTCCGCGACACTGCTTGGCTTTGCCATTGGGACAAGCCTTGGCATCCTACTAGCGGTGGGGATCGTCTATAATAGGGCGATGGATATGAGCGTGATGCCATGGGCCATTGCCAGCCAGACGATCCCGATCCTGGCCCTTGCCCCGATGATCATCGTGATGCTGGGATCCATCGGCATTCAAGGGCTGTTCCCGAAGGCGGTGATCAGCGCCTATCTGAGCTTTTTCCCCGTCGTTGTCGGGATGGTCAAAGGGCTGCGCAGCCCCGATGAGATGCAGCTGGACCTGCTGCGCACCTATCATGCGAGCCCCACGCAGGGGTTCTGGAAACTGCGCCTGCCAGCCTCTGTTCCCTACCTCTTTGCCTCGCTCAAGATCGGGATTTCAGCATCGTTGGTGGGGGCCATTGTGGCCGAACTGCCGACAGGCGCGCGGGCCGGGTTCGGGGCGCGGATGCTGGTGGGTGACCAATATGGACAGCCCATTGTCACATGGGCCGCGCTATTCGCGGCAGCAATCACGGCAGCGGCGCTGGTTGGCCTATTCAGCGCCATCGAACGGCTGACCTTGCGCCGCATGGGGATGCAGGCGGCATGACGGGCACGGCGATCATCAGCGCATTGGCGGTCTGGGGGGCGGGGTGGTTCATCAACACCCGGCTGGCAGGCGGCAGCATGGCGCAAACGCGGGGCATCAAGCTGTTGGTGCCCGCGATCTTTGGGCTGACGATCCTGATCATGTGGGAATTGCTGGTGCGACTGCTGGAGGTCAGCCCGGTGATCCTGCCACCGCCCAGCGCCATCGCAGAACGGTTCGGGCAGGAATTGCCTCTGCTCTGGGCGGATTTCGTGCAAACAATCATGAAAGGCGCGATGACCGGTTACGTCATCGGGGCGCTTGCGGCCTTCACTGTTGCCATCTTGGCCGACCGGTCCGATTTCCTGACGCGCGGCATCCTGCCCGTCGGCGGCTTCATGGCCGCCCTGCCCATCGTCGGCACTGCCCCGATCTTTGTCAAATGGCTGGGCAGTGACTGGCAATCAAAGGCGGCAGTCGTAGGGGTCATGGTTTTCTTCCCGATCCTTGTAAACACTGTCGCCGGGCTGCGGGACACAACAGCAATGCAGCGCGACCTGATGCGGACCTACGGGGCGGGTTACTGGGCGACGCTGTTCAAACTGCGGCTGCCGGCGGCGATGCCCTTCATCTTCAATGGGCTGAAGATCGCCACCACTTTGGCGCTGATCGGGGCGATTGTTGCTGAATTCTTCGGCTCGCCCACGGTTGGCATGGGATTTCGGATATCCACCAGCGTCGGTCAGCTTGCGCTCGACCTCGTCTGGGCCGAGATTGTGGTGTCAGCCATCGCGGGTAGTGCATTTTACGGGGCCATGGCATGGATCGAAAGCCGGGTCACATTCTGGCACCCATCACAACGAAAATAATCAAGCCCCGGCAAGAGGGCGCAACATCAACTAGGAGTAAAGACATGAAGAAACTGATGATGGCGGCAGCCCTTGCCGCGGGTCTAGGCAGCACGGCAATGGCGGACGGCCATGCCAATGATGTGACCCTGCAATTGCAGTGGGTCACCCAATCGCAATTCGCAGGCTACTATGTGGCACTTGATCAGGGGTTTTATGAGGAGGAAGGGCTGAACGTCACCATTCTGCCCGGCGGCCCGGATATCGCTCCGCCACAGGTACTGGCCGGCGGCGGCGCTGATGTCATGCTGAACTGGATGCCCTCAGCCCTTGCCGCCCGTGAAAAGGGGCTACCCGTGGTCAATATCGCCCAGCCGTTCAAGACATCCGGCCTGATGCTGACCTGCTGGAAAGATTCTGGGATTGAAACTCCAGAAGATTTCGCGGGGCATACACTGGGTACATGGTTCTTTGGGAACGAAT
Organism: uncultured Paracoccaceae bacterium; assembly: GCA_947503925.1. Taxonomy (GTDB): domain Bacteria; phylum Pseudomonadota; class Alphaproteobacteria; order Rhodobacterales; family Rhodobacteraceae; genus Yoonia. The sequence goes on along the minus strand of CANNFQ010000017.1, from coordinate 36,811 downwards.
ATCCGTTGTTAAGCTGGCTGTCGCAGCTTGGGATATCCACCGATGGTGGAGAACAAGGTGTGACGCTAATGAAGATTGGATTCAATGTGGACCCCTTGCTGCAGCGTGAAGCAGATTGCATTACTACGATGACCTACAATGAGTATGGGCAAATACTGGACTCCGGGGTTTCGGAAAGTGAATTGGTGACCTTTAAATATTCAGACTATGGCGTCGCCACGCTGGAAGACGGGATTTATGCGTTGGAGGAAAACCTCGACGATCCGGTGTTCGTGGATAAAATGGTCCGCTTTGTTCGCGCCTCTATGAAAGGCTGGAAATGGGCGGAAGAGAACCCCGAAGACGCGGCTGGCATCGTACTGGACAATGACGAGACCGGCGCGCAGTCCGAAGCGGCGCAAATCCGCATGATGGGTGAGATCGCCAAGCTGACAGCGGGTTCGGACGGATCGCTCGACCCGGCAGATTTCCAGCGGACAGTGGACACGCTCTTGGCCGGTGGGTCCGATCCGGTGATTACCGCACAGCCCGAAGGGGCATGGACCAGCGTGATCACAGATCAGGCATTGAACTAAGCACGGCCCCGTCCCGGACTTGATCCGGGACCTCTAACCTACACAACAAACGGCCCCGGGCACCCCGGGGCCGTTTGCATTCAAAGCAATGCAATCAGCGCGACGACCGCGATCACGAAATTTGCCAGCAGGCACACCACAAATGACAGGGTGCGTGGGCCACCCGCAATCTTGCCAAAACCAATGTAGTAAAACGCCCAGAACGCTACCCGGGCGGCCAGGTAGACGCCAGCAGCAATGTTGATCACCATTGCCGCGCCGCCAGCGATAACTGCCACCAACAGGGCCGCCACGAAAGCAGGCAGGCTTTCGGCAGAGTTCTGATAGGTGCGTAAGGCCCGAAAGCTAAGTTTGCTGTGGTCGAACCGTAATGGCATGCCCGGCACCTGCTCTTCCTTCACAAAGGCCAGCGGTGCGGTCAGGAAATTCTGGATCAAGGTGATCAGCGACAGGATGGCAAGCACGATGAAAGCGGGGCGATATGCCTCCAGATAGGGCAATGCATCAAAGAGTGTGGTCATGTCTGGGCCTTTCGCGGTGAACCATTTGACCATCACCATGTCAGCAATCAAAATATGTTAAAGAACATATTTTATATCGTGATACGTCATGTGCAGGACGTCAAAGGAACCGCCACTATGCCCTATTCCGCCGCCCACAAGGCCGAAACCCGCAAACGGATCGTTGAAACCGCCCGCATCTTGTTCAACCGCGAAGGGTTCTCAGAAGTCTCCATCGACCGGATCATGGATGAGGCGGGGCTGACACGCGGTGGCTTTTACAACCACTTTCGCAATAAGGACGAACTATATGCCGAAGCGGTGGCCAGTTTTCTGAACGGGCGGGGCAAGGCATGGCGGGATGAAGCCGGTGTTGACCCGCGAAACGCCAATGCCAGCAGCGTGCGGGACATGATCGAAAGCTACCTGTCACCTGAACATCTGGGCGATCTGGACGGGCAATGCCCGATGATCGCTCTGCCATCCGATTCCGCCCGCGCCTCTGACAAGGTGCGCAATGCTTATACCGATCTTCTGCGCGCCATGGTTTGGCTGTTTGAACATAACGGGGCAGAAAAAAGCACGCAGCGGCAAAAGGCTCTGTCGCTTGCGGCCACTTGTGTCGGCGGCATGGTGCTGGCGCGTACCGTCGGCGATGCGGCCCTTTCCGAAGAAATCAGGACAGCCGCCCGCGCCGCCGCAATCGAAACGCTAGAAATCGGGTCATAACATCTCGCGATAAGTCGGGATGATATCCCCCGCCGCAGGCGTCGCTTCATACACACCCCGGCAAATCGCCCGGCTCAGGCAAACGGCAGCTGCTGCACCGATGTCACGCATCCCTTGATGATCCACGATCTCGCCCACACCGGTTGAGACGGCGAAGACAAGATCGCCATCCAGCGGCGTATGCGCTGGTACAATCGCCCGTGCCAGCCCATCATGGGCGGTCACGGCCATGCGGTGGCATTGCGATTTGCTCAACGGCGCATCGGTGGCCACGATGGCAATGGTGGTGCTGGCCATCTGCCCGGTGGCATGCATGAACATCGCCTTCTCCTTGCGACTGGGCTCAGTTGTCACCAACCCCGCTGACGGATCAGGTCCGACACCACCAAACTCACCATCCATCTCGAACGGCGCAGCCCAAAAATGCCTATCGCCCGGGGTCGTCACACTGCCAAGGGCGTTCACCACCACCAGCGCGCCCACGGTCGTACCATCCGGCAACAGCATCGACGCCGACCCGAGACCACCTTTCTGCGTCGCCGCCATGGCCCCCGTGCCGGCACCCGTTGAACCAAGCGCGAAATCCACACCAGCATGCGCCAAGGCAGCACGTCCCAATGCGCGATAGGGATTGTCGTCCCAATCCTTGTCCCCGCCATTGATCAGGTCAAAAATGATTGCCCCCGGCACAATCGGGATGTGCATCGGTCCCACGGCATAACCGCGACCCATCGCCCGCAACCCATCCATGACACCCGAACAGGCATCCAGTCCAAATGCAGAACCGCCCGACAAAACCAGCGCATCCATTGCCGCCACGGTTTTGTCCGGGGCCAGCAAATCGGTTTCCCGCGTGCCCGGGGCACCACCCATCACATGTACACTGGCGACAAAAGGCTTGTCGCCGACCAACACCGTGCTGCCGGACTTCAATCGATCATCCTGCGCATTGCCCACACGTAGGCCCGCCACATCGGTGATCAGATTACGCCGTCCTTTAGATACAGCGGCCACCATCCACCTCCATCGCGACACCGGTGATCATGCTGGCCTCGTCCGAGCACAGGAAACAGGCAGCATTGCCCATATCCTCGGGCGTGGAAAACCGGCCCAGCGGGATCGTCGCCAAAAACTTCGCCCGCATCTCGGGCGTGTCCTCACCCATGAACGACGCCAGCAACGGGGTTTCCCCCGCAACCGGGTTCAACGCATTGACGCGGATGCCATGCGGGGCGAGTTCGACCGCCATCGTCTTGGTCGCCGTGATCATCCAACCCTTTGAGGCATTATACCAATTTAACCGGGGGCGCGGCGACACACCGGCAGTGGAGGCGATATTCAGGATCGCACCGGCCTGTTGCGCCTTGAATTGCGGGACAAAGGCGCGGGCCGTCAGATAAACCGACTTCATGTTCACGCCGACGACCCGGTCAAAATCATCCTCACTGACATCCTCCATCGCGCTGGGCAAATGGGTGACACCAGCATTGTTGACCAGTATATCCAGCGTATCATCTTTGCCGATACGCGCCGCCATCTCTGCGACCGATGCCGCATCCGACACATCGCAGGTGATCGCCGTGCCATCAACCTTGCCGGCAATCTTGCGGGCCGCATCGGCATTGATATCCGCTACAAAAACCCGCGCGCCCTCTGCCGCGAATTTGCGCGCAATCCCCGCCCCAAAACCGGACCCCGCGCCAGTGACCAATGCCGTCTTTCCCGAAAGTCTCATGCCCTCACCCATGCCATGCCGCCACGGTTTTCAGGGTAGAGAAACCATAAAGCGCCTCAAACCCTTTTTCGCGGCCATGCCCCGATTTCCCGACCCCGCCAAAGGGCAATTCGACCCCGCCCCCGGCCCCGTAATTGTTGATAAACACCTGGCCTGATCGCAGCGCCTTGGCCAAGCGCATCTGGCGGCCACCATCACGGGTCCAGATCGATGCAACCAGCCCATAATCCGTGCCATTGGCGATCTGCACCGCCTCCGCCTCATCCTTGAACGGAATGATCACCTGCACCGGACCAAAAATCTCATCGCGGGCCAACACATGATCCGGCGGCACATCGGCAAACAGGGTCGGGCGCACATAATGCCCCGGCGCATCGGTCACGATCTCACCCTGTGCTGCAATATCCAGATCGGCCCCCTTCTCCAGAAACCCCGTCACGATGTCTTTCTGCCGGGCAGAGATCAGCGGCCCAACCTGCAAATCCTCCAAGGCTGGGCCAACCTTCAAGTCGTGATAGGCGGCCGCCATCCGATCCCGCACCTGATCATAGATACCACGCTGCACCAGAATACGGCTGGAGGCGGAACATGTCTGACCCGCATTCTGTATCCCTGCATTCACCAAAAACGGCAGGGCGCGGTCCAGATCGGCATCGTCAAATACCAGCTGCGGGGATTTGCCGCCCAGTTCCAGCGTCACAGGGATCACATTGCGGGCCGTTGCCGCCTGTATCGCCTCGCCGGTGCGGACCGACCCGGTGAATGACATATGCTGCACGCCGGGATGTGCGGCCAATGCTGCGCCAGCCTCCCCGCCCAGTCCTGTTACGACATTTAACACCCCTGCTGGCAACCCCGCCTGCATCGCCAATGCGGCAAAGGCCAATGCGGTCAGACAGGCATCCTCTGCCGGTTTAAGCACGCAAGCATTGCCCATCGCCAGCGCCGCCCCAACAGAACGGCCAATGATCTGCATCGGGTAGTTCCAAGGGATGATATGGCCCGTCACCCCATGCGGTTCGCGCAACGTATAGACGGTGTAGCCATCCAGATAGGGGATCGTCTGGCCGGTAATCTTATCCGCCGCCCCGCCGTAGAACTCCAGATAACGGGCCAAAGCCACGACATCCGCACGGGCCTGCGTCAGCGGCTTACCTACGTCCATCGCTTCCAGCGCAGCCAGCCTTTCGCGATGGTTCAAGACCAACACACCCAGCCGATGCAGAATGCGGCCACGGTCCAATGCCGTCATGCGGCCCCAATCGCCGTCACGGGCCTTCTGCGCGGCAATCACCGCTGCGTCCACATCCTCCGCCGTGCCACGAGCGATTGTCGTCAGCTGTTCACCGTCAGACGGGTTCGTGACTTGGATCGGGGCATTGCCCCGAATCCAAGCCCCCTCAATCAGGTTACTGGCCTCAGGAATATCAAACGGGGTCAGTGGCATGGGAAAGCTCCGGCAGTTGCGGGACGGCGGCGATCAGGGTTTGGGTATAGGGATGCTGCGGATCGGTAAAAACATCCTCCGTCGCCCCCTGTTCTACAATCCGACCGGCCTGCATCACCATAACACGATCCGTAACGGTGCGGACCACAGACAGATCATGGCTGATAAACAGATAGGCCAGTGGGCGTTTGCGGCAAAGATCGGCAATCAGGTCCAGCACCTGCGCACGGACAGACACGTCCAAAGCCGAAACAGCCTCATCAAAGATGATCAGTTCCGGCTCAATGATCAGGGCGCGTGCAATGGCGATGCGCTGACGTTGGCCGCCCGAAAACTCGTGAATATACTTGCCCGCATCACTGCGGGACAGCCCGACATCCTGCAAAGCCTTCGTGATTGCCGCGTCACGCGCAAGACCTATTGGCGGATCATCCAGCAAATGAAACGGCTCCGTAATCAACCGTTCCACCCGGTGTCGGGGATTGAAACTGCTGTAAGGATCCTGAAACACCACCTGCATCTTGCGGCGCACTGCCAGATTGGGGCGCTTTCCGGCAAAGACGGGCGCATCATCCAGCCGGATCTGACCCGCCTGCACATCCTCCAACCCCAGAATGGCGCGGGTCAGGGTGGATTTCCCACATCCGCTTTCACCGACCAACCCTACCCGCTCACCATGGCCGATCTGAAAACTGATATCATGCAGCGCGCGGAAATTGGGACGCGGACCAAGCAACCCCTTGCGGGGCAGCGGATAATCCCGGGCAACCTGATCAACCATCAAAAGCAGTGCGGTTTGCGACCGCGCCGGCAATTGCACCTGATGGGACGACGCTTCAAACAGCGCCCTAGTGTAGGGGTGCTGCATATTGGCCAAAAGGTCCTGCGTAGGGCCAGCCTCCACCACGCGCCCCTTTTGCATCACCACAATCTGGTCAGCCACATCGGCCACAACAGCCAGATCATGCGTGATCAGCAGCATCCCCATATCAAACTCGCGCACCAGCTCTTGCAAAAGGTCGAGAATGCGGGCCTGCGTGGTAACATCCAACGCGGTTGTCGGCTCATCGGCGATCAGCAGTTTTGGGCGTAAGGCAATCGCCATGGCAATCACCACCCGCTGACGTTGGCCACCGGATAGCTCATGGGGATAGCGGCTCGGCGCGACCTTCAGGCCAACCCGCTCCAACATCTCTGCCGCACGCGCATGTGCGGCGGCGCGCGTTACATCCTCATGGATCAGGATCGTCTCGGCCACCTGCGCGCCGATGGTTTGCACCGGGTTCAGCGCCGTCATTGGCTCCTGAAACACCATGCCCATTGCATTGCCGCGCATCCGGCACAGGTCGGGCTCCGGGGTTTGCAGGATATCGACACCATCCAGCATGATCTGACCTTCGGCCACCGCACCACGCGGCAACAACCCCATGACTGACAAGGCGGTCATGGATTTACCCGACCCGCTTTCACCGGTGATCGCGACAATCTGGCCATGGTTCATTGACAGGTTCACATCACGCAAGATGTCGACAGGCCCAATGCGCAACGACAGGTCACTGATCCGCAAGATGCTCATACCCTCGCCACCCGAATGCGCGGATCCAGCCAGTCGCGCAGCCCGTCACCCAGCAGATTCAGCCCTAGTACCATCAGCAGAATGGCAAAACCGGGGACCAGCGCTGTATGCGGGGCAATGCTGACCAATGTCTGGGCATCCGCCAGCATCCGGCCCCAACTGGCAGTCGGCGGCTGCGCACCCAGCCCGATATAGGACAGCGCGGCCTCGGCCAGAATGCCCAATGAAAACTGGATCGTCCCCTGCACAATCATCAGATTGGTGATGTTGGGCAGGATATGCTCAACCGATATGCGCGCTGCCGACTTGCCGCAGACACGGGCCGCCAGAATGAAATCCCGCTCCCAGAGCGGCAGCGCCGCGCCCCGGGTTAGCCGGGCAAAGACGGGGATATTGAAAATCCCGATCGCAATAATCGCGTTGACCGCCGAGGCCCCGAAAACCGCCGTGATCAGAATGGCAATCACCAGTGATGGAAAAGCAAAGACAAGATCATTGCCCCGCATAATCAGCTCATCCAGCAGCGACCCATGACGGGCGGCGGCCAGCAGGCCAAGCGGAATGCCAAGCGCCATGCCGATGCTCACCGCGACCAGCGCCACCGCAATCGATGTGCGGGCACCCATCATGATCATCGACAGGATATCGCGGCCAAAATGATCGGTCCCCAACGGATTGGCACCACCGGGGCCGTGCAGTTTGTTGGGAATATCCAGCGCCTCGATATCGTAGGGCGTCCAGACAAAGGACAGCGCGGCAAGCACCAGAAAAAACAGGCTCAGCACCGCGCCAATGATCAGGTTGCGGCTCATGTCTTGGCCCTCAGCCTTGGATCAACGACGGCATAGGCCAGATCAACGGCGAAGTTGACGATGATCACCGTGAAAACCAGCAGCATCACCACGCTTTCCACGACAATCAGATCACGCGCACTGATCGACTGGAAAATCAGCCGACCCAAGCCAGGCAGGAAAAACACCTGCTCAATGATGATCCCGCCCGCCAGCAGGAACGAAAACTGCAAGCCTATGATCGTCAGCACCGGGATCAGCGCATTGCGCACCGCGTGACGCCACAGGGCCTGCCGCCGCGAAAGCCCCTTGGCGCGGGCGGTGCGGATGAAATCCTCGCCCAACATATCCAACAGGGATGACCGCATGACACGCGCAAGGATCGCCGCCTGCGGTAAAGCCAGCGCGATAGCGGGCAAAGTCAGGGATTTGATCGCCAGCAACGGATCCGACCACCCCGGAAACCCACCCGCGCTGAACCAGCGCAGATTGATCGCAAAGATCAGCACCAAAATCATCGCGAACCAGAAATTCGGGATCGCGACGCCCAACTGGGTCGCCCCCATAATGGTGATATCGCCCGGTCCACCGCGCCTGCTGGCGGCATAGATGCCCGCAGGAAAGGCAATCAGTGTGGACAGGATCAGCGCATAGCTGGCCAGTGGCAAGGACACCCAGATACGGTCGGCAATCAGCTCTGCCACCGGGGTCTTATACGTCCAGCTTTGCCCAAAATCCCCGCGCAGCAGCCCGGTGACCCAATCGAAATAGCGGGTAACCAATGACTGATCGAGTCCCATCTCGGCCCGCAGCGCCGCAATCGTATCAGGGCGGGCATTGACACCCAGCATGAAGGCGGCTGGATCCCCCGGGATCACCTCGATCACCGCAAAAATGACCAGCGACGCCACGAACAGGCTGATAATCAGCGATGTCAGACGACCAAGGGCATAGCGGATCATGGGCTGGTCTCTTGCAGAGCCGAGGCGAACGTGACCTCGCCCTTCGGCGCCGTGCTGTTTAGGATGATGTATTGGATGATCGCGGGGTCGAGGCTTTTGTGGCTCAGGTTGCCTTCAGAGGTGAAACCCATCGGCCCGTAAACCGCAGGCCTGCCGATGAGCACACATCCGGCGGCACCGCGCGTTCTTAGTCGCTCCAGACCGCCATGCGCCAGCTTCGTCCCGATGCCCTGATTTTGCCAGTCAGCGCGGACCGAGATCGGCCCCAGCCCGTACCAATCACCCGACGCTTCGCTGATCTGAGCGGGGGAGAAGGCGACATGGCCGATGATCTCACCATTCTCTTCGGCGACGAGCGAGATAGTCAGGTCCCCGTCTTTGCGCATCTGATCAAGGGCAGCGCCTTCATTGCCGTCGGCATAGGGCATGGGAGCGAAGGCCGTATCGGTGAGCCGTCGGATCCTTCGGATATCAGCAGGGGTTTCGGGGCGGATTAACATTTGGCCCCTATGCCAGCCCGATAAGATCTCCCGCCCGGCGGCAACGCCGGGCATCGCCCGACCTCCCCCAGGAGGGCGATTTTGCTACGTCCCGAAAAGCATTACGCTTGTATGCCTTGCTGTCGGTTGCCGGCAGATCGATCGTCATTAGCGCCCTCCAGGTCGGGCGATGCCCTATTCGCTCCAACTGACACCGGTCAGATCAACCGCCGCTGTTGGCTGGTTTACCCACAACCCCTGCACACCCGCCTTTGCGACCGTGGCCACGGCCAGTTCAAACAGATAGCCGTTCACATAATCCTCCGAAATGATCGTCTGCGCCTTGGCCAACAGATCATCACGGCCATCGGGATCGGTCGTCGCATTCAACTCCTCCATCAGGGCCTGAAAATCCGGATTGTCATATTGGAAATAGTAATCCGGATTGGCATAGATGCCGATATCCATCGGCTCCGTATGGCTGACAATGGACAGACCAAAATCCTTGTTCTTGAACACCTCTTCAATCCACTGTGCCCATTCCAGATTGGTAATCTCCGTCTCGATCCCCACATCGCGCAGCTGGGCGGCAATAATTTCACCCCCGCGGCGGGCATAGGATGGCGGGGGCAACTTCAGCGTGGTGGTAAACCCATCGGCAAAGCCTGCTTCGGCCAGCAAGGCGCGGGCGCGATCAGGGTCATGCGGCGAATTGGCCAGCAGATCGACATAGGCTGGGTTATGCGGGGCGAAATGCGTGCCAATCGGGGTGCCAAGGCCAAACATCGCCCCGTCAATAATCGCCTGTCGGTCAATGGCATGGGCAACGGCCTGACGCACCAGCTTGTTATCAAAGGGGGGCATCTTGTTGTTGGTGGACAGGATCGTCTCACCCTCGGTATTGCCAACAAGCACCTGAAACCGTGGATCGGCCTCAAACTGCGGCAGGTTTTCCGGGGCGGGGAAGCCGATAAAGGCATCGACATCCTCTGCCATCACAGCGGCGAAGGCAGCGGTCGGATCACTGATGAAACGGAAGGTGGCACTTTCCAGCGCCGGGGCAGGCCCCCAGTAATCCGGGTTGCGGGTCAGCTCCAACCGGTCACCCTGCACCCAATCGGTGAAGGTAAACGGACCAGTGCCAACGGGATTGGACGCGATATCGGCAATACTCTCGGGCGCAACAATCACAGCGTCACCCCAAGCCATATTAAACAGGAAATTCCCATTCGGCTGGTCAAGGGTCACCTGCACGGTCAGCGGATCAACCACGGTGACATCGGTGATCCCGGCAAACAGACCCTTCTGTGCATTGGTGCTATCCTCGGCGCGGGCGCGGTCGAGGCTAAATTTCACATCCTCGGCGTCCATCGTGGTGCCATCATGAAAGGTGACGCCCGCGGCAAGGTTGAACGTGTAGACCGTGCCATCCTCGGAAATTTCCCAACTTTGAGCGAGGCCACGAATAATCGCGCCATCGGCATCAAACCGGGTCAGGCCTTCAAACACATTGGCATAAAGAACGCTGTCAATCGCCTGCGCGGCACCGCCCGTGGGGTCAAGGTTCGGTGGCTCCAACTGAATGGCCACAGTGATGCTATCCTGCGCAAGCGCGGTGCTTGCCCAGAACCCAATGGCGGCAGATACGGCAAAGCGTTTGAATTGATACATGTTATCCCCCTGTGCTGAGAGGGAGTGTCGACGGATCGTCAGCGCAAATCAAGCCCCGGGGATAAGTTGGGTCAAGTGACGCGCGCCCTATGACAGACCGCCTCTATATTATGGCCATCGGGGTCGCGTACGAAGGCGGCATAATAATCAGCGTGATAATGCGGCCGCAACCCGGGCGGCCCATTGTCCGCCCCACCCGCCTGCAAAGCCGCCCTGTGGAACGCATCAACTTCAGCGGTCGTGCTGGCGCGCAAGGCGACATGCAGCAATCCGGTTGTGGCACGTTCTTCAGCCAGCCAGAACCACGGCGTATCACAGCCATAGCCGGTCACCTTCAGGCCATCCGCATCGTCCAAAGGGACATCGAACAGACGGGTCACACCCAGCGGGCCAAAAGCGGCATCATAAAATCGGGTGGAGCGGGCGAAATCCGAAACGCCAAATGTGATATGGTCAATCATTATGTCAGCCCCCTGCAATACTGTGCGAAAACAGAAGCAGACGAGCCTGACAAGTCAAGGACGCATCGCGCAGACCACCAACGAAAAAGGCCCCTGAAGGGGCCTTCATCACTATCCAAGCTCGCGACGGCAGATCAGGCTTTGCCTTTCCAAGGGACCAGAAACCGCTCTGCCCAACGCATCAGCATGTCGATGCCAAATCCAATCACACCGATCAGAATGATGCCCAAGATCACGATATCCGTGTTCTGGAACCGCGAGGCGACCATGATCATCATACCGGCACCCTGCTCTGCAGCGACAAGCTCAGCCGCCACGACCGTACCCCAGCAAACCCCCATCGCGACACGGGCGCCGGTAAAGATTTCGGGCAGGGAATTGGGCACGATGACATACCGCATGATCTGCCATTTGCTGGCACCCAGCGAATAGGCGGCATGCACCTTTGAGATATTCACACCGGACACGCCTGATCGGGCGGCAATGGCCATGATCCAAAGGGCGGCCAGGAACAGCAGGATGATCTTGCCCGTCTCGCCAATCCCGAACCAGATGATAACCAGCGGGATCAGGGCCAGGGGTGGGACCGGACGCATGAATTCGACAATCGGGTCAAACCAGCCACGGAACCAGTTGCTCAAACCCATCGCATAGCCCAGCGGGATGCCAACAAGCGCGCCAAAGAAGAAGCCTGCAACGACGCGGAACAGCGAATATCCCAAATGCTGCCAAAGGGTGAAGTTACGGAAACCCTCATCAATGACCTGAACGGTGCGGGTCCAGACCTGTTCGGGGGGCGGTAGGTAAAGAGGCTCCATCTGCCAGCCACGGGAAGGGGCAAAGTTTGGCGTGCCCTTGTCGGACAATGTGACGGAACCGCTGTCGATTTGGACAGTCCCACCACGGGTGATCGGCTGGCCATTGATGGCAACAACTTCGGCACCGTCGCTCTTTTTGATGTCATCATTGCCGTCGACGCGAATCAATCCGGTGCGCCATTGGGCAATCGCCGCTGAATCGTTCTTGGCAAAACCGTCGCCGGGTGCGACTTCGGGCGCATCGGTTTCGACCTCACGCGGATAAACGACGACCGTCACGGTCGCGTCGTCGCGCTCTCCATTGGCCTCTACGGTATAGGTGAATTCAGCGGTGCCAAGGAACGGCGCAGGCGCGTGCAGAAAACCTGGCAACAGGCTGGACCCGGTGAACATGCCCCAGATCAGGAACAATGTCAGGATTGAGATGATACCCGCCGCCCGATTGGGGCGCACGGCACTTTCATCACCGAAGGTCACCGTTTTCAGCGAGGTGAAATCTTTCACCGTGGCATGGTGGATGACTTTGGTGACAATAAAAAAGGAAGCAATGAAAATGCCAACATAAATCGCAAGGACGAAAAATCCGGTCATGCGCTTTCCTCCGTACGGCCCATGATCTCTTCTTCCATGTCCCAAATCATCGCGAGGATTTCATCGCGCTTGGGCCCGAAATCAGGGTGTTTCTTAACCTCACGCAGATCGGCGCCAACGCCCAGCTCGGCGAAAGGCAGGCGATATTCCTTGTGGATGCGGCCGGGGCGGGGGGCCATGACAATCAGACGCTCACCCAGCAGCAGCGCCTCTTCAACCGAATGGGTGATCAGGATGATCGTCTTGCCCGTCTCTTTCCACAGTTTCAGAACCAAGCTCTGCATCTTTTCGCGGGTCAATGCGTCAAGCGCGCCAAGCGGTTCGTCCATCAGGATCACGTCAGGCTCATTGGCCAGACAACGGGCCAGTGCCACACGCTGTTGCATCCCGCCGGACAGTTCGTAAATGGCCTTTTCTTTAAAGTCCTGCAAACCGACGACATCCAGAAGGTGGTCAACAATCTTGGCCTTCTCGCCCTTGGGCATGCCTTTCATCGACGGGCCAAAGCCGACATTCTCGCGGACCGACATCCACTCGAACAAGGCACCTTTCTGGAACACCATGCCGCGTTCGGCATCGGGTCCGGAAATCTCGTGTTCATTCAAAACCAGCTTGCCGCTGGTCTGAGCGAGAAACCCCGCCACGATGTTCAAGAGCGTCGTCTTACCACAGCCGGACGGGCCGAGCACACTCATCAATTCGCCCGGTTTCAGGTCGAGCGAAACATTTTCCAGCGCCTGCACGGAAGAACCGTTGGGCAGGTCAAAGCGCATGGAGATATCTTGTAGGGAAAGTCCTGACATCAGTTCCCCTCCTGGTCTGTTGCGGCGTTTTCGGAAACAGCGTTCGGTAATTCCAACCAAACAGCACATCGTGAAAGAGGCGCGAAGTTCTCCTTCGCGCCCCCTTGTTGGCTTTACATATTGCCTGCTGCTTCCAGCGGCCCGGTGTTGATCGCACCGTCATAGCTGTCAAGCGCAGAGTCGATGGAACCCGCTTCAACGAAGACGTCAGCAACACCTTTCATGAATGGGGCAGCAGCACCGCCGAACCATTTATCAGACAGCTGCTCTTCGATGCTTGGGAACTTCATCGTTGAAATGGCGCTACGTGCAGCTTCAACATCCATACCGGACTGCTCGGCAATCACGGCCATCATTTCGTCGCTTGGGTCTGCGGCCCATGCGGCGTTCGCATCAGCTGTGACTTTCAAAAATTTCGCAACGATGTCACCATTTTCAGCAATGAAATCAGCCGGGGCGGATGTCACGTCGAACACCAGAATGCCAAGGTCTTCTTTCTCGGCGCCGGTCAGCAGAACGTTGCCATATTCCTTCATCGACGCCAGGCCACCACCGTAACCACAGGCGAAATCAACGGCCTTCTGGCCCAGCGCGTTCGCACCTTCAGGCGGGGGCATGTCGACGATGGACAGGCTGGCAAGATCGACACCAAAGTGGTCCATTTGGCGCAGGAAACCATAGTGGGCTGCGGTGCCAAGCGGAACAGCGACCTTCTTGCCCGCCAATTCGCCAGCAGAAGCCGCATCGATTTCAAGGTCGGCATGCACAACGCAGTTATCATTGTCGGAATAGCTTACGGCCACATCCACAACCTGAATGTCCTGACCGCCAGAGGCTGCGACAACGAAAGGTGGCACACCCTGCGACAGCGCGATCTGCACATCGCCGGACGCCATGGCAGCAGACATCGCCGTACCGGTTTCGAAAGAAACCCAGTTCACCTTCATGCCAAGCGCTTCGTCATAAGCGCCCGATTCCTTGGCCGCCATCATCGGCATCGGCCATTCGAGGAAGTAGGCGACGGTGATCTCACCGTGGCCATCCGCAATCGCCGTGCTGCTGGACAGTGCTGCGGCAACGCCAAGGACTGTGCCCAAGATTGTTTTTTTCATATTTTCTCTCCCAGTTGGTAAATTGGCGCCAACATCACGCCAACTTGTTTCGCATTGCAAAACTTATTTTTCGTAAAGCAAGATTAAGAATGAATCGCCCGACCCGTCAATTGTTTTCTTTCGTCGTCAATTGCAATGCAAGACAGCAACCGACCCCCTTCATTATCGAGCGTTTCAGCCTCATTTCATCCCCTTCGGACGAAAGCATACAATGGTGATAGTGAAGCGCATCATGCCAGATTGAAAGACACTATCAGTCCAAAATGCGATGAGCCCCCGCAACGCCAGAGATTGGGGCCGAAAACGCAGCACTGCAAGGTAATCAGGCATCCGCAAGGGCAGGCAGGTCTGGGGCAACGCCGCCAATCATATCCGTGACGCGCTGCGCCGATGCTTTCAACTCATCGCTCCACCCCATCAAGTCACCCATCTTATGGCGGGGATAGGACGACCAGATGTTCAAAACGGCAATCGCCTCACCCAGATAGTTAAAGACTGGGGCAGAGATCCCGAGAAAATGATCATATTCCTCACGATCATTCCGGCCATATCCGTGGGTCCGCGCGAATTGCAGTTCATTCTTGAAGCCGGCAAGGCTGGTGATCGTCCGTTCCGTGAAACGGGTAAAGTCGTAATCCTTCAACTTAGCATCCAGAATGGCAGGCGGCAGAAACGCAAGCAGCGCTTTGCCGGAAGCCGAACAATGCACAGGCTCCCGCATCCCGGGGTGCTGCATGCCCCGCATCGACTGCGAAGATTCCAGAACACGCAGATAGATCACTTCCAGACCGCCAGGCACGCCAATTGTGACATTGGCATCAAAAAGACCCTGCAAACGGACCATTTCATCCAGCGCAATCTCCTGAATGTCGTAACCACCATAGGCATTACGGACGAGGTCGAACAGCTCCGGCCCAAGCAGATACACCTTCTTCTGCGCCTCATAGCGTACCACCCGTTCCTCCATCCCAATCGCAAGAAGCCGGTGGATCGTGCTTTTGTTCAGCCCGGTCTTTTCCACGATTTCAGAGAATGTCAGGGGCTTCTGCGCCTTGCTGATCACCGACAAAAGAGCCAGAAGTTTGTGGATGATCGAACTTTGCATTTCATTAGACCTGCGCTTGATCGGGTATCGTTATGCCGAAAGACTGTCTGACTAAGAAAGCATCAATTCCCGTGAAATGGAACAAAATTTTCACATTTCAAAACCGCCATGCATCCATCAATCCAGAGTGCTGAATACAGATAAGAGCGCATGTTTTGACCTCAACTTCAACATCCGCCCGCGCAAACCGGCCGCCCTGAAACAGCTGGCAAACCCGGTTGACGGATTCTCGGTGAGGCCGTAGTTTCTTTTAACAGTACTATGGTTTTGTATAATGAAACAAAAAGCTACCAGATAATGACTATCAAAGAAGAAATCCACTGGACGGTGACGGCCACAGCCGGGCCCGAACTGACGCCGCTGAACGGCGCATGCAGCGTTGATGTTCTGGTGGTTGGTGGCGGCCTGACCGGATGTCGCACGGCCTTGGGCCTGGCGGATAACGGCGTGTCCGTCACAGTGGTCGACAGCAAAGACATCGGATGGGGCGCGTCGGGGCGCAGTGGCGGGCAGTGCAATCCGATCTGGCGTAAAACGCCCGACCAGCTCAAGGATATTCTGGGGGGCAAACATGGGGAAAACCTGATCCGCACAACCCTGACGGCCGCCGATGACCTCTTTGATGACATCTGCCGGTTCGACGTTGATTGCGACGCTGTTCAGGCAGGCTGGGTTCAGGCCGCGCATACACGCAAGGCGATCACTAACATGCAGCAGCTTGGGGCGGCATGGGCCGCCGCTGGGGCCGACATCACCGAAATCGAAGGGGACGCCGTACAGGACGCAAGCGGGTCCCCCGCCTATCGCTGGGCGCTGCGGCACAGCGCGGGCGGACATGTGCAACCGCTATCGCTGACCCGCGGCTATGCGAAAGCAGCCATTGCGCGCGGGGCGCAGATGTTTCGGGACACACCCGTGACCGAGCTTGAACGGATCGACAGCAAATGGCGGGCGAAAACCCCGCATGGCGAAATCACGGCAGCAAATGTGGTCCTGACAACCAATGGCTATTCAGACGGGCTCTGGCCCAATCTGCGAAAAACGTTCCACCCCCTCGTCAGCGTGTCATTGGCCACGCGACCACTCAGCCCGGAAGAACAAAAGACGGTCCTGCCCGGCGCGGTCACCATCTCGGATTCGCGGTTGGCGATCTATTATGCACGCTATGACCGGGATCAGCGGCTGATCTTTGGCTGCGTTGGCAGTACCGACCATGCAGATATGCTCAGCCTGCGGCGGCTCAAGGGCGGGCTGCGAACCGTGTTTCCGCAAATCGCCAATATCGAAATTGAACGGAAATGGGCCGGACGCATCGCCGTCACGCCCGAAATGATGCCGCATCTGCATGAACCCGCACCGGGGGTGCTCGCGAGCCTCGGTTTCAGTGGGCGTGGCATCGCCATGACCTCTGTCATGGGGCGGGCCTTGTCGGGGAAATTGCTGGGAACGGCAAATGATGAACTGCCATTCCCCGTCCGACCCATCACACCCATTCCGCTGCACGGGCTGACAAAACAGCTGATCCCCCTCGCCGCCCCGGCCATGACGCTGAAGGACAAAATCGATACGCTGACGGGCGGGGCCTAACCTCCCATTATCCGCTTGCGGCGCTCTTTCATCCGGGCATCTGCCGCGCTTGTACCATCGTGGAACGAGCCAAAGAACTTGTCCCAAGGGATTTCAAGCGAACCATAGTTACATTCAAAATAACGGTGATGCATCTGGTGATGAAACGTGCCCAGCGCCAGCCGGTTTTGATCCTTCACCAGCAAGCCTTCAAAGCCTGTATGCGTCGTGGCAGCGGTCAGCGTGACATATTGCAGATGAAACAGGACATGGACGGGATGGGCGGCAACCACCCAATGGATCAGGACAGAGCCCACGAAAATCACATGCTCCACCGGGTGCATCGACAGGCCCGACCAAGGGCCAACATTGATATTGCGATGATGCAGGGCATGCACATACCGATAGAAAAACGGGATGTGCAGAAAACGGTGGATCCAATAGAAATAAAAGCTCTCCCAGACCGGGATCAGCAGAAACAACACCACGAACCAGACGGGATGGGCGGCAAATGTCAGCATCGGGGCATAGCCATTGGCCAGCGCCCAGAACATCAGCACCTCGTAGCCGGTCCAGATCGTGACACCGCTGGCCAGTGTCCAGAACATATTGTCCCTGATCTGACCGCCCAGCGTGAACTGGCGGCCGTTTTTCATCAACGGGCGGGGATCATATCGCAGATTCTTGCCCTGTTTGGTGAAGGTGTAGAAATACAGATGCAGGCCGCCAGCAACCGACACCATCAGGATCAGGTTGCGGACATACATCTCTGCGATCCAACCGGGGGCCAGGGTCTTGGTTTCCGCCAGCGGCGGCTGGAACCAATAGAACGAAACAAATGCAATGCCCACGATGATCAGCTTTTCAGTAATCAGAAACCAGGCATTCCAAACCCAGGCAAGCATCTCTAAAGGGCGAAACGGCCAACGGAAAAACGGTGATACTTTCAACGGAACGGCAGGAACATGGTTCCAGCCTTTCAGGGGGGTATCGTCCATATCCTTGCTCTCTCCACGCAATATCCGCCCTCAGTTTGACAGAAAGCCATACGCATGAAAAACAGATTTAATAAGGGAACTAAGCCTGATTATCAGAGGTAGAGATGACCGTATCCTTAAAAGCGATGGAATATTTTACCACAGCATTGCGACATAGAAACATCGCCAAAGCCGCGGCAGAGCTTAACATCGCACCATCCGCCGTGGCGACAGCCATTGATCAGGTCGAAGCCGCATTCGACCTCACGCTGATAACGCGGCAAAGGTCGCGCGGGATCACGGCCAATACCAGCGGTCGCCTCGTAGCCCAGAAATTCAACCGGTTGCTCGAGGATTACCGGGCGGTTCTGGCCGAAGGGGCCGACCTGAAACAGGCGCTTAGCGGGACGTTGCGCATAGGGTATTACGCCCCCATTGCCCCCGCATTCCTGCCCACGATCCTCGCATCCTTTGTTCCCAAAGGGACTGACGTTACGCTTCATCTAGATGAATGCGACAATGATAGCGCACAAGATGGCCTGCTGAACGGCACCTATGATGTGATCCTTTTCGTCAGCGAAGACGTCCGCCCCGCCATCGATTTCGATGTGCTGGTCGAAGCACCGGCCTACTGCCTTGTCCCTGCCGGCCACGCCTTCGCGCAGCAGCCCAGCGTGACCATGGCACAGGTCGCTACCCAGCCCTTGGTCGTACTCAACCGCCCCGTTGCCGCCGCGTATTACAAAAACCTGTTTGACGCCTATGCCCGGGACCTGACCATCGCTGCCTACGCCAACGCGACCGAAATGGTCCGCAGCCTCGTCAGTGCTGGCCATGGCTGCGCCGTCCTGAACATGCAGCCGCTCACACAGCAAACCTATTGCGGGGCGCGTGTGACAGGATTGCCGATATCCGACGCCCTGCCGCCTTTGACCCTCTCAATCGGCTACGACAAATCCCGACCGCGGCGCCTGATCCAGCATTTTGTCGACGCGTGCCAGGCGCATTTTGCAGAACAGGGGCCGCAACGCTGCCTTGTGGAATAATACACCATGATATCTGAGGACCGGCTCATCCCCGTTCTCTCTGTCAGTCTTTCAACCAAACGCCGGGCGCCCTGTATGTCCGCAAATCTCTGCACAAAAAGCCATATGAGAGAGCTGCTGAAAGACGCTATTGAAGTTGCCGACCTCCGCGACGCAACAACCGCTGCCATGTTGCCCAAAGATGATGATTACCTCGCTGCCCTGATCAACTTCCGCTACATGGCCAACGCAATTTGGAGCACGGAAGAAGCGGTCGCCAACATCAAAGCTGCGGCAAGTTAAGTCAAAAAGGATGTGTTAGGATAAAAATCAAAGCGCGCCGTCACTATATCGGGGATGATGTGCTCAACAGATCGGAACGGAGAGTAAGATGAAAAAGATAGATGTCGACGCAGATCTCAAGCGCTCGAAATTCCTGATCAAGGCAATGATCGTTCAGGTCGCCCTCGTCCTTGTGGTGATGTTCTTGTACTGGGCTTACCTCAGATAAGTTCTCTCAAATGCCACCAGTCCAGTACCTCGCGACGTCGGTCGTCACGGGATGAAACTGTCTGACCTCCAATCCTTAATGCGCATTAACGCATCTGACCGCACGCAGTATTAAAGGCCCAAATCGCCGCCAAAGGGTCCGACGTTTTGCCGACGTGTCGCCGACGCTTTGCCGACAGCACTTTTTTCAACAAAATAAGCCATTAACCCACGATTCGCGCGGCGGCAGCAAAACCCACCGTACGGTGGGGGTCACGCAACGTCCCGTCCTTCGATCTGGAAAGCCCGCGCCGGGGCTGTTATCCGGGCCAAAACAGATGGGAACTGACCATGAGCGCCACAGCGAAAAAACGCGCGCCCCTGCCCGACGATATCCGGGCGGCCAAGGGCGGCACACCGCTTGTCAGCCTGACCGCCTACACCACTCCCATGGCGCAGATGCTGGATGAACATTGTGACTTTGTGCTGGTCGGCGATAGCGTCGGCATGGTGCTGCACGGGCTGCCCTCGACCCTTGGCGTCACCATGGAAATGATGATCCTGCATGGGCGGGCGGTGGCGCGCGGTTTGAGCTCTGCCATGATGGTAATCGACATGCCGTTCGGGTCTTACGAGGAAAGCCCACAACAGGCATTCCGCAACGCCGCCCGGTTGATGGCGGAAACCGGGGCAGGTGCCGTAAAGCTCGAAGGCGGCACCCAAATGGCTGAAACCATTGGATTTCTTGTGTCGCGCGGCATTCCGGTGATGGCCCATATCGGGCTGACCCCCCAATCCATCAACACGCTGGGCGGCTACAAGGTGCAGGGGCGCGGCGACGCCCGTGATGCCGCTTTGGCCGATGCAGATGCCGTCGCCGAAGCCGGTGCATTTGCGGTGGTGCTGGAAAAGGTGCCCGAGAGCTTGGCCGACGAAATCACCGCCCGTATACCGATCCCGACCATCGGTATCGGCGCCAGCGCGGGTTGTGACGGGCAGATCCTCGTGCTCGATGACATGCTGGGCCTGTTCACCGCGTTCAAGGCGAAATTCGTCAAACGTTACGCGCATTTAGGCGATGATGGGGCAGCGGCAATTGCCGCCTATGCAGCAGAGGTGCGCGCCCGCACATTCCCCGGTGCAGAGCATGTTTTTGCAGATGAGGCCCCCAAGTGATCGCCCCTATCGAACGGAAACTGGTTGGGCTACGTGCCCAAACGACGCTCTGGCGCAAGGCAGGCGAAACCATCGGCGTGGTCCCAACCATGGGCGCGCTGCATCAGGGCCATTTGTCGCTGGCAAGGGCGGCGCGGGAACGCTGTGACCGGGTGATCGTGACGATCTTTGTGAACCCCAAACAGTTCAACAATCCCGATGATCTCGACAGCTACCCAAGGACAGAGGAAGACGATGCGCGCAAGCTGGAAAGCATCGGCGTCGATCTGATCTATGTCCCTGATCCGGAACAGATTTACCCCGATGGCTTTGCCACGAATGTATCCGTTTTGGGTCTGACAGATATGCTCTGCGGTGCCGCCCGCCCCGGTCATTTCGACGGGGTGGCAACGGTTGTGTCAAAGCTGTTTTTGCAGAGCTCCGCCGATTTCGCCTTCTTTGGCGAAAAGGATTATCAGCAATTGCAGGTCGTCCGCCGCCTCGCCAGCGATCTGGATATCCCGATCAAGGTCATCGGCTGCCCCACCATCCGGGAAGAAGACGGCTTGGCCATGTCCTCACGCAACCTGCTGCTGTCGGATAGGTCACGGATCAGGGCACCGGTGCTGGCCGAAGTGATGGAAGATATGCGGGCACAGCTTTCGAATGGCGCGGCGATGAGCGAGATAATCGAAGATGCCCAAGCGCGCGTGCTTGCGGCGGGTTTTAACGGCGTTGACTATCTGGAACTGCGCGATGGAGGGGACTTATCACTGCTCGATCGCGCAAAGCCAGAGGCAAGACTATTTGCGGCGGCGTGGCTGGCAGGGGTCAGGTTGATTGACAACATAGCAGTTTGATTGGCTGTGTTCTTGTGAAGATAATGTCTGCATGCGGGACTCAACGGACATTCGTTTTTTGGGCTTTGCTGACGCAGCATTTTCTCGCGCTTGCGGTGTGCGATTTTCGGTGCCGCAGAAGATTTCACCGAACCAGCCGTTCGCAGGCGGTAAATTCGTCGAAACACAAACCGACCTTTCGCCGCAACCATGATCGACTGTCGTGGAGCGGACGAAACGGCCTTTTGCAGTCACAGCTATTGCCCGCGCAGCATTTCCTCGCACTTGCAGCGGGTTTATCGTTGCGATGCAGCGGACGTCGCCAAAGCAGCCATAGAAGTCCGAGTTCGAGTGGCATTTCAGACGGCCCCTTAGCGGCGCGCAGTTCCTACCAACGGGTCGCTGACAAACCGGACTTGTGCAGTTGCGGTCCTTATTGGCGCAACATGGCTTTGGGAATGCAGAAAATTTCCAGTCGCAATGCTGCGCATCTTATACAAGAGATCATTGCACGTCGCGACGTCCAACGATCCGAGTCCATACTTGCGCCTCAGTCGGACCGGACAATGTCCGCATTGGCTGCAAGTGCAATAGGTCCCTATTGCAGGAACGCCTTTTCTACACTCATTGAGGAAAATGGAACTTAGCGGCGGCCGCAAACCAAAAAAGGGTTATCGAAAACCCGCTATCCGAAGTGTCGTCGTGGTCAATTTCCTAGTGGGAGGGTTATCCTCTCAATTCACGGGGTTCTTCAACATCTACCGCGACTCACTCGGCATCAAGGTCCGCGGCACCCTCATAAGTGCCTGCCTTGAATTTCAGGCTGTCCTCAAGGACAGACGCCAAGGCTGCGACGCAGACAAGAAAGCCCGAGATTGGCACGATGGAGACCGCATATTTCTTGGGCATATAGTGTTCCTTGAACACGAGGCCGCCATCTTCCCAAGCGAAATGCCACATCTCCCAGTATTTGCCGCCCATCGTCTGAACCGCTTCAATTCCATAGACTATCATCACAATGCCCAAGCCAAAGATGACCAGTGACCAGAACTGTTGGATAAGAAACGCAACCTTGATCGGCAGCCACGTATAGACCAAATCTAGTGCGATATGATCCTTGTCGCGCACGGTGAGCGCCAAGGCCAAGAACACCAGCCAGATGTTGCTCAGAACAGTGAGGAGATCGCCCCAAACCGGAGGGTTCTCGAACACGTAGCGCATGACGACAGAATACACGGTGAAGGACACCATGAGCAGCAGCAGAACCGCGCAAAATCCGGTCAGGACCTTCTTGACGGTGCGGTCGATGAAAAGGGCAGCTGTCAGCATGGTGATGATCCCCGAAGACTAAGGTTGGAATGCAATTTCATCAGTTCGAAAACCCAAGCGCGCGCGGCAGGAACATCGTAAATTCAGGCACGATGATCAGGATAAACAAGAGGGCAAAGAGCGCCAAAAGAAAAGGCAGCATCGCGACGGCGACCTTTTCAAGTCGCACTTTGGCAATGGCTCCGGCCGTGAAGAACGCGACGCCAACGGGCGGCGTGACCGAACCGATCAGAAAGCCGACGACCACAACAAGTGCAGCTTGGACATCGGCATATCCTGCCTTCACCATCACATCGACCAAGACCGGACCGACCACGATAATGTTCGCCGCGGAGTCCATGACCATGCCGAGCAGGCAGATGAAAATTACCAAGACCACTGCAAACAAGAGCGGGTTGTGCGAATAGCTCAGCAGCCATTGTTCGAGTTCGCTGATCGCCCCCAAAGATGTCAGCAGCCAGCTAAACGGACCCGAGGCCGCGATGATGATAAAGACCATCGCGGAATTGCGGAATGCGCGGATGAACGCGCCTTTGCAGTTCGTCCAAGTGATCGTGCGATAGATAAACAACCCCACGAAAAGGGCGATCATCGACGTTAGCGCGCCCGCTTCAACCACACCCGCGATGCCAAAAACGACCGAGCCGACCAGCACAATGGGGATAAGGAGCGCGAAGGAGGATTTGTAGCCGACAACCGCCAAAGCCTTAATGCTGAACGGTTCTTCATTGCGTTCAAAATTGTTCCGACGCGCTATGATATAGTTGATCACCATCAACAAGGCGCCGATCATAATGCCCGGCACAATGCCGCCCGCGAACAAGGCCCCAACCGAGATGCCGCCCGCATTTGCCAGAACGATCATCATGATCGAGGGTGGGATGATCCCGCCAATTGTCGAACTTACGGCGGTGATTGCCGCCGCAAAAGCAGGCGGATAACCGGACCGCTTCATCGCCGGGATCATCAAGGATCCAACCGTCGCCGTGTCTGCGACAACAGACCCGTTCATGCCTGCGAAAAACATGCTTACCAAGACATTGGCTTGGGCCATGCTGCCGCGCAGGCGCCCGATCAGGCGCTGGCTGAGTTCAACCAATCGATCCGTAATGGTCGCACTCGTCATGAGCTCGCCCGTCAACATGAAAAACGGAATTGCCGTTAGCGGCACGGAGTCGATCGCACTGAACATCTGGCTCGGGATGAGGATCATGGGGGCCGCGTCGGTGATGAGGATATAGACCACAGGGATCAGGATCAGGGTGAAACCGACAGGCGCACCGAGCATGATCAGTAACACAAGTACGGCCAGAAGCATGATGCTTTCCATGTGGGTCTTATCCTGTTTTCGGCTTTGAATTCAAAAGGTGGGGAGGACGTGAAATGTGGTGCGGGAACTTGCCCCGCACCACATTGTCATTGCGCGTTACGCCGGATTACAGCGCGCCAGCGGCTTGAAGTTCGGCGATGAAGTCGGTCATCCCCTGTTCTTCGAGCACACGCGTGGCTGTCGCCGGATCAAACGTGCCGGCGGCATTGATCCATGCGTCAATCGCACCCGCACGCCACAGCGCGATTTCGTCTTCAGTAGGGGTATACCATTCCTCGATCTCTGCTTTGATCGCGGTTTCGCCGTCCAAAACCCACTGGCGATCAAGGTCTTGTACTTGCTGGGCGAAGGCGTCCGCAGCGGCGTGCAACCACTCGCGTTCCTGATCGCTCAGGGCATCATACTGACGCTTGTCCATCGACAGCTGGTTACCAGACCATGAGCCATTAATTTCAGTGAAATACTGCGCGACTTCGTGAAGCTTTGCGATGTGCTGCCACGGTGTCGCGACATATTGGCCGGATACGACGCCCGTCTGCAAACCCTGATACAGTTGTGTCCAGCCATAAGGAACCGGAACAGCGCCCCAGTTTTCGATCAACGTATATTCAATCGGGCTTGCGGTGACGCGCCATTTGATGCCCTCCATGTCCTCTGGGACGTGTATTGGACGAAGTGCGTTACCAAGCTGACGGAACCCGCCGCTGGAATAAACCGCCAGACAGACATGGCCCGCTTCTTCGGCTGCGATTGCACACTGTTGCTCGGCCAACCATTCCGAAGAGATGCGATCGGCATCCTCAACGGATTTAAAAAGGTACGGGAGATCAAAGATCGACAACGCGGTGCCGAAATTCCCGAAGTTTGCGGTGGAACTTGTCCACAGCTGCAACAGACCTTGGTTCGCCTGCTCACCACAGGCCTGTTCGCCACACAGCGAGCCGCGGTAGTGTGGTTCAATCGTCATTTGGCCTCCGGACACTTCGGCCAATGTGGGGATCAGGGCTTGATCGATGGCATCGCCGATCGGCATCCCCAGTCGTCCAACGGTTCCCAATTTCAAAACCATTTCTGCGGAGGCACTTTGTGCCATCATCGCCACGGTGGTCGCAATGCAGAGCATCTTTCCTACGGTTTTCGTTTTCATCGATCTCATCTCCTGTTGACAGCTTTTTCTAACAGGCACTGTTCACCGCAGGTTCCGCAGTTGAAAGTGACAGATGTTTTGAATGAAAGGGACAGTTGGCGTTGCAACTGACATCACCGTAAATATCCGTCTAGCATGGTCATATCGACAGGGACTCAGGCACACTGGAGCATTTATGTGACCTCGACGAGACCAAAATTCCGCGATCTGCCTGAACGCTCAAACCTGAGTTTGCGCGACCAGATATGCGAAGTGGTGAGCGCCGCAATTACTTCGCGCTCGCTTGCTCATGATCGCCCGCTGCCGTCTTGCCGCGAACTTGCGGAACAATTCGGTGTGTCCCGCAACACAGTCTTTGCCGCCTACAACCGTCTGGTTGACCTTGAACTTCTAGTGTCGCGGAATCGCTCGGGTTATTTTGTAAACCCGCAAATGACAAGCCTTCAGCAGGCTGGCGATGATAAGACAACGGGTGAGGATGACATCGTTTGCCCCGTCAGTTTCGGGGTGAATAAACTGATGCCTGTGGTCAATCCACTGGATTGGAACACCTATCCCTATCCGTTCATTTACAACCAGATCGACCCAGATTTGTTCCCCGTGGACAGTTGGCGCGAATGCACACGGCAGGCGCTGGGGCGCAAGCATATGCAAACCTGGGCTAGCGATTCCGTTGAAAGCGACAGCCCACAGCTCATTCAACAACTTCGCCAGAGGTTACTGAATACGCGCGGCATCTATGCCGAGGAAGATGAAATCCTAATCACATTGGGATCACAGAATGCCCTGTTCGTGCTGGGGACCATCTTTTCGCAATCTGCGAAGCCCATTGCGATGGAAGACCCCGGATTTTTCGGGGCACGCAATGCGTTTCGGCTGTCTGGAAACGAGTTGGTCGGGGTGCCTATTGATGAGGAAGGCTTGGTGACATCGGCAATCCCCACGGGATGCCAGCTCGTCTTTACAACACCTAGCCATCAGTTCCCGACCATGGTCACGATGAGCCAATCGCGGCGTGAAGACCTCCTCAAGGCGGCGGTCGAAAAGGATTTCTTGATCATCGAAGATGATTATGAAGCCGAAATGAATTACATTGCGAAATCTTCGCCATCATTGCGATCCATGGATCAGACGGGCCGTGTGATCTATGTGGGCAGCCTGTCCAAAACCGTGTCCCCAGGCATCAGGCTAGGGTTTATCGTCGCGCACAAAGACATCATCCGCGAAGCGCGCGTCGCGCGGGGCGTGATGATGCGCCACCCGCCCACAATCGTTCAGGAAATCGTCGCGCTGTTTTTCCAGTTGGGGCATTACGATTCACACCTCAATAGTATCGAACGGCGTTACAAAAAGCGTTGGCACGCGATGAACGAGGCGCTGAGCAAGCATTTAGGCATGCTTAAACATGCCGAATCCGAGGGCGGAACATCGTTTTGGCTGACGGGGCCAGACGGGTTTGACGCTACAGAACTGGCGCGCAGATTACGCTTAAAGGGCGTGTTGGTGGATCGCGGGCAGGACTATTACCTTAACGACAATGACAGCAGAAGCTTTCGGTTAGGGTTTGCTTATGTGCCCGTTTCCAACATGGAAAAAGGCGTGCAAATTATCGCCGAGGAAGTGCGGGCCTTGCTGTGATGCAGATGGGTGGCCGGCCTTTCATCTGTCCCTTCGAAATCGCGCACCTGTCTCTCGCCCTCTCGCGGAAATGTCATTCTAGTGACGTTAGGGATGCTAGCGCCGTGTCGCTGTGCGCACCATCATTTGAACCAAGGAATTGGCCTGTTGAAAGATCGTAACGAACCCAAACCGGTTATAACGCCCTATCAATTTCACGTCCCCGACGCAGAATTGAAACGTATTATTGAGCGCGTCAAAAACTACCCATGGCACGAAATGCCGGACGACGGGGGCTGGGATTACGGCACCAATATGGACTACCTCAAAGAGCTTTGTACCTATTGGGTGGATGGGTTCGATTGGCGCGCGCAAGAAGAACGGATCAATAGTTTTCCGAGCTATAAGGCAGATGTCGATGGGATCGACATGCATTTCATTCACGAAAAAGGCAGCGGGTCGAACCCGATGCCCTTGATGATTTCCCATGGCTGGCCGGGGTCTGTTGCCGAATTTTATGACCTGATCGAACCGCTTGCCCATCCGGAACGGTTTGGCGGTAACGCAGAGGATGCGTTTACCGTTATCGCTCCGTCGTTGCCCGGTTTTGGGTTTTCCGGCCGTCCACCGCGCCCTTACGGCCCGCGTAAAATGGCGGGTGTTCTGAACACATTGATGACCGACACGCTTGGCTATGAATCCTACCTCGCCCAAGGGGGCGATTGGGGCGGGGCCGTCTGTTCATGGCTCGGGTATGATCATGCACCCGCATGCAGCGCGATCCATATCAATGTGCTGACGATGCGCCATCCGGACGGTCCGCAAACGCCCGAAGAAAAGGCTTGGGACACGCAATTTGAACGCGATCAAATCATGCAAGATGGATACCGCACACAACAGGCGACGCGGCCACAAACGCTTAGTTATGGGATGATGGACAGCCCTGTTGGTATTGCCGCGTGGCTGGTCGAAAAGTTCACAGCTTGGTCCGACGTCCCCAACAACGACGTCGAAGCGGCGCATTCAAAAGTCGAGCTTTTAACCAACATCATGATCTATATCACCACGCGCACCTTCAATTCAGCGTCATGGATTTATTACGGTCGCCGCGAGGAAGGGGGGCGCATTTTGTCCCCCGAGGGCAGGCGCGTCGAGGTCCCAACCGCCTGCGCCGTGTTCCCCGCCGAGATGCTGAACTGGCCACCGCGATCTTACGCGGAACGGATCTATAACATCCAACAATGGACAGAAATGCCGCGCGGCGGCCATTTCGCCGCGATGGAGGAACCTGAATTGCTCCTGCACGACATTCGAAAATTCGCACGCACTCTGCGCAACAAAGACGACGGAGATACCTAAATGACGCTTTCCCATGCTGAATATCGCGCGATTGCCGCCAAACTGAAACCTAACGGTCAGGCGTTCATTGACGGTAAATTTTGTGACGCTGCGGACTGCGACAAGTTCGAAACCATGAACCCTGCCACCGGTGATGTCATTGCCGGTGTTGCCCATTGCAAATCCGCTGACGTCGACCGCGCCGTTGTGGCGGCGCGCCGCGTTTTTGATGCGGGCACTTGGTCGCGCGCCGAGCCTGAAGACCGCAAAGACGTTCTTTTGAAAGTGGCGGAACTTGTGCGCAAACACACCCATGAACTCGCCGTTCTGGAAAGCCTCGACACAGGCAAGACCATCAACGATTGCATGGCTGAAATTGGCGGCGATGTGCCGAATTTTTTCCAGTGGTATGCCGAACTTACTGATAAAACCTTTGGTAAGATTGCGCCAACCGGCCCCGGTGCCTTGGCGTTAGTCACCAAAGAGCCCGCGGGCATTGCAGGCGCGGTTTTGCCGTGGAATTTTCCATTGGTCATGGCTGCGTGGAAAATCGCACCGGCCTTGGCCGTGGGCTGTTCGGCTGTGATCAAACCGGCAGAGCAGACCCCCCTTAGCACGATCCGCCTTGCAGAATTGATGCAAGAGGCGGGCGTGCCTGACGGTGTCATCAACATCGTTCCCGGATACGGGGAAACGACGGGTCAGGCGATTGGTCTTCACAACGATATCGATACAGTTTCGTTTACAGGGTCAACCGAAGTTGGCCGGATGTTCATGCGCTATTCCGGTGACAGTAACCTCAAGGGGGTTGGCCTCGAAATGGGCGGCAAAAGCCCGTTTATCGTCCTCGATGACGCTATTCTTGACGATGATCTGATCGACCATGCCGCAATGTCCGCGTTCTGGAATGGCGGTCAAAACTGCTCTGCGAACATGCGTCAACTGATCGCAAAGCCATTGGTCGAAGAATTCACGGGCCGTATTCTTGAGCGTGTCAAAGCCTTTAAATTGGGGGATCCCCTTGATCCCGCGACGGACATTGGGTCGATGATTACCAAAGATCACAAGACTAGGGTTATGGAGTACATCCAATGCGGGATCGCCGAAGGTGCATCCAAAGCGGTCGGCGGAGATAGCGATTTACCTGGTTACTACATCGAGCCAACAGTATTTCAGCATGTGACGCCCGACATGAAAATCGCACGAGAAGAGATTTTCGGCCCCGTGTTAGGTATCATGCCAATGGACAGCGCCGAAGATGCGCTCGCCGTTGCCAGCGATACGGTTTACGGCCTCCACGCGACGGTCTTTACCCAAGACATCGACCGCGCCATCCAAATGGCCCGCGCGCTGCCGTGTGGCACCGTTTCGGTGAACGGTTTCTCGGAGGGCGATATCAAGACGCCGTTCGGTGGGTATAAACAGTCCGGATCGCTTGCCCGTGACAATGGGACAGAGGCGCTTGAACAGTACATGCAGACCAAAACAATCTGGATTCAGACGCGAAACGGATGAAAAAGCCTCCGGCGAGGTTTACGAACCTTTACCTGTAGTCCGAATTTAAGTCGCGATATCGACATTGGGATTTGCTCTGAACCCGCATCTCGATCAGTCTCACATGGGCGGCGAGGGCTCGGATGTTGACTTTTCCGACCTGCCTAAATTTCGGCAAGCGCAACATGACACAACTGCAGATATGGCCGGCTTAATCTCAGTGCCTTCGTAAGAAGTATCGGGCGACCGCGACCGCTTCGAAATGACGAACGGCGTTTACTGTTCGTCAAGTTTCTTAGATGTCGATCCGTTCAGCGATACTCAGCGCGTCTTCCAGTTCGACGCCAAGATAACGGACAGTGCTATCGATCTTGGTATGACCAAGCAGAAGCTGAACGGCACGCAATTTGCCTGTTTTGCGATAGATTTCCGCCACCTTTGTTCGGCGCATAGAATGCGTGCCATAGCCACTTGGTTCCAAACTAATCGAGACAACCCAATCCCGAACAAGCCGCCAATACTGGCGTGTTGATATGTATGGGCGATCATGGAAACGGCTGGGAAACATGAACTGGCATCCCATCATTTCCGGAGACTTGATCCAGTTGGTCACGGTTTCTCGCGTGTTTTCAGCCAATTCAAACTGCACTGGCTTGTTCGTCTTACTCTGAACGATTGACACTCATTCTCGCACTTGGTCATCCCTGATCAGATCCGAGGTCTTGAGCGTGATCAAGTCGCAACCGCGAAATTTGCTGTCGATTGCAACATTGAACAAAGCCAGATCGCGAAGATTTCCCGTGAGTTCTAGGCGCGCGCAGATGGCCCAGACCTGCTTGGGAGGTCGTGGGCGCCTTTGCCCGACAAGACGCCCCTTGTTCCATGCTCTGCGTTTCGGGGTGACGGCAGGAAGTTGGACTCTCGACATGATTAGCCCTTCCATCCAACCCTCCAGCCCAAATATCAACACAGCGTTGACGAAGTATTATAACCCGAATTCTTATGTCAGCTTCGCTGCGTGCGCTCGCAGCCTAGCATTTGCGGGAAAAGTACGAATTTTTGCTGCCGCGCAGCATAGGAAGCTGTCATTCGTGCTTGATCCGACATTATCAATGGCAGAGTTATTCGGTCGCGAGGCGTTCCAGAATCGAACACACGCTGTAGTTTGTCTTGACCCAGGCGATATCATCTGCACATAGACGAGGCGAGATACCTCAAGACGGTCACGTGAAGACATCGACATCGTCGCCGATATTCAGGTCCACGCTTCTCCGCAGATGATTGAGAAATGCGGTCCAGCGCCCATTGAAGCAGTCAACGGTTGACAACTGGCGGATAGATCACGCGGAGACGGTCAGCGTAGTTGTCTAACGTTGGGTCGACATCGCGCCTGGCTCACAAAAAGATGTTGACCAGAAATCGGCGCGCAACTATCCGTTGTATACAGAGATGTATCTGCGTTTGTTGGCAGATTGGGTCAAGGGGATTGGATGATCGTGTTGTTTGGCCAACCGACATGTAGTTTTTACATTTATTTTATTCAATGAGATTGATAGTTTGAAGCACACAGATAGTAAGTCGACTTTCCTCGACTCTCCGACATTCGCATCTACGCTAGGACAGGCCGTTTTTCTGATGACGGTTAGCAAGAGGCACCGCGATCTCAAGATCAGCGTGATTGAGGAAATCGTATCGACGGCCATTTTTTTGCAGCAGTTCAAGCTCTATTCGAAAGGTAAGCAGCCTATTGCTTTTTTGGCGTGGGCAACCGTTTCGGACGAGGTGAAGAAGCGATTTGATGCTGGCAACACAACGCTTGAGTTGAAAGACTGGCGGTCAGGTTCAAACCTCATCATGGTCGACTGCATCTCGCCATTTGCGCCGGAAGAAGAGATACTCAAGCAGTTTCAAGATTCTGTAATTAATGAAGTAAGGCCGGCTTAAAGTGCACATCAAACGGTGCTTAAAGCTAGCCCAAAGTAAAGAGCTGAGAAGACCCATGATATCTCTCTTAGATCGGCCTGAGAATTGGACAGATCCTCGTGAAAAAATGCGAGCGATCGATACAAGCAAGGTGCGTCGCTACACGTCAGAACACGGCTTTGAGTATTGGTTGGACGTTGTCGAGACGGTAATCAGAACAAGCCACCCAGAAATATATATGTCCTTTCACAGTTATAACCACCGGGATTATCGGGGACATTCTTACGCAAAATTATACTTTGATGGTTGCTTTGTTACAATTACGCAAGATAGCGATGATCCGAGTGATGTTTTGTTTTTCCCCGACTTTTCCGAGCGTACCAAAGAGGGTGAGCAGATTTGGCATGTCGATCAGCTATTCCGTGAATTCGATCTTCCAGACAATGAAAAATATCCATGGGCGCCAACTCCAAGCGAATTGCCGGTGAAAACCATAAGGGGCTTTACAGCGTTCAAAGACTCTGCCCAGCAAGAAAAATTCATTAATCTGGTTACAACGCTGCTCTCTTGCTACAGCGGTGCTTTGGGTAAAGCTATAAATGGGGAAGTCACCAAAGGCAAAGTAGTTTTTGGTGATCAACTTAAAAAGAAATTCGCGTCTGGAGAATTGATTGAATGAGCTATCCTGCTGGTGTTTTTGATAGTGCTGAAAATGCGTTAAGTTATCTTGAGAGCTTGCCAGCAGGGACGGCCGCACCTGCCGATTTCTTTGAAAGGGCCGTCCGCGAACTTGATGCTGTAGGTGGAACTGGTTCGACTTCTGTCTTTTATACCGGTTCAGCAAGCTCAGTCGTCGATGGTGGCCAATCTGTTGAATCACTCGCCAACGGCGTCACCAACGGAGGTGCAGGTACACAAATTAGGCAAACAGAAGTAGGTAGATTCGTATCTGCTCTTGAAGTTCAAAACTCTCCTCACCAAAATGCACTATTGGACACGTTAGAGAATGAACCGGTATTTGGCCAACGGAGTACGACGGGCCTATTCAGTGGTCCTGCGCCAATTTGGGATGCCGCTTCAATCAACTTTTCCAAAGCAGCCTCGGGCGATGTCGTAGCAATACTGCCCGACAACTTCAACACCGACAATTCTATTTTTACCAATACAGAACTTCAGGCATTAATTGATAACCCTCGTGTGACATCGATCAATGGTGTTTCAGTTGATGACTTACGAGACCTTGATCTTCCAACACGCGTTTCATTGATTCAAGATGGAATGGGGGAAAGCGTTACGCGATTAGCTTCAAGAGCTCTTGTCGAAGGTAGTATTGATAGATCTCAATATCTTAGTGTTGTGAACGACGGGACACCAGATTATTTCGACCCTCGCACTGACACCGATTTTTTTATTGATGATAACAAATGGAATGATTTTGAGTCTGGAAGAATGATATCGATCGGATCTGGGGCGAACTCGATCAATGTTGCACCACCGGATTTGAATTTACGTGTCAACAACATACTGCAGAAAATTGACGGCGGCATAGTTGGAACTGCCGCCATCGGTCTGCTTGTTATGGGCCTGGCTAATCAAGCTGATGCGGCGATTACAGAGAAATACGGAGCGGATTATACAACTTCAAATGTCATAGAGTTCATAGGTAATTCCAATCTGCCTATCTCTGCTGACCTCCTTTCCTCAATTGCTGAGGGCGCGCTGCAGGACGTCCTTCTGAAAGGCGCTGCATCTCTACTGGGCGTGGGCCTGCTTTGGACGGCATACGATCTGTATCAGAACATCGACGGTTTGACTGCGGCGTTGGATTTTGCCGCACAAGGCGCGGAGCCGGACTCAGCAATAGCGGAGCTGAATACTACGGTTCAAGGCGTGAAAACCTGGCTGGGGGACCGCTTCGGCTCTGGCGATACGTCACCACCCGCGTGGGAGGAATTGGCTACCGTCATTACGGAGAACTTCGATACCGATACGCAAAGGCAGCTTGGCGCAATCATTAAAGAGTATCTAGAGGAAGTAGGTGATCCTGATGCTTTTGCTTATAGTGATGGCGATGTTAGAGCGCTGCTTTCTGTTCTGAATTATTATGCTGAAGAAAACGGCTTATCTCTGGAAGAGCAGTTGCAGGCTGCCGTGTTCAATAGTGACCAACTTACAGTCCAAGAGAAGATCGCGCTGGATCCGACACGCTGTTTCCCTGCGGGTACACAAGTATCGATGTGGGACGGAAGTCAAAAACCAATCGAGCAGATTGTACCTTCTGACGAAGTTCTTGCGTTTGCCCCGACTGGCGAGCCTTGCCCAGGTCGCGTAACACGCTTGTTCCGCAATACCACCACCGAATGGATGCAGCTCCTATTTGACGATGGCCGCGAGCCACTCATTGTGACACCAGGGCACCGCTTCCTGACCGAGACGGGCGATTACGTCGAGATTGGCAAGATGGTACGTCTTGGCGGCGGGTCAGCCCGTCTCGTTTCAGAAGATGGTGACATTATCACTGTCGAAGGGCAATTGATGTCCTATTCGGCTGAAAATGCAGATCGCTTTGAACAAGTCACAATTGCGGCCGCAGCTGGTAGCACCTCTGGCTCCGTTATCGGTTGGAAGACATACAACTTTGAAGTTCAAGCCCTCCACAACTACGTTGCCGAAGGCATCCGTGTTCACAACGACTCAATTTTTGCATTTCTTGACCCGTCGGAGTATTCACTTGTTACTGAGTACCGCGACACAGATGGCGACAGCTTTCCAGACTACGTTCTGCTAAAAACGCCGGGTTTGGCAACCGAACGCGAAAAGTATTTTGCGCCCGGTTCCGACCAATCAACCGCGATTGAGGAAGTTACGACCTCCGACGGCAATGGCAATATTATATATGTCCGCACAGAGCTTGATTCAGATGGCAATAGACAAGTGGTCGACGGCCCGCGTTACATCAATGAACAACGCTACGGCGAAGCTATCGCGCAATCGCTAACACCCTTCTTCACACAAGCGCTGCTTGATGAAGATGCAAGCCAATTCGAGATAATTGCGGCAAATACCGTTTTTGACACGCTATTGGGCAATGTTGGTGAGCTTATTGGCGCACTCATCGGACGTTCAAACTTAGACTACGGTGAATTTTCAATTGGTGGCCATCTCGATGTGATCGCTGCCGGTGTTTTTGAGGACATCGGCGGAGAGTTGATCGTCAATGGCGTCGATAACGTGACCAACGTTATCAATCAGCTGATCATGGCGGAGATATTTGAGTATATCGATGCAGACGGAATTCCGGGTGCGATTTACCAAGCCGTTATTGGCGCAGGCGTGAACAACGTGGTCAGCTACGGTGTTGATTGGCTTGTGGATACCCCAGCCTTTGAAAGCCTTTTTGGCGGCAATACGCAGCTCTATGAACAGGTGAATGAGGGCGTAGATGTTGCGCTCTTGCCTGACGATTTCGCGGGCTGGTCCAGCCTTATCTTGACGGCCGTCATCAATGAAGTATTGCCCACACTAGAAACCATCGAAGGTCAGATCGCGTCTGCGGTCACAAGTGCAGCCCTTGCAGTGACCGGCGCCCTGTCGTCGCTAGGTTGGGCCGGAGGTCCGGTCGGTGCAGTCGTGGCATGGGCTGTTGGTAAGCTGATTGATGTGTTGTTCGACAAAGATCCGCAAGCCTGGACAGGCGTTGGCTTCAATGAGGCCACAGGCCGCTTCGAATTGACGTCGACATGGTCAGACGATGGCGGCGATGAAGAACTGTCAGAAGCTCTCGCACAAGCTTACGTCGATGGTATGAATGGCTTTGTTGATGCGATGAAGTCGCAGTCACACAATTATAATGAATTGGGTCAGTGGTCCTTTGGTCATTATGAAGAATCCATCAAGAATGCTGGACGGTCGGGGCAGACATTTGGAGAGTTTCAGGAGGCTTACCTAGACGCCTATGTCCGTGACCTGTCGGCGGCGCAACTTGCTGACGGCAAAATGACAGCTGTTCGCGCTTTGGAAAGTCTAAATCTTGCCGAACGTATTGCAGCATACGATAGTCTTCCATCCAACATCCCCACAAGCTTCATCGATCAGCTTTTGAGTGGTGGTTATGTTGCAGAAGACATTACGCCAGAACTGGTCGCACAACTGACCGACGAGGAATATTTTGAAGGTACGGCGCGCAACGATGGGCCACTTGAGATTTACAAAACCATTGCGGTCGCTTTGCAAGTTGCAGAGGACTACAACACCTATCTGGAAAACACTGAGGCAATCAACGCACTCATGGCTGCATCACCTGAGTCTGCGTTCGCGGCAGGCTGGTACCTGACCCTCGCTGAAGCTGATCGGTTTGGGTTGCGCGATGCCTATGATCTGATCGGTGATGCAATCGACAACGAATTTTATACCGCTGAAGGTGACGATACCGTTTCAGGCGGCGACGGCGATGACCTCATCAAGACTTACCTTGGAGATGATGTGCTTGCCGGAGACGCAGGCAATGACCGCCTATATTCTGGCGCGGGTGAAGACATCGTATCGGGCGGAACTGGCGATGATATTTTGGAGGGTGGCGACGCCGCCGATGTTATCGATGGGGGCGCTGGTGAAGATTGGGCTACCTTCACAACAGCCGCATCTGCAGTCGATGTAGATCTTCTAAACGGTGTTGGATTGGGTGGAGACGCCGAAGGAGATACGTACCTGAATATCGAAAACCTGCGTGGTTCGAACCATGATGACAGACTGCTAGGCGACGCCGCGGTCAATACCATCGAAGCCGGTGGCGGTGCCGATACTGTTTATGGTCACGATGGCGATGACCTTATCTATGGCGAAGGCGGAGATGACGAGTTATTCGGCGATCTGTCTGATGACACATCAGTTTCTGGGAATGATCAGCTATTCGGTGGCGCTGGTGATGACATTCTTCATGGTGGCGAAGGATTTGATACCTTTATCGGCGGCGCGGGCAACGACCGAGTGTCATACACCCACTCAACACGTGGGGTTATCGCGTCACTTGCAACGAACGAAGCCAAGATTGACGGTGGTATCGAGACTTATGAGGGTGTTGAAGGCCTAATCGGCTCTGTTTTCCGCGATGACTTGACCGGTAATGATGGCGACAACAGTCTTGAGGGCGGGTTAGGCTCTGACGATTTGCGTGGCGGCAACGGTTCTGACACTTACCAGTATCGTCTTGGCGACGGGAATGATTTCA
>CANNFQ010000016.1 GCA_947503925.1 uncultured Paracoccaceae bacterium | reverse complement strand
CTTTCGCATCTGTTTGCTCCTTCAAAAGGTTGAGCAAACTCTACATCACAACGAGGGAAGTTTCGGGGGGCAGGTCAGTCTCGACGAACTCATTCCCTGACGTTAGACTACACAGGCGGTGCAATACAGCTTGTCGGGGATACGCAGTGCAGGTTCAACTGACCCGCATCTTTGACATACTTGATCCAAAATTCGACCTGATTTTGCCATGCAACAATGACACTACGTTGTAGGGCGCAAAGGAAAAGAGATGGTCGCGCTCCCGGTTTGTGGGTAAATGTGAGAATAAAATGGCAATACTTGATAATGCGATATGGTTGACTGGACCCGGTGGTACAGCGGTTGGTGGAACCACGCTTGTGTCCGAAGGCGGCAATACCACAACCGTTTCAACAACATTTACCGCGAATTCATGGGACGGCACCACCGGCGGAACAGGTGTGTCAGAATTTGGTGCATTTGAAGTCAGTTCGCCAATATCGGCGGAGTTCAACTTTTCAACGCCGGTCGAAGACCTCACTTTCGATCTTCAGCATGTCAATTCAAGCGCCGCCAATGACGACATGTTTACGATCTATGCCTATGATGAAAATGGTGACCTAATAGACTCTGATGTGGTCATTGCTGGCCTGTCGGGACTGGTGGATGAGCTTGTTTATGCCAATCCAGATGGATCGGTCACGGTGGAGGCTGAGGGCAGCACCGCCAATGACGTGACAGTGTCAATTCCCTGGATGGTTTCGCGCCTAGAGGTTGTGTACGACAATGGCCCGGACGCTGCTGTTTCCGGCGGCGCCGGCATCGGTGATCTATCGTTTACAGTACTCGCGGACACCGATCAGGACGGCGTTGCGGACAAGATCGACCTTGATGATGACAATGACGGTTTGCTGGACGTCAATGAAGGCCTAAGTGTCAACCCGAATACGATCCGCGTCACGTTCGATGCGGACCAATGGACGGAAGCTGACGACACGCAATGGGAATTGCGAGATGCTGACGGCAATGTCGTCGCCAGTGACGATACCATTTCCAACAACGTGGTGGAAATCACAGATGTTTCGGTCGGTGCGGGAAACTATACCTTCACGATTCTTGATAACTTTGGTGATGGTTTGTCAGGCTCCGATCCGGCGAGCTACCAGATTGAAGTTGACGGTGTTGTTATCGTTGATTCTGGGGCCAACCCTAATTTTGGAGGCTCTGTCACGGAGGTTTTTACGGTTGATCCCAACGAGACCACAACCAACTCCGATAGTGATATGGTTGCGGACCATCTGGATCTCGACAGTGACAATGATGGGATCACGGATAATGTTGAGGCCCAATCGACCGACGGATACATTGCGCCGTCGGGTGACGATACCGACGGAGACGGGTTGGACGATGCCTATGACGCAACCCCAACAACGGGTGCGGGAGGGTCGCTGGGTATTGCGGCGGTCGACACCGACAACGACGGAACCGATGATGTCCTTGATACCGACTCTGACGGCGATGGAACCGATGACGTAGATGAAGCAGGGCATGGCGTCACGCAGGCTACAATCGACGCATCGGGAGACGCCGACGGAGATGGGATCGCTGACGTCGTTGACGACGTCTCCGGGCGGGATGTCAATGACAACGACGTCAATGGTGCTGGCGAATTCACCCTAGCGGATACAGACAACGATACTGCCGCAGACGGTTCCGGTGCTGTGCCGCTCATAAATGACCTGGACTTTCGCGATGCGGTGCCCTGTTTCACCGCAGGCACGATGCTCCGAGGTCCATCTGGCGACGTGGATGTTGAAGTGGTTCGTCCTGGTGACTTGCTTATGACCTTAGATCATGGGCTACAGCCCGTTCGTTGGATCGGAAGAAGAACTCTCTCAACTGCTGAACTGGTGGGCAAGCCAAACCTGCGCCCAGTTATAGTACGCAAGCATGCATTCGGAAATCAGCGCAAGATGATCGTTTCGCCCCAACATGGCCTTTTCGCAAAGCTTGGATCTGGGGAGGTTTTGATTCGCGCAAAGTTTGCTGCTGAGATCTGGGGAGGCAAATGGGCAAGAGTCGACAAGAGTTTGGAGCCAGTAACTTATATTCATATCATGTTTGACAATCATGAACTGGTCTTTGCTGAAGGCTCTCCAACAGAATCATTTTTTCCTGGGCCGACCGCGATCATGGGTCTGAGTCCTTCGGCGCGAAGTGAGTTGTTACATGCTTTTCCAAAGCTTAGGGCCGTAGCAGCCGGCGTCCGTTCAGCAGAAGAAGCATATGGTACTCCAGCCCGAAGCTACGCGAAACGCCATCAGATGCGCTCTTCTAAAGCGGAGCTAGTTGTTTAGCGCCAGGACTTGCAGCAATATATGACGGTAACTGCGAGTGCGATTGCAAAGGGGAAGATCTTGGGGCAACGATTATAGCGGGTTGCGCCCCGTCGCCAGTCTTGCAGTTTGCCGAACATGATCTCAATGCGGTTGCGGCTTTTGTACGCGCGCGTGTCGTATCGCATAGCTTTGGCGCGGGAGTTTCAACCGGGGATGCAAGGCCGTATGCCTTTGTCTTGCAAGGCTTCTGGGGACCAACTGGCCTCATAACCACGGTCCCCAAGCAGCCAATCAACGCTCGGCAGGCTGCTTAATTGTGCCAGTGCGCCGATGTAGTCACCTGACCTACCCGGCGGTTACGAAGAGGTTGATTAGGCGTCCTTGGCTGTCAAAGACGGCATGCAGTTTCTGCTGTCTGATTTCGAGTTCAACGGGCGACAGCATGCCGTTATTTGCGCAAGTCCATCGGTGTCTTTCCAGTTTCGCGCTTGAAGGCTTTGTAAAAGGACGACCGCGAGTTGAAGCCCACATCATAGGCGATTTCCAACACTGTCCGGTCGGTTGTGGTAAGCTGCTTTTGTGCCTCTTTGATACGCCAACCATTTATGTAATCAAAGAAGGTCGCTTGCATCTTGGTGTTGAGTGTCTGGGACACATTGTGAGACGAAACGCCGATGTGTTTTGACAGGTCAAATAAAGACAGGTTGGGCTCTCGATACATCAGATCGTTTTGCATTGCAGATTTAATTTTTGCGGCGATCCGCGTGGCCCGGGCGTCATCCAAAACGGATCTTTCGTATTTAGGTTGTTGTGTTTCTTTCCCGTTATTGTGATTGGGCGTGGTCGAACGAGCGAATACAGGCCGTTGCCTGAGCCCCCAGACCCCGATGATCCAAATCAATCCGATCAGTGCGAGTTCTTCAATGAGCTCGAGCCGGAAGGCCTGCTCAGGTGTCGTGGTGAGATTGAACCAGGATGACAACATCTCGGCCGTATCAAAAAGGACATAGAGCACCGACCAAAGAACAATCAGCCAAATCCAACGCAGCTCACGGTCTTCGGTGCTGGCGAAGATATCTTTGAGGCGGGTTCTATGTGCTCTCAAACGTCGTATGATCATGGTCAAATAAACGATCACAAGGCAAGCCATGAGGAGATGCAGCGCGACAAAGGCTCCTATGCCGACGACAACTTGACACGCTATTGCGCCCGAAAAATCAATATCCGATTGCAACGTGCTTGGCGTGATTAGCAAGAACAACCCGATCAAGACGAGCCCGACTGCAAATGGTACAAAATGCCGCCACTTGTGAGGTATGCGGCGATTTTCTTCTTCGGTGGTCAATTCCCATACGTACCACCACAGCAGGAACGGGCTAGCCACATCAGGTATCATCACCGCCACTTCGAGGTAGTGAGTAACAGCAAACTCCATATCGGTTAACGGAGATGGAACAATCAGCCCGGGAACTTCGGTCAAACCTTGGCTTAGAAATAGCAGGCCAAGGGGTCGGAACAGCACCTTGTCGCGGCGCCGCGTCAGAAGGACACTTGCGCAAAAAAGACAGATACCAGTGCGTAGTGTTTCGCTAAGTGCTATCAGCTGAATGACGTCCATTTCGAACAGCCATAGCCGGGGCGCCGACCCATCGCAAGTCGGCGCCAACTTTGTCAGAAACTATGGATAAAACCCAAATGAGCTGCTGCCTGATAGTCAACGTCAAGTAGTGGGCTTTCTTCCACCTGACGCAGATCGTTGTCGTCCAAAAGGCCAACGACGGCGCTGTTGTCGGAGACTGGAACCAGCAACTCGATGCCGGCAAGTGGCATAATCTCATCTTCGGTCCTAGACGCTTGGCTGCCACTAAGCGCTTCGCGCGACGAAACACCTTGGTAGTATTGGTTATGCTCCGCAGAGTTGAAATGCGCACCGCCTTCCACCGATATGACGGCAAATGCAAGCTCGGCTTCATAATCTACCGCAGCGCTCGCTGTGGTGCGGCCATCGGCATCAGAAACATCTTTGCTGACCGATCTCAGGTGATAAACAGATCATAGCACCCGCCTCCAGCCTGATGGTCAGGTCGGCCTCACGCTGTGACCCGTCAAAGAAGCTATCTTCTTCGTCGAAACCCTCACCTGGATTTGACGCGAAGGCGAGCGACGAATGAAATCGTACCCATTCAGAAAATGATACGCTAAGCTGTCAATCCTGATATGAAATCGCGGCCGGTAAATTCGCCCTCGGCAAGGGATAGCGCGGCTGCGCAAAGCCGTAAAGTTGCATAGGTTTTTCATGGTAGACCCGGAATTAGCGTATGTTTGCTTCATGGATATGGTTGACGATCTGCTGGACGACAGCAGGGTGGCGACTGACCAAGTCGGTTTCAGAAAAAATGTCGATTGCGATCTCCGGCGTAATGCCGCGCCCTTCCCACAAGATACCATCCGGGTCACGGTAGATTTCATTTGACATGCCAATCTCCCATCCGTTCGGTAATGCCTTGTAAAGAACATCCGACAATGCGCCTTGGGTGGGTTGACCGACATGCGTGACATTGGGCAACGCCCGGAACGCAAGCGTCATAATCTCGCCCGCGCTGACGGTTGACTGTGTTGTCATCAGATAGACCGGCCCATCAAAAGACGGTCGATCGGTGGGCTGAATGTAAACCGGCGTGGCTTGCGGGTTCTGTGCATCAAATGCACGCTTGGTCAGAACTAGGTGCCGTTCGTCAGCAAACCGTGCCGCAATCTCACGCGCCAGGAAATCATGGCCACCAAAGTTGATGCTCACATCGATGATAACCGCTTTGACATTGGCTTGGGTAAACTCGGTTAGGATGTTGTCCAAGACCCGGTTGATGAGTGCATATTCCTCATCGGCATCAAAATTGTCTGGGATCGATAGCAACGCGCTATCGGTGAGACCCGTCAGCATCAGGACGGCGATGTAGCCGACATTGCCGTCAATCACTCCGTACTGGATCTTGCCACTAGCTGCGGCCTCGCCGTCGCCTTGCAGAACCTGCTGGGCGATACCGTTCTCCCAATAATTTTCAAGTTCCGCGACAAAGACCTCGCTTTCGTCAACACCAAGCGCCGCCGCCTTTTGGGCGACCCCACGACCGAGTGGAGTTGTTAACGGTGATGTAGAATATTGTGTACCATCAATCTGTGCGTTCAGCTTCAGGTGACCGTCTTTCAGCGGCGCAAGCATCTCTGCAAACAGCTCAAAGAGCGCGTCTTGCGTCATGTCAGGTGACAGGTTCTGCCGCGCTTTACGCACGCGTTGATCCCAATCGACGCCGTAGACGTCGAAGAACGCATAATTGGCTGCGAAGATATCCACGAAGGCCTGAAAATTTCCTTCAGCGGTGTCTGGAACGGGCGATGCACAGGTCGACGGTAGAGTGCGTCGGCTGTTGAATGTAATGTGATGTGGTTCGTGTTTTACGCCATAGAATAAAGCATTGTCGTCTGACGCTTTACGAACGGTATCAGGCGTTAGAATTGCATCAAGCACCGAACGGGCATTCGCATCCAGAACACAGCTGTTTCCGGCCAGATGGTATAGTTCCTGATGACCTGGTCGCAGGTCAATGACGTAGCCATAACCGTCACTGACCCAAACGGTTGGTGTTATTCGCAACCGGCTCGCTATGTCGGTGGCGATACCGCTGCACGCTAGAAGTGAGAAGACTGCCGTTGCGCAAGCAGCAGCCTTTGTTGATCGTCGCATGAAGAATTGCCTCGATTGGTTTACGATAGCAAATCCGTAATCCCTTCGGCGCATGGCGTCGTCTTCTCCGAACGGGAAGGACAAATTCCATGGGCTGGCCCTGTGTAGTTCGGAGCATCGCCAAGTCGTTGAGTGTGGGACGCAAGCCTGTCCCCTTACATGATCAGAGCCGCTCGATCTTCTTATCGTTGACCAACCGACCTTAGATGCGCGGCAGCTCTGTGATCTTGCGCTGGCCATGGTGCCCATACTGTTTGGCCAATCGGATCACCGCCGATCGCAATGCAGATGCGCCGTTCGGATTTGCCAGCTTTTGACGAGTATGCATCACGGCCCGACGAAGCAATTCTGATGCTCACTATCAGCAGATTTTCTCTACAAATCGCCTGGCAGGCCATGCATACCGCCAAACCGTTCGCGTCATCTGTGACAAGTCGCGCTAATGACTTCAGCCGTTCGACAACCCGTCGCGACACGCTCGCTAGATGTCAAGCTCAACTCAATCTCTAGCAAATGGACAATATCTTCGCCTGACAACCGTATCCGCGCCATTAATCCAAATTCCAAAGCGAAGCCGAACTTGGCGCAGTTTTTGGGAGGTGAAGACATGAGCCCTGACGACGGATTAGCAAACCGCTGAACAATCTGCGTTACGGTTGCGAGCCTGCGATGAATGCCCCGCTGATTGTCGTATCACTGTCGGACGATGCAATCACGCCGCCCAGCTCTGCCGGAATCGTCAGCACTTCGTCATACCCAAAAAAAGTGCCGTTTAAGTCAACGCCGGTTCCGGTCACATTGTTTTCGTCCCCGCTGAGCGATGTTGACATTGATCCGCCTGAAAAGGTGTTGCCAGAGATCGTTGCATTTTCGATCCTGATTTCGTCGATGATGGTTGAACCGTCACCGGCAAATGTCATGTCCAGATCACCAGTTGCGAATCCAGCCTGAATATCGGCGTTCCAATTTAAGTCAGTGACTGCGGGCGATCCGGTTTGTGCAAGTTGGCCCCGAAATTCGCCGGAATACGCAGCCATACCGGATGTGGGCATATCTGCCGTCGCGATTGCGACGCCGATAATCGCAATTTGGCCACTGCTGAGTTCCACATCGGTCGCATATTCGAAATCGCTAAAGCCGAATAAGGATGTATCATCTAGGTTCCGCTCGGTAGACTCTCCGCTCAACTGAAACTGTTGGGTATCATGCGTGATCGTACCAGTGGTGTTTCTGGCGGTAACGCCGTTCAGAATCGCACCACCCAGAGAGCTTGTGGCAACCGTTGTGTCGTCAAGTCTCAGATAAGTCTGCGAGGGTCCGTTCGATCCGTTATTGGACGCGGACGTGCCGGCGTCATCTCCGCCACCGCCACCGCCGCATGCTGCTAGAATGCATGCTGAAAGCACGCTCGCCTTGATTTTGTAAGTCATGTTGTCGCTCATTTTCAGGTCAGTTGTTGGCTTAGCCAAAGATGAAATCCGCTTCGGTCAGGCTATCCAGCGCAACGCCATAGAGCAGGACCGATGTCCCCTCTGCCGAGAAAAGCGTGCCATCCGCCGTGGTGCTGAGTGCACCGCTGTTCAGCACATTGCCCTGCGAAAGTGTGGTGAAGCCATTCAACGAAATCCTGTCGACGCCGACCTCGAAATCCGCACCGGTTGGCGTTGCCTCAAAGCCGTTGCCGATATCGGTGAAGTTCAAATCGAACGCCGCGATGATGTCGTTTCCGTCATCGGTACCAAAGCCGAAGATGTCCGCACCGCGACCACCCTGCAGATTGTCGTCACCCTTGCCACCGATCAGCACATCATCGCCGGCAAAGACGGAACCTTGGATGTCCCCGATCAGGGCATCATTCCCCGCACCGCCAATGAGTCGGTCACCCTGAAACCCACCAACCAACAGGTCATCGCCGCCCGCACCGTCAAGGCTGTTTTCACCCGCTACCGCGACATAGACATCGCTGCCTTCACTGCCGGTTCTGGTTTGACCGTCAATCAACATCGCCCCGCCGTTATCAGCGACCAGCTGTTCCGGTCCATCACCATCGCCGCTGTCATTATCAGCCGTAGCTTGATCTGCTGGGAGATTGTGATCACT
This sequence comes from uncultured Paracoccaceae bacterium, assembly GCA_947503925.1. Classification (GTDB taxonomy): domain Bacteria; phylum Pseudomonadota; class Alphaproteobacteria; order Rhodobacterales; family Rhodobacteraceae; genus Yoonia. Next base: position 95,223 of record CANNFQ010000016.1, on the reverse strand, counting down.
GGGCGTATCGTCAGCGGAGACTTCGCCATTAGGCGCATCACCATCCGGGGCTGTATCGCCCGCCTCTGTTGGTCGCACATCGATGTCAGTACCGTTGAGGCCCGCAATCTCACCAAAGGTAAGCGCGCGGTCATACACGGTGAAATCCTCGATTGTGCCGTCAAACGGGCTGCTGATATTCTCTGTTACACCGCTTGAACGATGGCTGCCGCTGCCGCCGACAACGATATCCTCGCCATTGCCAAGCCAGGACATGGTCAGGTCCAGATTGCTGGCCACCTGTTCGCCATTCAGGAAAACACGCAACCCGTTTTCGCCCAGGATCATCGCAATTGTATAGCTGGCTCCTGTTTGCAACTGTTCGCGTTCCGCCACTTTGACATAGTGTGATTTTTTTTTGCTCTGGACACGGGCGAAAAGCTCACCCTCGTAGAAATAAAGCGACGTATGTCCGCCATTGCCATAACCACTGGCGTCTTTGGTGAACAGGGTTGCGGAGCCGCTGTCGGGTATTTCATTAGCGGTAAAGCGGAACGCAACAGTGGCGTTGCGCAGGGCCAAATCGCTATTGTGGCTGACATTGAAATAACCGCCGCTACCATTGCCGATCATGTCTCGTGGTGCCTCAACGGCGATGCTGTCAGCAAAGCTGGCCGGATCGGCATAGGCCTGCCCGTCGGAATACAAGCTGCCATTTGCCAGATCGTCAGCCAGCAACTGGTTCATCCAATCAGCGACATTGTCCAGATTTTCATTCCACTTGCCATCGCGGGTCTTGATCGCGTCGTTATAGGCGATGCCATAACCAAGGCTATAGATCGCATCGGCGACGGTGTTTACGCCGTTTTCGCCGAATAGCGGGCTTGTGGAATGCCACACCTCGGCCAGTTCAAAGCCTGTGCGGGTACTGTTCGTTTCAATCCCGTTCAGTGCGTTGATCTGGGCTAGACGGTTGTCGGCAATCCATGCATCCAACAGCTTCAAGTCATGGGCATCGATCTTGCCATCATTGGCCACAGCGGTGGCCTTGATCGCCTCGATCAGGATTTTGTTCAAGCCATCTGCAGATTGCGCCGCGACCGAGATATCAGCGGTATCAGATCTGGCAAGCAGCCCCTCATCCGTTGCGACCATTTCAACAATCGTATCAAGGCCGGTGCCGGTCGTCCCTTTCGAGAACGGGCCGTAGTTCGGGTTGTAGAATGTACCCGCTTCAATATCTTCGCGCAGCAATTCATCCAGCCAGAATGCAACATCTGACAAAGAGGCGTTGCTATTGCCATCCTCGTTGATCAGGTGGCCAGCCTTGTGGCCAAAACCCAGATGATAGAGGCCATCCGCAACGGTATTCACCGCCGCATCGGCATAAAGCCGGGTTTGCCCGCCATCGCCCTGCACAAGGTGAAAGCCTGTTTCGACATTCTTTTCGTCATCACCATGGGCACGTGTCCAGACATGACCATGATGGGCTTTGATGAAATCGGCGAGGGTGGCCACATCGCTAGCGGTAATCTGCCCGTCATTGGCCAGACCGTTGGCCTTGATCGACTGTACAATGATGATGTTCATCATGTCAGCCGCCTTGGCCCCTGCGTTGATTTCGTTCAGCGAAATGCGGTTTGTCAGGCCCGGGTCAGCCGCGATGATATCAACGAGTGCGTCAAGCCCGGTATCGGTCGAGCCTGTCACCACGGCAGAGGTATCGGGGTTTCCCAGATCGGGCATATCATCCGCCAACAGCCGATTCAGCCAATGAGCGACCGCCTCAACCGATGCATTTGTATCGCCGTCCTCGTTGATCAAACGCCTGTTCTTGTGACCGAACCCAAGGTGATACAGCCCATCGGCGATAGTATCGACAGCGTTGTTTCCGAAAAGTCGGGTTGTTGCGCCGTCATTCTGCACAAGGTGAAAACCGGTTTCCCGGTTCTTTTCGTCATCGCCATGCGCCACATACCATGCGTCATAGTGGTTCGCCTTGATCTCATCCGCCAGGGCCATAACATCAGCGGCGGTGAATGTGCCGTCATTGGCAAGGCCCAGCTCTTTGATCGATTGAACGATGATTTCGTTCATTGCGTTCGCGGCTTCGGCCCCTGCCTGTTGTTCGGCATCCGGGATACGGCGGTTGAGTTCGGCATCATCCTGAATGATGCCGATCAAATGGTCCAACCCGGTTCCGGTCGTGCCGACAACCGGTGCAGGCGCGTCCGGGTTTTTGAGTGCATCACCGGACAGATCCTCGGACAGCAATGTGTTCAGCCAGTTTGCGACGGATTCAACCCGTTCGTTGTTGTCGCCATCCTCGTTGATCAGGCGATCCTTGCGGAAGCCAAAGCCCAGATGGTAGATCGCATCCGCCACGGTGTTGATGCTGTTGCGCCCGAACTCATCGCGAGCAGCCCCATCATTCTGGACAAGGTGAAACCCGGTTTCGCTGTTGTTTTCGTCATCACCATGATGGACCAGCCATTCGGCAAGCCGGTTTTCATTGATCCAGGTAGCAAGGCTATAGACGTCGCCCGCATCAATCGCGCCATCATTAGCCGCACCAGTGGCCTTGATTGCCTCGATGATAATCACGTTCATTGCGGCAGCTGCGGCACTGCCCTGCGAAATCTCATCGCTATCAATCTTGTTCTGCAAACCCGGATCTGTTTCGATCCAGTCCAGAATAGTGTCCAGACCAGTGTTTGACCGGGTTGCCGCATCAATGGGCGCATCCGGCTCCGCTACGGGACCGTCTTTAGGCTCACCACGCGGACCGTCAGCAACGGTTGGCGTTAAACCGGCCGGGACGTCGCGGGCGGTGCCCTCATCAATCGAAAGCGGCGTGACAGCCTCGGCCAGGTCATCGACGTTTTCGACGATGCCGTAAAACACTGTCATCGACGGAATTTGAGTGATGTCGGACTGTTCGACGCGATCACCATAAACAGTGATCGTTCCCAACCTGTCCTGATCATGGGCACCGCCGTTCCCCTGATTGGACTTGTACGAGATGATCGATTCATCTGTGCCATCGCCATCGATGTCACGATATTTGATACCGTCAAATGTCAGCGTATGGCCTGCAACCTCGATCCGGTCACCTTCTGCCTTACTGTAATCCGTGATGATGTCATCACCAATAGTGTCGACCCAATGGTCATGCAGATACTCGTTTTCACCAGCAACACCCTGCCAGTTGATAGACCCGTCCGCCCGCACATGTTTCAGGATGATGTGTTCTTTGGCATTGATCATCCATTGAAAACGGAACGTGTCGGCCCCGGCCCCGCCGGTCAGGATATCATTCGCCGCAATCGGTTGGTCGGGATAAATGGTAAGCGTATTGGGGTCAACTGACCCGTCGTCGTCGCGCACGCGACCATTGGAGCCATAAACCAACTGACCGATCACGGGTTCGCGGCCGTCGGATGTGCTCAGGATGATGTCATTACCATCACCCCCGATCAGCGTGTCCTGACCATGGCCACCATCGATGATGTCATCGCCTGCGCCACCATCGATGTGGTCTGCGCCGTACCCCCCCATGGCGACATCATTGCCATCGCCGGCCAACACAACATCGCGGCCTAGCCCGCCATCCAGAAAGTCCTGCCCGTCAGTGCCTGCCAAATCGTCATTTGTGCCAGTGCCGACCACAGTCGCGCCCTTTGACAAGCCACTGATTTCACCCTGATCTAGCAGCCGGTCATAAACTGTGAAACCGGTGATGTCGCCCTGGAAATGCGAGGTGATCTTTTCGTCGCCACCGGATTCTTGTCTGCCATTGCTGGCACCGACGACGAAATCAGATGTGTTCGACCCCATGTCGAAACTGAAATCATCGCGAAACACTTCGCGTACCCCGTCAAACCACAGGCTGATGCCATTGCCGCCAAAGGTCATCGCAATATCATGCGCCTGACCGGACGAGATCGGGGTGTCGATCTTTAGATAATGATTATCACCATCGACGGAGACTTTGACGTAAAGCTGGCCCTCATAAAGATAGGCACGCATGTCGCCATCATTTGATCCTGAACCATCCTTCGAAAACAGAACCTGATACTTGCCCTCCGCCTGTTCGGCCACGAATGAAAACGCGACGGTGCCCGCATTCAGCGCCAAGCTGTTTTGATGGGGCACAACTACATAATTGTCATCATCGGTTACATTGACCGGATCAAGCACGACAACAGCATCCGGTGCGAATGTTGTCAGGTCGGTTGGCGTCTGTTCCACATTGTAGAAGGTACCCGCCCGCAGATCATCGCCCAAAAGGACGTTCAGCCAGCCTGCTGCATCCTCAAGCGAACCGACCCAATCGCCATCAGGGTTCCGGATGCCACCAGATTTCGTACCAAAACCAAGGTTATAAATAGCGTTTGCCAGTGTATTTACGGCATTCGTGTTCCCTAGTTGGCCCACCGCGCCGCGGCAAATCAGGCCCAGAATGCCCTCTTCACCTTCATGATCACCGCGCAATGACGTCCACTCAGCACTAGCGTTTTCATTAATCCAGCTTCCAATAACGGCGATATCGGTCGCGTTCAGGCTACCGTCATTTGCAACACCGGTTTGTGTGATCGCATCGACAAGAATGGTGTTCAGCGCATCAACATCCTCAGCCACCTCTTTCAGCTCGCTTGCCGAAAAGCGCTTGGTCAGACCCTCGTCTGATGTAATCAGCTGAGTGATCTGATCAAAGGCAGTTGTTGTCGTCCCGCTGGGATACAGGTCAACATCTTCATTGCGCAGTCCGCCCGCAGCCAGGTCATCGGCAAGCAATGCCTCAAGCCAGAAAGCAACGTCGGCCAGGCTCGCATTGGTGTTGCCGTCTTCGTTGATCAGGCGCCCGTTCTTGTGACCAAAACCAAGGTGATACAGGCCATCAGCGACCGTATTCACCGCATTCTGGTCAAAGAGCCGGTCAACGGCACCGTCGTTCTGTACCAGATGAAAACCGGTCTCTTCATTGCTCTCATCATCACCATGGGCTTCAGTCCACGCGGTCAGATGATTGGCCGCAATCCAATCCGACAGATCTTCGATATCGGGGCGTGTGATCTTGCCATCATTGGCAATACCTGTCGCCTTTATGCCCTCGATGATGATTACATTCATTGTGTTGGCGGCAGTGGCACCATCACGGATTTCTTGATCAGGCAAGCGCCTGTTCAGCTCAGCTTCATCACCGATAAGGCTGACCAGCTTATCAAGGCCAGTGCCGGTTGTCCCAGTAACAGGGGCACTGTTACCCGACGCAAGCGCACCGGTTTCCAGATCACTCCGCAGCAATGCATTCAGCCAATAAGTGACATCCTCAACGCGCTCGTTCCGATCACCATCTTCATTGATCAGGCGATCCTTGTTGTAGCCAAAGCCGAGGTGATAAATCGCATCAGCAATCGTATCGACACCCGCACGCCCGAACGCGCGGGTCTCACCGCCATCATTCTGCACAAGGTGAAATCCGGTTTCTTCATCATCTTCGTCATCACCATGCGCAGTCAGCCATCGGGACAGACGATTGACACTGATCCAATCGGCAAGATCATAAATCTCTGATGGTTCCAAGGTCCCGTCATCCGCCAGCCCAAGCGCGGTGATCCCTTCGATGATGATGGTGTTCATCTGGTCGGCGGCCTCTGCGCCTACCCGGATTTCGTCCGTTGGTAAACGGCGCTGCAAACCGGGATCATCGCTGATCATGTCAATCAACGCATCAAGGCCAGTGTTGGTGGTCCCTGAGAACTCTGATACAACATTCGGATTTTCTAGCGCGCCTGCGGCCAGATCATCCGCCAGCAATTCATCAAGCCAAAAAGCGACCTCCTCGACGCGAGCATTGGCATCGCCGTCCTCATTGGTCAGCCGACCGTCCTTATAGCCAAAGCCGAGATGATAGATCCCATCAGCAACCTGATCGATAAGCCGGTCACCAAAACGATGCAAAACAGCACCATCGCTTTGGATCTTATGAAAACCAGTTTCGGTATCATCTTCGTCATCGCCGTGGGCTGCGGTCCAGACGGGCAAGCGGTTCTGGGCGATCCAATCGGACATAGCATAGACATCATCGGCGGTGATGGCGCCGTCATTGGCAGCACCGGTTGCTCTGATCGCCTCGATCACGATTTCATTCATTTGCGCAGCAGCGCTTGCCCCGTCGATGATGTCGCCTTCATCAGCCCATTGATTGAGACCGGGATCAAGGAGAGCCGATCTGACAATCGCATCCAAGCCCGTGCCCGTCAGCGGAATATCCGCGTCAATGGTATCGAGTTGAAGGGCACCAATAGTGGGATCAAAGAAAGGTCTATTCATGTCACCGTCCATTCGCTTCGCGCGCGGGCATCCCGGTCACATCATAAAAATGGCGTGCAGGAGCCCACAATCCGTCGTTTCAGCGCATGCCCCCGCAGCGCACTCAAACATTGCCTCTCAGTTGTTAACAGTGCAATTCCGCCAAGGATTCTGAGCGAAAACCCACCAAGGCGACATTTTTCCGCCGATGGCAAACCTCTATATGGATACAAAAATGCAGAAAACTTGGCTTAGTTAGCGATTTTGGAAACAGTGTGGATGTTCGGCGCATTGCGCGAAAGTCAGAACACACCGGGCTCTACTGCCAGATCAGAGCGGCGTCTGGCTAAAGTTCGAATCCGCTCGGTCACCTGTTCCATCGCTTTTTTGGGGGCCGCTACACACGCCGTAAAATCAGGTCGGGTTGCCGCACAAAACCATCCGATGTGAGATAAGTCTGCGCGCAGTGATAACTACCATCTCAATGAACACATCGGGTCGGCGCCGTGGTCTCATTGTCGTAACCTCGAAAACCAACGGCGTCATTCCAACGACGCTAGTGGCAGCAGAGGCTTGCCGGCATGCAGGAATAGCCGGGATGACGGGAGCATCAAACATTGTCCGAGGCGGGTCGCATTCCGGCAATGTCGCAGCATTGCAATTGGCCAGGTCGGGTCTGCTCGATATCGTGCCATCAGATTACGTTCCACCCGCATTGCTCCTGTCGGCATTCCAACTTGCCGAGGTGTGGAACGACCTGCCCAGAGCAGTTGCAGGTGTGACAAAAACGCCTGCACAAGCTGCCGCACTTTTGGATCGAGACGAAGTTGCTATGGGCAGACGGGCGGACCTTTTGCGCGGGGCTTTTTGCCAACACCGTCCCACGCGTTTGGGTGAAGGGGTCACGCGTTGCCTGATGAAACACCGTTGAACGTAAGTCGCACCACTATCAGGCGATTGTGGGATTGTGGGATTGTGGGATTGTCTGACACAGGCCAGCCAAACCACCAGCTTCATAAGCCCCGCTTTTTGAGATAGCTCGCTGATGCCAAAATCCGCCAAAGCGATGATTAAGAAGAGCTTGCGCGAGGTGCATCAATGGCGGCATGTGAGTCGCCTAACAATGTCTGTTTTGAGCCTATTTTGTTGAAAAACTCTTCCTTGATCGAAGGCTAAACTGCTGTTTCAATTCTTCCATCTGAAGGGGGATTTGCGATGTTGGGACCACGGCAGGAAGCGCAGGCGGCATTGTGTTACGAGTTCTCGCTGGAAGATCACATCCCTCAGGATCACCTACTGAGGTCGATTGATCGGTTTGTCGATCCGAGCAGCATTCGCGCTCATCTGGCCGATTTTTACAGCCATGCAGGGCGTCCGTCTGTCGGTCCCGAACTGCTGATCCGGATGCTGCTGGTTGGCTATTGCTTTGGCATCCGGTCGGAACGACGACTCTGCGAAGAAGTGCATTTGAACCTGGCATACCGCTGGTTTTGCCGTCTCGACCTGAATGCCCGCATCCCGGACTATTCAACCTTTTCAAAGAACTGACATGGACGTTTCCGCGAGAGCGAACTGCTGCGCCATCTGTGTGAGGCGACCGTTGCGAGATGCATCACCGAAGGCCTTGTCAGCGGTCAGCGCATGGCAGTCGATGCCAGCTTGATCGAAGCCGATGCGAACAGGCAGTACCCTGCCCCGAAGGAAGAATGGGACCTGGCGCGTGTCGATGTGAACGCTGCACCACGTGCTGTGCGCGAGTACCTCGACACGCTGGATGAAGCCGCCTTTGGTGCTGCGAGTGACGTGCAGCCTAAGTTCATGTCCTTCTCTGATCCAGCCAGCCAATGGGCTGCCGCGCGCAAAGGCCCAGCTTTCTTTGCCTATTCGGACAACTACCTGATCGACACGGATCATGGCGTCATCGTCGATGTTGAGACGACCCGGTCCATCCGACAGGCCGAGGTGGGATCGACCAGAACCATGTTAACGAGAGTCAAAAACAAGTTCGATTTGCATCCCGAACGTCTGATTGCGGACACCGCTTACGGCTCCGGCCCGATGTTGGATTGGCTGGTGAAGCGCAACATCGTACCGCACATCCTCGTCATCGACAAAGCTGGACGGACTGACGGCACATGGTCCCGCGCCAACTTCGACTGGGACGCCGACAACAACCAGTACATTTGCCCTGAGGGCGAAGCGCTCAAACAGTTCCGCCGGAACTATTCTGATCCAAACCGCGGCCCAACTGGCAAAGGTGTGGCCAAGTACCAGGCCCTCAAACACACCTGTCAGGCGTGCCCCTCAAAGATGAAGTGCCGCCCGAATGCCGATGCCCGCAAGATCACCCGCGAAGAACATGAAGATGCCAGAGATGTCGCCCGCGCCATCCGTAAAACCCGCCAGTACAAGGTCTCGTCCAAGCCCCGCAAGAAAGTCGAGATGCTCTTTGCCCACCTTAAGCGCATTCTGGGTCTGGGTCGCCTGCGATTACGCGGCCCCTGTGGCGCAAATGACGAATTCCTCCTCGCCGCAACCGCCCAAAACCTCCGCAAACTTGCCAAGATCTTTCCTGCACCGCAGCAAATGCGCAAAGCCTGACAAGAAAGGCGCTCGTACCTCCCACAAGACTCAACTTTCTGCGCTCGCAACACGTTGTTTTTCCACAGAATCAGCCCGAAGCTAAAAGTTCGTTGCAGTGCAACGAAAGTCGGCTGTTTGATACATCAACAGGCCAGATCTTGACCGGTGCCTTCAGTTCTTCAGGCGACCTAAGACGGCAGAGCTTTGGCTTCTGCCACTAATTCGGCCGCTCCCGCAAAATCCGGGGGCTCGAGGTTCAGCGGGTCGCCGACCCCCAGCGCCACTACACGGCGCGTAAGTTCAAAATGATCATCCGAAACAACGTCTGGGGCCATTGGGTCATACAAGCTCAAGAATTCGATGGCCAATGCATGGTTGCTCTGATGCGCAAGCGTTGCCTCTACATCGATACCAAAGCGGCGCGTGATCGCCAGCAATTCTGCTCGTGTGACCCGTGCGGAAATATGGCGTGCAGCGAGGGCCTGTGGATCCTCCCAACGGGTCGGCGAACCCTGCTCTTCCCATGTCCAACCACGGGCCACAGTGCCTTTTTCCGACCCGATCGAGCGGACAATACGCCCACCGACATAAACAACCATGCGTTGGCGAACGCGGACCTTGCCTTCGGTCCAGCTTTCAATGCCCAGCACCTGTGCTTGGGGCAAAACAACAGAGATTGCCCGCGCAATTGCTTCATTTTGAAAATTCTCAATAAGCGTCATTCCATCACAGGTGCCAAAGATGGACAGCCCAAAATTCGGAAGGGCAAGACGGATATCCTTCAGTCTTCCTATTTGACTGTCTCTGATTTCATGGGAACGCCTTCTGTCGTCCTGGTGGACAGCCACTGGCCCCCAAATCGCGCGGGCAGCACCAATCACAGCAGGTGCCACGTGGTCGAAAGGTTGATCCACAAGGGAGAAGGCTAAGTAGTGTTCATCGACGAGATTCATAACGCCAGATATAGCAATTCAGGAACGCAGGCTAAAGCCTGACATCAACCACACAACCGATTGCGGTAGCGGACGTTCCGCCGAGTCTGCCATCTTTGCAGTTCTGTCCGCGTCTTACCAGTTCGTCCACAGCGCAGCGAATGGCGATATTTCCGGAACCGGCCCTTCGTGGCCAGCCCGGCGATGCTGCGATGCGTATCAATGATCAAACATCACAAAGCCTCAGTCACCAACCGCATCCCCAGATGTGCGGGCGGGGTGCCGACAGCGCAGCCGCCGCGTGCGGGGTCACGTACCAGAAACGACATCGCAGTGATATGTTCGCCCCCCACAAAAAATGCGGGGCAACGGTCGGGCGTGATCTGCCTTTCTGTGGCCCCGGTATAGCAATCCATCGTCCATTCCCAGACGCTGCCGTTCAGATCGGCGATCCCTTCTGACGTCGTGTCAAAAGATCCGCGTGGGCGCAGCGTTCGCTTGGTGTGTGGCTCCATCAGATAGGCAGAGGCCCACGTGAGTTCAGGGTCGGTGAAGATTGGGTCAGGCGTTTCGGGCAGCACCGGTGCGGCCATATGTTCCCATTCTATCAACGTCGGCAGCCGGTAGGTGACATCAGAATTGCCGTTGATCCAGTTCAGGTATTCCGTGACATCTACGAAGGACAAACCCGTCGCCGGCGTCTCATCTGCGGACACGTTTCCGGGTGGGCGCAGCAAGAGGCTACAGCCCCCTGCGGCGTGGCAAGCATTCCATTCGGCGATGCTGACTTCGTATTTCTGCACATATATCGGTGCGCGATCGGGCATCAGAACGGGCCGTTCTGCCATTTCGGGAAGATACGCAAAATCGGGGGCTCTGGTCAGAACAAAAACCCCGAACAGTGTGGCCACCGCCAGCACACCACATCCGGCGAGGATGGGTTTGATGTGGTTGGCGGTGATGGTTTTCATGGTCTGATAACTCCGATCAGGTCTCGAATGCGCGTGGCGCGACGACTTGTTCCATCAGCGCATTGTCCCAACTGCCTTCGACGACAAAGTGCGCGGCGGCACCCAGCAAGGTGGCCTCTATCAAATTGTGGTTCACATAGGCATAAACACCCGGTTGCTCGAATGTGTACATCGCAGCCATTGCAGTGCCGCCCCGCACAAACCAAGTCTCAAGCCCGGTCAACGGGGGATCGCTGAACGATGTCTCCCAGACGTAATTGCCGTGACCACCGATCAGGTGCGGCCTGCTATCGCGGTTGGCCTGATTGTGAATCATCAGGACGGTTTCACCCACTTTCGCCTGCAACGCATTTTCACCGGTCAGAGCACCCACAGCGCCGTTAAAGACACAATGTGTCGGGGTCAGTGTGCGCATCGCCTCAAGGCTGTCGGCATAGTCGTCGCCTGCGGCTTCGTATTGCTGGAAGTCGCCGAACTCATCCTTGGGCAGATAGTAGTCCTGCTCGCCAATATAGGCGATGCTGTCGTAGCGCAGCGGGTTGCCTTCCGCGTCCTTCAGGCCATCTCGGGGCAGCACCATCACCGCACCGTTCATGCCATGGGTGACGTGATACGGGATCATCGCTCCACCGGGCGCACAGTGATAGGTAAAGCAGCCCGGTTTGGTCGCCTTCCAGCGCAGAACGGTTTCCTCACCAGGGTAGACATGGGTCAGACCACCGCCGCCCAATGCACCAGTTGAAGCGTGAAAGTCAATATTGTGCTCCATCACGCTGTCGACCGGGTTCCGCAGGGTCAGTTCCACCATGTCGCCTTCATGGCAGATGATCAGTGGGCCGGGGACAGAGCCATTATAGGTCAACGCCCAAACGCTGGCACCTGTGTCCTCATCCACGACCATCAGCTTTTCGGTTGTTTCCATATAGATCTCGATGATCTTTGGCCCGCCTGACGCAACCTGTTCGTGCTCTGGCGCAAAGGGTGGCGCAACAAGCTCTTGCTTGACGCGGGTGTAGCCGGACAGATCTGCGGGTTCCGCCTGAACCTGCGCCTGTGCTTGTGCCTCGATAAAGCGGGCGGCGGGCGGTTGCATGCGCGGCAAAGGGCTGCGCCTTTGGTTTGCAAGTGCGCCTGCCCCTGTCATTGCAGCGGCACCGGCCAGAACCGAGCCACGCAACACATTGCGACGACTGGTCTGTGTGAGACCTGGGTTAATGAATTTGGTCATTTATCCCTCCATTTGATTAGATTTGGTGCATGGACTTGCGCCCTTACACGGATCGTTGACTAGAAACTGGCGAGCTGGGCTTCGAAGCGTTCCTTGGCCCGACGCGGAATGCGGCCTTCAAGGAAGTTCTCGGGTGCCTCTACGTCACCGACAGCGATGGTCATCACCATGCCCATGGCAAAATGCGGCTTGCAGATCACGCCGTAGACGCCTTCGACATCCAAGGTTACTTCCAACTCTTCGTTGATGCGCCCTTTGAACGTTTCCGCACCGTTGGGCAGCATGTCGCCATTGATTTCGGCGTTGTGGCCGCGATCGGACGCAACAAAGCGGATTGTGTCACCCGGAGCTGCCTGCACGAACGCCGGTTCAAAAACCATGCGTTCCCCGTCTGATCCGACGTTCAACATGTGAACGTCGATTGTTTCGGCAAAGGCAGCACTGCCCATCAGGGCGGCGATTGCGATGCCTGTTGCAAGCTTACGGATCATCTTCTTTCCTTTCAGGTCTTCTCATGTGTTGTTGCCAATTCTACGCCTTGCGCGAAGCCAGACTTTGCGCTGCAACAAACTACTGGCCGAAAGGGTTCACTGAGCTTTTGCATGCGTTTGTGATCTGTGGCACCAAGTTGATCATGCGCGCTGAACCTGCACCCACGACCTTTCCCCGCCTTGACGAAAGTCTGCTTTCGCATCTGCCTCCGTTTTCAAAATTGGATCGCCGACAGATCCGCGTGATCCTCGATCAGGCAACATCGCGGCGCCATGATGCTGGCATTGCAATTTTTGACGAGGGTGCTGTAGCGGAACGGTTCTACATGCTGTTGGACGGATATGTGCGCGTGGTGCGTATTACGCCGACAGGTGAACAGGTCACAGCACTACATATCCCAGCGGGGCAATTGCTGGGCATCGCCAAGGCCATCGGGAAGGTGACCTATCCCGCAACAGCCGTCACAGCGGTCGAAGCAATCACGCTTAGTTGGCCCATACATCTTTGGGATCCGTTCGTGGCTGAATACGACGGGTTTGCCACGGAAACCTACAAAACCATCGGCAAGCGAATGGGCGAAATTAACGCACGCGTTGTTGAGATGGCGACGCAGCAGGTTGAACAGCGCGTCGCCAACGCGTTATTGCGTTTGATCAACCAAACCGGTCGTAAGGTGGCGGACGGGATCGAGATTGATTTTCCGATCACCCGGCAAGACCTGTCAGAACTGACAGCGACGACCTTGCACACCGTCAGCCGATTGCTCAGCGCTTGGGAAAAACAAGGCTTGGTGCACAGCAAACGCAAACGAATCACCGTGCTTAATCCCCATGCCTTGGTCGTTCTCAGTCAAGCCTAGATCGAGATTGCTTGGGTCAGCTCGGCCATAAAGGCATCATAGTCCAGATGGTATTCCGCGCAGGCGTCCACAATCGTGTGAAACGGGCAGACCATACAGCCGACACACAGCATTTTGTGGCGTAAAAAGACCGGAATGGTTTGCGGCCAGTGTGTCATCAATTCTGAAAGCGGCAAGTCCGGATCGTCGTAAATCGGGGCGCGCATAGCAGCCTCCTTTCGCGTCCAAAATAGCGGCGCAATCGTACAGAACGTTGCGCTGGCACAAATTCCACACCGTTTGCTCGCGCTAAGAACAGGGCATCCCGCATATCAGGAGGCCAAACTATGGCTGAGTTCTTAACCAAATCACGGGCGCGCAATATCTTCTACGGGGGGTCGGTTTTCTTTGTCGTGATCTTCGTCGGAATGACCGTCCATTCGCATCGATATGTCGTGCAGACATCCACTGCTGGCATGGCGCTGTCCGACGCGGTCGTCCATGGCAAGCATATCTGGGAAGAGAATTCCTGCATCAACTGCCACACCCTGCATGGCGAAGGCGCGTATTTCGCGCCCGAGCTTGGCAATGTGATGACCCGCTGGGGTGTCGAAGACAGCCCTGAGGATGCCTTTGAGATGTTGCGTGGCTGGATCGACAGCCAACCCAGCGGCATCGAAGGCCGCCGCCAGATGCCCGCCTACGACCTAACGGATGAGGACATTCGTGGCCTGACCGAATTTCTGCGATGGGCCGATCAAACAGACACGCAGGGCTGGCCGCCCAATGACGCCGGTTAAGGAGGTGAGATCATGAAATATCAATCACAAAAAGTGGCCTACTGGTACTTTCTTGCGGCAATGGCGCTGTTTGGCATTCAGGTGCTGGGCGGGCTTTTGGCGGGGTGGATTTACGTCTCACCCAACTTCCTATCCGAATTTTTGCCCTTCAATGTCATTCGGATGATCCACACCAACGCACTGATTGTCTGGCTTCTCCTCGGGTTCTTTGGCGCAGCCTATTTCCTGATCCCCGAGGAATCCGAGCGTGAGATTTGGTCGCCCAAGCTGGCCTATATTCAGCTGATCATCCTGCTTGTGGGCACCTTGGGCGCCGTTGGGTCCTACCTGGTCGGCATCCACGGCGGGCGCGAGTTTCTGGAGCAACCGCTCTGGGTCAAGTTCGGCATCCTCGTTGCCGCATTGATCTTCCTTCTCAACATCTCGATGACCGTTCTTGCGGGCAAGAAAACCGCCATTACCAATGTCTTGCTGATGGGCCTGTGGCTGTTGTCGCTGCTCTGGGTGTTTGCCTTCATCAACCCGGACAACCTGAGCTTGGACAAGATGTATTGGTGGTTTGTGGTCCATCTGTGGGTCGAGGCCACATGGGAATTGGTGATGGCAGCGATCCTTGCCTTCTTGCTTTTGAAACTGACAGGCGTAGACCGCGAAGTCGTCGAAAAATGGCTTTATATCATCGTCGCCACCGCCCTGTTCAGCGGTATCCTTGGCACGGGGCACCATTTCTACTGGATCGGTTTGCCGGGCTATTGGCAGTGGGTCGGCTCGATCTTCTCAACTTTTGAGGTGATTCCGTTCTTCCTGATGATGTCCTTTGCCTTTGTGATGGTCTGGAAAGGGCGCAAGAACCACCCCAACAAGGCCGCGCTGCTGTGGTCGTTGGGGTCCAGCACGGTCGCCTTTTTTGGCGCAGGCGTCTGGGGGTTTCTGCACACCTTGCATGGCGTGAACTTCTACAGTCACGGCACTCAGATCACGGCAGCCCACGGCCACCTTGCCTTTTATGGTGCCTATGTCGCGCTGAACTTGGCGATCTTTACCTATGCTATGCCGCTATTACGCGAACGCGCACCTTATAATCAGGTGCTGAACATGGCGTCCTTCTGGTTGATGACCGGCGGCATGGCCTTCATGACCTTCGTGCTGACTTTTGCCGGAACCATTCAGACCCACATGCAGCGGGTTCTGGGGGACTACTATATGCAGGTGCAGGACGATCTGGCCATCTTTTACCTGATGCGCCTTGGTGCGGGTGTCGCGGTTGTGCTTGGTGCAACCTTGTTCATCTATTCGATGCTGGTCGTGCGCAGGGACGAGATCATTGCCCCCGGCCCAGTCGCGCAGGCACCGGGGGAATAGGCGATGAACATGATCACCACCCCCACCTTGCCGTTCTATCAGGCGACGGGCCGCGAATGCGACCTGTTCGAGACGGCACATGACAACGGTTTGCCCCTTCTTTTGAAGGGGCCGACCGGCTGCGGCAAAACCCGTTTCGTTGAACACATGGCGGCGAAACTGGGCAAGCCGCTTTATACTGTCGCCTGCCATGACGACCTGTCTGCGGCCGACCTGATCGGGCGGTACCTGCTGAAAGGGGGCGAGACCGTCTGGGTCGATGGCCCCCTGACCCGCGCGATACGCGAAGGCGGTATTTGCTATCTGGATGAAGTGGTTGAGGCGCGTAAAGACGTGACCGTTGTCCTACATCCGCTGACCGACACGCGGCGCACATTAATGATCGACCGCACCGGCGAGGAGTTGGTGGCACCTGCGGGCTTCATGTTGGTGGCCAGCTATAACCCCGGCTATCAGAATGTGCTCAAACGCCTGAAACCCTCCACCCGGCAACGGTTCCTGTCGATCTCATTCGACTTCCCCGCCGCCGAAACTGAAATCGCCGTTGTGTCCCGC
This sequence comes from uncultured Paracoccaceae bacterium, assembly GCA_947503925.1. Classification (GTDB taxonomy): domain Bacteria; phylum Pseudomonadota; class Alphaproteobacteria; order Rhodobacterales; family Rhodobacteraceae; genus Yoonia. The sequence continues at coordinate 79,168 of CANNFQ010000016.1, read as the reverse complement.
GAAAGCGGGTTAGAGGCAGGGCGCGTTGCCCCCTTAGTGCGCTTGGCAGGCCATATCCGTAACCTGTCCGGCATGGACCTTGAAGAAGGCGTCTCGACCCGTCTGTTGATATACGCGGCCACATTGATGGCAAGCGGTATGGGTGTGGAAGCTGCGCTAGAGACCGCTGTGATCGAACCGCTGAGCGATGAAGTCGACGTGCAGCAGTCGCTGCGTGATCTGGTCAGCACGATCTACGGGTAGGCGTGATGCGACTTCTCGATCTTATGGAACCAGAAGAAACCGTCGGCAATCTCTGGCACGACATGGCCAGCGGGATTGGCGCCGACGAAGTCTTCCCTGACGCGATGGTCGTCTTGGCCTCCGTTCGCCCCAGCCTTGCCGTTCTGTTTCGTGCATTGGGCGGCGCACCGGTCGTGGAATTGGGCGAGGCACCTGCGACCCTGATGCGGCATCGCCGGTCCCTGCGTCGTAACATCGCCACGGATCGTGACCGCGAATGGGTCGCCAGCTTTGATGGCGAACGGTTGAACCTGCCACCCGCGATCGCGGCTTTCCCTGATGCTGATCTGAACCGAGCTGCCTATTTCTGGTTGACGGCTTTGGCGGCGACCGGCGGGCGGGAAGACGTTGATGTCCCGGAAGATGGTGCAGCCTTTGACCGTTTGCAAATCGGTCTGAATGCGGAAGCAACGAAAGCAGCATATCAGGCTTGTCCGGGTCTGCGCGGCGCCTACACCCGGATGGCGGCACTTTGCGCCAAAAGCCGCCCCAAAATCATGCGACCTGCACTCGAAGCCGAACTTGAAAATGCCATCTGCGATCAACTGAACGGGAAGACCGTGGTACCGTGTGCCGACCCTGCGCCGCGTGGTTACATGCCCCACGCAGCTGTCCCGATTTGGCTACGGTTCGGCGCAACGGGCTTCGGTGCCAACGCCGCACAGGACACGAATGATCCAACCGCCGCCCCGCCGACGGTCACACATACAAGCCGCAAGTCGGCTGTGCGCAAAGATCAAGACCAGCACAACCGCAAAGACAGCTTCATCATGCACCGGTTTGAATCGATCCTGTTCTGGGTTGAATCGCTCAACATCAACCGCAGTGTTGATGATGATGACGAAAACGCCCAAAAGGCAGCCGACGATCAAGACCAGATCACCCTGTCAAAACAGGATCGCAAGGCCGCGACACGGCTGCGTCTGCACCTTGATCTCTCACCCGCCGATGCTGATCACGAAGCGTTGTCGGGCGTCCATACCTATCCCGAATGGAACCATCGGTCGCGAAGTTACATGCCAAACCACTGCCGCGTGCTGGACGCACCTGCCCAGCTCCGCGGTGCATCGTTCACACCGGACCCCCGCCACATCCGCGCCGTACGCCGCCAGTTCGAAGCGCTGCGCCCGCGCCGCATCCTGCAACAACGTCAGGTGGAAGGATCAGAACTCGATCTTGATGCGCTCCTCACTGCGCAGGCCGATTTGCAAGCCACCGGGCGCGGCTCTGACCACATATGGCAATCAGCGCGCCAGATTGAGCGCGATTTTTCCGTGGCCCTTCTGATCGACAATTCACGCTCGACCGAAGCGGCAATTGGCGACACAAGCGTCATTGACGTGGCACGGCACGCGGTCGCAGCACTTGCCACCGGCATTGATGCGGCTGGTGATAGGTTGGGCATCTGGGGGTTTTCATCCCTGCGCCGCGACCGCGTGTTTCTGACCCGCTGTAAGAACTTCGATGATCCAATGTCGTCGGACATTACAGCGAACATCGGTGCCCTCAAACCCGGCCACTACACCCGCCTCGGTGCTGCGATCCGCCATGTCAGCGCGCAACTGGCCGATGAACCCAGCGCGCGCAAATTGCTGATGGTGCTGACCGATGGCAAGCCCAACGACCTGGACCATTACGAGGGCCAACATGGCATCGAAGACAGCCACATGGCCGTGCGTGAGGCGCGACATGTTGGCCTAAGCCTACACGGGATTATCATTGACGAAGACGGGCAGGATTGGTTTGCACGCATCTTTGGGCGGGGCGGTTTTACCCTGCTATCAGATGCGCAGCGCCTGACGCGGGCCTTGCCCGACATCTACCGCACCCTCACACAGGAGACTTGAAGATGCGTTCACTCGCCCCTCTTACTGGATTGGCTTGCCTGCTTGCGACAAGCGGCTTTGCAGATGATTTCGACCGCCCCATTCCACAAGCGCAATCTGCCACGGCAGAATTTTGGTTCGCCTTGGGCAGCATCGCCCTGATCGCGGCCCTTGTTGTAGTGCAACGTCTGGTCGCCCGGTCATGACACAAACCGGCTGGTCCACATCCAAGATCACGCTGGCGCTATATCCTTTTGGGGCAGGTGCGGCAGCGGTGAACGTGTTTTTCGCGTCCTTGATCCTAAGCTGGATCGGCGGACCCATCGCGACAACAGCATGGTCCATCGGGCTTGGCTGCCTTATCGGGGCACCCGCGACATGGTATTTCGCCCGTCACATACGGCACCTCATGGATGAGGCTGACGGCACGCAAGAACAATGAACGTGGCATCGACAGCAGACCAAATGCGCGCGTGGCAAGGTCCTAACCTGTTCAGTTTCGGGTTTCGACCGTTCTTTTTCGGGGCCGCGAGGGTTGTCGTGGCGATGCTGATCTGGCTGTGGGCGTTGAGCGGGTTTGTGACGCTACCACCGCGCTTTGACCCTGTGTCGTAGCAGGCGCATGAGTTTCTCTTTGGCTATCTGGGCGCAGTGATGGCGGGTGTTCCGCTCACAGCCGTCCCAAATTGACCCGGGGGGCTGCCGTTGATCGGGTGGAAACTCGCGGCGCTCTTTGCTCTGTGGTGCGCAGGGCGCGTGGGCATCCTCAAGTCCATCGCTTTGCCAAATTGGTTAACGGTTAGCATTGATCTGGCTTTTCCCATTGTCCTTGGCGGGCTTATCCTGCAAGAGATCATGGCGGGCCAGAACTGGCGCAACCTGATTGTGCTCGCGCTATTGCGTGCAAATCCAGCATGACATGTGGCGGCATTACAGGGATTTTCTTACTTTTTTCTGAAACATTCGATCCCCGTTCCACATGGCATAAAGTCTCGGATCACCTCAAAGATCGGGATACGCGGATTCAGTGTCGGTCATTCGATGTTGTCCTTGTGCGTGCTATCCTTGCTGATCTGGTCAGCAGGACTAGGCGCCTTACATTCATCTCCGGCCCCAGATGGATTGGCACTGGTACGTTGTGCAGGTCGGTATGCTAGCGGCGCCTAATCCTTGCCCTCAGCGCCGCACGACCGAATCCGTTCTCCTTTGGGGGCGCAAACAACGGTGTCTTTGATCCCAACCGCCCCGGTATCGTCCGGGTCACACGACACCCGTTCTTGTCAGCGCTGGCATTGAGAGCGGGGCTGCATCTGCACAGGTTCGCATTGTGGACTTGCAAAGCCTCGCCTGACCGGATTTTTTCCAATGGAAAAGGCCCCGGCATTTCTGCCGGAGCCAGATTTCTTACAGGATCCTGATTAGGTCCGGGACGGCGTTGGGGTTAACCCTCTGCCGCTTCCTCTTTCTTGATTTCTTCGCCCGTTTCCTGGTCGACCATTTTCATGGCCAGGCGGACCTTGCCGCGATCATCAAAGCCTAGCAGCTTGACCCAGACTTCCTGACCTTCTTTGAGAACATCAGAAGGATGGTTCAACCGGCGGTTCTCGATCTGCGATACGTGGACCAGACCGTCGCGTTTGCCAAAGAAGTTCACGAAGGCACCGAAATCGACCAGCTTGACGACCGTACCCTTGTAGATCACGCCTTCTTCTGGCTCTGCCACGATCGAATGGATCATGTCATAGGCTTTCTTGATCGCCTCAGCGTCGTTAGAGGCCAGCTTGATCACACCATCATCATTGATATCGACCTTGGCACCGGAGGTTTCCACGATCTCGCGGATAACCTTGCCGCCGGACCCGATGACTTCACGGATCTTGTCGGTTGGGATCTGCATGGTTTCGATCTTGGGGGCGTGCACGCCCAGATCATTGGCAGTGTTCAAGGCTTTGCCCATCTCACCCAGGATATGCAAACGGCCAGCCTTGGCTTGATCCAGCGCTTTTGACATGATCTCTGGTGTGATGCCCGCGATCTTGATGTCCATCTGCAATGACGTGATACCGTTTTCGGTACCGGCCACTTTGAAGTCCATATCGCCCAAGTGATCCTCATCACCCAGAATGTCGGACAGGATGGCGTATTGACCGTCATCTTCCATCACCAGCCCCATGGCCACACCGGCAACCGGGGCTTTTAGCGGCACACCGGCATCCATCATGGACAGGGAACCGCCACAGACAGAAGCCATAGAGGAAGAACCGTTGGATTCAGTGATCTCTGATACAACACGGATCGTGTAGGGGAAATCGGTGGCCGCAGGCAGCACCGCCTGCAAGGCACGCCATGCCAGCTTGCCGTGACCGATTTCGCGACGGCCCGGGCCCATCACACGGCCCACTTCACCAACCGAATAGGGGGGGAAGTTATAGTGCAGCATGAAGTTGGATTTATACATGCCAGTCAGAGCATCGATCATCTGCTCGTCGTCACCGGTGCCCAATGTGGTTACAACCAGACCCTGGGTTTCACCACGCGTGAACAGGGCTGAACCGTGGGTACGTGGCAGAACGCCGGTCTCGGACACAATGTCGCGGATCGTATCAAGCGCACGCCCGTCGATCCTCTTGCCGTTTTTGACAACATCACCGCGCAGAACACCGGATTCCAGCTTTTTCAGGGCCGCTCCCAGATTGCCGTCTTCCTGCTGTTCTTCGGTCAGGGCCGCGACGATGTCTTCCTTCGCGGCTTTCACCGCAGCAGTGCGTTCCTGTTTGTCAGTGATCGCATAGGCAGCGCGCATCTTGTCTTCGCCAGCGGCTTTCACAGCGGCTGACAGGTCAGAGTAATCAACCGGCTGGAAATCAAACGGCTCTTTCGCGCAATCCTCGGCCAGATCGATGATCAGGTCGATAACAGGTTGGATCTGTTCGTGGGCAAATGTCACCGCGCCGAGCATTTCTTCCTCGGTCAGTTCATATGCTTCGGATTCCACCATCATCACGGCGTCTTTGGTGCCGGCAACAACAAGGTCCAGACGCTGCTCTGGGTTCAGGCGCAGGTTGTGCATGTCGTCGATTTCAGGGTTCAGGATGTAGTCACCATCCACAAAACCAACGCGGGCAGCCGCAATCGGACCCATGAACGGCGCGCCTGAAATGGTCAGCGCAGCAGAGGCCGCGATCATCGCAACCATATCGGGGTCATTAACCAGATCGTGGGACAGAACCGTACACATCACCAGCACTTCGTTCTTGAAGCCGGGGACGAACAAGGGGCGGATCGGACGGTCGATCAAGCGGGCAGTCAGCGTCTCTTTTTCAGTGGGACGCGCTTCGCGCTTGAAAAAGCCGCCTGGGACTTTCCCGGCGGCATAGTATTTTTCTTGGTAGTGGACGGTCAGCGGAAAGAAGTCCTGACCCGGCTTTTGGGCGCGTGCGAATGTCACGTTGGCCATGACGCTGGTTTCGCCCAGCGTTGCGATGACAGAGCCATCGGCTTGACGGGCGACCTTGCCCGTTTCGAGTGTGAGCGTTTCTTCGCCCCACTGCATTGATTTTTTCACTTCGTTAAACATCATGTTTTCCTAGTTGGCCGATTTGCGGCCTTTTGCGTAGGGGGCGTATTCCCCCTCATTCCGGTATCTTCTTTTGTCAGGCGCTGGAATGCGGGCGCCGGCTTTCAGATTTGCGGGCCATACCGGGTTTTCACCTGTTTGGAAAGAGGATGCTGCAAGCGGACTTAGAGGCTGGGGGGTTATGATGCACCCCGTCGTTTCAGAACCGAAGCGCGCGCGAAGGCAGATGTCTTGGCGCCCACCATTTGCGTGGTCCAATTGTCGGGGTCCGCCCGTGCAAGAAATGTCTGTTAAGCGCAGCACATCGACAAATGCTGCAGTATCCGCCAACGCCCGCTTTGGCACCGAAGACGACCCCGGGCGTCAGTATCCACCGAACTGCTCGAACCGGATATGATCCTTGACGACACCTGCATTCGCCAACATATCACGCATTCCTGAGACGAACGCGCCGGGGCCAACGCAGTAGAATATTGGATCGTTCAGATCGGGCAGATGCCGTCGCAGCATCTCCGCGTCGATATGGCCGGTTTCGCCTTGCCAATCGCTACCGTCTTTAACGTCCGACATGGTGGCGACCAGTTCGAACCCAGGATTGGCCGCGCCAAGGTTTTGTAGCTCTTGCAACATCGCCGCGTTGGCAGGACTACGGTTGGAATAGAACAGTGCCGTCCGATTAAGGCGATTTGCGTGATCGGCTTCGCGGATCATCGACAGAAACGGCGTAATGCCGATCCCACCTGCCAAGAATACCGTGGAGCGGTTTTGATCCGCACCCAGCGCGAAATTGCCCAACGGCCCGGCAATCTGCAGTTCGGTGCCTTCGGGCATCTCCTTCAAAGCTTGTTTAAAGGCGCTGTCGTCGCGCAGGCGGGTTACAACGGTAATGTCGGCCTCATGAGGCGCGCTGGCGATTGAAAGCATGCGCGCTTTACCGGCGCCTTCAGTTGCATTCGCCGGGATGGTCAGGCGGATAGCTTGGCCCGGTTCAAATGTGAAACCGGCAGGTTTCGCAAGTCGTATCGCAAGCGTGTCATGTGCGACCATCTCGCGCCCCAGAAGCATCGCAGACATTGCCCGATTGGTCCGCCCTGTTAAGCGGATACCGTCGCGCATATTCAACCCCATCAAGGTAAGATTGGTCGCCCCCGCAATCAGTTCGACGCCTTGCAACACGTAGAACAGGCTATCGAATGTGCCTGCTGAAGCCTTGGCTTCCAGAAAAACCGCCATCGGCAGTAAGATCAGAATCCCATTGGCTGCGATGAACGGCATCCGCTTCTTCTTCGCGGACACGAGCGTCTCTGAACGGCCCGTGCTTAGCGACATGCCGGAACCACCAACAATGGCCATCGCCGGTATCAGGATGAACATTCCATAAAGAATCCACTCTTTCACCGCAGCGATGGTTTCATAAGAACCAAGGAGTTCTGACAGAATGGTCGAGGTCCAGAAAGTCAGAATCATAAGAAGACCAATGCCACCGGCGACAGCGTGGATGCGGGTTTTCATCAAAGTGTCCTCTTCCTCGTGTGTTTCGGGTCGTGCATTAAGCTTGGATTGCGATGCAGCCAAAGACCGCAGCTGCCATGCCAAACCCAATCCGGAAGTAGTGGATGGTCAGCCACTGGCTCAACTTTGCGGCACCAGTGATTTCGTCCATGGTGCCACTCGCAAATGCTGTGTTGGCCGGCACGAAGAACGCGAAGGTTAGGACGGCCACAACAGTGAGACAGGCCGCACTAAGTAGCCAGTATTTCAGCTCCGGGTTACCGCAAGACAACCAAACCGACCCAATGAGACCGACCAAAGTCGGCACAAAAATCAGTGGAATTGATCGGGACACAAATTGATTGTTTGCCGCGAACCAATCAAGGAACTCTTGGGCGGGAAGGCTGCGCCAGTAGCCGCCCAACGTTACGCCAATGCTCAGCATAACGCCAGCAAACCCGGCAGCCCCACAGATTGTCAGGGTATTGAATGCCGCCTTTATCATGTTCAGGCCCCTCTGTTGTTGGAGCGGAACCACATACGCCAGATCAGCCCGTCCTTTTTGATGAAATGATGGTAGAGCGCGGCACCGGCATGCAGCACGAACAGCGCTAGCATCAACCGCGCGCCAAGCCCGTGTGGTCCACGTGGCAAGAGCTTGGTGAAATCAGGCAAGGGTTCCGTGCTTGCACCGAACAATATGGCCCCTGCGCCGGAAAGCATCAGAATACCAATCCCGCTTGCGGCCATACCCAAAATGACAATGTAGAAGAGGATATGGATCACCTTCGCAGAAAAGGTCTGCCAGATTGGATCGCCCGAAACAGGTCGGGGCTTTTGATCGACGCGCCACCACCAAAAGATGCGCAGCAGCGTCAATGCCAGGATCAGGACACCAAGCGGGACATGGAACATCAAAATCGCTTCCTTGGCGGCGCCATCCGTTATCGATGCCGCCCGGAAACCAGACCCCAGCATCGCTAGAACGAAAATGGCGCTGAGCCAATGAATGGTGACAGCAACCGATCCATAATGGGTTGTAGAGCTTTTCATGAGACGTGCCTCCTGAGCCAGACGAACAGCGTTTACTGACCAGTAATCGCAGCGCGATAGGCGAGGTTGATCACATAGCCGCTAAGAAACTCGTCACGTGTCAGGAATGCATCGTCATTAGTGTCCGCGCGGCGAAAGTCCGAAACCATTGATTTGTGATACTCTGTCCGGCTGATCTGGCCGTCTGCGTCATGGTCCCAGATAGCAAAGAGGATCTTTTGCGCCGTTTCATAGGCGCGGTTTTGACCCGCATCCTCGGCGACGAAGTTGAAGCCAAAGTCCCAATCGGTGAATTCCTTGGTATCTACCGATCCGCTGTCGTCGTAGTCCATCGACACGAAAATATCCTGACCAAAGTTGACGAATTCGCCTATATTGGCCGTGCCCTCCGGGTTGCCCTCGATGGACCCGAAAATCAGTTCAGCCAGTTCGCGCCCCGGCGTCGAAGCATCTGACTGAGCCATGGCAGTGGCTGGAACTGCCAGAAGTAGCGCACAAGTTGCGGTCAACATTTTCATCTCAATATCTCCCTTCTGATTCGCATTGCATAGCAAGCTATATATTATTACATAGTTTGCTATGCAATGATATTGTGACCCATGAAATTCGATCGCATGAACTCAGCGGGATATCTCGTGAACAACATGGCCCGCCTGCTTGTCGAAGTACTTCGCAAGCGGATCGCACCGCTTGGGATCGTTCCGGGGCAATTCCCGGCACTTCTGGCCCTATGGGAGAAGGACGGCCTGACGCAAAAGGAACTATTGGCGATGCTCGATGTCGAGCAGGCGACGCTGGCGAATACACTGACACGAATGGAGCGGGATGGGCTCATCATCCGCAAAGAACACCCTGCCGATGCGCGGGCCCGGACGATCCACCTTACTGAGGAAGGCCACTCGATACGTGACGCAGCCTACCAAACAGCGACGCGGATAAACGAAGAAGTGCTCGACGATTTGTCAGATGAAGAAACGCAGGCGTTCCTGGGCTACATGCGCCGGGTCATTGGCAAGATCAAAGAAGTCGAGAGCTAACCAGAAACCTCGCGACTGCGAGGACCAGCTGCCCTCTCGTACCCCCTACAATTGTACCGATGTTTGGTTCGTTTTGCAGATGGGATTGATGGCACTGAAACGGCATTCGGATGAGGATATGCTGCGGCTCTTGCGTGAGTGAGATTGAGCTGAGCCATCCAACTTGCTCAGATGTCGTGACAGCTCAGCCAAATTGAGCAACAACGCCATGTTGGCCCTTTCGAAGCCAGGCTACAGCACTATATGTTCAGAAATTCTGACCCATTATATCAATCAAAACATTTTTTTTGACGAAATAACTATGCCGTCGCATGGTCCGCACATGAAATCGGAGAGAGCCATGCTTGAGTCGTATAAAGTCGTTTTGGGAGTGATCGGGTCGGATTGCCACGTTGTCGGTAACCGCATTCTAGACCGGTTCCTTAGCAATGCCGGAATCGAAGTCGTCAATCTTGGCGTGATGGTCAGCCAAGAGGAATTCATGCTAGCCGCACAGGCCGAGAACGCAGATGCGATCCTCGTGTCGTCGATCTATGGCCATGGCGAGATTGACTGTCAGGGCCTGCGAGAGCTGTGCCAGGAAAACGGTATTGGCGATCTCCTGCTTTACGTGGGCGGCAACCTCGTTATCGGCAAAAAAGACTGGAAAGATGTGGAATCTTTGTTCCTTGAGATGGGCTATGATCGTGTCTTTGCACCAAACATGGATCTGGCGAATGCAGTGTGTGTTCTAAAAGATGACATCGACATGCAGCGCATCTCGCGGTTGGGTCACAATTCGACCCGACGACACGCTCCTATTGCAGCGGTTATCTAAATCAGGACAAGACCCGTGGAACTGAATAACAAACGGCTTGACGACGACGTTTTTGACGCCGAACGCAAAGAGATCCTTACCGGCTGGCATACAGGCAAAGACGCTGAATTCGACGCAGGCGTCAAACAGCAAAGCGCCTTGCCAAAATCCAAACAGTTCTCCGCAGTACTTGCGAAGGCAGAGGTCGAAGGAAATACTCTGCTGCAACCTCGTGCCGGGGTTGCTCTCCTGCGTGAACATACAGCTCTGATGCTGGGTCTTACACCACATTGCGATGTCCTTCCCACAACCATTGATGCCTACACACGTTTGAACCGATATGAGGACGCACAAAAGGGTATCGACCGCTCTCGCGCGGCTGGCACATCCCTTTTGAACGGTTTCCCAGCGGTCAATCATGGGGTTTCGTCCTGCGCGGCACTTGTTGAAAGCGTAGAAAAGCCCATTCAAGTGCGCCATGGAACACCGGATGCCCGTCTTTTGGGTGAAATTACCCTTTGCGCTGGTTTCTCAAGCTACGAAGGCGGCGGCATTTCCTACAATATCCCCTATGCCAAAACCGTATCGCTCGAAAAATCGATCCGCGATTGGCAATACTGCGACCGTCTGATCGGCCGCTATGAGGAACAGGGGGTTCGTATCAACCGAGAACCGTTCGGCCCGCTCACCGGTACTCTTGTTCCCCCATTTGTGAGCCATGTTGTCGCGATTATCGAAGGTTTGCTGGCGCTGGAACAAGGCGCGAAATGTCTAACGCTTGGCTATGGTCAGGCGGGTAACCTTGTTCAGGATGTCGCAGCAATGCGTGCGCTGCGCAACCTCGCGCATCACTACTTTCACAAGGCGGGCTTTTGCGACTACGCCCTGTCGACGGTCTTTCACCAATGGATGGGCGGCTTTCCCGAAGACGAAGCACAGGCAACAGCTGTGATTTGTTTGGGCGCGCTTGCTGCGCGCATGGCCGAAGTCACCAAAATCATTGTGAAGACCCCTCACGAGGCCTCAGGCGTGCCAACGTTGGAGGCGAACATCGCAGGTCTGCGCGCGACGCGCCAAATGGTGAATATGATCGCCGACCAGACCCGTCCCGACGGCGAAGACATCACGCAAGAGGCGGCCATCATCGAGGCCGAGGTTCATGCGGTCATGGCCAATATCTATGCGCTCGGGAACGGGGATATTGCACGCGGCGTGGTCACCGCCTTTGGCAATGGGCAGTTTGATATTCCGTTTTCTCCAGCGTTGGCGAATTGTGGTAAACTTACTCCGATCCGCGATAATCTGGGCGCAGTTCGTGTCTTCGATTTTGGCGAAATTCCGATGCCTACTGATATCCGCGCATTCCATCACGACAAAATCGCCGAACGGGCGAAAGCGGAAAACCGGGAAGCCTCATTCGACATGGTTGTGGATGACGTGCGCGCCATCTCTGCCTCAAAACTCATTGGCCGCCCAGCCGCTGCTTAACCATAGGCAAATCTTATGAAAATCACGTCAGTTGTCTACGCTCCGGGTCACTCGGCCTATTATTTTGATGATCAGGCGGCGATCAAATCGGGCAGCACGCAAAACGGTTTTGTGTATCGTGGTGACCCTTTAACCGAAGGGTTTCAAGCGATACGACAGCGTGGAGAGTCCATTTCCGTCATGCTGGAACTGGAAAATGGGCAATGGGCACAGGGCGATTGTGCGGCCGTGCAATATTCGGGAGCAGGCGGACGTGATCCGCTGTTTACCGCGAACCGGTTCATTCCTGAAATGGAGCGTATCCTCGCACCGCAACTGATAGGTCAGGATGTCTCTGAATTTCGTGGCCGGGCGATGACGTTCGATGCGCTGGAAATCGATGGAAATCGCCTACACACGGCCATCCGTTATGGAGTGTCTCAGGCGCTGCTGGACGCCACAGCCATTGCAACCAATCGACAGAAATGTGACGTGATCCGCGATGAGTGGAGCCTTGCAACAGACAACACGGATCTGCCTCTCTTTGGTCAGTCTGGGGACGACCGTCACATCAACGTCGACAAAATGATCCTACGCGAGGTTTCGGCGCTGCCGCATGGGCTGATAAACAACATTCCGGGCAAACTTGGCGAAACAGGCGGCAAGCTTGTGGAATATGTCTCTTGGCTTAGCCAGCGCATCGAGACGCTGCGCTACAATCCCAATTATGCGCCCAAGTTGCATGTCGATGTCTATGGCACAATTGGTGCAATCTTTGACAATGATCCGGCGCGCATGGCCGACTACCTGTGCCGTCTGGAGCGCCGCGCTTTTCCGTTTCAGCTTTACATTGAAGGGCCTTGCGATGCCGGTTCCAAACAAGCACAGATCGACTTGCTCAAGGCGTTACGGCAGGAGTTGAGCCGCAAAGACAGTTTGGTAAGAATCGTTGCGGACGAATGGTGCAACACGCTCGACGACGTGCGCGATTTCGTTGACGCCAGATGCTGTGACATGGTGCAAATCAAAACACCCGATCTGGGATCTCTGCATAACACAATCGACGCGGTTCTTTGTTGCAAAGGCACCGAGGTTGAGGCCTATCAGGGCGGCAGCTGCAACGAGACAGACCTGTCGGCGCGGGCCTGTGTTCATGCGGCCTTTGCGACACGTCCAGATCGTGTCCTCGTCAAACCCGGTATGGGATTTGATGAGGGTATGTGCATCGTCGCCAACGAAGCCAGCCGTATTCAGATCATTTCCAACGCAAAAGAGGCCCGTCATGACCAACCCTCCCTTCAAGCCCTATGACGGTCTTCTGGTCGTTTCACTAGAACAGGCGGTCGCGGCGCCTTTGGCGTCCTGCCATTTCGCCGAAGGCGGCGCACGGGTGATCAAAATTGAACGTGACAGCGGCGACTTCGCTCGCAAATACGACAAGGCCGTGAAAGGCGAAGCGTCCTATTTTGTCTGGGCCAACCACGGCAAGGAAAGCCTGTGTTTGAATATCAAGGACCCTACGGATGCCGCCCTGTTGCATGACATCCTGAAGACGGCGGATGTATTCATCCAGAACCTTGCCCCCGGCGCGATATCGCGGGCCGGTTTTGGCGAAAACACATTGCGGGCGCGCTATCCGACATTGATCACCTGCGATATTTCTGGCTACGGTGACAGCCCAGAGATGCAGGACATGAAAGCATATGACTTCCTTGTTCAATGTGAAAGCGGTCTGGTCGCTGTAAACGGCGCGCCGGGACACCCGGGACGCATCGGTGTATCGGTCTGCGATATTGGCGCGGGCATGAATGCCGTGATCGGCATTCAAAAAGCCCTGATCGCGCGCGGCATTACCGGCAAAGGCAGCGCGGTGAAAGTTTCGTTGTTCGACACGGCCGCCGATTGGATGACTGTGCCATTGATGCATGCCCAATACGGCGGCAAGGCACCGGAACCTGTCGGTTTGCACCACCCGTCAATTGCCCCCTACGGTGGTTTTGAAACTAGTGATGGAGAGATGCTTGCGATCTCTATCCAGAACGAACGCGAATGGGTGCGCCTATGTGCTGAGGTTTTTGACAACACGGAGATGGCGAGTGATCCGCGCTACTGCGACGCAACTGCGCGTGTCGCGCACCGAACAGAGCTTGACCGCGAGGTCTCTGCAGTCTTCAAAACCTATACCCGTGCGGAGCTGGAACAAAAACTGCGTGCGGCCGCGATCGCCTATGGCGCTGTAAATTCTGTGCACACCTTCAGCACTCATGCCGCCCTGCGCCGCACCCCTGTAACATTGGAAAGCGGAGAACAGGCAGAGCTTGTCGCCAGCCCCGTCCGCCATAGCTTTGATGCAGATGGTCCCCGTTTCGGTGCCATACCAGGTTTGGGCGCGCATAGCGATGCAATCCGCCGGGAATTTGCCTCTGAAACGGTCCCAGCATGAGCCAATCCTATCTGTTTGTCCCGGCCAACAACGACCGCGCTCTGTTGCGCGCTCAGGAGCGTGGGGCAAACGTTCTCGTCGTTGACCTCGAAGATGCAGTTCCTGCCTCAGAAAAGGACAAAGCGCGTGTAGCCCTTGCTGCGCATTTATCACGGCTGGCCGAAAGCGGTTGTCAGGTCTTCGTGCGGGTAAACGCCGATCTCCGCGCCATGGCCGCAGACCTCGAAGCCCTCGAGGATGCGCCGTTGACGGGCCTGATGATCCCAAAGGTCAAGGACGCCGGTCAACTTAAGTGGATTGCCGAATGTCTCGTGCAGATGGATCGCGACGATCTGTCCCTGATCGCCCTCATCGAATGCGCTGAGGGGCTGCTGGCTGCGCAAAGTATCGCTGCGGTGCCCCAAGTCGCAGGCATTGCGCTAGGGCCTGAGGATTTCAGCCGTGCGCTCGACCACGCGCCAACGCCCGAAGGTCTTCTGGCCCCCGCGCAACAGCTGATCTGGGCTGCACGCGCGCAAGGTAAACAGGCCATCGTCTGCCCGGATTCGATTGCAATTGTGCAAGACGACGCCCGTTTCCAAGCGGCGCTCACCAAAGCTAAGGCGATCGGGAGCGACGGGATTCTCTGCATCCATCCAAAGCAGGTCGCACTGGTGCAGAAAGTGTTTGTACCTTCCCCCAAAGAGCTGAACCACGCCCGAGAGATCATCGCTTGCTATAAAAAGAGCATTGCGGAGGGTAACGGTGCGGCGATGCTGAATGGCGAGATGATCGACCTCCCCGTGGTCACGCGCGCAATGGCGCTGGTCAGAACTCTAGATCAGAGAAAAACGCATCCATAAACTGTTCCCCATTGGCGGAAACGAAGTCACTAAAGGCTTGCGCTGCCGACCCCAAAACAGCGCCTTTCAGGCGGATCACAAACCAGTCGCGCAATTCCGGCATGCCCTCGACATCCAAAATGCACAGCTTGCCTGCTTGCTTTTCCAGCGCCACCGTGTGTCCGGAGATAAACGCGACCCCCATACCGGCCATAACCGCATTCTTGATGTCCGCATTTCCACCAATTTGTTGTGCATTTGGCAACGGCACCCCATGATCCAGGAAAAAGTGATCATGTACCATGCGCGTCCCTGACCCTTTCTCACGCACCAAAAATTTATGCGGCACCAAATCCGTGCGTTTAATCTTGCGAAACCGCACGAGCGGATGGGTTGGTGCGGCGATCAAAACATAAGGATGGTTTGCGAACCGGCGGGCATCCACTTCAACACGGCGCGGCGTCCGCCCCATCAACGCCAAATCGGCCTGTCGATTTTCCAGCGCAGAAATCACACCGCGACGATTGTGAATCGACACCTCGACCTCTTTATCTGGATAAGCTTCCTGAAATGCCTGAATCAGATGCGGCCCAAAATTCCGCGCCGTGGACACCATTGAAATCCGCGCCCTTTGGTCCCAGTCCCCTTTCAGGTCTCCGGCCATGTTCGTCATTGCATCGGTCGTTTCAAAAACTTTTTCAGCATAAGGCGCTAAAGCTGTTGCCATCGGTGTTGGCCTGATTGACCGGCCTTCTTTTTCGAATAATTCCACCCCGAGTTCGTCGGCAAGGTTGGTCATTTGCATCGAAACAGCGGACGCCGCCAAGCCAAGAGATTTGGCGGTCTGGGCAAAACTGCGTTGTTCCATCGCCAGCAGGAAAATCTGCAGCTGGCGCAGAGTGATTTTGGTGTCATTGATCATGCAGAATTCATAGCTGGGGTTTCCGCGTGAAGAAATCCCCACCCTTGTCATCTACCACGATAAACGCCGGGAAGTTTTCAACCTCGATCCGATGCACAGCCTCCATGCCGAATTCAGGGAAATCAATCACTTCGGTCTTGCGGATCACATCTCGCCCTAGGCTGGCAGCAGCACCGCCAACCGACCCCAGATAGAAGCCACAGTGTCTCTGGCAGCTTTGCGTAACACTTCGTGCACGGTTGCCTTTTGCAATCATCACGCGGCTTGCGCCTTTTGCTTGCAGATCGGGCACGTAAGGGTCCATCCGAGCCGCCGTTGTCGGGCCAAACGACCCAGATGCGTACCCATCCGGGGTCTTTGCCGGACCCGCGTAGTAGACCGGATGTTCTCGGAAGTACGCCGGCAAATCCTCTCCATTTGCCAAACGCTTCGCCAGCTCAGCGTGAACCAAATCCCGCGCCACAATCATCGGGCCCGACATCAACACAGGTGTGGACACTGTCAGCTGTGAAAGCTGCGCGCAAATGACATCGATCGGCTGGTTCAGGTCGATGTGCACCGCACCTGCGTCCACTACCTCGACGCTCGGCAAATGTTTCACCGGGTCGGTCTCCAGCTTTTCAATCCAGAACCCCTCCGCATCGACGCGCGCCTTGGCCTGTCGATCCGCCGAACAGGACACCCCCATGCCAACGGGCAGGCTGCCGCCGTGGCGCGGCAAACGGATGACGCGCACATCGTGGCAAAAGTATTTTCCGCCAAACTGCGCGCCCAATCCCAGATTGCGGCTCAGGTCCAGCACCACCTTTTCCGCACCCAAATCACGAAAAGCGCGCCCAGTTTCGTCGCCTGTGGTCGGCAGATCATCAAGCTCTTTTGCAGATGCCAGCTTCACCATCTTCAGACATTGTTCCGCCGAAAGACCGCCAATCACAAACGCCAGATGATAAGGGGGACAGGCCGTTGTCCCGATCGTGCGGATCTTTTCATCGAAGAATTGACGGAGTCGCTCTGGTTCCAGCAACCGCCGTGTTTCTTGAAACAGGAATGTCTTGTTGGCAGAGCCGCCGCCCTTGGCCATGAACAGCAGTTCCATCGAAGTCCCGGAGGTGGCCGAAATATCAATCTGTGCCGGCAGGTTTGTTCCAGTGTTTTTCTCATTGAACATATCAAATGGCGCCATCTGAGAAAAACGAAGGTTCCGCGTGGCGTAAGTACGCTTAATACCGGCCTCCAAGGCCTCCTTCAGATCACCGTGCAACAGAACGTTTTGCCCCTTATGGCCAGTGACAATTGCTGTACCTGTGTCCTGACAAGAGGGAAACGCACCCTCGGCCGCAATGACAGCATTTTTCAGCAGTTCCAGAGCGACATATTTATCATTCACCGAAGCCTCATCATCATCCAGAATACTCTTCAACTGGGCCAAATGCGCAGGACGCAGCAGATGTGAAATGTCACCAAACGCTCGCTCTGTCAGCGCCTGCAACGCGGCGGGATCAACCCGCAAATAGCACTCGCCATCAAGCGTAATTTGGGAAGGTGGTGGCAAGTCTAGTTTTTCAAACTGCACCATGGCTCGCTCCATAAAGTTTAGTTGGGCATTCGGGGTTGGAAAAACCCTAAGCCCAACAGTACAATCGAACAACGTAACTGACCCTTAATTCAAAAATCAGTCACTATATCTGACGACACATAAGACGTACGACTATCCGAGGAAAACCATCGCAATTTGTAGCCCAACAGCGGCTACCAGCGTCGCCCACTGCGCAGGGGTTGCCGCAGCCTGTACACCGTTTCGATTGCCGCCAATCCTCAATCTATGTGGCCATAAGGCCGTCGTTCGCTTACGCGCAGCGAAAGTTCACTGTGAACCGCTCGTTGTTTGCTGAGGACCCAGAAGTAAGATGGTGGGTTATGGAAAAGAACAAATGTGGAAACTGGTACTCACCTCAGGTGCGCGAGCAGGCTGCGCGGATGGTGCTTGAACATCCGGCGAATTTGAAATCCAATCCGGTGCGATCAGATCGATTGCCCAGAAGATTGCCTGGGGGGGCGAGCCGATCTGTCACCTGTTGCGGATCGCCCCTTCAACATTCTCCACGACACCAGCTCACATGGCGACGGTGGCTTCGTGAAAGCGAACTCAGATGGCCTTTAGTGCGGCGAAGGCGCGATATCAGACGGTCACCCACCAGATGAGCGGTCTTGCATGAATTGCTCCTTTCCGCACAAACATTGTCGGATTTGCATTGCCTCGCGCGTCCTTGCAGCATGTGATCAGAGCAACGGAGAAAACGATGATCTATGCAATTACGATCTACGGCGAGGCCGGCCTTTTCGAAACACTCCCCAAAGAGCGGCAGGACGAAGTACTCGCCGGGCATGGCGCGCTGCAAGAAGCACTGAAGAAACGGGGTGAGTTCGTCTCGATCAAGCTGATGCCACCGACCTCGGCGGTGATGCTTGAACCCGCGCCGTCAGCAGATCACCCCCCGTTGATCGTGGATGGGCCCTATGCAGAAACGAAAGAGAGTTTTCTGGGTTTTTACGCAGCGGATTTCGAAAACCTCGATGACGCGCTTGCCTATGCAAAGATGATCTCATCCCCGGTGGTGCGGCTTGAAGTTCGGCCCGTGGCCTGGGCGGGTGGCGCGATTTCGTCGGAATAGGGAAGTGTCAGATTGGCTAGAGGCAACATTCACGCAACAGCGCCCGCAGGCACTGGCCGCGCTTACCCGCTACTTTCGTGATATCGACACTGCGGAAGACGCCTTTGCAGAGGCCTGTCTCAAGGCTTTGAAGGTCTGGCCAGCAACAGGCGCGCCGCGTGATCCGTTGGCCTGGTTGCTGACCACCGCCCGCAACGCGGGGCTCGACGCTCTGCGCAAGTCCCAGCGGCACCATGCCAGCCTCGCCCGCCACAGTGCAGAGTTTCAGACTATGACAGAGGCCACCCCAGACCCTGATGAACTGCGCGATGACGTCCTGCGCCTGTTGTTCATCTGTTGCCACCCAGAGTTGGAGCGTCGCGATCAGATCGCCATCGCGCTACGGATCGTCGCTGGGCTCAGCGTCACGGAAATCGCACGCGGCTTCTTGATCAAGCCCAAGGCGATGGAACAACGGATCACCCGCGCCAAAAAGAAGATCACCAGTGGCTCCGTCGCCTTTAAGACGCCCACCCCGCAGGAGCGAGGCGCGCGGCTGGGTGAGGTCTCACTGATGGTCTATTTGATGTTCAACGAAGGCTGGTCTGCCTCTGGTGGAGAGACCCAAATCAAGCTGACAGTTTGCGAAGAGGCGATCCGCCTCGCGCGCCTGCTGGCCGAGCTGTTCCCGGCCATGGGTGAGCAAACGGCACTTTTGTCGTTGCTTCTGTTCCAACATTCGCGGCGCGATGCACGTATAGACGCCGATGGCCAACTTGTCGCGCTGGACGACCAGGATCGCAACCAATGGGATATGTCCCAGATCGCCGAAGCAACGGCGCTGCTGCAAAAAGCCCAGCGAATCAATCACCGGGGCGTCTACATCATTCAGGCCGCTATTGCGGCAGTCCACGCCCGCGCGCGCGCCGCAGAAGAAACCGATTGGGCACTGATCGCGGCGCATTATGCGGCGCTCTATACACTGCAACCCTCGCCGGTGGTGCGGCTGAACCAGATTGCGGCAGAGGCAAAGATTGAGGGCCCGGCCCACGCATTAACCGCATTGGAACCGCTGGCTGACCACCTGTCACAATACCGCTGGTTTCATGCCATGCGGGGTGGCCTTTTGCAGGACACCGGCGATCATCCGGCGGCAATCGCGGCCTTTGAAGCGGCACTCTCGCTAGGCCCAACAGCGCCAGAACGCGCCGTCCTTAAAGAAAAAATCGCGTTCAGCAAAAAAGAACTGTCCGAGATGTAGGGATCAGCCCAGGTCGTGCGTCCTTGTATCAGGCCTGCAGTGGGCGGGCACACACAAGGGAGAACCCAAATGAGCATTATTGACATGACAGCGATCGGAAACGCGGGCTGGATCGGGCACGCAGGGCCTGATCAGGACAAGGCAAAGGCCTTTTATCAAGATGTCCTGGGGTGGACGATCAACAACATGCCGATGCAGGACGGATCCAGCTACTCGGCGGTAACGGTGGGTGAAACGGCGATTGGCGGATTCTCTCCGATGCCCGAGGATAACGGCAGTTGGACGATCTTCTTCACCGTCGCTGACGTGGACAGCAGCGTCGCTACAGCGAAGGCGAAAGGTGCCACCGTCCTACAGCCACCCATGGATATGCCCGGCGTTGGCCGCATGGCGACGCTCAACGACCCGCAAGGGGCGCGTTTCGCCATGATCACCTACGAAAGTATGATGACCGAGAAGTCGGCTTAGGGGGCCACTCAGATGGAACATGCACCACAAATCGCGCTAGTCGTTACAGCGATTTTCGTCCTGCTCAGCATCCCGATGGCGATCTCGGTTGGTGTCCGCAGGGCAAAAACCGGCATCCTGCTGCTGCATGGTGACGATGACGCACTGCTGCGTCTGATCCGAGCGCATGGCAATTTCATCGAATATGTCCCTCTCGCGCTGCTGGCCCTCGCCGGTGCGGAAGTCGCGGGGACATCACCTTGGCTGGTGGCAGCCTGCGGTGGCGTACTTATCCTGGCGCGAGTCGTCCATTACTTTGGCCTAAGAGCATCGGCGGATAGCAAAGGCCGCGCGATTGGCGCCGGGCTAACGACCCTTTCTATGTTCGTACTTGCCGTCGCTATCCTGTGGCAACTTTTTGGGACCGCCTGAAGCCCTATAACGAAACCCTGAGCCAGCACATGCGCGACCCGCTCGCCGCGCATGTGGGCATCACCGAAATGCGAACGATGTGTAGCCTCTGTTTCTTCGTCAACGAGAACATACTATTCGGTGCGCGCAAGAAGCTCGACCGAACGCCTTTCATGCCAATGCAAAATGTTAAAGACACGTTGGCCGTTGCAAGTGACACAGAATATGGGCTCCATGCGAGTGTTTACCCAATACATCGACCGTGCTTTGAACATGGCACGGTCTTTGTCCTGCGGCACCGTCTCTGTAAACGGATTTTCAGAGGGCTGCGAAGACACCCATTGGCGGCTACCGGCAATCGGGCTCCCTTGCGCGAGGCAACGGGGCCGAAGCACTGGAGCAATCCTAATGTGCGTGACACTGGTGCAGGTCGGATCAATACCGTTTGAGGCCGGCCTCTCGCTCGTTCTGGGGGCACGCCAGCCCATAACCTGCACCTTGCAAGCAATATCCTAATCTCAGACGATCTGGAAAGCGCGCGCCTATTGAGTCTCGATAAGTCAGAAATCAAGCGCCTCGAACGCAAAAGCCGCAAACGGCATCTGAAGCGATTGCAAAACGGATTGGTAGAGAGCATCGCGTCAAGCAATGCCCACCTAGAGCTGCTGCGTGCGCTGCGAGAGTTCAACAACCATATCTGCGCAGTAGCCTACCCAATTCTTTACAAGCATGGACAGTTGTTGGAAACACGCCTGATTCATGAAATACGGCACAAGCCTGCCTAAGCTAAATGTGCCCGCGTTTGACATAAGTGCGCTCTTTCGATTCAGATTTGTAGTCGAACACGTTCTATTCTGGCATGCGACAATCCCTGTAACCGACTGTAAAACGGGCATGGGCACTGACCCGAGACCAGACTTCCAACGATCCCATATTGGCTGCGTCGGATACCTACGTGCCGATATACTTCGAGCTGTACTTGTAGAACGCGCCATGCTGAGGCCATGTTTGCGGCAAATCTCAGCCGCAGGCATCCCCGTTTCTTGTTCCTTGATCTCCCAATAATTGGGCATCGGCGAAACGGTCCCTCCGCATTCGTCTGCTTATTCAAGGTTGAGCAAACTCCGCTTCACCATGACCGGCGGTTCCGGTGGCAAGTCTTGCTGCCAAGCACAAGGGGAGTTCAAAGCGACTCATGGACGGGCACGGAAAGTCAGAAAGCGCGAAACAAACCAATCAGCGCTTAGGGAATCCAAAAAAGGATTGACCAAACTTAATCGCAGGATGCTTTGCGCGGCCAAATAGGTCAAAAGGATCGTCATAGAGCCGTTGAGCGTTTCTCTTGTTCAGAAACGGCCCCACAAACATCAAGTAAAGTGGATACATTGCCGCGCGCCTTGGCGGTAATCTATGCTCAGGCGGTTTAGGTTCCACTTGTTGGCGAACACTAGTCGGTTTTGGGCTACTTGAGATTTGGCGCTGCTGCGTACCCGGAATTCGGTCTGCATAAAAAAAACTTAGATCCTCCTTTCTCGTCGGATTACCGAGTGAGTCTCGAAAACTAAAAGGAAAAACAGTCGCGACATCAGTGACTTCGTCGTACAGCAAATGACACCTGCCGAAAAACATCAAATGGTCCAATCCCCATTTCTTCATGAATACATTTAGCGTTTTCAGTTTGGGAAGTTCGTCTTCGAGCGAAATGTCGTTCTTGAGCCTGTGAGAGGTCATCTGATCGAAATGCACCGCTCGCATTTTGGGCTTGCCGCTCATTTGCAGGTAAAAGTCGAAATAGGACTGCATACCATCCAAACCTTCATCCCATACCACTTGTTCCTGCCTCAGACGGCCAACATCGCAAAAAGTGAATGTGGACAGGGTATCGCACTCTCTGTATGTGCCTGCCTTCCATGAATAACGCCCCTCAAGGAAGTACTCGATAGGTGACAGGATAAGAGAGTTCTTATCAGAACCGCGAAGCGAAAGGCTGGCATTTTCCCAATACGCATTCGCATTGCCTACGTCCTTCGGTAATATGCGCCCACCTACGATCGCGATTTCGTCGTTAGACTGAATCAGCTGTTTGGCATTCTTTATTTGCAAAGACGACGTCGGCACGACGCCTTCATCAACAGTTAAAAGGTAGTCCGACGTAGTGTTCTCCAGCGCCCTTGCGTTGAGCGCGCCAGTATTCGCATCGTCTCCAACGAACTCAAGTCGGCATTCTGATATCCGAGCGAAGTCACTAATGTAGCGATCACCGTCGAGCGCGCAGACAATACGAACAGAAGTCTCTTCACCAAATCGAGCTCGAATAATATTGACAGTATCGCGTAGGAGGGGAGTATCGCCCCATGATCGAATAATCACTTCGAGGTTAGTATTTGGATACTTCGAAATATCCATCGAACGGTCTTCGGTTTGCGTCTTTTTTCTTCGCTTCCGAGATCCTGGGCGTTTGATTTGGTTTTCGTATCCAAATGTTTCAAAGTCTTCAGCAAAAACAGATACAAACTTTTCTTCCAATTCTGGATTAAAAAAGTCGGCGTAGTTTGTGATCTTGCCTGATGAATTTAGTTTTGTCCGAGACCACTCAAAATCTTCCGCGCCGATCTCCTGAAAAACATGCTCCATATCGGCATCGAAATCTTCCACTCTGCCGATAAAGTCAAAGTCGATGAAATCATGATGTATCGATCTATTCTGATGATACCAATGGCGGTCCATCTGAAAAGGATCTTGATCGCAGATATATCCAACAAAATCATTAAAGGATATATGATCATTTGGATTCACATCAACTTCAGCAAACCCCGTTTTCCAGGCCAATATTCGGGACCGATTTTTCAAAAACTCGGTTGTTGAAGATTGAATAAAATCATATTTTTCAGTTCCTAGTGAATCGATTCTATTCTTGTAACACGAAATGACTCGACCAAATGGATTTCTAACAAATGCGAACCGAAACGTGCCGTCCCCAAACAAGACGCCTGCAGCTTCATCAATGGAAACATCCTTAATACCTAGAAGGCCGGTTTCCTTGCGGTTGTGAGGAGAGCCAGAGTAAGATGTTCCCCCAAGCCTATGCGCACGCAAGTTGGCCAACAGATGCTTTATCTTCGAACAGGCGTTTTTTGAACAAGCGGCGAACATGGCATCATATTCTTTGCACCAAAGAACATCATTGGCAACAAGTCCTGGCCAGTGGTTCTGAGAACTCATTCGGTGCAAGATATTCTCTGCAACAATAGTCATTTACGAGTCCTTACTTTAGCTTTTGAAACCACGATGGGTGTTGGCCGCGCACAAATTCGCCATCGCGTACAATCCGATCCGATCGCTTGCCAAGAATTGTGAGTGCCCTAAGGCCCCACTTATTCATGAAATAAATCTGCCCTTCCAAACGCGAACGTTGCTTACTAAAACGTTGATTCACACGTCTATCATGATCGATTGACAAAGCGTTGGTG
This sequence comes from uncultured Paracoccaceae bacterium, assembly GCA_947503925.1. Lineage (GTDB taxonomy): Bacteria > Pseudomonadota > Alphaproteobacteria > Rhodobacterales > Rhodobacteraceae > Yoonia. The sequence continues at coordinate 55,213 of CANNFQ010000016.1, read as the reverse complement.
AAATATACACCGATTGGATATTCGCTGAGTTGGACACTGTGATAGAAATCTTCATGCTCTCCCATTATTTTTATTTCATCGTCCCATTGTATTCCGGCCGCTTCAAAAACGTAGTCTTTATCAATTAGGCAAAAGTTGTTTACTGTATCTTGCGTCTGAAAATAAAATCTTTCATCAACAAAATAACGCTTTGGAAACAACTGCTCTGACGGAACTAATACAGAATGGTTTTCAGAAAGTTTTCCGCAAGTAAGAAAACTTTGATTGAATCCTGTATATTCTTTCTTATTCAGCGTTCCGTCATTGCTGTAGTAGTAGTTGTAAACCCGTCCTCCCAGTATCTTAATATCAGCATTATTGTTGAACATGCTCAACGCCACATCAAGCCTAGTAGCATCGGTTGCGATAAAATCGTCATCGGTCAGAAAAATCACTTTCTCTTTGACGTGTTTGACGAGGATATTTCGACTGCTGGACAACCCTTCGTCGTCATCTACGTAGATAACGTTTGCATCGTATCGTTTCGCCATTCGCTGGTAAACGCCAACAAGTTCTTCATCGCCTTGCGGTGCGAAGTAGATACAAGGCTGGTCTCCGAAATGCTGACGGATGGATTTAAGAAAGTTTTCACAACATTCGGGGCGGGCCATCGTTGTAAAGATGATCCCAATATCCGAAAGGCTATATTGCTGAGTGCGAGGTACAGTTTTTGGATACAAATTATAACGCTCCAGTATTCCAGAACCTTCAAGCGATCTTCGAAAAATTTGCCCTAGGACCGTCTCGGATTGCAGTAGAGTACGCTTTGTATGAGATTTGGTTTCATGGTTGAAAAGGCTGTGATATAACATCACGCAGTTTGTGTCGCCGCTTAACCGGCTATCAAGGCTGAATGCTGGATCTATGCCTTGAAGAACTTCCGCTTCGGTAAAGTCAAATGGATGTATCAAGCTCTCAGCGTATTCATAAATGTTCTTTTTCGATGTTGCATTGACATGTCGTGTGAGCATCCGACCGCCGATCTCACTCCACTCATAGCTCTCGGAAAGGCTGGCCTTTTTGCTTATGTGAATCTCCATTTCGTCAAGGTAGCCCCGTATGACTTCACCGCCCTTTCGAGACGCAATGAACCCGTTACTGATGAACTTGTCCTTTTTCGACCTTTTGCGCATGCACACAAAATCATATTCTTTCAGAAGCTGAGCAATTTCTTCTGAAAAGTCCCGCATAGCGATGCAGTCTACATCAGACCATAATCCACCGTACTCATATAATAGTTTGACTCTGAGATAGTCAGCTTTCAACGACACGGCTGTCTTGTTCTTGTCGCGCATCCGAATTGACGAAAGGTCAACTTCGATCGTGGGCAAGTATTCAGAAAGGTTTTCAGGCGTGACAAGGTGTATGACCGCGTCTTTGCAGTGATGCCTGAAGCTCTCAATGCACAACTTCAGATACTCGGGAAGGCCTTGCGGTCGCAGATTCTCCCAGTAGAACCATATATTTAGCTTTTCATCTGAGGGTTGAATAAATGCGCTTGGCTCTTGCAAGTCTCTATCTTTCTTAGCGATGTACTGGTTTCCAGTACTTGTTTACGAAAACCGGTACAAGTTGACGTGTCGCTCAAAACCGAACTTTTTGCATCCCGGCTCTAGAACCTGCTCGACGAAGTTATCGACAATTCCAAACTCTGCTGAATTTGTGTTTATTAAGCCGAACCTCCAGTTTTTGATGGACAGATATTCGGCGGGTTCAAACGCGCCTTCATAGTCGTTGAAACTCGTACATATGAAGTATTTTGCAGATTTTGCGGCCTTTTTGACAACCTTGCGTGCTTGATCATTTGACAAGTGAAAGAGCACATCTCGTGCTATGATCAAATCAACCTTTGGGTAGCCAGATTCAACGACGTCTTTCACCGCGAAACCGATGCGATCCGAACCAAACTGATTCGACAATGATTCGATCAAGACATCATGGGAGTCCCAACCCGTATAAACTGGACTATCTTCGCCAGCCGCACTTACGAAGTCGGCATGGCGCATCCAATTCCAGTCTCCACAGCCTAGGTCCAGGATTTTCTTGACTCGGAATCGCTTTATGGTTCTGTCAAGAAATGAAGTAACGGCTGTCGCTATTTCCATTGAGCTTCCGGGGCCAGAAATCGACTCCCTCGCACCACAACTATGCTCTTTGAGCCCGAATTCCACGAACTCTTTTGCAGCTGAAAACTGAGACGAGGACGTCTTTTTCAATTCGCAAAACCCAAAACAGTCCGGCCTTAGAGGCAGCAAACGTCGCAGAAGCAATCAGTAGTGTCAACAGGCATTGTCTGGTGTTCCGCCGGCTATTTGACGGTTAGTCAGGCAGGCATATCTGACTAGCAACTGTATCTTTCATTCAGGAAGAGGCGTCCAGTGTTGCTCTGATTTGATGAGGGCATTTGCGATTGCGATGAGCATTCGCGCGACCGCAATGATGATAACCTCGTGTGGCCTTCCCGGGGCGCGCAAACGATCTGCGAAGGTCTTGAGGACTGGATTATGATGACTGGCGACGAGAGCAGCCTGAAACATCACATGCCGTAGCGATCGTCGGCCACCGTCGATAACGCGCTTGCTGCGTAACCCCGATTTCCGATTTGGGAGCGGGATAAAACGTAACAGCCGAATGCAGAGGTAAGAATGAATAGGGTCAGTTTTGACGCAAAGGTTAAAGTCATATGACGTCGAACTAGTGGTTTGGAACGTCACGAACCTTTGACTCTTTTGGCAGCTAAAACTTCAGGAAACAACAAATTCACGTCATTCAATTCTGACCCAAACGTCAGGCATTATTGACCCAGATAGAATGATTGAGCATTAACAGTGCGGTTCAGCCTGCGGGCCGCACCACCCCTGTCGAATTGCATTGCCTCGCCCCCTCCGGCGTTCGCCACGTGGCAGATTTGCAGAAACAGGCGGTTTCGCCGTCTGACCTCCAAATCGCCCCCGATCGTCCGGTTGGGAACTGTGTCAGTTTATGACGCAAAGGTCAAAGTCATCTGACGTTCGACAAGTGATAATTGGCGGACTGGGGAGGATTCGAACCCCCGACCCCTTGATTCGTAGTCAAGTACTCTATCCAGCTGAGCTACCAATCCGCGTATCGGGGGATTTAGACGCAGTGGCCTCGTGATGCAAGGGGCAAATCAGATTCTTTGTCTATTGCGCTGCAGGCATCAAGGCGAGGTCAGCCTTTGGTAGTTGGATCATGAATGTCGTGCCGTTTTCATCGGTCTGGTGCAATTCCAGCCGTCCACCATGTCCGCGGATCAGATCGGCGGCAATCACCAGACCCAGCCCGCTGCCCCCTTTGCGTACACCGCCTTGAAAAGGCTGGAACAGGTGTTCCTGCGCCTTTTGCGGCAAGCCGGGTCCGGTATCGGTTACGGTGATCTGCCAGGAGTGGTCGTCCTCAGTCGCGCTGAGCGCAATTTCGCCGGGGCGTCCGGTTGCGACAATCGCCTGCCGCGCGTTGCGCACCAAGTTAAACAGCACTCGAAACAGTTGTTCGCCATCGGCGCGCAGCACCATCGAGGCAGGCACATCTTCGGCAAAAGATAGCGGGTGATCGCCGCTAGCCAGCCTTTCACTGTCGATCACGTCTCCCACGATCTCTGCCAGATTGACCCGGGTTAATGCGGGGGCAGGTTCATCCACCCGGCCAAACGCCAGCGTCGTTTCGCACAGGTTCACCGCGCGGGTGATCGAGTTCACCAGCTTTGGGGCCATCCGTTTCACAAGCGGATCGTCTGACCCTTCGATCCTATCGGTAAAGAGCTGGGCCGATGTCAGAATATTCCGCAAATCATGGCTCACCTTAGCGACGGCGCCGCCCAATTGGGCCAGACGCTCTTTCTGTTTCAAGGCCCCAGTCAATTGGGTCTGCATTGATTGCAAGGCGGTTTCGGCATCACGCAATTCCTTTACCCCCGCAGTTGGGGTGATGATCTGGCGCGCATCTTCCGGAGCCCGGGCGTAGTTTTGCATATGGTCCACAACGCCCTGGATTGGGCGGACCAACAGGATACGCACCGCCAGGAACAGCAGGCTGGCTGTCACAATCGAAATGAAGGCCGACAGGATCAGGATGTTGCGCCCATAGGCCAACATCGCTGCCCGCAGCGGCATTTCATCCATCGTCACTTCGATCAGCAGACCCCCGTCGCGCACCGGGTTGCCAATGACCCTGATCACCCGTTCCTCAGTATCGGTCAGCGTGCGCATTGCATCCATGATCAATGCCATGCCCGACGGATCGCGCATATCGTAAGTGGCCGTGATGGGCGACGGGATCGGCGATGACAGCATCAGTTGCCGGATCTCGTCACGGCGCAGAACCACGTTGTAGATCTCTGCATTTGTCAGCAGTTCCGCTTCCAGTGCGGGAGAGATCATATCATCCGCCTCCAGCGCAAGTGAGGCGATCTGCGCCCTCTCCAGCCGTGCCAACAGGTAGTCTTCGCGGAACCGCGCGACCGATGGCACGAAGATGAGAATCTCGGCCAGCATCACAAAGATCACTGTCAGGATCAGAAAACGGCCAGAGAGGGAGTTGATCATTTTGCCTCGCGAGGGTTATGGCAGCCAGCGCTGCACAAAGCCCACGACACGCTTTACCGTGGGGTTTTCAAATAGTCTCGGGCTAAAGTAGGCACCAGCCGCCCGTTTGTTAACCTCACTGACTGTCGGATATGGCAAAACCGTATTGGCAATGGCTGACATTTTCATCTTGTTGGCGATGGCCATGGCCCACATGCCAATCAATTCGCCCGCTATATGGCCCGCGATTGATGCGCCCACCGGCTTGCCCTTGACGACCATGACCTTAATCAGGCCCTTGGTTTTCCGCTCGGCGATGAGCCTGTCATTGTGGTGGAATTCGAACCGGACAACTTCAAGCCGGGGGCCGTATTTTTCCTTCGCCTGCGCTTCTGTCAGGCCGACCTGTGCCAGTTCAGGGTCAGTGTAAGTCGCCCAGGGGATGTGATCGGTCCGCTGCTTGGACGGCAGGCCGAACAGCATTGACCGGATCAGAACGCCCGCGTGATAACCCGCCACATGGGTGAATTGCAGCCCACCGGCCACATCGCCTGCGGCATAAACCTTTTTGTTGGTGACCGACCGCAAATCAGGGCCGACCTTCAACCCGGCCCGGTTATGGGCAATGCCGCCCGCATCCAGATCAAGCTTATCGGTATTCACCTTGCGCCCAACCGCCATCAACAGATGCGACCCGGTAAAATCCCCTTTGGGGGTATGCACGGTGACAGCACCATCCTTGCCACTGATCTTTTCGGCCTGCGCCTCTTCGACGATATTGATGCCTTCGGCGCGCAGGTTTTCCAGCACGATCTCGGCCATCTCCGGGTCGTCCTTGCCAAAGGCTTTCATGCCCTCGATCACGGTCACCTCACAGCCCAAACGCCGATGCGCCTGCGCCATTTCCATGCCGATGGGGCCGCCGCCGATGACGATCAGATGCGCTGGCTTTTCGCGCAGATCAAAGATGTTTTCGTTGGTGTAGTAGGTGACATCGTCAATACCGGGAATGGGCGGCACAAACGGGCCAGACCCTGTAGCGACAACGAACCGGCGGGCCTCAATGATGTTATCACCGGCTTTGACCTCGGTCTTGGAAATGAATGTGCCGAATTCCTGAATAACCTGGACCCCAAGCCCTTCGAACCGCTCCACACTGTCAACAGGGGCGATGGTGGCGATGACGTCATGCACATGGTCCTTGGCGGCGGCGTAATCGACTTTTGGGGCAACCTCACCCACACCCAGCTTTTCGCCGTGCGACATGGCATAGGCCTGCTTGGCCGACGCGATCAGCGCCTTAGAGGGGACACAGCCATAGTTCAGGCAATCGCCGCCCATCTTATGGCCTTCAAGCAAAACCACCTTAGCTCCCATCTGGACGGCACCCGCCGCGATAGACAAACCACCAGAGCCGCCACCAATGATGCAGATATCTGTTTTGATCCGGTTCATGATTTACAGGCCTTTCTTGCCGCGCAGGGCGTTGATTGCGATGGGCAGGGCGGCAAGGACGCACAGGCCGATGATGGGCAGGATGATCTGCGGTTCAAAGATGATACCAAGGTTTGGTGTTTCGCCTCGGGCAAAGACATCACCAAGGCCAGCACCGACAGAGGTGTAGACAACCGTGCCGGGGATGATGCCAAAGAATGTCGAGATCACAAAGCGATGCAGCGGCACCTCAAGGAAGGATGGGATCAGGTTGGCCAGGAAGAAGGGAACAGCAGGCACCAGACGGATCAGAAACAGCATCGACCATTGGTTTTCATCAATGCCATCCTTGATCTTTTTGACAGCCCCGTCGGAGCCTTCCAGCTTCCTGCCCAGGTTTTCACCAAAACCCCAGCGGGCAGCCAGAAAGATCGCTGTCGCCCCCAGCGTTGCGGCAGTCACGTTAAACAGCGCACCGGGGAAGGTGGCGAACAGGAAACCACCCGTGAGCGTAGCGATTGTGGCCCCGGGCAGCGAGAATGCGACGATCACGACATAGGCGGCGATGAAGACCAGAACGGTCAACAGATAATTGGCATCACGGAAGCCCAGCAAAGCTTCCCGATTTTCGGCCAACACCTCAAAGGTCAGGTAATCACGCAAGAAATAGGCACCCAGCACGGCCACAATGATGATTGTGATCAGCGGCAGCTTCTTGAGTATGGGGTTGGCGGGGGCGTCGGTCATATCTGTCATCTTTCGGGTCCTGTAGGCAAATGAGTGCGTGTCTGATGTTGCATGTTAGATGGACGGAACCGCCGTTTCGCGATACCCACCTCACGGCGCATTGATGCAAACCCACCCTGATGTTTCAGTTTTCGGGGGGCTGATCACGAAAGCTGTAACATTTGGTCGGGGCGAATTGCCCCAAATGTTGCAATTTGACCCCGCGATGCGCGTTGACATGTGTGGGGCGCCCCTCTAAACGGCAGGTCTGAATTGTTGATCGGCCTCGAATCCCTCGCCGGATTTGGCCACCAGAACCGGAGAGCACGCGATGAAGCGCACGTTCCAACCATCTAACCGGGTTCGCAAGAACCGCCACGGGTTCCGCGCACGCATGGCTACAAAGGCCGGGCGCAAGATCCTGAACAATCGCCGTGCCAAAGGCCGCGCGAAGCTGAGCGCGTAAGCGCCAGTCACGTCTTGACCGATTTGAAACCGCCGGCTGGGCCAGATGATGGCACTCCGGCGGTTTCCGTTTGTCTACAGGTTCTTACCAAACGGGGCGATTTCATCCGTGCGTCCAATGCGCAGCGACAAGGAACGCCCGGCATCCATTTGCAAGCGCGCAAACGTGCGACAGGTGAGGTGGCGGGCATTCGCGTCGGGTTCACATGCTCCAAAAAAGTCGGAAATGCTGTGGCGCGCAACCGCGCTAAAAGACGACTGCGCGAGGTCGCCCGGATCGTGCTGCCGCAATCAGGCCGCGACGGATGGGACTATGTTCTGGTCGGGCGCAAGGACGTCACCGCGACATTGCCCTTTACAACTCTCATCAACGATCTGACGCGCGCGTTGCAAAAGGTGCATGGATGACACCACTGGCACATATGCTCGCCCTGCCCGTCCGCGCCTACCGGCTGGTATTTTCGCCATGGGTTGGACACGGCTGCAGGTTCCAGCCAACCTGCTCAGCCTATGCCCTTGAAGCATTAGAAAAACATGGCGGGCTCAAAGGGGGTTACCTGACGGCCCGCCGCATCCTGCGCTGCCATCCCTGGGGCGGTTCGGGTATCGATAACGTGCCGGACTGAAGATTTTTCGTAACGAAAAATCTTCCCGACGCCAGAATTTTGGCCAAAATTCTGTTTCACCGCTTCTCAAATGATATCGTCACAACGCCAATGTCGAGCCCATAGCGTTTGACATAAGCCAGATTGAGCAACCGATCCTCGGAGAGCAGCCACATCCAGTCATCGAAGGTCACACGCAGGGTTTCATTCGTTCCATCCGCCGCTGGAACAGGCAAATCAATCTCGTACTTCCAGTTGAACCTGTTGTCCTGCTCAATCCCCGTCGCAGCCCCAATGACGCCCGGCGCCGTTCCCGTCCAGCTATCCGGTCCGGTTTTTGTCAGGGTCCATATCCGCTGCTCGGTTGATCCGTCTTCATACACAAAATCCTCGACCAGCCGCAGCCGGTCCCCATTCCAGTCCCCGTCAATGGTCACAACGAAACTGCGGCGCACAGTGCCCAGCACATCCTGAAACTGGCCGTAAGCCACCAGTTCACCATCAAAGAATTCTTCAAGGTTCAGCTTGCGATCACTCAATGACGGATCGTCAAAAGACGGTTTGCCGGTACAGGCGGCCAGAATGACAAAAGCAAGAATGGCAAGATGACGCATCGCAAGATCCTTTATACTGGACCTCAGGTAATACGATCATCCACCGTGACCAGATCAGGGACGGCCGCCAAATGGATCAGGCGGGGATCAGTGGCATCGCCAAAGCGAAACGCACTTTTCATCCGATAACTGCGCGCACCGCCTAATCTGACAGCAGCATAAATGACCCAGCGGCGCCACCGGCTCACCCCCTTCACCTGCATCGCGGCAAACATGACGCGATCCGCAAACAGGCGATCGGCACGCAGGGCGGCACGGTGCGGCACGCTTTGCCAGGCGACATAAAGATAGTCGTGCAACACCGCCGCCTCCAGCCACGGGCCAGCACGACTGATCAGCAGACGAAAGACAGGCGGCACGCTGGTCAGGTCGGTCAGAAACCCGGGCGGGGCGCAAACTTCGTGGGATGCACCACTGGGATCAGTCCAAGTCGCCGTGAGTGCTGCCCCGGTTAGATACAGATCCTCGCCTTTGCGGGGGTTGGTGCCATCGCTTGCGATGATCCCTTCGCGGGGACGAAACAGCACAAGGCTGCCATCGAACGTGACCTTGGCAACATCCGTACCCGGAACGGGATAGGGGTTACCGGCATGATAGGGGCATTCAAAACTCTGCATCACTTACCTCTTGGCGCATCCGGCGTGGCACGTTAGGGCATGGGGCATGCTTGACGAAACCGAAATCCACCCGCTCTTCCACGGCGCACCTTCTAGCACCGAATTCAAGAAGCTGCGTAAACGCATCGTGCGCAACGCCCGCGAGGCGATTGACCAATATGGAATGATCGCCCCCGGGGGCAAATGGCTGGTCTGCCTGTCAGGAGGCAAGGACAGCTACACGCTGCTGGCTGTGCTCTATGAACTCAAATGGCGGGGGCTGCTGCCGGTTGAACTTGTCGCCTGCAATCTGGATCAGGGGCAACCAGGGTTCCCGGCGACCGTCCTGCCTGAATTTCTGGAACGAATGGGCGTGCCGCACCGGATCGAATATCAGGACACTTATTCCATTGTCATGGACAAGGTGCCCGAAGGCCGGACCTTCTGCGCGCTATGCTCGCGGCTGCGCCGTGGCAATCTCTACCGGATCGCCCGTGAGGAAGGATGCACCGCCGTTGTACTGGGCCATCACCGGGATGATATTCTGGAAACGTTTTTCATGAACCTGTTCCATGGCGGGCGACTGGCGACGATGCCGCCCAAGCTGGTCAATGAGGAAGGCGATTTATTCCTCTACCGACCGCTTGCCCATGTGGCAGAGGCCGATTGCGAGAAATTCGCCGCCGCGATGAACTATCCAATCATTCCCTGCGACTTATGCGGGTCGCAGGACGGGTTGCAGCGCCAGCAAGTCAAACAAATCCTTGATGGCTGGGAAAAGAACAGCCCCGGGCGCAGGCAGGTCATGTTCCGCGCCTTGATGAACGCAAGGCCATCGCATTTGCTGGACCCGAAACTCTTTGATTTCACAGGGCTCAGCACCGATGCGGGTGATCCGGACCAGAATTGATCAACCATTGGGTCGCAACCGCTCCAATTGGCGTTATATAAGGCAAAACCGCTTGACCTTTTGCCCCCTGACAGGTTGAACGGCCTCTAACTTTTTTGTGTGGAAATGGGCGGTTTTACATGGACGACCAGAACAAGAACCTGATCCTGGCGACAGTGCTCAGCTTTGCTGTCATCATGACATGGACGATGCTGTTCCCACCAGAAGAGGTGCCCGTCGATCCGGCGACCCAAACCACGCAAGCAGCCGAGCAAGGCACATTGCCTGCCGCTGATCCGGTGACCACAGACGCAACAACCCCGACAGAGGCGGTAGAGCCGGTGTCAGAGGCACCGCGGATCGCCATCGAAACCGATGTGCTGCGCGGTTCATTGTCGCTTCTAGGCGGGCGGATCGATGATCTGTCGCTGACCAACTACCGCGAAACGCTGGATGAAGGGGCCGAAACCGTGCGGCTCTTGCGGCCGGTTGGTGAACCCGGTGCTTATTTCACCTCGTTCGGTTGGACCGCAACCGACGGCATCGATGCCGCCGCCGTCCCCGGCCCCGATACGCTCTGGTCCATCGAAAGCGGCGAAACATTAACCACAGACAGCCCTGTGACGCTGGTCTGGGACAATGGCGCAGGCCAGATTTTCCGCACTGAAGTCTCTGTTGACAATGATTTCATGTTCAGCGTCGCGCAAAGCGTCGAAAACGCCAGCGACGCGGCGGTCGAGGCGCGGCCATACGGCCTGATCCGGCGGCATGGGGAACCGACAGATCTGAAAAACTTCTTCATCCTGCATGAGGGCCTCGTGCGGATGAGCGATGGGGAATTGCAGGAAACCGACTATGATGACATCGTCGATTACGAGGTGGACCCCCGCGAACGGACCCAAGCGGAACGGATCGATGTCGGCACATCCGGCTGGATCGGTTATACCGACCATTATTGGATGACCACACTGATCCCTGATCAGGCCAGCCCGTTTCGCTCGACCTCCAAATATTTCGACAGCCGCAACCTTTATCAGGCCGAGGCGGTGATGCCGCCCGAAACCATCGCAGCCGGGGCCACAGCAACCGTGACAACCCGTTTCTTTGCCGGGGCCAAGGAGTGGGAGGCGATCCGCCATTACGAACGTGACGAAGGCGTCGCCGGGTTCCTTGATAGTATCGATTGGGGCTGGTTCTTTTTCCTGACCAAGCCGATCTTCTGGCTGTTGCACACGCTCAACATCTATATCGGCAATATGGGCTGGTCGATCCTGGCCCTGACCGTGATCCTGAAAATCATCGTGCTGCCACTGGCCTACAAATCCTACGTCTCCATGGCGCGGATGAAGGAATTGCAGCCGGAAATGGAAGCGCTCAAGGAAAAGGCGGGCGATGACCGGCAGGCGATGCAGCAAGGAATGATGAAGCTTTACAAGGATAACAAGGTAAATCCGGCCGCGGGTTGTTTGCCGATCCTTCTGCAAATCCCGATCTTCTTTTCGCTTTACAAGGTGATCTTTGTCACCATCGAATTGCGCCACGCGCCGTGGATCGGCTGGATCAAGGACCTTAGCGCGCCTGACCCGTCCTCCATCCTGAACCTCTTTGGGTTGCTGCCATTTGCGGCACCCGAACCCGGCACGCTTTTGGCGCTGATCGGCATCGGTATCCTGCCCATCCTGTTGGGTGTGTCGATGTGGCTGCAACAAAAACTGAACCCAGCCCCGACAGACCCGACCCAGCAGATGATCTTTGCGTGGATGCCTTGGGTGTTCATGTTCATGCTGGGCTCTTTCGCCTCTGGCCTGGTGCTGTACTGGATTGCAAACAACGTGATCACCTTCACACAGCAATACGCCATCATGCGCAGCCATGGGGCAAAGCCCGATGTGTTCGGCAATATCAAAACCAGCATCAAGCGGAAAAAACCCGTGGATCTGGACAAGACCGAGGGCAAATAGATGATCAGCGTCGCCGCGTTGTGGCGGCACCCGATCAAAAGCCATGGGCGCGAAGCGCTGGAAAACGTGACGCTGGCAGAAGGCAAGACAATGCCATGGGACAGGCATTGGGCGGTCACGCATCAAAAGACAAAGTTCGATGCAGACAACCCAGAATGGGTATCTTGCCGGAACTTCGTGATCGGGGTCACGACCCCGAGGGTGGCTGGTATCTGGGCGAAGCTGGATGAAGCCACCCAAATGCTGACACTGACCCATCAGGATCTGGGCACATTGCAGTTCAATCCCGATGAACCCCATGACGTGTCGCGGTTTCTGGCTTGGGTCAGCCCACTGACCGCCGATGGCAGCTTTCAGCCCAGCGGCGTTGTCGCGGCACCCGACAGGGGCATGACCGACAGCCCCTACCCGTCCATCTCGATCATGACTCATGCCAGCCACAAGGCGGTACAGGGCCGTCTTGGGCGGCCATTGGAAGTCGAACGCTGGCGGGGCAACATCTGGCTGGATGGGGCGGCGCCATGGGAAGAAAACGAATGGCTCGGCAAGGAGGTGCAGATCGGCGAGGCCGTATTGCATGTCCATGACCCAATCGTGCGCTGCGCGCATACAAAAGCCAGCCCCAAAACCGGGCTGCGGGACACCGACACGCTTGGCGTGCTGCGCGACGGCTGGGGGCACCAGAATTTCGGCGTCTATGCGACGGTCTTGCAAGGTGGCAAGATCGGGCTGAACGACAAGGTCAAGGTGGGCTAAGATGGAAATGCGCTTTCCCGAGGCGGAAACGCCCGATGATGCCACCCTCGAAAAGGGCCGGTTGCTATTCGCAGGCGAAACCGAATTCCTAAAAGGTGTCGTCGCCATGGACGGGCTGCCCCCTGCCGACCGGGTCGAAATCTGCTTTGCCGGGCGGTCAAACGTGGGCAAATCATCCCTGATCAACGCCCTGACCGGGCGCAAGGGGTTGGCACGGGCATCAAACACACCCGGACGGACGCAGGAAATCAACTTTTTTACCGCTGGCGATATCTATGTCGTTGACCTGCCCGGCTATGGCTACGCCAATGCGCCGGTGGCGGTCGTTGAAAAATGGCAGCGGCTGCTGAAACAATATCTGCAAGGGCGGCAAACGCTACGCCGGGTCTTTGTGCTGATCGACGCACGGCACGGGGCCAAAGCAGTGGACGAAGAAATCATGTCCCTGCTCGATAGCGCCGCCGTGACATTTCAGGTGGTCATGACCAAGATCGACAAACTCAAAGGCAAGGCGCTGGATGATAGCCTGGCCAAAACGCGGGCAGCGCTCGCCAAACACCCTGCCGCTTTTCCCGAACTGATCCTGTCATCTTCTGAGAAGGGCGACGGGATCAAAACATTGCGGGCGATCATCGCAGACATCGCATGAAGACAAGGACCAATGACATGAACCGCGACTGGATCGCCACTGCCGCCACCCTGTCACAGGCCCTGCCCTATATGCAGCGCTATGCTGGGGCGACAGTCGTGATCAAACTGGGCGGGCATGCGATGGGCAGCGATGATGCCATGGCCAGCTTTGCCCGCGACGTGGTGCTGATGCAGCAGGTCGGGCTGAACCCGGTTGTGGTGCATGGCGGTGGGCCGATGATCAACGACATGCTGGCGCGGCTCGACATCAAATCCGAATTTGTGAACGGTAAGCGGGTGACCGATCAGGCGACCATGGATGTGGTTGAAATGGTCCTGTCGGGCAAGGTGAATAACCGGCTGGTGCAGGCGATCAGCGCCGAAGGGGGCAAGGCGGTGGGCCTCTCAGGTAAAGACGCCAATCTGATGGTCTGCGACCAGACGGATGCAGCGCTTGGTTTCGTGGGAACACCCGTCGATGTGGACCCGTCCATTCTGCGCGACTTGCATAATGCCCGTGCAATACCGGTGATCGCGCCGCTAGGCATGGGGCGGAATGGGGAAACATATAACATCAATGGTGACACGGCTGCGGGGGCCATCGCCAGCGCGTTGCAGGCCGATCGGCTGCTGTTGTTGACGGATGTGGCTGGGGTCAAGGACAAGAATGGGGAAGTCCTGACTGAAATTCCACCTACTCAAATCCCCGAGCTGATCAAGGACGGGACCATCGCAGGCGGCATGATCCCCAAGACAGAAACCGCACTAGCGGCCATGGAACAAGGCGTGAGGGCAGTGGTGATCCTCGACGGTCGGGCACCCAATGCCTGTCTGCTAGAACTCTTCACCGATCACGGCGCAGGGTCGCTGATCCGCGAACCACGATAAGAGTACGCTAGCAACTACGTTTTGTCGTGCTATCGTTCGGGCATTATTGACCTGAAGGATATCAAGATGCGCATTCTCCCCCTCTCTTTCGCCGCCATTATGTCGGCCAGCACCGCCTTTGCCGTGGACGATTGCCTGATTGGCACATGGCAGGCTGACCTGAATGATCTGGCCCAGATCATGGGCGGGCAAATGAACGGCAGCGCAACGCCGGTTGGGGGTAATGTCACCATGACGATCACGCCCGATAGCATGATCAATATGGTGATCAATGATCTGATCCTGAATGTCGTTGTGCCCGACGTGCCCGCAATGGATGTCAGTGTGCGCGGCACCAGCGGGGGCCCCTTTATGGGGGAAGGCGGCAACTGGTCGGTCACGACGGCCAGCTATGATCTGGTTGGGTCGGCGAATGTTCTGGGCCAAGCCATGACAATCCCCTTCACCTCCGACACCGGCATGTTTGGCGGCGGCAGCGGCAGCTATATTTGTGATGGCAACACAGTGACCTTCACCTCAGACAGCCCCGACCCGCGCATTCCCCGCCGGTGGTCACGCGGTTAGGGCGTGACCAAGTCCCAGTCGCAAGCGCTATGCGATGAGCTGGCCGCCACCGGCTTGCGCGATATGGGCTGTTTCGCGGCAACACCTGAGGAAGGATTGCCCCGCGATATGCGCACGCTGTTGCTGGTCGGGCCTGATGAACCAGGTTTCTGGAACAAATTCACACAAAGCCCAATCTATCAGGACGGGCAGCCCGACCCGCTGGACCGATGGTCAAAATCGGTGCTCGATCCGATTGCGCGGCAGCGCGGAGGCATCGCGCTCTACCCATCCGATGGGCCACCCTATCAACCGTTCTACACATGGGCGCTGCGCACCGGGCGGTCCTGGGCATCACCCATCGGGTTTCTGGTCCATGATCAGGCTGGGCTCTTCGCATCCTACCGGGGGGCGTTGCTGCTACCATGGGAAATGAACGCAACACCCAGTCAGCGGCCATGCGATATCTGTGCGGATCAACCATGCAAGGCCGCCTGCCCGGTGGACGCATTCGCACAAGGATATGATGTAGACGCCTGCAAATCCCACTTGCGTAACGCGGCGGGACAGGATTGCATGACAAAGGGATGCGCCGCACGCCGTGCCTGCCCGGTCGGTCAAGGCAAACGGCTGCCCGCCCAGGCGGCATTTCACATGGAGGCCTTCTTATGACCCTGCGCCTGATCCTGATCCGGCACGCAAAATCCAGTTGGAGCGATCCTTTTGCTGACGATCACGCCCGGGTGCTGAACCAACGGGGACAGACCTCCGCCAAAGCGGTTGGGGCATGGATGGCCAGCAAAGGCTATGTCCCAGATCTTGTGCTTTCTTCTGACGCGGCCCGGACGCGCGAAACAGCCGACCTTATCCTGCCGCAGCTATCGCCACGGCCCACGCTGCGGCTGTCGCAAATGCTGTATCATGCGGCACCTGACTCGATCCTCGATCAACTCCACCGGCAAGAGGCCCGAACCATCGGGGTCGTCGGGCATAATCCGGGGATCGGGATGCTGGCAAATATGCTGGTTTCAAGCGCACCCGATCATCACCGGTTCAGCGATTACCCGACCTGTGCCACCACTATCATTGATTTTGATGAGGCTCTCTGGGCCGCGATCACACCGCATAGAGGACAGGTGATCGACTTTGTCATACCGCGTGACCTGGTCGCGAAGCCAGACTTTCACAGAAAGCCGGAAAGCAAATCCTCATAGAGGATTTGAACACTATTCTTGTGCCAAGAATTGTTTGGCCCCGGATGCATCCGGGGCCAACGCAAAATCAGTGTCCCAAAATCTGGCTCAGGAATAATTGCGTCCGGTCTGACTGTGGGTTGTTAAAGAACTCTTCCGGTTCATTCTGTTCCACAATCTGACCCTGATCCATAAAGATGACTCGGTTCGCAACCTGCCGGGCAAAGCCCATCTCGTGGGTCACGCAGAGCATGGTCATGCCTTCCTCGGCCAGTTCGATCATCGTATCCAGCACCTCCTTGATCATCTCCGGATCAAGGGCGGATGTGGGTTCGTCAAACAGCATGATGCGTGGACGCATGCACAGCGACCGTGCAATCGCCACACGCTGCTGCTGACCACCCGACAACTGGCCGGGATACTTATCGGCCTGTTCTGGGATTTTCACCTTTTCAAGGAAATGCATCGCCGTCTCTTCGGCTTCCTTCTTGGGGGTCTTGCGAACCCAGATCGGGGCTAGCGTGCAGTTCTCAAGGATCGTCAGATGCGGGAACAGGTTGAAATGCTGAAAGCACATACCAACCTCCGACCGGATCTTGTCGATATTCTTCAGGTCCGACGACAGGACGGTGCCGTCCACAGTAATCTTGCCCTGCTGGTGTTCTTCCAACGCGTTGATGCAGCGGATCAATGTCGATTTGCCGGACCCCGAAGGGCCACAAATCACGATCCGTTCGCCGCGATAAACGCTCAGGTCAATATCCCGCAGAACATGAAAGGACCCATACCATTTGTTCATATTCTCAATGGTAATCGCCAACTCGTCCGAAACTTGCATCATCGGTGCGTCAGAGGCTTTTGTCAGTGTTGCTTCGGCCATGATATCAGCCTCCTATCGGTGGTCGGTTGCGAGCCTGCGCTCCAACCATTGTGAATATTGTGAGATGCCGTAGCAGACGACAAAGAACAGGACTGCGGCGAAGCCGAACAATTCCCAATAAACGCCGCTCCATTCGGTTGATGCCAGAATTGGGCCACGGATCATACCGATCAGATCGAACATCGAAATGACCGACACCAGCGTGGTGTCCTTGAACAGCCCCACCGCCACGTTCACGATACCCGGGATCGAGATCTTGAGCGCTTGCGGCAGAATGATCAGACGCATCGCTTGCGCGTAGTCCAATCCAAGGCTGTCAGCCGCCTCGTATTGTCCCTTGGGCAATGCAGCCAAGCCGCCCCGGATCACTTCGGCGATATAGGCCGCCGAGAACATCGTGATCATGATCACGACGCGCAGGAACAAATCAACGCCGGACCCGGGTGGAAAGAAATAACCCAACATCACGTTTGCGACGAACAAGAGCGTAATCAGTGGCACGCCGCGGATGAACTCGATGAAGATGACGCAGATGAATTTGATCAATGGCATGCTTGACTGGCGGCCCAGCGCCAAAGCAATCCCAAGCGGCAAAGACAGCGAAACGCAGGTCACGCCGAACATCATATTCAGCAAGAAACCACCCAAATCTCGGCTTGGAACCGAACGCATTGCGCCTTCTGCGATCTCACTGCCAGGCAGGATGGCGCCGCCGATTTTCCACACCAACAACGCAACGACGATGGCTCCGAAGAAGCCCAGCGCAAAGCTGCTCGCCACAAACCGCTGATAGAAAAAGTAACCCGCAGCGACACCGGCCATGGCAAGCAAAGGTGCGGTGATCGAACCACCCCAGATCAGCCAAAAGGCTAGAAACGGATAGACGGCTGTAAAGATCAGCAATTTGCGCGGTAGATCGAAGAACAGAACAGGTGCTGCGGCAACAAACAACAGCACAAATGCCAGTCCCGGCCGCCAGTAAAGTTCTGTCGGGTACTGGAAACCAAATAGCAATTGGTTCCACCGTTCAACCAATACCGCAAAGCAGGCACCGGTGGTGCCGTCCAGCACTTCGCGGCAACCGGCAAGACTGGATGAATTCCAAACCCCGTTGAACATCCAGGGAAACGTGCCGGTGACGACAGCATAAATCACCAGTATTGCGATAATGGTCAGTAAACTGTTGGCTGGTGTCGCGAACAGATTGTCCTTCAGCCACTTGAATGGACCCGCCGCATTAGATGGCGGTGGTAAGGATGGCGCTTCGGTCGTGCGGACAAAAGCGACAGAGCGATTATGCGTATCAGACATCGCTTAACGCTCCTTCAACTTGATTGCATTGTTGTAGATGTTGATCAGACCAGAGATCAGAAGCGAAATCACAAGATAGAACAGCATCAACAGAAGGACGCATTCAATCGCCCGGCCCGTCTGGTTCAAGGTGATCCCGCCAAGTGTAGCCGTCACATCCGCATAGCCCACCAAGATCGCGAGTGATGAGTTTTTGGTGATGTTCAGATAGTTCGAGATCAGTGGCGGAATAATGACCCGCAGGGCCTGTGGCAGAACAACTAGGCTCATGATCCGACCGGGACGAATGCCCAGCGCGGCCGCGGCCTCGGTTTGGCCCTTTGATACGGCCTGAATACCGGCGCGCACGTTCTCTGCGATGAAAGCACCGGTATAGATCGACAGGGCAAACCAGATCGCGATCAACGGGGCACCAATCTGAAAGCCACCTTTGATATTGAAACGGTTCGCCATCGTGTCGGGGATATCCAACGTAATCGGCTGCCCCAGAACAAAGAACGCCAAAATAGCCGGAACAAACACAATCAGGACCGAAGGCCAGCCCATTGGTAACAGACGACCAGTCTTATACAGCAATTGCTTGGCATAGCGCCGATACAGGAACATCCCGACAACCGACAAAACAAAGATTGCAAGCACGACCCAGCCCAGCGGATCAAAAACGGGGGCAGGCGCGTTCACGCCGCGATTGGTAAAGGCGAACATCCCAAACAGCATTTCCCTATCGGGGTTTTCGCCAAGATACGGTCGCGCGCCAGGTAGTGAGATTGTCATGATCCCATAGATGATCAGGATCCAGATCAAGACCGGAATATTCCGGAAAATCTCGACATAAAAAGCCATCAACTTGCTGACAAGCCAGTTATTCGACAAGCGCAGCACACCGGCAAGAACACCAAAAACCGTTGCAGTGGCACAAGCAAGCACCGCCACAAGCAGCGTGTTCAGAATGCCGACCATCGTCGCGCGCAGGTTTGTTGATTGGCTGGTGTACTCGATCAGTCGTTGATTGATGTCGTAACCCGCAGGCACGCCAAGAAAATCAAAACTAATGTCTAGCCCTTGTGCAGCCAGGTTTGTGAACAAGTTGTTGACAACAAATCCGATGCATAAAGCAAGAACAACAAAGGCAATCGCTTGAAACGTGTAGGAGCGATAGCGCGTGTCGTTGATGAGCATCGACAGGCGAAATGACCCCTGTTGCGGGTCTGTAATCGACGTCATAAATTTTTCCCCGTTAGCGGTCGGTGTCATTTTTATTGGCCACTTTGCGCAGCTCTATGCACCGATTTTCTGGTCGTCTTTGTCAAAGGGCGCGGTGTGTACCGCGCCCTTTGGTTGTTCAGGTTTTCCTTAGCGGAAAGGTGGAGAGTAGATCAGACCACCTTCGGTCCACTGCGCGTTCAGACCGCGCGCCAGACCAATGGGGGTGTTCTCACCGATGTTCTTTTCGAACAGTTCGCCATAGTTGCCACCGGCAGCAATCGCGTTCTTCGCCCAGTCTGCTTCCAGACCCAGCATCGCGCCCAGCTCACCTTCGGTGCCCAGCAGGCGGTTTACTTCGGGGTTGTCGGTTGGTGCAGCAGCCAGATCAGCAACATTCGCAGATGTAACACCCAGTTCTTCAGCTGTGATCAGCGCGTTCAATGTCCAGCGCACCACATCACCCCAGTCATTGTCGCCGTGGCGGACAAGCGGGCCAAGCGGCTCTTTGGAGATGATTTCTGGCAAAAGAACGTGGTCATTCGGGTTTTCGAACGATGCACGTGTCGCGGCCAGGCCGGATGCGTCAGTTGTGTAAACGTCGCATGCACCAGCCAGATACTGCTGCTGGCCTTCCGCATTGGTTTCAATCGGCACAGGATCGTAAGAGATGTTGTTGGACCGGAAGAAGTCGGCCAGGTTCAGCTCTGTGGTGGTGCCGGTTTGAATGCAGACAGTTGCGCCGTCCAGATCCTTGGCAGAAGAAACACCCAGATCCTTAGGGACCAAGAAGCCTTGACCGTCATAGTAGTTGACGCCTGTGAATTCGAACTTCAGGTCGATATCACGGCTGAATGTCCAGGTTGTGTTCCGGGCCAGCATGTCGATTTCGCCGGATGCCAGCGCTGTAAAGCGTGTCTTGCCAGTTGTTGGCACGAACTCAACAGCTGTTGGATCGCCAAAAATCGCCGCAGCTACCGCGCGGCACACACCAACGTCAAACCCATCCCAGACGCCGTTCGCATCAGGTGATGCAAAGCCGACCAGGCCAGTTGTCACGCCGCAGTTCAGCGAGCCGCGAGCCTTGACATCATCTAGCGTTGCCGCCGAAGCCATGCCGGCAGCAAGACCAGCAACAGTCAGCGCGCCGAATAATACGGTTTTTTTCATTTTTACCTCTTCCTGAGTTTCTGCTTCAACATGAAGCAGCCAATTTTTGTCCCGTCCATTTAGACAGTCATGATTTTTGAGCAGTGTCCCAACTCAATGGAGCAAGAGTTTCGGCATTCTGCGGTTGAGGTCAAGGGCAAGCGGCGCAAATCTCTGTGCAATTGACGCAGAATCAACCGGTTTTTTGCTGATTGTCTGGAAACGCACTGTTTCGATTACGCGCGGGAAAGTTGATAGAACCGCGCGGCCTCGAAAAATGCTTTTCGCTTGGTCGCTTCAGTTGCAGCGGCCTCTTCATCTTCGCCCCATTCGGCGACCTGCCAATGCTCATCTATCCGCGAAAGCAGCCAGGCATCATCAACCGAAATCGCCTCCCGGATGACAGCCAGCGCCAGGACCAATGACCCCGAAAGGCTGATCAGATCATGGGCCGCAGCCAGTGCAAAATCGTCAAATGCCTCCAGCTCGACCTGAAGTTTTTCCAGCGCCGCCTTGGTCTGCGGCACATGCATCACGCCCTCACCCACAAACAGCCGGGCACCCAACGTACCGGCCGCCCAATCCAGCATCGGGTCCCAGTTCTGCGCCTGTTTCTTGACCAACCCTTCCGGCCCGGCGGCGCGATAGCACAACAGATCACTGTCACCATATTCCGCCAGCAGCGCGATAACCTCCGCCCGTTGGATACGGACCTTGTCTATTGCCGCGTTGGCTCCACGGGTAACCGGCATCGTGCGCGGGTCCAACAGATCCACCTGCGCATCCCATTCGGCGGCAATCGCCTCGGCCATGGCAAGGGTCGGCACGGTCAGGTTGGCCTTGGCCGGTGTCTTGACGGACCGGCCATCCAGCAAGACGGTGAATCCACCTGCGCAAGCCTCTGCCTTGGCCGTTTTCCAAAACCGTTTTGGTTTCCAATCACTCATCTTGCTATCCTATCAAACGGTCCACCGCTTCGGGCAATTCCGCGAATGCATCGATCAGCAGATCAGGCATCAGATTGGCCGCCGGGTGATAGCCCCAGCTGACCCCGATCTTCTTGACCCTCGCCGCGCGGGCCATGTCCATATCAAAAGTCGTGTCGCCCAGCATCACCGCATTCTGCGGGGCAACGCCGGTTTCATTCAATGCGGTCAGGATCATCGAGGGGTGCGGCTTTGAGGGGTGAAAATCAGCAACCTGCTCACTATGAAAGAAGCCAGTCAGCCCATGGCGCTCCAGCACCTTGTCCAATCCACGACGGGATTTGCCCGTGGCGACGGCCAGCAGGGTTTCATCCTGTCCAGCCAGCAAATCCAACACCTCACGGGCGCCGGGGAACAACGGCCCTATCTCTTGGCCGTCTGACCGCAGGCTAACAAAACTGTCCTTATAGGCCTCCACCAAGCGATCCCGCCGGGGCTGATCCACGTCAGGGCATAACTGGGCAAAGGCCTCCGTCAATGACAGTCCGACAATCGACAACACACTGTCACGTTCGGGCATGGGCAATCTTTCGGTAGCGAAGGCCATTGACATGGAGGCAACAATCTCCGCCTGACTATCCACCAGCGTGCCGTCCACATCGAATATCACAAGGCGCAAGTCAGGCATCGGGCATATTGAACGGATCAACCGGGGCATGTTCAACGACCCAGCCGACAAAATCCCATGTATGCTGCATATGATCCGGCAGCGGTGCGGTCAGATGCAAGGTCGCTTTGGTCACCGGATGTTCAATCGTCAAACTACGGGCATGCAAATGCATCTTGCGGCCAATCTCTGACCCCATGCCAGCGCCCCAGCCATCGCCAAGGTTCTCCTGTCCCGACCCGCCATATTTGCCGTCGCCGACAATCGGGTGGCCAATCTCGGCCATATGGGCGCGCAACTGATGGGTGCGGCCCGTGATGGGAACCAGCGCACACCATGCTGCACGACTGGCCAGCGTATCCATCACGGCGTAATCGCTCGTGGCACGTTTCGCGCCTTCGGTGCTGTCCACATCACGCGGATGCACGCAGCGCATCTTTTCATTCTCACCACCGCGGCCATGGCCCGGGGCCTTGACCAGCCCATATTTGATCGTGCCCGCGCGCGGATGCGGCACACCGGCAACTGCCGCCCAATAAATCTTACGGGTCTCGCGATGCTTGAGGTTCTCGGTCAATTGCTTGGCCATCATCCGGGTGCGGGCCAACAGCAATACGCCTGATGTGTCCTTGTCCAGCCGATGCACCAGACGCGGCTTTTCATCATAGCCAAAGGTCAGCGCCTCAGCCATGCCATCAACATGGCGCGTGGTCTTTGACCCGCCTTGCGTCGCCAATCCGGCCGGTTTGTTGATCGCAATGATATGGTCGTCTTTATAGATGACATAGGACTGGATCAGCTTGGCCTCCGCCTTGGTGACACCATGCTTGGCCAAGGCGCGCGCGGCCTCCGCCTCTTCCTCACTTGGCAGCGGCGGAATGCGGACCTTCTGGCCCACTTCCAGCCGTGTATTCGTCTTCACCCGGCCACCATCGACCCGCAATTCACCCTTGCGGCACATCTTTTCGATGCGGCCTTGGGTCAGATGGGGAAACAGGCGGCGCAGATAACGATCCACCCGCTGATCCCCATCATCAGGGCCAATCACCCGCGTCTGCACACCGCTCATACCGTCATCCCCCGCGCAATCCACAGGCCCAGCGCGCAGGCCATGACCGACAAAACCAATGATGCGATCACATAGCTTCCGGCAACCATCACCCGGCCATCCTCGACCAATCGCAAGGCATCCAGCGTGAATGCAGAAAAGGTGGTGAAACCGCCCAACACGCCGGTCATCAAGAACGGCAACCAATGCTGCAAGCCTTTGTCGGCCAGATGGACCCAGACCAGTCCGATGGCGAAGGACCCGATCACATTGACCGCCAGCGTCCCCAGCGGAAACACGACCATCAGCCCCACAAGATATCGCAGAACAGAGCCAATCGCGCCGCCAAGCGCTACAGAGATGACAGGTGTTATCATGCGCGTCCCATCGCCCGCCCGCAGGCGAATGTCAATTCTTGCCGCGTTTGGCACGCAGCCCGGCAAAATAATCGACACGCTTCTTCAATTCCCGCTCGAACCCGCGATCCACGGGCAGGTAATAGACACCACGTTTCATCCCATCAGGGAAATAGTTCTGGCCTGAAAACCCGTCCTCTGCATCGTGGTCATAGGCATAGCCCGCACCAAACCCCTGCTCTTTCATCAGGGTCGTGGGGGCATTCAGAATATGGGCAGGCGGCGGCTCTGACCCGGTTTTCTTTGCGGCAGCTACGGCCCCCTTATAAGCCACATAAGTCGCATTTGATTTCGGGGCGAGCGCAAGATAGGTCAGCGCCTGCGCCAGCGCCAACTCGCCCTCAGGCGAACCCAACCGTTCATAGGTTTCCCACGCCTGCAGACAAACCGCCTGCGCCTGCGGATCAGCCAGCCCGATATCCTCAACCGACATGCGGGTGATACGGCGGGCCAAAAACCGCGGGTCCTCCCCCCCAGCGAGCATCCGGGCGAACCAGTATAATGCGGCATCCGGGTCCGACCCACGCACGGATTTATGCAGCGCGGAAATCAGGTTGTAATGCTCGTCCCCCGATTTGTCGTATTTGACCGCGCGCTTCATCAACCGCTTGGTCAGATCATCAGTGGTCAGCTTGCCGTCCACTTTCCAGGCACTGATCTGCTCAATCAGGTTCAACAGCGCGCGGCCATCACCATCAGCCATCTCCAACAATGCATCACGGGCATGACCATCCAGCGGCAGGGCCTTATCCAATTCCTTCTCGGCGCGCTGGGCGAGCAATTCGAGGTCCTTCAAATCCAACCGGGTCAGGATAAAGACCTGCGACCGGCTCAGCACAGCGGCGTTCAACTCAAAGCTTGGGTTTTCGGTCGTGGCCCCCACCAGCAGGATCGTGCCATCCTCCATATAGGGCAGAAACCCATCCTGCTGCGCCTTGTTGAAACGGTGAATCTCATCCACGAACAACAACGTGCCCTTGCCATTTTGACGGCGCATCTTGGCGGCTTCAAACACCTTGCGCAGCTCCGGCACGCCGGTGAAAATCGCGCTGATCTGCACAAAATGCAGGTCCGTCTCATCCGCCAGCAGCCGGGCAATTGTCGTCTTGCCCACGCCCGGCGGACCCCAAAAAATCAACGATGACAAGGTGCCCGACGCCAACATCGTGCCCAGCGGGGCATCAGACCCCAACACCTGATCCTGCCCGATGACCTCTGACAGCGTCTTCGGACGCAACCGGTCGGCCAACGGGCGCGGGGCATCATCCGGCACAGGCGCGCTGTCAAACAAATCACCCATCAGCGGTCCACCCGGGCGGTGTTTATGATCATCGGAACGCACATTACCGATACGGATATGTTCGGGGAACGCGGCATTTGCAAGCGTTCTGCTGACAGTGTGCCTGTCACATATCTGTCGCCTGTCTCTGCGATTCTGAACAAGGGCGCGCAACCGCACGCCATCCGAAAGGCAAGCAAGGCACAAGACAACATATCAGAAATAGACCTCCAGCATCCGGATTTCGCCAAGCTTGATAATTGCCCAAAGCCGTGTATCGTTTTCGGGTTACATGACGGATGCAGAGTCTAACCCACTGCAGCTCAACAAAATGCACCCTAGCGGTGCAAGGGGGGAAAGAATGAAGAAATCTCTAATCGGCGCTCTCGCCGTATCCACCATCCTGTCGCCACTGGCCGCGATGGCACAGACAGAAGTGCAGTTCTGGCACGCCTTCACGGGCCGCTTGGGCGAACTGGTCGCAGCACAGGTTGAAGAATTCAACGCCAGCCAAAGCGATTATGTCGTCGTGCAAAGCCACAAGGGCAACTATTCCGAAACCCTTAACGCAGGCATCGCCGCGTTCCGGGCCAGCGAACAGCCGCATATCCTGATGGTGTTCGAGGTCGGGACAGCAACCATGATGTCTGCCAAAGGCGCGACCAAGCCAGTCTTTGAAGTCATGGCCGAAAGCGGAGCAACATTTGACCCCGACGCCTATATCGGCGCGGTCAAAGGGTATTACACCACGACCGATGGCGACATGCTGTCCCTGCCCTTCAACTCCTCCACCCCCGTGCTGTGGGTGAACCGCAACGCGTTTGAGGCGGCAGGCGTTGATCCCGACACCGACCTGTCCACATGGCAGAACGTCGGCGAAACGCTGGACGCGCTCAAGGCAGGCGGATCCGAATGCCCGCTGGTCACCGCATGGCAAAGCTGGATTCACCTCGAAAATTTCTCGGC
This sequence comes from uncultured Paracoccaceae bacterium, assembly GCA_947503925.1. Lineage (GTDB taxonomy): Bacteria > Pseudomonadota > Alphaproteobacteria > Rhodobacterales > Rhodobacteraceae > Yoonia. The sequence goes on along the minus strand of CANNFQ010000016.1, from coordinate 29,485 downwards.
CTATCACGACGTGCCCTTTGCAAGCCAGGATAACGGCTTTGCCGGGCTGGATACCGAACTGCAACTGAACGGCGAAGCACAAGTCGCCCACCTGACGGCGATGGGTGAATGGGCACAGGACGGCAAGTTCATCTATACCGGGCGGCGCAACGAAGGTGGGGCCAATTTCCGGGCTGGCGAATGCGCATTGTTCACCGAAAGCTCGGCTGGCTACGCCGGTATCAAGGCCGAAGCCGAATTCGACTTTGATGTGCGGCCCCTGCCCTATTGGGAAGGCGTCGGAAGCGGGCCACAAAACACCATCATCGGTGGGGCCTCACTTTGGGTCATGGAAGGGCATGAAGCCGAAGAATACAAAGGCGTCGGCGAATTCCTTGCCTTCCTGTCATCCAGCGACATCCAGGCACAATGGCACCAGGATACAGGCTATCTGCCCATTACAGCAGAGGCAGGGGATGCGACACGCGCCGCCGGGTTCTATGATGAAAACCCCGGAACGGATATTGCCGTGATCCAGATGACAGCCAATGAACCGACCGCAAATTCCAAGGGTCTGCGCCTTGGATCATTCGACCAGATCCGCGGCATCATCGACGAAGAGCTTGAGGCGATCTGGGCCGGCGATAAATCCGCACAGGAGGCCATGGACAGCGCCAAGGAACGCGGTGACGCGCTTCTGCGCCGGTTTGAAACCGCAAACCGCTAAAGCAATGAAAGGCGGGCCAATGCGGCCCGCCTTTTAACCACAGGGGGACATATGGAAAAACGCGTCACCTTTCGTGGCTGGCTTTTGCCACTGCTGTTGATCGCCCCGCAGGTGATCATTTCCGCTGTCTTTTTCTTCTATCCCGCCGGACAGGCGATCTGGCAATCGCTGTTCATCCCCGACCCGTTCGGGTTGTCGATGCAATATGTGGGCCTCGGTAATTTCGAATTCCTGCTCTCTGACCCGTTCTATCGGGCATCCTTCGTCACGACGGCGATCTTCTCGATCCTCGTAACACTTTGCTCCATGATCCCCGCACTCTTTCTGGCGGTGCTGGCCGACCGGCTGATCAAAGGATCAGGCGTTTACCGGACCCTGCTGATCTGGCCTTATGCCGTGGCCCCCGCAGTCGCCGGTGTGCTGTGGCTGTTCATGTTCAACACGCGGGTTGGCGTGGTGTCATGGTATCTGGGGCAGTTGGGCTATGACTGGAACCATGTGCTGAACGGGGGCGAGGCGATGGGCCTCGTCGTCGTTGCATCCGCATGGGGGCGGATCAGCTATAACTTCCTGTTTTTCTTTGCGGCACTACAGGCCGTCCCGAAATCGGTGATCGAGGCGGCGGCCATCGATGGTGCCCGTTTCTGGCGGCGGTTCTGGACAATCGTGTTGCCGCTGCTGTCGCCAACAACCTTCTTTCTGCTGGTGGTCAACATCGTCTACGCATTTTTCGAAACCTTCGGGGTGATCCACACGATCACCGCAGGCGGACCGCAGCAAACAACCACCATCCTTGTCTACAAAGTCTTCTCTGATGGGTTTGTCGGTCAGGACCTCGGGTCATCCTCTGCACAATCAGTGATCCTGCTGATCGTCGTGGGGCTGTTGACCGTGGTGCAGTTCAAATTCATTGAAAAGCGGGTGCATTACTGATGGCGCGCGAAATCCACGGCATGGTTGAAAAACGCGGGGCGGGGCTGTGGCTGACCCATGTCTTCATGATCCTCGGCGTGCTGGTGATCTTCTTTCCGATCTGGCTGGCCTTTGTGGCATCCACGGTCACCCAGCCCGAAATCGTCAAACCGCCCATGCCGCTTCTGCCCGGTGACCAGTTCTGGAACAACTACAAGGCGGCCCTGTTTTCTGGGGTGAACGTGCCGGTGGCCACCATGCTGTTCAACTCGCTGGTGATGGCCATCGGGATCGCCTTTGGCAAAATCATCATCTCGCTGCTATCGGCCTTCGCCATCGTCTATTTCAAATTTCCGGGGCGGAACGTGTTTTTCTGGCTGATTTTTCTGACACTGATGCTCCCCGTCGAAGTCCGGATCGTGCCAACATTCGAGGTCGTCGCCAGCTTTGGCATGCTCAACAGCTATAGCGGGCTGATCTTTCCACTGATCGCCTCGGCCACAGCGACATTCCTGTTCCGGCAGTTTTTCCTCACCATCCCCGACGAACTGGCAGAGGCGGCACGGGTCGACGGCGCACGTCCCATGCGGTTCTTCTGGGATATCGTGGTGCCGATGAGCCGGACAAATGTCGCCGCCCTTTTTGTGATCCTGTTCATTTATGGCTGGAACCAATACCTTTGGCCGCTGCTGATCACCACAGACCCGGAAATGAACACCATCGTCATGGGGATCAAACAGATGTTCCCATCGGGCGATGACGTGGCTGAATGGCCAGTTATCATGGCCACATCCATCCTTGCGATGATCCCTCCCGTGATCGTTGTGGTGGGCATGCAACGGCTGTTCATTCGCGGCCTTGTCGATAGTGAGAAATAAAATATGGCAACCGTCACACTAACAGACATCAAGAAAAGCTTTGGACCCACCGATGTGATCCACGGCATCACAACCGATATCGCGGATGGGGAGTTCATCGTGATCGTCGGGCCGTCAGGCTGCGGGAAATCCACCTTGCTGCGGATGGTGGCAGGGCTGGAAACCGTATCCGCCGGGGATGTCATAATCGGCGGCACACGGGCCAATGATCTTGAGCCAATGGACCGGGACATCGCCATGGTGTTCCAGAACTACGCGCTTTATCCGCATATGTCGGTGCGGCAAAACATGGGCTACGGGCTGAAAATCGCGGGACTCCCCAAGGACCAGATCAACGCCAAGGTGGTCGAGGCGGCGCAATTGCTGCAACTGGAACCGCTTTTGGATCGAAAACCACGCGAACTATCGGGCGGGCAACGGCAACGGGTGGCGATGGGACGAGCCATCGTGCGGGAACCCGCAGTGTTCCTGTTCGACGAACCACTGTCGAACCTGGACGCCAAGCTGCGGGTGCAGATGCGGCTCGAAATCAAGGAGCTGCAATCAAAGCTCGGGATCACATCGCTCTACGTCACCCATGACCAGGTCGAGGCGATGACAATGGCCGACCGAATGATCGTGATGAACGGTGGGGTGGCCGAACAGATCGGCACACCATTGGAGGTTTACGAAACGCCACGTACGCTCTTTGCCGCACAATTCATCGGCAGCCCCGCGATGAATATCCTGGACGGTCAGGTAAAAGATGGGCAGGTGATCGTGAACGGACACGCGGTGACAGAAGGGTCCGGGGCGGACGGGCCGATCAAATTCGGGATCCGCCCGGAACATCTGGTGGCGGATGAAAACGGGCCTCTAAATGTCACCGTCAGGCTGGCCGAACCCTTGGGGGCCAACACGCTGATCCATGGGGAACTGACTGGCACAAACGAAGAGTTCACAATCAGCCTGCCCGGTGTGCACGTGTTGGATGAAGACAAGCGGCAAATGCGGTTTTCCGTTGCGCCGGGCAAGGCGCATCTGTTTGATGGATCAAGTGGGCTACGGCGCGACCGATAACGCAAAAGGCCCTGCAACGCATGCAGGGCCTTTGTAAGAAACGCTGCGAAGATACTTAGTCTTCAGCGTTTTCAAATTCTTCCAAACGGGCCTTGTCAGCGGCGCCCTTTGCATCAACATCGCGATCCACGAATTCAATGATTGCCATCGGGGCCATGTCACCATAGCGGAACCCGGCTTTCATAATGCGGATATAACCGCCCTGACGCTCAGCGTAGCGTGGGCCCAGAACGTCGAACAGTTTGGCCACGTCCTTGTCCTGCTTGAGCTGCGATGCGGCCTGACGGCGGGCATGCAGATCGCCGCGCTTACCCAACGTGACCAGCTTTTCAACCACACGGCGCAATTCTTTCGCCTTGGGCAATGTTGTCTTGATCTGCTCATGTTCGATGAGCGAGCCAGCCATGTTCGACAAAAGCGCCTTGCGGTGCTCATGTGTGCGGTTCAGGCGGCGGTAACCTCTTGCGTGACGCATTTTTGATGTCTCCTAATCGTCTTTATGCTTTGTCTGGCAGGGGATGCGTGTCCCCCACTCTCCTTGGGGCGTGATTGCCCAGATGTTCCCCGCCGTTGCGGGCATTTGTCGTAAGATGGGTTTAAACCCATCTTACATTATCAAAACTGGTCTTCGAACTTCTTGGCCAGATCTTCGATATTGTCCGGTGGCCAGTCCTCAACGTCCATACCCAGATGCAGCCCCATGCCTGACAACACTTCCTTGATCTCGTTCAGGGATTTGCGGCCAAAGTTCGGGGTGCGCAGCATTTCGGCTTCGGTTTTCTGGATCAGATCGCCAATATAGACAATATTGTCGTTCTTCAGGCAGTTTGCAGAGCGGACAGACAGTTCCAGCTCGTCCACTTTCTTCAGCAGCAGCGGGTTGAATTCCAGACCGTCATCATCCTGACCGGCAGTTGCGGATTCAGGCTCATCAAAGTTGACGAAGATGGACAGCTGATCCTGCAGGATACGGGCAGCATAGGCCACGGCATCGTCAGGGGTCAGCGACCCGTCGGTCTCAACCTTCATGGTCAGCTTGTCGTAATCCAGCACCTGACCTTCACGGGTCGGCTGCACATCATAGCTGACTTTCTTGACCGGCGAATAGATCGCATCAATCGACATCATGCCGATGGGTGCGTCTTCCGGCTTGTTCTTATCAGCAGAGACATAGCCCTTGCCGGTATTGACGGTCAGTTCCATGTAAAGATCGGCGCCATCATCCAGGTGGCAGATCACGTGATCCTTGTTGAGGATTTCGATACCTGCTGTCTCGGAAATATCAGCCGCCGTCACAACGCCAGGACCCTTGGCCTGAACACTCAGACGCTTCGGGCCTTCAACTTCCATACGGATCGCGACACCTTTGAGGTTCAGCACGATATCGGTGACGTCTTCACGGACACCGGATACGGATGAAAACTCATGCAGCACATTGTCGATCTGCACGGCAGTGATCGCGGCACCTTGTAGCGACGACATCAGGATGCGGCGCAGCGCGTTGCCCAATGTCAGGCCAAAACCACGCTCCAGCGGTTCAGCGACGACCGTCGCCTCACGCATCGGGTCATTGCCCGGTTTCACTTCCAATTGAGTTGGTTTGATCAACTCTGCCCAGTTCTTGTGGATCATAGTCCCTCCATTCCTGTCTGCCTCATGATCAAAAGGCAGACGCCCGAGGTTAAAATGACGGATTGGGGCCGTGTGAAACCACACGACCCCAAGGCGTTTGGATGATTAGACGCGGCGACGCTTTGGCGGGCGGCAGCCATTATGGGCCATTGGGGTCACGTCACGGATCGATGTGATGTTGAAACCCACGGCAGCCAATGCACGCAGCGCACTTTCACGACCGGAACCGGGGCCCTGCACTTCGACCTCCAGCGTTTTCACGCCGTGATCCTGTGCTTTTTTGCCCGCATCCTCAGCCGCCATCTGGGCGGCATAAGGGGTGGACTTCCGCGAACCTTTGAAACCCATTGTGCCAGCAGACGACCATGAAATGGCGTTGCCCTGCACGTCAGAGATCAGGATTTTTGTGTTGTTGAAAGAAGAGTTCACATGAGCAACGCCAGCGGCGATGTTCTTGGAGACCTTCTTTTTGGTGCGTTTGGTATCACGTGCCATTGATCAGCCTCCTTATTTCTTCTTGCCGGCAATGGCCTTTGCAGGGCCTTTGCGTGTGCGTGCGTTTGTATGTGTACGCTGACCGCGGACGGGCAGGTTACGACGATGGCGCAGACCGCGATAGCAGCCCAGATCCATCAAGCGCTTGATGTTCATCTGTGTCTCGCGACGCAAGTCACCTTCAACCATCAGGTTGGCATCAATATATTCGCGGATCGACAGGATCTCGGCGTCCGACAGATCATTAACGCGGCGGGCGCGGTCAATCTTGACAGCTTCGCAGATTTCTTCGGCTTTGGTGCTGCCAATTCCGGTGATGTAGGTCAGGGCGATTGGAACCCGCTTTGCAGTCGGGATGTTTACGCCGGCAATACGTGCCACGTGTGCAATTCCTTTTCGTTGCGGGTCCGTGATGCCAGACCCTTTTTTCACAACGGAAGCCCGGACCAAAAGGCGCCGGGCTGCGTCATATCAGGTGGTCGTCAGATCAGGGGCGCGACCCCGGAGTGACAAATTGATTCCCTTGCGGGATGGCGCTGTTTAGGGGGCAATGAATAAATGGTCAATAGACCCTGAAGGGTGCAAAGGATTTTCTCCAAAATCCTTTTTGGCCGGCATAATTTTCTTTCGAAAATTATGCGCCCCTAGCCCAACGCGTCGGCGATGCTGCCCGCAACCTCATCCATGCTGGCCAGCCCGTCCACGGATTTCAGATCACCCTTGGCATAGTAGTAGCCAACCAACGGGCTGGTCTGCTTGTAATAGGCCATCAGCCGTGTGCGCAGGCTTTCCTCGTTGTCGTCGGCTCGCCGTTCGATCTGCGACGATCCGCAATTGCTGCATTTGCCATTTGACGGGATCGGCTTGGTGTTGTCGTTATAGACCTCACCGCAATCCTTACAGGTGGCGCGGGCAGTGATGCGATCCACCAGCGCGTCATCGTCAACCTGCATTTCGATCACACAATCGAGGTTTTCACCCATATCCATCAGCAATCGACCCAGCGCATCTGCCTGCGCCAAAGTGCGCGGGAAACCGTCAAAGATGTAACCACCGCCAGCGTTATCTGCTTCCAGCTGTTCACGGATCAACCCGATGACGATCTCATCGGTGACCAGATCACCGCGATCCATCACGGCCGCAACCAACTTGCCCATTTCGGTCCCGCTGGTCCGGGCGGCGCGCAGCATGTCGCCGGTGCTGAGCTGCACCATGTTGCGTTCATCCACAAGCTTGCGCGCCTGTGTCCCTTTACCCGCCCCCGGCGGTCCCAGCAGTATGATATTCATCGACGCGACGGTCCTTTACGTTTGTTCGCGCCACGTTTGCCGCGCAGTTGCGATTTTTCAATCAGACCTTCGTACTGATGGGCCACCAGATGCGACTGGATTTGCTGGATCGTATCCATCCCCACTGACACGATAATCAGGATTGACGTACCGCCAAAATAGAACGGTATCGACAATTGAGCACGAATAATCTCGGGCATCAATGCCACAAGGGCCAGATAGCCAGAGCCGAGCACAAGGATCCGGGTCACCACGTAATCCAGATAGTCCTGGGTTTTCTTGCCAGGGCGGATGCCCGGAACAAAACCGTTCTGGTTCTTGAGATTCTCGGCCACATCTTCGGTCTTGAACGCAACCTCACGAGTATAGAAGTAGGTGAAAAAGACGATCATGCCCCCAAAGAAGATCAGGTAAAGCGGCTGGCCGGGACCAAAATAAGCCAGAATCGTCGACATGATCGGACTGGTGGACCCGCCACTGAACGTGCTGATCGTTGTCGGTAGCAGCAACAGGGCAGAGGCAAAGATCGCCGGGATCACACCGGCCGGGTTCACCTTGATCGGCAGATGGCTGGTCGAGCCATCATAAACCTTCATCCCACGCTGCTGGCGGGGATACTGGATGTGGATCTTTCGAAGGCTGCGTTCCATGAACACCACAAAAGTCAGAACCACGATCACCATGACAAGAATACCCACAATCACCAACGGGCTAATCGCACCGGACCGGCCTTGCGACAGGAACTGTGCCATGGCAGCAGGGATTTCGGCGATGATGCCAACAAAGATGATCAGTGAGATCCCATTGCCGATGCCGCGCGCAGTGATCTGTTCACCCAACCACATCAGGAACATCGTACCACCGACGATGGTGACAATGCAGGCAATGCGGAAGAACATGCCGGGATCAGAAGCCAGACCACCCGCCTCTAGGCTGACAGCAAGGCCATAGGCCTGGGCTGTCGCCAGGGCCACAGTCCCGTAACGGGTGTATTGGTTCAGCTTGCGGCGGCCCTGCTCGCCCTCTTTCTTGAGGTTTTTCAGCGGTTCCCACATGGAACCCAGCAACTGCACAACGATCGAAGCCGAGATATATGGCATGATCCCAAGGGCAAAAATACCCATCCGGGACAGGGCACCACCGGTGAACATCGATAGAATGCCACCGATACCCGACTGTGCGTCTTCCATGAACTGGCGCAGGGCCAGACCATCAATGCCGGGAATGGGGATATAGGTGCCAAGCCGGTAAACGATCAGCAATCCAACGGTGAAAAGAATGCGCTGGCGCAATTCAGTTGCTTTGCCAAAGGCACTCCAACTGACATTGGCGGCCATTTGCTCTGCTGCAGAAGCCATAAGGGGCCCTTTTTATGCTCAACGCCGCTGCGGGTTTCCCCGGGCAGCGGCGTTTTGGAAAACTCGAAGAGTTATGTAGGCGACCGGCCGGTCACCCACAAGGGTTTACTCAGCCGCTGCCGGTGTTGTGACGGTCAGAGAACCGCCAGCCTTTTCAACGGCCTCAACAGCACCTTTTGACGCGCCAGTGACGGTGATCTTGGCCTTGGCTTTGAATTCACCCTTGGCCAGCACGCGGATGCCGTCCTTCTTGCGGCGGACCAGACCGGACGCGACCAGTGCATCCTCGGTGATATCTGCCTTGGCGTCGATCTTGCCTTCGTCGATGAATTTCTGGATCAGGCCCAGGTTGATGACAGCAAATGCCTTGCGGTTCGGCTTATTAAAGCCACGCTTTGGCAGACGCTGGTAAAGCGGCATCTGGCCGCCTTCATAGCCCTTGATCGCCACGCCGGAACGGGATTTCTGACCCTTGATACCACGGCCACCGGTCTTACCCATGCCCGAACCCGGACCACGACCAATACGCTTCTTGCGCTGTGTGGCGCCTGGGTTGTCGGAAAGTTCATTCAGTTTCATGTCGCTTCTCCTTTGGCCGGAACTGCCCCCCAGCGACGGGAGCGGGCAAACACGGCGTTTCATCTGAGTCGGGGCAAATGCATGCTGACCAGCGGCGTATAGACGGGGCGTGCTGCAGGGTCAAGAAATCAAAACGCAATAGCATGGAACAGCGGTCAGAGGGGGCCAGAACAGAGGCAAATCTACCCGTCAGGCGGTGGTTCCAAGACATTGGCCAGCGGGCAATCCATCTGCCACTGAACCCCGTCGGTCGGGAAGCGCAGATCAACCTCCGCAGCCAAGCCTTTATGCAGCATGGCACCCAGAACCACCGACCCGAACCCCCTTGAGGCCGGCGGGCGCACCGGGGGGCCATCCTGTTCGACCCATGATATCTGAAAACGGGGCGGGGCGGCCTCGGGTTGCGCGACCAACCACCTCACATCGACCCTGCCGGTTTGGTTGGACAGGGCACCATCCTTGCCTGCATTTGTCGCCAACTCATGGACGGCCATACCGACATTCTGCGCGGCAGCGGGGTTTAATGTGATGGGCGGCCCGTCCAGTGTAATCCGATCACCAACCAAAGCACCAAAATGGGACAGCTGCGACCGGACCAGATCATGCATCGGCACGCCGCGCCATTTGTTATGAACCAGGATGTCATGGCTGGCAGCCAGCGCCTCCACCCTTTTGGAAAAATCGGCAACGAATGTCTCGGGACTGTGATTGGCCGTCTGACTGGCAATGGCACGAACCACGGCCAAGAGGTTCTTGGAACGATGATTAACCTCCTGCATCAGCATACGGATATGATCATTGGTCTGCGCAGCGGTTGCGGCATTGGCGGCACTTTGCCGCGCGCGGGCGGCCAGGCTGGCGACAACAGTCGTCAAAAGCAAGGACAGCAGGATACCGGCCACGGCAATCACCGCCGGACCACGGACCAGCCCCCTGCCATCAAAGACAAACGTAGAACGGGTTTGCAGGCTCCAGACACGGCCAAAAAGCGGAAGCTGCTGCAAATGCGCGAAACGTCCTGCAGCGGCGTCGGCCCCTAGGTACAGCAGGGCATCCGGGTCGGGGGCCGCAGCATCATAAAGCGCGACCTGCATCTGGTCTGCGCGTTGGCCATCAACAGGCGCCAGCAGACTGGTCATCAGATCACCGATGCGAAAGACGCTGACGATCATGCCGGTCGGGTCAGGGACGGGGTTCGCTTCGGCTTGGGTATCCCGGGCAATCGGCACCATGACCAGAACACCGGCCTGCACATCATCCGCAGCGGCGCTGGTATCCTCCTGAACCAGCGTGATCTTTGCGGTCATACTGGCCATGCCGGTCCGAATGGCGCGGTCCACCGCGGCGCGCCGACGGGGTTCCGAATAGATGTCAAAGCCGATGGCGCGGGTGTTGCGCGGGCCCAGGGGTTCAAGATAGACAACCGGAACGGAAAGATCATGCTCTGCCGGTGGGGCGATGGCATATCCTGGCCAATCGGTCGCGCGGATTCGATCCTCAAACGCGGCACGGGCAGATGCGCCACGGATCACCGCGTTATAGCCCACGCCCTGAATACCGGGATAGTTCTCGCGGATGGCTTGACCAGCGACGAAGGCGGCCCAATCGTCGCGAGTGACCATGTCAGAAGCTTGGAAAAGGCCAACACCGCCACGCAGGAACTGACCATAGGCGTTCATGGTTGTCATGATATCGGCTTTAAGGTCACGGCTCAGCTGTTCGAAACGCATTTGGGCCTGATCATTGACGCGTTTGGTTTCGTAACGCCAAGTCAGAAACGTGACCGCTAACGAGATGAGTAAAACCAATAAAACCGGCTTCCAGTCAGCGCGATAACCTATTGTCCGATTTGCAGTCATCAACGCCGTTTGCACCCACCAGTACAATAATGAAAGCGTTTCAAATTTACCTCGACACATCGGGTATCGTTTTCGCGTTTAAACGCAGCGAAAGGCAGCGAACAAACGATTCAAGGTTAGGTCGAAACACTGCAGTGCAATGTGCCATACAACCATGCGATGCGTACAGAAATAAAACCGGCACCAAGAAGGGCGGGCTTTTCAGGCAAAGGCAAACAAAAACGCCCTCGGTTTCCCAAGGGCGTTTGCTAACCTACGGTGAGTGCAAACCCACCGATGTCAAACGGTTACCCGCGCTCTTCGACGATCTCGACGAGGTGCGGAATGCTGTTAACCATGCCACGCACAGAAGGGGTATCTTCCAGCTCGCGGGTGCGGTTCATCTTGTTCAAGCCAAGACCAACCAGCGTGGCACGCTGCTTGGCGGGGCGGCGGATCGGCGAACCGATCTGCTTGACGACGATTGTTTTAGCCATCTGTCAGGTCTCCTTACGCGTCAGCTTCGGCAGGGGCGGCGGCTGGCGCCTCGTCCCGCTTGGGCAGAATATCGGCAACTTTCTTGCCACGACGCTGGGCCACGTTACGCGGGCTTTGCGACTTGGTCAGGCCGTTCATGGTGGCGCGGATCATGTTATATGGGTTCTGGGAACCGATGGACTTGGAAACCACGTCCTTTACACCCAGCATTTCAAACACCGCACGCATTGGACCACCGGCGATGATACCAGTACCCTCTGGGGCTGTGCGCATGACCACTTTACCGGCACCGTGACGGCCTTCGATATCGTGGTGCAATGTCCGACCGTCGCGCAGGGCGACACGGATCATCTGGCGCTTGGCCTGCTCGGTTGCCTTGCGGATTGCCTCAGGCACTTCCTTGGCTTTCCCTTTGCCAAAGCCGACACGGCCTTTTTGGTCGCCAACAACGACGAGGGCTGCAAAGCCAAAGCGCTTACCACCTTTGACGGTTTTCGACACCCGGTTGATCGCGACCAGACGGTCGGCAAACTCAGGGGTCTGATCTTCACGGTTACGGCCACGGCCGCGGTTTTCACGTTCTGCCATTGATGGCGTCCTTTGTTTTGGTGCCCTTGGGGCGTTGTCCAATCGCGGTAGCGCGGCTGCGCCCCGGATCATCGAGGGTGGGTTTCACCCACCCTACAGGTTGTTGGTAGGGTGGGTGAAACCCACCGCACCGATTACAGTTTCAGACCACCTTCACGGGCAGCATCGGCCAAAGCCTTGATCTTGCCGTGAAAGAGGAAACCACCACGGTCGAAATACGCAACCTCAACGCCGGCTTTCTTGGCGCGTTCTGCGATTGCAGCACCCACCTTTGTCGCGGCTTCGATATTGTTCTTTCCAACCACGCCCAGTGCCTTTTCGAGCGATGAGGCTGAGGCCAGCGTGACCCCGTTCACATCGTCGATCAGCTGGACGCTGATGTTCTTGTTGCTGCGATGCACCGACAGGCGGGCGCGGCCCTGGTTGGCGGTCACACCGCGCAGCTTGTTCCGAACGCGCATACGGCGCTTCAGAAACAGTTGTCTCTTGCTGTTTGCCATTTTCGCGTTCCTTACTTCTTCTTACCTTCTTTGCGGAAGATATATTCGCCTTTGTACTTGATGCCCTTGCCCTTATAGGGCTCGGGTTTACGCCATTCGCGGATATTCGCCGCGACCTGGCCAACAAGCTGCTGGTCGATACCTTCCACAATGACGTCAGTCGGCTTGGGGGCGGTCACTGTGACACCCTCAGGCACTTCGAAATTGACGTCGTGGCTATAGCCCAAGGACAGTTTCAGGACATTGCCCTGCATCTGCGCACGATAACCCACACCAGACAGTTCCAGCTCTTTCTTGAAGCCGTTGGTCACGCCTTCAACAAGGTTGGCCACCTGTGTGCGGCTCATGCCCCACTGCTGGCGGGCGCGCTTGGATTTGCCGCGTGGTTCCACCGAAACTTCCTGGCCGTCAACCGTGATGGTGACGTCGTCGGTTGCGGTGAAGTTGCGGGTGCCCTTGGGGCCCTTCACTTCGATGGTCTGGCCACTGACAGATGCAGACACACCTGCGGGCAGCTCAACCGGTTTTTTCCCAATACGAGACATCTATGATCTCCTTAGAATACGGTGCAAAGCACTTCGCCGCCAACATTGGCCGCCCGTGCGCTTGCATCCGACATCACACCCTGCGGGGTAGAGACAATCGACACACCCAGACCCTGACGGACCTGCGGGATGTCATTTGCGCCCATGTAAACGCGACGACCGGGCTTGGAAACCCGCTTGACTTCGCGAATGACAGGGGTGCCCTCGTGGTATTTCAGCTCGATATTGAAAGCAGGGTGACCGTCGCGGCCATCCTTCTTTTCATAACCGCGGATGTAGCCTTCGTCAGACAGCACATCCAGAACCCAGCCACGCAGCTTGGAAGCCGGTGTTTCCACCGCCGCCTTGCCACGCATCTGGCCGTTACGGATACGTGTGAGCATATCACCGATAGGATCGTTCATATCAAATGCTCCTTACCAGCTTGACTTGACCATGCCGGGGATCTCGCCATTGGAACCAAGGTCCCGCAGTGCAATCCGGCTGATCTTCAGTTTACGGTAATAGGCGTGTGGACGCCCGGTGAGCTGGCAACGGTTGTGCAAACGGGTGGCCGAAGAGTTGCGGGGCAGTTTTGCCAATTCAAGGGATGCCTTGAACCGCTCTTCAACGGGCTTTTCACGGTCGTTGATAATCGCCTTCAGCGCGGCGCGCTTTTCAGCGTACTGGGCCACCAGCTTTTCACGCTTTTTCTCGCGTGCGATCATGGATTTCTTAGCCATATCTCTTTTCTCCCTAACGCTTAGCTGTTGAAGGGCATGTTGAAATGCTTCAACAGGCTCTTTGCTTCAGCGTCAGTGTTCGCTGTGGTGCAGATAACGATGTCCATGCCCCAGTTCTCATCGATCTTGTCGAAGTTGATCTCGGGGAACACCAGATGCTCTTTCAGGCCGGTGGCATAGTTGCCACGTCCGTCAAAGGATTTGCCAGATACGCCGCGAAAGTCACGGATACGAGGCATGGCAACGGTGATCAGACGGTCCAGGAATTCATACATCCGGTCGCCGCGCAGGGTGACCTTTGCACCCAATGGCATGTCTTCACGAACGCGGAAACCAGCAATGGATTTCTTGGCTTTCGTTGTCATGGCCTTCTGACCGGCGATGGTTGTCAGATCTTCCTGTGCGGATTTTGCCTTCTTGCTGTCACGGACAGCCTCGGCACCGCAGCCAATGTTCAGAACAATCTTGTCCAAACGGGGGATCTGCATATCGTTCTTGTAACCGAACTCTTCTTTCATGGCGGCACGGATCGTGTCGGCATAGGAAGCCTTCAGGCGGGGGGTGTAGTTTGCAGCATCAAGCATCAGATCACATCCCCTGTTGTCTTGGCAAAACGGACCTTGCTGTCGCCATCCATGCGGAAGCCAACGCGGGAGGCTTTGCCGTTCTTGTCAACAATCGCAAGGTTCGACAGCTGGATCGGCATCGCCTTGGGGGTACGACCGCCCTGGGTTGCCTGCGACTGCTTCTGGTGGCGAATAGCAATGTTGACACCATCGACGACAGCTTTGCCTGCCTTTGGATCAACGGATGAAATCGTGCCCTTCTTGCCCTTGTCTTTGCCGGCAAGAACGATGACCTCATCACCTTTACGGAGTTTCGCAGCCATGGTTACAGCACCTCCGGAGCGAGCGAGATAATCTTCATGAAATTCTTGGCGCGCAATTCGCGAACAACGGGTCCAAAGATACGTGTGCCGATCGGCTCACCGTTGTTGTTGAGGATCACAGCAGCGTTGCTGTCAAAGCGGATGGCGGTGCCATCTTCGCGGCGTACTTCTTTTGCGGTGCGTACGACAACGGCCTTACGGACATCGCCTTTCTTTACGCGACCACGTGGAATGGCTTCCTTGACCGACACAACGATAATGTCACCGACACTAGCGTAACGACGGTGGGAACCACCCAGAACCTTGATGCACTGAACACGGCGGGCGCCGCTATTGTCAGCAACATCCAGATTGGTCTGCATCTGGATCATTTGGTTTCTCCGACCTTTGGGGAGATGCCGATTTCTGACCGGCGCCCCAGGGTTTCATTAAACCGGGTGTGAATGCCTCAGGAGGCAATCACCTCCCAGCGTTTCGTTTTTGACTTCGGGGCACATTCCTGAATGCGGACCTGATCGCCCACATTGAATGCGTTGTTTTCATCGTGAGCACGATATTTCTTCGACTTACGAATGGTCTTCTGAAGCAGCGGGTGCTTATAGCGACGCTCGACCGAAACAGTGACGGTCTGGGCGTTCTGGTTGCTTGTGACAACCCCGGCAAGGATACGCTTAGGCATAGATTAAGCCTCCGATGCAGCGGCCGCTGCTTTTTCGTTCAGAATGGTTTTGACCTTCGCGGCATTGCGACGTGCATTGCGGATACCTGCGGTGTTTTCAAGCTGACCAGTGGCCTGCTGGAAACGCAGATTGAAGGATTCTTTTTTCAGGTTCACCAGCTCATCACGAAGCTGGTCGGGCGTTTTTTCCCGCAGTTCATTGGCGTTCATGCCATATTCCTTTGTCAACATCACCGGTGGGCCGCATGGAAACGTCACCCGATTCCCGGTGGAGTGGGTGTAGAAGTGCGCCGTTTAGACCTCATTCACCCACAAAGCAACCCCTATCAAGGCCGTGAGCCACAGGAGTTTTAGCACTGATAGCAACCGCGCCACGATACGGACGATAGCTGGGCGGTCGGCGGCCCGGGGGATGGCGACCCACCCCATCAATCTGGCACTTTATGGCAGCCAATCATGCGGGCCCTTTCAGGCGTCACCGAAACCCACCAAATCGTCAACCCGCGGGACGGGCCGACGATCGCCCGGCGCCAGCGGCTTGATTCCGGGCGGGGATGCACTTGGAGCTCAGATGCCTACTAATCTGTTCGATGACAGGACCAGACGACCAACGGCGCGCTGATCGTATCTGCAGACTGCTCCAAGTATGCAGCAGGAGCCTGAAATTGCTTGAGGGTTGGACGATCAAAATCAACGAATTCTATTGCGCTGACGGTCCCTTGCGAGTTGAAGAACAATTTCTCCGCAATGAAGTTCAATTGCCCCACGCCTTCTAAAAGAGCAGGATCGCTTCCGCTGAAAACAAACATCTCTTCGCCGCCCTTCGGACTTATGGAATGAGTGAAACTATACGATATTGAGCTTTTGGCTGCATCCAGATCATCGAGTTGCAAGGTCGTAACGTGAGTGATGTAGTCATAACTGCACTCTATCTGCCGCGCGAGACCCGGCGTCGCAGACAGAACTGCACAGATTGCGAAAGCGGCAATGCCTCGCAAAATCCCAATTTCCCGCCCTCTGCCAATATTCTTTTCTTCGTTATTCACTCTCCTCGCCTCCAATTCGATCATCCGACAAGAACCTAAGCTGTTTTTGCTTGTACAACAAACGGCAGCCAAGCAAGCGTAGGGTACGCATTCATGCGCACCTTTCCCAAGCAAATACGAATGAACGATATTTGCGTGAGTGAACTGCACCTGTCATACACCCCACCCGGCGGCAACGCCGGGCAGCGCCTGTACTGGGCTCCGCCCGTTCGAACCTGAAAAGGTCCCCCAGACCTTTTCCAATCCGGTTCTCACCCTCCCCCCAAATGGCCACTTTTTCAACGTCACAACCAACAAGAGCGCCAGCACGTCAGGCACGCTCACCCACAACACAACCCATCCAAACGCCCTCCAGGTCGGGCGCTACCCTCAGCACATAAAACAACCCGTCCCGGGCCTGACCCGGGACCTCAACCCCGACCACCGGCGCCAATCCGTACTAACAATACCGCGCCCTGACTGCCCGCACGGCCTCCACCGGCACATCATCCGCGCCCAGATATCCGCCCAACGCCAGCCATCGGGAAAACCGTGGCGTGGCGCAGTCCAGCCGCAGCACGCCAAAGAAGTCGCCAAGCTTTCCGTCCCCCTTGACGTAAATCTCATGCGCCGCACCTGTATCGGTCAGGTAAACCGCCGACCAGTCCTGCGTGTAAGGGCCGCCCACCTCCTCTGTCAGCAGAAGTTCCATTCCTTGCGCCCGGGCATCCGCAGCAAAGAGCGTCAGGGCGAGTATCAACGGGCGGGGCATGTGCAGTCCTGATGTTGTCATCTCGCAGATGACCTAGCACAGGGCTGTCCTTACGGGACACCGCAAAGCTTAACACCGCATTCACATTTCCACCGCGCGCGCCATTAACCCCACAAAACACCGGCAAAGGGTCCGACGCTTTGCCGACGTCTGGCCGACGCTTTGCAGACCACCTTTTTCGGTCCAAACCCCAATATTAACGAACGATTCGCGAAATCCGTAAAAACCGGGTGTTGCGCGCCCTGCCCCACCCCACCGAACGTTGCGTGGCCCCAAACGAAAACACCCGCTTTGTTGCCAAAGCGGGTGCCTCTTTTCATCCTGCCCGGCAGCTCAGCCTTTGTTGGCCTCGCGGAATGCGGTCAGGTGGCGACGCACGGTCGCGAACCACAAGCCGGAATCCTTGATGTTGCCCAGGCCATTATTGACCACGCCCAAAATCTCGTCACTCTGCGGATGGGTCTTGGCGATCACCGCATGCAGCACGTCAACAAAGGTCAGCGCCTCATGCATCTGGATCTGATCATCAGCGCCCAACTCATTGATCCGGCCCAGCGCCACATCAACCGCAATCAATGCCGCATCTGCCTTGTTTTCAAGGACAAAGTTGACACAGTCGGCAGCAGATGGCGCGCGCACAATCTCAATCACCGGGGCGACCAGATCAACTTCTTCCAACGGGGCCAGCGTATAGGCCTCGGCCCGGCAAATGCGCTTACCCTTCAACTCGGAGTGGTCCGCAAAGATCGGGTCAGAGGCGAGGCTGTAGTACCCCAGCACTTCCTCATAAAGCGGATCACTGAAGTCGAGGTTGTTGCAACGGAACTTGGATTCATCTTCCAGCTTGTCCATGATATCGCAGTTCGGCTGGCTCCAACCGATGCTGATATCATAGGCATGATCGGTGATCAGCGGCTGCAGATGGGCACCGTCATCATTGATGAAATCGATCTGATACTCTGGATCACTGTCGGCATTCTCCAGCGCTAAGTTAATGATTTCAGTCAACAAACCACCCTGCGCCTGATCCTCATCCATGAACGGCGCCCAGCCGGTTGCGGTCAATACGCGGATCGGGCGGTCACCAGATGGACCCGGCAGCGCCTCGGTCGTACGCTGACGGATAGCAGCCGTATTGGCCGTGGATTGGCCCAGATCATCGCCAAGGCAAGGGATAAAGATCCGGTCACCAACGCGAATATTGCCCGGGTTCGGCCCGATCACATCGACATTGGCACTGTAAATAAGGTTATAATTGGCCGTGTCACCATAGGCGCGCTGTGCGATGGTCGACAGATAATCGCCCGCCTGGATCCGATAATCCTGCCCGCATTCAACGCTTTGCGCGCTGGCCGCACCCGCAGCCATACACAGGCCCGAGGTCAGAAGGAGTGATTTCACTGTATTCATTTGAGATTGTCCTTTCCCTATTCAGGAAGAATTGTTGACGTTCTGGCAACATCACTAAAACCAGTCTGTGGCAGGAATTTGTCGATGGACCAGCGACCTTGGGTAACGCGCCGGTAATTGCCGAGGCGGCGAAGATGGCCACTCGCACTTCGCCCGCATCGACGGTAAGGAAGGGGTATGTCAAAGATAAAATCGCTTTTCACCACCCGCCTTTACCACGCCAACCTGGCAGAGCTGGGTGATCCCGTTGATGCCGCAGAGCTGGAAAATTCTTGCCTGGTCATCGCCGATGATGATGAGGCCGGACAGGACTGGTGCGAGGCGAACGGCTATCCCGGCTACACCTCTTACGCGTCGCTGACCGACCTGCCTTGGCGGTTCCCGATCTTTGCCGATCTAGTCAAATCGCTCGACGCTCACGTCGCGGAATTTGCCAAGGAACTGGCGTTCGATCTGGGCGACAAGGCGCTGAAACTGGAAGATATCTGGATCAATATCCTACCCCCCGGGGGCATCCACACCAGCCACATCCACCCTCATTCGGTGATCAGCGGAACAACCTATGTGGCCATGCCCGAAGGGGCAAGCGCGCTCAAACTGGAGGACCCCCGATCAGCAATGATGATGGCCGCACCGCCGCGCATCAAGGACGCACCCGAGGAGCTGCGCCAATTCATCTATGTGGCCCCAGCCGTGGGCGATGTATTGCTGTGGGAAAGTTGGCTGCGCCACGAAGTACCCATGAATATGGCCGAAGAGGATGAACGGATTTCGGTCAGCTTCAACTACAACTGGGAATGACCCCCGCCCATAGGGCGAGGGCCGTGGACCGGCTCAGGAGAACCAGCCTTTCATCTTACCCCAAACAGATTTGGGGGGTGCTGCGGGCTCGGCTGCTTCTGCAACCTCAACACCATCAAGATCGGGCAGCGGCTCTTCTTCAAAATGCTGCTCATCTGGCTGCACAGCAGCTTTTTCGATCACGGCAGGGGTGATCTCGGCAAAGCTGCTCAGTTTCGCCAGCGTCGCTGGCCCGGCAATCCCGTCAACACTCAGGCCATTTGCGGTCTGAAAATCCTTCACCGCCTGCGCGGTGCCAGAGCCAAAGGCGCCATCAGCATCAATGCCCAGCCCCGCCTGAAGTTTCGCAACCTGCGTACCGCGCGATCCTTTGCGCAACAGGATCAATTCGTGCAGGCCCATGGCCGCGAATGTGTCAGGCCCGGCGATGCCGTCGGCGGCCAGCCCATTGGCGGATTGCCATTCTTTCAACGCCTTTTCGGTGCCGGGGCCAAAATCACCATCAGCCGCCACGCCAAGTTTGCTTTGCAGCCGTTTGACCGGCGCACCTTTCAGACCGCGTTTGAGGATAGACATCAGATATTTCCTTTCGTGTTGGTTCACGTCTCACGGTTGGATAGTAACGGTCGCATGGAGGGACATGGAGGGGGAAAAGACAGCCATATATCCCCGGTAAATACGGTATCTGCGACAGTCCATAAACGATGGCCAATTGGCCCTATTGGCGCGGTTGCTGCTTTTGGTTCAGCGGATGATCGAAGCGATCGCGGGAGGCACGCCATACACCTATCAAAGCACCACAGCAGAGGGCATCGCCGAGAGGTCCGGGCGATACCCGGCTATGCCAGGCAAGACCAAGGATGTAAGCTCTAGACGATCCGGCACATCTCGTAAGTCAAGAAAAAGTCGCCGAATGCAAAAACAAGGCTGGCTCCGACCAACACCAATTCCGGCAGGGTAGGCGTTGGCCTGCGAAGACCAACAATCCAGTATGGCAACACCCGCGGACTCGGCCTGATCCTATACCACTGTATTACACTTACCAAAAGAAGACCGCCGAAGAACCACATTGCCGCATGCAGCAAGGCAGCGTTCAGGCAGTCGTTATTGTGTAAGAGGTCAGCTGCTGTTTCCATGCGAAATATATAGGAGCACCTTATCCGGTCTTAAACGAAAACCCCCGCCGCTTCTGCGACGGGGGTTTCTTTAGTCTCAACTGGGTTAGATAGCATTTGGCTTAGCCAAACGCTTAGCTCTCCTCCGTCAAATCCAACGGAGTTGCCGGTTTACCAGTCTTCCCGAACCACAGTCCGTGTCTTTACCGGCAGTTTCATCGCGGCAAGGCGCAAGGCCTCGCGGGCGACGCCTTCTGACACGCCGTCGATTTCGAACATCACGCGGCCGGGCTTGACTTTGCAGGCCCAGAAATCGACCGAACCCTTACCTTTACCCATACGAACCTCGACAGGTTTCGACGTCACGGGGGTATCGGGGAAGATCCGGATCCAGACACGGCCCTGACGCTTCATGTGACGCGTCATGGCCCGACGGGCGGCTTCGATTTGCCGCGCGGTGACCCGCTCTGGCTGGGTGGCTTTCAGACCGTAAGTGCCGAAGTTCAGATCAGAGCCGCCTTTGGCTTCGCCCTTGATCCGGCCTTTGTGCATCTTGCGGAATTTTGTACGCTTTGGCTGAAGCATTGTTCAGGTCTCCTTAGCGACGTGGGCCGCGAGGGACAGCGCCCTCTTGCAGCTCAGCATGTTTGCGGTCATGCGCGGAGGGGTCGTGCTCCATGATGTCACCTTTGTAGATGAACACCTTGATGCCGATGATGCCGTAAGGTGTCATCGCCTCGTAATGCGCATAGTCGATATCGGCACGCAATGTGTGCAGCGGCACGCGGCCTTCACGATACCATTCGGTCCGTGCAATCTCGGCACCGCCAAGACGACCGGCAAGGTTGACCCGGATACCCAGGGCGCCCATGCGCATCGCGTTCTGTACGGCACGTTTCATCGCACGGCGGAAGGACACACGGCGTTCCAGCTGCTGACCGATGGATTCAGCAACCAAGGCTGCGTCCAGTTCGGGCTTGCGGACCTCAACGATGTTCAGGTGCAGTTCCGATGCGGTCAGGTTGGCCAGCTTCTTGCGCAGACCTTCGATGTCTGCACCTTTCTTGCCGATGATGACACCGGGGCGGGCAGCGTGGATCGTGACGCGGCACTTCTTGTGCGGACGTTCGATGATCACGCGGCTGATGCCGGATTGCTTGCATTCTTCCTTGATGAAGTCCTTGATCTTGAGGTCTTCCAGAAGCATGTCGCCATAGTCTTTGGTATCTGCATACCAACGGCTGTCCCAGGTACGGTTGACCTGAAGGCGCATACCGATCGGGTTTACTTTGTTACCCATTATGCTTGCTCCTCAACTTGGCGAACCACAATTGTGATTTCCGAAAATGGCTTGATGATCTTGCCAAAACGACCACGGGCACGCGGGCGACCGCGCTTCATGATCAGGTTCTTGCCGCAATAGGCTTCTGCGACGACCAGTTCATCAACATCCAGGTTGTGATTGTTTTCTGCGTTGGCGATGGCGGACTGAAGGCATTTCTTCACGTCAGCTGCGATCCGCTTTTTGGAAAAAGTCAGATCGTTCAACGCAGCTTCAACCTTCTTGCCCCGGATCAGACCAGCGACGAGGTTCAGTTTCTGCGGGGATGTCCGAAGCATGCGCAGTTTTGCCATCGCTTCGTTGTCTGCCACGCGGCGGGGGTTCTTTTCCTGGCCCATGACTTATTTCCGCTTCGCTTTTTTGTCAGCGGCATGACCGTAATAGGTGCGGGTTGGCGAATATTCACCGAACTTCTGACCAATCATGTCTTCGCTGACGTTGACGGGGATATGCTTCTTGCCGTTGTAGACCCCAAAGGTCAGACCAACGAACTGAGGCAGGATGGTAGAACGACGTGACCAGATCTTGATCACTTCGTTGCGGCCGCTTTCGCGCGATGCTTCTGCCTTTTTCAAGACATAGGCGTCGACAAACGGGCCTTTCCAGACGGAACGAGCCATAATTAACGACCCTTCTTCTTGGCATGCCGCGAACGCACGATAAGGCGCTGGGATGCTTTGTTTTTGTTACGGGTACGCTTGCCCTTGGTGTCTTTGCCCCAAGGCGTCACAGGCGTACGACCACCAGACGTGCGGCCTTCACCACCACCATGCGGGTGATCGATCGGGTTCATGGCAACACCGCGCACGGAAGGACGGATGCCCTTGTGACGGTTACGGCCAGCCTTACCGAAGTTCTGGTTGGAATTGTCCGGGTTGGACACAGCACCAACAGTGGCCATGCATTCCTGACGGATCAGGCGCAATTCACCCGAAGACAGACGGACCTGCGCGTAGCCACCATCACGACCAACGAATTGGGCGTAGGTGCCGGCTGCACGGGCGATCTGGCCGCCTTTGCCTGGCTTCATTTCGATGTTGTGAACGATTGTGCCGATGGGCATGCCAGAGAAAGGCATCGCGTTGCCGGGCTTAATGTCAGCCTTGGCAGATGCGATCACCTTGTCACCAACAGCAAGGCGCTGCGGGGCAAGGATGTAATTCTGGGTGCCATCTTCGTATTGAATAAGGGCGATAAACGCGGTCCGGTTCGGGTCATATTCGATCCGCGCGACAACAGCGGACATGTCCAGCTTGTTACGCTTGAAATCGACGATGCGGTAAAGACGCTTTGCGCCCCCACCAATGCGACGCATGGTGATCCGTCCGGTGTTGTTCCGGCCGCCCGATTTGGTCAAACCCTGAGTAAGGGATTTGACAGGACGTCCTTTCCAAAGCTCCGAACGGTCGATCAGCACCAGCCCACGCTGGCCCGGCGTCGTCGGTTTGTACGACTTGAGTGCCATGTTAGCTTCTTCCGTTTGCTTGGCGGCCTCTGGTGAGGCCTATGTGGTTAAGGCCCCCGTAGGTGCCCGATGGTCAAATCAAAACACCCCGAACGAATCCGGGGTGGTTGCGATGCGCGGCTTATAGGGGGGGATGGGTGCGGTTGCAAGGGGTGTGTGATCCTTTACAATGCATGTAAAGCGCCGAGATAAATTGCATGGTGCGCACAATGAATTATGTAAATCCAGCGCTTCATTATCTGCCGCACTATCAACACTTTGTTTACTCAAGAATGACAAAAGGTGTTGCGAATATTTCGAATAGGGCCATATAAAGGGTCTAAACGAAGGTTGAGAAGACCATCAAACCAGAAACGAATCCAACCGACCAAACATAGCAAACGGGAAAACAAGCCATGAACGCCGCGTTACACGCGTCGGCCTTTGATGAACGCTTGCCAACAGAAGTGGAAAGCTCAAACGCCGAGGCACTTAGACAAATCGTCGCCTCTCAGTTCAAAGAAGACGGCGAAACCGTAATCAACATTGCCGATGAAAAGGGCAAAACCCAGCCAATCACGCTGTCTCCAGCACTCGCGCAATCCTTTCTGGAAGTGTTGCGTCTCGTGAGTAGTGGCCGTGGCTTCCAACTCATCCCGTTGGATAGTCAGCTTACGACGCAACAAGCCGCCGATATCCTCAACGTATCACGGCCTCATCTGATCAAACTGCTGGAACGACATGACATAGCTTATGAACGCGTCGGTAGACATAGGCGTATTAAGGCCAGCGACCTTATGGCCTACAAGGAAAAACGTGACGCTAAACGAGCTGTAGCCTTGGAAGACTTGGCTCAATTCGATGGTGAGCACGGGCTGCTTTGAATTATCAAGCAGATCGCTTTACTGCACTGGCCGACGCATGCGTATTGGCCAGTGCGCTCAAGCGCAACATGCTTTTGTCACTGGCCGAAGCTGAGTTCTACCGAATTCGGTGGTCCGAGAGGATTATGGATGAGACGGAACGAACAATTGAAAAGCTGTTGCGGCGGCGAAAAGTCCCAAAGCCAAAAGTAGGTGCAAAGCGATAACGCGAAAACATGTGCTCCGCGTTTGAAGACGCGTCAGTAGAAGGCTACGAAGCACTGGAGGCAACATTGACGGAGATAAATAAGAAAGACCGCCACGTTTTGGCTTCTGCCATTAAAACCAGCGCATCAGTCATCATAACGGATAACCTAAAGGACTTTCCAACCGATTATTGCAGGTCCTTCGATGTAGAGCCGCTGTCGGCAGACACATTCTTTGCCGACTGCATCTCGCTTTCACCTTCCGACACGATGGCAACGCTTCGGCATATGCGAGAGAAGCTCAAGAATCCTGAAATCACAGCGGAGAAGTTAATCACACTTTGTGAAGGCCAGTCTATGCTCAAGACTGCATCTCTAATGCACGACTACAAAGCAGCTTTGTAGTTGCGGACGGCGGTAAGTGATCGCGGTTAGCGCCTCACCTTTTGATGTTCTCGAATTTCTTCCCGCGCGCCAGTTCGTCGATCAATTTATCAAGGTAGCGGATTTCCTGCATCAACGGCTCTGCGATCTCTTCCACCCGCACGCCGCACACCACCCCTTTTATGAGCCTCCGGTTCGGGTTCATCGCCGGGGCCTGCGCGAAGAAACCCGCGAAGTCGCGTTCGTCCGCCAGCGCCACTGACAGCCCCGCCGCATCGTAGCCGGTCAGCCAATAGATCAGCTCATCCACCTGCGCCTTCGTCCGCTCCTTCTTTTCGGCCTTCGCGACGTAATGCGGGTACACGCTGGCAAAACTCATTTTGTAGATCGGGTGCGACATGGGCCATCCTCCTGCCCCGTCAGCATAGAAAAGGCCCCAGACGCTGTCACGCCCAGGGTCTTGTTCATCACCAAACCGGTCTAGAAGGCCATTGGATATCTGGCGACTACCCGGGTGTTCATGCAGCCAGCCACGCCTCCGCCGCTTCGACCTGCTCAAGCGCGAACGCCTTGATCTCCAGTCCCGGGATAACGGCCCCTTCGACCTCTGCCGCTGTGCGCAGCCAGCCCGTATCAGAACAGACCGCGCATTTGTCGAACCGTCCCAGCAGACCAAACAGCTTGGGCAGATACCCGAACTCCACCCCCAACGCCCCAAGCGTCGGCATGCTGAAACCGCGAATGGTGTACAGCATCCGGCCTTCGTTGATATCCTGCGACAGATGCACCAGTTCATCCAGTGCTATGCGCATCGTCTCCGCCTCCAGCGCGCCCTCCAGTTCAATATCCAAACGGTTATCGGCAGGTTTCGTGACTTTGAACATCTCGTGCCCTCCATGCCCGGATCATAGCACAGGATCACCGACGCCGGGTTGACGTGGGTCAAAGCAAACGGCGCGCATTTGTCTCCGACGTCGAAACCACATACGATCCTGCAAACAGGAGGCTTCCTCATGCGCATCATCGGTCTGATCCTTGTCGCCCTGATCGCGGCACTTCACCTCTACATCGCCTATTTCGAAATCTTCGCCTGGGAGACGCGCGGACCGGAGGTGTTCACCACTTTCCCGGCAGAGCTGTTTACCCCCACCGTCACCCTGGCCGCCAATCAGGGGCTTTATAATAGCTTCCTTGCAGCCGGGCTGATCTGGTCACTGTTGATCCAGGATCGGAAATGGCAACTGAACGTGGCGACCTGTTTTCTGCTGTTCGTTCTGGCCGCCGGGGTCTTTGGCGCCGCAACCGCATCGACGCGCATTCTGTTCGTCCAGGCCGTGCCCGCCACCATCACCCTGATCCTGCTATGGCTGGGACGGCAAAAGGCCTGACCAACAAAAAAGGCCCCCGCAAATGCGAGGGCCTTCTTTAGAATATGCCGGGGTGATTACAGCCCGGTGGACACGTCGATGGTATTACCCTCTTCGAGCGTGACATAGGCTTTCTTGACGTCCTTGCGGGTACCCAATGCACCACGGAAACGCTTTACCTTGCCTTTGGTGATCGATGTGTTCACCGCTTTGACCTTCACACCAAACAGGGCTTCAACAGCCTGCTTGATCATCGGCTTGTTGGCGTCGATGGCCACTTCGAAAACAACGGCATTCTGCTCGGACGCCATGGTTGCCTTTTCGGTGATCACCGGCTTGCGGATCACGTCGTAATGTTCTGCTTTCGCGCTCATGACAAACGAGCCTCCAGTGCTTCGACGCCTGCTTTGGTCAGCACAAGCGTGTCAGACCGCAGGATGTCGTAGACGTTGGCACCCTGTGAGGGGAGAACGTCCAAGGTTGTGATGTTGGCGGCTGCCTTTTTGAAGTCTGCGTTGACCTCTGCACCGTCGATGATCAGCGCACGCTTCCAACCCAATGCGCCCACCATTTTGGCCAGCGCGCCGGTTTTGGCGTCTTTCACTTCGATTGTGTCAACGATCACCAGCTCGCCTGCGGCCACTTTGGCGGACAATGCGTGCTTCAGACCCAGCTTGCGGAACTTCTTGGGCAGGTCATGGGCGTGGCTGCGGGGCGTTGGGCCCTTATAGATACCACCCGAGCGGAAGATCGGCGCGCCGCGCGACCCGTGACGTGCGCCACCGGTGCCCTTTTGGCGATAGATCTTCTTGGTCGAGTAAGACACTTCAGACCGGCCCAGCACATCATGTGTGCCTGCCATGGCCTTGTTACGCTGCCAACGAACGACACGGTGCAGGATGTCCTTGCGGGGCTCCAGACCGAAAATCTCGTCATTCAGCTCAACAGATCCGGCTTTCTTGCCGTCCAGTTTGATTGCATCAGCTTTCATTGTTGTCGCCTCCCTCAGCTGGGGCATCGGTTTCAGCAGCCTCCAATGCGGCCTGTTCTGCTTCGGCTGCGGCCTTTGCGGCGGCTTCCTCTTCAGCGGCGGCAGCGGCAGCGGCTTCTTCGGCCAGACGCTCGGCTTCTTCAGCCATGGATTTCAGACCAGCAGGGTAGATCACGTTTTCAGGGGTCGGCTTTTTCACCGCATCCTTCAACGTCACCCAACCACCTTTGGAGCCGGGAACGGCACCTTTGACCATGATCAGACCACGGTCGGCATCGGTTTTGACAACTTGCAGGTTCTGGGTTGTGACTTTGGCAGCGCCCATATGGCCTGCCATTTTCTTACCTTTGAAAACCTTGCCCGGATCCTGACATTGGCCAGTTGACCCGTGCGAACGGTGCGAAATCGAAACACCGTGTGTGGCACGCAGACCGCCGAAGTTGTGACGCTTCATCGCACCGGCAAAACCTTTACCAATGGATGTGCCACAGACATCAACATACTGGCCTTCGAAGTAATGGTTCGCCGTCAGCGTTTCGCCCACATTGATCATGTTCTCTGGGGCGACGCGGAATTCGGCAACCTTGCGCTTAGGTTCCACTTTTGCAGCGGCAAAGTGACCGCGCATCGCTTTGGATGTGCGCTTTGCCTTGGCATTGCCTGCACCCAGCTGAACAGCGGTGTAGCCGTTAGCCTCGGCAGTACGCTGAGCCACAACCTGCAGGTTTTCGAGCGAAAGAACGGTCACAGGGATCTGCTTGCCGTCTTCCATGAAAAGCCGGGTCATGCCGACTTTCTTTGCGATAAGTCCTGTACGGAGCATGCTTGACCCTCCTTATACAGAAATCTGAACGTCAACACCGGCCGCCAGGTCGAGCTTCATCAGCGCGTCAACGGTCTGTGGTGTCGGGTCAACGATGTCGAGCAGTCGCTTATGCGTACGGATCTCAAACTGATCGCGGGATTTTTTGTCAACGTGGGGGCCACGCAGAACGGTGAATTTTTCGATCTTGTTAGGAAGTGGGATCGGACCACGAACAGAAGCGCCTGTGCGCTTGGCTGTGCTGACGATTTCCTGTGTGCTTGCATCAAGCACCCGGTAGTCAAACGCCTTAAGGCGGATACGGATGTTTTGGCTCTGAGCGGCCATATGTCATCCCCTTATATTGGGGTGAAGATCGGATTGGACGAATGCCGCTCATCGGCATCCCTCATCGCGTCTTTGGTCCAACGTATAAAGGGCACGGCGGACCGCACCCTTGTTTGGATAGCGGGCGTATAGGGGGAGTCGGAGAGCGTGTAAAGGGGGATGTGGAGTTTGGAGAGAAAATCAAGCACGTGACGTATCAATGCCCATTTGGCACTATCGTCTAATTAGCAATGGGCAATTCAGATGGCAAACTTAATGCGACAAACTTATAAGATTGAAAATGGACCACCGGCGCTGTTGTGGGAGGAATATAGCCGTCAGGTGGCCGCCGATTGGAACCAACTTTTGAATTCAGAAGACGGTGCTACCGAGAAAAATATTCAAAATTTCTTGGAGTTACATCCCTGCATGGTACCCGGCGGCCAAAGCATGTCGGGACCTACAGGACATAGTGCTTATCCGGCTGCGCTGATAACACAGCCGCGTCTGCCTGGCTTTGATGAGCGCATACCGGATTTCCTCTGGATCGCGAAGGACAGCTTGCATGTTTATGCTGTTCTCATCGAAATTGAAGCACCAACCAAGAGGATATTCCGACAAGACGGCACTCAAACCGCAGATTTCACTCAGGCGCAGAGTCAATTGGCCGAATGGAAGGTTTGGCTATCATCGCCAACCAACCAACAACAATTTCGAGATGCGTACTGCCCTGAAGCCGAATTTCCGTGGGTCCACTTCAAGCCACAATATGTGTTAATCTACGGTCGCCGCTCAGAATTTGTTGATCATCCGGAGCGCAATTTGTCCCGCACGCATTTGCAGCGAGACAACGAATATCATATGACGTTTGATCGGCTCCAACCACTTAGAGATCATAGTCAATATATGACCGTCAGATATGGCAGGAAAGGTTACTCCGCAGTTTCGATGCCTCCAACATTTGAGTTCCGCCCATCAATGTCAGAAAGCCGAGCAAAAATCTTGAATAAAGAGGACATCGTTGAGCAAACACCATATCTGAATGCTTCAAGGAAAGAATTCATAATGAGACGTATTCCATATTGGGACTCGTGGTCAAAGCTCGAAAACAAAGGTGTCATCAACGCAGGTGACTGGGAGTAGATAAACACAAAAGGCCGCCCCATTTTGGAGCGGCCTTTTGTTTGTTTCGCGGTGCGGTGGGTTGCACCCACCCTACGTAGGGTGGGTAGAACCCACGCGTCCCTGATTGGAGAGGGTGCGGGTTCTCGGTGATTACTGCGTATTCACCTGCCACCCGCTAGGTGCGTTTGGGCTGACGCCCAAGCCGCCCCTTACTCTACGATCTTCGACACAACACCGGCACCAACAGTCCGTCCGCCTTCGCGGATGGCGAAGCGCAGCCCGTCTTCCATGGCGATTGGTGCGATCAGTTCGACGTTGAACTTCAGGTTGTCGCCCGGCATCAC
>CANNFQ010000015.1 GCA_947503925.1 uncultured Paracoccaceae bacterium | reverse complement strand
CAAGGGAATGATCATGAACCACAAGAAGCTGTATCGGCTTTATACGGAAGAGAAGTTGGGCGTCAGGCGACGACGGGCCGTGGGTCACGGACGCCGATGCCGGAGGCGCTGAGGCCCGGCGAACGCTGGTCTCTGGACTTCCTGTCCGACACGTTCGGGGCGTCGCGCCGGTTCCGCATCCTGGCTGTAAACGATGATTGTTGCCGCGAGAACCTGTGCCTGATGGCGGATAAGCAAGGATAAATCAAGATTTGTTAACCTGAAACACCATGCCCTCGCGGCTGTAAGCGGCTTCATTTTCGATATCGCAGGATGTCCTGTGAACGCCACGAGTGCAAAATCGATTGCCGAAAAGACCATCGGCCCATCTTGCGGGCAAGTTGTCCAAACCGGGATGTGATTGAGAAGCTCAATCGTCTTGAAATCAAACGCCGATCCCAAGAACGGGAGCTGCTTAATGATCTCAAGCGGTCAAATACTCCCTATTGTGGGACTATGAAGGACTGTCCTTGGGCATAGCCGCCGGCAAAAAGGCAAGCGTTTGGTCTGGTTCAACGGCCGCTCACGTTCCATTCAGCAACTGGAACAAAGGTTGGCTTCTTCGTTAGAGGCGCAGAATCCATATCCACGCGAACCCGTCTATCGGGGCAGTTCTTGGAAATGGGAGAGCACGTCACCTGAGTGAACAAGCCGCCCTGAAAAGTGTCAAAAATAGTGGAAGTTGCGCTCTTACCCGTCAAAAGTCGCGTTTCTCGCCGGACAAGTTGCGATTCACGCCGGACGGCACAACAGGAAGTGTTTGGCTGGGATGGTAGGATTCGAACCTACGGTACACTGTACCAAAAACAGTTGCCTTACCACTTGGCTACATCCCAACGCGAGATGTGGCATACTGCGAAGGCGGGTTTGGTGCAAGACCCGTTTCGACAAAAATTCTACTCCTGCAACCCTTCTTCGCGCAGCAGGTCTTCGGTGTTTTCGACGTCCCTTTCAGCCGTGACGATCCGTTCGAGCGCTTCGTCTTCGCTTGCATCAACTGGACTGACCTGGGTCGTCTCGCGGAGTGGTTTTGATGGTGCGGCGGTGTCGCGCGTGAGGTTGATCGTCTGGGTTGCATCGGGGATAACGACCCCTGCCTCCTGAATAGCGAGCTTTACCTGCCGCAGCGCTTCGCCCTTGGCGCGCACGATGGATGTTTCATTTTGGTCGACCCATCCTGTGACAACCAGTTCGATCCCTGCAGGGTGTAAATTCTCGATCCAGGTTTGTGCCGCCGGCTCCGACAGGATGAAAGGCAGTTTTTGTACCGCTTCTTCGACCAGTTGCCGGGTGGTCTGCAGATCGGCACCGCGTTCGATCATGATCGAAAACATGAACCGCCGCTCGGCATTCTGGCTGTAGTTAATTATCCGGCTTTTGAAGACCGTAGCATTGGGTATCCGGATGTGGTTACCGTCAAAGGACAAGAGAATCGTGGCGCGGCTGGTCAACCGGATCACCTTGCCCGTGTCGCCATTGATTTCGACCGTGTCATTGGGCCGAAAGGGTTGGCGGAATGACAGCATGACCGATGCGATAAAGTTTTCGACCGTGTCCCGGACGGCGAAACCAAGCGCCAG
This sequence comes from uncultured Paracoccaceae bacterium, assembly GCA_947503925.1. GTDB lineage: Bacteria > Pseudomonadota > Alphaproteobacteria > Rhodobacterales > Rhodobacteraceae > Yoonia. The sequence continues at coordinate 105,194 of CANNFQ010000015.1, read as the reverse complement.
GCCGATGATACCGGCCGCACCCAGGATCGTACTCAGCAAGGCTGTGGCGTTCAGGATATCAAGGGCGATCACAATCCCAAGGATGACGAAGGTGATCCGCAGCAATTGTCGGTAAATCTCTGCCACGAAGGCGTTTGGGGCCAGCCGTTCCCACGGTTGGCGCAGCCGCGCAATGGCAAGGCCCGCAAGCACGACAAGCGCAAAGACCAGCGCTGCAATCAAGGCGAGGGGCAGAAAAACGATGAGTTGATCGATCCGGGTGCGGAACCTGTCAAATGCAGGGTTCAGCCGGTCACCGATATCGGCCGTTTCGGTCACGTTATTCTTGACCGCGACAACCCCTTCGATCCGAGAGGCCAGCGGCTCAAGCGCCAGCGCCTCAACCGCGGAGGTGGTGGTGCCCCGCAAGCTGACCACCCCTTCGCTGACGGTCACTGTTACATCATTGTAATTGCCCAACTCTGTCAGGATTTCGCGCATGCGGTTGGCGATGGCCGCGTCTTGCTGGGCCGAATTTTCGGTGGTGATCGTGCCTGTTGCCTCTTGTGCTGCGGCAGGCAGGGAGAGTGATAGGAACAGACAAAGTTTTAGGAAAAAACGCATAGGGAAATCCGGTCGGGCTTTGCCCGACCTTATTGCGTTGCTACCCGGGCGAAAACCCCTTTCGTTAAACCCGCAATGGATCTGCCTTGGCCAAGGCATCGAAGCCCATCAGGCTGCCGACAAGCGCATCCATTTGATCAAGCGGGATCATGTTCGGCCCGTCAGAGGGGGCACTATCAGGATCATCATGTGTTTCGATGAACACGGCTGCAATCCCGATAGAGACAGCGGCCCGCGCCATCACAGGCGCAAATTCGCGTTGGCCACCTGATGATCCGCCTTGTCCACCCGGTTGCTGCACCGAATGGGTGGCATCCATCACAACCGGATAGCCGCTGCGCGCCATGGTGGGCAGTGACCGCATGTCAGCGACGAGAGTGTTATAGCCAAATGAAGCGCCGCGTTCGGTCAGCAAGATATTCTTATTGCCGGTGCTTTCAACCTTTGCCACTACATTGACCATGTCCCACGGGGCCAGGAACTGCCCTTTCTTGATATTGATCACCGCTCCCGTTTGCCCCGCCGCCAGCAAAAGATCGGTCTGGCGGCATAGGAAGGCGGGTACCTGCAAAACATCACAGACTTCGGCGACTGGCGCGCATTGTTCGGCCAGGTGAATATCGGTCAGGGTGGGGCAACCGATCTTGTCCTTGACGGTCTGCATGGTCTGCATCCCAGCGTTGAGTCCGGAGCCGCGCTTGCCGCTGACAGAGGTCCGGTTGGCCTTGTCAAAGCTGCCTTTGAACACGAATTGTGCGCCATGGCGGGCGCAGATTTCAGCCATTCGCCCAGCGATCATCAAGGCGTGGTCTTCGGTTTCCAGTTGGCAGGGGCCTGCAATCAACAACAAGGGGCGATCATTGCTAACGGTCAACGGACCGATTTTGACGTCTTGCATCAGGAACTGACCTGCTCGCGTAGGATAGCAGCAGTAAGTGAAATCATCAGATAAACCCCCGAAAAGATAAGAAAAGCCAGGATCGTGTTTTCAAAGGCACGTGGATAGGTTGCCTGATCTGGTGCGATGGGTCGCACACTTTGCGACAAGTACCGGACTTGCCGGTTGGCTTCAATACGGGCGGTTTCCATTTGTGTCAGCGCCTGCTGCACAAGTACGGTCCGAAAGGCGTAGTCTTCCTCGGCTGTGCGCAACTCGGTGTTGCGCGCCGCAAGTGAAGTGCCATTCCCGCCGCCGGATGTCATTTCTGCTCGCAGTTGGGCGGCCAGTTCATCGATGTTGGCAATTTGGTCGCGCAAGCTTTGTACTTGCAGTTCACTGGGTCGGGCGACATTCAGCCGCGATTGCAGGATCAGGTTGAGCCGTTGACGCTCAGTCTCCAACGACGAGATCTGTGCCATCTGGGCAGAGGTTTCTGCGGCCACATCGATCTGTTGGAAATCCTGCTGAATGCGCAACAGCTCTGCCAACGCCTCCGCGCGTTGGCGTTCGGCGACCTCATAGCTTTCGCGCGCACCGCTCATTTGATCGGCGCGCAGACGGCTGGTCAATTGATCCACCTGTTCTTCGGCATAGCTAATCAAGGCTTCCGAAAACTCCGTACTTTTCTGCGGATCGGCGGCGATGACCTCCATCCGGATGATCCCCTCGGTGGGGTCGTAGCTGATGCGGACATGGTTGGTGTAAAGATCAAAGGCTTCTTCGTTCGTGGCCCGGTGGGGCAGGCGCTGAATTTCATCAATTGCGGGGTTGCTGAAATGTTCTTTGAACCGATGATCGGCATCAAGACGCAGCATCGCCTCGCGCGAGGCGAGGTAGGATTGTACGGCGATACTATCCTGCTGGGTGGCGATTGAAGTGCCTTGAAACAGGCTGGACAGACCAGGGGCCGTCTGTTGCGATTGTGCCTGCTGAATCACGATTTCCGATTTGGTGGCATACATCGGCGTTGCCATAGTAAAGTAATACCAGCCGACCATGAAGGTAGGTAGGAACACAAAAAATGACAGCCGCGTAAAGAGCAAAAACAGTTTGCGGCGGCGACGGCGTGCGATATCGCGCTGAATGACCGCAACTTCGGCCATTTGTTTGCTGATGGGCTGTGGTCGTGCGGGCGACATTGCCCCGCCGGATTTCTTTATCTTTTCTGGCAGTTGCACCGATGGTTTTTCTTGCGTGGCTTTCCCTTCCTCGCCGGTTACCAGCTCCAAGACAGAGTTGCGTTGAAACGGGTCAATCCCGGCGGCGCGCAGCTGATAGATCGCGTCAATATCGGATTCGACCGTCAGCCCGTTCTTTTGGGCCACGCGACGTGCCATGCGCAGTTGGCGCCCTGTCAGCCCCTCCTGTCCGATCGCTTCCAGCGCCGCGGCGCGCTCAGCCTCAGAAATAGGAGCCACCTGCGGCGTTTCCCGCGCATCCTTTGACACTGGCCTGCCACCGCGCCGGATTCGGAATTTTTTAACCTTGGGTTTCGTAGTCATAGAGCACTTTCGCTTCTTCCAAGGTGTCAAACATATGGAGCTGGCCGTTTCTTAGCACAGCTGCAGAACGTGCAAACCGTTCCAGGGTTGCAGGCTGGTGGGATACGATGATCATCGTCGTTTTTTCTAGCCGTTCACGCAGGATCTGGCCTGCCTTGCGGTTAAACTCGGCATCCGTGGCACCGGGCATGCCTTCATCCACCAGATAGATGTCAAAATCCAGCGCCAGCATCAGGGCAAAGGAGAAGCGCTGTGCCATGCCACTGGAATAGACACCAACGGGCTGGTCGAAATATTCCTCCAACCCGCACAGCCAACGGCAGAACGCCTCAACATAATCGGGATCAAGGCCGTAAAGCCGCGCAATATAGCGGCTGTTTTCGCGGGCAGTGTGCTTTTGCGTCATCCCACCCATAAAGCCTAGAGGGAACGATATCTTGCTGGTACGGGTGATAGTGCCTTCATCCGGTTTTTCCAGGCCTGCCATCATCTTGATCAGGGTGGTTTTGCCGGTCCCGTTCGGGGCCAGAATGCCCAGCGAATTGCCCAGCTCAACCCGAAAGGACACGCGGTCAAGGATCACCTTGCGCTGCGTGCCCGTCCAGAAAGACTTGCTGACATTCGCGAACTCTATCATTTCATTCTCGGTCGTGCGGCGCCTCTGTCATGACGCGAATAGATTAACACAGCATCACAATAGGCAATTTTCCAGAACATTATCCCCAAAATATGGCAGTAATACAGCGACAAAGACGTGATTAGGCGTTTTCGGCTGTGTCCGGTTGCGATAACGCAATGGCCGCTTTGACATCTTTGCGTAAGGCGGGGACCAAATGGGTTTCGAACCATGGATTCTTGCGCAGCCAGCCATTGTTGCGCCATGACGGGTGCGGCAGAACAAAAACACCTGGTGGGCGGGTCCGCCAATCGGCCACAATATCGGTCAAGGCACCCCGCAGACCCAGATGCCGTTCGATCGCGTATTTCCCGATGATCAGTGATATTTGCGGACGTCCCATATGCGCGAGCACCTGTTCATGCCATGTGTCCCAGCAGATGCGTGGTGGGGGCAGATCTGCCAGTTTCGTGTTATATCCGGGAAAACAAAACGCAGTGGGCAGGACCGATACAAGACCGCGATCATAAAACTGATCACTGGTAACACCCATCCAGTCGCGCAGCCTGTCACCGGACCTGTCAAAAAACGGCTTGCCAGCCTTATGGACCCGCATGCCGGGGGCTTGGCCGGCCACCATGATTGGGGTGCCCGCCTGAAACCACGGCACCGGGCGCGGGCGATGCTGGGTTGCCGTTTTGGCAAAGCGGTCTGCGCATATCCTGCATTTACTGATTTGGGTGACAAGGTCCATGTGGCCATGCCTAACATGCTTGCCTTCCCGGCGCACGCATCCTAATTCGGCCCGTATGACAGATATCGATATCGCTCACGCCGCCATGGAAGCGGCCCCCGATGATGACGCCGCCCGCCTGCGCTTTTATGAAGGGCTTGCGGATACAGAGCTGTTTATGCTGCTGGGGCAGGAGGCGGAGGGGGATCAGATTACGCCGGAACTTTTTGAAATTGAGGACCAGCAGTTCACACTCGTCTTTGATCGCGAGGAACGGTTGTCACAATTTGTCGGTCGCGTCGCCCCTTATGCCGGGCTGCCGGGGCGGACTCTCGCCGAAATGCTGGCCGGGCAGCGGATCGGATTGGCGCTGAATCTGGAAGTTGCCCCATCGGCGATGCTGATCCCGGCAGAGGCAGTGGATTGGCTTGTCACGACGCTGGGCAACGCTCCCGAAGAAACCGAAGCACATCTGTCAGAGATCAGCGCACCCAACGTGCCCGAAGCCGTGGTCACCGGCCTCGACCGGAAACTGGCCATTGCCGCAGGCCGGGCGCTTTTCGCGTATCTGGCCGCAGCGACCTATGATGATGGTGGGCGCGGGCATGTGCTGGCATTCATTGATGCAGTGGATGGGGCTGAAAATGCTTTGGCAACTGCGGCCAGCGAGGCATTGACTTTTTCGGGGATCGAGGCGGGGATGATCGACGTGCTATTCGTCCGCTCCTCCGATCCGCTGGCTGCCCATCTGGCCAAGGTTGGCTTGCGCTTTGATCTACCCCAGCCGGAAGTGCCAGAAGCGCCGGCCGCACCCGGCATGGACCCAGATAACCCGCCGAATCTGCGTTAATGCAAGGGTAAAGGACAGATGGCCTGGCTATTGCGCAGCCGCATCCATCCGGGCCAGTTCCGCCGTCAGCCCGGCGCGGTCATAGCCACGATACCAATCACTCCAACCGTCACGACGTGTCTCGACCGATGATGATTTTAGCTTGGCGGCATATTGTCCGTCAGGTGTGACCGTGAAGATATAGGGCAAACTGCCGTCAAACGCTGCATCCGCACCGGATCGGAGCAAAACATCATAGCCATCGGCGGAATGATAATCCTCAATATGGACCAGAACGAAGTGATCCGCCACGAACAACCGAAGCGCGGCGGCCTCCGCAGCGGGATCCTCTCGTGGCCTTTCGTTCAGGGTAACCTCTTCCGTCTCGGCGGCACCAGGATCACTGAATCGGTAGGTCATTCTTGTGTGGTTGCCAGTGATGTATTGATCGAAAACATGACACCAGATGCACCATTCCGCACCGTAGCTGACCAGTAAGGTTTTTTCCTCAGTGTTGGCAACGGACAGCGCCTGCCGGAACAGCTTTGTCTGGCTACCACACTCATCATAAAGTGCGGCGCGCCCACCCCTGCAGCTCCGCTCAACCGTGGCGGGTAATATCGTGATCTCCTGTGCGGTGGCCAAAACCGGATGCGAAAAGACTGTCGAGAGAGCGATCAGAAGCATGGCGCGAACGCGAGTAACCATGGTGTCAATATCCACTTGACCGATCGACCAGATGCAAAAATCTTTCGCCGCGTTCACCACGGCTGATGTTTTCGGCGATGACATTGGCTGCTGTTTCTGGTCGGGTGGTTGACGCAATATGCGGGGTGACGGTGATCTGCGGATGTGCCCAAAACGGGTGATCCTTAGGCAACGGTTCGACCCGGAACACATCTAATGTCGCATGGGCGATCTGCCCGCGAGCGAGGGCTGCCAATAGGGCATCATCGTCAAGCAGCGGACCCCGGCCGGGGTTGATAATGAATGCCCCCTTGGTCAATAGATCAAGGGTTTGCGCGTTCAAGATAGTGTTTGTCTGGGGCGTTTGCGGCAGCAGCAGGATGACGATTTCGGCCCCTGTCAGCGCCTCTTGTAGCCCATCGTCACCATGCAGGCAGCGGATGTTGGGAATGGATTTTGTAGAACGGCTCCACCCCGTTACGGGAAAGCCAAGCGCATGAAGGGCCCGACCGCAAGCGGCCCCAAGCGCGCCGATGCCAAGGATCGTGACCCGGCGTTGTGCTGCAACCGGCGGATAGACCGTGTCGCGCCAGATCCCGTCTTGCCCGTGGATATGCGCGTCGATCCCCAGATGATGGCGCATCGTGTGGCCGACCACCCATTCCACCATGCCACTGGTCAGGCTGTCATCGACCATACGGCACAGGGGCTGGGTCAGGGTATGGTTATCAACAACGGTTTCCACTCCGGCCCAAAGGCTCATGATCGCCTTGGTGCGGGTGTAAGGGCTGAAATCGCGGACCGGACCGTTGGGCGCAAAGACAATGTAGTCGGTCTGGTCCGGGGCATGATCGCAGGAAAGATCGACATCCAAACCGGTGGTGGCAAAGGCCGCGTTCAGCGGCGCCTCATATTCGGCCCATCTTGCGGGCTGGGCAGAGAACAGGACGTTGAGCATCAGCGGGGCTTATGCACATGGGCGCTTTGGACCAGTCCAAAAGCCACCAGAAGAACCAGCATTGCGGACCCGCCATAGCTGACAAGGGGCAGGGGCACACCCACAACCGGGGCCAGCCCTGTGACCATCGCCATATTCACGGCAAAGAATAAAAAGAAGGTCATAGCAATTCCGAGCGTCAGGAGAGAGGCGAACCGATCCCTGTTCGTCAGGGCGGTGACCACGCAAAAGGCCACAATCAGCAGATACAGGACCAGCAGTGTGAAGGCACCAACAAACCCAAACTCCTCGGCCAAGGTTGTAAAGATGAAATCGGTGTGTTTTTCGGGTAGGAAATTCAGACGGCTTTGGGTGCCCTGCATAAACCCACGGCCAGTCCAACCGCCGGAGCCCAAGGCAATCTTGGCCTGCGTGATATGGTAACCGGCTCCCAACGGATCATTGGATGGGTCCAGAAACGTATCGATGCGGCGATATTGGTAATCCTTCAACAATTGCCACGCTGTGCCACGGCTTTGAAACACAGCGGCAATCGCCGCCACCCCGCCACCGATGACCGTCGCAAAATAGGCCCAGTGGACACCCGCCAGAAACATCACCGTCGCCCCTCCCATCAACAAGAGCAGGGCGGTCCCAAGATCAGGTTGGTTCAGTACCATGGCCACGGGGGCCAGAATGAACAGAACTGGCTGGGCGACCCAAAACGGGTGCGACACTTTGTTATTTGGCAGCCAGTCGTAATAGGCGGCCAAAAACATGACCAAGGTAATCTTGGTCAGCTCGGACGGTTGCAGGCGCATAAAACCCAGATTGATCCAGCGCTGGGCACCCATGTTGACCTCGCCAAAGAATTCAACCGCCAGCAACAGCAAAATCGACCCGCCGAAGGCCACAAATGCCATGTTGCGCCAGAACCAGATCGGCACCATGGCCACGAAAATCATCAGGGCCAGCCCCATGGCAAAACGCTTCATCTGCGGTTCCATCCACGGGGTGGGGGAACCACCTGCCACGGAATAAAGCATCAGAAAGCCAAAGGCGGACACGGCCACTAGCAGCATGATAATTGGCCAGTTCAGATACCACAGCTTGCGCAGGCCGGTGGGGACGAACTTGGTATTATACTCAAGATAACTCATGCCCGGCCCAGACCTTTTGAACCGGGTGGAACCCGCGCCTCAATCCGGCGTTGCTGTTCGGCGATCTTGTCGCGGACACCGGCTGGATAAGCCTCAAGCGGGGGTGGGCCGCCATAAAGCGCTTGCAACATGATATCGCGCGCAATCGGGGCCGCCGCGCGCGACCCACCGCCGCCATGTTCGACAACAACCGACAGGGCATAGCGCGGCTTGTCATAAGGGGCGAAACTGACAAACAGCGCGTGATCGCGGCGTTCCCATGGCAGGTCTTCGTTCTTGGTTACACCTGCGGCGCGTTCTTCGGGGGTGATGCGGCGGACCTGGCTGGTGCCCGTTTTGCCTGCCATCTTGTATTCTTCGGTCGTAATCCGTGACCCATAGGCTGTGCCGCGCCGATGGTTACACACATCATTCATCGAGGCGCGGATGCGCCGCAGTGTGTTTTCATTGATCCCAAGGCTTTCGCCCAATCCACTGGGTTGTTCGACACCATCAATCAGACGTACCAGTCTTGGGGTCACCTCGCGCCCCGTGGCAATTCGCGCGCTCATCACTGCCAGTTGCAATGGCGAGGCAAGCACATAACCCTGCCCGATAGAGGCGTTGACCGTATCACCGATGCGCCATTCTTCATCCCGAACCTCGCGTTTCCAGGCCTTGTCAGGGGCAAGGCCACGGGCGACGGCGGACAAGGGCAGATCATGCTTGATCCCTAGGCCCAGTTTGCGTGCCATTTCAGCCATCTTGTCGATGCCAACGCGCTGGGCGATTTCATAGTAATAGCAATCGCAGGACTGTTTCAGGCTTTCGTGCAGATTGATATTGCCATGCCCGCCCCGTTTCCAGCAATGGAAACGGATGTTGAAGACATCCGTATATCCGGGGCAGTACACAGTTTCATCCGCGGCGACGACACCAGCCTCCATGGCCGCCATCGCGGTGACCATCTTGAAGGTTGAGCCGGGCGGATAGGTCCCCTGCACAGCCTTGGCTGCCAGTGGGCGATATTTGTCGGCGTTCAGCGCCTTCCAGTCAGTGTTCGAGATGCCACGCACAAAGAGGTTGGGATCAAAAGCCGGGGCAGAGGCGATCGCGCGCAAATCGCCATTTTCCAGATCGATCACCACCGCGCCAGCACTTTCACCATCCAGACGGGCCTGCACATAAGATTGCAGGCGGCTGTCGAGGGTCAGCTGAATATCCTTGCCCGGATCGCCCTCCTGCCGGTCAAGTTCGCGCATGATACGACCTGCGGCGTTCACTTCGATCCGGCGGGTGCCCGCGCTGCCACGCAGCGTATGTTCCAGCTTATTTTCCGATCCGGTCTTGCCAATCTGGAATTTTGGGATCTGCAGCAGCGGGTCGTCATCGTCAATCCGGCTCAGGTCATAGTCGCTGACGGGTCCAACATAGCCGACAACATGGGCCAGATCGGCCCCCCATGGATAAACCCGGCTCAACCCAACCTCAGCCGAAATGCCGGGCAATGTGGGCGTGTTAAGATTGATGCGCGCGACATCGTCCCAGCTCAGCCGGTCGGCGATAGTGACAGGGACGAACGGTGAGCGTCGCTGCATCTCTTCCATCGCGCGGGTCAGGTTATTGGGATCAATTTCGACCAGCTCGGTCAGCTTAGCCAATACCTCGCCAATGTCACCCGCATCCTCGCGGACCATGACGACCCGGTAATTTTGCTCATTGTCAGCAACAGGAATGCCGTTGCGATCAAAAATCATGCCCCGCTCTGGCGGCAGCAGGCGAATATTGATCCGGTTTTCTTCGGCCAGCAGGCGGAATTCATCAGCCTGTTCAACCTGCATCGCACGCAGGCGCAGGCCCAAGGCGCCGATGATCCCGAGCTGACCACCGCCAACAACCAGCGCGCGCCGCCCGATGATGCGGGCGCTTTCAATATTGTCCTTGGGTGCGCGTTTCATATCCGCTGCCCCCTGCTGTCCAATTGGCCGGGGGCGGGGCGGGAAATGCCAAATCCGAAATGCGCGATCAGGACGACCAGCGGATAGGCTAGGATCGTGGCGATCATCTGGATCAATGTCAGACCTAGCGGGGCTTGCGGCGTCATTACGATGGCCAACACAAGCCGGTTCGCGACCGTGATAGCGGCAATGCCGAAACCAATCATGCCCCATTCAAGGATCAGCGGCATATTGCGAATGCCGTCGGAACGTTTGCGGATCGCCTCTGTCAGGATCACGACCAAAGCGGCCCAAAGGCCCGGTGGTCGTTGAAACAACAGATCGGTGACCAGAAAAATCGCGGCAATGATAAAAATCGGCAGATAAGCCGGGCGACGCGCGACCCAAGCCAGCGTAGCAGCCAGCAGGATATCCGGGGCTGCCCAGATATCAGGGCGCATGTCCAACGGGACCAGCTGGACCACGATGATCACAAAGGCGAGCGCCACAAACACACCCCGCTGAACCCAGGTTTTTGTCGGTGCGAATTCAGCCATCAGCCCCACCTCCCAGACTGGTCAGGGCGGCAGGGCCAAAGAATTCGGTTTCCGGGGTTAATAGACGGCCCGGATCATTGATTTCCTCATGCGGTTGGGCGCGCAACACGCGCAGGAACTCCAACCGCTGATAATCAGCAGCAAGCCGCACGCGCAAGCGGCGGTCATTGCCAAGTGCGACCTGACCGACCAGCAGGTCAGCCGGGAAAACGCCACCGTCACCTGATGAAACGACCCGGTCGCCAGGACGGATCAGGGCGGTATCTTCCAAAAATTCCAGCGGCGGGGTCAGCGTGTTGTCACCGGCTAGAATGGCCTTTTGGCCCGATGGCTGGATTGTCACCGGAATGCGGCTGGACGTATCGGTCAGCAACATCACCCGGCTGGTATCCTGCCCAACGCCCGCGATGCGGCCGACAAGGCCAATGCCATCCATCGTGGGCCAGCCGTCGACGATGCCATCCCGCTGCCCAACATTGACCAGCACGGATTGCCGAAAGGGTGATCCGCTATCAGTAATGACCACGCCGGTGACATAGGTCAGCTGCGGGTCAATCTGCACATTGTTAAGGCCCAACAGCTTTGCGTTTTCCTGCTCCAGCTGCAACGCGGCTTCTTTCCAGGCTTTCATCTGCTGCAACTCGCGGCGCAGGTCCTGGTTCTGGGCGGCCAGTTGTTGATAGCTTTGGAAATCGCTGATCAGGTTGGCAATGCCGGTGATCGGGGCCATGGCCCAGTCAAAGGATGGGACGATCTTGTCAATGGCTGCGGCCCGAAATCGTTCGACCCGCGGGCTGTCGATGCGCCAGATCAGAAATGTGCCCATCAGCGCAAGCAGGACGATCCCGACCAGCAATCTGCGGATCGGGCCAACATAGTCTTCGCTGTTCTTATCCTTAGCCAAGGTGAACCCCGGTCGGGCGTTAACTATCGTAATCTATCACATGCCGAAGCTGTTTTTCATATTCTAAGGCACGACCGGTGCCCAAGGCCACACAATTGAGTGACTCGTCAGCCACTGAAATGGCCAGCCCGGTTTGTTCACGCAAGGCAAGGTCCAACTGGCCCAGCAGCGCGCCACCGCCGGTCAGCATCACACCGCGGTCGACGATATCCGCGGCGAGGTCTGGTGGGGTTGCTTCAAGGGCCGTCATCACCGCCTCGCAGATCGATTGCACGGGCTCGGCCAGCGCCTCGGCGACTTGCGCCTGGCTGATCTCTGTTTCCTTCGGAACGCCGTTCAACAGGTCCCGGCCCCGGATATGCATCGACTGGCCACGGCCATCGTCGGGCATGCGGGCGGTGCCAATGGATGTCTTGATCCGCTCTGCGGTGCTCTCACCGATCAGCAGGTTATGCTGGCGGCGCAGATAGTTGATAATCGCCTCATCCATGCGGTCACCACCGACGCGGACGGACCTTGCATAAACGATATCACCCAGTGACAGAACGGCGACCTCTGTCGTCCCGCCACCGATATCAACAACCATGTTGCCGGTGGGGTCGGTGATCGGCATGCCTGCGCCAATGGCGGCTGCAATCGGTTCGGCGATCAGGCCAGCGCGGCGGGCACCGGCGGCAAGGACCGAACTGCGGATCGCGCGTTTTTCAACCGGGGTGGCGCCATGGGGCACGCAGACGATGATCTTGGGCTTGGAGAATGTCGTGCGACGGTGAACTTTGCGGATGAAGTGTTTGATCATCTCTTCGGCCACGTCAAAATCGGCGATGACACCATCGCGCATCGGACGGATCGCCTCAATACTGCCGGGCGTGCGGCCCAGCATCAATTTGGCATCCTCGCCCACGGCGAGCACTTTCTTCTGCCCGTCCTTGACGTGATAGGCGACCACCGAAGGTTCGGACAGGATCACGCCCTTGCCTTTAACATAGACCAGCGTGTTCGCCGTGCCCAAATCAATCGCCATATCAGATGAAAACAATCCGCCGAAGCCTGCCATGCCTTTGGCCTTCCCATACCCAGTTCGAAAATTCCGTGCCGTCCCCCAGCACTGGCTTGAACCGCTTATAAAGAAGGCGGTGAAAGGATAGAAGCCCTTGTTTTAATGAACGCGGCGGCATGTTGCCGCTTGTACTTTTTCAACAAAAATAATGCAGAAAGCCGCAATAGTAGCGAAAAAAATGTAAATTATCGACATAATTCAACGCAGCAGCTAGTTGGGGGCGATCTGCACTTCGTCAAACACCAATTCGGAAATGACAGATCCGCCTTCGTCCAGCCGTTGGACCGTCAGGATCAGGCCAAGCTCTGGCGCATAGTGATTTCGTGTACGAGTGGTGCCAAGAGACGACGTCTGTGTCACATCGACCACCCAAATCTGGTAGTGACAATCACCAATATCATACGTGGTTGTGCGCGCATAATGCGCGGTGATCATCCCATTCGGGATATCGACACCACCCACTGAAACGAACGCCTGTGACACCCAGGTCAACGTCTGATCAAGGCGGTCCAGATCAGCGACATCAGCGCGTCGCCGGTGGTGTCGCCTGCGATTAAACGTCGTTCTGCGATCAGGCTGTTTGGCAATCTGCTATATTTCATAGCGAATCCTTGTGAAGTATCCCGCAGGATGATTCCGTTTTCCAGATCAGCGCTGGTCGGGCAGCGGCTTTGCGCTGTTGCTGAGGTTGCGATCAACACCGCAACTGCCGCTGCCACGAAACGCATCAGGTTGCGTCCTTGTAGCTGACACCTTTTACGTCATAACCGGGTTCGGATTGTTCCCGGCGGACCAGCAACCGGTTGAGCGCGTTGATATAGGCCTTGGCGCTGGCGACGACCGTATCGGTATCCGCCGATTGACCGGTTGCGATCCGCCCGTCTTCTTCCATCCGCACAGACACTGTTGCCTGCGCATCAGTGCCTTCGGTCACGGCACTCACCTGATAAAGCTGCAACCGGGCCGCATGCGAAAACAGCGCTTTGACTGCGTTGAATGTGGCATCCACCGGTCCGTCACCTGTGGCCGATGTTTTAACATCGGCGCCGTCAACCTCCATCACCATATCAGCCGTTTGCGGACCATCCGTGCCGCAGACCACACGCAGGGATTTCAGCTTGAGCCGGTCATCGCCACTGTCGTTTTGATAGACCAGCGCCATCAGGTCGTCGTCAAAGACTTCCTTTTTCCGGTCTGCCAGATCCTTGAACCGGACAAACACATCGTTCAACTGATTGTCGACCAGATCGAACCCCAGTTCAGACAGTTTCGCCCGCAGTGCCGCCCGCCCCGAATGTTTGCCCAGGGGCAGGGATGTGCCAGACAGGCCAACATCCTCAGGCTTCATCACCTCGAACGTCTCGCGGTTCTTCAGCATGCCATCCTGATGGATGCCGCTTTCATGTGCAAAGGCGTTCTTGCCCACGATGGCCTTGTTGAACTGCACCGCAAAACCAGACACGGTCGCGACCCGGCGCGAGATGTTCATAATCTTGCGCGTGTCGATCTGCGTGTCATAGGGCATGATATCGCCGCGCACTTTCAGGGCCATCACGACCTCTTCCAGGGCCGTATTCCCGGCCCGTTCGCCCAGCCCGTTGATCGTACATTCGATCTGGCGTGCGCCGCCTTCAACAGCGGCCAGCGAATTGGCCGTAGCCATGCCAAGGTCATTATGGCAATGGGTGGCAAAGATCACCTGATCTGCACCCGGCACCTTTTCGATCAACATACGGATCAAATCGGCGGATTCGACCGGGGCGGTATAGCCTACTGTGTCGGGGATGTTGATCGTGGTCGCACCCGCCTTGATCGCGATTTCGACGGTGCGGCACAGAAAATCCTCTTCGGTGCGTGTCGCATCCATGGATGACCATTGCACGTTGTCACACAGGTTGCGGGCATGGGTGACGCAGTCATGAATGCGGTCGGCCATTTCATCTTGCGTCAGGTTCGGGATCGCCCGATGCAACGGCGATGTGCCGATAAAGGTATGGATGCGTGGCTGGCGTGCGTGTTTCACGGCCTCCCAACAGCGGTCGATATCTTTAAAATTCGCCCGCGACAGCCCGCAGATCACGGATGTTTTGGCGCGGCCCGCGATTTCGCTGACGGCTTTAAAATCACCCTCAGAGGCGATGGGAAAACCGGCTTCGATGATATCGACGCCCATGTCGTCCAGAAGTTCGGCAATCTCCAGCTTTTCGTCACGGGTCATTGTGGCACCCGGGGACTGTTCGCCGTCGCGCAGGGTGGTATCGAAGATCAGGACTTTATCCTTGGTCATGATCATGCTCCTTTAAATATGGTCTTTGGGGGCGGCGGGTCTGTCCGCATCGCCGGAATTGGGTTCGCCTTTGGGTTCGATCAAAAGAACTTTGACCTCTTGTTCGGCACGGGGGCGGTGTACGACGCCCTGCGGGACGATGAAAAGCTCGCCTGCGCTCACTTTCACACTGTCCTGACCTTCAAGGTCCATGAACATCTCGCCATCAAGGACAAGAAAGAAGTCATCTGTACTGTCGTGTTTGTGAAAGGGAAATTCGCCCTGAAACTTCACGACCATGACATCGTTGTCGTTATAGGCGGACACCACTTTGGGGTCCCAATGGGTATCGAACAGGCTGAGTTTCTCAGCGAGATTGATCGTTTTCATGATTATTCCTTAGCTAGACGTGTTTTGGCGCTGGTCCCCTCTGAGCGGTCGCGCCGAATGGCACGCTCAGAGGCTGCTAAGAAGTAGGATGTCGCGCAAAAGCAGACCCTTCGGGCCTCTGCTTGGGATATGTGCGCGGTTCATCATGGCTGCGACTATACAAATGTTTCAATGGTTGAAAAGTCATGAATTGCCGAAACCGATGTTTTATGACAGCTGAAATCGCCTAAGCTGTCCCAATGCACGGATTCCTCAAAATCTTGACCGCAGCCGGGTCGGTCGGCTTTACCACACCGGCAATGGCATGCGATTTGGCGCTTGCATTGGCCTTTGACGTGTCCGGATCGGTCAATGCAGAGGAATATCGCCTGCAAGTGGACGGGTTGGCCGCCGCCCTGCGCGACCCTGCGGTGTCAGAAGCGCTTGTGCGTGGGCTTGTGGCTGTCATGGTGATGCAATGGACCGGATCGTCACGGCAGCACATCTCTCTCCCCTGGCGGCGGATCGAGAGTTTTGCGGATGTGGACCAACTCGCGTCGGATGTGGCCCGTATTGAACGCGGATGGCGCGATTTTTCGACTGCAATCGGCGAGGCGATGCAGCTTGCCATGTCCAGTTTTGTCGATGTGCCCGACTGCGCGCAGCATGTGATCGATATTTCCGCCGACGGCGTATCAAACGAAGGTGTCCTGCCGCAGGATATGCGCCCTGCATTGAAGGCGGCGGCCATTGTCGTCAATGGGCTCGCCATCGAGAGTGATGTTGACGGATTGGTCGGCTATTTTCGCCAGTCAGTGATCACCGGGCCAGGTGCATTTGTGATCCGCGCATCGGACTATACCGACTATCCGCGGGCCATCCTGCAAAAGCTGCTGCGGGAAGTGACCGATCAGCTTGCTGATATCGGGTCGTCAGAACATCAGGCAATCCGAGATCGTAGGTAGCGGATCTGCCCCAACCGGCAAGGTGGGCAAATAGGTGAAAGATGCGATACTGGCCCCGCTGTCAAAGGCGATGAAAATCTGGTTTGACCCTGGGCGGATGGCGATACCTTCGGGATCGTTGCCATAGTGCAGCAGCGATGTGGTGCCAAGCAGTGTACCCTCACCATCGAATTCATAAAGACTGTTGGTCCCTTCCCAATCATCCACGATCAGCAGATATCCTGTGCGCGGATCGCGGGCGATGCCCTGCGCCTCGGTCAGGGGCGGATCCAGATCAAGCGTGCTGATCTGCCGGATGATCGCCCCATCGGGGGACAGCCATGTCATCCGTTCCGGATCATCCTCAACCATGATGATCGTGCCATCAGCATCGATGGCGAGCCCCTCGGTATCCGCCCATGGCATATCCACCTTGAACGGATCGGCCAGCGCCACGCCATCCTTGCTGAGCCGTTGAAACCCGCCCAGCCCATCAGCCACCAGTAGTGCGTCGCCCTCGACCGTGATGGCCTTGATTCGGGACAAATCGCTACCGAAACGGCGCAGTTCTTCGCCTTGTAGGGTGACCAGCATGACTTCTGGCCCTTCATTCGCGATCCAGAGTCCACAGAAAGTAGGGTCGTAATCCAGACTGGCCGGACGGTTCAGGTCATAGCTGTCGATATAGGTCAGTTCCAGCGCGACCGCAGGATTGGCCAACAGGGGCAGGCAAGTCAGCAATGCGCGCATGGAAACCTCCTTGTCACCCTATCAGGTGGCGCTAAATCACACCAAGTCAAAGGAGAAGGTGATGCGAGCACTCATTATCGGGGCAACTGGCGGGATCGGGGCGGCGGTCACGGTTCAATTGCGTGAAGAGGGTTGGGATGTTGCAACGCTATCCCGCTCTGAGGATGGGTTTGATGTAGGCAATGCGGGATCGGTTGATAAGACGCTGGATCGGATAGCGGGGCCTTTTGATCTGATCTTCATCACAGTGGGTATTCTTGCCCCGCTTTGGGGCAGCCCGGAAAAGGCATTGAGTGCGATCAAACCAGATGACATGGCTCGTGTATTCGCGGTGAATACAATCGGGCCCGCGCTGATCCTGAGTCATGCCGGGCGACTATTGTCCAAGGACAAGCGCGGGGTTGTGGCGACATTATCGGCGCGGGTCGGCTCCATCGGGGATAATCGGATTGGTGGCTGGCATTCCTACCGGGCCTCCAAGGCAGCGTTGAACCAGATCATCCATGGTGCCGCGATTGAGCTTGGCCGGTCTCACAAGAAGTCGATCTGTGTCGCCCTGCATCCGGGCACGGTCGCAACACCCTTTACGGCCAACTATGCCGGACGGCACAAAACAGTGCCTGCAACAGAAGCCGCCGCCAACCTGCTCAATGTCATCGCCGAATTGACCCCAAAACAATCGGGTGGCTTTTTTGACTATGCCGGGCATGAGGTTCCCTGGTGAGGCTGGTCCTCGTTCTGGGCGATCAGCTGTCACCCAATCTCAGCGCCTTGCGAAGATGCGACAAAGACAATGACGTCGTGGTCATGGCCGAGGTCGCGGATGAGGCAACATATGTCCCGCATCACCCCAAAAAGATCGCGTTTCTCTTCGCCGCGATGCGCAAATTTGCCGCCGGGCTGCGCAACGATGGCTGGCAGGTGGCTTATACCCGGCTGGATGATGATAAAAATACCGGGTCAATCACGGGTGAGCTGATCCGCCGCACCTCTGAATACGATGCCGTAGGCGTGGTCTATACAGAACCCGGCGAGTGGCGGCTGATCGCCGCTCTGAGTGACATGCCGATCAAGACCCATCAATTGCCCGATGACCGCTTCATCGCGTCCCATCAGGAATTTGACGATTGGGCCGATGGGCGCAAGCAATTGCGGATGGAATATTTCTATCGCGAGATGCGGCGAAAGACCGGCCTACTAATGGATGGTGATCAGCCGGAAGGGGGCAAATGGAATTACGATCATGACAACCGCAAACCGGCTCTTGATCAGCTTGATTACGGCGGCCCGATGCAGTTCAGTCCGGATGATGTGGTGGAAGAGGTGCTTGATCTGGTCCAGGACCGGTTTAGCGATAATTTCGGCGCCTTGCGCCCCTTCGGGTTCGCCACCGATACTGGACAGGCGCGCCGACATCTGGCCCACTGGATCAAGGGCGGCTTGCCGAAATTCGGCGACTTCCAGGATGCGATGCTGAATGATCACCGGTTCCTCTATCACGCGGTTATCGGGCTTTATCTGAATGCCGGGCTGCTTGATCCGTTGGAGGTTTGCCAAAGGGCCGAGCAGGCGTATCGCGATGGCGACGCACCGCTGAACGCTGTCGAAGGGTTCATCCGTCAGATCATCGGTTGGCGCGAATATGTGCGTGGCATCTATTTTCGTGAAGGGCCGGATTACGTGACCCGCAATGCGCTGGGCCATGATCGCAAGCTGCCCGCGATGTATTGGGGCGGTGAGACCAGGATGAATTGCATCGCCAAATCCGTCCAGCAAACGCTGGCAGAGGCCTACGCACATCATATCCAACGGCTGATGGTGACCGGAAATTTCGCCCTCTTGGCCGGGGTGGCCCCGGCAGAGGTGCATGAATGGTATCTGGCCGTCTATGCCGATGCTTATGAATGGGTTGAAGCGCCCAATGTGATTGGCATGTCACAATTTGCCGATAACGGGATCATCGCGTCAAAACCTTATATCTCGTCCGGAAACTACATCCACAAAATGTCGGATTACTGCGGGTCCTGTGCTTATAGTGTCAAGGATAAATCGGGTCAGGATGCCTGCCCGTTCAACCTGCTGTATTGGCATTTTCTTGACCGGCACCGGGACAGGTTTGCCGGCAACCCGCGTATGGGGCACATGTACCGGGTCTGGGATCGGATGGCAGAGGACAGGCGCGATACCGTGATTTTAGCGGCTGACAGATTGCTGGCACGGCTTGATGCGGGCGACACGGTGTGACGTGCCAATGGCCGGGCATTGTTATGCAATCGTCACACATCGTGTAAACGGTTGCATATTAGGTTGAAATTTACCTCCCGCAGTTTAAGGGTGACCTCGGGGGCGCTGGAGTATGAGTTATGAATTTGTATAAAAAGAGTTTCGTCGCGATTGTTGCAGCCTCGATTTTGCCGATTGCAGCAACTGGACAAAATAACCGGTCAGCTATTGCATGCGGTCAGACCTACACGGTCGTATCCGGTGATACGCTGGGCCATATCAGTTCGCGAGCCTATGGCACCAGCCGAGCCTACACGACTATTTTCGAAGCCAATACGGGCGTTATCGGGTCAAATCCCAACCTGATCCTGGTCGGTCAGCGGTTGCAGATCCCCTGCCAGCCCGGGCAAGAACCAGCAGTCACAACTGCGGCAACAACCGCACCTGAACAGCCAAGCGCTGAAGCACAAGACGACAATGCCGTCGCGGTCAGTGCGACAGACCCTGACCCCGCACCAACCGGCGAACCGTTAGTGCTGACCTTCAACAAGACATCTGCCCCAAAATTCATCATGAATAGCGGAATTATTGATCTTTATTTGGCTGAAATCACCGAAGTGACCGAAGGCCGGGTACAATTCATCGACCCCGATGTCATGAACCGCAATCCGCGCGCTCAATATGATCTGGTGACCTCAGGCCAGGTTGACGGCACCTATATCTTTAACGGTGATCTGGCTGCGTCGCATCCGCTGCTTCAGGTTCCAATGCTGCCATTGATGGGTGGGTCGGCGGAACAGACCGCTGTATCGCTTTGGCGGCTGCATGATACTTATCTGTCGCAGACCGATTATTTCGACGATATGCACCTGCTGGGCTTCATCGCAGCGCCGGCCGCGCATATCTGGCGACTGAGCGATGAACCCGTGGTTCTGGGTGACGCAATCGCTGAAAAGAACAACTATGCCGTGCCGTATTTCGAAGGGCTGGACACACGTGGTCCTGCAGCGGTGCGTGACGAGGTCACCATGCGTCTGACGGCCTTCAACGAGGCCAACAACGGCACGCTGACATTCTTTATGGCACATGGCGCGGCCCGCGCGGCCGGGGTTTGGACCGATGACCGCACGGTCACAGAGGTCTCCAACGGCATGTACACGCCGACCTTCTCGGTTGTTTTGTCAAATGAAGCCTGGGCTCAAATTTCACAGGAAGATCGCGATGCGATCTGGGACATCTCCGGCGAACGTTTGGCCAGCCGGTCTGCATCATGGGACGCATTCGACAACGGCCACCGGTCACATATGCTGGATACTGGCCTGAACGCAGTGAAGGCTGACGATGCGCTGCTGGCAGAGCTTGACAGCTATTCTGCAGCACAGCTTGAAGGTTGGAGAACCGTAGCAAATACCCAAGGCATTCCGGCTACCGACGCGCTCAATGCCTATCGCAGTGACTTGGCATCACTGCAAGACAGATTGATCTTCGAATAGACGCCGCACTATTTGCGACGACATTGAATGGGATCGGTTCTGCCGGTCCCATTTTTTAAAATATAGCATTATGCCGATCAGAAAAATGATAGACGTCTATCATTTTCATATTATCATACTCTTAGTATCGATGAGCGACGCCTCGTCGCGAGGGGAATCAGGTGAATTTACCAACTTTGACAGATGTGGCGCGGGCCGCGGGCGTGTCTTATGCTACGGTGGACCGCGTGGTGAACCGACGCGGCAGCGTGTCCGAAAAGGCCAAGCAAAAGGTAAACGCGGCGGTGGTTCATTTGGGCTACATCCGTAACGTGGCCGCCGCCAACCTGTCGCAAAAACGGACCTACCGTTTCGTCTTTCTATTGCCCGACGGGGCGAACGCGTTCTTTCAAACGATCCGTCGGCTTATCAAAAAAAGACAGGAAAGCGCGGAAAACACCAGTCTGGATTACATCAACGTCCCCGCCTTTGATGAGGCCGCATTACGCGCACAGCTGGCCGAGCTAAGGGACCAAAAACTCGACGGAATCGCAGTCGTTGGTCTTGATGCGAAAGGTCTGGCTCCTGAACTTGCAGCCTTGCAAGGGCAGGGCATCCCGGTTGTCTCGCTCATCTCTGATTTGCCGCAGGACCAGCGCGTGGCCTATATCGGGATCGACAATATCGCCGCTGGCCAGACCGCCGCGCGACTTCTGGGGCTGGCGCATGGCGGGCAGTCAGGTCAGGTGCAGGTCTTGGCCGGTGATCTGGCGGCACGCGACCACCGCGATCGTCTGGACGGGTTCCAGCATGTGATCGGCGCAGATTTTCCAACCATCAGCCTGCTGCCCTTGATCGCCGGGCGCGATGACAGCGCATTGATCAAACAAGCGATGGCAAATCGGCTTGCCACCCACCCGGGTATCACCGCCATCTACAGCCTTGGCGCGGGTAATCAGGGTCTGATTGATGCGCTGCGCGCGCAGGCGCAGCGGCCGTTGGTCGCCGTCCATGAATTGGTCGCCCATGCAAGGGACGCACTGGCCGATGGGATGTTCCATTTCGTCATCGACCAACGCCCGGAAGAGGAGGTCGATGCCGTCCTCGCCCAGATGCGGGCGCTGATTGACAACGTCCCGCCGCCGCCGATCAAACCGATTTTGCCCGCCATCTATCTGCGCGACAATCTGCCCCCATTGCCAGAACAGGAACCGCCAAAATGACCCAATCAACCAACTTCTTTGGTGATCAATCGCCGCTATCCTATGCCTCCGATAGCACCGACCTGGCCTTTCGCCACTACGATCCGGACGAGGTTGTGATGGGCAAACGGATGGAAGATCATCTGCGTTTCGCCGTCGCCTATTGGCACAGTTTTGCGTGGCCCGGCGGGGACCCGTTTGGCGGGCAGACATTCGACCGGCCATGGTTCGGGGAGACGATGGAATTGGCGCGGCTCAAGGCCGATGTGGCCTTTGACATGTTCGACATCCTTGGTGTGCCGTTTTTCTGTTTTCATGACGCTGATATCCGGCCCGAAGGGGCAACATTCGCCGAAAGCCGCCGGAATTTTGAAGAGATCACCGATATCTTTTCGGCCAAGATGGAAACATCCAAAACCCGCCTGTTATGGGGGACAGCGAACCTGTTTTCGCACAGACGGTTCATGTCTGGAGCGTCCACAAACCCCGACCCGGATGTCTTTGCTTGGTCGGCAGCGACGGTAAAGCAGTGCATGGACGCGACCCACCGGCTTGGCGGAGAAAACTATGTGCTCTGGGGTGGGCGCGAAGGCTATGAAACCCTGCTCAACACCGACCTGTCGCAAGAACTGGACCATATGGGCCGCTTCCTGTCGATGGTCGTCGATTACAAACACAAGATCGGGTTCAAAGGCACCATTCTGCTAGAGCCGAAACCGCAAGAGCCATCAAAGCACCAATATGACTATGACGTGTCCACGGTGTACGGGTTCCTGAAGAAATACGGGCTGGAAAACGATGTGAAGATGAATATCGAACAGGGGCACGCCATTCTGGCAGGCCATTCGTTCGAACATGAAATTGCCATGGCGGCAGCCCATGGGATCCTTGGGTCAATCGATATGAACCGGAACGATTACCAATCCGGCTGGGACACCGACCAATTCCCCAATAACGTACCCGAGGTGGCACTGGCCTATTACGAAATCCTCAAGGCGGGCGGGTTCACCACAGGCGGGACCAATTTTGATGCCAAACTGCGGCGCCAATCGCTGGACCCGCAAGACCTGATCGCCGCCCATGCCGGCGCGATGGATGTCTGCGCGCGTGGCTTGAAAGCCGCCGCCGCCATGCTGGAGGATGGCACGCTGGAGACGATGCGCGCAGAGCGTTACGCAGGCTGGCAATCCCCCGCCGCAAAGGCCATGCTGAACAGTGATCTGGAAACGATCGCTGCCCGGGTCGAGGCCGAGGGGATCAACCCACAACCGCGTTCAGGCAGGCAGGAAATTCTGGAAAACATCGTCAATCGCTTCGTCTAGAGCCTTAACAGGGGGAAATTCATGAAAACCATCAAGGGTCCGGCGCTGTTTCTGGCGCAGTTTGCAGGCGACGAGACGCCATTCAATTCCTGGGATGCCATCACCAAATGGGCAGCCGATTGCGGTTACAAGGGCGTGCAGGTCCCGTCTTGGGATGGCCGGTTCTTTGATCTGGAAAAGGCCGCAGAAAGCAAGGGTTACTGCGATACGTTCAAAGGGCAGGCGGCCCAGAACGGCATCGAAGTGACCGAACTTTCGACCCATCTGCAAGGGCAGTTGGTGGCGGTGCATCCCGCCTATGACACGGCTTTTGACGGGTTTGCAGCCCCTGCCGTGCAGGGCAACCCCAAGGAACGGCAGGTCTGGGCGGTCGATCAGGTGAAAAAGGCGATCAGTGCATCCGCCCATATGGGCATCGGGAACCTCGCCACCTTCTCGGGCGCGCTGGCGTGGCCCTATATCTATCCCTGGCCACAACGGCCCGCTGGTTTGGTCGAGGCCGCGTTTGACGAATTGGCGAAACGCTGGCGGCCCATTCTGGATCACGCCGACGCCAAGGGGGTGAATATCTGCTATGAAATTCACCCCGGCGAGGACCTTCATGATGGGGTCACGTTTGAGATGTTTTTGGACCGTGTGGGCGGCCACGCCCGCGCGAACATGCTTTATGATCCCAGCCATTATGTCCTGCAATGCTTGGACTATCTGGACAATATCGACATCTACAAAGACCGGATCAAAATGTTCCACGTCAAGGATGCCGAGTTTAACCCAACCGGGCGGCAAGGCGTCTATGGCGGCTATCAGTCATGGGTGGACCGGGCGGGACGTTTCCGTAGCCTTGGCGACGGTCAGGTTGATTTCGGGGCGATCTTTTCCAAGCTCAGCGCCAATGATTTCGATGGCTGGGCCGTCGTGGAATGGGAATGCTGTCTGAAACACCCCGAGGATGGCGCGCGCGAAGGCGCCCAATTCGTGAAGGATCACATCATCCGGGTGACGGACAAGGCGTTTGATGACTTCGCTGATGGCGGCACGGATGATGCCGCAAACCGTAAAATGCTGGGGATTGATTGATATGGCACGCATTCGTTTAGGCATGGTCGGGGGTGGCAATGATGCGTTTATCGGTGGGGTTCACCGGATCGCATCGCGCATTGATGATCGCTATGAACTGGTGGCGGGCGCGCTGTCCTCTACCCCGGAAAAGGCGCGCGCCAGTGCCGCGGCGCTGGGCGTTCCGCGCTCCTATGACACATTCGCCGAGATGGCGAAGGCGGAAGCCGCACGGGATGACGGGATCGAGGCCGTGGCCATCGTCACCCCCAACCACATGCACTACCCGGCGGCCAAGGCGTTTCTGGATCAGGGCATTCACGTCATCTGCGACAAACCCCTGACCGCCACGATGGAAGGCGCAAGCGCGATGCAGGCGGCGGTGGCAGCGTCGGATGTGCTGTTTGTGCTGACCCATAATTACACCGGATACCCAATGATCCGGCAGGCGCGCGCGATGATTGCCGATGGCGAATTGGGCGACATTCGCGTTGTGCAGGCCGAATACCCGCAGGACTGGCTGACCACAGCGTTAGAGGACGAAGGGCTGAAACAGGCGCAGTGGCGCACCGATCCTGCCCGGTCCGGGGCGGGCGGCTCTGTCGGGGATATTGGCACGCATGCCTATAATCTGGCCTGCTTTGTCACCGGGTTGGTCGGTGAAAGCCTTGCTGCTGATCTGCACAGTTTTGGACAGGGGCGGCAGTTGGATGACAATGCCCATATATTGCTGCGGTTTCACGGCGGGGCACGCGGGATGCTGTGGTCAAGCCAGGTGGCACCAGGTAATGAAAACGGGCTGAAGCTGCGTGTGTACGGGGCCAAGGGTGGCCTGGAATGGGCGCAGGAGGACCCCAACTACCTGTGGTTCACGCCTTACGGCGAACCCAAACGGCTGATCACGCGGGGCGGGTCAGGCGCTGGTGACGCCGCCGCTGCTGTCAGCCGCATCCCCCCCGGCCATCCCGAAGGATATCTGGAAGGTTTTGCCAATATCTATGCAGAAGCGGCGGATGCGATCCGCGCCGTGCAAGACGGGGCGGATCGCGACACGGCGATGGGGCTGCTGCCCGGTATTGACGCAGGCATGGCGGGGATGCGCTTTATCAATGCTTGCGTGACGTCATCACGCGATAATGCGGCATGGGTCACGTTGTAATCAAAGATCCTGCAGCACCAGATCGGATGCCTTTTCGCCAATCATAATGGCGGGGGCATTGGTGTTGCCAGACACAATTTCCGGCATAATGGCGCAATCTGCAACCCGTAGCCCATCAATGTCATGCACCCGCAGTCGCGCGTCAACAACGGCATCCTTGCCCTGACCCATCTTGCAGGTGCCGGTGGGGTGATAGATCGACGCGGTGTTATTGCGCGCCCAATCCAGCGTGGCGTCGTAGTCATCCATGTCCAGATCAGCATGCGGGCGGAATTCCTCCGAGATTTTTGAGGTGAGTGGCGCGTGCCGCGCGATCTTTCTGGCGATATTGACCCCGGCCACAATCGTCCGGCAGTCGGTTTCGGTGGACAGGTAATTGGGGATGATCTTGGGGTATGTCTTTGGGCCTGCGCCTTGCAATCTGATCTCGCCCCGGCTTTCGGGGCGCAACTGGCAGACCGACATGGTGAAGGCCGAAAATTTGTCAGCGCCTTTGCCGGGGTTTTCAGCCGACAAAGGTTGCACATGGAACTGAATGTCCGGTGTTTCCACATCCTCGCGGGTTTTCATGAAACCGGTGGCAAGGCTGGCCGCCATGGTCATCGGCCCCGCCCGGAACATCAGGTATTTCAGCCCGATCTTGGCCTGCCCGAAAAGCGAACTGACCTCATCATTCAATGTTGGTTCATTGCATTTATAGACCAACCGGGCCTGTAAATGGTCCTGCATGTTCTTGCCCACACCGGGCAGGTCCTGCACCACGTCAATGCCGTGATCGGCCAGTTGGGCGGCCTCGCCAATGCCCGATAGCATCAGGATTTGCGGCGAATTGATCGCCCCGCCCGACAGAATGATTTCCTTGCGGGCGGTGACGGTCTGCTTATTGCCGCTGCGGTCGGTATAGGTGACGCCGGTGGCCCGTTTGCCATCAATCAACACCTTTTCGACCTGCGCATGAGTGATGATTTGCAGGTTTTCACGGGATTTGACGGGGTTGAGGTATGCAACCGCCGCACTGCATCGCCGCCCGTTGCGCGATGTCAGTTGGAAAAATCCAACGCCTTCCTGATCTGCGCCGTTATAGTCGGGGTTGAATTTGTATCCGGCAGCTTGTGCCGCGGCGACCCAGGCATCAGTAATCGGGCGCTGTATGCGCATATTCGACACCGATAGCGGGCCTTGATCGCCGTGAAATTCATCAGCGCCACGTTCATTATGTTCGGCGCGTTTGAACAGGGGCAGCACATCATCCCAGCCCCAGCCGGTATTGCCCATCTGACGCCAGCGGTCATAATCCTGCGGCTGGCCCCGGACATAAAGCAACCCGTTCAACGATGATGACCCACCCAGCACCTTACCGCGCGGCCATTCGATGGAACGGCCATTCAGGCCGGGGTCAGGCTCTGTCTTGTAACACCAGTCGACCTTGGGGTTATGGATCGTCTTGAAGTAACCGACAGGGATATGAATCCACGGGTTCAGATCACGGCCACCGGCCTCTAGCAGAATGACCTTATGGCCGGGATTTGCGCTGAGCCTGTTGGCCAATACGCACCCGGCAGAGCCTGCCCCAACGATGATGAAATCCGCTTCCACGTCCAGAATCCCCCTTTGTCGTAAAAAAACCCTATGCAGATCGCTTAGACTATACTAGTCTTTTTTGAAACGAATAGTCTCAATAATCGTCAGCATGGGAGGAAAGCATGAAGGTTGGAGATAAACTAAGCGGTATTTCGCGGAGGGATCTGTTCAAACTGGCAGGTCAATACGGGATGAGCTCAACACTGATGGCGGCAGGTACGTTTGGGGGCGCGATGAGCCTTGCAAACTTGGCCTCTGCAGCTGAATCAACCTATGAGCGTCGCTTCGCAAAAGAGGCGAAACACACGCTGAAATTCGGCGCCTCGGGCTTTAACGCGCGCAACCTGCTGATCGAGCGGGCTGGCGCATTGGAATTCGCCCGCGACCTCGAAAGCCGCACGGACGGAGAGATTCGGATTGAGTTCATCGGTGACAACCAGATCTGTGGTCAGACCTCATGCGTCGAAAAAACACAGCAGGGTATCGTTGATATCTATGCGGCCTCTACCCAGAACTCTGCCGGTGGTGCGCCTTATCTGAACGTGTTGGATTACGCCTATATGTTCCGCAACCGGGCGGATCAGTATCACTTCCTGTATTCACCAGCATCGATGGCGTTGCTGCGTGAACCATATGAAAAACGTCACGGCCTGAAATTCCTGTTCAGCCATGCTGAACTGCGCGGCATCCAGTTGGGCCTGAACTTCGAAGACAAGCCAACTGTTACCTCGATTGACGAACTGGCCGGTACAAAGAACCGTGTCACAGGCACACAGCTTGGCAGGATCGCAATGGAAGCACTGAACCTGAATCCGGTTCCGGTGGCGTGGGAAGAAACGCTTGATGGTCTCAAGCAGGGTCTGATCGACGGTGCAGAAACATGGGCGTCTGCTGTTGCTTACGCAAACATGGCACCGGTTGTGTCCCAATCGGTTCACCTGAACTTCTTCTGCGGTACAGAGCATACAGCGATGTCCGCATCTGTGTTCGACGGGCTTGATGGGTATTTGCAGGATGCCGTGATGGAATCGTCCTACTGGGCGCAGACCCATGTTCAGGCCGCGAACGAAGTGGCGCTGATCAACACGGTTGGTCAGTCTGATCCGCAACTGCCCGGCACGATCTTTGCGCAGAACAACGTGCGCAACGCGTTCCTGTCTGCCGAGGAAATCCGCAAGGCCGAGGAAATGTGCTCGCCCGAGTTCCAGCCGCAACTGTGGGAGCAGTGGCGCGAGCGTCTGAACGGCTGGTCCGGCGGTCTGGACACCTATCAGGAGATCTATGACGAGGTCCGCACAATTGATGCGAACACGCTTCCCGAGAACGTGGAACCGCGCCGTTGGTGGAAAGGCTGATACAGCCTTTGCGTTGACCTTGAAATTTGGGCCGGCTGAATGAGGAGTTCGGCCGGCCCTTTTCAGATCAATACGACCGCTCCATAGTAGCGGCATTATGACACGTTAGGGGGGAGACCTAGATGTCGATTTTATCAGAGGCGGTGGCGATTATCCCTGCCATTTTTTCAGGCAGCACATGGGACATGAGAAGCGCCTTTGACACAAACGGTATGTGGCTGTTCTGCTTTTTTCTAACGCTGATTGGCGGCTACCTCGCCCATCTGCTTTACACGCTTCTGCCCTTCGTGGAACGGCATCTGGAACGCACGGTGGCGGTTGTGATGTATCTGATCATTGCAGGCATCATCTGCTGGGGCGTGATTGACCGCTTTGTCTTTTCGAACCAATGGTCGGGGTCAACCACGGTGCCGCCATTCCTGTTTATGGTCATGGCATGGTTTGCCTGTTCCTATAACGTCAAACTGCGCACGCATCTGAGCTTTAGCGAGTTTCGTTCCAAGATGGCGCCTACAGGCCAGATGGCCACATTGACGCTGGATGCGGCCCTTTGGCTTGGGTTCTGCTGGATCGCGATCACCACTTCGCTACGCTTTACGGTTTTGTCAGCCGATAATTTCCAACTCGTCGACGGTGTCGATGACGTTATGAAATGGTGGTTCTATATCACCGTTCCCATCGCCTTTACGCTGATGTCGGGGCGCGTCATCGGCAATTGGCTGGAAGACTGGGGTAACTACAAATCCGGTTCGCCGATCATCAAGCAAGCAGTTATTGGCGGAGACGTATAATGTCAGACGGTACATGGATTACCCTTATTTCACTGGGCGTGACGTTCTTTTTCATGCTTGGCACGCCGGTCTTGCTGATCATCTTTTACTGGGTCATCGGCTGTAGCTTTGTCATCGACCTGCCGCTGGCCAATACCGGCAACGAATTGATCAACGTGTTCAGCAAAGGTTTTGCCCTATTGGCGATGCCGCTCTTTATCCTGACGGGTGACTTGATCAACCAATCGGGGATCGCCCGGCGATTATCCGATTTCGCCTATTCCTGTCTGGGCTGGCTGCGCGGCGGCCTTGCAATGGCATCTATCGCCGCTTGTGGGTTGTTTGCGGCGATTTCAGGCTCCAACTCTGCGACCACAGCGACCATCGGGTCAATGCTGCATCCCGAAATGGTCAAGGGCAATTACGATGAACGCTTTTCTGCGGCGACCGCAGCGGCGGGTGGTACGGTAGGGATCATCATTCCGCCTTCGATCATCTTCATCGTCTACGGCTTCCTGTTGAACCTGCCCATCTCGGACCTGTTTGTGGCGGGGATCATCCCCGGATCATTGATGGTGCTTGGTATGATGACCGCAGCCTTTATCGTCTGTACGATCAATGGCTGGGGCATTCTGATCGGCTTGTCGATCTCGCGGATGATCAAAACCGCTATCGGGGCCTGGCTGGG
Organism: uncultured Paracoccaceae bacterium; assembly: GCA_947503925.1. Classification (GTDB taxonomy): domain Bacteria; phylum Pseudomonadota; class Alphaproteobacteria; order Rhodobacterales; family Rhodobacteraceae; genus Yoonia. The sequence goes on along the minus strand of CANNFQ010000015.1, from coordinate 75,593 downwards.
GTTCTTTGCTATCGGACTGGTGCTTTGGGGTATCTATACGGGCCGTTTCTCACCCACCGAGGCTGCGGGTGTGACCGTTGGGTTCTGTGTGTTCATCGGCTTGGTGTCCTATCCATTGAACCGGATCATGGGCAGCGATGCTGATATTCCTGTGGAAAAGAAAAGCGTTGCATCAATGTTTGTTGTTGAAGGCTTCACGGTTCCGCAGATCCCCGCGATTGTGTCGCGGTCTGCGCAGATCTCGGGCATCCTTGTGCCTTTGATTGCCGTATCTGTTGCCATGCAACAGGTGATGTCATCACTTGGGGCGAAGGACTTTATCGGTGACTTTGTGACTGGTATGGGCGGTTATTACGCGGTGCTGTTCACGGCGATGGCGATTGTATTCGTGACCGGGATGATCCTTGAATCACTGCCCGTGACGATCATTCTGGCCCCGATTCTTGCACCGATTGCGGCATCCGTGGGCATTGATCCGATCCACTTTGCGGTTGTGTTCCTTGTGGGCGCGTCCATCGGGTTTATCACCCCGCCTTATGGTCTGAACCTTTATGTGGCATCGGGTGTGACAGGCGTTCCCTATTTCCGCCTGCTGCGTTACATCCTGCCCTATCTGGCGGCGCTGATCAGTGTCTGGTTCTTTGTGGCGCTGGTGCCGCAGACAGCACTGGCTATCCTGCCTGGCAGATAAGGTGACGATGGCAGAAGATGATACAAGCGAAAACGCTGGCCAAATCCCCACCAACCTCCGGCTGCTTATGCTGCTGGAGGCGGTGGCCCAGGCCGGGGTGCCTGTCACACCGTCCACGGTGAATGACAAGCTGGGTTTGCCCAAACCGACGATCCACCGACTTTTTGCCACGGCAGAGGCAGAAGGGTTCCTGCAACGCGATATCGACGGGCGATCCTACAGCCCGGGTCGACGGATGCGGCAACTGGCGATCAATACATTGTCGTCTGAACGGGTCAGAACGGTGCGGCTGTCAGTGCTGAATGCGCTGGCCCGCAAAGTCGGCGAAACCTGCAATATCGCGATCCCGGAACGCGACGGGATGTATTATCTGGACCGGGTCGAAACGCAGTGGCCGCTGCGCATTCAGATGCCAATTGGAACCGAAGTTCCGTTTCACTGCACCGCCAGCGGCAAGATGTATCTATCAACCTTGCGATCCGACCATCTGGACCGTTTCTTGCGCAACTACGTGCTTATCAAAAAGACGGACCGTACGATCACAACAACGCAAGACTTGCATGATGAATTGGGGCGATGCCGCAAACAGGGCTACGCCACCGATGACGAGGAATTCATGTCAGGCATGACAGCCATCGCTGTGCCGATCCTTGATGAGCGGGGGCGGTTGATGTCGACATTGTCGATCCACTCGCCTCTGCAACGTCTGACAGTGACCGACCTGATCGGGTTTCTGGATGATCTGAAGCGCGCCGCCGCCGAACTGGGGGCAATTGCTGGGCGCTAACGGCACGGCACCCAAGACTGGGCTGGCAAGGCCCGGTAACTTGCGCGATAATGGCCTTAGCCATCACCGCCGGGGACCTACGAATGACACTTGCCATTCCACGCCTGAAATCCTGTGAAGATTGCCCGATCCGTTACAACGCCGTCTGTTCCAAATGCGATCCGGATGAACTGGATGAACTTGAGGCGATCAAATATTATCGCTCGTTTTCTGCCGGTCAGACGATCTTCTTCGCGGGCGATCCGCTCGAATTTGTGGGGTCAATTGTGTTTGGGGTGGCCAGCCTGACGCGCACCATGCCTGACGGGCGGGTGCAGATGGTGGGCCTGCTGTTGCCGTCCGATTTTCTGGGGCGGCCACATCGCGATACGATTGATACGGATGTGGTTGCCGAAACCGACGTGATGCTATGCTGCTTCAGGCGCAAACCGTTTGAAGGGTTGATCGAACATACGCCGCATGTCGGGCAGCGGTTGCTTGAGATGACCCTTGATGAATTGGATGCCGCACGAGAATGGATGCTGGTCTTGGGGCGCAAGACGGCGCGCGAGAAGATCGCATCGCTTTTGCACATGATCGCCACGCGGATGGCAGCACTTGAACCCGAGGGCGGGGCCGGGACCAAATTCACTCTGCCCATCACCCGCGAAACCATGGCCAACTATCTGGGTTTGACGATCGAAACGGCCAGCCGCCAGATGTCAGCCCTGAAAAGGGAAGGGCTGATTGCTTTTGAGGATCGGCGCGAGATTACCGTGCCGGATCTTGAGGCGTTGAAAGCTGAAACCGGAGAAGAGGATTAGGCGCCTATCTCGCCATAGCTATTAATACACCTTGTCGTAAATCGGATAGTCATTCTCGATCTGGAACGCGATCAGTTTCCGCGCCGATCGTTATCGTGAAAGGTGTTTTCCGACAGACCGGGCGCCCGCCTTGTCGGGAAACCGAGTTGCAAAATCGGACAGTGCATAGGCATAGATGGTCAGCATGGCTCCTTCCACCGACAGGGTGGATGGCAATCCAGGCGTCTTCAATTCTCAATGCATGTGAGGTTAGCGCCGCGACGCATTGTAGGCGAGAAGCCGTATAGAAGCGATTTCTGGCAGGCTAGGATATTGACTCTAAATCACCGTCAGACAGGCGCATGTGGCATGATGCTGAATGCGCTGTGATGTACTGCCCAGAAATAACCCGGCAACCGACCCAAGCCCACGCCGCCCGGTGACAATTAAATCAGCGTTGCTATCTTTGGCCACCTTCAGAACTTGACGCACCGGGTCACCGATATGCAGATCGGTCTTTGCATCGCACCCAGTCTCCTTGGCAATTGCGATAGCTTCATCAAGGACTTTGTTGCCGGCTTCGGTTAGCTCATCATGTGTGGGCGCGGTAAGCACCTCATGATAGCCCGCGACCGCCCCGACAGCAAAGGCACTGGTCTCGGCTTGTGGGGCATGGACGATGATCAGTTTTGCCTCACTTTGTTTGGCTAGGGCGCAGGCGGTTGTAACCGCCTTCTTGGCGCAATCCGATCCATCAACGGCGACAACAATTGTCTTGAACATTGGTAGTCCTCCTTGAAAAGGGTTCTGGTTCTAGCGTGACATCAGGATGGGGCGGTCCGCCGTCTCCAACAGACTTCGGGTGGCACCGCCGAACACCGCCTCGCGTAGGCGGGAATGGCCATAGGCTCCGCTGACGATCATTTGCGCGCCAACCTCGCGGGCGCGGCGCAGCAGGATTTCACCCACATGCGGTTCCGTCTTGGCCAGCACGGCAACTTCGGTTTTGGTGCCATGGCGCATCAGATATTGGGCCATTCCGCCCCCGGGGTCAGAACGTTCGGCAGAATGAAGCGGCGGATCGATGATACAGATATCGGCAACGGCGGCCTGTTCCAGCAAAGGCAGGGCGGCGCGGGCGGCAGCCAATGCCTCTGCCCCGTCATTCCAGCCCATCAACACATGTCCACCTGCATCAGGGGCCTTGCAACCCTTGGGGATCATTAACACCGGGCGCTCAGCGGCAAACAGACAAGCTTCGACCAATGTCGCAGCTTCCGGATTGTCCTGATAAGGACGGGGCAGAACCACCAGATCGGAAAAGCGCAGCTTGCGAGCCAGAAATCCGGTCAGTTCGGGGCCTTGAACGGTTGCCGCTTGGGCCGTCCAGCGGATCAATTCGCCCTGCATGCGATCATCCAGCCAGGTTGCCAGCTTTTCGCGCTGGGCAATGGCGTCCCGGGTCTGTTCGGCGACCAGCATCGCCTCGGTGCCCATGTAATAGTTGTGGTTTTCAGTGTGGCTGATCGTCACCACATAGATATCCAGATGCGCGCCCATCCTATCAGATAATGCAATGGCAGCATCAAGCCCCTCGGTCGATTGATCCGTATCGGTCAGGATCGTCGCAATAATCTTGTAGGCCATGATCGGCTCTCCCCAAGTCGGTCAGTCATGGGGCGATCGTTCGCGCAAAACCGCTCCTTGCCTCAGAGCTTGCGAGATCGACTTTCGATCTGCCTTGATCCACATCAAGGAACCGCAATTCGGCAAATCCCATAAGGACAGCATGAGTTACGTGTCGGACCCTTGTTTTGGTGCGGCAAAAGAAGGGGATTCTCTCATGGGGAACTATTTTAAGCTGATTGCGCTGGGGCTGATTATGCTCTTTGCCGCATTAGGCGCTAATTGGGGGCGTGACGCGGCATATGTCGTGCATGCCATCATCATCATGCTGGTTTCCGGTTTCATGTTCCTGCGCGTGTTGCGGGCAACGGATGAACCGGCCAAGGCTGTGGCGACTGACGGATATATGGATGATGTTGTCAGGGCCGGGGTGATCGCCACCGGGTTCTGGGGGGTAATCGGGTTTCTGGTGGGGGTTGTCATCGCCTTCCAACTGGCCTTTCCCGCGCTCAACTTTGAGGTTCTCCAACCATACGGCAATTTCGGACGGCTTCGGCCACTGCACACATCTGCGGTGATTTTCGCATTTGGGGGGAACGCCCTGATCATGTCGTCCTTCTATATCGTGCAACGGACCTGCGGGGCGCGGCTTTGGGGCGGTAACCTCGCGTGGTTTGTGTTCTGGGGATACAACCTGTTCATCGTACTGGCCGCGACCGGCTACCTGCTTGGGGCCACCCAGTCCAAAGAATACGCAGAGCCTGAGTGGTACGTTGATATCTGGCTGACCATCGTCTGGGTGTCGTTTCTGCTGGTCTATCTTGGGACAATTTTCAAGCGGACGGAAAAGCACATCTATGTGGCCAACTGGTTCCTTTTGTCCTTCATCATCACCGTGGCGATGCTGCATCTGGTCAATAACATCTCGATCCCCGTGTCGATCTGGGGCAGCAAATCGGTGCAAATCTTCTCTGGCGTACAGGATGCGATGACCCAATGGTGGTATGGCCACAATGCGGTTGGCTTCTTCCTGACAGCCGGGTTCCTGGGCATGATGTACTATTTCGTGCCCAAGCAGGCTGGGCGACCCGTGTTCAGCTATAAACTGTCCATCATCCACTTCTGGGCGCTGATCTTCCTGTATATCTGGGCGGGTCCGCACCACCTGCACTACACAGCGCTGCCTGACTGGGCGTCGACGCTTGGGATGGTGTTTTCGATCATCCTGTGGATGCCGTCTTGGGGTGGCATGATCAACGGTCTGATGACCCTGCAAGGGGCCTGGGACAAGCTGCGCACCGATCCGATCATCCGGATGATGGTGATCAGTCTGGCCTTCTACGGCATGTCCACATTCGAAGGACCAATGATGTCGATCCGGGCCGTCAACAGCCTGTCACATTACACAGACTGGACCATCGGGCATGTGCATTCCGGTGCCTTGGGCTGGAACGGGATGATCACATTCTCCGCACTCTACTTCCTGACACCAAAACTTTGGGGGCGTGTGCAGATGTATTCGATGTCGGCGATCAACTGGCACTTCTGGTTGGCCACGATCGGAATCATCCTCTACGCCGCCTCCATGTGGGTGACCGGGATCATGGAAGGCCTGATGTGGCGCGAAGTCGATGCCAACGGGTTCCTCGTGAACAGCTTTGCTGACACCGTATCCGCCAAGTTCCCAATGTATGTGGTCCGCGGGCTGGGTGGGGTTCTGTACCTTGCCGGTGCGCTGATCATGGCCTGGAACATGTTCATGACCATCCGGGGGGGCGCCAAAGTCGCCGCACCGGTTGGCGTGCCAGCAGAATAAGGAGGGCTGAGACATGTCTGATACAACACCAAACAGCCCCGCCAAAGGCTTCCTTGCAAAGCACGCGATCCTGGAACGCAGCCCAACGTTACTTCTTGTCTCTTCCCTGTTGGTGGTGACGGTGGGCGGGATCGTGGAAATCGCACCCCTGTTCTACCTCGAAAACACCATTGAAAAGGTAGAAGGGGTGCGACCATATTCACCGCTCGAACTGGCGGGGCGTGACATCTATATCCGCGAAGGGTGCTATGTCTGCCATAGCCAGATGATCCGGCCCATGCGGGACGAGGTTGAACGCTACGGGCATTACTCACTGGCAGCGGAATCCATGTATGACCACCCGCACCAATGGGGGTCCAAACGGACCGGGCCTGATCTGGCACGGGTCGGGGGGAAATACTCGGACGCATGGCATCTGGATCACATGATCAAACCACAGGCGGTTGTGCCTGAATCAATCATGCCCGGTTATGCCTACCTGCTCGATACGCAGGTGAATGCGGAATACACCGCCGATCTGGTCGCGACACACAGCTTTATCGGGGTGCCCTATACCGAAGAAATGGTCGAAGTGGCCGCCGCCGACGTGCTGGCACAGGCCGACCCGGACACGGATGCCTATGACGACCTGCTCGAACGGTATCCAGGCGCGCAAATCCGCAACTTCGATGGGGCGCCGGGTGTGTCTGAAATGGATGCACTGATCGCCTATCTGCAAATGCTGGGGACAACGGTCGATTTCTCGACCTTCACCCCCGATGCAAGCCGCTAAGGAGAGACAGACATGGATACCTATTCGCTCCTGCGCGAAATTGCCGATAGCTGGGTGCTTCTGGCGATGTTCGTCTTCTTTCTGGGCACGATCATCTGGGCCTTCCGGCCCGGCAGCCGGAAAGTTCACGACGACACCAGCCAGATCCCCTTCCGTAACGAGGACCGTCCCGGCGATGCCGCCAGCGACACCAAGACCAAGGAGCTGCAATCATGAGCAGCAAGGACAACAAAGATATCGACGACGTCACCGGCATCGACACAACCGGTCATGCCTGGGATGGGATCAAGGAACTGAACAATCCGTTGCCGCGCTGGTGGCTCTGGTGCTTTTATCTGACCATTTTCTGGGGGATTTGCTATTCGATCGCCTATCCCGCTTGGCCGCTGGTCAAAGGGGCGACAGCCGGGGTCTTGGGTTATTCCACCCGGGCCGAAGTGGCCGCCGACATCACACGGTTTGAAGAAGCCAACGCAGAGATATCCGCACAGCTTGCAGCTGCCGACCTCAGCACGCTGTCGGAAAACGAAGAACTGCAACGCTTCGCCACCTCGGCGGGTGGGGCGGTGTTCCGCAACAATTGTTCGCAATGTCACGGGTCAGGGGCGGCCGGGGCGGTTGGCTATCCCAACCTTCTGGATGATGACTGGCTCTGGGGCGGTGATTTTGAGAACATCACCTACACCATCCGTCACGGTATCCGGAATGAGGAAGACTGGGATGCCCGCTACTCCGAAATGACGGCTTATGACGAGATCCTCAGCGATGAAGAGATTGATGCGACCGTGCAATATGTGCGTCAAATCTCGGGCCAGGACCACGATGCGACGCTTGCGGGCGCGGGGGAGGCGACATTCATGGACAATTGCGCCGCCTGTCACGGCGATGATGGCAAGGGCAGCTATGATCTGGGCGCACCTAACCTGACGGATGCGATCTGGCTCTACGGTGGCGACGCGGCCACGCTGGAAGAAACCATTCGTTACGCCCGGTTTGGTGTGATGCCCCCCTGGGGGTCGCGGCTCAGCGAGGCTGAAATCAATGCGGTTTCCGCATATGTCCACCAGCTGGGCGGCGGCGAATAAAACAGATCACCGCTGACCCCGGACACCTGTTCGCGCGTTTCGTCCGGGTCGGCGTGAAGGGAAGGGCACCCGCCACCACGGGTGCCCTTTTCTGTTTCTGAGCCCCGCGATCTATCCATCCTTGGATGGATTGTGTGCAGTTCCGGGGTCACCTAACCTGACAGGGACGCATGCGCCGCGGCCATCACCGCCCTGCGGGATGGCAATCCCAGCGTCTGCAAAATGGCATGAACGTGATCCTTAACCGTAGGCACAGTGATATTGAGCGCTTTGGAAATCTCTTTGTTTGACTTGCCCTCAATCAACAACCCCGCAACCTGGCGTTGGCGGGCGGTCAGCGGGGCCAGCAGCGCATCGTTCTGGCGTGGCTGTGTCAGGGTGACCAACGGCGCGCCAATCACAGCACTGGCGTCCAGATCAATCTTCAGCCGCATCCCGGGCTGGGCCAATGGGGCCAGCGTGGTCAGTGCGGCCACAGGTATCGGGCCTTGCGCACCACCGGTCAGCCCCTCCAGCGTTTCTGACAACGCCGCCAATACATCCGGATCAACAGACATCAAAAGGACCTCTCATGCAGACTATGCCCCTTGAGATCACCAATTTCTTCCTCGCAATGCAAGCCGGTCCTTCCGGACTGGACCTGCTAAGCACGATTTTCGCGCCCGATGCGACCTATAGCGAACCGTTTTCAGGGCAACCCACACCCCACCAAGGGCGCGACGCCATTGTCGCGGCCTTCGATGCCAGCCGGACGGACGCGTTCGACGACGCCGTGATCAATCTGGGATCGGTTGAAGTGGCGGGTGACACCATCACCGTGCAATGGACCTGCATATCAGAGGCGATCCCCGGCGGGCGCGGCAGCGGAACCAATGTCTTTCAGATGGCGGATGGCAAGATCGCATCGCTGGTCACAACGCTGGATATGGGGTGAGGTGATGAAAAATCCCGATGTTGATGCTTGGCTCGATGCCTATGACAACCCGATGAAACCCGTTGTGGCAGCGATGCGAGATGCGATCCTCGCCGCCGATGCACGGGTCACGGAAACCATCAAATGGCAGGCGCCAACCTTTGTCTACAATGGCAATATCGCCAGCTTCTTTCCCAAATCGAAAAAGCATGCGTCATTGATGTTCCACAAAGGGGCCGACATTTCTGGCGACTTCCGCTACCTGACAGGCGACGGGAAAGAGGCGCGAAGCTTCAAGGTCGGTGATATGGATGATCTGTCCACGAAGCAGGACGAGTTGCAACAAATCATCCGGGCATGGTGTGATCAGAAGGATGAGGCGTAGGTCAGGCTTCTCACAAGCGCCGATCCCGGCTAACCTGCATTAGAACAGGCTCCCCGGGATGCGCTATGACCACAGAAGAAAAGATCAAAGCCATAGCCGCCGTCGTCGGGTTGGGTGGGTTGATCTTTGGCGTCGTTCAGTTTTTTCAGGTTCAGGCGATTGATGCGGCCAAACCCTATCTGGAAAAGAAGCTGGCATGGTGCGAGGAGGCAGTGGACACCACTGCCAAAATCGCCACTGCGGACGTTCCCGATGTCACGGATACGGAACGTTTCTGGCAGCTTTATTGGGGGGTTATGGGGTTGATCGAAAACCGGGACGTGACGCAAGCCATGGTCGATTTCGGAGAGGCTCTGAAAGAAGCAGAGCCATCGCCGGATGGCGCAAAGAATGAAACGACCCATCTGGGTGGCCTGACTGGAAAGTCACTGGCCCTTGCCCATGCCTGCCGGGCAGAGCTTTCGGCCGAATGGTCGACGAGTTGGACCCGGCGACAATAGTCATCAGCCGATGCAACGTCGTTCAGAGGTCAGGTATTTCTGCGCCTTCTCCGGCGGCAGGGCCTGATCAAAAAGGAACCCCTGCCCAATTTCGCAACCCCGGGCCAGCAGAAAGGCTGCCTGTTCATCGGTTTCAATCCCCTCTGCCGTAACCTCCAGCTGCAAACCCTTGGCAATGAAAATGAAGCCTTCGATGATCACCTCGGCGGCGCGGTCGATGCCGATTCCGCGCACGAATGAGGTATCGATTTTCAATTCATGAATATGCAATTGTTGCAGATGGGTGAAAGAACCATAGCCGGTGCCAAAATCATCCATGGCAAACCTAATGCCCTTTCCGCTGAGTTGCGCAATTGAGTCCCGGATGCCATCCGCACCGCGGTCGAAAAAGACATCTTCCGTAATCTCAAACGTGATCAAGCAGCGACATGACGCATATTCCTGTAACATCAGATCAATATCTTCGCGGGCTTCGGCAGAGGCCAAGAGTTCTTCAACCATGTTGATGGCAATACGCGGTACTTTCAGTCCCGCGCGCTGCCAGCGTTCTACGATCTGAAAGGTGCGACGCAGAATGGAAAAGGTGAATTCACTGTTCAGCTTATGCAGCTTGACCTGCGGCATGAATGCACCGGCGGTCAGCACAGTACCATTTGCGCTGACCCATCTGGCAAGGGTTTCAAACCCGACAACCCTACCGCTGCGCAAATCTATCTTTGGCTGAAACCAGGGCTGTATCGCGCCTGACCTTATGGCATCACGCAATTGTTCCATCGTGTTGAGGTTGACGGATTCGCCGAAATGCAACGGATCAAAAACGGTGAAGCTGGGGGCGGAGTCATTCTTGGAGCTATACATCGCCTTGTCAGCGGCGCTCATCAGCTCATCCAGATCGTCACTGACCGTGTTGGAAATGGCGATTCCGATACTGGAAGAGATATCCATGATGCGATCGGTAAGCGTGATCGGGTTGCGGAACGCGGCCAAAATACGCTCACCCAGTTGCGCTGCCTCTTTCGGCGTGGTGATGCACTGGGCGATAATTGCAAATTCGTCACCACCAATCCGGGCAACTAGATCGCTCTTTCGGATCACCCGGCCAAGGCGGGCGGCAATCTCAACCAGCACAGCATCGCCTGCGGCATGGCCAAATGTGTCATTGATCGGTTTAAAGCGATCAATATCAACAATCACATAGGCAAACTCGCGATCCGGCTGGTCGGTGATATTGGCGGCGACATAGCGTTCAAGCCCGGCGCGATTGGCGATTCGGGTCAGCTGATCCGTGCGGGCCGATATTTCGGCCTTTTCATGTGCCTTGGACAGCTCTGCCGCGCGGTTGCGTTCGACTTCTGCCAATTCCTGTGCCCGCTGCAAGTCGAATTTGGTGCGCATCTCGGCCATGCGTGTTTCGGTTTCCTTGCGAAACAGGTCTTGGTCCAGTTGCGAATAGGCCTTGTAGGCGGCCAATGCGGCGCGAAAGTCACCGACCTCTTCCTGAATGGTCGCGATTTCCAACTGAAACCAGCGTTGCCACAAGGGGTATTCGATTTCTGTGGCAATCTGCAGTCCCCACTCCTGATTGCGCAAGGCTGCATCCATGTTGCCCTGTTGGCGCAACGCCTTGCCCGTGACCTCCAACGCCTGACAAACTACCCGCCGATCATCCTGCGCGGCACCCAGATCGGCAGACCGACGGGCCAATGTCGTCGTGCGCTCATAATTGCCAAGCTCAAATTCAACTGCTGCCAGCACTTCCAGCGCGTAAGGCAGGATTACAGCGTTTCGGCAATCTTCGGCAAGCGTCACCGCCTCCTCCGCAGGTTGCCTTGCCGCGTCTGTATCCAACATGCGCAAGGAAATCCGGGCGCGAATATGGATCGCATGTGACAGCTCAGCCAGCGCGCCCGATGCGCGTGCCAGTGAAATCGCTTCATCAACAAGGGTCAGCGCATCATCAAATGCACGCGAGTAGGACAGGATTGTCGCCTGAACCAAAAACAGATCAACGCGGGTTGATGCGGACCCGTCTGGACCAAGGAGCCGCAAGGCGCTGCGAATAAGTTCCGATGCTTCATCTTGTTTGCCCTGACTGTAAAGAACGACGGCGCGGCCTGCCATGGCCTCAATCCGCTGTGACTTGAACGCCGGGGTGCACAGCAATTGTTCGGCTTCCAGAAAATAATCTCGTGCTGCTGCGAATTGCCCGGTCCAGCGCTTGTGCCAGCCCATGACCCGGGCGGCACGCCCCTGCAGAAAAGCAGCCTCTGCCTGACCAGACAGGGAGGCGATCTGGTGGGCCTGCTGGGCGGATCTGCGGCTGCGCAACGGCGCACGCCACCGCAACTGCCAGGCGCGGTTTATCATCTGATCAATTCGTCCGGTTACAAGGGTGGTCGGCTCTTGTTCGGGCAGTGCAGGCGCATGATTTTCGGTCTCCGCCATGTTCCTACACTCATCGGCCAAAGATTAACAATTCCTTAACCCGTCAGCAAATGCCCCGAGTCCTTCTGGGGATAGTCGGTAAACCTTTCTATCAGGTGACCCTATCCCGCCCAATCCAGCACGACCTTGCCGGATTGCCCGGATTTCATCGCGGCAAACCCTTTGGCAAAATCCTGCGCGGCAAAACGATGAGTGATCACCCGGCTGACGTCCAGTCCGTTCTGCAGCATTGCAATCATCTTGTACCAGGTCTCAAACATCTCGCGGCCATAGACGCCCTTGATGGTGATGGCCTTGAACACGATACGGCTCCAATTCACCGGCGATGCACCCGGCGGAATACCCAGCAGCGCGATCTTGCCCCCCATCACCAGTGCCTCAACCATCTGGTCCAGCGCGGCCTGACTGCCTGACATTTCTAATCCAACGTCAAAACCTTCGCGCAGTCCTAGCTCTTGCGCCACATCGGCCAACTCTTCCTCAGTCACATTGACTGTTCTGACAGATGGGACGACATGAGTGGCCAACGCAAGACGGTGGGCATTGATATCCGTGATCACGACATTGCGCGCACCGGCATGGCGGGCTACGGCGGCGGCCATGATGCCAATCGGGCCAGCCCCGGTGATCAGAACATCCTCGCCCAGAAGCTCAAAACTCAGCGCCGTGTGTACGGCATTGCCTAGCGGGTCTAGAATGGCACCGATGTCATCAGGGATGTCATTGGGCAGGGGGACAACATTAAAGGCGGGCAGGCGCAGATATTGGGCAAAAGCGCCCTGTTCATTCACACCGATACCACGGGTGCCTGGATCAAGGTGGAACTTGCCCGCCCGCGACTGGCGACTTTCCGTGCCGATCAGATGGCCCTCGCCGGAACAGCGTTGTCCTAATTTCAAGCCTGTCACATTGCGCCCGATCTCGATAATCTCACCGGCGAACTCATGACCCGTGATCATAGGGACGGGCACGGTGGTCGCCGCCCATTCATCCCAGTTCCAGATATGGATGTCGGTGCCGCAAATGCCGGTCTTATTGATGCGGATCAGCACGTCGTCAGGGCCAATCTCCGGAACTGGAGCATCAACCATCCACAAACCTTCGGCGGGCTTGGATTTTTCCAGTGCGGTCATCATATTGGCGGTCATCAGATCACCCCCAACGCACGGCCAACCTTGTCAAAAGCGGCAAGGGCACGGTCCAGTTCTGCCTTGGTCAGGGCGGCATTCATCTGCGTGCGGATACGGGCCTGCCCATGAGGGACAACCGGAAAGAAGAAACCGGACACATAAACCCCTTCGTCAAACAGGCGCGCGGCCATGTCTTGTGCTAGCGGCGCGTCTCCCAGCATGACGGGGATGATCGGGTGTTCGCCCGGCAGCAGATCAAAGCCAAGATCGGCCAGACCGGCCCGCCAATAGACGGCATTTTCAAAGAGGCAGGCGCGCTGATCCGCGCCGTTTTCCACCAGATCGATCGCCGCGATCCCGGCAGCCACGATGGCAGGAGGCAGGGAGTTGGAAAATAGGTATGGGCGCGCGCGTTGGCGCAGCAGATCAATCACCGGCTGCGGCCCGGCGATATAGCCGCCGATGGCACCGCCCAGCGCCTTGCCCAATGTGCCAGTGACGATATCGACATCGACGCCAAAATGATCCGGCGTGCCTGCGCCACGCGCGCCCATGAATCCGGTTGCGTGGCAGTCATCGACCATGACAACGGCATCATATTGATCAGCCAGGGCGCGAATGCCGGGCAAATTGGCCAGATAACCATCCATGGAAAATACGCCATCGGTGGCAATCATCACATGACGGGCACCAGCGGCACGGGCCTCCTTCAGCTTCGCCTCAAGATCACCCATGTCATTATTGGCATAACGATACCGCTTGGCCTTGCACAGGCGGATGCCGTCGATGATAGAAGCATGGTTCAAACGATCCGAGATAATCGCATCTTCGGGGCCCAAAAGCGGTTCGAACAAACCGCCATTGGCATCGAAACAGGCCGCAAAAAGGATTGCATCATCCTTGCGCAGAAACGCCGCCAGCCGCTGTTCCAGATCGCGGTGAATATCCTGCGTGCCACAGATAAAGCGGACGCTGGCCATGCCGAACCCATGCGCATCCATGGCACGTTGTGCGGCAGCGATCAGAGCGGGATGATTGGCCAGACCCAGATAGTTATTCGCACATAGATTGATGACGTCACGACCTGCGACAGAGACTTCGCCGGCTTGCGGCGACGCAATCAGACGCTCGCGCTTGTAAAGACCGTCAGCTTCGATCTGGGTCAGGGTATCGGCGATATCGGACAGAAAGGCGTTTTGCATGGGGCATCTCCTTCAATGCCCTAATATCTGCCATAGCGGAGGAATTTCCTCAATACAGGATTTCCAGTAAATCGTACAAATGTCCGTTAAGACGCATTGGCACTCGCCTTGACGATCAGGAAAACGCGGGCGGGACCGTCCAGAGCTGTAATCGCATGCGGCACATCGGCGGCATAGCGGGCGGTATCGCCGGTCGCGATTTCCGTTGTGGCATTGCCCGACTGCACCTGCACCCGACCTTCCAGCACGGTCAACTGTTCCAGCGCACCTCTGGCATGGGGCTGGCTGTCCAGCGCGCCACCAGCCGCAATGCGGATATCATAAACCTCGTGCCCGCCAGCCTCTTCCGGGGGGGACAGGATCAGGATGCGGCAGCCTTTTCCCATGTTGTCGATGCTGGGCACGTCGGATGCGGACAAGACATCAATGCGGTCGCCATCTGTGCGCTGTTCCAGCAGCCCCGCGAAATCGACGCGCAAGGCACGGGTCAGGTTCCATAGGGTGGCGATGGTTGGGCTGCTTTCGCCACGTTCGATCTGACTCACCATGGAGCGGGAGACACCGCTCAGATTGGCCACAGCCTCCAGCGACAGGCCCTGCGCCTTGCGGGCGTCACGCAGGCGGGCGGGCAGTACATTCAACACATCATCGGCATTTTCCATCATAGCGGAAAACTAGGCGCCTCTGCTCTGAATACAAGCAGAAACCGGATCCCTGCAAGATCGCCCTAATTTTGGGCGGGCCAGCCAGCGAGCGCACAAAAACCGGGCAGAACAACGACCGGACTGGAAATGACCAGTCCGAATACTGCCACTTTCCCACGCGCTGTGGTCGAAAAGAGGGCAGATGAACATCGCAGCGGAGTCCGCAATCAACCTGACCACCACCATAACCGCGCAAGAGGCCTGCGCCATCCAGCCGCGCGCCATCGGGACGGCGGTGCTGTCCGTCCGTCCGGGCAAGGCGGGGCAAACGCGGATCGGCGATCTGCGGCAATCGGGGTCGTTGAAACTGGTCTTCCCCCGGACCTTTCGCGCCGATATCGAAACCGTTTTAGTGAACACGGCGGGGGGCATCACCGGGGGTGATTACTTCGCGGCAGATTTTGATGTGCAGCGCGGTGCAACGCTGACGGTCACCACACAAGCTGCCGAACGGGCCTATCAGGCCCAGCCGGGCACGGCAGGACGTGTTCAAACGGATATTGACGTGCAGTCGGACGCTCAGCTGCATTGGTTGCCGCAAGAGCTGATCCTGTTCGAACGCAGCGCCCTGCGCCGCAGACTGGCGATCAACCTCGCCGCAGAGGCCCGGCTTTTGATGGTGGAACCTGTGATTTTTGGACGGGTGGCGATGGGTGAGGCACTGCGCCATATCAATTTTCAAGACAGGATCACGATCACCCGCGCGGGCAAACCGCTCTATATCGATGCTGTCCATCTGCGCGGCGATGCAACGGCCCATCTGGCGCGCAATGCCATTGCAAACGGGGCGGGGGCCATGGCCAGCCTTGTCCTCGTTCGTCCCGATGCCGCCGCCCAGCTTGCGCCAATCCGGGCGGCTTTGCCCGACACTGCCGGGGCGAGCCTGATCGCTGACGATACGCTGGTGATGCGGCAATTGGCGGCGGATGGCTATGAATTGCGTCGCGCGCTTCTGCCGATCCTCGACCGGCTCACCGATAACGCCCTTCCCACGTCATGGAGGTTATGAACCATGCAACTGACACCCCGCGAAAAAGACAAATTGCTGATCGCCATGGCGGCAGAGGTGGCGCGCAAACGACTGGATCGTGGCGTGAAGCTCAACCATCCGGAGGTAATAGCGCTGATCACCGACGCGGTTGTTGAAGGCGCACGCGACGGGCGATCCGTCGCCGATATGATGCAGGCAGGCGGGCAGGTCATCACCCGCGACCAATGCATGGATGGCATCGCCGAGATGATCCACGAGGTCCAGGTCGAGGCGACATTCCCCGACGGGACCAAACTCGTCACCGTCCACAACCCGATAAGGTAGGTGCTATATGATCCCCGGAGAGATCACGCCCGCCGCAGGCGATATCACCCTGAATGCCGACCGTGACGCGATCACGCTGATGGTCGCCAATACCGGCGACCGACCCGTGCAAGTGGGCAGCCATTATCACTTTGCCGAAACCAACCCAGCGCTGGATTTCGACCGCGACGCCGCACGCGGCATGCGGCTGGACATCGCCGCTGGTACAGCCGTGCGGTTCGAGCCCGGCCAACGCCGGGATGTCCAACTCATCCCCATCGGGGGCCGTCGCCGAGTCTATGGCTTTAACCAACAGATCATGGGGACACTTTGAATGGCTGTCGAAATCTCGCGCCAAAACTACGCCGCCATGTACGGCCCCACCACGGGCGATAAACTACGGCTCGCCGATACCGACCTGATCATCGAGGTGGAGCGCGACCTGACCACCTATGGCGAAGAGGTCAAATTCGGTGGCGGCAAGGTGATCCGCGACGGGATGGGCCAGTCTCAGGTCACCCGCGCCGATGGCGCCGTAGATACGGTCATCACAAACGCGCTGATCGTCGATCATTCCGGCATCTACAAGGCCGATGTCGCATTGAAAGACGGGCTGATCCACGCCATCGGCAAGGCGGGCAACCCTGACACCCAGCCGGGCGTCGATATTATCATCGGACCGGGAACCGAAGTAATCGCAGGCGAGGGCCGCATCCTGACCGCTGGCGGCATGGACAGCCATATCCACTTCATCTGCCCGCAACAGATGGAAAACAGCCTGCATTCCGGCGTCACGACCTGCTTTGGCGGCGGAACCGGGCCTGCGCATGGGACGCTGGCGACCACCTGCACACCGGGGCCGTGGCATATCGGGCGGATGCTGCAATCCTTTGACGGCATTCCAATGAATATCGGCCTCTCGGGCAAGGGCAATGCCAGCCAGCCCGCCGCCTTGGTCGAAATGGTCAATGGTGGCGCCTGCGCACTGAAACTGCATGAAGACTGGGGAACAACCCCTGCTGCGATCGATTGCTGCCTGTCGGTGGCCGACGACATGGATGTGCAGGTGATGATCCATACCGATACGCTGAATGAAAGCGGGTTTGTGGAACATACGGTTGCGGCGATGAAGGGCCGGACGATCCACGCCTTCCATACCGAAGGGGCAGGGGGCGGGCACGCCCCCGATATCATCAAGATCTGCGGCGACGCCAATGTGCTGCCCTCCTCGACCAACCCGACGCGGCCCTTCACGGTGAACACGCTGGAAGAACATCTCGATATGCTGATGGTCTGTCATCACCTCGACAAATCCATCCCCGAAGACATCGCCTTTGCCGAAAGCCGGATCAGGCGCGAAACCATCGCGGCAGAGGACATCCTGCATGACATGGGCGCGTTTTCGATCATCGCCTCTGACAGTCAGGCCATGGGCCGGGTGGGCGAGGTGCTGATCCGCACATGGCAGACCGCCGACAAGATGAAGAAACAGCGCGGGCGGCTGGCCGACGAAACCGGCGACAATGATAACGTGCGGGTGCGCCGCTACATCGCCAAATACACGATCAACCCGGCCATTGCGCAGGGGGTTTCCCATGTGCTGGGCGATATCACCCCCGGCAAACGGGCCGATCTGGTGCTATGGTCGCCCGCTTTCTTCGGGGTCAAACCGGACATGATCCTGATGGGCGGTAGCATTGCCGTGGCCCAGATGGGCGACCCGAACGCATCCATCCCAACGCCGCAGCCGGTCTATACAAGGCCCATGTTCGGCGCGCTGGGCGGTTCGCTGACCGCGTCATCGGTCAGCTTCATCTCCGGCGCGGCACAAGCGACGGGGCTGCGGGATGCGCTGGGGCTGGCCAAGCAAACCGTGGCCGTCGAAAACACCCGCAATATCAGCAAGGCCAACATGATCCTGAACGACCAGACGCCGCAAATCGAAGTCCACCCCGAAACCTATGAGGTGCGGGCGGATGGCGAACTGCTCACCTGCACCCCGGCAGAGGTGCTGCCGATGGCCCAACGCTATTTCATGTTCTGATGCCCGATTACATCGCACAGGATATCCGCCGGGCAGGCGATTGGTCAGGCAGTTTCGAACTGTGTGTGATGACCTATGACGACCGGTTTTTGCGGCGCAAGGTGATCCAGACGGTCCATAATGACAGCCTGTTGGTCGATCTGGCACAGACGACCTCGCTCAATAACCGCGACGCTTTCCTGCTGACGGACGGGCGGCTGATCGAAATCATCGCGGCTGACGAAGAACTATACGAAATCACCGGCGACCTGACCCGCCTGGCCTGGCATATCGGCAACCGCCACACGCCCTGCCAGATCGAAGAGGCGCGGCTGCTCATCCAGCGCGACAAGGTCATCGGGCATATGCTGGAGCATCTGGGCGCGACGATCCGGCCCGTTATGGCCCCCTTCACCCCCGAAGGCGGGGCATATGGGCATGGACGCACCCACGCGCACGAACATGTGGCGACGGCGCATGGTCACTAGTCAGGCGATCCTGACGCTCACGCAATGGCTGTCACCGGCCTATCCGGTGGGGGCTTTCGCGTACTCGCATGGGCTGGAGGCCGCCATTCAACGCGGCCACATCGCAACCGGCGATGCATTGCAGGAATGGCTGCACGACATCCTGCAACATGGCAGCGGGCGCAACGATTGCATCCTGTTGCGGGCAGCCCATGCCAGTCGGGATGCCGCAACCCTGCTGACGATCAACGACACCGGGTTTGCCATCGCCGCCTGCGTCGAACGGCGGCTTGAGGCTGCGGCGCAGGGGAGGGCCTTTAGCAAAACCACCGCCGCGATCTGGGGTGGAAAGGACAGTGCCTGCATCTATCCGGTCGCCGTCGGTGCTGCCGCAGCGCGGCTTAAGATCGATGTTGATCTGACAGCGGCCATCTATCTGCAGGCAATGATCAGCAACCTGATTGCGGCGGCGCAACGGCTGATGGCGCTGGGCCAGACCGAAGGGCAGGGGATCCTGACCAGCCTGACACCGCTTTGCACCGACGTGGCCACGCAAACGCAAGGCAGCACACTGAATGATCTGCACAGCACCGCCTTCCTATCCGACATTGCGGCCATGCATCACGAAACACAGCAACCAAGGATTTTCCAATCATGACGCAACTGAACGGACCTTTGCGGGTCGGCATTGGCGGGCCTGTCGGGGCGGGCAAGACAACGCTGACAGCAGCATTGGCGCGGGCGCTGCACCCGGTCTGTTCCATGGGGGTGATCACCAATGACATCTATACGCAAGAGGATGCAGAGGCGCTGATGCGGATGCAGATCCTGCCGCAGGACCGGATCATCGGGGTCGAAACCGGGGGCTGCCCGCATACGGCCATTCGGGAGGACGCATCGATCAATCTGGCCGCAGTGGCCGAAATGCAGGCGCGGCACGCGGACCTTGATCTGGTGCTGATCGAAAGCGGGGGGGACAACCTGTCGGCGACCTTCAGCCCCGAACTGGCGGACCTGACAATCTATGTGATCGACGTGGCAGCAGGCGAGGAAATCCCACGCAAAGGTGGCCCCGCGATCACACGGTCAGACCTGCTGGTGATCAACAAAACCGACCTCGCTCCCCATGTCGGGGCATCGCTGGAGGTGATGCAGAGAGATTGCGACCGCATGCGCGCAGGACGCCCCTACACATTCGCAGCCCTACGGCACGGGGAAGGATGCGAAGACATCACACGCTTCATCCAGCAATGCGAGGGACTGGCGAGGGGTCAGTGACCACAAAGAGCCCGTTTTCGGTTTCTCGGTAACGCCGCGCATGTCCGGTTCGGCGTATCAGACTAGTTGGCTCCCGCACCCCGTTCAATTTCAGGCGGTGTGTAGGCTTTAGATGGTCCTGTTCGGTCGAAGAAACTCTCGATACCAACCAGGCAGCTGTGCGCGGTGGGCCCCTGCGCCAGTTCTGAAGTGCCTTGGTCGCGGGTCAATGTATTGGGGTTGCCGTTGCGGCACATCAGGGTTCCATCTGCCTGCCGTTCGGCGTCAAGCCATGCCCCGGTGCTCATTACCACACAGCCTCGCGCTACGGAATCGTCAAGGCGTGCAAGTGCCAAACACGCGCCGCGATCATTAAACACCCGAAGCAGATCACCATCGGCAATCCCGCGCACCTTTGCGTCCGACGGATTGAGATCAACCGGGGTCCGCCCCCCGGCCTTGGTTGCCCTGCTTTCGGGTCCATGATCCAATTGAGAATGCAGCTTGTCCGCCGGTTGCCCTGAAATCAAGTGAAAGACATGCCGACCAGCCGTATTCCCAAGCCACTCGGTCGGTGGGTGCCACGCGGGATGCTGCAGAACATCCCTGCAGCCCAGTCCCATGATTGTCTTGCTGCAAATCTCGATCCGCCGGGATGGCGTATTGAGCGGTGCTGCCTTAGGCGCTTTGCGATATTCGGCCAAGGCACCGCTGCCTGTTTGGATCGGGTCGATATAGTGCCATCCCTTGGTGGTAAATTCCGCATAGTCGGGCAGCGTGATGTCAAATGTCGCAGCCTTCGCTCGGCTTTCATCATAGAGCCAACGCAGCCAGTCATCGCCGCTTCGACCTTCTGTAAAGGCCTGTTCAACACCGAAGCGGCGGGCGATGCGAGACAAGATATTATAGTCGTCCCGCGCCTGCGCATGGGGCGGAACGACGGCCTCCATCGCGATGATATAGGGATCCCGTGGAGTCATCATAAGGTCGCGACGTTCAAGCTGCGTCGTGCATGGCAGGACAATATCAGCCCGTTTGGCCAGTGCGTTCCAGCACCATTCGTGGGCAATGATTGTATCGGGCTTCTGCCAGGCCCGTTCCAGCTTCGTCAGATCCTGATGATGATGAAACGGATTTCCACCTGCCCAGTAGACGAGTTTGATGTCGGGATATTTGTGCGTCTGACCGTTGAAACGGAATGTGCCGCCGGGATTTAGCAACATATCACTAATCCGGGCAACGGGAATGAATGTCCTGACTGGGTTGCTGCCCTGAGGAAGCGAGGCGAATTTCACGGACCTGCGTTCCATGCCGATGGAATTGGCAGCGCAATAGCCAAAGGCGATGCCCGCGCCGGGCAACCCGATCTGACCCAACATCGCGGCCAGCGTTGTCGCCATCCAGAACGGTTGTTCACCATTCTCCTGGCGGGTCAATGACCAGCTCACGGATATCAGCGTGCGCGACCGCGCCATACGTCCGGCCAAGTCTTTGATCACTTGCGCCGGGACTTGCGCGATCTCAGCCGCCCAAGCAACAGATTTCACGACCCCGTCCGATTGACCCGTCACGTATCGGGCAAAGGTATCAAATCCCGTAGTATATCGGTCCAGAAAGGCCCGATCATGCCAACGGTTCAACAGCAGTTCATGAGCAATGGCCAACATGATCGCGACATCGCTGCCCGGCCGCGCGGCGATCCATTGCGCGTTCAGATCGGCGGCCACATCACTGCGGATGGGCGAGATATTGACGAAAGAGACGCCGTTGTTCTTGGCCTCTGAAAGTGCTGTTTGAGCACGATGTGCGCCGGTTCCACCGGAACTGATTTGACTATTGCGCAGCGGCATTCCTCCGAAGGCCACTAACAATTCACCGCTTTCAATGATTGATTTCCAACTAGGTGGATTGTGAATGAACGTCGATGGATCGCCCAGAATGTGCGACAGAATCACCTCGCCGGCCGCGAGGGAATATGTGTTCACCGACTTCGTGTACCCACCAATGCAATTGAGAAATCTGTGCAGCTGGCTTTGCGCATGATGAAACCGCCCCGCACCGGACCAACCGTACGAGCCGCCATAGATCGCTTCATTTCCATGCAATGATTTGACGCGGCTTAACTCATCGGCGACGAGCGTCTCGGCCTCATCCCAGGTGACCTGAACAAACGCTTCTTGGCCCCGCTTGTGGGTCGCGCTGCCCGGCCCGTTTTCAAGCCAGCTTTTGCGCACCATGGGTGCATCAATGCGCAAGGGATCATCCAACACGCCAAGATAACCATTGGCGATCGGAGACGGATTGGGATCATGCTCAAACGGGTGGAGAGCGCAAAGCTTGCCTTCCTTCACCTCAGCCCGGTAGACGCCCCAATGCGCGGCCGTCAGGGGCATATCTTTGATGGGCGTTTTAGGTGGCATTGAATCGATCGATCATTCTGTCCCAAACCGGCACAAGATCCATCAAGCCGTCCCAGAATGATTGGTCGCGACGGCGATCGAAAGCTTCCAGCGACGTGCCCTGCTGTTCGACCCACGTGTAGTAGGCAAGGTTAAAGATGCGTTCCCGGTCAAACCGGCCCAGTTCCTGCGTGTGGTCAATTCCGGTGCCCAGCATGTGTTGACCAAATGCCTCGGCAGCTTGAACCTCATCAAAACGACCGTCTAACTTCCGGTCTTGGGCTATTGCCATCTCTGTATGATACATATCCGCGCCATCTGTGGCGACCGTCATCACCACATCTTCTGCGCCAAGTTCATTGAACTTGGCATACTTGATCGCCCCGATGATGTTTGCAATGGACGACAGGCCAAGATCGCTCAATTGCGCAATCTGCTCCTGGGTCAGACGCCGATGCTGTGATAGATAGGCGCGGCCTGCTGATGTGTTGAAGACAAGGTTCAGCCCATCGCAACTGGCATCAGACACCCCGATGACAAAATCCGACCCCATCACGTTATGGATCAGAGGGACATGCTTGTCGCCGATGCCTTGGATGTTGTGCTCTCCATATCCGTTATACAGCAATGTGGGGCATTCCAGCGCCTCGATCACGCCGGTTTGCGTTCCAAGGGCCTGCTTCAGATGATCCCCTGCCGCAAGGGTTCCAGCAGAACCAGTTGCAGAGACAAATGCGCGCGCTGTCTTGCTACCATCTGCATTTACGTGATCGAATATGCGCTGCAGCGCCGGTCCCGTAACCGCGCGGTGAATGACGTAGTTGCCATACTCGCCGAACTGGTTGAGGATCAGGTTCTCGGGGTCTTTTTCCAACTCGTGACAGGCATCGTATATTTCTTTGACGTTACTTTCCGTGCCGGGCGTGCGGTAAATGTCATTTGGATCTGTCAACCAACGGTTCAGCCAATCAAACCGCTCCTTGCTCATCCCTTCGGGCAGAACGGCGACCGACCGGCAGCCCAGCAAGGTCGCGATGGCTACACCACCGCGACAGTAGTTGCCAGTCGACGGCCAGACAGCCCGGTGTCGGGTGGCGTCGAAAGCACCCGACATCAACCGCGGGATCAGACAGCCATAGGCTGCGAGAACTTTATGCGTGTTAATCATCGGAAACCGATTGCCCAAAGCAACCACGATCTTTGCTTTCACACCTGTCAGAGCTTCAGGGAGCACGATATGCTCTGGCACCGAAACTAGGCTGCGGCGGTCTGCTCCATTATGCCAATGTACGCGGAACAGATTTCGGGCATCTGGTGCATCTGGTGCTGCATCTGCGATCTCTGCCATTTTTCCAGCAAGTTTTTCAGCAGGATCAGCCAGATCAGAAATGCGCGGTAGCACAACGCCTAGGCTGTGTAAGCTTTCAACATTGCGATCATAACTTTCTTGGCAAGTGATCGTGGTTTCCAGCCCTGGAGTCATCTCGTTTCCTTTTTCTTGTTGGAACAGCTCTCGTCAGGTTAGCTGCGATTCAAGAAGAAAAAGCGCAATTTTCTACGCGGGTGTGACGAAATTGATTGCGGTTGTGTGGAACTTGAGGCTTTCGCGCTTCGCATGATTTCGCGATTCAATCCCACGGCGTCTCTTGACCAGTTGCCCCTTGGAACCCCATCTCGATTTCCGCAATCAAACGCGGGGACCAGAATCGCGTGGAGCTGCTTGTCAGCCTCTGGAAAGCGTCGTGAACATGAAAATATGCGAAGGATTTCATCGCCGATCAGCGATCTTTTGATGATAATTTCTGCTCAAACGGCTTAGTGTCACGCTGAAATCACACGAGAGACGAAGATGGATGCCTTTCAGAACGGTTTGATTGACCTGCGCCGATCCTTTCATCGCGATCCGGAAATTGGCTTTGACGAACTGCGCACCAAAGCCAAGGTGGCGCATCGCCTGCGCGGGATTGATATTGAGGTGCATGAGGGCATCGGCGTTGTTGGCGTTTTGCAGTCCGGTGGCGGCAATCGCACCATCGGCCTGCGCGCCGACATGGATGCGCTGCCGATACAGGAGATCAGCAGCCATGACTATGTCTCACAGAACGCCGGAGTGATGCATGCCTGTGGTCACGACGGTCATATGACTATGCTCTTGGGGGCGGCGGAACTTCTAGCCAAGGATCCAGACTTTGACGGTAAGATCGTCTTTATATTCCAGCCCAACGAAGAACATGGGCTGGGTGCACAGGCCATGATCAACGAGGGTTTGCTAGAGCAGTTTCCAATGGATGAAGTCTATGCCATCCACAACCTGCCCGGCGCGCCCTTGGGCGAGGTGTCGACCCGCGCAGGGCAAATCTGCGCAAGCGAGAGCCTGTTCGAGATCGAGATCATGGGTCAGGGGGGGCATGCTTCTATGCCGCAAGTTGGTGTCGATGCGATCACGGTTGGCGCCGAAATGGTACTGGCGTTGCAAACCATCGTATCGCGGAAACTGGCGCCGGGTGCAGGTGCTGTCGTTTCGGTGACGGAGTTCCAGACAGACGGGCAACGCAATGTTTTGCCCGGCACCGCTGTGCTCAAAGGCGACGTAAGAGCCCGGCTGCCACAGGACAGGGCGGATGTTGAACGCTTCATGCGTCAAATCGTCGATGGCATTGCGACCGCCCACGGTGTGCAGGCGACGATGTCATTCAAGACAGAGTTCATCGAAACCCTGAATGCCTCCGGCCCGACCGACGCCGTTGTTCAGGCCGCAGCAAATGCGGGCCTCACTGCGATTGGTGATCGCCCCCCGATGAGCTTTTCCGAGGACTTCGCCCATTTTTGCGCGGCGGTTCCCGGATGTTTTCTGCTTCTGGGAAATGGCACAGAGCCACCTTTCTGCCAACCCCTGCATGCCGCGGATTATGATTTCAACGATGCGCTCCTTCCCATTGGTGCCGCCTTTTGGGCGCAGCTTGTGAAAGACCGCCTTCCAAAACGAAAGAATACATGATGAACACTCTCCTCCCCAAAGCGCAGATCCGTCATATCGCCGCAAAGCAGACCAAAGGTGATGCCGCGCATCGCGTCCTGACAGCCGAGAGTTTTGCGACGGCACATCGGGAAATCACAGCGTGGGCAGGCTATGCGCCAACGCCGCTGGTTTCACTTTCTGCAATTGCCGGTCAGATTGGCGTCGGCGAGCTCCTTTACAAAGACGAAGGCCCACGCTTTGGACTTGGTAGCTTTAAAGCGTTGGGCGGGTCTTATGCAGCCCTTCGGGTCCTTCAGCGCGAGATTTCTAGGCGATTGGGCAAGGATGTGACGCTTGCCGACATAAGAAACGGGGCATATGCCGACGCTTGCGCCGCAATTACGCTTGTGTCGGCAACCGATGGCAATCACGGACGATCGCTCGCATGGGGCTGCAAGCGTTTTGGCGTGCCGTGCCGCATCTATATTCACGCCGAAGTCAGCGAAGGCCGCGCCACTGCGATGTGCGATCTGGGTGCCGAGGTTGTGCGGATCGATGGGGATTATGACGAATCCGTCGTGCTGGCCAAGACCGAAGCCGAGGAAAACGGATGGTTCGTTGTCTCAGACACCTCTTGGCCGGGGTATTCCCTGCCGCCGCGGGATGTGATGAGCGGCTATGGTGTCATGGTTCAGGAAATTTGCGATGTGCTTGATCAGGCACCGACCCATGTTTTTTTGCAAGGCGGTGTCGGCGGATTGGCGGCCGGTGTGATCGCAGCGCTGCGGCAGTATTGGGGCGAAGCCTCGCCCAGGCCAATCATTGTTGAGCCTGAACTTGCTGCCTGCCTCTTTGAAAGCGCCAAGACCGGTGCGGCGACAAAAGTCGACATTGCCGAGGAAACCCTGATGGCCGGCTTGTCCTGCGGCGAGCCATCGGGCCTTGCATGGCAAATCCTTGCAGAGGAAGCAACCGATTACCTGACGATCCCCGAGGAATTGGTTGCTCCGGCAGTCCGATTGTTGGCCAAACCACTTGGCAACGATACGCCAATCGAGGCGGGTGAAAGCGCTGTTGCGGGGCTGGCGGTCTTGATCGCAGCGATGGCGGATCCGTCCCTTGCCAGCAAGCTTGGTCTGACATCAGCGTCACGTGTCTTGTTGATCGGATCGGAAGGTGTGACGGATCAGGCAATCTTCGACATGATCATGCAGGGACATAAGGCCGCCTGATCGCGCGATGGCGGACCTGCCCAAAGTAGCGGAGTTTCAGATGCCAAAATACAAACCTGGTGACGATGTCGGGCCACTTGAGTTTTGGCCATATGACGCACCAGAAAGTGATTATGTGATCGCCAAAGGCGCGCCTAGGACCTATGGCCGCATCGATGGGGGTGGTCCGGGGCACACCACCCGCTATGGCATTTGGCAATGCACAAAGGGCGCGTTAAAATGCACCGAACAGGGCGACGAGCTGTTTATCGTCCTGTCTGGCCGGTGCCGGCTCATCCAGCATGACACAGGCAAAGCCGTTGATCTTGAGCCGGGTGATAGCTTGTTCGTTCGTGACGGCCAAAGGGTGACCTGGGACGTCAGCGAAGACATCACCAAAGTGTTTTTTGGTCACAAGGCTGAAGGGTACTAGGGCAGAAGCTCTGTGCCGGGGCAATCAAACAGCTGACCAAAACCCGTGAGCGCGTCGGATATTCCCGCCCGCCGCAGACAGCTCCAAAACTGTGCCTGATTGGATGTGATCACAGGTTTGCCGATGATCTGCTCAATCTCTTGGGCCACTTCCAGTGCGCGGATGCCACCGCAGGACAAAAAGACCGCGTCGGCCTCTGGTTGATCGATCTGAACTGCGAACTCTTTCCAATAGGCAGGTGTGACCTGCCCAAACTCAATTCCCGTTTCAAGATTGAGTCCCTGAATATCAAGAATGTTGAAACCCTTCTGAACCAGGAATTCGGCCTCGACTGTATTGATCTCGTCCAGATAGGGCGTTCCAACAACCAACTTTTGGGTGCCCAGCGCTTTCAAAGCATCAACAACACCTGTCACAATGCACATCGGCCGCGCCCATGGGGCACCTTTTACAATCTGATCAAACACGGCCTGTTCGCCGTTGACGATGGATCCGCTTGTGCAGCCATAGCTGATAACCTCGGGTTTCATGTCCGGCTGCAGACGTGACGCGGCGTCGGCCATGTGTTCAATATGCCGCGCTAGCGTTTCACGGGTAGTGTAGTCTTCAGTCTTGAGCCGCGTGATGTGAATGCCAACCCCTGGCGGCGCCATATCGAAGAAATCCTGTTCACTGGCCAGATCGGTCGACATCAGGATAAACCCCAACTGCGCACGATCATGGCGCCCGTTATCAAGAACGGGCTGCCATGCCTTGGACGTGACCTGATCACCGGGCTTAAACATTGGATTGCCTTCCGAAATTGGTGCCACAGATTAGACGGCCTCTTTGACCGCGCTCAGGAATTGTTGCGTGCGCTCGCGTTTTGGGTTTCCGAACAATTCGGCGGGCGGCCCTTGCTCTTCGATCTTGCCACCATAGAAGAAACAAACACGATCAGAGATGTCGCGGGCGAAACCCATCTGGTGTGTCACCATCAACATGGTCAGATTATGTTCTGATACCAGTTTGCGAATGACATTCGTCACCTCGCCGATCACCTCAGGGTCAAGCGCCGAAGTCACCTCGTCAAACAGCATCACCTTCGGGCGCATCGCCAATGCCCGCGCAATGGCGACACGTTGCTGCTGACCGCCAGAAAGCCGTGAAGGGTGTTGGTCCTTTTTGTCGATCATGCCGACGAGTTCCAGCAGTTCCTCACCCCGGTCGCGCGCTTCGGCTTTGGAGAGACCAAGAACCTGAACCGGCCCTTCCATGCAATTCTGGATCGCAGTCATGTGCGGGAACAGATTGAAGTGCTGGAAACACATGCCGATGTCGCTGCGCCGGGTCCGCAAATGCTTATCGTTTGCCAGCAGCAGCTTGCCGCCTTTGTCCATGTGGGTCAGCGGCTTGCCATCGACATAGATGACCCCACCGTTGATCTTTTCCAGCGTCATCAACATGCGCAAAACGGTCGTTTTGCCCGATCCTGAAGGCCCAATAACCGATACCATTTCACCGGCAGCAACATCCAGATCAAGGTCATCCAAAACTACGAGGGATCCATAGGACTTGCGCACCTTCTTGAAGCTGACCATCGGACTATTTTCACCAACGATCTCGAGTGGGAAACCTGACAAATCTTCCATTTCTTACATTCCTAGTCTGCGGCGCACGAAACCTTCGAATGCGCGAATAAGGCCTGCGGCAGGCAGTGAGAGCGCCAGAAAGATCACACCAACCATGGTGTATGCCTCCAGATAGCGCCATGTTTCCGAGCCGATTGCGTTTGCCGTATGGATCAGTTCGGCAACGCCGATGACCGACAACATAGGCGTGTCCTTGAAGATCCCGATAAGGTAGTTGCCCAGGCCTGGAATGGCTGGCGGGATCGCCTGCGGGATGATCAACCGCTTGTATGTTTGCGCTGTGGTCATGTTCAAAGCGATCGCCGCTTCCCATTGACCTTTTGGTACAGAGTCCAACCCACCGCGGTACACCTCGGACAGATAGCACGAATAGTGCAGACCGATGGCGATCATACCCGACACCCATGGGCTCAGCGTGATGCCGAACTGTGGACCCACGTAGAAGATAAAGAAGATTTGCAGCAGAAGCGGGGTGGAGCGGACAAATTCGACGAACTCGCGCACGACAAAGGTAAGAACGCGGCTCTGGCTCCTCTGGGCAAGGGCAAAGACCAGACCGAGCACGAGGGCGATAAGATAGCCCGCAGCGGCCGCGATCAGAGTGTTACCTGTAGCCTCGATTAGGCGCGGCAGGATTTCCCATGTGTAATCCCAACGCCAGTCAAACTTTGGGAACCATTCGTCCATGAATAACCAGTCAAACATGGATCAAGCCCTCCCCAATTTTCGTGCCATGAAGCCCTCAAGCCAGCGCATGAACGGGGTCAGCAGAAAACGCGCCAAAATGTAGTAGATGACCAGTGCCGTTCCAAAAATCTGCGCCGACAGATATGTGCTGGCATTGATCTGTTTGGCCTCGAACATCAGGTCGGTGACGGAAATCAATGAAACCAAGGCTGTCCCCTTAAGGATTTCAACCATCAGGTTGCCCCATGCTGGGAGCATGTTCACCAATGCCTGTGGCAGGATGATGCGCCGCATGCGGCGGGCTGCACTCATGTTGATGGCGGTTGCCGCTTCCCATTGGCCTTTGGGCACGGACATGATGCCACCACGGACAAGTTCCGCGCCATATGCCCCAGCATTTAGGCCGATGGCCACCCAACCGGCGGTAAATTTCTCAAGTGTTATGCCGAATAGCGGCAGGACGAAGAAAATCCAGTAAAGCTGCACCAGCAACGAGGTGCCGCGAAAAATCTCGATGTAGACGACGGCGAATCCTTTGATGGCCCTGTTCGATGACATTTTCATCAAGCCGAAGACAAGTGCCAGACCAACGGTCAGAACCGCGCCAAGCAGGAATTGAGCGGCAGTCACACCCGTGCCTGACATCAGGCGCGGCCAGTAAAGGCTCATAAATTCAAAGAAGCTCATGAAGAATGCCCAGATATCATGGTGTTACGCGATGTGGCAGGCCCATGTTGGAGCCTGCCACGTCGTCTTATTAGGGATAGAGATTAGCGGTTGGCGCAGGCCCACTCCGCAGTCACGTCACCAGGCAGGTGAACATCTGTATACTCATGCTCACCGACTGTCGCCATCATTTCGTCCGTGCCGATATAGGCACCCAGCGCCTCGTTGAATGCAACAAGAAAGTCCTGGTCTTCATGCCGGAAACCGATAGCAGCAAAGTTTTTGCTCCACTCTTCCATCTGCGATGAATCAGCCAGTTCGATTTCTGCGTGATCCGCTGCAAGATGCTGCGCTTCAAAGTCAGTCAAAACCGCCGCGTCCGCGCGACCTGCCTTCATCGCCGCGACCATTTCTGTTGGGCCGGGAACCTGCATGATGTTGTCATCCGCGATCCCAAGGTTCTGGGCCGCTTCAACCGTGTTGTATCCCGCACCAGTCACCATCGTGTGGCTGCCGTTTAGGATGTCTGTGTAATTATTGATGCCCTCAGGGTTGCCCGCGGCAACCAAAATACCATCGCCAGAGGCGGCAACCGGCTCAGAGAAGGCCACGTTCTCACAACGGGAGTTGAGGATGTACATCCCGCCTGTAATAAGGTCGAAACGTTCTGCTTTCAGGCCAGGGATCAGACCACCCCAGTCGGTGACAACAGGCTCGATATTGGTCAGACCCATGCTGGCAAGCGTCTGGATGGCGATGTCATTTGTAAAGCCATCGGCATTGCCTTCTTCATCCGGGTATCCCCAAAGTGGGATGTTGGCGAAACCAATGCGGATTGTTTCGCCGGCGTCGATGCGGTCCTGCAAAGGGCCTGCAAAGGCTGCCGTTGCTGTCGCGATGACAGCGATACCGCCTGCGATTAGGGTTTTCTGGATTTTCATGGGCTTTTTCCCTCCGTGCCATGTTGGGTTTGACGTACACCAAGACGGTGGCGTCTGTTTATGGGTGTATGCGCGCACCATACAGTAGGGTGTTTCCCTTCAGTCGCATGCTCCGGCGCTACAAATATGTTTAGATTTTCCCCCGACTAATAAGATTCACTTTAGAAGCCATGAGTGATAAAATTCGTCAAAAAACACGGGATGGCGACTAAATGTGTTGCGTGGCGCCTGTATGTCGACGTAAATCGGCACATGGATGATAAAGACCACGAAATACTGAAACTTGTTCAAAGTGACGCCCGCTTAACAGCCGAGGCCATCGGTTTTGAGATCGGATTATCGCCGCCGGCAGTTCAGAAACGCCTTAAAAAGCTACGTGAAACCGGCGTGATAGAGCGGGAGATCGCAGTTCTTTCTTCGTCCAAGTTAGGGCGAGGAATGACGGTCATTGTCCAGGTCATGCTCGAACGCGAAAGCCGCAGACATTTGGATGATTTCAAGCGTCGGATGCGAACCGCCTCGGCCGTCCAGCAGTGCTACTATGCAACTGGAGAGGCCGATTTCATCCTGGTCGTAATTGTGCAAGACATTGCCGAGTACGAGGAGTTTACCCAAGAGTACTTTTTTGACGAGTCGAACGTCAGCAAATTCACATCTTCGATCGTCATGGATCGCGTAAAGGTGTCACTGGACATCATATAGGATCGTGTCTAGTTCACGAGCATGAGTTCCGGTGCCGCACGCGTTGAAAGCAGCTTTGCATCGCCTTGGCTCACGACAATGTTTTCCTCGTGCACCATCATCAGACCGTTGCCATAGCTCAGGGAGGGTTCGATGGTCAGCACCATGTTTTCTTTCAACTCAGTATGATCGAAAGCGGCGTGCGAAGGCTGCTCGGTCAGCTGCATGCCCAGCCCATGCCCCAGCCGGCCGATATCGCCACCAGAACTGTCCATTTCAGCAATGACCGCAGACATCGCCATGAACAGATCACGGCAGGTATTGCCGGGTTTCGCGGCCTCAATCCCAGCTTGTGTGGCGCGCCACAGCACGTCATAGGCCCGCTTGGCGTCATCGCTAGCGTGGCCAATGGCCCAGTTGCGATCAAAGTCGCAGAAATATCCGTCCCAGGTGCAGCCTGTGTCCAACATTAGCACGTCGCCGTTCTGCATCGGCCTCCGTGACGGGGGCGAGATCACGTCAGCATAGCCGCCCTGATCGGCGGCCCCGACAAGATAGGGCACATCGTCTGCACCATTCTCAATCGCGGTCAGGCGGAATTGGCGGAATACCTCTTCCAATGGCATCCCTTCGTGAACGACCTCAGGCACTTTGGCAAAAGCCGCTGATCCGATGGCGCAGATATGCGCAAGCTTTTCAATCTCGGCGGCGGATTTGACCATGCGGAGCCCTTGGATGAGACATGTCACATCGGCAATCTCAAGCCCTGGCAGCCCGGCCATCAGACGTTCCCAATCCCCGAGCGGCATCTGCAGTTTGGTCTCGTGGCCCTTCATCACGCCGATCTTGGCGGCAGCTTTGGAAAATGGCCCCAGAAGGTCTGTGAGCAGGCTGATCCCATCGTCCTGCGGCGCGGGGGCGCTCCATGTCCGAATATCTTCGATCCAGCTGCGGCGCATCAGTTCAGCACCGATTTCAGGGATCACAGCAACAGGCTTGCCATCGGCGGGCACAAAGACGAACCAAGGACGGGTTGGGCTTTGCCAGAAGAGCGTGTGAAACCCGGTGAAGTAGCGCACGTCTTGTTCGCTCATCAGCAACATGCCTGCGAGGCCAGAAGCCGCCATCGCCGATTGCGCCTTGACTGTGCGGGCGCTGAATTCAGCGTGGTTAAATCCCCGCTCAGGGGGCGTTGCGTTCATGTTCATTTCGTTTTGTCCTTCAATCCTTGTCGGCGCTTCGCCGGGCAACAATCGTATGGGCCGAAAACTCGGCCATTTCTCCCCGCCAGACTTGATTTCCAAAGCAGAACGGCACGCCTGCTTCGTCACGGATAACCTGTTCCAGCTCAATCACGGTGTGACTGGTGGATATGCTCAAAAGCTGCGCCTCATCTGGTTGCACGCCGCGCATTCGGATGACGATATCGCCTGTGCTGGCGGTGGTGGCAAAGCTGTTCTCAAGGATCTGCGTGGTTGACTGCCGCAGATCGTTTTGCAGGAAATCTGGAAACCGGTCGGCAACCAGATACTCGGTCTCGATAAAGATCGGATGGCCGCCTGAATGAAAAAGGCGCGTGTATGCGATGATCGCGCTGCCCACGGGCCGTTCAAAAAGTGCGGCCAATCTGCTGTCGGCGACAGTCTCGGTTGTCTCAACCACTTCAATTCTCAAGTCAACATCATCGGCCTGCGCTGTGCGAACAAAGCTGACCATGTTGCTGACGTTGTATTTCAGCCGCTGTGGCGACACAAAGCGTCCGCGACGGTCTGCACTGTAAACCAACCCTTCGGTTTCCAGCGCTTCAAGCGCCCGGCGACCAGTCATCCGGCTGACATCATATTGTTCTGACAGGCTGCGTTCAGAGGGGAGGATATCGTGTTCCTTCAATGCGCCCGTTGCGATCTGGCTCCGGATTTCGTCGGCAATCTGAACAAAGCGGGGACGGGACGACGGATCGCTCCGGCTGTCTTTGCCTCTGTGCTTGTCCAACAAATCAGCGCTCCCTCGAATCGCACGTTCGAGAAACGTTATTTGGTGTATACCAGTGCGTTCAAGCGTTTTGTTTTGTGTTGACAGGTCTCTGACCTTCCCTGTTAATTGCATCAGGTAAATCTGGTATATACCAGTTGATGTGAGAGAGCTTCGAAATGAGTTTTTTGACGCAAGAACAGAAAGACACTTTCTGGCGCGATGGTGTGATTGTTTTGGAGAACGCCGTCAGCGCAGACGAACTGGCCGCTTTGCGCTCCGAATTTGCACGTTGGGTCGATGAAAGTCGCGTTTATGGCAACGACTACGGCGAGACCCTTGATGGTCGCCCCCGTTTCGATCTGCAGCCCGGACATTGCGCCGCCACGCCCGGTCTGCGCCGGGTGCAATCGCCCGAAGAGGTTTCAGCCGTTTTTGCAAACATCATGCGCAATGCCGCAACTGTCGATTTCTGCGCCGAACTCATCGGTCCGGCGATCCGGTTTCACCACGGCAAGGTCAACTCAAAACTGCCGGGTACGGCGACGCAGGTGAAGTGGCATCAGGACTTTCCGTTTGAGCCAATGACAAATGACGACATGATCACAGCATTGCTTTTCATCGATGATGTCACGTTGGAAAACGGCCCGCTGGAGGTCCTGCCCGGCACCCACACTGGACCGATCTATTCCCATTGGCATAACGGCGTGTTTGCCGGTGCCGTGGACGGTTCGATCATTGACGCTCAGCGGGACAGAATCGTCAAATGCACCGGCCAGGCTGGTTCTGTCTGCCTTATGCATGCCAGATTGCTACACGGCTCCGCGCCGAACGTGTCGGATTACCCACGCACACTTTACATCACGACCTACTATGCCGAGGACGCGATTGAACTCAGCCCGAACCATTTGCCCAGCACGTTGACACACGAATTGGTCCGCGGCGAGGCAAGCGGGCGCGTGCGGTGTACGCCATACGAGATGGCTTTGCCCGCAGTACCCAAAGGCACGTCCTTCTTTGCGCAGCAGGAAGGAACGGATGCGTGATGACAAAGGTGGTCGAGGCTCTGGAATTTGACACCGATCAAGGTCTGGGCGCAAGGGCACGTCTTGGGCTGATTGTCCTGCAAACGGACCAAACCATCGAGCACGAATTCGCTCAGATGCTGGGGCCGGAGAAGGACGTGGCACTCTACGCCGCGCGCATTCCGAACTCGATGGAGGTGTCCCCCGAAACGCTGCGCCAAATGGCGATTGATCTTCCGAACACCGCAGCACTTCTGCCCGCACAATTCGGATTTGACGCGGTGGGCTATGCCTGCACATCAGGTGCGACCATGATCGGCGAAGACCGGGTCGACAACCTAATCCGTGAGGTTCATCCTCAGGCGAAAACGACCAATCCGATCAGCGCCACCAAAGCAGCAATGGCGGCGCTTGGGCTGAAACACATCGCACTGGTCACGCCCTATCCTGTTGATGTCACGGTGGAGATGCAGACGAACCTGCAGACGGCGGGATATGAGGTCACGTCGGTCGCGACCTTCGGTCAATCCGACGATTTCACCGTTGCCCGCATCAGTGCCGACAGTATCCTACAAGCGGTCACACAGATTGGGGCGCGGGACAATTGCGACGCCGTCTTTGTGTCCTGCACCAGCCTGCGCGCTTTGCAGATCATTCCGCAAGCCGAAGCAGCCCTTGGCAAACCCGTCATCTCAAGCAATCAGGCGCTGGCCTGGCACATGATGCGCCTCGCCGGAATTGGCGATGGCCCAGCAAATGCTGGCCGCCTCTTTGCTGCACAACTGACCTAGACAGGAAATCTTATGAACAAACCCCTCCCCAGCCACGCACAGGTGGTGATCATCGGCGGCGGCATTCACGGCTGTTCGGTGGCCTATCACCTGGCAAAAGCAGGCTGGACAGACGTCATCCTGCTGGAACGCAAGGCGCTGACCAGCGGTACCACCTGGCACGCCGCGGGGCTTGTCGGGCAATTGCAGGGCAGCCATGCCACCACAGCCTTTGCCAGCTACGGCGTGGAGCTGATGCAGGAAATCGAAGCCGAAACAGGCCAGAATCCGGGCTTTCGGCAATCCGGTTCCATCTCCATCGCCGTGAATGAAGAACGGCTGGCGGAACTGAAACGCAAGGCCGATTTCGCGTCCCTTTTCGGGATTGAGGTGCATTCCCTGACCACCGCCGAAATTGCAGAACGCTGGCCGCTGATGAATGCAGAGGGTGTGTTGGGTGGCATCCACATGCCCTCTGACGGGTCCGCCAACCCAATTGATCTCACACAAGCGCTGGCAAAAGGCGCACGGATGCACGGGGCGACGATCCGAGAACGCGTCAAGGTCGAAAAGGTTCTGACCGAGGGCAGCAAAGTCACCGGCGTTCGGACTAACGAAAAGACGATCACGGCAGATGTCGTCGTCAACTGCGGTGGCATGTGGGCGCGCGAGCTGGGCCAGAAAAACGGTGTCGGCGTGCCACTTCATGCCTGCGAACACTACTACCTTGTGACCGAACCAATCCCCGATCTGCCCGGCGACCTGCCGGTTCTGCGCTCCTATTGTGACGGCACCTACTGGAAAGAAGACGCAGGCAAGCTGCTGTTCGGGTTCGCGCATTTCCACGCAAAGGCTTGGGCCAAGGACGGCATCCCCCAAAGCTTTGAGTTCGACAGCCTGCCCTTTGTCGAAGACGACGTGATGGAAGTGCTGGAACTCAGCATGAATCGTGTCCCCATTCTGCAGGAAACCGGCATACGTACGTTTTTCAACGGTCCGGAAAGTTACTCCCACGACGGCCGCTTTACCTTGGGTGAGGCCCCAGAACTCAAGGGCTACTACGTACTGGCTGGGGTGAATTCGACCGGTATTCAATCTGGCCCCGGTGCGGGCAAAGCGCTGGCTGACTGGATCATGGCAGGTCATCCACCAATGGATCTGGCCGAGATGGACCCGGCCCGCATCGAAGACTGGCAGGCTCGCGACCCCTATCTACAGGAACGCTGCCCGGAAACGCTGGTACTGACTTATGCGATGCACTGGCCGGGGCGCCAACGGACCAGTGCCCGTGGACTGCGCCGCACGCCGTTCTACCACGCGATGAAGGCCAAGGGAGCCGTTTATGCCGAGGCACAGGGCTGGGAACGCCCGGGCTGGTTTGCGCTCCAAGGCGTCACACCGGACTACGATTATTCCTTTTACCGGCCCAACTGGTTCGACCACGCCCAGGCGGAACAAAAGGCCGCCCGGACAGGGGTGGCGATGATCGATTACTCTATGCTGGGCAAACTGATGGTCGAAGGGCCGGATGCGCTGAGCTTCCTGCAACGCAACTGCACCAATGATATCGACATGCCCGTCGGTCGCGTGGTCTATACGCTGATGCTGAACAAACGCGGAGGCATTGAAAGCGACGTCACCGTGGCCCGCCACGGGGCGGAAAGTTTCATGGTCATGTCCTCGATCTCGCACACCCGCCGCGACCGCGATCACCTGCGGCGGCACATCGCGCGAGGCGAAGACGTGTGCCTGCGCGATGCCACATCCGCATATGCCGTGTTGTCAGTTGCCGGACCCAAGGTGCGAAACCTGCTGGCCAAGGTCGGCGATGTTGATCTGTCAAACGAGGCGTTCCCCTTCAACAGTCTACAGCATTTCCACATTGGGCACGCGCCCGTTTTTGCCCAGCGTCTGTCCTACACGGGCGAAGTGGGATGGGAGATTTTCATCACGCCCGATTTTGCAGAACATGTGTTCGAGGTGCTCTGGGCAGCAGGCAAACCCCTTGGCCTGCGACTGGTAGGCGGTGAAGCCCTGAATGCGCTGCGGATCGAGAAAGGCTTCCTGCATTGGGGGCACGACATGTCATATACCGAAGCGCCACATCAGGTCGGGTTGGGTTTTGTATGCAAGCCGGGCAAGGCGATCCCCTTCATCGGACGGGACGCCTTCGTCAGCCGCAAAACAGATGGAAAGGGCCCGTTCCTGTGTCATGTCAAACTGCAAGATTCAGGCCGCCTGTTGCACCACAACGAACCAGTCCTGAAAGACGGAAGAGTCGCAGGCTACGTCGCGAGTGGTGCCTATGCCTATGCGCAAGGTGCGGCGATCGGGACCTGCTTTATCAACACGGATGACCGGGCTACGATTTCGGACGGAGCATTTGCCGTCATGGTAGAAGGTCAGGCCATTCCGGCGACGGTCAGCCTGCGCCCTTTCTCAAAACCCCAACTATCAAACTCATGACACAGGGCTTGTTAAGGTGTTCGCCGATTTGGGGTGAGCGATCGCCCAGTTGACCGCAATAACACCAAGCGCCCCCAAAACGCGTCTGCTATGGGCTGACTTCGGTACTACCTGAAATGACGGCGGCCGGGGGCTTGGGTTTGATCATAACCCATCGGGTACGATCAAGGTCAGCGGCTTCAAACACCACTCGTTCCCTCTCCGATCCAGGAGAGTTTTTCAACAGAGTACGCCCAAAGGTCCATATTCTACAGATCGCGTAAGTAGCCGCAAACACAGGGCAAGATCGAGCGCCCGCACCAAACCTTGAAGAACCGCATCTTGTTGGAAAACTACTTCCTGCCGGGTGACCTCGAAGTTCAGATCGAAGCCTTCGTAGAGCACCATAATCACCAGCGCTACCACGAGAGCATCAACAACGTCACACCAGCAGATGGACCTGTCGTGTTCAGTCCCATCGTTCGTCTCCTTTACTGCAGTAAATGCTATCAAAGGAGCGGCATCAAACCGCGACAGGTCCTCAGACACCTACTTCGGGCATGACAAAGCCATTCTAAAGCGAAGCGAAAGGATCAAAAAAGACACGCGAAGCGCGACGCCTGCATCACCGCGAGCACGCCACATAATGAAACCAACAAGATCAACCAAACTCTCGCTTAGGCTAGGTCGTTCTCGGTTCCAAACACCTTAACGACGG
Organism: uncultured Paracoccaceae bacterium; assembly: GCA_947503925.1. Lineage (GTDB taxonomy): Bacteria > Pseudomonadota > Alphaproteobacteria > Rhodobacterales > Rhodobacteraceae > Yoonia. The sequence continues at coordinate 37,177 of CANNFQ010000015.1, read as the reverse complement.
ACAGGAAGAGTTCGAGGCGCTGTATGACGCGGGCGTTTTTTTTATGTTGATCACCCACCCGTTTCTCACCGGACGTTTGGTACTTTGGAAACAAGTTGAAGCCTAGATCACCAAAACTCGCGAAACCAAGAATGTCTGGTTTGCCACGCTTGACGAAATCGCCGATCATATGGACCAGTTGCAAAAGGACGGCATCTGGCGCCCGAGCTTCGAGACATTGCCCTACTACGACAGCCCGATCCTGAGCCGGAAGGAATGACAGACATGAACGCCGATGACGCACGCTTTTTACGTATTGCCTATGACGAGGCAAAAGCCGGTTTTGACGAAGGTGGCTGCCCCATCGGGTCCGTGCTGGCCCGCAGCGGCTCCGTCGTGGCTCAAGGGCGCAATCAGCGTGTGCAGAACGGCGATCCGATTGCACATGGCGAGATGGATGCGCTGCGCAAGGCGGGGCGGCAAAAGACTTACCGCGACACAACGCTCTATACCTCGCTCAGCCCTTGCATGATGTGTACCGGTACGATCATCCAGTTTTGTATTCCGCGCGTTGTGATTGGCGAAAACAGGAACTTTGGCGGCAACGAAGAGTTTTTACGCTCCAAGGGGGTCGAGGTCATCGTTGCCGATGATCCTGACTGCATCGCTTTGATGCGGCGCTTCATCGAAGAAAAGCCCGAACTTTGGGCGGAAGACATCGCAGAATAGGGCCATTCTTATGAGTCGTGAAGGTATGGCCAGCAAAGACCCTGATCTCCGCCCAGGACCCGAAGTGGTGCCGGAAGGTGCGTTCTACTTCCCGGTGGAAAACTTCATAGCACCTGTTGAACTAGGGTTCTTGTTGTTGCCTCGTTTCACGCTGCTGGCCTTCAGTGCAGCCGTTGATCCGTTGCGCATTGCCAATCAACTTTCTCAGAAGCCACTATATCGATGGACCGTTCTTTCTGAGAATGGTCAAGCAGTCCGATCCTCCTCTGGGATGGATGTCAGCGTCCACGGCGGCTTGGACGCCTTACCAAAAGACTTGCGGTTGCTGGTTTGCTCAGGAAATCAAGGCTTGGGGGCCGCGGCTGACGCAACCGTCGCGCAAATCCGCAAACACGCCCGCTTTGGCGGGAAGGTCGGGGGAATTTGTACGGGCGCTGCCACCCTTGCGCGCGCCGGTCTGCTGCTAGATCGCAACTTCACCATGCACTGGGAAAACCAGCCAGCGTTTCTGGAAAGCTATCCTGACTTGATACCTTCCCAGAAGCGTTTTGAAATTGATGGTGATCTATGGACATGTGGCGGCGGCGCTGCCGCAACCGAGATGATGTTGTCGATCATCCAGCGCGACTATGGCCGTGACTTCGCGATTGTCGTCTCTGACATGTGTCTCAACTACGGTGAACTGGCGCCGGGCGCCGGGCAGCGATCATCACTTGCCCGCGCGCTGAGCACACGTAACGCCAAATTGGTTCAGGTCGTGCAGGCGATGTACCACAATATCGAAGAGCCTGTTTCCTTCCATGATCTCAGCCAGATCACTGGCATGTCTCGTCGGCAGATGGAGCGCCATTTCAAGCAGTTTTTGGGGGAGAGCCCGATGGCTGCTTATCGCAATATTCGGCTGGATCGTGCGCGTGCACTTGTTGTTGAAACCGAGATGACCGTGGCGGAAATCGCCACGGCGTGCGGGTTCAATTCCATCGGTGTGTTTGCGCGTCATTACAAAGAACGCTTTGGAAGCTCTCCCTCTGCGCACCAGAAAAGCAAACAGAAGGATTGAGGTGAGCAATGGCGAATGCACAAATTTGACCCTAAGCCAAAATAGCGGAGCCAAAGGGGAATAGGTCGAAATCAGTCACTGTCGGGTGCCTTTACTGCCCGGCTTCTATTTTGGCTTTGGCAGGCCATCAGAACGCCCACCACCCAAGCAAATTTCTTTTCCTGGATGTTATTCTGAAATGCTAGAATACCTTTCTCAATTGACCAAAATCCTAGGCAAGGGAAGGGAGCGGCGTCCCCGATTGGCGGCCCTTTGCCGTTGGTAGCATGAACATTCTCCATGATCCAAAGGACAGTTCCAAGACAAACTCTTGAAGATCGCTGAGCAGAACCTGATCTGCATAATGTGCCTGACGTATTGCGGCTCGTAGAACTTCAGGAATCAAATTTACAGATTTTTTGGAAATTGCCGCTCCCTTTAGGTGCTGCAAGAGACTATTGCACAGTGTTTCACGACCGCTCTCGAACTGTGCGTTGAACGCATCCGCTTTGAGTACACCATCTTGAGAACGAAGACTCAGGAGCAGTGCGTCAATCGAGGTGTCACGCGACGCGGCCTGCGACATGCCTTCTACCCTGTTGTGCAACTCGGCATCGTTGCAAATCATCTCAACAATGCGATTTGCAATCGGCATGCTTTCTTGTTGTGGATCGATCTGCAGGAACCGATCAGGAATTCCCTCCAGCATTGCGGATAGTTTTCTCGGTACACCAGACATACTTTGGACGATCTGGTCAGTATCTTTTTCGACCGGAAAGGGTGTCCACACTGTCCCGTATGTAAAGAGATTTCCAGAGACACGTCCTCTGGGTCTCAGGATCTCATGGCCTGCATCCCTCATGACTTCCCCTACGACCGCACCACAGAATTGTCTGGCGGCTTGATCCGATTTGACGATCGGAAACAGGTCCTCAAGTTCATGCACCGCCGCTGCGATTGCAGGAAGGCCCGCACGAGAGAGCGCCCTCGGGTTGACCCCGAAATGCTGTTCGCAGCCGGATATGCTGGCTGCTTTATCTCTGCGCTTCGGTACACGGCGCTCAGCATAGGTGTTGATGCGTCGAAAGCCTCTGTTGCGTCCAGCGTCGCCCTCAAGCCGGGGTCAAACGGGGCAGCATTTAAATTGGGCGTCCGGCTTGAAATTGACCTGCCTGGGATTGAAAAGGAAACCGGTCAGAAGATTGTCAACGGCGCCCATAAGATTTGCCCTTATTCCGCAGCCGTCAGAGACAATATTGACGTTGACCTCGCATTGAAGTGATTTGTCGATGGGGGCGGGTCTGGCCTGGTTGGCATGTACCATCGTGACGGATACCGCCCCTCTGAACGCACCACAAGAGGACGCGTCTGGATCGGGGACGAAACGGACAAGGTGGTCTTGAGGCAGTAGCCTAACTCAAAGCGACCCGGAAGCCGAGGTTGGAACAGGTCGTGCCCGCCGCGTTTCCAACACGGGCGCCCAACCTATAGCGGCTGCAATAGGAATGATGGCATAGAAATGACCCGCCGCGGGCGGACTTGGTTTCGTGATTGCCAACATACACCGGATCCCGGTTCGACGTGATCGTATGGTAGTCACAGGAAAATTGATCCTTACACCATTCCCAGACATTTCCGACCACATTGAACAGGCCAAAGTCATTGGGTGCAAAGGCATCGACAGGGGCTGTTCCGACGAATCCATCCTCTGCTGTGTTTTGGCCGGGAAACCTGCCCTGCCAGACGTTACAGCGATGTACGCCGTCGGGCGTCAGTGTATCACCCCATGGAAATTTGCTCGTATGACCGCCCCGGGCTGCGAATTCCCATTGGGCCTCTGTTGGAAGGGTCGTGCCCGACCATTCGCAATAGGCCGAGGCATCCCACCACGAGACATGCACAACCGGATGATTGCCCCGACCATCCAGTGTGCTGCCGACTCCCTCCGGTCGCTTCCAACAAGCATCTTCAACGGGATACCACCAGGGCGTTTCAGCAGGCACATCGGTGATGGCCTTGCGCTTGGCGGGGTGCAAAAGCATGTGGAACACATGACTCCAACCGATGCGCTCGGCGGTGGTCTTGTACTCGGTATCGGCGACAAAGCCCTCGAATTGAGCGTTGGTCACTGCGAAAGCGCCGATCGAGAAGGGCCTGAGGCGCACCTGCCGCTTGGGGCCTTCGCCATCTTCCGGAATGCCTTCAGGATCTTCCGCACCCATCAGGAAATCACCGCCTTGAAGCAGGATCATGTTCGAAAGTTTGCCTGTGTGCCTTCTGTATTCGTCAGATTTAGGGGGGACGGGTGGCTGCGATTGTGAAAGATCCGTCCCACTGGGCGCGCAGCACTGCCGCGCCATCCTAGAACCCCATCGCCTTTGGTAACCACAGGAAAATCTGCGGGACAAACGTGACCAGTGCAAGCACCATCATCATGGCAATGAAATAGGGGATCGCAGCCCTGAAGACCCGTTGAACCGGGACGCCCGCAATACTGCTGGACACAAACAGACAAAGTCCGACCGGCGGGGTAATCAACCCAAGTGCAAGTGTCAGGCAGGTGAACAGGCCGAAATGAACCGGATCAATGCCGTACTTTTCGGCAAGCGGCGCAAAGATCGGCACCAGCATGACCATGGCGGCGGCCTGTTCAATGAACAGTCCAATCACCAGATAAAGCACCAACATCAACGCGAGGAACACAACAGGGCTGCTTGTCCAGTCTTGAAAGCTATTGCTGATCGCGCGCGGCACGCCTTCTATCGTCAGCCACCAAGTCGAAACATTGCCAAAGGAAATGATAATCATCACCACAGCCGTCACAATGACCGTGCGCACCAAGGCAGCGTAGACATGGGCCAAGGTCAATTCGCGGGTCACAACAAAACCGATGAACAGCGCATAAACAATTGCGACGCAACCGGCCTCGGTCGGGGTGACCACGCCTCCGACAATGCCGCCCACCATGATGAATGGCAAAATGGCGGCAACGACGAAGCGGCGTAGGATACGGATGACATCCCAGACGCCATAGCGGGTTTTGTCGATTGGATAGTCTTTGCCGCGCACAACAAAGATCGTAACGATAATCAGGCTCAGCCCGATCAGGATGCCGGGAATAATCCCCGCGATGAACAGCGCCGCGATTGACACATTTCCGGCCGCAAATGCGTAGATCAGCATTGGCAGGCTGGGTGGAATGATCGGCCCCACAACAGAGCTGACGGCAGTGACGGCGGCGGCCAATTCGGGGTCCTTGTATTCGGCCTCGGTCGCTTTGATCATCATTGATCCCACCGCGCTGGTATCGGCAATAGCAGAGCCATTGATCCCGCCGAAAAACATGCTGACTAGAATGTTGATATGCAGCAACCCGCCTTTGACACGGCCAACTACAAGTTTTGCGAAATCCAAGAGCCGGGATAGGATGCCTGACCCTCCCATCAGCTCGCCCGCAAGGATAAAGAACGGGATCGCAACAAGGGTGAATTTATCAAGCCCGGTCCAAAGTCTTTGCATATAAAGCGGCAGCGGCTGGTCGGTCAGCCAGAAGATGCCAAGTGTTGAAAGGCCAAGTGCAAAGGCAATGGGTACGCCGATCAACACAAACAACACAAAGCCAACAAAATAGAGCGCAAGGGCGTTCATTTTATACTCCCATATCCGCAGAGGCCTGCGGCATCCGCGTGCGAGCAATCGCAATCCAGGTCACACATGCCGTGGCGACAAAGGCGTAGGCCGCGCCGACCGGCACAGAAAAATAGGGCACTGCCATGCTGACCCCAAAGACAAAGACATCGCGTGAAGACCAGCCGGACATGGCATAGGTCACGCCATGCCAGACCATTGCAGCAAACAGTCCCAGCATCAGGATGTTTGCAAAGACAAAAAGGTTCAGACGCAGACGGTTGCGCAATTTGCTGGTCAGTGCATCGACCAACACATGTTCGCCTGACCTGATCGCCAGTCCGACAGCCAAAAACGCCATCCATTGCATCAGGTATTTTGCGAGCGCATCGGCAAAGTTGAGAGGGTAGAAGATCACAAAGCGCGCAAAGACAGATGCGCAGATCGTCAGGACAATTGTGATCAGAAGCGCGACGCAGATCACTTCGACCACCTTGGCGGTTGCTTGGTCAAAGCGTTCAACGCTCTCAATGCTTGGACGCATCGTCTTCCCCCTGAATTTGACTGTGGATCGGGCGCGCGGACACGCCCGATCCGGGTTGGCTCAGTTGCCCAATGAATAGCCCCAGCCATCAGTGCCAATTTCACCGGATTCAGTGCGGATCAGGTCGAGCTTTTCCTGACTCATGCCTTCCTGACCGATGAAGCGCGGCCAGACCGCGTCAACCGTCATGTCGCGCACTTTTGCATATTCGGCATCTGGCAAGGAATAGATTTCGACGCCAGCGGCCTTCATTTCCTGAATATTCTGGGTGATGTAGTCGCTTACGAATTCCACATGCCAGGCCTGTGCTTCGGTTGCCGAATCTTCCAGAATCTGCCGGACATCATCGGGCAGGCCGGCCATCTTGTCGGCATTGGCCGCGATGACGAGGGCGTAGTTCTGGAAATTCAGATCCAGAATATAGTTGATCAAATCACCTTCGTGAAATTTGGCCGAGTAGAAGCTGGCATAAGGCACCGTCAGCCCGTCGACCATGCCAAGGCGCACAGCCTCGGGAGTGCCGGGCCAGTCGACTGTGACGCCAGCTGCGCCCCAGGCCTCGTGGCTGCCAATTTCAAGGGGCGAGCGCGAGGCGCGGAACTTCATGCCTTCCAGATCAGCGGCGGTTTCGATCCGTGTGTTCGACGTGCCAACGTTACGGGGCCCACCGATTTCATAGGTTGAAAACCAAACCAGACCAACATCCGCCAGCTCTGAATTTACCTGCGCCTGCACCAAATTACTGTTCAATGCGCTGAGCATTTGGGCGCGGGATTCGAACAGGAAGGGGAAGTGGAAGATTTCGAAGGCAGGTGTAATAGTCGCCAGATTGGCAAAGCTGTCGCCGGCAAAATCAAGATAGCCGTTCTTGACTGCTTCGAATGTTTCGACGCCCGATCCCAGTTGCCCGCCATGGAACACTTCAATCTCAATGCGGCCATCGGATTTTTGATCAACAATCTCAGCAAATTTGTTCAATCCAAAGGCAGTGACGTCTTGTTCGGATAGAACGTTGGATACGCGAAACGTGTATTCTGCTTCGGCGACTACGGATGTCGCGCTCAGGGCAAGTGCCGAGACTGCGGCTATCCCTTTCAAAAGGGTCTTTCTTGTTATCGTCGTCATCGCTGGTTTCTCCTCCTAGCAGTGATGAAATTTGTGCGATTCAGCCTTCTTTTTCCCAAAACGCGTTTTCGTTCTTGTCAGCCATGATTTTCAGAATTTTCTCACGAGCGATTACTCCACAGCGCGCCGCCCATGCGTCATACATGGCAATCATGTCGCGCACCCGGTCGGGGTGCTGCGGGGCGAGGTCTGTCAGTTCGGTGCGATCTTTGACCATGTCATAAAGTTCCCAATCGCCGGGATATTTGCGCACCAGCTTCCAATTCCCGTCACGGACGCCGGCATTGCCTTCGTGTTCCCAGAACAGGGGCGCGCGGCCGTCACGCGGCGCTACGAAATCTGGGGCCATGCTTTCGCCTTCGCAGGGCGGGATGGCGTGATCGGCAAAATGTTCTGGGTAGGTGGCGCCAGTGACGTCAACAATTGTGGCCATGATGTCGGTCAATTGGCCGGGGCAATGATTGATATCGCCGGTTCTCTCGATTCCTGCGGGCCAATGCATGATCAGCGGCGTGGAAATTCCGCCTTCGTGGATCCAGTGCTTGTACAGCCGGAAAGGCGCGTTGGATAGATTGGCCCAGGCGGTCTCGTAACTTTGGTAGGTGTCCTCGGGCCCCGGCATGACTGATCGGTCATTGCCAATGCGCACCGGGCGGCCATCGCGGGTCTTGTAGCGCGCAATGTCTAATGCCTCGACAAGTTGCTCGGGTGGGACATCTTCAGGAATGTCTTCGGCGCATCCACCATTGTCCGAGAGGAAGACAATCAGTGTATTATCCAACTGACTGGTCTCTTCGAGAGCATCCAGAATACGACCGATGCCTTGATCCATCCGATCAATTTGGGCCGCGTAGACCTCCATGCAGCGGGTCAACCATTCTTTGTCCGTCGCGTCCTCAAATGGCGGTTGCGATGGATCACGATCGCTTAGCTTCCAAGAAGCATCAAGGATGCCTGCCCGGACCAACCGGTCCAGCCGTTCCTGACGCAGGGTGTCCCATCCAGCGTCAAAGCGGCCCTTGTATTTGGCGATATCTTCCGGGTGTGCGTGCAATGGCCAATGCGGGGCTGTGTAGGCCGTATATAGGAAAAACGGCGCATTGGAGTGTTCAGCATTATGGGTGCGAATATAGTCGGCGGCCTGATCGCTGATCGTATCCGTATAGAAAAACTCTGGATCTTCTTCCGCCTCGTGTTCGACATTCTCTTCGCCGCGCGTCAAAGTGTTGGGGTGAAAGAAGCTGCCCGCCCCAATGATGGTGCCATAAAATTCGTCAAACCCACGGCGCGTTGGCCAAGCATCACTTGGTTCATAGAGGCTAGCCGCGATATGCCACTTGCCGCTCATGTAGGTGCGGTAACCAGAACCTTTTAGCACCTCGGGGATCGTCACCGAATTCCTGCTAAGGTTCCCGACGTAGCCTTCGGGGCCCATATCGTAGGTGAGAACGCCGATGCCGGTTTGGTGGGGGTGCAGCCCTGTCAACAAAGATGCGCGAGAGGGCGAACAGCGCGCGGTGTTATAGAACTGCGAATAACGCAAACCATTGAGCGCGAGCGTATCGAGGTTTGGTGTCTCGACCTCTCCGCCGTAGCATCCGATATCTGAATACCCCATATCATCATTCAGTATGACGATGACATTGGGTCTCTGTTGGCCAGTCATGCTGCACCCCGTTCCTAGATTCGATTGTGGTTGTTTGCTGGATTAGGCAGAAGCCAAGGCGTCAAATGCGCCGACGCACGAGTTCGATCGACATTTGGAACCGATCTTGATGGTGGGTCGTTTCGAGGTATTCGACAACTCGGTCCCTTGCGGTCAGTGTTTGCCGGATTGATGTCAAAAGCGGGGTGCCCACAGGCACATCCAAAAGGTTGGCGTCTTGTTCGTCCGCCAGTTTTGCACGAATGTCTTGGCGGGCCTTGACGACGTCAATTCCCAGCTCTTGCTCCATAACTTTATAGACCTTGATGTCGTTCAAATTGTGCTTCTCAAGCGACAATCCGATCTCAGGCGGGTAGTGCGCTCTTTCAATTGCAATCGGGACGTCATCGGCGGTTCGCAGTCTCGTGAGATGCCAGACAGCCCGCTCTTGCAAGGCCTGCGCAATTCTTGCGGGATGATCTGCTGTCATGCCCTGCGATAGGATTTTTGCCCCGACTTTATACCCTTCGATTTCGGCGATTTCCTGCAGGCCCAAAAGGCTGCCAACCCAACTCTCTGTAACGTTTGTGCGCAAAAATGTGCCAGCGCCGCGACGACGTACAAACACACCTTCTTCGACCAACGGGGCAATCGCATTGCGAATGGTGACACGGCTGACATCGAAAATTTCTGTCAACTCTGACTCGGTCTTCAGCCGGCCTGTCTCGTCCACAAGGTCCCCGACAACAGCCCGTTGCTTTAGCGCCGCTCTGACCTTGGCATGCAAAGGTTGAGTGCCTTTGGGTTCATTGATGAAGTCGGGTTTGGCCATAAGTATCTCCTCGAATCAAATGTAGTAACATTTATAATTTGTGTCAACAAATGTATCTAATCTAAAAAACTCGTTTGAATGAAGGGGGTATGAAGGAAGTGGCGCTGCTCGTCCGAAAAGGATTGCCGGGGCCCAAGAGAAATCAGAGCCAATCCAAATACAAAGTCTGACCTGCGCGGAACCCCAACTGCGTTAGCAAGGGTCCTGACCCTAGGCATCATACCGCGTGTACAGGCGGAATCCACCGTCTGAATCGCTGCATCTCTAGGATGTCTGACCGCCACAACTTAATTGAGATGAGATCATCGGCGGCGCCAATCGGCCTATGGGTGCGGATGTGAAAGACCAAATTTGTCAATCAAGTAGCGCTGCACGTCCGCATGGTCTTCAATACGCCGGGTCGCACTTTGTCCGGGTTCGCTGAGCCCAGCAGAGTGGGCGTCGTCACCACCAGGTAGGACAATCTGTGGGCAAGATTGATTGTCTTCTACGTATTCAGGCATGTCCCCACGGGGTCGCGAGAAATTAACATAACGGACATCCAGATTTTGGCGCACGTCTGGAAACATTGCCAGTAACCCTTCTATCGCAGCGCATTGCGGGCAAAAGAACAGCTGATCGCCATGCTGGGGATCCGGAAATTTGGATTTCAGGAGATAGAGGATTGTGCTGGCCATTATGGTTCCTGTTCGTGTGTGTTGCTGGCGGGAGCCGCCTTTAGGGTAGATAGGCTGCAATTTCCTTGACTGCCTGCCGCGCTGTCTTGGTGACGCCGTAGGTTGTGGCCGAGGCATAGCCGGTCCAGCCGCCATAGCCAACCAACCACAGCCCCGGAACGTCCAGCGCGCGAGGTCCGCCGTCTGTGCGCGCCTTACCGTCCTCCACAGGCAGCATGGGCTGCAAATGCGCGAGGTTTGCGCGAAAGCCGGTGCACCAGATGATGGCGTCGAAATCTTGTTTGGTGCCGTCCGGCCATATGCCACCTGAAGACGTCAGGCGGGTGAAGGGTCGCAGGGCGTGCAACACATCGCCGCGTGCGCGCGCCTCACGAACGCTTTCGACCATCACGATGCTGCCCAGCGAAAAGCGCGAGGTGTTCACCGTCGCCTTGTTCTCCGATTGCGTTTGCGTAAATCTTTGTGTGGCCACGCCAAAGATATGCCGCCCGTCGACGTCATCAGGATTGAAACGTGGCTCTTCCGGCGTGATCCACAGCGTATCGGCGTCCAGCGAGACTTCGGCAAGGATCTGTGCCGCTGAATTACCCGCGCCGATGATGGCCACGCGTCGTCCGGCGAAGGGCGCAGGATTGCGATAGTCGGCGGAGTGCATTTGAACGCCTTCAAAGCTGCCCCGCCCGTCATATTCGGGGACAAACGGGTTCTGAGCGGTGCCGGTCGCGCTGATGACCACGCGGGTGGTAAAGGCACCTTTGTTGGTTTGAACGATGAACCGGTCTTCAGCCCGGCTGACATTGGTCACGCGCACAGGTCGTTCGATTGGGAGATTATAGCGAGCTTCATAGGCAGCCAGATAGGCGATGAACTCATCTTTTTGCGGATATTCATCTGCGCCCTGCGGCATCTGCCAGCCGGCGATGGAACTGTAATCCACCGGCGAAAACAGCCGTAAGGAGTCCCAGGTCCCAGGCCATGAACCGCCCGGCGCGTCGCTGTCGTCAAGGATCACAAAACGCAAACCGGTCCTGCGGAGGAAATAGGCGGCAGACAATCCAGCCTGCCCGCCACCGATGATGACGATGTCATAGCTCATGGTCGTCATGCTTGGATGTCCAGTATCATTCGGGCGTTGATTGCTTGGCGTGTCAAAGCTCTGCACGCCCCCCATCAATGACCATCTCGGCACCCAACATGTAGCGAGACGCGTCACTTGCCAGAAAAAGAACTGCCGCCGCGATGTCCGCAGGTTTGCCAATGCGGCCTGCGGGCACTTGTTCTCCGATACGCGCTACATAGGCCTGGAAATGCGCATCCGTTTCATCTGGCCCCCGGTGGATCGGCGTCTCGATCGTGCCCGGGCTGACGCAATTTACACGGATCGCACGATCCAGAAGTTCCGCCGACATCACGCGGGCGAAGGAACGCACGGCCGCCTTTGAGGCTGAGAGAAGTGCTTTTTTTGGGGTGCCGATCTGGTTCAGCCAGGATGTGTTGAGAATGATTGATGCGCCTTGGGTCATCAGCGGAAGAACCGACTGGGCGGTAAAAAACGTGCCCTTAACATTTACATCCATCAGGCGATGATACATCGCTTCATCGGTTTTCCCCAGCGGCGTGTTGAAAGCAACGCCTGCATTTGCAAACAGAATATCCAATGTTCCAAAAGATGTGCCTATCTCAGATTGCATCCGATCCAGATCATCCATCTTGCGGATGTCCGCCCGAATGGCGATGGCATCACCACCCAAAGCTTTACGTGCTGCTTCAAGTTTAGCGGCGTCTCGTCCGGTAACTGCAATACGTGCGCCGTTGTCTCGCAGAACCTTGGCTGTTTCAAACCCGATGCCACTGGAACCGCCGGTCACCAGCGCTGTCTTGCCTTCAAGGATGGTGCTTTCCCTTGCGGATGTGGCCATCCCAGCCGGGACGGCCGTGCTGATTGCCGCCTAACAGCAGGCGTTCGTTGAGGTGTCGGTACAAGGTGCCGAGTCCTGCGCGGTGACTTGATCCAGCGTCGCTCTGAAACGTTTGACCGCCTCTTGGATATCACGACGCGGGGCGGCGATATTGATGCGGATGAACTGCGTCGCCGTTTCATCGAACCAGGTGCCCGGTGTTGCGCCAAAACCTGCTTCGCCCAGTTTCGCCTTAAGCGCGTCGCCTGCCAGGCCAGTGCCGGAGCAGTCCAACCATACCTGATAAGTGCCCTCAACCGGGGACATTTTCACGCTGGGCAATTCATCCGCCAGATACGCGCCGATCCAGTCAACCGTCCCTTGCAGATAAGCCAATAATTCATCGACCCAAGCGTCGCCCTTTTCATAGGCCGCGATGGTGGCAAAGGTTGTGAAGGCATTGCCGTGGCCCAGGTACATGGAATCCTCGACGTGCTTCATCCGTTTCAGAATGTCCTCATTTTCGGTGTAGATGTATCCGTTCGAGATGCTTTGCATGCCAAAGGTCTTGGCAGGTGATCCCAGCACGGAAACATGCCGCTGGTTGTCCAGCGACGACAGGCTAGTAAAGCGGCGATCACCATAGATGATATCGGCGTGGATTTCGTCGCTGATGATGGTGACGTTGTGTCGCTCGGCGATCTCAACGACGCGGGCCAATTCCTCGGCTGTCCAAACGCGTCCCACAGGGTTGTGCGGGTTGCACAGCAGCATCAGCTTGATGTTATCCGGGGCCATTCTTGCCTCAAGATCAGTGAAATCCATGCTATAGTGGCCGCCCTCGTTGATCAGTGAAGATTTGACCGCCTCGCGCCCGGCAGAAGTAATGATCTTGCCGAACTGGTGGTAGGCGGGGACTTGCATCAGCACGCCGTCGCCCTCGTTTGATAACTCGCGGATCAACAGAGATATCGCGGTCAGAACTCCGGGGAAGGGCACGAAGTTCTCAGGTTTGAGGGTCAGATCATGGCGGCGGGCAAACCAGCCTGAGATCGCAGCAAAGATGCCATCTGAGTTGAACTCATAGGCAAATTGGCCGCGCTCTGCGACATATCGCAACGCGTCCTTAATTGGGTCAGCAATGGGCAAATCCATATCGGCCACCCAGAACGGGGTGACCTGATCGGTGCCATAGAACATTTTCAGATAGTTCGGATTGTGCCGCACAAAGGTATCGCCGGTCTTGGCGGGAGCGGTGTCAAACATGCTCATGTCTTGGTCCCTTCCTGCGCTCAGCAGCACATCGCCAGCGGTGTGCTGTCGCTGAATTCGTGGCTCTTGGCGGCGGCACCCCGACCTAACAACGTCTGGTCGGACAAATAGAAGTCCGAGAAATCGGCGACGAAATCAGCAGCGACCGATTTGGCGGGCAAACCAGATTGCATGATATTATTCTGCCAGGCCTTCAGCTTGGGTCGGTTACCAAGGAAGTCATAACCGCTTTTCTGTTCGATTATGCAGGCGCGGTGCAGCAGCACCAGCCAAGCCACGTCGACCATGCCAATGTCATCACCAGCAAAGAACTTGGTGTCGCCCAGCTGTGCCTCGATCGTGTCGAAGGCCTTGTTCAGCTTCTGGCTGCGCTCGGCCAGGATGTCCTGATCGGCGCTGCGCTGCGCGCCACATTGGGGCAGGTAATGTTTGGTTGCTAGATAGCTCCACGCGCGTTCGCGGGCCTTTTCAACCGGCGTCAGGTTGGGGCGCAGCGGCGGATAGGCTTCTTCGATGAATTCAACGATAGCATCGCTTTCAAACAGCGCCTCGCCTTCGTCCGTGATCAGAAGCGGCACCTGCGCATTGGGCGAGATGTCCAAAAACCACTGGGGTTTGTCGCTAAGGCTGATGAATTCCAGATCATAGTCGATGCCCTTGGCTTCCAGCAGGGCCGTGACACGCTGGACGAATGGGCAGATTTTGAAGCTGACGATTTTCATGTTTGAGGGTTCCTTCTTGATAGATCGATGCATCGATCATCAAAGTATGAGGGCAAATTTTTTTACGGGCAGGTGGCGCAGGAACATTCCTGAAGGCAGCGGGTGATTTTCGTCCATTCGGCCAAAGCGATCTTGAACGCTTCGCGCCCCTTATCTGTCACCGCATAGATCTTGCGTTCCCGCCCCGAGACGGTTTCGGATTTGAAGGTGACATAGCCGCCTTCGGTAAATTGTTTGAGCACCGGATAGATCGTCCCTTCGCGCGGGGTGCAGCATCCATCTGTACGCCGTTCAACCGATTTGGCGATGTCGTAGCCATGCAATTCCTCATCCTGCAAGACGCAAAGGATAAAAAACTTTGACAGGCTCATCTTGATCGTATTCCCCCAGTAATCGGGGTCGAGCAGGTTGGGGGTGTTGGCAATCTTGTTCATGCGCATCACATATACCTCGATGGTCGATGCGTCAAGTCAAATTACTCTAAATTTTCGGCACGCCAAGCCTGATTGCCGTCGGATCACGTACCAGCCTTTGACTGGCCAGTTGCCAAAAGCGTCGCAATCTGCGCTCCGATCTGCATTTCAGAAACCTGACCGAAGTGATGCGCGGCAATCTGGCACCGCTGATCCACGACAATCAGGCTTGGCGTGCCGCGCATGCCGTACGCTGTCATGGTGTCAGGCAAAGGACTGGACCCCTGATTATCGACCCCGACCGGAAAGGTGATGCGATATTCGTGTAAGAAGGCCTTCAGGGCCACAGGCGTCATCGCCTCGTGGTGCTCAAAAACCGTGTGCAGACCGATAACGACAACTTTGTCTTCTGGAAAAGTCATACGAATTGTCTGGGCGAGGGGGATTCCATGAATAACGCACCCCGGACAGAGCATTTGAAACGCTTCAATAACCACTACCCTGCCGCGTAAATCTGCCAGTGCGATGTCTTTATCGGTGTTGAACCATTTTGAAATGGAAAGTTCAGGGGCTTGCATTTGATCTCCTTCGCTGCGGCGGGACGGCGGCGCGGTAGCACCGCCCTCCCTTTGATATCACTCCAAAACGCCGGGCAGGCTTAGATCGCCGGAGGCCACGTCAAAGACATCTGTCACGCACAAGAGCGGCGCGTGAATATTGGCGTTCACTCGCAGGGCCGCTGTCACGCCGTCATAGGCGACGCCTGACAGCTCCACATCGCTGGCAAATCCTGCGGTGACGCTGATTTCGGGGCCATCAAACAGGGGCGTAAAGCCGGGGCTGTCCAGAAAAATGGGAAAGCCGGGCCAGGTCGCGGGCAGCTTTGGGGTGCTGCCTTCGGGGATGTCGCGCACGGCCAAAGCACCGGGGCCGCACGCCTCCGTCGGGGTCAGGACAACCCAATGGCTGTGCCATTCCACGCCGTCATTAGTCGGGTCGCCGTCGCGGTTTTCATCAAACAAAGGCGTGTCGTCAAAGTCGGGGTGGCTGGTGGCAGCCATCGCCAGAATACCCGTGCCGCCCTCGAAACCAACGGTGGAGGGATCCAGCGATGTGGGCCAGACATAGGACCACACGTCGGACCCACCAACCGCGCCGGTGGCGGCAGGGGTCTGTGACCCGGCGGTTCCATTCGTGGTCATGTGAAAGGTCACTGTAGTGCCGGTCCGATGTGCATGGGCAGCCAGAACATCAAAGGCCGCGACTTTGCCGGTATCGGCGGGCGACTGGATTGCGTCCTGCAAGTCGGCTGCGTGGTTGCCGCCTGCAAAGGTTGTACCAGCGGCAAGCGCGAAAGCGACTGATGTGAAAGCTGTCTTGTTGGGCATTGTGTGTCTCCTTAATGAATATAATAGTGACTCGCTATCATATGTGAAATTGGGATTGCAATAGTAATTTCGACTCGATACCTTAATGTCATGACGTCAAACCTAAACATCCGCGCCCTGATGAACAGATTGGCAAGACTGGACAGCGCCAGCAGTTGGGCCGGCGATCTGAATCCAGTACAAAGATCGGCGCTTGAATATCTGCGCGATGCCAACCGGTTTTCACGGTCGCCGTCACATGTTGCAGAATTTCTTGGGACAACGCGCGGAACCATGTCGCAAACTCTCAAGGCGCTTTTGCGCAAGGGCTACGTTGAAGAGGTGCGCTCTGACAGCGATAAACGCTCGATCTCCTATGCGCTGACAAAAGCGGGAACCGTTATGCTGGAAGACGACGGCGTCGTTGCGGTTGCTCTGACGAAACTTACGGACACCGAAGTGTGTGCGCTGGAAAACGGGTTGGGCCAGACTTTGCGGCAGGCGTTGTCGTTGAATGATGCGAAATCATTCGGCCAGTGCAAAACCTGCAGGTTTCATCAGACAGAAGGAACGTCTGCATATTGCAAGCTTCTTTCACTCCCCCTAGCGCAGGCCGACACCATGAAGATCTGTGTCGAACATCAGGAAAAAGTATCAGCATGACACCACATTTGACCGCGCGGATTGATGGCTTGTATGTTGGCAAGGTCGCAGACCGTTGGCCCGGCAAACCACCTTCTGCCATTCAAAAGGATATCGTTGCCGGACCGCAGGACATAGGCCCTCACGGGTTTGTGCGGGATGCCCAAGCGGATCTTGCCGTGCATGGCGGGGCGGACAAGGCCATTCATCACTACGCTTTCGATCACTATGCAGCGTGGGAAGCAGAAGGACTTTTGGCGCAGGCGACCACAGCGGCGGCCTTTGGTGAAAATATCTCGACCATTGGCCTGACCGAAGACAATCTGTGCATCGGCGACATATTGCAACTCGGCAGTGCGACCGTGCAGATTTCGCAGGGACGGCAGCCGTGTTGGAAACTTGCGCGGCATACGGGCCAAGACAAGATGCCGTATCTTTTTCAGAAGACCGGGCGCACAGGCTGGTACTATCGTGTGCTAGAAAAAGGCACCGTTGCCGTGGGTGACAAGATCAGCCTGATTGAGCGACCGCAACCGAACTGGACAGTCCGAAAGGTGACCCAGGCACGCCTGACCAAGCGCATCGCCCCTGCCGAGGCCGCCCAACTGGCAGACATGCCAGAACTTGCCGACCGATGGCGCGCCGCATTTGCAAAAATGGCGGCGGGTCAGTTGCGCGAAGACACATCCAGCCGATTGGATGGGCCAAGCGCGGCAAGCTGAAGCAGTCTGCAATCAACCCGGTCTGGACTGATAAAACATTGGCCCGCCTGTCCATCTTGGAAAGCCAAAGGCGTTGACCATCACCACATCGATGTCGTCGGCGCATCTTGCGATGCCTTGATCAAGAAGCGCCGCAGCCTCAGACCTAATCCGATCAAGGATGCGCGCCATGATGATTTTATCTGAAATGTGTGCCCGCGTGATGCCCTTACGCTGAGATTCATCCTTGATCAGCGCGCTTGTTTCCGCAGAGTGGTGGGCCCTACCGTCTTCGGTATAATCATAATATCCCCGCCCGGTCTTGCGCCCGAAATGCCCGCTCTCACACAGCTTGTCGCCAATATCGACGTATCTTTGGTCGGGATCACGGGTCGCACTCAGACGTTTGCGCATCGCCCAGGAAATATCGAGCCCTGCAAGATCTTGCATCTCAAAGATGCCCATGGGGAAGCCGAAATCGCGCATCGCAGCGTCGATATCCCAAGGCATTGCGCCATCTTCGAGCATGTATTCCGCCTCGCGCCGGTAGGCCGACATGATCCGATTGGCGATGAAACCTTCACCGACCTTCGCACGCACAGCGATCTTCTTCAGCCGTTTGGCGAATGCGAATGCGGTCGCGGTGGTCTGGTCATCGACACTGTCCGTCACCACTATCTCAAGCAGTTTCATGATGTGTGCGGGTGAAAAGAAATGCAGCCCGATCACACGCGATGGCCGCTGTGTCGCCGCCGCCATTTCGTTGATGTCCAAGTAAGATGTGTTCGTGGCTAGAATTGTCTCGGGGCGCATTTCGGCCTCTAGCGCTGTCAGGACGTCGATCTTCACCTGCATGTCTTCAAACACCGCCTCGATCACCAAATCAGCGTCGGATAGGGCGGCATAGCTGGTCGAGACTTGGAAGCTTTCAACTGCTTGCAGGTGTGCGGCAAGTGTTATCACCCCGCGTTTCCGGCTTTGGTCCAAGGTCACATGCACACGGTCGCGTCCTGTATCAGCGGCCTCTTCGTTGCGCTCAATCAGTGTCACGCGGTAGCCCGCCAGCAGGCAGGCCGCGGCAATCCCTGCACCCATCGTGCCGCCACCGACGACACCAATATGCGAAAGCGGGGCCGCCGCGACACCTTTGATCCTGCCGACTTGGGCCGTGGCGCGTTCGGCAAAGAAGATATGTCGCAGGGCCTTGGATTGGTCGCTGTCGCGCAGTTCTAAGAACAAGGCGCGTTCGGCCACCAGCGCCGCTGGGGCACCCAGTTCCAAAGCATTTTCCAGCGCCTTGATCGCCGCAATAGGGGAATTTTGCCCTCTTGCCTTAGCCTTGACCTTCCGGATCATGCCGTCCCATTTGTCCTGAGATGACAGCGCGACAACAGGGCGTTCGATGAGGGGAAGGGGGATCGGTCTTGCTCCCGACGCCTGTGCCAAAGCGATGGCATCTTCCAAAAGATCGCCCTCCGCAATCTGGTCGATAAGACCAAGTTCCAGCGCCCGCGTTGCTGCGACCGGTTTTCCACCTGCGATCATCTCTAACGCATGTTCGGGCGCGATCAATCGCGGCAGGCGCACGGTTCCGCCCGCGCCGGGGATCAGGCCAAGGTTGACCTCTGGCAGGCCAAGTTTGGTCGCGCGGTCGGTTATGCGATAGTGGCAGACCAGCGCGGTTTCCAGACCACCGCCAAGGGCTGTGCCGTGGATGGCGGCAACCCAAGGTTTTGAGGCGGTTTCTATTTGGGTTAGCAGATCCGGCAGGCTGGGGTCCTGCGATGGCGTCCCAAATTCGGTGATGTCAGCGCCTGCGATAAACGTACGTCCCGCGCAGTGCAAAACCACCGCCTGCACCGCATCATCCTGCGATGTTTGATGCAGTGCATTTTGCAGACCAAGGCGTACGGCGTGTGAAGCCGCATTCACTGGGGGATTGTCGATCGTGACAATTGCGATGTTGCCGCGTGTTTGAATCGATACTGTCATTCACATGTCCAATAGGTATTGGGTCAGGGGGTGGTCTGGGCACTTTAAGCCATCCACAACATCAAAATGATGCCGTCCCGGGTCCAGTTTAAGCTGTGTTTGGCCGCCATGTCGCCATGCCTCTGCCAGCAGGGCTGATTGCCGCAGGAATTCCGGGCGCTCGTTTTCGCCAACCCAAGCCGTGAACTTGGGTCCCGCGCGGCGGTCTAACAGGACGGGGCTCTCGCTGTGCGCCTCAGCTGCATCAATCCTGAGGCTCTGGTTCATCGTGTGCAATCGTAGCGGACGCAGATCGTGAACGCCGCTGATGGAAACAACGTTTCGAACACGAGACGAAACCAGCGCAGGTAGGGGGTTGTCCTCGCAAATCATCCGGCTGGCCAGATGGCCGCCAGCCGAATGCCCCGAGAGGTGTATGGGGCCCGCGACAAGGGTTGCGGCTTGCGAAATCGCTGCCCCAACCTGATTGGTAATTTCACCAATGCGGGCGCCGGGTGCCAGCGTGTATTGCGGGATCGCCATTGCCCAGCCACGGTTGACCGCGCCTTGGGCCAGATCGCTCCAATCGGATTTACCAAAGGCTAACCAAAAGCCGCCATGGATAAAGACAGACAATCCCTTTGGCGGGCTATCGGGCAGGAACAGATCAAAGGTCTCGCGATCATCCGCGCCATAGCTCAGATCACATTGCCCGTTTGCCGACGCCCGAAACGCCGCGGCCCGGGCCGCCCATGTGTCAGGATAGCCTGCGCCACCGTCGATATAGGCCGCGTTGGCAAAGGCGTCCTCCCAATTGATCCCACTGTCCGCCATTATTGGAACGCTTGCAGACCGGTTTGTGCTCGGCCAAGGATCAGCGCATGGACATCATGGGTGCCTTCGTATGTGTTGACCGCTTCGAGGTTCATGACGTGGCGAATGACGCCGTATTCATCACTGACACCGTTGCCGCCATGCATGTCACGCGATTCGCGGGCGATGGCCAAAGCCTTGCCGCAATTGTTCCGCTTCATCAGGCTGATCAATTCGGCGGAATTGCTGTGTGCATCCATCAAGCGGCCCAGTTGAAGCGACCCCAGCAAGCCAAGGGAAATCTCTGTCTGCATGTCCGCTAGCTTCTTTTGGATTAGCTGGGTCGCGGCCAAGGGCTTGCCGAATTGTTTGCGGTCCATCGTGTATTGACGCGCTGCGTGCCAGCAGGCCTCAGCCGCGCCCATCGCACCCCACGAGATGCCATAACGCGCGCGGTTAAGGCAGCCAAATGGCCCCGCAAGACCGGCGACGTTTGGCAACAGGTTGTCGTCAGGCACAAAGATCTCATCCATCTGGATCATACCTGTGATCGACGCCCGGAGCGAGAACTTGCCGTCAATCTTAGGCGCGGCCAGCCCCTTCATGCCCTTTTCAAGGATAAAGCCCTTGATTTTACCGTCATGGGCGTCGGACTTGGCCCAGACGATAAACACATCCGCAATCGGGCTGTTCGTGATCCAGTTCTTAGCTCCGCTCAGCTTGAAACCGCCATCAACTTTCGTCGCCCGGGTGATCATGGAACCTGGGTCAGACCCGTGGTCAGGCTCGGTCAGACCGAAACAGCCGATCCATTCGCCGATCGCCAGCTTGGGCAGGAATTTCTTGCGCTGTTCTTCGGTGCCATAGGCAAAGATCGGATGCATCACCAAGGAAGACTGCACAGACATAGCAGACCGATAGCCACTATCGACACGCTCGACCTCGCGGGCAACCAAGCCGTAAGCGACATAGGAGGATTCAACGCAGCCATATTCTTCTGGTAATGTGCTGCCTAGCAGGCCGAGTTCGCCCATCTCGGACATGATTTCGGGGTCAAACCGTTCGTGCCGGTTGGCTTCCAGAACGCGGGGCGCTAGTTTCTCTTGGCAATATGACCGCGCTGTCTTTTGAATCATACGCTCTTCTTCGGTCAGAAGGCTGTCCATTAAGAACGGGTCATCCCATGTCATCGGTGCTGGCTTTGCACGCGCCGTTTCGGGCGAGACATTATGTGCATCGTCGATCATTGGCTGAAGCATCTTTTTTCCTAACGTGGCTAATTTCGCTCAGCATTAATATTACAAGCATGAAATTTCAAGCTTGAAATAAAAATACTTCACTGTTACGTTGCCACTCAACGATGATCCAGATGGAGAGGTATGATGCGTATTGCATGTTTGGGTGGCGGTCCGGCTGGATTGTACTTTGGCATCTCCATGAAGTTGCGCGACCCGTCGGTTGATGTGGTTATCTTTGAACGCAATCGCTTTGACGACACCTTTGGTTGGGGGGTTGTCCTGTCCGATGAGACACTGGGGAATCTCGCTGCAAACGATCCTCAAAGCGCCAAGGCCATCGGCGACAACTTTGCTTATTGGGATGACATCGCGCTGCATTACCGCGGTGAGACGCATGTGTCGTCGGGGCACGGGTTCTGCGGCATTGGTCGCAAGAAACTACTGTTACTTCTGCAAGAGCGCGCGCAAGAGCTTGGCGTCAAAATCCACTTTGAAACAGAGGCAAAAAGCGCCGAAGATTACCGTCGGGAATATGACATCGTCGTTGCGGCAGACGGTCTGAATTCCCGCACGCGCACCCTCTATGCCGACACTTTCAAGCCGGAGATTGACGAACGGCTTTGCCAATTTGTCTGGCTGGGCACCAAGCAGAAATTCTCCGATGCGTTCACGTTCATCTTTGAAGAAACCGAACATGGCTGGGTCTGGGCCCACGCCTATCAGTTCGATGATGATACTGCGACATTCATTGTCGAATGTGCGCAGAACACTTTCGACAGGTTTGGTTTTGCCGAGATGTCACAGCAGGACAGCATCGAAATCTGTCAAGAGATTTTCAAGGATCAACTGGGTGGTCATGACCTGATCACGAACGCCAATCACATCCGGGGATCCGCGTGGATCAGGTTCCCGCGCGTGTTGTGCGAGACATGGCACCATGAGAACGTCGTGCTGTTGGGTGATGCGTCCGCTTCGGCGCATTTTTCCATTGGGTCGGGGACCAAGCTGGCCTTGGAAAGTGCGATCTCGCTCGCCGAACTTCTCCATAGCGAGGCGAGCCACGAGGGCGCGTTCAAGCGCTATCAGGAAGAACGGCGTCTGGAAGTCTTGCGTTTGCAGTCAGCGGCGCGAAATTCACTTGAATGGTTCGAGGATGTGGAACGTTACCTTGGGCTTGATCCCGTTCAGCTGAACTATTCCATGTTGACTCGCAGCCAGCGGATTTCGCATGAAAACCTGCGTCTGCGTGACCAGACCTGGCTTGAAAGCGCAGAGCGGTGGTTTCTCAATCAATCTGGCGTCGCGCCGTCCGAGCCGCTGCGCGCCCCGATGTTCGCGCCTTTCGCCTTGCGCGACATGGAGCTCAAGAATCGCGTCGTTGTCTCACCCATGGCGCAATACAAGGCAAAGGATGGCTGTCCCACAGATTGGCACCTGATCCACTATGGTGAACGCGCCAAAGGCGGGGCGGGGCTGGTCTTTACCGAAATGACCTGTGTGAGCGACACAGGAAGGATCACGCCGGGCTGTCCGGGCCTTTATGCGCCGGAACATCAGGCCGCATGGCGACGTTTGACCGACTTTGTGCATCTCGAAACGGATGCCAGGATATGTTGCCAGATCGGCCATTCAGGTCGCAAAGGATCGACTCGGATTGGTTGGGAAGGCATGGATATGCCGCTGGAAACGGAGAACTGGGACTTGGTCTCGGCCTCCGCCATTCCGTGGTCGGACAAGAACACAGCGCCGCGTGAAATCACCCCGTCAGAGATGGAGGCGATCAAGGCGGAATTTGTGGCATCGGCAAAGATGGCTGAGGCGGCCGGTTTTGACATGATCGAACTGCATGCCGCCCACGGGTATCTGCTATCGTCGTTCATCTCTCCCGTGTCGAACCGGCGCAGTGATGACTACGGCGGCAGCTTGGAAAACCGACTGCGCTATCCGCTTGAGGTTTTCAAGGCGATGCGCGCTGCATGGCCTGCGTCAAAACCGATGTCCGTGCGTATCTCGGCCAATGATTGGGTCGGGGACGAAGGGATCACACCGCGAGAGGCGGTTGAGATCGCCAAGGCGTTTACTGCAGCTGGCGCCGATCTTATCGACGTCTCAGCAGGCCAAACCACAACGGATGCAAAACCCGTTTATGGGCGGATGTTCCAGACCCCCTTTAGCGACCGGATTCGCAATGAGGCAGGCATCAAGACGATGGCAGTCGGCAACATCTATGAAGCCGATCATGCCAACTCCATCCTGATGGCAGGGCGTGCAGATTTGGTGGCCGTCGGCAGGCCGCATCTGGCTGATCCTTATTGGACACTGCATGAAAGTGCCAAGATCGGCGACAGGCAAGCCGTTTGGCCGCTGCCCTATCAGGCGGGTCGCGATCAGGCTTGGCGTTTGGCCGAACGGGAAGCAGAGGCGTTACGGGTATGACGATTGGCAAACATATCATCGTGACCGGCGGCGGCACGGGTGTTGGCGCGAAGGTGGCGCAGACCTTGGCCGATCAAGGCTATGACGTCACAATCCTTGG
Organism: uncultured Paracoccaceae bacterium; assembly: GCA_947503925.1. Lineage (GTDB taxonomy): Bacteria > Pseudomonadota > Alphaproteobacteria > Rhodobacterales > Rhodobacteraceae > Yoonia. Next base: position 13,407 of record CANNFQ010000015.1, on the reverse strand, counting down.
CCGGACCAAGGAAACACTCGCCGCGCAAGGGTTACCCTATGCCCTTTGCGATGTGACGCAACCCGACAGCGTGACAGAGGCGTTTCAAAAAGCCCGCGACAGCTTTGGCCCAATCGCCGGTGTTGTCGCCAATGCGGGTGCCGCTGAAAGCGTGCCCTTTGCAAAAATGTCCGCCGATGTGCTGAACGCAATGCTGGCGGTCAATCTTGTTGGGGTCAGCAACGTTTGGCAGGCCGCCTTGCCCGATATGAAGGACGCGGTCGCAGGCCGGATGATCGCCATCGCATCCACGGCAGGGCTAAAGGGTTTTCCTTATGTTTCTGCCTATTGCGCTGCCAAACATGGCGTTGTTGGCCTGACCCGCGCTCTCGCGCTTGAACTTGCCTCGACTGGCATCACAGTGAACGCAATTTGCCCCGGCTTTATCGAGACACCAATGCTGGACCGGTCTGTTGCGAACATCGTAGAGAAAACTGGAATGTCTGTGGACCAGGCCCGTGCGTCCTTGTGCGCTGGCAACCCGCAAAAGCGGTTTATCCAAACTGACGAAATTGCAGGTACAATTTCCTGGCTATTGTCTGACGCCGCGCGTTCAGTGAACGGACAAGCCATTTCCATTTCCGGAGGAGAGATATGAGTATCAAACCCGCCAATGCCAAACCAGAAGAACCCCTTTCCAAAGAACGGCTGCGGCTCTGGCTGAAACTGTTGAAAGCCAGCAATCTGGTCGAGGAAGAAATCCGCCGCAGGTTGCGGGCGCGACATGCATCCACCTTGCCGCGCTTTGATGTTATGTCGGCGCTTTCACGCGCGCCTGAGGGTTTGAAAATGAGCGAGATTTCAAAGCTCCTGCGTGTCTCAAACGGCAATATCACCGGGATCGTCGATAAGCTGACCGAAGAAGGCTTTGCCCTGCGCGTGTCCGTCCCCGGTGATCGTCGTGCCCATCAGGTCTGTCTGACCGAACGGGGCAAGTCCGCCTTTGCAGAGCTCGCGGCGGCGCATGAAAGCTGGATTGACGAAATTTTGGGCGGTTTGGATTTGGATGATGTGCTTGGCATGATTCAGCGTTTGGACCATTTGACCACGTCGCTTGGGGATCACTAAATGAAGCCGCCTGTCCACTTTCTTTGCGAGATCGACGACGGTGTTGCGATCCTGCGATTGAACCGCCCGGATCGCAAAAACCCCCTCACCTTTGACAGCTACGCTGAGCTGCGGGACTGGTTCCGGGACCTCAGCTACGACGACGCGATCAAGGCGGTTGTATTTGCACCAAACGGCGGCAACTTCAGCTCTGGCGGGGATGTGCATGACATCATCGGCCCGCTGACCAAGATGACTATGAAAGAGCTGCTGGCGTTCACTCGCATGACCGGTGATCTGGTCAAGGCGATGGTGAATTGCGGCACACCGATCATCGCCGCCGTCGATGGCATTTGCGCCGGTGCTGGCGCAATTATCGCGATGGCGTCTGATCTGCGGATCGCCACGGAACGCGCCAAAACCGCCTTCCTGTTCAATCGGGTGGGGCTGGCCGGTTGCGACATGGGGGCCTGCGCAATTTTGCCCCGGATTATTGGCCAAGGCCGCGCGGCGGAACTGTTGTATCTGGGGCGGTCGATGACCGCGACTGAGGGTCACGCTTGGGGTTTTTTCAATCAGGTCGTGGCAGAGGACGCGCTGATGGACGCCGCCGTCACAATGGCCAAGCGGATCGCCGCGGGGCCCAATTTCGCGAACATGATGACCAAGACAATGCTGGCACAAGAATGGGCCATGTCCATTGAACAAGCCATCGAGGCCGAGGCGCAAGCGCAAGCGATTTGCATGCAAGGTCAGGACTTTCACCGCGCTTATCATGCCTTCGTGGCCAAAGAAAAACCTGTGTTTGAGGGCGACTGATGGCGGATAGAAGCTTTCTGAACTGGCCGTTCCTTGATGATCGCCACCGTGCGCTGTCGGCAAAGCTGGAAGATTGGTGCAGCGCCAATCTAGGCGATCTGGATCACCGCGACACCGATCAGACCTGCCGCCAGTTGGTGTCGATGTTAGGCGATGCCGGATTTTTGGAACATTCCGCCAGTGTCGATGGCAACCTGGATGTGCGCAGTCTTTGCATTTTACGTGAAACCTTGGCCCGTCATGACGGATTGGCTGATTTCGCCTTTGCGATGCAGGGGCTTGGCACGGGTGCCATATCGCTGTTTGGAACCGACGCTCAAAAGGCGCAATGGTTGCCACAAACGCGGGCCGGTCGGGCAATCTCTGCCTTTGCATTGACCGAACCTGCGTCCGGTTCTGACGTCGCCAATTCCACAATGACCGCCACCAAGGACGGCGACCACTACGTTTTGAACGGCGAAAAGACATGGATCTCGAATGGTGGAATCGCGGATGTCTACACCCTGTTTGCCCGAAGCGAGGACGCGCCGGGTGCCAAAGCGTTGTCGGCTTTTGTCGTGACACCCGATTTACCCGGTTTTTCGGTCAAGGAGCGGCTGGAAACCATCGCGCCGCACCCGTTGGCCACACTGGAATTTTCCGATTGCCGCGTGCCCGCATCGGCCCTGATCGGGGCGCGGGGGCAGGGGTTCAAAATCGCGATGTCCGTCTTGGATGTGTTCCGCACCACCGTCGCGGCGGCTGCACTTGGCTTTGCGCGCAGGGCATTGGATGAAGCCACCCAGCGCGTGACAACCCGGCAAATTCAGGGTGCCCCACTTTTTGATCTGCAAATGGTCCAAGGCCACATCGCGGACATGGCGCTGGACGTCGATGCAAGCGCGCTGTTGGTCTACCGCGCCGCTTGGACCAAAGACAGCGGTGCGTCACGCGTGACGCGCGAGGCGGCGATGGCCAAGCTTTTCGCAACAGACCACGCCCAGATTGTCATCGACAAAGCAGTGCAGCTGTTTGGCGGCGATGGGGTGCGCTCGGGCAATGCGGTCGAAAAACTTTACCGCGAGATCAGGGCATTGCGCATCTACGAAGGCGCATCGGACGTGCAAAAGGTCATCATTGCCCGACAGGCGCTTGAACGTTCAAAAGGAGAGAACTGATGCAGGCTACGGCTCATACCGATTGTTTCGCGCAGGATAATCTGCCGCCAGAACATCAGATGCCCGATTTTCTTCTGGACGGCTTTGACTACCCCGAACACTTGAATGCAGGCGTTGAGCTGACCGATGCGATGGTGGAAAAGGGGTTTGGTGATCACACCGCGCTGATCGGAAACGGGCGCCTGCGCACCTATAAGGAACTTACCGATTGGACAAACAAACTTGCCAATGCGCTTGTCGATAACCTTGGTGTAAAGCCCGGTAATCGTGTGCTTATCCGGTCGGCAAACAATCCGGCTATGCTTGCCTGCTGGCTGGCTGCGACCAAGGTCGGCGCGGTTGTCGTCAATACGATGCCAATGTTGCGCGCAGTGGAACTGGAAAAATATGTCGATCTGGCCGAAGTGGAATTCGCGCTTTGCGACACGCGCATGCTGGATGAACTGGTCACCTGCGCCAAGAACAGCAAGTTCCTGAAAACAGTCGTTGGCTTTGACGGCACCTCAAATCACGATGCCGAACTGGACCGCATCGCATTGGAAAAGTCTGTCAGGTTTGAAGGCCCCAAGACGCGCGCCGATGATGTCGCCCTTCTGGGCTTTACCTCAGGGTCGACGGGCACGCCGAAGGCAACAATGCACTACCACCGGGACATCATGATCATCGCAGATGGTTATGCGAAAGAGGTTTTGGGCGTTACATCGGACGATGTATTTGTCGGCTCGCCACCCCTCGCCTTCACCTTTGGTCTGGGTGGCCTCGCCGTGTTTCCGTTGCGATTTGGTGCGACGGCCACATTGCTGGAACAGGCGACACCGCCCAACATGATCGACATTATTGAAAAGCATAAAGCGACCGTCTGCTTTACGGCCCCCACAGCCTACCGCGTCATGTTGCGGGCCATGGATGAGGGCGCTGATCTGTCCAGCCTGCGCGCCGCCGTGTCTGCGGGCGAAACCCTGCCCGAACCAGTCTATCACGAGTGGATCGAAAAGACAGGCAAACCGATGCTGGACGGGATTGGCGCGACCGAGATGCTGCACATCTTCATTTCCAATCGCTTCGACGATCACCGCCCGGCCTGCACGGGCAAACCTGTGACCGGTTATCAGGCAAAGGTCCTGCGCGAAGATGGAACCGAGGCCGCTATCGGCGAAGTGGGGCGTCTGGCCGTGCGCGGGCCGACCGGTTGCCGCTATCTCAAGGGCGACCGACAGGACACTTATGTCACCGAGGGCTGGAACATCACCGGCGACAGCTTTTTCAAAGACGGCGAAGGCTACTTTCATTTTGCCGCCCGTAATGACGATATGATCATCTCTTCCGGCTACAACATCGCAGGGCCCGAGGTGGAGGCCGCATTGCTCAGCCACCCAAAGGTTGTTGAATGCGGCGTGATCGGCGTGCCCGATCCTGAACGCGGTCAGATCGTTCAGGCCCATGTCGTCCTTGAGGCGACGATTGCGGCGAATGAAGAGACCACGAAAGCGCTGCAAGATCACGTAAAGGCGACAATCGCACCCTACAAGTACCCGCGCAGCATTGTTTTCTGCGCAGAATTACCAAAGACCGCGACCGGGAAAATCCAACGGTTCCGCCTGAAGGAGACAACTTAATGTCCTGTCCATATGATCCCAAATCTGACGGCGCCAAGATGGATTTTGAAGACGCGATGTCCTATGGCGACTACCTTCGCGCGGATCAGTTACTATCGATCCAGAACACGCGATCGGATGCCCATGATGAGCTCTTGTTCATCATCCAACACCAGACGTCCGAGCTGTGGATGAAGCTGATCTTGCATGAGATGTCATCGGCGCGGGCTGCTTTGAAGTCGGGAAACCTGTCGGGCATGTCCAAGATGCTGGCCCGCGTCAGCCGCATCTTCGAACAGTTGAACAACCAATGGGATGTGCTGCGCACGATGACACCGGCAGACTACACCACCTTTCGCGATGCGCTGGGGCCATCGTCGGGGTTTCAGTCCTACCAATACCGGATGATCGAATTTGTGCTTGGCAATCGCAACACCAACATGCTGAAACCACACGCCCATCTGCCAGAATTGATGGCCACCCTGGAAGATGAATTGAAGGTACCCAGTTTTTATGACGAAGTGGTTACACATCTTTTCCAAACACTCGATGGACATCTGAACGCGATGCCCGACCCGCAGTTAACCACACCACATGAAGCACGCGATGAAATCCAGAACCGCTGGCAGATCGTCTATGAGGATATCGACACCCATTGGGCGCTATATGAGCTTGCCGAAAAGTTGATGGATATCGAGGATTACTTCCGCCGCTGGCGTTTTAACCACGTCACGACCGTGGAACGTGTCATCGGCTTCAAACGCGGCACCGGCGGCACCTCTGGGGTGCAATATCTGCGCCGCATGCTCAGCGTCGAATTGTTCCCGGAACTTTGGAATGTAAGGGGGGCATTGTGATGCTACCGAAGAAGGATCATTTTTTACTGCCTGACGGGGTGATTTATCTTGATGGGAACTCATTGGGCCCGTTGCCAAAAGGGGCCGCCGCACGTGCCCAGCAGGTCATCGAAGCGGAATGGGGGCACGAACTTATCCGTGCGTGGAACACCGCCGGGTGGATGGACCTGCCGCGCAAGGTTGGCGACCGCGTCGCACGGTTGATCGGCGCGCCTACGGGCTCGGTTGCGATGGGTGATACGCTGTCAATCAAAGTGTTTCAGGCCCTGGCCGCAGCGCTGAAAATGCGTCCCGACCGCAAGGTCATTTTGTCGGATAGCGGCAACTTTCCCTCGGACCTTTATATTGCAGAAGGACTGATCGGCACCATTGATGGCGGCCATGAATTGCGCACGCCAGCGCCGCAGGACGTGCTGGATCACATCACCGAAGAGGTCGCCGTCGTTATGTTGACGCAGGTCGATTACCGCACAGGTCGAATGCACGACATGGCCAAGATCACCAAAGCGGCCCATGACGCGGGCGCAATCATGATCTGGGATCTGGCGCATAGCGCTGGTGCTGTACCGGTCGAGATCTTGGCGTGTCAGGCGGAATTTGCCGTGGGCTGCACGTATAAATACCTCAATGGCGGACCCGGTGCGCCTGCCTTCATCTATATCCGCCCTGATCTGGTCGCGGCTACGCGCCCGGCGCTGTCGGGCTGGCTGGGCCATGACGCGCCTTTCGATTTTGACCTGTCCTACCGGCCCGCGATGTCAACGGAGCGGATGCGCGTTGGCACGCCGCCGATCCTGCAACTGGCGACGCTGGATGTGGCACTGGATGCGTGGGACGACGTGGATATGCTGGCGCTGCGCGCAGCCTCGGTCGCCTTGTCCGAACAGTTCATCCAAGAGGTTTCTGCCGCGTGTCCGGGGTTGGCGCTGATCTCGCCAAGCAACAGCGACATGCGCGGCAGTCAGGTGTCATTTGCGTTTGAACACGGATATGCGGCCATGCAGGCTTGTATTGACCACGGTGTCATCGGCGATTTCCGCGCGCCCAATGTCATGCGGTTTGGCTTTACGCCGCTTTATCTGGACGCTACCGATGTGACCAAGGCCGCCCAGATGGTGGCGCATATCGTGAACGATGACATTTGGCGCGACGCAAAATATCAGCAACGATCACGCGTGACGTGAGGGGCAATCAGATGGCCGCCTTTTGCTATGAACAAACCGTGCTGTTCCGGCATTGCGACCCAGCGCGGATCATGTTTTTCCCGCGGATGCTGGAACTGGTCAACGACGCCGTCGAAAGCTTTTTTTACCATGAATTGGGCTGGCCATTTCATGAAATACATCCCGCATGGGGCGTGCCGACCGCAGAACTCTCCACCCGTTTTAATGCGCCCTGTCGCCTTGGTGAAAGGTTGATACTATCCGTTGAGCCAACCAGATTGGGGCGCTCAAGCCTAACGCTAAAGACATCCTGCGCGGTCGGCGAAGACATACGTTTCGAGACAAATCAAACACTCGTGTGTGTCAACTCCAATGGGCAACCAACCTCATGGCCCAAAAATGTGCGCCAGCAGATCACAAGATTTTTGGAGAGATAGAATGAGCAGCAAAACAATCCATCCAGAAGGCTGGGCCCCTGCACTGGGCTATGCGAACGGTATGCTGATGGCCGACGGGACATTGCACATCGGAGGGCAGATCGGCTGGGACAAGGACAAGGTCATGTGCCCCGGCGGGTTCATTCCACAGATGGAGCAAGCCTTATCGAATATTCGCGCCATCGTCGAAGCGGCGGGCGGCGAAGTTGCCGATATTGGTCGCCTGACTTGGTATGTCACCAGCAAAAAGGAATATCTGGCCCACCAAGGGCAAGTCGGCGAAGCCTATCGGCGGGTTTTTGGTCGTCACTTTCCGGCGATGTCGATGCTTGTCATCAACGAGCTTGTTGAAGATGAGGCTTTGATTGAGATCGAGGCAACCGCCCACATCGCTCCTGCCAAAGGCTGACGAAATGAACGCTTACATTCTGGACGGATTACGCACACCGATTGGTCGCTATGGCGGTGCGCTTTCGACGATACGCACTGATGATCTTGCAGCATTGCCGCTCAAGGCCTTGATGGACCGGCATCCCGCCATTGATTGGGCTGACCTGGATGAGGTCATATTGGGCTGCGCCAATCAGGCGGGCGAGGATAATCGCAATGTTGCACGTATGGCGGCCCTTTTGGCCAGGTTGCCGGAAACCGTTGCGGGGCTGACCGTCAACCGATTATGCGCCAGCGGTATGGACGCGGTGACGACGGCTGCGCGCGGCATTCAGGTCGGCGATTATCAGATGGTGATCGCGGGCGGTGTCGAGAGCATGAGCCGCGCGCCCTATGTGATGCCTAAAGCCCCCCGCGCCTTTGATCGTGCGCCAGAAATTTTTGACACAACAATCGGCTGGCGGTTTGTGAACCCTGCCATGGCCTCTGCCCATGGCACCGATGCGATGCCACAAACCGCCGATAATGTTGCCGACGAATGGGGCATCTCTCGCCCCGATCAGGATGAATTTGCGCTGCGATCACAGCAAAAATGGGCGCAGGCGCAAAAGGGTGGTCAGTTCGCGGATGAGTTGATCAGCGTCAGGGTCAAGGCCAAGCGCGGCGATGCGATTGTCTTTGAAACCGACGAACATCCGCGACCGCAGACAGATATGGCGAGCCTGGCCAAGCTGCGAGGGATCAACGGCCCCGACCTGACTGTCACTGCCGGAAATGCGTCGGGGGTGAACGACGGAAGCGCTGCCTTGTTATTGGCAGGCGACGACGCGGTGAAAAGGGGCGGGCACACACCCTTGGCCCGCGTAGTGGCCAGTGCATCGGCCGGCGTGGCACCGCGCGTGATGGGGATCGGGCCCGTTCCGGCGATCCAGAAATTGCTCGAACGAACCGGGCTGTCGTTGGACGACATGGATATCATTGAAATCAATGAAGCTTTCGCCAGCCAAGCTCTCGCTAGTCTGCGCGATCTGGGGCTTGCTGATGATGATCCGCGGGTAAATCCGCTTGGCGGTGCCATCGCCATTGGCCACCCCTTGGGCATGACTGGCGCGCGTATCGTGGCATCGGCCGCGCATCAGCTTCGGCGCAACAGCGCGAGATACGCCATTTGTGCGATGTGCGTCGGTGTCGGGCAGGGGACCGCAATACTGTTGGAACGCGCCTAAACCTCAGGGACAACGTATCAATTTATGTATATATATTTTAAACTTGAATATTTGAAACCAGAATATACAGATATATCCATCGTCGAACGCATCAAGGATTCGACGCGCTACGCGACCAGCCTCGCTTTGTCGGGCACAGGTCGGAACCAACACAGGGAGAAAGCTATGATCAAGAAAGTACTACTAAGTGCCGCAGTCGTCGCCGCAGGCACATTGCAGGCCGCTGCAGATGAAACGCTCAAGGTTGCAATCGCGAACTTTGGCGAGCATCCGCAGCTCAACGCGCTGGTGGACGGATTTAAGGCTGAACTGACAGAAAGCACCGCAGGCTCGGATCGGACTGTCGCCTTTACCGTGGATCACGTGAATTTTGACACCACACTGCTGCCGCAGATGCTGGAGAAGATCTCGGCACAAAACCCGGACGTGGTGTTGACCGTGACCACGCCCGTGTCGCAGGTAGCCAAGAACTTGTTGGCAGAAAGCGGCGTGCCGATTGTGTTTTCTGCGGTCACCGATCCCGTCGCGGCCGAATTGGTCCCATCATGGGAAATGGGCGATGCAAATATGTCCGGTGCCAGCGACGCGTTGGACATCGCAGCCACGCTTCAGTTTGCGCGCAATCTGCTGCCGGATGCCAAGACATTTGGCGTGCCCTACAACCCAGCCGAGGCAAACGATCTTGCAACTTTGGATTTGTTCAAGACACATGCGGGCGCACATGGGTTCGAAATTGTAGAAATCGGCATCGACAATGTTAACGAAATTCAGGCGCGCATTACAGCACTCAGCGGGCGTGCCGATGTCATCTATGGCCCATCCTCCAACCTGATCCAGCCTGCAATTGCCGCCGTGGCATCTGCGGCGAACGAAGCGGGTGTGCCGGTGATCAATTCCGATGCGAGCCTCGTCAACGAAGGCGTCATCGCTGCGGGCTTCACTGTGTCTTACGAAAAGATCGGACGCCTGGCCGCCCAGGTCGCGCTTGACTCACTTGATGGCACGGCAATGAGCGACATCGCCCCGTCACGCCCCAGCTATGACGACCATCAGCCGGTCATATCGGCCTCGGCCATGGCAGCCTTGGGCCTGTCTATTCCCGACAGCCTCAGTGGCTGTGGCTGTATCGTTGACTAGGCGCTTGTTGGGCCGCGCGCAATTGTGTGCGGCCCTTTGACCTTTTGTTTCAGGAAATGGTGAAATGACCCAACAGGCACTTGACGTCAAAGCGGCGCGGAAAACATTTTTTCCGGGAACAGCCGACGAAAAAATCGCGCTCAATGATCTTAACCTTTCTCTCGATGCGGGTGATTTTGGCATCATAATTGGTAGTAACGGCGCTGGTAAAAGCACGATGCTGAACGCCATTTCGGGCGCGTTGCCCATCGACAGCGGCCAGGTTCTGATCAACGGAACGGATGTGACGCGCACTTCTGTTGATCGGCGCGCCAAACACGTGGCGCGGGTATTTCAAGACCCGATGAAGGGCACCGCGGCGTCTATGACAATTGCCGAAAACATGCTGCTGGCCGAAATGCGCCAGTCGCCCGCAACCCTGCGCAAAGGGCTGACGAAAGCGCGTCGTGATAAATACCGCGACCTACTTGCCCAGCTTCGTCTTGGACTAGAGGATCGGCTGGAAACGCAGGTGTCGCTACTATCAGGCGGGCAACGACAATCGCTGTCGCTTGTAATGGCGGTGTCAGGCGAACCCGATCTGCTTTTGCTGGATGAACACACCGCAGCGCTGGACCCGCGCACTGCGGCGATTGTCTTGGACGCCACAATGCGGGCTGTCGAAGCGCTGAAGCTGACCACGTTGATGGTGACCCACAACATGCAGCACGCCATCGACTATGGAACGCGGATCATCATGCTGGATGCAGGGCAGGTGAAATCCGACATCACTGGCGCGGCCAAGGCGCAATGCACCGTGCAAAGCCTTGTCGATCAATTCTCGCACAAATCAGACCACATGCTGTTAGGAGCTTGACACGATGGACGTCCTTAACCTCTTCTTGTCGTTGGTCCCGGTGACCCTTGCGCAAAGCCTGATCCTAAGCTTCGTGGTTCTTGCGGTCATGATCCCGTTTCGCATCCTCAGCTTTCCAGATCTGACATCTGAAGGCAGTTATCCCTTGGGCGGCTGTGTCTGCGCCGTGGCACTTTTGGCAGGCGTGCCGCCTCTGCTGGCGCTTGCTCTTGCAGCCGCCGCAGGGTTTCTGGCGGGCGTTGTCACAGCCGTCATCCACTTGCGCTTTCGCATTCACACGCTGCTGGCAGGCATTCTTGTGACGACCATGCTTTATAGTGTGAATTTGCGGGTGATGGGCAAAGCCAACCTGCCAATCTTTGGCGAAGCGAAAATCTATGATTTCTTCCCCTTCGACCTTGGGTCGGTCAACTACACCAAAATCATCATCGCGGGCCTGTTTGCATTGTTTGTCTTTGTGCTGCTGAACCTGTGGTTCCGCACCGAACGCGGCATCGCCATGCGCGCCGTCGGATCAAATCCCGACATGTCAGAGGCACAGGGCATCAGCGTCTGGAAAGCGACTATTGGCGGTGTCGGCATGGCGGGCGCATTTGCGGCAATCGGGGGCGGGTTGATGGTACAATCGCAGGGTTTCTCGGACGCCAATATGGGCTTGGGCATATTGATCAATGCACTGGCCGCATTGATGATCGGCGAAGCCCTTGTCGGCAAGCGCACCATCACGCAGATGCTGGCCGCCCCGTTTGTGGGTGCCTTTGCATATTACCAATTGATCTCGCTCTGTTTGGCCGCTGGCTTGCCGCCCAGTGACCTTAAGATCGCCACGGGTGTGTTTGTGCTTTTGATGCTGGCCGGCCCTGAACTGCGGCGGGCTAAGGGCCCACGTGCTGCGCAAGAAAGCTTCCGGGAGTAGGCGCCCGGTCTTGCGTTGATCTGCATGTCAATCCCGAACAGGACCGGAGCAATCTTTGAACATTGAAAAGATAGGGATTGTAGGCGCAGGCCAAATGGGGACTGGTATCGCGCAGGTGGCCGCGCTTTCAGGGTTCGCCGTCACGCTGAGCGATGTATCCGAAGATCAACTGGCACGATCCGTTGCGAAGATCGAAACCGCGACAGAACGGCGGGTGGCAAAGGGCAGCATGAGTGCCGCAGCGCGGGCGGCGGCACTGACGCGGATTAATGTCACGACTGATCTTGCGGTGGTTGGCCCTTGCGACTTGATCGTTGAAGCGGCGACCGAAAACGAGGCGATCAAGACCGGCATTCTGACCGCGCTTGAACAATATATCGCGCCCCATACGATCCTTACCACGAATACGTCGTCACTTTCGATCACAAGACTGGCAGCACAGACCAAGCGGCCGGAAAAATTCATGGGATTTCATTTTATGAATCCGGTCCCATCCATGCCCTTGGTCGAATTAATCAGAGGCATCGCCACATCACGTGCTACATTTGAAAGTATCAACGATACGGTGCAAAGACTTGGGAAAACCGGTGTCTGTTCCGAAGATTACCCGGGCTTTATGGTCAATCGTATTTTGATCCCGATGATCAACGAGGCCGTCTTCACCCTATTTGAAGGGGTAGGAACAATCGATGACATCGATGCCGCTCTGAAACTTGGTGCAGCCCACCCGATGGGACCACTTCAATTGGCCGACTTTATCGGGCTCGACACTTGCCTTGCGATCATGAACACACTCTACGCGGGCCTTGCTGACACAAAATACCGACCCTGCCCATTGCTGGTAAAATACGTCGAGGCCGGCTGGCTTGGGCGAAAATCTGGCCGCGGGTTTTACGACTATCGGGGCCAGACTCCGATAGCATCACGATAGGGGTCGTAGCGTTAGAAGTAACATTAGAATTGATTTAGACGATCACTCTTAAGCCAATGGGCACGCGCCCCTTTCAAGTACGATCCATGTTCGAAAACATCGCGTAATCTGATGAGGGGATTTGCCACCGGAGCCGTCTACACGCAGTTGCGCATAGCGGAACGCCGCAGAACCGAAAGCTGCCGACATACAATGGTTCCCGTTCGCCAGATGGCGCCTGTGCTGAAGCACCCAAAGAAGACAATCCAACGCGAGATCATGCGGAACTATTCCAGCGATGCATGCATGTGCCAATGTGACGGCTACTACGGTGCTGCCGGGCATCTCATGGCGGCTGATCGGTGCGCCCAGCAACGAAAGCTGATCCGATATCCGGGCTTGCGCAAGCGTGTTGTCGAAGGGCCGGAAAACTGGTGGACGTCCGAACAGATCCGAAACCGGATGACCTGCAAAGGCGCCATGCTGCGTGTCTGCCGGGAAACGATGCCCCCCGACATCTACACAAAGCGTTGATTGCCGGTGTCCGGGCTGCCGCGACCATGGAAAATCTGTTAGCACCCCGCCACATGCCAGTCAGCCCGGGCTAGTACCCAGACGTCGCTGCCCCAATTGGCCGACCGCCGGGCCGTCATTGATTGGCCAAGTGACGTGTTGTTGTTATGCAAAGGAGGACAACCTACCGGGTGACTTTACGTATTTCCGCTCCTGAAACTTCCCTTTGCATTCTTAAGACCGCAGGTATTTGGGTATTTGAATGATCGTCGCCTGCGTTGCTGTGCGCAGCTCCTCTTCGGTGACGCCGTCGGCGCATTCGACGATCTTCAGGCCGCCTTCAAC
>CANNFQ010000014.1 GCA_947503925.1 uncultured Paracoccaceae bacterium | reverse complement strand
AAGCTCAAGCTAGAAGACATCAACCACGGCTTCGACCTCATGCATCAAGGCAAATCAATCAGAGCCGTCGTCGAGTTTTGAAAACGCAAAAAGCTCGATCATTGATCGGGCCTTTTTTCAATACGCGCAGTGTCACACCCCGTAGCGGGCCATGAACATATCAACGGCGCCCGTCACGACGCGTTCTTTTTCAGCTTCAGTGAACCCATCGGTCATGTTGAAGACCATCCGTGGAAACAGATCCGCCTTGCACAATTCGTGAAATTGGTCAGCGGCCAGGGTCAGATCATCAATCTGCAAATCGCCACGCGCGACGGCCTTGGCGAAAAATTCAACAAGCCGATCGCGGATCAGCATTGGGCCGCTTTCATAGAATTCACGCCCAAGTTCGGGAAAACGGTCGCTTTCACCGACGCAAATCCGAAAGATGCGTTTGCCAAATTCTGAGGTCACAAAATTGACCATCTCAAGCGCGATATCGTGCAGGACATTGCCAACTGGCGCGTCCATATCGATGGTTTCGATTGCATGATCGGCCTGTGACCGGCATTCGATTTTTGCCACCTGCATGAACAAAAAACGCTTATCGGGGAAGTAACTGTAAAGGGTTGCCTTGGACACGCCCGCAGCCCGCGCGATATCATCAACGCTGGCACCTTCGAAACCGTCAGTCAGGAACACTTGTCGCGCACCTTCGAGCACTTGGTCGAACTTGCGCCCTTTCTTTGGTTCAGTTGAGCCGTCAGGCATGCGGTCCTCCCTCTTGTCTATCAATATAGACGGACCAGTTCAGTTCCGGCAAGAAGATTGCAGCGGTGGGACCAACCGGGACGAGGTGCCCCACCGCATTCTGACGTCACTCTGAGGGAAGCGTGCAAGTTTCGCCGTTGAGAGTGGTCAGATCCGAACAACCCTGAGTCGTTTCTGGCTCTGGGTCTGGTTTCGGCGGGAAGGTCAATAGTGGGAAATCCGCGATCCCGGTCGAGGCGGTAACTGGAAGCGCTGCAACAACTGTCAGGCTTGTCAGCGCGGCAAGAACGATACGTTTCATGATCGTTTCCTTTAGTTCGTTTTCACAAAGCAATAACTAAACAGTTTAGTTTAGTTATCAAGTAAAAAAGTGAACCAAGCGGTTCATTTTTTTTACTTGCGCCTCGGAATGCAATCACTAACTTAGAATCATTCTAAAACGAGAGTCCCGCAGATGATCCCTGGAATCGCCACCCGCCGTCGTTTCAAAGACCTGTCAGAACAGGAGGTTCTGGCCCTTGCCATATCGAGCGAGGAAGATGATGCGCGTATATACCGCAGCTACGCTGAAGTGTTACGAGATGAATTCCCCGCCTCCGCAGCCATATTCGATGGCATGGCAGCGGAAGAGGACGACCATCGCCGCCGCCTGATCGATCTGCATACCGAACGTTTCGGTGATGTCATCCCATTGATCCGCCGCGAACATGTTTCGGGCTATTACGTCCGTCGCCCCGTCTGGCTGATCGAAAATTTGGGGTTGCAGCGTATCCGCGAAGAAGCCGCACAGATGGAACATGACGCACAACAGTTTTACGAGGTCGCCGCCACCCATACCGCTGATGCGCGCACGCGTAAGTTGCTGGGTGACCTCGCTGCGGCAGAGGCCGGGCATGGCGATATGGCCGCTGCTTTGGCGAAAGAGCACCTGCAGGACGATGCCAAATCGCGCGAAGACAACACAGCACATCGTCAATTTGTCCTGACCTGGGTCCAGCCGGGGTTAGCTGGGTTGATGGATGGTTCGGTATCGACACTTGCTCCGATCTTTGCTGTCGCCTTTGCCACCCAGGACACATGGACGACATTCCTGGTTGGCCTGGCCGCATCCGTCGGGGCGGGCATTTCCATGGGCTTTACCGAGGCCGCATCTGACGATGGTCAGATTTCAGGGCGCGGTTCACCCTATAAACGTGGTTTTGCATCGGGAATCATGACAACAATCGGTGGGCTGGGGCACGCCCTACCCTACTTAATCGCTGATTTCTGGACCGCCACGACAATCGCGATTCTGGTGGTGTTTGTGGAGCTCTGGGCCATCGTCTGGATCCAAAATCGTTACATGGACACACCGTTTCTGCGGGCCACGTTTCAAGTTGTGCTGGGGGGCGCATTGGTCTTTGCCGCCGGTGCGTTGATTGGCTCTGGCTAGACGTCGCGGACCATTGTGGTGGCCGCGTTAAATCCAAAGATATGGCGCATGATGCCGATCGGACGGGTTTCAAGCTCTTTGAACCCCTCATGCAGATAAAGTGCCCGTGCGCGCGGGTTGGTATCGATGACGTCAAGACGCACCTGATGGTAGCCGCGCACCCGCGCCTCTGCATAAACTGCTTTTAGAAGCGCCGTGCCAACGCCTTGGCCCCGCGCCTCTTCAGCCACAAAAATCCCATCCATCAGAAAACGGTCATTTTCAGTATCGCGTTCCAAAACCGATAGCAGCAAAACCCGGATCGCTCCGCCAACCCAGCCATAGACCTTGCGAATATCGCGGAACTGACCGCCAACCAGCGCCCCGTCGGTCGTCTTGTAACCGGCCACGCCCAGCAATCGACCATCATCGTCAAAGGCACAGATGCCATGGTCGGATCGCATTACATGCGTGATGAATCGTAGTGCCTGATATTTTGGCCCCATGACAAAGCCCAGTTTTTCGCCGAACGCGTCCCAGTACAATGCCGCTGCTTCAGCTCGATTCGCGTCTGGGATGCCAGTTTCAACCTTCACTTTCCGAAACTCCCGAATGGCAGGAATTTGACAAGGTCCCCCGGTGCGATCTGCTGCGCCTGATCACCCAGTTCGACAAGCCCTGTGGCCCAGCTGAGCCCCGATACCCGCCCCGACCCTTCGGACGCGAAAATCGCGGCCCGCCCATCACTGATCCGCGCGCGCAGATATTCGCGGCGCCCCTCTTTCTTTGACTTGCTGAACCCAGCGGGCACCATAAAGCCCTGCGGGTCGCACCAATCCCCGCCCGCAAGAACCTGCAAGGCAGGGCTGGCGAAAATCAATGTGCAGACCATAGCAGCGACGGGGTTGCCGGGCAGTCCGAAGACGGGCGTCTCTTGCCAAAGCCCCAGTGCCAGCGGGCGCCCCGGTTTGATCGCCATGCGCCACAGCGCCAGTGTTCCAGTACCTTCCAGCAAGGCCGACATATGGTCTTCGTCCCCGGCAGAGGCCCCGCCAGATGTCAGGATCACATCGCAATGTCCCGCCGCGTCATCAAGCATCCCTCGCAAGATGGGCCGGACATCAGGCGCGCGCCCAAGATCAATGGCCTCATAACCCCAGTCTCGCACTGTCGCGCATAGCATTGGCCGATTGGCGTCATATATATAGCTTGGGCCGGCATCTGCCCCGGCATCGCGCAGTTCATCCCCCGTCGACAGCACCCCCACCCGTAGCCTTTTGCGCAGGTTGATCCGCCCCACACCGGTGGCCGCGATCGTGGCCAGGTCGGCTGGTGTCAGCCGTCGCCCGGCGGGCATGATCACGGCACCGGCCTGCATGTCTTCGCCCGCATCCCGCGCATTTGCGCCGCGCTTGAGCGGTCCGTGAAACGCGACTTGCCGGTTGTCGGCTGTGACATCTTCTTGGAGGACAACGGTATCGACCCCATCCGGCAGATTTGCCCCGGTCAGAATGCGGATCGCTTGCCCTTTCGGGACGGTCCCGGGAAAAGGTTGTCCGGCGGCAGATCGGCCGTCCAGCAGCCGGAAAACCTGCGCACCCTCATCTACGGGCCCTGCAAACCCATATCCATCAACGGCAGCATTCGGTGCGGGTGGATGCGCACGCTTCGCCTTGACATCCTGCGCTAAGAACCGGCCAGCCGCATCGGAAATCGGCATCTCCTCGGTCCCAGTCACCGGGCGCAAATGAGCCTTCAGATGCGCAAGCGCCGTGTCCACGGGTGTCCAATACGCCCCTTGCGGCATAGCGAAACAATCATTGCGCAGGGGGGGAGGAGCAAGCGTGCCGAGTGCTGCTTGCGTCAGCATCTTTTCGTGCCCAAGTCCCAGGATCGACCCTTCCGCATTTGGTGGGCTATCAAGCAGGGCCTGCAAATCCTGCGCATTCAGGCCCGAAATTGTCTGCGCCAAGAGCCAGACCTGATGGGCGTCTTTGACGCACCCTTGGGGCTGTGTTGCTGCAACCGCCTTTCTGATCAAGGACGGCCATATTTCCACAATGGCAACATCCGCGGTCAGCGGCTCAAAAGGCCAGACAGACGCGCCGAAGCGTTCGCGCAACCGCGCCAGCATTGGCAACCCCATGATCACCTGACCACCCACAGCACCGGCACCAGAAAGCTGCCAGACCGGGAAAGCCCCACTTGCCTGTTCTTCTGCCCTGCGCCTTTCGGGCATCTGATGCCCCTTGCGGTCACTGCCCTTGCGCGGCAAACCGACGATATCCCGTTTAAGCCCATTGCCCCAGAATGGCCCTACACCCGGAAACATCGCGTTAATCTGCCCCGCCAGATCAAAACGGTTGTTGCTTTGCGGTGTATCTTCCACCCGTGTGGCGAACCAATCCCAGATCGCAAATGGGTCATCAGAGCCAGTCAAGACCTGTCCGAATCCCGCAGGATAACCAAAGGCAAAATCGAAACCGGCCAAGATGCGGTGACCTGCGATACGCTCAGTTTCCAGAAATTTAGCAATCCAGTCCTCTGCCACGGCACGGTTCCGCAGAT
Organism: uncultured Paracoccaceae bacterium; assembly: GCA_947503925.1. Classification (GTDB taxonomy): domain Bacteria; phylum Pseudomonadota; class Alphaproteobacteria; order Rhodobacterales; family Rhodobacteraceae; genus Yoonia. Next base: position 109,400 of record CANNFQ010000014.1, on the reverse strand, counting down.
AAACTGGCTCTTCCACGACGCCCCCGCGCGCGGCACAGACCCAGATCGCATCCTTTTTAGGGGTTGGCCCCCGGTCATTGCCGCCGGACCAATCCACCATCAGGACGGTGTCAAAGGTCAAAGCCCCACCTCTTTGACGACGAAATCAGCGATCGCGACCGTATCATTCAGATCAAACACAGGCTGATCCACTTTCAAGGGCGTGTCACTGGCCACAGCCCGCACCGTCGGGTCATCCGGGGCGATCAACGGATGGCCTGTTTCAACACGATAGGCCTCAATCTTGGGGTGGCTGTCGCGTTTATATCCCTCGACCAATACCAGATCGACCGGATCAAGACGCGGCAGAAGATCGGCCAGCGCGGGTTCATCCTGATCACGGATTTCAGTCATCAATGCCCAGCGCGCACGGGACGCAAGCAGCACCTGATGCGCTCCCGCATCGCGATGCCGATAACTGTCCTTGCCGGGCTGATCCACATCGAATGTGTGATGCGCATGTTTGAGGGTTGAGACAGTGAAACCGCGTCCGGTGATCTCGATCACTAGCCGCTCCATCAGCCCGGTTTTTCCGGCATTCTTGTAGCCGACCACGCCAAAAATCCTCATAACATCGCCTCGGCTCTGGCCAGATCATCCGGCGTGTTCACGTTGAAAAATGCGTCATCATTGGGGAACTCGGCCATACCGCAGCCATGCTTATCGGTCCACAGAACCACTTTGCGCAAACCATCTTCCAATGCCCGGCGCAGATCATCCCGCAGCGCAACGGGCCAAAGTCCGAATGTGGGATGCCGTCCGCCGGGGGTCGCGGCCAGCGCCATGTCGGCACCTGCCCGTTCTGCCGCAAGCATCAACTGCGGGACAAGATCACAGGGAAAGAACGGCGTATCGGCGGCGGCCGTGACGATATGGCTAGCCCCCTGCCCCGCGGCCCAGTCCATCCCGGCGAGGACGCCAGACAAAGGCCCCGCAAACCCTCCGATACTGTCGGCAACCATCGGCATATCCAAATCCGCGAACCGCGCGGGATCACCATTGGCATTGAGCGCAAGGCCCGCCACCTGCGGTTCCAACCGGTCAATAACACGCGACAGAATCGTGCTTCCGCCAAGCGGCAACAGCCCCTTGTCACCGCCGCCCATGCGGGTTGCCTGCCCACCGGCCAGTATGACGCCCAAGGGTTGGGTCATGCCGAGGCCTCCTGCCAATACCGGATCTTCTGTCCCAATGCGTCGGGTGTTAGCCCGTCAGGCAATAGGTTGGCATCAATGGCAATCGATTGTTCCTCATAAACCCGGATCAGGACACCAGACCGGAAAACACGGGGGGGCGGAACATCATTCCACCCAAGCGTCAAACTGCCGTAGTTAGACTCTGACCTGACACCATACGCATCGAGTTGGACGGTAATCGGACTTTCCGTTCTGCCTCTGAATGCAGCTGGACCGGTAGCAGCCAATATTCTGGGTTTCAGATACCGATCAAACCAGCGCAGAAAGAAGTAGCCAGCAAAGAACGCAAGCATCTCACGCGGCAAAATGACCTCGGTAAAGAGCAGGAATACTGGAACACAAAAAAAAGCCAACCGTCCGAGTTCGACAAAAGCATGATCAACGGGTGATCCAAGCCCATAGCGACGCATGCGGGCCAAGGCGCGTATGGCTTGGACCGCATTATCATACTTGATTTTCACAAGGTCGTCTTTGTTCATTCTGCGCCCTTCCGCCCCATCTTTCGCGGCTCGTCAGCCACTTGCGTCGGGTCCGCATCGCGCAGCAACCGTTCCTCCCCTGCAAGACAGACGAACCGCTGTCCCTTCATCCGTCCGATCAAGGTGAGGCCAACCTGCTGTGCAATTTCAACACCCCATGCGGTGAAGCCTGAACGGGAGGCCAGCACGGGAATGCCCATCAAGGCCGTTTTGATCACCATCTCAGATGTCAATCGGCCGGTCGTATAAAGAAGCTTATCCTCCGCGCCCACTTTTTCGGACAGCATCCAGCCCGCGATTTTGTCCACGGCGTTGTGGCGGCCCACGTCCTCCATATAAACCAAAGGGCGGGCGCCCTGGCACAGGATCGTGCCGTGGATCGCTCCGGCCTCCAGATAAAGCGATGGGGTACGGTTGATCCGAGCCGCCAACGCATAAAGCGCCGATGTGCGCACCTGCATATCGGGCAGCACGACGCCTTCCAGTCCTTCCATCATATCGCCAAACACCGTGCCGACGGCGCAGCCGCTGGTCCGGGTTTTCTTTTGTAACTTGTCTTCGTAGGTGGTTGTGCTTGCGGTGCGGACGACAACGGTTTCAAGTTCTTCGTCGTAGTCAACGCCCTTGATCACCTCATTATCGCGTAGCATTCCCTGATTGCGCAGGAACCCAAGCGCCAGATACTCAGGATAATCACCGATTGTCATTGCCGTGACAATTTCCTGCCGGTTAAGGAAAATGGTCAGCGGCCGTTCTTCGACCACGCGTAAATCAATTGGCTCGCCATTCTGATCCGTTCCCTGCACCCCACGGGTCAGCCGCACCGCCTGCGGGTCGGGGGCGATCAGGTAATCCGAAACATCATCAATGCGCGCCAATTGTCTTTCCTCTTTTGCAGGGCTAAGCCTGTCATATCGCGCTCAAGCTAGGGCAATCGCATGACAGTTTCCACCGCCAAAGCACCGGCAAGAAATGCCTATCTTGCAGGTATGCGGGATGGCTGGCCTTACATCTTTATGGTGGTTCCATTTTCGATTCTGTTTGGGGTCGTGGCCATCGATGCCGGGCTATCGCTGGCCCAGACGATAGGGTTCACGGTGCTGGTCATCGCGGGTGCCGCGCAATTTGCCGCCTTGCAGCTGATGGTCGAAAATGCGGCAGTGCCGTTGGTTTTGCTCGCCGCACTGGCGGTGAACCTACGGATGGCGATGTATTCCGCCTCATTGGTGCCTTATCTGGGTGCCGCCCCCTTATGGCAACGGGCGCTGGTGGCCTATCTGAATTTCGATCAGACATATATGGCCAGCGTCACCCGCTATGAAGACCGGCCAGAGATGTCGGTTCAGCAGCGGTTCCTTTACTTTATGGGGGTAGCTACGCCAATCGCGCCCGTCTGGTACGCCATGACGCTGGTCGGAGCCTATGCAGGGGCTGCGATCCCCGATGCATGGGCGCTGGATTTTGTGCTGCCGATCACCTTTTTGGCGATGGTGGCACCGATGCTGAAATCGCTGGCCCATGTTGCAGCTGCTGTCGTCTCGATCGCCGTTGCCCTTTCACTGCACTGGCTGCCATCCGGCGCGGGCCTTCTCGTCGCGGCGTTTTGCGCGATGAGTACGGGGGCAGTCGTTGAAACCCTGATGGAGCGACGCCAATGAGTTATTCTGATGCAACCATCTGGGGCATTATCGGATGTCTTGCCATCGGGACCTTTCTGATCCGGTTTTCGTTCCTGGGTCTCATCGGTGATCGCCCCATGCCACCCATCGTGCTGCGCCTCTTGCGGTTCACACCGGTGGCCGTCTTGCCGGGTATGGTTGCGCCATTGGTATTGTGGCCCGCAGCAACCGGCGGGGAACCCGACCCGGTTCGGTTGATCGCAGCATTTGCAGCGCTTGCAGCCGGGTTCTGGACACGCAATGTGGTGTGGGGAATCGTTGGCGGGGCAACCGCGCTATATGCAGGGCTGGGGCTTACTGCCCTTCTCTAAGTGCGGCGGCGATCTCGCGCGCGGCGACGGATTTGTCATCCGCATCGGTTTCCCGATACTCCTGCGTTGTCACGCCGGGTAAGGTACCAAAGGCATCCGCCAGCTTGTTGGGAAACCACGTTTGCGGCAGGCTTTCAAAGCCCGGCAGTTGTCGCAGGATGCGCGATGTCGCCCGAGTGCAATTGGCCTGTGCGACAGGACCAGCGCGCAATGCCAGTTGAAAAGCACGCTCTGCCACCTCAGGGGTCACCTCGATCCGTTGGCCAACAACATAAAAGGTCACGCGGGCATGAAAACTGACATAGTATTGTTCCAACCGGGGGGTCACACCGAAAAGCACATCATTGCGTTCCGGCATAACATCCTGCCGCCACGATCCTGCGGGATCCCACATGACCCGCTGACTGGCATCAATCATTAACGCCGAGTGCGCGCCGTTGTCCGAGCCCGTGTTTTTCATCGTGTAAAGCGTCAGCGATTTCGGGCCCGTGCCACGATAGATCGCGCGGGCCACTACATTATCAGGCGCCCAGACCTCTTGTGCCGAACAAGCCGACAAGGCCAGCGGCAAGCCAATCAGAAACTGACGTCGCTGCACAGTGCGCTAGCCGTTCACCAGGCCGATAAAGATCAGTACAAGGATGCAGATGATTGCACCTTTCGTGACCATGCTCATAAAACCGGAAAAGGTTTTTTCCTGAACAGAAATATCCATTTCGCCGTGCTTGTGATCAGCCATAACGTGGCCCTTTCGTGAATCTCATTTTGCAACCGCATAGACCATAAAACCGGCCCTGTCACCCGGTCAGGTGGTCACGTCTTCGCCGCGTTCCAACGCTTCGGCCAGACGAAAGCCAATCCGCTTGGGTTCTGGCTGATCGATATGTTTGGGGCTGGCAATCAGGGTCACGTTCAACTGGCTGACATGCTGGATCAGCTGCGTCTTTGCACCAGCTTCATTCTGGCCGTAATAGGTGACGATATCTGGGTCAAAATAGCCGAGACCTTCGATGCGGATTACACCTGCATTGCCGCCCGTAAGGCCCATGCCGACCTCATGGTCATTGTCCAGCTGCTTTTCGAAGTTCTGGATATACATGATGATCCGTTCATAAGCCCATTGCGCCGGGCTTTTCTTTTGCACCGGTTCGGCCATGGCCTTTGGCAAAGCCGCCTGCGATGGGCATGGCACATCGGGATCGGTATGGACCTCCTTGATCTTGGGCAGGATGTCGTTCTCCATCAGCTCAGCCGAGGTATCAATGCTCATCGTGGTTTTGGTCATAAAGGCACCGCCGTTGTTTCCTTGATTTCTTCCATAACGAAACTGGCCGAGATATCCGAGACAGAAATCCGTGATGTCAGCCTTTTATAAAATTCGTCATAGGCAGGCACATCAGCCACCCGCACCCGCAGCACATAATCAAGGTCACCGGTCATCCGATAGGCCCCAACCACCTCTGGTAGACTGCGTAAGGCGGTCTGAAACTGTTCCATCCATTTTGCATCATGCGCATTCGTGCGGATCAACACCATCGCCGTCAGCGGGACGCCGACCTTCCGGGGATCCACAATCGCGACCCGTCCGGTGATGATCCGCGCCTTTTCCATCACCTTAATCCGCCGCCAGCAGGCATTGCGCGACAGATGAACCTGGCTGCTGATATCGTCAACCGACATGGTGGCGTCATTTTGCAGCAAACGCAGGATTGCGCGATCATTTGAATCTATATTTTGGTTCATTATTGGGACAATGTCTCAACATTGTACCGAAACACAAGCAAATTTGGGACCATGGGCAATGCTTCTTCGTATATTCTGCTGAAAATCATCCAGAAAGGCCACTCAAATGTCCGACTCCACCAACGCTCCCGCCCGCAGCTCCACATTTGCGACGATCTTCCTTGATCATCCCGCAACGGTGAACGAAACCTATTTTGGTCACATGCGCTTTGCCCTTGGTTTTGCTTTTTGGTTAGGTGTCGCGGCAGTTGCGGCGCTGATCCACGCACTGATCCCAGCGCTGTGCGAAACCACTGCCAGCCGCGTCCTCAAGCGTTTGCATGCCAGGATCGAGAACCGCCACTAATGTGCCGCATCGCCGCCTACACCGGACCCGCCATTCCGCTTGAGAACATCGTGGTCCGACCGCAGCATTCGCTATTGACCCAAAGCCAGCACGCAAGCGAAGCGAAGCTTGCCGTGAATGGCGACGGGTTCGGTATTGCCTGGTATGGTGAGGGACCAACAGCCGGTCTTTACCGCGATGTTCTGCCCGCCTGGGCCGACGATAACCTGACCAATCTGTGCCGGATGGTCCGGTCGCATCATTTCATCGCGCATATCCGGGCCTCTACCGTCGGTGAGACAAGTCGAACGAATTGCCATCCTTTCAGCCATGGGCGTTGGTCTTTCTGCCACAACGGACAGATCCCGCATTTCAAGGCGATCCGTCGCAGGATGTCAGCCGCACTGCCGGATGATTTGTTTGACGCGCGGCGCGGCACCACCGACAGCGAGATGATCTTTCTGACACTTCTGTCACATGGGTTGGATACTGATCCGGTAGCCGCCATTCGCCGTACGCTCCACGATATCGGCCCCGCGCAAGACGATGGCCCGGTCAAGATCACTTGCACATTTACGGATGGCGAAAAACTCTATGCTTTCCGGCACGCCTCCAACGCCGTCGCGCCGACGCTTTATGCATCCGGCATTCTGGATAATGGCGGGCGGGCACTGGCGTCAGAGCCGCTTTGCGGCGATGGGACGCGATGGGCGGCTCTGCCGCAAAACCAGCTATGCACACTCACCACCAATGGCCTTGAAACGACGCCGATCTACCCGTCATCGGTGGATACGATCGACGCTCAGGTCGCCTGATAAACCCACGCGCCGTCATCGTTCAGGTGACGGCTCACCTGCCCCGCCTGATAAAGATGGTTCACATGGGCCACGGCCTCGACCAAGGCTAGCCCATATTCGCCGGGGCCAATACTGCGCTTGAAAAGCGGCGGAAAACATTGACCCGCAGTGTGAGGCGTGGCCAGAAATGCAATCAGCCGCGCAAGCGCGCTGTGATGGTTTTCGATCATCTGGGTCAGGCGCAATGGCAGACCGGTAAAGGGCAGTTTGTGCCCGCCCAGCACCAATTGATCATTGCGCGCAAAGGGGCGCAGGGTTTCGCAAGCGGCCAGCCAATCGGCAACCGGGTCCGCTTCCGGCTCTGTCGGGTAAACGCCCAGGTTCGGGCTGATCGACGGCAACAGCTGATCACCACCAATGACCAGGTTGTCGTCCCTGCTCCAGAATGTGGCGTGCTCGGGAGCATGCCCATTGCCCATGCGAACGTCCCAGACACGACCACCCATGGTAATTGTTCCACCATCCACCAGACGTGTGTAGCCCAGCGGCAATGGCACAACGCAATCTGCAAAGTTGAAGGGGCGTTCCGCCTGCCGGCTCTTGACCACTGTGCTGTCCATACCGGCACGTCGATAGAATGCCATCGTCTCGGGTGGATAAGTCGGCTGCACGTCCAGCGTCAGCATGCGGGCCATCAACCAGCCGGTGCGTGGCATATGCAGTTGCGCCCCATTGGTGATGAACCACCCCGCCAGACCGACATGATCCGGATGATGATGGGTGACAATGACCCGCTGCACGGGTTTCCCCGCCAATGGTCCATCCAGCAAGGCATTCCAAATCGCGCGACTGCGTTTCGACGCGAAACCTGTATCAATAATCGTCCAGCCGTCACCATCATCCAGCGCATAGACATTCACATGGTCCAGCGCCATCGGCAAAGGCAGGCGCATCCATAACGCGCCATCGGCAAGCACTGTCGCCTCGCCTTCGGCGGGTGGGTCTGCAAACGGGTATCTGATGCCATGCGCGGTCATAAGGGCTCCTGCTATCGGGACAGACTTATGGTGCGCAGCAGACAGACGCAATCATGCGATTGCGTATACTGTACTGAACAAGGCATAGTTCAGAGCGTTAAAAAACGGCCCGCCGATCAGGCGACCAGATCTTCGGCGGTGATTGCCATTAGATCATCGGCCCCTTCGCGGACATGCGCCAGAAGGCCGACATGTTCAGGCAGCAATCGCCGGATATAGAATGTCGCCAGCTTTTCGCGCGATGCATCACCCGCCATGGCTGATGCCAGATGTACATGACCACCCAAGACACGCGCGAACGCCCGCAGATAAGGGACAGCACCAGCAAAGCGGTCATTCAGATCCTCTTGCGCTATCAACCATTCTGTCGCCTCACGCAGACTTTCGGCGGCTTGCCACACGGCCTCTGCCAAGGCGGGAAAACGGGCTTTGGCCTGCTCTGCCCCTTGCTCTATCTCTTCCAGCAGACGGAACGCGGCTTCGCCACCATCCGTCAGCTTGCGGGCAACAAGGTCCATGGCCTGAATGCCATTCGTACCTTCATAAATCGCTGTTACGCGCACATCGCGGGTATATTGAGCAGCGCCTGTTTCCTCGATAAAGCCCATGCCGCCATGGACCTGTACGCCGGTGGCGGCCACTTCCATGCCGACATCTGTCCCGAACGCCTTGCCAATTGGGGTCAGGAATGCCGCGCGCGCCGTCCAGCCTGCATCGTCGGTCGCCGTGGCCATATCAATCGCCACCGCGTTCATCAGGGCGATGGCCCGTGCGGCATAGGTATCTGCCCGCATGGTAGTCAGCATGCGCCGGACATCGGCATGTTCGATGATCGTACCCGTCCCGGCGGCGCGACCTTGCTTGCGTTCCTGGGCATAGGCCATCGCATGTTGTGTCGCCCCTTCAGCCACACCAATGCCCTGCACTCCAACGCCAAGGCGGGCGTTGTTCATCATCGTGAACATCGCAGCCATGCCCCCATGTTCCGGGCCAACCAGCCAACCCGTTGCACCGGAATATTCCATCACGGCGGTAGGCGATCCATGAAGGCCCATCTTATGTTCCAGACTGACAACGCGCAGGTCGTTCTGTTTGCCGGGGTTTCCGGCCTCGTCAGGGATGAATTTCGGCACCATGAACAGGCTGATCCCCTTTGTTCCCGGTACGCCGTCCGGCAAACGGGCCAGCACAAGGTGACAGACGTTTTCGGAAAAATCATTGTCTGCCCAGCTGATATAGATTTTCTGACCACTGATCGCATAGGACCCGTCGCCATTGGGTTCTGCCTTGCTGCGCAGGGCACCAACATCGGAACCGGCCTGTGGCTCGGTCAGGTTCATCGTGCCGCACCATTCACCCGAAATCAGTTTCGGGATGTAAAGTTCCTTAATCGCGTCGGTGGCGTGATGCTCTAACGCTTCGATCTGGCCTTGGGTCATCAACGGATTCAATTGCAGGGCAAGGCAAGCGCTCGCCAGCATTTCGTTGACGGCAGTCGTCAGGGTCATCGGCAGGCCCATACCGCCATTTTCTGGCGCGGCTGACATCCCGATCCAACCCCCTTCGGCAATGGCCGCATAGCCATCAGCAAAGCCCGGCGATGTTCGAACAACGCCATTCTCCAGATACGCGGGGTGCAGATCACCGTTGCGGTTTAATGGGGCCAGTACCTCTTCGGACATTTTGGCGGCCTCTGTCAGGATCGCCTCGACCATATCAGGGGTCGCTTCGGCAAACCGATCTGTAGCCGCCACATCAGCAAAACCTGTGACATGGTCCATCAGAAACCGGAAATCATTTACTGGAGCACGATAAGGCATTGTTATTTCTCCAAATTCATGTCGCTTCTTGGCAATTTGATGCCGCAGCGCTATGCATCACGGGACTTGCCCAAACTACCTGACCCTCGCCCTTCATCAACCAAAACGCCACGTCATGACCAACGGAACCTTGTCTATATTGCACGCGGACGCTGCCGGTATTGCGGCAGCTGTCGATCTGCTGCGGGCCGGCAAGCGTGTCGCGTTTCCGACCGAAACGGTCTACGGGCTGGGGGCTGATGCAAGCAATGACACTGCCGTTGCCGGGATCTATGCGGCAAAAGGGCGGCCCAGTTTCAACCCGCTGATTGTGCATCTGCCCGATCTGGAAATGGCCAGAACACTTTGTGATTTCAACGATGATGCCCTGCGCTTGGCCAGTGCGTTTTGGCCCGGGGCATTGACCCTGGTCCTGCCACTGAAACCCCGGGTCGGCATTTCGAAACTGGTCACAGCCGGGCTAGATACGCTAGCGATCCGCGTCCCTGATCATCCGGTTGCCGAGGCGCTACTGACAGCATTTGGAGGCCCCATCGCAGCCCCCTCTGCCAACCCGTCGGGGCGGGTCAGCCCGACAACCGCTGCCCATGTTATGGCCGGGCTTGGAGATAGGATCGAAGGGTTGGTTGATGCGGGGCCTTGCGGTGTCGGCCTGGAATCAACAATCATCAGCTGCGTTGACGCGCCTGCCTTGCTGCGCGCCGGTGGCATCCCGGCAGAAGCGATTGCGGCATGCCTGAGCCAACCACTTGCGATCTCCGCCGACCCTGCAACGCCGGTCGCCCCCGGCCAACTGGCATCGCATTATGCACCCAGTGCAACGATCCGCCTGAATGCCCAAATCGCTGAACCGGATGAGGTGATGCTGGGTTTCGGGGCAGTTGACGCGCGGTTGAATCTGTCCCCCTCTGGCGATCTGACAGAAGCGGCGGCCAGACTTTTCGATTACCTGCACCAGCTTGATGCCATGGGGGCCGCCCGGATCGCTGTGTCACCAATCCCCAATCACGGGCTGGGTGCTGCGATCAATGATCGGTTACAACGCGCCGCTGCCCCACGCGACTGACCGGCGCAAGTAAATGCTGATTGGGTTCTCGGACATGACCCGCTAACGTGCTGGCATGATCGAAACCCCCTCTTTCGCTGATCCGGCACCGCGCGGGCTTTGCACCGATTGTGGTGTGTCACGCATGAAGGAACCGGGTGCCTGCGGAAAGGCCTGCCAATTCATTAAGCCGGACTATCCGACTTTAGAGGCGCAAGTGCATGGCCGCGACGCCAACGATCAAGGGGACGAACGGTTCTTTGGCGTCATGCAATCCATGCATCGGGCGGCATTGCAGCCCGCACGCCCCGGCGCGCAATGGACCGGGCTAACAACCAGGCTGGCTGAAAACCTGCTTGATACGAAAGCGATTGATGCCGTACTGACCATGGTGCCTGACGGTCGCGACCGGTGGCGACCCCAACCAGCGATTATCACCAACCCTGCCGACATGGCCGAAGCGCAGGGCATGCGGATGGGATACGCGCCCTTGCTTGCTTTGCTGGAACCGGCCCGCGCGGCAGGGCACCGCCGGATCGCGGTCATCGGCATTCCTTGCCAGATATATGCTCTACGCGCGCTGGAAACCAAACTGGGGTTTGAACGGATTTATGTGATTGGTACCCCTTGCTCAGACAACACCACCACCGAAAATTTCCACGAATTTCTGGCTCTGCTGACGGATGCGCCTGACACGGTGACATATCTGGAATTTCGGGCCGACTATTACGTCGAACTGCGCTTCGAGGACGGACGCAAACGCTTGATCCCCTTTCTGAAACTCCCGATCAGCGACCTTGATCGGGACTTCTTTCCTTTAACCTGTCGGACATGCGTGGATTACACCAATCGACTGGCTGATATCACCGTCGGCTATATGGCTGGCGAGGGTGAGCAATGGTTGATCATCCGAAACGCACGCGGTCAGGAGATCCTGGACGGGCTGGGGGCCGAGGTCGCTTTGGCCAGCCCCGGATCACGCGGAAAACGGCAAGGATCGGTGAAAGGGTTCGTCGAAAATACGCGGCTGGCAGCTGGCGGTTTGCCGCTGCGCCGGATGCCCAATTGGCTGCGGGGGGTCATGGGGTGGCTGATGCCCAGGATCGGACCCCGCGGCCTGGAATTTGCGCGCGCGCGGGTCGAGATGAAAGCAACTGAAACGATCCTACATCTGCGTCGGGCGGACCCGGCAAAGATGAAAAATATGATCCCACGCCATGTGTGGAACCTGGCTGAGCCTTACGACCTGCACCCAGATGATAACGAGCAGACCTAGACAGCGCAGCTATCGGTCGCAACGGCTTCTATACTGGCAGCGCTGTTGTTTGCCGCACCGTCCGCAGGGCAAAGGAAGATTGCATCTGCGCAACCCCCGGCAAGGTCGCCAGATAACGGCGATGGATGCGGGCAAAATCCTCGGTATCGCCAGCAACAACTTTCAGCAGATAGTCAGCCGTTCCCGCCATCAAATGGCATTCCAGAACATCCGGCACCCGAGCCACCGCCTTTTCAAAGGCATCCAGAACTTCGTCGGCTTGCCCGCTTAACGTGATTTCGACAAATACCGTGGTTGGCAGATCCATTTTTCGGGGGTCCAGCAGGGCGACATAATCGCGGATGAAGCCTTCTTTCTCCAACCGTTGAACGCGCCTGTGACAGGCCGATGCAGACAAGTTGGCGATCTCGGACAGCTCCGCATTTGAGATGCGTCCTTTCTTTTGCAGAACATCGAGGATTCGACGGTCAATACTATCAAGTTCCATCTCTGCGCAGGATCCTTCGGCAAAACACATATTCTACGCTTATTCCTACGATAGATAACGCTATCAGCCAAGGGGATTGCCCAAGACATTGCGTGCGCTCCTCATGATGATCCCTACAAGAGATGGAGGAGATCAATCATGCACATCGGATGCCCCAAGGAAATCAAACCGCAGGAATATCGCGTCGGCCTGACGCCCAATGCCGCTCAGGAGGCCATAAATCACGGTCATCAGGTGACAATGGAAACTGGCGCAGGTATCGGCGCAGGCTTTCCCGATGATGACTACATTGCCGCTGGCGCAAGCATCGTCGGCACTGCGGCCGAGGTATTCGAGGCCGCCGAAATGGTTGTAAAAGTGAAAGAACCACAGGCGGTCGAACGGAAAATGCTGCGCGAAGGTCAGATTTTGTTCACCTATCTGCACCTCGCCCCTGATCCTGAACAAACCAAGGACCTGATGGCATCGGGCGCGACTTGCATCGCCTATGAAACCGTGACCGATGATCGCGGCGGTCTTCCTTTGCTGGCACCGATGTCAGAAGTGGCTGGGCGCCTTGCGCCACAGGTCGGGGCCTGGACCCTGCAAAAGGCCAATGGCGGCCGCGGCGTGCTGATGGGCGGTGTGCCAGGCGTCGGCCCGGCAAGAGTTGTTGTGATCGGCGGCGGTGTCGTCGGCACACATGCGGCCAGAATTGCCGCCGGCATGGGGGCCGATGTCACCGTGCTCGACCGGTCGCTGCCGCGCCTGCGCTACCTCGATGATGTCTTTGGCAATGTGTTCAAAAGCAGCTACGCCTCTGCGGGCAATACAATCGAATTGGCACAGCAGGCCGACATGATCATTGGCGCCGTCCTGATCCCGGGTGCCGCCGCGCCCAAACTGATCTCGCGCGCGCAGCTGACAGAACTGAAACCCGGTGCGGCACTTGTCGACGTGGCGATTGATCAGGGTGGTTGCTTCGAAACATCCAAGGCCACAACCCATCAGGACCCGATTTATAATGTGGACGGGATCATGCATTACTGTGTAGCCAACATGCCCGGCGCTGTCGCCCGGACATCAACCATCGCATTGGGCAACGCCACCATGCCCTTCATGTTATCGCTAGCGGACAAGGGCTGGCGACAGGCTTGTGAAGATGACCCGCACTTGCTGAACGGGCTTAACGTTCACGCAGGCCAGTTGACCTACTACGCTGTGGGCAAAGCTTTGGGCATTGACGTATTGTCACCTAATCTGGCGCTGAAAGCATAACACCCGTTAGGCTAGGGTCAGGACCGGTTTACACCACATCGCTGGCGCCAAAACCGCGAAATATCACAGGGGCTTGAAACATGCCGCGTTTGACGGGTTATGCGCAAACGGCTCACGCCGCTGAGATGACGTGGTTTTGGCGTCCAACGGCTTTTGCGGGTTTTCCGCATGAGCTGCATTGCACCTGCTTGAAATTCAACCAGAGTTCCTGCGCGGATACCCCCTCTCGGCAGATTTGCGGTGCAAATCGCCCGTCGGGCAAGTGGTCACACGAAAAATCTGTCAAACCAGCGATGTGGAATTAATGGGTTCTGACCCTACCGCAGAGGTTGCGACAAAAGGATCCAAGAGCCAACCTGTCCAACCCTCTGAGCGCCCTCAGCCTCGCGATCCGCGATGGCACCCATTTCGGTTTCCGGGCAGCCGATCAATACTGCCGCATCGTCCAAATACTCCACCGTCAAATCATTTTCACCGATGACCTGACAAACGTCGCCTTCCATCGGATAGGGACGAACGGCGACCAGTCCAGACGCCTCTGGCGGGGAATAGGCCGGCTCGGGTGTCGGCATGGTGCAGGCTTGCAGCCCAACTATCGACACAGCACCAAACGCAGCAAGATACCTCATGGTTTTCTCCTTCTGAAAGAAAAAAGCCCGCATGATGCGCGGGCTTTCTTGAGCTTATTCCGGTACCGGAAAATCAGGACTGGGCCTTGAGCGAGTCGCGAATTTCGGCCAGCAACTCCTCTGCTGTTGGGCCTTTGGGCTCTTCGGGTGCGGGTTCTTCTTCCTCGGCGGCGGCATCCTTCACCCGATTCACCGCCTTAACCAGCAAGAACACGACCCAAGCAATGATGAGGAAATTGATCAGCGCCATAATAAAGTTACCATAAGCAAAAACGCCGGCCCCTTCGCCTTCGCCCAACGCAATCCCCATGGCCGAGAAGTCGACACCGCCCATAAACAGGCCGATGATCGGATTGATCAGATCATCGACCAGCGATGTAACAATCGCGGTAAATGCTGCACCGATAATAATACCAACAGCCATGTCCATGACATTGCCCTTGGCGATGAAGTCTTTGAATTCTTGGATCATTTTTTCCCCACAAACTGTAACCAGCGCGCAGGTCTTTGGCCCGCTGCGCAACTGCGCATATACATACCGAAACATATTCACAGAAACACGGGTTTTATTTACCAATTTTCCCCTTACGTCTGTCGGCACCGCAGCGAATAATAAGGACCGCCTAAATGACTGATCTTTCCGCATTTCCGATCACCCAGCGTTGGCCTGCAAATGACCCCGATGTGATCCAGCTATATTCTTATCCAACACCCAACGGGGTAAAGGTCTCCATCGCGCTGGAGGAAATGGGATTACCCTATGAGCCCCATCTGGTGACCCTGTCCGACAGCGACGTCAAAAGCCCCGAATTTCTATCGCTGAACCCCAATAACAAGATCCCCGCGATCATTGACCCGAACGGGCCAGGCGGGCCGCTGGGTATCTTCGAAAGCGGTGCGATTCTACTTTATCTTGCTGAAAAATCAGGGAAATTCTTTGGCGCAAATGCAGCAGATAAGGCCCATGTCACCCAATGGCTGATGTTCCAAATGGGGGGGCTTGGTCCCATGCTGGGGCAAATGGGGTTCTTTTACAAATTTGCCGGGAAAGACATCGATGACCCGCGCCCGAGAGAAAGATATCGCGACGAAGCGATCAGATTGCTGGCGGTTGTCGACAAACAACTTGCCGGACGCGACTGGATTGCAGGCGATTATTCAATCGCCGACATGGCAATCGCACCCTGGTTGAATGCGTTGGAATTCTACGGCACAAAGGATGCGGTCGGGTATAACGACCTGAAAAATGCGCCGGCTTACGTTGAGCGGTTTTTTGCCCGTCCCGCCGTTGAAAAGGCGAAACGCATTCCCGATCCGTCCTAGGACCGGAACCCTAACGCCCAGGCAACGTCCCGTTTAGCACATAGGACAGGATATCAATCACTTGCTGCGGCTCTTGCACCACCGCAAGGGCCGCAGCATCCACCTCTTTCAACGGGTGCTGATGCTCAGGCCCGTGTATGACAATCAATGACTTGCCAAGGGCAGCTGCATAGCCGGCATCAAAGGCCGCATTCCACTGTTTGTACTTCTCGCCAAAGCGCACAACGACAACATCTGCATTCTGAATACCGTGCCGGGTCCGGATGGCGTTCAGGTTCGCGCCCTTGTTATCGTGCCAGAACTTGTCCGGCTCTGCCCCCATGATTGCAACACCGCAATCATCGGACGCATCATGATCAGTGACCGGGGCAGAGAACGCCACATCCATCCCTGCGGCCCCTTGAATGATCTGGTCACGCCAGTCGGTATGAATTTCGCCAGAAAGATAGATCTTCAGGGTCATGATGCGGCTCCTTTTACAGTTCCTTGGCAAAGTAAACCTTATTGCCGTCTTGCCCAGTCTCTTGCCACCCCAACCTGCGATAAAATGCCTGCGTTGTGGTCATATCGATATGCGTTGCCAGTTGCAGGCGATCATGGCCCGCGTTTGACGCAGCTTCATGGGCCTGATCGATCAAGCGGCGGCCGACCCCCTGCCCACCCGCATCCGGGTGAACCGCTAGATTTGCCAAATGCGCGCTGTCGTTCAGCACCAGCACAACACCGCCAACAATCCGCCCATCGCTTTCTGCAACCCAGACGTGGTTGTTGGCGATATCCCCAGCGATCCCCTCACTAACCGGCGGCAACGCAAGCCCTCGCGCAAAAAACGGCGCATAGGCCGCATCAATGCAAGCGGTCAGACCGCTTGCATCATCCTGAATGGCGGGCCGGATCGTCTGTTCCGTCATGTCATCATTCCCCCGTTACAGGTGGAGAATATCAGGCTCTTCGTTTGCGGGCGACGATGTAATGGGCGGGTGGTGGCCCCTTGGGATGGTTGCCACTTTCCACAATCTCAAACCCGGCCTGCATCACTGCTGCTTCCAGCTCACGCGCTGCAAAGCGGCGCACATAAGGGGCTTTGCGGATTAATTGCATCAACGGGATCATCACCCGGATCATCAGGGATTTGAAACGCCCCCCGATGCTGTCCCCCGCATCTGCCAAACAGACCGTTTTTGAAATGAAATACCCGCCCTCTGGCAGCAGGGCGTTGATCTGGGCAAATCGCGCCTCCATGTCCGGGACCAGATGAAACAGACTATACCCCATAACAACGTCATAATGGCCGGTATCGGGCACTGATCCGCTTTCAACAAACTGCAGGTTCTTGACGCCCGCCTTGTCAGTCTTTTCCTGCGCGATGGTCAACATGCCCGATGACAGGTCCATCGCGGTGATCTGTTTGACGTGCGGTGCCAAGCGCAGCGCGGTTGAGCCCGTGCCGCAGCCAAGTTCCAGCACGTGATCATCCTGCTTGAGGTAACTGCGGGTCCGTTCCAGCGTGTATTCATAAGCCGCAGGATCAGCGATAGGCGATTTGGCATATTTCGGCGCTGCATCGTTCCAAAAAGCGGCAAGATCAGTCATTGGGTTATCCTTTTTCGTAAGGGTCATCCTTTCTTGCGGATATACATCCATACACCACCGCATGGAATTGACGAAATTAGTACAGCTTATATGCTAATTTGCATGAATACACCATTTGACTGGAATCGTATGCGCTCCTTTCTAGCGACCGCCGAACACGGGTCGCTATCCGCCGCCGCGCGTCATCTGGGCCTGACGCAACCGACATTGGGGCGTCAGATCAACGCGCTGGAGGTAGAGCTCGACCTTTTGCTCTTCGAACGGGTTGGGCGCGGTTTGGAACTGACTGAGGCCGGTCGCGAAATGCTGCGTCATGTGCGCAAAATGGGCGACGCGGCGGATCGGGTCGCACTTTCCGCCATCGGGCAATCGCAATCCATCGAAGGCGAGGTGCGGATCACCGCAAGCGATATCCTGTCGGCCTCTGTCCTGCCTGCCGTTGTAAAACAACTACGTATGCGCGCGCCGGGTCTGCATGTGGACGTCGTGGCCGCAAATGATATTCGCGACCTCACGCGCCGCGAGGCGGACATCGCCATCAGGCATGTCCGGCCTGAACAACCCGATCTGGTCACCCGCCTGATCAATCAGGCCGAAGCGCATTTCTATGGCGCGCAATCATATATTGCCAAAAAGGGCGCACCACACACCAAAGCTGATCTGGCTGATCATGACTTTGTCAGTTTCGGCGATGTCACCCAGACCGTTACCTATTTGAACGCGATTGAAATTCCGGTCACTGCGCAGAATTTCCCTGTCAGATCCGAGAACGGGTTGGTAGCCTGGGAAATGGTATGTGCCGGGCTTGGGGTCTGTCCGATGTATGCGGGCTTTGCCGATAGCGACAAGCGCGTGACGCGGATACTGCCGCAACTGGCACCTATCACCTTTCCAATCTGGCTCACCACACATCGCGAGATTCACACCAGCCCGAAGATCAGGCTGGTGTTCGATATCCTGGCAGATGCGCTAGCCGCGTAGGCTGCCGCCTGTCGCTTTGGTGACCTTTTCAACGATCTTGGCGCTGACCGCTTCGATATCCGCGTCTTTCAGCGTCTTGTCGGTCGGTTGCAAACGGACGGTCACAGCAAGGGATTTCTTGCCTTCACCCAGACTGCCGCCGATGAATTCGTCAAAAACACGGACATCGGTGATCAGCGCCTTATCGGCCCCCGCAGCAGCGTTCACCAATGTCAGCGCCTCAACCTGCGCATCAACGACAAAGGCAAAGTCCCGTTCAACGGCTTGCAAATCAGTCGCCGCCAATGCGGCACGGGCTGCTGACTTGTTCTTGCGCTGCGGCACCTCATCCGGCCAAATCGTGAAACCAACAGCAGGCCCCTTCACATCAAGCGCGGCCAGCACCCGGGGATGCAACTCACCAAACACACTGAGCACTTTCTTAGGGCCAAGGCAGATCTTGCCATGGCGACCGGGGTGCCACCAATCAGAGGCACCGTGCAGGATCTGCACCTTTGCCGGGGCACCAATTGCGGCCAGAACAGCCTCTGCATCAGCCTTGGCATCGAAAATGTCGACGGGCCGCGACGTGCCATGCACATCCTTTGGCCCGGTACGACCAATCAGAACACCTGTGATCAGGTTATGCTGCTCGCCCGGCTCGCCACCATGGAAACCTGCGCCCACCTCGAACAGGGCCATATCCATGAAACCGCGCGCCTGATTGCGAGCTGCCGCACGCAGCAACCCGGGCAAAAGGTTTGGCCGCATATGCGACATCTCGCTGGAGATCGGGTTCTCCAGCATGGTCGTATCATCGCCGCCGCCGAACAGTTTTGCTGCTGTGTCATCAACAAAACTGTAGGTGACACATTCATTATATCCCAGCGCCGCCGCTGTCCGCCGCGCGGCTTGCTGCCTGATCTGGCTGACAGTCAGGATGGGCTTGGGCACGCCGGGCTGGATGCTGGGCAATGGCTTGCCTTCCAGTTTGGTCAGGGAAGCGATGCGCGCCACCTCTTCCACCAGATCGGCCTCACCCTGCACATCGGGGCGCCATGACGGGACATGGGCCATGTCACCTTCCATGGTGAACCCAAGCGCTGTCAGTGACGCATGCTGGGTCGCGGCCGGAATATCCATACCAACCAGCGATGAACAGCGATCCGTATCCAGCCGGTAAGCGCGGGATGTGTCAGGCACGGCCCCCGCAACGATCAGCTCGGACGCTTCTCCACCAGCATGATCGACGATCATGCGCACGGCATGTTCCAGACCTTCCGGGGTAAAGGCCGGATCAACGCCCCGTTCAAACCGATAGCGGGCGTCAGAATTGATCTTGAGCGCGCGTCCAGCATAGGCGATCTGGATCGGGTCCCAATAGGCGCTTTCGACAAAGACATTCACCGTCTCGTCAGTACAGCCCGTTTCGGCCCCGCCCATGATGCCCGCAATGCTTTCCGGCCCCTGATCGTCGGAAATCACCATCTGCCCCGGCTGAAATGCATATTCCTTGTCATCAAGCGCCATCAGGGTTTCCCCCCCCACGGCGCGATGCACACGCAGATTACCTGTCACCTTGTCGGCATCAAAGACGTGCAAAGGACGGTTCAGGTCGTAGGTGAACCAATTGGTTACATCGACAAGAAAGCTGATCGGACGCAACCCAATGGCCCGCAGCTGCGCCTGTAGCCAATCAGGACTTGGGCCGTTCTTGACGCCCCTGATCAAACGGCCACAGAAAACCGGGCATCCATCCCTTGTATCATCATCAATGGACACATTCATATCAGCGGTAAAGCTTGCAGGCACCGGGGTGACGTCAACCGCTTTCAGCGTGCCAAGGCCACGGGCGGCAAGGTCGCGCGCGATGCCGCGCACGCCCAGCGCATCAGGCCGGTTCGGGGTAATCGCAATCTCAATCACCGGATCAACCTTGGATGGGTCGTTGACCGCCAGCCAATCGACAAATCGGTCACCCACCTCGCCCGAGGGCAACTCGATGATCCCATCATGTTCGTCTGACAGCTCCATCTCGCGCTCTGAACACATCATGCCATAGCTTTCGATGCCACGGATTTTGCCGATACCGATTGTCGTATCAATGCCAGGGACATATGTGCCCGGCGACGCGATCACCACGGTGATCCCTTCGCGCGCATTTGGCGCACCACAAATGATCTGGGTCGGACCATCCACAGTGTCGACCTGGCAAACCTTCAGCTTGTCGGCATCGGGGTGCTTTTCCGCCGAAACAACCTTACCGATCATAAAATCGGACAGGCGATCCAAGGGGTTTTCGATACCTTCGACCTCAAGCCCAAGGTCGGTCAGAGTTTCGGCAATCTCCGCAACGGAAGCATCCGTTTCAAGATGGTGTTTCAGCCAGGAAAGGGTGAATTTCATGCGTCTGGTTCCGTCGGTCTGAGGTTCGCGCGTTCATAGCGCATCAGACCGACAGGTGAAAGACGCTACTCCACCTCGCCTGCGAAGAGTTTGCCACCATCATTGGCCCAGCCTGCCACCGATTCGGGATAGAGCAAGATGTTCTCCATCCCCGCCAATTCAGAAGCGTAAAACCAGCTCAACGCGCTCAGCTCGCCCGTCTGACAAAACATAACAACATCGCCGCTGCGCCAATCGGCATTATGGCTTTCCAGATGTGCGGTCACCGCTGCAACCCCCGTCTCAATCGGCACATCGGGGCCAAAACTATCCATCAATGACAGGACCGGAGCGCTTTGGGCGCGGGGCAAAGTGGTCGGGACAGGATTGCCAGCATTATCGATCTTGGAAAACATCCTGGCGGGGCGCGCATCCAGCAGGAAACCCGCGATCTGTGACGTGGCAACACCGTAAACATCAACCTTATCCGCACGCCAGGCCGGGGAAAACAGCAGCTCAGCCTCGTAGGGTTCAGGGACATCCGGCACCGCTGCGACAGGTAAACCGGCCACGGTCCACCCGTCATACCCGTCCTGCAGGATGGCAAGTGTGTCAAAACCGGTTGATTTCAGCATCCAATAGACCAGGGCGGCACGCCCTTTATCCATCACCGTCGACTTGGTGTGAATAATGACCAACGGCTTGTCGCGGTGCAGCCCGGCGTCACCGATAATCTGCGATAATTCTTCATCAGACGGAACTGCGCTGCGATTGCCGCGCGGGCCTCGCCAGATCGAATACGGAACTGAAATCGTGCCTGGGATCACGCCTTCCGCGATGGCCTTTTCGCTTCGTATATCAAGGATCTGGATGTCGGTCACATTCTGCAACGTCGCGATGGCCTGTGCAGAGGGCAGCACGGCCCAGTTGACAGGGTTTGCGGCTGACACGCCGCAGGGCAACACAAATTCCATACCAACGTGGATGCGGTTCGGATCAGGGCCAATTACGGCACGATTGATCTCGAATATGTTCTGAAATTGAAAATATGACCCCAGTTCGGCCCTTGCGATGCCCGATAGAGTGTCGCCCGGTTTGACGACATAGGTCGGATTGCATGCCAATGCAGAGGCTGCCGCACAACACGTAAAACAAAGGCCCATTAGGGCTGATCGGAAAAATGACATCTGCTCCACCACGCACGAAATATGGCTAAATATGGGGCACTATAGCATTCCGGCAAGATTGTAACAAACACTCCAGCACAATTTAGACGAAACGCTGCGTTTCCCTCGTCATTTTCGGGATCGCCAACCGAAATTTTCGGCAGGTCAAGGATAATGCGGTGCCAACCCCAAAAGTTCGTCCAGTTGTCGGCCGATCCAGCCTCTTGGAATGAAATGGCCGCGTGCATGTAGATCAAGCATCACCTTTCTTCCTGTCGCGCAATCTTGCCAGACATGGCGCGTGAACAGATCATTATTGGTGACTGACCAGTCGCCGAATCTGTCATGGTCATCACAGCGAAACTGCCGACGCCACAGCGCCACTGGAAACAAGACATCCCCGCCCGGCCCTATAGGAAAATCCATGACATTATCGCGCAGCCCGTGAACATGACGCACTTCTGCCGGGCCTTGGTCGCAGCTTTCATTCTGGTCCAGCGTGCCCGCCACGGCGATCAGTGCGGCGACATCATCGCCATTGGCGCAGACATAACGCCACGCCATGGCCGACCCAAAGGAATAGCCAGACACGTAAATCCGACTGCGATCAATGGGGTAGCGTTTGGCCGCATCCTCCAACACTGCCTGCCCGAATTCCACATCCCGCAGGTCGCCGGACCAGAAATCCCAGGTTTTTCTGATACCTGTCGGAGCAAGAAGCAAAACACCGCGACGGCGGGTCGCACCCGAAATACGCCCATGATAAACCGGCACCGCCCCGGTCCGCGCCCAGCCATGGAAATGCAGCATGACGGGCAATGGGGTGACCCCATCCCAGCCATCTGGCTCTTTCACATGATAGGTCCGGTCACCCAATTCGCAGGGCATTTGCCCATGGCATGGACTGCCGGGAAGGATAGAGTCGGGGTTGGTTTCCTGAGCAAGGGCAGGCGCGGCATAAAAAGCCATAAGGGCAAAGACAAAACGGATCATGTCGCGATTACTACCCGCCAATCGCGCCAAGTCACGTGACATTTGCGTTAGCGGATCAAAGGCAAGATCATGTGCCCGCCAACGCCCGCGACTAACCCGGAGCATGTGCCACGACTTGATTTTTCAACCTCTTTCCAGCACCCTATTTTTATTTGGAGCTTGATTCCATGTTTAGACTATTTTGCCTGCAATTCATTCTCACCCTTGTTTTGGCTGGTTGCCGAACAATTCCAATTGATGTCAGCCATGCATCAACCGACAAAGGTTACCTAAATTCTGGGTTACGGAACTTAGGGGCCTTGTACCTGTTGGACACGTCTGATGGGAAGATTTCGGAACTCGGCTCAGTAGAACTGAGTAACCGCACAAGGGGTGCCATTTTCGAAGAACAAACCGCTAGAGGCGTACGCGGCATCGTTGTCGGCGCGGATATCGATGTGGGTGCGCAAGCACGGATTGAGAATGAAATTTCGACCCACAGCTACATCAAGCTCGTGAACGCGTTTGACGAAAGCTACACACGCACGTTCAACGACCTGTCGAAAGAGATTAACCGGCGTGAAGCAGATGGCGAAGATCTTGGCTTCTCATGGTTCCTCGACGAAGCAGTAGAGGCTGGATCAGGGTTACGATACCTGCTGATCTACTCAACAATCCGCGCGGACGAGGCCGTCATCGGTTACCGCAATGCCGTTTCATCCGAAGGCAGCCTCAACGTTCCGATAAGAGGCAGGGGCAACCTGAATGTCGAGATATCAGGTCTGAGCGAAGAAAAATGGAAGGGCAAGGAGGTTCCCGTGTTGGTCAGATACCATGTCATACAGGCATTCCTGAACGACGGCAGCTACTCTTTCCGCATTGACCGGCGCTTTGATACCGATGACCTCTCCAGCATATTAAGCGGCGAGGCAACGAAAGTGGCAGATGAACCGGAGTTGGTGAGCCAACGCAGATAGAATTCTATCTACTCAACCCACCATGCAGC
This sequence comes from uncultured Paracoccaceae bacterium, assembly GCA_947503925.1. Classification (GTDB taxonomy): domain Bacteria; phylum Pseudomonadota; class Alphaproteobacteria; order Rhodobacterales; family Rhodobacteraceae; genus Yoonia. Next base: position 85,875 of record CANNFQ010000014.1, on the reverse strand, counting down.
GTCGGCTGATCCAGCGCGCTAAACCCGTAATGCCGCAGCCACCGCAAATCTGAATCAAAGAACGCCCGCAAATCCGGGATGCCGTATTTCAGCATGGCAATTCGGTCAATCCCCATACCAAAGGCAAAGCCTTGCCATGCGGCGGAATCAACCCCTGCGGCTTTAAGCACCTTGGGATGGACCATGCCAGAACCGAGGATTTCCAACCAATCATCACCTTCGCCCACTTTCAGCGTACCGCCCTCCCATGAACAGCGGATATCAACCTCTGCAGATGGTTCCGTGAACGGGAAGTGGGATGCGCGGAAGCGGATATCGACATTGTCCACTTCGAAGTAGCTTTTCACGAACTCTTCCAGCACCCATTTCAGGTTCGCCATGGAGATATCCTTGTCGATTGCCAGCCCCTCGACCTGATGAAACATCGGGGTGTGGGTCTGGTCGTAATCGGCACGATAGACGCGGCCTGGGCAGATGATACGGATCGGCGCGCCCATTGCCTCCATCGACCGGATTTGCACCGGGCTGGTATGGGTGCGCAGCACATGCGGCGGACGATTATCGCCTTCGCGCCGATGGGTATAGAACGTGTCCATCTCGGCCCGCGCAGGGTGGTGACCGGGGATGTTCAGCGCGTCAAAATTGTACCAATCGCTTTCGATCTGCGGGCCTTCGGCCACACTAAACCCCATATCGGCAAAAATCGCCGTCACCTCTTCGGTGACCTGGGAAATCGGGTGGATCGTGCCCTGCCTGCGGCCACGCGACGGCAATGTCACATCCAGCCATTCTTCCCGCAAACGGGCATCCAAAGCAGCATCAGCAAGCGCTGATTTCTTGGCCAACAACGCAGAATTAATCTCGTCCTTCAGCGCATTCAGCGCGGGGCCCGCAACCTGCCGTTCATCGGGTGTCATTTTGCCCAACTCGCGCATCTTCAGGCTGACCTCGCCTTTTTTACCAACGGCTTGCACGCGCAGGTCCTCGATGGCCACCTCATCAGCGGCATCGGCGATCAGAGCAAGGTATTTCTGTTTCAGGTCGTCCATGGTTCAGCCCTTTGTCATCTGTTGTCCTGCTAACCCGGTCAGCACAGCCATGCAAGTAAACGCGATCATATGCCGTTAAGCTCGCATTATCACACTGCGTGGTATGGCGTCATATGGTTCAGGACGCGCATCTTGCCCAATGCTTTGAAGACACGCGCACGCTCGAAATATCGGGGGCGGGCGACGCATTGACTGTGCCTCTCATGTTTTTGGATGCACTGACCAGATGCAAGACACGCAGCGACGTGTTTGAGGTTTACTCCGTCTGGGCAGGGCGATTGACCCATGCAGATCGCTGTTCAGTGACGCTCCGCATTGATGACGAATGGCTTATGGTGACCACTATGGATGGCGCCAAGAATCCTCCCCAAAGCACCAGCCACCCCTTGCAAAACAGCACGGTTGGCGCCGTTTACGAACGTGGTGAACCATTGTTTTTGCATGACGTCACATCGATTGATCTGCCCGACGCCAAGGTGGTCGCCGAATTGGGTTTGCGATCCGCCGTTCTCGCTCCCATCATCAGCGGCGCGCATTGTTTTGGCACGCTTGCCGCAAGCTACAAAGAAACCATGTCTGAACCTGCTGCAGAGCTGGCGTTGATACAGGCTATGGCGCGCTGCCTTGCCATGCAACTTCGGGTGATCGAACAGATGCAAAGCCTGAGCACGATGGCGCGGACTGACCCGCTGACCGGGGCGGGCAATCGCTATGAACTATACGAACAGGCAGAGGAAGCATGGACCAACTGGACCACAAACGCGCACCCGTTTTCCTTCATGTCGACGGATATCGACTATTTCAAGCAGATAAACGACACATACGGACATGACGTTGGCGACGCGGTCCTGTGTGCCTTTGTGCAACGTCTCAAGGGTCAGTTGCGTGCCACCGACAAGATTGTCCGCACGGGTGGGGAGGAGTTTGGGCTATTGATGCCCGACCCGACACCCACGTCTGCGATTGAACGCGCACAGCGCTTGTGTGACGTCATTGGTGACCGGCCTTTTGCCGTGCATGGGATGGAACTGGTCATTACTGCCAGTTTCGGGGTCACGCAGGTCATGCCGTCGGATCATTCATTTGATGATGTTTTGAAGCGGGCGGATATCGCGCTTTACGACGCCAAGAAGTCGGGGCGGGATCAGGTTATATCAATATCAGACGAAGAACTGGCCGCTTGATATACAGCATCGCAGGTTCATCCACACCACACCGGCCGCAAAGGCCAAGAAAAAAAGCCGCCTCATTTCTGGGCGGCTTTCCGTATTCGTGCATGCAGCTGACTTAAGCGGCCAGCGCATCCTTTGCCTTGCCCACGATTGTGGCGAACGCATCAGGCTCGTTCACGGCCAGATCAGCCAGAACCTTGCGGTCCACTTCGATCCCGGCCAAGTTCAGGCCGTTGATGAACTTTGAATAGTTCAGTGTTTCATCAACCGAACGGACACCTGCGTTGATCCGCTGAATCCACAGCGCACGAAAGTTGCGCTTGCGGTTATGACGGTCGCGTGTCGCATATTGGTTGGCTTTGTCGACGGCCTGCTTGGCGACCTTGAAGGTCTTGGAGCGGCGATCGTAATATCCTTTGGCAGCGTCGAGAACTTTCTTGTGACGACGATGCGTGACGGTTCCACCTTTAACTCGCATATCAAATTCTCCTTAGCGCGCGTATGGCATCATTGGCTTGATGATACCTTCATCAGCCTTGGACAGGGTTGTCGTACCACGTGCATTCCGCAAGAATTTGTTGGTGCGCTTGATCATGCCGTGGCGTTTGCCCGCCTGGGCCGCCACAACACGGCCAGAGGCCGTCACTTTGAACCGCTTCTTGCAGCTCGATTTGGTCTTCATCTTCGGCATTTCCGTCTCCATCTTTTGGTTCGGTCGAAATACGCGACTCGGCATGCCATATCGGCCGGACGCGCAGCTTGAAGTGCGCCGTATAGGCCGCATCCCCCATACGTGCAAGGCATTAATTGATGTAGCGCGCCACCACGCTGACGAACACGTCATCCACCCGATCCAGCGTGTAAAGCTCCGGTTCTTGTCGGGCGACATAGATCACCGCACCAAGCCCGATGATCAACGCAACCGCCGACCCTCTTGGCCAACGACGGTCCGAAAACGCGTTGACCAAGGCTGGGATCGAAAAGGCCGCAAGTATCAGCCCAATGACAAAGACCAGATCAAGATCCATGAGGCGGCGCCTTTCCTGCTGCTTGATCGCACGCTACTCCGGATCAGAGGCGTAGATCAAACGTTCCGCGCAAGGCGCGACACGCAGAATATTGGTTGACCCAGGCGTGTTGAACGGCACGCCTGCCGTCACCACGACCATATCTCTTTCGGTCGCCAGCTCCTGTGAAATCGCGGCACGCACGGCGGCAATGACGGCTTCCTTAAACCGGTTCACCTCGCCCGTCACAACGCAGTTGGTCCCCCATGAAAGGCACAAGCGGCGCGCGGTCCCGATATAACTTGTCAGCGCGATGATCGGCACCCGAGGCCGTTCGCGCGACACCAGTAACGCGGTTGTTCCTGATTGCGAGAAACAGCAGATCGCCTTCACATCCGTGGTCTCAGCAATCTCGCGTGCGGCCGAAACGATACCGTCGGCAACTGTGATCCCCTCGGCTTTCCGGGAGGCTTCGATAATCTCGGTATAATTGGGGTCGGCCTCGACCTCGCCCGCGACATTGCTCATCGTCGTGACGGCCTCAATCGGATAAGACCCAGCTGCCGACTCCGCTGACAACATGATGGCGTCAGCACCTTCATAGATCGCAGTGGCAACGTCAGACACCTCGGCACGGGTCGGCATCGGGGATTCAATCATCGATTCCAGCATCTGCGTGGCCACAATCACCGGCTTGGCGGCTGCCCGGCACTTGCGCACCAGCTGTTTCTGGATCGGCGGCACGTTCTGCACAGGCAATTCAACGCCCAGATCACCGCGGGCCACCATGATCCCGTCGCTGGCGGCCAGAATACTATCGAATGATTTCACCGCGTTGGGTTTTTCGATCTTTGAAAGAATGGCGGCGCGCCCTTTGGCCAATTTGCGGGCATCTTCAACATCGGCGGCGCGCTGCACGAAGGAAAGCGCGAGCCAATCGACCCCCAGCTCGCAGACAAATTCCAAATCCTTGCGATCCTTGGGTGACAATGCAGCCAGCGGCAGCGTGACGTCAGGGACATTCACACCTTTGCGGTTTGAAATTGTGCCGCCAACGATAACCTCGCAATCGGCGAAATCGGCACCGCACTCCTTGACCTTCAGTTTGATCTTTCCGTCATTGACCAGCAGATGTGCGCCTGGCTCCAACGCGTCAAAGATTTCCTTATGCGGCAGTTTCACCCGATGCTGATCACCTTCGGCATCATCCAGGTCCAGCCGGAATGCCGCCCCTTCGACCAGTTCTTCCTCGCCATTTGCAAAAACGCCGACGCGCAGCTTGGGACCTTGCAGGTCAGCCAAAATCGCAATTGGACTATCGAGGTCTTTCTCAACCCGACGGATAATCTCGTGTCGCGCTTTAATCTCGGCGTGATCGCCATGCGACATGTTCAGGCGAAAAACGTCGGCCCCGGCCTCGTGCAGGGCACGGATCATCTCGTAATCATTTGAAGCTGGGCCAAGTGTTGCGACAATTTTCACATTGCGGTGGCGTCTCATGCATCTGTCCTTCATGCGGTAGCACCGTTAGCGGTAACGGCGGGCTCTGCGCCCTTATTGCGCAATTCCATTCCGGGAACAACTAGGGTCTGTTTGTATTCCCGACCCCCGACCCCCGACCGGCCTAAGAAAGTTTTTGCCGCTGACAAACCGACTTGACCACAGCGATGTTGTTCATCGGACGGGTAAATTGGCGCAGGCAGTGGTAAAATCTGCCGCGGCCAGCAGGGATTTCACCAAAATTGCCGAGTTCCGCGTCAAAAGAGCTTGAATTAACCCATTAGTCCTGCGCTCTCTTTCCTGAAACTGAACAATTTTGACTGAAACCGGTGTGGTGAATGCAGGCAGACCCTAACCAAGATGCTGTGTCAGAGGAATGGCAGGCAAGATGACTGATAAGGTGTTTATGATCGAAGGCCAGGATCGACCCGGCCGCTGGCTGGTGGCCTGCGACCATGCAACAAACTATGTCCCTCCTTGGGTGCATGGGGGCGATCTAGGGCTCAGCTCGGGCGATATGGAACGTCATATCGCCTATGATATTGGTGCTGCCAGCGTCACCCGAAAACTTGCGGCACTACTGGACAGTCCCGCAATCTTGTCAGGTTTTTCTCGGTTGGTGGTTGACCCAAACAGAGGGGAAGACGACCCAACCATTATGATGCGGCTTTATGATGGAACGATCATACCGGGGAACAAAAACGCCGATGCGGCCGAGATCGAAACCCGACTCGCCAAGCTTTATCGCCCCTATCACGCTGCCTATGCCGCACTGGCCAATAACATCAAGAGGCCGGTCATCTGTGCCGTGCACAGCTTCACACCACGGCTGCTGGGACGGACACCCAGACCTTGGGAAGTTGGCATCCTTTATGCGGATGATGACAGGCTCGCGCTGCCCTTTCTGGCGGCATGCCGGGCGCAAGGTTGGTGCGTGGGTGACAATCAACCCTATGCAGGCCACCTGCCCGGCGATGCCGTTGACCGCCACGCGCTTCAGCATGGGCGACCCAATCTGTTACTGGAACTGCGACAGGATTTGATCGCTGATGAAGCAGGCCAAACCCTTTGGGCGACGCGTCTGGCACCTATATTGAAAGAAACACTGGCCGCGACAGGCCTGTAAGGAGAACAAGATGGACGACCAAACACGTATCGAAGTCGAAGCCGCCGCGTTTCGGCGTCTGCAAAAACACCTGATGGAAGATCGCACGGATGCGCAGAATATCGACATGATGAACCTCGCCGGGTTCTGCCGCAATTGCCTGTCACGCTGGTATCAGGAAGCCGCCAATGAACGCGGCATAGAAATGAGCAAGGACGAAGGGCGCGAAGCCTTTTACGGCATGCCGTTTTCCGAATGGAAGGCCAAATACCAGGTCGATGCCAGCGCCGACGCGCAGGAAGCGTTCAAGAAATCACACGGCTGATCTGGCTATGGGCGGGCCTTAAGAAAGCCAGTCCCGCCAACCGCGAGAACTGACGCCGATCCGCAGGCATTTCCCTCCGCCAGGCACTGATCCAGCGGGGCGCCATCCAGCCATGACGACAGAAAGCCTGCGTTAAACGCATCGCCCGCGCCCGTCGCATCGATTGCGTTAACAGGGAAGGTTTTGCCATTGGTCCAGTTTGCATCGGTGGCAGCCCGTGCCCGTGCACCCGTTTTCCCATGTTTGACGACAGTCAGGGGCGCGCAAATTTCTGGCGTCCCGCTACGCAACAACGCCGTCGCCTCCGCCTCATTCGGCAGAAAGACGTCAACAGCGGCAATCAGTGCTGCCAGATCCGGGTCATACGCATCCTGCCAGCCACAATCGAGCGATATCGTCAGCCCGGCACTACGCGCAGCGGTCAGCAGCTCGGGCATATCCTGTAACGTACGCATTTCACCAATATGCAAATGCGCGTAGTCGGAAAAGCTGACGGATTGCAAATCGGGTATGGCGGAGCCATCGGTGCGGGTCAGGAATGCGCGGTCGCCATTGTTGGACATGGCAACGGTGATTTGCGGATCAACGCCGCTTTCTGATGGTTTGCACTGCGTAGCACCAACACCATGCGTTGCCATATCGGCCAAAACGATTGTTTCAAATGGCGGTGCGGGCAGGGTTGAAAACTGTGACACCTCATGGCCCAGCGATGCCAGCGTTGCGCCGGTGATAAAGGCACCTCCACCCGCATGCAGCGATACACCGGGCGCAAAGACTTCAGTGCCCAGCGTGGGCATACGCGGTACATCTGTAAAAACCAGATCGCAATACAGCCGACCGGCACAGAGAACGGGTTTCTTCACGACAACGCGTCCCCGTTGACAGAATCAAAGATATGCAGGTTTTCGGGATCAGCACCCAACTGGACAGTGGCGCCTACCTGTGGGGGGGTGCGGCCATCGGCCTTCGCGATGATTTCACCCGATGGTGTCTCAACATAAATCAGTGTCTCCGCCCCCAGGGGTTCACGCAACGTGACCGTTCCGGTGATAATTGGATTGGTGCTGTCCGGGTGCAAATCATCGGGGCGCACACCCAGTAACACTGCCTGATCGCCACTACCCGGCACTTCCGGCACATCGACTGTATTGCCCGCATCAAGGGTGACCTGCGTACCGTTCAAACGCCCGTCAAGCAAGTTCATCGACGGCGCCCCGATAAACCGCGCCACAAACGTGTTCGCGGGGCTGTGAAACACCTCCTCCGGTGTGCCGACCTGCTGAATATGGCCATCTTTCATGATGACGATACGGTCTGCCATTGTCATAGCTTCAACCTGATCATGGGTCACAAAGATGATCGTATTGCCGACGCGCTGGTGCAGCTTCTTGATTTCCAACCGCATCTGGGTGCGCAGCTGCGCATCTAGGTTCGACAGCGGTTCGTCGAATAAAAACACCGCAGGATCACGCACCATCGCGCGGCCAATCGCGACCCGCTGGCGTTGCCCCCCTGACAACTGACTTGGTTTGCGATCCAGCAGATCAACCATATCCAGAATACCCGCAACCTCCTGAATGCGCTTTTCCTTGTCTGCCTTGGGCATTTTGGATGACCGCAAGCCAAAGGCGATATTCTTTTTCACCGACATATGCGGATAGATGGCGTAATTCTGAAACACCATGGCGATATCGCGTTCCTTGGGTTCAAGGTTATTCACCTCGCGCCCGCCAATTTCGATGATCCCGGACGTCGTTTCTTCCAGCCCTGCGATCATACGCAAGGTCGTGGATTTCCCGCATCCCGATGGGCCGACCAGAACCACAAACTCCCCATCGGCGACATCAAGCGAGATACCGTGCAGCACCTCTGTCGCGCCATATGATTTAGTAAGGGATCGCAATGCGAGATTGGCCAAGATCAGGTCTCCAGTAACTTGGTAAATGCGGTGCTGCGTGTTTCGCCCGCTGTGACAATGCGGGTGACACGACCGTCCGCCCGGGCACGAAGATCATCCAGATCGCGTCGGTAGCTGGCCAATGCCGCATCCAACGCCGCCGGTGCAGGGCCCCCGATACGGTCGCGACGGCCGATGAAGGTTTCCGGGCTTGTTGCCGTTCGAAACGCCACTTCATCCATCACCGTGTCCCGGTCTGTGGCCGTGCGGAATGCAGATTGAAATGCCTGAAACCCGTCTGAAAGCGGCGCGCCATTCAAGTCCCGCGCGACCGCAGCTGCGATTTCATGAGCTTGGCGAAATGTGAGCCCTTCATCGCGGACAAGCGAATCAGCCAGTTCGGTAATCGTGATACTGGCCGTATCTGTATTGCGCCGCACATTGGCTGCATTGATGGAACAGGCAGGCAAAAATGCGGTCAACAGCTCCAGCACACGCCCGCCACTGTCGAACGCGGCATAGCCAGCCTGCTGCACCTCGCCTTCACTGTCATTCATGTCGGTAAACGGTGTGTTGTGCATTGTATTGATAGTCATGTCACACCGTCCGCAGGTGACAGACGCGAGGTGGCGCATATGCTCAATCGGCACCGGATTACGCTTTTGCGGCATGATCGAACTGATCTGAACAAGCGCGTTGGGCACATAAAGCTGACCCACCTCAAAGCTGGACCAGAAGGCAAGATCCTGCACCACCCGGCCCAGATGCAGAAACACCAGCTTGATCGCAGAATAAAGCCCGGTGACATAATCAACAGAGGCAATGCAGCCATAGGAATTGACCAAGGGCCCGTCGAAGCCGAGTAATGCCGCAATGCGGCTGCGGTCAATTGGAAACCCGGTTGTCGTGATTGCCGCTGCACCCATCGGGCAATGGCCAAGGTCGTCGATAGCAGCCGACAAACGCAGAGCATCACGGCCCAAAACCTCGATCATCGCACCAAGGTAGTGGCCGAAGGTGGTTGGCTGCGCGGGTTGACCATGAGTATAGGCCACAATCAATGTATCCCGCTCCGCGCGGGCCTTTTCGATCAAGGCCATACTTAGCGCATTAATCTGGGCCAGCATCGCCCCCGCACGGCTGCGCAACGCCATCTTGAACAGGGTATGGTCCATATCGTTACGCGACCGGGCGGTATGCAAGGCACCACCCAGATCACCCAAACGGCGGCGCAGCTCAGCTTCGACGTAGAAAAAATAATCCTCGTATTCGCCGGTATACGTTAGGGCGGCGATGTCGGTTTCGGCATCAATATCCGCCAGTGCGCGGGCGATCTTCTGGCCATCGGCAAGGGACAGGATGCCAGTTTCAACCAACATCACCAGATGGGCCTGATTGATCGCGGCCATATGGGCCGCGTAGTGGGTTTTGACCCCTTCAAAAAGCGGCGCCAGCACGGTGTCTTTATAGGTCGGATCCGGAAAAACACTGTTATCCGTCATCCTTTCAACCCCGCCATGACCACACCGCGAATGATGAAGCGTTGAAAGATCAAGAACACGATCAAGGTCGGGATCGTGCTTATGGCGGCCCCAGTCATGATCAGTTCCCACGCCACGTCGGCCTCATCCCCAAAGCCCGAAAGGCCAACGGGGATGGTATACATGTCGACGGAATTGGTGACGATCAGTGGCCACAGAAACGCGGTCCAGTTTCCCAAGAACACGAAAATCGCAAGCGCGGCGAGCGCCGGTTTCACCAGCGGCATGGCCACCGTCCACCAAATCTGCAACTCATTCAGCCCGTCGATACGGGCGGCTTCAATGAAATCATCGGGCACGGATTCAAAAAACTGTTTCATCAGGAACGTGCCAAATGCCGTCATCAGCCCCGGGAACATGATGCCCCAATAAGTGTCCAGCCAGCCAAAGGCTTGCGACATCAAATACCACGGGATCACCAGCATTTCGGTCGGGATCATCAGCGTGGACAAGATCGCGATGAATACGATGGTACGGCCCGGAAACCGGAACTTGCACAATGTGTAGCCAACAAGGCTGTCAAATAGCAGGTTACAGATCGTCGTGATCGTGGCGATGATGATGGAATTGACGAACCACCAATAAAACCGCCCGTCCTCTAGCACATAGGTGTAGTTCTCAATCGTCGGCTCTTCCGGGATGAGGTTGACGTTGTAAACCTCATGCGGCCATTTCAAGGAGGTCGAGATCATGTAGGCGATTGGCATGATCATCGCGATGCCGCCGATGAACAGGATGAGCCAGCGAAGAATCTGCCCCATGTTACGGGATCGTGGCGCGGGCTTGGCCATCAAAAGGGTATCGGCGGATGGGGCAATATCGCTCATCTCATGTGCTCCGCAGCAGGCGTAGCTGGATCAGCGACACAATCAGCAGGATGGTGAACAGCACCACCGTTTGTGCGGCAGCATACCCCATGTCAAACCCGTTAAAGGCCGTGTCATAGATCATCAAAACCAACGGCTTGGTCGCATTCAGCGGACCACCGGGATTGTTCGTCGTCATGTTGAACACGTGATCAAAAATGCGCAGAAATCCGATAGACGAAAAGACGACGATAAACACAATGGTGGGCCGCAGCAGCGGAATCGTGATCTGCGTCAACACGGTAAACCAGCCGACACCATCAATCTTGGCGGCCTCGTAATAGCTTGTCGGGATGGCCCGCAGACCCGCCATGAAGATAATGACCTGAAACCCCAGACCGGCCCAGACCGCCGGGGCCAACACAGCAGGCAATGCGTTGGTGGTGGATTGCAGGAAGGCGACTTGCGGGATACCGAAACCGGCGAGGATGTTGTTGAACAACCCGATTGGCACATCCTGATAAAACCAGCGCCAGACCCAGGCCATCGCCACGGCTGATGTCATGAAAGGCAGGAAATATAGCATGCGCAGGAACCCATGCATGAAGCGCAGCTTGTCCAGATGATAGGCGATGACGAACGACAGCACGAGGCTGATCGGTGTGCCCAGCAACAGATAAACAAAGGTGTTCTTGAACACTTTCCAGAATACCGGATCGTTCCAGAGCTTCTGGTAATTCTCCATGCCCGCCCAAGTCCGATCACCCAGCAGATTCCAGTTCTGGAAACTGATCAGGACAGCGTTGCCGGTCGGATAGAACCGGATGATGGTGTAAAACAGCACCGGAATGGCCAGAAAGGCCCAGGCCCAGACGATCTGTTTCTGGCGGATTGTCAGATTGCGGTACATCACACGCCCTTGACGAAGAAAAAGCCGCCCCGGCGGGAGATCCGGGACGGCGGGTCGTGATTTATTCGGCGTAGTACTCGTCGAGCAGCTTTTGCTCCGCCTCCGCCGCGATGGCCAAGCTTTCAGCAGGGTCCATCCCTTCCAGCTGGATTCGCTCAACCATTTCAACCATCAGCTGACGCTGACCGGATTCATTGGCGAATTTCGTTGTGTTGGCATAGGCAAGGCCGCGGATGAACGGGCCGAATGTTTCATCATTGGCGTTCGCTTCGGTCAGGCCGACAGATGGTTTTGCGGGCAATTCACCAACCGTATCCAGCCAGATCTGCATCGCCTCGTCAGAGGTGATATATTGCATGAACTTCACGGATGCGTCGTATTTTTCGCCCTCGGCCTTCGTGGTAATCGCGTTAACCCAGTAAGAGGAATAGTTCGACCGCGTGCCATCAGCATTCGCGGGCAATTCCGTGACACCCCATTTCAGGCCGCGCGTCCCGTTCAGCGACCCAATGCGGAATGACCCATCAATATGCATGCCCGCACGACCGGCCTTAAACGCGGCTTGCGGTTCATCCATAAAGCCAATGGCGGTGACGGGCGGATCGCCAAGGAACATATCGGTGTAGAAACCCAAAGCCGCAGCACCAGCATCTGTGTTGTAGTTCACTGTCTGATAATCATCTGCATAGGGATCACCACCAAACTGGCGCACCAAACCTTCACGCCACCAATGGTGGTCCTGCGCGGTCATACCTGCGGTAATGCCAACCTGCGTAATGTTGCCTGCACCATCCAGCTTTGTCAGGGCGGCGGCGGTTTCCATCAATTCATCCAGCGTTTCCGGCGGGCCATCTATCCCAGCCTCTTCAAACAGCCGTTCATTGTAAAACAAGGCAAGCGACCGGACAGCCGTTGGCAGGGCCCAATAGTTGTCGCCATCCTTCATGGCCTGCACCATTGGGAAGAAGTCTGAGTCAATCTGGACTGCTGGGAACGTGTCGGCAGGCAGCGGCTGGATCAACTCAGCCTCAACATAATCGTTCAGCCAGCCGTAAAACAGCTGCACCACATCCGGCCCCTCGCCAGCCGGAATCGCCGCAGCAACCTTGGTGCGATAATCTGCATAGGGAAAATGTGTCATGGTGACGGTGATGTCGGGGTTTGCCGCCTCAAAATTCTCGATCAGCGTCTCCATCGCCTCAACCCGGGCATCAAAAAAATACTGCCAATACTCAATCTCGACTGCGTTGGCGGCACTTGCAAGAAGTGCGGCAGAGGATGTCAGTCCGGCAAGGACCAGACCTTTCAAATGTGCTTTCATCGTCATTCTCCCATGGTGGCGTGGTGGCCCGTTTTCGGGCTTATGCGTTAAGGGTTAACGCAACTCGATTGATAATTCAATTCAATTGAGTTAATCCGTTTTTATGATTTCCATTCCGCTTCAACAAGGCAGCAATGCCGAACGGTCCCGGCATCGCAACCGGCAGGCAGTATTGGGACAGGTCCATTTGGCAGGCACCATCGGGCGTGCAGAAATAGCGCGGACCCTGGCACTGACCACGCAAACAGTCAGCAATATCATTGCAGAACTGTCAGATGACGGGATGCTCATTGAAAAGGGGCGGCTTAGCGTCGGACGCGGCCAGCCGGCGATCCAATATGCGCTTAATCCAACAGGCGGTTACGCCTTGGGGGTAGAGGTGCGTCCGGACGCGGTTTTCGCGGCACTCCTTGATCTGACTGGTCAGGCTGTCACAAAAGAACGGGTCGCGCTCACGGGCACCGCCCCTGAAATCGTCCTCGATCAAGTTACCGCCGTCTATGCCCGCGCCCTGGATCAGGTGCCAATGGCACGCGGGCGCATGTTGGGGGCGGGTATCGTCATGCCCGGCCCTTTTGGGCTGACAGGCATCGCCGGAATGGGCACCGATCTTACAGGCTGGCAAGAGGTTGACGCCACGGCCCTGTTTTCGAAAGCCATGGATCTGCCGATTGTGCTCAGCAATGACGCCAACGCCGCCGCAATGGCGGAACGGATCACCGGCACAGCACAAGAGATGCGGTCATACGCCTATCTCTATTTCGGGACTGGTCTGGGACTTGGCCTGATCCATGATGGACAGCTGGTGCAGGGCGCTTATGGCAATGCGGGCGAGATCGGACACATTCCCGTACCCGGCCCACATGCCAAACTGGAAGATGTGGTTAGCCGGCTGTCCGTGCAGCGGCATTTGATGAATGCGGGGCTAGATGTTCATGACATCGACGCGCTTGACCGGCTTTTTGCACAAAAAAATGCTGCACTCATGGCATGGCTGGACACGGCATGTGATGCACTGGGACACGCAGTTGCGATTGTCGAAAACCTGTTTGATCCGCAAACCGTTGTCTTGGGCGGGGCAATGCCCAACGCCATATTGAAACATTTCGTCGCCCACACGCCCCTGCCGGACCTGTCGGTGTCAAACCGGCCACACGCACCGCATCCGCGCCTGATATTGGGTGCGTCCGGGCGGATGACAGCGACGCTGGGCGCTGCTGCCCTTATCCTCAACCGCGCGCTGACCGCACCGCTGTCGCATGTGCATTAAAGGACATGATACATGCCCATCACTGACCAAGCCCGTATTGCTGCCGAACGCGACCGGCCCCGGATCACAGCGCTCTGGCAGGCGCTGACGGCCCTCAAATCCACCGTATCCTTCATGAATACAGGCGCACACCCGGATGACGAGATATCAGCCATGCTTGCCGCCATGCGGTTTCGCGACGGGATCGACGTCTCTTACGCCTGTTCCACAAGGGGTGAAGGCGGACAAAACGACATCGGCACAGAAACCACCGAAGCGCTCGGCGTGCTGCGCACCGCCGAGATGGAAGCCGCCTGCGACCGGCTGGATTTGCGGATGTATTGGTTATCGGTCAGCCCCGATGACACGATATTCGATTTTGGTTTCTCCAAATCGGGGAAAGAGACGCTGGCGAAATGGGGGCGCAACCGCACATTGGCACGGTTCGTCGACATCATTCGCACCGAAAAACCCGATATCATTTGCCCCACCTTTCTGGATGTACCCGGCCAACATGGTCACCACCGGGCAATGACAGAGGCAGCGCATGACGTCATGACGTTCGCAGCGGATGTCGCTTTTGACGGCAGCACTTTGCCGGCCTGGCAGGTCAAAAAGATGTATCTGCCAGCGTGGTCGGGGGCCGGGCAATCCTATGATGATGATCTGCCCCCGCCGCCTGCCACGCTGACATTCCCTGCAGCCGGTCGCGACCCGGTGACGGGCTGGACCTATGAACATATCGCACAACAAAGCCGCGTCATGCACGCCACCCAAGGCATGGGGCGCTGGGTGCCCATGGGGCAAGAGCGGGATTTCCCACTTCATCTTGTAACGTCCCATCTGCCCGGCCCGGATCTGGCGCTGACATCCGGCTTGGCGCAAAACCTGCGCGATCTGGACCTCCCAGGTGTCGGGGCAGCGCAGGATGCATGTGACGCCGCCATAGCCGCATTTCCTGATGCATCGCAGGTTTTACGACAAGCCTGCATCGCCTTGAAGGCGCTTCGAAACGCCATGGCCAACTGCCCGGCGGACAGTATGGCGGTGATTGGACACAAGCTCTCCCGCAAGGAACAGCAGTTGTCGCAGGTCATCCATCTGGCTGCAGGGGTCGATGCTCGGGCGGTACTGTCACAAGACATGTTGCATCCCGGCAATCAAACACGGTGGCAATCGGAAGCGGCAACAGATATCGGCGATCTGCGCCTGACACCAAATCTGCCATCAGGGTGGGTGCTGGATGGGGACACCATCACTTTGGACGCGGATGCCGCCACAAGCGATCCCTACCCCGCAATCTATCTGCCGGGACAACCACAGGCGCCCTGCATTGACCTCGAATTGTCAGTGCATGGCATTGATTGCATCGTCGCCAAGCCATTTGAGGTCCCGCCTGTCGTAAGTGCACCGCGATCTGCATCGCTGTCGCCAATGGCCGAGGTTATCAATCTCGCTGACAGCCGCCGTGAGGTAATGATCGCGGTCGACGCTATATCACCGGCTGCGGCAAAACCCGCCTTGCAAGTGCCCGATAGGTGGACGGTGTCGGAGGCTGACAGCGGATTTGTCGTCACCGTGCCGGACGATGCTGTCGAGGGGATTTATAACGCCACGCTGACCCTGCAAGACAAACCGGCGCATAGCGTACGTCATCTCAGACGGGATCACATCGCGCCACGGGTCCTCGCCAGCCCGGCTGTGACGCGGATATGTATCGTGAATGCCCAATTGCCGGATGTGGCAGTGGGTTATGTCGGCGGCGGCAATGATCGGGTGGGCCATTGGCTTGCGCGCCTTGGGGTCAATCTCACTGATTTTTCGGACACAACACTCACCGACGCCGCGCTGGCCGCAATGGACACGATAGTAATCGGGATCTTCGCAATGAAATCCCGCCCCGGACTGGCAGAGGCCATGCCCTGCCTTCACGCTTGGATTCGCGAGGGTGGCACGCTGGTGACGCTGTATCACCGGCCATGGGATAACTGGAATCCGGATACGATACCGCCACACAGGCTTGAAATCGGACAGCCATCGCTGCGCTGGCGGATCACAGATGAAACCGCCCATGTGACACATATTGCCCCCGATCATCCGATACTGAACCATCCCAATCAGATCGGGCCGGCAGACTGGGATGGCTGGCACAAGGAACGCGGGCTCTATTTCGCGAGGGACTGGGATGCCGCCTACACACCGCTGCTTGAAATGAGCGACCCGGATGAAACAGCACAACGGGGCGCATTGCTATGCGCCGATATTGGCCAAGGCCGCCACATACACACATCCTTGATCCTGCATCATCAAATGGAGAAGTTGACGCCCGGCGCATTCAGGCTGATTGCCAATATGCTGGCCAAACGCAGTTGACCGCAGGCGGAACAGGCGAAGGCGCATACACATCATAGGTCTGACAAAAGCATTCATCTCGGGACGCGCCGACATGGCACCATTTTGGGTCAAGAAAACAGCCTTCAACAATCAGTGTGACATCAGCATTCACAGTGTCGTCTTGACGCAACCTCTTTTCATTCGAAGACAGGTGACACATCTATCCCATCCCGATCCGGTCAGCGATTGTTAGGTCGCCTCCACGCTTGCCGCCGAATTCATTCGAAAAAGCCACTTGCACAACCGGAAGTTCATTAGTCATAAATCCTGTCAACTCACCTCCCGAACTGGATGACCAAATCGTCGTGCTGGATAAACTGCAAACTCGCTGGACCGATTACTTCATGGAAGAAGCGGAGGCGGATGAAGTCGCCGAAGACCTGCGCAACGCCGGTCTGAAAGATAATCTGATCGGCCCCGATGAGCATGTGTTGTTGTCACCGGTGACGGTGCCACAGACCGTCATGGCCAAGCAGACTGCAAGGCTGGACCGGCTGGGGCAGATTATGATTGATGTCCTTGGCAGATACTGGGACCGGGACAGCACCGGCCTATTGCGTCAGTTGGGTTATCATGCCGCGGCAGCGGATGTGCTGGAACGGACTGGACTGCCAGCGACAAACCCGTTTGCTCGCTGGGACGTCATTGCAACGCCGCAGGGCTGGAGGGTGCTTGAGCTGAACGTTGGTGGGGCGACCGCTGGGCAGGATGACCGCCAGATGCAGCAAGTTTATGACCGCGCGGCGCCCGATGGCCTGACTGTACCACCGCATCCTGCACCATTCGAAACGCTGGCCCGACGCCTGCCCCCCAAACTGGGGTCCGGCTTGGTTGTCTGCGACGATGACGACGAACTGGCCCGCAGCCCGATCTCCGCACAGATCGCGGCCCGGTCGCTGCGCCATCTGACGGGTCTGGATGTGCCGATTGTCCCGGCAAGCGCCTTACTGACCGGTGACAGCACCCCGTCTGCTGTTTTCGAGCTGTTCACACTGCGCGAGTGCCTGCGGCACCCATCCCGCTATGTCGCCTATCTTGATGCCGTGTCTGCTGGTGATTTCGTCTCGGTCAACCCGGTGCAGATCGATTTGCTGATGAACAAGGCGACGCTCGCCCTCGCGTCACAGGCCAGCGCCGAAGGTGCGTTACCTACCTCCGACGCGGCAATTGTCGATGGCCTTTTGCCCTGGACCATGCCTGTCTCGTCCCAAACACGTGACGCAGTGGCGCGGCGCCAGCGCCAGCAAACCGTACTCAAGGCCGCAAACGGCTATGGTGGGCAGGATGTGCATTGCGGCTGGTCCATGTCCGATGCGGCCTGGACAGACCTGCTGAATGCCGCAATATCGGGCGAAACCGCCTACGTCGCTCAGCAACGTGTCACGGGCGTGCCCGTGACACTGGTGGCGATGTCGCCGCAGGGTGAATTCGTGGCGTTTGATACAGCACCGGTACTGGGCATCTTTTGCAACGGCGATCAATATGGAGGCGGGTTTGCCCGAGCGTCAATGACTGACGATGCGGTGGTCAATGCACATAACGGCGCGGCGGTTGGCGTCATCCGGATTGATGGGGAATAGCCTCATTCTTCTGCCCCGCCCTGCCATATCAGATGCAGAACGATGACCTGCCGTGCAATGCGACGTGCAGGATCCTGCACGGCCTGAACCCGGAGCATGAAACAAACTGGCGATTGCCACAGGCAACAAAAATAAAGCCAGGACGTAGGGAGAACGAAAATGTTTGAGACAGTTGCACGTGTCGCGGCACAGGTATCCGACAAGATGCAAACACTGGCGGTCGACGATGGCCAGACCGCACTGTGCTATGATGATTTCTGGAACGCCGCGGCGGCATTGCAGGCACGCATCGACGCGGCGACAGATGATCCGGACTTGCCGGTCTATGTCTGCCTGAACCGCTCTACCCAGATGGTGGTGGCATTCTGTGCGGTACTGATGGCAGGGCGATGCTGCATCCCGCTCGACCCAGCGCATCCGACATTACATAACACGGCATTGCTGCGCGATGGTGGGCGGGGTCTGCTGATCGGCTCGGCGACAAAATGTGCCGCGTTGGCCGACAATGCTGCCGCAACGCTGGTCTTCGAAACGATGTCGCAGGATGCCGATGCGGGCCAACCTGCCGCCGCCCAGGGTGACATCGAGTTTCAACTTTATACGTCCGGGTCCACCGGCCACCCGAAAGGCGTACAGATCGCCCGCAATGCAATGCTGCGTGTGGTCGATGCGGTGTCAAAGCGTCTGGGCATAACGGCAGGGTCGCGTGTCCTGCATTTCGCCGCGCCCGCATTTGATTCCGCCACATTCGAGTGGATCGCTGCTTTGGCCAATGGCGCAACGCTGTTTGTGGTTCCCGACCACGACCGAGAGGACCCGAGGTTACTTGGCGAGTATATCGCAGCCAACGGGATCACGCATGTGGTGCTGCCATCAGCCCTGATGTCGCTCTTGCCGCTGCGCGATGATTATGCGCTGGAGGCGGTTGTTGTCGCGGGCGATGTTTGTCCGGAAGAGGTGTTGCGCGACTGGGCGGGCCGCTATCCCACATTCAATGGATACGGCCCTTCGGAATGCACGGTCTGCACCAGTCTGACCAGGATCACGCCGGATGCGCCAGTGTCGATTGGCGATGTGCTGGATTGCCTCGCCCTAAGGGTCTGTGACGAGAACGACCATGATGCCGATTACGGTGAAATCTGGGTAGGTGGCGATCAGGTGTCGCCGGGCTACCACGACGATCCGGTGCGCAGCAATGCCGCCTTTCACACTGACACGGACGGGGTGCGGTGGTTCCGAACCGGCGACTGGGCGCAACGGGATTCGGGTGGCCATCTTATTTTTGCCGGACGCAAGGATGCGCAGCTGAAAGTGCGGGGCAATCGCGTTGACCTTTCGCAGCTGGACAGGGTTGCCGCCGCGACGCCGGAGGTGACTCAGGTTTGTTCACTCGTGCGACAAGCCAGTAACGGGGACAAGCGACTTTACCTTTTTGCAGCAAGCGATGCAGACCCGGGTCAGATGGCAACTGTCATTCTTCACAACGTGAAGACTGGCCTGCCTGACTACTATGTACCTGCCCATGTCATAGTGTTGCCGATGCTGCCGATCAATGCCAATGACAAGATCGACCGGAAGGCACTGCTGGCCTTGCTGACGCAGGACGAAGTTGCCAGTGATCGTCTGGCAACGCTCTTTTCAGAGCAGACGGATGGGCGTGCGCCACAGGAGGCAAATAACTTTTTTGCCAGTGGTGGCAATTCGATTGCAGTGCTGCGCCTGTTGCATGCAGTGGCTGAGGAATTTCATGTCACGATCCCGCTGGCCGCATTTCAGGCGCAGCCGACGCTGGGCCATCTTCGTACTCTGATTGCCGCTGCTGTGGAAGGCGAAGCGCCGATCACCGCCACCGCCGCAACGCCGGGTCAGCAATATCCGCTAACCCCGCAGCAAGAGGCCATCTGGTTCCTCCATCAAAGCCACCCCGCCAGTAAGGCCTATCTGGCGGAGGCCTCGATCTGGTTTCACGGCGACTTTGACCCCACTCTGATGGAGGCTGCGCTGAATGATGTGTTCGCCCGTCACGAGATCTATCGAACAGTCTTCGGCGAGACCGATGGTCGACCCTATCAGTGCGTTCTGGCCGAGGTGCAGTTCACCCTACCGGTGCTGGATCGCCGGTCAGTCGCGCCAGAGCAGCGCGATGAGGTCCTTTCCGCCACGTTTCGACAGCAACTGCCCGATATTGCCGATTTGGCAAAACGTCCGCCGGCCCGGTTTGCGCTGGTCACTTTTGCCGACGATCTGCATGTCCTGCTGCATCAGGAACATCACATCATTCATGACGGCTGGGGTGGCAATGTCTTTACCGATGATCTGGTGCGGTCCTACCGGGCGCGGGTCGATGATGATTTTGCCCATGACCCAAGGAACGTACCGCAATATCTGAATTTCGCGGAACGGCAGGCAGATTTTCTGACCTCGTCAGAGGCCGACCGCCAACTGGCCTATTGGTGCGACCAACTGGCGGATTGCCCTGACGGAGTGACATTATTCGGCAAAAAGTCCACCCGGATCGGGTTTGAGGGCGCCGCCGAGCGGCAGGTCTTTTCTGCCGCCGAATGGGAAAACATCGTGGGGGGCTGTCGTAGTCTGGGAATTACGACATTTGCATATACTTCGGCCATCCTCTTTCTGTGCCTGTCGCGCCATTCCGGTCAGGACGATCTGACCATCGGATCGGCCTTTGCCAACCGCGGCTGGCCCAACGGTCAGGATGTGCTGGGAATGATGGTCAACACCGTTGTCCTGCGTCAGAAATTGGACGGCGGTCAGGCAATGCGCGACTATCTGACCGCCGTGCAGCAGTCAGTTCAGGACGCGCAATCTAACGAGCGTTATCCCTTCGCTAAACTTGTGGAAGAGTTGAACCCTACCCGCAGCGGCAGCAACCCGTTTTTCAATGTGCTGCTGGGTTTTCACGACACACCATTGACCGCTGACACGCCACAGGGGCTGACCTGGACCAAGGATGAGACGGTGGAGTCGGCCACGTCAAAATTCGACCTCGATTGTCTGGTCATTCCACGCCGGGATCGGTTCCGTGGCGGTGATGAAGTGCATTTTTTATGGGAATACCGATCCGACATCTATGATGCAGCCGAGATTCAGTTGTTTCTTGAGAATTTCCGGCAGTTGTTTCTGGGTGGTTTCGCCAACCTTGATCGCCCAGTGGCGGAGGCTCCGGTTCTGGCGGCCGAACAGATCGCGACTCTGCGGGAGTGGGCCTGTGGCCCAAGGCTCGAAATAGATGAAGCACCGCTTGTTTCCAAGATTGCAACTCATGCCGAAATCCAGCCAGACGCCATCGCCCTGTCCGATGGCACCGGCGATTTGACCTACGAGACGCTGGTCGAGCAGGCCAGCGCGCTGGCGCAAAACATGTCGGATGCCGGTTTGCAGGCCGGGGCTTGCGTCGCGCTGGATTTGCCGCGCGGTAATGCGCTGAACGTCGGTTATCTGGCGATCTGGATGGCGGGTGGCACGGCGCTTGTGCTTGACCGCGAATTGCCGGCGGAGCGACGGGCCTATCTGCTGGAGGTGGCATGCCCGGTGCTGATCCTCAGATCTGATCTGGATCTGCAACCGGTGCCGGGGAATGCAGACGCTGCCTGCGACCCTGACCGCGCTTATATTGTGTTCACTTCCGGGTCGACCGGGCTGCCAAAAGGCGTGGAAGTGACCCATGCAAGCCTGCTGAATCTGTGCCACATACACCGGTCACTGTTCGACCTGTCGCCCATGACAGTTGGTGCCAGCATCGCCCATCCCGCTTTTGACGCGCATATCGCAGAGGTCTGGCCCGTGCTGCTGGCCGGCGGCCGTGTTGTCAGCATCGATGATGATCGGCGCAATGATCTGGGCCAATTGGAAAGCACGCTGCGGGATCACGGAATCACCCATGCCTGCCTGTCCACAGGCCTGTTCGAGGCCGCACAGGGACATCCTGTGAACTGGCCCGGTAGCCTGCGGACCCTGCTGACCGGCGGTGATCGGCTGGGCCCTGTCGCCCGGCCAAAGGTGCCCGGCTTGCGCCTGTTCAACATGTACGGGCCGACTGAAACGACCGTGGATGCGGTCTGTTTTGAACTGACCGAAGATCATCCGGACGCGCCACCCATCGGGCGTCCGGTTCCGAATGTCACCGCACTGGTCGTCGACGCTGTCGGCAGGCTATGCCCTGCCGGGGTCGAAGGCGAGTTGGTGATCGGTGGTGCGGGGGTTGCCAAAGGGTATCTTGGCCAAACGGAACTGACGGCAGAGCGGTTCGTCTCGGGCGTCCATTTTGGGTTGGATCCGACAGAACGCTATTACTGGACGGGCGATTTCGCGCGCTGGTCATTGGATGGTCAGTTGCTGTTTTTGGGTCGGCGCGATGACGAGGTGAAGATCCGGGGCTTCCGAGTGAACCTCAACGAACTCACCCGTCTGCTGATGGCTGACGCGCGCGTGTCGCAGGCCGCTGCCGCCGTGAAGGGCGGGCAGTTGCTGGGCTATGTCGTTCCCACGGGCGAGATGCAGGCGCTGATCGCGGCGGGTGAGCTGAAGCCGCAGCGGTTGGGGCGGCAATTGACTGGCGCTCTGCGCAAGGCCCTGCCGCCTTTCATGCGCCCGAATGCGGTTCTGGTGCGCGATGCGTTCTCCCTCACCGCGCAGGGCAAGGTCGATCGGGTCGACTTACCGGGGCTTGTGGCGGTATCAGCAGGTCAAACTGCCCCCGAAAGTGCAACAGAAATACAGGTGGCCGCGATTTGGTCGACCTTTCTGGAACGGGGCGACATTTCAGCCACCGACAGTTTCTTTTCTATTGGCGGGCATTCGCTGCTGGCGATCAAGATCCTCAGCCGGTTGTCGGCGGAATATGGTGTGGCGCTGAAGCTTGAGGATTTCTTTGACAATTACACGGTGCGGGATCTGGCGCGTCTAATCGATACGCTGGTCAGGCTTGCCGCGCCGCAACCGGTTTCGACGAATGTGGTGGAAGAGGGCGAGTTGTGAGCGTCATTTCCTTGATCGAGGAAGCCCGTGCACAGGGCGTCACACTGTATCTGGAGGGTGACGCGTTGAAGTTTCAGGCTCGTGGCGTGCCGCTATCGAATGAGCTGAAAGCGCAACTGAAGGCCAACAAAGCAGAGTTAATCGCATTTCTGGCGGGCCGGCAGCAAACTTTGCCGGATCGTGATCCAACACTGGATGATTGCCCCGCGCCGCTGACCCCCGGCCAACAGCGCATGTACTTCCTGCAGGCGGCTGACAGAGGGGCGAGCCACTACAACATGGCCTTTAGCTTTGATCTTGAGGGATCAATTGACCCGGACCAGCTGGAACATGCGTTGCGGGCGATTGTGCAACGTCATGCAGTATTGCGATCCACCTACCGGCGCGCAGGCGAGGATATCGTCCAGGTGCCGGGTGCGGCTGATGCGTTCTGCCTCAGTCGGATCGCGGCCGATGATGACGCTGCTGCCGATGCTGATGTGGCGGATCTGTCTGCGGCGCCGTTTGATCTGGCAGCGGAGTTACCGCTGCGGGCGACCCTGATCACCCGGGGCGCTGACCGTGCGCGCCTGTCGCTGGTATTTCATCACATCGCGTTCGACGGCTGGTCCTACCACCTGTTCCTAGATGAGTTATCGGCAGCGATGGCGGGCAAGGATGTGGCGCAGCCGCCTTACCAGATAGCCGATATCGCCCGTTGGCAGCATGATAAAGACGCGATCGGGTCCGCCTATTGGCAAGAACGACTGTCAGGTGTGGAGATGCTAAATGCGCTGCCTGCTGACCGGCCCCGTCGTCCCAACGACCCATATCACGCGCAGAGCATGACCGCGCGCATCAACGCTGCCACGCTGGCCCGGTTGGATGATTTTAGCCGTCAGCAGGGCGTGACCCGGTTTTCTTTGTTGCATGCGGTTCTGGCCGTCGTTGTCGCCCGCTGGAGTGGGCGCGATCACGCTGTGATCGGCACGCCGGTATCCGGGCGTGACAAGCCGGCCTTTGACAGGATCATCGGCCTTTTTGTCAATACGCTGCCGGTGAAGACGGATATCGACCCAAAGCTGGGATTTGATCGCTTTGTCAAACAAGCAGATGCCGGGCTGAAGAATGATCTGGCGCATCAGGATGTGCCACTCGACCGGATCATCAACACGGTGTCAGCGCAGCGTGACCAGGCCTTCCCGCCACTGTTGCAGATCCTGTTTACCCTTGGCGAACCCGAGGCGGACCGGCTCACCATTCCTGGATGCGTGGCGCGCCCACACCTGGTGCAACGCAACACCGTAAATTTCGAACTGGAAGTCCATGCGCAACCGGATGCGGCGGGCCTGACGCTGGACTTCGGTTACGCCGCCAACCTGTTTGATGCCGAAACTATAGCCGGTTTTTCGGACAGCTATGTAACGCTTCTGGAGGCGGCTTTGCAGGACCCGGACACGCTGGTGGGCTGCTTGCCGGTCGCGTCGGGCGATATGATGACACGGCTGAATGAGTGGAACGCGGCGGCGCGGGATATCGCGCCTTATGACAGCTTTCCAACGCGGTTCGCCCGGCAGGTTGCCGCGACACCGGATGCCATTGCCTGCCGCAACGCGGACCAGAGCTGGACCTATCGCACGCTGGATGATGCTAGCGGCGCTATCGCCGCAGAGCTTATCGCCGCCGGTGTTGGCCGGGGCGATTTTGTCGGCCTGTCGGTAGGACGCGATTTCACCATGGTGCTAGGGATCGTCGCCATTCTGAAAGCCGGGGCTGCCTACGTGCCGCTGGATGCACGGCTGCCGCAGTCACGGCTGACCCAGATAATGGAAGATTGCACTCCCCGGATGGTGCTGGGCGACGCCGCAACGCCTACATCACTGAAGAGCGGCGATTTCATCGATCTGGAGGCGCCGCGATCCGCTGTAACCACCGCCGCGCTGCCTGATCTTTCGCCGGACCTGCCCGCATATGCAATCTTTACATCAGGTACCACTGGCCGACCGAAAGGCGTGGTGATCACCCATCGCAACCTGTCGAGTTTTCTGTCCGGTGCCGCTCGCCTTACCCCGTTGCAGGTTGGATCAGTAATCCCGTTGCTGACGGCGATTTCATTTGATGTTCATGTGATCGACATCCAGCACGCGCTGGCAAACGGGGCCACCGTGGCGCTGCCGGGCGAGGCTGCGGTTACCGATCCGCCACGGCTGATAGCAAGCCTCGCGGCATTGGAGGTGACCGACATTCACGCCACGCCCGCGACATGGCAGATGCTGGTCGATGCGGGATGGCAGGCCCCGGCGACGGCACGGCTTTACAGCGGCGGCGATGCTTTGCCAGAGGATTTGAAAGATCGGCTATTGTCGGCGGGACCAGGGCTGCGCCTGTGGAACTACTATGGCCCTACGGAGGCGACCGTCTATGTCAGCGCGACGGAAATGGCGCATGGGTCCCCTGTTACGGTGGGCAGGGCGTTTCCAGGCAACGGTTTTCATGTGCTGGATGCGTCTTTGACCCCGATCCCGCCAGGGGTGGTAGGCCGCCTTTTTCTATCGGGTGAGAACCTAGCCGTGGGCTATCTTGGCCAACCCGATCTGACCACGGCGCGGTTTCCTGTCGATCCGCTATCGGGACAGCGCCTTTACGATACCGGTGATCTGGCGCGCTGGACCCATAACGGGCAGTTGCAGATCCTTGGACGCGCCGATTTTCAGGTCAAGATCCGCGGGCACCGGGTGGAACTGGGCGAGATCGAAATGCGGCTAGCGGCCCGCCCAGAGGTGACCGAGGCGGTGGCGGTTGCCAGCACTGATGGCACCACACTGAACGCCTTTGTACGGCCCGTACCAAAAGCGGAGCAAATCGCCGAGATGCGGGCTGATCTGGCGGCCGATCTACCCGCCTACATGGTCCCAGCTCGGATCACGGGGTTGGAAACGATGCCGAAGACACCCGCATGCAAGATAGACAGGGTCGCATTGTCGCAGATGTCCACCAAACCGCCGCAGGTCACTGTCGCCGCTGAAAGCACCGAAGAAAAACTGATCGAAGCGATCTGGGCCGATCTGCTTGATCTCGAACAGATCGATGTGTTCACCAGCTTCTTTGAACTTGGCGGCCATTCGTTGCTGGCGATCCGGATGCTGGGTCGGGTGGAGGCCCGAACAGGTACGATTATACCGCTGCGCAACCTTTTGATGGCCCCGACCATTGCTGGGGTTGCGCAACTGCTGGCGGGCGCGTGCCCAGACCCACAGGACGACGACTCAGACGAGATTCTGCTGTGAGCATGAATGGGAGAACAGGCATGATTTCACCAGATATTCAGCGTTTGCTGCGCGAACATCAGATCGATGTCTATCTGAAGGATGACAAGCTCGCCGTTCGCCCGCGAAACGGCCCGCTGAGTGATGATGTACTGGCACAGTTGCGCATGCATAGGACGGCGCTAACTGAATGGCTGCGGTTAAGATCACCTAGCGCTGCGACCCCTATCGTTAGGGGCGAAGCCACCCGCCCGACCTCTGCTGCGGCGTCAATTTCGCAGCAGGCGCTCTGGGCGGTCAGTGAACTGGGCGCGGGGGGTGATCATTACGCCATCCCACTGCGGGTAGATCTGGAAGGGTCATTGGATCAGACGGCACTACAGCGTGCATTTGTCACACTGGTGCGTCGCCATGAGGCGCTGCGCACGACCTTCCGCGTCGCAAACGGCAACCTGATGCAGCAGGTCAGCAACGTGAACATTGCCTTGGAAATCTCCGGGTATGACAACGATGACGCGGCCTTGCAGTATCTGATTGGCGGGGTTTGCGCTGCGCCATTTGACTTGGCAAAGGGCCCGCTTTTCCGGGGTCATCTGGTCAGGCTTTCGGCCACCCGGCATATCCTGTTACTGGCGGGGCATCACATGGTGCTGGACGGCGCCTCCGTCGGGATCTTGCTGCACGAGCTCGCTGCGCTCTACCGGGCCGAGGTGACCGGTGATGCGCCCGACCTGCCCGGCAAGCCGGTGCAGTTCCTCGATTATATCGATTGGCACAACCGGATGGAAGCGACCGACCGCCATGCGGCGCAGCGGCAATATTGGAAAGACACCCTGTCGAATGCGCCGATCACCCATAATATGCCGTTGGATTATCCGCGCCCGTCCCGTCAAAGTTATGACGGGGCGCGGTTGGACATGACGCTGGATGCGGATCTATCCGCTGCGCTGCTCGGTCTTGCGCGTGCGCAGGGTACGACACCGTTTGCGCTAATGCTCGCGGCCTTCGGCCTGCTGCTAGCGCGCTATTCCGGTGAAACCGACCTGGTGTTGTCGACACCGGTCGCCAATCGTAACCGGCCCGAATTTGAGAACACGGTCGGTTTTTTGGCCAATGTGTTGCCACTGCGATTACAATTGGATCCTGAACAGCCATTTGATGCCTTGCTACAAGGGGTGCAACAGCAGCTTTTCACAGCTTTCGACCATCAGGATGTGGCGTTTGAGCGTATCGTCGAGGTGGTGAATCCGATACGGAACATCAGCCACACACCGTTGAGCCAGATCATGATCGCGATGGATGACTTCGTGGCAGACAGTTTCATGATGCATGATGTAATCGCCAGCCTTGGACCACTGGCCGATGCAACCGCCAAGGTTGATCTGCAATTGTCGGTGCGGATGCAGGAAGACCGGATTGGCCTGCACTGGAGTTGGGCTTCGGCGCTGTTTTCGCGTGAGACGATGACCCGGTTGAGCAACCAGTTTGCCGCGCTGCTTGCCGCACTTGTCCAGTCGCCCACAGCGGTTGCAGCCGATCTGGCCCAGCCATCATCTGCGGAATTGGCCGAGCTTCTGGCACTGGGTCGGGGCGACATATGCCCCTATGACCCGGCGGAATTGTGCCATGACTTATTTAGCCAGTTGGCCGCAACAAGCCCCGCCGCCGAGGCGATCCGCGATCGCTGCGGGACAATCAGCTATGGCGACATGGACGGGCAGGCGACGCGGTTAGCGCATTACTTGGCCAAGCAAATGCCAAAGCCGGGTGCCGCCATTGCAATAATCAGCGACCGATCGCGGGCATTTGTCATCGCTCAACTTGGCATTCTGAAGGCAGGGCACGTTTTTGTGCCGATTGCACCAGATTGCCCGGCAGAGCGGCTTGCCGGAATATTGGAAGATGCCGGCATCGCACTGGTGCTTACCGGGGATGGTGTTGCCCTGCCGGTTATGCCCGACGGGGTGCAGGTGCTGAATATCTCGCGCCCGCTACCGGATGTCGCTGGACCTGTGACATTGCCCGTCAGGCAACCGGACGACGCAGCTTATATCGTGTTCACCTCGGGTTCCACCGGGCGGCCCAAAGGGGCGATCGTGCCGCATCGCGGCCTTCGCAACATGACCCTGCCGCAGGTGAACCGCTATGCGATGACGCCAGACAGCGTGATGACAGTATCGGCCAATGTGGCCTTTGATTCCATCCTGTGGGAGATCTGGCCGACGCTTGTCAGCGGTGGCTGTCTGGTGATGACCCCCGACGCCGCGCTGGCGGATCCAGCGCTGTTGTCGCGCCATATCTGCGCACATCGCCCGACCCATTTCTGGCTGCCCACGGGCATGCTGGAGCTGTTCTGTTCGCTCGACATGGAATGGCCCGACAGTATCGGGATGGTCTTTACCGGGGGTGACCGGTTGCTGCGGAATTGCCTGCCCACCGGCGTGGCGGCAGGGCTGGTCAATATCTACGGGCCGACAGAATGTTCGGTCTGGGCCTCATGCCATGACGTGCTACCCAACGGGCCCGAACCGGCGCCAATCGGGCGCCCTTTGTGTAATACGGCGATCTTCATTCTGGACGACAATGGCCGCCTGTTGCCGCGTGGCGCGGTGGGCGAGATCGTCATCGCAGGTGATGGCGTTGGCTTGGGCTATCTGGGTCGCCCTGACCTGACCGAAAAGGCGTTTCTGGATGTGGCGGATCATGTGAGCGGTTGCCGCCACATGTACCGGTCCGGCGATCTGGGGAAATGGCGCGAAGATGGCACCATTGATTGCCTTGGCCGGATCGACATGCAGGTCAAGATCCGAGGTTTTCGTGTTGAACCGGCCGAGATCGCCTCGGCGATCATGGCCCTTGAGGGTGTGGCTGGCGCGTTTGTGTATGTCGATGAGCGTGGCGCCGAACGCCGGCTGGTCGCCTTTGTCGTACCACATGCTGACGCATCAACGAGCCTGACGGACAATCTGCGCAGGGCGCTGGTGGCCAGCCTGCCCGCTTATATGGTGCCCGGGGCGTTCATTCTGCTGGAAGACCTGCCGCTGACGCCCAATGGCAAGATTGACCGTCCAGCACTGATCGAGATTTTGGCCGAACTGCGCCAGACTGATCAGGTCAATACCGCCAGCCCCCGCGACCAGATCGAGCTGGCGATCTACAAGATCTGGCGCGAAACGCTGCTGAACGAGGCGGTAGGGATCGGCGACAATTTCTTTGATGTGGGCGGCACGTCGATTTCGGCGATCAAGGTGATTGCCGCGATCAACACCCAGCTTCGCGCGGGTCTAGTGGTCACCGACCTGTTCCAGAATGCGACAATCGAGTCGCTGGCCGCGTTGGTGCGACAGGCCGCCGCCGGCGGGCTGACCCGACCCGAGCTGATCGACCTGAAAGCCGGGGAGCATGACCGCAACGTGGTTTGCGTCCATCCTGCAGGCGGCACCGCCTTTTGTTACCTGTCGCTGTCCAAGCTGTTGGGCGCGGATACCGGTGTTTTCGGAATTCAGGCGCCGGGTCTGAACGCGGGCGAACCGACGCTGCCTGACTTGACCGCGATGGCAAAGCGAAATGTCGGGCTGATCACGCACCTATTGGATCGGCCGCTGGTTCTGACCGGGGCGTCGTTCGGTGGCACGTTGGGGTTCGAGATGGTGCGGCTGTTGGCAGAGGCCGGGCATGACCGGTGCAGTGTTGTCATGCTCGATACCGAAGGGATTGATGACCCTGACATCCTGAAACGCATTCAGCCGGTGACGCCTGAGGTATTCCGCGAAAAGCTGGTGCGCTATAACGGCATGTATCCGGGTATCGATGAACCGCAGATCGCCCGATATCACCAGATCTACAATCACCACCTGATGCTGCAGCGCGATTATGCCCCCGCACCGAATGCCGGGCGCTGCGTGCTGTTGCAGGCTTGCGACGATACCACGCCAGCGGAACGTCTGCACGGGCAGGATTACTGGAAAAGCCACTGTACCGGGGAACTGCTGTTTCATGACAGCCCCGGCAACCATGCCACCATGTTGGAGGCCCCTGCGGTCAACTTCGTGGCACAGATTGTCACTGAAGAGTTGGAGGCGCTCTGACATGCGCGACACACCCGCATTGTTTTCGGTATTTGCCGAGGTTTGTAAACGCCACCCGGATCGCATCGCGATTGAGGACTCAGCTGGGGCGGTCAGCTTTGCCGCGCTGTCAGAAACGGTTGCGGCCATGGCGGCAACGCTCAACGATGCGGGCGTTACTGCAGGGGATTGCATCGGGTTATCATTGCCGCGGACGCGCTCCTTGCCCGCCGCGATACTGGCCGTCCTGCGGCTGGGATGCACTTATGTACCGCTGGATCCTGCCGCACCGGTCCAAAGGCGCAACGGCATCATAGCGCAGGCCGCCGTCAGCCATGTGGTCTGCGTGGCGCCGGAGGACGGGATCGCAGCAGAACAACTTTCCGTTCATTCGCTGACGGCTGGGTCACCAGATGACTGTCCGCCCCCGGTCAGGCCGCCATTGGCGACAATCATCTTCACCTCCGGCTCCACGGGCGCGCCAAAGGGGTCCGAGATCACAGAGGCAGGGATCCTGAGGGTGGCCCACGATCCGACCTATCTGCCTCTGAAGGGTGGTTACCGCGTGTCCTGCCTTGCCAATCCAGCCTTTGACGCGCTGACCTTCGAGGTGTTTGGCGCGTTGCTGAATGGCGCCACGCTGTGCATGGTGGCACACGAGGAGTTGCACGACATAGAAGCGCTCTGCGCCCGGTTCCGGCAGGACCGCCCGGATGCGTTGTTTCTGACGTCGTCGCTGTTCAACCTTCTGGTCGAAACCGACCCTGAATGCTTGGCTGATGCGGGGCATGTGCTGGTGGGTGGGGAACCCCTGCGCCCTGCCAGTGTTGCCCGTTTTTACGCGGCCAATGTCGGATGCCGCGCACGGATCGTCAACGGCTATGGCCCGACGGAATGCACGACCTTTGCGCTAAGCTATCTGGTAGAACCGGACCGTGCCGAACACTTTGCCGCACTGGGCCGCGTACCGATTGGCCGCCCAGTTGATCAAACCGAGGCGCATGTGCTGCGCACCGATGGCAACCGGGCCGACCCCGGCGAGGTCGGCCGTCTGTTTCTGGGTGGTGCCGGGGTGGCGCGTGGCTATGTCGCTGCGCCTGACCTGACAGCCGAAAAATTCGTAACGTTGCCGGAAATCTCTGCATCACGCCTATACGATACAGGTGACATGGTACGCAGCGATGCGAATGGTCTGATCGAGTATGTCGGGCGCGCCGATGGGCAGGTTAAGATCCGTGGTCACCGGGTGGAACTGGCAGAGGTGGAAAGCCGGCTATCGTCGCATCCGCTGGTGGCCGATGCCGCTGTTGCAGTTGCGGAAACGACTGACAGCAACCAGTTGCGGGCCGTAATCGTCTGCACGGGTGATGATGTCCTGTCCGTTGCGGCATTGCGGACATTTCTGGGTCGTATCTTGCCGCCTTATATGATCCCTCAGCGATTTGCGTCAGCACCTGTGCTGCCCCGCACGGCCAATGGCAAGATCGATCGCACCGCGCTTTTGGCTGGTGGTTGGCCAGACCTGCCAACAGGATCAGTCGATGCAACGCCCGAGGCACCGGGTCTGACGGCGGTACAGCAGATCGTTGGTGAGGCGCTGCAAATCACACCTCCGCCCGATGCCAGCTTTCTGGAATTAGGTGGTGAATCGCTGGATGCGATGCGTGTTGTTGGGCGGCTGGCCGCGGATCATGGATTGCGCGGCGCGGTGGGCGACTTGCTGGACGCGCCCAGCCTGGCAGCATTTACAGCAAAGCTGGTGCCGGTCGACGCGCCGCAGACCGTGGCAGTCGATCCGGACCTGCCCTATCCCGCCGCCAAGGAACAGGCGCGCCTTGTCTTTCTGCAGCGGCTTGATCCGGAATCGGTCGCTTATAACGAAACTTTCTGTTTCGAACTCGCCGGCCTCTTGAATACTGCGACACTGCAATCTGCGCTGACGTCCCTGCTGGCGCGGCATGCCAGCTTACGCACAGCGTTTGTGCTAGAGGATGGGCAGGTCATCGCGACACCGGTCTCGCCCTGGGATATCGACCTGTCGCCTTGTTCCGAGGAAGCCGCGCAGGCGTGCTGTGCTACGCCTTATGATCTGTCGCAGGGTCGGATGATACGTGCCGCATTGGTCCAGCTGGATGCGGCGCGGCACCGTCTTTATCTTGGCTTTCATCATGTCGCGATTGACGGCCACAGCATAACGCAACTGATGAAGGATTTATCGACGTTGATGGCGGGTGACGCCTTAACCGGTGCGCCAGCGAGATATCCGACCTTTGCCGCGACGCGGCAGGCCTTTGCTGGATCACAGGCGCATCAGGATCAGATTGCTGCTTGGCGGGTGGAACTGACGCAACACCGGGGCGACCGGTTTGCTCCACTTTTTGCGCAACCAGCGATTGGACGCCGGACGGCGCGCTATCAGCATTGCGCCTTGGACAAGGCGGATTGGGGGAAGTTGAAAACCTGGGCCGCTGCCAACGGCGTGACCGTGTTTTCGGCCCTGACCACGATCTTTGCAAAAGTCCTGGCCCACCGCACCGGCCGGACCGACATCGCCATCGGCACGCCTGTCGCCAATCGCGGTCTTGGGGCGTTTGACGACCTGGTGGGCATGTGTGTGAATACAGTGCCGATCTTCGTCGATCTTGAACCGGCTGAGGAAGCGCGGCAGGCGGTGACGGCGATTGACCGCCAAATCAAGCAATGCTTTGCACGGCAAGATGTTGATTTTGACGAGATCGCTGAACTGGCGGTCGAGACAGGGCGCGATGGTCCGCTGTTTGACGTAATGCTGGTGCTGGAAAACACCCATGCAGATCGGCTGACGATTCCCGGATTGGAAATCGTACCGCGGCATCACCTGGGCAGTGAGGCTAAATTCCCACTGACTCTGTTCGTGACCGGGACCGCGGACGGTGCGGAGTTGCTGCTGGAATTCTGCGACGAAGAGGTGACGGCCCGCGACGCGTCCTTTATCATCGTGGCCTTCGGGCAAGCGATTGCGGCGCTACCCGATCATGGGGCCGATACGCTGCTGGCGCTTCCCGTCATGGACCGGTCTGACCGTCAGCATGTGAAGGAATGGGCAGATGGTGCCGACAATGCCCTGCGGCATAACGATCCGCTGGCAGCTCTGGCTGACCATGCGGCTACGATGCCGGATATGACTGCCGTCGCGGATGCCGGGCAGGCGCTAAGCTATGCCGCACTTGAT
Source organism: uncultured Paracoccaceae bacterium (assembly GCA_947503925.1). GTDB lineage: Bacteria > Pseudomonadota > Alphaproteobacteria > Rhodobacterales > Rhodobacteraceae > Yoonia. Next base: position 52,498 of record CANNFQ010000014.1, on the reverse strand, counting down.
CAGCGGACCTCTCTTATCGCCGCCGGGTTGATGCGGCGCGGGGTCGGCCACAACACGCTGGTTGGTATCTGCATGACACGGTGCGTGGACCTGTTGGCAACCGTGCTGGCCGTTTGGAAGGCCGGGGCAGCCTATGTTCCGCTGGATCCGTCGCATCCGGACGAGCGGCTGGCCTATCTGCTAGGTGACAGCGGTGTGGGGGTCGTGGTGACCGACGCGCCAGTTGCGACTGATGTTCTGCCCGCCGGTTGTGTCGATATAGGGATCGATACGCTGATCGCGGAAGATGGTGTTGGTGTGGATTTTACGCGCCCAGAACAGCATGATCGGGCCTATGTCATGTACACGTCAGGTTCGACAGGGCAACCCAAAGGGGTGGCAATCTCGCACGGTGCGTTGGCGCATTATCTGGCACATGCGGTCGACACGTATTGCACAGGGGTCGACAATGCGCTGGTCAGTTCTGCCTTCACCTTCGATGCCACGCTGACCACTTTGCTGGCCCCGCTGGTTGCAGGACAATGCATTCGCCTACTGGCGCAGGACGGGGCCGAGGTACCTGCGCTGGCCCAAATATTGCAGGAGGCCACAGCGCCGTTGCTGCTGAAGCTGACGCCAAGCCACCTCTGGGCTTTGCAGAATTATTTGCCCGACCGGGTCAGTGCACAGCCGCATTGTCTGGTCATTGGGGGCGAGGCGCTGGATCAGACGGTTGCCGCCCGGTTCCGCGCACTGTTTCCCAAAGCGCGCCTGATCAATGAATACGGCCCGACCGAGGCCGTGGTGGGATGTACTTATCACGAATATGATTCTGATCAGGAAGCGGGTGACGTGCCGATCGGGCGGCCCATTGCCGGGGCGCGGATCCGACTGCTGGACAGCCTGCGGGTTGATTGTCCACCCGACGTGGCCGGTGAAATCATGATCGGCGGTGCTGGTGTTGGGATCGGCTATCATGACCGGTCCGCGCTCACTGCTGACCGGTTTGTCACGCTTGCCGATGGGCACCGCTACTATGTCAGCGGCGATCTTGCACTCTGGGATCGTGATGGGGTGCTCCATTACCTTGGGCGCAAGGACGAACAGATCAAGCTGCGCGGCTACCGGATCGAACCTGCAGAGGTGGAGACCACACTGCGCCGTTTGCCGGGTGTGGTTCAGGCGGCGGTTGCGGTCAGCACCGCCCCAGACGGATCGCCGGTTTTTGCAGGCTATCTGGTCTGCCGTGACGGTGCGTTCGACCCCGCTGCAATGACATTGCAGATCGCACGCCAATTGCCCGGCCATCTGGTGCCGGATATGTTGGTCCAGATCGAGAGCCTGCCATTTACTGCGAACGGCAAGTTGGACCGGGCGGCATTACCGCATCTCGCGACCACCACCCCCGAAGTTCGCGACTGTCGCGACGATGTCGATCAGGATCTGCTGGTATCCCTGTCTGCCCAGATTGCAGAACTTGTCGGTTATCCCGTTGATGCTGATACAAATTTCTTCGAGGCTGGGCTTAATTCCCTGTTGTTGATGAAGCTTCACAGTACCCTGGTCAGAAAGCAGGGCCTAGCGTTGGAGCTGGTCGATTTCTTTACCTACACAACCCCGCGGACACTGGCGACGCATCTGTCAGGGCAGGTGGCCGAAACCACGCCCCGCGCGTCGCAACAGGGCGGGATCGGTGGGGATGAAATCGCGATAATCGGGATGGCCGTCAACCTGCCGGACGCGCCCGACCTTGCGACGTTCCGGGACAGCATCATGCAAGGGAAAAAGAACTTCACCACTGTCGGTGCGACCACGGCGACGGATGGCGCACCGGGTCAGGTTGGTGTTGCGGCGACGATGGACGGGCTTTTCGATTTCGACCCGGAGTATTTCGGGCTGAGTGCCGCCGATGCCGAACTGATGGATCCTCAGCAACGGCTGATCCTGATGGGGGCGGTGCATGCGCTGGAAAATGCCGGGCTGGCGCCGGGGCATCAGGCCGGGCTGCCGGTGGGTGTCTATGTCAGTTCCAGCGAGAACCAGTATCAGCAGGCGCTGCTGCGGGCTGGTATGGCCGAGAACGATCTGTTCCAGATGTCACTTCTGAACGAAAAGGATTTCGTGTCCACGCGGATCGCCTATCATCTGAACCTGACCGGCCCGGCCATGACCGTGCAATCGGCCTGTTCCAGTTCGCTGGCCGCGCTGCATGTGGCCTGCCAGCAGTTGCGCGCGGGTGAATGCAAGGTGGCGCTGGCAGGGGGTGTTTCCGCCGATCCGCGACTGATCGAGGGCTACACCTATCGCCCGGGCCGCATCTATGCCCATGACGGGCGCTGCCGGGCCTTTGGCGCGGATGCCAGCGGCACCGTTCCGGCCAATGGCATGGGGCTTGTCGTTCTGAAACCGCTGGCGGCGGCGCAGGCAGATGGCGACAGGATCTATGCCAAAATCCGCGCCAGTGCGCTAGGCAATGACGGCCATGCCAAAGTCAGCTTTACCGCGCCATCAGTGGCAGGCCAGTCCCGCACCATTGGCGACGCCATCGCCGCGGCCGGGGTCAAGCCCGACCAGATCGGGTATATTGAGGCGCATGGCACCGGCACCGCGCTAGGCGATCCGGTAGAGTTCGAGGCGCTTGCCAAAGTCTTTGGTGCCGGATCGGGTGCATCACCGCATTGTGCGCTTGGCAGTGTCAAAAGCCAGCTGGGCCACACCGCGTCAGCGGCAGGTATCATCGGGCTGATCCGTACCACGCTGGGTGTGCATGGCGGCATCATCCCCGCCACTTTTGGCGCGGAAACGCCTAATCCGAACCTGCCGATCGCCGGATCGCCATTTTACCTCAATCCCCGCCCAAAGGTTTGGGCCTCTGACAGCCGTATCGCCGGGATCAGCAGCTTTGGCATGGGTGGCACAAATGCACATGTCGTGGTCGCCAGCGTGCCTGAACCGGCGCAGCATGATGCGGACAAGCCAGTGTTTCTTGCGTTTTCGGCCCATTGTGAGGCGTCTCTGGCCGGGTCAGTGCAGGCGGCATTGGCCGGGCTGACTGATGGCACGCTGAGTTTGCGCGCCCTCGCCCGTATTCAGGCCACCACGCGCGCGCATTACAATCAGCGCGTCGGGTTCCATTGCCGGACCTTAGCCGAGGCCATGGCCAAGCTTGCAGCATATCTAGAGACCGGTATTGCACCTGATGACATGCCCGAGGCGGGCCAACGCTGGCTGTTGCGGCTTGCAGATGCGCCATCGCCCGCGGGGGCGATGTTGCCGTTGGATACAAAGCCCTATCCCTTTCATAAACGCAGATTCCGGAAGGTCGCAAAAACCCCGCCACAGGCGAGTGAGGCGCGTGCGCCGATTGATAGGTGGATCTATCAGGATGTCTGGCGGCTGCGGCAGCGTGTCACAGCGGCGGGACAGCGCGCTACCCGGCGGGTATTCGCTGGTGTCGGCGGATGGACAAGCGCGCTGTCAACACCGGCATCCCTTATCGAACAATTGCGTGTCACCGCGCCTGATCAGATGCCAGAAGTGGTGATCTTAACCAATCCCGCCGATCCCGGTTGCCTTACGGATGCTGTCGTCTGGGTGCAGGCGGCGATCCGAGGAGCTGGCACGACACCGGTTACATTGACGCTGGTCGCGCAAGGCGATGCGGCTGCGCCATATGGCGAGCTGTTGCGAGGGCCAATGCTGGCCGTACCTGCCGAGCATCCCAACATACGACTGCGCGTGCTGCATATGCCTGCTCGCGCGACCCAAGAACTGACGGCACAGGCGCTTGATGCATTGGCTAACGCTATGGGAGAATTCGCGCTGCGGAGCCGCTGGGTGTATGAACGTGATCTCGCGCGGACCCGCGCCCCGACGCCGCCTGTGATCGACCACGGTGGCGTGCATCTTGCCATCGGTGGCACAGGCGGGATCGGAGGCCATATCGGACAGTCCATCGCGGCCCGGGGCGGCACGGTGATTGCAGTGTCGCGCAGCACCGGGGCGGATCGGTTGCAGGGCTGCCAGCCACAGCACGACGCCAACAGGACTATTTTTGCGGTGCGCGGCGACATCACTGATAGGGTGGCGATGCAGCAGCTTGCTCAGGATGTGGTGGCCCGGTTCGGCGGGTTGCAGTCGGTCTATCATTGCGCAGGTGCCGTTGGGTCAGGACCGCTTTCGCAGCTGGAGGCCACGCAGATCACGGCGGCCACGACCAGCAGGGCGGCGGGCCTCGATGTCATCGCGGATGTTTTTCTGCCACTGAAACCAGCACGCGTCATCCTTTGTGCATCGATGTCGTCACAGTTTGGCGTGGCCGGGCAAACCGATTACGCAGCAGCCAGCAGCTATACCTGCGCCTGGGCGGAACAGATGGCCGAAAAACATCCCGATATGTCGATTACGGCCATTGCCTGGCCTACTTGGCGGGGGACCGGTATGGCGGCCGACGCAACGCTGTCACCGGATATGGCCGACTACTCAATCACACCGCAAGAAGGGGTCGCGATTTTGGATCACGCCATCGATCTGGGTCTGCCGTCGCTCTATATCTGCCCCTTGCCACCCGATCAAATGCGCGCCGTTTTCCGTGCAGCGGCCCGGTCGGCCCCGGCAGCAGATGCAGCCGCGATGAGCCCGGAGGAAGCGTTCTGCCAAGTCCTTGGGCTCGACAATATCAGCCCCGACGATGATTTCTTTGATCTGGGTGGGGATTCGCTGTCGGCGCTGGATCTGCTTGATCTGCTGGACGCCATGGCGCCAGGCCGGATCAGCATGGCAGATCTACAAAGTGAACCAACCGTGGCCGGTATACGTGCCCGGATGCTGGCCGCCCCGGAACAGCAAAGCACATTGGTCCAATTGGGCGCCGGCAAGGACGGGCCAGCGATCTGTGTTGCCCCGATTGGCGGTGATTTGTCCGGGTATGGCGGCGTGGTTTCGCGTCTGGCGGGTCGGGTGGGTGTGCTTGGGCTGCGCGATCCGGTCTTTTTCGAAGCGACGTCCGAGCAACGCAGCGTCGCGGCTCTGGCACAACGGTATTTGGCGGATTTACAGGGTAAGATGCCGCGCGTTCTGGTGGGCTGGTCCTTTGGGGCGATGGTCGCATGGCAGATTGCCCGAGACCTGCAAACCGGCGGCGCCACGCCACCGCCATTGGTGCTCATCGACCCGCCCGCTATTGGGCATCATGCGGCCAGCGGTCTGGGCCCTGATGCGGTCTTAACCCGCGAACTTGGCACTTTGGCAGCAGGCAGCGGGGTAGATCAAGCATTTACCGTGGCGATGCGTGCGGCCTGTGCCCTGAACGCGGATGCGATGCAGCATTTCAACCCGGTCGGGCAGCGCTTAGGCGCACCAGCAACGCTGTTGGTCGCCCGCGAAGGACAGGACCCGCCGCCCGGCTTTGCCCATCGCACTGCGTGGCTCAGTCAAAACTGGCAACCGCTGCTGCAACGCGATCTGGCAGTTCAAACGCTGGACGCAGACCACTACGGGATCATGACGGGTGCCAGTGCTGACGACATCGTACAGGCGATTGAAAGCGCTCTATGCGCGACAACGCGGGAGGAAGCGCTGCTATGAGCGAGAATATACAGTTCAACATTGCCGATGCGCTTGACCCATCCGATGTCGACCAAATCAACAACGCGTTCTATAGCCGGTTCAATTACCCTTGGGTGCCGTTGTTTCTGCCCAGCTATGACGATCCCACGTTCTGGCCAAAAATGCTGAACACAGAATTGGGATATTGGGACCAACCGCGTTTTGGCGAGGGTATGAAAATCTGGGTGGGGGGTTGTGGCACCAACCAGGCGGTGCTGACAGCGCTGAAGTTTCCGGGCGCGACCGTGGTGGGCAGCGATGTATCGATTGCGTCTCTCAACACCGCCGAGGCGGTTTCAAAGCAGCTGGGCCTGACCAACCTGACGCTGCGCGCCGAAAGCCTGAACGCGACCCCCTATGACGAGGAGTTCGATTATGTGATCTGCACCGGTGTGATCCATCACAATGCCGACCCCTCCGGGCCACTGCGCAACCTGATGCGCGGGATGAAGCGGGACGGTGTGCTAGAGCTGATGGTCTATAATTACTATCACCGGGTCCAGACGACGGCGTTCCAAAAGGCTATCCGGATTCTGGGCGGATCACTCGACCGGCCCGACATCGACCGCGAATTGCCGCTGGCGATGCAGATGGTCGCGCAGTTTCCAGTGGACTGCCAGATGAAAACCTTCCTTGAGATACAGCAGGATCTGCCCGAGGCCGCCGTCGCCGACAGCCTGTTACAGCCGGTTGAATACAGCTACACGGTGCGGTCACTTGGTGATCTGGCCAAGGGCTGCAACCTGCGTTTCCAGTCTTATTGCCTGAACCAATTCGACAAGCTTTCGGGCAATACCGACTGGTTCATGCGTTTCGAAACGCCCGATTTGCAGACCCGGTACGATACCCTGCCCACGGAGGAGCGGATGCAGATCACCAATCTACTGCGAGCCGAGACATCGCCGATGCTGTGGTTCTACATGCATCGCCAGGACCACCCCGGTCCGGTGCTAACCCAAGGCGCGCTGGACGCAGGATTTCTGGAACAGCGGTTCGTGCAGGCGTCGACCCGGTCGCGCAACCATCTCCTGAAAGGCGAAGGCAACTATGTTTTGGCCGATCAGGAAATCCCATGTCCAGCCCCCATGGTCCCGGTCGATCCGATTGCGGCACAGGTGTTCCGCGCCTGCGACGGGCAACGCAACATTGCCGCGATACTGCGCGATATTGGATTGTCCGCAGAACCGCACGAGGCCGCGCGTCTACGGCTTCTCCTGGCCTCTTGCGGACACCCTTATCTGCATATTGCGCGGCCATGACGGCGCAACTGGGCCCGCTACGCAGCTTCCGGCGGTTTCGCGCCCTGTCACTCGATGCGCAGGGGCTGCTGATCGGAACGTGTCTGGCCAAGCTTGGCGCATCGTTGATCTGGCCCTTCATTGCGGTCGTGATGTCACGCCAGTTCGACATGGGCATTGCAGAAATCGGGGCAGTGTTGTCAGCGGGTCTGTTCCTGACCATTTTCGGGTCACCGTTCGGTGGAATGCTGGCCGACAGATATGACAGGCGCCGGCTTGTTCTGTCGGCAATTTGCGTGGTGATCCTGATCTATGCCGCGATGGCGGCGTTTCCGGCGCGGAATCTCTACATCATTGGCATTCTTGCAATTTCGCTCGCTAATTGCGTTATCGAACCGGCGTTGCGCGCGACATTAGGGGAAATGGCGTCTGGCGATGCGGACCGCCGGTTTGTCTTTCACCTGCGTTACTATCTGGTCAATCTGGGCGTTACTGCCGGACCAATGATCGGACTGTGGTTCATCGAGCAGAACAGCAGCATCTGTTTCTGGTTGGCGGCGCTATGTTATGTTCCGCTGTTTAGGAACGTGGCCGCATGGGCCAGGGGCCCCACAGGCAAGACGGCCACCGTCGGGCAGGCCGGGCCATCTGTCTTGGCGGTTTTGCAAACCGTGATCGGCAACCGCGTCTTTCTCACGATTCTACTGATCAATTTCGCATTGGTATTTATCTATGCCCAGACCGAGGACCCGCTGACATTTCACCTGATTGATCTCGGCGTTAGCGATGTGGCTTGGATCATCGCGATGCTGACAGTCACGAATACCGGCACGGTTCTGGTCTTTCACCTGTTCTTTATGGACCATATCAGCGAGATGACAAAATCCGCAGCATTCGCCGTGGGCGGGCTATTCCTGATGGCCTCCCTGCTGGTGGTTGCGCTGAACAGCCAGGCCCTGATTACGCTTTGGGTGCTGGCCATCGTGCTGGGCACGATTGCAGAATTCATCGTAATGCCGACAATCACGGTCATGGTTGATGTGCTTGCGCCCCCTGATATGCGCTCCAGTTTTTTTGGTGTCGCGATGCTGCCCGGTCTGGGCGCCGCGCTGGCACCGTCGTTGGGCGCGGCGGGTATTCTGACCGTGGGGGGTGCAGCGTTTTTCGTCGGCATGGCCGCGCTCTGTGTCCCGGTTTGCCTGCTGTCACTGTACTTTGCCCGCAGGATCGAGGTCGCGACATGATCACGACCGCCGGGGTTCGCTGGCCGGACACGCTCACGCCTGCTGGAACGGTGGCCTGCGCCTGTTCTTATGAAAAGAACCCTGATCCATCACATCTGCCACTGCTGCCAGAACAATTGTTGTCGGCAGTCCCAAAACGACAGGCCGAATTTCTGGCCGGACGGGTCTGTGCCGCCAGTGCTCTCGACCGGCTGGGTTGGCCGAAGACTGCAATACCAATTGGAGAAGGCCGCGCACCGGTTTGGCCGGACGGCATTGCCGGCAGCATCACCCACGTCATCGGTTTCGCCGCAGCCATCGTCAGTGCAGACAGCGCGTGTCGTGGTCTGGGGATCGATGTGGAAAGGGTAATGGATGATGCCCATGCGCGCCCGCTTATGCGGCAGGTCGCGACCGATAGAGAATGGGCCTTGCTGGCGGATAGATTTGCAGCCGGGCGAGGTTTTGCAATTCTGTTTTCCGCCAAGGAAGCGCTCTACAAAGCGATCTATCCCAGCTTGCAGCAGTTCGTCGGATTTACCGAAGCCACGTGCATTGGCCTCGACGACAGGACGCTCCAGTTTACGTTGACTTCCGATATTCGGGACAGATTGCGCAAAGCCGACGCAATATCTGTCCGCTACTTGCTGGAGGAGCAGCACGTCCACACCTTGTGTCATCTGACGTGATGGCGAGTCAGGGCACCGGAAAAAGGCGTACACCGTGGACCACGTGGCAGCCGACGAGCCGCGCGGCTGCGTAGCGGTTATCCTCGTTCAGGAACACGTCAACCAATTCAATGGACGAGACGACGCTCTTTTCTTAATCGAGTTTGTTCGACCAGACGCCGGTCACAAGGGCCAATATTGTCGAACAGGGCATATTTTTGCAGTGTCTGCCCGGATCAACCAGGGCGAATGGGTCAGCATCAAAACTATGCCATGTCGCCGGATTTGACCTGCGTTGCACCTATCTTGCCAAGAATGCATGGCATGATTCTCTTACGGCGGAAGAAGATTTTTCTTTGTCCAATACCCTCACTTCGCTGATTCCAAAGAGGCAGAAAGCCCGATCCCCGGATCAGCCGCAGCGGAACAAGGCGCAATTTCCTTGTGTCAGATATGTGCCAATAGGAAACATGCGTTCCTACATCGCTCTGCAAAGGATCAAATTTACCGGCGTAGCGAGTCTCTTTGCCTGTTGCTGTTTTTACTGCGGTTCCGTATGTCCGGCGGTGGGACACCCTTCCCCAACGAAGGGCGCATATCTGTGAGGATACCACTGATGGTAACGACCAAACCGGCGTCGCGCAGCGACGTGCGCAAACCACATTCGCGGCCAGCCAATCCGCGCTTTTCATCCGGCCCTTGTGCCAAACCCCCTATCTGGACATTGGATGCACTCAGCGACGCCGCCTTGGGCCGGTCGCATCGTGCAGCCCACGGCAAGGCCAAACTGGCCGAGGCGATTGACCTGACCCGCGAGGTGCTGGGTATCCCAGCCGATTATCGCATCGGGATCGTGCCCGCCTCTGACACCGGGGCCTTTGAAATGGCGATGTGGTCGCTCTTAGGTGAACGCCCGGCTCAGATGGTCGCTTGGGAAAGCTTCGGCGCGGGCTGGGTGACGGATGTGGTCAAACAGTTGAAGATCGACGCGACCGTTCACACGGCGGAATATGGTGAAATCGTCGATATGGCGACGCTGAACTATGACAATGATGTCTGCTTTACATGGAACGGGACAACGTCCGGCGTGCGGATGCCATCAGGCGATGTGATCCCCGCTGACCGGGCCGGGCTGACGCTTTGCGACGCGACATCCGCCGCCTTTGCGCAGGATCTGCCATGGGACAAGCTGGATGTGACGACCTTCTCCTGGCAGAAGGTGATGGGGGGCGAGGCGGCGCATGGCATGCTGATCCTGTCGCCCCGCGCGGTGGAACGGCTGGAAAACTACACACCACCATGGCCACTGCCCAAAATTTTCCGCCTGACCAAGGGCGGCAAACTGATCGAGGGGATTTTTCAGGGGGCCACGATCAACACGCCATCCATGCTGGCGGTTGAGGATTATCTGGTTGCCCTGAAATGGGGCCGGTCCATTGGCGGGCTTGATGCGCTGATGCATCGGGCCAATGCCAATGCGCAGGCGATCTGGCATTTTTGCGCGGCGCATGACTGGATCAGCAACTTGGCGGTTGACCCAAAAACGCGTTCCAATACGTCCGTTTGCCTGAAATTCACAGATGACCGTATCACAGACGGTGCCGCATTTGCCAAAGCCGTGGCCAAACGGCTTGAGGCCGAAGGGATCGCGCTGGATATCGGGGCTTATCGTGATGCACCCGCAGGCCTGCGGATCTGGTGCGGTGCGACGGTCGAAACCTCGGATATCGAGGCGATGCTGCCATGGCTAACCTGGGCATTCGAAACAGAAATCACGGCGTAAGATGGGTTTAAATCCATCTTACCTCCCCTCCCTCTTCCGACATTTCTAAGGAGCGGCATTATGGCCCCCAAAGTACTTATCTCTGACAAACTCTCTCCCGCTGCCGTGCAGATCTTCAAGGATCGCGGCATCGATGTCGATTTCCAACCCGACCTCGGCAAGGACAAGCTCGCCCTGCTGAAAGCCATTGGGAAATACGACGGCCTTGCCATTCGGTCGGCCACCAAAGCCACTGAAAAGATCATCGCGGCAGCCGAAAACCTCAAGGTCATCGGTCGCGCCGGGATCGGCACTGACAATATCGACAAGGATGCCGCATCACGCAAAGGCATCATCGTGATGAACACGCCTTTCGGCAACATGATCACCACTGCCGAACATGCCATTGCGATGATGTTCGCCGTCGCCCGGCAGATCCCCGAGGCCAGCGCATCCACACATGCCGGCAAATGGGAGAAGTCGAAATTCATGGGGGTCGAACTGACCGGCAAGACCTTGGGCGTGATCGGCGCGGGCAATATCGGCTCCATCGTCTGTGATCGCGCCCGTGGTCTGAAGATGAAGGTCGTCGCTATGGATCCGTTCCTGTCAGAGGAACGCGCGACAGAAATTGGCGTGGAAAAAGTGGATCTGGATCAGCTTCTGGCCCGCGCCGATTTCATAACGCTGCACGTCCCCTACACCTCTGAAACCGCAAATATCCTCAGCGCCGAAAACCTCGCCAAAACCAAGAAAGGCGTGCGCATCATCAACTGCGCCCGCGGCGGGCTGGTGGATGAGGCCGCATTGGCCGAACTCCTGAAATCCGGCCACGTTGCCGGTGCAGCCTTTGACGTGTTTGCCGAAGAACCGGCCACGGAAAACCCGCTCTTCAATCTGCCCAATGTCGTTGTCACCCCGCATCTGGGGGCCGCCACGACCGAGGCGCAGGAAAACGTGGCTTTGCAGGTGGCCGAACAGATGTCCGATTACCTACTGACCGGTGCCGTGCAGAACGCGCTGAACATGCCATCGGTCACCGCCGAAGAAGCCAAGATCATGGGACCATGGATCAAACTCTGCGGGCATCTGGGCAATTTCATCGGTCAGATGACGGATGAGCCGATCAAGGCGATCAACATCCTGTTTGACGGTGAAGCCAGCGAAATGAACCTCAAGGCGCTGACTGCGGCAGCAGTGGCCGGGATCATGAAAGCCACGAACCCTGATGTGAACATGGTCTCCGCCCCGGTCATCGCCAAGGAACGCGGGGTCAAGATTTCCACGACCAAACAGGATCAATCCGGCGCGTTTGAAGGCTACGTCAAGGTGACCGTCGTCACCAAAGAGCGGGAACGGTCCATCGCGGGCACCGTCTTCAGCGATGGAAAGCCCCGCTTCATCCAGATCAAGGGCATCAATATCGACGCCGAGATCGGTGAGCACATGATCTACACCACCAACGAAGATGTCCCCGGCATCATTGGCACATTGGGCATGACCATGGGCGAAAACAACGTCAATATCGCCAACTTTACCCTTGGCCGGGCCGAAGCAAAGGGTGAGGCGATCGCCTTGCTTTATGTCGATGAGGCGGTGCCTGCCCCGGCGCTTGCCGCCCTTGAGGCAACAGGTATGTTCCGGCAGGTCAAACCATTGTCGTTTGACGTTTGATTGCAGATCACCTGATGCACCCGATCTACGCCATTGGTGATATTCATGGCCAGAAGGCCATGCTGGATCAGGCGCTGTCGCTGATCGCGGCGGATGGTGGCCCGGATGCTGAAATTGTCTTTCTGGGGGATTACACAGATCGCGGGCCGGATAGCCGGGCCGTGATCGAAACGCTGATCGCAGGCCGGGATGCCGGTCGCAACTGGACCTTCATCAAGGGCAACCATGACCGGCTATTTTGCAACTTTGTTCGCAACGCCACAGAGCATGATCCGCGTGTGCGGTCCGGGATCAGTTGGCTAAACCCGCGTCTAGGGGGCGATGCAACACTCAAATCCTATGGGATAGATGGCGTCATGCATCTGGCCCCGAAGGACCAAGCGGATGGTCTGGAATGGCTGGCCCATTTTGAGGGGCCAACGGGCTGGATTGATGCACGGTCGCTGTCTGCGCGCGCACAGGAAGCCGTGCCAGAGGCGCATCTGGCTTTTCTTGAATCCCTGCCATTGCTGCACCAGACTGATGATCTGATCTTTGTACATGCGGGCCTGCGGATGGAACTGCCTTTGGAGTGGCAAGACCCGGAGGACCTGATCTGGATCAGAGAAGGATTTCTGGAAAGCCGCATCGATTACGGCAAACTGATCGTGCACGGGCACACCGCGCTGGATCAGCCCCAGCATCACGGTAATCGGGTGAACCTGGACGGCGGGGCGGGTTACGGCAACCCGCTGATCCCAGCCGTGTTCGAAGGCCGCAACTGCTGGTTATTGACAGATCAAGGGCGGGCACCACTGACCCCTTAGGACGGTTCTCAAAACCACGACCCCACCTTGTGTCTTGCATCCACGCCGACTATGCCCGACCCATGCCGCGCGAATTTGATAATCTGGATGCCCTGTTCAACCATGGGTTTGACACGGTGATCGACGTCCGCTCACCAGCAGAATTTGCCGAAGATCATGTACCCGGGGCAATCAACCTGCCCGCGCTCGACAATGCGCAGCGGGCTGAGGTCGGGACGACCTACAAACAGGTCAGCCCGTTTGATGGTCGCAAACTGGGCGCCTCCATGGTGATCCGGAATATCGCCGATCATCTGAGGGGGCCCCTGGCCGACAAGGATGGCAGTTGGCGACCCTTGGTCTATTGCTGGCGAGGCGGGCAACGCTCTGGCGTCTTTGCCACGCTGCTATCCGAGATTGGCTGGCGCGCAACAACCATCAAGGGCGGCTATCAGAGCTTTCGTCGTTTGGTACATCAGACGCTCTACGACGACCCACTACCACATCAATTGATCCTGCTGGATGGCAATACCGGCACGGCAAAAACCGCCCTGTTGCCCATGCTGGCCGAACGGGATGTTCAGGTGCTGGATTTGGAAGGGTTGGCCTGCCATCGGGGGTCGTTGCTGGGTGCGATGCCCGGTGGTCAGCCTGCACAACGGGGTTTTGAAACGGCCCTTGCCAGCGCCCTGCAACAACTCGACCCAACCCGCCCGGTACTCATCGAGGCCGAAAGCAGCAAGATCGGACGCCGCACATTGCCGCCTTCCCTTTGGCAGGCGATGCGGACCGCACCACGTATCGTGATAGATGTGCCCCTGCCCGCGCGCGCGACCTATCTGGCACACGCTTATGCCGACGTGATTGCAGACCCGGGTGTCGTTGCGGCACGCCTCGCGCCTCTGCGCCGTTTGCGTGGTCACGCTATTGTCGATCATTGGATCGCGCTGTCGCGCGAAGGGGCTTTGGAGGAATTGTCGATGGCCCTGATGGTCGACCATTACGACCCTGCGTATACAAAATCCCGGCGTATCGACGAACGGGCCGTGTTGGCGGTTGTCGACGCAGAGGCTTTGGATCAGGATGGGCTGACGCAGGCCGCCGATGCGGTTGTGGCCGCGATCAGGAGGTGAGCCATGGCCAAAGGGGCCTGTAATTGCGGTGCCGTTGCTTTCGAAATCGACGCACTACTTGCGGATGTCTATATCTGCCACTGTTCGATCTGCCGACGCTATAGCGGGGCGCATGGTGTGGCGGTTGTTGTCGTGCCCAATAACGCGTTTCGCTGGGTGCGGGGGGCCGATCAGGTCCGTCAATGGGACAAGCCCGATGCCGATTGGCAGGCACATTTCTGCGGCACTTGCGGGTCCGCATTGCCCGGCGCGAATGATCCCGAGCGCATGTTTATTCCCGCCGGTCTGATCACCGAAGGCGGCGATGATCTGGCGGTGGCGCACCATATCTTTGTCGACTCAAAGGCCGTCTGGGATCAGATCGGCGATGGGGGCAAGCAGCATCCGGGGGCTTTTGGCGGTTGATGCCATCTGCAAATACGCGGTCAGTCTGCCCCCTCCGGGGTCAAGCCCAAGACGGGTGTTGCGCTGGTCAATCTGTGGCGATTTCGCTTCCATCGGTGATCCTGCCAATCCGGGCCGCTGGGTAATCCGCTTCACGCAATGCGTCCAAGATTTTTTCCGCGCTCTCTGCAGGCACCGCCGCCAGAAGTCCGCCCGCCGTCTGCGGATCAAACAGCAGATCATGGCCCGGCCCGTCAATCATCCCGGCCCCGGCCTGATTATCGGCAAAAAGGCTAGAGCGGATGCCTTGGCGCGATAGCTCTGCTGCACCATCCATCAGCGGGATCGCGGCGATATCCAGCTTCGCACCAACACCTGACGCATCACAGATGCCGCGCAAGTGGCCGGCAAGCCCGAAGCCGGTAATATCTGTCATCGCATTGGCGTTGCGCAGAATTTTGGATGCGCGCCCCTGTGCGGTCATCATGTGACCCAGGCAGGCAATTACATCCGCCCCTCGCGCCTTGCCTTGCATCTCGGCGGCCATAATCGTGCCGCTGCCCAAGGGTTTGGTCAGGATCAGCGCATCACCGGGGGAGGCCCCGGCCAGCGCGATCGGCTTTTCGGTCAACCCGGTGATGGTGAAACCGATTGTCAATTCTGCGCCCAGCGACGTGTGACCACCGATGATCCTGGCCCCCGCGTCACCCATCACCTGCTGCGCCGCAGCCATGATTTCGGCCAGCGTGCGTTCCTGCAATGCCGCAGACATGCGCGGCAGGATGATCTGTGTCGTTGTGGCCTGCGGCTGCGCACCCATCGCCCAGATGTCACCCAACGCATGCACCGCCGCGATCCGCGTCATCAGAACAGGGTCATCAACCATCGCACGCAAATGATCAGTGGTCATCACCTGCCCTGGCTGCACCGCGGCTGCGTCATCACCAAACGCGTCTGTCAGGATACGCTGCAGGGCCACCCGCCCGACCTTTGCGCCGCAACCACCGCACAGTGGTTTGTCGCCCAGCGCCTCAGCCATGCCCAATGCGGCTGTGCGCGGCGGTTTCGACCCTTCCATCATACGCAGATCGACAAACTGGTTCATGAACTTGCGGTCGATATGGTCCTTTAGACGCCAAAGCAGCCTGCCCGCCCGCGCCGTCCCGAACTTTTCAGCCAAGGCAGATTTGCCACCAAGCGAAATCAGCTTCAGGTAATCGCGTTGCGGTTTGTAACGGCCCATCTGCCCGCCCGACAGAGCCGCACGCAGATTGTCGAACAGAACAGGGGCTTCGCGCACGGCATAGACCCCGGCCTTGGGCCGCGGATCATGGCTCAGATGCGCACAATCGCCGACTGCAAAAATGGCCGGGTCGCTGGATTGCAGATGGGCATCGACAGTAATGAACCCTTCATGCAGGTCCAAACCGGTTGTGCCGACCCAATCATGCGGCTTGGCGCCGGCGGCCCCGGTTGTGAAATCGCTGCGCATGGTGCGCCCATCGGTCAGCACGATACCCTCAGGAAAGACCTCCGACACTTCCGCGCCTTCGATAATTTCGATCCCGGCATCATTCAGGGCGGTCAGCATCTTTTGACGCGCCTTATAGCCCAGCGCGGTCAGCACGCGGCTACGGTCGATCAGCTTGACCGTCGGATCCATCTGCCGCAGGGCATGTGCCATAGCCATGGCCAGTTCCGCGCCAGCGACACCGCCACCGATGATCACAATTTCCGGGTTGTGCCCGGCAGAGGCGCGAAACGCATCCCAGCGCGACGCAAAACGGCCCAGCGGCTTGGCGGGGACGGCATGGGCGGCAAACCCCTGCAGTTCCGGCATGGTCGAGGTGATGCCAACATCAACCGCCGCGATATCATAGGCTATCGGCGGGCGCCCTTCGACGATGATCGTCTGCGCCGCCCGGTCAATGCCTGTCGCGTACCCATTGATCAGCCGCGCCCCGGCAAATCGGGCCAGCCGGACAAGATCAATATCCAGTTCATCCCGGATATAATGGCCTGCAACAAACCCCGGCAGCATCCCCGAATACGGGGCTGTCGGACCGGGGTTGATCACCGTAACCCGGACACCCGGCAACGGGGCCATCCCCCATTTGCGCAACACCAGTGCATGGGTATGACCACCGCCAATCAGGACAAGGTCGCGGGTCAGTGGAAATGTATTCATGGCATGCGTTCTAGCCGTTGCAGGCTTAGGGCGAAAGCCAGTGCCCCATCCAATCGTCAGATCGTGAATAAATCGCCCTGCGATGCGCGGCACCCAAATGCACCGCATCGATTGTCAACACCTCGCAATGCAGCACCGCGAATGTATCGGGATTGGGTTCCTTGACATAAGCCAGCGCCGATTTGATCGGCTGGCCGGGCGGCGGGGTGACACCATAGCTTTGCTTGCTGTGGTCCGGCACGCGGTCCCAGATCACCCGCACATCTTCGCCCGAGGCGATTTCAACATGCATGTTCAGCCGGATCTGCAATTGCCGTTCCGGGTCCCAGATATGGGCAGCTGCGCGGGGGGTATGTTGCAGGCTGCGGATCTTGTCAGAATGCAGATCGGTATGAACAGCAATGGTCGCCGCATCCATATCAACCGCGCGTAAGACGACGCTGCGGGCCTCGGGCCAGTTCTTGGGTGAGACGGTTGCCAATGTGGGAGTACGCGCAGGATGATCCGGATCAGTGACCCCTTGCACGACGCATTCCCAGACTTCCTGACGCAACCCGTTCAGCGTTTCGACGCGTTCATTCATAACCAGTCATTTCCAGATAACCTTTACCCTGATGACTACCTATCACTGTCACGGGCCCTTCCCAATAGGGGATCGATGTCGCCATCCATGCATCCGGGTTCATCGCGGTGATGGTGACATCAACACCCTTGTCAGGCAAGGTAACCTGCCACTGCGTCGGCACCTCGCGCCCCGCTGTTTCATGCATGCTCAGCGGATCGGCGCTGAACGCCCCATCGGAAAAGGCGGTGGTTTGCCCATCCGGCGTGATCCATGTGGCCGAGGTGAAGTTCTGCCCATCCGTCTGTTGCAGCCGAAACCCCATCAGCTTGCTGCCATCGTCAAAAGAAAGCGAAAACCAGTCCCAGCCCGTCTGGTCCTCCGACAAGGGCTGCGATGACCATTCCCGGTCCAGCCAGGCTGTTCCGGTCACGGCAACGTCGTCGTCGGCCAGTTGCAGCGTACCGGCAATGTCAAAGAAGGGCTGCGAGTAATAGTAGGAGGCTTGCCCTGCCGCAGATTTCACAGAATACCCCCGATCACCATGAAAAATCAGCGGACCTTGGGCGGTCAGCCCCATCTCATAGCTGAAATCAGCCCCGCTGGCTGTCATCTGCAAGCTGTCCCAGTCGCCCTGCAGCACCCAGTCATCAATCCAGGCGCTGAATGGGTCTGCAACCACACCCGCCTGCCCGATCCCACCGCGCGCCAATCGTTCGCTGACATAGTGATGATCCGGCGTGGTGACTGCCGCGTGGCCCATCCATAATTGCGGGGCGGTCCAGCCATCGCCCGCTTCGGGCGCAAGGGCGGATCGGAACAAGGTCCATTGCAATCCGTAGGGTGTGCCGTCTTCAGCCGTCAGATTGGCCGTCAGATACCACCATTCGATCCGGTAATCCGGGTGCGGGCCATGATCAGCCGGAAAGCGGAATTCATAGTTGGGCTGCGGCACGGCAAAGCCATCGGCATCGCCCCCCAGACCGGCGAAACCTTGGGCCACGGCCTTAAAAGGCAGAACGAATAGAAACAGCACGAGGAAATACCGCCCAGCAACGCCGCGCAGCGCCCGGACCTCCCTCCAGGGAAGGGCGCTGCCCTCTATTTCTCTACCGTTCATTCGAAAACACCTTCAGCAAATCCGCAGGTGGGGTCCGCGCCAACCGCCTTGCAGGCCAAAGGGCGGCAAGCCCGGCGGCAAGCAGCGCAAAAAGACCAAGCCGCGCATAATCGGAGGGAAACAGATACATCGGCAATTCCCAGCCAAAGGCGGCGACATTCACAACCGCCAGCAAGGCCCAGGCCAGCCCCAGACCAAGGGGCAGCGCGACCACGGCAGTCAAAACCGCCAGCAGAACAGCGCGCAACAGCTCCAGCCTGCCCAGTTGGCCCCGGGTCATGCCCATCGCCCAGGCCGGGGCCAGCTGCGGCACGCGCATCGTGGCCAGCGTCAAAAGACTCATCAGGATGGCAAAGCCCGCCACGGCCAGCGTCAGGATGTTCAGCGCGGTGGTCACCGTAAAGGTCCGCTCGAAAATCTGGAGCGAGACCGCCTTGATCCCCGCCTGATTGATGGTCTGGGTTGCCGGGATACCCGCCTCTGCTTCCAATGCGGCCACGAAATCGGGAACCTGATCCGGGTCCATCCGCAACCCGAACCGTTGCGGAACGATCCCCGGGTAAAGTTGGCCGAATGCGGCCTCACCGATCACCGCCTGGCCGATTGGGTTACCATAATCGCCATAAATTCCGGCAATGGCGAAACGCTGATCCTGCAAGATGACCTCATCGCCAATCCCCACCCCACCGCGTCGGGCCAATTGTTCATTGATCAGGATTGTCTGCCCGGCAAATGTGGTATCCCATGGCGCGGGGCTGCTTTGCAGGAACGTCCAGTTGCCGCGATAGGTCCGGTTGTCACGTGCACCATAAACTTCGGTGGGTTGTCCCGCGATTTCGGCATCGGCAAACTGAAAGGGTAGGATCGCGTCGACACGGCTGGTCGCAAATGCAATCAGCACGTCAGATTGGGCGGCATCTTCGGTGCTGACATAAAGCTCCGATGACAGCCGTTGATCCAGAAAATCAATAAATGTCAGCCGAAAGCTCGACACCATTGTCGACACGCCCACATTCGCCGCCATCGCCAGAAGCAGCGCCATCAGGGCCAATGACAGCCCCGGCAATTGCTGCCGCGTATCCGACCAGAACCATTGCGCGGTCACGGATCTGGCAAGGCGACTGCAAGCCGCCAACACCCGATCCAATATCAGAGGCAAGGCAAGCGCCGCGCCGATCAGCAAAGCCGCAAGCAGGGTAAACCCGCCGACAAGCCCTTGGGCTGTGAACATCAGCACGCCAGCAATCGCCAGCAGGGCCGCAGCTCCCGCCCCCTGCAATGCCGCGTTCCGTCCCGCGGCCATGGCCAGCGCACGTGGCTGTGCCGCCGCCAAAAGCGGCATACGCGACAGTTTGAAAAGCGCGCCGCTCGCCGCCAATGCTGTACCGCCCAGCGCAATGGCCAGACCGGACAGCCACCAGACCGGGCGCAGTTGCAATGTGCCGGACACATCCGCCCCGTAAAGCCCGCGCAAGGTCGCCGCGACATCCGGCAGCAACAGGGCCGCGATGACATAGCCCAGCGCCACGCCAATGGCCCCGGCAAAAACCGCAAACAGCATCAGCTCCGCCGCCATCAGAATGATCAGCCGACGTAACGGCAGCCCCAGCGCCCGCAACGTCCGCACCACAGGCCGCCGCTGCTCAAAAGCCAAGCCAATAGCCCCATGTACGATGAAAATACCTACCGCAAAGGACAATAAACCAAAGGCGGTCAGGTTCAGATGGAAACTATCGGTCAGCCTGCCAATATCCGACCCGCCCTGCGCGGCCTGCCGCAGTAGTTGCGGCGCGATATCCTTCAGGGGCGGTTGCAACCTGGGTTGGCCGAGTGACACGATCAAACTGTCGATCTGCCCCTCTTTGCCCAAAAGCCGCTGGGCAACGCCGACATCGGTAATGGCCGTGCCGGGGGCCGCCTCTGGCATGATAATGACCTGCTGCCCAGGTAGCCGATCCGCCGTTTCAGCATCGGCAAATAGTTGGCCCGCACCGGTCAGGAAGCCGGTAATGTCCGCGTCCTCGTTGATTGATACCGGCCCGATATCGCCCGGCGCGGTCAATGGATCGATCCCGATAATGCGCACACCAGCCAGCCGCCCTTGGACCACCGGGCTGACCAGCCAACCGGCGCGGCGCAGACTGATATAGGTCGCCTGATCCATCGGCTGGCCGTCGCGACGCAGCAACCGGTCATATTGCCCTTCACCCAAAGTCGCAGCGGCGGCATCATAACTGGCCCGCGCCTCTGCATTCACGGCCTGCACTCCGGACCAGAGCGCGGTCGCCAGCGCCAGACCCGCCAGCAATGTGAACAGCTGCAAGGGGTTGCGCCACCAATGCGACAGCAGGGCATGCAGCGTCGCGCGGGTCATGCCAATTGACCAGCCCGCAAATGCAACCGACGGGCCATGCGCCCGGCCAGCGTTTCAGAATGGGTGACCATCAGCAGGCCCGCACCCGTTTCCGACACCAGTTCCAGCATCAGTTCCATCACCGTGGCGGCGGTGGCCTCATCCAGATTGCCCGTCGGTTCATCGGCCAGCACCAAACGGGGCTTGGGCGCAAGGGTGCGGGCGATGGCAACCCGCTGTTGCTGCCCACCGGACAATTGTTCGGGATATCTATTCAACTGCGTGTTCAGACCTATCCGGTCCGCGAGGGTCGCCGCCCAATCGGGGTCATGTTGGACCGCCAGCCGGGCCTGAAAGGCAATATTGTCGGCAACGGTTAGGCTGGGGATCAGGTTGAACTGCTGGAAAACAACGCCAACCGTGCCACGGCGCAACGCCGCGCGGCCGTTGTCATCTAGGGACGCAATATCCTGTCCGTCGATCATGATCTGCCCTTGATCGGGCGTATCCAAGCCACCGATCAGATGCAATAACGTGCTTTTGCCGCTGCCAGACTCACCGGTCAGCGCCAGTGTATCGCCCGATGCAAGATCCAAACCGATCCCACGCAACACGTCAAACGGGCCATCGGCAGTGGCGTAGGTTTTGTGAACATCATTGATAGTAAGTAACATACGACCTCGTGGCTTTGGCATGACTTAACACGCAGTCGCATAAAGGGAATGGGTGACGGCGTTTATCCCCTGAGGAAAAGAACACCATTGCCCGCAGGATCCACCGTGGCAAGGCGTCGCGCGTAACTGTCACGGTTGTCCCAGGCGATCTCGTGACCCGCTGTTGTCAGGATATCCGCCATGGCATCCAGGTCGCGGGTTGTCAGGATCGGCGGCAGTTTGGGATCCACATTGAAACTAGGGGACAGGCCGAAATAGACGCGCCGCGCGCCCATGATCGCCCAAAACCCATCCTGATCTTGCGGATAGTTCGGCGAACGCATCTCTGTCATGCCCAGCGTCTCAAGGTAAAAGGCACGCATGGCCAGCTCTTCGTCAGGATGCATGGGCACAAAAACCTCAGTGATCCTGGCCAGCTTTGCCGCAGCGTCGCGACCGGCGCTTAGCGCCATATCTGGTTTGCCCACCTGTCGCTCAAGCTTGGTAATCCGCTGTGCCGCTGACTTGCCCTTGCCGGGGCGCAGGTGCGAGCTTCCAAAAATCAGAACAAGGATTGCAAGGGTGACCAGTGCCACAAAGCTTTGGAAATCTTGCATATGTCCACCCGCCTTTTCATCAGTCACCACCGCTGGGACCGTCGGCTCAGGATACCGGTGCAGCAGTATTACGTGCAATGCATTCGACACGGTTGCCAACGGGATCATCTGTGAAAAACCGCTTTACATCGGGCAGGCTCGTGTCCCATCGGACAACATGCCCGTGATCTTGCAACCGTTCGGCAAGGGTGGAAAGCGCGGTGATCACGAAAGCCGGATGGGCCTTTGTGGCCGGGATGAAATCGGCATCAATCCCGAAATGGACCTGCATATCGCCCGCCATGGCCCAGAAACCACCGCGGCCTTGCAGCGACGCGGGTTTCGGGATCTCGGGCATACCAAAGATAGCGCAATAGAAGCGTCGCATCTGGTCCTCCGCACCGGCTGGCATGGCAAGTTGGACATGATCAAGCGCTTCAATCATGTCAGTCGCCGCCACCGCCATCGCCACCGTCAAAGCCGCCCCAGTCGCCCGATCCGTTGCCTCCTCCTCCGCCACCGCCACGACCACCGCCGCCACGTTTCAGAATCCAGAAAACCGCTATAACAACCAGAACCACTATCAAGAAGTCGCCAGTAAGAATATCTTGCATTACGTATCTTCCTTCAAAATGTATACAATTGTATGCCATATATAGGTCATAAATCATGACATTTCAAGTCAACGCAATGCCGTCACGTTTTTCTGCGGCCGGTACAAATGGCGCTATACTGCGACAAACCATTATTTTCAGGAGGCTTACATGACCGATATCGTGATCTTGGGCGGTGCGCGGACAGCAATTGGGACGTTTGGCGGCGCTTTGGCGGGCACAACACCAATCGAGCTGGGGACCGTGGCAGCAAAGGCCGCACTGGAGCGGGCTGGCGTTGCGGGCGAACAGATCGGCCATGTTGCAATGGGCCATGTCATCAATACTGAACCCAAGGACATGTATGTCAGCCGTGTCGCGGCGATGAATGCAGGCGTGCCTGACACAACCCCGGCCATGAATGTGAACCGGCTTTGCGGGTCCGGCGTGCAGGCCATCGTGTCTGTCGTGCAGTCATTAATGCTGGATGAGGCCGAATTTGGCCTCGCTGGCGGGGCCGAAAACATGAGCCGGTCGCCCTTCATCATCTCTGATCAACGCTGGGGCGCAAAAATGGGCGATGTGCGCACGCAAGATATGATGCTGGGGGCCCTGAACTGCCCGTTCGGCACCGGCCATATGGGTGTGACCGCCGAAAATGTCGCGGCGGAACATAGCGTCAGTCGCGCGGATCAGGACGGCTTTGCGCTGCAAAGCCAGGAACGCGCCGCCGCTGCCATTGCGGCAGGCCATTTCGACAGCCAGATCGTACCGGTTCAGGTCAAACGCAAGCGCGAGATGGTCGATTTCGCAAAGGATGAACACCCCAAGGCAACAACGGCAGAGGCGCTCGCCGGTCTGCGCCCGGTCTTCCAAAAAGACGGGTCCGTGACGGCTGGCAACGCATCCGGACTCAATGATGGCGCGGCAGCTGTGGTTCTGGCCACAGCCAGTGCGGCGGAACGCGCCGGTTTGACCCCGAAATTCCGGGTTCTGGGTTACGCCCATGCGGGTGTTCGGCCAGAGGTCATGGGCATCGGCCCTGTGCCCGCCGTCAGCAATTTGTTGGTCAAGCTCAAACTGGTCGTCGATGATTTCGACGTGATTGAATCAAACGAGGCCTTTGCCGCCCAAGCGCTCGCCGTGTCAAACGAACTCGGCTTTGATCCCGCCCGGGTGAACCCCAATGGCGGGGCCATTGCGCTGGGTCACCCCGTGGGGGCGACGGGGGCAATCATTACGGTCAAGGCGATGTATGAACTGGAACGGATCGGGGGCAAGCGCGCGCTGATCACCATGTGTATCGGCGGCGGTCAGGGAATTGCGTTGGCGATTGAACGGATGTGAAGCAGCCCGCGCGATAACTGGCGCAGTGCCGCCCGGCGTAGGCCCCTAAAGCGTTATTCTTTTAGGGCCAGCGTCCTGCTACGCAGCCAAGCCATAAAGGCGCGCGGTTCTGAAATCCGCGCCTTGATATCCGCGTCCGGCACCACAGGGCCAACAACGGGTTTTTGCGGCTTCTTGCAAGCATGGACAATCTCATGCAGCAGCAGGCTTTGACGCAATGTTGCAGAGATCTGATTTGCAATCTGATAGCGGCGCGAATTTTCACCGGGAAAGAAACATGGCACGATCTTCGCGCCAGAGGTCCGGATCATCTTGGCGGTAAAAACATTCCATTCCGCCTCAACCGCAGGGCCGAACATGGTTTCAGATGATGCCACCACCCCGGACGGAAACAACGCCACCAGACCACCCTTTTTCAGGTGATCCATTGTGTTGCGGCGCATCTCGACCATTTTTTTCTGCGCGTCCGGTTCATGCGGGAATGGCACCGGGATCATGAAATCGGCGGCATCCTTGTCGATACCAGTCAGGATGGAACGGGTCAGAATACGGTAATCAGTGCGCCTGCGTCCGATGAGTTCGGCCAGAATCATACCATCAACCAACCCATGCGGATGATTGGCGACCAGCACAACGGGCCCGGTTTCGGGAATGTTTTCCAGCTCGGCATCGGGCGTCAGCAGGTCAATCTCCATGACGTCAAGACAACCGCGCCAGAACGCCTGGCCCTCATATTTTCCCTTGCGTTCAAATTTGCGGATCATGCGGATGATCTGCAACTTGCCGGTGCACCATTCGATAGCGCGAATGATGTGCCGCTTTACCGGACTGTCGAATGTGTTGGAATATGTCAGACCGCGCCGATCATAAGCCTGCGGTGGCGCATCTGGCACAACCGGGGCTGCCGGAATATCGCGGGTTGTTTCAGTCAAAGCAATTATTGTCCCATCACGTATTTCAGGCGGCGTCTACATTTGGATCACGCCACCGGTTTCCGTCAAAATTGCGCAGTTCAAGAATAAGGAACGCAGGACTAACGGGTTAATTCAAGTTCTTTCGACGCAGAAATGCGCAATTTTGGCCAAATCACTGCGCGGCGCGGCAGATTCTACCCCCGACTGCGTCGAGTTTCCTTTCCGATGAACCACATCGCTGCGGTCAAATCGACTTGTCAGTGTCAAAACTGTCTCGCCTGGTTGCGTGATCCAGATGCAGATACCGCCCCACCCTTAATCGCCTTCACCGAATTTATCAGCAACCAAATCTGTGATGGCCGCAGCCAGCTTTTCGGCTTCGGGGCCAGTCGTTTCGACATCGATATAGGTTCCGATGGATGCCGCCAGCATCAAGAGCCCCATGATACTGTCGCCACTCGTGCTTTCGCCGTCCTTGCTGATCGTCGCGGCGGCGTCATGGTTTTCGACGACCTCCACCAGCTTGGCCGAAGCGCGGGCATGCAGCCCTTTGATATTCTCGATCTTCAGACGGCAGGTTGTCATGATGGGCTCCCGCCATTGTGGTAGTTGATATATTTATGTGCCGCGGCAATCGCCGCATCGACCGCGTCAGGGACGGATCGCCTGCGTGATTTGGCCAGCTTGATCAGCATCGGCAGATTGGCACCGTAAAGGATGCGCCGGTTTTCCGGGCTACAGGCACGCAGCGACAGATTTGATGGTGATCCGCCAAACATATCCGTCACGACAACTACACCTTCGCCGGTATCAACGGCATCGGCAGCGGCACAGATTTCCGATTGTTTTTCGCTGCGATCATCCTCTGGCCCAATGGCGATGCTGACCATCCCGTCCTGCGCGCCAACCACATGTTCGACCGCTGCCAGATATTCCTGCGCCAAACCGCCATGCGCCACAATCACAATACCAATCACACCTGGGGTCCCTTGTTTACCGACGCCTGGGCGTCCCGTCGCTCTAATTCCCGGTGTCGCTTAGACACCTGCCACCCATCCTGCGCAAGGGCTGCGGCAAGCCGTTCGGCAACGGCAACCGACCTGTGTTGCCCGCCAGTACAGCCAAAGCCGATGGACAGATGCGTCTTGCCCTCATCCTTATGTGCAGGCAGCAACAGATCAGCCAACGATTTGATACGTTCAAAGAAGGGGGAAAACCGTTCATCCGCCGTCACATAGGCATCCACAGCCGGGTCGCGGCCATCCAGCGGGCGCAGATTTTCATCCCAATGCGGATTGCGCAGAAACCGACAATCCATGACGATATCCATCCCACGGGGCAGGCCCCGCTTGTAGGAAAAGGAATGGATGGTGACCCCCAACCGACGGCCGTCGCCGGTCGCGAACCAACGCTCAATCTCGGCCCGCAGATCATGCGGTGACAACCCTGTTGTATCTATCAACACATCAGCACGGCTACGGATAGGGATCAGCAGATCACGTTCACGCGCAATCCCCGCCATGGGTGGCCCCGCAGGCGCCAGCGGATGGCGACGGCGAGTCTCGGAATAGCGGCGCACCAGTTCTTCCTCTGCCGCGTCCAGATAAAGAACCTGCGCCATGTGGTCGGGATCCGCGACAAGCTGATCGATCATTTCAATCAGGGCACTGGTCCCGAAATCCCGATTGCGCACATCCACGCCCAAGGCCAGCGGCCTGCTTGGGGGCGGTCCGTCCAAGAGCCGGGGAAGCAGCGACAGCGGCAGATTGTCGATCACCTCATACCCCAGATCCTCCAGCGCGTTGATCGCAGTGGATCGACCCGCACCAGACGGCCCAGTGACCAGTACAAGGGTTGGGGTCATCTGATCTTGTGCCTTGGCAGATCGGGTCATCGATCACTCCGCCCTGCTTTTAGAAATTGCAGAATCGCTGGGCCGAAATGTGGCGCTTCGATCCTGTAAATCAAGGGCAGATCGACCCCGCAAACGGTAACCTTGCGTCGCTCAGGAAGCCGTTCCTTTTCAACTTTGTTCAAATCCACAACCAGCCCGATGACACCTGTTTCAATCGTATCGGCATTCAGGATCCCAATGCCACGCGCCTCGATCAAGCCGCGGATGGTATCAGGGCAGCGCCCAAGCACATCGTGACCAACGCGGGAAAGCTGCACACGGTCATCGGCCACCAATGCACAACCCATGCCCAGCAACTCCAAACCCAGCGCCGATTTGCCACGCCCTGCATCGCCTGTAATCAGCACCGCCTTGCCATCCCATGCGACGCAGGTGGCGTGGACGGTTTGCGGGTCGGTCATGGCGCGGGATCAGACGGGCAAGCCGACGACAAAACGCGCGCCAAGCGGATCGGATGACGCATCTGCGTCTGTGGGACGGATATTTTCGGCCCAGATCACCCCGCCATGCGCCTCAATGATCTGTTTGGAAATCGCAAGGCCAAGGCCAGAGTTATTACCGAATTGCCCTTCGGGGCGCTCAGAATAGAAGCGCTGGAAAATCTTCGTCAACGCCTCATCGGGGATGCCCGGCCCGGTATCTTCGACGACGACAAGGACCCGGTTCTGCCGCTTGCGCGCCCAGATACGGATCGCATCGCCTTCCTCACAGAACGAGACGGCATTTGTGATCAGGTTGACAAAGACCTGCGCCAGCCGGCCCTCAAGCCCCTGTACCATGATCGGTTCTTCCGGCATATCCGCAATAAAATCGATCCCGCGCTGTTCGGCATCCTTGCCAAGGAAATCGATGATATTGGACAGCATCACCAGCAGGTCAAAGGATTCTTCCTCTTCCTTGACCAATTCACTATCCAGCCGCGACGCGTTCGAAATGTCACTGACCAACCGGTCAAGACGTTTCACATCATGTTCGATCACTTCCAGCAGCTTTTCGCGCTGGTCATCCCGTTTGGCCACCCGCATCGTACCCACAGCAGAGCGGAGCGAGGCAAGCGGGTTCTTGATCTCATGAGCCACATCAGCAGCAAATTGTTCGTTGCCTTCAATCCGTTCATAAAGCGCTGAAACCATACCCCGCAGGGCACCGGACAATCGGCCAATTTCGTCCGGTCGGGCGGTCAGATCAGGGATCCGAACCTTTACGGGTGACATACGGCGCGCGTTCTTTTCATGGCTGGTCTCGGCAGCTGCGGCAAGATCAGCCAGCGGGTTGGCGATGGTCGAAGCCAGAACAAGGCTCAGCCCGATACTGACCAACACCCCGACAAGAAACAGCCGCAACACCTGTTCGCGTTCCTTGCGCACAAGGCTGTCCACCTCACCTGCGGCGGTGATCACCGCGACAATACCGACCACCTGATCGCCGCGCCGGATCGGCGTTGTGACGATAAAGGACGTGACTCCCCCAATTTCCGATGCACTCAGCAATGTACCAGACTCGATGGATGCCAGCGCATTGCTCTGCGCCGCCTCAAACAGCTGCTGTTCTTCGGTTTTCAGGATCTCGGGCTGTACAAATAGTCCAATAAATCCGTTCCAGATACCGCCCAGAAAATCGGTGATGAATGTCCCGCCGGTCGTGTTAACCAATTCGGCGATCTCGTTTGCGCCCAAGCTGCCGGTTGCGGTTGCAACAAGCGTGGAATCTGGCGCAAAAATCGAAACCTCCACCCCGCCGCGCAGGTTCAATTCAGCCAGCGCTTGCGCCGGATCCAACCCGTCAGCCGTCACAAGGTTGACGGGAACGAGGGAAGGCAATCGCGCCTCGAACACATTCGCGATCAACTGCGCCTCATTCACCAGGCCCTTACCACGTTGAAAGGCAAGGCTGTCCCGCGACGGGTTCAGATACAGAACACCCGAAATAAGCAATATCAAAGCGATCAGGTTGAATGTGACGATCTTGCGTGCAATTGGCGACCCACGCAGGGACAAAAGCCCGCGCCGGGCGGCGCGGCTTTCTTCTTCATCAGGATTGACACCATAGGGTTCAATCCAGTCATCACCAAGCAACAGTTCCGGCTCGCGTGCGGCTGCGCGCACGGAGTTCAGATCTCGTACGTCAAGCTTGGGCGCGGCGGTCATGCCTTACTCTTCGTTGTAGCGGTACCCGATGCCATACAGGGTCTCAATCGCAGAAAACTCGTCATCCGTGTTACGCATCTTCTTACGCAGACGTTTAATGTGACTGTCAATGGTCCGGTCATCCACATAGACCTGATCATCATAGGCCACATCCATCAACTGATCACGGCTTTTTACGAAACCTGGGCGTTGTGCCAGCGCCTGAAGCAAAAGAAACTCGGTGACTGTCAGGGATACATCCTGACCTTTCCATTTCACGGCGTGGCGCAGCGGATCCATGACCAGCTCACCACGGACCATGACTTTGGTCTCTTCGGTCTCTTCAATCTCTTCGCCTGCGATGGCATCCTGACGGCGCAAAAGAGCGCGGATACGCTCTACCAGAAGGCGCTGGGAGAAAGGTTTTTTGACGTAATCGTCCGCACCCATGCGCAGGCCCAGCACCTCATCAATCTCGTCATCCTTTGAGGTCAGGAAAATCACCGGCATCGATGTTTTCTGGCGCAGCCGCTGCAAAAGATCCATCCCATCCATACGCGGCATCTTGATGTCCAATACGGCCAGTTCCGGCATCCGCTTGTTAAACGCCTCGAGCGCCGCCTGACCGTCATTATATGTCTCAACCTCAAACCCCTCGGCCTCGAGTGTCATGGACACTGAAGTCAGGATGTTCCGGTCGTCATCAACCAACGCAATTCTGGACATGGGATCGTTCCCCTAAACTAAATCTATGTTTGTCGCTCTGTTACATAAACTATTCTTCTTTTTATTAATACGAATCAATCCCTAAGTCCCCTTCCCTGCCATAACCGGGCTGAATGCTTCAATTTTGCCCATCTGGTGTTCTGACAACCTCACCCGCATGGCCTTCCGGGCATTTGGTTGCGCTAACACTGATTTGGTTGCGCTAACTGTGGCAAAGCGCACTATCGGCAATCGAAAACATGGTGTTAATGAAAGGGTACAGTCGGCTATTCCAGCCTATCATTTTAAGGAGCGAACCCATGGACCACGGTACGGTCAACCCCACGATGAAGCTTGAGGATCAAGGCATCACAGGGCTGGGTTATGTGTATTACAACCGCACAGAGGCCGAATTACAGGCCGCCGCCGTCGCCGATGGCGAAGGCGTAACTGGCAAAGGCGGCACATTTCTGGTCACAACCGGCAAGCATACGGGCCGGTCACCCAAGGATAAATTCGTCGTCCGAACACCCGCCGTGGAAGACACGATCTGGTGGGATAACAACCCACCAATGGAACCCACGAAATTCGACGCGCTGTATGCCGATATGCTGGAACACATGAAAGGCGGCACATACAACGTGCAGGACCTCTTCGGCGGCGCTGATCCCGCACACCGGCTGGATGTGCGTGTTGTGACCGAACTGGCATGGCATGGTCTGTTCATCCGCCATCTGCTGCGCCGCCCGGAGCGTTCCGAACTGGAAAGCTTCACACCCGATTTCACCATCGTTAACTGCCCCACATTCAAGGCGGACCCTGAAAAGCACGGGTGCCGGTCCGAAACCGTCATCGTCCTGAACTTCGAGAAAAAGCTGATCCTGATCGGTGGCACCGAATACGCCGGCGAGAACAAGAAATCAGTGTTCACCCTGCTGAACTACCTGCTGCCCGAAAAAGGCATCATGCCGATGCATTGCTCTGCCAACCACGCGCCCGGCAATCCGGTGGATACGGCTGTGTTCTTTGGCCTCTCCGGCACCGGTAAGACAACCCTATCCGCCGATCCGACCCGCGTGTTGATCGGTGATGATGAACATGGCTGGTCTGATCGGGGCACCTTCAATTTTGAGGGCGGCTGCTACGCCAAGACCATCGGTCTGGACCCTGAGGCAGAGCCGGAAATCTACGCCACCTGTTCAATGCCGCACACGGTCATCGAAAACATGGTGTTCGATCCCGAAACGCTCGAACTGGATTTCGAGGATGACAGCCTGACCGCCAATATGCGCTGTGCTTACCCGCTGAACTACATCTCGAACGCGTCCGACACCGCGCTTGGCGGCCACCCCAAGAATATCATCATGCTGACCTGTGATGCCTTTGGCGTGCTGCCCCCAATCGCGCGACTGACACCCGCACAGGCGATGTATCATTTCCTGTCCGGCTTCACTTCCAAGGTGGCTGGGACAGAGCGTGGTGTGACGGAGCCGGAACCCACATTCAGCACATGTTTCGGCGCGCCCTTCATGCCCCGGCGTCCAGAGGCTTATGGCAATCTGCTGCGCAGCAAGATCGCAAGCCACGGCGCAACCTGCTGGCTGGTCAATACCGGCTGGACCGGTGGCGCCTATGGCACCGGATCGCGGATGCCGATCAAGGCGACCCGCGCCCTGCTGAGTGCCGCCCTCGATGGCACGTTGATCGAAAGCACATTCCGCAAGGACCCGCATTTCGGATTTGAAGTCCCGATTTCTGTGGATGGCGTCGATGATGCCCTGCTTGACCCGCGTGCCACCTGGGCAGATCAGGCCGCCTATGACGCACAGGCCGAAAAGCTGGTCACGATGTTCAGCGACAATTTCGAAAAATACGTGCCCTTCATTGATGACGATGTGAAAGCCGCTGCCATCGGCTGAACGACGGCCAACTGAAAACGCAAATCGTCGCGTGGATCGCCTGGTCCACGCGGCGTTCTCTTTTGCAACAGCGCAACGCAAATTTGCATCGGGCTTTGCGGTCAACAGCAATACAGTTCGAAACTCAGGGTGCCTGACATGACCCGCACGGTATTCAGCTAGATCAAATCCGTCCCTCGTGACAACCGTCATCAGGCTCCTGATGGCGGCAGAGTTTGTACTGGAAGGTCATGTTCTGGCTCGTCGCTGACGACCACGAAAAGTGATTGGTCGTTAGCAAGCCAACTTCGTTGTGACGAATGACGTGTCCCTCACCCGAACAATCAGGGTTTTCGGCGTAACCTGTCTCATCCCCGTTTTCTGCAACACTCAAGAACGTTTCGGTTCCGTCGGCGGCACGGTTCCATGTACTGACAACACCGGGCATGGTCACAATTGATCGATCGTACGATCTGTTTTTGTGTACAATATCAATTGTCAGGCCAGTTTCGGGGTCATGCGTGACAAAGCGCAAACTATCGTCTGCCAATGACGCGTTCTCAACGTTATTGGGCAAAAAGAAGGTACCGGCGCAGCCGTTGGCACTAAAAAGTTCATAGTTACAGCTCAAGGCGATCATGGGAAGCACGACATCCACAATCCCCATTTGAGCGAAATCGCCATATGCCTTCAATGGCACGACGGCCTCAAAGGGATCGTCTATGGCTTCAATGCGCGCCATCACCATTTCTGCAGCAGGATAAGTATGCGAATGCAACGCGACATAGTCATTTACATCGCCGTCATAAGGCCCACAGGACCCCGCTATCGTGGGTGTTCCAAGAAACACAAAAACCAGGTTCGCAAGGGTTCGCTGCATTGGGGAGTACTCCACACTCATTCATGGTTTACATTGCGACCACTGGCATCGACTTACAACTGATCAAACCTCATGTTCAAATCACTGGGGTCTGGGCCAATTAATCTGAAACCGCTGGTTTGACTTTACCTTCAAACACCCTGCATCGTTTCTGCGTTTGAGCGCAGTAAGAGGCCGCGAAGAAACCATTCGCTGAACTTGTCAGACTTCCACAAAAGAAAGGCCCCTGCACAAACAGGGGCCTTCTTTGCATTTAATGCGGGAAAGGAAGCTTAGCCTTCGCCACCTTCCGGTGTGTCGACAACCAGATTGTCGGCAAAGACGTCATCGCCTGACACTTCATTAGCCATCTCCATCGGGGCAGCCAGACGGGCTGCCTCTTCGGCCTCTTCGCGGCGGGCTTCGATGACGACGTTGTCGCGATCAGCGGCAACGCGGCGCATCTGCTGTGTGGCCCCACCGGTACCAGCCGGGATCAGACGACCGACGATCACGTTCTCTTTCAGACCGATCAGCTTGTCCTTCTTCCCCTGCACCGACGCTTCGGTCAGCACGCGGGTTGTTTCCTGGAAGGACGCGGCAGAGATGAACGAACGTGTCTGCAAGGACGCCTTGGTGATCCCCAACAGGATCGGCTCACCTTGCGCAGGGCGATCACCCCGGGCCAGTGCCTTTTCATTGGCTTCATCAAACTCGGCCTTATCGACGTTTTCGCCTTTCAGCAGGACGGTGTCACCACTGTCCTGAATTTCCCATTTCTGAAGCATCTGGCGGACGATCACTTCGATATGCTTGTCGTTGATCTTCACACCTTGCAGGCGGTAAACGTCCTGGACCTCGTCGATCATGTAGTCAGCCAAAGCTTCGACACCCATAACCGCAAGAATGTCATGCGGGGCGGGGTTGCCGTCCATGATGTAGTCGCCCTTCTTGATAAAATCACCTTCCGCAACCGGAATGTGCTTACCCTTGGGCACCATGTATTCGACCTTGACCTCAGCGTCGTCAGACGACTCGATCGCGATGCGGCGCTTGTTCTTGTAGTCCTTGCCAAAGCGCACATAACCATCGATTTCGGCGATGATCGCGTGATCCTTTGGACGGCGGGCTTCGAACAGCTCGGCGACACGTGGCAGACCGCCGGTGATGTCCTTTGTCTTGGCACCCTCACGCGGGATACGGGCTACAACGTCACCGGCTTTGATCTCCTGACCATCTTCGACAGACAGAACGGCATCGACAGACATCGGATAGGCGACAGGGTTGCCGTCATCCTTGACCGCAGGTTCGCCATCAGCACCCACAACAATGATCTTGGGGGCCAGCTCATTGCCTTTGGGGGCAGCGCGCCAGTCTGCCACGATGCGCTGGGTCATACCCGTTGCATCATCGGTTTCCTCGCGCACGGCGATCCCGTTGACCAGATCGACATAACGGGCGGTACCGGATTTTTCGGCAATGATCGGCAGGGTATATGGATCCCATTCGAACAGCTTGTCACCGCGCAGAACGTCCGCACCTTCCTTGACAAAGACCTTAGAACCATAACCGACCTTGTGGCTGGCAAGCTCCGTGCCTTCCTTGTCGGTGATGGACAGGGTCATGTTGCGGCCCATGACAACGGTTTCACCATTGGCATTTTCCAGCAGGCTGGCATTGTCGAACCGGATCAGACCAGGCTGGGATGCTTCAAGGAACGACTGCTGACCACCCTGGGCAACACCGCCGATGTGGAATGTCCGCATCGTCAACTGTGTACCAGGTTCACCGATGGACTGGGCGGCGATGATGCCGACGGCTTCACCGATATTGACCCGCGTACCACGGGCCAGGTCACGACCATAGCACATGGCGCAAACGCCATCCTCGGATTCGCAAGTCAACGGCGACCGGATCCGCATTTTGGTGATGCCAGAGACGTCAACCATATCCGCCTTGCGTTCGTCGATCAGCTCACCTGCTTCGACAATCACCTCATCCGTGCCAGGGCGGATCACATCATCAGCAGAGACGCGACCAAGGACGCGCTCAGCCAGCGATGACACAACCTCACCATCGTTCACGGCTGCTTCTGCAGTGATCGCACGCTCTGTTCCGCAATCGACCTCGCGGACGATACAGTCTTGGGCGACGTCAACCAGACGACGGGTCAGGTAACCAGAGTTCGCCGTTTTCAACGCCGTATCCGACAGACCCTTACGGGCACCGTGGGTGGAGTTGAAGTACTCAAGAACGGTCAGACCTTCCTTAAAGTTCGAGATGATTGGCGTTTCGATGATCTCGCCATTCGGCTTGGCCATCAAACCGCGCATCCCGCCCAGCTGCTTCATCTGGGTCACCGAACCACGGGCACCGGAGTGGGCCATCATGTAGACCGAGTTCGGCTCACCCTCTGATCCATCTTCCAGAATTGGCGTCGTACCAATCGTAGCCATCATCGCGTCAGTGACTTTGTCGTTCGACTTTGACCAGGCATCGACAACTTTGTTGTACTTTTCGCCCTGCGTGATCAGGCCGTCCATGTACTGCTGCTCAAAGTCTTTCACCTGATCGCGGGTCTCGTTGACGAGGTCCCATTTGGTGTCAGGCACAACCATGTCGTCCTTACCAAAGGAAATACCGGCCTTGAACGCCTCGCGGAAGCCCATGGTCATGATCTGGTCACAGAAGATGACAGACTCTTTTTGGCCACAATAACGGTAGACCGTATCGATGACCTGCTGCACTTCTTTCTTGCGCAGCAGACGGTTGACCAGGGCAAATGGCGCCTTGGCGTTCAACGGCAGCAACGACCCAAGGCGCAGGCGGCCCGGCGTGGTCTCAAAGCGCGTCAGCACCTCGTTACCCTCATCGTCAATCTGCGGCATCCGCGCGGTGATCTTGGCGTGCAGATGCACTTCACCTGCGTTCAGCGCATGTTCAACTTCCTCGATATCCGAGAATTCCATGCCCTCGCCAACCATGCCATCACGCATAATGGTGGTGTAATAAAGGCCAAGGATCATATCCTGCGACGGCACGATGATCGGCGCACCGTTGGACGGTGACAGCACGTTGTTCGTAGACATCATCAGCACACGAGCTTCCAACTGGGCCTCAAGGCTCAGTGGCACGTGAACCGCCATCTGGTCACCGTCAAAGTCGGCGTTAAAGGCCGAACAGACCAGCGGGTGCAGCTGAATGGCCTTGCCTTCGATCAGCACGGGCTCAAACGCCTGAATGCCCAAACGGTGCAGCGTCGGCGCACGGTTCAGCATGACAGGGTGCTCGCGGATCACCTCATCCAAGATATCCCAAACCTCGGGGCGTTCCTTTTCCACCAGTTTCTTGGCTTGCTTCACTGTGGAAGACAGACCCTTGGCTTCAAGGCGCGAATAGATGAACGGCTTGAACAGCTCCAGCGCCATCTTCTTGGGCAGACCACATTGGTGCAGCTTCAACTCAGGACCGGTCACAATGACCGAGCGGCCAGAGAAGTCGACCCGTTTCCCCAAAAGGTTCTGACGGAAACGACCCTGTTTCCCCTTCAGCATGTCGGACAGCGATTTCAGCGGACGCTTGTTGGCACCGGTGATCACACGACCGCGACGACCATTGTCAAACAGCGCATCAACAGATTCCTGCAACATCCGCTTTTCGTTGCGAACGATGATGTCAGGCGCGCGCAGTTCGATCAGACGCTTCAGACGGTTGTTCCGGTTGATCACGCGGCGATAGAGATCGTTCAGATCGGATGTCGCAAAACGCCCACCGTCAAGTGGCACCAGTGGGCGCAGCTCTGGCGGGATCACAGGGATCACGGTCAGAACCATCCACTCAGGGCGGTTACCGGATTCAAGGAAGCTTTCGACGATCTTCAAGCGCTTGATGATCTTCTTTGGTTTCAGCTCGCCAGTGGCTTCTTTCAGGTCGGCACGCAGCTGCTCGGCCTCGCTTTCCAGATCAATCTGGGACAGCATCTCGCGGATCGCTTCAGCACCGATGTTGGCTTGGAATGCATCCATGCCGTAAAGGTCCTGCGCGTCATTGAACTCTTCCTCGGTCATCAACTGGCCATAAGTCAGGTCAGTCAGGCCAGGTTCGATCACCACATAGTTTTCGAAATACAGAATGCGTTCCAGATCGCGCAGCGTCATGTCCAGCATCAGACCGATGCGGGATGGCAGCGATTTCAGGAACCAGATATGCGCGACCGGTGCGGCCAGTTCGATATGGCCCATCCGCTCGCGGCGGACCTTTTGCAGGGTGACTTCCACACCGCATTTTTCGCAGACAACGCCGCGATATTTCATGCGCTTATATTTACCGCACAGGCATTCATAATCCTTGATCGGGCCAAAGATACGCGCGCAGAACAGACCGTCACGCTCAGGCTTGAATGTGCGGTAGTTGATGGTCTCCGGCTTCTTGATCTCACCAAAGGACCACGACAGGATCCGTTCGGGGGATGCCAAGGACACCTTGATTTCGTCAAATGTTTTCGCCGGGGTCAGCGGGTTAAACGGGTTGTTTGTCAGTTCCTGGTTCATCTTCAATTCCTTGAATTGGGGTGCGTCAGATGGGGTGCAAAAAGTCTTCGTGACGAAGACTTTTCAGCGCGTAAGAGTTTTCGTGACGAAAACTCTTATTCCTCATCCTCCGCATCCAGGAGTTCCATGTTGAGGCCAAGGCCCCGGACTTCTTTCACGAGCACGTTGAACGATTCTGGCACGCCAGCTTCGAAATTGTCTTCGCCCTTCACGATGGACTCGTACACTTTCGTCCGCCCTGCCACGTCATCCGACTTCACAGTCAGCATCTCCTGCAAGGTGTAAGCCGCGCCATAAGCTTCCAATGCCCAGACTTCCATTTCCCCGAAACGCTGGCCGCCGAACTGGGCTTTACCACCCAGAGGCTGCTGCGTGACAAGGCTGTAAGGCCCGGTGGAACGCGCGTGGATCTTGTCATCGACCAAGTGATGCAGTTTCAGCAGGTATTTCACGCCCACAGTCACCTTGCGGCTAAACTGTTCACCTGTGCGGCCATCAAACAGAACCGACTGGCCAGAGGTATCAAAGCCCGCGCGGGTCAGCGCATCGTTCACGTCAGCCTCTTTTGCACCGTCAAAGACAGGCGTCGCAATCGGCACACCGCCAATAACATTGCCTGCGGCTTCGACCAGCTGATCCTCGTCCATGCCAGCAATGCCTTCGTCATAGACGTTATCGCCATAGACGATCTTCATCGCATCACGCACCGGGGTCAGATCACCGGAACGGCGATATTCACCCAAAGCGTCGTCAATCTGGATGCCCAGACCGCGTGCCGCCCAACCCATATGGGTTTCAAGGATCTGACCGACGTTCATCCGTGATGGCACGCCCAGCGGGTTCAGACAGAAATCCACCGGTGTCCCATCCGCGAGGAACGGCATGTCTTCCATGGGTACAACCTTGGAGATAACACCTTTGTTGCCGTGACGACCGGCCATCTTGTCGCCCGGTTGCAGCTTGCGCTTCACCGCCACAAAGACCTTGACCATCTTCATCACGCCGGGGGGCAGATCATCGCCGCGGCGGACCTTCTCGACCTTATCCTCGAACCGGGCATCCATCGCACGTTTCTGGATTTCGTACTGCTCGTTCAGAGCCTCGACGATTTTCGCGTCATCCTCGTCTTCCATGGCCAGCTGCCACCACTGACCACGGGTCAGATCGGCTGTGCTTTCCTCGGACACGATTGCACCGGGCTTGAAACCCTTCGGACCTTTGGCCGCTTTCTTGCCGTCGATGATGTCCCACAGACGGGCATAGATGTTCCGATCTAGGATCACCAATTCGTCGTCGCGGTCACGGGCAAGGCGTTCAACCTCTTCCCGCTCGATCTGCAAGGCACGTTCGTCTTTTTCGACGCCGTGGCGGTTGAATACACGCACCTCAACGATCGTACCAAAGTCACCCGGCGGCAAACGCAAGGATGTGTCACGCACATCGGACGCTTTCTCACCAAAGATGGCGCGCAACAGCTTTTCTTCCGGCGTCATCGGGCTTTCGCCCTTTGGTGTGATCTTACCCACAAGGATATCGGCAGGGCCCACTTCGGCCCCGATATAAACGATACCGGCCTCATCAAGGTTGCGCAGGGCTTCTTCACCGACATTTGGTATATCGCGGGTGATTTCCTCTGGCCCAAGCTTGGTGTCACGGGCGGCGACTTCGAATTCCTCGATATGGATCGAGGTAAAGACGTCATCACGCACGATACGCTCGGAAATCAGGATCGAGTCTTCGTAGTTGTAGCCATTCCAGGGCATAAACGCGACGACCACGTTTTTACCCAAGGCCAACTCACCGATATCGGTGGATGGACCATCGGCAATAACCTCGCCTTTCAGAACCGTATCACCCACCTTCACCAGCGGACGCTGGTTGATGCAGGTGTTCTGGTTTGACCGCTGGAATTTGCGCATCCGGTAAATGTCAACGCCAGCATCGCCCAATTCCAGATCGGATGTGGCACGAATAACGATACGCTGGGCATCGACCTGGTCGATGATACCCGCACGTTTCGCCATGATCGCAGCACCTGAATCGCGGGCAACAACCTCTTCGATACCTGTACCAACAAGCGGGGCTTCCGCTTGCAACAATGGCACCGCCTGACGTTGCATGTTCGATCCCATCAGGGCGCGGTTCGCATCGTCATTTTCAAGGAACGGGATCAGTGAGGCCGCAACAGACACCAGCTGTTTTGGTGACACGTCGATCAGGTCCACATTTTCGCGCGGGGACAGCGTGTAGTCACCGTTTTTGCGGGTCGAGACGAGTTCGTTGTTGAACGCGCCCTCTTCGTTCACGTTGGCGTTGGCCTGTGCCACGGTGTGACGCATTTCCTCGGTCGCGGACATATAGCTGACTTCGTCCGTCACCTTACCGTCCGTTACCTTACGATACGGTGTTTCGATAAAGCCGTATTTGTTCACGCGGGCGAATGTGGCCAGGCTGTTAATCAGACCAATGTTCGGCCCTTCCGGCGTCTCAATCGGACACATCCGGCCGTAATGGGTTGGGTGCACGTCGCGCACCTCAAACCCGGCACGTTCGCGTGTCAGACCACCGGGCCCAAGCGCGGACAAGCGGCGCTTATGCGTCACTTCGGATAGCGGGTTGGTCTGGTCCATGAACTGTGACAGCTGGGAGGAGCCAAAGAATTCACGCACGGCGGCAGCGGCAGGTTTTGCGTTGATCAGGTCCTGCGGCATCACCGTGTCGATTTCGACAGATGACATGCGTTCCTTGATCGCACGTTCCATGCGCAGCAGGCCAACGCGATACTGGTTTTCCATCAGCTCACCGACGGACCGGACACGACGGTTGCCAAGGTGGTCAATGTCATCGACATCGCCCTTGCCATCGCGCAGTTCGACCAGCGCTTTGATACAGGCAACGATGTCTTCCTTGCGCAAGGTGCGCATGGTGTCTTCGGCATCCAGATCAAGGCGCATGTTCATCTTCACACGGCCAACAGCGGACAGGTCATAACGCTCGCTGTCAAAGAACAGCGTGTCAAACAGGGCGGACGCGCTGTCAACGGTCGGTGGCTCACCGGGACGCATGACACGGTAAATATCCATGAGCGCGGTTTCGCGGTTCATGTTCTTATCCGACGCCATTGTGTTGCGCATATAGGCGCCAACAGTCACATTATCGATGTCCAGAACAGGGATCGTCTTGATACCCGCATCAACGAGGTCTTTCAGCGTACCGCCGATCACCTCGCCATCCTTGTCCATCTCCAGCGTCAGCTCATCACCGGCCTCGACATAGATCGCGCCGTTTTCTTCGTTGATGATATCCTGCGCGGCAAACTTGCCCACGATGTTTTCGTATGGGACCAGCAAATCAGTGACTTCGCCAGCATCGATCAATTTCTTGACCGACCGCGGCGTGACTTTCTCACCGGCCTTGGCGATGACTTCACCCGTCTTGGCATCTACCAGATCAAAGGCAGGGCGGGTGCCACGCACACGCTCGGGGAAGAACTTCGTTGTCCAACCCTTGCCCTTCTTTTCCAGCTTGTATTCGACCGTGTCATAATAGGCATTCATGATGCCTTCCTGGTCCAGGCCCAGCGCATAAAGCAGGGTGGTCACAGGCAGCTTGCGGCGACGGTCGATGCGGCAGAATACCAGATCCTTGGCGTCAAATTCGAAGTCTAGCCAGGAACCGCGATATGGGATGATGCGGCAGGCGAACAGCAGTTTGCCGGACGAATGGGTCTTGCCCTTGTCGTGGTCAAAGAACACGCCGGGCGAACGGTGCATCTGGGAGACGATCACACGCTCGGTGCCGTTGACAACGAAGGTGCCGTTTGGGGTCATCAGGGGCATATCGCCCATGAACACATCTTGTTCCTTGATATCCTTGACGGATTTGGCGCCGGTATCCTCATCCACATCAAACACGATCAGACGGAGGGTGACTTTCAGCGGCGCGCTGTAGGTCATGTCACGTTGCTGACATTCCTCAACATCATATTTCGGCTTTTCCAGCTCATACTTGACGAATTCAAGCACGGCTGTTTCATTGAAATCCTTGATCGGGAACACCGACTGAAAGACACCTTTGATGCCTTCACCGTCAAGCGGTGTGTCGCTGTCGCCAGAGCGCAGGAACAGATCGTAGGATGATTTTTGAACCTCAATAAGGTTCGGCATTTCAAGTACTTCGCGGATTTTTCCGTAATACTTGCGCAGGCGTTTCTGACCAAGGAATGATTGAGCCATAAGAGCCGGGTCTCCATAATGTCAGAACGCGCGCTCTGGTCGGGTTACCAAAACGCACGTCCGATTGAGATAAGGACCGCTCCAATACCTGAGGTGCAACCCAAACACCTCTCCCGAAACGATCAACTTACCTATCAAAGCGCGCAGCAAAGGGCGCTTTGAAAGATAAGTTTCAAATGAACCAGATTGTCGATTTTCCGAATTTGTTGGGCCTGAGGGGGTGAATTAAGAGAGATTCGGCCAAAGTTCAAGGGCAATCCCAGAAATCAATAATTTTTTCTTGACAACCAGCGCGGGATGCGCAGGCAAAATGTGCGACCCTCCGGATGATGTGCCTTCAATAGCCGTCCGCCACATGCCCGAACGCAGGCAAACAACAGACAGATTGGTAAACCGGGCCTGTTGCAGAAATGGCAAGCAGGGGCACACATACGACCATATGCCACGCCGGACAAAGGTGAATTTAACCATTTGTTAACTATCTGGGTCCCAAGCTGATCAGGCAATTCGGGTGGCATTGCACCAAAGGATCAAATTTTAGACAGCCCAGGCCGGTCTGATGATGCCGATTAGGGTTCAATTAAGAGTGTCTGCATAGCTTCCTCTCGTTTTTGGATGATCGGGAGAGAGTGATGAATACACTTTACGCATGCCTTGGCTCGGGCAATTGCTACAAGCCTTGGCTGACAATGAAGCAGCTGCAAATGGAATGCGTTTTAAAACTGGTGGACGTGCTTTCGGGCGAACAAAGGTCGGAGGATTACCTCGCGGTCAATCCGCTTGGCGTTGTGCCATATCTGCAAATTACAGACGATATCGGGATCGGGGAAAGCAACGCAATGATCTGGTATCTGGCGGAAGGCACGGCACTCATGCCGCAAACGGCGCTGGAACGGGCCGAAGCACTGCAATGGATGTTCTTTGAACAATCCAAGCTGGAACCTTTCATCTCTCCGGCCCGGTTCTTCACCACCATTCTGCCCGCCCAACGCGAAGAGCGGGCGGATGATATCACGAATTGGCAAATGCAGGCGATGCCGGGCCTGGCGCGACTGGATGATCACCTCGCTGAACGGAAATTCATGTTGCAATCGGGCTATTCCATCGCCGATATCGCCGTCTTCGGCTATGTCCATGTGCTGGAGGAAGCAGGACTTTCAAAATCCGAATTCCCGCATGTCGCCAGATGGATTGATGATGTGACGCAGACGGCCCTGTTTCAGCCTTTGGGCGACCTTGGGCAACCGACAGAGGTTGCGGCATAGATCATGTCACTGGTGCTTACATCATGAAAACGGGTGCCATCGACATCGCAAACGCATCTCTGCTCGCGGCAAGGTCTGGCGATGGCCCGGTTGTAACTGATGAAAGCTTCGGAATTGTCAGGCCGCTGCGAACGCCGATCTGGGTTTATGATATCGATACATCACGGATCGCCTTTGCCAATGATTCCGCGTGCAAGCTTTGGCAGGCGGCGGATGAGGCTGAATTGCGCTGCCGCGATCTTGGGCGCGACATGTCTGCGATGGTGCGCAAAAGGCTGAAACAGTATCAGTTTGATTTCATAGAACGGGATGCGTCATTCAACGAACTTTGGACGCTTTATCCCAATGGGTCGCCCGTCAGCGTGATGGTGGTCTATACCGGTATCCGGTTCGCCGACGGGCGCATGGGCATGCATTGCGAAGTCGTTGATCACCGGGATAACACCCCCGAAAACCTGCGCAGCTCAGAGGCGTTGTTACACACCGATGTCATGATCACCCTCTACAGCATCGATGGGTCCATGCTTTACATGAACCCTGCGGCACGCAACGCGGCGATGAGTTCGCAAAACACCTTTTCCGATATTTTCCTGAATCGCGACGAATATCGCGAAGTCATGCAGGCGATGCTGGAATGTGGCGAATACAGGATCGTGGCGCGGGTCTGCACCGGCGCGGGCGCGCGGTGGCATGATATCTCGGTGAAACGATGCAATGACGCCGTCACAGGGCAACCGGCAGCCCTGGTCACAGCTATCGACGTGACCGAGCTCAAGATCGCCCGGGACAAGGCGCGCTACCTGGCGGATAGGGATCAGCTGACCGGATGCTATAACCGATCCTACCTACTCAGCCATATCGAAGCCTTGTCCAACAGTCAGGCCAATAAATGCGCCCTGCTCTATTTCGACGTCGACAAGTTCAAGCAGATCAATGACGGGCTTGGGCATGAAATGGGCGATGTCGTGCTGAAACAACTCGCCGCGCGGGCCCGCCGAATGATCCGCGGGGACGACATGATCGCGCGTCTTGGGGGCGATGAATTCGTCCTGCTGCTGCATGATATCGGCGATCTGGACGGGCTCAAGGAAAGGGTCTCACAAGTCAGAGAAGCTTTTTCTGAATCGATCCATCACGCCGCAACCCATGTCACCGTCACCGTCAGCGCGGGCGTTTCAATCTTTGAACCGCAAGATGCCGATTTCAACGCGGCGCTTAGCAATGCAGATATCGCACTTTACGTGTCAAAACAGAACGGGCGTGATCAGGTCACCTATTTCGACGAAAGCATTGGAACAGCCGTCAAGGAACGGCGCCGGATCGAAGCCGAAATCAAGCGCGGGATCGAAAACAACGAATTCACCATGCATTATCAGCCCCGGATGGATCTGCCGACAAAAAGCATCGTCTCGGCAGAGGCGCTTGTGCGCTGGAACCATCCCGAATACGGGCTGACCCTCCCCGACAGGTTCATTCCGATCTGCGAAGAAACCGGCATGATCGAGGCACTGGGCCAGTGGATACTGGAGGCTGGCTGCCAACAGGCCATCGCATGGGCAAATCAGGGGTTCGATATTGAGGTGTCAATCAACATCTCACCGCGTCAGTTCCAGAATGATGAACTGCTATTCGCCTTGCGGCATTACGCAAAAAAGCCAGGCTTCCCGAAAAACAAGATCGAACTGGAGATCACCGAAAACGTCCTGATCGGCGATCACGAAACCATCGCGCAAAAACTGCAAGAGATCGTCGCGCTCGGTTACCGGATCGCGATTGATGACTTTGGCACAGGTTATTCCAACCTGTCCTATATCTCGCGCTTCCCGCTCGACTGTATCAAGATCGACAAATCCTTCATCAGCGGGTTACCCGAAACCGGCCCCATCATCCGGCTGATCCTCACGCTGGCGAAACAGATCGGCGCTGTCGCCGTGGCTGAAGGGGTCGAAACACAGGACGAATATGATTGGCTGGTGGACAGCGGTTGCGACCAGATACAAGGCTACTACCTGTCACGCCCCATGCCGGTTGACGGATTTCTGGAAGCCGTTTCAACTGGCGACGGTCACAAGATGGGGCCGTTCACATCAAGGAACTAGTCATGACCAGCACCAGACGTCAAGCGGATGACGGTAGAGCGGGACCGAGCTGCCATAAGCGATGTGCCTACAGATAGCTCGTATTGTGCATTTCGCGACCGCGTTCAAAAACGGCAAGTGCGGCATGCGGCGTTGCAGCGCTGACAGCTAAGCTTACTCAATAGTTCCACATTGTCCCGTCTTCGAGGCGGACAACGGGGTGGCTTCCCGGGGCATATTCGTAGCGTTCGGCTTCGTTCTCGTCGAACTCGACA
Organism: uncultured Paracoccaceae bacterium; assembly: GCA_947503925.1. Classification (GTDB taxonomy): domain Bacteria; phylum Pseudomonadota; class Alphaproteobacteria; order Rhodobacterales; family Rhodobacteraceae; genus Yoonia. The sequence goes on along the minus strand of CANNFQ010000014.1, from coordinate 7,813 downwards.
CCAAGGCCGGGAGCATCGCTCACATAGACCATGCCGTTCTCCAGCCGATGCTCGGCGGGAAAGAGCGCGTCACATTCTGGCGTGCCCAAAACCAGATATTCTTGAATGCCAAAATTGGGCGCCCAGGCATTCAGATGGGCTTGCGCAGCCATCGAGACCGGCGAATGGCTTGGGGCGCCGTGAAAGCCTGTTTTCACGTGATGCAGGCCGGCCAGATCGACGATCCGTTTCACATGGGTGATCCCGCCGCCATAGGTGACAGCGATGCGAATATAGTCGATCAACTCTTCCTCGATCAGCTTGTTGCAGTGATAAATCGAATTGAAGACTTCGCCGATCGCGATGGGTACTGTTGAATTCTGGCGCAGCAGCCTGAGCGCATTCTGATCTTCGGCGGGCGTCGGGTCTTCCAACCAGAACAGGCGCACCGGCTCCACGTCCTTGGCGAATTCGGCCGCTTCACGCGGCGTCAGCCGGTGGTGAACATCGTGGAGGATGTGCAATTCAGGACCGAAATGCGCGCGAACCTCGGCCAGCGCGCCGGGCATGTAGCGCATGTATTTTCCAGTATCCCAAATTTCGACCTTGGGGCGAATGCCGCTGAAATCGGTGATGTAGTTTTCGACGTCACCCTTTTGTTCTGGCACGGCATAGCTTGATGTGGGCATGCCGGGGATGCCGCATTGCACGCGAACGGCCTTGTAACCCTGTTCTACATAATGGGCGACAGATGCCATCAGATCGTCCAAATCCGCACCGGTTGCATGGGCGTAAACCATCGCACCGTCGCGACTTTTCCCACCGAAAAGCTGATAAAGCGGCATATTCGCCAGCTTGCCCTTGATGTCCCAAAGCGCCATGTCGATGGCCCCATAAGCCGCCATCGCAATCGGCCCTCCGCGGAAGTAGGCACCACGATAGAGAAACTGCCAGATATCCTCGGTGTTCCGGGGGTCCATGCCGATGAGGTTTGGTACCAAATAGTCCCTCAGATAGGTCGCGGGCAAGGTTTCGCGGTTGTTCAGCGTCGCGTCGCCAAGCCCGTAGATCCCCTGGTCAGTCATAATTTTGAGCGTCACATAGTTCTTCTTGGGGCCGCCGACGAAGACCTTTGCATCGGTGATTTTCATGACTGCTTTCTCTGAGTTGGGTTGAAAGGGCTCGTGAAGTTGTCGACCGTGGTTTCAGTTTATACCTAAGCCAAGATTGTCCGTCTTCACCACAGTCAATGTCGGCCTTGGGTTGCTCTGCTACTATTTCTGCGCGGCGCGATATCCAAAACTATGGAGTTTTCATGATCATCAGTCGCATAGCGGATAGAGCAGACGTTCGAACACCGCGCAGCATCAAGCACTTTGGGTTCATAGTCATCAGTCGCTGCTCTCGTGATTGCGATCCGCGTTGAACAGATGACGACCATCACCTTCGCCACTCATTCGGGTGATCAAGGCCGATCAAATTCGTGACTATTGTCATCGACACATCTGTCGCGTCTCAGCTGCGGGCTGAACGATTGAACTGCGGCCCAAAAGGTTAACGCGACCTTCACTATTGCGGCGCGCGTTGCGTTAACGGGGTGATGCGGGACGGTGGGGTCCGACGTTTTGCCGACGCATCGCCGACGCTTTGCCGACAGCGGTTTTTTAGGGAAATCCCCGCATTTACGTTTGATTCGCTGCGAGCTGCGACCGGCGGCAGGCAACGGCACCGACCGTTGCGGCAAGTTTTCGTCAAGCATGAAAAAAACCGGGCCGCGCAATGCGCGACCCGGCTTAGCGTGATCAAGTCGGTCTGGCTTAGGCCAGTTCGACTTCGGCGCCAGCTGCTTCCAGCTTGCCTTTGATCTCTTCGGCTTCGTCCTTGGACGCGCCTTCTTTGATCTTGCCGCCAGCTTCGACCAGATCCTTGGCTTCTTTCAGGCCAAGACCAGTGATGGCGCGGACTTCTTTGATGACGTTGATTTTAGACGCACCAGCGTTCTTCAGAACAACGTCAAATTCAGTCTTTTCTTCAGCAGCAGCACCCGCATCGCCAGCAGGGCCAGCCATCATGACAGCGCCACCTGCAGCAGGCTCGATGCCATACTCGTCTTTCAGGATTGTTTTCAGTTCTTGTGCTTCGAGAAGGGTCAGACCAACGATCTCTTCAGCCAGTTTTTTCAGATCAGCCATTTTATGCTTTCCGTTTCCGTTATGTGTGTTCCAACGTGGGATAAATCCCAAGTCAATTCAGTGCTTTATGCAGCTTTCTCTTCGATGGTCGAAAGAATGCTCGCGATGTTCGAAGCAGGCGCGCCAATGGCCCCGGCGATGTTGCTTGCAGGTGCCCCGATGCAGCCCGCGATAGAAGCAATAAGCTCCTCGCGCGATGGCATCCCGGCAACGGCTTTCACACCAGCCACGTCCAGTGCGTTATCACCCATAGCACCACCAAGAACGACAAGTTTGTCGTTCGTTTTGGCGTATGTATCCACGACCTTCGCAGCAGCGACAGGGTCTTCGGAATAGGCAAGAACGGTCATGCCTTCGAGGTAGTCAGCAATGCTTTCACATGGCTTTCCCTCTAGGGCGATTTTGGCGAGCTTGTTCTTGGCAACGCGCACGGACCCACCCGCATCACGCATTTGCGCGCGCAGGTCCTGCATTTCAGCAACTGTCATGCCTTCGTAGTGGGCAACCACTACAACGCCAGAGCTTTCAAAGATCTGGCCGAGATCTTCGACCAGCTGTTCTTTTTGTGCTCTATCCACAGTTTCACTCCAAGTTTGGGGGTTTCCCCCCGGCTCAATTTTGTTAAACGGCCCAGCCGCCCAACAGTCTACAGTCCATGCAAACGGGGCGTGCCAGACAAGTCTCAAAAGAGCCTTGGAAGATCTGGTCAATCCCGCCTCAGGCAGGAATTAAAGGCATGTTGCCAACCCACCGTCTCGGACGAATAGGGATGCACGAATCAATCCGGCAACCCAGAGCCATCTCATAGGACGAGATCGGTTTGGTTTCAATCCACAACGCCCGGCGGCTCAAAAGAAAAAGGCGGGCCCCGCAACGGGACCCGCCTTTACTTGGGAATGATCGGACAGATCAGGCGTTGCCTGTTGCCGATGCCACATCAACCGATACGCCCGGACCCATGGTCGAGCTGACGGCGATCTTTTTCATGTAGGTGCCTTTGGCACCCGATGGCTTCGCTTTGCCGACGGCATCTACGAAAGCCAGCATGTTTTCTTCCAGTTGCTTGGCAGTGAAAGAGGCCTTGCCGATACCAGCATGCACAACACCGGCTTTTTCCGCCTTGAACTGCACCTGACCACCTTTTGCGGCTTCGACAGCTTCTTTGACATCCATTGTCACTGTCCCAACACGCGGGTTTGGCATCAGGTTGCGGGGACCAAGAACCTTACCCAGACGGCCAACGACAGCCATCATGTCAGGGGTCGCGATGCAACGGTCAAATTCGATTGTGCCGCCCTGAACGGTTTCCATCAGGTCTTCTGCACCAACGATATCTGCACCGGCAGCTTTGGCTTCTTCAGCCTTATCGCCGCGGGCGAAAACTGCGACGCGAACGGTCTTGCCAGTGCCGTTTGGCAGGCTGACCGTGCCACGGACCATCTGGTCGGCGTGACGGGGATCAACGCCCAGTGTCATTGCAATTTCGATGGTCTCGTCGAATTTTGCCTTGGCATTGTCTTTGACCAATGCGGCGGCTTCGGCCACGGACACGTTTTCCTTGCCAGCAAATGCTTCACGCGCTGCTGTTGTGCGCTTACCATATTTTGCCATTACTTCACCTCGATGCCCATAGAACGGGCGGAACCCATGATGATCTGCATTGCGCCTTCGATGGACGTCGCGTTGAGGTCCTTCATCTTGGCTTCGGCGATTTCGCGCACCTGCTTACCAGTAATCGAACCGGCAACGGCTTTGCCCGGTGTCTTGGAACCGGATTTCAGCTTGGCAGCTTTCTTGATGTAGTAAGACGCAGGCGGCGTCTTGATTTCCATCGAGAACGATTTGTCCTGATAATAGGTGATCACGGTCGGGCATGGGGCGCCAGGCTCCAAATCGCCTGATTTGGCGTTGAATGCCTTGCAGAATTCCATGATGTTGATGCCGCGCTGACCCAGCGCTGGACCCACGGGTGGGGACGGGTTTGCTTGACCCGCAGGAACCTGCAGTTTGAGCGTACCCACGATTTTCTTGGCCATTGGCCTTCTCCTTTTCAGCGTCAGGGATAACCCCGACCTACAAAGCCCCGAAGGGCGGTTTTGCCGTGGTTCGGGCAGCAGCCCTCCCACGTCTGAACACGCAAGTTACTGTTTGGAAACCTGCGTGAATTCCAGCTCGACCGGGGTCGCCCGGCCAAAGATCGATACCGTCACCTTCAGGCGCTGGTTTTCGTCATCAACTTCTTCAACCATGCCGTCGAAGTCTTCAAACGGACCATCGTTGACCTTGACCTTCTCGCCAATCTCGAAATGGATCAATGTGCGTGGGGCTTCTTCGCCTTCCTGCACGCGACCCAGGATGGCCTGTACTTCGGCATCACGCATCGGCATCGGGCGGCCCTGCGGGCCAAGGAAACCAGTGACGCGATTGATCGAGTTGATCAGGTGATACCCTTCATCGGACATTTCCATATGCACAAGAACGTAACCGGGCATGAAGCGACGCTCGGCCGTGACCTTCTTGTTGCGGCGAATTTCAATGACTTCCTCGGTGGGCACCAGCACTTCGTCGATCTGGTCGCTCAGGCCCTGCTCTTCCGCCTTGGTGCGGATCGCTTCTGCGATCTTCTTTTCGAAGTTCGAAAGAACGCTCACCGAATACCAACGTTTCGCCATCTGTGTTCAGCACCTTGTCGTCGCGAGGTCGGGATCGACCTCCTGTTTACATTTACGTGGCGATGTCGCCAGCCCCAAAAATAAAAGCGGCGTGCTGCTCGATTCGCCGCACGCCATTTTCGGAAAGTTGCAGGCTCTTACCGCCGCAGGTCCGGATTTTCAAGAGGGTCAGGGCAGAATCTGAGCTGTCCTTACCCCGATATCAACCGCCGAAATACGATAGAACGCCAGCCAACCCGGTACGGATCAGAAGATCAACCAAAGAAAAGAAGATCGCTGTGACAGTTGCCATGATAAACACCATGATCGTTGTCATGATGACCTCACGGCGTGTCGGCCAGACAACCTTGGAGATTTCGGCACGAACCTCTTGGATGAACTTAGCAGGGTTGGCGATGGCCATAGGGCACGATCCTTTATCAAATCATGTCGCGACATACGGATTCTGATGCCTGATTTCAAGGGTGGTTTGGCGAGGGCCGCAAGAACGTGACGCCCTTCAAATTTTCAATCGCGGCAATCTGTGCCTGATAGATCTGCGCTGCCCTGGCATGCTGTTCTGGATCAAACCCGTCAAATGCAGCTGCGTCTTCGCCAACAGGGAAATGCTTACGCGCAAAATTGGCGATTTTGTCGTCAGCAACGTCACCTTTCTTCAAATGCACCTCGGCAACTGCCTTGGCCGAAAGGCCGACATGGATACGCCGGGGCAATGGCTGAACAAGCTCTCCTGCCTCGTCACCGACAAGCGCCGCACAGATGCTGGAGAAGAGCGGCTGATAATCCTCATAGCGCCAGATCGTCAACTGGTTGACACCACGCGCCCGCCGCAGACGTTTGACCAGGGATAACCAATTGACGCTGCCCAGCGGATTGATTTGCAAATATCGTTCCAAGGGCATTATCCGTCCCCCCAACAATTGCTGGCAATATGCCGATGTCAGAAAGGTTGCGGGGTTCCGGATGCTCAGGAAAACATCCAACCCGCCCGCATCCAGTGCGTCGGCAAGTGCCGTGACACGACGGGCGGCAAAGGGGTAGCGCATACGGACTTCCCTGCGCCGGGGGGAGTTGAGCGCGCCGATATAGTTTTCCTCGCTGAGCACCAGTCGGTGCCCACCCTTACGCAGCAGGGTTAACTGATCCTGAGGCGACCGACGCGGCGCGCGGGCCGGTTTATCATGCAGACCAAAAAGGCGATTGATCGAACGGCCCGGCAATCTGAAATCATGTGGTCCGTAATAGCGCACCCCGACATCTGCCAGCAGATCTGTCGCCTCGCGCAGCGACCGTTGCAGATGCGATGTGGCCGTCTTATGCGCCCCGATATGAAAGGCGATGCTGAAGTCCGATGATGTCATGAGGTGTATCCGATCCTCCGACGGGCGGTGATCTGGTCTGGCAGGGGCACCAGGACTTGAACCCGGGACCTACGGTTTTGGAGACCGCCGCTCTACCAACTGAGCTATACCCCTATGACCAGATGTGGGGTTAGTCCGAAACCTCTGCCGGATCAAGAGGGAACCGGCGATGGACTTGTCTTACCGCCCATAAATGTTGAAACAAGGCACAACCCCACGTGCCAAGGCCCCTGCCCCATGTCATTGCGTAAACGTATCGAACAGTCCCAGACACTTGCAGCAGGCGTTGCGGCCGTCGCAGGGTGGTATTTGGCACGGAGCAAGAAACGCACGGACTGGACAAGCGAAGGTCTGGACGATCTGCATGCCGCATTATCCCAAGGCCCCGTGCTGCTGGTGATGTGGCATAGCCGCTGTCTGATGGCGGCAGAACACTGGCCCATCCCGGATGGCCCACTCTCCAGCCTCTACAACAGCTCGCCCGTGGGCCGTTTAGCAGGTGCTCTACACCGCCGCGTTGGTTTGCAACCGATGCAAATGTCGGCGAAGCGATCCAACCGGTCTGCATCATTGAAGGTACTGCGCCGCGTCAAGGAAGGGATCAGCATCGGCATGACCGGCGACGGCCCGACAGGCCCGGCATTGCAAGTCCAGCCCGCCGTGCTGGAATGGGCCCGGGTGACGGGCCTGCCGATCTTTGCCTACGCCTTTTCGACAGCGCGGCAAAAACGGATGTCGTCCTGGGATCGGATGCTGGTGCCAAAACCAGGTGGGCGCGGCGGTTTTGTGTTTCGTCGGTTTGACGGTCGGATCCCGCGCAAGATGGATGCGGCAGAGGCCGCAGAATGGCGTGCCCGGCTCAAAGCCTTTTTTGATGAAACGACGCATGCTGCCGACAGGTTGGCTGGCACCTCGGCAGGTCCATAGCGGGCATGGTGATCTTTGCTGTTTGATGGGTCGAGACCCATCTTACGGTGTTGATCTGTTGTTCTTCAAAGTGAGGTTGCGGGGTCTTGGTCAGTTGCGAGCTGCAATATCAAAAGGCCGTCCCTTTATGGGGCGGCCTTTGTTTGCTTCGCGGTGCGGTGGGTTACACCCACCCTGCATAGGGTGGGTAGAACCCACGCGCCCGTGATTATTCGACGATCTTCGACACAACACCCGCGCCGACGGTGCGGCCGCCTTCGCGGATCGCGAAGCGCAGCCCGTCTTCCATGGCGATTGGTGCGATCAGTTCGACGTTGAACTTCAGGTTGTCGCCCGGCATCACCATCTCGGTCCCCGCTGGCAGCTCAACCGTGCCGGTCACGTCTGTCGTCCGGAAGTAGAACTGTGGACGGTAGTTGGCAAAGAACGGCGTGTGGCGGCCACCCTCTTCCTTGGTCAGGATATAGGCCTCAGCCTCGAACTTCGTGTGCGGCTGCACCGAACCGGGCTTGCACAGCACCTGGCCACGCTCAACACCGTCACGGTCAACACCGCGCAGCAGGGCGCCGATATTGTCGCCAGCTTCACCGGAATCCAGCAGCTTACGGAACATTTCAACGCCTGTGCAGGTCGTTTTCTTCGTGTCGCGGATACCAACGATTTCAATCTCGTCACCCACATT
>CANNFQ010000013.1 GCA_947503925.1 uncultured Paracoccaceae bacterium | reverse complement strand
CTCAGGCTCAGGCTCAGGCTCAGGCTCAGGCTCAGGCTCAGGCTCAGGCTCAGGCTCAGGCTCAGGCTCAGGCTCAGAGATTATCTCTGGAACGGATGCGGGCGCAACCTCTTCGGCCTGCACAACCTCTTCTTCACCACCGTCGCTGACAATGGCATCCAGCCCCTCATCAATCTTGGAGGAGGATTTGAACATCCGATCCTTGAGCTTTTTGAAAAACGACATGCCACGCGCCTTGGTAAGAATAGGTTATTCCCACCTAATCGCTGCCGGGCCCGGATGCAAAGGGTCAGGTGGTTTCAAGCACGGCAAAAGCCAGCAGAAAAAGATACTGCGCGACCCAGTAGAACACCCAGACCACAAACGGGGTAATACGCCGCAGCGGATGCCCATCGGGGAATACAAACATCTCAAGTCCCAGCACACTGTCGGACAAGATAAAGCAAAGCGCCGCGATCAGGCCAAGCCACAGGGCTGGCGGCAGACCGATCGCCACCTGCCCCATTACTGCTATGATCGCGACGTAGACAATAACGGGCCAGCGCAATGCGCCCGCATGCCGAAACAACAACGCAGCCATGCCAACCGCCAAAAGGGCAAGCAATAGGCCAAGCCATGTGAACGCCAGGGCACTGGCCGTTTGCGCAAGCAAAGCAACATAAGCCAGATGCGCAGCGGCAAATGCCACAAGCCCGGCAAGGAAAGCGGTCTTTCCAAGGCGCGACAGGCAGAAATCGCCGACAGCCCCAAACGCCAGCGCGATGATCAACAGGTAAGGACCATCAAGCAGAAACCCCGCCACGGACAATCCAAGAACCGACCCGGTCTTTACAATTGTCTTGATAATGCTGGGCGGACGCCAGCAATAAGCGATGGCAAACCAGATCGCCGCGCCGAGCGACAGGCCAATGAAGACATCGGCCCAAAGGTCATGTGTCATATGTCGTCAGGGAAATGCTTCATCACCAATTTAATCGGGTTTGGTGCAGCTTGCCCCAACCCGCAAATCGATGCATCCATCATGGTATCGCAAAGCTCTGCCAGCAATGACTGGTCCCAGCGGTCCGCCTGCATTAGCTTGACGGCCTTTTCACAACCCGCCCGGCAGGGCGTGCACTGCCCGCAGCTTTCATCTTCAAAAAACCGCAGCATATTTAAGGCGGCATCACGCGCCCGATCCTGATCGGACAGGACGACAACAGCGGCAGATCCAATAAATGTGCCCAATGGTTGCAGCGTATCGAAATCCAGTGGCACATCGTTGATGGATGCAGGCAGCAACCCCGATGACGGGCCGCCCGGCTGATAGGCATTGAACACATGGCCCTCTGCCATGCCGCCTGCGGCCTCGATGATGTCCATGATCGTCGATCCGGCGGGCAACAGATAGACGCCCGGTTGCGCCACGCGGCCAGACACAGAATACGAACGCAACCCGGTCCGCCCATTCTTTTCCGTGCTGGTCAACACCTCCGGCCCGTCGCGGCACACCCGCGCAACCCACAGCAACGTTTCCACATTATGCACCAGCGTGGGCCGGTCAAAGATACCAACCTGTGCGACAAATGGCGGGCGATGACGCGGGATGCCGCGCTTGCCTTCGATACTTTCGATCATCGCGCTTTCTTCGCCGCAGATATAAGCGCCCGCGCCGCGGCGCAAATCGATATAACCAGGTTCGACCAGTCCTGCATCTTCCAACGCCTTGATCTCACGCCGCAAAATCTCCAGCACTGCGGGATATTCGTCGCGCATATAGATAAAGCAGATCTCGGCCTCCACAGCCCAAGCGGCGATCAGCATGCCTTCAAGAAACTGGTGCGGCGTGCGTTCCAGATAGTAGCGGTCCTTGAACGTCCCCGGCTCGCCCTCATCTCCGTTCACGGCCAGATAACGCGGGCCGGGATTGGCGCGCACAAATCCCCATTTCTTGCCTGACGGGAAACCGGCCCCGCCCAAACCACGCAGGCCCGATGACAGAACCTTGTCCTGTACGGCTTCCCAATCGCCGCCTGCGCGCAATTCACGCAGCTTGGCATAACCGCCGCCCGCGACATAAGTGTCGTAAACCTCGTAATCTGGCAAATGGGCATGAGTATCACCAGCAGCAATCGCCGCCTCCACCTTCTCGACGGTGGCATGATCAATGTGATTATGCCCCAGTTCCAGAACCGGGGCAGTATCGCAGCGACCCATACATGGCGCGCGCAAAACGCGGACCTGCGCAGGGTCTAGCCCATCTTCGAGGGCGGTTTTCAACGCCTGCGCGCCTGCCAATTCGCATGACAGGGAATCGCAGACACGGATGGTCAGCGTGGGTGGCGGCACTTCGCCTTCCTTGGCTACGTCGAAATGGGCGTAAAAGCTTGCCACCTCGTAAATCTCGGCCTGTGCCATGCGCATTTCCTCGGCCAATGCGCGCATATGTGCAGCCGACAGGCAGCCGTGGGCATCCTGAATCAAATGCAGAAACTCAATCAACAGATCACGGCGGCGTGGCCGGTCAGCCAAAAGCGCCTTGACTTCATCCCAGGCGGCGTCATCCAGCTGGCGGCCTTTCGTCGTGTGCCGTCCCTTGCCCTTGCCAGATTTCCAAACGCCTTTGCGGTTATCAAGTGCCATTGCGCCATTCCCATTCCAATATTGCAGCCACCATACCGCCCCGCCTTGGCCCAGACCATGCAAATGCGACACCCCAGCGACCAATATACGCGCCTTGGCGGTTTCGGCTGTCACGGACGGAAACCCGTGTTAATGATCCGAAACATGAGGAAACAGATGCGCCTTTTTGCCATTGCAACCCTGATGCCCGTAGGGTTGCTGGCCCTTGCCGCGACGGTTGGCGGGGCTTGGGTGCTTTTGGCAGTTCTTTATCTGACGGCTCTTACCAGCGCGCTGGACCGGATGATCAACAACGTCAGCCCGGCCAGCGAATTTCCCAGCGGCGATGGGCTGTCTATCCTGCTGGCCTGCGCGCATCTCGGGCTGATGCCGCTCGTGGTGCTGGCGCTGGCCGGTGACGCACTGAATCTGCTGGAAAAAATCGGGCTGTTCTTTGCCGCAGGTCTGTTTTTCGGACAGGTCAGCAACGCCAATGCACATGAGCTGATCCATCGGACCAAACGCGGGCTGCACCGGTTGGGGATGTGGGTCTATATCACCATGCTGTTCGGGCATCACACATCCGCCCATGTTCTGGTGCATCACCGGCATGTGGCCACACCCGCAGACCCGAACACCTCGCGCAAGGGCGAAAGCTTTTATCGCTACGCGATACGGGCATGGATCGGATCGTTCAAAGAAGGGTATAGGGCAGAGACCGCGCGCCTTACCCGTATCAACCGGCCGGCATGGCACAACCCCTATCTGGTCTATGTCGGCGGGGCTATCTTGTTGATCGCGTTTGCATTCTGGGCCGGTGGGGCAAGCGCAGCTCTGCTTTACATCCTGCTCGCTGGCCACGCCCAAACCCAGCTTTTGATGTCGGATTATGTGCAACATTACGGGCTGGAACGAGCGACCAAGGACGGGCGACCCGAACCAGTCGGCGCACGGCATAGCTGGAACAGCCCGCACTACTATTCCAGCGCTCTGATGCTGAACGCCACGCGACATTCCGATCACCACGCCCACCCTGCGCGGCCCTACCCTGCGCTCACATTGCCCCAGGATGCACCCATGCTCCCCAAACCTTTGCCCTTGATGGCCAGTATCGCTCTGATCCCCCCGCTCTGGCGGCGGATCATGGACCCCCGTACCGAGAGGTGGCGCAATGCGTAACCTTTTGATCTGGCTCCTCCTCGCCGGTCCCGCCGCGGCGCGCGATACGATGAACGCCGCTGAGTTTGATGCCCATGTGACCGGGCGCACCATCACCTATCACTCTGCGCTGAACCCCGAATACGGGATTGAACGCTATCTGCCCGGCAGGCGGGTGATGTGGTCGCGGCTGGATGGGATTTGCCAATACGGCATCTGGTATGAAAGCAAAGGCAATATCTGCTTTCGTTATGATCACGACCCGGTGCCGAAATGTTGGGCCGTCTACAATGAACCGGGCGGGATGCGCAGCATCTTTGTCAACCGCCCCGACGGGACAGAGATCTGGGAATATCCCGACCGTAATGATCCGCTGATCTGTAATGACCTGTCCTCATGATGCCACCCATGGCGGTGCTGCGGCGCTATAGGCTGTCAGCCCCTGACCATGTTGCAGAGACGGCTCTCGCCCATATCTGGAAAGTCGCGCAGGCGAATGGCGATCCGGCAGCGTTAAAAATCTACAAGGATAACGACCCAAAGGGTGAGGAAACGGGGTTTACCCTGATGCAGGCGGTACATGGTGCAGGGGCGGCAAAGATCTACCATTTCGACCGGCACATCGCGGTACTGGAATGGCTCGATGGTGCATCGCTAGGTGATTTAAGCCGGAATGGGCAAGATGATCTGGCAACCAAAGAACTCATCACGGTGGCTGATCAGATTCACGCTGAGCTGCGGCAGGTCAAGTTACCAACATTGCGGGAAAACTTCCGCGCATTGCTCAACGTGTCGATCAGTTCCGCATGCCCCCGCGCAGTTCAGCAAGACATCATCGCGGCGCGTCAAATCGCACTGCGCCTGCTGGATCAGCAAACGGATATCCGGGCGCTACATGGCGACCTGCACCATGACAATATCAAAGACAGCCCACGCGGCTATCTGGCCTTCGATGCCAAGGGGGTGACCGGCGACCGCTGTTATGAACTGGCCAACGCCTTTCAAAACCCGCTTGGTGCAGATGATCTGGTTGCCGATCCGGCCCGGGCACAGCGGCTGGCGCATATGTGGGGGCAACACTGGAACGTGCCGCCACAACGGCTGTTATCCTGGGCCGCAGCACATTGTGCGTTGTCAATCACTTGGGCCAGCAACTTTGATCAGACCGCGCAAGCCGATTTGCTTGCGATGTTTTTGGGGCTGATTGCGGCGGAAACCTGATCAGAACAAACTGCCCTGCGGGTCCTTACTGACATCCACCCGGCCATCTGCAAATTCGATCTCCAGCAGTTTTGCCTTTTCGGCAGCCGCCTTGCCGGTGACCACGGCACCATCACCACGCACCACCGCATAACCGCGTTTCAGCGTCTCGATATAACCCAAAGTCTCGCGCAGGCGATCCAGCGCCTCCAGCCGCGCGCTGCGTTCGGCCTGCTGGCGCGAGGCACGGTCGGACAATCGACGCAGGACAGTATCCAATCGTTCACGCTGTCGGTCAACACGGTCCCGCAGGACCGCGGGGCGCAAACCACGACCTGCCCGCTCCAGAGCAACTGTGCCATCCCGTGTCCTGCGTTTTAACGCAGGCACCAGCCGGGCGCCCAACCCATCAAGACGGCGTTGATCTTCCGCCAAGCGACGGGACAGCATCCCTGGACGCAACGCCGCCTCCGACATTTGCAACCGTTTCTTGGCCGCAGCACCGCGCAAGGCGGCGGGCAGGCGTTCGCCGAGATAATCCAACCGCTGGCGCGGCCCTTCAACAAGGCTGTCCACCTGCGGTAAGGCGCGACCCAAATCACGAACGCGCTGCTGGCGCTGCGCCACACCAGTCGACAAGGCGCGGCTTAGCCTTGCGCCCTGATTATCGACCCAGGCCAGCAACTCCATCCGGACCGGCACCGCCAATTCCGCCGCCGCCGTGGGGGTGGGCGCGCGCTGGTCGGAAACGAAATCAATCAGGGTCGTATCGGTCTCATGCCCCACCGCCGATATCAGCGGGATCTCAGACGCCGCCGCAGCACGCGCCACGATCTCTTCGTTGAACCCCCATAAATCCTCCAAAGATCCGCCCCCCCGGGCCACGATCAAAAGGTCCGGGCGGGGAAAGGCACCGCCGGGGGTCATCCTGTTGAAACCGTCAATCGCGCCGGCCACCTCTGGCGCACATTTCTGACCTTGCACCGCAACCGGCCATACCAGCACCTTGCGGGGGAAACGATCCCGCAACCGATGCAGAATATCGCGGATCACCGCGCCAGAGGGCGATGTCACAACACCAATCACCTCGGGCAGATACGGCAATGGGCGTTTGCGTTCAGGCGCGAACAACCCTTCGGCGGCCAGCTGCGCCTTGCGCTTTTCTAGCATGGCCATCAGGGCACCGGCACCAGCCGGGGCGATATCCTCGATCACCATCTGGTATTTTGATTGCCCGGGGAATGTGGTCAGCTTACCCGTGGCAACAACCTCCATCCCCTCTTCGGGCTGATGGGCCAGGCCTTGCGCACGACCCTTCCAGATCACACCAGCCAGAACCGCGCGATCATCCTTGAGGTCAAGATAGATATGGCCGGACCGGGGACGCGAGACACGGCCCACCTCGCCGCGCACCCGCACATGAGAAAACCCGCCCTCAATGGCTTTCTTGACTGCGCCAGAGAGTTCCGTGACCGAGAATTCGGGCGTATTGTCGCCCGGCTCATCCTCAAAAAGGTCACTCACGCTAATTCTCCGGCTTCAAGTTCTCCAAGGGCAGTGAAGAAAATTTCCATTTCAGAAACAGGCTGCCACTGATCACAAATGCACCAAAAGCCGCAAACAGGAAAGACCCGAAAATCATCGCCAGCGCAAAAGCGGCCACGCCAACGATCCACATCAGCGCGGTCGACATGGTCACAGCACCCACATCGGGATCGGGCCAATACTGAACCTGCGCACGACCAAATTCCTGTGCATAATATTCCAGGGTACGTTCATAGGCGGGGTCTTCGTTGATGGGCACATCGCTGGGCATGTGATGGATCGTGCGGCCAATCACGCGTGAACAGAAATCCCCGAAATAGGCACGCTCATCGCTGACATGCAGGCGCCAGACCACATCGACAATCGGCGATGGGGACAGGGTCTCGCCGGTGCTGCCCACCAGATACATGAAACGGCGGTATTCTTCGACCAGCGTATAGCAGACGTCCAGCGAATGACCGGTTTCCTCTTGCAGACGATCAATCAAAGACCGCGACAACGGGCGTTCGTGAAAGCTGTAGCCTTCAAGCCTGTGCCAAAGCCTGCGGTCGCCCTTCTCTCGTTTCATGCTGTCATTCCGATGCGCAACGCGCCCCCAGGGCCAAGATTAAGCCTTTAGTTGCAGATTACCAATGTTTTGATCAGGAAACTGAAAATATCTGGTGAACAGTTTCTAACTTGCACCAGCGGGCACCGGGGCGGTTGTTCCGCGCCTTTGCATCGTCTATCCGCATGACCGGAACCGGGCACAATCCGGCAGGTAATGAAGGGGTGCAGCAGATGAACATCATGATCCTGGGCAGCGGCGGGCGCGAACATAGTCTGGCTTGGGCGATCAAGCAGAACCCGAAATGCGACCGGCTGATCGTGGCACCCGGGAATGCGGGCATCGCCATGCTGGCCGAATGCGCCGATATCAACATTCTTGATGGCGATGCAGTCGCCACCTTTGCCGAAGAAAACGCCGTTGGATTCGTGGTTATCGGGCCAGAGGCGCCGCTTGCGGCTGGCGTGGCTGACAGGCTGCGCGCGGCGGGTTTGCTTGTCTTTGGCCCCGGTCAGGCCGCCGCCCAGCTTGAGGCGTCAAAATCCTTCACCAAGGCCATATGCGACGCCGCAAACGCCCCCACCGCGGCCTATGCGCATTTCACCGATGCCGATAGCGCGCGTGCCTATATCCGGGCGCAAGGGGCCCCCATCGTGGTCAAGGCTGACGGGCTGGCCGCCGGCAAGGGCGTGATCGTTGCGATGACCGAGGAGGAGGCGCTGGCCGCCATTGACGATATGTTCGATGGCAGTTTTGGCGATGCCGGGGCCGAGGTGGTGATCGAAGAATTCATGGAAGGTGAAGAGGCATCCTTCTTTGTACTTTGCGATGGTAAGACGCTTCTGCCAGTGGGCACGGCACAGGACCACAAACGCGCCTATGACGGCGACACCGGGCCGAATACGGGCGGCATGGGGGCCTATTCACCCGCCCCGGTGATGAGTGATGCGATCATTCAAAAGGCACTGGATGAAATCATCCGCCCAACAGTGGATGAAATGGCGAAGCGGGGCACACCGTTTCAGGGCGTGCTGTTTTGCGGACTGATGATCCAGAACGGGCAGCCCCGGCTGGTCGAATATAACGTACGTTTTGGTGATCCGGAATGTCAGGTCCTGATGATGCGTTTGGGTGGGCAGGTGCTGGACCTTTTGCAAGCCTGTGCCGAAACCCGGTTGGATCAGGTTTCGGTGAATTGGGCGGCTGACCATGCCCTTTCCATCGTGATGGCGGCCAAGGGTTATCCAGGATCATATGACAAGGGAACAGTGATCAACGGGTTGGATAACCAACCCGAAGACAGCTTTCACATGATCTTCCACGCGGGCACCAGTGAAAATGCCGGGCAGATCACGGCGACGGGCGGACGGGTTTTGAACATCACCGCACGTGGGCATGATCTGACCGAGGCACATGAGAAAGCCTATGCCATGGCGCAGGGAATCGACTGGCCCGAAGGGTTCTACCGCTCTGATATCGGCTGGCGCGCGCTTTAGAACGTTAGGTGATACGTGATGTTTCAGGTATTTCGTCAACCGCTATAGGCGATGACAAAAAGGTAACTGCTGACGTGGCGCAGCATATTGCCCATCGCCGAAACGGCTCTGGACACCCGGTAGGAATGGGTTAATCTTTCTTACATAGATATTAAACATAATCGTCATCCACATTATTCAGATGGCACCCAATTTCGTCGCCGACACAAACCGGCAACTGCAGAAGGGCCAGAATTCCCACTTGGGATCGGTACGCTCACACCCTTTGACAAGGACATAGAATTGAAGACCTGGTCACGGATTCTAGACAGCGAACTGGGTGAAAAAGCCCGGGCGGCCTACGATGATAACCCGGTGCGCTGCTATCACAACTGGGCACATATCCAGCGCGTCTATTGGCATGCGCAAAATACATATGCGCTACCCTATGACCGGGATCTTGACCTCGCGATCCTGACCCACGACGTGATCTATGACGCACTGCCGGGAAAAGAGGAACGCTCCGCCCAGTGGCTTTTTGACCATGCCGATGGCGATGTGACTGTGGCCAACGAACATATCCACAAAACGATCAACCACGCGCCATCTGCCGATAACAGGATGGTGCTGCTTGACCTTGCCGATTTTACTGACCCGGCATGTGCGGCACCCAATCTGGATCGGATCGCAGCCGAGTCCATGGCGCTATACGACGTGACGCTGCCGCAATTCCTGCAGGCCAATATCGCCGTCATGACTGGCCTTGGTAATCGGATCAAGGATGGGCTAGGTGACGTTTCAGCCAGCGATCAGGCTGCTTTTCAGAAAATTCTGGATGGGATCACCCGCAGCATTACGCTTGCCGAAACCCGGCTGAGCGATGTCGTCGGTTAGGCAGGCACGGCCCCAATACGCACCGACCGCCCCCAGAACCGCCAAAGCAGCAGTAACGCCGCAACCGCCAGCCCAATCACAAGGCCCAGCCACAGACCAAACGCGCCATAACCCAGCGTGAACGCCAACACGTAACTGGCAGGCAGGCCGATCACCCAATAGCTGATCGTCGCCATGAACATCGGAACCGTGGTATCCTGCACCCCGCGCAAAAGGCCCAGCGCCATGACCTGCGCCCCGTCAACCACCTGAAACAAGGCCGCGACCATCACAAGGCTGGCGCCAACCCGCAAAAGGGTGGCCCGTTCCGGCTCTGTGGGGTCGATGAACAGTGACACCAGCGTTTCGGGGATCAACAGAAACAGGGCAGAGGTCAGCACCGCAAACAGCGCCGACAGGCCAATCGCCGTGATACCACCACGCCGCAATGCATCCTCATCGCGCCGCCCCAGCGCGCGACCGGCCCGAACCGTCGCAGCCTGACTAAAGCCGATATGCACCATGAATGTCAGGCTGGCCAATTGGATGGCAATACCATGCGCGGCCAGTTCAATTGCGCCAATCCAGCCCATCATCACCGCCGACGCGCTGAACAACCCGCCTTCGGCGAGCGATGTCAGGCCAATGGGCCATCCTAGCTTAAAGACCCGCGCCATGATCTCTTTATCGCTGCGCCAGAAATTGCTGAACAGTTGAAACTGCGGCAACACACGCAGCGTATAGGCAACCAAGATCGCCACCGTGACCAATGTCACCGAAACCGACGCAATTGCGGCCCCACGGATACCCAGTTCAGGCGCACCCCAATTGCCGAAAATCAGTGCGTAGTTCACGAATGCATTCATGATCGCCGTGCCAATCGTCGCCCAAAGGATGATCGCTGTATGTTCAAGTGCGGCAAGGAAGGATTTCAGCGTCATCACGATGAGCGCCGGGATCATCTGCCAGATCACGATCTGCAAATAGATATGCGCCATCGCAGCGACATCCGGGTCCTGACCGATGGCCAGCAAAATATCCTCGGCCCAGAAAAACGGCAGGGTTACCGCCAACCCATAGAAGATCGACAGCCATAACCCCATCCGGGTCACCCTGCGGACCTGCACATCGTCTTCTTCCTCGGCCGCCGCGGCCACCATGGGCGTCACGGCCTGGGCAAAGCCTGCGCCAACGATGAAAATGACGAAGAACATCGTGCCCGCGATTGTCGATGCAGCCAATGCGGTGACATTGTACCAGCCCAACATCACGGTGTCGGTGATATGGATCGCAAACTGCGCCAGGTTGCTCAGAATAAGGGGCATGCCCAGCTTCAGGATCGCCCTGGTATGGTCTTGATATGTATGTGCGGGCTGCTGCATGCTACCAGCCTTATGCCTGTTGCACGGCCCCGTCCATAGACTTGGTAGCCTGCCCCATGGCAAGCTGCGTTGAAAGGAGAATGCCGATGACCGATTTTCCCGAACTGATCACCGACGCGCAGGCGTTTTATGCGCAGCTGAACGCCAGTAATACCAAGGCCTGGTGGCAGGAGAACCGCAGCCTCTATGATGACAACCTCAAGCCCAATGCGCTGAAGCTGCTGGAAACGCTGACGGAACCGCTGGCCACGCTGAGCGATGCACCAATCAAGACCAAGCTTTTCCGCCCACATCGCGATGTGCGCTTTTCCAAGGACAAGACCCCCTATAACACTCACCTGCATATGATGTGGCAGGTGGATGCAGGTGCCCCGCAAAACCCAGTATTCTTCTTTGGTATCGGGCTTGACTACGTCACTGCCGGGGCGGGTATGATGGGGTTTGACAAACCGGTCCTGACCAATTGGCGCAAGATGCTGGAACTCGACACAGACCGGATGACCGGGATCATCAACGGGATTGAGCGCAAGGGGTTCAGTTTGCGCGAACCAGCCCTGAAACGCGTGCCACCGCCCTACCAGCAGGATCATGCCGCCGGGCGGCTGTTGCGGATGAAAGGGGCAACCGCCAGCCGTGATTTGGGGGTGAATGCAGATTTGCCAGACGGGCTGATGCAATGTTTCCGCGACCTCTGGCCCTTCAACGCATTGCTCATCTCGATTGCGCAGGCTTAGGCGCTTTCGCGCGCCAATGACCCATTGTAATGCACGATCAGAGACCCGGTCAGCGGAGCCTTCAGTGCAACATCAAAACGAAACCGGCCGTCCGCGGCATATTCATGTGCAACGCTTTGCGGCAGCAACCATTTCGGCAAGGGGATCGGCCCCATCCGGCCTGAACGCACCGGGAAACACAACTGCCCATCGCGCACATGCAGACCAAGGATAAAGGTCAACGGGCCGAACCGCTCGGTCATGTCCATCCCGTTCTGGCGTAGCACTGACCGAAACACCTGATCACCAAACTGGCGTTCCCAAACCTCACCCTGATCGACAGGGGTCATCGTCACATACACAGCGATATCATCCGTCGCCTGCGGGAATCGAAACAGGGTACCAATCACGCGCGACAGCAGGCTGCCCCCACGGGTCACGCTAGCGCGCCCGGCCCAACGGCGCGGGCCGTAAACCTGATGGGCCGCCTGAACCGGGGCAGGCAACAGATCAAAATCAGCCCCCAACTGGCGTTGAAACAGTGGTACAACATGTGCCGAACTCTGGTCAGTCGTCACCGCCAGATCGCTCATCGCGGCCTCTGCCTGCTGCAACGATATCACCCCAATCGCAGGCCCTGCACCGGGTGCGATGCCCCCCAGATCACGTAAAATTGTGCGCACGGCAACCGCTGGTATGAACGGACCCTCGCCCGCTTTGACGACCATGCGCCACAGGCAGCGCCGCCAGCCATCGGGGAAGCGGGCAATCACCTCGACCGACATGCCCCCTTGATCCGTGCCAAATGGCCCAAGGCCTCGCGCCAGCCACAAGATCAGCCGGATAAACCTGTCACCGATCGCAAACCTAAACTGGCCACGTAACCAAGATAACACGGCAAGCGACCAGTTCATTACGCCCAACTCCATCCCGGCCCGAAACAGCACCGTGCGCGCATTGAATGCCACCGGAAACAGGCGTTGGTCCGGCACAGCAATCATCCATCCTTTGCGGATTATGCCCTGCCCCAGATCAAACCGCGCTGGGCGCGACCAACTGCGCACCGGAATGCGAGCACCATCAATCGACACGTCAAAACCCTGCCCACATTGATGCAGAATACTCCGCGTCACCGCCTCCCCACGCGGGGCGCGATTGCCGGGTAGGATGGCGCTGCTGATCATGTCGATCTCTGTCGCACCATCGGCCAATGCAGCAATAACAGCCGATGACAAGGCTGGCACGCTCGACACACCTGACAGCGCAAAAACGCCAGCCGCGCGCGCCTGCCTATCCAATGTTGCAATGCCCGCACAAAATGCAGGATCATCAGCCAGATCAAGATAATGCACCCGGCGGTGAATACAGGCGCGGGGCAAAGCATAAGGATCATCGCCATAGGCATGAAACGGACCTGCCGCATCAACCACTGCATCCGGGGTCAGCGACCAAAGGGCACTCAGATCACCCATCCGATCAATGGTCGCAGCTTGCGCGCCCACAGCATCCGCCAAATCTGCGGCCTTTTGTGAATTACGCCCGACCACCACCACATCATGGGCATCACGGACCAGCAAACGGACCAGCCGGGCACCAAACATACCATAACCGCCCAGCACAACCACCTTCATTGCAATAGCCGGGCGCGAAAATCGGGATCAGGCAACGCACACATATCGCCACGGCCAAACAACGCATAACGATTGCGGGCAATCCGGGCGTAAAGCCAATCGCGGATCGGGCGGGGGATCACCCGCAGGACGAGGCATAGGCGGCCCCAGCCACCGGATCGTTGACCTACCCGGATCAAAGCATCGAAATCACACCAAACGCAACCATCCTCAATGAAAATCCAGCTATCAGGGTCCAACGCATCCAACCCGTTCTGCCGCATCAGGTTTGCACCGGTTTCAAACTGGATCGGGGCGATACGGATCTGACCGGATTTATCGATGCGGTGAATGAACCGGGCACCCCAACTGCACAAGGCACAAGTGGCATCCATCACAGCAATCGGCGGGGCGTCAGACATGGTGCGGGTCAAACACCGGTCGCCTTGAACTTCTCCATCAGATAGGGGCCGGACCGCACCGGCGGATAGGCATCCGATCCATCCAGCGGCACAATCTGTGCATCCCAATCGGGTTGATGAAAAAAGGCGAGCGATTGGCGCGCGGGCTGACCGGGGCGGGCAGCCACACGGTGCAATGTGCTGACCCAACGATCTGCGGTCCAACGGGCCATCAGATCACCGATATTGATCACAAAGGCGCCTTCCGGGGCAGGCACATCCATCCAATCCGCGCCCTGTCGCACCTGCAACCCCTGGCTGCCGGGCTGCGGCAACAGGATCGTCAACGATCCATAATCGGTATGCGCGCCTGCACGTTGCTGTTTGTCCAACGGGGCATCAGTGGTCGTCGGGTAATGCAATGCGCGCAGCGCCGAAATTGGATGGGCGATAAAAGGATCAAAATAACCCTCCGGCAATGCCAACGCAGCGGCAAACGCGCGCATCACACGGGCGGCCAAATCCTCCATCTCGGCATAATAGGCCTCCCAGGCCATCCGAAACCCGGGCAAATCCGGCCATAATGTCGGCTGATAGCAAAAGGCCAGCGCATCCGCACCAGCATCGGCAGGCACCGACAGGGGGCCACCATTGAAACTCTCCTTCAGATCAGGCGGCGTGTCTTCACCTTTCGACCGGGCCAACGCTTCGGCATCCGGGCCCAGATAACCATATGGATAGCCCTGATATGGTGGGGTCAGACGCTGCTTTTCTTCAGGTGTCAGGGCAAAAAAACCCGCCGCCGCCGCCCAGACATCATCAATAATCTGCTGATCCACCCCGTGGCCCTGCAACACAAGAAACCCGGTGTCACGGCAATGGCGGTCCAAAACAGATGCCAGGTCGTGGCGTGCGTCTTGACGCGCGGCCTCAAACGCCGCCAGATCAAAAACCGGAAAGCTCATCCCAATACATCCCGCCAGGAATGCTGCGGGGAAAAACCAACCATCCGCTTGGCCTTGTCATTGGCATAAAACGTCTCGTCCGGGCGCATCTGGCGACGCATCTCAACGCCTTGGTAAAACCGGTCCGCGACAACATCCGACGTGATGCCAACCGACATATCGTCATTGGATACGTTAAAGACCTGATAGCCCAGCCCATCGGTGCGCAGACAACAATTCACCATATGGCCCAGATCACGGGCATCGATATAGGCAAAGATATTGCGACGACGCAGGGCGGGATCCACCATAAAAGCCGGGAAATGCAGGGCATATTCATCCGGCTCAATCACATTATTGATGCGCAACCCGTAAATATCCGCCCCGGTACGGGCCTGAAATGACCGGGCAGTCGCCTCGTTACAAACCTTGGACATGGCATAGCTGTCATGAGGAACAGTCGGATGATCCTCATCGACGGGCACATAGTCGGGCTTCACCTCACCATCGGCAAAACAGACGCCGTAAGTTGTCTCTGAACTGGCGAAAATCACCTTGGGAATACCCAACTTCACCGCAGCCTCGATCACATTATAGGTACTCAGGGTATTCTGGCGAAAACACTCCCCGTCGGTGCCGATCATCACCCGTGGCACGGCGGCAAAATGGACAACGGAATCATAGCGGGGCACGCCCGCACCCTCATCCAATTCGGAAAAATCGGTAAACTGGGACATCGCCCCGATAACCTGCCCCGCATCACACAAATCAATCAGCAATTCCGAACAATCAAGACCCGATGGGACGCGATCCAGGTTCAACACCCTGTGGCCCTGCTCTTGCAAATGGCGGATCGCCCATTTGCCTGCTTTGCCACTGCCGCCCGTAAAAACTACCCGCATCATCCACTCCGCCCGTTCGCGGTAACCTAGCCACCTTTGCCCGATACAGGCAAGCGGCCACCATCCGGCGAATACACAATCCAAAAACAAAAAAACGACGATGCCCGGGAGGAGGTGGGCATCGCCGTCTTTATTTATCAGCGCCCGCTCAAAGGGAGGAGAGAGCAAAGGCGCGTCCTCGCTGATCTTGCTCGGGAGGAGGTGAGCGCCATCAGCGGTGTCATCGGTTCCAACCCGGGAGGAGGTGGGCGGTCCCGAAACTGGTATCAAAGTGGCGGCATCCGGGAGGAGGTGGACGCCGCCACCTTATTGGCGACCCCTTGCTCAGGGAGGAGGAGAGAGCGCGGGGTCATTCAGACCGGCCTAAAGGGAGGAGGCAGCCGATCCGATCCTTGAATTACTTGCCGTATGCCGCCTCAAAGGCCAGGCTCTGGATCATCGAACGGCTGATACCCAGATCAGCCAGGTCGCGGTTTGACAGGCTTTCCAGCTCTGCCAATGTTGTGCGGTATACTTTGCGCTTGGCTGCGTTATCAGCCCATTGCGCACGCAGTTCTGCAAAACGTGCGCCCCATGTTGTGCCGCTGGTGCGGATGTCTGTAATAAATGCCATCGGTTCGTCTCTCATCTAAATTCGGTTACGGGCGTTTTACCCTGTTGCCGCTAACATGTATGATTATGCTGCGCTTGCACAACGCTTTTTGCTGCAACGCAGCTATGCAGAATTTGCATAAGCATTCCTGACCTTTCGTCATGAAATCGTCGCAATTACGGGCATGACGCCGCATACCCTTGCGGTTTGCCCAAAAGCCGCCCAAAACTGCCTCCAATTCGACCATTTTGATAAGCGGAGCGTTCACCATGGCCACGACACGCGATGAAATTCTGGGCGCACTGGCACGACTCACCCTGCCCGGTGGCACCGATCTGGTGTCGGCAGATATGGTGCGGGCGCTGAATATCGACGGCGGCACCGTGCGCTTTGTAATCGAAGCTGCCACACCAGAAGACGCCAGCAAGATGGAAGGCATCCGCAGTGCCGCCGAACAACTGGTCAGCGCTCTGCCCGGCGTCGATAAGGCGTCGGTCATCCTCACGGCCCACGGGCCCGCGGCAAAGGCACCCGAACCGCCCCAGCTCAAACTCGGGCGGCACCCAACACCGCAATCAGGCCCCGCACCGGTCGCCGGTGTAGACCGGATCCTTGCCATCGGGTCCGGCAAGGGCGGGGTCGGCAAATCCACGGTCTCCTCCAACCTTGCCGTGGCTTTGGCCAAGGAAGGGCGCAAAGTCGGGCTTCTGGATGCTGATATATACGGGCCGTCGCAGCCGCGTATGATGGGCGTGTCCAAACGGCCCGGCAGCCCCGATGGCAAGACGATCATCCCCCTGCAAGCCCATGGCGTGACCATGATGTCCATTGGGCTGATGGTGGACCCTGACAAGGCGGTCGTCTGGCGCGGGCCAATGCTGATGGGGGCGTTGCAGCAAATGCTGGGTCAGGTGCAATGGGGCAAACTGGACGTGCTGATCGTCGATCTGCCCCCCGGCACCGGGGATGTGCAACTGACGCTCTGCCAGAAAACCAAGCTGACCGGCGCAGTTGTGGTCAGCACCCCGCAGGATGTGGCGCTGATTGATGCGCGCAAGGCCATCGACATGTTCAACACCCTGCATACCCCCGTGCTGGGACTGATCGAAAACATGTCGACCTTTGTCTGTCCGACCTGCAACAGCGAATGGGACATCTTCGGCCGTGGCGGCGTCGCTGCAGAGGCGGAAAAGATCGGCGCGCCCTTCCTGGGGGCGCTGCCTATCGATCTGGACACACGGCTCGCCGGCGACGGCGGCACACCCATCGCCGCAGGTGACGGCCCCATGGCAGAGGCATACGGCGTTCTGGCGCGTCGGTTCATCGAGGGTGGCATGGCATGATCATCAGGCCGGCGCAGAACGGGGATTTCGACACGATCTGGCCGCTATTACGCGATGTATTCCGGGCCGGCGACACATATGCCGTGGACCCTGATATCAGCAAGGCTGACGCCAAAACCTATTGGATGACCAGCGCCGCCGCGACCTATGTTGCCGAAACGGACAACGGGATCGTCGGCACCTACTATATCAAGACCAACCAACCCGGCGGCGGAGCGCATATCTGTAATTGCGGATATATCGTCGGGGCGGATGCGCGCGGGCAAGGGTTGGCGGCAACCATGTGCAACCATAGCCAGACGCAGGCCGCCGCAATGGGTTACCATGCGATGCAATTCAACTTCGTGCTGGCCAGCAATACCGGGGCGGTGCGGCTTTGGCAGCGGCTTGGGTTCGACACGGTCGGCACGATCCCCGACGCATTCAACCACCCGCAGCAGGGGTTGGTGAATGCCTTTGTGATGTACAAGAAACTGCGCCGGGACTAGGTCAACCGACCACAAGACTTACGTCGCATTGGGCAAATCGGGCGCACATGGCACAATCCCCCCTTCGATTAAGGGAGGAATGACTTTGCTTGATACAACAACAAATGATCAGGTTTCTACTTTTCTGAACGATTTCGGCGGGGCACTTGCGGCGGGTGATATCGACGCTGCCACCGCCATGTTTGTCGATGACTGCTACTGGCGCGATCTGGTCAGCTTCACCTGGAACATCAAAACCATGGAAGGGCCGGATCAGGTCCGGGACATGCTGACCGCGCAACTGGACAGCACCAAACCCACCGACTGGCAAATCGCCGAAGGCGAAACCGCGACCGAAGACGGAGGGGTGACGACCGCATGGATCACCTTTGAAACGGCACTGTCACGCGGCTACGGGCTATTGCGGCTGCGCGATGGGAAAATCTGGACGCTGCTGACCACGATGGCCGAATTGAAAGGGCATGAGGAACCGCTGGGCCATGAACGGCCGCTTGGGGCCAAACACGGGGCGGGCAAGAACCGGCTGACCTGGGCGGAAGAGATTGAAAAAGAACGCGCCGAACTGGGCTACACAACCCAACCCTATGTGGTGATCATCGGCGGCGGGCAAGGCGGGATCGCCCTGGGCGCGCGGCTGCGGCAACTGGGCGTGCCGACGATCATTGTCGAGAAAAATGAAAAGCCGGGCGATAGCTGGCGGAACCGGTACAAATCACTCTGCCTGCATGACCCGGTCTGGTATGACCACCTGCCCTACCTGCCGTTCCCGCCGAACTGGCCGGTCTTTGCCCCCAAGGACAAGATCGGCGATTGGCTGGAAATGTACACCAAGATCATGGAGTTGAACTACTGGACCCACTCCACCGTGCGAAACGCCAAATATGACGAGGCCAGCAAGGAATGGTCCGTCACCGTGGATCGGGGCGGCGAAACCGTCACGCTAAAGCCCAAGCAACTGGTTTTTGCCACTGGCATGTCCGCCAAAGCCAACATGCCGAACTTCCCCGGCATGGACAGCTTCGGGGGCGATCAACAGCATTCCAGCCAACACCCCGGACCGGATGCCTATAAGGGTAAAAAGGCGGTGGTGATCGGCTCCAACAACTCGGCGCATGATATCTGCGCGGCCTTGTGGGAAGGCGATGTTGACGTGACCATGGTGCAGCGATCATCAACGCATATCGTACGTTCCGAACCCCTGATGGAAATCGGGTTGGGCGATCTCTACTCTGAACGGGCGGTTGCCGCTGGGGTGACGACACAAAAGGCCGATCTGATCTTTGCGTCACTGCCCTACGCGATCCTGCACGAATTCCAAATCCCGGTGTATGACAAGATCAAAGAGGTGGACGCCGATTTCTACGCTGATCTCGAAAAGGCGGGGTTCCAGTTGGATTGGGGGGCGGACGGGTCGGGGCTCTTCATGAAATATCTGCGACGCGGGTCGGGTTACTACATTGATGTAGGGGCCAGCCAGTTGATCATTGATGGCAAGATCAAACTGAAGGCAGGACAAGTCACCGAAGTCGTCCCCGACGGCGTGCTGCTTGACGACGGAACCAAGCTTGAGGCAGACCTGATCGTCTACGCCACCGGTTACGGCTCCATGAACGGCTGGGTCGCCGACCTGATCGATCAGGACACGGCAGATCAGGTCGGCAAGGTCTGGGGCCTTGGCTCCGACACGCCAAAGGACCCCGGACCATGGGAAGGCGAACAGCGGAACATGTGGAAACCCACACAGGTCGAAAACCTCTGGTTCCACGGCGGCAACCTGCACCAGTCGCGTCATTATTCGCAGTTCCTGTCACTGCAATTGAAAGCCCGGATGGAAGGGATCGACACACCGGTCTACGGGCTGCAAGAAGTACATCACAACGGAAGGTAAGCTTACGGGTGCGTGCGTGGCACGCACCCAACCGTCCTTCGATCGCACGCCCGAAAACAAGGCGCAGGACGTTGCATATCAGCGTCTAAATCCAATGACCTCTCCAAAACGCATCACCGGGCCACACCATGCAATTCTTAGCCCAACCGCTGCGGACCCCTGAAACAAACCAAAACTTCAGTGAAGTCATCTTGAAGAGCAACAGAGCGGATGGAGAGGATGGCGCCTGCACCCAACCGTCGCGCATTGCGGCGTAGTGCAGAT
Source organism: uncultured Paracoccaceae bacterium (assembly GCA_947503925.1). GTDB lineage: Bacteria > Pseudomonadota > Alphaproteobacteria > Rhodobacterales > Rhodobacteraceae > Yoonia. Next base: position 118,033 of record CANNFQ010000013.1, on the reverse strand, counting down.
GTTTTCATCAGCTAGGAATGGAGCTCCACCATGGAAGTTACGACAATAGGATTGGATCTAGGAAAGGACGTTTTCCAAGTTCACGGTATCACCGCTGACGGCACAGTTGTCTTCAATCGTTCGATCCGGCGCAAACAATTGCTCAATTTCTTTGAGACGTTGCCAAGCTGTCTTGTTGGGATTGAGGCCTGCGGGTCCGCGCATCATTGGGCGCGTGAACTAACTGCGATCGGTCATGATGTGCGGCTAATGCCAGCGATCTACGTTAAACCATATGTAAAACGCGGCAAGACAGACGCTGTCGATGCGGAGGCAATCTGCGAAGCCGTCACGCGACCGACTATGCGATTTGTTGCTGTGAAGTCGAAAGAGCAACAGGCCCTGCTGACCATCCACCGGGTGCGCCAGCTTATCGTCCGCCAAAAGACCCAGATGTTGAACGTGATCCGCGGTCTTCCTCGTGAGTTTGGTCATGTGATCGGGAACGGACCGGTCGCTGCGATGCGCTTCATTAAGACGTTTCAGACGGATGATTTCTTGGACATCCCTGACGTGGCAAAGAGTATGCTCAAGACGCTTTGCGATCAGGTTATCTCACTTCATGATCGAGTGAGCTTTTATGACAAGTTGATTGAATACCATGCCAAGATCGATGAGCGCGCTAAACGGATTAGGACGGTGCCCGGCGTTGGCCCCATCACCGCTTCAGCCATTGTGGCCACCATCGGCGACGGCAAGCAATTCAAGAACGGACGCGAGTTTGCCGCCTGGCTGGGGCTTACGCCGCTGAACAGATCGAGTGGTGGCAAAGAACGTTTGGGGCGTATCAGCAAGAAAGGCGATCGCTATCTCCGACGATTGCTCGTGATCGGCATGACTTCTCAAGTTCAGCGTATCCGTGGGTATCGCTGCAGTGTAGTCGATGTAGTCAGACCGGTCATTAAATGCTCATCTGAGGCGCGAAAATCGGACCTCCCATTCGCGGCAACAGGAAACAACATCTTTGTCGGTCAGCTTAGGCTCGCTACCTGTGCGTGAAGACGAAGAATGCGCTCGTTATTCGCTTGCAATCGGTTTGAACCTGTCATGGACGGCCGGGCCTCTGATTGCTTTGGAATGCTGCCTAGTCCAACAGGATCGCAAGCGTGGAGGCCCGCGTCTTGGTGATCACAGCGCGCGAGAGGCCGATCTTCCATGTCCAAGATACGGGCGCTGTCGCCTTCCATGTCGTCATATTGCCGGTTCCAGACCGTCCATAAAAACGCCATCAGAGCGCATAGCGCCAGAAACAGAGAAATCGGAATGAGGTATAGTGCGGCGTTCATCTCAGGGTTCTCAGACGCGCGGCATTGGCCAGAACGATGAGCGATGAGGACGACATCAACAGGGCCGCGATCGCCGGGGTCAGCATGCCTGCCAGGGCAAGTGGGACCGTTACAATATTGTAAATCGAGGAGAATGCCAGGTTCTGCACAACCAGTCGACGGGTGGATCTGGCAAGTACAATCGCCTTGGGCAGCAGCCCAAGATGCGGCTGGGTCAGGACGATATCTGCGGTGGATTGTGCAATATCGGTGGCCCCTGCAAAACTGGCCGAGACGGTGGCCCCGCTGAGCGCGGCGCTGTCGTTCACACCGTCACCAACCATCAGAATGCGGGCGCCCTGTCTTTCTTGCTCGGTGATCCGGTTCAGTTTTTCGTGCGGTGTCTGGGCGGCGAACCATGTTTTGATCCCAACCCGTCTTGCAAATCGCGCTACCGAGGCAGGCACGTCGCCTGAATGCAGCACAACCTTGAGCCTAAGTTTGTGGGCATCGCACAGAAACGCGTCAAGCTCTGGCCGTGCGGTCTCTTGGAACCGAATCTGCGACACTCCCCCGTCTGCGTCGCAATAGAACAATGTGGTCTGGTCAGGTGCGATCCCGGTCAGCCCGACAAACTCCGCACGGCCCAGACGCGCGCCATCAGGCCCTTCAATGCCAAGGCCGGCATGTTCAACGGCGCCTCTGACAGGCGCGATATTGGCCCCGCCAACGAGGGATTGTGCAAGGGGGTGTTTGCTGGCTACAGCGAGACGGCGCGCGGCTACTCGCGTTTTCGGGTCCAGTTCTGTGTCGGGACTCAGCTCGGGTAGAGCGGCGGTGCCGGTCTTGTCCAGATAGATCTGATCGACATCGCCCAAGAGTTCTAGAGCCTTGCCTGTTTTGATAATCACCCCGTCTCGCAGGGCCAGATTGATTGCGCGAGAGGCCACAGCTGGTGTCGCCAAACCGGCGGCGCAGGGGCAGGTGACAATCAGAACAGAGACCGCGATTTTCAAGGCTTCTGCAAAAGATGCGCCAAACGCCCAGAACCACATCACAAAGCCAAATGCACCGCCAACGAGAACGAGCGGGATGTATCCCCGGGCGAATTGATCCGAGAGAAGCTGCAAACGTCCTTTGTGGCCCGAGACGTCTTCAACCAGCTGCGCCAGTTGCCCAATCTGCGATGCGTCCCCCACATGGCTGACGATCACTTCAGCCGGCCCCAATGTCAAAACTGCGCCCGCTGCGACAGTCTCATCACGCAACAAACGACGCGGCTTGATCTCACCGGTCAGGACGCTTTCATCGAACTCGGCTTGTGCACTCAGCAGCCTGCCGTCGGCCGGAACCCGCTCACCTGTCTGCACCAGAACGCAGTCGCCGGGCACCAGCGCAGAAGCGGGCATGGTCGTGACCTTGCAGTCGTCACCGATGCGGTTGGCCGTGACGTTGAGCAACTCACGAAGGTTTTCGGCGGCATTATCAGAGCGGCGGCGCATTGCCTGTTCCAGAACCCGCCCGATCAACAGGAAGAAAATCAGCGCGACCACCGCGTCAAAATACACATGCGCGGACCCGCGCAGGGTTTCAAAGAGGGACCCGGCGAAGGTGATCCAGATCGCGAGCGTGATCGGCGTGTCCATCGTCATATGGCCCGCGCGCATGGCACGGATGGCGGGCCGGTGGAAAACGGAACCAGAGTACAGCATGACCGGCAAGGCGATCCCGGCAGACAGCCAATGCATGAACTGCATGCTGCCTGGCCCCATATCGGTAACAGCCCCGAACCAGACCGACAGAGAGAAGGCCATGATATTCATCATGCCCGACGCCGCCACAGCCAGTCGAGGCAGCAGGGAAGGTTCATTTGCCACGCGTTGCTCTGCTCGTATCTGCGTGGCGTCGTAGCCCAGATCGCGGATGGACTGGGTCAACTGATCCAGCGTCTGCAGCCCGTCGTCCCAAACGAGGCGCAATCGCCTTTGCGAGGCGTTGCCGCGTGCAATCTGGACGCCCGGCAGCTGTGCGAGGCGGCGCTCAATCTTGAGCACGCACCCCGCACAGCGCACATCTTGCAGGGCCAATGTCTGGCTCGTTACCGTCATTTGGCGGCCCCGCTTATGTCGGCCTCAAGCACCTGCCCTTTGTAGACCTCTATCGCCTGGACAATATGGATGTACTTCACGGCCCCGTACCCGAGCAGCAGGGCAAGGATCAGCGTCCAAAAGATGCGCTGGCTTTTGCGTTCGCGGCTAGCTGTCGCCATCGTCCTGCCCTGCCCACCAGATATAGAGCGTCAGTTTTCTGATTTCAGCCTCGGTTAGACGGTCAGACCAATGCGGCATGACCCCAGCACGGCCGTTATTGACGGTGTCATGGAGCGATTGCCGATCACCCCCATAAATCCAAGTGGCATCGGTCAGATTGGGCGCGCCGTTCTCAAGCCCGCCCATCCCATCGTCTCCATGACAGCTTGCGCAGTTATCTGCGAATAGCGCTGCTCCCCGCGCAGCAGCATCTGGGTCATGATCTTGCCTCGAAAGCAACAGGACATGGTCGATCACATCCGCGATCTCGCCCTTCTCCAGCCATTGATCTTTGCCAATGGCGGGCATCTCGGCGATGCGTGTGTCGTTATGCGTACTGTTGATGCCAACCTGCAGCGTATACTCGATCTCTTCGGGGGTGCCTGACCAAAGCCACTGATCATCCGTGAGGTTGGGAAACCCGGTTTGACCCGTCGCGTTGCGGCCATGGCAGGCTGAGCAATTGTCCCTGTAAAGGACGGCAATCTCATCCTCATAGGCATCGCGTAGACCGGGGTCTGCCGCCAGTTCATCCACACTCATGGTTTCAAACGGTGCAAAAGCCTCGGACCGCTGCGCCCGCCCCGCGGCCACATCGTCTGTCACTGCAATGCGTGAGGAATAGCCCAAGATCCCTCCCGCATAGCTTTTGATAAAAGGAAAGGAGGGATACAGAATCCAAAGCAGGACGGAGACTGCAATCGACAGCCATAGCCAGATGTGAAACGCCTTGGGCATCGGCGTGTTCAGTTCTTTGATGCCGTTCCATTCATGACCGGTGGTCTCTTGGCCGCTGATTTCATCCCGTTCCGGTTTCATTGCCGGATCTCCTCATTGCCAAGGGGGCTCTGCTCGGCCTTGTCGTAGACAGATTTGCGGCTGGGCCAATAGGTCCACAAGGCGGCCAGAAGGAAGACAACAGATAGATAGACCGCGCCCCAGGTTTTGGAAAAGACGAGCACGGCGTCATGTGTTTCGGGCGTCATCGTGCGATCTCCTCCACTTTGATCTGATCGAAATCGACCAGTGTTCCGAGCATCTGCAGATAGGCCACGAGCGCATCCATCTCGGTCACACGGCTTGGATCGCCGTCAAAGTCGCGCACCTGAACATTTTCGCAGTATCGCTCCCAAAGCGCGTCCTCGAATCCCCCCTCGAAGTCCGCCTGTGCGATTGCATCGCGACCTGCGATAGCAATTTGTTGATCGGAGTAGGGCACACCAGCCCTCTGCAAGGCGCGGAGGGAAGCGGGCAGAACATCCACGTTCAAACGTGTTTCTGCCAGAAACGGATAACCCGGCATAACTGACCCTTCCACAACATCACTCGGGGCGATCAGATGTGCCACATGCCAATCATCCGAGTATTTTCCGCCAATCCGGGCAAGATCCGGCCCCGTACGCTTGGAGCCCCATTGATGCGGGTGATCATACATCGATTCAGCGGCCAGCGAAAAATGTCCATACCGGTCCACGTCTGATCTCAACGTGCGGATCATCTGGCTGTGACAGGCATAGCAGCCTTCGCGTACATAGATGTCGCGCCCAGCCAGTTCCAGGGGCGTATAGGGGCGCATGCCGGGGGCTTCTTCAACCGTGTTTTCGATGGTGAAAAGCGGCGCGATTTCAAAGATCCCACCAAGGGAGGCCACGAACAGGATCATAATGGCAAAGGCGATCCCATTGCGTTCGAGTTTTGCGTGTTTGCCTTCCATCTGGGTCACTCCGCCGGTCGCGCAAGGGGCCGCGCGTCTGCGTCCTGCGACGTCACGCGTGGGCCGTTTACGGTCATGTAGATGTTGTAGGCCCCGATCAGCGCACCGATGAGGTACAGCAACCCGCCAATTGCACGCGCTGTATAGTAAGGGCGCATCGCATCGACTGTGTCGATAAAGCCGTAGGTGAAGGCGCCCGAGGGCTGATAGGTTTGCCACATCAGCGATTGCGTGATGCCGCTGTTCCACATGGCGCCGACGTAGATCAGCGTGCCAGACAGGGCGAGCCAGAAATGCCAGGCCTCCAGCCGCAGCGAATAGGTGCCCTCGCGTTTCCAGATCCACGGCACCATTTTGTACATCGCCCCAAAGGTGATGAAGGCCACCCAGCCCAGAGCGCCCGCATGCACGTGACCTACCGTCCAGTCGGTATAGTGGCTGAGCGTGTTCACGGGACGAATAGCCAGGAAGGACCCTTCGAACGTGGCCAACCCGTAGAACAGGATTGCGACCATCATAAAGCGGATTGCGGGGTCGGTGCGCACCTTGTCCCAGGCTCCGTTCAGCGTCAGAAGCCCGTTGAACACTGAGCCCCAACTGGGAACCAGCAGGATGATCGACATGGACATCCCCAGATACTGCACCCAATCGGGCAGCGCCGTGTAATGCAGGTGGTGCGATCCGGCCCAGAGATAGAGAAACGTGATCCCCCAGAATCCAAGGATCGACATGCGATAGCTATAAATTGGGCGGCCCGCCGCCTTGGGCAGGAAGTAGTACATCATGCCCAGAAAGCCCGCGGTCAGCAGAAAGCCAACTGCATTGTGGCCATACCACCACTGCGTCATCGCGTCCTGGACCCCGGCAAAGAGCGGATAGCTCTTGGGATAGGCGATAGAGACAGGCACAGCGAGGTTGTTGACCACATGCAACATCGCGATCACCACGATAAAGCCAAGGTAGTACCAGTTCGCGACGTAGATATGTGGCTCTGCGCGACGGGCAAGTGTGGCCATGTAGAGCCACAAATACCCAACCCAAGCCACCAGAAGGATCAGGTCAGCATACCATTCAGGCTCGGCATATTCCTTCGATTGGGTGATGCCCATCGGGTAGCCGGTGACGGCCAGAAGGACGAAGAGGTTAAACCCAATCAGAACCAACCAGGGGGCTGTTTCAGACGCCAGCCGCGCGCGCGAGGTGCGCTGAACCACATAAAACGAGGTCGCGATCAGCGCGTTGCCCCCAAATCCAAAGATGACAGCCGTGGTGTGCATGGGCCGAATGCGGCCAAAGTTGCTCCATGACATGTCCCCGTTGAAGGCGGGGATTGTCAATTGCCAGGCCAGCACATCACCGATGGTAAAGCCGAAAACGCCCCAGACAAAGCAGGCAAGCACTCCCCATTTGATCACATCATCCTTGTACTCCAACGGTATGGAAGGTGCGGGGTCGCTCAACCGATTGATCAGGTACATAGCCCCCCACCCCGCCGTGCCGGCGATGATCCAGCCATGCAGGACATAGCCAATGTCACGCCCGAACCCGAGAATGGCGATGCCAAGCACGAAGACGACAAGGGTTGCCAGAAGGGCCACGTTAAGCTCTAGCTGCCGGGTCATTTTGCCCCCTCTGCTTGCGGGACACGATGGAACTCGACCTGAAACTCCACCGTGCCGTCAGCCGCCACATGGTGCAATTCTTCCGGAAAGATGATAGCGGTCTCACCCGCATGAATGGTGTGGGCAGGTTGATTGATCCTTGTGTAGACAAGCGCGCCGGATGTTACCACGATCCGCCCCCAGACGCCCTCCTTGGTATAGTGATCGCGTTGCAGCGCGGCTGGGATCGTCTCTTCGGTAAACACTGGGGATTGCGAGTATTTCACCGCATCTTTGGGAAAGTCATGCGCCATGGTCGTTGTCCTGAAATAGATCGTCATAGGCATGCCAAGTGGCGTAGCCAAGAACGGGGAAAAGCGGGATCGCAGCGATCAGACCGGTCAGTACACAAAGGCCGACAAGTGCAGTGACAACTGCGGCCCAGGTTACCATCAGCCGAAAGTTCTGAGTGGCGGCATTGAAGCTGAGGCCCATTGCGGAGAACCCGTCGATCTCGCGGTTCACCAGCATCGGGAAAGAAAAGACCGAGATCGCGAAGCCGAAGGCAGCGAATAGCCCACCGGTGATCGAGCCAACAAGAAACAACGCAACGCCTTCTGTCGTGGTGAAGAGCGTCTGCAAAGTCTCGAGAAAACCAGCGAACGGACGCAAGCCAAAGAATACCGCAAACAACAGCGTTGCAGCCCTGATCCACATCAGCACCAGTGTCATCATCACCACGCTCACCAGCGTTATCTGCCCAGGGGAGGCGATGCCGCCTCCGCCAAACCCCTGTCTGCATCGGCTGATACGATAGAGGCCTACGGTGAAAAGCGGGCCAAGCAGCATGGCTCCGGCAACTGCTGGCAGGATCATCCAGCTGAGGTTCATCACAATTAGCGCCCAAACAACTGCCCAGCCCAGCACCGCAAGGCCGAAGCCGTACAGCAGCGATATCGACCGATGCGCGCGGAAATCGCTCCATCCTGCTGATAGCCAGTAACGCACCACCGCCACTGGCGGCTCCGTCAGGGTACGCGCTTTGCGCCTTAAACTCCGGGTCTGAATAGTTTGCATATCGTTATTCTTTTCGGTGCCACGATTACATGGTGTGAGCGAAACGCGGGGCGAGCCCGTCCTTTTGTCGAAACTGAACAAGACCCATCTGCAGGCTTCGTCCAATCCTGTCTGCCAAGTCGTAGATTCCCGCCGCGGCGGCATCGGGCAAAGTTTCTTCTGCTGTCTTTCGAAACAGTGAAAGCCAATCGGCAAATTGGTCCGGTGTGATCTCTGGATTTGCAAGATGTTTGAGCATCGGGTTGCCACTGAAACTGCGGTCGAGGCCAATTGCGTTGCGCCAAAACGACGCGATCTTGGCTTCATGCGCCACCCAAGCGGCATCATCGGAACCAACAGCATTCACAAACACAGGGCCCAGGACAGGGTCTTTGCGGGCGCGCGCATAAAATGCGCTGACCAACGCGTCGATCTGGTCTTCGGTTATGGCGAATTTCGGGACTGACATAACGCTACCTCTTGATCGCTTGCTGGATATTCCACCCCGAATCTGCGGGGTGCGCCTCTCCTAAAGCAAATAATACGCATTGTGAATACTTATTAGTTGGTTTAGGATTGATACATGAGCAAAATGACACCCTCCGCCGAATACTTTATCCTGCCTGTCTGCTTGTTGCTGTGGGCGGGAGTATCGCTGGGCGGCAACATGATCGCGGCGCCAGCAAAGTTTCAGGTTGAGGTTTTGACACTGCCAGAGTTGCTGCAGGTTGGTCGCGCGCAATTTGCATGGCTCGGGATTACGGAAATGGTTTTGATGACTGGTGTCTTGATCTCTTGGATCACATTTGGGCCACGGTTGGGATGGGCTGGGCTGATCGCAATTGCCCTCTTGATCGCGCAACAAGCCATGCTTCAGCCCATGCTCCAAGACAGAACCGATCTGATCCTGTCAGGAAAGCCGGCGCCACCCAGCCATTTGCACCTTGTGTTCATTGCAACCGAGCTTGCCAAATGCGTTCTTTTGATCGTCAGCGCATCTGTCGTGCTTCAGCGCTGTTGTTATCGCATTGACGTCGGCGAAACGGCTTGTGATACGGCGCGCTGTTGAACGGAGGAGCAACCATGCAACTTGCGATGTTTTCCGATTATGCCTTGCGCGTTCTGATGCATCTGGCCGCCTCACCGGACCGGTTGTTGTCGACGCGTCAGCTTTCCGAAATCCACAATGCAAAATTCAATCACCTTGCTAAAGTAACGGCTTGGTTGGTGAACGAGGGGCTTGCCGTTTCGAACCGGGGGCGCGGCGGCGGATTGCGATTGGCCAAGACTCCAGAAGACATCAATGTGGGAGCGGTCTTGTGGAAGCTGGAAAAAGACAAGCCACTGGTCGAATGCCTAGGCGATGATGGCGGCACCTGCTGTCTCACCCCTGCCTGTGGGTTAACGACGGCCCTGCAGGCCGCAGAGAACGCCTTCTTTGATAGTCTGCGCGCCCTGACGATTGCCGATATTGTGGAGATGAGGCCCGGCATGTCGCAGCTATTGGCGTCGCTGAACGACTCTGTCTGACATCAGGCTTGTTCAGCGCTGAGACTGTGTGTCAGCCTGTGCAAAAGGCCAACCAGTTGCGCGAGATCCTGTTCTGATAGACCGGTTTTGCCAATCATACACGCGGTTATGTCCGGCGATTCCTCCAGCACATGCCGTCCAGTATGGGTCAGGAAAACCAGGACCCGCCGTTCGTCTTCCTTTTGTCGCTTCCTGACAACATGGCCCGATGTTTCCAACCGCTTGAGCAAGGGCGTCACTGTGCTGGTCGTCATCTCAAGCCGTTCGGATACTTGTCCGACAGTCAGCCCATCGGCTTCCCCCAAGATTAGAAGGGTAATGTACTGCGGATAGGTCAGGCCGAGCGCCTTTAGAAACGGCGCATAGGTCTGATTTATGACATGGGTCGCGCCATAGATAGCGTGACAGAACATGTCGTGCACCGGAACCCGGTCGATGTCTTTTGGCATGGGGTAACTCAAATAATATCGTGTGCGATATATTTGCTTGACTCGTATGGATGTGTCAAACTATATAAATATCGTACACGATATTATCGCCTAATATATTAAATTCACCAATGCAAGGAGTAGACCATGACGACGCCGCAGGCCGAAACACTCATTGATGCGCTCAACACCACCTTCGGGCGCCATAAAGGACACCGCGCCTCGCACGCCAAAGGGTTGCAGGTGCACGGCCGTTTCTTACCCGCCATGCCAGCGGGTGAGGTGTCGGTGCCGTATTTGCAAACCGAACACCCCGTCACGGCACGATTCTCCATCGGCGGCGGCAAGCCGGGCATCAGTGACAAAAGCCCAACCGTGCGTGGCATCGGATTGCGGATTGGGACTGGAGAAAGTTCTTGGGCATTAGCACTGATCTCAGCCCCAGTGTTCTTTGCGAACTCAGCCGAGCAGTTCAGGGCCTTTCTCGCGGCCCGCCAACCCGATCCCGACCTGGGTGGTCCAAACCCCGAGCGGGTGAAGGCCTTTAATGAGGCAAACCCCAATACACTTCCGCATCAACAGTACTTGGCCAGCACAGCACCCTGTCAGAGCTACACCGCCGAGCGATATCATTCCGGTCACGCCTATGGGTTTGACGGCGCGCAAACAATCGTCGGACGCCTCGTGATGGAACCAGAACAGGGCCGACAGGGTCTGTCCGAGGCTGATATGGCTTCAACGCCTGATGACTTCCTGACCGATGCGCTTGAGGCCAGTCTTGCACAGCAACCGGCGCGCTGGACGCTCAAAATCATCGTTGCCAACGACGCCGATCAGGTCGGCGATCCAACAGAACCTTGGGACGGCGCGCATGATGAAATTGTGCTCGGCACCATCGAGATCACCGACCTTGCGCTGGAAGACCCACACGAGGTTTTCGATCCGGCCGCGATGCCCAAGGGCGTTCACGCGCCCCGGGATGCGGTCTTTGGGCTACGCAGCATGGCCTACGCCGTGTCTTACGCAAGACGCCAATCCTGACCCCTTTCCCAACCCGTCCCTCAATAAGGAGATCACCATGTTCAAAACACACCTCGCAGTCGCGATTTGTGTCGCTTTCCTGCCCATAACTGCGAAGGCAGATGCCTTTGAGACAGCCGAAAATGCGATGCAGGCGTTCGAGGATGTCTTTGGCGTCACCACCGGAAAGCGCCGCAATCATACCAAGGGATATTGCATCACCGGCACGTTCCAACGCGTTGACGATCAGATCCTGAACTACTCCAACAGTCCGATTTTCACCGAATCCGCAACCTTCCTCGGCCGGGTTTCGCACAAGGGTGGCAAGAGCAATCCGTCCGATGATGTCTTCGGAGACTACGGCCTCGCGTTCGAACTCGAGACCGCCTCTGGCGACATACATATCATGAACATGAACACCGAAGATTTCTTTCCGGTGCCAACTGCGGAAGAGTTCGTTGCCTTGATGCAGACCAAAGCGCAAGGCGCAGAAGCGGTCGCGACCTTTGCTCAAAACAGCCCCGAATTGCGCGCACACAAGGCGCACCACAGTGTGCGGGACAAGACATTGCGGCCCTATGAGGGCGCGACCTATAATAGCATCAACAGCTTCTATCTGGTCGATGATGCGGATACACGCACCGCGGTACGCTGGTCCTTTGTGCCGGCCGGTGAATATGACATTGTACTGGACATAAGCCCGAGTTTTTTCTTTGAAAACATACAGGAAAATCTCTCAAAGGGAGAGGTTGCCTGGGACATGATCGTCACCATCGCAAATCCCGGTGATGACATTCTCAACCCCGCCAGCCTCTGGGAGGGAGATCATACCCAGATCACCGCGGCAAGACTGGTGGTCGAGACCGCTTTGCACGAAGAAGACAGCACCTGCGGTGAGATGAACTTTGATCCTCTGGTTCTGAGCGACGGCTTTGAGCCCACCGAAGACCCAATGCTCGAAGCGCGCAGTGCTGTATATGCAATCGGCGTCAGCCGTCGGTTGTCGGAGTAGCGAAAGTTCTCAAAACAAGCATTGAGACCGGCGCAGTGGGACCTCTCTTGCTGTGCCTTTCACGCGCATCTGGCAACCACAACAGAAGACAGACGCGCCAGAAAGGCCTCGCACCCCTCGAGGGCGCGCACCGTGATGTACTCGTTTGGCTGATGCGCCTGGGAAATAGAACCGGGGCCACAGACGATGGTGTCCACGCCCGTATCCAGATAATATCCTGCCTCGGTAACGCCATCCCAACATCCGGTATCAACCGGGCCGAGATGCTCCTTCAACACCCTGAGACAAGCGCTGTTTTCGGCCGCCATAAACGCCGGAACATGAGAGAGCGTCTCGATCTGAATCGACGCGTTCTTTTGGTTCTCAGTCAGTTTGGGAAGCAGGTCCGATATCACAAAAGCGTCCAACTCTGCCAGAAATACGTCGCTCGAATCCTCTGGCAGGTGCCGAAACTCAAACTCCAGCTCGCAGCGTTTCGCAATCATGTTGCGTGCCTGCCCGCCGTTTATGAGACCGACTTGTAGTGTGGAATATGGGGTCACATAAGTGTTCTTGCTCGATCTTGCAGAATAGTATTGCGATTTACCCAAGAGATACTGCACCAGCTCGGATGCGAAATGGATGGCGTTGGATTTGGTTGCGATTGTCGCGGCGTGTCCTTCGGAGCCTTCCACGGTTGCACGAAGACCCAAAATGCCCTTATGCGACACGATCGGACGCATATCGGTTGGCTCACCGACAATGCAAAGGCTATTGGCCGGTATAACTTTGCGAAGGTAATCGGAGATATCTCGCGCACCGAAGCAGCCAGTTTCCTCGTCATAGGTGAGAACGAGGTGCAATGGTCTGCCGAGGGCTCGAAGGTCCAGTGCCGTGGTGAGAGAAAGTGCTGCCGCAAGAAACCCTTTCATGTCGACGGCACCGCGCGCGAAGAGCTTTCCGTCTTTTTGCGTCAGTTTGAATGGATTGGAGGACCAATCTTGCCCTTTTACGGGCACCACGTCTGTGTGCCCTGCCAGAACCAGGCCAGGTTTTTCCTTTGGTCCGGCAACAGCGTGAAGGTTGGCTTTTGTGCCATCGCCGTTCGGCCGGATGGTCACATCGAACCCGGCTGATGCAAGCAACCGCCGACAATACTCTACGCATTCCAGATTGGATTTGTGACTGGTTGTATCGAAGGCGCATAGGCGGTCAAGGATCGTCAGCGTGTTTTGCATCACAAGCTACCCGGAAACCGAGTGGGGCACGGCTGAAGAGAGTCTGCACGCCGTCACTTCAGAACTCTTTCGATCTGGCCTGCGCCGCTATGACGGCATCCATAACAATCGCATTCAGATTGTTGTGCAGAGCGAATTGTTCCAGTGCGGCAGCGGTTGTCCCGCCTTTTGACGTCACGCTTTCGCGCAGCCGGGACGGTGCGCGGTCGAGTTTTAACAACTCCGCCGCACCGATGAGCGTGTCGATGGCCAGTTCCAGGGAAAACTGCGGGTCAAGACCAGCTTGCTCACCTGCCAGTGCCAGCGCTTCGGTGAAGGCAAAGAAATAGGCGGGGCCGCTGCCGGATACAGCGGTTGTTGCGTGAATGTCATCCTCACCTTCCACCCAGCACACAGGGCCTGAGCCCGCAAACAGCGCCTCAAAACGGCTCTTCGTCGAAGCATTGGTCGCAAATGCAACATTGACAGATCTTTGAATCGCAGCAGCCATGTTTGGCATGCAACGCACGACCGCGATGTCTTTGCCGATTGTTTGAATGATCCGGGCGCTGCTCACACCAGCCATGATCGAAATGATCAGAGCATTCTGATCAAGAATACTGGCCACGGGGCGGCTGGCCTCCTCGAACACTTGCGGCTTGGTGGCCAGAACAATGGTCGCGAATTTCGTACCCTCAGGGATGTCTGAGTGGTCGCGATAGACCGTGCCAATCCCCAGATCAGTTGCATCCGCCTCATTCATATAGGGATCGAGGATCGCGATTTCGGACATGTCGCCGCCACCGGTCTTGTATCCCTTTAGAATGGCGCGCCCCATATTGCCGCCGCCCAGGAACAGGGTGTGAAGTGCTGTTTTGGTCATAACTGTTTGGTCCCGTTTTCTGGCTAACCTGCTCGATAGGTCGCCCAGTTTTCTGCCTCTGGGGAGGTGTTATGCGGGCAGAGTGACATCAGACATGCCGCCCGACCGAATTCTGGTGGATCACCACTGGGCATCCCCGGCGACGCTTCTTGCGCCTTTCGCGGCGATCTTCTTTTCCATGTATTTGATGCCGCGAAGGATCGGGAAGCAGTAGATGAAGTAGAGGCTGGCCACGAGGAACAGGATCCACATGATATGCGCCGGGTGGCGGTGAATGGCGTCCTCGCCTTGGCGCATCAGTTCCACAACGCCGATGACGGTCAGGATCGATGTCCCCTTGATGACCAGAACATAGACACCGGCCAGTGGCGGCAAGGTCAGCTTCCAGGCTTGCGGCAGGATCACGTTCAGCAGACGCTGGCGCATTTTCATACCGACCGCTGCGGCTGCTTCCCACTGCCCTTTTGGCACGGCTTCCAGCGACCCACGTACAATCTCGGCGGTGTAGGAGGATGTGTAGATCGTCAATGCGATCACGGCGGCCATGAAGTTTGAGAAGTCAAAAATCGAGAGTTTCGTCGTCGGCAGCACGTAGTAGACGATGTAAATCTGAACCAGAAACGGGGTTGCGCGCACAAGGTGCACATAGAGCCCGATGATGTTTTGAACGGGCTTCGGCCCAACCGTTCGGCCCAGGCCAAGAACAAGGCCAACAAAGCTGCCAAGAGAGATGGCTGCGAGGGAGATGAGGATGGTGTTCAGGAACCCTTCCAGAAGAAAAGGCATGGTTTGTAATGTGAGTTCAAGCATGACGACCTCCTACCGGCTCTTCCAGGCGTTGCCCGCCAGCTTTTGCTGAATCTTGTTCGATGCCACGAGCATCATGAGGTAGATCAGCAAGTACCCGAAGGCCGCTGTCATGAAGGCTTCGGTTGGCATGACACGATCAGACAGAATTATCAGCCCGGCACCCAGCAGCTCGAACACGGCAATGAAGCTGAGGATTGAGCTGTCTTTGACCAGCACGGCAGCCTGGCCAAGAAGCGAGGGGATCACCTTTGCAAAGGCCTGCGGGTAAATGATGTTGATCATCGTCTGCCGCTCGGTCATGCCCACGGCCTTGGCGCCTTCGAACTGGCCCCGATCAACGGCTTCGATGCCGCCGCGAATAATCTCGCTCATGTACGCCCCTGTGTGGAAGGTCAGAGCAAAGATGCCGCAGGCCAGAGCAGGCACAGGGACGTTAAGAACCGGGATCTGCGAAAGCCCGTAATAGACAAGGTAAAGCTGAACCAGCAAGGGCGTGCTGCGCACAGCCTCGACATAGGCCGTCACGGGGACTGAAAGCCATTTCTTTTGGGAACGCCGAGCGACGGTCACGAGTGTGCCGAGGATCAGGGACCCGATGAGGCACACAAAGGAAATCCACAGCGTGGCCCAAAGGCCCCAGGCGAATTCGGGCAGGTACTGTGAAACAACCCTGTAATTATAGATCTCGATCAGGCTCATTGATCCCTCCCGCTAAAAGTTGGCCGTGCGGGGTATCGCCCCGCACGGCCTCGTTCAAAGATTACTTGTGATCGGCTTCCCAGGCGTCGGTATGCACCCAGTACTCCAGCATACGCTCGATCGTCCGGTCTGCTTTCTTGATGCGGAACCAGTTGTTCAGCCAGGATTCCAGATGCGTGTCGGTCGGGCGCACCGGGAAGCTGAGCGGTGACTGCACGATGGTGCCGTCAAGAACGCGCACACCTTCGAACTCGGTGGTGAATTGCGTGGCAATCTCGCGCGAGGTCACGCCTGCATCCACACGACCCACAGACAGGGCCTGCGCCACAGCTGGGCTGCCACCTGACAGCTCAACCACGGTGGCATTGGGCATGTTGTCGCGTACAAACTTCACGTGAGAGCTTGCTTGTGGGACACCGATTTTCACACCTTCAGCGTTCAGGTCTTGCCACTCAGCGGCGTCAGAGCCCCCCGCGACATAGGCCACCACATCGCTGTAGTAAAACGGCTCAGTGAACACCAACTGCAGCGCGCGCTGTGGTGTGGGGGTCATGTCCGCCGCGATGAAATCGACCTTTTCCGCCAGAAGCGACGGGATGAGACCCTTCCATTCATAGTCCTGAAACTCGATCTCAACGCCCATGTCCTGAGCGATCAGCTTCACGACTTCAACGGCAAAGCCGGTGCGCTCGCCATGTTTGTCAACAAAGCTGAAGGGCGGGCCTTGGGTCTGCACGGCGACATTGAGCGCGCCGCGGTTCACGATCTCCTGCACCGTGTCAGCACTGGCCGGTGCGATTGTTGCTGTATGAGCGGCCACGAAAGTGGCAGCCCCGGCAACGAGGGTTTTAAAGAAATTCATCTTGGGTTCCTCCCTTGGGTTGATGATGGTTCAGAGAACTTTGTCCAGGAACTGATGCGCGCGGTCCGTGGACGGTTTTGCAAAGAATTCAGCTGGCTTGCCGGTTTCGACCAGCTCGCCGGCATCCATGAAGATCACCCGGTCACAGACCTCGCGGGCGAAGTTCATTTCATGGGTGACAAGGCACATGGTCATGCCATCGGTGGCGAGGCCTTTGATCAGGTCCAGCACTTCGCCGACCATTTCAGGGTCGAGCGCCGAAGTGGCCTCGTCAAAAAGCATTAGTTTGGGCTGCATCGCCAAAGCTCTGGCAATGGCAATCCGTTGTTGCTGACCACCGGAGAGCTGCGACGGATAGTTGTTTGCCAAGTGATCCAGCCCCAACTGACGTAGCAGGTCCATGGCAATCTGATCTGCCTCGGCCTTGGTGCGTTTGCGCACAAGCGTCTGCGGCAGGGTGATGTTTTCCAGCGACGTCTTGTGCTGGAACAGATTGAAATGCTGAAACACCATCCCGACATCGGCGCGCAGCGCGTTCATGTCGGTTTTCTTGTCCGCCAGATCAATTCCATCGATGTGGATGTGGCCCTCGGAGATCGTCTCGAGCCCGTTCATCGTACGCAAGAGCGTACTCTTGCCTGATCCACTGGGTCCGATGATGGCGACCACTTCACCACGATCGACAAATGTGTTCACGTTCGTCAGCGCGTTGATGGTGCGTCCGTCGGCCGTCTTGAAAATCTTTGACAGACCTTCGACCTTGACCAGCACATCGTTCTGCGCAGTTCCATCTGCCATGTCACGCAACCTCCTGAGCATTTGAGTTCAAGTGTTTGTTCAGGCTGGCCATGAGCGCCTCGCCTGCTGCGATGTCGACGTCCAGGTGGGTCACGATCCGAATGCGGCGTTCGCCGAATGCGCCCGCTAGAATGCCGTCATTGCGCAGCATCGCGACAATCTCGGCGGCGGTCGGGGCAGTGTCCGTTAAGTCAAAAATGACAATGTTGGTTTCGACCGGCAGAACCTCTTTGACGAGGGATAGGCGCGAAATCTGATACCCTAGGCTTTGGGCCAGATCATTGTCATCGCTGAGACGATCCAAGTGGTGATCGAGCGCATAAAGGCACATCGACGCGACGATCCCGGACTGGCGCATCGCGCCGCCGATCTGCTGTTTCAGACGCCAGGCTTGCGCGATGAACTCCCGCGATCCGGCCAGAACCGCCCCAACCGGGGCGCCGAGTCCCTTGGTGAAATCAATCCAGACGGTGTCATAATTCTCCGCATACGTGGCGGCGGGAATGCCCGTCTTTGCAACAGCATTCATCAGGCGCGCGCCATCCATGTGGGTCGCCATTCCTGCGTCTTTTGCAACGGCCGCGACTTCCTGCAGCTGCTCCAGAGGCCAGATTGCGCCGCCGCCCATGTTTGCGGTTTGCTCAACACAGAGCAGAGTGCTTTGTGGCATGTAACGGGAGTTTGGGCGAATGGCGTCTTTCACCTGATCCGGGGTAAACATGCCGTTCTGGCCATGCAGCGCCTTGATCATCACACCGCTGATGGCCGCCGGCCCGCCTGTCTCGAAGTTAATGATGTGGCAGGACTGTTCGCAAATGACTTCATCACCGGGGTTGGTGTGAACCTTGATCGCGATCTCGTTGCACATCGTCCCCGAAGGCAGAAAAACCGCCGCTTCCTTGCCGAGAAGCTTTGCCACCCGCGCGCATAGCTCGGTGGTTGTGGGGTCTTCGTCTTTCTGCTCATCGCCTACCACGCAGTCCAACACAACGCGGCGCATCTGGGGCGTTGGTTTGGTTTTGGTATCGGCGTAAAAATCGTACATTCCGGCGCGCTCCTCCGCTGGTTGATCAAAACCACCGCCATGTTTGAGACGCGGTGTATTGGGGAGAAGTATGTCAGCCACTTTAGCATAATAAAAATACAATAAATAGCCATCGGTATGCAATTTTGATATACCGCAGCACGCAGACCAAGGCCCCTTCGAACGTGAAGAAAAGCCTCAAAATCAAGGCCGTCTAAGCGTTTAGTAGGGCATCCAGCTCACTAAGATAGGCGTCACGCGTTTCGAACAGGCATTTCCGAAATTCATCTACGAGCGCGCTTACCGGGCGATAACTTGACCGCAGCAGGCTGCATGAGAATCTCAACTCAACCGAGAACCGGCGAAACACCACGTCGCGATGACGAAAGCTGAAGGCAGAAAACGGGTTGATGATGGTTACCCCAAGACCCTGCGCCACCGCCTCGCCGGCCATTAGAGAGTTCTGCACCTCCAACACATTCGTCGTTGGAATATCCCCGTCATCCAACACGCGCTGAAGGCGCTGAGAATAAGGATCAATGCTGCCAAGCGCCACAAAGTCGATGCTGGCCAGATCCTCGGGCGTGATCTCGCGCTTTGACGCCAAGGGGTGGCCGACGGGCAGAACGCAGATTTCCGGGGCATCGGTAAAGATCTCATGTTCCGTGCCTTCGGGTTCGATAGCGTAAGCGGCCAAACCCAGATCGCATTGTTGCGACGTTGCCAGTTCCGCAATCGTCGGCGTTTGCCGTGTTGTGACAACTGTCTGCACGCCCGGCCTGCTTTTGCGAAAGGCCGCCACGGTGTCGACCAGAAAGCCCTGGGAAAAGGCCGGGGCGCAGGCAATATGGATTTTCCCCTGCTGAAGATTTCTGATCTCTTCCGCTGCACGACTGATGCGCTTTAGCCCGCGAAAGGATCGGTCCACTTCTTCATAAAGCAATTGCGCCTCGTGCGTCGGTGCAACCCGATTTCCCGTCCGCACAAACAGCTTCATCTTTGTGACGTCTTCCAACTGCTTCAACGATCTACTCACCGCAGGTTGTGACGTGTTCAGCAGCTCGGCTGCACCCGTAACCGTACCAACCGTCATCGTAGCGTGAAAGCATTCAAGAAGGCGAGAGTTCAGCTGCAATTTCAATGTCCGATGCTGTCGACGTACATGCGCAAGCGCTCGCTAAAAGACGCTACTTAGCGTTATCGCAATTCTTCATTATTGGAAACGGTCAAGTCATAAGGCTCGACCAACATGAGTGAGGGATTATGCCAACCCAACAAGCCGTGCTCAATGCCTCATCGCAGCATTCTAAAATTTGGGGTGCGCTTCGAACCAATGCCGCAGTCAGACCGTAAGCCCTGTCTGGATTGGCGAACGATCGAACCGTTCGCCAAGGTTCGTTAGATGTCGTTGCGCTCGGCTATGCTCAAAGCATCTTCCAGTTCGACACCAAGATAGCGCACCGTGCTGTCAACTTTGGTGTGACCAAGGAGCAGTTGCACCGCGCGAAGATTGCCAGTCTTTGGATAGATCTCGGCAGCCTTTGTTCGGCGAAGCGAGTGTGTACCATATCCACTCGGCTCCAAACCAATTGACGTCACCCAGTCGCGGACAAGTCGACCGTACTGACGCGTTGAGATGTGTGGTCGGTCGTGAAACCGGCCTGGGAACAAAAACAGGCAAGCAAGCATCTCCGGCGATCTGATCCAGGTCAGAACGGTTTCTCGTGTGTTTTCCGACAGTTCAAATCGAACAGGCCGTTTGGTTTTGCTCTGGATCACTGAAACACGGTCCCGGACACGATCGTCTTTGACAAGGTCTGTCATGGTTAGCTTGACCAGATCACAGCCTCGAAGTTTGCTGTCGATGGCGACGTTGAACAAAGCAAGGCCGCGCGGATTGCCTGCAAGTTCGAGTCGCGCACGGATCGCCCATACCTGTTTTGGCAGCAACGGACGTTTCTGCCCGATAATCCGCCCCTTATTCCAGGCTCTGCGTTTCGGGGTGACTGTAGGAAGCTGGACTCGCGGCATGAGTTGCCCTCCGATCCTCCCCCAAGCCCACTTATCAGCACCTCCCTGACTGGGCGAGTCTACAAGCAAGGCCGACGGCCCGCTTTGAGAAGCTAACTAAACACACGTCTTCTGCGCGCCGTTTGGTGTGAAAGGTTCGGTTGCGCTTCGCTTCACGCCTGTTTTGTGCGCGACCTGAAAACTAAACACCCGAGAATTGCTGCGCGGTCAACGAACGGCCGATCTTTGCGCTGCGTGGCGGCGTGGAGTTTTCATGCCACTGCGGCATTTCTGGCACTACGAGCACAAGCAGCGAAAAAACTTAATTCACGGTGTGGGCTCTTTTCCCTCATTCGCCGCCCTCCGCTGCGATGTCCACTTTACCGTTTTTCGCACATTTGGGTCGATCTGTGGCGCATAGGTCAAATTCAACACACCGCATCAAACCGCCGCCTGTGTCACAACGCACAGACAGATAACGCACACCGCCTCAGACTGCCCCCGCGGTCCGGTGTGTTTTGGGCCAATGATTTCGTGCAATTTCATTAAGCCGTTTCGACTTGTGCTTGGACCATCGCGCATCGTCTTTCGCGTTTGAAAGCCGCGAAAGATAGCGAACAGACGAACGAGGTTACATCGAAACGCGATAGGGGGAACATAACATGGCAGAGCCATCACGACATGACATCAAGGTCTTGGAAAAACTCGACGACGCGCTTGGCAGCGCGCCTGCGTCAGATGCTGCAACGGCGGAAAGCTTGGCCAGCATACTTTCAGAACTGCGCGCCGCCATGGTGGAAGGCGACGCCATGCTCAAGGCGATGATCCCCTATTTCACCCCACCACATCCACGGCCCGACACAGATATCGATGGGAATATCGAATTGGGGATCGTTCCCTTCTGGACCAAAAACCCCGACAAGATCCACTATGACAAGGACATCCCGCAACTTTTCACCAGATTTCTGGAACTGCTGCAAAAATACGATGTCATTCCGGAACCAACGATTACCGACGCCGATTACAAGCTGCTAAGGGCCGCCGCCATCAAGGGCACCGCCATAGGTCCAGACGGGACATCATGGGGAATCCACCCATTCGAACAGCTTGACTATCGCTGGCTTGAGGCGCCGATCAATGCGCTATTGGTCAAGTTACACTACGGAAAATACCCGTTTCCAACCACGCCCGCACATCTGCAATTCGGCGCGGGCAAAACCCTGTTTGCAGTGACGGGTGATTGGGGTACCGGGGCAAAGGACGCCAAATCAGTGCGCCACGCGGTGATGGATCAGACGCCAGACTACCTGATGCATCTGGGCGATGTCTATTACACCGGCACGCCACAACACGATGAAAAACTGCTCTTTGCCGGGCCGGGTACGGAAATCGCGCATCTTATCGATTTTTGGCCAAAAACTGAAATGAAGCCTGCGCGATCCTTCACCATGAACTCCAACCATGAAATGTATCCGGGCGGCTGGGGGCTGTTCAAAGACGCGCTCAGCGATCCGCTTTTCGCGCATCAAAACAGGTGCAGCTACGGGCTCCTGGAAAATGATGACTGGCAGATCTTCTATCTAGACAGCGCCTATGACAGCCCTGATTTTCTTTACATGTACGGGGCGCTGACACAGGATCAGATCACGTTCGTGCAGGACAAAGCCAACCCCAAGAAACGCAAAATCCTGATGACGCATCACACGCCCTTTGACGTAACCGGGCAGATCGAGCAGGTCAAGGATGGCAAATCGCTGCTGCGCGATGTGGGGGCGGCCTTTGGCAGCCTGCCCGATTACTGGTATTTCGGGCATATCCATGACGGGATCGTCTATGCGCCCAAAACAGTGCCCAAATCCAAAGACGGGCCCGAGATCCCAGGAACCTGCAATATGCGCTGCGCCGGGCATGCCTCCATGCCATATGGCGCGCCATGGGGTCTCGCCAAACCGGGCACCTACCCCCCGTTCAAACCTGCCGACTATATCGACGGGATCGATTTCTTTGCCGGCACGCCCAAGGGCAGCGACCCCGCCGGGCTGGTCAAAAACGGGTTCATGACCTTCACCCTGACGGGCGACCAGATATCAGAGGCCTTCTTTGACGAAGACGGGAAGCTCACCTGGTCCAGCGAACTGGAACTCGTCTGATCGCAAACCCGTCCCGGGCCTGACCCGGGACCTCCCCGTCAGGGGATCAGAATGCCGCCGCGTTCAAACATGGCAGTATCCGTCGTGCCATCATCATAGTCAATCTCGACCGTCACGCTTTGCACGCTGTCCGGCGCAAATGTCAGATAAATCGGGAAACCAATGGGATCGGTCACGGCGCCGGGTTGGGCCGTTTCCAAATGACAGGGCTCCATCTCCAGCACCTGATCCGCCGGCGCGCCATTGATGCCATAGCGGATTTCCCACAAGCCACAGCGCCATGACAGCAGGTTGGTGAAGTAAAGCAGGTCCTGCCCCTCATACAGACGCACCGCCACCCAGCTTGCCTTTGTCGCATCAAGGATGGGGCGAACCTCGGTGGCGTTCAAAAACTTGCCGGTTGGGTCCTGCGCTTCCGGCATGCGGGTCTCTGCGGCAGGCAGATCCGGCTCAATCTCTGCTTCAGGCACCGCTGCTGCATCCGTTCCGGAAGAATGCGGAACACCAATGACATAGATGAAGAAGACAACGATCAGTTCCAGCATGATGCGATTTTCCCGGTTACTGCTGACAGATGGCGTCGAAACATGCCTGCACATCTCAAACCTTAACACTGCCTTCATACATCCACCGCACCCTGCCTTAAACCCGCAATTCCGGCATCGGGGGTCCGACGTTTTGCCGACCTATCGCCGACGCTTTGCCGACCGGCAGTTTTGGCCCAAACCCCAATATTAAAGGATGATTCGCAAAAAAGGCCGCGCAACACTGTTGCGCGGCCCAATCCATAGCACCGACCGTTGCGTATGGCGTTTGACGAAATACCAGAAACGTCGCTTATCCCCTTACGCGTTGAAATCTCCGATTTCGGGCAGCGTTAGGGGATTCAGATTTTTCGCATGACGCCTTAGCCCCGGTTCATTCGGTTCTCAATCAGCTCATCAACAACCGACGGGTCAGCAAGGGTCGATGTATCACCCAGAGCGCCAAAATCATCCTCGGCGATCTTGCGCAGAATGCGGCGCATGATCTTGCCGGACCGGGTTTTGGGCAGGCCAGGTGCCCATTGGATCAGGTCAGGCTTGGCAATCGGGCCAATCTCGGCGCGGACCCATTTTTCCAATTCCTTGCGCAGCTCTTCCGATGGCTCCTGACCGGTCATCAACGTGACATAGGCATAGATGCCCTGCCCCTTGATATCATGGGGGAAACCCACCACAGCGGCCTCTGCCACCTTCTCATGGGCGACCAGCGCGCTTTCCACCTCCGCCGTGCCCATCCGGTGGCCGGACACGTTGATCACATCGTCGACGCGCCCCGTGATCCAGTAATAGCCGTCCGCGTCGCGGCGGCAGCCATCGCCGGTAAAATAGTAGTTCTTGTAATCGGCGAAATAGGTCTTTTCGAACCGCTCATGATCGCCCCAGACGGTGCGCATCTGCGACGGCCAGCTATCCTTGATACACAACACACCCTCTGCGGCCGTGTCGTTAATCTCTTCGCCAGATGTTGGCTCCAGAATGACAGGCTGAATGCCAAAAAACGGCAGGGTCGCCGAACCCGGCTTTGTGGCCGTCGCTCCGGGCAGCGGGGTCAACAGATGGCCACCGGTTTCGGTCTGCCACCAGGTATCCACAATCGGCACGTTCCCCTTGCCGACGATGTTGTGATACCAGTTCCAGGCCTCAGGGTTGATCGGCTCACCCACCGTGCCCAGCACTTTCAGATCGGAAAGGTCATATTTCTCAACAAAATCATTGCCTTGACCCATCAGGGCGCGAATGGCCGTTGGGGCGGTATAGAACTGGTTCACCTTGTGCTTTTCGCAAACCTGCCAGAACCGGCCCGCATCCGGATAGGTCGGCACACCTTCAAACATCAGAGTCGTGGCCCCGTTCGCAAGCGGCCCGTAAACAATGTATGAATGCCCGGTGACCCAACCGACATCCGCCGTACACCAGAAAACATCGCCATCGTGATAATCAAACGTGTATTGATGGGTCATCGAGGCATAGACGATGTAACCGCCCGTCGTATGCACCACGCCCTTGGGCATCCCGGTGGAGCCTGAGGTGTAAAGGATAAACAGCGGATCCTCCGCACCCATCTCCTCCGGCGGGCAATCTGCGCTGACCTTCTTTTCCATCTCATGCAGCCAGTAATCGCCCTCGGGACGCCAGGCAATCTGCTGGCCGGTGCGACGCACGCAAAGGCATTTAACGTCGTGCATGACATTGATCAGCGCCTGATTGACGCTGTCTTTGAGGTTCGTCACCCGGCCGCCACGCGGCGCACCGTCGGCGGTGATCACCACTTTCGCCTGGCTGCCGCTGATACGGGCGGCAAGCGCATCCGCAGAAAATCCAGCAAAAACAATGGAATGAATAGCGCCAATCCGGGCGCAAGCTAGCATGGCATAAGCGGCCTCCGGGATCATCGGCATGTATAGGACGACGCGATCACCCTTTTTGACACCCATTTCCTTCAGGCTATTGGCCATCAGGCAGGTCTTTTCGTGCAGCATCTCATAAGTGATATGCAACGCGTCATCATCAGGGCTGTCGGGCTCCCAAATGATCGCGGTCTTATCGCCACGATCTTTTAGATGCCGGTCGATGCAATTGGCGCTGACATTCAGTGTGCCATCCTCGAACCATTTGATGTCAATCTTACCGGGAGCAAAGCTGGTATTCTTTACCTTGGTAAACGACTTGATCCAGTCAACACGTTTGCCATGTTCGGCCCAAAAGGCCTCAGGATCGGAAATCGACGCCTGATACATCGCGTCATATGTCGCCTTGTCCGCATGGGCTCTGGCGGCCATGTCTGCCGATGGTGGATAGGTTCCGGCTGGTTGATCTGTCATGGCGTCTCCCCCTCATTATTCAGTCTTGACCGACGTGGCATGAACCATCGCGGGCTTAAATGCGCATCATCAGCAGATTGCGATGAAATCCAAGTGTGCCAATGGTCTGACACAACGATTTTTCAACCAGCCCATCTTGCGGCCGATTGTTCTCCCGTGGTTCTACAAAACGGTTTCCAACCGCGCAATGAACATCGTAGATCACGGCATGGACGCAATTCTTATACTTGGGGCCGCCGTTTGGCCCAATGGGCCCTCTCCCACCTTGAAACGGCGCACCTTGCATGCGGCGCGACTGTGGCGGGCTGGGCGCGCACCCTTGGTCATCCCTTGCGGCGGGCTGGGCGCGCATCCCCCGACCGAGGCAGCCGCCATGCGGCGCATTCTGGAAGCCGAAAACGTTCCAACCGCTGCGATCGTCTGCGAAGATAAATCAACCACGACATTGGAAAATATCCGCAACGCCAAACGCCTGTTGACGGGCCACAGGGTGATCATCGTCACCGACCGGTATCACGGTGCCCGCGCGCTGATGGTGGCGCGGCATCTGCGGCTGTCAGCCGAAATCGACGCCCCGCAAATGCCACAAATGCCGCTACGGCAACATCTGCGCGAAATCGTGGCACGCCCGGCCTATGCGCTGAAACTGCTGCGCGTTCCACGCGATGATTAACAAATCTTAACCCGTCATTAACCATAGTCCGGGCACCGTGCACGAGGCTTAAATGGTGCGGCAATGCGGGTTCTTCTTTTGGTTTGGATCATGGTGACGACTGCAACCGCAGCCCATGCCGGCGCGTGGGCGCGCGAAAAAGGGCAGGTTTTCCTGGCCGCCGCGACCAATCTCTGGATTTCTGATGCCGGTGATGACGGGCTTTACTATGATCCGACATTCTATGCGGAATACGGACTTACGGACCGGATAACCCTCGGCCTCGACTATTTCAGCACAGCGCGTAACAGCGTTCATACAGGTATGATCTTTGCGCAGTTTCCGCTTGGCGACGTCACCGGACCAGATCGCTTTGCGGCCAGTTTCGCCATTGGTGCGCGCACTGATTTCGAACTTGAGTTCGATTACCTGCAACGCGGCAGTCTGTCTTGGGGGCGCGGATTGGATAGCGGCTGGCTCGCCTTGGACCTCAGTGCCACATATAACCGTAACGACCAGCTTTACCGCCCGAAGGCCGATTTCACATGGGGGCGTAACTTGAACGATACGTGGACAACCATGTTACAATTGCAATCGGGTGAGACGATGGAAGATGATCTATTCGTGAAACTCAGCCCTGCGATTGTATATGGGATCAACGATACGCTCAGAATCAGCCTTAGCGGCACTGGGCCGTTGAAGGGAAACGCCGAACGCAGCATCCGGCTGGGCGTCTGGCAGATCTTCTAGCGCCCCAAAGCCAGAACAAAAAAGCCCAGCCCGACCGCAATACAAAGTGGGCCAAAATAGCGTTGGTCGTTACGGGCGAAGGGCTGTTCAGGCGTCATCCTTCGCCAAAACGGTAGGTAAGACAAAAAGCCACGACCGATGAATATGATAACGGCACCCCACATGATCACATCGCGAAGCACGCTGACCGGCAACCATGGGCTGATAGCCAGGATCAATAATGCCAGCGCCACCAGAAAGCATGGGATTGGCCCAGGCATACGCGTGACGCCACGGGCACCCACAAAGGCACGCGCCAGCGCCTCCTCATCTCGGATCGGCAACCAGACGCCAGACCCCCAAAGGGCATGCAGCCCCGCTACCGCGATAAGAACGACCGAAAGGGCGCCAGCAACGATCATGACTTGGGTTCAATACACATAGCATGCAGTATCACCTGCAAATTGCCCGGTGCCAATATCAATGCCCGTTTATCCGTCGTGGCGGAATGTCTGGCTGATCAGTTCGGCACGGGTCGTGCCCTTGGCGGCCAATTCTTCCTCGGACAGGTCTGCAATGGCTTGCAAGGCAGCAGTACGGGAATTGGACTCGGCCAAGCTGGTCAGCCATTCGCCGATCTTGCGAAAGGGAAGGATTGCGAGTTCGACCAGCATTTCGCGGTCGGAAATCAGTGTGTTGGTTGCGCGGGTTGCCATGATGCACCTCATAATATGATTATCACTCCTCCCTGTGACAGACATATGATGCGCCCATTTCAGCAACAACATCGCTCTTTGCAATCCCACCATGCACGGGATGCAATGGTCGGATACCCGACAAAGCGGGCATCCGTCGTTTTCGGCAGATAACCTTCGTGGGGCGCTATCTGAAGGCGTGCCGCCTGACCCTAGCGCTTCGACGTGGTCGGTTTCTTGGCTTTTTCTGCGGGCTTGGCTTGGGCTTTTGGCGCTGCAGCCTTGGGGGCAGGTTTCGACGCGACCCTTGGCGCTGGCTTTGGTGTGGCTGCCTTCGGCTCAGCTTTCCGCGCTGCGGGCTTTGGTGCAGATTTCGCGGCGGCAGTCTTGAACACCGCTTGCGGCGCTGGCGCTGGTGTCACTTTTGGTGTTGGAGCAGGCGCAACCGCCTTTTCGGGCGCCGCGTCTAGTTTGGCTGCTGGTGCCTTTGCCTTTGGTGTCGCCGGCTTAACGGGGGCCAGAGCGGCCTCTGGTTTTGCAGGGGCGGCGGGTTTCGGTGCCGCCTTCTTCGCGACGGGCATCACGGTCACAGGTTTTACGACGACAGGTGTGGGCACGGGCGCGGCGGCAACCGACTTCAGCGTTTTAGCGCGTTTCTGAACGGTTTTCTTGGCCGTGGTCGGCTTTTTCTGCACAGGTGTTTTGGCGGGTGCGGCAGACAAGAAAGGGGCAATCATTGCCTTTTGCGCTGCAACCCCCTGATCAAAGAAAGCCTGCGTCAGGCGCAATTGCTGACCCATAATGGCGCTGCTTGCACGCATCATTTCAGCAGATACGGTGAGTGTGAAAGCTGGAGTCATTTGACCTCCCTCAGGTTACGGAAAATTTCTCCACACCACCATAGCGCATTTTCTTTGCGGTTGCAGCATTTTTCTGCATCGCAGCAATACACCGAAACGCACTATGCCCGATCACCCCGCAACGCCCCCAACATCCGTTGCCGTGGCGCATGGCGACGGGTGTAAACATAGCGCGCCCATAGGCGCATCAATGGCGTTGCGAACCCCGCATCAATGGTAATCTGATCCGTTAGTCGCGCCCCACCCGCCAGCGGTGTGACGGTCAAAACGTGCTCCCACCTCCGAATGGAACCGCCACTTTCCACGCTTCGGAACATATGGTCTGCCGCGCGCCACTCTACCAATTCCATGTGGTAATCCATCGGGGGCATCCAACCAAATAGGCGCACCTTCACGTCAAACACATCCCCCGCCTTCAAACTGCCTTCGGCAGGCATACCTTCGAATGTTGCAACGCCCTTCATAGCCTCGGCAAAACAGGCAAAATCAGTAGCGACATGCCAGACCGCAGCGGGTGGGGCGTCATAATCATGTGAAATCTTAACTGGTTTAGCCATGGCTGATCCTTGCTGTTTTAGAATGCAGTGTGTTTGCCCCTTCCCAGCATAATCTGCGCCGAATGACCACTCGTTCCTGAACGAACAAAAATGGGCGCCCGAAGGCGCCCAATTGCAGGGACGAAAGCGTTTCGACCTAATGGATCAATCCTCTGAATCGTCCATCCGTACCTGATAGCGCACGACGCCTTTGACGGGCTGCGACCAGTTGATTTGAACGCTGCGCAGGTCCGACCCGCGCTCACCCTCGGCCCAGGGGTAGTCATGGATACGCGTCCCACTCACATTGGTGATCTGACCTTCGGGAACAACCGATTCCACATGTTTCGCCCTACCGCCAAATGGCATGTAATCGCCCGTGTCCATCGTCCAAGTCGTCGCCTCAGTTAGCTGCGTATGTGACAGATACATCGGGTTGTGTGCCGGCTCATTGACGTTGTGGTAAATGTTGCCGGTGAATTCGAGTTTGCGGGTCCGGTTGAAATCAAGATCGGCAAATGTCGTATCAACCGCATCAACCCGATCTATCCGGCCATTCAGCGACCGGAACACATTGCTGACGACAGAAAACCCATTGATGTAATGGCCGGGGCCATACGGTTTGATAACGATGAAATTGAACCAGCTGGCCACATCATTGGTCGTAAAAATGTTCCCCGTGATCGCCAAGCCACCAAAGGAAAACTGATTGCCCAATGCGGGTGCGCTCGAATGTTCATTGGTCCATTCGATGAAGTTGTTGTCGCAGTAATTGCCGGTAAACGCGCTTTTCGGGTTCAATTCGGTCAGAATGATGCCACCCATGCGAGGGCCGTTGACCTCATCATCGCCGTGAAACCAGTGATTGGCGGTGATCAGGTTGCCAGTGCCCGCCAGAATGCAGAAATGCTTGAACTTGCTGGTCCGGTTGTCGCGGATTTTTACATCATTTGCGTTGGCGTTGAAGCCGACGCTGACCCTGTTCAGGACAGCCACATCCTGTTCGTCAGAAATGAACTGGCAGCGGTCAATCATCATCCCTTGGCATCCCCGCCCGGGCGAGGTGATGCCCCGATCCTTGGGGCGGTTGATGAAACAGTCCCGCACATGAAAGGTAAAACCATCCGCCGCCATCATGATGCCGCTCGCCACGCCCCGGCATTGGAACTCGATATCATCAAGCACAAACTGGCTCAGCTTTTCAAAGCCGGAAAAATCCAACATGTATTTGAACCGGGTGAAGGTGAAGTTCTGTGTGCCTTCCGCATCATAAAGAGGCTGGCTCAGCTCAATTGTCTGGGCGCTGACATTAACCGCCGTGACATAAATTTCGCGCCCCACCCCGTTACCTTCGACAAGCGATCCGATGGCGATATTGGCCGCATCCGCAACATTGGTCAGTCGTTTATCTTCAGATACCGCGTAGGTCGCCTGCGACGTCACAACCGTCGGATCCCATGCGGGGCCATCAACCGGTTGGATTTGCCCGTTACGGATCACGCGACGGGTTTCAAAACGGGTGCGCGTCGGGTCAGCGGCCTGCATATCAACGGGTTCGTTCAGCGACACCCGCCGCCCGTTCAGATCCAGAGACTCGTGATCAGAAAAATTTATGAGGGCCTGAAATGCCTTTTTGAAGGCAACCTCTTCGTCCTCGAAAGCTTCGACATAGGTGGCGTAATTGTAGTCACGTCGCAGGATAAACCGATGTTCCGGCGCTTGCACGATTGTGCCTTCGAACCGAACCTTGTTTTCTAGTGTCACACTGTCATTCAGCAGATACGTTCCTGCGGGCACCATGATGGTCCGGCCATTTGCGGCGGCATCAGCAGCGTCAAATGCACCTGAATCGTCCGTGACCCCGTCGCCCGTCGCCCCGAAATCCCGTACATCGACAAGGGCAACTAGATCACGGGTAAAGACGGCAGATACATCCTCAATTTGGATATCATCCACCCGGACAAGCCCGCCATCCGGGCCGGTCAGTTCGATCCCCAAATGCCCGTAGTTGGCCCTATTCCAGATTAGATCAATGCCGGTACGGTCCGCCGTACCAATAATTGCGCTGACCTCGACGATCTGGCCGTAGCTGGTCAATTGCACCGATGGACCAGCTTCGGGCAGCCCGACCGCCGGGGCGCCTCCGGCCAACCCGGCCCACCCCGAGACACGCACTGCAGGCAGTGGGCCCGCCACGGCCTTTACCCGTGCTGACACACGCAGATAACAGCCCGGCAGGATCGGAGTTTCCCCCATGTAACGGACACGGGTCACGCTTTCCGATTTCAGAACTTCTAGGCAGCCGGCGAAATCCTGATCGGCTGCCACAAACACACCTGACCCGCTGACGGCATAGGTGTCAGACCCCGGCGTGCCGTCGCCGCTTGACCATACGCCCAACCCTGCCGCAAAGGGTAAAGGGTTAAATACTATCCCGTCCGTAATCGCCTTGTTCATGGAAACACCTTTTCGCAGCCAGAAAACAAAGGCCCAGGCTAGTGCCGGGCCGCTGCGCAAAGGAATAGATTGAAACGCTGAATGGTGGCTGACAGCACCGTTACGGTGGATGACGCAACACCGCGAAAAGAAAAGAGCGCCGACAATGCGCGGCGCTCTTTCTGGTGATTAATCTCTTGCTGCAGATTACCGCAGGTTTGACCGGCTGTCAGGCAGACGCAGCCATATTTCAACACGGCGGTTACGGGCGCGGCCCACTTCACCATCGTTGCAGGACAACGGCAGCAACTCACCATAGCTCAACGGCACGAGGCCCAGACGTTGCGCCGTGTTCGCGTTCAACGCATCTGCCAAAATCGCACGCACTGATTCCGCCCGTGCTTGCGCCAACGCTGTGTTGCGCACGCGATCACCAATCGAGTCAGCAAAGCCGACCAGCAGAACCTCAAGCCCATCGAATTCACCGGCTTCCATGCGGTCCGCCAATTCTTCGATGTTACGGATCGATTCAACGTCCAGAACACTTGATCCGGTGTTGAAACGGAACGACACGCTCAGACGGTCCGCGCCCCGCAGTTGAAACATCATGTCCGAATACTGCGCACCATCAAAATCGGGTTCGACGGCCGCGGTGTGAACCAGCATCATGCCCATATCCTCAAGCCGCATCCGCTCTAATTCGCGATCGATGAAGTTGCTTTCCTTGATATAGGCTTGCGCCTCCTTGGTCAGGGTCCAATCAAGAAAGGCCTTTGCTTCCGGGTGGAGCGTGCCAGGTCTTGTATACGCATACAAGCGACGTGACAGCGCGTAGCCTTCAATCTTCATCCGGAAATCGGTCGGCGGGGAAAGCAAGCCACATTCCTCGCGAATATCCAGCAGATTGACGTCATTTGTACGCGCCAGCCAACGACCAACAAAACCAATGCCGCCACGATCTGCCATCACGGCATCAACCATGTCCTGATAGGCGCTCCATCGAGTGACGTCAGCGGTCTCATCCCGATTATTGGGCCGCACCAAAGCATCCATCATGACCGCGCGGTCGCCGGACCCTTCACCAAAAGAATTGACTGTGATTGGATGGTCACCACCACCCAGTTCCAGCCAGTTCGTAATCTCGCCCGACCAGATTCGGGCAATATCGAATGAACTCAGGTTCCGAACAGGGTTGTCTGGATGCGTGATCATGACGATCCCATCGACACCCAGAACAGTTTCGTTTGCGGTATCGCGCAGGTCCGGAATACCGGCGGACGCGATTTTTGCAACATCGCTGTCTTTCATACGACGATCCGCAACGCCGATTGCGGCAACACCATCGGCGAGTGCTGGAAATGCACTGCCGGAACCGCGGGTCTGTAAATCAATCTCGGCGCGCAATGATCCATCGGCATTCATCAAACGCACGATACGCTCGGCCGGTTCTTCGGTCGGCGTAATTTCGAATGTCGCCCCAACAGATTCTGCGTATCCACGCAGCAGGTTAGGTATCAACGTCGTGCCAACCGTCCGCGATCCGTAGATTCCGAACTCTGGGCCAAAGTTGGACACTTCTGGACACAGCACGCCGGTGCAGGTCACGCTATCAGCCTGAATACGCAACGTACCCAAATCGGTGACCTCGACAACATATACAGAGCCATCAAAACTCAACAGATTGCCTGTGATGGACATAGTTCCGTCGTCGGACTGAAGTTGCACAGGCGCAGATTGCTGCGCAAACGCTGCCGTGCTTCCAAGCACGCTTACACTACATAAAAAAGCGCCCGCCAGAAATTTTCCCTTACGCGCGCAAAGATCAAGTATTTTCATGTTCCCTCATACCATTAACCAATCACCACCGCCCTCAATCGCGGTACATTAACGTTAAATAACAGAATTCTGGCGGAATAGTGTCCAAAAAAAAGACAATGCTTACGTAAGGTAAACATTGATAACATATTGAAGAACATGAATATTTTTCCGCGCGTAAAATACTTGGCCATTAAGGACATCCGAAACCAGCAGCTTCACACGTCTAAATGAAAGAATCACGCGCCGATATCAGGGGATGGTAACAATTGAACGCCATTTATCTGCCAGCCGTCCAAAGTTTCGATCATCTGGTAGTCGAGAACATGTAATCCGCCATCGGCATCGCGGATCATCACCTTTTGCCACTGCGCCCCCGCAATCTCGCGTAGTTCGAGAAACCGTACCTCTGCGTTGTCCCACACCATCGGATAGCCACGCTGCACCATCATGCCAAAATTGCCGGGATTGCCAAACATACGCTGTATGTTGGGGCTGGCATAACGCCAGGCCTCTGCCACGTCGCGATCAGTAAAGGCCTGCAATTGGCTGCCGATCACATCTGCGATTGCGTCGGGATCCTGTGCCGCAATCGGCGTCGCAGCCATCCAAACCCCCAAGACAAGTGCAAAAAACCGTTTCATCAAAACCCCTCCTGTAATTTCACCTTATTAGGAATACGGCCCAACCTGCGTATCAGTTCTTTTTCTTTGTTGGCTTTGGCTTCAACCCCCTGTCAAAACCTACCGATTTGGCGAACCATTCCACCAGTTGCGGTTCATCCAGCAGCGGTGCATCCGGGATGCCGACATAGCCGTTCATCACGCTGCCATAGCGGATCACCGGATCATTTGGATTGTTGTCGCCATAAGCCGCGATGTCCTTTTGCGACAGGCGGATACACATCTCTGCATCCGGGCCGACAAAGCTAAACATATTGCCGTTCACGGCGGTACAGGCGTTGGCCTTCCCC
Source organism: uncultured Paracoccaceae bacterium (assembly GCA_947503925.1). Classification (GTDB taxonomy): domain Bacteria; phylum Pseudomonadota; class Alphaproteobacteria; order Rhodobacterales; family Rhodobacteraceae; genus Yoonia. Next base: position 84,065 of record CANNFQ010000013.1, on the reverse strand, counting down.
TTGCGGGAAAGGTCAGATACCTGGTAATCAGCCGGTCATAAATGGCAATGCCGCAGATTGATCACTCCGCCAAACGCACCTCGACCAGCGCGACGGTTTCGTCAACACCATATAGCGCGATGAAACCACCAAAGCGTGGCCCTTGCGATGCACCAAGCAGCACCTCGTAAAGCGCCGTAAACCATGCACGCAAAGGATCAAATTCATGCGCCTTACCAACTGCAAAGACCATGGATTGCAGTTCTTCGGCATCCAGCCCGCCATCCCAAGCCTTCAACCGCGCAACCAGATCTTCCATCGCGGCGCGTTCCTGCTCGGTCGGGGCGCGGTACACCTTGGCCGGCTTCACAAAGTCATTGTAATACCGCACAGCAAAGCCCGCAGCCTGATCCATCTGCGGGTTCTTTTCTGCAGAGGCTTCTGGTGCATAACGCTGGATAAAACCCCAAAGCGTATCCTTATCCTCAGCTCCGGAAACAGAAGCAAGGTTCAACAGCATCGCAAACGGCACGACCATGTCAGAGGCAGGCACATTATGGCCATGGATATGGAACACCGGGTTGTTCATCCGGGCAACAGCATCCTGATCGGCATATGCGCGCAACTGCTGATGATATTCATCCACCGCCTTCGGGATCACATCAAAATGCATTCGCTTGGCGGTTTTCGGCTTGAGATACATGAAATAACTCAGGCTTTCTGTCGCCGCATAGGACAACCATTCGTCAATCGAAATCCCGTTGCCCGATGATTTCGAAATCTTCTGGCCATTCTCATCCAGAAACAGCTCATAAGAAAAATGGTTCGGCTTGCGCCCGCCCAAAATCTCGCAAATCCGGTCATAGATTGCTGTATTGGTCGCGTGCTCCTTGCCATACATCTCAAAATCGACATCCAGCGCCGCCCAGCGGGCGCCAAAATCGGGCTTCCACTGCAACTTCACATTGCCGCCAGTGACAGGCAGCGTCCATTCGCGACCGTCTTCATCGTCAAAGGTCACCTCACCCTTCGCGCCATCGACATTCTTCATCGGCACGTACAAAACGCTGCCCGTTTCAGGGTGAATAGGCAAGAAGATGGAGTAGGTCCCCTGCCGTTCCTCACGCAGCGATTTCAGCATCACGGCCATGATATCGTCATAGCGTGCAGCAGCGCGCAACAGCACCTCATCAAACTGGCCAGAACCATAGAATTCGCGCGCCGAATAGAAATCATATTCAAACCCAAACGTGTCCAGAAACCGGCGCAACATGGCGTTGTTGTGATCACCAAAACTGTCATGGGTGCCGAACGGATCGGGCACCGATGTCAGCGGCTTATGCATATGTTCGGCCAATGCATCGGGGTTCGGCACGTTCCCCGGCACCTTGCGCATCCCGTCCAGATCATCGGAAAAGCAAATCAGCTTGGTAGGAATATCCGAAATCAACTCAAACGCGCGCCGGATCATTGTCGTGCGCAGAACCTCTCCGAAAGTGCCGATATGCGGCAGGCCGGAGGGGCCATAACCCGTTTCAAACAGGACATATCCCTTTTCAGGGTCCTTCTTCTCATACCGTTTGAGCAGCGCGCGCGCCTCAACAAAAGGCCAAGCCTTGGAAGTCATCGCAGCGTCACGCAAATTGGTCATGATATCTCTCACGTCATAATGTCGCGGCCCCCATGACCCCAACAACGGCCACTCCCTATTGCGAGAGCGGCACAGCGTCAATAAATGGGGGGCAGAACCCGAAGGAAAAGACATGCTCAATAACGCCCCCATGACAGCGCAGGACGCGCTGGCCGCTTTGATGATTGCCGTTTCGGCCTCTGACGAAAACATCAGCACGTCGGAATTGGTCAAGATGAGTAACGCAATCAACAACCTGCCCGTTTTTGCAGGCTATGATGCCGAACGGCTGCCGCGCATGTCCAAAATGGTGTTTGATCTGCTGGAACAGGTCGACGGGTTAGAGGCGCTTTTTGGCCTGATCCGGGATGCCCTGCCCGAAAAGCTCTTTGAAACCGCCTATGCGCTGTCCTGTGATGTCGCCGCCGCCGACGGCATGATCGTCGGGCCAGAGGCCCGGATGCTTGAAGAAATCAGGGACGAACTTGAACTGGACCGTTTGCATGCGGCGGCCATCGAACGGGGCGCACGCGCGCGACATATGACACTATGAGCCGAAAAACTCTTGTAGGCGCCAAAAAATGAACATAGTTCAGACATAGAGTTGATCCCGACACATCTAAGAAAGAGTACCCATGCCCGCCATTTTCCTGAGCCTCATCGTTCTCGCCTGCAGCGCCTATGCAATCCTGCAAGTTGTGACGTCGGCAGAAACCACCGTGAACAAGACGGTATGGACACTGCTAATCCTGATCGTTCCGGTCATTGGCTTTATTATCTGGGTTGTCGCGGGTCCAAGAACGGCGAAAGCAGCCTAGGCCCACCTGATCCAATTCTGCAAAACTTGCTGCTGCAAGGCCTTGGCTTTACGATTCCATTGCCGGGCCCCGGGTGGGGCTTCGTCGCCGGCCCGCTTGCCCGCTTCACGGGCATCCAGATCGGCACCAAAAAACGCGAAAGCCAGATTGCGGCCGCTGGCCGTTTCCAGATATCCCGCAAGGCTTGAGACGAAATTCAACGTCCCCGTTTTTGCCAGAACCTGCCCCGGATGATCTCGGATAACGTTGCGGTCACGGTCAACCATGTCGATCCGCTTCATGAGCGGTCGCAGTGCCGGCACAACCCTGTCAGCCGTCAAAAACCGCACCATATCCGCCGCCGTCACACGTGCGGCATCACCCAAACCGGAATGGTCAACAAAGTATGGCGCAATCGCCGCGCGATCCTCGGCCCAGCGCGCCATTCCAAGGGCAGAGGTTCGCAAACCACGTTTCTGGCCTGTTCGCGCGGCTGTGGCCGACAGCCCCGCCGCTTCTGCCGTGATATTGGTCGAAAACCGCAACATGCCCTGCATCATCCGGTCCAGCGGTTGGCTCGCAAAACGGGCGAGTTCCTGGCTTTGCGGCAGCATACCAATTTCTTTAGGGCGCTTCAGGACAATGCCCTGCACTCTGGCAAATGTTGCAAAAACCTCGCCTGCATAAAGGGCCGGAACACGCACCGGCAGCCACCGCGATCCTGCGTTGTTGAGGGCATAGCGGGCCACGGTCCATTCATCGACACCATCACGGGCCTGATAAGTGAAAACAGGCGCCCGGCGATCCACAATGCGCATCCGCGCGGTGGTCACAACGGGGCGGTGCTTTTCGCTGCGCGCATCCATGGCGGTGGTATAGGCATCACCAGCCCGCTTCCATTCGAAATGGACACGATTGTAATTTAGGTTCAGCCCAGTGATTGTTGGGTTGTAGCCCAGATGATCCAACTGTGACGGATCAATCTCATCAAGGTTGATCAGGGCATTGTCCCAGACCAGAAAATCGCCTTCAACAATGCGCAGGCCGCTGGCCTTGAGGTTTTCGGCCAGATTTGCCAACTGATCAGTCACCAGATTGGGATCACCGCCACCGGCAAGGATCAGGTTGCCCTGCAGAACACCATCAACAACTGGCCCGTCGGCCATAACGCGTGTCACAAACTGATGGCCGACGCCCAACCCTTCAATTGCATAAAGCGCAGTGACCGCTTTTGTGACACTGGCAGGGGGTTGGGGCAGATCCGGGGCGGCGGCATCCAATATCTCACCGCTGGCGGCATCCGCCATCACAAACCCGACCTGCCCTGACAAACCGGCCTGTTCGATCATGCGCGCCGCACTGCCAGTGTCCATCAGCCGGGCGCGTGGACGCATCGATGTCAAAGGCGCCTCTGCCATCGCGGCCGTCGCCAGGCTAGAGACAGCTCCACCCAGAACCGCACGTCTGGTCAAACGCATCACCATTCACCCCGCGCACGAATGGCCGATGATGACTGATCTGACATCGGCAGGTTCACAAAGGCCCAAGCCGGTGGCCCGGCACGACCCAACCGATGCGCCGCTTGTTTCGGCAGTTTCGCCGCACGGTATATCCGGGCCGCCTTGGACAGGCGCGCTGAAATTCGGTCACCGGGCCGCGCCAAAACGCCAACCGGGACATGATCCATGATCCAGCGCCAGTCTTGCCACTTGTGAAACTGGGCAAGGTTATCGGCACCCATCAGCCAAACAAATCGCACACCCGGATAACGTCTGAACAAGGCCGAAAGCGTTTGCGCCGTATAGCGGGTGCCAAGCTGGCGTTCGATATCCGTTACCGTCACGCGAGGGTGGCGCATCATTGCACCGGACGCCTGCATCCGTTGGGGGAGCGGGGCGGGACCAGCAAACTTTAGCGGATTGCCGGGACTGACCAGCCACCACACATGATCCAACCCAAACCGTTTGAGCGCGGCCTTTGTGATATGCACATGCCCGGCATGTGGCGGATCAAATGATCCCCCCAAAAGGCCAATAACCTGACCTGCCTTCGCTACCGGAAATCGGCGCACGATACCTCCTTCGGCCCCCAAGGTGAAAAAGCCGCCATCATGGGCAAAAGTAAACCCCTCTTCTGACGCGAGATCGCAAAGAAGTGCCAGAGACGAAAAACGTCACTTCTGGCGCGCGGCACCACCCTCTGTCTGCTCTGCCGACTGTGCCCATAAATTGATCTGTTCCTCATCGGCATATTGATCGATCAAAGCTAATTCTTCAGCCGTAAATTCCAAATTACCAACAGCGCCGGCACAATCAGTCACCTGCGACGGGCGCGATGCGCCGATAAGGGCGGTGGTAATCCCCCCATCGCGCAGCACCCAGGCAATCGCCATTTGTGCAAGGGTCTGACCGCGCGCCGCGGCAATCTCATTCAGTTTGCGGATGTTTTCGATCGCCTGTTCGGTCAGCATCGATGGGAATAGTGACTTGCCTTGGGCCGCGCGGCTGTCATCTGGAATCCCGCCCAGATATTTCTTGGTCAGCATCCCTTGGGCCAGCGGCGTAAATGCGATAGAACCGACGCCCAGCTCGGTCAGTGCACCTTTCAGCCCGTCGCGTTCGACCCAGCGGTTCAGCATGTTGTAAGACGGCTGATGGATCAAACACGGGGTGCCCAGATTCTTCAGGATCGCCACCGCCTCGAGGGTGCGCGCCGTGTTGTAGGATGAAATCCCGGCATAGAGCGCGCGACCAGATCGAACAATGTAGTCGAGGGCGCCCATCGTTTCCTCCAACGGGGTATCAGGATCAAACCGGTGCGAGTAGAAGATATCAACGTAATCAAGCCCCATCCGGCGCAAGGATTGGTCACAGGACGCAACAAGGTATTTGCGACTGCCCCATTGACCGTAAGGCCCGGGCCACATGTCGTATCCAGCCTTGGTGCTGATGATCATCTCGTCACGGTAACCGGCAAAATCCTCCTGCAAGATCGACCCGAACGCATGTTCGGCAGAGCCCGGAGGCGGGCCATAATTATTAGCCAGATCAAAATGGGTAATCCCGTGATCAAATGCCGTACGGCAGATCGCGCGCTTTGTCTCATGCGGCGTGTCATGCCCAAAATTATGCCACAAGCCCAGCGACACGGCGGGCAGTTGCACACCTGATTTGCCACAGCGGCGATATACCATGCGGTCGTAACGGTCCTCGGCGGGAACATAGGTCATTGCAGCGCTCCTATAACGATTACGCGACAAGCGATCATGCAGCCCGATAGATGTCAACCAACGGGTGTGGAAATCCCGACCAATACAAATCGGAAAAATATGCTATAGTAAGTGGGTCGCATCGTATTTTCAGCGGCAAACATTTTTGATGAAGGGAGTGCCCAGATGGCACATGATCACACCGATTCAGGTGCAGAAACAATTGAAGATAACGCTTCTGCCCCCATCACCACCCAAATGCAAAAACCGTCCAGGCCAATGCATAAATTTCTGCAAGGATGGCGCGTCATCACGCGACACCCGGAACTGGACCGTGTGCGTAAACACGAATTGCGCTGGAGCCAAAGCCTCGACGGCAAACCGTCATGAGCAGGTCGTCGTCGCAGGTTCCGCAGAGCCGGACATGCCCGAACGCGGAATGCAAGCCCGGGGCAATCCTTCTGGGGTTTAAAACTCCCGACGGGCGGATCATGCATTTACGCACCGCAATGGCGGTCGACACGGCCTTTGTGGCCTCAGCGCGCGAAATCGGGCCACCCGAACGGCGCATGCGCTTTGCCGCGCATTGCGCCGATCAAGGCTGCCAGCAATGGAAGAACGGGCGCTGCGCGGTCATTGATGACTTGCTCACCGCAACTCGCGAACATAGCCCGCCAATAACCGAGATCCTCCCCCATTGCCCGATCAGAGATACCTGCCAATGGTACGCGCAGTGCGGTGCGAGCGCCTGCATGGCTTGCGAACTCTTCGTGCCCGAAAAACAAGAGCTCGCAGGCGGTCGATGCAAGGCAGAAAGCGCATATCATAGCGTTTAACAAAATGCCGGAAACATCACCTATCACCCAACGCGTTAGGTGATAGCGGGTTCTCTGAAAAACGCCTTAGGATCAGGACCCCGCATTTCCTTCAGCGCATCATCAATCTCGGCGATGTTCGAATTGCCAAGCTGCAAGTTCCAGTCGTCATCCGACGCGAGGCTGCCTGAGGCCCAAGCTATTTTGCTATCGGCACCGTTTCCGAACACATCAGGGTATTCTCGGTTGGGTCGTAGGCAAAGTAGGCGTGGCGAATTGCGATCTGGTCAGCGATGAATTTGGCATCGTGCCAAACACCCCAGATAAATGAAGACCCGCGGCGGGACTGCCACGGCAGTCCGAGGAAATAGACACCCGGTTCGGTCGAAATTCCACGCTGGTGTGACGGACGCCCATCTTGATCCAGAGCATTTACCTGCAGCCAAGAATAATCCATCGAGAAGCCGGTGGCCCAGATGACCGCGCTGATGCCTTCCTTTTGAAGATCAAGCGCGAGGATTGGATTTCTGAAACACTCGGGATCTGGCCATTTCCTGCGTGCTCTCGGCTCTTCAGGGAAGTCCAAACCATTTCGTGCGATATAGGCATCAGCCTCATCCAACAGGGCCAAATAATTCGCATCACCCGCTGCAATATTGCTTTGAAGGTCGTTCGCAAAGCTCAGCCTACCATCAGAGTAACTTCGCGTCAGGCCAACGAGTGTCATACCCGAGGCAGCAAACCGGCGAAAGTCAACCGTGCGCCCGTTATTGGCACCGCTGACGGCGATCGTCACGTGCTCGGCCCCGGGGCCGGGAGTGACCATATCCCATTTCCCAAGCACACCCAGCCACCAACAGAAATCCCGGCCTCGATAGCTGCGCGGCGGTCGATCATGCGCACCCACAGACAGGTAAACCTTGCGACCACTGTCCATCAACTCCTCCGCGATCTGCGCACCCGAGGAACCAGCACCGACAACCATGACAGCACCGTCCGGCAATTTGCCGGGACTTCGATAGCTTGCCGAGTGGATCTGAAGCATGCCGCTCTCGACGGGGATCATCGGCGGAACAACCGGTTTTTGAAATGGCCCTGTCGCAGCAACAACGTGGTTTGCAAGATATATGCCGTCTGATGTTTCAACGACGAAACCCGCCCCGCCGTCATTCTTTGTCACCTTCTCGACCGCTACGCCGCATTTGACTGGGGCGGCGATCTGGCGCGCATATGCCTCCATGTAGTCGGCTATTGCCTCCTTGGGCACGAAAGCTTCTGCACTATGGCCTTCGAATTCCAAACCCGGAAACCGGTCATGCCAAGCCGGGCCGTTGGCCACCAGAGAATCCCAGCGTGCCGTGCGCCACGCCTCGGCAATCCGGCTTTTCTCTAGAAGGATGTGGTCGATACCGTGATTGCCGAGATGCTCGCTCATTGCGATCCCCGCTTGCCCGGCTCCGACAACAACTGTGTCCACGCTCCTCGCTGACATCACTTTTGCTCCTTTGACGATCGGCACCACGCCGATGAACGGTTGCCCGACATTATGCAGTGTGGCGTGCCGCGAAAAATATGGAATGACGCAGTATTGATTAGGCTGAGCCTCGGCGGTGTTTGCGATGATATGGCACAGCTTAGCCAAATCCTAATCCAGAGTGAGGAAGACCGTTCTTTTTGTCTTTGCGCGAATGGCGAAACTTTGGCGTTAAGAACACGCCATCCGAGAATCAGCCATGCCGAAAGTCATCAAAAACATGTCGGCATTCGGCGCGTTACGGCTTGCACCTGACCAGCCAGTCAAAATTGCGCGCGAAATGCCACCTGTGATGTATTGCTCGCAAGACCGTCTTTATCTGGATCACCGTAAACTCTGCGCAACGCGTTTGCATCGGCATCAGCCGTTCCGGCAGCTTGTCCAAATTAAATGACTTCATGACCAGCGAACTTTCGTGCAGCATTCGCTGCAACACATCAAAGCAGGGACCACTCCCGGCCTCTGCCCATTCCTTCGGCCCTTGTGACGATCGCTACTATCGAAAGAAATCCATGGCACATACCCGCATTCGCAAATTCAACACATCCGAGACTTACCCCGAGCAGAAGCTCGACAACGATCTGTGTCAGGCCGTCGTCACGCATGGCGGCAAAACCGTCTGGTTGCGGGGACAATGTCCGCAAAACCTTGATGATGCAGTCAATATCGACAGCCATGACCCGGTCGAACAGACCCACAAGGTGATGCAGAACATCCGTCAATTGATCGAAGAGGCCGGGGGCTCGATGGAGCATCTGGTAAAGGTGGTCATCTACATCACGGATGTGCGTCACCGCGAGGCGATCTACCGCACGATGGGCGAATACATGAAAGGGGTGCACCCAGTTTCGACGGGTTTGGTGGTCCAGGCGCTGGCGCGCCCTGAATGGCTGGTCGAAATAGATGGGACTGCCGTGATCCCCGAGGGCTATCGCCCATGACCTTCTCCCTTGTGGCGCGTTGCGTAGAGACCGGCATGTTCGGTTTGGCCATTTCCTCTTCCTCCCCCGCAGTGGCCGCACGGTGTTCCTATGCGCGTGCCGGCGTTGGTGCGGTTGCCTCTCAGAATGTAACCGACCCGACGCTGGGTCCGCTTGCACTGGACCTGATGGAAGGCGGCATGGGTGCCTTAGATGCAGTGGCCGAGATCGTCCGGCTGGGCAGATTCATTGAATATCGTCAAATACTGGCCGTAGACAAGACTGGTCAAACCGCCATCCATTCGGGGCCGAATTCGTTGGGTGTTTGGACGCAGGCGGAGGTGGAAAATGTCGCCTCGGGCGGGAATCTTCTAGCCAATGACACGGTCCCGCAAGCCATCGTTGACGGCTTTCTCGGCGCAAGGGGCCACATCGGGGATCGCCTGATTGCAGCGTTGCGTGCGGGCCTGGCCGCAGGTGGTGAGGCCGGGCCGGTTCATTCAGCTGGTATGAAGATCGTTGACAAGGTCAGCTGGCCGGTGGCCGATCTGCGTTGCGATTGGACCAAAGGATGCCCGATAGAAAACATCGCTACCGCTTGGGACATCTATAAGCCTCAACTGGACGCCTACATCCAACGGGCGATCGATCCGCGCGAAGCGCCCGCCTACGGCGTGCCTGGCGATCAACAAGCCTAGAGACAGTGATATCAGACATGCTTGATCACCAACACCACGACCGGAAGGCGCGCGCGCATGTTATCAGCTTTCGTCACCAGGCCTTTATCGATGGCAAGTTTGTCGATGCCGCCTCAGGCAGTGTCAAACCGGCGATAGGTTCGGCCCTGGCCAGCTCGCCGAAGCGGACGGCAAAGAAATAGATCCCACTACAGCGGCGGGTATCCCCTACGGGGGTATTTAGGGCTGCAGCAAAACTGCGGACGGGGCATTAGGCTTGCGTTGTCCGCGAACATCGTCGATGCCCCGTCAGCCATACGCCCTTGGTGACATGAAGTAATCCGGTGCCGGACGCGATCTTTCCTTGCATTCTTTAGACAAGTAGGCTGCTCTCAAAACGCCTGCTCAAGTATGGCGACCAAGCCAACTGACATGAGGACCGAATGCTCAGATTCACTCTGCGGCAACTTGAGTACTTTGTTGCCGTCGGCGAATGCGGGAGCATCGCACTTGCGTCTGAGAAGGTGCATGTCTCATCGCCTTCGATCTCGGCGGCAATCAACCAGCTCGAAAAAGAATTCGGACTTCGATTGTTCGTTCGGCAACGTGCCCAGGGGCTGTCCCTGACTTTGGCAGGCCATCAGATGATGAAACAGGCCAAACAAGTATTGAGCGATGCCGATCAGCTGAACAGTCTTGCGGGTGATATCTCAGGAACAATACGCGGCCCGTTGTCTATTGGATGCATGCTGACTTTTGCGCAGGTTGTTTTACCTTCCTTGCGGGCGAGCTTTGAAACCAAATATCCTGATGTTCGAGTTCGTCAGGCAGAACTCAATCAACCCGAGATATTCAGCCAGTTGCGTCGATCTGAAATTGATGTGGCCCTCACCTATGATCTTGAGTTGCCTTCAGATCTCGATTTTCAACCGTTTGCCTCACTGCCCCCTTATGCAATTCTTGATGTCGGGCACCCTTTGGCCGAACGGACCTCACTTTCAATCAAAGAGCTTGTTCCCTACCCAATGGTGCTGCTTGATCTGCCGTTCAGCGCGGACTACTTTATGTCGTTCTTTCACGACGCCGGCATCAAACCAACCATTGCAGAACGTACCAAGGACATGGCCGTCATGCGAAGCCTGGTGGCGAACGGTTTCGGATATTCCATCGCCAATGTGCGTCCATTGAACGACTCGTCTCCAGACGGCAGACCACTCAGGTTCGTGCCGCTCGAAGGCGACGCCCGACCGATGAGTATCGGCCTTCTGACGGCTCTTGAAGCCAACCAGGTGAATGTCATCCGTGCCTTCATGGAGCATTGCAAATCTGCTTACTCGGACGAACAGATTGTCGGCCTGAACGCTGCGGGGCCCGCAGCGCGCGACATCACTTAGGATCGACCTAGGGTCAGGAGGCCATGATGCGCCAGTCGGCCCGCGATCCACCAGCAGCAGCGACCATGCGCGGGATCAGCGGGCCAAACGTTTACGGAAAGGACGCGCTGCTTGCCGTTTCATCCATGCCGATAACCATTGACGGTACCATAGGTGAACTTGGTTTCTCAAACGCGGAGCTGCGCTGTTTCGTCGAGATGAACCACACCGGCACTCTCGATTTCATCGGATGCACGCGACCCTGCACCGCCGATCCGTTTCTTCCAAAGGAGGTTGAAGAAGGTCGGATCGACGACGTCCATGAATGCACACGGTACGATATCTGCATTGCGACTGGAGCCAAGTGGCGTCATGGCGGTGTTAATCGCCAACATGTCGCGCCCTTCCCGACCGAAAATGCAATGCCGACTTTCACGCCTGACGATATCAGGGAAGGTAATCCCGCTATGGGAGAGGTCGTCATCCATGACGATATGGGCGGGGTGCTGGCCCAGTTGCTGACGCATAGCGGGTGCAACTTAACCATCATCACTCCGTCCGCCGATCTATCAGACCGGGCAACGAATGCGCTCGAACAGCATGCGGTCAACAAGAAACTTGCCAAGATGGGCATCACGCTCAGCCGACGCCTGATCGAGATCGGCAAAGCGCACGCCGTACAAGATTGCGCCTATACCGGCACCACGCAGCGCTTCGCCCGCGATGCGGTTGTCATGGTGCTCTCAAAGTACGAAAACAACGGGGATGCACTACCTTTCCGCCGAGAAATCACAGAGCTGGCATTAGATTGAACGACATACTGGAAATTCTCGACAAGCTTGTTGCGTTCAAGACCATAAGCGCGCTCCCCAACGTTGAGATGGTCGCATTCATAGAAAAGCACTGTTCGGACTTAGGCGCGCAATGCACACGGATCCCCGGTGAAACGAAGGGCAAGATCGGACTGGTCGCGCGTTTTGGACCAGATGCACCGGGTGGCATCCTGCTATCAGGGCATTGCGATGTGGTCCCGGTGACCGGTCAGGACTGGCAGCGCCCAGCATTTCAATTGACGCGCGAGGGAGATCGTCTTTTTGGTCGCGGCACGACGGACATGAAGGGATTTCTGGCCTGCATGATGGCCGCTGGGAAAATGGCGGCGGCACGCAAGCTTAAAAGACCGCTCAGACTGATCTTTTCTTACGACGAGGAGATCGGCTGCGTCGGCATTCAGGAAATGGCCCCTGCCTTGCCCTCCTTGTTGGGCAATCCGCGTTTGTGCATCGTCGGAGAGCCGACCGAAATGGCCATCGCTACAGGACACAAGGGTAAGGCAGCGCTGCGCGCCAGTTGCACCGGGCAGAACGGCCATTCCGCGCTCGCACCACGGTTTGTAAATGCGTTGCACCTGGCTTCCGATTTCGTCACTGAATTGCGCGCTGTTCAGGACTGGTATGCGTGCAACGGCGCACGCGATGATATCTACGATGTTCCCTACACCACTTTGCACGTGGGAGTATTGCAAGGCGGTTCGGCTCTTAACATCGTGCCGGAGAAAGCGGAGGTAACCTTCGAGTACCGTTACCTGCCTGCCGACGAGTTGTCCGGGATCATCGCAAAAATTGAGGCTGCTTCTGACAAGGTTGTCGCCCGGTATCGTGATCTGTTCGTGGGGGCCGCTATCAAGCTGGAGTGTTATAACAGCTATCCGGGGCTTGAACTCGCACAAGCAACGGATGCGGCCCGATACGCGCAGTCACTTGCGCCTGACGCCCAATTCACAAAAGTTGCATTTGGCACCGAGGCCGGGGTGTTGACCGCACTTGGCATTCCGACAGTCGTTTGCGGACCCGGCTCTATGATTGGGCAAGGCCACAAGCCGGACGAGTATGTCGAACTCAGTCAATTGACAAAATGTCAGGCCATGCTGGGCAAAGCAATCGAAGCATTGAGCTAGAAAGAGGAAAGCGACTGGATCAGAGTGATCACTTCAGCTGCATCTCAAATGCCGTACGCTTGACACATCAATGACAGCATCATCCGCGCAGAAGCACTGGTGCATGAGGCAGCGCATGTCCAACTGGTCGGTGCGAAAAGTGCGCACCGCATCGGGATTTTCTACCCTAGATCGTACAAACGGACCCTGACTTCACGCATCAGGAACTGGGGACTTCTTTTCATCCGCCCAACCCCAAAGCTCGGACATCAGCCCCGCTTCACGGGGGCTTTTCCCGCTGAAATACCCTGCCAGCCAATGATCGAGATCGCGTTCTCGAAGCCCACATGCGGCGCGTCGGAGCCAGAACATTCAACGCTTTAGAAGGTTTCGACTTTACCCTGAAACATTGCGCATCGTTTTTCGCGTTTGAGCGCAGCGAAAGGCAGCGAACAAACGCTTCAAGGTTAGGTCGAAACGCTTAGTCGGCGCGTAACCGATACCGGGTCGCGGTCAACTGATCCGACACGGCCGATGACTTGCTGTCAATAAAGCCAAGGTCGCGCATATGTGTTCGGACCTGCGTGCCGTTGATCTGTGCCGTCTTTCCCTTGCGGTAAAGCATCCAGATATGTTTGTTGGGATATGTTATGGCGCATTGCGAAGCGGTCCCCAACGCGGCCTGATCCAACACAACTGCTAATAACAGCGACGCATTGGTGGCATCATCAACGACAGCACCGGACAACGCGTTGTGTAACACCGGATCATCAACAACGCCCAGAACAAAGGCCGGGGCATCCGCCGAAACGCCCAACTTCTGGGCAAGGCTGGGTGGCGGTTTCAACAGTGCCTTGTGCCAGCGCCCAGCCTCAATCTCGACCATTTCCATGACAAGATCGCCTCGATCCGTCGTCACACGGACACCCTCCTCGCACAGTGTCACAGCCTTCATCTCAGGCCGGCCAATCGCAGCCCGAATATCACCGCGCAGGGTCAGTTCCTGACTGTCCAGATGCAACCGCACCTCGGCCACGTCGCCCTGCCAATGGCACACCGCCACATCTTCGCGTCCCATCACCAATCCTCCTGAAAACAGCATAGGACGAACCCTTTTCATTGTCACATCCGCATGGCAGGTTGCCGCCATGTTAATGATGACAAAGCAAAGCCGTCACAGCAGCGGCCCAAGTGCATACAATGATTGATTTTCTGATCATCGGCGGCGGGATTGCCGGTATTTCAGCTGCAGCGCGGCTTTCCGCGTTGGGTAGTACCACCGTGCTTGAGGCCGAAGATCACCTGGCCCATCACGCCTCCGGCCGATCCGCCGCAATGTTTGAGGAAAGCTACGGCAAACCGGCCACGGTGGCACTAAATGCCGCCAGCCGGGAATATCATGCCAATGTTGGCGTCCTGAAACCGCGCGGCCTGCTACTGGTCGGCGACGCAGGTGATGCAGAGGCGTTCGACACCGATCAAGTCCAGATGCATCTTGACCCGATCACGATGGCAGAGGCACAGGAATTCATCCCCATCCTGAACGCAAATAAGGTGGACAGGGCTGCCTATCACGCCGATGCCTGGGATATCGACACGCATGAACTGTTGCAAAGCTTTGCCCGACAGGCGCGCAGCAACGGGGCGCAGGTTAACACCAAATCACAGGTCATCAGCATCGAACGCATCACCACCGGCTGGGAAGTGAACACAAAACACACCTGCTATTTCGCGCGCAATATCGTCAACGCCGCCGGGGCCTGGGTCGATGTGATTGCCGGAATGGCGGGGATTGCGGCCTTGGGTTTCACGCCCATGCGGCGCTCCATGGCAAGGTTACCCGCGCCGGGCGGGCATGATGTCAGTACTTGGCCCCTGCTCTTTGGTGCAGGCGAAGCATGGTATGCAAAACCCGATGCAGGGGCGCTGCTTGTCTCACCCGCAGATGAATGCCCGGCCGAACCACATGACGCCTATGCCGATGACATGGTGCTGGCGGAAGGGCTGATGCGGTACGAAGATCATGTGACGACACCTGTGGTGCGCCTGCTGTCAAGCTGGGCAGGCTTGCGAACATTTGCCCCCGACAGGACGCTTGTTTTGGGGCCGGACCCGGCGGATCAGAATTTCATCTGGTGCGCAGGCCAAGGTGGCTATGGCATGCAATCGTCGCCCGCCGCCAGCCAGTTGCTGGCTGATATCGTGGCAGGCAACGGCCCGCAGATCGACGCGCAGTCCGCCGCCGCCCTGTCACCCGCGCGGTTCACCAAAGGGGCCGCATGATGGCGCACCACAACGCGCTGGGGCAGCCTATCGGCGCGCCGGTCCCGAACTGGGCAGGTGCCGCGCCGATCCCACACACGCCCATGCAAGGGCGCTACTGCGACGTGATCCCGCTGACCACAGCCCATGGCGATGACCTTTTTGATGCCTATAGTCTGGACCAGACCGGCGCTGTCTGGACCTATATGCCCAACGGTCCGTTTACTGACCGGGCAACTTTTTATGCATGGCTCGATACATGTTGCGCCAGCACAGACCCGCTGTTCTTTTCTATCCTGGACAAAACAAGCGGCAAAGCCGTTGGGGTTGCATCGTTCCTGCGCATACAGCCCGATAATGGCGTGGCCGAGGTTGGCTATATCGCTTTTTCGCCCCTACTACAGCGAACCCGCATGGCGACAGAGGCGATGTATCTGATGATGCGGCGGGTCTTTGCGGAACTCGGCTATCGCCGCTACGAATGGAAATGCGACGCGCTGAATGCGCCATCCCGCAAGGCTGCTGCACGGCTTGGGTTCAGCTATGACGGGCTGTTCAAACAGGCACTTGTCTATAAGGGGCGCAACCGGGATACCGCGTGGTTTTCGATCCTCGATCAGGATTGGCCGCAGATCAAGGCTGCGCTGGAAGCCTGGCTAGATCCGTCAAATTTTGATGATGGCGGGCAGCAGAAAGCGTCGCTTCACACGCCCGCATCACCCACTCAGACCTGATAAAACCGGAGCGGCTTGGTCGCTTCGCGGATCACCAAACCCTTCGCCTCCAGATCAAGCTGCACGCATTTCTGCCACCAGCCAGAAGTTGCGCCACCGGGAAACAACGCGTCGGGCAGATACGCTTTCGCCGCTTCTTTGGATTCCTTGGCCGTCATCCCGGGCGATGCTTTCGGCAATGTCGCCAACATCGCGGTCTTCATCGCCTCGTATTTCGCACGGTCCACCCGGCTGGTCCGCCCTGGCGTATTGATATTCTCAACCTCTATTTTGTCGTCCATCAGTGCCTCCGGTAAGATGGGTTTAAACCCATCTTACGACTTGGCATCTGTCAACCATCGACCCTGATCTTGGCGTTTTTGGGATCATAGGGGCTGTCTTCAACAATCACGGCATTCCAGAGCTGATCAAGCATCTTGACCTGAAGCTTGGTCCCGACTGCTGCCAATGCGGGCGGCACGTAACCCATGCCAATCGACTTTTCGAACGCTACCGAATAACCGCCTGACGTCAAACGCCCGATACGGGTCCCATCCAGATCATACAACGCCTCGCGCCCCCATGGGTCAGCATCATCCGGCCCATCGATCAGCAAGGTCACACATTGCGAACGGATGCCCTTGGCCTCCATCGCGGCCTTGCCGTGAAACTCTTTTGACAAATCAACAAAGCGTGGCAAATCCGCTTCCAACGGCGTCGCGTCCCGGCCAAGCTCCGTCCCGAATGCACGATAGGATTTTTCCTGCCGCAGCCAGTTCTGCGCCCGCGCACCAACCAGCTTCATCCCGTGTTTTTCACCCGCTTTTTCAAGCAGATCGAACAGATAGTTCTGCATCTCAATCGGATGATGCAGCTCCCACCCCAATTCCCCAGTATAGGCCACCCGGATCGCGTTCACCGGACACATGCCCAACTCAATCTGCTTGGCTGACAACCATGGGAACCGCTTGTTCGACAGGGCCGTTTCGGGATCCGCATCCTTGATCACCTCGGCCAGCACGTCCCGCGATTTTGGCCCAGCAATCGCAAACACACCCCATTGGGTTGTAACGTCCTGCTCATTGATCCGGCCAAATTCCGGCTCTTTCTCCATGATCGCCTTGTAAAGGTAATCCTGATCATAGGCGTGCCAGCCCCCCGCAGAGACGAGGTAGTAATCATCCTCCGCCAAACGCACGATGGTATATTCCGTCCGCGTCGTCCCATGTGAGGTCAACGCATAAGTCAGGTTGATCCGGCCCACCCGGGGCAGCTTGTTCGTCGTGAACCAATCCAGAAATGCTGTGGCCCCCGGCCCGCTGATCCGGTGCTTGGTGAATGCGGTCGCATCAATCAGGCCCACACCTTCACGGATCGCCTTTGCCTCTTCGACCGCATATTGCCACCAGCCACCGCGCCGAAAGGACCGGCTTGCGTGGTCGTCAAAACCTTTGGGCGCAAAATAATTCGGACGTTCCCACCCGTTCACAAACCCAAACTGCGCACCACGGGCCGCTTGCCGATCATAAGCAGGCGAGGTCCGCAAAGGCCTGCAGGCGGGCCGCTCCTCATCGGGGTGATGCAGGATATAAACGTGGTCGTAGCATTCTTCGTTCTTGCGCGCCGCGAACTCGGTTGTCATCCAGTTGCCATAGCGTTTGGGATCAAGCGATGCCATATCGATCTCGGCCTCGCCATCAACCATCATCTGCGCAAGATAATAGCCTGTGCCACCAGCCGCCGTGATGCCAAAGGAAAACCCTTCCGCCAGCCACATATTTGTCAGTCCTGGTGCCGGACCCACCAGCGGGTTACCATCGGGCGTATAGCAGATCGGCCCGTTGAAATCATCCTTCAGCCCGCTTTCCTCGCAAGATGGAATGCGGTGAATCATCGCCATGTATTGGTCCTCGATCCGCTCCAGATCGAGCGGGAACAGATCGGCGCGAAAACTATCGGGCACGCCATATTCAAACACCGCCGGGGCGTTCTTTTCATAGACACCCAAAATCCAGCCGCCACGCTCCTCACGGACATAGGACTGGGCATCGGCATCGCGGATCACCGGGTGTTCGACATTCCCCGCGGCCCGGAAATCGACCAGTGCCGGGTCTTTGTCCATGACGATGAACTGATGCTCAACCGGGATGGCCGGGATCTTGATGCCCAGCTTCTTGGCCGTTGTCTGGGCGTGATTACCAGAGGCCGTCACCACATGCTCGGCTGTGATCACAACCTGCTCGTCAGACGGAACAAGGTTGCCGCCCTTCTCCACCATCTTGGTACAGGTCACCTCCCAGGCGTCGCCATTCCAATGAAACGCATCGGCCTGCCATTTGCGTTCAATCGCGACACCCCGTTGGCGGGCGCCTTTGGCCATCGCCTGCGTTACGTCAGCGGGGTTAATGTAACCGTCAGTATGGTGATAAAGGGCCCATTTCAAATCATCCGTATTGATCAACGGCCATTTCGCCTTGATCTCATCGGGAGTCATCCAGACGTAAGGGACATCACAAGTCTCGGCGGTGGAGGCATAAAGCATGTATTCATCCATCCGCTCCTGCGTCTGGGCCATGCGCAGGTTGCCGACCACGGCAAAACCGGCATTCAACCCAGTTTCTGCCTCAAGCGATTTGTAAAAATCGACCGAATATTTGTGGATATGAGTCGTGGGAAAGGACATGTTGAAAAGCGGCAGCAAACCGGCAGCATGCCAGGTTGACCCCGATGTCAGCTCATCGCGCTCCAGCAACATCACATCATCCCAACCCGCCTTGGCCAGATGATAAGCGATCGATGTGCCGACAGCGCCGCCACCAACAACCAATGCTTTGACCTGTGTTTTCATCACCAACGACTCCCTTGGATTTTCTGACGCCAGTCTGCGCGAAACCGGGCAGCGGCGACAGAACCAGCCGACATGTTGGGGCACGATTGCGACAGAGCGGGCGATAAGGGCAAGGGCACTCAGGCACCGAAAGTAGCGTTCGATATACTGGACCCGGACAACAAAATGCACTAACCGGGTCTGGCAGTGAAATGTCCCGATAGGATCGGACCCATGATTACCACGTCGCAGGGCTGACCGCCCGCTGAACAATCGAAGCCGCTGCTTCGCAACGCGACTTTTACGCCAGGCAACGGCCTGGCAGGTGAATCATGTCTGAACAATCCCCCTCAACACAGGCGTCGACGCGCGCCGAATTCTGGCCACTTATCCGTTTGGCGGTCCCGCTTATGGTGGGGCTGGCGGCGGCGTTGTTGATCGGCGTTGTCGACACAGCGATGATTTCCCCCCTTGGCACGGTACCGCTGGCGGCAGCCGGGGTAACGACGGCTGTGCTTATCATCCTGATATCGGCCCTTTGGGGGGTCATCACCGCGATGTCAGTCCAGATCAGCCAAGCAGAAGGTGCTGGTGATCCAACGCGTGTCGCCATGGCGCTGCGTAGCGGGCTGCTCCTCTGCCTTCTGGGGGGCGGCAGTGGCATGCTCTTGATGATTGCGCTCTACCCGTTTTTGGGCCCACTTGGTCAGCCAGAGGAAGTTCTGGCGATCCTTCTGCCCTATTGGGTATCGATGGCAATCTGGATCATTCCATTCACCCTGTTCTTCGGACTGAAGGCGCTTTTCGACGCGGTCGAATGGCCCTGGACAGCGGTGGGCCTGTCCTATCTTGGCGTGCTGTTCAACGTACCGGCGAACTATACGTTCATTCACATACTGAACCTCGGCATTCTAGGGGCTGGGCTGGCCAGCATTCTGTCGCAATGCGTGTCGCTTCTGGCCGCATGGCTGGTCCTATCCAAGGCAGCCGGGATGGTCGAATTTCGTCAAAAGGTGGCTGTCTCCTGGGCGCAGGTTTGGGAGCAGTGCAAGGATGCCATGCCGCTCTGCCTTGGTTATGCTGGTGAAGGCGGGGCCTATGCCATCGTCGGATTGATGATGGGTTGGCTGGGCGCAAATGCGCTGGCCGCACATCAGATCGTCAATGCGTTGGCCGGGCTGGCCTATATGATCCCGCTGGGTATGGCGGGGGCAGTGGCGATCCGTGTTGGGCTGACTGTTGGTGCCGAAAACCCCGCAAGGCTGCGACCCATCGTCAAAGCGTCATTCATCATGGTCACCCTGTGGCAGGGGCTGGCGGCAGTGGTTTTTGTCGTCGCGGGTCGCGCCATGGCCGAAACGATGTCCAACGATCCTGCGGTAATCGACCTTGCCGTCACGCTTTTTGTGATTGTGGCATTGCTGCAGGTTGCGGACGGCATTCAGGGCACCGCACTGGGGGCACTGCGAGGGATGTCCGACATGAACCTGCCCACCATCATCACCCTTGCCGCCTATTGGCCATTGGCGCTGCCAGTCGGCTATCTGCTGGGTTTTGTCTTTGGGTTTGGGGCAGCAGGCGTATGGCTGGGCTATGCGGTCGGGCTGGTCGTGGCGGCAATTGCCTTGCCATGGCGGTTCTGGTGGCTGACGGGCAGACGCCAACAAGCATCGGATGTCGGGACGCAGGGATAGCACCCAATCCGCAGGTCAAGAAGATCTGGCAGCATCGTTGTTTCGGCTTGACTGCCACCGCACGTCCTTTACCAAAACGGCAAGCCAGGGGCGCCGCAAGGCTGAGATGCACCCTTTGAACCTGAACCAGATAATGCTGGCGGAGGGAGGCAGGATTAGGTTTGTAGGCCTGATCCGTCTCTTACGACCGCCCGGATCGGAGAGACGTCATGACCCCTAACGCCGCCCTATATACATTGCGGGATCAATCTCCGCTTGTTCATTGCATCACGAATTACGTGGCCATGAACATCGCGGCGAATGTCACATTGGCAGCCGGTGCATCACCGGCAATGATCCATGCGATAGAAGAAGTCGCAGATTTCGTGCCGATATCTGGAAGCCTGACGATCAATATCGGTACATTATCCGCGCCTTGGGCCAATGCCATGTACATGGCTGCAAAAGCGGCGAATACGGCGACAGTGCCATGGTTGCTTGATCCGGTCGCGCATTTCGCAACGCCATACCGATCCGGTGTCGCGCGAGAGTTGCTCAATCTCAAGCCAGCGATCCTGCGCGGAAATGCATCGGAAATCATGGCCTTGGCGGGGGCCGGCGGCGACGGCAAGGGGGTGGATAGCGGCGACGGGGTAACCGATGCAAAGACCAGCGCCATCACTCTCGCCCGCGATAAGGCCTGCGTGACAATCGTAACAGGCGAACAGGATTTCGTCACCGATGGTGCGCGCCATGCGACCATCGCAGGCGGTGACGCCATCATGCCGCGAGTGACCGCATTGGGCTGCGCGCTGACCGCCTTAACCGGGGGTTACGCGGCCGTCGTACCGCCGCTGGAGGCCGCTGTTGCGGCGCTGACCCATTTCGCCCATGCAGGTGAAGCCGCCAGCAAACAGGTAAACGGACCGGGCAGCTTTGTTGTCGCCTTCCTTGATGCGCTTCATGCCGTGCAACCTGGTGAGTTGGACGAGGCGCGGGTGTCATGGGCATAGATGTACGGCAGCTCCTGCTTTATCTGGTCACAGACGGCCCACTTTGCGCGGCACATGGCCTCGTCGAAACAGTCACGGCAGCGGTGCGCGGTGGCGTGCGGTTCGTGCAACTGCGCGATAAGACCGGAACGACGCAAGACCGGGTTGCGCAGGCTATCGCGCTAAAGCAGGCGCTGCGGGGCACACACGTCCCCCTTGTGATCAACGATGATTTGGCCGCAGCCATCGCTGCGGATGCCGATGGCGTGCATATCGGTCAGGATGATGTGCGCCCAGAACAGGCGCGCGCGGCCCTCGGGCCGGACAAAATCATCGGGCTGTCCTGCGAAACCCCGGCGCATATCCGCGCCGCAGACCCGAGCGTTGTTGATTATCTGGGGCTTGGCACGGTGTTTGCAACCGCCACCAAAACAGACAGCAAGCAATATATCGGCATGTCCGGCCTGGCCGATCTGGCCGCCTTGGCAAGCCTACCAACCGTTGCGATTGGCGGTCTGAAACAGGGCCATTGCACCGATGTCATGACCGCTGGATGTGACGGCATGGCGGTCGTTTCAGCCATCTGCGGAAAGAATGACCCGCAATTGGCAGCAGCAAGATTACGGCAAGAATTGGAGAAACACCGATGATCCACAATGTGCTTTCCATCGCGGGCTCCGACCCGTCAGGCGGGGCCGGAGTTCAGGCCGATCT
Organism: uncultured Paracoccaceae bacterium; assembly: GCA_947503925.1. Classification (GTDB taxonomy): domain Bacteria; phylum Pseudomonadota; class Alphaproteobacteria; order Rhodobacterales; family Rhodobacteraceae; genus Yoonia. The sequence continues at coordinate 62,015 of CANNFQ010000013.1, read as the reverse complement.
CAAGGCGATTGCGGCAAATGGGGTCTATGGCATGGCCGCGATTACGGCTTTGACCGCGCAGAACACACAAGGCGTCACCGGGATCGCACTGGTCGAACCCGAATTCGTCAAAGCTCAGATTGCCGCGGTCTTTGCCGACATCCGCGTCGACGCAGTCAAAATCGGTATGATTGCAGATGCAGCGATTGCGCAGGCCGTGGCCGAGGCGCTGGATGGCCTCCGCAATATCCCAATTGTACTGGACCCGGTGATGATCGCAAAGGGCGGCGCCGCGCTATTGCAACCAGATGCCATGGATACGCTGCGTCGCTCAGTCTTGCCGCTGGCAACAGTTGTCACACCCAACCTGCCAGAGGCCGCTCATCTGCTGGGCACGGCAGTCGCCACAACCCGTAGCGACATGGAAAGACAGGCACGGGAACTAACCGCATTTGGCCCACAGGCTGCCTTGGTCAAAGGCGGCCATTTGTCAGGCGATGAAAGCCCGGATGTATTATGGACGGAAGCAAAACCGCATTGGTTTGATGCACCGCGCAGCCCCGGCAAAAACACCCATGGCACGGGTTGTACCCTCTCATCCGCGCTGGCTGCACAATTGGCGCAGGGTCGTCCCGTCACCCAAGCCGCCAGCGCAGCTAAATCCTACGTCACCGGGGCCATCGCCCGGGCCGACAAGCTGTCGGTCGGCAGCGGACATGGGCCGGTTCATCATTTTCACAACTTCTGGAAAGGTATCGCATGAGCAAACCACTGAACGAACAAACGGTCGTTGTCACCGGCGCAGGGCGCGGACTGGGGGCCGCCATTGCGCAGGCCTTTGCCCGGGAAGGGGCGCGCGTTGCCATCAACTATCGCAACAGCGCAACAAAAGCGCAGGCGCTTGCAGCCACCCTGAGTAACCGCGCCATGGCCGTTCAGGCGGATATACGGGCGCCGGATCAAGTCAACGCGATGATACACAGCGTCAACAAGGCATTCGGTCCAATCACAACCGTCGTCCACAATGCTTTGGCCGATTACTGCTTTAATGGCGACGCGCGGGATACGCTGGACACGATTTCAGCGCAGGCAATGCTGGCACAGCATGATACAGCGGTCCTTGGGGCGTTGAACCTGATCAAATCTGCCGTACCTGACATGGCACAGGCCGGTTTTGGCAGGTTGATCACTATCGGCACAAATCTCGTACAAAATCCGGTGGTGCCCTATCACGATTACACATCAGCCAAGGCCGCGCTTCTCGCGCTCACTCGGACGGCGGCGGCAGAGCTTGGACCAAAAGGGATCACCGTCAACATGGTCTCTGGCGGACTTTTGCGTACGACCGATGCCAGTGCAGACACGCCTGATGCCGTCTTCGACATGATCGCTGACAGCACGCCCTTACGATCCGTGACCACGCCAGAAGAGGCCGCAGATACGGTGCTGTTCTTTGCCAGCCCTTGGGCGCGTGCGGTGACGGGGCAAAACCTGGTGGTCGATGGCGGGTTAGTCTTTGGATAATAGCAGCTTATAGGGCCAGATCCGCCATCAAAGCCGCCTTGCTATAACCGGCCTTCGAGGCAAGGCGCTTGATCCGCCCCCGCTCGATCACGACAAACGTATCCGCAATACCATAGGCGAAATCGGCATTCTGTTCGACCAGCACAATTGCCATCTCCCCCTGATCGCGCAACGTGACCAGCGCATCGCCAATCTGCTGGATGACGTTCGGCTGAATGCCTTCAGTTGGCTCATCTAGCAGCAAAACAGACGGTTTCGTGATCAACGCACGGGCAATGGCCAGCTGTTGCTGCTGACCGCCGGACAAATCACCGCCACGGCGGGCCTGCATATCGCGCAGTACCGGAAACAGCGTAAAGATAAGCTCCGGCACATGATGGTCAGTCTTGGGCAGGCAGGCAAAGCCGGTTTCCAGATTTTCGCGAACGCTCAGCATCGCAAACACCTCGCGCCCCTGCGGGACATAGGCAATACCCGCACGGGCAGCGTGATAGGCCGATGACAGGCGGATATCGGAACTCGCGACTGTCACATGGCCGGACGACACCGGATGCCGCCCTGAAACAGCTTTCAAAAGACTTGTTTTGCCAACGCCATTGTTGCCCATCACAGCCGTGATCTGACCAGCGACCGCCGTCATGGAGATATCAAACAGGATCTGGCTTTGCCCATATTTCAGGTCGATTTGGCGGATATCAAGCATGTGAACGGCCCAGATAAACATCAATCACCGTCTGGTTCGCGGTCACATGGTCCAAGCTACCTTCTGCTATGACCGCCCCTTCATGCAAAACGGTGACCTTGCAATTTAACCTGCGCACAAATTCCATGTCATGTTCCACAACAACAACCGCGCAGGTCTTGGCCGCCTCTTTGAGGATTTCGGTAGTCTTCTCGCGCTCCTCTGGGGTCATGCCGGCTGCGGGTTCATCCACCAGCATCAGGCGGGGTTCTTGCGCCAGCAACATACCAATCTCCAACCATTGTTTCTGTCCGTGGCTCAACTGCCCTGCAATGCGAGTCAGGCTGTCGGACAGGCCAATCTGTTCGGCAACTGCCTCGATCCGGGCGGCATTACGTCTTGCCTTCTTATGCATAAGCACCGCAAACGGGCCACGCGGGGCGCGCACCGCCATGGCCAGGTTTTGCCGCACCGTCTGTGCCTCAAACACTGTCGGCTTTTGAAACTTGCGGCCAATCCCCTCCATCACGATCTCGCTTTCCGACAGACCCAGCAGCGATATGTTTTTGTCGCCCCATATGACCCGGCCCTCGTCCGGCTTGGTCTTGCCCGTAACGATATCCATAAACGTGGTTTTGCCTGCCCCGTTTGGGCCAATGATCGCCCGCAACTCTGCCGGGGCGAAATTGATCGACAGGTTGTTGATCGCGCGGAACCCATCAAAGGTGACGGAAACCCCGGACACTTCCAAAAGCATGCTCATGACTGTTTCCTCACCAACAGATCAAACAGGCCACCGATGCCCTTCGGAAAAAACAGCGTCACCGCAACAAATGAAAACCCAAGCAAGACCAGCCACCAATCGGTCCATTGAATGACGTAAAAGCCAAAATTGATATCAGGCGCACCGCCACCAGTGAACCAACTGGACACAAGCGAGACAGCAGCGGCACCAATCACAGCACCGTAAAGCCGCCCGCGCCCACCGATCGCGACCCAGACAGCAAGATAGATGGATGCGATCGGCGCAATCTCGCCGGGATTGATGATGCCCGCCTGGGGATAATAAAGCGCACCTGCAATCCCACTCACCACCGCCGTGGTTGTAAAGATGAACAATTTGTAGCTTTCGACGTGATAACCCAGAAAACGAACCCGCGCCTCATTGTCGCGGATACCCTCTACGACACTGCCCATCTTGCCCGATAGAACCCAGGCAAAAAACACATGACCGGCACCCAACGCAAACGCCGAAGCGGTGAAAAAAGCCAATGAAACTGTGGCTTGGGACAAATGCGCGAACCCTGGGATATTCTGTAAACCAGACAGCCCATTATTACCTCGCAACCCGCTATTGTTCTGGAACAGATAAAGGGCAAGCGCCAGCGTCATTGCCTGCGTCAAAATAGACAGGTAAACGCCGGTGACACGGCTGCGAAAGGCCAACCAGCCGAACACAAGGGCCAGCAGCCCCGGCACCAGAACGACCATCAACAATTGCAGAAAAAGGCTATCTGCAAAGGCCCAAATCACCGGAAACTCAGAACTTCCGACCACGCCAAAAATCTGGTTCCCGATAGCATCGGAAATCTCGGCTGTGGTGGGCGGAATGGGTTGGCCGGACAGGCTTTCCAGCACGATCTTTTCGGTGCGGGCATACATAAGCCACATGCCGATGGCATAGCCACCGATCCCGAAAAAGGCGAAATGCCCCAACGAAAGGATCCCGCAATACCCCCAGACGACATCCATCGCGATGGCGATAAGGCATAGGCACAGGGTTTTGCCCAGCGTTTTGACGAAAGAGGTCGAAATAAGCCCAACACCCATCGCCTCTGACAACACCGTCACAACAGCCGTGAAAATGGCAAGGCAGGCAATGAACCAAAGCACCGATGGGTTCTGCGCGAGGAACGATCTTTGCATGAGTTAATCCGCCGCTGCACGACCTTTGAGGGCGACAATGCCCTTGGGCCGGAATTGGATGAACAGGATGATGAACAGGATCATATAGGTTTGTGCGGCAAGCGTGTTCGACGGGTTCAACCACTCGATCCCTTTTTGCAGAAAACCGATCAGCGATGCACCCGCGAGCGTGCCCCAGACATTGCCGACCCCACCGACCACAACGGTCATGAAGCTTTGCACGATATAATCCGCGCCCATTTCCGAGGTCACTTTGGCATAGAGCCCAATCGCAACACCCGCGATCCCGGCTATGCCAGAGCCGAACCCGAAGGTCAGCATGTTGATCCGGTCGGGGTTGATCCCCATAGATGCGGCCATGCCGGGGTTTTGGGTGACGGCGCGCACCTCAAGCCCCAGCCGCGTGCGTTTGAGTACAAAGAGGATCAGCGCCAGGAATATCAACGCCAGCACAAAGATCGCGATGCGAATATAGCTGATGGCGATCACGTCGTTGAGGACCCATGCGCCGTCCAGCCATCCAGGCGAGGTCAGTGGGCGGGCCTGCGTGCCAAAGATGTTCTTGGCCAGTTGCTGCAGGGCAATGGAAACCCCGAAGGTCGCCAATAATGTCTCAAGCGGGCGGTGATATAGATAACGGATCACGAGCCGTTCCATCGCAACGCCCGCGCCAAAGGTGATGACAAAGGCCAGCGGCAGGGCGATCAGGATCGACAGCGTGTAATCAGGCACAAACTGCTGGACAACAAAGCCGGTATAGGCACCCATCATGATGAACTCACCATGCGCCATATTGATCACCCCCATCACACCAAAAGTGATGGCAAGTCCAATCGCAGCAAGGAAATATATCGACGCGAGTGATAGCGCATCAAGGCCCAGATCAGCGGCCTGACTAATCGCAACCTTGGTCTCAATGGCGTTGAGCGCCGACCGGGCCGCATCAGTGACGCGTTTTTCCGGCTCAGTATAGGCTGCATAGAAAACATGCGCCGCCACCGCGTCGATCTGTTCTTGCGGCTTGACCCGCGGCGATGCCAAACCTCCTGCGACAAGCATATCATAAGCCAACCAACGCGCCGCATCCGTTCCCAATGCATGGACAGGGACATCGACCACTTGCGCATCAGCAACATTAGCAACCAGCGCGGCTCGGATGTCGTCATTGGAAACAAGAGGCGGGGCAAGCTCTGCCGTCACAAGACGCCCATAGCCCTCGGCAGGAGTGAAATCCACACCAACCTTCAGAATGCGCGCCAAATTGACATCAGCCGACAAGGTTTCTGCAACAGCATCGGTGGTTGATAACAGCCGGTTCAAAACGGCGCGGGTATCAACAGACAAGTCACCAGATAGCGCCGCGATTGCTATGATCCGGGCATCAGCCGTATCGGAAAAAAGCGCGGCCAACATATTGGCAAGACGTGATTTCGCCAGTTTCAAAACCGGATCGGGTTCGCCATCAATAGAAGCCTCCAACGGTGCCAGCTGGCTGGCATCCATGCTGCGGGCAATGGCATCGACAGCAGCCTGCCGCTTGCCAATATCCGGGTCAGACAGCTGAAACTGGACCAACACCTCGCCGATGGCGCGGCGCACACCCCCATTGGGGCGGGACTCGGTCAGCTCATTGTCAGGCGCTTGCAGTTCGGTCCCGGTATCAAGATCGGCCAAAGTCACAATGTCCCCTTCCGCAAGGACACGAAAGAACAGACCATCACTGTCACGCTGCACAATCTCGCGGTCACGCCAAGCCTCCAGAAACGGTAATGCCTGCGGCAAACCACTGGCCATTAGGTCGGCCAGCACCACGCCAACCGAACGACGCCCGGGTTTCAGCACCTCCTCTTGATGGGTTTGCAGGATATCTTGCAATGTTTGGGAGAACGCCACCGCAGGTGCGGAAAGCCACAAGGCAAGAGCCAATGAAAACAGTCGAAACATGGGTATTTATGCCGATCAGTCAGGCGTGATGACGCGCAGCGCAAACGCCACGCGCCATTTCCGGTTCAGTAGTTTGAGGTCAACTGAACGCAGGTCTCGGTCTCGGTATTGTACATGCCGCAACCCAGTTTCTGCCAATCTGACGTCAGCGCCGCAGATTCAGGCAAATAGTCCGTCCAGGCATCGCCCGGCACCTCTTTTGTCTGGCTTACGATATCGAACTGACCATCTGCTGTGATCTCGCCAATCAATACCGGCTTTGCGAGGTGGTGATTGGGAAGCATGACGGCCGTGCCACCGGTCAGATTGGGAAATTCCTGACCATACATCGCCTCACGGACAGCATCGACATCCGTCGTACCGGCATCGTTCACCGCATTCACCCACATGTTAAAGCCGATATAATGGGCTTCCATTGGGTCGTTCGTGACACGGTCTTCACCCATCTTGGCTTTCCAGGCAGAAACCCATTCTTCATTGACCGGTGACTCTGCGGATTGGAAATAGTTCCAGGCCGCCAAATGACCGACCAGATCAGAGGTGTCGAGACCAGACAGCTCCTCTTCGCCAACGGAAAACGCAACAACAGGGATGTCATCAGCCGAGATACCAGCGGCTGCAAGCTCCTTGTAAAACCCGATATTGGCATCCCCATTGATGGTTGAAATCACCCCGACCTGTTTCCCATCAGCGCCAAGCGCCACAACATCAGCCACGATCGTCGCCCAATCCGAATGGCCAAACGGGGTGTAGTTCACAAAAATATCTTCGGCAGGGATTCCATTGTCCTGCAGATAAGCCTCAAGAATATTGTTGGTTGTGCGTGGGTATACATAATCCGTGCCCAGCAGCGCGAATTTTTCGACACCCAGTTCTTCCAAAAAGTAATCCGTCGCCGGGATGGCCTGCTGATTTGGGGCAGCACCGGTATAAAACACGTTTTTGGAGCTTTCTTCACCCTCATATTGCACGGGATAGAACATCAGACCATTCAGCTCTTCTAGCACCGGAAGGGCGGATTTGCGACTGACCGAGGTCCAGCTACCAAAGATGACGTCAACTTCACTGACGGTTAGTAACTCCCGTGCTTTTTCCGCGAATAACGGCCAGTCGGATGCCGGGTCAACGACCACGGCCTCTATCTCACACCCCAAAAGACCACCCGCAGCGTTCTGATTTTCAATCAGCAGCTCCATGGTGTCTTTCAGCGTCGTTTCAGAAATCGCCATCGTGCCGGACAGGGAATGCAGCACGCCGATTTTGATCGGGTCAGCGCATTCTGCTGCGGCCGCAGCGGATGTACCCAGCAAGGCAGCCAAAGCAAGTGCAGAGGTCTTCAAGGTCATAGATCATAAGTCCCGGTTGTCGTCGCGGTACGACAGTCGATTGCCTGCCGTCTTTCCAACTGTGGGCTGACCACGTAGGTAGGACCCGCAACAGTGATGTTGTAGTCGCGTGAGGGGGACAATCTGCCAGGATGACCCTTCGCGCGACGCTAGCGTTCTTGCGAACTCCCGCAGTTCATGCGGCAGTGCAGAATTATTCCAGTGAATTGTGGATCAGCCGTTGCAGCCCCGCCGCCACGCCTAAAAAACTTGCAACAAGGGTCAGCGCTGCTCGCTTTTTCAACGGCGCACGCACCTGCTTGTTCAAAAAGCAGGCGGCATGTCCCACCTGGCCTCCTGCCCTTTTCAGAACACGAGGTTCAGCATCAGCAGTGACACAACCAAAAACAGAATGGTCATGATCCCCCCGCTTTTGACAAAATCAGTCACCTTATAACCCGCAGGCCCCATGATCAGCGCATTCACCTGATGGGTCGGAATGATGAAAGAATTTGACGTCGATATCGCCACCGTTAGCGCAAAAAGTGCGGGGTTAGCCCCCGCTGCAACCGCGATGGATACGGCAAGCGGTACCAAAAGAACGGTCGCCCCGACATTGGACATCACAAGCGAAAAGACGGTAGCAAGCACGGCCACACCCGCCTGCAACGACCATATCGGCCAGCCGTCCAGAAGCACCAAAATCTGTTGGGCGATCCACTCGGCAGTACCGGTATTCTGCACCGCCTGTCCCAGCGGAATCAGGCTGGCTAACAGAAAAACCGTGTTCCAGCCGACGGCACGATAAGCTTCATCAATGCTCAAAACCTGTGACAACAGCATGCCCACCGCCCCGGTCAATAGGCAAAGCGACAGGCGAATATCGGTGAACAGGATGAGCGACAGCGAAATCGCAAAGAACAACAACGCCCAGCCTACCTTATGCGGGCGCAATTCCTCCTGCGGGAAATCAGCGGTGACAACGATAAAATCTCGGTCCTGCTTGACGCGAGTCAGATTGTCCCAGCGGGTATGGGCAACCAGCATGTCACCCGCCTGAAACGGCACAATCCCGATCTGGGTCGGTTCATGGTCAGTAGTTCTGACATGGCTCAGCGTTTCTTCGCCCCGGTGGATGGCCAGCAGGCTCAGCCCATAAGTCTTGCGCAGCAGCAGGTCACGCGGGCTCTTGCCTATCAGTTTGGAATCGGGGGGAACAACCAGTTCCGCCACACCCGCATTGGTGGGTGCGAACTCCTCCACAAACACATCCAGATCGGGGCGAATGCGCAGCCCGTATTTGTCAGCAAAGCGCCGAACGGCGTCAGTGTTCCCGATGATCGCCAACCGACAGGGGGCCGCAATCTCGGCCGTCAGGATCTGGATCATCGACGCCTTGCCCCGATAAAATGTCGAGATGATATAGATGTTGTTCTCGTTATTGATGTCGGCAAGTATCTGACCAACCAGCGCGCTTTCCGCCGGCACATCCACCTCAAAAACCTGCGCATGTAGCCCATAGACCCGTTCGAGATATTCTGTTGTGCCATGGCCTGACGCGACCTCGCCGATGTCAGTCGCCCCCGGCAAAACCCAGCGGCCCAGCAACAGAAAATATAGAATACCTGTCCCGATCAATGCCGCGCCGATTGGCGCGACCGAGAACAGGCCAAAGGGCGCCATCTTCATATCATCGGGCAAGGTTTCATTCGCGGTCAGGATCAGGTCATTCAGCAGGATTAGCGGCGAGGACCCGACCATGGTCATGGTGCCGCCAAGGATCGCGCAAAAGCCCATCGGCATCAGCAGACGGCTGAGCGGGATACCGGAACGGACAGAAATCCGGCTGACCACCGGCAAAAACAGGGCCGCAGCGCCGACATTCTGCAGAAAACTGGAGATAAACCCAACTGTCCCCGACACGATGGGCAACACACGGGCCTCGGATGTGCCGCCGTGTTTCAGGATGGCGGCCGCGACCTTGTTCATGATGCCGGTACGGTCCAACCCTGCACCAACAATCATCACCGCGATGATCGAGATCACGGCGTTTGACGCAAACCCGTCAAACAGATGGGTGACATCAGCCAGCCGTTCCAAACCCGGCACATAGCTCAGGATACCAACAAGGACGAGGACGAGCAAAGCCGCAAGATCAATGCGGATAATCTCAGATACAAAAAGGAAGACGGTAAAACACAAAAGCCCGATCACCACAGCCATCTCTGTCGTAAATGCCAGTGTCTCCATCCCATCCTCCCATGCAATCGCCTGATGCCCAAGGACGGCCGTGGCGCACCAAATTACTGTTATAAGACTGCAGTCTGGACCGAATGGGGCCGTTTTGTCAGGGATTTTCTTTTTGATCGGGCAAAACATGCAGCCTGTCCAAGTGGCAGAGCACATCAAAAAGCGGCCTACGCTTAGTCAGTGGACTGACCATCCGGTTCATATTTCGGCAAATAGGCCGGGGGCATCGGCCCCTTGTTGCGTCCTCCCTGCTGCATCTGTTCCCATGCATGGGACAGAATGCCGACCGACCGGGACAGGCAGAACAACCCACGCGACAATGGCGCAGGAAACCTCAATTCGCAGAAAATCACCGCCGTCGCCCCGTCGATATTCATCGCAAGCGGGCGCTTTTGGCTTAGGTTCGCCTGCACCGCCTCGCCAATATCAGCATAGCGACCTGATACCGTACCCACCTGCGCCGCATCGCGGACCAGCCCCATCAGCCGGGGCGCGCGGGGGTCAACGGGTTTATGGAAACGATGCCCAAAGCCGCTAACAATCTTGCCGTTCTCGGCACGCCAAGCGTCCAGCCCATCCTGCACAGCGGTGTCCAGACTGCTGCCCGCATCCATCTGGGCCGCGATATCATAGTAGAGTTCAGCGCATTGTTCGCCCGCCCCGCCATGCACATCGCCCAGCATGTTCACGCCATTGGCCATCGCGTTGTTCAGCCCCACACCGCAAGTCGCCGTCATCCGGGCGGCGGCGATGGAAGGCGCTTGCGGTCCGTGGTCAACACCCGCAACCAGCGCTGCCTCCAGCAATGCGGCCTCTTGAGCTGATGCCAATCGCCCCGCTGTCATCAGCCAGATCATCTGCGGAAAGGACACATTGCCAATCAAATCCTCAACGGCATGACCGCGAAAGGCGATTTTGCCCGGCGCCATATCGATGATGGAGGTGCGCCACCAGTCACGTATGGCGTCTGCGTCTTGTGTCATGCCGCACCTTTCAAGTCGCGCGTCTGGGCCTGCGCGGCCAGCCGAATAGGCGCGTTGCGGGCGCCATAACCCGCATACTCGCCCTGCCGCTGCACAATTTCAAAGAAAAAGCCGTCAAAGATCGCCTGCCCATAGAGCTGGAAATAGGCACCCCGTTCGTCGTGGTCATACAGGATATGATGGTCCTGCAACCGGGCCGTTACCGCATCATCCAAATCAAATGCGGCCTGCGTATCGGCATAGTAATTGCGCGGGATGTGAAGACGGGCAAAGCCGCCATCAGCCAATTGCGCCGAGGTTTCAAAGATATCATCAGTCTGCAACGCGATATGCTGCACACCTGCCCCGGGTCGGCCCGACACAAATGAACCCGCCATCGTCTGCGCATCCGCTGCGCCGTTCAGGTTCAGCCGCAGCTCGCCCTCGGGGCTTTCGATCGCTTGTGATCGGACGATCCCGGATGGATCGGCTACATTCACAATGGGGGATTTCGCCATCTCGAAGGTGGAAAGGTAATACAACAGCCAGCTTTGCATTTCGTCATAGCGCATTGCCTGGACGACATGGTCGATCCGGCGCAGCCCGGCTGGCGGCGTCGCCTTGGTGCGGCGCACCGGTTCGAATTCGATGTCCCAGACACGGTGCAGATCAGATTGTTCATCGATGAAATGGATGACACTGCCACCAACACCCCGAATGGCGGGAATGTCCAATTCGCCCAGCCCAACCTGCTGGGTAAAGTCCTGCGTGCCCAGCGCCTGCGCCCGCGCAACCGTTTCGGCCGCATTCTGTACCCGCAACCCCATGTCGCAGACACATGGCCCGTGATCCCGCACCGCCTGTCCGGCATGCCCAGACCCTTCCTGATTGATCACGATGTTCACAGCCCCCTGTCGCCACAGCGTTACCTTCTTGGACAGGTGTCTGCGTTCACGTCGGAACGCCATGGCAGTCAGGGTCGCTTCAAGCTCTTTGGCTCCCGCAGCATCAACCGCAAACTCGATGAACTCAAACCCCTTGGCAGGCACCTTCTGCGGCAGGGTCGGGGTGGCATCGCGCAAAAGCGGCTCTGTCATCGCCGCATCAGACAACACCGTCACAAGCGACCGATAGGCGTTCAGCACCGTATCAAGCCCTTGTGGTGCGATGCCCACTGACCACGGCCCGCGATAGCCCCCACGCGCCAAAACCCGCGCTAGCCCGCCAAGGTTCAGCACCCCCTGCCCGGGCAGCATCGGCTGCTTGGGACCGTCCCAAACTGCGACATGAAATACCTGCGCCCCGTCCAGATCACGCAATCGCGCAGGGCGCGACCCATCGCCCAGCAGTTCAAACGCATTCAGCGCAAGACCGATTTGCGGGTGCTTTTTCTTATCGACCAAGGCGCGAACGGCATCCTCTGCCGCGCGGGTCGGACGCAGGGCAAGCCGGACGGCGCCAAGGTCACCGGGATCGGGTAACGGCGTCTTTGCATCATCAATGTCAAGGATCAAAAGGTCAGCGCCGACATCTTGCGCCATCGACAGCTTTGCGCGGATCTGGGCAAGGCCGGCGTCCGGCGCTAACGGGCCGAGGGATGCAATTTTCAAACCGGCCTTTGCGATCTGCGTCGCGATATCTGTCAGACTGCCATCAAATTGGGCAACATCGGACAGGCTTAGGTCAATCGCCTCAAACCCAACCGCCGCCACAGCGCGCAGTTTGTCGGGCAGATTACCCGGTACAACAGATGTAGGAATTGTCAGCATCAGCTCTGATAGCCAAGCAGACGTGGCAACCATAGCACCAGATCAGGCAACAGCATCATCACGATCAGGGCGGCCACAAGTACAAAAAGGAACGCCCAGATTTCAGCGATGATTTCGCGCAGCGGAATGTCGGTGACCGCGTTGATCACAAACAGCAGAATGCCATAAGGCGGCGTGATCAGCCCGATCATCGAATTGACGACGACCAGCACGCCAAAATGAACCAGATCGATGCCCAACGCCTCGCAGGTGGGGATGAACAAGGGCACGATGACAAGGATGATGGTCGTGGCATCCAGCACACAACCCAGCAGCAGGATCAGCACATTGACGATAATCAGGAACATCAGCGGGCTGATATCCGCCTCGCCCAGTATCGCGGAAATCGCCTGCGGGATCTGTTCGGTGATGACGATGTAGTTTAGGATAAAGGCACCACCGATCACGATGCCCACTGCAGCGGATGACCGGGCACTATCGACAAAGACACGGTAGAGGTTTTTCAGCGTAATTGCCCGGTAAAACAGGGCCGCCAACAGCAGCGCGTAAAATGCGGCAACCGCCGCTGCCTCAGTCGGGGTCGTCACACCGCCATAGATGCCATAAAGCAGGATCACCGGCATCAGCAGCGCCGGAAATGCGTTTGCCGTGACGCGCGGCAGTTCTTTCAACGGCACTGGTTCTTCGATGGCAAAGCCACGCTTGCGCGCCAGATAGCCGTTCATCCCCATCAGCACGACGCCCATGATCAGACCCGGTAAGATACCCGCCAAAAACAACGCACCAATCGATGCGTTGGACACCAGCGCATAGAGCACCATCGGAATCGATGGCGGGATGATCGGACCGATGGTGGCAGAGGCGGCAGTTATAGCCGCAGCGTAGCCTCGTGAATAACGCCCACCCCGGGTCATCATCGAAATGATAATCTTGCCGATCCCCGCCGCATCCGCCACGGCGGACCCAGACATGCCCGAAAAGATCAGGGAAGCGACGACGTTGACATGGCCCAATCCACCTTTGAAGCGGCCCACAACAGCGACGCAGAAATTCAACAGCCGGTCGGTGATCGACCCCACATTCATGATATTTGCAGCCACGATAAACAGTGGTACCGCCAGCAGGATCGCGCTTTTATAGAAACCTTGCAGGATCTTTTCCCCTGCGAGGGCAACATCAAGCCCGGCAAAGCCCAGATAGACAACAGATGCCAGCAGGATCGAATAGCCAATCGGCGTGCCGATCCCGGCCAGAAAGAACAACGTGACAAGAAGGGAAGCGAGTTCAAAGCTCACGACGATACCTCGCGCGCTTCGGCCTGTGCTTCGGCTTCCAGCACAATCTCAAGCTCTGTCTTGGGTGGGCCGTTGCGGAACGTGTCGATGACTAACCAGCCATAACGTGCGGCGACCACAATCATGAACCCGCCATAAACGGAAAAGACCGTGCGCAGTGGGATCTTGTCGCCCGTGAACGGATTGCGCACGGTCGATGTTTTGCGGATTTTCATCCAGTCGATGTAATCCCAGGTCGGCATGAATGCGTAAAGCATGCCAGCCACGATGGCTGCGGCCGAGATGATGGCGAACCCCGTGCGTACACGGCGCGATACCGACAGATAGACGATGTCGAATTTTACGTGATCATATTCGCGGACCACGAAGGCGCAGCTGAAAAAGATCACCCAAACCCACAGGATCGCAATCAGCTCAAGCGTCCAGCCAAGCGGCTGAATAGATGCGAGGAGCGGAACGGTCTCGGCCCAACCAAAATAGCCGATGATCTTGGGCGCGTAGCGCGACCCGATCTGGATCAGAAAAATGAAAAAAATCGCAGCCAACATCATGGCTGCGATTGCATCGGAAATACGAGAGACCCACCGCAAAACACTCTTCATGGTAAATCCCCCGCTCTGGTTCGGCCAATCAGTTTCCGAGTGCGTTGATCTTCTCAAGCAAACCATCGGGCCAGCTCGCCGCAAACTCGCTGCCAACATACTGGGCCTGCACATGTTCGCGGAAAGCTTTGGTGTCAGGTGTATACACCTCAACCCCGTTTTCCTCGATAAAGGATGTCAGGTTCGCCTCAAGGTCCAGCTGACGCAGCCGGCCAACGGATGCCGCCGCATCGGCCGCGCGCTGCACGGTCAATTGCTGTTCCGGTGTCATTGCATTGAACGTCGCGGCTGACATTGCGATGTAGTTCAGGTCAACCAGATGCGATGTCAGGGCAATCTGCTTGGTCACTTCATAAAACTTCTTGTCCACGACAGTGGGCAGTGGGTTGTCCTGCCCGTCAACGGCACCGGTGGCCAGGCCGGTATAGACTTCAGAAAACGCCATCGGGGTCGGGGAAGCGCCCAGTGCTGCACCCAGGAATTGCCACGCATCCGTGCCCGGCATCCGCAGGTTCACGCCAGCCAGATCGGCAGGTGTCTGAACGTCAAGTTCTTCGCGTGTCTGGCGCAGGTTCACATGACGGCGGCCCAGATACATGACAGATAGCAGCTTCACGCCAAGCTCGTCTTCAACCTTCTGCTTGAACGGGTCCATCAGCGGGTCATTGAAAACACGGACCTGATGGGCGGCATCCTGATGGACATAGCCGGTGGCGAAAATCGAAAACTCCGGGAAGAACTGTGCCAGTTCCTGCGCCGATGTGATCGACATTTCCAGATTGCCACGGCTGATCGCATCCAATTCGGTTCCCTGGTCGAACAATGTCGCGTTATAGCTCGGCTCGTAAGAGGCAAAGCCGGAAACCGCAGGGCCGAACACTTCGGCCATCGCGACGGAACGCTGGTCAGTCTCCGACCCGGATGACGACATCCGCAGCTGGATCAGATGGCCGTCAGCAAACGAAGCTGTGCCCGCGAAAGAGCCCGCTGCGACCATGGCGGCCATCGCAAGGCGACGTGTCATTTTCAATGTCATAATGTCCTCCCAGACGTTTGTTCTGCCCCTTTGGGCAGCATTGGTAGCAAATTAATGCCTCATTTTCCGAATTTCGCAATAGATTTTACAAAATATCAGATATTTTTATTCAACTGCGGTGAAGTTCCCTTCCGATACGTTGCCAAGATGGATCAATTTTTGGGTTTGCGCAGCCATTTGAATGGACTCAATGACCCGCAAGGTTTTCAACCCCTCCTCGCCCGTCACCAAAGGGGCGGCTTTCCCACGAATGACCTCTTCGAAATGGGCTATCTGGTTGATGAGCGGATCAGCGGAACTGACCGGCATCGCAGTGGCCTTGATCGGGTTCCACCAACTGGCGCCCCCTTCATGCTGCCATAGGCGCATATCAGGGATCGACAATGCGCCTTCTGACCCCCCAATCAGATAACAGGATTCATTGGTCGCCGGATAAATCGGGTATTCACGCGATGTTAATTCCCAACTCCACGGCGACACAACGCTATCAGACACGGTGATCGTGCAAACGGCCCCGCTTTCAAACCGCAGAACAGCGGCGGCCAGATCCTCATTCTCAAAACCCCGCAGCGATGGCGCCATCTGCGCCTGAACGGTCACAACCTCACCCAGAAAGTGCCGCATCAGGTCAACATCATGGACCAGATTGACAGAAATCGGTCCTGCACCCGCCTTCTTGCGCCATGGTGCCACGTCAAAATAGTCATCAGGCTTATAGAACCAGCACGTGACCTGCGCCGCACGCACCTGCCCAATGGCGCCTTCTTTGATCAAGGCCGCCGTTTTTTGGATGATCGGATTATGCCGCCTGTGATGGCCAACCAGAATTGGAACGCCCTTCGCGCGGGCCGCATCAATCAATTCTTCTGCATCGTTCGCAGAGGCGGCAAGCGGTTTTTCAATCAGCACCGGAATATCGCGGGCGATGCAAGCCA
The DNA here is from genome assembly GCA_947503925.1 of uncultured Paracoccaceae bacterium. Taxonomy (GTDB): domain Bacteria; phylum Pseudomonadota; class Alphaproteobacteria; order Rhodobacterales; family Rhodobacteraceae; genus Yoonia. The sequence continues at coordinate 45,786 of CANNFQ010000013.1, read as the reverse complement.
TCCCGCCCTCGACATGCAAAAGCGTTGGGGTGGACAGGATCACGCCATCAACTGCGGTGGCATCAAACATCTCGGACATGCTGGCAAAAACCGGCACCGCCTGTGTCGTCGCACCCGGTTCAACTACGGCAGCCAGTTCCACACCGGACACTTGGCCGATGGCCGCGATGTGCCGTTGCCCCACAAGACCAGCACCCACAACCGCTAACTTTTTTGGCTGCCCCATCCGGCCCTCACCCTTCATGCTGGGTGCACGGTAGCAGAGTTTACCAGATTCGCAATAATGTATGATATTTTCTATTTAACCTGATTTTATCTCATATTGAGAAATATCGGATGATCATGCTATCACCCGCAAATGGCGTTAACCAAGAGGCGTGACATGTCCCAAACTGCCCCCACTGTCGGGTCCAGCACATATGAACGCATCAAGCATGACATCATCTTTGGTGAACTGGCCCCGGGTGCCAAACTGAAGCTGGATGGCCTGCGCGATCGCTACTCGGCCAGCGTGTCCACCTTACGCGAAACGCTGAACCGATTGGCCAGCGAAGGCTTCGTGCAGGCCGCCGAACAGCGCGGCTTTTTCGTGCGCCCCGTCTCAGCCGCCGACTTGACCGAAATTGCAGAACTGCGCATCTTGCTCGAATGCTCCGCCTTGGAAACCTCAATCGCCTGCGGTGATGCCGATTGGGAGGGTAATCTGGTCGCCGCCCATCACAAGCTGCATCTGATCGAACAGAAGATGCTGGACGGTGACGCAACGCAGAAAGAATTGTGGAAACGCTATGACTGGGAATTTCATCAGGCGCTGATTCAGGCCTGCAATTCACAGAACCTGCTGTCCTTGCATGGGACGATCTTCGACAAATACCTGCGTTATCAAATGCTTGTCCTCACCTATCGTGGGCAAGAGGCCGTGCAGGAACACAAAGCCATGTTCGATGCCGCCCTTGCGAGGGACATTCCAAAGGCCAAATCAGTGCTGGAAACCCATATCCGACTTGGGCTGGAACATACATTGGACGCGATGGAAAATCTGTAGGATCCGACTGGCAATCGTCTATGTCGTTTCTGGTAAAGCGCAGGCTATGACAGCTGCTACCGTGATCGAGTAGATACGCACAACGGAGCCGCCCATGCCACAACCGAAGCTTCAGTTTACCCGTGCTGAGTTTGACAACCGCATTGCAAAAACCCGCAATGCGATGCAGGCACGGGGCATTGACCTGCTGATCATTTCTGATCCGTCCAACATGAACTGGCTAACGGGCTATGACGGCTGGTCATTCTATGTGCATCAATGCGCGGTGCTGCCGCTGGACGGGGAACCGATCTGGTTCGGGCGAGGGCAGGATGCCAATGGCGCACAACGCACCTGCTTCATGGATCTCGCCAACATCATCGGCTACCCCGATCACTATGTGCAATCGACCGAGCGGCACCCGATGGACTACCTGTCCGCACAATTGATCAACCGTGGCATCGCCAAAGGGATCATCGGGGTTGAGATGGACAACTACTGGTTCTCGGCCGCCGCCTTCGTATCACTGCAATCCCATCTGCCCAATGTGACCTTCACCGATGCGACCGCACTTGTGAACTGGCAACGCGCCGTGAAATCACCCGCAGAACTTGCTCTGATGCGCAAGGCTGGGAAGATTGTCAGTCGCATGCATGAACGCATCTTCGACGTGGTCGCACCCGGTATCCGCAAATGTGATCTGGTGGCGGAAATCTACGACGCGGCCCTGCGATTTGACCCGGACGCCGGCACAGGCGGGGACTACCCGGCCATTGTACCGCTCTTGCCATCCGGCACGGATGCCGCCGCCCCGCATCTGACGTGGGATGACGAACCAATGACATCCGGGGAAGGCACGTTTTTTGAGATCGCTGGCGTCGTCAAACGCTACCACTGTCCACTGTCACGCACGGTGTTCTTGGGCAAACCGACACAGACATTTCTGGACGCGGAAAAGGCCGTTCTGGAAGGAATGGAAGCCGGACTCGAAAAAGCACGGGTTGGCAACACCTGCGAGGACATTGCGCTGGCTTTCTTTGGCGTATTGCAGAAATACGGGATCACCAAGGACAATCGCACCGGCTACCCTATCGGGGTCAGCTACCCGCCAGATTGGGGCGAACGCACCATGTCGCTGCGCCCCGGTGACAAATCAATGTTGCAGGAAAACATGACCTTCCATTTCATGACAGGGCTGTGGATGGATGATTGGGGTTTCGAGATTACTGAAAGCATCCGGATCGGAATAGATGGCCCAGAATGCCTGGCAGATGTGCCACGCAAGATGATGGTGAAGGACTGACATGATGAAATCCTCCCCCATCACACCAACGATCCCGCTGGATCAGAACGGCATTCATCACGGGTTTCTACGCCTGCCTTACAGCCGCGATGACAGCGCATGGGGGTCGATCATGATCCCGATCACGGTGATCAAGAATGGCGATGGCCCCACCGCGCTTTTGACCGGGGCCAATCATGGCGACGAATACGAAGGGCCCGTCGTCCTGCAAGAGTTGACCGTGACCTTGCAGCCCGGGCAGATCACCGGACGCGTCATCATTATTCCCGCCTTCAACTACCCGGCCTTTCTGGCGGGCACCCGCACCTCCCCCATTGATCAGGGCAATATGAACCGCAGTTTTCCGGGACGTCCCAATGGGACCGTAACCGAAAAGATCGCTGACTATTTCCAACATGTGCTGGTGCCAATGGCCGACATTGTTCTGGACTTCCATTCCGGCGGCAAGACGCTGGATTTCCTGCCCTTTGCCGCCGCACATGTCCTGCAGGACAAGGCCCAGCAGGCCGCCTGCGTTGCCGCCATCCAGGCATTCAACGCCCCCTACTCCGTCATGCTGCTAGAGATTGACAATGCCGGCATGTATGACACGGCGGTGGAGGATATGGGCAAGGTTATGGTGTCCACCGAATTGGGTGGGGGCGGATCGGCAACAGCGAAGTCCGTCGCTATCGCCCGGAAAGGCCTGCGCAATGTGCTGATCCATGCAGGCATATTGCAGGGCAAAATGCAGATTGATCCCACCATCCTCATCGACATGCCCGACGATGACTGTTTCGTTTTCGCCGAAGATGACGGGCTTTACGAGCCGACGGTTGATTTGGGCGACAGCGTCGACAAAGGCGATGTCATCGCCCGCGTCTGGCCCGTTGATCGCACCGGGGTGCCACCGAAACACTATCGCGCCAAAAGGGCAGGCCTGTTGATCAGCCGCCATTTTCCGGGATTGATTAAGATGGGCGACTGCGCGGCGGTTATCGGGGCCATCGGCCCATCCTGACTTGCGCATTGCCCTTGGGCACCGGGTTGATTATGAGACGCGCGAGAAGGACACACCGGCGGTGCGAACGCACCTGAAGGATCAACCATGCCGACGCTTGTGATGAAATTTGGCGGTACCTCTGTCGCCAATCTGGATCGGATTGCCCGCGCGGCCAAACGCGTGGCTGTTGAGGTGGCCAATGGTTACGACGTGATTGTCATCGTCTCTGCCATGTCCGGCAAAACCAACGAACTGGTCGGCTGGGTTGACGAAACCGCACCGCTTTATGACGCGCGGGAATATGATGCGATTGTGTCGTCGGGGGAAAACGTCACCGCCGGGCTGATGGCTCTTCGCTTGCAAGAGATGGAAATCCCGGCGCGCAGTTGGCAAGGCTGGCAAGTACCGCTCAAAACCAACTCCGCCCATTCCGCCGCACGGATCGAAGAAATCCCCACCGACAATATCAATGCCAAGTTCGGCGAAGGCATGAAAGTGGCCGTTGTCGCAGGTTTTCAAGGGATCAGCCCCGAAGGCCGGATCACAACGCTGGGGCGCGGCGGGTCCGATACAACGGCAGTCGCCTTTGCCGCCGCTTTTGGCGCGGAACGCTGCGATATCTATACGGATGTGGACGGGGTCTATACGACCGACCCGCGCATCGCATCCAAGGCCCGCAAACTGGACAAGATCGCGTTTGAAGAAATGCTCGAACTGGCATCGCTCGGCGCCAAGGTACTGCAGACCCGCTCTGTCGAACTCGCGATGCGCTATAACGTGCGTCTGCGGGTCCTTTCATCATTCGAAGAACCATCCGACAGCGCAGGAACGCTGGTCTGTGACGAGGAGGATATCATGGAATCCAATGTTGTAGCCGGGGTCGCCTATTCCCGGGACGAAGCCAAGATGACGCTGATTTCCGTGGCCGACCGCCCCGGCATCGCGGCCGCCATCTTTGGGCCGCTCTCTGATGCTGGCGTGAATGTCGACATGATCGTCCAGAACATTTCCGAAGAGGGGCGAACCGACATGACCTTTTCCTGCCCGGTTGATCAGACCAAGCGGGCCGTCAAAGCGATGGAAGAGGCCAAGGCATCCGGCGATATCAATTTCCACGATCTTGTAACCGACGACGCAGTCGCCAAGGTGTCCGTCGTGGGGATCGGCATGCGCAGCCATGCCGGTGTGGCCGCCCAGATGTTCAAGGCACTCCACGATGAGGGGATTAACATCAAGGTCATTACAACCTCAGAGATAAAAATTTCCGTCCTGATCGACCGAAAATACATGGAACTTGCCGTGCAAGCCCTTCATGATGCCTTTGAATTGGAAAAGGCGGCATGACCTAGGGCGGCATCCGCGAAACCTGTGTGGCAGGTTTTGTTGCAGATCGCTCTGACGTCGGACTGCACTTGGGGGGCTAATGCCACATCGTTTGGAAACAGAAAGCCGCAAGCTTTTGGGTCGCCTACGCGAGGCGCTTGCCAGCGATAGTGAAGGGCAGGCGCGGCTGAACAAGGTCGTTGACCTGATCGCCAATTCAATGCGGGCAGAGGTCTGCTCCATCTACCTGTTCCGCGACGATGAAACGCTGGAACTTTGCGCGACGCAGGGCCTTGAACAGGACTCAGTCCACCAAACCCGGATGCGTCTTGGCGAAGGTCTGGTTGGGCGCACCGCCAAAAGTGGCACGGTCATCAACACCGCCGATGCCCCTGCTGAAAAGGGCTTCCGCTACATGCCCGAAACGGGCGAGGAACGGTTTTCGTCCTTTTGCGGTGTGCCGATCCAACGGCTTGGGGAATCCCTTGGCGTGCTGGTGGTGCAAACAAAGACAGAGCGTGAACTGACGTTAGACGAGGTCTATGCGCTGGAAATCGTGGCCATGGTCATCGCCGAAATGACAGAGTTGGGCGCATTTGTCGGCGAAGGTGCCGCCCTATCCGCCCGCCATCAGCAACCCGTTATGTTGAAAGGGTCGGTGGCACAGGAAGGCGCCAGCGAAGGAAAGGTATTCCTGCATGAACCACGGGTTGTCGTCACCAACCCGATTGCCGATGACCCCGCAAAGGAACATGACCGCCTGCACGTCGCAATCGAGGAGTTGCGCAAATCGGTCGACAACATGCTAACCGGCGCGCGGTCTGTGGACCCGGAACAAGTTCAGGTGCTTGAGGCTTATCGGATGTTTGCCAATTCGCCGGGCTGGATGCGCCGGATGAAGGCCGATGTTGAAAACGGTCTGTCTGCCGAAGCGGCGGTTGAAAAGGAACAATCGCTAGCCCGGACTCGCCTTTCGAAATCAGGCGACCCTTACCTGCGCGAACGGCTGCATGATCTGGACGACTTGTCGAACCGGCTCCTACGTATTCTGACCGGGCAAGGGGCCGATGCGCGTGCTGACATGCCCGACAACCCGATCCTCGTGGCCCGCAATATCGGCCCCGGCGAGTTGCTGGAATATGGCAAAGCGCTGAAAGGCATTGTTCTGGAGGAAGGATCCGTCGGCAGCCACGCCACCATCGTTGCCCGCGCCTGGGCGATCCCGCTGGTGATCAATGCCAAGGGCGTCACGGCAGAGGCATTGAACGGCGATACGATCCTTGTCGATGGGGAACAGGGGATCGCGCATTTGCGCCCTGATGAAACGGTGCATGCGGCCTTTCGCGACAAACTGGCGATGCAGACGCGTGCGCAGGAACGCTATGCCTCGATTCGTGATCTACCCGCCGAGACAAAATGCGGGGCGCGTATCTCATTGCAGATGAATGCGGGGCTAATCGCTGACCTGCCATCGTTGGCGGGGTCAGGTGCCGAAGGCGTGGGCCTGTTCCGCACCGAACTGCAATTCCTGATCCGCAACCAGATGCCACGACGGGCAGAGCTATCCGCGCTCTATTCCCGGGTGCTGAATGCCGCCGGTGGCAAAAGGGTCGCGTTTCGAACGCTGGACATCGGGTCCGATAAGGTGCTGCCCTATATGAAACCCAATGACGAACCCAACCCGGCCATGGGCTGGCGGGCGATCCGGGTTGGTCTGGACAAACCGGGCGTGTTGCGGATGCAGTTGCAGGCGCTTTTGCGCGCCGCCGATGGTCAGCCGCTGGCAGTCATGTTTCCCTTTATCACACAAATGCGCGAATTTCAGGCGGCCAAGGCAGAGATGGCCAAGGCCGTCGCGCGCGAGACAAAGCTGGGTCACCCATTGCCATCCGAAATGGAAATCGGGGCAATGCTGGAGACGCCATCTCTGGCCTTTGCGCCCGATGCGTTCTTCGAAGAGGTCGATTTCATCTCGATCGGGGGCAACGACCTCAAACAGTTCTTTTTTGCAGCCGATCGCGAAAATGAACGGGTGCGGAGGCGTTACGATACGCTGGATGTCAGTTTCCTGTCATTCATCGAACAGGTGATCAAACGCTGTGCCGATAGCAAGACGCCTGTGTCATTTTGTGGTGAGGATGCGGGCCGCCCCGTCGAGGCCTTGTGTTTCGCAGCCCTCGGCCTGCGGTCGCTGTCGATGCGTCCGGCCTCCATCGGGCCGGTGAAGCACCTGTTGCGCCGGGTCGACCTGACAGAAGTGAAGGCCGTGATGGACAAAGCCATCGCAAATGGCGACCAATCCGTGCGCCGCGCAGTCGCCGATTGGCTGGTCTATCAGGTCTGACGGGTTTTCGCGGCCATTAACGCGTCGTGAAATGCGTCTGTGACGGCCTTTTCACCATGGCTGCGGGTCAGCTTGCGCAGACCGAAATGCACATGTGCGATGGATACGTAGTAATCAAGGAAGGCATAATTCGTACCCGCCCCGGCAGCGGCCCCCAGCACAGGCACAGCCTTGGCGGCCAGTTTCTGCGACAGGATCATTGCGAATTTGGGCGCGACCTTGCGGATCAAACCGTTTACGGCAGCGCCTGAAATGCTCAACCGCGCACCAATGAAGGAGGTATCAACACCGTCATCCTGCGCGCCCGGCCCTCCGGCACCAAAAACCGCCAGACATTGCATCCGGGTTTCCTCTGACAGCGGGTCTTCACCGTGGGTCGCGGCAACACTCTGCACGGCGCGAAAAATTAGCGTTGTGGCAACGGGTAATTCGGCCAATGCTGTCGGCAATCCACCAATGCCACCAACGGCACCTGACACGGCGCCCAGCGCCTTGTGAAACCCGTCAGAGCCGATCTTTTCACCCATGCCGCCGCGCGATTTGCTCGCCATTTCGTAGCTTTGTTGCAGCGCCTTGCGTGCCACATCATCCAGCTGGGACCGGACGGATTTCGGCAGCACTTTCAGCCCGTCCTCAACCTGTCCACCAACAAAATTAATCGCCTTCATCAACATGCCATTTGCCCTGCTCTGACGCTCGGCAATGGCTGTGATTTCGGCCTTTGCCGCATCAGTCAACGGTTGCGGCGGGTCGGCGGGGTTAATCTCTTTCAGGTCAAGGTCTTGATCATCCATTTCTGATAAATGGGCACGGGATCCCTTGATTTCAATCATGCAGTGCGGTGACAGGCCCGGTAACACCATCCCAGGCGCCATCCTTCAACGCCAACCCAAGAACCCGCGCAGGGTTCGTGGGCGGCGGCATGGTGACGCCATCCAGCCGCGCAAACCCGAAACGCCCGTAATAGGGTGCATCGCCCACCAACATGATCCGATCCCAACCTGCCCCGCGCGCGGTGTCAATGCATTGCCACATCAAAAGCGCGGCCAGCCCTTCACCCTGCCGCGTCGGGTGTACTGCTATCGGTCCCAATAACACCGTCAATGCGTCGCCCACGCGGACGGGCCAGTTACGCACACCACCCGCCAAAACACCATCAGGATCCCGCGCCGTCAGGCAAAGCGGCGCAATGGGATCCACGTTGTCGCGCAACCGATAGGATGACAAAGCCGACCGGCCCGGAGCAAAGCAAAGGTCATAAAGCGCCTCAACCTCCCACCAGTCATCCGCCGTTTCCTCGGCCAGGGTCATTGCCGTCTGCTGCATGCTGTCTTTCGTCTGGCCAAAGCTTCAAACGGACGCTACCCCTTGGCAAACCGAACGAAAAGGTCGCCCGATGTTTTACGAACCCAAAAATGGCCATGGGTTGCCGCATAACCCATTCAACGCGTTGATCTCACCCCGACCCATTGGCTGGATCGCGACACGCGGGACCGATGGGCGGGACAATCTGGCACCCTATTCGTTTTTCAACGCCGTGGCATATGTACCGCCACAGGTCATGTTCGCCTCAACCAGTGCAAAACCTGACCGGGACGGCACCAAGGACAGCGTCAGCAATATCCGCGACACCGGCGTCTTTGCCGTCAATATCGTGGAATACACGGCACGCGACATCATGAATAAAACCTCCGGCCCGTGGGAACGGGGAACGGATGAATTCGCACTTGCGGGCGTTGAAAAACTGGAATGCGAAACCATCAACTGCCCGCGCGTGGCAAACGCACCCGCCACACTGGAATGTAAACTGACCCAGATCGTGCAACTGCCGGGTGAAGCAAATTTCACCGTATTCGGCGAAGTGACCGGGATCCATATGCGCGACAATTGCATCGTGGATGGAAAGTTCGATGTCACCACATTCAACCCGCTCACCCGCCTAGGATATCGCGATTATTCGGTGATCCGCGAAGTGTTCAGCCTACAACGCCCGGATGACTAGCAGCGCGGTATAGGCGGCGTAGCCCAGCACCATGGCCAGACCAGCGGATCGGCTGATCCGGCCAAAGGCCATTATGGCCACCAACGGTGTCACTGCGGCGCCGAGCAACACCCACAGGTTCAGCCCCAGCATATCCGCCGGCACGGCCAGCGGATGCACAACGGCCGTGATGCCCAGAATACCCAGCACGTTAAAGATGTTGGAACCAATGACATTGCCAACCGCCATCTCACCCTGCCCTTTGCGGGCGGCGATGACCGATGTCGCCAGCTCTGGCAACGACGTACCCGCAGCGACAACTGTCAAGCCGATAACCGCGTTCGAGACATTGAAAGCGGCGGCAATCGCACTTGCCCCGTCAACCAGCAGCTTGGCCCCCAGAACCACACCCGCCAATCCGACAAGAAACAGCGCGAAGCCCATCCAAAGCGGCCGATTTTCCGCAATGTCCGCTATCACCGGTGCCCCCCCACCCTGACGCAGGGTGACAAACAGATAGGTCAGCAGAAGCACCACGCAGAACAGACCAGCGCCCCGACCCACCTGACCCATCAGCATCAGCCCAACACAAAGTGCCGTCACCCCCAACATGACCCAGCCGTCGGGCCCCTTGATCGCCGCCGCTACAACCGGGGCGATCACCGCCGATAGGCCCAAAATCAAAAGGATATTGGCGATATTGCTGCCCACCACATTGCCCAGCGCGATGCCCGGCAAACCATCGAAGGCGGCAATGAGACTTGTCATCAGTTCCGGCACAGAGGTGCCAAACCCCACCAACGTCAAGCCAATCACCAATGGCGACAGACCCGCCCGGGTGGCAACCGCCACGGACCCGCGCACCAAGGCGTCACCGCCAAAAACAAGTGCGGTCAAGCCGCCAAGGACAAAAAGGACATCAACCAACATCGGTGATCAATCCGGGGCCAAAACCTTCAACGATCTGCCGCGCCGTTGGCCTGCCGGACGCAGCGTAGAATTAAGTTCGCGCATGCTCCAGTTCAAGGATCAGTGGCCGCCGATGATCCCCGTTTTTACGCTATAGTCGACCGCCAGCTCGTAATCAGGGTCATCATCACTATCGACCATCAAATGCCCGGCTTTTGACAGCAATTCATGGCAATCGCGGCTCAGGTGACGCAGTTGGATAACCTTGCCTGCTTCCTCATATCTCTGTGCTACGGCCTCGATCGCTTGCAGCGCGGATTGGTCAGCCACACGACTGGCCGCAAAATCCACAATCACGACGTCGGGGTCGCTTGCAACATCAAAGATTTCCATGAACCCGTCAGCGGAGCCAAAGAAAAGCGGCCCTTGGATTTCATAAACTTGCGCACCAGCCTCTGTCCGGCTTTCACGCTTGATGGCGTGAATGCGGGTTGCATTGCTCCAAGCATAGGCGAGCGCTGAGACGATCACACCAACGACAACGGCCGTCGCCAAATCGGTCGCCACGGTGACAATCGTCACCAGAATGGTCACAAACGCATCTGTGCGGGGCACCTTGCGCAGGATCCGCAAGGAGTTCCAGGCGAAGGTCCCGATTACCACCATGAACATCACACCGACAAGGGCGGCTAGCGGAATCTGTTCAATCAACCCGCTGGCAAACAGGATAAAGCCCAACAGGAACATGGCGGCCGCGATCCCTGCCACCCGTGTACGACCGCCCGATTTTACGTTGATCATCGACTGGCCGATCATCGCGCAACCGCCCATACCACCGAAGAAACCAGTGACGGTATTGGCAGCCCCCTGTGCCAGGCATTCCTTACTGGCCCCGCCACGCTTGCCCGTCATTTCGCCAACAAGGTTGAGGGTCAGCAGACTTTCGATCAGGCCAATCGCCGCCAGGATCAGGGCGTAAGGCAAAATGATTTCAAAGGTTTCCCAATTCAGGGGAACGGCGGGGATATGGAAAGGTGGCAAACCGCCTTCGATACTGGCCAGATCACCAACCAGCGGCACATCTAGGCCAAAGCCAATCACAATTGCTGCAACAATCGCGATACCCGCCAGCGGCGCTGGCACGGCGTTCGTGATCTTGGGCATCGCCCAGATGATCAGCATAGTCAGCCCCACCAGCCCCAGCATCAAATAAAGTGGCACACCAGTCAGCCATTCACCATTGGCCATGCCATGCCCGCCACCGCCATGGGCCGATCCGGGCACCTGAAACTGACCCAACTGGGCCAGAAAAATAACGATCGCCAGCCCGTTTACAAAACCCAGCATCACCGGATGTGGTACAAGCCGAATAAACTTGCCCCAGCGCATGATGCCGACAACAAGCTGGATCAGCCCCATCAGAACGACAGTCGCAAACAGATATTCCACACCATGCTGTGCGACAAGGCTGACCATCACCACAGCCAAAGCGCCGGTCGCACCCGATATCATGCCGGGCCGCCCGCCAAAGATCGCCGTGATCAACCCAACGATAAAGGCGGCGTAAAGCCCGACCAAGGGTTCGACGCCGGCAACAAAGGCAAAGGCGACTGCCTCCGGCACCAGCGCAAGGGCCACTGTCAGACCTGACAACACCTCGACCCGCAATTGCCCGGGCGTCAGCGGTGCATCAGGATCGCGAAGCGAAAGATTTTCAGCGAAACTCGCCAAGAGTGCGCGGGCCATAAGAGTTCCTGTCAACGGGGGAATTGTTAGCGCTGCCCTAAACGACCAATCCACACTTGTCACCCCCACCAAATGACACCAACACCCCTGTTGCAGCATCGGCACGGAACGCAGGGTTCACTTTTCCTTCATTCCGCTCCAGTGTCCTTGATGTTGGTTAAGACGAGGTAACCCATGCAAACCAAAATCGGTATTATCGGCGGATCGGGCATTTACAACATGGATAGGTTGCAAGACCCCGCATGGGTCAGCGTCGACAGCCCATGGGGCACGCCATCCGACGATATCCTGACCGGGGTACTGCAAGGCGTTCCGATGGCATTCCTGCCCCGGCACGGGCGTGGGCATGTGCATTCACCAACAACAGTGCCCTACCGCGCGAATATCGACGCGATGAAGCGGCTGGGTGTCACCGATATCATCAGCGTCAGCGCCTGTGGATCATTTCGCGAAAACATGGCGCCGGGTGATTTCGTTATTGTCGATCAATTCATCGACCGGACGTTTGCCCGCGAGAAATCATTCTTCGGGACCGGCTGTGTGGCCCATGTCAGCGTCGCCCATCCGACTTGTGAACGGCTGTCAGATGCCTGCGAAACGGCAGGGCGCGACGCCGGGATTACCGTGCGTCGGGGCGCAACTTATCTGGCCATGGAAGGTCCGCAATTTTCATCACAGGCCGAAAGCAAGCTTTACCGCGAATGGGGTTGTCACGTGATCGGCATGACCAACATGCCCGAGGCGAAACTCGCCCGCGAGGCCGAGATTTGCTACGCCTCCATCGCCATGGTCACCGATTATGACAGCTGGCACCCCGATCACGGGGCTGTGGATGTCAGCGACGTGATCAAAACGCTGCAAGGCAACGGGACCAAGGCGCAAGACCTTGTCAGCCGCCTGCCCGCCCTGCTTGGTCCGGACCGCGCGCCTTGCCCGCATGGTTGCGACAGGGCGCTGGAATATGCGCTGATGACCGCCCCCGACAAACGGGACCCCACCCTGATCTCCAAACTCGACGCCATTGCTGGCCGCGTTCTTTAAAAGGTAATCCATGAAAACTGTCCAAGACTACATCCGCACAATTCCCGATTTCCCACATGAGGGGATCATGTTCCGGGATGTAACCACGCTCTTTAGCGATCCGCGCGGGTTTCGGATTGCCATCGATCAATTGCTCCACCCCTATGCGGGCCAGCCCATCGACAAGGTTGTCGGGCTGGAAGCACGCGGCTTCATCCTTGGCGGGGCGATTGCGCATCAACTCTCTGTCGGTTTCGTGCCGATTCGCAAGAAAGGCAAACTGCCGGGGAAAACCATCGAACAAAGCTATACGCTGGAATATGGTGAGGCGATCATGGAAGTGCATGACGACGCGCTACAGGCGGGTGAGAAGATCCTGTTGGTTGATGACCTTCTGGCCACGGGCGGCACGGCAGAGGCGGGGATCAAGCTGATCGAACGGATGGGGGCCGAGGTGATGGGCTGCGCTTTCATCATCGACCTGCCCGATTTGGGCGGGCGCAAAAAGCTGGAAGCGCTGGATATGAATGTGCATGCCTTATGCGCATTCGATGGTGATTGACGCGAAAAAATCTGTCACAGATTTTTTGATGTCGCACCCCAGGGACGCATTGCTCGCCCCCGTCATAACCCGAAAAATCTGCCGCGCAGATTTTTCCGCCCGCGCCCCTAGATCGCAAGCGGCACGTTACCCGCAAATGCTGCAAGGATCGGGGCCGCCAGTGCAAAGGCGGATTTATAAACATCAGCCGGTTCGCTTAACAGCCCATGTGATTTGATCCATTCCAGCCTTGTCTTGGCATCCACCAGCGTTGCCTCCTGTTCCGCCACCCGGATCAAATGTCGCCTGCGTCCTTCCAGGATCACCGCGACGGGCAGATAGAAACTGAGGATCAGCAGCGAAAAATAAATACCCGTGTAAAGTGACGCCGCCGATATCACCGACGCATAGGCATCTTCATGCGCCTCTGCCACCATTGGCAGCGGCCAGCGCATCCAACTTGTGGCAAAGAAGATGCCGAAGGTCAGCACCAATCCCGACAGGTAAAGTTGCCGCCGCATCCGGTGCAAATTGCGTTGCAATTGCACGGCCTGGCTTTCCAGCCCGTCGGTTCGTTGCGCCTCAAGGCACAAAACCATGCCGACGACCAATCCACCCACACCCAGCCCAGCAAAGAAGTTGACCACATCCATCATGCGGTTCAGTAGCGAAATCATCGGGTTGTCGCCGCAAATACCCAAAAGCCAGCTGTCATCCGGCGTTTCGCAACCAGGGAGAGACCCGCGCCCCAATGCAGCCTCGAACAGCGCGCCACCCAGACGGTCATAATTGCGCAGCGCGTCCGGGTTCAGCGCATAATCAACGGTAGGCGACATGGCGAGCACAAAGATCAGGACAAGAACGACCGCTGCGGCGATACGGGTCTGGGGTGCCGTCGGTTGCATCAAATCCCACAACACCATCGCAAAAACCATCAACGCCAAGGCAGCAAAAAACCAGGTCGCACCCAGAAACCGGTACCGTCCGATGGTTTCCAGCCAGGCTGGGTCGTCGCTCAGGATCTCAGGACCCACAGGCAATTCAGCCGTCAGGAAATGATCCGTGATCACGGCGTCAAGATAGAAGATAAGTATCGGCACAAGCGCGATAAAAAAATATCGCACCGGAACAAATCGAGCCTTCACCCGTCCGGTCCTTTAATCAAATGACTTTGGGCGGGGTTAGCATATTCACACGCAAAAAGATAGCGTGGCTCAATCGCCCCGCCGCAAAACGGCACCGGGGTTCATGATGCCTACCGGGTCCAGCGCATCCTTGATACTGCGCAGCATGGCCAGTTTGGCGGGATCACCATAGCGTTCCAGATCGTCCACTTTCAGCCGCCCCAAACCATGTTCTGCACTGACAGAGCCGTCCATCGCATGCACCAGATCATGCACCGCCTTTTTGATCAGCGGGCGTTCAACCTTGTGATCATCACGGCTTTTGCCGGGCATAGGAAAGACATTGTAATGCAGATTGCCATCGCCGAGATGGCCAAAACAGTTGATGCGAAATGCACCGATATCAGCCAGAACCCTGGCCCCTTTTTCGATAAAGGCCGGGATCGCGCTAAGCGGAACAGAAATATCATGCGAACTGATTGATCCGATCCGACGGTTCGCCTCGGGGATGCTTTCGCGGATATGCCAGAACGCGTCGCGCTGCGTCAGGCTTTGGGCAACCACACCATCGGTCACCAACCCCTTTTCAGATGCCGCCACGAACAGCCCCTCGAGCGCCGCATCGGGGGCCAGGCCCGTGGGCAATCCGACATCAATCAGCACGCACCATTCCGGGGTAACTTCAAAGGGCTCTTTTATTTCCAGCCCGGTTTCGACTAGAAAATCAAGCCCCTGGCGATGCATGATCTCAAAAGCGGAAATGCCATCTCCTATCCGTTCGCCTGCCAAGGCCAGCAGGTCCAGCGCCGCATCGGGCGACGGCACAACCATTATCGCCGCCCCGATCTCTGCCGGTTGCGGGGCCAGTTTCAACGCGGCCCCTGTGATGATGCCCAGCGTGCCTTCGGCCCCGATCATCAGATTGCGCAGATCATAGCCGGTATTGTCCTTGCGTAAGCGCGTCAGCCCGTGCCAGATCGTGCCGTCAGGGCGCACGACCTCCAGCCCCAGACATTGCGCGCGGGCATTCCCATAACGCAGCACATTGACCCCACCCGCATTGGTTGACAGCAGCCCCCCAATCCGCGCTGACCCTTCGGACGCCAACGAAAGGGGAAACAACCGTCCCACATCCTTCGCGGCCTTCTGCACATCGGCCAAGATCACGCCAGCATCACAAACCATAACGTTTTCAGTGGGATAGACATCACGGATGCGGTTCATCCGTTCCAATGACAACACCACCGGTACAGGGCCGTCCGGCATCAACTGCCCGCCGACCAGCCCGGTGCCGCCACTATAGGGAACGATGCCGATCCGGGCAGCGGCGCAGGCTTTGACCACGGTCGCAACCTCTTGCGTTGACCCTGGTGCGACCACCAAACCCTGCCCTGCCCAGCGCCCGCGCGGTTCGGTCAGGTAGGGTGTGTCATCCTCTTTGAACGCGGCGGCGGGCAATACCGCCCGGAGTTGGGCTTCAAAGGCGTCGGTGACCGGGTTCAGCATTCGCAGGCATCCTTTTGATCCATGCCTTACATGGGCCAAAAACCCGTCCGGTCCAACCGTCTATTGTGCGGCGATTGTGGCCCCTTCAGCCAATGCGCCCAGCTTGGCATAGGCGATGGCGGGATCGACGGCACCAAAGCCCGCGAAAGTACCAAAACCGCAATCAGACCCAGCAACCACGCGGTCAGACCCGACGATATCCACAAATCTTTCAATGCGTTGCGCGACAAGTTCAGGATGTTCCACAAAATTTGTCGTGGTATCGACCACGCCGGGAACCAAAACCTTACCATCCGGTATATCGCCCGCACGGTCCCGGAAAACGGTCCATTCATGGCCGTGGCGTGGATTTGATGTTTCAAACAACACATAGCGCGATTTGGTCGACATCAGCGTATCAAACATCTTGGACATGGGAATGTCGCAGACATGCGGCCCCTCGTAATTACCCCAACAGATATGCACGCGCACCTTTTCGGCAGGCACATCTGACAATGCGTGGTTCAAAGCCTCCACATGGGACGCCGCGATTTTTAGAAATTCATCATCCGACAAATCGTTAAACAACATGTGACGCGACAGTGCGAGGTCAGGACAATCCAGTTGCAGATCAAGGCCAGAGGCCACGATTGTCTCATATTCCGCCTTCATCGCATCAGCCAAAGCGGCCAGATAAGCCTCGCGCGTTTTGTAGAAATCATTCTGCAAAAACAATGAGATCACGCCAGGTGAGGCCGCATTCATGAAACCACGTTCCGCCCCATGGTCGGCCATTGCGGATTTGAGGTTGGCGATATCCTTTTCCAGCTCGCCCTGGCCTTTTGATGTCACCTCGCCCACGCACATCGGCCTTGCATATTGCGGGGTGCCGCCATCATCGGCCAAGCGTTTGAGAAAGCTGGGAAATTGCTTGAGGTCGGCAGGCGCGTTGCGTGGGCTGTCACCGTCGAAACCGGTATAGCGATCCTTGACATAGGTGGCGTAGCTGATCTTGGATGTCTCGCCATCGCTGACGATATCAATACCTGCATCCACTTGTTTTCTAACGGTTTCTGACACCGCAGCAGTCATTGCCGCATCAAATGCGGCCTGATCATAGGCCTCGCAATTTTCGCGGGCGAAGATGAAATCGACCACCTCTTGCGTGCGGGGCAATGACCCTGTGTGTGTTGTTAAGACTTTGGCCATTTGGCATTTCCTTCCTGTCGGCAGCGCGTCGGCGGGACGTCGGCAAAACGTCGGACCCCATCGCGCGGTGTCTGCGTTAACGTTTAACCTGTCCAGGTCGCCCCGGCGGGATCGCCCGTGGCCACGACGTGATACAGGCTCGCCTCGCCGGTCATCGACGGGACGGCATTATGCATCAAGCCTTCCGGCACAGACATCGTGTCGCCGGGGGCCAGCGTGGCGGCACCGCCATCCCAACTGATCCGCCAATGGCCGCGCATCGGCATCAGAACGGATGGGTGATCATGGGCATGCATCGCCTCGGATGCGGAGGCGCGGTTCATCAAGGCAACTTCGAACCCCGGCTTGTCGCGCAACAGGCCATTTTCGCCAATCACCACCACCGGGTCTTTGTCGGCCATCGCCATCAGGTCCCAATAGCGGGCGACGTAACCAGGAACCACATCGCTGGCTGCCAGTTCGGGATAGGTTTTCAATTCATCATCTGTCAGCAGCGGCATCGGGGCCACGCCATCGGGCAGGGTCTGGCTTTTTTTGCTGTCGTAAAGCTTGCCATTGTCACCAAGCACCAGCCCGTGATCGGTCGCATCACTGATCACCTGCGGCGCCCAGATCACACCACCCCCCGCGTCATCGCCACCAAGGATCGCCATGATCATCCCGTAATCGGTGCCGATATTTTCAAACCCCCGGAAGATACCGGTGGGGATGTTAAAGATATCGCCTTCCTCCAGCACCACCTCGCCCGCATCACCATGCCGGCCCCAGAAAAACCGCCAGCGGCCCTTGAGCACGAAAAACACCTCTGCCGTGCGATGCGAATGCAGGGAGTTGCGGCATTTCGGCGGCTGGCCTGCGGCCCCGATATTGAACCCGTGCGGGATACCGAGATGGACATGCTGATCGGGGCTTTCGGACACACCCCCGCCAATGATCGTGAAATTTTCCTTTTGGTCCGATCCCGGCGTATGCGCGTCGATAAAGGCGGTTTTGCAGGGTTGCAGATCGCCATAGCGGACGATGCGGTGTTCCATCTCTTGCGGTGTCATCTTCTTTTCCTTACGCCGTCCCGGACCTGATCCGGGACCTCTTGGTTTCCTGCTGGCTGAGGTCCCGGGTCAAGCCCGGGACGCGCTTACGCTTGCATCAAAATCTGTTTCCAAATGGCGATTTCGTCATAAAGTGCAAATTCACGGCGCAGCCCCACGCCATCCGTCCCGTATGGCCCGAACTCTGCATGGCACATGCCCATCACATGCACCTTTGCCCCGGTGGGTGCGCCAAAACTGCCCCAACCATCATGCACCCCGTCGAGCGACCAGCGGACCGCAGCGCGGGGTGACAGCATATCGGCATCCATCCCGATCTGGTGGTGGATCTTGAACTCCGCATGCGGAAAGGACGACCGCAGCCCGACCCAGAAAGCCAGCACACCATCCCAGCCCGTGACCCGTTTGGCCCCGGCATATTCGCCGATCGCCGCCCGGTCATAGCTTTCGCGGATATGGGTAAAATCATGGTTCATGATCCGGGTCAGCGTATCGGCATAGCGCTGCCCCCACGCATTATCATTGCCCGTCGCCGTATAATCGCCCGCGATATCAATTGCCGGGGTAAAGGGTTTGCCGCAATTGTCTGGCCCGCCCTCGCGTTCGATCAGACCTGCCGCGTATTCGCGCGGATCCATCCCCAGCTGCCGGACGATCCCGCCATAGTCCCGCACCAGCCATTCATCATAAATGACATCTTCCTTGGCCGCGCAATCGGCGATCACATAGACCTGCCAGTGCTTGCCTGTCGCGGGCCCGAATTGCCCATCGGCCGAATGGGTCGCCTTGGTCAACAACCGGTGCGAAGACAGGTAGCCGGTATCGTCATTGCCGGACCAGATCACATCCTCGCCCAGCAGTTCCCGATCCGGGAATTCGTGACAGGTTGCCATGGTGGACGCGATGACCGCCTGATTGCCTGTGCCGACCCCCATTGGCGTGCGCACTGGAATGTCGGGGGCGTAGTAATGGTTCAGCGTGCCAATGCCGCGATCTTCCCAAATCTCCTTGGTGATCCCGATGATATAGTCGGGGAAGTCTTTCCATTTGGGGTTGAAACCCTTCATGCGATTGGTCCTTTGGTGCTGCCGCGCTGGATCAGCGGGCTTTCGATTTCGATCCGGCGGGCGGGGGTTGCGGGATCATTGATCCGCGTCAGCAGCGTGCTGACCGTTGCATCGACCATCCGGTTGACCGGCTGGCGCATGGTGGTCAGGTCATAGGCGGCCCAGGCCGCCAGCGGCACATCATCATAGCCCACGACGGCCACGTCATCCGGCACCCGCAGCCCCAGTTCGACGCGTAGCGTGTCCATGACGGCAAAGGCCATGTGATCGTTGCCGACAAAAATCGCATCCGGCGGGGTGTCCGTGCCCATCAATTGCCGGGTCGCTGCCGACGCCGTGTCCCGGTCATACATTCCGTCGATGACCTGCGGGGTCACCCCGCCAGCCGCCAGCGCATCGCAAAACCCTTGCTGCCGGTCGCGCCCCGTCGATGACCCTTGCCAACCGCTGATATGCGCAATGCTTTTGTGCCCGCAGGACAGCAGGAATTCCGCCACCTTACGCCCGCCTGCAACATTGGCCGAGGTGACCGAGGATACATGATCCCCATCCTGCCCCCGATTGAACATCACCACCGGAATGCCCGCAGCCGCACAGCGATCCGTCAGGTCGTTGGTCATGCCAACAGAGGCCGTGACGATCCCGTCAACCTGATAATCCAGCAGTTCTTTCATCACCTCTTCGACATTGCCCCGACTGTTATCAGCCGTAAAAACAAGGATGTGATAGCCCTGTTCCTGCAACGCATTGGACAGCCGTTCCATCGCAAGCGGATAGAATTGATTGTCCAGATAGGCGACGACCAGCCCGATGATCCGGCTTTTGCCGGTGATCATCGCGCGCGCCATCATATTGGGGCGATAGCCCAGTTCTTCGGCGGCCTTGCGCACCTTTTCGACCGTCTTGGCGCTGGCCGATGCCCCCGGCGTGAACACCCGGCTGACCGCCGATTGGCTGACCCCGGCGCGTTGGGCCACTTGCAGGGACGTCACCTTTTCCATCAATCCGCCGTCCAGCCGCCATCAATCAGCATGTGGGTACCTGTCATCAGTGCCGCGGCGTCTGAGGCCAGATAGACAACCGGCCCCATGATATCGCTGACCTCACCGACCCGGCCCAGTTTGATCTTTTCGGTGATCCATTTCACCCGGTCAGGGTTGCTGAAGGTCTGTTCGGTCAGGGGGGTGCGGATGAAGGTCGGGCAGAGCGTATTGACCCGGATATTGTGCTGCGCCCATTCGATGGCCATGGCCTTGGTGAATCCTTCGACGGCGTGTTTGGTCGCACAATAGACGCCCCTGTCGATGCCGCCGACAAAGGCCATCTGGCTGGAAATATTGATCAGGCTGCCGGGCTTGCCAGCGGCAATCAGCCCCTTGGCCACGGCCCGGGTCAGGAAATAGGCGCCTTTGATGTTCAGATCGGCAACCGCGTCAAAGTCCGCTTCGGTTGTTTCGGTCGCGGGGCTGTGGATGGCCAGACCGGCAGAATTGACAAGGATGTCGAACGGGCCTGCGGCAGCGACCGCCGCCTCTGTCGCGGCGACGTTGGCCACATCCAATTGCAGCGCCTCTGCCTTCATGCCCGCATCGGTCATCTGATCGACAGCACCTTGCAATTTGTCGATGTTGCGGGCCGCTAGCGTCACCCCTGCCCCCGCCTCGCCCAGCGCCACGGCGCAGCCCAGTCCGATGCCCGATGACGCGCCTGCAACCAATGCGCGCTTCCCCGTGAGTTGGAAGGTCGGTGTGCTTGGTAATGTCATAGGGCTGTTCCTGGTCGCGATGTCAGACGCCTCCGGCGGGAGTATTTTTGGCAAAATGATAGCATCGTCTTTGTTCTATTCCGCCGCTGTCCCATAAGCCACATTCTTGCCGCCGTAGCGGCGCACACGGATATTGCATTGTTCGGCATGGCCCACAAACCCTTCGAGCATGCAAAGGCGCGAACCGTATTCACCGACCAGCGTCGCCGCCTCATCCGTCAGCACCTTTTGATAGCTGTGGGTTTTCAGGAATTTGCCGACCCAGAGGCCCCCGGTATAACGGCCCGCCTTTTTGGTCGGCAGCGTGTGGTTGGTGCCGATCACCTTGTCACCGTTGGCCACATTGGTGCGGGCACCCAGGAACAGCGCCCCGTAACAGGTCATGTTTTCAAGGAACCAATCGTCGCGATCCGTCATCACCTGCACATGTTCAGATGCGATATCATCGGCCACTTGCAGCATTTCGTCGTATGTGTCGCAAACAATCACCTCGCCATAATCCTCCCAAGAGGTGCGCGCCGTTTCGGCGGTGGGCAGGATGTCGAGGATGCGGTCAATCTCTGCCAGCGTATCTTTCGCCAGTTTTTCGGAGTTGGTCAACAACACGGCTGGTGAGTTGTAGCCATGTTCGGCTTGCCCCAGCAGATCGGTGGCGCAAAGTTCCGCATCAACCGTATCATCAGCAACCACCATGGTTTCCGTTGGACCTGCGAACAGATCGATGCCCACACGCCCGAAAAGCTGCCGCTTGGCTTCGGCCACAAAGGCGTTGCCGGGGCCGACGATCATATGCACGGGATCAATCGTTTCGGTGCCCAGTGCCATCGCACCGACGGCCTGCATCCCGCCGAGGACGTAAATTTCATGCGCGCCGCCCAAATGCATGGCCGCCACGATGGCCGGATGCGGTTCGCCATTTTGTGGCGGGGCGGAGGCGACGATGCGTGGGACGCCTGCCACGGACGCGGTCAGGACCGACATATGCGCCGAGGCCACCATCGGAAACTTGCCCCCCGGCACGTAGCAGCCAACGGACTGTACGGGGATATTCTTATGCCCCAGGATGACGCCGGGGATGGTTTCAACCTCTATATCCGTCATTGAGGCCCGCTGCGCCTGCGCGAAATTGCGGATCTGATCCTGCGCGAATTTGATGTCTTCCATGTCGCGGGCCGACACTTTGGACATGGCGGCTTCGATCTCTGATTGTGACAAACGAAAGCTGGACGGCGAATATTTGTCGAATTTTTCGGACAGGTCGCGCACGGCGGCGTCACCACGGGCCCCGATATCGGCTAGCGTATCTTCCACGATCTTGCGGACCTTTGCATCATCCTCGGCGCGTTCAGCCTCGGGTTTGCCAGATTTCAGGTAGGTGATGGTCATTTTAAGCGCTCCGCGTCCCGGGTTTGACCCGGGACCTCAACGAAAGGTCTGTTAGAGGTCCCGGATCATGTCCGGGACGGTGTTAGTCTGGTGTGGCAGGTGTTGCCGCGCCATTGTCGTAGTTTTCCCAGCCATGGCCGCCAAACACATCGACGCCCAATTGTGCCATGACGGATGCAAAATCGACGGAAACCGGGTTATCGGCGATGCGCCCATCTTCGACCCGCCAGAAATCCATGTAGGGGATTTTTACCCGCTTGCCGGTTGCCGGAATGCTCATGAAGGTGCCGCTATGCGTCGCCTCAATATGGCCAAAACAAGCGGCCCATTCGCCATCAGCCAGGAATTGTTCGGTCTTGTAATCGCGGTCGCTGAACGCCGCCCGCAAGGGTAATTGCCAGTTGCGCCGGAACGCCTCTACCCCTTGTTTGGTGCCGCAGCCCTGATTGCCGCGCCACAGGAAATCCTTGGTGAAATAGGCGTACATGTCATTCTCGCCTGCGGCGAGCCCGTCTTCCATTCGTTTGACAGCGGCCAAGGTGGCGGCCGATTGCGCGTCATGCGTCATAGGCGTTCCCCGGTTTCAGCATCAAAGAGATGGCAGATCTCGGCCGGGATATTGGCGCTGACCGAATCGTCAATTTCGACCCGGTAATCCTTGCCCGACTTGACCGACAGGATCGTGCCACCGGCGCGCATCGTGACCATTGTTGCTTCGCCCAGCAACTCCAGCGAATAGACCTTGGAATTTGCTTCGGCCTGCCCTTCGGCGACGCTGGCATCTTCGGCCCGGAAGCCGAGTGTCACCGGGCCATTATGGCTGGTGGACAGGCCCGGGATCATGACATTTTGCGCCGTGAAGGTGCCGTTTTCCAGCACCCCGTCCATCAGGTTCATGGCAGGGGAGCCGATGAAGCCGGCGACAAATGTATTGGCGGGGTGGTCGTAGATATCGGTTGGTGTGCCGACCTGTTGCACCACCCCCTTGTTCATCACCACTACCCGGTCGGCCAGCGTCATCGCCTCGATCTGATCATGGGTCACATAGATGGTTGTAGTCTTCAACTCATGGCTGAGGTTCTTGATCTGCGCCCGGGTCGATACCCGGAGCTTTGCATCAAGGTTGGACAACGGTTCATCCATCAAAAACACATTGGGTTCGCGCACAACAGCACGGGCCAAGGCAACGCGCTGGCGCTGACCACCTGACAGTTCGGCGGGTTTGCGATGCAGGAATTCGTCCAATTCCACCATGGCAGAGGCGCGTTTGACCCGATCATCATGTTCCGATTGCGGGACGCCACGCACCTTCAACGGAAAGCGGATATTGTCGTAGACATTCATGTTTGGGTAAAGCGCGTAGGACTGGAACACCATCGCAACATCGCGATCCTTGGGGTCCAGATCATTGATCCTTTTGCCATCGACAAGGATATCACCGCCCGATGCGTCCTCTAGCCCCGCGATCATCCGCATCGTTGTGGTCTTGCCGCAGCCGGACGGGCCAAGCAGTACCAGAAACTCCTGATCGGCGATGGTCAGATCAAATTCCTTGACGCCAACGAAGGACCCCCAGCGTTTCGTCACATTGCGCAGCTGAATTTCGGCCATGCGCGCCCCCTTTGCATACGTTTGCAAAAAACATTCGCCTGATTCCACAAATCAAGCAAGCCCTAATTTTCTGTCTTTACGAAAAGTAGATTTTTCGAAAAGTTTCTTGCGCAAGGTGGTGGTTTGTAGGTTAAATTGCAAACGTATGCAAAATGGTCGCGATTCGGTCGTGGCTGAAATTCACGCGGCAAAAATTGTCGCAACGCGGGTTCTGCACCGGAATCTGGAAATACAACTGGGAGAGTACAAGCATATGACACTTATGAAGAAATTGACACTGGGCACTGTGATTGCCGCGCTTGGCACCACGGCTGCGATGGCGGATGGTCATGGCGGCTGCACCGAAGGTCGTTTGAACATCGTCGGTAACGAATTCCCCGCAATCCAGACAGTTGCCGCCGCTGCTGTGGCCTGCGCCGGTGATGATGCCGAAGCAAACCTGACCGCCGACCACCAGAAGATCAACGTGGCTGGCATGACCGGCAATCCGGCGGAATACACCACCGCGATTGTGGCCAATTCATCCATCGTGGCCCTGATCAACGAAGACGTCATTCAGCCGCTGGATGATCTGGTCGCAGCCCATGGGCAAGACATCCCAAAGCAGCAATTGATCACCGTGGATGGCAAGATCATGGCGGTCGCTTTCATGGCCAACGCGCAGCACCTTGTGTACCGCGCTGACGTGCTGGAACAAATCGGTGCAGACGTGCCCACATCCTATGAGGACGTCCTTGCCGCAGCCGAAAAAATCCGCGCTGAAGGCATCATGGAACACCCTGTTGGTGGCGCCTATGCGGCGGGTTGGAACCTGGCCCAGGAATTCACCAACATGTATATCGGCACCGGCGGCCAGTTCTTTGAGCCCGGATCAGCCCAGGTCAGCATCAACAACGCCCAAGGCGTCGAAGCGCTGGAAATGATGAAAGCCTTGTCGGCATATATGAACCCCGACTACCTGACCCATGACAGCAACGCGACATCCGCCGAATGGGAGGCGGGCAATGTGGCCCTGATGAACATGTGGGGCAGCCGGACCGGCGTGTTGATGGATGACGAAGGGTCCGCCCCGGAAGTCTATGAAAACACCAAGGTCGGCGGCCCGCTGATGGTGGGTGACAGCGGCACACCAGCGACCACATTGTGGTGGGACGGCTGGACCGTGGCCAAGAATGTCAGCGATGAAGACGCGGCTGCAACCTTTACTGCAATGGCCGCTGGCGTATCCCCTGACATCCTGAATGATGAAACCATGTCGCAAGCTGTCTGGCTGATGGAAGGGTTCGAACCCGCCCCGGTCAACGAAGGCGTGCTGGCCGCGGTTGCCGCTGGCTCCACCCCTTATCCGATGGTGCCGTATCAAGGCCTGCTGCACACCGCACTGGGTGACAATATCGCCGACTTTCTGCAAGGCAGCGAAAGCGCCGAACAGACGCTGGCCGATATCGAAGCCGCCTATACAGCAGCGGCCAAAGAAAACGGCTTCCTGCAGTAAGGTTGCCATTCTCCGAGGGGCCGCGCGCCCCTCGGACCTTTTCCCAATTCCGCGACAGCTGGGGCGCATGTCATGAAGCATAAGACATTCTTTTGGTTTGTTTTTCCATCCGTGCTGCTGATGATCCTATTCATCGCTTTGCCCCTGGTGTCCGTGGTCACCCAATCGCTTTATTCCAAACATGAACAGGTGATTGTCGAGGTTGAAAATTGCGGTCCCTTTGGCTGCACAAAGGCCACGACCGTCGACCAGGAAGCCACCGCCGCATTGGAAGAGGCAGAGCCACTGGGCAAATGGGCGGGCCTGGATATCTACAAAGACCGCAACCACCTTGCCATCAGTGAGGTTGGACAGGCCTGGATCAACGCCGACGGATTACCTGATTTTGGCCGCACCCTGATGAACCTGCCCTTCTACAAGGCGCTTGGGTTCACCATTACCTACACCGCCATTGTCACCCCGCTGACCATCATCCTTGGTTTCTTTATCGCCATTGCCGTCAATTCGGTTGCGCGGGCGATGCGCGGACCGACGATCTTTTTCTCGCTTTTGCCGATGATCGTGACGCCTTTGGTTGGATCGCTGATCATCTTCTGGATGGTGGACGCACGGGGCATTCTGGGCACCGGCCTGCAATGGTTGGCCAGCGATCCGTCCCTGTCAGTCAAGGCATCAACCCCGCTGATGTGGGCGATGCTGATGTTCTATGGGGTCTGGCATTCGGCCCCTTTCGCCTTCATCGTCTATTATGCCGGGCTGCAAACCGTGAACCAGGACACGCTGGAAGCCGCAATGATCGACGGCGCCAGCCGCTGGGAACGCATCCGCTATGTCGTGGTGCCGCATCTGGCACCCCTGACCACCTTTATCGCCCTGATCCAGCTGATGGATAACTTTCGGGTCTTTGAACCGATCATCAGCTTCAGCGCGGCAGCCCATGCTACGTCACTCTCCTATGCGATCTTCAATGATCTGGGGGGCGAGACGCGGTTGCTATCATCCGCTGCGGCCACTTCGGTGCTGACGATCATCTTTGTCGCCATGCTTCTTTCACCCGTCCTTGTGCGCACCTGGCGCGATTTCGGCACGCAAAAGTAAGGGATCACCCATGTCAGTCGCAACACGCCGCCCGCTAAACGTCCGTTTCCTCGCCACCAGTTTTCTGGTGCTTTGGCTGATCATGGCCGCCTTCCCGTTCCTCTGGACGCTGTGGGGGTCGTTCAAGGTCGAAGGTGATTTCTTTTCCAAGGCGGATTGGGCTAATTCGCTGTTTGGCACATTGACCCGTGTTGAAACCGGCGGCGCCTTTACCGGGGACGGTTATTATGGTGCCTGGATTCAGGAAGAATTCTGGCGCGCTGCACTCAACACCGTGATCGTTTGCTTTTTCGTCGTGACCATCTCACTCACCTGCGGGACATTGGCGGGTTACGCCCTGTCCCGCTCCACCTATCGCTATGCGTTCTGGCTGCTGCTATTCGCGCTGATCTTTCGGGCCATGCCCCCGATCACGCTGGTCTCTGGCTATCTGCTACCGTTTTTCGAATGGAACCTCTGGGGGCATCTCTCGACCACCATCATCGTACTGGTCGCGATCAACCAGCCCTTCACGCTGTGGATGCTGCATTCCTTTTTCAAGAATATCCCCAAGGATCTGGACGAAAGCGCCATGGTTGATGGCTGCACCCGTTTTCAGGCCTTTCGCCATGTGATCATCCCGGTCATGTGGCCCGGCGTGATCACCACCGGCCTGTTTTCCTTCCTGCTGGCCTTCAATGATTTCGCCACAACCACGATGCTGCTGTCCAAGGAAAACCACACGATGATCCCCAAGATCTTTAGCTTCCTGGGCACCACCCAGACCAAGGGCAATGTTATGTTCGCGGTGGCGGCGGTTGTATCAGTCACAGCACCGCTTTTCGTGATGATCCTGTTCTTCCAGCGTCAGATCGTGTCTGGCCTGACCGCAGGGGCCGTTAAGGGATAAGCATGAGTTTCCAAGCTGAAAAGGCGCTGGTGCGCGCCCATTACGATGCGCTGGCCAAGGCCACGCCTGACAATGTGGCGGCGGTTCTGGCCGAACGCACCAGTCCCGACTGGCATTGGCGCGGCATGCATCCGTTTTACGAACAACACGGGGCGCAGGCAGTGGCGGATAGTTTCTGGTCACCCTTCCTGACCGCCATGTCGCGGGTACAGCGGCGGCAGGACATTTTTATCGCAGGCCGGAATGAAATTGACGGGTTTCAATCGGTCTGGGTGATCTCGATGGGTCATCTGATGGGTCTCTTTGATGCGCCCTTTCTGGGGATCAAACCGAACCGCCGCATCGCGATGCTGCGCTATGCCGAATTCAACAAAGTCGTGGATGGCAAGATTGTCGAAACCGCCCTGTTCTGCGATCTGATCCACCTGATGCGGCAGGCGGGCCAATACCCCCTGCCCCCGCAAACCGGCAAGCATCTGGTCCAGCCCGGCCCTGCCACCCATGACGGGCTGCTGTTTGATGATGCGGACCCGGCGATGGGTGACAAGACGCTCGCCCTGATCAACACCATGATCGGCGACATCAACGCACATCAGAGATACGCCACCCCACAAGAAGAACTGGCCCAATGCTGGCATGACGACATGATCTGGTGGGGACCAGAGGGGATCGGGGCCACCTATACGATTGATCGCTATGTCGAACAGCATCAGGGGCCGTTCCGCACCCAGATCAAGGATCGTGTTTTTAACGGGCATATCTGCCGTTTGGCCGAGGGGAATTTCGGCGGTTTCTTCGGCTGGGCCAATCTGACGGTGACCAATGCGGGCGGCTATATGGGTCTGCCTGAAGGTAAACCAGCCGAGATGCGGGTGGTGGATATGTATCGGCGGGACGGGGATAAACTGGCCGAGAACTGGATTTTCATCGACATCCTGCATTTTCTGGCCATGCAGGGGCTGGACGTGCTGGGGCGGCTGGACAGCTGAACAAAGGGCATCGCACTGCGGTGCCGGGCGGGATATTCAGTTAAACGTATGCGCCGAGATGTTTATGTCGCCGCAGTCATGAAGCGGAATGGCATCGCCGGATAGGCTGTCGTTGATCTCCCATCCCTCTTTCGACAGCTTGATCGCAACCGGATGCACCACTTGCGCATCCGCCCCGTTCGCCCTGATCCGCACGGTCCGGCCATCCCGCACCGCATCGGCAAAAGCCGCAACGCGCGGGTCCTTACCCGGATCATCCGCCACGATTCGGAACTTACCCATCGCCCCTTGCGTCACATCACGCACCTTGTCGGGAAAGCTCTCAACCAGCTTCGCCTTGGCCCGCCTTGCGGCATCCGCCATGCCAAGCTGGCCCAGCGCAGGCAGATCCGCGCCCAGCAAAACACCCAGCGCCTCGGCCTCATCCTGATCAAGGCCGGTCAGGCGGGTGCGATAGTTGAAGCCCAGCTCGATCCCACCCTGATTGCCCTGAAACACGATGACCGGCAAACCGGCCTCGGTCATCGCATCCACATCCCGCAGGATGGTACGCGGGGTGACCTCCAGTTCCGTGGCCAGTTGGACCGAGGTCAGCCGACCCCGGTTCTGCAACAAAAGCAAGATTTGCAAAAGACGGGATGCGCGCAAATCGACCTCTCAAACATGACATAAGATGTCATATTAGGGTTGCTAAGCCGAACAGTGTCAAGACAAGGAGAAATCATGACACCCTATCATGTCAGCCGCGACATCGCGGCTCCACCCGCCAAGCTCTGGGCGATCCTGACCGATGCTGCCCAGCTCTCGGACGGCACATTCAGTATCATCAGGATTGACGGGCAGATCGGGCCGGGCCAATCTTTCAAACTCTGGTCAGAGGTCGACCCAACACGGGCCTTCCCAATCAAAGTGGCGGTGTGGGACCCTGAAAAGCAGATGGAATGGCACGGCGGCATGCCGCTGGGGCTGTTTTTGGGAAATCGGCAGTTTATCCTGACCGCCACAGGCAGTGGGACACGGTTCCAGATGCAGGAAACCTACTCCGGCCCACTGAAAAGACTGATCACGCGGTTCATTCCGGACCTGCAACCAAGCTATGAAAAATTTGCAAACGCATTGAAATCCGCAGCGGAAGGCACAGCATGAACCGGGTCACATATGGGATGGGGGTCGCAGGCGATCCGTGGATCCTGAAAACACCACCACAAAGCTCTGATTTTGAGGTCTGGAAGGATGAGACGGCTGATCCGCCTGCCTTGATCGTGCAAGTGGGCAAGACGCGGCTATCCTATCAGTTACGCGCTATTGAAGATGCCCACGCGATGCTGAAAACGCATGGCGATTGGATGCCACTGGGCAACGCCGATGAAGGCAAACCAGTGAAGGAAGGCACGCTGGAACATTGGGCGCGCCGCGAAGATAACCCCGTCGGCGGATATTACGGGCTGCGCAAAGGTTACCGGGGCCGCTTCGCCAATTATGTTTCGCCCGTGCTGGAAATGCTGGGGCTGGTGGAATTGGAGCATAATGCACGGAACAATCGGCTGCGGGCGAAGTAGACAGATTTTCAGCAAAAAATCTGGCGACGGGAAAAGTCTTCGTAACGAAGACTTTTCTACCCGGCATCCGTTAGCACAAGTTGCGCCGCAACAGAACCAAAGCCGTAATTGCAGGTCCCGACATCTATGCACATGTCGTCGGCTCCTAGCCCCCGGGACAATCCAACGCTTAATGTACCGACAACGTCTTTGGTCGCGGGTATCAGTGGATCGGACAGGTACATGACGCCAAACTCCCGTTCCGGTCCCATCAGTATTGCACGAAAGTCAGTGATAACGCGACGTGTGGCCGTGCCGCCTTCATTTGTGAAGACGTGGCGATAGGATGCTGATCCAGGCTGATCAATCTCAACAGTGAGCCGCCCGGATACTGGCAGGAAATGACGTTTCAGACGACATCCGAAAACTTGAATTTCAACCTTGCTCTGAAACGCGGGAACGGGAACGGTTCTCTCCACCATTCCGCCACGACGGACCAACGGGCCGACTTTATGGCCAGTGCCGCGTGTGCCAAGCTCCGGGTTGGCGACCGCCGCGATCATCACGGGCGCGAAATTTGCCGGGCAGGCGACGTCGCTGGTTGTTGTTGGCCGCATCGTTGCTTCTGCATCAAATGACACATCCAACACCGTACTGGGCTCTTGCGCAAAAACGGTGGCAGGTTGGATGAGCATTGCTACCAATAACCCGCGGCAAAGCATGGAACGGCGCGTACCCATCAATTCTCTGCCTTTTTTTGGACATTGATGGTCACGCCATACACGGTGATATCAGCGTCCAGAACACCGCCCTCAACGGTTTCAACAAATCCGTTCTGCCGCAGGCCCAACGATATGTCCATCTGGCCAACAGTGTTGTTCAAATAGGAATAGCGCGCCGAAAACGTATCATTCTGCTGGTCCCATTCTGGCCCAACATAAGTGATCTGTACATCATGCGCATCATCGGCGCGCCTGCTGCCAGACAGCGCCACAGGGCCATCACCAATTTGCCCACGCAGTTCATAGTCAACCGCGACGACATCGAAGAAACCTTCATAGTCGCAAAGTTGAAGAAACACATTCAAACGCAGGTCGACCTGTGATCTATGCCACGCCTCGCGCTGAAACTGACGTTTCCGTATTTGAGCGGCGGCCTCATTACCACGGCGGATGGTGATATTTCTGGCCTCTGCCACCGCATCCTGAAA
The DNA here is from genome assembly GCA_947503925.1 of uncultured Paracoccaceae bacterium. Taxonomy (GTDB): domain Bacteria; phylum Pseudomonadota; class Alphaproteobacteria; order Rhodobacterales; family Rhodobacteraceae; genus Yoonia. Next base: position 14,698 of record CANNFQ010000013.1, on the reverse strand, counting down.
AAACCGTTCGTCGACCCAGTGGGCAACCAGCGGCTGACTGGCGGCCAAAGTTGCCGGTGTGAAAGGTGCGTCGCAGCGCCAGGGGGCCTCAACCGGGTAGGCAAGTGTCGCCTCTTGCGCATCAACCCTTTCGACGCCGAGGCGCAGTCTTGGATTGTCGGCCCACAGGATATGAGGAAAGAACAGACAAATCCAAAGAAGGGCGGCTGTGCGTATCATCCTACATCCGTTTTGCCACGCCGGTCATGGCGCAGATTGGCGTAAAGCACATGGTTCCGCCAACGCCCGTTGATCTGCAGATAGCTTTGCGCCACGCCTTCGTATTTATAACCGCATTTTTCAAGCAATCGGCGCGATGCATCATTTTCCGGCAGGCACCCTGCCTCCATCCGGCTGATATCCAGCACGGTAAACGCATGGTGGACGACGGCCTTGATCGCCTCTTTCATATAGCCTTGCCGCGCAAAGGGCGCTCCGATCCAATACCCCGTGGTCCCAGCCTGCGCCGGACCGCGGCGGATATTATCCAGCGTGATCGCACCCAGCAGCATGTCATCGGACCGCCGCAGCAAAAACAGCGGCACTGCAGTGCCGTTGGCAATGGATCGCTGCGCCCAATAGACCCGGTTGGTGAAAGCTTTGCGCGTCAGATGATCCTGCGCCCAGGTCGGCTCCCACGGTTTGAGGAAGCTTTCACTGTCGCGCCGCAGCGCCGTCCAGGCCCGGAAATCACCATGGGCAGGTGGGCGTAGGGTCAGCCGCTCTGTTTCGATGCGGACCTTTTTCTTGGTCCCCAGCATCAGGCAGCGAGCCGGGCCTTTAACGCATCCAGCGTTGGAGCGGCCTCTGCTGGGCCATATAGCGCCATGGCCGTCCCGGCCTGTCCGGCCATCTGCCCGGCAAAGGCTTTGACATCGCCGGTCGTGACCGCGTCAATCCGCTCGACCGTTTCATCGATGGTTGGAATACGGTCCCAGATCGACAAAAGCCGCGCCAGACGTTCCGCGCGGTTAGACGGGCTTTCCAGCCCCATCAACAAGCCAGCTTTCATCTGGGCGCGGGCGCGGGCGACTTCTTCGGCGGTCATGTCATCGCCTGCCCGCTTCATCTCATCAATGGTGATATTTGCCAGCTGGGCAATCTGTTCGGCACTGGTGCCCGCATAGATCGTCGTCAGACCGGTATCCTCATAGGCACCGGCCTGCGCAAAGATGGAATAGCACAGCCCGCGATTTTCCCGCACTTCCTGAAACAGGCGCGATGACATGCCCCCGCCCATGACGCTGGCATAGATCTGCGCGGTGTAGATGGCCGGATCGCGATAGGTCGGCCCTTCCAGCGCCAACGCAAAATGCACCTGTTCCAGCGCCTTGTTTTCGCGCCGTTCACCACCGCCAAAGCTGGCGACCTGCATCAGTTCCGGCGCGCGGGCGACAGCAGGCAAATGCCCAAACAGCGCCTCGGCCTGTTTCACAATCTCCGCATGATCCACTGCGCCGGCAGCGGCAAGGATCATTTGGTTGGGGCCATAATGTTCGCCAACAAACCCCTCCAGATCATCACGTGAAAACGCGCTGACCCGTTCCGTTGGCCCAAGGATCGTGCGCCCCAATGCCTGATCTGGGTAAGCCACCTCTTGCAGCCAGTCAAAGATGATATCGTCTGGCGTATCCAGCGCCTGTCCAATCTCCTGCAGGATCACGCCGCGCTCGACCTCGATCTCGGCAGGGTCAAAGACGGGGTTCAACAGGATATCGGCGATCACATCCAGGCCCAGCCCCACGTCATCCTCCAGCACGCGGGCGTAATAAGCGGTCATTTCCCGACTGGTATAGGCGTTGATATAGCCGCCCACATCTTCGATACTTTCGGCGATTTGCAAGGCGCTGCGCGTCTTGGTTCCCTTGAACGCCATATGTTCCAGGAAATGGGCGATCCCGTTCTGCTCAACCCGTTCGTGCCGCCCCCCGGCCTGCACCCAGATACCGATACTGGATGATTTCAGCCCGGGCATGTTTTCGGTGACAATCCGAAACCCGTTGGACAGCGTGTGTAGTTCTACCGTCAATTACGTAATCCGTTCCCTGATAACCGCCTGAATGGCCGCCAATTCCCCCGATACGCGTGTCACGCGCTCTGGTCGGTCATACAGGTCCGCCATGCGCGGGGGAAGGGGTGCCGCGACGCCAGAGGCAGCTTTCACGGCATCAGGGAATTTCGCGGGATGGGCCGTGGCAAGGGTGACCATGGGGGTTGTGCCCAAATGTGCCTCGGCCACATGCACGCCGACAGCCGTGTGCGGGCACAGCAGCTCACCATGTTTTGCACGGTAGAATTTGATCGTGGCCTGCGTCTCTTCCTCGGATGCACGGCCCGATTTGAACGTGTCCTTCAGCATCTGATAGGCGCCCTGACTGATCTGGAAACCACCTTGTTTGAGGTCGTCCATCTGCCCGGCAACCGCGGCCCCGTCCCGCCCATAGGCGTCGAACAAGGCGCGCTCAAAATTCGAACTGACCTGAATATCCATAGACGGGCTGATCGTGGGGGTCACCCCTTCCTTGGTATAGGCACCCGTTTCCAATGTGCGATGCAGGATGTCATTGCAGTTGGTCGCGACCACCAGATCGGCAATCGGCAGGCCCATCTGCTTGGCAATGTAGCCTGCAAAGATATCGCCGAAATTGCCAGTAGGCACGGTAAAGCTGACCGCGCGATGCGGCGCGCCCAGCGACACGGCGGCGGTAAAATAATAAACCACCTGGGCCAGCACCCGGCCCCAGTTGATTGAATTCACACCGGCCAGTTTCACCGCTTCGCGGAAGGCGAAGTCATTGAACATGTCTTTGACCATCGCCTGGCAATCATCAAAATCACCATCAACAGCCAGCGCATGCACGTTGGATTCCGTCGGGGTGGTCATCTGGCGGCGCTGCACTTCGGAAACCCGACCATGGGGGTAGAGGATAAACACATCCACCGCATCCAGCCCCCGAAACGCCTCAATCGCGGCAGAGCCCGTGTCGCCGGATGTGGCCCCCACAATCGTCACCCGATCACCCGACCGGGACAAAGCGGCCTGAAACATCTGGCCGATCAATTGCATGGCAAAGTCTTTGAAGGCCAGCGTCGGTCCGTGAAACAGTTCCAGCAGGAAATGGTTGTTGTCCAGCTGCACCAATGGGGCACGGGCGGCATGGCCGAAACCGGCATAAGCCCGGGCGACCAATTCGCGAAACTGCGCATCGCTGAACGTGTCGCCAATAAACGGGCGCATGACGTCATAGGCGACATCCTCATAGGATTTACCCGCCATCGCGGCGATCTGCGCATGGGTCAGGGTGGGGATATCTTCGGGCACATAAAGCCCACCGTCGCGGGCAAGCCCGGTCAGCATGGCCTCTTCAAAACTCAATACAGGGGCAGTGCCACGGGTCGAAATGTAGCGCATCGGGTCAGGCGTCCTTTGGCCGGGTTGTCCGGATAATCAGATACAGGCTCATAATCCCCCAGACGAGGGCCAGCAAGAACCATGTGATTGCATATTCCAGATGGTCATTCTTGATATTTGCGGTGGTGACAGGCAGGGGCGTCAAGCGCGGGTCTGGCGGGGTTGTGGTACTGGCCACAACCAGCAGGGGCGCGGTCTGCAAGGCATCGGCCATAGCATCGATATCGCGGGCGAACCAGATATTCTTGCCCAGATCCGGGGCGGGCGTGTTGCTGTTGACATCATCCGGCCAAAGCAAGGTGCCAGTGATCTGCATCGGCGCAGTCACCGGCGGTGCATCCTTGTCATCCAGCGCCAGCAACCCCTGATCCAGCAGGATTAGCCCGTCCGATGTCTGCAAAGCCGAAATGACGCGGTAGCCGGTACCCGCCGCCGTGCCGGACACAAGCACATGCAGTTCCGTGCCCGTCGGGGTGCCTGTCAGGGTCAGACGGCTATATTCATCCGCCGCCTCTGTCACATCAAATGACAGCTCTTTGGGGGTAGCCGCGAGCCGGGCATTGATGTCCGTTAGGACACCCTCCTTCCAGGCCAGCCGGTCAACTTGCCACAGGCCAAGGCTGATCAGCACGCCACATCCGGCGATACCAAGGATCAAAGGGAAAAGGATCTTACGCAGCATTCCAGGCCTTCAAACTGCGAAACGCGCGGTGATGGCCCGCGCGTTTGATGGATGTAAGATGGGTTTAAACCCATCTTACGCTGTGGCTTCTGTTGTTAGCCGCCCCAGACATAGACAGCTGCAAACAAGAACAGCCAAACGACGTCAACGAAGTGCCAGTACCACGCAGCAGCTTCGAACCCGATATGCTTCTCGGGCGTGAAATCACCGCGCTGCAGCCGGATCAGGCAGACCAGCAGGAAGATCGTGCCGATCAGAACATGCGCCCCGTGAAACCCTGTCGCCATGAAAAAGTTTGCGCCGTAAATATTGCCAGAGAAGCCGAACGCCGCGTGGCTATATTCGTAAACCTGAAAGACGGTGAACAAGGCACCCAGCGCAACGGCAAGGATCAGGCCCCATTTCATGTCTTCGCGATTATTCTCGTGGACCAGCGCGTGGTGCGCCCATGTCGCTGCCGCACCGGAACAGAGCAGGATCAGCGTGTTGATCAGCGGCAGGTGCCATGGGTCGAATGTCTCAATACCCACAGGTGGCCAGACACCATCAACCGCCGGGCTTTGCGGCCCCATCGGATACATGGCATGTTTGAAGAATGACCAGAACCATGCTGCAAAGAACATGACCTCGGACATGATGAACATGATGAAACCATAGCGCAGGCCGATGCGCACAACCGGTGTGTGGTCGCCCACCCGGCTTTCGGCCACAACGTCAGACCACCATGCAAACATGACGTAAAGCACGGCCGCCAAACCGATCAGGAATAGGTATGGTCCCGACCCATGCATCCACAAGGTTGCCCCGAACAGCATGGTGAAACCACCCACGCCGCCAATCAGCGGCCAGATCGACGGTGGCAGAATGTGATAATCGTGGTTCTTTGCGTGCGCCATGCGGTCAGTTCCTATCGGCTTGTCTTCAGTTCGTTTCTATGGCGTCTTGCGGCGCCGTTGTCAAAGTTTCAGCGGCCAGTGCGGCCTGAATTTCAGTCTCGGGCAGATCAATCTGGTAAAACGTGTAACTTAACGTAATCGTATGCACATATTGCCCTTCACGGTCATCCACGATGGCGGGATCCACGAAAAAACTGACCGGCATCATCACGGTTTCACCCGGTTGCAGCACCTGTTCGGTAAAACAGAAGCATTCGATCTTGTCGAAAAACGCGCCCGCCTCATAGGGGGTCACGTTGTAAGCTGCCTGCCCCGCCACGGGGACATCCAGCGGGTTATGCGCCTCGTAAAAGGCCAGGCCAGTTTCACCGATGCGGATTTCCATTTCGCGGATTTCCGGCTGAAACGTCCATGGCATGTCCCGTTCCAGTGACGCGTCAAACCGCACGTTGATCGTCTGATCGAGGATGACATCGCTGCCCGTCTCGGCCACGTTCGTCGCCCCACCAAAACCTGTTACCCGGCAGAACCAGTCGTAAAACGGCACCGAAGCCCAGGCAAGCGCCCCCATGATCACAACGACAGATGTTGTCTGCACCACCGTCCGCTGCGGCCCTTTGAGGTTGGGAAACAACGCCATTAGTTGCTGCCCTCTTCCGGCACGATCTGTGGGCGCGCCACATGGTCGAATTTTTCAAACTGTGCGGCATCACCCAGTTGCAAAACCTTGACCACCGTCAGGCCAAAGATGATCCCGATGAACCCGATCAGCAGCAGCCCGACGCCCATATTGCGCCCGCGCCGCCGTTGATGCATTTCATGTTCAACCTTGATCACCATCACCAGCCCCCAAGCCCGTATTGGCGCAGTGCTGCTTCGATCAGCAACGCACCGAAATGGGCGAAAAGGTAGTAGAGAGAGACTTTGAAAACTGCGATCTCAACCGCGTGCTTGTCTGCCTCGCAGGCCGCGTCATCACGGCGATAGATGTCATAGGCCCCTTTGAGGAACCATGCGTTCATCACCACAGCCACCGCCATATAGACCGGCCCGCCAATGGATGTCAGCCCCAGCCCCAATGCGACAGGGACCAGCAAAAGCGTATAGATGATCACATGTTTGCGAGTCGCATCGCGGCCATGGGTTTCGGTCAACATCGGCACGCCGGCATTGCCGTAATCGGATTTCACAAACAGGGCCAATGCCCAGAAATGCGGTGGGGTCCACATGAAGATCAGGGCAAACATCAGCACGCTTTCGATGCTGACACCGCCTGTGGCCACGGCCCAGCCGATCATCGGTGGAAAGGCCCCGGCAGCGCCGCCGATGACGATGTTCTGCGGCGTCGCCCGTTTCAGCCACATCGAATAGACGACCGCGTAAAAAAAGATGGTGAAGGCCAGAAGGAATGCGGCGAGGAAATTTGTGGCCAGCGCCAGCAAGACGATGGCAAAACCGGACAGGCCAAGGCCAATGCCAAGTGCTTCACCCGCAGCGACCCGGCCAGACGGGACAGGTCTGCCGGCTGTCCGCTTCATCCGCGCATCGATATCGGCATCCCACCACATGTTCAGCGCGCCGGATGCGCCTGCGCCGACGGCGATGCAGAGGATCCCGACAAAGCCAATATACGGATGGACCGGCACAGGGGCGACCAGCAAACCGACAAGGGCGGTAAACACCACAAGTGACATGACACGGGGCTTCAGCAGGGCAAAGTAATCGCCCATTTTTGCCTCGTATTGTGTATCTTGGATGCTGATATCGCTCATGCAGTACCTGGAAACTATGATGGGTTAAAACCCATCTTACGGGGGATCAATGTCGTAAGATGGGTCTTGACCCATCGCCGCGTTAGGATGTCGCTTCAGCCAACCATGCGTCATAGGTTTCCTGGCTGACGACCTTCACCGTGATCGGCATATAGGCGTGGTCCTTGCCGCAAAGCTCTGAACACTGGCCAAAATAGATGCCTTCACGCTCTGCGGCAAACCATAGCTGCGCCAGACGGCCGGGGACCGCATCCTGCTTGACCCCAAAGGCCGGGATCGTCCAGGAGTGGATCACATCCGCACCGGTAACATTCATCACAATCGTCGCTCCAACCGGAACGACAACGGCCGTATCGGTGGCCAACAGATACTCATCCTGGCTGTAGCCGAATTCTTCCAGCTCATCCCGGGCCAGCATGAAGCTTTCAAACGCGACGCCCTCGTCTTCATACTCATAACCCCAGTACCACTGGTAACCAGTGACCTTGATGGTGATATCCGCCTCCGGGATCTCCTGCTGCTTGAACAGTACCGGCAGCGAAAACGCCCCGATAAAGACTAGGATCACAATCGGCACCACGGTCCATGCAACCTCCAACGGGGAGTTATGGGTGAACCCGGCCGGTGTCGGGTTCTTTTTCTGATTGTAGCGGACAGCCACCCAGATCAGCAGGCCGGTCACGAATAGCGAAATCGCAGTGATGATGATGAGCAACATATTGTCGAGCCACTGCACGTCGCGCGCCAATTCTGTCGCCGCAGGCTGAAACCCTGTGCCCCCGGGCTGCGGAACGCCAACAAGTTCCAGTTCCTGATTCACATCCTGCGCCATCGCCGATGATCCGGCCATGATCAGACCAGCCGTGGTCCACAGTGAGGTTGCAAAGGTTTTCAGTCGCATATTTTACCCTAACATCGTGGCGCGTGACGCGCGGATCCCTGGCGGCCCCGTCGAGCGAACCGACGGATTCCCATTGTATATCGCGCCCCATGTCCCATATCCTGCCTAACAACTCAAGAACCCGTGTTGCGGCAAACAGACGCTTTTTCCGCCCTTGTTGCCCGGACCAAAGGATTTCCCATGTCTGCTGACCCTTTTCTGCCCTTCGAGACCAATCTTGATCAGGATACCGCCCTGGCTCTGTTGCAAGAGGCGACGCAAGGTGCCGATGATGGTGAGCTATTCCTTGAACGCCGCAAATCCGAAGTGCTGTCTTTCGACGATGGCCGGGTCAAAAACGCCAGCTTTGACGCCTCCGAAGGGTTCGGTTTGCGCGCCGTTAAAGGCGAAACCGCTGGTTACGCCCATGCCACAACCATCGACGAACATGCGCTGAGACGGGCGGTTTCTACCGCCCGTCTGGCCGTGGGTGATGGTGGGGGCACCATGTCCGCAGCCCCCGCAGGCACCAATCGCAAGCTTTACAGCGATGATGACCCGATGTTGCAGGCGACATTTCCTGCCAAAATTGACGTGTTGCGCGAAATTGACACTTTCGCCCGCGCGCTTGACCCGCGTGTCGTGCAGGTCAGCGCGACAATCGCAGCCTCGCATCAGGAAGTACTGATTCTCCGCCCCGAAGGCACGCTGGTGACCGACACGCGGCCCATGTCGCGCCTGAATATCAGCGTCATCGTCGAACAGAACGGCAAACGCGAAAGCGGCTCCATGGGTGGCGGTGGCCGTGCGGGCCTGATCGGGCTGATCGGGCGCGACCATTGGGAACCGGTCGCGCGCGAGGCTTTGCGCATCGCGCTGGTCAATCTTGATGCAGAGCCCGCGCCCGCCGGGGTGATGGATGTGGTGCTTGGCCCCGGCTGGCCCGGCATCCTGCTGCACGAGGCGATTGGTCACGGGCTGGAAGGGGATTTCAACCGCAAGGGATCATCCGCCTTTGCCGGGCTGATGGGTCAACAGATCGCTGCCAAGGGGGTGACGGTACTGGACGACGGCACGATCCCCGACCGGCGCGGATCGATCACCGTCGATGATGAAGGGACCCCCAGCGCCAAGAACACCCTGATCGAAGACGGCGTGCTGGTGGGTTACATGCAGGACCGGCAGAATGCCCGGCTGATGGGGGTTGCCCCTACTGGGAACGGGCGACGCGAAAGCTTTGCCCATGCGCCGATGCCACGGATGACCAATACTTACATGCTGGCGGGGGATGCGGCCCCTGAAAGCCTTGTCGCGGATCTGAGAGACGGGATTTATGCCGTCGGTTTTGGCGGCGGGCAGGTTGATATCACCAACGGCAAATTTGTGTTCAGCTGCACCGAAGCTTACCGCGTCAAAGACGGCGTTGTTGGCGCACCCGTCAAAGGGGCCACGTTGATCGGGGACGGGGCGACCGCACTGAAACAGATACGCGGCATCGGCAATGACATGAAACTTGACCCCGGCATCGGGAACTGTGGCAAGGCAGGACAATGGGTGCCTGTTGGGGTCGGGCAGCCCAGCCTGATGATCGGCGGACTGACCGTTGGCGGGGCCGCAGCCTAGGACAAGGGTCCACCGGTTTCGCGGAAATCGTTGCTGGTCCTTTCGCCGAATTGCCGATAATCATACCTGATCGACAAGGTGCCAAGCAGCGAAGCGGCATCCTCTCCCGCGAAAAGCATTGACCAGCCAAAACGCCGGATGCGCCCGCCGGGCTCGCTTTGGGCTGGTCAATGCTGCCGCCGCCGTCCGCATTACAAAGCCTATCTGCTCTGCTTCACCATCACTTGATAATCCACCCGACGCATATGCGGCGAATGCCGCGGTCATGCCCGGAACACTCAAAATCGCGCCTGTGGTTCTCTCCAAGAGGCAACTTTGAAAGGGGGGGATACGTCGCGCCTGTTACCGCGATTGATTGTGCAACACCTTGGATGTGTTCAAGAACACAGTTACACTGCATGGCTGATGCGCCCCCGGCGTCCTCATCAATAGGCAGCCCTCCCATGATCATCCGCCCCGCAACCCCGAAAGATGCCGCTGGCATCAGTGCTGTGTTGACTGCGTTGACGGCTGCGGGGCTGCGCATCTCTCCGGACAATACAGATTTCGTGCTGAACAACTACATCACGGCGACCGATCGCATTCGATGCTCCATCGCCGAGGAGGATGGCACCGTCATCGGGTTGCAATCGCTCAAACTCGCCGTGGTGGACAATATCTACGGCGTGACCCCGGGCTGGGGGGTCATCGGAACGCATATCCATCCGGATGCCGCGCGGCAGGGGGTGGGCAAGGCCCTGTTCGCCGTAAGCCGTCAGGCGACCGCGGATGCCGGCCTCAGATATGTCGACGCCACGATCGGCCGGACAAATGCAGGTGGTCTGGCCTATTACGAGGCAATGGGATTTCGCACCTATCGCGAAACCGAAGAAGAGTTTTGCAAGAAATATGCGGTTTAGGCAGCGTTCGTTTCGTTAACCTGACCCCACCGTGCGATGGGGTCCGACGTTTTGCCGACGCATGGCCGACGTTTTGCAGACGGGCAAATATCGGCCCGGACGAATCGTTTATCTGTGGCAACGACCGGCGCGACGTCACCCCGTCATGCCGGAACCGCCCCACCGCCCCGCTATTTATGGGGAGGCAGGTGAAGAGCGCGCTGGCAGGTCCTCGAAATCATCAGGGATTTTCTATCACCAGGGTGAGGCACAATTGCCAATAAGATCAATCTACTATGTTTTTGAACCGGTTTTTCTTCGCATCGATGGCTGCTCTGTTCATACCTCATTAACTCTGTAGACCTAGACCTGATGAGGCAATACGGCGGAGCTTACGGGATGACCGGAAAACACCAATCTTCCACTCACCCCCCACTCCTACCCACCACGGAAGAGGATACGGTCAACCGGCTCCGCCTGTTGCGCTCTCGTCGGGTTGGCGTAGCAACATATCGCAGGCTGCTGGCAGAATACGGCAACGCTGCTAACGCATTGGAAGCCCTACCAGAAATTGCTAGATCGGCGGGGGTTTCCGACTATCAGATTTGCCCAGAAGGCGTCGTTCTGGCCGAGATGAAGGCAGGTAAAAACGCAAGAGCACAATTGCTTGTCGAAGGGCAGGCATTCTACCCAAACCCACTCACGGATATCGCCGATGCGCCCCCCCTCCTCTGGGCCATCGGCGATGTGCGTTTGCTGACACGGCGAATGATCGCGATTGTTGGCGCGCGCAACGCGTCATCGCTCGGCACCCGCATGGCCAAACGCCTAGCCGAGGATTTGACCAATGAAGGTTTCACCGTCGTCTCCGGGCTGGCCCGCGGGATTGATACCGCGGCCCATCACGGGGCGCTGGACGGGGGGACAATCGCCGTCCAAGCCGGGGGGGTGGATGTCATTTACCCCGTCGAAAACACGCAGCTGACGCATGATATCGCCCAAAAGGGCCTGCGCCTGTCCGAAATGCCCATGGGCATGCAACCGCAGGCGCGGCATTTCCCGGCACGCAACAGGATCATTTCGGGACTGTCCGAGGCCGTGATTGTGGTTGAGGCAGCCGCAAAATCCGGCAGCCTGATCACCGCAGGCAACGCGTTGGATCAGGCGCGTGACGTGCTGGCCGTGCCCGGGCATCCGTTTGATGCCCGCGCATCGGGTTGCAATATGTTACTGCGCGATGGTGCCACGCTGGTCCGCAACGCCAATGACGTGATCGAGGCTTTGGGCCAACCAGCCCAGGACGACATCGCGCCGGAACTCCCGTTGCCGCCCGCGCCGCCACAGGCACCCAGCCTACGCGACACCGCCGCCCTGCACGATCAGATCCTGTCACGATTGGGGCCCGCCCCCGTAGCAGAGGATCAGTTGCTGCGCGATATGGCGGCCCCGGCCACAGCGATTTCACCCGCATTGGTTGATCTGGAACTGGAAGGCAAAATCGCGCGTCAGGCGGGCGGATTGTTGTCGCGCGTGGTCTGATGCTGCCGAGTCAAAACCGAAAAAATACGCGCCGCATTGACATTTCCTGAACAGACGCCACATCTTGCGCGTTCATAACGCCCGGGTCGTTAAAAAGGATTCCCATGCCAGTCGTCGTCGTCGAGTCCCCTGCCAAGGCCAAGAAAATAAACGGATACCTCGGCAGTGATTACACCGTTCTGGCATCCTATGGCCACGTCCGCGACCTGCCACCAAAGGACGGATCGGTCCTGCCTGACGATGATTTCGACATGAAATGGGAAGTCGCGTCGGACAGCAAAAAGCATATCAAAGCCATCGTTGACGCACTGAAAGAGGACAACGCACTGATCCTCGCCACCGACCCCGACCGCGAGGGCGAAGCAATCAGTTGGCACCTGACAGAGGCGTTGACCGCCCGCAAAGTGATCAAGAAAGACACACCCGTCAGCCGCGTGGTTTTCAACGCCATCACCAAATCTGCCGTGACCGAGGCAATGAAAAACCCGCGCCAGGTCGATCAACCACTGGTTGACGCCTATCTGGCCCGCCGCGCGCTTGATTATCTGGTGGGGTTCAACCTGTCCCCCGTGCTGTGGCGCAAGCTGCCCGGCGCCAAATCGGCAGGCCGCGTACAATCGGTCTGCCTGCGCCTGATCGTCGAACGTGAGATGGAGATCGAGGCATTTCGCGCCCGTGAATATTGGTCTGTCAAGGCGCGGCTGCAGAACCCGCGCGGCCAAACGTTTGAGGCGCGGCTGACCACGCTGGCCGGCAAGAAGCTCGATAAATTTGACCTGGAAAATGCCACGCAGGCCGAAATGGCCGTGCAGGCGATCAACTCCCGCGATCTGACGATCAAATCGGTTGAGGCGAAACCAGCGACCCGCAACCCCTCCCCGCCCTTTATGACATCGACCCTGCAACAGGAAGCCAGCCGCAAGTTTGGCATGGGCGCGCGGCAGACAATGTCCGTGGCACAGCGCCTCTATGAGGCCGGTCTAATCACCTATATGCGAACCGATGGCATCGACATGGCGCCCGAGGCCGTGACCGGCGCGCGCGACGCAATCAAGGCAAAGTTCGGCGATAAATACGTCCCCGACCAGCCGCGGATCTATAAAAACAAGGCCAAGAACGCGCAGGAAGCGCATGAATGTATCCGTCCGACCGAAATGTCTGTGGATACGGCCGCTGCAAAAATTGCCGATGGCGATCAACGCAAGCTTTATGACCTGATCTATAAACGCACTATGGCCAGCCAGATGGCCGCCGCCCGCCTCGAACGGACGGTCGTCGACGTGGCCAGCGCGGATGAACAGGTGATCCTGCGCGCCAATGGGCAGGTCATGGTCTTTGACGGGTTCATCGCCGTCTATGAAGAAGGCAAGGATGACAGTGTTGTCGATGATGATGACAAACGCCTGCCACAACTGGCCGCAGGCGAAAAGGCTGACAAGAAATCCGTCGATCCTGAACAGCATTTCACCCAACCGCCCCCCCGCTACACAGAGGCCACGCTCGTTAAGCGGATGGAAGAACTGGGGATCGGGCGACCATCGACCTATGCGTCCATTGTCACGACGATTCAGGATCGCGGCTATGTCGAGAAAGACAAGAACCGCCTGATCCCGCAGGACAAGGGGCGGCTGGTGACGGCCTTCCTGACCAATTATTTCCGCAAATATATCGGCTATGATTTTACCGCAGATCTGGAAAACCAACTGGATGAGGTCAGCGCAGGCGATGCCGACTATAAGAAGGTGCTGGGTCAGTTCTGGCGTGATTTTTCGGCGGCCATCGCTGAAACCGCCGATCTGCGCATCACCGAAGTGCTGGAAAAAATCAACGAGGTGCTGGGGCCGCATCTGTTCCCGCCAACGGAAGATGGCGGAGACCCGCGCCTTTGTCCCAATTGCGGGGCCGGGCGGCTATCGATGCGCACCGCGCGCTCTGGCGGCGCATTCATCGGCTGTTCGAACTATCCCGAATGCCGCTACACCCGCCCCTTCGGCCCACCCGATCCCGAGGCCGAAGCGTCCGCCATTCCACCCGATGGAAAACTCCTTGGCGAGGATCAGGGGGACGAGATCCGTGTCTTCAAAGGCCGGTTTGGCCCTTATGTGCAGCGCGGTCAGGTTACCGAGGACAACAAGAAACCACCCCGCACCGGTGTGCCCGAAGGCTGGAACCCCGAAGAGATCGGCCTGCCAGAGGCGCTGCGCCTGCTGGAACTGCCCCGGCTGATCGGACAACATCCCGAAGACGGGGTGAATGTCTGGGCCAATCTGGGGCGTTACGGGCCCTATCTCAAACATGCTGAAAACACCTCTTTCAAGGGCGGCACAAATGCCAATCTGCCGACAATCGAGGATGTCTGGACCGTCGGCATGAACCATGCTGTCCAGTTGCTGGCTGAAAAGGTCGCATCGCGCGGCAATCGCGGCAAAGCTGCCGTGCCGATCCGCGAATTGGGCGAACATCCCGAGGCGGGCGGCCCCGTCAATATATATGACGGCAAATACGGGCCATATGTGAAATGGGAAAAGATCAACGCGACGATCCCCGACACAATTGAACCGGCTGATCTGACCATGGCGCAGGCGGTGGACCTGATCGACGAACGCGCGGCAAAATCCGGCAAGAAGGTCACCAAGAAAAAGGCCCCGGCCAAGAAAAAACCAGCCGCGAAAAAGAAACCGGCGGCAAAGAAGGCCAGCTGACGAATTTGCAACCGGTTGCAAAATGTGTTCTGCAACGCGGCAATTTATTGACTCTCCCCTTCCCTAGCGGCATCAGTGCCAGAGCAATTGCGGGAGAGGTTGAAGATGCAAAAGATATACCCCAACGCGGCCGCGGCCCTGGACGGGCTTCTTTTTGACGGTATGTTCATTGCTGCGGGTGGTTTTGGCCTTTGTGGCATTCCTGAGCTGCTGCTGGATGCGATCAAGGATGCGGGCACGAAGGATCTGACTTTTGCCTCCAACAATGCGGGTGT
>CANNFQ010000012.1 GCA_947503925.1 uncultured Paracoccaceae bacterium | reverse complement strand
ACAGATGTCCAAGGGTCTTTCTGTCGGCCATCGCCCTCGCCGCCCTCGTCATCTACTGGCTATGAGTCCTGACCCTAGGTATTCGAGATGGCATAGCCTGACCCAAATCCGCTCCTCTCTCGCGAGAGCCGGTGTCATCCCTTGAAAAGCTGAATAGACCAGTAGGGAATTTTCGATCTCTGCTTCTCGCGAGTTATCTAACCTGAAATTGCTTGGAAAGCTTGGATCATAAGTTACACGTTTCAGTTCGAGACCCCACCCTTGTGCAACCCTGTTGGATTCAAATGATCCTACATTATAGTTTTCCAAGTTTGTTCCAATTGTATCGAAAAGCTGTTCAACAACTTTTTCAGATACGTATTTTAGAACTTTTGTCATGGGCAGACTCCCTCAATCAATTCAAGGTCGTGAAACGGTGTGGCTAACAGCCTGCAAGCGTCGGAGAGCAGGGACGTTGTCTCTTCAGCGTACGATACATCAAGCTTTTCGCAGCGCTCCGTGAATGGGCCTACCCAACGTCTTCCGTCATATTGGCTTGTTCCCTTTTCCGATCTCAGGATCGAAAGTACTTCCATTACGATCGGAACGTACAAGGAGTTCATCACAACAGTGGGAAGCAAATTGTGATTTCGCATCCTTTCAACCAAATCGTAAGTTTCTCGCCCAGCAAGTATAGTGATTTTCTCGTTGTCCAGATTGACTTCAAACTGGCCCATCTCAAGATCTTCGCGGAATTCAATAGAGAAGACTGTCTCCAGATTTGGGAGCGGTACATTGCCAATCTCTATTTGGAGCTCCACACCCATCGCAAGGATGTCTCCCTGTTTGAGATGGAAGCTCTTAGGGAACTCGTGGTGAATGTCCGAGGGTCGCCAGTCCCGAAACTCCTTAACCGCCCATACCAGTGGACGAAGAATTACACTTCCCAGTAATGCTCCAACCTTTTTCAAAGCCCTAGTTTTCTATGGGCTCATCGCGGAACCTCCCTAGGCTCAGCAAGGTCCTGATACCTCTCAGGAAAAAGCTCTTCCGGAGTTTTATCGAGGGCGGCCGCTAAGGATTGCTCAATTCTCTTGGATCGGCTTTTGCCAAGCGATACCGAACTCACGGCGCTGGCACCGACTCCAACTTGTTCAGCTATCTCGGCAAGGTTCAGTCCGCGAAGCTCCAATTGATACTTGATGTGAGCGTGGCGTTCACGATCCACCGCTATATCAATGTGCTTCATAAAGCTACTCCGCGAATCAACTACATCCTTACTGCCAGATGAATTCGGGAAAAATCAGTATCCTACTTAAAAAACAAAAAAACCGCACTAAAGCGGCATTCTATCTAGGTCTTATCTAGCTCTAGGATTAAACCGGGTCAAGTTAATAGTAGAAACAAAAGTAGACATTGTATTTGTCCGAAACGATTGCCTCTGCAGCAAAATTCACAGTCGCATTCTCATCTGCTGTAGTCGGTGAATATGGGACGGAGTAAAGATTTGTTAGGTTCAGCGATACTTGGAATCCTTGCAGTTATTGATCTCAGAAAACAGTGAGGGCGACCTTACATACCCCCAAATCTTCTTCCAGCTCTTTGCGGATTGCTGCGAGAGTGTTCATTTCGCTCTTCGAAATACCGATCTATGGCCTTGATGCTGAAGTGGAAATGCGCTTCGTCAGCCGGGAGGATTGCTTGCATCTCGTGTCGACTCGCTAACGAATTTCTGGATCGTTTTTGGTTGCAGGTTGACAGATGAGGACCGCAGCCATGGTCACGGGTTTCTTTGCTAAATCGAACGGTCAGATTGCTCGAAAAATGATGCCACCTCAGAGTTCTACTACCAGTTCAACCAACTTATGATTCATCGACATCTCGAAACTTAACAAGGCTGCTTTCTCGAAGCGTTTTCGCAGGATACTCTGGTACATCCCGAATCATTTTAAGAGAAAAAATAGGTTCTTGGGAACGCAACTTTTTCAAAGAATTTCGCGCGCGGCTCTCACGGCCTGCTTCTACGTCGAGCGCATACAGGTGACGCAAGGGCGGTCGAAATGACGGGGCAAGAGCCAATGCGCATTCGGCATGCCGTGTGGCCGCGCGAAAATCCCCCGTGGCGATCTCGGCCAAGCAATTGAGCATGTGGGACCAGTGCTTAAGCCGTCCCTGACCGGTAGACGTCAAAGAGCTTTCGGCGAAGTGTTTTGCCTCTTCGATCTTTCCGGACCGCAAGGCAAGGGCGCTCATTGACATCTGAGCCAGAGCAGAGCCGGGTTTACGTTCTGCAGCAATTCGGGACAAAATTTCAACTCCATCAAGGTCGATTCCCAGGAACAAGTTTACCTGGCTCACCAGCGCAAGAAGCGTTGGGTTGTCGCCGCCATGCTCCAACGCTTTGCGCGCCAGTTCGTTCGCTTGCTCACGCAGCCCCTGAACGTCATTTTCTAAGCGTTCGTTAATGATGATCATCCGCAAGAAAGCCTGCCAGGCAAGTACCAAAGGATCGAAATTGTACTCTTGTGCGGCAGAGAACAAGCCATCCGCCACCCTAAGGCGCGCTGCATCAAATGAGAAAAGCTCATCCAATGCGCGTTCCCGGAGCTTTTCTGCAGGGTTGGTGGAATCTCGGCTTTGCAGCAAGCGTAAGATCATCTCAGATGCCTCATTCGAGAGCGCAAAGACGCATTTTTCTATGCCGCCGATCACATTGCGAGAGGCCGTCCAGACTATAGTACCATTCGCCAAGATCAGCTGAGCTGACAAATGTTGACGATTCATTTCGGTGATCACATTCGTGCGCAGCGTCGCATCGGCCGTCTGATCGCCAGAGTCGCCAATCAGCCTAATGCTGCTGACCTCTGTGAGATTTTGTGAGATCTGATGCTCAATTGCAAACCCAACTGGATCGTCTGCATCCTTAAACATTACCGTCAGTTGGTTGTCTGGATTGCCACCAAGAAAATTGGAGAATCGAGAAATCGGGGGCGAGTGCGGTAGTTCGGCTTGCCTAATTTCCTGCCGTTCCATGGTGAGCCACGCCTCGAATTCTGGATCTCTGACGTCTAACCCTTCAAACAGGTCTGCGCTGGAGAATTGCTTTCCCGATTGGAAGTTAACTGCAATAATTTTCGGGTCCAGCGCTATGTTTCGACGGTTGGCGATCAAACAGTCACGATGGATTCCCAAGCAAGTACGGATCTCTGTTAACGCTTGACGCAAGCTTCCGCTCGCCTGTGGTTGGGCACGATCTGACCAAAGTTTTGACTCGACCCATCGACGTGACCGACGAAAATCGTCAGCCCGCGCTAACAATGCCAATACTCCTGCCGTTTTGGCATTCTTCGGGGAACAATCGACCCCGTTTTTGTTCCGCAAAATTAGCGGCCCAATGCATCTCAACTCGAAAAAGGGAGGGGTGGTGTTCTCCAATTTGGAATTTAACTCCGAAACATCGTGAACCAATCGTTAATTCAAATGACGCGCCAGCTAAAAGAGTTGACCCCGCGAGGCGGACCAAGCTGATCTCATCTAATCTGTAAACATCCTAGCAGAAAAAACATGGAGTGGAAATAATGGCAGTTCAAGGACCCCACGGGCCACATGGCCCACACGGACCCCACGGGCCACACGGCCCACACGCGCCGGCCGTTGAAGGTGGTGCGGTTTCGATTTACTCGCTTGAGGCCGCTGCAGGCCACAATCAAGCTGGTTGGACGCCAAAAGACCTGGCAGCGCAGCCAACCCGGCCCACCAACCTCATGGAGCGTTTCAATGCATTGTCGGGCCTTCTTCAAAGCCAGATGCTGTATTCGGAAGTTTCCGGGTTGCTGACATCCACACCATCAGATGGAGCCAGTGATGCCAAGGTCTCGGTTAGTGGAGGACCGGTCGCAACCATCTCTCCACCGGGCGATATTGAGAAAGCCGACCTCGTCTATTTGAAGGACGCAAGTAAAGATAGAAAATCGCGCATTCCGGAAATCTCGGATCAGATTAGTCATATCCTTCCTTATTTCGGACAACTGGTTCGCATGGGCGACGGTAGTTCCCGCTACCTTGCGCTTTTGCTCGGTGCGACACAGGCTGCGACGGCCCGTATCTCCTACGAGATCAAATTCGGGTTTTCGACGCCGCGACCGATCCAGTATGATCGCCAACTCAGTCCGATTATCCAGACTCCCAGTCACTCAACCTACCCCAGCGGCCATGCAACCGAAAGCTTCGCTGTTGCAACTGTCCTAAACGCGCTCTTGACCAACAGCGTTTTGGACGTCGGACAATTGTCTGATCCATCAATGCCGTTTGTGGTCGCCCAGCGCATTGCCGAGAACAGGGAAGTAGCCGGCGTCCATTTCGCCCACGACTCAGCGGCAGGCGCGGTGCTTGGAATTGCCATAGGAAACGCGATTGTGGCAAGTGCGTTGCGCACCGACGCACCTGTTTACAGCTTTGCGTTTGACGATTTTCATCTGGACGACCACGGAATTGACAAGCTGTTCACAGGAAGTGGAGGAGGATCCGTATCTGCCGACACGGCGATGCCCGGTGGAAGCGATTTGCTTTACGAGATTTTTCAGAAAGCCAGGATGGAGGTGTGATAAGTCCGGCCATATCGAACCTGCACCAGAAACCGGGTCCAATCTGTGGACCCGGTTTTTTTCTCACGACATTCGGTGATCAAATTGTACGGGAACCAAGCCGCGCGTCTGCGCCCGGACTGACACGCGTTGCCAGGGGATAGTGTGCGTAGGTTTCTCCGATGACCTGTCGCACGTCGAGCACGAAAGCGCGTGCGGCAACTGCGGAAGCCGCGCTTGATCCGCCGATCTTGGCGAACGTTTCACTCAGCGTGCCAAGACCGGGCAGTCCGTGCGTTTCGGTGTTCGATTGCACAACAGCCGACATCGCGGGTGCGGCGCTGCTCGGAAACAACCCGCCTTCTGAGGAATAGAACATCGGCTTAGGCCTTTGATCCGGTTCCACAAAGGCGGCTGCCCCGACCGAATAGTGCCGCGGGTCAAGTCCCGGGACGAGGGCGGAATAGCATCCTTCATTGGTTGCACGCACCGCAGTGTCGAACTGCGGTTGTTCTAGCTTCGATTGAAGCCCATGGACCGTATAGCCAAGATACTCAGGCGGCGTACCGCCGGACTGGATCTGGCAGGTCACAGTTGCGGTCTCAGACACCCCGTGCAGAATGATATGCCAATATCCGTCGTTTCCCTTGCCCGGGCCTGTCGTGGGCCGCAAGGCAACCACAATCCCGTCGTCTTTTTCGATCAAGGTATCGCTGTCAGGATGATGCTGATACATGCGGCTGACATTCCCATAGACGCGCCCTACGATTTTGGACGTATTCTTTATCAGGTTCTCAAACTGTCCGGGGCGGGGCCGCATCGCGTCTGTCTGTGCATCCCACGTGTACCGTTTCACGGACACCTCGAATTCAGCGTCGGACCGAAGTTCAATGAAACTGGCTGTGGGGTCATTGGACTGCAATTGCCAACTCAGCGTTGCGGTTTCTCCGGGTTTCACGGTCGCGACAGCGACCTGGTGCTCACCATAGTAGTTTCCGTAGGAAAAGAACGCGCTGACCCGGCCGCCCGTGGCGTCTTCGTAAAGGTCGACTTCCCGCGAAAACTCGCGTTCGAAATTCCCCGACCCATCCTTGGGCCCCGCGAGGTTGCCAAGGCTGATGTTTAGGATCAAGGGTCGAACGGTGTCTTCGGTCATCGCAGCCAGATCGTTCGAAAAGACCATGCGCCGCAGCATCCAGCGAAGCCCCAGAAAGGCAAAGAACGACAGGTAGTGCCCGGTCATGTCCCGCAATGCAAAGGGCGGCAACTGGACTGCCAGAATATCCCGTTCTGTCGCGTCCAGATTCGGATCGTCTTCCCCAAGCGCCAGTCCCAACATGTGGGTGCCGTGCGTTTTGTCGTGGTCCGTGCCCTTGAAGAAATCGACGCCATAAACGGTGCTGTTTATGGCCTTGTACTTTCTGGCCTCGACAACGTGCCGTCGACCGCCTTGTTGCTGGATATCGACAAGCAATGAGTCTATGGTCTGCGATCCTTGAAGTTCAGGACCAAGGTCCAGCCCGTGACGGACGCGTGTTGGGCGCTTTTGCAGCCAGATCGCGTCAAAACGCGACTGATTGCCGTTCTGGAACGATTGATTAAGGAATCCGATTGCATCGTCGATGATCCCGATGACTGGCTTTCCAATCTTGAGGTCGGCTTTGATCGCGGGAGCGATAAAGCTCGCGGGCGCAGCGCGCTCTGGTGCGTCAAGCGCCATGACCGGACCGACCCAAAGTGGCTGAAAGACTGGGATAACATCGCCGGATTGGTCATGGGGTTTGAGGAGCATGCTGCTTTCGATCTGGTCAATCTCCTCGACCCCGGGAACAAAAGCCACGATGCGGCCCAGGAAAGCTGTGACGCTGCCCGACCCGGAGGCCAGACCGTTCTGAAGGTGGTCGAGGAAAACATCCAACTCCGGGCTGAACGCGCGTCCTTCCCGTTGCGCCAAAAAACGTCCCGCACCGTCGATGAATGCGTCGATCTCGGATAAGGCGTCGCGCCTTCGGGTGTCATCATCCGACGATAACAATATGTCTGACAAAACGCTGAACCGGTGCCGTCCCTGAGCCGTCAATCCAAGCAGAACCGGGATCACCAGCGCCGCGTCGGCACCGCCGGTTTCCTCCCACAGAAAGTGTTCAAAGTCGTCATAGGGGCTGATGAAAGTCGCGGTCACTTGATATCTCCTTACGTTCGGATTGCCGTGATATTGGCCCGGAACGTCGTGAAATGTCTCTGGTTTCATACGATCTGGTTCACGAAATAACGAAACATTAACTGTGCCTTCGCGTAGTGATGACGGTCTTTCCGCAGGTTGGCCGTCGGGCGGCATAAGCGCTCGTCAGCGAATTTGCGGAGGATCGATTAATGATGTTTCAGACAGGGCACGGTGCCAAAACGACACCGACCGGGCCAGACGTCGCAGTTGCGACCGCACAAGAGCAGGACTTTGGATATCTTTTTCCCGAAGCGGCGGAAAGCCCGCATTCGGATGCGGTGATCGCGGCGCTCAAGGACTTGGCCGCTAAGATGGTCGCGCAATCGTCAGACCCAGGTTCGGAAGACTCCCTAACCCAGCCGGCCTTCATGACGTATCTCGGCCAGTTCATTGATCATGACATTACGTCCCAACTGAACTTGGGCATGGCCATCGACGACAACATCGAAAAACCATTTACGCCTATCCCGCGTGATGAGGTTGTGACCAATATCGCCAATCAACGGACCGGCCAATTCGATCTCGACAGCGTTTATGGCGCGAAGTCTCCGGGCACATCTTTGGAACAACGGCTTGTAGCGGCTATGCGGCATCCAACGCTACGTGCAAAGATGTTGATCCAGCGTCCCGAGGATGTGAGTGACCCTGTCTTGGGCAATCCGGCTCGGGTGGTTCCCCCACTTGACGGTGCAAATGATATCCTACGGCTTGGTCGCTTGATTGGCGACAGTATCACCGAAGAAGAGATTGAAGCGATCACGGATGACGGGCTGCGCGCGTTCTTCTTCAAACGCGACGCCGACGGCAATGAAAGCATCAACCGACATCGCGCGATTTTGGGAGATGGTCGCAATGATGAAAACCTGTTCATTGCCCAGATTCAGTTGGCGTGGCTGCGATTGCACAACCGGATCGTGGACACCTGTCCGGACCCAAACTTGCGCAACGGGCCGCAGGACACGCTCTTCGGCTGGGCGCAGGATCAGACCAGATCGCTTTATCAATGGGTTGTCCTACACGACTGGCTCAAACGGGTCTGTGATCCCGACATATTTGAGCACGTTTTGAACAACCGCGCGCCGCTTTATGCGAAGTTTGTCCAACGGGTTGCGCCACCAGCCGGAACCCTGCCGTTGCCGGTCGAGTTTTCTTTTGGCGCGTTTCGCTTTGGCCATTCGATGGTTCGGGATGCGTATGACTGGAATGCGCGGTTCGACAATGCCAGTTTCGATCTTTTCTTTGCTTTCACAGGCAGCCACAAGAATCCGATGTTCGGTGTGACGGACGCAAGATTGCCGTCGAACTGGCCGGCCGATTGGACCCGTGTTGTCGAAGACCCCGATCCAAGCTTCCCAATGCGTGCGACGCGGCGCATTGACACCCGTGTCGCCCCGCCGCTTTCCAATTTGCCCGACGCCGCCGCGGCAAAGGTCAAACTTCAGATACGTAATCTGGCAGCCAGAAATCTCTTGCGCGGGCAAATTTTCAATCTGCCCTCCGCGCAGCAATGCATCGCCGGTATTGAGGAGCAAGTTGGATACACCATCACACCGCTAAGCGCCGATCAACTCACCTCGGGCGAGGTTGGTCAGACGCTGGTGGACACCGACTTGATCACCCAAACGCCGCTTTGGTTTTACACGCTGAAAGAGGCCGAAGTGCTGACCGGTGGAGAAAAGCTTGGCCCACTGGGGTCCATGCTGGTCGCGGACACGATCGTTGGCTTGATGCTCCAAGATCCCAACAGCGTGTTGAACCGCACTTCGGACAGCGGCAGCCCGTGGACGCCCAATGACGGGGCAAAGCCGGACGGGATCACGGTTTCAACCTTTAAAGATGTCGTGCGTGCGGGGCTTTTGCTCTGACAGGCAAGGCCTCCTCTGGGGACCACCGCCCGTATCCCCTCCCAAGGATTGCGACCCTCTTAGACACCTGTCGCTGAACGGTTTCGTCAGATGTGAACGTTCGAATGTCGGCAAACTCAGCGGTGAAACCCAGCGCTACAGTTGACCTACAGACGAGCCGATCATTGAACTCAAGAGCTTTGAAAGGAGACAGAACATGAACCGCGAAGAATATGAAAAGCTGAACAAATACATCGTACTACGCACCGAACAGCCCTTGGTGCCCGCTATGCCGTCACTCGGAGCACCGGGTCCGGCGGCAACCCAGCAGGCAACGTCTTCGGCTTTTGCCTTCGAGAGCGTCACGATTTCCACATCCGAATTGACCAAGGACGAACGCGACGACCTGCGTCGTGATCCAAGAACTCAGGCGATCGCCCCGCCGATGCCGCTGAACCTTATTGCTCCGACGTCGGCACCTCAGGCCGTCGCTGCCTCTGCGGGGGCGACCTGGGGCGTCCGAGCAGTCGGTGCTGATACGTCCGCGTTCGATGGTGACGGGGTTGTGGTCTCGGTTCTTGATACGGGGATCGACCCCAATCACCCGGCGTTTGCAGGTATGCAGCTCGTTCGGAGAAATTTTACCGCCGAAACTGACGATGATCAGCACGGTCATGGCACCCATTGTGCGGGCACGATTTTCGGCAGGGACGTTGGCGGCACCCGCATCGGCGTCGCGCCCGGCATAAAACGCGCGATTATCGGAAAGGTTCTCGGAGCCGGTGGCGGGTCATCCAAGGAACTGGTTGAAGCCATTCAATGGTCGGTCGAAAACGGCGCGAACATTGTCTCAATGTCGCTTGGCATCGACTTCCCTGGGTTCGTCAATCACCTGATCAACATCGTCGGGATGGGGGCAGCACCCGCTACTTCTTTGGCGCTGGAACAGTACCGTGCAAACGTCAACTTGTTCTCCCGTCTTGCGGACCTGCTCAGGGCACAGAGCGGCGTCAGCGTCGCAAGCGCCATTATTGCCGCATCTGGAAATGAATCCAGAAGACCTGAATACGAAATTGCAGTCAGCCCACCGGCAGCCGGCACCGGTGTGATTGCCGTCGGCGCGCTTGCGGAAAGCGCAGGCCAAGGGCACACAGTCGCGCGGTTTTCCAACACGCAGTGCAATGTATCCGCGCCCGGCGTTGATGTGATTTCTGCCGAACCTGGGGGCGGGCTGACGTCGATGAGCGGAACAAGCATGGCAACGCCCCACGTTGCCGGCGTTGCGGCGCTTTGGGCCCAAAAGCAACTGCAGGACAACGGATCCATCCGCAGCGACGTTCTGACAGGGCAAATCTTGACAACTGCGGATCGCACTGCGCTCGCGCTCGGTGCAGAGCGCGAGGATGTGGGCGAAGGCATCGTGCAGGCCCCTTAAACCAACAGACAGATTCGGTGCTCGGTAGTGTTGCACATCCCTGGGCAAAGCATGCTGAGCAGAAACACCGACATTTCGATGGCTCAAGCCTACTAGCGGTTGCAATGAAGCAACCCAATTCGAACATGGAGTGGCTAAAATCATGCCAAAGAGGAAAGTCAAAAGAAGGAGTTCAAAGACGATCCAAAAACCGACTGGATACGTTTCTGAACCCGTCTGTCCCCGGCAGCATGTTGCTAACCGAGAGGGTATCAAAATACGCGTCTGGCGGTCCGGCAAGCTGCCTCACTTGAACAAAGTGACCGAATCTCCAGAGTGGGTGATTGCTACTACGTCTGCCGGCATGGGTGCGTTGGCAGTAATGTTGCTCACCTGACATGACCTCCCGGCCCCCGCGATTGGACAATCCTGCGTGGGCTAGAGGCTTCTTTCCCTGCCGCCATGTAATTTCTTCTGGTTCGGAGATGAACGAGACAAGGGTAGGGAAAATTCTTTGAAAAGAGCGGAGAATATACCGATGAAGTTTATCTATCCAAAAGTTACGGTACTGCTTAGTGCCTTGGCCATTCCGGGTTGCGCGGAGCTGTATCTAGATGCGGCCCGGCAGGGCGACGAATTCGTGGGCAAGCGCCTGAACAACTATCAGGAGATGCGTGACATTGCGGCGTGCATTGGGGATACCGACAAGTGCACTATTGATGGGGCAATTGAGTTAGCTTTTCAGCAAGCTGACGCCTACGCCAAGGCCGCTCGTCATACGCAAGCCACGCAGGATGTTTTGACCTTGGGTCTGGTCAGGGCCGCCGGGCTCGTCGTTTCGGGAGCAGCCTCGGGTGCTTCCGACGGTGCTCTCGCGGATCGCGCGATTGACGCGGCGCTTGTGCAGCAAGTTGGAAGCCGGTTTACGCCGCGTACGGCTGTACAGGCGCTTTATACCGGAGCTTCGCGAATGAACTGTATTGCCATGGCGGGATCGCTTTATATGGAGATTGATCTTGAAGATATGGCACAACTTAGTCGGACAACGGACATTCCGGTAAAACTGGCTTCGTTCACGATGGTGCTGGCAATGCGGGAGGTTGAGTATCGCACGTTATACGGCACTAGTCGAGAACTCGGAGACTTCTCGACGCTGTTGGCGTTCTTTGAAGCCGCGACAACGGATGCGTTGGACACCAATGTCATTGTTGAAGAGCAGGAGGGAGAGGCGCAAACGAGTGGGAATCGAATTACAGCACTCAGCGGTGCAAATGTGCAGCGTACGGTAACGATTGTGCGGCAAAACCCGGCGCTGGAGCGGTTCTTTGCCGTGGTTAAGGGTTGCCTTGAAGACGCGACGATCGCTCCGGATAGCACGGCGGGCACAAATTAGCACCCGTCTGGGACAGTACGGTTCAAGAAAGCGCTTTTGGACCGTGAGCTAGGGGTTCAGATATCTCTTTTTTGGGGGGAGGCTGCGTCGCATCTAAGGTCGGCTCCACGCCGATGACGACCTTGGCGGCGCATTACTGATTAGCCGTTTTGTCAACTTTGGGTCACTTCACATGTCCCATGGAAAACGGCTGAATTCACCCCAACTCCTTCCGGTGCTCGACGTCTGACCAATGCTTATTGACGGATAATTTACGCGCACGTCGGGCGACATCATCATATGTCACGGGCATGAAATCCCAGACATCGACACCTACATTGATGGAATTTCGCGACCCGCGCCAATTGTTGTGAACGTGCCCAAACAATTGGAGAGCTTCGCGTCTCGCATGGTTCCATGTAATCATGGGGTAGTGGCACAGCGTGTTGCGCTGCTTCTTTGGCCCGTCCGGCACCTCAGCCATTGACGAGACCGAGGACCAACCCAGTGACTGGGTTAGGTCGCTGTCATGATTGCCAACGATCAGATGCTGGCGCGCTCCAGGCAGCTGGTCAAAGATTTGTTGTAGATACACCGGGTCCTTCGCTGGCGCACCGAAAGCAAAATCTCCGATGATCCAGAGATCATCCTCAGGCTTTACCACCTTCCACATGTTTTCAAGCATGACACCGTCCATATGAGCGGAGGATTTGAATGGACGGTCGCAAAACCGAATAACGTTCTCATGCCCAAAGTGGGTGTCTGCCGTGTACCAATTTGTCATGATCGTCGTCTCATAGATGTTGTTTGTTTCGAGCCCCAAGCGCGACTTCCCTAGACCGCTATCGGACGGCGCACGCCCCTTGCGGTAACGCGCTTCCAGTCAAGCCCTTCGAACAGGGCTTCGAATTGAGACTTGTTTAGGGTGATCATGCCGTCTTGAATGCGAGGCCATTCGAAGCCTTTGCCCTCAATGCGCTTGTACGTCATTACGAGACCTGTTCCATCCCAGACGATCAGCTTCAGTCGGTCAGCCCGTTTTGAGCGGAAGATGAAGATGGCGCCGCTAAAGGGGTCGAGCGCAAATTCATTCAATACAATCGTTGCCAGACCATCCATGCCTTTCCGAAAGTCGACAGGCTTGGTCGCGACATAGAATTTGAAGTTGCCTGCCGGGGAGATCATGGGTCACGTTCGAAGGCGCTGATCAACTGAGCCAGCTGATCAATTGGAAAGTCTATCGGCAGCAGAACTTCACATCCGGCGCGCTTGAAAACAATCTGGGGCGTCAGAGGTCGCGCGACCGGCTCATCACACTGAACTTTGATTTCGGCGAACGCTGGGGCTGGCTCTTGAGGCTTCTTTGGCTTTTGCGGTGACTTTCGAGAACCACCTTTTCGCCAACCGTAGGCTGTCTTGTTCGAAACCTGGCAAGTTCTTTGCACCTCACCGATTGATAACTCACCTGATCTCATTCTCTGACCCATCGCGCGTTTGAATTTTGTGGGCCACAAACGGCGGCCATCTTTCCCGACAGGGATCGAATAGCTGAAAGCGTGGAAGACGTTTTGTATTTTCTGATCACTTGCGAGGTCACCCAAGTTTTGAGAGTACATGATGCCTGTATCCTTTTTGGGGCATCATAAACTGGCGGGCGCTAGCTGATCAGGGGCTATTTAGGGGGTCAGATGCAACGCTTACGAAACTCCATCAATGTAGGCGTCGATGTTCGGGATTTCATGCCGGCTACATATGATGATGTTGCCCGACGGGCGCGTACGTTGTTCTAGTGTACGGGCCGGCCGCTGGACTTCGATGCTCAGATATTTATACTTTTGGGCACAATACACATGTGCCCCGCAAGACCTTGCCAAGGTCTCTACGGTGTTTGCCATGTCGTCCCATCCTGGGCGGTCTGGCCAGCGTTGGTGAGTCACTGAGTTGTTGGCCTTGGTACTTTGCATAGTGCGACCCTTAAGTGGCACTCAAAATTGGGTCAAATAAATTTTGCGGGTCTACATGCAACGCTTACCCTGAATGCGCGGCCGCTCAAAGCCTTTGCCTTCGATGCGCTTGTAGGAGGTGGATCACTTACCTCTGAGCCAGTCCGGTGAGGCTGCTCAACAAATGCGATTCAACCTACCACCACAACATACATGGTGACTTTATCAGTCATATTTTTTGAGGATGGGGCATCGTCAGAGAGATACAGAGATGTTCCTTATTAGGTTTGGCGATGACTTACTCTCCCACGCCTTAAGACGCAGTACCATCAGCGCTGCGGCACTTAACTGCCGAGTTCGGGATGG
The DNA here is from genome assembly GCA_947503925.1 of uncultured Paracoccaceae bacterium. Classification (GTDB taxonomy): domain Bacteria; phylum Pseudomonadota; class Alphaproteobacteria; order Rhodobacterales; family Rhodobacteraceae; genus Yoonia. Next base: position 126,959 of record CANNFQ010000012.1, on the reverse strand, counting down.
GATCGGGTGTTTTGCTCGCGCTATGATCACCAAACCAAAAAAAGAACATCTCCGGTGAATACCGAAGCATCCACCGAAATTCCAAGTCACGTACGACTGAAGTGTGTGTATGTATCCTGATTGTAGGATGGGTGATATCACCCATCTTACCCAGCTATTACTGGATCAAATCAAGCCTATCGAGCAATTAGTACCAGTCAACTGAACGTATCACTACGCTTACATCTCTGGCCTATCGACGAGGTGGTCTACCTCGGCTCTCAGGGATATCTTGTTTTGAAGGGGGCTTCCCGCTTAGATGCCTTCAGCGGTTATCCTGTCCGATCATAGCTACTCTGCACTGCCGCTGGCGCGACAACAGATCCACCAGTGGATCGTTCACCCCGGTCCTCTCGTACTAGGGGCAACTCTTCTCAAATATCCTACACCCACGGAAGATAGGGACCGAACTGTCTCACGACGTTCTAAACCCAGCTCACGTACCTCTTTAAACGGCGAACAGCCGTACCCTTGGGACCTGCTCCAGCCCCAGGATGAGATGAGCCGACATCGAGGTGCCAAACGGTGCCGTCGATATGGACTCTTGGGCACCATCAGCCTGTTATCCCCAGCGTACCTTTTATCCGTTGAGCGATGGCCCTTCCACTCGGGACCACCGGATCACTATGGCCGTCTTTCGACTCTGCTCGACTTGTCAGTCTCGCAGTCAGGCTGGCTTCTGCCATTGCACTCAACGAGCGATTTCCGACCGCTCTGAGCCAACCTTCGCGCGCCTCCGTTACGATTTGGGAGGCGACCGCCCCAGTCAAACTACCCACCACGCAGGGTCCCGGATCCGGATAACGGACCGCGGTTAGACATCAAGCAGAATAAGGGTGGTATCTCAAGGGAGGCTCCACGATGACTGGCGTCACCGCTTCAAAGCCCACCACCTATCCTGCACATACTGTGCCTGATGCCAATGCGAAGCTGTAGTAAAGGTGCATGGGGTCTTTCCGTCTAACCGCGGGTATCCTGCATCTTGACAGGAAATTCAATTTCGCTGAGTCCACATTTGAGACAGCGGGGAAGTCGTTACGCCATTCGTGCAGGTCGGAACTTACCCGACAAGGAATTTCGCTACCTTAGGACCGTTATAGTTACGGCCGCCGTTTACCTGGGCTTCAATTCGGAGCTTGCACTCCTCCTTTTAACCTTCAGGCACCGGGCAGGCGTCAGACCCTATACGTCGTCTTGCGACTTCGCAGAGCCCTGTGTTTTTAGTAAACAGTCGCCACCCCCTGGTTTGTGCCCCCGCCCTCTAGTTGCCTAAAAAGCGGGCCTCCTTCTCGCGAACTTACGGAGGTATTTTGCCGAGTTCCTTAAATGTGGTTCTCTCAAGCGCCTTGGTATTCTCTACCTATCCACCTGTGTCGGTTTAGGGTACGATCTAGCGGAGGGCTATTTCCAGGAACCTCTAAACGGCCTCCCCAATCCGATAAGGGGAAACAATCTTCGAGATCCGTCACATCCTCCTGGCCCAGGAATATTAACCTGGTTCCCATCGACTACGCCTTTCGGCCTCGTCTTAGGGGTCGGCTTACCCTGCTCAGATTAGCTTTAAGCAGGAACCCTTGGATTTTCGGCGAGGGAGTCTCTCACTCCCTTTGTCGCTACTCATGTCATCATTCTCACTAGTGATCTCTCCACCGGATCCCTCACAGGCCGGCTTCATCGAAAACTCCTCGCGTCCAATGCACCCGAAGGCACTAAGGACGCATGGAGTTATGTCACACTACGCTCTGCTACCATGCACTATGTGCATCCTAGACTTCGGCTCATGGCTTGAGCCCCGTTACATCTTCGCCGCAGGACAACTTATTTAGACCAGTGAGCTGTTACGCTATCTTTAAAGGATGGCTGCTTCTAAGCCAACCTCCTGGTTGTTTTGGTCGTCCCACCTGCTTTCCCACTTAGCCATGAATTAGGGGCCTTAGTCGTAGGTCAGGGTTGTTTCCCTCTCCACAACGGACGTTAGCACCCGCTGTGTGTCTGCCGGATATTACTCCTCGGTATTCGGAGTTTGGTTAGGATCAGTAAGCCGGTGAGGCCCCATTACCCATCCAGTGCTCTACCCCCGAGGGTATTCGTCCGACGCTCTACCTAAATAGATTTCGCAGAGAACCAGCTATCTCCGAGTTTGATTGGCCTTTCACCCCTAGGCACACCTCATCCCGACCTTTTTCAACAGGTGTGGGTTCGGACCTCCAGTTAGTGTTACCTAACCTTCATCCTGGACATGCCTAGATCACTCGGTTTCGGGTCTAATGCATCTAACTCAGTCGCCCTATTCAGACTCGCTTTCGCTGCGCCTACACCTAACGGCTTAAGCTTGCTAGATACACTAAGTCGATGACCCATTATACAAAAGGTACGCTGTCAGGCCTCAAGGGCCCTCCAACTGATTGTAGGCGTTCGGTTTCAGGGACTGTTTCACTCCCCTCGTCGGGGTGCTTTTCACCTTTCCCTCACGGTACTGGTTCGCTATCGGTCAGTAAGGAGTACTTAGCCTTCGAAGGTGGTCCTCCGATGTTCAGACAGGATTTCACGTGTCCCGCCCTACTTAATACGTCCAATCATGCTTCATATACGGGGCTGTCACCCACTATGGCTGTGCTTCCCAACACATTCTATTCACACTCATGGCTCGGCTAGTCCCCGTTCGCTCGCCGCTACTAGGGGAGTATCTGTTGATTTCCTTTCCTCCGGGTACTTAGATGTTTCAGTTCCCCGGGTTTGCTTTTGTAAACCTATGTATTCAGTCTACAAATACCTGGTTTACCTCATTATTAGCTGCCCTTGCGGGCAATAATAACAAAGTATCAGGTGGGTTGCCCCATTCAGAAATCCATGGATCAAAGCTTATTCTCAGCTCCCCATGGCTTATCGCAGAGTATCACGTCTTTCATCGCCTCTTACTGCCAAGGCATCCACCAAACGCCCTTTTCGCGCTTGATTTGATCCAGAAAAAGCAAGGCTTTTTCAATGAATGGGCCCTTTTGTGTATTAAACCCACTCTAAGATCAAAATGCATACATTGCAGTGCTTGCCGCTGGTTCGCAACAAACACTGTTCGAACAGAATTACTTCTGTTCCGGTTAGTGTACTTGACTTGGAACAAAATAGATTTCCGGGTCGAACCCGGTGACATGCCCTAACGCGGACAGTCATCTATTCTGATGTTGTATCTCTCTATACGATGTCAAATGACCCGAAGGTCAAATCGTCCAGTTGGACGGCAAAACAGCAATGCTGCTTAACGGTCAAACTACTGATTGTGATGATGGTGGGTCGAGGAGGACTTGAACCTCCGACCTCACGCTTATCAGGCGTGCGCTCTAACCACCTGAGCTACCGACCCATCTGGTGGAGCGTATCGGGATCGAACCGATGACCCCCTGCTTGCAAAGCAGGTGCTCTCCCAGCTGAGCTAACGCCCCATTAGGTGCGTCCCACTCTGGGTGGAACTTAGACTGAAGAGATATGAGGACGGCCTGGCTCTAGGTCACTTCCAAGGAAGAAGTGCCTGAATATGTCGGCTTTGATTGCCGACTGCTAAGTGTTCCATGAAGATTGCGAACAATCTTGGCTAGGAACATCCTTAGAAAGGAGGTGATCCAGCCGCAGGTTCCCCTACGGCTACCTTGTTACGACTTCACCCCAGTCGCTGATCCTACCGTGGCCGCCTGCCTCCCCGAAGGGTTAGCGCAGCGTCGTCGGGTAGAACCAACTCCCATGGTGTGACGGGCGGTGTGTACAAGGCCCGGGAACGTATTCACCGCGTCATGCTGTTACGCGATTACTAGCGATTCCGACTTCATGGGGTCGAGTTGCAGACCCCAATCCGAACTGAGACATCTTTTGGAGATTAACTCACTGTAGATGCCATTGTAGCACGTGTGTAGCCCAACCCGTAAGGGCCATGAGGACTTGACGTCATCCACACCTTCCTCCCGCTTATCACGGGCAGTTTCTTTAGAGTGCCCAGCCGAACTGCTGGCAACTAAAGATGTGGGTTGCGCTCGTTGCCGGACTTAACCGAACATCTCACGACACGAGCTGACGACAGCCATGCAGCACCTGTCACTAGGTCACCGAAGTGAAAACCAGATCTCTCTGGCGGTCCTAGGATGTCAAGGGTTGGTAAGGTTCTGCGCGTTGCTTCGAATTAAACCACATGCTCCACCGCTTGTGCGGGCCCCCGTCAATTCCTTTGAGTTTTAATCTTGCGACCGTACTCCCCAGGCGGAATGCTTAATCCGTTAGGTGTGACACCGAAGGGCAAGCCCCCCGACGTCTGGCATTCATCGTTTACGGTGTGGACTACCAGGGTATCTAATCCTGTTTGCTCCCCACACTTTCGCACCTCAGCGTCAGTATCGAGCCAGTGAGCCGCCTTCGCCACTGGTGTTCCTCCGAATATCTACGAATTTCACCTCTACACTCGGAATTCCACTCACCTCTCTCGAACTCTAGACTGATAGTTTTGGAGGCAGTTCCAGGGTTGAGCCCTGGGATTTCACCCCCAACTTTCCAATCCGCCTACGCGCGCTTTACGCCCAGTAATTCCGAACAACGCTAACCCCCTCCGTATTACCGCGGCTGCTGGCACGGAGTTAGCCGGGGTTTCTTTACCAGGTACTGTCATTATCATCCCTGGCGAAAGAGCTTTACGACCCTAAGGCCTTCGTCACTCACGCGGCATGGCTAGATCAGGCTTTCGCCCATTGTCTAAGATTCCCCACTGCTGCCTCCCGTAGGAGTCTGGGCCGTGTCTCAGTCCCAGTGTTGCTGATCATCCTCTCAAACCAGCTATTGATCGTAGACTTGGTAGGCCATTACCCCACCAACTATCTAATCAAACGCGGGCTAATCCTTTACCGATAAATCTTTCCCCCGAAGGGCGTATACGGTATTACTCTTCGTTTCCAAAGGCTATTCCGTAGTAAAGGGTATATTCCCACGCGTTACTAACCCGTCCGCCGCTCACTCCGAAGAGTGCGCTCGACTTGCATGTGTTAGGCCTGCCGCCAGCGTTCGTTCTGAGCCAGGATCAAACTCTCAAGTTGAAAGCATCTTGCGATGCTATCCTTGACGTTCGAACCTCTGCACATCACCACATGACATTACTGACATCATGTGGCGTTTCTCTGTTTGTTGTGCTTTAGGTTTCATCAGAAACCGAAAGCCGCCAAACAGTGAAGCTGACACTCTATGATCGAACCGAAGTTCTAAGAGCGTTGATATACAGACGTCTGATCCATCGAACTGAACCAAACCGCCCACATATCTCTTCAGATATATCAATTTCAAACAGCGTAGAGACAAAAGAGACCAAGTGCGCCCTAACTTCTTGGCGCGCCCCGCCTCGATAACCTCTGATTTTCTTACTTGCGTCTCGTTGCCGTCTGTCTGCGTTTCCGCTTCCGTGTGGCCCGTCTGGCGCCCCGTTGGTGCTTGTTAGCGCCGCCGGTGAGGGGGGTTCTACGGTTAGTGGCTGATACCCGCAACCCCTTTTTTCGAGAAAAATGCATTTTTTGTGACAAACCCAGTTTTTCCTATGTTTTAGGGGGGTTAGCGCAATTTCCATACGCGGACCTTGGGTCAAATCGCAATTTTCTTAGGCGGAATGGAAACAGAACATACCAGATTTTGGGTTATCCACAGACTCCCCCACAAGACTCGACGAGATTCAGACAGACTCACTGTTCATTTTTCGCGTGAATCGGCCCGATTCATGGCTTCTTAACGGTTAGTGTCCCGAGTCGGCCGGTGAATCGGGGCGATTCACGCCGGTTTCAGCCACCGCGCCATCCAAATTCCCAACAAAAGACCAGGCAGAAGGGCCGCAAGCCCGACTCGCAATGTAAAAATCTCCGCCAGGGAACCTATCATTGGCGGTCCAACAAGAAATCCCAGCATCGTGACAGTAGAAACGACCGCGATATTCGGCCCTTCATAGATGTCATCCAGCCCCGCCGCCGCCGACACCCCCAAAGGAAACCCGACAGAGACCCCCAGACCGATCAGCGCGAATCCCACATAGGAGGTCCAAAGCGGCAGTGGAACAATCAGCATCAGCAATCCGATCAGCGCACATGTCAAAGCAAGCCGTGCCAGCGTCACCACACCCAGCATGACCTTTCCCATATCGCCAAGGAATCGACCCAGCGCGAGGAAGCCTGCAAAGATCGAAACGGCGACGCCCGCATGTGTCGCCCCCTCCGGCAGGCGTTCGGCCAGATAGATCGCCGCCCAATCCGACATCGCGCCTTCGGTCATCGAGACGAACAATGTGCAGACGGCGATAAACCCCAATCTGATTGGCAAGGCACGCAATCGCCGGCGTGGTGGGGTTGGCCCACCCTCCTGCCCTGCCAGACGTTCTAGCGACAATGCCGCCCAGATCCCCAGCGCCGCCGAGGGCACACCTATATATATGACCGCCAGCAACGGCGGCACCGATGGCATCAGCGCGATCAGCAATGACCCCACCATCACGCCCAGCGCCCAAAACCCGTGGCATCGGCTCATCACCGTCAGGCCGCGCTGTTTTTCCAACCGGCCAGCGTAGACATTCAGACCAACCTGCAACATCGCAACGACGCAGCCATATAGAACAAGGGTCACGAACAGGCTGGCCAACCCGGTGGCCAGTAGTGGCAGGCACAGCACCACCACTTGTACCGGAAATGCCACCGCCAGCACCCGGCGCGGCCCGACCCGCGACATCAGCCAGCCTGCGACCTGTAAACTGGGGATCACGCCAACAGGCATGCCCAGCAATGCGATGGCCAACTGCGCCTTATTCAGCGCCAGTTGTTCTTTCACAAACGGGATCAGGGCCAACCACGCCCCAAAGGGGAGCGGCTCCAGCGCGAAAACGGCCATAGTAAGAAAGACGGTACGACGGGTATTTATCATGCCGCGACATTAGCGGCACAATTCAGATTGGAAAGGTCAGGCGGCGGCGCGGGCGCGGTTCCATTTCATCCGCAGCAGGATCAGTGCCAGTACGACGACAAGATAGATAATCGGCTCGATCTGGAAACCCTTTACCAGCCACAGGTAATGCACCGCGCCCAGCACAGCGACGGGATAGCTTAGCTTGTGCAATTTCCGCCAACTGGCCGCACCCATCCAACGCAGCGACAGATTATTTGACGTCACCGCCAAGGGGATCATCAGGACAAAACTTGCCATCCCGATGGTCACATAAGGACGCTTGACGATCTCGGTCCAGACCCGTTCCCATGTTTGCACATCCAGCACAGCCCAAACGGCGAAATGGGCAAGGATCACAAAAAATGCGCTGACCCCGATGGCCCGCCGAAACTTCAACAGGTTCACACCGGTCAGGTTGCGCAAAGGTGTGATCAAGAGGCCAAGCACCAGCATCTTCAGTCCCAGTTCACCATATTCCCGCTCAAGCGCATTGATGGGCTCCACCCCCAAAGCACCCGTTAGGGCCAGATAGAACAACCATCCGGCCCATGCCGCGCTTGCTATATATATAGTCCACGCTGGAACCTTGCGCAGACCGCCATTGATGTATCCAGCGACATCCATCAGCAGCAAGCCTTTCCATCCTGGATCGGGGGGCATGGTACCGTTCCGTAAGAACAGTAGACACAGCAGTCACCTGGTTTTGGTTTTAATAGCGTTTTGCAGCTACTGCATTCGTAAAACCATTGGCATGCGTCTGTTGGCATCCGCTCAGCCTTGGACGATCCACATTCAGGGCAAGTGATAACCGAGGTCAGTTCCGTCACAACGGCGTCCGCCGGATGATAGCAAAGATCAAGATTAGCACGAAAATTCCCAAAAGCGGCAACAGAACCAGATCAAGATAACCAACCAAACCCGACAGGCCCAGCGCACCCAACAAAACGACAAGTGCCGGGGTGAAACAGCAGACAGCCGTCACAGTTGTGCCAATGGCACCTATCCAAAGGGCGTGGTTGGGTGTCATCAGTAGTATTCTGCCAGATCCATACCGTCATAAAGGCTCGCCACTTCTTCTTCGTAGCCATTAAACATCAACGTATCGATGCGGGGGGCGAACAGACCACCACCGATACGCCGCTCGCTCGCCTGGCTCCAGCGCGGGTGATCAACGGTTGGGTTTACATTACTATAAAACCCGTATTCGCGGCCATTGGCCTTATTCCAGCTGGTGGGCGGCTCTTCATCGGTCAGGGTGATCCCGACAATCGACTTGATCGACTTGAACCCGTATTTCCAGGGTACAACCAATCGGATCGGCGCACCGTTCTGGTTGGCAATGGGCTCACCATATATACCTGTGGCTAGGATGGTCAGCGGATGCATCGCCTCATCCAGCCGCAAACCTTCGACATAGGGGAAGTCCAGCACGCCGCGCTGCACGCCAATCATGTTTTCCGGCTGCACCACAGTTTCAAAGGCCACGTATTTCGCACCCTCCTGCACGCCGACTTTGCCCAGAATATCAGCCAGCTCAATCCCGTTCCACGGGATCACCATTGACCACGCCTCAACACAGCGGAACCGGTAAATCCGATCCTCGACCGTCAATCCATCCAGCAAATCAGTCAGCGCATAGTCGCCGGGATTATCAACCATGCCATCCACCTTGATCGACCACGGCGCGGTGACCAGTTGATGCGCATTTCTGGCCGGGTCTTCCTTCCCGGTGCCGAATTCGTAGTAATTGTTGTAGCTGGTGATCTCTTCCAGCGTGTTTGGTTCCAGCGCATCCTGCGCGGCAGCCCGCCCAGCCAGACCAATTGCACCAAGGCCGACAGTACCGGCCAAGATCTGGCGACGGTTCAGATATGCAGCCTTTGGGGTGACGTCAGCAGGCGTCAGTTTATTGGTCCAGCGATATGCCATTTCGGGCTCCGATCATTTCAAGTCTGCCCACCATATAGGACAGAACTATTGAAAGGTGTCTCACGATGGCGCCAACTGATTGAAACACTCGTAATTTTCCTCACATTTCTCACGGCTTATCACAGAACTGTGACTGGAAAATCAAAAATGGCGCTGCTTAGCGCGCGCCCACCTGTCGTCAAATCAGATCAGCGATGATCCCCTGTGATCCAGCCTTCCCGTCCCTCGTAGAAAGCCCGATGCCGAAAGAAATGGCATTCCCCACACGAGGAGAAAACAATGCTACGCAGAACTTTCATTGCACTCGCCGCCACGACAGCCATGGCAACATCCGCCTTCGCCGATGGTCACAGCAAAGATATTGTGGACACCGCAGTCGAAGCCGGATCATTCACCACGCTGGTTGCGGCGGTTGAGGCCGCTGGGCTGGTCGACACCCTGAAGGGCGAAGGCCCGTTCACTGTATTTGCCCCAACAGATGACGCATTTGCAGCCCTGCCCGAAGGCACCGTCGAGGGTCTGCTTGCTGATCCCGAGGCGCTGACGGCCATTCTGACTTACCACGTCGTCCCTGGCAAAGTGATGTCAACCGATCTCAGCGATGGCATGACAGCCGCCACTGTCAACGGCGCGGACGTGACCATCCAAACCGAAGGTGGTGTCATGGTGAATGACGCAAACGTCGCTGCCGCAGATGTCGAAGCGTCAAACGGCGTGATCCATGTCATCGACAAAGTGATCCTGCCACCAAGCTAAACAACTTCAGGGCGGCCCCAAACGGGCCGCCCTCTTTTCTATTCAATTCACTATGGGAGGGGCATACCATGGCAACCTTTGTTGGCATCGCCACCACGAATTCCGACTTCAGCATCCTTGTCGCAGCACTCGGCTTCATTGACGACAATCTGGACGGGTCGAACCTTGTCGCGACCCTGAACGACCCGACACAATCACTCACTGTTTTTGCGCCCACAAACGCGGCTTTTGGCCAACTGGCTGCCGATCTGGGCTTTGACGGTGATAAGGGCGACGCGGCGGCAGTTACGGCTTTCCTTGTGGAAAATGTTGATGTCAGCACGCTGAATACGGTTGTGACATATCATGTCTCTGGCGGGGCGCAGACGGCTGCTGATATTGCTGCTGCTGGCAGTGTCCAGACGATCCATGGTGGTGTCATTGGTGCAGGCGAACTGCCGACGTTGACCGACCTCGAACCGGACCTGATCGACCCGTCTTTGGTGGCGACCGACATCACCGCATCCAACGGCATTATCCATGTCATTGACCGGGTTTTGCTGCCCGTTGATCTGCCCGGGAATGATGCGCCAAGCATCACCGAAATCGTCGCTGAATCCGGTGAGGGCTTTGACAATAACGGCGCTGACTTTGATATCCTGCTGGAAGCTGTCAAAACCGCTGGCCTTGCCGAAACGCTGGCGGATGTCGATGTTGATCTGACTGTCTTTGCCCCGACTGACGACGCCTTTGTCAAACTGGCGCAGGATGTCGGTTTCCACGGCGCGGATGAGGCCGGGGCGTGGAGCTATCTGGTCGATGTGCTGACGGTTGTGGGCAAGGGTGATCCGATCCCGCTTTTGACCGACGTGCTGACATATCACGTCTCAGGTCAGTCGTTACAGGCCAGTCAGGTGCTGGGGCTTGAGAATATCGAGACCTTGCAAGGCGGCACCATTGAGGTGTCCGGCACAAACCTGATTGACAATGATCCAGATAGCCCGGATGCGAACCTTATCGCCACTGATATCCAGGCCAATAATGGCATCGTCCATGTCATTGATGAGGTCCTGATCCCTGCTGATCTGCTGGCTGGGGACAATGTCGATCTGAAGATCGGCGACGATGGTCGCGACTATTTCTATACCGGTCGCGGCGATGACTTTGTCAGCGGCAAAGGCGGCAAGGACCTTATCTTACTGGGGTCTGGTGACGATGTCGGGCTTGGCGGTGACGGGAGTGACCTAATCAGTGGCTGGCGCGGTGATGACCATGTTGACGGCGGCAATGGTAATGACCGGGTCTATGGCGGGTCGGGCAATGACACCGTCAAAGGTGGCGCAGGTCATGACCGGCTGTTTGGCGGATCAGGCGATGACATGATCGAAGGTGGCACGGGCAGCGACACTATCTATGGCGGGCGCGGCGCTGATACGTTCATCTTTAATGAGGGCGATGGCCGCGACAAGATCCGGGATTTCAATACCCATCAGGACCAGATCGATCTGAGCGATTATTGCTTTGACGGGATTGAAGACCTGGACATCTCTGGCAACTGGTTCCGCACCCATATCGATCTGGGTGATGGCGACAGCATTGACCTGTCCTGGGTCCGTGCCTCAAGCCTGACAGAAGACAATTTCATCTTTGGCTAAGGTCAGAAATGGCCCTGCATTGCCGGGGCCATTTTCCCGCCTGCGCAACGTTCGGTGGTGTTGCATGACCCCCACCGCGCGCTGACCCCCGGCAGAATCGCCGAATCAAGTGTTAATGCAGGAAAACAGGCGAAAAGCCCGGTCGGCAAAGCGTCGGCCATGCGTCGGCAAAACGTCGGACCCTGATATGCCAATGTGCCTGATGAACGCAGCGCACGGTGCGAAGGTTAAAGCGGTATTAACCATGGGCCAATCAACTCACATCTGGTCACCGGTGTTCCTCTCTGCCATCGCCGCACCACGACCGCGATCTGTTGGCTATGTGTTCTGACCCGGTGGCGCAGCTTTTCGACAGTTTCATCGCAGATGGTCCATGATGACCGCCGCACTAGGCGATGTTGGCCGCTTCATGGCGCGCAGTTCGACGCGGGCATCGCTGAGCGGGATCTGATGTGCGAGCATCGGCCGAATATCCAAATCGACCCGCGCAATCATGCCGAGCAGCTGCGGTTTATTCCGTGATGCATGGCTTCGCGATGCGACATCCCAAAGCATCATGCCAAAAAACCGCAATCAACTGACCTAAAATCTCGAAAAACGGCAAAATCTACCCTTCGCACAGAACGCCGCTAAGGTCTCAAAAGGGGCCCAAGTTACCGATCTTCTACGGCGCGGCGAAAATCAACTTCTGCAAAATCGGTTGCTCTCTAACAACTTGACGACGGAAAAATTTCAGATTAGCCAAAGTTTAGGTTGTAGACGCCTGCCTCCCGCTGACGTTTGTCTTGGTTAAGTTCTACGGCGTCATTCTTTGTCTACCTCTTTCCGCAAGTCGCGCGGATGGTAATGCGGGTCCCATCTCATACTGCGCGATCAGGCAAGAGAGATATGGGATATGACTGATACCCCCACCAATACATTCACTGATGGACCGCTTGGCGCCATCTACTTCAAGACTGCGCTCCCGATCATTTTCGTGATGGGGATGAACGGGCTGCTGTCTGTTGCAGATGCGCTGTTTCTGGGCCTTTACGTAGGCCCTGATGCGCTGGCAGCCGTCACGTTGATGTTCCCGATATACATGCTGATTGTGGCGCTTTCCACACTTGTGGCGAATGGTATGTCAAGCCTTCTGGCGCGGTCCCTTGGCGCGGGTGACATTGACGGTGCGCGCGCCACTTATGCAGGCGCACATGGGTTGGCCGTTGGATTGGGCGCTGTTCTGATCGTGTTGTTCATTTTCTTGGGTGAGCCGGTCGCATTGCGGGCCGCCGGTGGGTCAGAGCCTTTGGCGCAGATGGGATTGATCTACCTGCGGATCACGGTGTTCTTTTCACCGTTGTTGTTCGTGTTGTCGGTCAATTCTGATGCGCTGCGCAACGAAGGACGCGTGGGCTTCATGGCCGCGATGAGTTTGCTGGTGTCGATTTCAAACATCGGGTTCAATTACGTGCTCATCGCCATTCTGGACATGGGTGTCGCCGGGTCAGCTTACGGGACTGCAGCGGCACAAGCGCTCGCGTTTGCGATCATCCTCACGTTCCGTGTGTTTGGGGAAACGTCGCTGCGACCGGCAACCTTGCTGTCCTATTCCATGCGCGGAAAATGGGTGGGGATCCTCGCACTGGGCGCACCACAGAGCCTCAGTTTCATCGGACTAGCACTCGGGTCGGCGGCGATCATCGCAGCCCTGAATTGGATTGGTCGCCCGGGCTACGCCGACACCATCACAGCTTACGGGATCATCACGCGGGTCATCACATTCGCCTTCCTGCCGCTTTTGGGGCTGTCGTTCGCCATGCAAACGATCACGGGCAACAACTACGGTGCCGCACGTTGGCAAAGGTCGGATGCAAGCCTGCGTATGGCGCTTTGGGCTGCGTTTATTTACTGCGCCGTCGTGCAGACAATAGTGATGAGCCTGCCGACCCAAATCGCCAGCGCATTTGTGGACGACACGGCAGTCATCGCGGAGGTTGCACGTATCTTACCCATTATGACGTGCGTGTTTTTCTTGATGGGACCATTGATGATGATTGCGACCTATTTTCAAGCGATTGGGTCCGCTGGCACAGCCGCCATTCTGGGGCTGACGAAACCCTATGCCTTTGCGATCCCACTCACGTTCGTGTTGCCTTTCTGGTTTGGTGAAATTGGCATCTGGTATGCTGGTCCGCTTGCAGAAATTATGTTGCTGGGCCTCACGGGTGTGGTGCTTTGGCGCGCCGCTCTAGGCTCCGCTTTGAAATGGGGAGTTTTCCACGAAGAAGGAGGGACAGCATCATGAAAATGCCACTTCCCTCAGCCGCGCAAGCCAAGGATCAAGCGAAGCGCTTGCGCACAAAAATGACTGAGGATGGAGCACCGGTCGGCCACGCGAAGTCCCTCGAATTCGTCGCTCACCAACACGGATTCCGCGATTGGAATACGATGATTGCGGCCATCGGTAACGGGCCACCCAAGAACTGGGCCATCGGTGACAAGGTCGGCGGAACATATCTATCGCAACCATTCACGGGGCATGTGGTTTCGGTTTCGATCATCAGACCAGGTTGGTTCCGCTTGGAATTGCACTTGGATGAACCCGTTGACGTTGTCTCATCCGATGGCTTTTCAAATTTCCGATCGCGCATTCGGGGCGTAATCGGTCCCAAAGGGCATTCGCTTGAAAAGACAAGCGACGGGCAGGCACACCTTCAAATCGATTTACGATGACGGGGATGTCCGGTTCCCAGATCTGGAAGCGGACGTTGGCGCGATCTAAATCATTGGCCGTTTTATCCCGCTCCGCTGTCCTTGGCCGAGGTCTCGATGTTGGTCTGATCTGGGCCAGCACTGCGTGACGCGACAACTTGGTATGATTCGGAAAATCGTTTTGATGGAGTCAAAGCTGCGTGACGTTCAACATGTTCATAAGGCACGGCGACATATGCCCCGCAGATCCCAGCCGCGCCCGATCGTATCATCATGTAAAGCGCAAGGACCTTGATTGGCTGTAAAGCCCGCAACTCTTGCCTTTGCTAGCCTGAACTCGCCAAGCAAGGGCGAGGGGATGGCAGCCGACAGAACTGCCATCAACAACCCGCCAATATGACGTCATTTCCGTATCTTCAAAGCGTTCGGGAAGCGCTGCTTTTAAAGGTTTTCATCAGCAAGAGCACATCACCGGTGTAATATGGTGGGCTTGGATGCAGCCGCACCGGATCACTTGCAACCTGCACATAACCAAGCCGTTGGTAGAGCCGAACTGCACCAACGTTCTGCGCATAGACCTGGATGCTCATTTTTTCGAAGCCTTTGGCGCGCGCCTGATCCTCAGCAGCCGTCAAAAGCTGCGATCCAATGCCGTGGTTTTGCCCCTCGGAAAAAACCGCCAGCGCATTGATAAACCATGTGTTCACTGACAGCTTTTCCAGCGCAACAAATGGCGCAATCGGGGCTGGCAGATCATCAGGGTTTTCGGTTGGTGCGTCGGTTATCGCGTAGCTCAGCACCATGCCAACTAGGGATCCCTTTTGTTCAGCCACTAAGGCGTTCGTGTAGGAAAACCCGCCGGTTTTGCGCTTTGCGCGCGCAATTCCAATTTCGAGAGGTGTTTGTCCTTCGGCGCAGGCACGGGTCCAAAGCCAATCGGGGATACCTTCGCCCGCCAGATTAATCAGTTTGGCGAGGCTTTCTGCGTCCGTGACTGTCGCCTGCCGAATGAGGGGCGTGTTGTGGATATTCATTGTTCTTTCCTCAGGGTTTGAACGGCGGGGGTCGTGCCAGAACTTGGCCCGTCCCCCGATTGTGGTTCATGTTGAAGGCATGTCGCCAAGACCAAAGATCGGTCCAACCGGCGCACCTGAATCCCATTCCAGATGATTTTCTTCGTCGATGGGCACCTGCTGGTAACCTCCGCTCTGAAACGCCGCGTCCTGCTGCGCCGCCGCGTTCATTTCCGGCCCTTCGAATTGGTAGGTCGCACTCAGGCCCCAGAAATCGTTAAACCCAAGCGTTGTTTGGATCAGACCACTGCCCCTTTCGGAGAATTCCCCGGTTGCACCTGTTACGGGGCGCAGGTTGGGCTGACCGATATCGGCAATCTCGGTTCCTTGGGTCACGACAGTCGCACCATCGTTGAACGCAAAGGTCTGGCGGCTGATAATCCAGACACCTGTCGTGGCATTTCCGCCATCCCCAACGAAGTACCCGTCGCAGGTCCATGTGCCCAGAACGAGATCTGGGAAGGCAGGATTGCCATCTTCCAGTACGCCCACAGTGCCATTGGCCAGTGTACCTTCGGGATAGATGTAGCCTTGGCTGACAAATGCATTGCCATGCGCGGGCATTCCGTTTTCATGCACCGGCGCGGCCGCCATGTGAATGCGCGTGTGGTCCTCGGCCACGTCAAAGGCCATTGGGGCTTCGGCCTTGGCAAGGGTCGCCAGAGACAGGGCAAGCGCAGATGAAGTGATGAATGTCTTGAACATTTGAGTTCCTTTCAAAGAGATTTGGGTTTTGAAGATTTCAGGCTGCTGTCATGGGGTGGTCATGACCCGCAATGCAGCCCACATGCCGGTGGTCGGTGCCGCAGCAACCGCCCAGAACCCGGATGTTCGGGAGATGCGCGAGAAGATCCGCGCTGAGTTTGCCAAGTTCCACCGGATCACCGTCATCAAGAATCTCGGCCGCGTCCAGCTCGGCATGACTTTGGCGCGAGGCGTTGGAGCGAATACCGCCGATACGCAGCGTCCATGTCGCGGGGGTGTCCAGCACGTTGCGGAAATGATCCGGATGCGCGCAATTGATCATGTAATAGAGCGGGCCATTATTGGTCGCCGCATCAACTTGCGCGATGGCTTCGCCAAGCGGTTGGCCCGACGGCAGGTGTCCATCGGTTTCCAGCGTAAAGGCGATGACAATAGGCACATCAATTTCCTGCGCGGCCTGCACGATGCCAATGGCTTCGCCCGTATGTGTGAGTGTCATTGCACTGATCATGTCGACCCCGGCTTTGCCGAGCGCATGTATCTGCGGGGCATGGATCAAAAGCGCCTCTTGTTGCGCGATCACTGTATCCGGCGCATAGGCATCGCCTGCGGGGCCAACCAGACCGTTGATCAGGATGGGGCAGTCTTTGGTCTCATGCTGCGCGCGCAGCGCTGACACGAAAGAAACCGCATCCTGGTTCGTCTCTATCACTTGCTTCAGCGTCTGCCCGAGCGGTCCCGCCCAGGCTGTACCGGCGCGCCAAGTCGGTGCATCAAGTACGAAACCACGGCCGGAAGACTTGGCTATCTCAATGAACCGTTCAAAATAGGCCCGCAGATCTGCGCGGCCTTGGTCGGTGTACAATAGAGCTGCCGCCGAGAAGCATGGCAGATCGTAGCCCTTCTCGAATATCAGGAAGGTTTCCAATCCTCCGTCAGAGAGGAAAAAGCGGCGGGTCTTATTCAGTGTTTGAATACGCATTCGAAATTGTCCTTGTCGGTTGATGCCAAGGAGATACTTCTGACCTTGGCCCAACCGATAGTTGCCGCGTGGTCCAGTTGTTTCGCCTCTCATTTTGCTGTAATTTCAGCAGGTAATGCGAAGCAGGGCGACCGCGCACCTTCCTTAGGCAGGGTCAACTGGACTCGTGGTACAGTTGGGAGGCCAAGAATGGACCGGAAAGTCGACACACGTAGCCGAATCCTCGACATTGCTGAGGCGTCTGTGCTGGACAAAGGATTTGAGGCAACGTCGATTGAAGAGATTGTTGCTGGTGCCCAGATTTCGCGCGGCGGGTTCTTCTACCACTTCAAGGACAAAAACGCTTTGGCGCGCGCAATGCTGGAGCGGTACATCGAAACAGAAGACCTGCTTTACGATGATCTGTTCGCCCGAGCACGCGAGCTGAACGATGATCCCCTGCACTGCATGCTGATTGGACTGAAACTATTGGCGGAAATGCTTGCGGAGATGCCCCGGGGTCATCCCGGCTGTGTGATTGCATCTACAGCGTATCAGGACAGGCTTTTTGATGAAGGCGTACGCACATTGAATCGGCAGGCAATCCTGGGATGGCGCAAACGGTTCCGGGGGATGTTTGAGGAAATCGCCAAGGTTTATGAGCCCCGAGAAACAGTGAATATGGACGCATTGGGCGATATGGTGTCCGGGGTTGTGGAAGGTGGATTGGTGCTGCAGCGTGCCCTTCGTGAACACAACAATGCGTCCGAACAAATCATGTTGTTCAGGACGTATTTGAAACTTTTGTTTGCGCCAAAGCTTTCTTGATTTCGGATCAGGGTCCATCAATCCCGCTAAACACTGCATGTATTTTGGAGCGTCGAGCGCGTTGGGCTTTGCCCTGACATCTATACGCTTCACCCGCTGACTGGGCCGCTGGATTGCCGCACGATGATCTCTGGCGCGCAGTGCAGACTGCCCACCGGGTCTTCGCCCAGGCTGATGATCCCTGTCACCAGCGCCTTGCCCGCCTCGCGCCCGATCCGCCGCGCGGGCAGGCGCACCGTGGTCAAGGCCGGTTCGATGTCGGAGGAGCCTTTGAAATCCCCGATCCCGACGACGGTGATATCGGATGGCACATCTAGACCACATGCCGCCGCCCCATAAAGTGCGCCGGTGGCCAGAATGTCATTGCCACAGATCAGCGCGGTTGGCCGGTGGTCACGCGCCAACAATTCGGTCACGTCCCGTTTGGACGCCGAAATGCTGTAGACCGTTTCGAACATCCAGTCAGGCGGCACCGTGACCCCGGCCTTTTCCAGCGTACTCAGCACAATGTCGCGCCGGGCCATGGCCCTGTCATTGCCGCCCGTGGGTGGGAACATGCAGGCGATATCGCGATGCCCCAGTGACAGGACGTGTTCTGCGATCAGCTGACCCGCTAGTTCGTTATCCGCCCCGATGGACGGGTAACGCGACCCGGCGGCGTAGTTCCACATCAGCACGCAGGGGATTTTCTGGCTGTCGATCAGTTGGAACACGGCCTCATCATGATCGAGCCCGGTCAACACGACCCCATCCACCCGATGTTCAAGGAACTTGCGGAGGATCGCGTATTCGCGTTGCAGGTCGTAGCCATGCGAGGCCAGCAGGATGGTAAATCCATCCTCGGCCACGCTGTCGGAAAAGGCCTGCACCACCTCTGCAAAGATCGCGTGATCCAATGTTGGGATCAGCACCCCGATGGTCCCGGACCTGATCCCATGGATCGTTTGTGCCGCCCGATTACGGATATAGCCGGTGCGCCGCACGGCGGAATCAATTCGTTTCCGCGTTGCCGGTTTCAGCAATTCGGGGTGGTTGAAGTAGCGTGACACGGTTGATGCAGACACTCGCGCGGCCTGCGCTACGGTGATGATATCTGCTTTTTTATGTTTTTTATCAGCCATCTAATCGCTCTAAATGCCATACTTATGAAAACATTTGCAAAACTATTTTCATCGCTTAGCGTTAATGGTCAAGCCTGCATCTGGGGAGGAGTGGGGGACAAGATGGAATTCCTGTTTTACATGGGCGACGTCTTTACACCGGTGAATTTCGGTCTGCTTTTGCTTGGCACGATTGGCGGTTTGATCCTTGGGGCCACACCCGGCCTGTCCCCGACGATGGCGGTGGCCTTGCTTATTCCTTTCACCTTCAAGCTGGAACCGCAACAGGGGCTGATCCTGCTGGGTGCTGCCTATACATCGACTGTGGCGGGCGGCGCTGTCAGTGCGATCCTGCTGAAAATCCCCGGTGCGCCTGCCAATATCGCAACCACCCTTGATGGTCATGCGATGGCCCAGAAGGGCGAAGGTGCGCGGGCGCTGCAATTGTCGTTCATCGCATCGGCGGTGGGCGGGGTTTTTGGCGTGCTGCTGTTGATCTTTCTGACCCCCATTCTGGCTCAATGGGCGCTGGCCTTTGGCCCGTCGCATCTGTTCTGGCTGGCAATCCTTGGCGTTACCGTCATTGGCACGCTGGATTCCAGTTCGGTGGTCAAGGGGTTGCTGTCGGGCTGCATTGGCCTGTGGCTGGCGACTATCGGGTTTGATGACATCATGGGCGCGCAGCGCTTTATCTTTCATCCTTCTGTTGCGGGCGGCATCAATGTGATCCCCGCCCTGATCGGCCTTTTTGCCATTCCGCAGGTGATTACCATGTTCACCAAGGGCCGCAGTTCTGATGATGCCGAGATTATCAGCGTCAAACGCCACCCAATCCGCAAGGCCATGGCAGAGGTGTTCAGCCGCAAGCGCGCGTTGAGCATTGGCACCGCTGTCGGGTCGATCATCGGGTTGATCCCCGGTGTTGGTGGCCAGATTGCCGGGCTTGTCGCCTATGACCAGTCCCAGAAATTCAGCCCCGAGAAGGATAAATTCGGCACCGGCCATAGCGAAGGCGTGATTGCTGCCGAAAGTGCCAATAACGCCATGGTTGGCCCGAGCCTTGTCCCCCTTCTCACATTGTCGATTCCCGGATCGCCCACTGCGGCGGTACTCCTGGGCGGCCTGCTGATCCACGGGATTTTCCCGGGGCCGGACCTGTTCATGAACTATCCGCAGGTCGCCTGGACATTCATCGACAGTATGCTGATTGGGCAGATCCTGATGTGTGTCTTCGGCCTGTATATTGCCGGGCTTGCCGCGAATGTCGCCCGCATCCCGCATGGGGTGATGGCTGCACTGGTGTTGGGGTTGGCGGTGTTTGGCAGCTATTCGGTGCAGAATTCCATGGGCGATGTTTACGTCATGGCGACCCTTGGGCTGGCGATGTATTTTCTGGAGCGGTTCGGCTTCTCTGCCGCCCCATTGGTGCTGGGCCTGATCCTTGGCCCGATTGCCGAGGCGAATTTTATCCAGGGGTCGATGATCGCGAATGCCACCGTGGGCATGGGCAGCTATTTCTTTACCGGATGGCTGAACTGGCTGCTGATTGTCATCGTCATCGCCTCTGTCAGCTATTCGGTGTGGATGGAAATCGCCCAGCGCCGTTACACCACCAAGGATGATGCCGTCGCCAAAGAGGAGGCGCTGTCATGACCGACCTGCCCCGCAATCAGCATATCATCGCATCCGGCCTGATCGCAGCTGTCGGCATCACGGTGGCCTATGTCAGCTTTACACAGGAACCGGCGGATGCGTTCATCTTCCCGCGGCTGATTGCCAGTGTTTTTGCCGTGCTGGCGATCTGGACATTCGGCAAGGCCGTGCTGGGTCGCACCAAAGTGGGCAATGGGTTAAGTGCAGGGGCCATGCGCAATCTGGCCCCCGGTCTGATTGTCATGCTGATCTATGTCTATTGGGCGGCAAAGGGGCTGGGGTTTTACACGGCCACCACCATCGCGTTTTTCGTACTGCTGTCACTTTATGACCCGGCCCCACATACGCAGTTAAAAACCTGGCTGAAACGGATCGTTATCACCGCCGCGTTTATGCTGGTGATCTACGGGCTGTTTGCCCAGTTGCTGAACGTCTTCACACCAAAAGAAATCTTATTCTGATCCGCGCAAGCGGCAGTCTTAACCCCAGGGAGGAAACTATGAAAAAATGGATTGCAGGGGCCGCGCTGGCCTTGGCCGCGATGACCGGGACCGCATTTGCCGATGGGCATGGCGATTACCCCGAACGGCCTATCATGCTGATGGTCAGCTATGGTGCCGGTGGCGCGACGGATTTTCAGGCGCGTATCGTGACGATGACCGCCGGGAACGAGGATGCGCTGGGCATGCCCATGGCCATCGTCAACAAGCCCGGTGCCGGCGGCCGTGTCGGCTGGAACTGGTTTGCCACGCAGGCAGAGGCCGATGGTTACACGCTGGGCGCCTATAACATTCCGCATTTCATCGCCCAGTCGATCGAAGGCGGGGTTGATTATTCCGCTGACAGTTTTGAACCCATCGCCAATTGGGGCGCGGACCCGGCTGTTTTCGTCGTGGGTGCCGATAGTGAATTCAACTCCATGGATGATGTGGTGGATTTCGCCAAGGCAAACCCCGCCGGTCTGACATTCTCGGGCGCTGGTTTGTTTGTGGGCCACCATATCGCCGCCTTGCAGCTGGAAAAGGCTGCCGGTGTGAAGATGGCTTATATCCCCAATAACGCTGGTGGTGCGGGCGCGATGCGCGCTGTCATCTCGGGCGAGGTGATGGGCGGCGTCAACAACCTGTCTGATGCCTATCGCGCGCAGGCCGCCGGGAACGTCAAGATTTTGGGTGTGTTCGATCTGGAGCGTAACAGCTTTTTGCCGGACGTGCCGACCCTGATGGAACAAGGCTATGAGATCGACAATGCATCGGTGAATTTTCGCGGTGTGATGGTGCCAAAGGGCACCCCGCAGGCGGTTATCGATCACCTTGCCGCCACCGTGCCCACCATGTTTGAAAACAGCCGGGTACAAAGCCGGATGGAGGCAGGCGGATCGCCCATGCATATCATGACACGCGACGAAGTGTTAGCGATGTGGGCCGTCCGACAAGAGACGCTTGAGGACCTGTTGGCCGGTCTTTGAGCAACCCGCGCAGCGCCCGACAGGCAGGGTGCTGCGCAACCATATCCAAAGGAAGAATTCCATGAACACTGTCGATCCCATTGCAGAGGTTGAAGCGATTGTGGCTCGCGCCCGCACCGCACAGCACGCATTCGAAAAGAGCGGATCACAGCGGGCCTATGATCTGGCGGCACAGGCCGCCGCATGGGCCATCATGGAACCCACCCGCAATCGCCATCTGGCCGAACTGGCGGTGGAAACAACGGGCCTTGGCAATGTGCCTGACAAGATCACCAAGAACCATCGCAAGACGCTGGGCCTGATGCGCGACATCAAACATGCCAAGACCTATGGCATCATCAGTGACGATCCCGCGACTGGGATCACGGAACTGGCCCGGCCAATTGGCGTGATCGGTGCGGTTGTCCCATCGACCAACCCCGGTGCAACCCCCGCCAATAACATCATCAACGCACTGAAATGCGGTAACGCAATTGTCGTATCCCCATCGCCCAAAGGTGTTCCCACCTGCGAGGCACTGCTGGGATATATCCATGCCGAGTTTGACAAGCTGGGGATTGACCGCGATCTGGTCCAGATGATTCCCGGGCGCGGATCCAAGGAAAAGACCCAGCGCCTGCTGGAAATCGCTGATCTGATTGTCGTGACTGGCAGCCAGAACAATGTAAAACGCGCCTATACATCCGGCACCCCTGCCTTGGCCGTGGGGGCGGGCAATGTCGCCGTGATCGTTGATGAAACCGCCGATCTGGCGGCGGCGGCAGAGAAAATCAAAGCCTCCAAGACATTCGACAATGCCACGTCTTGTTCATCCGAAAACGTAATTGTCGTCGTGGATGCGATTTACGATGCCTTCGCCGCCGAAATGGCCCGCACGGGCGGTGCCCTGATCACCGATGAAACCAAGGTGACCAGCAAGCTTTGGGTCAAAGGGCATTTGAACCCTGCCGCCATCGCGCAGGATGCCGACAAGATGATTGCCGCCCTTGGCCTGACGGATGAGGTGCCTGCCGATACCGCCTATATCGCGGTGGAAACCAAGGGGATCGGTCCGGCGCACCCGCTGTCAGGTGAAAAGCTGAGCCGTGTTTTGACCGTCTATCGCGCCCGCGATTTTGACGATGCCGTGGCCATCACACGGGCCGTGCAATTGCATCAAGGCGCCGGGCATTCGGTGGGCATTCATACCACAACCGACGATCGCCCCCTGATCCTGGCCAACGCCATCCCGACCAGCCGGATCATCGTGAACCAGGCCCACACCTTTGCCACTGGCGGGTCATTCACCAACGGGATGCCGTTTTCGCTTTCCATGGGTTGCGGGTCGTGGGGTGGTAATTCCATTGATACCAATCTGCATTGGCGGCATTTCATGCAAAGTACCAAGATCGTGCGGGAAATCCCGGCCAATGAACCCCCATTGGATGAGATTTTCGGCGAATACTGGAAAGAGGCCGGGAAATGATCTTTGACCCTGCCGCGCCGCCGCAAGGCACTGTGCGGGACTGGCTGGATGCGCGTGCCGAAACCGACTATGTTGCGATGGTTTTTCCTGATACTGGCGACCAGCTGAGCTGGCGCGCGCTGCGTGATACCGCCCGCGATATGGCGCGAGGGTTGGTGCGGCTTGGCCTTGCGCAGGGCGAGAGCGTGGCCATCGTGCATCCCAATGGGCGGGACGGTGTTCTGGCGCTTTATGCCACGCTTTACGGTGGGTTTCGCGCCACGATGATCAATCTGGCCGCCGGGCCGGATGCCATCGGCTATGCGCTGGACCATAGCGGCGCGCGCTTTGCCTTTGTGCATGAGGCGCAGTTGGACACGATTGCAAAGGTCGCCCCGGATGGGTTGCAGACAATTACGGCGGATATGATCGCCACTGGCGCTGATCTGACCCCGCTTTCCCCCGACCAACATGCCTTGCTGATGTATACATCCGGCACCACAGGCCGGCCCAAAGGGGTCGTGCATACCCATGCCAGCCTGCTGGCAGGTGGCTGGACGACGGCCATTGCACATGATCTGTCACCTGCCGATCGCGGGTTTTGCGTGCTGCCAATCTATCACATCAACGGGCTTTGCGTGACGATGATGGGTGCGCTGGTATCGGGCGGATCGCTGGCGATGACCGCCCGATTTTCGGCCAGCAAGTTCTGGGATCAGGCCGATCAGGCACAGGTCACCTGGTTTTCGGTTGTCCCGACGATCATCAGCCATCTGCTGCATGGTGAGACGAACCCGAGCGCTGGTTTACGGGACCGTTTGCGATTTGGTCGCTCTGCCTCCTCTGCCCTGGCGGTCGAGACCCAATCGGCGTTCGAGGATCGGTTCGGCGTGCCGATCATCGAAACCATGGGTCTGACCGAAACAGCGGCACAAATCCTGTCAAACCCCCTGCCCCCGGGCATTCGCAAAATCGGATCGCCTGGCATCGGATATGGCAATGAGGTCCGCATCCTGACCACTGATTTGCACCCTGCCCCGCCCATGCACGAAGGCGAAATCGCCGTGCGTGGTCCGAATGTGATGCTGGAATACCTACGCAACCCCGATGCGACAGCAGCCACATTTGCGGGCGATTGGCTGCGGACTGGTGATCTGGGCCATGTCGATGCGGATGGTTATGTCTTTGTTACCGGTCGGTTGAAGGAATTGATCATCAAGGGCGGCGAAAACATCGCCCCGCGCGAGATTGACGAGGTGCTTTATTCGCAACCCGATGTGATCGAGGCGGCCGCTTTTGCCCGACCTTGCGACAGCTACGGCGAAAGGGTTGAGGCGGCGGTGAGCGTCAAGCCCGGCTCCACATTGTCGGCCGCAGCATTGATAGATTTATGCAAGGAGCGGCTGGGCGCGTTCAAATCCCCTGATCAGGTGCATTTCCTTGATGAATTGCCCAAGGGACCATCGGGAAAAATCCAGCGTCTGAAACTGGCCGATCTGATTGGGGATTGATGGCTGGCCAATTGGCCCTGAATGGGCATAGCATGCCGGGGATTGATCAAAGCTATCAAAGGACCCCCAAAAATGACCGTAATACATCGTAGATCAGCCGCGTTTGCCGCAGCCTTGTTTGGCCTCGCCACCCCGGCGCTGGCGCAGGACGCCTTGTGCGGGGGCGCTGGTTCAGGCGGCCGCTGGATCGCCGGTGATGAGGCCGCATCCGATATTGCGACCGCCCCGACCTATCAGGAACAGATGGCTGTGGTGCTGGGGGGCATCCAGTCAGTATCGCTGTTCACATTGTCGGAAGGTGCCGAAATCCGTGTTGAGGCCGAAGGTCGCGGTGCTGGTGATCCGGTCATCGATCTGCTGAATGCAGATGGGAGCATGATCCTGTCGGATGACGATTCAGGCGGGAATGCCGCTGCCCGCGCCGAAACCTATCTTGATCCCGGCACCTATTGTATGGCGCTGCGCAGCTATGATGGTGGCCCGATGACCGCCTTTGTACGAATTGGCCGGGTGGAACATGAGCCACTGACCGACGGGATCAGTACAGAACCCACTGGCGGTGCCGCAGACGGTGCCTGCGATACGGCTGCTCCGATGGGCGGTCTGGGCAGTGTCGTTTCCGCATCGATCAACGAAACGCCATTCTGGAGCTTCAGCCTTGATGCGCCGACCGCCATCAGCATTACGGCTGAAAACGAAGCGGCCGATCCTGTCCTGACGCTTTATGACGCTGATCAGAATTATCTGGATGAGAATGACGACTATGATGGGCTGAATTCCCGCCTTGATATGTCCGAACCATTGCAGCCAGGGACCTATTGCATCGGGCTTGATGCGCTGAGCGATGCCGATGCGCCGATTACCGTCAGCCTGACCGAATATGATCCGGAGGCCGCATTGCTGGCCCTTTACGCCCGCGGTGAAGCGGCCCCGCCGCTTGACGGAACCATCCCGGTTACCGATCTGGGTGTGCTGCAATCGCGGGCCCGGCAGGATGTGCAAGCAACAACGACTATCACATGGTTTTCTGTCGATATCGAAGAAGCCGGGCTGATCTTGGTCGAAGCCATTGGCGCGGCAAATAGTGACCCGTGGCTTGTTGTCTACGATGATCTGGGCCGCGAGGTGGGGCAGAATGACGATAGCGGCGACGGTCTGGACAGTTTGGTTACCGCACGAGTTGAACGGGGTACCTATATTGTCGGGGTCAAGCAATATGAAGGTCAGGGCCTGATCCGCCTGCTGATGGAGCGCTACGTCCGGGCGCAATAAATCCGCAGGTCAACGGACAAAGCCTCAGCCGAGGCTTTGTCTATTCCCGCCGTCGTCAGAAGGTTCTGATGCCAACAAATGCCGATATCCGCTGCCGGTTTGATGACACCGGGCGCGTCTGGATGCGTCAGGCGATATCAGGTGCGACCTTGAACAGGCTGCGGGCGCAATCGGCGATTGGCAAAAACCCCGGTGCACGCCTGTCCGCTGATGGGCCACTTTCCGACACAATCTCTGACGCCAGATTTACGCAGCATATCCGGGCAGTTTGGCCGGGTATGCGCCCTGTGCGCATCGTGTCTTTTGATAAGAACGCAGGCGCAAACTTGGGCGTTCCATGGCATCAGGATCGGGTGATCGCTGTCCGCGAAAAGGCCGCGCTATCGGGGTTTTCGAACTGGTCAAAGAAACATGGGGCCTGGCATTGCGAGCCGCCGGCAAGCCTTTTGCAGCAAATGCTTTTTGTGCGCATACATCTTGACGATAACGCGCCGGGGAATGGCGCGATGGAGATTGCATTGGGCAGCCATAACACTGGAAAGGTTCCGGCAGCAGAAGCCGAACCAATCGCGGAGCAATATCCGAGCGAATTGACGGCAGCGCATGCGGGTGATGTCCTGATTATGTCGATGCTGATACTGCATCTTTCACGCCCGGCCATACAGCCTGTCAATCGGCGGGTGCTACGTGTCGACTATGCCGATTTTGCGTTGCCGGAACCACTTGCATGGGCCGCATGAGGCGACGCCGTTGACCGCAACGAAAGAAAAATCTGCGCCGCAGATTTTTCGGGCGGCATGACAAGCGCACGGATTGTTCCCATTGCGGACTCCAAAAAATCTGAGCTCAGATTTTTTCATCCGCGCCATACTCAACAGGTACTGACAAGATCTTGCGCAAGACACACCAGCATCTGCCATCATCGGATAACACGCGCTGTTCTGACCAGCCTTGCCGCAGGAAGATGCCGCGCGCGCCTGCTGTTGTCGCATGCACAGCGCTGAACCCTTCCGCCTGCGCATGATCTGTCAATTGTTGCACCAGCGCGCTGGCATGGCCTTGGCCGCGTGCCTTGGGGGTAACGGCCAGGCCACCGATCCAGACCTCTTCACCCGCCATGCTTCCGAATGACGGACCCGTCAGCGCGGCTGTGCCGATGACCTGCCCCGTATCAAACGCCACCAGACCAAATGGCAGCCCATGGGTCCGCATCCTGTCGGCAATGTCAGCTGCAGCGTCCCCCGGCCCGGTCACATAATGATCCGGCCAGATGGCGCGGATCAGCTCAGTAACCTGATCCATCAACTCAGGCACCGCGCAAATCGGCGCGATCTGCATTACTGGAACGTATCGGCAAGCAGGCGTGCCAGTGTGGGTTCGGACAGATAGCCCGTCACTGGCAGGTTCCGGCTGCTTTGATACCGCCCGATAGCGCCGCGCGTGTCCCTGTCAAATCGCCCGTCGACTTGCCCAGGATTGAAGCCGAGCTGCGCCAGACGGCTTTCGATCAAACGCGCAAGGATCGGGTTGATCCGCAATGCCCGTTCCTGTTCGCGGGCCTGATCGGTATCGGGTTGTTGCGGGGGCTCCGGTTTGGTCAGTTCCGCCAGTTTCTTTTTCGCCTCATCGGCGAATGATCCGTTAGGGTAGCGTTCCAGATAGGCCCGGTAGCCCGCCACGTCACCGCGCGCGCCGGTTTCCTCCCAATAGGCCCTGTCAAGGCGCAGCGCCTCTTCGCGTGCACGGGCTTCTTCGGCCTCAATCTCGGCCTGGCGACGGCCGGCCTGCGCATCGATCCGGTTGATCTGTTCGCGGTTCAGATAGGATGTCTGGGTGAACCCGTTGCTTTGTTGCCAGTTGCGGATCGCACCCCGGCTGCCCGGCCCAAAAATCCCGTCGACCCCGCGCGTATTGTAACCCAGCAAGGTCAGGTCCCGCTGGATGTCGCGCCTTTGGTTGCGGGTCAGATTCAACTGGCCCTCTGCAATCTCGGCCAGCCGTTGGGGGTCATTTTCGATCGTGTCCAGACGCCGCCGCGCCTCTGCCGTGTAACGGCTATCCGGATGGGCAAAGATGAAATCGCGGTAACTGTCCGCAGTGTCCAGATCCTGCGCTGTTGTCCAAGCATCCAGCGCCGCATCCACGCTGGGCGCGGTTGGGGCGGGCCTGTCCTGATCGGTTTGCATGATCAAGCTTGCCGGTCTGTAACCTTCGGCGCGCAACCGTCTGCTATCGCGAATGTATGCCATCACATTGGCCCCCGGTTCTGCGACGGCATCAATCAGCACATCGTCGCTGTAGCTTGGCCCGCCAATGATGACGGTGACCCCTTGTGGAATGTCCAGATCACCCAGCCCTTCGCGCAGATAGGGCCCAATCTCATCATCGTCGCGCGCATCGCGCCCCAAAACCAGGATCGCCTGCCCCGGTGCATTGGCCAGAACCGCCATCACGCTTTCGACCGATATCCCGGAACCGGCGACAGTGAACAGGTTTGAATTGCCCGCATCGGCGGCCATGTACCAGCTGCGCGCACCATCCGTCACAAACCGCCCCGAAAGGCCGACGATCAGCCGGTCTGCATCTGCCGCCTCTTGCGTCAGATCAGCAAATAGCCGCTGCATGTCGCCCGCGTCAGCATCCGAAAGCGTCACCAGATCATATCCCGCATCGCGCAGCGCATCCGCTGCGCGCAGGACGTCCCGCCCGCCGCTGACCCTGCCCAAATCATCATAGCGTGACACGCCCATCAGGACCGCCTGATCTTGGGCAAAGGCAGGCAAGCCTAGACCCGTCAATGTGGCTGCGAGGATCAGTTTACGCATTCTGCGTCTCCTTACTTTTTCAAGTCTCGTAAGTCCGCCGATCCTCGATCACGAGGCCATCGCGCGGCAGTTTTCCGGGGGCGAGGCATTGCACTTCACCCTTCAGTTTCAACACGTCCTGCACGATGCGGGCGGCGGCGGTTTCATCCACCTCACCCTCCAGCTGGACGATCATATTGTCGGCATCCCCATCCCGGTCGGCGATGACCCGCGCCCGGTCGGCACCGGTCTTCCTGACCAGATCGGCCACCTGTTCGGGCCGCACGAACATGCCTTTGATCTTTGTCGTCTGATCCGCGCGTCCCATCCAGCCCTTGATCCGCATATTGGTCCGCCCGCAGGGGCTTTGGCCTGACATCACAGCGCTCATGTCGCCGGTGGCGAAGCGGATCAGCGGGTAATCAGGGTTGAGCGATGTGACGACGACTTCGCCAACTTCCCCTTCGGCCACTGGGTCGCCGGTGCCGGGGGTGACAATTTCGATGATCACCCCTTCATCCACAACCATACCTTCGCCGGGCGTGGTCTCGTAAGCCAGATGCCCCAGATCGGCCGTGGCGTAGCATTGCATGCAAGTAATTCCCCGATCCGCGTAATATTGCCGGAGTTGTGGGAAAAGCGCACCGCCGGAAACCGCGGCCTTGGTGATGCTGAGTGTCACGCCCATCTCATCCGCTTTTTCAAGGATCACCTTGAGGTAATCGGGCGTGCCCGCATAGGCGGTTGTGCCGACATCGGCGGCGGCCCGCACTTGCAATTCGGTCTGGCCGGTGCCTGCAGGCAGGATTTTTGCGCCGACCGCCCGCGCCCCGTTTTCAAACATCGTTCCGGCGGGTGTCAGATGGTAGCCAAAGCAGTTCTGCACAATGTCGTCCTTGCCAATCCCGCAGGCATGCAGGAAGCGGCCAAAGCGCCACCAGTCATGGCTGGACCCGCCCGGTTCGTAAATCGGACCGGGGGATTGAAAGACATGGGTGTATTCGCCCATGGTCACCCCGCCGAATGGCGGGCGGGCCTGTTGCCATTCATGCAATGTGGATTTGCGCAGGACGGGAAAACGGGCCAGATCGGCGATGGAGGTTGCATTTTCGGAAGGGTAGGCGTCGCCGACATCCGCCTGCACCCGGGCGATCAAAGACCGCAATTGCGCCAGCTGATCAGCCTCGCGCGCATCCGCGCTGCGTGTTTCCAGATCGTCGTAAAATTCCGTCATGGGATCCCCCTGTCCAACATCATCATCATGACGATGCGGACAAGCAAGGCTAGGGTCCGCAGCGTCTGTTATTCAATAGCGCGCTATCGCGGGCCTTATGCCATACGTTTAAGGAACAGTATGCCCTTGGTTTTGCGGGTGATTTCCCAATCGTAAGGGCCCGCATCCAGCACCTTCTGGAAACCTTCCATATTGGATGCCTCGTCGGCGATCAGAAGATCGCCATCCCGGGCGACGTGATGCGTCAGACGTTCCAGCACATCGTGACGCGGATCGGCATCCAGCATGTGCAGTGTTCGGTCGATCAGCAAGACATCGAACATGCCGGTTGGCTTATATGTGGTGACGTCGGCGACAACGCCATCGATACCAAGCTCCTCGCGATCAGCATCCTTTTGCAGATCCGCGATGGCAGCGGGAGACAGATCAACACCGGTGACGTGATGGCCCAGACGGGCGATGAAAAGGGCATCTCGCCCTTGCCCGCAGCCGATGTCGAGTACCTTGGCATTGGTCTGTGTGTAACCCTTGAAAAAATCCACAAAATCTTTCGTGGGTTCGCCCAAGGCATGCGGGCTTTCGCGGTAGAGCTTGTCATAATCATAGGCCATTACGTCACCTTGCCATCTGTGATAGTTTCCTCGGTGATATCAGCACATCGCGTGACTGCCGTCATCCGTTACCGTCGCATCACCACACGGCTTGGCGAAAAAGCGACAGGCCGGTGTGAATGGATATTCAGCCGAAATTTTGCTTTCCCCACCAAGTGCATTCCACTAACGAGATGCCATGGCGCGCGCAAAGATGGATACACGGGGTCTTGGGCTTGATATTGGCCTTGCCTATACGAAATGGCTGACCGGGGCCGAAAACCTGCATTACGGATATTGGAAGGGCCTGGATATCTGTGCCGCCAATCTGGGTCCGGCGCAGGCGGCTTATACTGACAAGCTGTTCACGCGTCTGCCCGCCGGCCCGTGCCGGATACTGGATATTGGCGGTGGCGCGGGCGAAACGGCACGCAAGTTGATCGCGCTTGGCCATGAGGTTGATATTGTCGTGCCCAGTTCTTTTCTGGCGGATCGCTGCCGCAAGAACGCCCCCGATGCAACTGTGCATGAAATGAAATTCGAGGATGCTGCGCTAACCGGTCCTTTTGATGTGTGCCTGTTCTCGGAAAGCTTTCAGTATATTCCCGCCACGGAAGGGTTAAAGAAATGCCTGTCGCTGCTCGCCCCTGAAGGCCGGATCATCATCGCTGACTGCTTTCGCAGTGAGACATTCAGCCGCGATGCGGTTCTGGCCACGGTGGGTGGCGGTCATCCTATCGCGAAATTCCGTAAAATCGTGGAAAAGCTCGACCTTACGACCAGTCAGGAAGAGGATATTACCGTACAGGTCGCCCCGTCCATTGATCTGGAACAGGGGTTGTTCAACGTGGTTGGCTATGGCCTGCAACGGGTCGATGCGGAACTTTCAAACAATCGCCCCCGCCTGCGGCGCAGCTTGCACTGGGTGATGCGACGCCTGCTAAACCCCCGCAAACGCGCGCGGCTGGATCAGCGGCTGAACCAGAAGACACGAAATGCTGCGCATTTTGCGAAGAACAACACGTATCTGATGTTGGTTTTGGAACGGAGCTGAAGCGTCTCGCCTTGGGCGACATGCCCATACATGATGGGTGCAAGCACCCATCCTACGCCAACCATCGTTTGCGCCGCCGGTAGCTGCGCACGTCGCGGAAGCTTTT
The DNA here is from genome assembly GCA_947503925.1 of uncultured Paracoccaceae bacterium. Classification (GTDB taxonomy): domain Bacteria; phylum Pseudomonadota; class Alphaproteobacteria; order Rhodobacterales; family Rhodobacteraceae; genus Yoonia. The sequence goes on along the minus strand of CANNFQ010000012.1, from coordinate 95,159 downwards.
ACGTCCTTCATCGGACATGCCCAGATAGAATTCTTTCACATCCGGGTTTTCGCGCAGTTCCGCTGCTGGTCCTTCCATGACCACCCGCCCGCTTTCGAGGATGTAGCCCTGATGCGCAAAGCGCAGGGCGACATTGGTGTTCTGTTCGGCCAGCAGGAAGGACACCCCTTCCTTTTCATTGAGGTTCTTTACGATGGTGAAAATCTCTTCTACCAGTTGCGGCGCCAGCCCCATGGATGGTTCATCCAGCAGGATCGTTTCAGGGCGTGACATCAGCGCCCGCCCGATGGCGCACATCTGCTGTTCACCACCAGAGGTGTAGCCCGCTTGGCTTTTCCGTCGTTCCTTGAGCCGAGGAAAATAGGTGTAAACCATGTCAAGATCAGCACTGACCGCCCCCGACCCATCGCCGCGCGTATAGGCGCCGGTCAGCAGGTTTTCCTCGACCGTCAGGTGTTCAAAACAATGCCGCCCTTCCATGACCTGAATAACGCCCAGCTTCACCAGCGCCTCTGGTGACTGATCCTGCACCGGTTTGCCACGGTAAGAGATTGAGCCCTTGGTCACCTCCCCCCGTTCGGAATGCAGCAGGTTCGATATCGCCTTGAGCGTCGTTGTCTTGCCCGCCCCATTGCCGCCCAAAAGGGCCGTGATCCCGCCTTTGGGCACGTTCAGCGACACGCCCTTGAGCACAAGAATGACGTGATTGTAGATCACCTCGATATTGTTGACCTCTAAAAGGGTCTCAACATCAGGTTTCGCAGTGTCCAGCATAAGGCGTCTCCGGTTGAAAGCAGGCGGCCCGCTTGGGGCCGCCCACATGTTTCAGATTACAGGCAACCTGGTGTGATGTTGCTTTCGGCGGCAAAAGCAGCCGAATCTTCGGCAACCAGAGGTGCAATTACGCTGTCATCAGGTGAGATGAAGTCTGTCAGCGGCTCCCATGTACCAGCAGACGCGTTCCACTGCTGCACGAGGCCCTGACCTGCGCCACCGTGGTCCTGACAGGACACGCTGAACTCTGGCCCGATGCCTTCCATGCCCAGTTCAGCCATGCGTGCGTTGGTGATTTCCAACGCTTCCATGCCGTCACGGACCATGGCCGGTGTCACAGCAGACACGCCGTGGATTTCCTGCGCCTTGGCGATGGCTTCTGCGGCCAGCATGGCGGCATACATCCCACGGACATACAGCACCTTGCCCACATTGCTGCCGTCACCGGCGGCATTGCCTGCCTCGTGGACCTGGCTCTTGATCTCTTCCAATACAGGATAATCAACGACCCGGTTCATGTTCAGCGACTTATAGCCATTGGCCGCAGCACCGGCTGGTGTCACGTCATGTTCGGCACCCGCCCACCAGTTGCCGATGAAGTTTTCCATCGGAAAGTTGATGTTCGCGGCTTCCTGCACGGCGACCTGGTTCATCACGCCCCAGCCCCACATCAGGACGTAATCAGGACGTTCGCGCCGGATCTGCAGCCATTGCGATTTCTGCTCCTGACCGGGGTGGTCAACGGCCAGTTGGGACAGGGTGAAGCCGTGCATTTCCGACAGCGCCTCAAGTGTGCGGATCGGTTCCTTGCCATAGGCAGAGTTGTGATAGACCAGCGCGATTTTCTTGCCGTCCAATGACCCGCCATTTTCATCCAGCAGGTAGTTCACGGCGACCGATGCCGCATCCCAGTAGTTCGCAGGGTAGTTGAACACCCAGTTGAACACTTCACCATTGGCAGCCGATGTCCGGCCATAGCCCATTGTGTGGATCGGGATTTCGTCAGCGGTCGCTTTGGGGATCAGCTGATAGGTGATGCCCGTCGACAGCGGTTGATAGATCAGCGCGCCTTCGCCCTTGGTGCTTTCGTAGCATTCCACACCTTTTTCGGTGTTATAGCCGGTTTCGCATTCCACGATGCGCACCGCTTCACCGCCGATGCCACCGTCGCGGGCATTCAGCAGGTTGAAATAGTCCTGATACCCGTCCGAAAACGGCGTGCCACCCGCCGCATAAGGCCCGGTCCGGTAGCTGAGGTCGGGGATGACCAGTTCGGCCATCGCCGGGGCGGCGGCCATTGTGGCGCCTATGGCCATTGCGGCCAGTGTCTTCATCTTCATCGGTGTTTTCCTCCCATAGGTTTTTCCCGAGTTTGCCGGTTTCATCCCGGTCGTAGGGTGCGCGTTCATGCGCACCTAATATGGAAACGGCCAAAGCCGTAATTTTTCTTTCGCCAGGCGCCAAAGCTGCGCCAGCCCATGCGGTTCCTTGATCAGGAAAAACATGATCAACGCCCCGACGATCACAAGGTTCAAATGCGCCACCAGATCCGTGGGCCAGCCGAGCACATCCACCCCCAGCACTTTCAATGCGACAGGCAGCAGCACCAGAAAAGCCGCCCCGGCAAAACAGCCAAAGATCGACCCCAGCCCGCCAATGATGATCATGAACAGAACAAGGAACGATTTCTGAATACCAAACGCCTCACCTACTTCCACGGCCCCAAGATAGACCGAAAAGAATAGCGCGCCCGAGATGCCGACGAAAAACGATGACACGGCAAAGGCGGTCAGCTTGGCCTTCAGCGGGTTCACCCCGATAATCTCGGCCGCGATATCCATATCCCGGATCGCCATCCATGACCGGCCCACGGTGCCCCGTGTCAGGTTCCGCGCGATCAGGGCGCAAACCGTCAGGAACACCAGACAGATCATATATTGCGCCCACGGCGCGGTATTCGGCCCGGTGACCGCCACGCCCGCCACAAACCGTTCCGGCGCGTTGATCTGACCAGAGGCAGAGTAGTTGTAGAACCAAGACACTTTGTTGAAAAGCCAGACAAGAAAGAACTGCGCGGCCAGTGTCGCCACGGCCAGATAGAACCCCTTGATCCGCAAGGATGGCAGGCCGAACGCCGCCCCCACTGCCGCGGTGATACCCCCTGCAAGGATGATATGGATCACGATCGATACATCGGGAAAGGCTGTCATCAGCTTGTAGCAGGCATAGGCCCCCACCGCCATGAACCCGCCGGTGCCGAGACTGACCTGCCCGCAATAGCCCGTCAGGATGTTCAGCCCGATGGCCGCAATCGCATAGATCAGGAAGGGCACAAAGATCGCATTCGCCCAGTAGTCGTTGATGACAAAGGGAATGACCAGAAAAGCAATAGCCATCGTGATCCAGAACCCGATCCGGTCGAACTTGATCGGAAAGGTCTGGTTGTCGGCATGGTAGGAGGTTTTGAAATCCCCGGCTTCACGATAGAGCATTATGAGGTCTCCCCATTACATGCGTGGGTTTCACCCACCCTACGGGCGGTCGGTAGGGTGGGTGAAACCCACGCGAAAAGATCAAACCCTCTCAATGATCTTCTCCCCAAACAGCCCCTGCGGCCGGAACACAAGAAAGATCAGGGCCAGCATATAGGCGAACCAATTCTCGGTAGCGCCACCCAGGAAGGGCGCACCAATCGTATATTCGAACAGTTTCTCACCAACGCCGATGATCAACCCGCCGACAATGGCCCCTGGGATCGAGGTGAACCCGCCCAGCATCAGCACCGGCAAGGCCTTCAGCGCGATCAGCGACAGTGAAAACTGCACCCCGGATTTCGCCCCCCACATGACCCCGGCCACCAGTGCCACGATCCCGGCCAATGACCAGACCAGCACCCAGATGAAATTCAGCGAAATGCCCACTGACAGGGCCGCCTGATGGTCATCGGCCACGGCGCGCATCGCGCGCCCCTGTTTGGTATATTGGGCAAAGATGATCAGGCTAGCGACAAGGAGGATGGCCACGATGGTGGCAATCATGTCCAGCTTGTCGATGAAAAAGCCATAGAAATCATCGCCACCGAGCCCGGCCGTCCATTCCTCGACCGCCAGCGATCCGCCCTGCGGCAGGCCAAGCGCCAGGGTCTTGATATCCGACCCCCACATCAGATCGCCGACCCCTTCCAGGAAATAGGCCAGCCCAATGGTCGCCATGAACAGGATGATCGGTTCCTGCCCAACCAGATGACGGAACACGAAACGTTGCACCGCCCAGGCAAAGCCGATCATGATCAGCACTGTCAAGGCAATCGCCAGCAGCGCCGGGACCTCCCACCCAAAATGATGCACCTCTGTCCCGAAAATCGCGTTGATCAGATGGCTGAACGGCACCTGCCCTTCCATGATCCCCACAAGGGTCAGTGCGGCAAAAAGCGCCATGACCCCTTGGGCATAGTTGAAGATGCCGGACGCCTTGAAGATCAGAACAAAGCCAAGGGCCACAAGGGCATAAAGCACCCCGGCCATTAGTCCGTTGATGATGACTTCGATACCATAGAGGAAATCAGCAGACATTCCTTAGCTCTCCAAATCCGTTTCAATCGTTTGAATGAACTGCTGCTCGCCATAGGTGAACCAGTGAATAATCACTTCGATTTTGGGCTCGCGCCACTCCGTCGACTGCAGGACGGTTGGGCCATGCGCGAATCGCGCCGATGGCAACACGTAGCGATCATCAGCAATCATCGCGTCAAGCCAGGTCGAAACGCGTTCATCCAATTCTATGCCATGCAGCATGCATGAAACAGGATCTTCACCAATAACGATATGGCCGTTCAATGCGGACAGGGCATAGGCCGTCATTCCGGGCTTGAGGTCCTGGAACGTCTCATCGATTGGCAAATCATCAGGATGGTGAAGGGCGATACGCTCCATCGGCAAAAGGCACCGTTGTTCGAACTCGGCCAAGACATCAGCTACAATAGCCGTTGGCAGCGTTAGCAAGATGGCAAGCACCCTAATCATGCGCCACCCCTAGATAGGCGTCGATCACTTCCTGATTGCCGCGCACCTCATCGGGTGTGCCATCACCGATCTTGCGGCCATAGTCCATGACCACCACCCGATCAGACAGGTCCATCACCACGCCCATATCATGTTCGATCAGGGCAATGGTTGTCCCAAACTCATCATTCACATCAAGGATGAAGCGGCTCATGTCCTCTTTTTCCTCGACATTCATACCCGCCATCGGCTCATCCAGCAGCAAGAGCTTCGGTTCCGCGGCCAAGGCGCGGGCCAGTTCGACCCGCTTCTTCAACCCATAAGGCAGACGGCCGACCGGCGTCTTGCGGATCGCCTGAATTTCCAGAAAATCAATGATCCGCTCAACTTTTTCGCGGTTTTCAACCTCTTCCTTCTCGGCACGGCCCGCCCAAAGTGCCTGCCAGAACATGCCCGATTTCATATGGGTCAGACGGCCGGTCATGATGTTGTCCAGCACGGTCATCCCTTCGAACAGGGCGATATTCTGGAATGTGCGGGCAATGCCAAGACGGGCGACCTGATAGGGTCTCATCTGTGGGCGTTTTTCGCCGCGAAACCAAACCTCACCCTCCTGCGGGTTATAAAACCCGGAAATGACGTTAAGCATGGATGATTTACCAGCGCCGTTGGGGCCGATAATCGCCCGGATTTCACCTTCCCGAATATCGAAAGAGATATCCTTGATCGCCTCCACCCCGCCAAAGCGCAGGGTAATGTTACGCATATCCATCAGCACACCGCCGATGGTGCGACCGTCATCGGTGACGTAAGGCTCAACCGTATCTTTCATGCCCCACACCCCATCATTTTGCTAAAAATACTCCCGCCGGAGGCATCGCGGGATGGCGGGCGGGGCGATGCCGCAGGCGAGCGTCGCGCGATCATTCCGCGGCCACCTTTCCGGCATTCACAACCGCTGCGTCGCGGATCGCCAATGTGGCCGTGATCTTGCCTTTGCGCCCATCTTCATAGGTCACTTCGGTTTCGGTGTAGATCTCGGATTGACCACCATAAAGTGCCGCAATCAGATCATCGAATTTCTCTTCCACGATACGGCGGCGCACCTTGCGGGTACGGGTCATTTCGCCATCATCCGCGTCTAACTCCTTATGCAGCACAAGGAACCGATGGATCTGACAGCCAGCCAGCATCTCATCTGCTGCGACGGATTTGTTCACCTCAGCGACATGCGCCTCAATCGTGTCCAGCACACGCGGATGCTGCGACAATTCCTGATAGCTGGAATAGGCGATATTGTTGCGTTCGGCCCAGTTCCCCACCGCTGTCAGGTCAATATTGATGAAAGCTGTGCAGTATTCCCGGTCAGCGCCAAAGACGACCGCCTCCAGAATATCGGGATAGAATTTCAGCTTATTTTCGACGTATTTCGGGGCGAACAACGCACCAGACGCCATCTTGCCCACATCCTTGGCCCTGTCGATAATCCGCAGATGCCCAGTGCCTTCCTCAATGAAACCCGCATCACCGGTGGCCACCCAACCATCGGCATCCTTGGTGGATGCCGTGCTTTCCGCGTTCTTGTAATATTCCACGAAAACGCCGGGTGATCTGTAAAACACCTCACCATTCTCGGCGATTTTCAACTCCACCCCAGGGCTGGGCACACCAACCGTATCCGACCGCACTTCACCATCAGGTTGTTGGGTGATGAACACGGTCGCTTCGGTCTGGCCGTAAAGCTGTTTAAGGTTGATGCCCAGCGCCCGGTAGAAATCGAAAATCTCCGGGCCAATCGCTTCACCCGCCGTGTAGCCAACGCGCACCCTGCTCAGGCCCAGCGTGTTTTTCAACGGACCAATAACCAGCCAATCGGCAAGGCGGTATCGAAACCGCTCCATGCCGGAAACCGGTTCCCCGTCCAAAATCTTTGGCCCGATCTTGCGTCCGACAGCCATGTATTTGTCGAACAGCCATTTCTTGAAACGCCCCGCATCTTCCATGCGGATCATGACATTGGTCAATTGTTGTTCGAACACCCGCGGCGGGGCAAAGAAATAGGTTGGCCCAATCTCGCGCAGGTCGGTATGCATCGTCTCGGCGCTTTCGGGGCAGTTCACGCAGAACCCTGTCCACATCGCCTGTCCGATGGAAAAGATGAAGTCACCCACCCAGGCCATCGGCAGATAGGCCAACACCTCATCGCCAGGGCGCAGGTGGTCGAATTCGGCTGAATTTTTTGATGTCTCAATGACATTTGTGTTCGACAGTACAACGCCTTTGGGCCGCCCCGTTGTGCCTGAGGTGTAAAGCATCACGCATTTATCATCAGGGCCCAGCGCCGCTGTGCGCTTTTCAATCTCGGCCATGTTTCCCCCAGCGCGACCCGCTTTCTGCAGGTCGGCATAGGATGTCATGTGCGTATGGTCGTATTTGCGCAGGCCGCGACCGTCCAGATAGATGACATGGTCCAGTTCATGCAGCTGGTCGCGGATATCGGCGATCTTGTCGACCTGCTCCTGATCCCCAGCCACAACAAAGCGCGCGCCACAATGTTCCAGCGCATAAGCAATCTCTTCCGCTGCTGCATCCGCGTAAAGCGGCACCGGCACGCAGCCAGCTTTTTGTGCCGCCACCATGGCCCAATAAAGTGCCGGACGGTTGCGTCCGGTGATGGCAATGTGATCCCCTAAATTCGCACCCAATGTCAGGAACCCGGCAGCAAGCGCGTCAATCTCAGCCGCAGCCTCTGACCAGGTCCAACTTTGCCAGATCCCGAATTCCTTTTCGCGATAGGCCGCCTTGGACCCATGCTGCGCGACGTTGCGTGCCAGCAATGCAGGAATAGAGTCTGGTCCGCTGCGCGCAGATGCTGTCATCCCAATCATCCTCCCTCGCTGATCGTTGTCAGCGTCGGGGCGAGTCACCTCCTCGTGACTTTGTCCCCGCGTCCCATACTGAGGCCCATCAGTTCATCAGGTCAAATCATTTTTTGAACAAGCGTTCAGTTAATTTTAATTTAACCATGTTGCGCCATCCTGTTTTCACAGAATTTGACAGCATTTTGAGAGTGATATGTTAACAAGTAGGACCCGCTTTGGATTGCTGGCGCTGCTATTGGCCGCGTGCAGCAATGCCGGATCAACCGAAATCACAGAACCCAAGGCCGACAATCGCATCGTGGAATTTGGCATTGCAACGCCTGATGGCGACGGGACGATTGACGCCGATTTCGCGCCAAGCGGGCAGCATGTGGCGGGCACGGCACCGGGCGCGACCAGCGGCGGTTTCACCTATCGAATGGGGCTGACCAATGCGGGTGATTTCACGGCGATTGCGGGCATTCTGCCCAACACCACATTTACCGCACCGCCCGCCACAGGCCAGATCACCTATGACGCGACATATCAGGCCAAATCACTGGAAAACATCAAGGAAATCGATGGGGAACTGCATGCATTGGGCGGCGTTGGCGTCCATGGCAGCATCGCGCTGACCGCTGATTTTGATGATGGTACGTTCGCGGGGGCAGCGGCCACCAATACCCGCTCTGCCATCAGCCTGACAGGCACAGTTGACGGGGCCAGGATCAATGGTACCGTCACCTTCCGCGGGATGGAAGGCGCATTGGCTGGCGTTGCTGGCAGCGATCAGGTCATCGGTGCCTTTGCCGGGTCGGGCGACCCGGGTGTCTTTGCCGGTGGTTTTACCGGTCAGCCAGCGGAGTAACGGAGGCTATTCCGCAGCGATCTGATCCGCCTTTTCCACCTTTACGGCAGCGAATTTGAACTCCGGGATTTTCCCGTAGGGGTCAATCGCCGGGTTGGTCAGCACGTTCGCTGCCGCCTCGACATAGGCGAAGGGGACAAAAACCATATCCGGTGCGACGGCAAGGTCGGCGCGGGCCATGATCTCGATACTGCCGCGCCGTGTCGAAAGCCGCACGCGCCCACCGGGTGCCACACCAAGCTTGCGCAGGGTGGATGGGTGCAAGGAACAGTTCGCCTCTGGCTCAACCGCATCCAATACCTTTGACCGTCGCGTCATCGACCCAGTGTGCCAATGTTCTAATTGCCGACCCGTTGTCATGATCATCGGATATTCGGCGTCCGGAACCTCATCCGGTGCAATCACATTGGCTGGTGTAAACCGCGCGCGCCCATCGGGGCGCGGGAAACCGTCGGCGAACACAATCGGTTGGCCAGGATCCTCTGGCGAAAGTGATGGGTAGGTCACCGCATTCTGCGCATCCAGCCTATCCCAAGTGATGTTGTTAAGCGATTTCATGACCTTGGTCATTTCGTCAAACACCTCGGATGGGTGGGTGTAGGTCCAAGGCAGGCCCAGCCGTTTGGCCAGTTCAACCGTGATCCACCAATCCTCTTTCGCGTCGCCAGGGGGCGCCACCGCAGGGCGGCCCATCTGGACCTGTCGGTTGGTGTTGGTCACCGTTCCGGATTTTTCCGCAAAAGCGGATGCGGGCAGGATCACGTCGGCATAGTTCGCCGTTTCGGTGATGAATATATCCTGCACAACCAGATGCTTGAGCTTGGCCAGCGCGTCACGGGCATGTTCCACATCCGGATCGGACATGGCGGGGTTTTCGCCGAGGATATACATCCCCTTAATATCGCCCGCATGCACGGCATCAAGAATTTCAGTTACCGTTAGCCCCCGGTTCGGGTCAATCTTGCCGTCTTCCCACACCTCCATAAAGGCCGATCTGACGCCGTCATCGCCCACGGGCTGATAATCGGGCAGGAACATCGGAATCAGACCCGCGTCAGACGCCCCCTGTACATTGTTCTGGCCGCGCAGCGGGTGCAGCCCGGAACCGGGACGACCGACCTGCCCGGTCATCAACGCAAGGCTGATCAGGCAGCGGGAATTATCGGTCCCATGAATATGCTGGCTGATCCCCATGCCCCAGAAAATCATCGCAGCCTTGGCCCCGGCAAAGGTGCGGGCCACATCGCGCAGCGTCTCGGCCGGGATGCCACAGATGCCTTCCATCTTTTCGGGGGTGAAATCGGCCAGATGCGCCTTCTCTGCTTCCCAGTTTTCGGTATAGGCGTCGATATATTGCTGATCGTACAGCTTTTCTTCGACAATCACGTGCATGATGGCATTCAGCATTGACACATCCGCGCCCGGACGGAATTGCAGCATGTGGCTGGCGAACCGTTTTAACGCCTGACCGCGGGGGTCCATAACGATCAGCTTGCCGCCACGTTTGGTGAATTGCTTGAAATAGGTGGCCGCCACGGGGTGGTTTTCAATCGGGTTGGCCCCGATGACGATGGCCACATCCGCATTCTCAATCTCGTTAAACGTCGCGGTCACAGCGCCAGAGCCGACGTTTTCCATCAGCGCCGCAACGGATGACGCGTGGCAAAGACGGGTACAATGGTCCACGTTGTTATGGCCAAACCCCTGACGGATCAGTTTCTGGAAAAGGTAAGCCTCTTCGTTAGTGCATTTGGCTGACCCGAAACCGGCCACGCCGGTGCCGCCGATGTCTTTCATGCCCTTGGCGGCAATATCCAGCGCCTCTTCCCATGATGCTTCGCGGAAATGGGTTTGCCAGTTGCCGGGGTCGACATTCAGGCCCTTGGCAGGCGCATCATCGCGCCGGATGAGCGGTTTGGTGACCCGGTGGTCATGGTGGATATAATCAAAACCAAAGCGGCCTTTGACACAAAGCCGTCCTTCATTCGCGGGGCCATTGATGCCCTCGACGAATTTGACCTTGTTATCCTTGACCTTGAGACTGACCTGACAGCCGACACCGCAGAACGGGCAGATGCTTTCTACCTCGCGATCATAATCCTTGGTGTCGCCCTGCTGGTTTTCATCCGTCACCGTCGCAGGCAGCAGCGCGCCGGTTGGGCAAGCCTGCACGCATTCGCCGCAAGCCACGCAGGATGACGCCCCCATCGGGTCATCCATATCGAAAACAGGGTATGCGCCCGCGCCACGCCCGGCCATGCCGATCACGTCATTGACCTGCACCTCGCGGCAGGCGCGCACGCAAAGCCCGCATTGGATGCAGGCATCAAGGTTGACGGACATCGCAACATGGCTGTCATCCAGCAGCGGGATATGCTCGCTATCCTTGGTCGGAAAGCGGCTTTCGGCGACGTCCTGCTTGGCAGCCATATCCCAAAGATGGCTCGATTTGTCATGGGCCACGGCCTGTTCCGGCTGATCAGCGACCAGCAATTCCATCACCATCTTGCGCGCCTGTCTTTCGCGCGGCTGATCGGTGGTCACAACCATCCCTTCGCTTGGTTCGCGAATACAGGAGGCGGCAAGTGTCCGTTCGCCGTCGATGGCAACCATACAGGCGCGGCAGTTCCCGTCAGACCGGTAGCCAGGCTGCGGTTTGTGGCACAGATGCGGAATGATCAACCCGCGCCCATGCGCTACTTCCCAGATCGTTTGACCCGGTTCCGCAGTGACTGTCTCACCGTCGAGCTTGAATGTGATCTTGTCCGACATCAGGATTCTCCGCCAATTCCTCGGGCAGAGTACAGCATTTGCCCCAATCATGCGAAAGACCGCAGGCGACCCCCATCGTGGCGTTTGCGCCATGTGGCGATGCTGATGGGCGGCCACTGTTTCCGTTACGAAAGGCAAGCGGGATTGAGTATGTGACGGGGTCCAAGTGCGCTTTGGACAAGAGAGCACAGAAATGTGCCCTTTTAGCGGATGACAAACGCAATGATCGAACGCGCATACCTATGCCCTAGTAGTCCCGTTCAAAGAAGACGCCAATGCTTGTCCCGCCCTCTTCATCGACGCTGCCTTTGGCGGTGATTTCATCTGTGATGTCGAGGTTCAGGTTTATCTCTGTATCCCCTTCGCTGGTGACGATCACGTCAGTATAGATATTCTCGGTCAGGTATTTACCTGCCCGCACTGCCGTGGCCCCTTCTTCATCAGTGGTCACATCAAAATCATCCAGCCCGATATTTTCGCGCAGCCTGTCAATGGCCCCGCCGCCACGCCCGGCCAGAGTGCTGATCGCGGATGCCAGTTGCACAGCCTGAAGCGGGCTGATGCTGTCCAGATCGCGGCCAAAGATAAGCTGCGAAAGCACCTCGTCCTGTGGCAACTCCGGAATGGACTCGAACCGGACCTCCGGCGCATCAGCGGGCCCTTCGACGATGATATTGATCGTTGTGCCATTGCCTGTCTGCGTCGTGGCCACCAACCGGATATAGGGATCGAAATCACCCTGTAGCGTTGCGATCCCCTCGCTCAGCTCAAACCGCTGTTGCAGGATGTCAATTCGGCCTCGCAACAGCTCAAACCGGCCCACCGGCACGACATTGCGGCTGGTGCCCCCGATGCTGAGCCTGCCGCCAAGTTCCGCGTCAAGGCCACGCCCACGGATGAAAATCCGCGACGGTGCGTTGATGACGATATCCAGCGGATAGCTTGGCCTGCTGCCGCTTGTGCTGCGCGGTTGTGCCGACGCGCCGTTACCATCCTCACCCGCACGGTTGAGCGTTTGGCGCACGGCCGCAGACGGGCCAATATGCCGGACCTTGGGCAGATCCCCCAGTGTCCCGACCGAGGATGACGGCACGCGAATTTCGGTTTCCCCCAATTGCAGGCGTCCCACGACCCGTGCGCCCCCTTGCAATGGGCCGTTGACCGTCACGTTGCCCGCTATCGTGCTGGAATAAAGCTCCGGATCGCGCAGCACCACATCGCGAAGGGCAACGGTAATGTCGGCGTCGTTTGTACCCTCCAGCACGACCGGACCAGTGACGACAATTTCGCCACCATCCTGTGCATTGGCACGTAGGGAAAGCTGGGCAATCCCGCCGCGCAACCCAATCTGGCCGCCAATATTGGTCAGTGCCTGTGCGTAGGTCGGCGCAGCCAAACGGCCATCAGTAAAAGTCACGCGCCCTTCGACCGAGGACAGCTGCGCGGGGCCATTGACGCTAAGGTCGATATTGGCCGTCCCGCTAAGTCGCCGGGGTTCCAGTGCGGTGTTGGCCAGGGCAAGCGGTGCCGCCCCATCGATATCAAGGTTCAACCTGCCATCCGGCCCGACCAAACCACCGACCTGCGCCGTCAGACCGCCAGGCCCGGTGCCGGTTGCATCAATCCCCCAATTGCCATCGGAATCCAGTGTGGCAAGGCCGCGCGCCCGGATCGGCCCGCTGATCTGATCGGTCAGCACGGCCACATCCCGCAGGCTGGCATTAAATCGTCCCTGCCCTGCACCGGCAGCCCCGTTGAGCGCACCAACAATGGAAAATTGCGGTGTCGACACCTCTAGTGTGCTAACGGACAGCGTTCCGTCGTTAAGGGCGACAGCCGTATTTACCCGACCTGTGCCCCGTAGAAGCACGTCAACGGTTGGGTTGCCAACAGACAGGTTCTGGCTGCGTAGGTTCAGTTTGGTATCGAACCGGCTGAGGTCCGGTAAAAGGGACCCGCTGGCCATCAGATCAACCGCGCCAGATACCGGTTGACCGATCAATGTCCGATAGGTGGCCAGATCGGCCAGCTCTGCCGCGATATCACCACTGATTTCATTGCTGGGACGGTCGATCACGACATCCAACTGGATGCTGGCACCGGGGCCATTGGCGTCCAGCACGACCTGCACATCGTCGCCACCTATCGGGCTTGCATCAATCGTGGCGGTCACGGGTCCGCGCAGGCTCGGGTCGATCAGTGATGCATCCGCGATCAGCAGGTCGATATCAGCGCTGACCGGACCTTCCAGATCGACATCCGCCTCACCGGTCAGCCGCACACCGGACGTGAAAAGCCGCAAATCCGACGCCTTGAACCGGCTGGCACTGGTGCGCGCAATAGCAGCCTGCAACTGGCCTTCGCCGCGCAAGAACGGATCAACCCGGGCGATCCCTGTGATCACATCGGTTGTCTGCGCCTCAATATCCGCGTCAAAGCGCAAACCGTCGCTCAGCAACACGCCCCCAACGGTGAACCGCGCTGCACCGCGCAAAGGCCGATCCAGCATCGCAGCATAGCGCGAAAGATCGGTGACATCCGCGGCAACATTGGCATTGATCGTCTGTCCCGTCTCGGCCGGTTGCACGACGCCTGTGGCTTCGACCGTGGCGGCAGGGCCAGTGCCTGTGACATTGAAATCAATAACATTCTCAGCGCTGATCAAGACCGTCCCGCGCGCCGTTGCCGGGCCGCGCAAATCCGGCACAACAAGCGACAGGTCATTCAGCCGCGCGGTGAATTCGGCATCATTCCCTTCGCTTGTCAGCTCTGCCGCTGCGGTGATCTGGGCGGCGTCGGTTGCGATGCGCAGGCTTTCCAGCCGGGTGCCTGCGGTGTCGCGCACCGCCTTGGCCGCAATTGTGCCAGTCCCCGAAAGAATGCCATCGGCCTGGGATATCCCGACGCTCAGATCATTTGTCTGACCGGTCAGCGCGATATCAAAAAGCCCGTCCAGTGGCGTTGCAACAAAATCTAACGCAAGGTCGGCGCCACCGCCCAACTCCTGGCCGATCAGGGTCGAAAACCGACCAAGCGCAGCCACGTTCAGGGTCGCACTCGCTTGCGTCCGCAGCCCGTTTTTGGGGCCTTGAATGGTCGCCTTTGCATCCACATCGAGGCCCGCGCCATTCAGTGTCAGCCGTGATATTTCAGTCGGTTCGCCTTCGGTGCGACGGGCGGTAAAAACACCGGTGATGGCGTCGCCGAGCGCCTGTGCCGCACCCGCATCGTCAAGCTGCAACCCGCGCGCACCATAGTTCAGGTTCGCGGTGAACAGACCGATCTGCGCGCCTTCGCCATTGCGCAACGTACCGCCGCCTTCCAAGGCGAGTTCCGCAATGGACAGGCCGGGCCGTTCTAAAGCATCAATGGTGATCTGGGTACGCCAATCTTCCGACAGTTGGCCATTGTAATCGATCAATAGATCGACCGCATCAACATAGGATTTTGGCCCGCTGATGGGCAACAGAACCGGTTCGTCACCCTTTGCGATACCGCCAGTCAGCCGGATCAGTTCCGGCCAGCCCTGCGCCCCGATCAGCAATGCGCCCGACAAGTTCAGCCGTTGCGATCTGAGGTTAAGTTCAGACACGTCAATGCGACCGTCAGAGGTCTGGCGCGCAGCCACCTTCAACTGCGCATCGGTGCCGAAAAAGCCGCGATACGCCTGCTCGAACAGCGGGGAAACGTCACCGCCTACATCCAGCCGGACCAGCCGTTCGGCCCCGTCATTTGTCAAGCCAAATGTACCAGTCAGCCGGTCCTGACCATCGGTGGCGATGGCCAGGGTAGCGGCGTAATCATCAATCGGCGCTGTCCCTTCAATCGTCAATCCGACCGCCGGACGCCCGGGCAGATCAAGGATACGGGCGGCGATGCCATCAGCCCCTTCCTCAAGGTTCAAGAGCATGCCCAGAACCCGTGTTTCATTGACATAGCTGCCGTCAATTTCGAACCGGCCGGCCTTGTCGCCCAGCCGTACGGCCACGACATTGGCGGTACCTTCGCCGCCGCCCAACTGCGCCGTGCCTTTCAAGCTGACAGTGATTGGTTCACCCAGAAAATCCTCACCCAGTTCAATCTCTGCGATGTCCAGCTGATCCAGCGCGATGCTGACCGGCAGTTCGGGCAGGGAAAAGGGCTGCGCTTCGGGGGACGGGCCTGTGTCTTCGGATACTGGCGGGCGGGCGACGATGATCCGGCCTGCGCTGATCTCATCAATATCGATTGCGCCGCGCAGCAGCGCGCTGCGGGTCCAGACAAGTTTGATGTCTTCCAGTGTCAACCAGATCCCTTCGGCATCTGCGATGGTCAACACCTCAATCGTGGCTTCAGAGCTTAACGCGCCAGCAAAGCCAATGATGTTCACATCGCGGCTGACGCCTGACAGGTTTTCTTCGATCAATGAAACGATGTAACCTTTGTCTTCTTCCTCCTGCGTTTGCGCGACGGCAAAAAACGGGGCGAGAAGAAGAGCGATGGCAAGTAAAAGTACCCTCAAAACGCTTGCCCAATCCCGATATAGACCTGCACTTTTTCACCTGCATCATCATCGCCGACCGAGGTGCCGATATCCAGCCGGATTGGTCCGATGCCGGTATCGTAGCGCAGGCCAATACCTGCACCAGCATGCCAGTCGCCATCCTGCAACGGGGTGACGTCCGCGCTAAGGTAACCGATATCGTAAAAGCCCACGACCGACAGACTGTCTGTCGCGGCGACCCGGGCCTCTAGCTGTGCACCGGCAAAGGACGCCCCGCCGGTACTGACGTTTTCGCCATCAACAACCCTGTCAATATCCAGGCTTTGGTACCGCTGGCCCCGCACAGTTCCCCCGCCACCGGAGTAGAACAGAAAGTCAGCCGGGGCTTCATCAAGGCTGGCACCGACGACGCTGCCCAGCTGCCCCCGCGCAGCAAAGGTCAGCCTGTCGCCGAATTGCTGGTAAGCACGGGCATCGGCATAAAGGCGGGCGCCGGTGATTTCACCATCAGTGCTGATAAACGGGGTGGCCGATACATCCAGGAAATAACCCTCCGTTGCGTCACTGGGTTCATCCCGGCGATCAAGCGTCGCCTTGAGGGGTAGCGTCAGCAACGTATAGGACCGGGTGTCGGTATCGGTTTGTTCGCGCGCGCGCAGCAGCCCGACCGCGGCCTCAACTGTCAGATCATCGGACAATATCCGTGAAAAGCCGGTTTCGATGGCGATCTTATCAAGCTCGTAATCGGGTTCGTCCTCACGTGATACAGACCCACGGATAAAGAAATCCGTGTCTGTGCCAAAGGTCGCCGGGCGATTGAAATTGCCGCGCAGTACATAATCTGTCCCGCCAGTCTGCCCGTCGATGCCCGATACTTCACCTTCGACCCGCAACCGTTCCGCGCCGCCCAACAGGTTACGGTGTAGCCAGAAAGACGACACGGTCAGCCCTTCGATGGATGACAGTTCCAACCCGAAACCAATGCGGCGTGGTTTGCTTTCGACCACTTGCGCAGCGATCGGCAAGGTATCCCCCGCGCCGATATCGGATGCCTCGCGCATGGCGACGCTGTCAAACGCACCGGTGCGCCGCAGACGACGTTCGGCGGTTTCAAGTGCGGCAGGGGAATACACCTCGCCTACGGGCAGACCGGCAATTTCACGAATACGCTGGGTGCGGACATCTTCGTTACCTGAGATGGACAAGGGTCCAAAGGTCAGGCGCGGGCCGGTCGAAATGGTTACATTTACATCCAGACGATTGGTTTCATGTCGGGCGACGATTTGCTGGCCTCTGACGCGCACCTTGGCATAGCCAAGGTTGCGCCAACTACGCAACCCGGCGGAAACGGCCCGTTCAATACGGGCGGACCGCGCGGTGCGGCCACTGTCAAAACTGCTGGGCAGCGTCGCATTTTCAGGCAAGGGGGTGATTTCGGTTTGACCAAACTTAAACCGAGGACCTGCATCAACGCGGATGACAACGCTGTTGATCGATGTGGGCGCGGCAAGCGGGGACAGGTCAGCCGCCTCTGCCCCGTTGATCCGGATCGAAATCGTGCCGCCGTAATAGCCGTTATCGTAAAGGGCGGTCAACAAACGGCGATAATCGGCCCGGGCTGCAGCGACATAATCCTGTGAGACTGCGTCATCTTCCAACTGCCGCAACAAGGATGCATCGCTGAGCGCATCGCGCGCGTTCTCGGCGATCAGGCGCACATCCTGCGCCTGCACAGGCGACCCAATCGCGACAGCAGCGACGAAACAAAGCAGTCCACGTTGCAAAAGCATCTTCATGCGCTAACTCATCTTATTACTCTTAGACAGGAACGCATTCGCCCATCGGTGGTTCCTTGCTTATTCGCCCCTGCCCTAAACTTTTTTTTGGTAGTTGCCCATAGTTATGCAGGTTAGTCTGGATTTCATGAAAGACCACCTCTCGCCCGATCAACTTCGCATGAGACCTCCGCAACAGGTCATGCGGCTTCGCCGGATGGGGGCGGCATTTCCCACACGGCTTTCCTTTCTGCGGACATTAATGCGGGCGCTGGCGGCGGATAAGGTGCAGGTAAAGCGACCCGTCTGGCAGATGAATGCGCAAGGGTTCGGGCACGCCGTCTACAGCCTTCGTTTTGGCGGCCATGATTACGCACTGGTTGCCGTATCAAACGACCTGCCGCCGGAAATGCGGACCGACCGGGTGATTGCGACGGCATGGGATACTGCATTTGTCCTATATGACGGTATCCCGGATGCCGATGAAATCGCCCGGATCATCGCCACCGCCCCACTGCAAGAAGGGGGTCGTTTCACCCATAAGGACCTTATCCTGAGCAGGGCCAACAAATCTGTGCGCCTGTTTGATCATGTTGTTGCCGCCCTGCGGGACGAGCGCCAACCCGATCCGGCATTGGTGCGGGAAACCGGCTATCTGATGCGCACCACTGCGGTCTATGGCAATGGCAAGTTCGGCATCGCCGACCGCGGCCATATCATTGACCGGCCCGGGCTGGATGGCCCTTTCATGGCCGAAATGCTGACGGTGTGGCTGATCCGTGGTTTTACCCATGACCTGGTTGAGCATATCGGCGGCGGGCAGCTCGCACGAGAGGCGAAGCGCAATCTGGGTATCGGCAATTCGACCGGGCTGGGCATGGCCCCGTTTCTGGTCAACCATCCGCTTTTGCTGGATGCTTGGATGCAGGTCCGCGAGACAGCTTTGGCGCGTGTCCGTGCGATTCGGCAGCTTTCGCCTGAACAGATGTCGCGTATCTATGCGTTGGTGACGCGGGCGGCGCAGCATCTGGCAGAGTGGAATGTGGCGGACCCGGTCGCGATGGAACGGATCATGGTGATGCGTCAGGAATGGCTAGCATTCGCCAACACGCTGACGCCAGAGGCGCTTTCCGCCAGTCGTCCGATTGACGCAATCATCCGTGACAGCGTGCGCTGGTCGGTGGATACGCAAGAGCTAATCATTGCCCTGATGCTGGAACCATTTGGTGTGTTGATCGATGAATTGGCGCATTGCATGGCGACGCCTTTTGTCCCACAGCTAAAGCCCGATATGGATTGCGAAACCCTGCGTGCGCTAATTTCCCGCGATTGGGACTGGGCCTGTGCGATTGATTACGGTCAGCCCGACGCCTGCGCCCAGTTCTGGTATGTGTCTGAGGAAAAGTTGGAACCGCGTCTGGGCAGCCGGCATGCCAAAAGCGGTGCAGTGGTGGAGACACCTTTGGATATCGGGCGGCAGGTCGACGCATTGGCCCGCGATCTGGCCGATGCCGAAGGCCCGATCGCACAATTTCTTGTCACTCATCCCGAACACCGGGCAGCGACCCGGCGGGTCCAAATGCTGGATCAGCATCCCTATGCCGAGATCCGGGATAATCTGATCGGCGCAGGTTGCCTGCCAATTGATCTGCTACGTTGCAAACTGGCGTTTTTTGGGGCGTCCAAATTCGACCCCAAATCAGACCGCTGGACCCGGATTACATTGGCGCAAGGCGCACCCCTGTTTAATGAACCTGATCTGGCTGATGACTGGTGGCTGCCGGTCTTTGAAAAATGATGCGCGCGCTGGACGAGGTCGGTAAGATGGTCCGCCATGCCGCCATTGGTGCCGGTATTCCCATCGGGCAAGCTGATGAACTGGCGCGCGCGGCCACCTATCTTGTCGGGCATGGGCAGGATCTGCATTGTATCGTGGCCGCCCTGACCGAACCCCCTGCCCCGATTGATGTGGCCTGGGGCGGCGACCGGGTGATCGTGAAGACCGGAAATGCAGCGATGACCGCCCCCATCGTCAAGGATTGCTTTGCCACCGGCGGGGTGAAGGCGCGGCTTTCCAACCCTGCGCATGTCCCGCTGGTCACCGCCATGTTGGCCGAAGCGGGCATACAGATTACTGTGGACGGCACATTGATCACGAAACAGGGTTTCGCCACGTCCGACAGATTGCTGGGCCCGGTTGAAATCCCCGATAATGTCTGGGCCATCTTGACCCAATTGGCGACCAGAACCCATGTCCGCCCAAGTGGTGCAGGGGCAGGTCTGTCAGATAATGACTAGCCGAAGGGATTGATCAGGTAGCTCACGCCCGCCAGATACAACCCCTGCGGCGGGCTGACCGGGCCGCAAGCTGCCCGATCCTTGGCCGCCAGCGCCGCAGTCACATCATTGGGTGTCCAGGCCCCGGCGCCGACCCGTTCCAGTGTGCCAACAAAGCTACGCACTTGATTATGAAGGAATGACCGGGCGCGGACATGGAACCGATATTCAGTGCCAACAGGGCGGGCCACAGCTTCAACACGCAATGCATCCAGCGTCTTGACCGGGCTTTTCGCCTGGCAGATCGATGACCGGAAGGTCGTGAAATCATGATGGCCGATCAACCGATCCGCTCCGGCCTGCATCGCATCAGCATCAAGCGGATGATTGACCCGCCACATTTGCCCGGCCTCTGATGTCAGCGGCGCGCGGCGGGAGATCAGACGAAACAGGTAGCGGCGTTCAATGGCGTCAAAACGGGCATGCCAGTCATCCGCGACGCGGGCACAAGCGAGGATCGCGACCGGGGCCGGTTTCAGATGGAAATTCAACGCCTCGGAAAGGCGGAACGGATCCCATTCCTTTTCCATGTCACAGTGGGCAACCTGACCTGTTGCATGCACGCCGGCATCGGTCCGGCCTGCGGCGGCAATTGTGTGGTCCCGGCGTTCCAGTTTGGCCAAAGCCACCTCAATCGCGCCCTGGACCGACGGCTGATCCGCCTGCCGCTGCCAGCCCGCAAAAGGGGCACCATGATATTCAACAAGAAGGGCGTAGCGTGGCATATGCCCCGCTTAGGGCGAGCATTCGGCAAAATCAATCCCTACACAAGGCCCGGTATCGCCCCTATCTTCGGTCCAAATGTAAAAGGGACAACCTGTGGTCATCTCAACAATCGCCGATCAAATCCTGCGCGGCGTCGAAACAGTCACCGATACGGTCACGGCCCCCTTTTCTGATCCGGTGATCCGGCTGGGGGTGACCGGGTTGTCACGGGCGGGCAAGACGGTGTTCATCACATCGCTTGTCGCCAACCTGATGGACCGGGGGCGGATGACCGGGCTGGCGGCGGCGGCAAACGGGGCCATTCGCACGGCCTATCTGCAGCCGCAGCCCAATGACACGATCCCCCGCTTTGCGTTCGAGGCGCATTTGAACCGGCTGACCGCCCCCGATCCCAGCTGGCCCGAAGGGACCAGCCAGATCAGCGAATTGCGCCTGTCATTGCGAGTGCAGCCGAGCGGGCTATTGGGTGGGATATCCGGGCCACGCACGGTGCACATCGATATCGTCGACTATCCCGGTGAATGGCTGCTGGACCTTGGACTGCTGGATCAAAACTTTCAGGAGTGGTCGCAAGCCGCGCTGCAACGGGCACAGGGGCGACCCCGCGGGGACGCCTATCTGGCATTGCTGGCTGATCATGACGGCACGGCGAAGCTGGATGAGCCGGATGCTCAAGCGCTCGCTGAAAGCTATATCGCGCATCTGCGATCATCGCGCGAGGCGGGATTTTCAGATTGTTCACCGGGGCGGTTCTTATTGCCCGGCGATCTGGCAGGCTCGCCCGTGCTGACTTTTGCGCCGCTGCCCGGCGACAGCTATCCGCGCTGGTCGCTGGGGCGTGAACTTGAACGGCGGTTCGAAAGCTATAAACGCAACATCGTCAAACCATTCTTCCGGGACCACTTCGCCAAGATCGACAGGCAGATCGTGCTGGTCGACGTGCTGGGCGCGATCCATGCGGGTCCAGCGGCACTGGATGACCTGCGTGCCGCGATGGCGCGCATCCTTGGGGCGTTCCGGCCCGGGCGCAATGCGTTCCTGACCCGCATCTTTCAGGGGCGACAGGTTGAAAAGATCCTGTTCGCCGCGACCAAGGCCGACCATTTGCACCACATGCAGCACCCGCAACTAACCGCGATCACCAAGGCGTTGCTGCGCGAGGCAAAAGACCGCGCCGATTTCGCCGGGGCCAAAACCAGTGCGATGTCCATCGCCGCCCTGCGCACCACGGTGGAAGAAACAGTTGATCACAAGGACGGCCCGCTGGATGTGGTTCGCGGACGGCTGTTGGCGGATGGCAGGCAGGCGGCATTCTACCCCGGCAAACTGCCCGATGATCCGTCACATCTGCTGACCCCCGCCCGCGAAGGGTCGGACAAATGGCTGGATGCCGATTACAGCGTGATGAATTTCGCCCCTGCCCCACTGACCCTGCGGCCCGGCGATGGCCCACCACATATCCGGCTGGATAAGGCCGCTCAATTTTTGCTGGGGGACCGGTTATGATCCTGCGGCAAGCCACTGGGGCAGACGTAAATGCCACCGCGAAAATCCTTGGGGATTGGTGCGAAGAAACCCCCTATATCCCACCGCTGCATACGCGCGAAGAGGATCGGGGCTTCATGCAAAAAGTGATCGACACCCAGGATGTACTGGTGACCGAGACAAACGGCGATGTGCAGGGGTTCATCGCCCGCGATCAAACAGAAATCGGCCAATTCTACCTTGCGCCCGGTGCGCGTGGGCAGGGCGCCGGCACCGCCATGATGGCCGAAATGAAGACCCGGTCGGATCAATTGTGGCTGTGGTGTTTTCAGGCCAATACCGAGGCAAGGCGTTTCTATGACCGGCAAGGTTTTGTTATGGACCACATGACTGATGGGGTCGGAAACGAAGAAAACCTGCCCGATATCCGATATGTCTGGAGGGCAAAATCATGAGCCGTGGGCCTGTCCTGATCGAGCTGGACAACAGCGAATCCGCCAAGCCAGAAACGGCACCGGCCGTCCCCGATCTGACCACCCCGGCAAAAGGGGCCGCCATGCAACAAGTGGCAGCCATCGCCGCGCGCCGCCCGTCGCGGCTGGCGCGGTGGTTCTGGTCATTGGCGGTAGCCCTGGTCGGTTTTGTCGTGTCGCTGGCGGCGTGGGACTACGTGACCGGGCTGCTCGAACGTTCTGTCATCTTGGGCGGGATCGCGACCGGGCTGATTGCTCTTATTTGCATCGTGTTGCTGGTAGTTGCGATACGGGAATTGGCTGCTTTCGGGCGCTTGCGCCGGTTGGACACGATCCAGCATCAGGCGGCTGAGGCGCTGGAAACAGGCGATCTGAAAAGCGCACGTGATGTTATCGCCGCGCTGAACAGGCTTTATAGCGCGCGCGAAGATACCGCATGGGGTCGCGCCGAACTACGCGACAGGCAGGGCGATATTCTGGATGCGGACGGCCTGCTGGGGCTGGCCGAAACGACCCTGATCGCACCGCTTGATGCCCGCGCAATGCGTGAGGTTGAGGGGGCTGCCCGTCAGGTCGCAACCGTCACAGCCATCGTACCCTTGGCGCTTGCTGATCTTTTCACAGCACTCACCGCCAATCTGCGGATGATCCGTCGGATTGCGGAGGTCTATGGCGGGCGCGCCGGCACATTGGGCAGCTGGCGGCTGACCCGCAGCGTGCTGACCCATCTTGTGGCAACCGGGGCCGTGGCCGTGGGCGACGATTTAATCGGGTCGGTTGCCGGGGGTGGTGTGCTGTCCAAGGTATCGCGCCGGTTTGGCGAAGGCGTCGTGAACGGGGCGTTGACCGCAAGGGTCGGGGTCGCCGCGATTGAGGTGTGCCGCCCACTGCCATTCCATGCAAGCAAGCGGCCATCGGTCACAGGATTGGTACGACGGGCACTGACAGGGCTGTTTGGTGGCGGCTATAGCGTTTGACGAAACACCCGAAACATCACGTATCACATAACGCGTTGAAATCGCGGGTTTCAGGCAGCGCTCAGGTGATTGCGGGTTTTTCGCATGGCGCCCTAACCCGCAGCTTCCAGAATTTGCACACGCGTGACTGAACCACCGGATCCATATGCGCGCACCAGAACAAAACCAATAAACTGGCTCCGAATGCGATCGACGGTGTGATGGCCCCGGTTATATTCGCAGTTTCCGGCAATCATGGCACGGCGCTCAACACTGTTGAAAAAATGATCCGGTTGTTCTCCATCGGGGTTACCAAACTTGTGGACGTTCGCGCGATCCTGTTGAACGATTGCGCACACATCATTCAGCGGTGCACCACGGGAGTTGTATGTGTCCTGCGGGCTGAGAGTTGCATAGTATTCGACGATCAGATCATCGGCCAATGCAGACATGGGACTAAGCCCGATTCCGGCGACCAAAATAATCGATGCGATGGCGTTTTTTGAAATCAACATAGGGCGGTAGTGTTGGGGAAATTTGATTCAAATGCAAGCCTGCCTAGGTCGTGGCGAATATCAACAAGACCTAGCGCAGACGCGGCGCGGGTCCCAATGGCAGCGGTCCCAGTGACATGAACCCAGATTGAAAACTGATCGGCAATTCCAACATCCCGCTACCATCAACCATCGCTTTGGCGAGATTGATCACAGTGGGTGCGACACCGGGCTGGATCAGCCCAGCACTGACTGCCAGATCGATCAAGACCGGCCACTGGGCCGTCTTGAATGTGATCCGACCTTCGGGGATACCGGCGGGATCAATCGCCACCTCCCCCTTTGCAGTAACCGCAACCTGCCCCCAATCCAGCGTGAATGACCGCAACTCAATTGCTTCGGCAAGCGGTTCAGATGCATGGCGATCAACTGGCTGATCCAGTTGGATGCGGCCATCGACGCTTAGTCGGGTGATCTGATCGGTCAACGCGCCTTCACTGTCAAAACCAGCGACAAACCCGGCAGGCAAGGTGATTTGATCGGCATCGGCGTAAAAATCATAGTTGCGCGGCGTATCGGCGGTTTCGCGCAAGGCAAGCAAAGCGCGATCCATGGCGGCGGTCCAACCCAGATCGGATGTGACGGTTGTGGCGCCCGCCTCAATTGTTGCGGCTTTGAATGACAGATCTGTATTGGCGCGGAAGCCGCCGCTTGCGCGCAAGCCCTCAGCCATAATCTGCAAGGTTTCATCCCCGATACGCAATGACTGTGTGGATGGGAACGCCGCAATGACATTGTTCGGCTGATAACTGAGGGCAAAGACCTGTAGAAACGGTCCTTGCCATGACCAAAGCCCGTCTGGCGGGGTGACCGTAATCTCACTGACAGTGGTGTCAAAGCGGGACGGAAAGCCGACAACGCGCAGATCGGCATAGTCAATCTGCCAGCCATCCTGTTCTGCGGTGGCGATACCGTCGGCGGCGGCGTCCTTGACAGCGCGCGCACCCAGAAACCAGTAGCCACTATAGATGGCCGCAATGAAAACTACCAAGAATGTCAGTCGTCGCATTTGCCCGCCTCGCGCATTCAACAGCGTTTGACGAAATACCCGAAACATCACCCAGCACCTAACGCGTTGAAATCGCGGGTTTCAGGCAGCGTTCAGGTGATTGCGGGTATTTCGCACAACGCTTTCACCAAAGATGTAGCCACTGACGGTGCCAGTGGCCAGCATCATGGCACGCCATGTCAGATGCCGGAGACCTTCAGCCGAACTTGCACTTGCAACCCACCAAGCCACGGGCAGGCATGCAACGAGATTTTGCCGCCATAGGCATGGGCCAAATCTGCGGCTATGGCCAAACCAAGGCCCGTGCCGGGCTTGGAGGTATCCAGCCGCTGGCCACTTAGGGTGGCGACGCCAAGGTCTTCTTCAGGGATACCGGGGCCATCATCACAAATCCGAATAACAACGTCATCGCCCTCGACATGGGCACCGATACCGATTTCTTTGTTCGACCACTTCATGGCATTATCCATCAGGTTGCCGATAACCTCTTCGAAATCACTCTGATCCATCCGCACGCGCAGGCCTGTGTCCACGTCCGATTTGAGCGTCTTTTCCTCATTGCGGGCCAAGGCACTGAAAGCACGGATCAAGCGGCCAAGCGCACCATCCAGATCGGTGAAAGTGTGCATCGCCGCATTGCCACCATCCGCGCGCATCCGGGCGAAGGATCGTTTTAGTTGCGCATCAAGCCGATCAAGCGCCTCAATCGAATTGGCAACCGGCTGGCCGGCGTTTTGCAGCTTTTCCAACTCATTGCGCACAATGGCCGATGGGGTTTTGACAGCATGGGCCAAGTCGGCTGCCTGCCTACGCGACCGGCTGACGATTTCGCGGTTCCGTTCCAGCAAGGTGTTGATGTCGGTCACCAGCGGCGACACTTCGATAGGATAGGCGGTGATGTCCAGTTCGTCACCCGAATCCCAACGGGACAGGACATCGCGGCGCAATGCGTTGATCGGCCGAAGCACGGTCGAGGCCTGAAGGAAACCAGCCATCACACCAACTACCGCGATCAGGCCGAAGGCCAGCACCAGATTGCCCCGCAACTGCTGCCGATCCGCAATCAGGCTTTGCAGGGATGACGCGACCTGCACATGCCAGATAGCGCCGTCATCCAGCGTGATCCATTCCTGAATACGGCGGTGTTGTTCGCCGGTTGGGCCCACGAAGTTACTGATCTGGATCCGGCCTGTTGGGTGTTGTGGTCGGGGCAGCAGCGCATCAACCAATGACTGCGAAACAAAGATCTGGCCACCGGGACTTTCGACCTGCCAATACTGGCCGGAAAAGGGTTGACGATAGACCGGATCACCAATGCCCCCTGCGATAAACTCTGGGCTGTCGGAATAATTGGCAACCTCGATCACAGCTTGGGTATGGCGGCTTGCCAGCAATTCGTCGAACCGGGCTTGCGTCTGGCCATCAAGATAAGAGGCTAACCCAAAAACACCGATCAAAATAGAAAATATCGCCCAGATCACCCCGGCCGCAACGGCACGGGCCCGCATCGATGTCATGCGGCGATCTTGATCACATAGCCCCGACCACGGACCGTTTCGATCAGGTCATTGCCCAGCTTCTTGCGCAAACGGTTGACGAAAACGGCAATCGTGTTGGAATCACGATCCCCATTATATTCGTAGATATGCTCTGACAGCTCTGTGCGGGACACAAGACGGTCTGCATTGTGGAACAGATAGGACAGGACCGCGACTTCCTGCGCCGTTAGATTGGTTGGAATCCCGTCCAGCGTCACCTGATTATTGCGGGTATCAAAAATGATATTGTCTTTGGAAAAGACCGGGTTGGTCTGACCAGACTTACGCCGGATCATTGCGCGAACCCGGGCGGACAGCTCTGGCATATGGAACGGCTTGGTCAGGTAATCATCGGCACCCGCATCAAGACCATCGACCCGGTCGGACCAGCCATCGCGGGCCGTCAGAATGATGACAGGGGTCTGGATGCTATTCGCCCGCCAGTTCTTGAGCACGGTAATACCATCGCGCTGCGGCAAACCGATATCCAAAACGATCACATCATAGGGTTCGGTCTCACCCAGAAATTGCGCTTCGACCCCATCCGCGGCGACATCGACAACGCGGCCCTCGGCAGACAGGACACTTTTGATTTGTTGAGCAAGCACATGCTCGTCTTCGGCAAGGAGTATTCTCATGCGTTCACTCTTAACGTGTACCCATGGCAATTTTTGGGCAATTCTTTGGGGTGAAAAAAGAAAATTGTGGCCATCGTCCAATGCTGCGCCCAGCTTTAACGGCCTCGTCCGTTGCCATTGCCGCCACCGTTTCCGCCGCCGTTGCCGCCACTGTTTCCACCGCTGCGGCCATTACCGCGCCCGTTGCCACCGTTGTCGCGATTATTGTTTCCGGCACCGCTGTTGCCACGACCGTTATTGCCGGAATTACGGTTGCTCGACCCCGGCGCCACAATCGAATTCGACCGTCCGTTCGCCGCATTGGCGGCGGCGATTTCCGCAACCTGGCGCCCGACGGCAGAATCGTTTTGAACCGCAAAGCCTGTTGTTCCATCGACCATGAGCGCACCGAGCAGGCCGTTGGCCTGACGGATCAGAACACGGTAAGTTACGGTATTTTCGATCAGAAATGCCCGAACATCAACAACGTCGCCCTTCGTAAAATCCTCAACCCCGGCGATCAGGCTGCGTGTGGCAATCGCCCCGTTGGCCGACACAATGGCACGTAGTTCGGCCTGCGACAGCTCGCGCACATCCGCGCTACCGGCAGCGGGTGCCAGCAACAAAACCAGTATCAAAGCTTGCAATCTACGCATCATGACTTTCAACAACCACCCATTTCACACGCGTTATAAACGGTGTGGCAAGCGGAGTCTTCTAGGAGATGGCAGTTGACTGACCGTCACGGTAGCCAATGCGATCACTCAACTGATCAACAATGTCTTCAACTTTGGGGAAGGGATCCGTCTTGACAGAACGTTCCCGATAGTCGGCGCCCGCTGTTGAATCTTTTTTTGCAAGGATGCGGCGCAGGGGGTTCGCCTTCACCATATCGTCAGACGGGATAATAACCGCCGCCTCGTCCAGGGACATTTTCCCAACAAACATAACAACCACTCCAAAGTACTTCCATTGTCTTTGGTCACTCCCCCAAGCGTCAAAAACGTTCACAAGTCAGGTATGAAGCCCGTGATATGAACGACGCAGAAACGTTTCGTTCATTTTTGGTTCATATTCGTCATTACCATTCAGAAAATCGTCAAAACGTGGCTAAAACGCCTTATTTTCCTGGGCCTGTTCTGATCTTTACGTTGAATTAACCTATTTGGTAATTCGCACCGGACGTTACGTCATCTTTAAACCTATTAGAATACCATGACATCACAGAACAACTTTAACGGATATTTCGTCTGAAACGTGACGCGAATCGCATCCATTGACTGTCGCCAAGCAACAACCGCATGTTCGGGTTTGGGGGAATGACCGGATGCTGATTGAAAAACCGACCATTTCAGAAACGCGACGGTCTTTTGCTTGGTCGATCCCCGACAGCTATAATATCGGTGTTGATATCTGCGACCGGATCGCCGCACGCACACCCAATGCCCCCGCGATTATCGACGTGGCCGAAGATGGCGGTTTCCAAACCTACAGCTTTACCGATCTGCGTGTTGCATCAAACCGGTTGGCACATGTGCTGCGGGCATGGGTTGAACAGGGCGACAGGGTTGCCGTTCTGCTGCCGCAATGTATCGAGACCGCCACCGCCCATATCGCGATCACCAAGATGGGCTGCATCGCACTGCCCCTATTCACCCTTTTCGGGCCAGAGGCCCTGCATCATCGTTTATGCGACTCCGGGGCGCGGGTTGTCATCACCAATCGGGCGGGCGCGCGGCAGCTGGCCGGTTTGAGGGCGTCGCTGCCCGATCTGTCTGTGATCCTGTCCATTGACGGGGCCTGCGATGATGCGCGGGACATGCACGCGCTGTGCGCCGCACAACCCGATACATTCACGCCGGTTACAACCCACGCCGATGATCCCGCGATCCTGATCTACACTTCGGGCACGACCGGCGCACCCAAGGGCGCACTGCACGCACACCGCGTGTTGCTGGGCCATCTGCCTGGGGTGGAAATGAGTCATGATTTCTTTCCCCAACCGGGTGACCGGATCTGGACACCGGCCGATTGGGCCTGGATCGGCGGCTTGCTGGATGTGCTGATGCCAGCCTTGCACCACGGCGTGCCGGTGGTGGCCTGCCGGTTCAGCAAATTTACAGCCAAGGCAGCATTTGACCTGATCCGCACCCATGACATCCGCAACGCCTTTCTGCCGCCTACGGCACTGAAACTCATGCGGCTGGATACGCCCGACATTCCCGTGCCCATGCGGTCCGTCGCCAGTGGCGGCGAAACGCTTGGCAGGGAACTGATTGCATGGGGGCAGCAGGTCTTTGGCACAACGATCAACGAATTCTACGGCCAGACCGAATGCAACATGATCGTGTCATCCTGTGCCGCCGTGGAACCGGCAGAGCCCGGGGTCATGGGTTTTGCCGTACCAGGTCATGAGGTCGCGGTGATTGACGAAGAAAACGCGCAGCTTTGCCCCGTCGATGCGGAAGGCAGCATCGCCGTGCGTGCCCCCGATCCGGTGATGTTTCTGGAATATTGGAACAACCCGGATGCCACAGCCGCCAAATTCATCACCATCGATGGAGGCAAATGGCTTCTGACCGGTGATAAAGGCTGCGAAACCCAGTCGGGGCGTATCCGCTTTATCGGACGTGATGATGACATCATCAGTTCCGGCGGCTACCGGATTGGCCCGGCCGAGATTGAGGATTGCCTGCTGACCCACCCCGCCGTCAGTCTGGCCGGTGTGGTCGGCAAACCCGACCCGATCCGGGGGTCCGTTGTTGCCGCCTATATACAGTTGGCGGATGGGCAGATTGGATCAGAGGCGCTGGCGCAGGACATTGCGGCCCATGTGAAATCCCGGCTTGCCGCCTATGAATACCCCCGCGTTGTCCGGTTCATCGACGACATGCCGATGACGACAACAGGCAAGATCATCCGCGCCGCACTGCGCAAACGCGCCGAAAAGGAAGCAAACAATGACTGACACCCCTGTTCTTATTCAAACCGCCGACGGCATCGCGACAGTCACATTGAACCGGCCTGATCAGCGCAATGCGATCAATCCGGCGGTCTGTGACGCGCTGCGTGATGCGTTTGACAAGGTGGAGGCCGACGACAATGTGCAGGTCGCTATCCTGACCGGCGCAGGGACAATGTTCAGCGCGGGCATGGACCTCAAGGCATTTGCTGGCGGAGCAGGCAACGACATCCTTTTCGGGCAATATGGGTTTGCAGGTTTCGTTAACAGACCCCGCACCAAGCCAGTGATCGCAGCTGTCGAAGGCGGTGCGCTTGCTGGAGGATTCGAGGTGATGCTCAGTTGTGACATGGCTGTCGCCGGCACCTCTGCGCAATTTGCCCTGCCCGAAGTACGCATCGGGTTGATCCCCGGGGCCGGTGGGGCGATCAGGCTGCCGCATTACATACCGCGCGCGCTGGCAAATGAATTCCTGCTCACAGGCCGGGCCTTTGGGGCGGAGACCTTGGCTGAATGGGGTGTGCTGAACAAGGTGACCGTCGACGGGCAGGCGCTGGCCGCCGCCACGATACTTGCCACTGAAATCGCGCAAAACGCGCCGCTGGCGGTGCGGGCGACCCGCGACATCGCCAATCGCGCCCATCGTCAGCATGACGCCGCACAATGGCCGGACAATGATCAGATCATCGCTGAGATCGGACAAAGCGAAGATGCCGCCGAAGGCGCACGCGCCTTTATCGAAAAACGGTCGCCAGTCTGGCGCGGACGTTAATTTTTCAGTCTCATTTCACCCAATGTGCGTTTGGACACAGACCATGGGCCAGCTTCGGGGCAATCTTGGCATCAACCCGAAGCCTGAGATGAGTCTTGTCACATGTTCAATTTCGCCCCTGCCATCCCCGCCCGTAGCGATGTCGACTGGTGCTGGTATCTGCGGCGGCAAGGTAAATCGGGCGAAGCACTGGAACGGATCCTGCACGATATCGGCGTCATGGACCCAGGCGGCTGGGCCGCTTGGGGGCGCAGTGGACTGACGACAACCGGGTCACCGGTCGAGATGCTGTTCACTGCCGGGCAAACCGATCTCCAGATGGTGACCGAAGTGGCAAATCCGCAAAGCGACGCCAGCAATCGGGTCGCCGCCGTCAGCAAGATCATGCATGGGCGCGGCGGCAAACCATTGCCTGCCGGGTTGCGCGATGTGATCAGTGCCGCCCAAACGGCAGGCGGGCTGACATACGGCGCGCGGCTTGGGCTGCGCCATGGGAAATCCGGACTGCAATGCCAGCTTTTGGCCGAACTGCCCGCAGCGGCAACAGATCTATCAGGGTTGATCTATGATGCGGCCATCGCACCCACAATTGACAAGCTGGGTAGCGACGCGCGGGCCTGTATGGTCAGCTATGACAGTGCCAGCGGTGATGTAGCACTGCATTTCAAGCTTAAGGACGCCGAACCGCAGCATCTGGGGTTACTGGCCGAACCGGCGCAGGTTTCACCTGACATTCTTGCCATGGCGATGGATGGGTTGGCGGAAACAGCAGCAAATGAATTACCCGCCAAGCAAGTCGAATTCAGCTATCGGATGCGGGGGAACGATCAACCGCCGGTGCTGGCACTGTCCATGTGTTCCGCTGCGGTCTTCGGCAGTGATGCGAATATCGCCAAGGGGATCAAGGCCATCGGGGGTTATCAACTGACGGGCTATACGTCGCTGGTCGATAATCTGCCGCCCGCCTCTGTATCCGGGACGCATCATGGCAAGATCGGCATGACCGCACGGCAAGGGGCAGCGCCGCTTTTGTCTATCGGGGTCGCTGCACCATGGGCCTGCATGTTTGATGCAGCCTAGGGGCAGGACCCTAACCTGATCGGGGGGCGCTGAAACAGGCACGTCCCCCAGAATTTGAGGTGGCTCCTGTCGCATGCGTCGCGACGGGATTATTTTCTTTTGTCTTTTTCCAGGTGCCCTGAGGGTACAGAATGAATAGAGTAAAGAATCCTGCAACATATTAAAATATAATACAAATTTTTTAACGTGGGATAGACACATAACCCGCATTCCGCCTCGTTTCCCCTTCAGCATCTTGCCGTTAACGTCAACTGAACAGTGGACAAGTTGCCCGTCATGGGCCAAATCCAACAAAGTAGGCTGTGGTAATGCCTTTTTGCGATGCAACTTCCACTGGAATTCGAATGGACGCTGACAAATTCCTGGCCCTTGATTTGCCCTTGTTTCAGGGCGTCAGCGCGGCTGATCTGGACGGAATCAACCTGAATGTCAGCGAACATAAGCTTGACGCCTGGCAAACCGTTTTCGACCAGGATGACAGCTCCTATGACCTTTACTTCCTGCTCTCGGGGTCGATCATGGCGGTGTTCTGGACAGAAGAAGGGCGTGAAATCGTCTTTTCCCGCTTCCCCGAAGGTGCCTATTTCGGCGAATTGGCCGCGTTTGACGGCGTGCCCCGCTCGCTCGCCGTCTTTGCCAAGACAGATGCGCGGGTCCTTTCGATGAAACGGGATTGTTTCCTGCAAATTTTCAACGACGTGCCAATGGTCCGCGAACGGGTGACCAATAGTCTGGTGGCCCGGATCCGCACATTGACCGAACGCAGTACCGAGATGAGCACGATGTCCGTCGAACAACGGGTCGGCAGCTACCTGCTGCGGCTGGCTGCCGAACAGGGAAAACTGGCCAAAGGCGCCGTGATCGAAAACGCCCCAACACATTCCGAAATTGCGGGCACAATCGGGGCAAACCGGGAAATGGTCAGCCGGTCGATCAGCAAACTGGTGAAACGCGGCGGAATCAAATCATCGCGGCAACGGATTGAGATTATTAATCCCGAAGTTTTGTCAGAAATATAACTTAAAGTCAGGTCAACGTGTCATTGCGCACAGTATATACGGCACATTGCAGCTAAATTGTTCTTGTAACGAGTGAGTGGAAGCCCTGTGATGCGATTTGTGAATGTTCTTGGTCCCGAAGCGACAGCCATGATCATCGCGGGTCTTGTTACCTTGCTAGGTTTCGCAACAGCCAATGTCAGTGGTGTGGCAGACGGCAATCTTGCGGAACGACAGTCAGTCCGGTTGATATTTGAGCCTTAACCAACTGCTCTGAAAAAACGGCAATCAGCACGCCCATCGTCCCATGGGCGTGCTTTTCTTTGAGAGCCACAGCAATTGACGCCGTGACCTAGGTAATTACGTTGCAACCATCAAAAGCCAAAGGACCGCTCATGCTTCACCGTCTTATTACCGCTTTCGCGCTTCTCCTGGTCGGTCTGCCTGCGGCGGCCCGGTGCACCGGCGACAACTATCTTGATCAGCTGGGGCCTGCGGATAAAGCGGCGCTTGCGGCGGCCACATCAGATATTCCCTATGGCCAGGGGATTTTGTGGAATGCAACAAAAGGTGACCGGCAAATCACCGTAGTCGGCACCATGCATATCTTCGACACACGATTGGAAACGATCCGCGCCCAAATCAGGGATGAGGTCCAAAGCGCCGATCTGGTCATGCTGGAAGCGACGTTAGAGGATCAGGCGAAGCTGCAAGAGATGCTGGTCACCGATCCGGGCATACTATTCATCGCCGAAGGCCCAACCCTGCCCGACCTTTTGGATGAAGAAACATGGGCATTGATCGCAGAGGCGGCAAAGGCGCGATCCATCCCATCCTTTATGGCGGCAAAGATGCAGCCTTGGTATCTGTCGATCATGCTGTCGATCCCGCCCTGTGCCACACAAGATATGTTCAACGGGGCGCTTGGATTGGATCACATGATCATGGAAGACGCAGCAGCAGCAGGCGTGCCAACCCAATCGGTCGAATCCGTCCTGACGATCTTTGAGATCTTCAAAGGCGATCCGATCGACGAACAGATCAACATGCTGCGCATCAACCTGCTGGCCCCTGAAATCCAGCAACAGATGTTCGTGGCGATGTTGGATCGCTACTTTGCCGGTGATGTCGCCACCTTGTGGGAGATGTCACGCATCGTAATGGAAAAAACACCGGGCCTCAGCACGCAAGAGGCGGCTGAATCCTTCGCCGTTTTTGAACAAGCCCTGTTGATTGACAGGAACCGGGCGTGGATGCCTGTGATCAGGGACGCGGCAAACCAGCATGATGACATCGTGATTGCTGTCGGGGCGGCACATCTGATTGGGGCAGACGGGATTCTGCAATTCCTGAAGGACGAGAACTGGGCGCTCAGCCCCCTACAATGACTATAGCGCTATGTGATTGCGGGTTTTTCGCACAACGCCTTAAACGTCACCGTAATCCGCCAGCCCCTGACGGCCCGCCGCCGTCAGGTCATATATCCCGCGACTGACCCGGCAGAACCAGCCATAGTGATCAGCAGCCATAATCCTCGTGGCATCAGGGACCTCCGCCCACTCCTTCACCTTGGCGCCTTTCGACGGGCCATGCACCGCCAGAAACCGGGCGCATCGCAGGGCATCCTGACGATAGCCGGTGATGATACCATGGCGGGTGGCCCCGCCAGCATTCGGGTCCCCCTGCAAGCGATCAAAGGCGCGCAAAAGCTGGGCCGCCTTACGCTTTGATTTCCGCGGGGCATAGGGGCCGGGATCGGCATGCACCTCCACATGACCATCACGCAACCGGACTGTAATTACGCCCAGCCCCAGCCTGCGCGCAAGTTTGACATTGTCTTTCAAGGCGCGCTGAAACGGTTTGCCCGGCTTGTTGGGCACGGCCAGATAAACGTGATCACTTACCGCCAGTCGGGCGACGCCCTGATGAAACAACGAAAGCGAAAACCCTAACTTCAGCTCCACGATCAAGGGCGGCTCGTCAGCGCGGCGGGCCACGATATCGGCTGCCCCAACCTCACCCTTTACCGTGTAATCCTGGCCTTCCAGATAGGCTTTGATCGGGGGGTAAAGCGCTGTTTCCTTTGGTTTTGTCATATGGTTGCGCGTGCGCTTGGCCCTACACGGAAAAGATGTGACCGGGGCAAATATTGACTACCCCCCGGATCGCCACATGGTAATGTGAAGTCTCCACCACTCACAATAGGACAGACCAATGGAAATCGTCACCACGCGTAGCATGATTGCAATCTTCCTAACCGTGGGGCTCAGCGCCTGCGGCGGTGGCGGAGGCGGGGGAGACAGCGGCGGAAGCAGCAATGGCAGTGGAAGCAATGGCGGTGCAAACGTGACACCCGTAGCGTCAAGCGGCTTTGCAACATCCGGCAGCACCTTCAACAGCAACGTGACATTCACACCGACAAATGCGTCCTACACAGTGCGCGAACGCGGTGGGGCATCATCTGTCTCGGTCGAACCTGCAAACCTTGAACTGGTCTTCAGCCAGAATGGTGATCGGCTGTCCATTCGCGTTGATCGGTTCAACTATGAAATGGACGAGAACGGTCCATTGGCCTACTCCGAAATAAGTGCTGGACCAACCACCGAGCAACTCATCATCGAAAGCGTTTCCGGCAATGGGGACGCAAAATTAGCGCGCATGACCAGCATAGAGGAATTTTTTGGCGACGATGTCTATTTCGTCTATGGTTTTGACACTAATCCAACCACAGTCACTGCTCTTAGCGGTACCGCAATGTATACGGGCGATGTATTTGCCGTTGCCAATCAGGTAGACAACACACAGAGAGCAGGAGGCTCAATTACCCTCAATGTCGACTTCAACGACAATGAAGTTTCGGGCCAACTCAATCTCAATGCCTTTTCGGGCCTGACCGGCTCCAGCGTCTATGACCTGTCAGAAGCCGACATCAGCGGCAACAACTTCTCCGGAACTTTTGTTGTATCCAGCTCAAACCCGCTCGACGCAGGACAGTCAGCGACCGACACGATCTATGACGGGCGTTTCTTTGGCACGGATGGCGACGCAGCCGGTGGCGGCATTGGCATGACGATCACCGAAAGCGGCGAAGAACCGATTTATGTTCAAGGGGCCTTCCTCGCTGAGGAGTAACACGCCCCACCCCTATTGGCCGGGCGCTCTTGATCCTACCGTCCACCCTGACGCCCGGGAAAGCGTGGCGGGCGTCCACCGCCGCGCTGTGGCCGGTTCAGGCCCGGTGGCAGTTTTAATGCCGCTCCTCCCAGCGGATCAGGCCGGTTGGCGCGGCGGTTCTTGATCACGGATACAGGTTTTGAACCCCCATTGCGGGGTTTTGGTGTCTTGCGGGGCATCATTGCACCTCTCTTGAAAATGGTCGTGGAAAACGGAACGCCGACAGGCGTCAGCCAAACATGTCCATTGTCAGGATGCTCCTTCTGCAAAAGGTGGCGGGCGATACGGCCCAAACAGTCACGAAAGCGGTTTAAACCAGCTTGTCCATTGTCAGTTTCCTCCTTTTGAATGGCGATATCCTACCATGCCCCGGCCGTTCACGTCAAACGCACAGCATGGGGTGACAGCCCCAACTGACCCTCATATATACGGGGAAAATTCCGCATTCATTGAAAGTGACCCACATGAGCACACTCGTTTTTGGCCACAAGGCCCCCGATACTGACAGCACAGGTTCCCCCCTGATCTGGGAATGGTATCTGAACCACACCGGGATCGACGCAAAAGCGGCGCTGCTGGGCACGCCAAACACCGAGGCCCTATTTGTAGCCGAAAAATGGGGCTTTGCGCTGCCAGAGGTGATCAAGGATGTGGATGACGATCAGGAATGCGTCATCGTTGACACGAACAACCCGGCGGAACTGCCCGATAACATCAACAACGCCAAGGTTGTCGCCATCATCGACCACCACAAGCTGACAGGCGGACTGGAAACCAAGAACCCGATCAATATCACCATCCGGCCATTGGCCTGTACCGCCACAATCATGCACCAGATGATGGGCAGTACGGCAAGTGACATGCCTGACGGCGTCAAGGGGCTGATGCTATCCTGTATCCTGTCCGACACGCTGGCCTTCCGGTCGCCCACGACCACCCCGATGGACAAGGAACTGGCCGAAAAACTGGCCGATGAGCTGAAAGTCAAACTGCATGATTACGCGGGTGAAATGTTCGCCGCGAAATCGGACGTGTCCAAATTCTCCGAAGCGGAACTCTTGCGCATGGACAGCAAGGAATACGCCGTCGATGGTAAGAAGTTCCGGGTGTCTGTCCTTGAAACTACATCACCTGATGCGGTGCTGAACCGCAAACAGGCGCTGATTGACGCGATGCCCGCCGTTGCCAAGGACGACGGCGTTGATCAGGTTCTGCTTTTCGTGGTTGATATCCTTTCTGAGGAAGCCACCATGCTGATCCCCAATGAACTGACCAAAACTGTTGCCGAAAAATCCTTTGACGCCAAGGTCAGCGGTGACAGCGTCGTGCTGCCCGGCATCATGAGCCGGAAGAAGCAGATCATCCCGAACCTGAAAATTTCATAAACCACCGTGCAAAAGGGTCCGACGTTTTGCCGACGCAAAGCCGACGCGATGCCGACAGCAATAAAAGGACCCTTTGATGACCCAGATCATCACGCATTTTGACGAAGTTTCAGACCGCTATGATGCGGCATTTGTTGACCTTTGGGGCTGCATGCATAACGGCGTGCATGCCCTGCCGGGTGCGGTTGCGGCGATGCAGAAATACCGTGCCCAGGGCGGGCTTGTGGTGCTTGTCACCAACTCCCCCCGCCCTTGGGATTCCGTGGCCCGGCAAATCGCCGGTTTCGGCATTCCAGAGGATGCGTGGGACGCAATTGCGACCTCGGGCGACAGTGCCCGCGCCGCGATGTATCGCGGGATTGTTGGCAAGAAAATCTGGTTCATGGGCGAAAGCCCCCGTGACGATGATTTCTTCAAACCTTTGAAAATCATCGAAAACCCTGTCGAAATTCAAAAGGTTCCGCTGGAACAGGCCGAAGGCATCGTCTGCTGTGGCCCATTCGATCCGCTAGCCGATGTGGATGTGAACCGGCCCGAGTTTCTTTATGCCAAACAGAAGGGGCTCAAGCTGCTTTGCGCCAATCCCGATATCGTCGTGGACCGGGGCGAAGTCCGTGAATGGTGCGCCGGGGCGCTGGCCGCGCTTTATACGGAAATTGGGGGTGAGAGCCTCTATTTCGGGAAGCCGCACCCGCCGATCTATGACCTCGCGCGCCGACGGCTCGCTGCGTTAACCGGTGCGCCATCCGATCCGCGTATCATTGGGATTGGCGACGGCATTGGCACCGATATTCTGGGTGCCGTGCAGGAAGATATCGACGCGCTGTTTATTTCCGGCGGTCTTGCGGCAAAGGAAACAATAACCGATGACCATCCCGACCCAGATGCGCTGGGTGCCTATCTGCAATCGCATCAGATGAGCGCGACTTACACAATTGGTCATCTGCGTTAATGGAATCACTTGATCTTTCTGCGTTTGCAAAGTAATAAAATTTCAATATCACGGCGATATTGGGATTTATGTTACTGAATGGAGCGCGACATGCTGGATAACGCCCCTCGCGGAACGATCTGCATTGAAGATATCGAAATCGGCATGATCCGGTCGCTGCGCAAGGTCGTGACAGATCGGGATATTGAGTTGTTCGCCGAAGTGTCCACCGATCGAAACCCCGTACATCTTGATGAGGACTATGCGCAGGACACCATATTCGGTGGTCGTATCGCCCATGGTATGTTGACGGCGGGGCTCGTCAGCGCCGTCATCGGAGAACAATTGCCCGGTCACGGCACTGTCTATCTGGGTCAAAACCTGAAATTTCTGGCCCCGGTCCGCCCTGGTGACATGGTTCTGGCCGAGGTTGAGGTGACAGATATCGATTTTTCCAAGCGCCGGGTAAAAATGGATACCCGCTGCCTGGTAAATGACAAAAAGGTGCTTGTCGGCGACGCCACCGTGCTTGCCCCATCGCGAAAATTCGACTGACCTTGCGCGCCCGCGCGGGCCACGATACGCAAGGCCATGCGCATTATTCGAGACACTGTTTTTGTTGATCCGACCGACCGTGGGGCCGCTGCCGCCATTGGTAATTTCGACGGTGTGCATATTGGCCATCAAGCGGTTATTGACATCACCCGCGATGCGGCAAAAGCCACTGGCGCGCCTTTGGGGATCATGACGTTTGAGCCGCACCCGCGCAGTTACTTTTCCAAAGATTCCAACCCCTTTCGCCTAATGAACGCAGAGGCAAAGGCAAACCGGCTGGCGAAACTTGGCGTCGAAAAACTCTATGAGGTGCCGTTTAACGCGGCCCTTGCCGCACTCAGCCCGCGCGCATTTGCCCAAGATATCATCGTTGACCAATTGGGTTTGAAACATGTGGTTGTTGGGGCTGATTTCTGTTTTGGCCAGGGCCGGGCAGGCAATGCCGACGACCTGAAATCCTTTGGCGCTGAAATGGGGTTCGGCGTTACTATCGCTGCAATCATCACCAATGACGCCGGCGCAGTGTCCTCCACCGCGATCCGGCAAGCGCTGAGCGATGGCCGCCCACGCGACGCCGCTGCGATGCTGGATCACTGGCACCGGATCGAAGGCGAGGTCATTCGTGGCGACCAGCGGGGGCGCGAATTGGGCTATCCAACCGCCAACATGTCGATCACCGGCCTGCACCCGCCAAAGCACGGTGTCTATGCGGTCAAGGTTGATGTGTTGTCCGGCCCGCATGAAGGGACATATGATGGGGCAGCATCCATCGGCGTGCGTCCGATGTTTGGGAAAAACCTACCCAATTGCGAAACCTTCATCTTTGATTTCAAAGGCGATCTTTACGGCACGCATCTGTCCGTGGCGTTGGTGGATTACCTGCGCCCGGAACTGAAATTCGATGGGCTGGACGCGCTGATCACGCAGATGGACGTCGATTGCGCAGAGGCCCGAAAGATCCTTGCCGATGTCGAGTAGGATCGACCGCGACGGGTTGGGTGACCGTTTCTGGGAAACCACACCCCTTGATCAGCTGAACCGCAAGGAGTGGGAGGCGCTTTGCGATGGCTGTGGCAAGTGCTGCCTGAACAAGCTGGAGGATGACGATGGCGACGTCGCCCTGACCCGCGTGGCCTGCCGCCTTTTTGACGACACAACCTGCCTGTGCAGCAACTATACCATGCGCCACGAATTCGTGCCGGAATGCATTGTACTGACCCCAAAAACCATCGAAAGACACATGTATTGGCTGCCGCAGACCTGCGGATATCGGCTGGTTTATGAAGGTCGCGCGCTGTTTGAGTGGCATCCGCTGATCTCGGGTGATCCGCAATCTGTGCATCGCGCCGGTGTTTCGATCCAACACATGACCCTGTCCGAGGCGGATATCGACGAAGACGACTGGGACGATCAAATTATAGAGGAGCCGCTTTAGATGTTCTTTGCTTCCGACAACGCAGGCCCGGCCCACCCAAAGGTGATGGAGGCGCTGACCGCCGCCAATCAGGGCTACGCCATGGGCTATGGCGCGGACCCAATCATGGATGAGGTCCGCGTGCAGGTCCGCGATATCTTTGAAGCCCCGGATGCTGCGGTTTACCTGATTATCAATGGTACGGCGGCCAACGCTGTCTTGCTGGGGACGATGTCGCAGCCATGGCAAACGATCTTTTGCAGCGACTGCGCCCATGTCCACGAAGATGAATGCAACGCGCCGGAATTCTATACCGGGGCCAAGCTGACGCTGGTGCCAACAACGGATGGTCGGATGGCACCGGATGATCTGCGACGGAAAATTCTGGGCGAGGAAACCCGCGGGGTACACGGTCCGCAACGCGGTCCGCTTTCTGTCACCCAAGTCACTGAAAAGGGAACGATTTATACGCTGGACGAAATCAACGAGCTGGCAAAAATTGCACAAGAATACGGCATGAAAACTCATCTGGACGGTGCGCGTTTCGCTAATGCGCTGACCGCGCTGAATTGTTCGCCTGCTGAAATGACGTGGAAGGCGGGGGTGGACACAGTGAGTTTCGGCGGCACCAAGAATGGTGCCTTGGGGGTAGAGGCTTGTGTCATCTTTGACCCGGAGCTCGCCTGGGAGTTCGAGCTGCGGCGCAAACGCGGTGGGCATCTTTTGTCAAAGCACCGCTATCTGTCAGCGCAGATGCAGGCCTATCTGGCTGACGGGCTCTGGCTGGATATGGCACGATCCGCCAACGCCCGCTGCGCCCAATTGGCGGTTGGTCTACGCGGCCACAACGCCGTTGAGGTGATGTACCCGCCAGGGGCGAATATCATCTTTTTCCAGATGCCCCGCCGGGAACATAAGCGGATGCTGGATGGCGGCGCGGTCTATTATGTGATGAATGGCGATCCTGAAACGGGTGACCCGGATGAACCCCTGATCGGTCGTCTGGTCACTGATTGGTCAATGACCGAAGACGGGGTCAACCGGTTCCTGGATCTGCTGCGCGGATAATCGCGGCAACCTCGGGCATATGGGTGATCGGCACCATATGCGCGGCCCCCGGCACGACGTGATCCACCGCATCCGGCAGGCGTGTTGCAAGGCTTTCATGAATGCCCCCGATGACCGGCTGCGTTGCTGCCCCACGGATCAGGGTGACTGGAACGTTCACGTTGGACAGCCGTTCGGGTGTCATGATGCCGTCAGCGTCTTCTTCAATCGGGCCGCCCCCTGCGACAATCAAATGGATGCGATCGACAAGATAGCGCTGGAGCCGCACCGGGATCGATCCCCAAGGTGTCGCGCCCCACAGGTCATTGAAAAGCTCTGCCGCACGGGTTTCGTCCCCCATCAACATCGCACTGACAAAGGGCCGGAATGACTTGGCATGGGCAGCATGTTCCGGCGTCCCCTTGGCCGCTGCGAAATAGACTGGCTCAATCAACGTCAGTCGGTTCACAAACTCCTGATGCTCAACCGCCAGACGCAGTGCAGCAGTGGCCCCATAAGAATGACCAATCAGATGGGTTGGTCCATCGCAACAGGCAGCGACACAGGCAGTAACAAGCGTCTGGTAATCTTGCTTGCCATCCCAATCCGCGCTGCGCCCATGGCCGGGCATATCAAACAGGGTGACCTGCCCGCCAATCGCCTCTGCCAACGGCAGCAACACGTCGTGGCGGGCCAGCGCGCAATGCGCCATCACGGCAGGCGCACCGTTGCCAACCGTGACATGATGCACGGCATGTCCGTGGATTTCGGGCATTACAATTTGCCAGATAGGTACGCATCCAGATCGTCGATCCGATCCTCACCCCAGAACCGTTCATCACTATCGGTGATAAAGAACGGCGCACCAAAGGCGCCCGCATTCACCGCATCCTCTAGGTTCTTGGAAAATGTATCGGCGCTGGTCAGCATGTCCTTATCTGCAAGGGCCGGATCGAAGCCGGTCTTTTCCAGACAGTCGCGCACAACATCATCCTGGCTGATATCACGTTCCTCCGCCCAGCAGGCCGCACCGAAGGCGTGGACGAGCGCGCCGATATCACCGCCCGCATTCTGCGCGGCGATAATCGCATAGGCCGACGGTGCGCCATTTGTTGGCCAGAACA
Source organism: uncultured Paracoccaceae bacterium (assembly GCA_947503925.1). Lineage (GTDB taxonomy): Bacteria > Pseudomonadota > Alphaproteobacteria > Rhodobacterales > Rhodobacteraceae > Yoonia. The sequence goes on along the minus strand of CANNFQ010000012.1, from coordinate 52,488 downwards.
TCGGTTTGACGTTGAGCGGCAGGCCCACATGCTTGGCCCGGCGGCGCAGATCCTGCAGCCGGTATTCTTGCCGATTAGGGTGGCGGTCCTTTGGCGGAATGCCCCCCGTCCGGCCAAACAGGGCCATGATATCCAGCGGCTTGTAGGTGATTGTCGCGTCGTGTTTGGCCGCAATCTCGGCCGGGCGGATGCCGGACAGATAGGTGAAGGGCGAGAGTGTTGCAAAGTAGTAATCGATATGGGGCATTTGTGGGCTCCTGTCGGCAGCTGTGTGTTTGCGCGACGGTAACCCTGTGCTAGCAGGTGTCAACGCCACGAATCTGTTACATGCAAGTGACCCTTCTGCCAAAGGACCCCCCATGCCCACAATGATCGAGCCCAAGCTGATTTCCGGAAACGCAAACCAGCCCCTCGCCAATGGAATCGCCCGTCGTATGTCGATGCATCGCGGAATGGAGGTCGGGTTGTGCGACGCACGTGTGGAACGGTTCAATGATGGTGAGATTTTCGTGGAAGTGTTCGAAAATGTGCGCGGCGAAGATATGTTTATCGTCCAGCCCACCTCGAATCCCGCCAATGATAACCTGATGGAGCTTTTGATCATTGCCGATGCGCTGCGCCGGTCATCAGCGGCCCGCATCACCGCAGTGATCCCCTATTTCGGATACGCGCGGCAGGATCGCCGATCCAAGGCCCGCACGCCGATTACGGCAAAGCTGGTGTCGAATATGATCGTAGAAGCCGGTATTGAACGCGTTTTGACCCTGGATTTGCATGCCACGCAGATCCAGGGTTTTTTCGATATTCCGGTCGATAACCTGTATGCTTCACCCATCTATGCGCTGGATGCGATGCATCATTTCCGGGGCAAGATGGATCAGGTCATGGTTGTATCCCCCGATGTTGGCGGCGTGGCCCGCGCCCGCGATCTGGCGCAGCGGATTGGCGCGCCTTTATCCATCGTAGACAAACGGCGTGGCAAACCCGGCGAAGTGGCCGAGATGACCGTGATTGGGGATGTAAAGGACAAGGTCTGCGTCATCGTCGATGACATCGTGGATACGGCGGGCACGCTGTGCAAGGCCGCCGAAGTGCTGGTGGAAAACGGTGCGAAAGAGGTCCATTCCTACATCACGCACGGTGTCCTATCCGGCCCCGCGGTTGAGCGTGTGTCTAAATCTGTGATGAAGAATTTGGTCATCACCGACACAATCCAGGCGACTGAGCCGGTGAAGGCCTGCAAAAACATCCGCATCGTGCCAACCGCCCCGATGTTCGCGCAGGCCATTCTGAATACATGGAACGGGACATCCGTGTCATCATTGTTTGATCACAAGACGCTTGGCCCGATCTATGAAGGGCTTTACGCGGCTGAATAGCACTCCCGCGTTCCGGATCTGATCCGCGACCTCGGATCAGTAGAGTTCCCACCCATCATCATTGGCAAGTTCGCCGATTGATGTCCACGCCACCCGCACCCTGGCCACTTGCGTATCCGCCCAGGTTCGAAAGACGATGTCAAATCCCGCAGACGTGATGTTTTCCGCCTGCACATCCGCACGGATATTGGTGTTGTTCGAGATGTCCCACATCGACATGGAAACCTGCACATGTGGCGGGTGCAGGTAGGGTTCCGCAAACTCCACGCTCGCCCTGTTCTGCCGCGGACCATCGCCACGCCACATCGCACCATCATGTTCGAAATCCGAGAACAGAACCACATCACCATGGTCAATCCCGACCGTTCCACTATTCAACCTGCGCATAAGTTTACTGGCGTTCCTTTGGCCATCTTTATCAGTTTTGTGCCGGACACGGATTACATCGCCGAAACCGCCATCGGAGAAATACTAATCTTTGGTTCATAATTAGCGGATAGCTAAACATGTAGATGACTAAAATTCTAGGGATGTTCTTAGGTGAAAATTAGCCAATTACGCCTTGTCTTTTCGGCGCTCATGTTTGGTTGCTTGACTGCCTGTGGCGGGGGCGGTTCCGGCGGCAGCCCTGATCCCGGTTCGGTGGACAATGTCGGCGGGCAGAATGGTGGTGGAACAGTCGACTCGCCTGTTGTCACCGATCTAAACGTGCTGACCGCAGCTGAATTGGCTGGATACCGCGACTTTCTGTCTGACTTTGATCAGGTTCGTGTCGCGGCGACAGATGGCAGCCCGGAAGAATTTGCAGCGCAACCCGCAACCGGTATCGTCACCTATGCGGGCTATATGCAGCTGATCATGGGGAACACGACGGTATCCGCCAATGTCGTCGGCGATACCAGTTTGCAGGTTAATCTGGCGAGCGAGACTGTCACAGGCTCCGCCGACGGTTTCATTGGTGTCGCCCGGGATGAGTTCGGGACAAATAGGGCCGCGCATTATGACGGTATGATCACCATCGCAAATGGAGTCGTTGTGGATAATGCGGCTGGCACGGATACCCTGGGCTTTGGGATCGATGGGACGCTGGATAATGGGCTAAATCGATTTGATATCTCCGGCAATCTGGTTGGCACGTTGTATGGCTCCGGCGCCGAGGGGCTTCATGCCATTGGCAGCAATACCGGCGTGCATGGCGATATGGATGTCACAATTGACGGGCTGGACACCCCCAATGAGATCGCCATCGCAACGGTGTCCGCACTAAAGCAATAACGCAAAAAGCCCCGCACAAGATGCGGGGCTTTCGCTGAAACTCCGGTCGGATCAGTTATTGGCTGTCAAGCCGATATGCCCACCGATCGCCACCATATCCGACAACAGCTTGGCTGCGTCATCCACGGGGCCAGGTTCGTTCTTGAACGTCTCTTGCGCGCGGCCATGGGCCGCCTTGGCGTCGGCAACCATCTGGTCATAGACCTCTTGCGTCATCTCGGCCTTGGGCAGCGCCTGTTCGGCCAGAACCGATACGCTTGCCGCCGTGATCTCTGCAAAACCGCCTGACACGACATACTCGTCAGACCCGCCCTTATGCACCACGGTCAGAACACCGGGGCGCAATGTGGTGATGGTCGGCGCGTGATCCGCCATTGCGGTCATGTCACCATCTGCACCGGGGATCCGAACCTCGGATGCCTCGACGGACGCCAGTCGGCGTTCGGGCGAGACGAGATCGAATTGTAGGTTTGCCATGTTCTGGCCTCCTTAAGCTGCGTCAGCAGCCATTTTTTCGGCTTTGGCTTTCACTTCTTCAATGCCGCCAACCATATAGAACGCACCTTCGGGCAGGTGGTCATATTCGCCTGCGACCACGGCTTTGAACGATGCAATCGTGTCTTCCAGTGGCACCTGAACGCCAGGCGAACCGGTAAAGACCTGAGCCACGTCAAACGGCTGCGACAGGAAGCGTTCGATCTTACGCGCACGCGACACAGTCAATTTGTCTTCTTCGCTGAGTTCGTCCATGCCCAGAATGGCGATGATATCCTGCAAAGACTTGTAGCGCTGCAAAGTCTGCTGCACGTCGGCGGCCACAGCGTAATGCTCTTCACCCACAATCGCTGGGTCCAGCAGACGTGAGGTGGAATCGAGCGGGTCAACGGCAGGGTAGATACCCTTTTCCGAAATCGCACGGTTCAGAACGGTTGTCGCATCCAAGTGCGCAAACGAGGTCGCAGGCGCAGGGTCTGTCAGGTCATCCGCAGGCACGTAGATCGCCTGCACGGACGTGATCGAGCCGTTCTTGGTGGATGTAATCCGTTCCTGCATCGCACCCATGTCGGTGGCCAGTGTTGGCTGGTAGCCCACAGCGGATGGGATACGACCCAGAAGCGCCGAAACCTCGGAACCGGCCTGGGTAAAGCGGAAGATGTTGTCGACGAAGAAGAGAACGTCTGTACCGGATTGGTCGCGGAAGGATTCCGCCATTGTCAGGCCGGACAGGGCCACACGCATACGTGCACCCGGAGGCTCGTTCATCTGGCCGTAGACCAGCGCCACTTTGGATTTGGTCAGGTCTTCGGCGTCGATAACGCCGGATTCGATGAATTCGTAGTAAAGGTCGTTGCCTTCACGGGTCCGCTCACCCACACCGGCGAATACGGAGTAGCCGGAGTGCACTTTCGCGATGTTGTTGATCAGTTCCTGAATGAGAACGGTCTTGCCAACACCGGCACCGCCGAACAGGCCGATCTTGCCGCCCTTGGCGTAAGGGGCCAGAAGGTCGATGACCTTGATACCTGTCACCAGCACTTCGGATGCAGTCGACTGCGCTTCAAATGGCGGGGCTTCAGCGTGGATCGACCGACGCTCTTGCTCGCCAATCGGGCCTTTTTCATCAACGGGATCGCCGACCACGTTCATGATCCGGCCCAACGTGGCGTCGCCGACGGGCACGGTGATTGTGTTGTCCTGGTCGGTGACTTCCTGACCGCGCACCAGACCCTCGGTCGAGTCCATCGCGATGGCGCGAACTGTGTTTTCACCAAGGTGCTGTGCCACCTCAAGCGTCAGTTCCTTGCCATTGTTGTCGGTTGTCAGGGCGTTGAGGATCTCAGGCAGATGGTCATCGAACTGCACGTCAACGACGGCGCCGATGATCTGCGTGATCTTACCTTTTGCGTTTGCCATTTATGTTTCTCCGGGGTCTAGAGCGCTTCCGCGCCCGAAATAATTTCAATCAGCTCGTTGGTGATGACGGCCTGACGTGAGCGGTTAAACTCAATCGTCAGTTTGTCGATCATTTCACCAGCGTTGCGTGTGGCGTTGTCCATCGCAGACATCCGCGCGCCCTGTTCAGAGGCCGCATTTTCCAACAGAGCGCTAAAGATAGCCGTTGCCACGCCGCGCGGCAGCAAGTCTGCAAGGATTTCCTCTTCGCCAGGCTCATAATCATAAAGCGTGGCTTCGGTGTCCTCGGCCTGCTCAAACTTGGCAGGAATGATTTGCTGTGCTGTTGGGTGCTGCGTCACAACATTTTCGAAACGGGCGAAAAAGATCGTGGCCACATCGAATTCGGCTGCATCAAAACGCGCAAGAACACCTTTGGCGATCTCCTGAGCGTTGGCATAACCGACGCGTTTCACTTCGGTCAAATCGATATGATCGACAAAGTAATCACCCAGTTCCCGTTTAATCGCGTCGCGGCCTTTTTTGCCGACAGTCACGATTTTCACGGTTTTGCCTTCCGCCAGAAGCTTCTGTGCGTGGCTTTTGGCAAGCTTGGCGATGTTGCCGTTAAAGCCACCGCATAGCCCACGTTCCGCGGTCATGACAATCAGCAACTGCACCTGATCGCTGCCCGTACCGGACAGCAATTTTGGTGCAGAATCTGATCCGCCAACCGATGCCGCAAGCCCGCCCATCACGGCGTTGAACCGTTCTGTATAGGGCCGCGATGCCTCGGCTGCGTCTTGGGCGCGGCGCAGTTTTGCAGCCGCGACCATTTGCATGGCCTTTGTGATCTTGCGGGTCGATTTGACCGACTCGATCCTGTTTTTGAGGTCCTTAAGACTGGGCATAAGGTGCTCCTATGTCCGAGGATTAAGCGAAATCTTTGGCGAATGCGTCGATCGCAGCTTTTATTTTCTCTTCCGCCTCGCCTTTGATCTTTGGATCTTCCTTGGTGATCATGTCGAGCACGTCGGATGCGTTTGTCCGCAAATGCTTAAGCAGACCAGCTTCGAAACGGCCAACCTCTTTCACCTCCACCTTATCCAGATACCCCTTTGTACCGGCATAGATCACGCAAACAATCTCGGCATTCGTCAGCGGTGAATATTGTGGCTGTTTCATCAATTCGGTCAGACGGGCACCGCGGTTCAGCAAGGCTTGCGTGGCGGCATCCAGATCGGACCCAAACTGCGCAAAAGCAGCCATTTCGCGGTACTGTGCCAGTTCCAGTTTCACCGGACCGGCAACCGACTTCATCGCGTTGGTTTGCGCCGCCGAGCCCACACGCGAAACTGACAGACCGGTGTTCACCGCGGGGCGGATACCTTGATAGAACAGTTCGGTTTCAAGGAAAATCTGACCGTCGGTGATGGAGATCACGTTGGTCGGAATAAAGGCCGACACGTCACCACCTTGGGTTTCGATGATCGGCAGCGCCGTCAGCGAACCAGAACCGTTATCTTCGTTCAGTTTCGAAGACCGTTCCAACAGGCGAGAGTGGAGGTAGAAAACGTCACCTGGGTAAGCTTCACGCCCTGGTGGGCGGCGCAGCAGCAGAGACATCTGACGATAGGACACAGCCTGCTTGGAGAGGTCATCATAGATGATCAGCGCGTGGCGACCATTGTCGCGGAAATGCTCGGCCATGGCTGTTGCGGAATAGGGCGCCAGGAACTGCATCGGTGCCGGGTCAGACGCGGTAGCAGCCACAACGATGGAATATTCAATCGCGCCTGATTCTTCGAGCTTCTTCACCAGCTGAGCCACAGTCGACCGCTTTTGGCCAACAGCAACGTAAACGCAGTAAAGCTTCTTGCTTTCGTCATCGCCGGCAGCGTCGTTATAGGACTTCTGGTTCAGGATGGTGTCGAGCGCCACGGCGGTCTTGCCTGTCTGACGGTCACCAATGATCAATTCGCGCTGGCCACGGCCGATTGGGATCATCGCGTCAACGGATTTCAGGCCGGTTGCCATCGGCTCGTGCACGGATTTACGTGGGATAATGCCGGGGGCCTTGCTGTCTGCAACGGCGCGGTTTTTCGTCTTGATCGGACCCTTGCCGTCCAGCGGGTTGCCAAGGCCATCAACAACGCGACCCAGCAGTTCGTCACCAACAGGCACGTCCACGATCGAGTTTGTGCGCTTGACGGTGTCGCCTTCTTTGATGTCACGGTCAGAACCGAAGATAACAACACCAACGTTGTCGGCTTCGAGGTTCAGGGCCATCCCGCGGATACCGCCGGGGAATTCAACCATTTCACCCGCCTGCACATTGTCCAGACCATAAACACGGGCGATACCATCGCCCACGCTTAGTACCCGGCCAACTTCGGCCACTTCGGCTTCTTGACCGAAGTTCTTGATCTGGTCCTTCAGGATCGCAGAGATTTCAGACGCTTGGATCGCCATTTATCCGACCTCTTTCATAGTGTTCTGGAGTGCGTTGAGCTTGGAGGCGATCGACGTGTCGATCATCTTTGAGCCCACTTTAACAATAAGACCGCCAATGATGCTTTCATCGACGGTTTCTTTGATGGTGATAGATTTGCCCACTTGGGTCTTGAGTGTCTTGGCCAGCTTGTCAGCTTGCGCTTTTGTCAGCTTCTTGGCGGTTGTGACCTCGGCGGTCACTTCGCCACGCTCTTCGGCCAGCATGTCCTGAAGGACGGCAAGCAGCTGTGGCATCACAAACAATCGGCGCTTGCTTGCCAGCAGCGCCAGTACATTGCTTGTGGTGTCAGAAAGTTCCATTTTCTTGGCAATCGCCAAAATCGCGGCGGATTGTTCGTCACGGCTGTAAAGCGGTGAGGTCAGCAAGGTGCGCAGATCGTCGCTTTCGTTCATTGCAGCTTCTAAAGCAGCAACATCCGATTCGAGCGCTTTGATCGCTTTGCCTTCCTTGGCGATGTCAAACACAGCGGTCGCATAGCGCTGCGCAATGCCTGTTGAAATACCAGCAGTTTCGGACACGTTGAGCCTTCCGATGTCTTGGGCCCGGCTTCACCACTTGCCGTCGAAACGGATGACGAATGGGCAGCTTGTTTCACCCCCGTTTTCACGAGAGCGGCAAAATCCTGCGCGTCGTATCAGAGGCGGTTTCGTGTCGCAAGCACTCTACGACAAGAATCCGACTCTGTTCGACGCATTCGACACTTAGCAAACGGTTTGAGGTTGATCCGAACTCCCGGCCCACTCCGTAGTCGCGGTATTGCTGTGCTGACCGCGTGTGTCGTCGTGGCAGCCGTCGACAATTTGGCGCAATTGTGCAGGTCCTGCACAAAAGGCCAGGTTTGCTTGCCCAGTTTCCGGCATATTCTGGGGTTTAGATGGCGCTGTGTTTGTGGCGGCGATGTATTTGGTTTTGTTCTGCCGCAATAGTGAGTGTTGGTGGCGGTGCGTTTGATCAAACGCCCGCCCCACTGTTTCCCAAGATACCGTCCGTTTAGGCTACCGCATCGCCGGTCACCTCCTGGTCCTTTCCCCCGCCAAAGAAGACATCATAAAGCACAGGGGCCGCAATCAGCGTCAGGATCGAGGCAAATGCCAACCCTCCCATGATCGTGACCGCCATGGAAACGAAAAACGCATCACCCAGCAAGGGGACCATCCCAAGGATTGTCGTTGCAGCAGCCAGCAGGACGGGCCGCAGACGTGACACCGACGCCCCGACAATCGCCTTGCGCAGCGCGGAACCTTCCCGGCGGACGATATCGATTTCTTCAACCAGCACGATCCCGTTCTTGATCAGCATGCCAGACAGGCTCAACAAGCCCAGCAACGCTGTAAAGGTGAAGGGTAAGCCCGTGCCCAGAAGGCCGATAACCGCACCCGTCACCGCCATCGGAACAAGCAGCCAGATAATGAGCGATTGGCGCAGCGCATTGAACAACAGGATCGTGATCAGGATCATAATCAGGATGGTGACGGGCAATTGTGATGCGAGACTGGCATTCGCATTGGCCGAGGACTCGAATTCGCCGCCCCATTCCATTCTATATCCGATGGGCAAGCTAATCGCTTCGATCACATCACGTATCTCTGCATGGACCTGGGCTGCTGTCATATCAGAGGGGATGCTGGCGCCAACCGTGATCGTAGGCAGACGGTCCAGACGACGAATGATCGTGTTCTGTGGTTCAAGTTCAAAACCATCAATAACCTGTTCGATAGGCAGGATCGACGATTGATCCTGCGTCCCAAGAACCTGATCCAGAATACCGGCATCCGCACCCGGCGCAACGCGTGTCACAATCGGGATTGCCCGGTCGCCTTCACGATAGGTGCCCACCGTGACACCATCGGTCGCGAACAGGATGGCATCCGCCACGTCATCACGTGTGATGCCCGCCGCCTGCGCGCGTTCAGTGACATAACGCGGCCGCAGTACAAGCTCTTGTTCGTGCCAGTCAATCCGCGGGGCGAGGATGTTCGGCGATGCCTCTGTCATCAGTCCAATCGCCCGATCTGACAGATCGCGCAGCACCTGCGGGTCGCTGCCGGAAAAGCGTATTTCGATTGGGCTGCCGCCGCCCGGACCAAAGACGAGCCGTTCCGTTCTGAATTCGCCCTCGGGCAGATTTTCGGCGGCAAAAGCCTCCAACTCGGCCTGAAGCGGTGGAATAAGATCGAGCGTTTCGGTCCGGATGATCAAATGCCCGTAAGCGGGGTTGGGCGGTTCGGACCCATAGGTCAGCAGAAAACGTGTGGCCCCTTGGCCAACAAAGGTAGACACGGAAACGACATCCTCATGCGCAGCAAGATAAGCCTCTACGATTTCCATTTTTTCAGAGGTCGTCTTGATCGGGGTGCCTTGCTGCATTGTGTAGTGGACAAAGAAAAGCGGCGTGTTTGAGTTCGGAAAGAACTGCTGCTTTACCGAACCAAATCCAACGAAACTGGCCGCAGTGATCCCAACAAGCCCGGCAAGTACCAGCCAGCGGATCCGAAGCGCGCCGCGTAAAATTCCAGCATAGCCCCGAAAGACCGGCCCATCATATGGATCCGATCCATCATCGCTGCTCCGCTTAAAAATGTAATGCCCAAGAAGCGGGGTAACAGTGACAGCCAGAACCCATGACAATAGAAGCGAGATGCCGATCACGGCAAATAGCGAGAACATGAATTCACCCGTTGAATCCGGGCTAAGGCCAATCCCCGCAAAGGCCATAATACCAACCACCGTTGCACCCAACAGCGGTATTTGGGTTTTGCCGGCCGCCTCATCTGCCGCATCACGCGAAGATTTGCCACGGGCCATGGCAATCTGCATGCCTTCCGCGACAACGATTGCGTTGTCGACCAGCATGCCCATCGCGATGATGAGCGCGCCAAGCGAAATGCGCTCCATCTCAATCGAGAAGAGCGACATGAACAGTAATGTCCCGACAACCGTCAGCAAAAGCGTGATGCCAACGACCAAAGAGGCGCGAACGCCCATGAAAATGGCAAGCACCAGCACCACGATGCCGACTGACATCGCAAGGTTGATCAAGAACCCGGTTGAGGATTCATCAACAACCACATGTTGCTGATAAATCGGGTGCAGCACGACCCCATACGGAATTTCCGCCGCGAGTGAGGCAAGATGTGCGTCAACACGGTTGCCAACATCAACGATGTTGTCATTGGTCGCGCCGGACACGCCGATTGTGAAAGCCGATTGCCCGTTGTAGCGGATGATCTGGGCGGGGTTTTCCTGCCGCCCCCGACTGACATCCGCGATGTCGATCAGGTTTATCAGATCACCACCAACCCCGATGGTCAGGGCCGCAATTTCGCTAACGGTGTCCGACCCTTCGGCGGTCTGGATCTGTGTGCGGGTGGCATCTGCTGTCACCGATCCCGCCTGAGGCACCGAATTTGATGTTGCCAGCGCCTGTTGGATGATCTGTGGATCCACACCGAGTTGAAAACTGACCGAAAGGTCGGGTTCAACAAATATTGCCTCTGCCGGGAGTCCCGCGACATCAACATCTGCCACCCCTTCAACAGTCAGGATTTCGCGCCGCAGAAAGGTCGCCAACTGATGTTGTTCGGCATCTGTGAACCCATCGGACGTCACCGCGAAGAAGATACCATAAACGTCCCCAAACCCATCATCGACAAAAGGTGGCGTCGCCTCGCTGGGTAGTTCGTTTTGCACATTCTGCAAACGTTCGCGCAATTCGGTCCAGATTGCCGGCAGTTCATCCCCCGCAATTGTATCCTGAACTTCGACATCAATTCGGGACACGCCTGGGCGATTGACGGATTTGATCTTGCTGACCTCCGCCATGCGCTGAATGGCGGCCTCTAGCGGTTCTGAGACCTCTTCCGCCACCTGTTGCGCCGATGCCCCAGGGTATTGGGTGATCACCACCGCTTGTTTGATAGTAAATGCCGGGTCTTCCAGACGACCGACCGTGTTAAATCCCCATATGCCGCCAAACAGGCAGGTCAGAATGATGATCCAAGTGAAGATCGGCAGATTAATCGACGCCCGCGCTATGTTCATCAGTTACCCTCGATTAATTTGCGTAACCTGAAAAACGGCGGACGGTGTCGCCGTCTGCCAGCAGTTGTGCGCCGATTCTGACGATTTCCGTTCCGACATCCAATCCATCAGTGATCATGAACGCCCCGTCGCGCGTGGCGCTTACCTCAACATCCACTTTTTGTAGGATGCCAGTTTCGCCTTCGGATGGCATAAACTGCATAACGCTGGTCGATCCATCATTGCCGATCTGAATTGCCGTTGCGGGCACAATCAGGCGCGGCGGCCCTTCATTCAGTGTTGCCAGTACGATGACGGAGCTACCCGGCAGCGCATTCAGATCATCTGGCCGCTCCATGCCAAGCGTCAAACGAAAGGTCTGTCCAATTGAAGACGCCTCTGCGTTGAACTCTCTGATCTCTAACGGGTATGTTTCGTCGCTGGTTGGAAACCGCGCCATCAATGCCACATCAGCATCTTGCCCGGCCCGCTGAAACAGGATTTCCGGCACGTCGATATCGATCCGCAATTCCGACATGTCATGTAACCTGATGACCGGGCTTCCCGCGTTTGTGGTAGTGAAATTTGCAACGTTCCTGCTGGCGACAAGCGCTTCAAACGGGGCGCGCAGCGTGGCGTTTTCCAATGAGTATTCCGCATTCCGCAATGCAACACGCGCCAAAGCCAGTTGGGTTTCGGCGTCTTGCTTCGACACCTCGGACGCAGAGGCACCCAGATTATTCAAGCGCGTCAGAAGACGATCAGCCTGTTCCAGTTGCAAAACAGCCTGTTGGCGCTGCAATTCAAATGGTTCTTCATCAAGCTTTGCAATCACGGCACCTTGTGCAACCTCCTGCCCTTCTGTCGCCGGAAACGCCACGATTTGCCCGGATACCTGAAACGCCAAATCCACAGTTTGGCGTGCAACGACCTGCCCAAAGAATTGCCGGGTAATGCCATCAGTATCCGCCCCGACAACCATCAACTTTGCCGGGCGCACAGTATTTTCCTGCGCCACAGCGGGGCCACCCACCGAGACGGCAAGAAGGAAAGACACGAGTAAAGTCGAGATGCGGTACATGATGTGTCCTTTATCGTGGTTCACATATGAATTCATGAGTAACGGAAGTTGCCACTGGCACGCGGGTCATGATTTGCCTGTATAAACCTGATCCGGAAGCAATGTCTTGCGCAATCTTGCTGTGTTTGGTGCATGCTCCCCTTCTGAGGGGCGTCTTGCGAATGCCGCAGCTGCGGCTGCTCAAGACCGGCTTTATATAAACTTCTTGACCTGAGCCGGACCTGCGCATGATGTTTTGAGTCACTTGACCGCAATCAGGAGTTATGCGCCGCACAATGCTTGGTCTTACGCTTATCTGCGGCGCGACAATGGCATTTTGCATGCTTGGTCAGCGGCTTGGTTCTACCATCTTAACAGCACCAATGATTTTCCTTGCCTTGGGCGCCTTTATTTCACTGGGCGGGTTGATACCACCGGATCAGGCGCGCGCACTTTTACATCCTGTTGCGGAGATCGCCTTGGTCATTCTGCTGTTCCTTGATGCGGCAAGCACGGATATGCGTGCCTTGCAAATGCGGCGTGTCTGGCCAACCCGGATGTTACTGATCGGCTTGCCGCTAACTGTCATCTTTGGCGCAGTGGCAGGCACGATCCTGTTGCCGGACTGGTCGCTGCTTGCCGTGGTTTTGTTGGCGGCCATCATGGCACCAACCGATGCCGCGCTTGGGCAGGCGGTCGTCTCGAATGAGGCCGTTCCGATACGACCCCGGCGTGCGCTGGTGGTTGAAAGTGGCTTGAATGACGGGCTGACCCTACCGCTGATCCTGCTATTGGCCAGCTTGTTAGCAAGCGCGATGTCGCAATCCAATGTATCATGGCTCGCATTCGGATTGGCACAGGTGGTTCTGGGGCCGGTTACCGGGGTCATCATGGGTTGGATCGGTGGGCGCGTTCTGATTTTTGCAAAAGACAATGCGTTGACCTCAGAAACATATGAAGGCATCGGGGCGCTTGCGCTGGCCGGTTTGTCCTATCTTGCGGCAACCCAAATCGGCGGCAATGGCTTCATTTCGGCCTTTGTCAGTGGATTGGTCTTTGGTGCCGTTGTGCAGGGTCGCTGCAAATTCATCTATGAATTTGTCGAAAGCGAAGGGCAGTTGCTGTCATGGTCCGCATTCCTGCTTTTGGGTGCGGCATTGGTGCCGGAAGCCATCATGCATCTGACCTGGCCAGTTTTTGCGCTGATAATGGTCAGCCTGTTCATCGTCCGCCCACTGGCGATCTGGGTCTCTTTGATTGCCACTGATGCATCGTACCTGACGCGGTTGTTTTTTGGCTGGTTTGGTCCACGCGGGCTGGCCACAGCACTTTTCGCCCTGCTGGTGATCGAGATGCTCCCCCATGATCTGGGCGAAACCATACTTCATATCGCCGTGAACACAGTATGGATTAGCGCGGTATTGCATGGCGTTACCGCAGCACCTGCGGCAAGGTGGTACGGACAGCGGGTTTCGACCTCGGGCGTCTGCCCGGAAACACAGCCTGTAGAAAACAAGATGAGACCCACGGACAACGACACCATCTGACCAAAAAACCCAAAGCAACGAGGACAGCCATGAACGCCACAGCCATCTTCAAACGCAGCAATCTGCAAGATCGCAAGCCAGAATATGCGATCGTCGGAGAGGTCGATCTGGTGGTTGTCCGATTTGATGACGAGATATCCGTCTTTTATGGGCGCTGCTTGCATCGTGGCGCGTTGATGTCGGATGGGCATGTGCGGGGCAATGATTTGATCTGCGGCGTTCATAACTGGGATTACCGGCTGGATAGCGGTGTTTCGGCCTACGCCAATGACGAAAAACTGCCCAAATTCAAATCATGGGTCGATGGCGACGACGTCCTTGTCGATGCTGACGAAATCAATGCGTGGGGCTACGCGAATCCTCAGCCCTATAACCGGGACACCTATCTTGGGCTTTATGCAGACCCGAGCCACGGTACTGACGCCGAACCCTATAACGGGATGATCCAGAACTATGCCAAGAATGGCCTGTCCAAGACGGGGCATCACGGCATCGTTGACTCGATGGGTGTTCCGCGCACGGAGTTACCCGACTGGGACGACATTCAGCTTTTGACCGCACAGCTGGCAAAACCACCCTTGTTGGATGATGATGCAGTCGGGACCGAGGTTGTGATTGGCCCGAATGCGCAAAAGCCGCTGAAACTGGATATACCACTTTTCGTGTCCGACATGAGCTTTGGGGCCTTGTCGGAATCCGCCAAGATCGCGCTGGCACGCGGGGCGGAACTGGCCGGAACAGGTATCTGTTCCGGCGAAGGTGGCATGTTACCAGAAGAACAGGCAGAAAATACGCGCTATTTCTACGAACTCGCCTCGGCCCGATTTGGATTCAGCTGGGACAAGCTGGACAAGGTTCAGGCGTTCCACTTCAAAGGCGGTCAGGGAGCCAAGACTGGAACAGGCGGTCACCTGCCGGGCAACAAGGTCAAAGGCAAGATCGCAGAAGTGCGCGGTCTGGAGGAAGGCACATCTGCGATTTCGCCGCCGCGCTTTCCCGACTGGACTGAGGTCAGCCAAATCAAGGATTTCGCCGATGAGGTGCGCGACCGAACCGGCGGGATCCCCATCGGCTACAAGCTGTCCGCGCAGCATATTGAAAAGGACATTGACGCGGCACTGGCCGTTGGCGTTGACTATATCATTCTTGATGGGCGCGGTGGCGGAACCGGTGCTGCCCCGATCATCTTCCGCGACAATATCTCTGTCCCGACGATCCCGGCTTTAGCGCGCGCGCGCCAACATCTCGACAAACAAGGGCGCGGCGATATTACGCTTGTTATCACGGGTGGGCTGCGCAAACCGGCTGACTTTATCAAGGCCATGGCGCTGGGTGCGGACGCTATCGCCGTTTCGAATTCCGCAATGCAGGCGATTGGATGTCTGGCCATGCGCGCCTGTCACACCAATAACTGCCCGGTGGGCATTGCCACACAAAAACCCCACCTCGTTAACCGTTTGATCGCCGAAAAATCAGCCCAGCAGCTCGCGAATTTTTTCGGCGCATCAGTCGAATTGATGCAGGTTATGGCGCGCGCCTGCGGCCATGATCACCTGTCAAAGTTCAACCATGATGACCTAACGACCTGGAAGAAAGACATGGCTGACATTTCGGGTGTCAATTTCGGGGGGGCTGCATGAACCAAGCCGAACTAATCCTGTTCATCGTTAAGATCTGGGGCGGCATTGGGGCGCTGGTCGCCATCCCTTTCCTGACATTCGGCATCGATCGCTTGGACGAGGATGCGCGCGGCGCATATGTGTTCCGCCCATTGCTTGTCCCCGGTATTCTGCTGATCTGGCCGCTGATCCTGTGGCGCTGGAACATCTTGGTGAATGGCAAGGATGAATGGTCGCACCGTTACCGCCCGCCTCGCCGGTCGCATCAGGTTTTCGCCCTGATCATGCCCGTCGCCATTGTGTTGATCATTGCCGCAGGTCTTTCCATGCGCCAATCTTGGCCCGCTGATATTGCACCGATTCAATTGTCGGAGCCCGCGGAATGAGCGTCAAGTACATCCCCGTCCAATGGAACCGGAACAAATGGCTTTATGACGGGATCATGCTCGCCGGTGTGGTCGCATTCCTTTGGATATTCCTGTTCGTCAGTCCCGAACTTCTTAGCCATGAATTCCCGATCAACCCGCAAGTCCATAACGCCCGTGCATTTGGGGCCTGTGCCTTTGTCATGCTAACGGTGATCCTGTGCATCGGGCCGCTAGCGCGGATCGACCGGCGGTTTTTGCCACTTCTTTACAACCGCCGCCATTTTGGGGTGATGACAACCTTCGTGGCGATCAGCCATGCCAGCTACATCCTGAATTGGTATTTTGCATTCTCCAGCTCAGACAAATACGAAGCGCTGCTATTTGCGAATACCAGCTACGGCCAACTGGCAGGTTTTCCGTTTGAAATCTTTGGTATCTTCGCACTGATCTGTCTCTTGTTTCTTTCTGCCACCAGCCATGATTTTTGGATGAAGTTCCTGACACCGCCAATTTGGAAACGCATGCATTGCCTGATCTATTTTGCCTATGTCGCTGTGGTGGCTCATGTTAGTCTGGGCATTCTGCAGGACCAGCAAAACCACACCTTCACCGTGATCTTTATCGGGGGCGCAGGGGCCGTTGCCGGATTACATGCCTATGCCGCCCTGCTTGATTGGCGCAAAGGCGATGAATTGGGCGATGATGCAGGTGGCTGGATCGATATCTGCGATGCGGGCGATATCACCGAAGGCTTTGCCAAGATAAAAATCCTGCCCAGTGGTGACCGTGTCGCCGTGTTTAAGCAGGATGGTAAGCTGAGCGCGATTTCCAATGCCTGCGCGCATCAGAACGGCCCGTTGGGCGAGGGGCGGGTCATTGACTGTCTTGTGACCTGCCCCTGGCACGGGTTTCAGTATGATGTGACCAACGGGCGTTCACCCGCGCCCTTCACCGAA
This sequence comes from uncultured Paracoccaceae bacterium, assembly GCA_947503925.1. Taxonomy (GTDB): domain Bacteria; phylum Pseudomonadota; class Alphaproteobacteria; order Rhodobacterales; family Rhodobacteraceae; genus Yoonia. The sequence goes on along the minus strand of CANNFQ010000012.1, from coordinate 35,856 downwards.
ATGGTGCCGACCTACAATCTCAGGCTGCATGGGACCGCGGTGCAGGTCCATGGCGATGCAAATGCGCCCGGAACCTATGTTGAACCGATAGCCGTTACGGAGGTCACGGTATGAGCGGCAAGACCCCTTTTTTCGTTGGCTATCTGCCCATCCCCGGCCCTTTACGGAAGTTCCTGCTGCTGACAGCGGCGTTCGTGGTCGCGATTTTCGTGTTCACAGGCTTGCTGATCGGGGCCACGCAGGATGAACCAGCCGCGTCCGGTTTTCGCTTTGACTATGGTCGCCAGACCGTCACCGGCGTGATCGAACTAACCCCATACCCACTGCTGCGGGTGACCGAAGGGAATGACCTGATCAAGCCGGGCAAAACCCTGATGCTGGCAAGCGCGGGCAAATCCGGGGTGGATATGCGGGCGATGGGGCTGGACGGGCAATTGGCAGAGGTGTCCGGCATCATCCTGCAACGTGGCACAATCGACATGATGCAGTTGCGTGGCGGGCAACGGGGGCTGATAGCGGTCGAAGGCGATCCACCCACGATGGAAACCGAAGCTTTAGGTCGCTGGAAAGTCGCGGGCGAGATTTGCGATGGCAAATGCCTGAACGGGGCGATGCGCCCGGGTCGCGGCCTCGCGCACAAAGCCTGCGCCAATCTGTGCCTGCTCGGGGACGTGCCGCCTGTTTTCGTCTCGACCCAGCCTATTGAGGGGTCCGATTTCATGCTCATCACCGGGCCTGACGGCACAACCTTGCCACCCGCAGCCTATGATTACGTCGGTCAGTTCATCACGCTCGAAGGCGACCTAGAACGGCGCGGCGACATCCTTGTCCTGCGCATGGACGACACGACGATGGAGCTGATTGACGAATGAAGCGCTTCACCCTTCTTTTTTTGATGGCCGTACTTGGCATCATCATGCTTTACCTGTCGCGGTTCTGGTTTCTGGATCTCTGGCCACGGTCCGGCCTTTTTGGCTGGCAGGAACTTCGTCCCGGCGGCGGCCTGCTGGGTCGCTGGCTGCGCGGCACCCCGCTGGCCCCGTTCGAGCTGTTGATCTGGGCCGTCAGCGTGTTCCTGATCCTGACTTACCTACAAAAATTCATCGACTTCATATTTCCAGCCCTCGCGCCAGAAAAGGACGATAGCCATGACAACAGAGAATCTTGACTGGATTTCCGTTGGCCACATCAGCGACCTGCCGGAGGGTCGCGTCAAAACAGTGACGGCGCGCACGACATCCATTTGCCTTGTGCATTTCGACGGTCAGTGGGCGGCAATGAACAACCATTGCCCACACCAAAAAGGACCGCTGGGCGAAGGGTCGATCGAAAAAGGCATTGATGACAAATGCTGGATTCGCTGCCCTTGGCATGGCTGGGATTTCGACCCGCTGACTGGCAGGCCGCCGGGTGGTCATGAAGACACCGGGCAAGAGATCTACCCGCTCGACATTCGCAACGGTGAGATTTTTGTCGGGCTGGAAGCCGAACCACCCCATGTCCGGGATGTGTCAGATGTGATGGTTGAAACCATGACGAACTGGGGTGTGCGGACCGTCTTTGGGATGGTCGGGCATTCGAACCTTGGATTGGCGGATGCAATCAGACGGCAGGTCGGTGAGAAGAAGCTAAAATATTATGGTGTCCGCCACGAAGGGGCCGCTGCTTTTGCCGCGTCCGCCTACGGCAAACTGACCGGAAAACCGGCGGCCTGCCTGACAATTGCGGGACCCGGTGCGACCAATCTGCTGACCGGCATGTGGGACGCCAAGGTTGACCGGGCGCCCGTTCTGGCGTTGACAGGTCAGGTGCAAACACAGGTCTTTGGCCCCGGCGCATTTCAGGATATCGACCTGAAATCGGCATTTCAGGCTGTCTCAACCTTTTCGCAACCCGTGTTGAACAGTTCAAATCATGCAGAGCTGATGTCACTGGCCTGCAAGAATGCCATCGTTGAACAAAATGTGGCGCACCTGATCTTTCCCGATGATGTACAGACCGTGCCATCTGACAAGCCCGCAGCGGAACCCGTTGGGCGTATGGGTGGAACACGGGTGACACCATCGCAAAGCGATATGAAAGCCGCTGCCGACCTTCTGAACAGCGCCAAGCGACCGATGTTCGTCGTCGGCCATGGGGCCTATGATGCACGGGCGCAAATCATAGCGCTGGCAGAGAAAATCGGCGCGCCGGTGGTCACAACGTTCAAGGCCAAGGGGCTGGTGCCAGATAGCCACCCATTGGGCGCCGGTGTAATCGGACGGTCAGGAACACCAATTGCCAGCTGGTTCATGAATGAGGCTGATGTACTGGTGGCCTTTGGTGCCAGCTTTTCAAACCATACCGGGATCGCATTGAAGGAAAACATCATTCAGGTCGATTATGACCGGATGCAGCTTGGCAAGTTTCATGCGGTAAAAGTCCCGGTTTGGGGTGATATCGGCGCATTCTGCGACGCGGCCAGCCCGCTGATCAGCGTCAATTCTGAAGCCGTCGACCAACGATCTGAATTGGCCGAACGCTGGGCGATCTGGCGTGATGAAAAACAGCGCCGCCTGGCAGAGGATCACGGACGTGGTATCCACTCATTCGCGATCTTCGACATTCTAGGACGGCTTGTGCCGGATAACACGATTTTTGCAGTTGATGTAGGCAACAACACATATTCATTCGGCCGTTACCTTGAAACCAAAGGTAGCCAGCGGGTTCTAATGTCCGGTTATCTGGGATCTATCGGATACGGTTTCCCCGCCGGGCTTGGTGCCTGGGCTGCGACCCAAGATGTCGCTGCGCTGCGCGATTGCAAGGTGGTGTCGATTTCCGGTGATGGCGGTTTTGGGCAATATCCGATGGATTTCACTACAGCCGTGAAATACGGCATGGATGTCACGCATATCCTGCTGCACAACGGCGAGCTTGGCAAAATCTCCAAAGAACAACGATCGGGGGAGTGGCCTGTCTGGGAGACCGATCTGATCAACCCATCCTTCGCCGCGTTCGCCAGACTTTGCGGGGGTCACGGGCACAAGGTAACTGATGCCACTGAACTTGAAGAGGCAATTCAAGCAGCCCTTGATGTGAATGGCCCGGCTATCGTGGAGATCATGACCGACGCGGAATTAGTCTAAGTTGGCCCGCTCTGATCAATCGTCGTTCTACAAAAGCGCAGTCGAAAGCCAAGGGAACCTGCTAAGGCAGACGAGGATGACTGCCACCGCAAGCAGGAATGGCCAAAGCGATTTCAGGATGCGCCCGGGTGATGTTCCACTCATCGACGACGCGATGTAGAGGCCGACACCGACCGGTGGTGTCAACAGGCCCAGCACGAGGTTGAGGCACATCACAACGCCGAACTGATAAGGGCTGATGCTGTAGTCATTCATGGCGATAGGCAGCAGGATCGGTGTGATCAGGATGACCGCGGCGATACCATCGATCAACATGCCCACGAGCAACAGGATGACATTCACAATCAGCAGGAACATGAATGGGTCGCTGGTCATTGATGTAATCAAGGCTGCCAGCTTTTGCGGTAGCGCCTCGTATATGATCACCCAGCCAAAAACGCTTGCAGCTGCGATCATGAAGATGATCATCGATGCATTCACGGCGGTGCGCTTGAACATTTTGAAGATCGCGCTCGGGTTCAGCTCTCCGTAGACAAGCCAGCCAATCAGGAACGCGATAAGCGATGCGATGGCCGCAGACTCTGTCGGTGTCGCGATGCCGAAAAGAATACCGCCAATGATCGCAAAAGGGATCAGCGTGGCAGGCAGACATGACAGCAGCGCAGAAATGGCCTCGCCACGCGTGAACCAATCACCTTTCGGAAAACCCTGCGCAAATCCGATAAGCGTGATGACCACCGCAAAAGATACCGCCAGCAAAAGTCCGGGCAAGATACCAGCCAGAAACATGTCGCCGATGGGCACTTGTGCCAATACGCCGTAAATCACGAACATCATTGATGGCGGGATCACCGGAGCCAGCAATCCGCCCGCTGCCGTTGTGGCTGCAGCAAACCCTTTGTCATAACCTTCGGCCTCCATCTCCGGCGTCATGGCACGCGCCATGACCGCAATTTGAGCGGTTGCCGATCCGATGATGGCGGCCATGAACATGTTCGCCAACAGGTTGATATAGGCCAACCCGCCGCGAAACCCGCCGACAAAGACCCGTGCGCCATTGATCAAGCGGCGTGTCATTCCGCCTTCGTTCATCATCTCGCCGGTCAGCATAAAGAGTGGGATGGCCAGAAGCCCGTAGTTTTCCAGGCCGGAAAACATCTTCTGGGCGAAACTGTCATAAAGAACGGTGTTACCGCTTTCCCAAATGTACCATATTGCGGTCAACGCCAGAACAAGGGCGACCGGCACCGCGATAAGAAGTTTGAAAGCAAAGATTAGCGGGGTCATGCGGCCGCCTCATTCCGTGGTGGGCCTTGTTCAAACAGATTGGCAAGGCTGTGCAATGTTGCGCCCAGCGCAAAAAGCCACATCACGCTCCAGACCCAGAACTTCTTGATCCCTAGTGTGGTCGTGGGTTCAGCGTAGATAAAATTGAATGTGGAGCCCTGGAAGGCTTTTACATCAAAGCCATTTTTTACAAGCTCCAGCGGGGCGTACCACCGCCAGCAGAACCAGATCATGAACAGTGCAAAGATCAACACGATCACATCGACAAGCTTCGCCGTTACCTTGCGCAACGCGGGCGGCAATGTGTCCGCCAGGATCGTGACGGCAACGGCATGGCCATAATGCACCGCCGCTGAGGCCCCAAGAAACGCCATCCAGGCCATGGCATAGATCGCCAGCTCATCAACCCAGAACAGGGCAGCGCCGAGGCTGCGCGTGACGACGTTGAGCAGGATCAACAGCGTGATCGATGCCGCCAATGCTGCGGCCAACGTTAGTTCGATCTGCGCCCAAACCGCCGAAATGCGCCCGATCATGCCCTACCCTCCAACAAAAACCGGGGGCGCATGATAACTGCGCCCCCGGGTGCTGTTGTTTTTCTATTGGTTTGCGGTATTGGCGGCAACCTGACGCAGATCGTCAAGAGCGCCTGATTTTTCCGACCAGATCGCATTCCATTCCGCGACGGCGTCACCAAAGAATGCTTCATCAACCTCAACATAGGTCTTACCAGTGTCGCGCACCTGCTGGAGCCAATCGCGGTCTTTCGCGACATAGGTATCGATTGTGCTACCGACATGTTTACCCATCAGTTCGCCGATCATCGCCCGGTCATCCTCTGACAGTCCTGCCCAGACCTTGGCAGACACCAGCCCAACCATTGGGAACATCATATGGTTTGACTGCACCACCGTATCGGCATGTTCGTAATATTTCAGGACCCAGATCAGTTCGGCATCCATGTCGATTGCATCGACCTGCCCGTTGGCGAGGGCATCATAGACCGCGGGCAATGGCATAGGCGTCGGGGCGGCGCCCAATGCGTTATAGAAATCCAGGATCGGATCAAAAGGCGTGATACGCAGTTTCAGCCCAACAAGATCGTCGGCGGATGTGACCTCTCCGCGGCTGACGATCTGGCGCAGCCCGGCCATGCCATATCCTGTGCCAACAACGCCAACTTCGGCAGGAAGCTGATCAAGCAACCCGATGGCTGTTTCGCTGCGCAGGATGCGCCCAGCATGATCGATGTCATTGGCCAAAAAGGGAGCATAAAACGCACCGAAATCCTGCGCGCGGTTTGATACTTCGGCCACTGTCATGAATGCCATGTCCAGCGCGCCAGTCTGCAGCTGCTGTAGCATTTCGGCCTCATTGCCAAGTTGGCGCGCGGGGAAGACGGTAACGCTATGCGCGCCGCCGCTCGCCTCACTCAGTTCGGCACCAAAGGCTTCGGCAGCCTTCGTCCAGATATGCGGTGGCGGTGTGATCAGGCCCAACCGGAACTCCTCGGCCTGCGCTGTCGCCGCAGACAGCAATGCAATGGCCGCAACCGCCGCGCCGCCCAGCGTCTTTTGCAATAATTTCATAGTGTTCTCCCTGATTTTTGTTGATTAGAGCAGTACCCATCCTTCTGGCGGCTCCTTGCCCGGATGTACCGTGCCACAATCTGGGCAGGTACGGGCGTCCAGAGAAGCATAGAATGCTTCGTAAACCGGCGGCAGATCACGCACGATGGATTCCAATTGCATCTCAGCGCGATGGATGCGCGTGCCGCAGTCAAAACAAAACCACTCGATTGCGTCAAGCTGACCTTCTTGCCGCTTGGGTTCAACCACAAGTCCAATGGACCCTTCTTGCGGACGTTGCGGTGAATGCCGGACATGCGGTGGCAACATAAAAATCTCGCCTTCGCGGATCGGCACATCATAAAATTCTTCGCCATCATAGATCTTGAGGAGCATGTCGCCTTCAAGCTGGTAAAAGAATTCCTCGACCGGGTCGTCGTGATAGTCAGTGCGCTTGTTCGGCCCGCCAACGACCGTCACCATCATGTCCGCATCTTCCCAAATCTGCTGGTTGCCGACAGGCGGCTTTAGCAGGTGACGATGGTCATCAATCCATTGCTTGAAGTTAAATGCGCTTAATCTGGACATGGCGACCCCTTGATTGAAACCTCTCCCGGCAGGGCAAGTTTAGGCAAGTCTGGCACAAAAAACATGGGTTTCCCGGAAACTGGATATCTGGAAACGTAATATCCATGCCGCGCGTCATGGTGTCTGGCGATATCAAACCACGAGTCCGCAATCATTAAAGGCGACGCGTGTCGCGGCTTTTTCCGTGTCCGTTAGTTCCAGCATCGGGTGACGTACCCGCCCCCCAACCTGTCCCAGCAGTTCCTGCCAATACTTCCCATGTGCCGTGGGCTTTCCCGCAGGTTTTGTTTCACGGATCGCTGCGCGGACCGGCTCCATGCTGTCACGAACACGGCGCGCCTGATCAAACTTTCCGGCGAAGGCCAGCCCCGTATATTCATGCATCCGCAGATCATTTTTTGTCTGAAGCTGATAGGGCGGCGAAGAGCAGAGATAGAGTTGCCAGCCAAGCTCCTCGATATTATTCAACCAATCGTCTTCCAACGAGGTGGAAACGAGAAGCTTATCCCCTGCCATCTTGGTCAGCCGCACATACATCTCGCGCGGGACAGAGTATTTGATGGCCATTATGTTGGGCAACTCAGCGATCCGTGCGCAGGTTTCAGGTGGCATCAAGTAGCCGCTGTCAGGATGGCTCCACATTGCGATGCCGATATCTAGCCGGTCGCATAGGTATTTGTAATAATTATACAAAACCTCATCCCGATCATGACAAAAGCTAAGCATCGGGGCATGAACCACAACATAGTCGGCCCCGCATTCCTGCGCGTGACGACCAAGCGCCAACACAGTATCCACATTCTGATCGGAGATCGACATGATGGTCGCCGCCTTTTCACCGCATTCGTCGGCGGCGATAGTCATGTTACGCTTGCGTTCCTCAAGCGTCATCGACCAGAATTCTCCTTGTTTGCCTGCAATAAACAACCCCTGAATGTGCAGGTCATCAATCCAGTGCCGGATGTTGTGCCGCAGGCCAGCTTCATCAAGAGACAGGTCATCATCAAACGGATTGAGCGCTGCCGCCCAAATGCCGCGCATCGTTTCGCGCGCATAGTCCTTGGCTTCGTGCTTGGCGTATTTCATGGCTTTCAGTCTCGGTAAGGGCGCTATTGGCCGACGTGGTTTGCTGCGCAGTAAGGACCGCGCAGCATCCCGAGACCAATGCCATTCGCTGGAAATGGATATATAAATTTCCTATACCAAGGCGGTTGTCATTTCCCAAATACGAAATCGACATCATAAGGGCGGATATGAAAATCGGTATTATTGGCGAAGGGGCCATCGGTTCCTACTTGGCGAGACACCTTGAGGCCGCGCGACTTGGCCCCGAAGTGACCCTTGTTCGTCCCGCACGCGCGCAAGGTGACGACCACCGCGTTGCCAGTGTTTCTGATCTGCCGTGTGATGTATCGCTGATGGTCGATTGCGCCGGTCATGCAGCCTTATCGCAATACGGTGCAGCAATTCTTGAAAGGGGCATTGATTTGATCACGGTATCGGTCGGCGCGCTTGCTGACCCGGAATTGGAAAAACAGCTGACCCAAGCGGCGAAAAACGGTGGCGCACAGCTGCACCTTGCCAGCGGTGCCATCGGGGCGTTGGATTGCCTTCAGGCCGCCAAAGTCGGTGGGTTAACTGACGTCATATATACTGGCCGCAAGCCGCCCCAAGGATGGAAAGGGTCTCCTGCCGAACAGCAGCTTAACCTGGACAGTCTGGACAGCGCGGCCGTCCATTTTGACGGCTCAGCAAGGCAGGCCGCGGTCCAGTATCCAAAGAACGCCAATGTGGCTGCCGCGGTGGCTCTCGCAGGCCGTGGTTTTGATGAAACGCGGGCGCGATTAATCGCCGATCCGTCTGTCGTTACCAATATCCACGAAATCCATGCATCAGGCGGTTTTGGCACTTTCACCTTCCGAATCGAAGGAAAGGCACTGCCTGACAATCCTCGCAGTTCGGCCTTGGCTGCGATGAGCACGATTGCCGCCGTTGAAAGACAACGTGCTGCGATCGTGATTTGAGCAGGCAGCATGGCGACACGGCATACAAGGATCGTTGACCGCGCGCTGACCCGTTTGAAACTGCGGCAATTGCGGCTGCTGGTCGTTGTTGGTCAGCATGGCAGCATCCAGAATGCCGCGCGCGATCTGGGGATTTCGCAACCCGCCGCCACCAAGATGATCCAGGATCTTGAATTGGATTTCGAAGTCAAATTGTTTGAGCGGACCAATCGCGGGGTGGTGCCCACGGTGTTTGGTGCGGCCCTGATCCGACATGGCAAGCTGATCTTTGCGCAGGTGTCGAACGCGGCCCAAGAGCTTGATGATCTGAGCGAGGGTAATAGCGGGCGGGTTGTAGTGGGCACGCTGCTTGCTGCATCCCCCCGTTTATTGCCAATCGCGGTGGAGCGACTGCTCGAAGACCGCCCGAAAGTGGCCATCAAGATCATCGAAGGCACGAATGAAGTGCTGATGCCAGCGCTTCTGTCAGGCGAGATTGACATGGTTGTTGGCCGTCTACCCAGTCACCGGCACCGGTCAAAGATCACGCAGGAAAAGTTCTTTGATGAAAGCGTTCTTGCCGTTGCAGGGCTGCAGCATCCGCTTTGCGGTGTGGCGAATATCGGTTTTGAACAGCTCATGCCGTTCGGGTGGATCTTGCCCCCGGTCGAGACGACACTTCGCCGTCAAGCTGATCAGTATTTCATAAGGCAGCAGCAATATGTGCCAGGTATCGCAATAGAGTCAGTATCCTATCTGGCGAACCGGTCTTTGCTGCGTTCGCATGACTTTGTGGGCCTGATGCCCGCCGATGTCGCGGCGCTCGATATCAACAATGGACTGTTATCCCAGCTTGACTGGGATGTGCCGTTTGGGGCGGGGCCGGTTGGTGTGTCGCATCGGGGCGAGCAAAGCCTTTCTCCGGCGGGTAGCACGTTTCTTGATGCGCTGCGTGTCGCTGCGAAAACCGTCCAAGGCGCGGCGCCGTGAATTGATATCACGCAATCTGATATCGGTATTTGTTCAATTCAGTTGAGCCTATCACCATACAAATGTGACTTTCGGCCAAAGAACAATGCATGAAGAGGGTCATATGAACACTTACCCGGAATTGAACCTCTATATCGATGGCGCATGGCGGAAAACGGGCGAAGATTTCACCGTCATCAATCCCGCAACAGAGGCCGAGATTGGCCGTTGTCCCCGCGCTCGCATTTCCGATCTTGATGATGCGCTGACGGCGGCGGAGGCCGGATTTTGTATCTGGCGTCGTACCGCCCCGCGCGACCGGGCCGATATCATGCTGAAGGCGGCAGCTTTGATGCGAGAACGGCAGGAAGACATCGCGCAATCGATCACGGCAGAGCATGGAAAACCCTTGGCGCAGGCGCGACTTGAGGTCATTCGCGGCTGCGAGTTTTTTGAATGGGACGCCGGAGAGGCCATGCGAACGTATGGCCGCGTGATCCCGTCCGCCCCCGGCATGCGTTACGTTGTGCACCATCAACCTGTCGGTGTGGTCCTGGGCCTGTCCCCTTGGAATTTCCCGATGAGCCAGCCCGCGCGCAAGATCGCGGGTGCGCTGGCATCCGGCTGCGCGATCATCCTGAAAGCCGCCGAAGAAACGCCTGCCGGGGCCATGCATATTGTGCAGGCGTTTCATGATGCGGGGTTGCCGCCTGGTGTCTTAAACCTTGTCTTCGGGGAACCCGGGCAGATTTCGGAACATCTGATCAAACAAGACCCTGTGCGATTGGTGGCCTTTACCGGTTCAACGGCGGTGGGCCGCCATCTGACCACGATGGCATCCGAAAGTATGACGCGGGTACTGATGGAATTGGGCGGACATGCGCCAGTAATCGTGTGCGATGATGCGGATGTGGAGAAGGCCGCACTTAGCAGTGCGATCCGAAAATACCGCAACGCAGGGCAGGTTTGCACGTCGCCAACTCGGTTTTTCGTTCATGAGCGCATTTTCCAGCCATTTCTTGATATCTTTGTCAAACGCACCGCCGCAACAGTGGTTGGTAAAGGTGTTGATGCTGGGGTCGAAATGGGCCCGGTCGCCAATAACCGCCGCCTTCCAGCGCTGCTCGGCCTTGTCGAGGATGCCGTGGCCAAGGGTGCCAATCTTTGCATAGGCGGCGGGCGGGTTGGCAAAACTGGTTACTTCTTTGCCCCAACCGTACTGGCGAACGTGCCCGACGGCGCACGGGTCATGCAAGAGGAGCCATTTGGGCCGTTGGCAGTGATCAACCCGGTCACCACGCTTGATGAAGCGATTGCGCAGGCCAATGCCGTTCCCTACGGCCTTGCGGCCTACGGATTTTCCAACCGCGCCGACTATATCGACAAGATGACGGATGAGGTTGAGGCTGGAAACATCTCGTTCAATACGCTCGAAGCTTCACTACCGGAAACGCCATTTGGTGGCGTGAAATCAAGTGGCTACGGGCGTGAGGGAGGCACTGAAGGGTTGGACAACTATATGACGGTGAAGAACGTGTCCCATAGTATGGACATCGTCTAAACGATCACTGTTCGTCACAAAAAAAGCGCCCGAACGGACGCTTTTTCTTTTGCTGGCTGATCGTGTCCTTGACGTCATATCTGGATGCATCAATAAAGCATGGCGTGCAGCCGATTTACATTGGTTCAAAGAAACCGTCGGGCAACAGGCGGGTCATGAAAATCTCATCAATGCCCTGATTGTCGTTGCTGCCCAGCGTGATTTCGATCCCGCCAAGATCCAGCGTTCCGATATTTGAGAAAGCCTCAAGGAAGTCTTCGCGTGTTGGATCGTCGCCTGCATTCTTCAACGCTTCGATGGCAACCCGGCCGACCATGTAGCCTTCAAGGGAAACAAACCCGAACAATGCGTTTACATCATTCGCCTGCAGCGCGGCCTGATAGTCGGCAACGATTGGCAGGGAGTTGTCCCAAGGGAATGGCACAACCTGGCTGATCACAACCCCTGCGCCTTCGGGCCAAAGTTCATCGGCAAGCGCCTGCGACCCCACAAAAGAGATCGTTACGAAATCCGGTGTGAACTCATAGGAACGTGACAGCTTGATGAATTCGCCAATTGGCTTGTAGGCACCGACCATGACCACGGCTTCCGGGTCAGCTTCGCGAATGCTCAGCAGCGCGTCTTTTACGTCAGTTGTGTTCCGGGTGTAAGTGCCTTCTGCGATCAGCGACATACCGCGCGCGTCCATAGCCTTGTTCACACCGCTTAGACCTGCCTGCCCAAATCCGTCATCCTGATACAGGATCGCGATCCGGCTGTAGTTCAGTTCATCCACAAGATGCGCAATCCACTGTTCCGTTTCGGCATCATAGCTGCCGCGCACGTTGTAGACGTTGCCCAAGGATGGGTTCCGCAAGAAACCGGCGCCGGTGAATGGCCCGATCAAGGGAAACTCGGCGTCAGTCGCAATGGGTTGCAGCACCAGGTTAGTTGGCGTGCCAACACTGCCGATCAGGGCAAAGTGTTTATCTTCCGCGATCATCCGGTTCAGCTGTTCGATTGACCGATCCGGCTCGTAACCGTCATCGCGGCTTTCGAGTGTCAGCATGCGGCCATTGACACCGCCGGCCTTGTTGACCTCTTCGAATGCGGCGAGCAGGCCTTGCTGCATGCCCAGTCCAAGCTGCGCGGCAGGGCCATCAAGCGCCGCAATCTGCCCAAAGTGAATGGTGGTGTCGTCAACGCCCGATTCCGCCAAGGTCATATGGGGGATGGCCAGGGCAGCCAAGGACGCCAGTAAAGTGGCTTTCAGTTGCATTTTATCTCTCCAAGACACGCGCCGCCAATAACCAGAAGTAACGACTCGGTCCAATTGTTGTGTGGTTGGTTGGCGGAGTCCGGCCGATGCCGGTTTCGCCAACCAATTGAGGGCGAATGACGGGTTATGACCGCATCCAGATTTCGACGCGCCGGTTAATGCGCTTACCCTCCAGAGAGTCGTTGCAAGCGGATGGTGAAAGTTCACCATAACCTTTGACTGACACATCAATATTGGCGAGAGCACTTCCGCCAGCTGCAAGCAGCTCATTTGCAACCTGCTGTGCGCGACCAACTGACAGTTCCTGGTTGGACCCAAAAGCACCATCAGAGTCGGTGAAACCAACGACTGACACCTGTGTTCCGGCAGGCTGTGTCTTAAGGAAGTCGATCAGACGCTCAAGGTCAGCCTGACCTTTACCGTCCAGTCGCGAAGAACCTGACGCAAAACGGAATGTTGTCGACAGGCGATCCCATTCGAACATTTCCAGCAGCATGTCGCGTGCAAGGCGGAACTCGAACGGATCAACCGCATTTTCCAGGACAGCGCGCATCCGACCGTTCTGCAAGTCTTGTGGTACTTTGCTGACCGCAAGGTTAACCAAGCCTGATTTCGCGATCAGTTCATCCGCTGCACTCGAAAGTGAGTAGTCGATGAAAGCTTGTGTCGTTGGATCAACGTTGTCGGCACGATTGTAGAGATACAGACGACGCTGCAGCGGGTATTCCTCTGTTTTGGCATTAAACGCGGTTGGCGAGTGTGTCAGGCCGCATGTTTCAGCCAGTGCCACTGGTTTTGTGCCGCGCTCAAACGCTGAAGCAACAAAGCCGATCGCATTTGGATTTTCACGTACGGCAGCGGCCATCGATTCACTTGATGTTTGTTCAGTCGCGTTTCCAGAGATCGCACGACCCGACAATTCAAACACACGCTCAGAGAACACAGATTCCGCACCAGAACCCCTTTCGCGGGTGTAAACTTCGATCGGAGCGTTGGGGCCACCAATCTCGGACCAGTTCGTGATGCCACCGCTATAGATCCGGTCAAGATTTTCCAGAGAGATCGTTTCAACCGGGTTGTTCTGGTTGACGACAACCGAGATGCTGTCCACGGCCACAACATGTTCCTGATTGACATCAATCATGTTGCCTGCGCCAAAGTTCCGCAACTGACGTGCTTCGGCCGGCAGAATACGCCGCGATGACATGCCCAGCTTGATCGCTTCGTCACGAAGGCCCGCAAATGCATCAGCGGAAGATGTCGAAGAAACGCTAAATGAACCGATAGGATCGCCAAAACCGCCATCGCCAACAAGGTTGGATGTGACGATTGCGCCGTTTGACGTTTGTGTTTCGATCACACCGCCCGTTGAGCTTGCAAAGCCATCGATAAGGAATGGCATCAGGCCGACACCGATGGTTTCAGACCCGACGGCGACGACATCAGATGTGGGTACGTCCGCTCTTGGACATGCATCGCCTTCACACTGAACGCGGCTTGCTTCAACCCGGAGCTGACCCAGCGCAGAATCGATGATGTAGTAGTCATCGACAAGATCGACAAACTTGCCGACGATGTTGATGCTTCCATCATTGGAGGTCAGCGTCACCTCCTGTGCGGAAAGCGCGCCGGGAATGAGCGCGCAGCTGGTCATTAATACTGCGAAAAGTGAATTCCGTTTTTCACGATGAAGCATAGTTGAACCCTTTCGAGGATTTGTAGTTTGGACACCAGTTATGGAGGCATTAGATGGGTCAACGTATTCTTAAGAAATATGCGATTTTTGGGGCAAAATGGCGGTAAATCACGACTATTGTTGCTCAAAAGTGAGGCGCGCACCGCGTTTTGCGCTCAACCTCAGGCAATACACTGTGAATAAAGTATTAAACATATCAGTACTTTATATTCAATTTTGCGAAAATTAACATAATCGGCTCACGATGCCGTTATTGTACAGCCATGGTCTCAGACTCTGTCGAAATAGAGCTTCTTTTTGACGACCAATTCAGGCTTCACACAGAGTCAGGAAACCCAAGACGCGTTGGGACAGGCCAAGATCATCAATCTTTGGCATATCCGGCGCGCCGAATCAGCAATGCTTGATCAGAACGAGTCTAGCTCGCTGCTTCGCTAATGACGTTGTCGAAGAAGCTGCAAACGGTGCGAATGTCGGCGCCATTCTGAATTGCAGCCATCAGATCTTCGATTTCACCCGACAAAACTTGCGCCCGATCAGGATCCTTCGCCGCGATGCCCTGTAAGGCGGTCGCGACCTCACCGGATTTGGTCTGTATAGCTTCTGCCGTACAATTGTCCTGTGCCTGCGCCGCACTGCTGAAGCTGATCGCTGCCAGGCCGACGATGATGAATTTTTTCATACTCTTTTACCTCTTTGGCTCTGGCCTAGAAATCAATGGCCAGTCCCTTTTTCTCCCAATCACCATAGCGGACGGGTTCTGGCCCGTCACGCCCGCCGAGTTCCGGTGGCAAGTTAACGCCGCTCTTCTTCCGCCGCTCCTCGGCTTCGGCCAGCGCGCGTTTTGCGGCTTCCGGGATATCGGTGGTTTCGTCGCTCATCGCCGTCTCCTTGTCGGACCTGTAGGATTGATATACTCCGCCTTCAATCACCTTCAAGGACCTTCTACATGCGCCATACCGGCCTGCCTGCGCGTCGTACCGCCCATCACTTGCTGATGCAGATCACGGTGGAACATCGTCTGTTGTCTGAATTGGTGGCTGCTGGTGCATTAGCCGACCTGCCACCAGATGACCGCGCCCGCGCCCAGCGCCTGACCCTTGATACATTGCGTGGGCTTGACCGGGCGGACCGCATGCTGAAGCCCTATTTGAAGAAAACCCCGCCTCCCTTTGTTATGAACGCACTGCGCCTAGGGTTGACCGAACTGTGTCATGGCGAGGCTGCGCATGGCGTCGTAAACGCCTATGTCGAAATCGTCGCCAAAAACAAGCGCACGCAATCGATGAAGGGGCTGACCAATGCGGTTTTGCGTAAGGTGGCGGCAGAGGGTCCCGAAGGCTGGTCAAAACGTCCGATGCCGATAACAGCAAATTGGCTGCGCGCGCCGCTTGTGGCGGCTTGGGGACGCAAGGCTGTCACGGCCATAGAAGCTGCCCATTTTGCCGGGGCGCCTCTTGATCTGACCGTCAAAGGGGATGCGGCGGCAGTGGCAAAGGCGGTTGGCGGGACTGTGCTGCCAACCGGCACTGTTCGCATTGCGAATGCCAGTCAGGTGTCGGCAATGCCCGGCTATACGCAAGGTGACTGGTGGGTGCAGGATGCCGCGGCCGCTCTGCCCGTCCGGCTTTTGGGGGATGTCACCGGTCTGTCAGTACTTGATCTATGCGCCGCGCCGGGTGGCAAGACGATGCAATTGGCTGCTGCCGGTGCGCAGGTAACAGCATTGGATGTATCAGCGCGGCGCATGGCGCGCGTGACCGAGAACTTGGCACGCGTCGGCTTGACGGCCAGAACGGTGGTCAGCAACGCGTTTGCGTTTGGCGAAGGCGGTTTTGACGTTGTCCTTTTGGATGCCCCATGTTCGGCGACGGGAACCCTCCGCCGTCATCCAGACCTGCCTTATGCCAAGGACGGCTCCGAAATCGGCGGATTGATCTCCCAGCAGGAAGCAATGATTGATCACGCCTTGACGCTGTTGCGGCCCGGCGGGCGCCTGATGTTTTGCACCTGTTCGCTATTGCCCGACGAAGGCGAGGTGCAGGTGGATGAGGCCTTGGTCCGTCACCCCGGCCTTGCCACTGCCCCCCTCGACCTGCCGGGCCTGTCACCTGATTGGACAACACAGGAAGGCGGAATTCGCCTGCGTCCTGACTATTGGGCCGATATCGGTGGCATGGATGGTTTCTATATGGCGATGTTGGCAAAGCCTGCGTGACTTCGCCGCGACCCTTTTCTATGGTTGCGACAAGAGCCCTTTCTTGAGGCACCATAATTGGCAAATCCGACAACATGGCGTGCCCGCCGAACGAATTTCTTGCATCGCGTACACGCGCGCCGGGCTGGTCGTCTGCCAGCGGCGACTGCGTTCGTATCGGCGCCCGAACCCCGCACGATTGGCAATGTCGCCCGGGGCCGTCAGCTGATCGCCGGGAACTTCCTGTTCTCTGGCTTTCTGGTAGAAAGCACCGAAGTTTCAATCTGGGATGTCGGCACCGAAGATCCCGCCGTTACCGCAGAAATTCACGGTTGCACATGGCTGGATGATCTGGCCGCAATCGGCAATGACAAGGCCCGGTTGCGCGCGCAGACTTGGGTAGGCGAATGGATCGACCGCTACGGCAGGGGCACAGGTCCAGGCTGGACGCCGGATTTGACAGGGCGCCGTCTGATCCGCTGGATCAATCACGGGTTCTTTTTGTTTCGTGGACAGGAAAAAGCGGCAACGCAACGGCTATATCGCAGCCTTGCCCGCCAGACCGTGTTTCTGTCCAAGCGGTGGCGCACCGCCTCACCTGGCCTTCCCCGGTTCGAAGCGCTGGCTGGCATGGTCTATGCCAGTCTGTCGCTGGAAGGGATGGATACCTATGTGCAGCCTGCCGTGGAAGCCTTGGCCAAGGATTGCGAGACGCGGATTGATGCGGGTGGCGGTATCGCCACGCGCAACCCCGAAGAGCTGTTGCACATCCTTGGTTTGCTCAATTGGACCGTGCTAGCCTTAAACGACACCGGAAATCGCGTGCCGACCCAAATTCTGGCCGCTGTTGCGCGCGTTGCACCGGTCCTGCGCGCCTTACGCCATGGTGACGGCGGTCTTGCCCGGTTTCACGGCGGCGGGCGAGGACCAGAGGGGCGGTTGGACGAAGCCTTGGCCGGTTCAGGGGTCAAGGATCTGCCCGGCCCGGGGCCACAAATGGGTTTCATACGGCTGAATTCTGGACGCAGTTCGTTGGTTGTGGATGCCGCCGCCCCACCAGCCGGACCCGTTTCGGCAAATGCACATGCTAGCACATTGGGGTTTGAATTGACGTCCGGGCGGCGTCCGCTGATCGTCAATTGTGGTTCTGGCATCAGATTCGGGGCGGAATGGCGCAGGGCCAGCCGTGCCACGCCCAGCCATTCCACATTGGGGATCGAAGGTGTTTCATCATCCGAATTGGTCACCGGCCTGAACCTATTGGCCAAAACGCCTGATCAGGTCCTTTGCAACGCAAGCCAATCCGATGATGTCCGCAAGCTGGAATTGTCACATGATGGCTATAGGCCAAGCCACGGATTGACCCATGCGCGGGTTCTTGAATTATCGCTGGATGGTCGCTCGCTGGATGGCGAGGATCTGCTGACGACACTTTCGTCCGAGGATGAAAAGCAATTTGGGTCGGTTCATGATCAGCCCCCGTTGCCGGGCGTGCCTTATGCCATCCGGTTCCATCTACATCCCGATGTAACTGCGAGCCTCGACATGGCAGGCACAGCTGTATCGATGGTGCTGAAATCGGGCGAAACATGGGTGTTCCGACATGACGGGATTGCTGAAATGACGCTTGCGCCGTCTGTTTACCTCGAAATCGGGCGTCTGAAGCCAAGAACCAGCCAGCAGGTGGTTTTATCTGGGCGCGCAATGGCCTATGCGACCCGCATCCGCTGGTCGCTGGCCAAGTCGCAGAACACGCCCGATGTTGTCCGCGACCTTGTGCAGGCCGATCTGGCGGACCAGATCGACTAGCACTGGGGATTTCCATGACCGACCTTACACCGCTGCGCCGCGCATTACTTTCTGTTTCTGACAAATCGGGGCTGATCGCATTCGGACGTGCGCTGGCTGACCGGGGGGTCGAGCTGCTATCCACCGGCGGATCAGCCAAAGCCTTGCGCGACGCCGGGCTTGAGGTGCGCGATGTGGCCGATGTGACCGGGTTTCCCGAAATGATGGATGGGCGGGTCAAAACACTGCATCCTGTTGTGCATGGTGGGTTGCTGGCGCGGCGCGATTTGCCGAGTCACCGTGATGCAATGGTCGAACATGGGATCGGACCAATCGACCTGCTGGTCGTGAACCTTTACCCGTTTGAAGAAACCGTCGCCAAAGGTGCCGATTTCGACACATGTATCGAAAACATCGATATTGGTGGGCCTGCGATGATCCGCTCTGCGGCCAAGAACCACGCTTTTATTACGGTGGTCACGGATGTGGTGGATTATGACGCGGTCTTGGCGGAACTAGACGCCAATGATGGGCAGACAACGCTGGTCTTGCGGCAACGGCTTGCGCAGACGGCCTATGCCCGTACAGCGGCCTATGACACGGCCGTCAGCACATGGATGGCGGGAGCAATTGGGGCAGATACCCCACGGCGCCGATCGTTCAGCGGGACATTCAAACAGACCATGCGTTATGGCGAGAACAGCCACCAGAGTGCTTCCTTTTATACCGATGGTACGGGTCGCCCCGGTGTTGCAACTGCGGTTCAGCATCAGGGCAAGGAACTGTCTTACAACAATATCAACGACACCGATGCGGCGTTTGAATTGGTCGCCGAATTTGACCCTGCTGACAGCCCTGCGGTTGCGATTATCAAACACGCCAACCCCTGCGGCGTGGCGCGCGGCGCGACCTTGCTGGAGGCCTATCAGAACGCATTTGATTGCGACCGCACCAGCGCGTTTGGCGGGATCGTGGCGCTGAATCAACCACTTGATGAAGACACAGCCAAAGCGATTGTCGAGATCTTCACCGAAGTCGTAATTGCACCAGGTGCATCGGACGGCGCCAAGGCTGTTTTCGCCACCAAAAAGAACCTGCGCCTGTTGACCACCGAAGGTTTCCCGGATGTGAAGGCCCCGATCACGACCTATCGTCAGGTTGCGGGGGGCATGTTGGTGCAGGACAAGGACACCGGCTATATCGGGATGGATGATCTGAGGGTTGTGACCAAACTGGCCCCGACTGAAGCGCAGATGACGGATTTGCTGTTTGCCTGGAAGGTGGCGAAACACGTTAAATCCAACGCAATTGTATATGTAAAAGATAAGGCGACCGTGGGTGTTGGCGCGGGCCAAATGTCCCGTCTGGATAGTGCCCTGATCGCTGCCAAAAAGGCCGAAAGGATGGCCGAGGCCATGGGCCTGCCCAAACCGCTGACCCAAGGATCGGCGGTAGCTTCCGATGCATTTTTTCCATTCGCCGATGGTTTGATGGAAGCCGCAGCGGCAGGCGCGACCTGTGTGATCCAACCGGGTGGGTCGATGCGCGATGACGAGGTGATCGCCGCAGCCGACGAGGCCGGGATCGCCATGGTTTTTACCAACATGCGCCATTTCCGTCATTAAAGGGGCAGCGACATGCGGCTGATGTTCTGGACTGGTTTTTGGGTTTTTCTGGTTGATCAGGCCATCAAATTCTACGTGCTTTTCGGCATCTTTGGTCTGCAATGGGGGCAAGTGCGTGTCCCGTCTGATCAACTGCCCCGGCCGGAAACGGTTGAGGTGTTTCCACCCTTCCTTGTCTTGCGAATGGCCTGGAACCGCGGGGTGAATTTCGGCCTTTTCGCGCAATATGACATGCGCTGGGTGCTGATCGGCGTCGCATTTGCGATTACCGCTGGCGTGCTCTGGTGGTTGCACCGCGCGGGTGGTTCGCGTTGGACATTCATCGCGGCTGGTTTTCTGATTGGCGGCGCAATGGGAAACGTGATTGACCGGTTTTTCTACGGGGCGGTGGCGGATTTTCTGAATATGTCATGCTGTGGGATCAACAACCCTTACGCGTTTAATGTGGCCGATATCGCGATCTTTGCTGGGGCGATCGGCCTTGCTTTCTTTGCCGATGACAGCAAATCGAAATCCAGTGACAAGAAGGCGTGACGTCGTCTCACCCATCGGCTAAACAGGCCGGAAGAGTTTGAAGGAAGCCCTATGATGCGCGTGATCACGCTTTGTGTTCTGGCCCTTGCCCTTGTGACTGCCTGTGCCAATGTTGATCGCCCCTTGCGTGATCTGCGCGCTGCCGGTGATGGCCCGGATGAGTTTGCGGTGATCCCGCAGCGTCCGCTGGCAATTCCCGCGACGGCCACATTGCCGACGCCAACACCGGGTGGCAGCAACCTTGCCGATACCAACCCGAATGCCGACGCGATAGCCGCACTTGGTGGGCGTGCCTCGGCACAGCGGTTCGGAGGAATACCTTCCAGTGACGCAGCCCTTGTTGCACAGACGGGCCGCTACGGCGTTGATCCCGCAATCAGGGCCGAACTTGCGGCGCGAGATGAGGCATTCCGCAATCGCCGCAGCAGCGCCAATTTCTTCAACCCACTGGGCCGTGACAAGTATTTCCCGGCCTACGCCCGGCATGCGCTGGATGCTCGGTCGGAACTGGCGCGCCTACGCGAGCTGGGCATTGCTGTGCCAACGGGCGTTATGCCGCAACCGGTAGTCCGGCCACAACGAACCACAACAGCCCAAACCGGACCCGAGCCGGTCGATGACCAACCCGGATTGCTGCAGCGCATTTTGCGGCCTGGTACTGAAAGGCAGAACTGTGTCTTTACGACCGAGGGGCCAGGCAACGAACTGCGCAGGGTCTGTACGCCGGTTGAAGAAGATCAATAACCACGTCTCACATCCGCGTTTGTTGACTTGAACAATGGCGCACCCGACGTACGTTGCGCGATAGCAGAATGAAAAGGGTGCCCATGACACGTTTGTTTGCCTTGATTGCACTAATCGGCTTTGCCGCCGGCGCAAAAGCCGCCGAGGTGACGACCTTCAGCCTTGATAACGGGATGGATGTTGTCGTGATCGAAGATCACCGTGCGCCGGCTGTTGTGCATATGGTCTGGTACCGGATCGGGTCAGCTGATGAACCAGTCGGCGCATCCGGCGTCGCACATTTCTTGGAACACCTGCTTTTCAAAGCAACCGACGTTCTGAAGGCGGGCGAGTTTTCGGCGACGGTCGCGGCCAATGGCGGCACGGATAATGCGTTCACCAGCTATGATTACACCGCTTATTTCCAACGCATTGCGGCTGACCGACTGGAATTGATGATGCAGATGGAAAGCAACCGGATGAATAATCTGGCCATCACTGCGGACGACATTGAGACAGAGCGGAATGTCGTTCTGGAAGAGCGCAATCAACGCACCGAAAACAACCCCAATGCCCTTGCCAGTGAGCAATTCCGCGCCGCACTTTACCAAAACCACCGTTACGGTGTGCCAGTCATCGGCTGGAAGCACGAGATGGAGCAGTTGGATCTGCAGGATGCACTGGGTTTTTATGACCTCTATTATTCGCCAAATAATGCCATTCTGATCGTGGCCGGTGATGTTGAACCAGAAGAGGTAAAAACACTCGCAGAGACATATTACGGCGTTATCCCCGCTGAACCGCAACTGCCCGATCGCCTGCGCCCCGAGGAACCACAGCAACGCGCCGAGCGTCGGATCACGTTTGCAGACCCGCGCGTCAGCACGTCATATGTGACCCGCAGCTACCTTGCCCCCGAACGCGACCCCGGCGCGCAAGAGGAAGCCGCTGCATTGGTTTATCTGGCAGAGCTGCTGGGCGGTTCACCCTTCACATCCGACCTTGGCCGCGCCTTGCAATTCGACAGCCAGACCGCCGTTTACACCAACGCCTCCTACAGCGGCAATGCGCTTGATGATACCAGCTTTAGTGTAACGGTCGTACCTTCTGCGGGTGTGACATTGTCAGAAGCAGAGGCCGCGATGGATGACGTCATTGCCGCCTTTCTTGAAAACCCGATTGATCCTGAACGAATGGAAAGCATTCGCACCCAGTTGCGCGCATCAGAGGTCTACGCACTTGATGATGTCAGTGGCCTGGCTCGCCGATATGGCGCTGCTTTGACCCAAAGCCTGACGGTTGAGGATGTGCAGGTATGGCCAGACGTCCTGCAATCCGTCACCGAAGACGACATCAAGGCGGTCGCCGCCAAAGTGTTTGATCGCGACCAGTCCGTAACGGGCTGGGTCGTACCGAACAAAGAGGAGGCACGCTGATGCTGCGTTTTCTGTCCACTGTCTTTCTGGTGATCTTTGCCAATTTCGCGCAGGCCGAGATTGACATCAAAGAGGTCACTTCACCTGGAGGTATTGATGCCTGGGTAGTCGAAGAACCCAGCATCCCATTTGTCGCACTGGAAATTCGGTTTCGCGGCAGCGCATCACTTGACCTGCCAGGCAAGCGCGGGGCGACAAACCTGATGGTCGGCCTGTTGGAAGAAGGATCGGGCGACATGACGGCCCAGGAATTTCAGGCCGCGCGGGAAGCACTGGCAGCCCGTTTCAGCTACCGGGCATATGACGACACATTGTCGATTTCGGCGCGGGTGCTGACGGAAAACAGAGACGAGGCGCTGGCGCTGCTCCGCCAATCCCTTGTTACCCCAACATTTGATCAAGACGCGCTGGACCGCGTGCGCGCACAGGTTCTGACCGGGATCGCAGGCGATGCCAAGGACCCCAATGAAATCGCCAATGTGGCGTTTGATGCGGGCGCCTTTGGCGATCATCCTTATGGCAGCAGCCTGAGCGGGACAGTCGACACCGTCAACGCGCTGACCCGCGAGGATATGTTTGATGCCCATCGCAATGCCCTGACCCGTGACCAGTTATTCGTGTCTGTTGTCGGCGATGTTCGTGCTGACGAGGTTGGGCAAATGTTGGACGCGCTTTTGCTTGATCTGCCCGCAACCGGTCCGGCACTGCCGCCAGACGTGGCGTTTGGCTTGGATGGTGGCGTGACCGTCATTGACTTTAAAACGCCGCAATCGGTCGCATTGTTCGGGCATGCCGGAATCAAACGCGACGACGAAGATTTCTTTGCAGCCTATATCATGAACCAGGTGCTGGGCGCCGGTGGTTTTGAATCCCGTCTCATGGAAGAGGTCCGCGAGAAACGCGGATTGACCTATGGCATTCGCACTTATCTGGTGCCGAAGTTCCATTCGGAAATGGTTCTCGGCTCTGTCGCGTCTGCAAACAACACGATTGCAGAGGCGATCGAGGTGACGCGCAATGAATGGGCCCGCATGGCGAATGAAGGCCTTACTGCGGAGGAACTGGAAACGGCCAAGACCTTTCTGACCGGAGAATACCCGCTGCGTTTTGATGGCAATAGCGAGATCGCCAAGATCATGGTTGGCATGCAGATGATCGGGCTGTCGCCGGACTATGTGGTGAACCGCAACGACTACATCAACGCAGTGACGTTAGAAGACGTGAACAGGGTCGCGGCAGAGCTATTGCGACCAGATGACCTTCATTTTGTCGTTGTTGGTAAGCCGGAAGGGTTGGAAAGCGCTCAATAGCGATTGGCCGGGTCGCGTGGTCATCTCCCGGTTCCGCAACAGGCAAGTATTCGCCGTCTACATCCCGCGATTCATGTTCTCTTGTGGCTACATGGGTGCGTCGCAAATACCGATTTCACCCTCGTAGAATCGACTGACATCATGCTATAAGTTGTAGTATGGCCATGACCGACCCCCATATAAACCCCAAACCAGTGATCCGACAGCTGGATGAAACTGCGATCAACCGTATCGCAGCTGGTGAAGTGCTTGAACGCCCCGCCTCTGCCGTCAAAGAACTGGTCGAAAACAGTATCGACGCTGGCGCGACCCGGATCGAGATTGTGATCGCCGATGGTGGCAAGACAATGATCCGCGTCACCGATGACGGTTGTGGGATTGCGACCGGCGATCTGCGCCTTGCCTTGTCTCGTCATGCGACATCAAAAATCGACGGCTCCGATCTGCTGAATATCAACTCGTTTGGGTTTCGGGGTGAGGCGCTGCCATCATTGGGCGCAGTGGGTCGACTGACTATTACCTCGCGGGTGGCGGGCGACGACGCGGCAAGTATCACTGTGTCAGGTGGCACGGTTGACAATGTCCGACCTGCGGCCCTTTCGCTCGGTACTGTGGTTGAACTGCGGGACATCTTTTTTGCTACCCCCGCCCGCCTGAAATTCCTGCGTACTGACCGGGCCGAGGCGCAGGCGATCAGTGATGTGGTCAAACGGCTGGCCATGGCCGAACCCTTCATCACCTTCATTCTGCGCGATGCGTCGGGCGGCGACCAGCGCACAACCTTCCGCGCTGATGCGGAAAGTGGCGATCTGTTTGATGCGCTGCATGGCCGTTTGCGCAATGTGCTGGGCCGCGATTTTGCCGAAAACGCGCTGGCGATTGACGCACAGAGGGACGGTTTTCATCTGACGGGCTACGCTGCTTTACCGACCTATTCGCGCGGTGCGGCGGTGGCCCAATTCCTGTTCGTCAATGGCCGCCCGGTGCGCGACAAAATGCTGCTGGGCGCGCTGCGCGCGGCCTATATGGACGTGCTTTCGCGCGACCGGCATCCCGTGGCTGCCCTGTTTGTGGATTGCGACCCAACGCTTGTAGATGTGAACGTGCATCCTGCCAAAACCGAAGTCCGTTTTCGTGACCCCGGAACTGTACGGGGACTGATCGTTTCGGGTCTTCGCCATGCTTTGGCGGATGCCGGACACCGCGCCTCAACCACCGTGGCCAATGCCTCTTTGGGCGCGATAACGCCTGAAGCGATGACACCCCGTGTCTACCAAATGGACAAACCGCGTTTCAGCGCGCGGTCAATGACGTTTCAGGCGCAGGCTCCCGGGTTTGCTGAGGTCGCTTCGGCACGGATTGAACCCGTCATTGCAGATGAGCCAGACGACCTGCCGCTAGGCGCTGCCCGTGCGCAAGTGCATGAAAACTATATCATCGCCCAGACCGAAACTGGCATCGTGATTGTCGATCAGCATGCCGCTCATGAACGGCTGGTCTATGAAAAGCTAAAGGCGCAAATGGCCGAAAACGGTGTTGCGGCGCAAGCCCTGCTGATCCCCGAAATCGTTGAGCTGACAGCTTCGGATGTCGCGCAATTGATGGAGATTGCAGATGATCTGGGTCGACTTGGCCTGACGCTGGAACCATTTGGCGGTGGCGCAATTGCAGTGCGCGAAACCCCAGCGATCCTTGGCGAAGTTAACGCCGAAAAGATGCTGCGCGACATTCTGGACGAAATGGCCGATCAGGGGGAAAGCGCGAATGTGCAAACCAAGATCGAAGCAATCCTGAGTCGCGTTGCCTGCCATGGCTCCATCCGGTCGGGGCGACGCATGCAAGGGGCGGAGATGAATGCGCTATTGCGCGAAATGGAAGCCACCCCGCTTTCCGGGCAATGCAACCACGGGCGACCCACTTATGTGGAACTGAAACTGTCAGATATTGAACGGCTGTTTGGGCGCACATGATCCAGATTGGTGACAATTCCTATGCGTTTGATGATCCGCTCGCAATTGGGGCATTGATTGGCGCCGTTGTTATCCTGCTAATCCTGATTCTTTTGATCACAACGGTTCGTCGTGCGGGACGCTCTGCCGAGACCGTGCAATATGTTGCAGGGCAACTTGGCCGCTTGTCCGGCGATATGCAGGCGCTTGGGCAAGGCCAACACCAACTCGCCGGGAACATCCAGACAGTCAGTGATGCGCAGGCAAACGCTCAAGTGCAGGTCATACAAACAATGGAAGCGCGCCTGGCCGAAGTGCAGACCCAGATGGCAGAAAAGCTGGCCGACAACGCATTAAAGTCGGCGCGATCGTTGTCCGATATGCAGGAACGCATGAAAGATACCTTGTCTGGCAGCTCAGAGAAAACGACCAAAAGCCTGACGGAATTGCAGGAACGCCTCGCCACCATCGACAAGGCGCAGACCAATATCGAAAAGCTCTCTGGCGACGTGCTGTCCTTGCAGGATATCCTATCCAACAAACAGCGGCGGGGGATGTTTGGCGAAATTCAACTCAACGACATCGTGTCCAAGGCGTTGCCCGCCGACAGCTACACCCTTCAGACGACCCTTTCGAATGGAAAGCGAGCGGATTGTCTGGTCAAACTGCCAAACCCGCCGGGCCCTATTGTGATCGACGCCAAGTTCCCGTTTGAGGCCTATGAACAGCTTGCCGCTGCTGACACGCCGGACCGGCAAAAGGCGGCACTGCGCGAATTGGCGGTTGCGGTGCGCAAACACATCAAGGACATCAGCGAACGCTACATCATCGAAGGTGAAACGGCTGACGGTGCGATCATGTTCCTGCCGTCCGAGGCGGTCTATGCCGAACTACATTCCCGCCTGCCCGAAGTCGTGCGTGACGGTTTCAACGCCCGCGTCTGGATTGTGTCGCCAACCACCTGCATGGCGACGCTGAACACGATGCGCGCGATCCTCAAGGACGCACGGATGCGCGAACACACCGCCGAAATCCGCAAGAGCCTGCGGCAATTGCACCGTGATGTCGAAATTATCGGCGAGAAGGCGGGTAAGCTGGAAACCCATCTGCGGCAGGCTGGCGACGATGTGTCCGGCGTCATCACAGCGGCGACGCGTGCTGGCAAACGTGCTGATCGGCTGGATAATTTCGACTTCGAAGAATTGTCACCCGAAACCGACCCAAAGGTCGTTCCGTTGGCTTCCCCTCAGGGCCAATCCCAAAAATGAAGGCCCCGGTATGACCGGGGCCTTGTCTGAGTGGCCTTGGGAAAACTCAAATACCGACGAAACGCTGCGCGATGCGCGGCAAAAAACCATTGAACCGGAGAGGCGCGTCGGTGGCAGCCAAGCAAATGCAATCCAGGCCTTCTTCTGCCACCGGCGTGTGATTCAGATCTTCGTTCGCAACTTCGACATCGCCTGTGCCGAACCGGTCGGTCTCATCGACAAACGCGCCCTGAAGCACCAATGTCAGTTCTGTGCCGTGATGGCCGTGGTCAGGAACAGCAGTGCCAGCAGGAATGCGCAGCAAACGTACGCTGGCATCTTTCGACGTTGGCAAAATCATCTGACTGACCCCGCCACCAACCTTGCGCCATTTCACATCAGCAACATCGCCATTCACGTAGTCGCGCAAAGGTGCCGGGAAAATCCCACTAGTCCGCGGTACAGCGCGTGGCGGTGCCACATCTGTGACTGCATCTATCAGGACCATAGTCGCGGCCAATGCATCTTCAGCCATCTCTGTTGGATCGACATCCAACATGATTTCGCCGCCAACGGCTTCGTACTCCGCAAGCGCCGCCCGGCAGGTGTCGCACATCGAAATATGAGTTGCCACTACCAGGCTAAATGCCTCTGGCAACGTGCCCCCAGCATAACCCATCAAGAGCTGTTCGGTTAAGTGATGTTTAATCTGTGTCATCTTACTCATCATTTCATTGCGTGGCGCAAACGTTCCAGCGCCAACCTTATTCTCGATTTGATCGTGCCCAGCGGCAGGCCCGTTTCTGCGGCGATCTCGCTATGGCTCAAATCACCAAAATAGGCTTTTTCGATCAGTTTCCTTTGTTCGGGCGGTAATGTCGCAAGCGCCTCACCCAATTGTTCTGTTTCTTGTTGCAGTTCCAACGCCTCGGCCTGATCCGGCTCCGGCTCCGGGCCCCATGGCAAATCCTCGGGCTCAGGCCGCCGCTGTTTACGCAGCAGATCAATCTTTCGATTTCGGGCGATTGTGAAAATCCATGTGGATACACTCGCCTTGGTCGGATCGAACATATGGGCCTTGTTCCAAAGGGTCGCCATAACCTCCTGCGTACATTCTTCTGCCAGATCCGGGCTGGCCCCCGACTTCATCAAAAACGACTTCACGCGCGGCGCGAAATAACCAAAAAGCTCTGCAAAAGCAGCCTTGTCTTTACCGTCACGCACTGCACTGACTTGGGACACCCAAGCCATGCGTTTGGACAGTTGCTCAGTCTTCACGTCCTCAGCCCCCGCAATGCGACACAACGTTAACTCACTCGTCTTATAGACATGCGCAAAGCCCGGCGCATCCGCTTTTGAAAGAGCTGCTATTTCCGTCAACATGTTCTTGTTACGGGCGCAAATCGTAACTGGATCACGCAGAGTGAAGATTTTTCCTGTGATCTGTCTGATGACGCGCTACGTAGCAGAAAGGACGACAAAATGATGGAGCAGCAAGGAATGCCTTTTGAAACAACTACATCCGCCCCCCGCCATGTCGCGGTTATCGGCGCGGGCATTTCAGGCATGGGTGCTGCACATGCTTTGGCCAAGGATCACCGCGTCACATTGTTTGAAGCGGAAAAACGACTGGGCGGGCACGCCCGCACCCGTATGGCCGGGCACAATGGCGATCAGCAGGTTGATACCGGTTTCATTGTTTTCAACTATGCCAACTACCCCAACCTTACCGCCCTCTTCGAATATCTTGATGTCCCCGTTGTCAAAAGCAACATGAGCTTTGGTGCATCCTTTGATGGGGGAAAAATGGAATATGCGCTGACCAGTCTGGACGCCCTGTTCGCCCAGCGACGCAATGCAGTCAGCCCAAAATTCCTGCGAATGATCCGCGACATCATGCGGTTTAACGCAAAAGGGTTGGCGGCGAGTCAGGATGAAACCCTTACTATCGCCGGGCTGCTGGCCAAGCTGAACCTGAGCGATTTCTTTCGTGATCACTACCTGCTGCCATTCTCTGGCGCAATCTGGTCAACGCCGAAGGAAAAAATACTCGACTTTCCGGCATATGCGTTGATGAAGTTCTTCGACAATCACGCGCTTCTCGGCGCAACTGGGCAGCACCAGTGGTACACCGTCAAGGGCGGATCACAGCAATATGTGACACGGCTGGGTCAGGATATGTTCCGCCGTGGTGTCGATATGCGGCTGGGAAGCCCTGTGCGCGGCGTGCGACGCGGCCCGGTGGGGGTTGAGGTGAAAGCATATGGCGGCGAGTGGGAGATGTTCGACGAAGTCATCTTTGCCACGCATTCTGATGACACGCTGCGGCTCTTGTCTGACCCCACAGCGGTGGAGCAATCAGTTTTAGGCGCGGTCCGTTACCAGCCCAACAAAGTCGTCCTTCACTCCGATACATCCGTTATGCCGAAGCGGCGGCAGGTCTGGTCATCCTGGATCTATTCCGAGGATAACGATTGTCGCGGCGGAGAAATTGACCTGACCTATTGGATGAATTCGTTGCAACCGTGGTTGCAGGCCGAGGACCTGATGGTCACACTGAATTCCAAACGCCCGATACGGGACGACCTGATCTGGGACGAGGTGACACTACGCCATCCGGTCTATGATTTGGAAGCACTTGCCGCACAGGAGGCCGCCATCGCCATGAACGGATCAAACAGAACATGGTTCTGCGGCGCGTGGATGAAAAACGGCTTTCACGAAGACGGGCTTTCCAGTGCGCTTGACGTTGTCCATGCACTGAACGCCGTCGAACGGCTTGATGTTGCGGCAGAGTGACCAGTCGAATTGAACATATCGCGGCCGAAACATATCACGGCCGCCGCGGTGCCACCAAGAACGCCTTTCGGTACTCTATCGACTATGTGTTGGTTGATGCAGAGGCGGCGGTGAACGGCCCGGCTTTGTTTGCGCGAAACGCAGGCAACCTGATGTCACTACAGGACACTGACCACGGCGGCCCACCAAAACAGGGGCGTGGGGCCGCATGGGTCCGCGAAATTCTGAAAGCTTACGATGTTCCGCAACCGGCCCGGGTGATACTCTTGGCGCAACCGCGCCTGTTGGGACATGTCTTTAATCCCGTATCGTTCTGGCTTTGTTACGACAGCGAAGATTCGCTGCGTTGCGTGATCGCCGAAGTGACAAATACATTTGGCGACAGACATTCATACCTGTGTCGGCACGAGGATGGGCGAAGGATCACCAAGGCCGAAACAATCTCGGCCCAGAAATTGATGCATGTGTCACCTTTCCAACCGATCGAAGGTGGATACACATTTCGGTTTGACATTCAGCAAGATGAAATAGGCATCTGGATCGACTATTCACGCGGAAATGGTGGATTGATCGCAACCCTTGCCGGCCCGCGCAAGCCGATCACTAACCGATCCATTCTTCATGCAGCAATCCGGCGCCCTTTCGGATCGCGCCGGGTCCTGACCCTGATCCATTGGCAGGCGTTGAAGCTCTGGTTCAAGGGCGCGACATTCCGATCACAACCAGCGCCACCAACCGAAGAGGTCAGCAGATGACAGCCCTGAAAGAGCGGCTGCCAGCCTATTCTGGTTTTGCCGCTGTTTTGTCGGGGGCAGGGCTGCCGATATATATCTATGCCCCGAAATATTATGCGGACACATTTGGCGTCAGCCTGACAGCGCTTGGAGCAGTCCTATTTGGATTGCGGCTGTTCGATGTCGTCCAAGACCCGTTACTTGGCTGGATCAGCGAAAGACTGACAGCTGGCAAGAAGCTGTTCATCACACTGACAGCGGGCCTTTTGGCCGTTTCGATGATTGGTCTTTTTGCAGTTGCCCCCCCAATTGATCCGATCTGGTGGTTCGGGTTGACCGTGACCGGGCTGTTCACCGCTTTCAGCTTTCTAACGATCAATTTCTATGCGCAAGGCGTCAGCAAGGCCGGGGACAGCCCGCAAGGACATGTACGATTGGCCGCCTGGCGTGAGAGTGGGGCGCTGCTAGGGGTTTGCATCGCCGCTGTGATACCAACCGCGCTGATTGGCGTTGTGGCCGACCCGTTCGCTGCGTTTGCATATGGCTTTGCGGCGGCAACGATCGTTGCTGCCCTTTTCATGTGGCCGGAATGGAAGGGGCGGGTCCGGCAAGAACCCGCAAGGGTCGGCGAAATTGTCGCAGACCCAACAGCACGCAAACTGCTGATCCTGGCGCTTGTGAATGCCACGCCCTTGGCCGTGTCCAGCACACTATTTCTGTTTTACGTCGAAAGCCGCTTGGGCGCAGCCGGTTGGGAAGGAGCGCTACTGGTGCTGTTTTTTCTGGCGGCGGCGATCTCCTCTCCGGTCTGGTCGGCACTTGCCCGGCGCTTTGGCGAAAAGCCCGTTTTACTGACAGCAATGGTGCTCGCCATTGCGTCATTTGGATACACGCTCACTTTATCGACCGGCGATGTGATCCCTTTTGGGATTGTCTGCGTATTAAGTGGAGCAACGATCGGAGCGGACCTTACCCTTCTGCCCGCAATGTTTGCAAAGCGGATGGCCGCAATCTCGCCCAATGGGGGTCAGGGGTTCGGGCTTTGGACCTTGGTGAACAAGTTCACCCTGGCCTTCGCTGCGGTGGTTTTACTGCCACTTTTGGAACGGTCCGGATTTGACGCCGGGGGAACAGACTTGCCCGACGCGGCATTAAACACGTTGACGGTGCTTTATGCCCTGGTGCCGTCTTTGTTGAAACTTGTGGCAATCGGCCTGCTGGTCGCCACAAAACTTGAGGAATAAACGATGTCGTTTATCACCTACATTCTCATTGGCGCGGCCATCACGGCGCTGGCCGTATTTTGCAAGGAACGCTATGTATCCTTCTGGGCACAACGGTCTGACGACTATGCTGACGGTCCGATCTTTGACATCCGGGAACGATTTCAGGGGCCAATAGTCTGCGAAGGCGTGATCTACGGACCAACAGGTCGCGTGACCTCTCGTTTCGTGGCCGATTTTGAGGCAACCTGGAATGGCAATGTCGGCACCATGGTCGAAAAATTTTACTACGACAGCGGTAATGAACAGGACCGCGTCTGGACGCTTACGCTGTCAAATGACGGATCTATCAAGGCCGAAGCACCCGATGTGGTTGGTGCGGGCCACGGTCGGCAGGACGGGTCAGCCGTTCTACTGAACTACCGCATCAAACTGACAGAGGATGCAGGCGGGCATGCGCTTGACGTCACTGACTGGATGTATCTGATGTCCAACGGGTCAATCATGAACCGTAGCCAGTTCCGCAAATTCGGGATCAAGGTTGCCGAGATGGTCGCGACCATGCGGCCCCGCGACCAAGCATACGCAGGGGAATAATGTGAAGAATTGGCAGGGGAAACGCTATTGGCTTGTCGGCGCAAGCGAGGGGCTAGGCCGCGAAGTTGCGTTTTGTCTCAGCCGTGCGGGGGCCGAGGTCATCGTTTCCGCCAGATCCGAAGACCGGTTGAAAGAACTGGTCGACGAACTCCCCGGCAAGGCCTCATACATCCCTGTTGACGTGGCTGATCGTGCCGCTGTCGAAAAAGCTGCCGTCGAAGCCGGTGAACTTGATGGGGTTGTCTATCTGGCTGGCGTCTATTGGCCCATGAAAGCGCAGGAATGGGACAATGAAAAAGCCGACATGATGGGCGAGGTCAATTTCCTTGGTGCGTCCCGCGTCGTTGGATCAGTGATCAAGGATATGGTCACCAAAAACGCAGGTCATATCGTACTGGTCGGATCACTCTCTGGTTTTCGGGGGCTACCCGGTGCCATAGGCTACTGCTCTTCCAAGGCTGGTATGATGTCACTGGCTGAATCCATGCAGGCCGATCTGCGGACTTCTCCGATTGAGGTGCAATTGATCAATCCAGGCTTCATCAAGACGCGACTGACCGAAAAGAATGATTTCAATATGCCGTTCATTATGTCGCCCGAAGATGCGGCAAAGGAAGTTTTTGAGCATATGAACACTGACGGGTTCAAGAAAAGCTTCCCGATGGTGTTTTCTTGGGTGTTCCGGCTGTCGCAATTCATGCCGGACTGGATGTATTACCGATTGTTTGGGGCGGGATAGGCGCAGCATATCTTATTTGCGCCAGATCAAAGCCTATCCTGCTAAACTGCCTCATGTTGCGCTCAACAGGAGGACATACCCATGCTACCTATCACAGCCGACAAAATTGCCGAGGTGATCATCCTCGCCCGCGAACTCGACCGCGCAGAAAATGAATTCGATGCGTTTGTGGAACGCCTGAACGAAGACGAACAGGCCGGTCTGGTCGCGGTCTTCTGGATCGGGCGGGGTAGCTTTGAACCAGAAGATATCAGCGAGGCCATAGATACGGCCACGCGTGAGGCCACAGTGCCTACGGCAGAATATCTGAAAGGGTCACCACATCTGTCCGACCATCTGGAGGCGGGATTAGAGGCACTGGGGGTGGACGCAAATGCTGCCGAAGATGATCTTTACCGACCGACCTAAGACGTAAGATGGGTTTTAACCCATCGCCCTTTCAAAGCAGACCCGCGCACGCCCCCAAACACCGTCATGCAAAGCGTCCAGCGTCAGAAGATGCGGCAGCAATTGCGCGGCAAAATCCTCGCTGCTTTCCGCCGGCAACATCGACGGCAGATTATCAATCGCTGTCACATCCAGCACCGGCTGGTCATGCACCCGCAAGGCAGGTTCATCCCATGTGGTGGTCCGGTCATAAACCTTGATCGGTGAAAAATCGCTATCCGGGTCACAGGCAATATCCCCAATCACCGATAGATCACGCATAGCGGTTTTTGCGCTGGCAGGGACAAAGACAGGCGTGCCCGGACGGGCCAGAATGCAATTCAGAAAGATATCATGGGCCAAAACCTCGGGAAACGGCCCACCGGATGCCGTCTCTGCCATATCCCATTTCGTTGTTGCCACACCCATGGCATGACACAGATCCGCCGCTCCGGCACCCACACGGCCTAGGGCCCCGATAATCAGCGCAGTCGGGCGTTGCGTGCCCAAACTCACAAGCGATTGCTGCAGTTCTGCCAACAGGTGGTTGGCACTTGGGTAGGCCCTTACTGCGTCAGCAACCGCACCTCGCTGCTGTGCTATCCAGCACATCAACGAAACAGCGGCACCGGCATATCCGGCCCAATAGCCAAAGGCGGCAACGCGCCTGCCATCCGCATCGGTTAGGTATTCCAGATCCAGCAATGTGCCACCGCCCGCCCTGAAACGGCTGAGCAAAACCTGCCCGTCAGGTTGTCCCTTATAGGCGTGCCCAAACATGATGTGGCGATGGCGCAAGGGCGTGCCATTTTCCGGCAACTCCTTTAGCCCAAAAATAATCGCATCATCCGGCGCATCGACCCATGAAAACTCCGGGGCAATCGCACAACCTGCAACCGCGTAGTCGGCAATCGGCAGGATCCGCTGACGGCTTTCTTCGACACTCACCTGAAAACCAGACGCAATCAGCTTGGCAGCCCCTTGCGGGGTTATGCCAACGCGTTCCTCATGCGCACGGGATTCCGCGCGGACCCAAAGATGCACCATCACATCATGCCCTTTTCAAAAACCGCCTGCACCGACCGGCGCGTATTCATCTTGTGCTGGATCTTGGCCAGGGTTGGATAATGCGCAATCTCGACCCCGTCGCCCGGCAGCCATGACAGGACGACGTAAAGATACGCATCGGACACCACCTGCAAATCACCAATCGGAAATGGCAGGCTTGGCAGATATTCCTCCAGATAGGCCGAACAATCCGCCATCCGCTCTGGCACCTTCCGCTTCATATCGGCAAAAGAGCTTTCTTCATCCGCCCATCGTTCACCCCGGACCCCATGGGCATGATGCGGATGCATTGTGCCATTCAGATAACACATCAATTCGCGCATCTTTGCTGCAGCAAATTCGTCAGACGGAACCAATGACGGCGCCACATATTCCAACAGGCTGCCGGTCTCGGTCAAAACCCCGTCCGGTGTCTCCAGCGCGGGCACACGGCCCTTGGGGTTCAAAAGCCGATAATCATCCTTGGTCTGATCGCCGGTTGCAAAGTCGATCCGTACCGGTTCATATTCTGTCCCTACTTCTTCCAACGCAATTGCGACGGCGACAGAAATCGTCCCTTTGGCATAATGCAATCTGAGCATCACGATATCCTCTCAGTAATGTGTCAGGGCATGCGCCCGGTCGGGTTGATCAAGATGCGGCACCGCGTTGAACCCCGCAAGGATCGGCCCTTGCGGGATGACATGCACACGGTGAAGTGAGCTGTTCATGATCGGCAGCAGCACATGCGCCATGCGGGTCGGATCAAGATCAAGCAGATGCCGGATGATCATGCCAATCACACCGCCAGAGGTCACGCAAAGCACCCGCGCACCCGGCTTGGCGGCTTCTTGCAGAACGCCTGTCACACGTTCCTCGAAGGATGCAAAGGTTTCCACGCCCATGATTTCGGCCCTGTGCCAGGCTTCCATGACCTGCGGCACATGTGCGGCAAATTCATCGGGGCCGGGAAATGGCACGCCATGGACGTCTT
This sequence comes from uncultured Paracoccaceae bacterium, assembly GCA_947503925.1. Lineage (GTDB taxonomy): Bacteria > Pseudomonadota > Alphaproteobacteria > Rhodobacterales > Rhodobacteraceae > Yoonia. Next base: position 430 of record CANNFQ010000012.1, on the reverse strand, counting down.
CTAGCGCCTGACCCAGATTGAAGTAATCCATCTCGTTCAGACGCGGGTCGATCTGCGGATCAGTATATCCAATCCCGGCCGCGGTTTCCTTGTGACGGCGCAAGCTGCCTGCGATGACCTTGTCAAACGGCCCTTCGCGCGCTGTCAGGTAGTCCCCAAGCCAGCGGGCCTGTTGATGCCCCAGATCAGACAGCCGGTCATAGCTTTCTTCGTCGGTTGCACCTGAATTCGCCTGCCCGTGACGTACCAGAATTATTTCGCCCATGACGTCCTCCTGTCGGAACAGAGTTACGAGGTCGATTCTGGCTTGGCAACGCCGAACCTGCCGGTCGTTGATACTGTTTTGACGTCAATTCCGTTTCAAATGCTTCACGGTGGCGCGATTGTTTGAAAATATTGGCGGCTCACGCATTTGGGTGCGGCTGTAATC
>CANNFQ010000011.1 GCA_947503925.1 uncultured Paracoccaceae bacterium | reverse complement strand
GCGGCAATTATCGCAACCTCTGCAACGGCCTTCATCTGGATCAAATGGTTAGGGGTTGCTTATCTGGTTTGGATTGGCGTCCAGCTCATTCTTTCAAAAGACCAAGCTGATGACGTCACCGCCAATACGTCTGGCCAGTCGTTTAGATTGTTCCGACAAGGCTTTGTGACATCTATGGCCAACCCATTTGCTGTTGTATTCTTCGGCGCGCTATTTCCGCAGTTCATAGACCCGACGATGCCGGTTTTGCCGCAGCTTTTCATTTTGGGTGTCACATATCTGGTTGTTGATGGCGCGATTCTGGTGCTTTGGGGCTGGTTAGGGGTCCGAGCGGCTACGGCGCTAAAACAGTTTTCATTTGGCTTGGTGAACAAGGTTTGCGGGGCACTGATGATTGCTGCTGCAGCCTTGCTGGCAAGCAAGGACTTCCAGCCACAACGATAGCCTAGGGTTCGGAGTGATTGCGATGAAGCAAAGGGCGGGCATTGATGCCGCTGGCGGCGACGTATTGCGCTTTTAATCCGGTTGGCTTTCCAGTCTTATCGGCATGAGTAATTTAAGGGATCGGAGCGAATGATGACCTATGAAACGTGGATCGCCTTTGCGGTGGCAAGTGCGATTGTTGTTCTCATTCCCGGCCCGAACATTGTTTTGACGGTCAACTACGCGATCCGCGATGGAAAACGGTCAGGTCTTGCAACAATTCCGGGTGTCGTGCTTGGCGCGTTCATCGCGATGTCACTGTCTCTTTTGGGTGCAGGCGCGGTTCTGGCGACGTCTGCTTTTCTCTTTACGCTACTTAAGCTGGCGGGTGCGATGTATCTGATATGGCTTGCCTATTCCCTTTGGACTGCGCCTGTTGAGGATTTGTCGTGCAGTGAAGGGACGGCGTCAAAACCGTTGCCCGGGCTCTTTTGGCAGGCTCTATTGATTAGCGTTCTAAATCCAAAAGGCCCTGCCTTTTACGTGGCGTTCGTCCCTCAGTTTGTGAGCCCAACGGGCCCGATCTTTCAGCAGTTTGCGATTTTGATCGTGACGTTCTTGGCTGTGGCAACGTTGAACAGCCTGTTCTGGCTCCTTTTTGCAAATGGCATGAGAACACAGTTTCAAAAACCGGCGGCAATGCGGCTTTTGAACCGGGTCGGCGCAAGCTGTTTGTTTGTGGCGGGGGTATTCACGGCGCGGGCAACAAAGTCGGCTTAGTCGGCATTTGTTGCGTTTGGACGGGATGCAGCGACCGGTTTTGTTCGGCTATCCGGTGTTATGCAGACGAATATGCGCTACACGTTTAAGGTTCTGCGGCACCATTTAAAGAGTGGCAGGTCCCTATCTTTGCCGCAGAATGACCAGTAGGCGGCCAGCCATTTTTTTATGGCCAAATTGCTTTCAGGTTGCCCCACGCCACCCAGCCAATCGAGAGCGTGATGGTGGTCATCCTTAGTCGCCACAGGCGTGATGGTGGGGTCCAGAAATGCAGTCGCCACTATTGGGTTGAAGGCTGAGCTTCCTGCAATTGTTGTGCCTCCAAAATCCAAGACACCGGTGATTTTGCCCTCTGAACTCATAACATTCGAGGGGCAGTAGTCTAAATGCACGAGATCGGGCTGAGTTGGATCGTCAATAGCATCGAGAATGCTCTCAAGATCAACGTCGAGCTGACATACGTCCAATGATTGATGGGCGCGCTGTCTCAGGAATTTCTTGAAGCACGGATTGCGTATCGGATCACCTAGCCCCAACTCGCCATATGCCGCGTCGCCGATAAACAACCGAGAAAGTTGCGTAGATATCTCTAGGTATTCATTAATCAAAGCGGCCCGCTTTGAGCCGGATTGTTGTTTGAGCTCATCACTCAAAGGGACGCCGCTTAAGCGTTTTTCGATTGTGAAATGCAAACCGGATTTGAAGCCGAAATCAACAATAGAGGGGATTTCGAACGGAACGTGTTGTGATCCTGAGTTCATCCGGTTTAATAGCTCAACCCGAGCTGCAACGTCGGATTTATCAGAGCCTTTGCGGTTTATGCGCAGCACAGTTTCCTTGGTGAGCGCGAATACCTCGGCCTCGACCCCAGTGCCGATAAGGCTAGACGTGTTGATGCCAAAGAAACTTAGAAGGTTATCGATGCTTTTCTCTCACCTACTTCTGCCACACAAGGTTTTCTCACCAACTTTCTATGCCATTGGGAGCGAAACTCAACCGACTGTGTGACCGACATGGTCGGTGACTTTTCACCGACAACATCCCAAAACAGCCATTGGAGCAGTTGCGGCAAAAGTCCGCTTCGTCCCGCAGACCACCAGTTCGCCACACAATCGATTTCGCGACTGCAGCGAAAGTTCGGTCTGGTGAAGCTGCGCCGCGGCGCTCAACTATGTCGGCAACGGCAGGAATGGGCCGGTACTATCAGATTTGTATGACGATCTTTCCCAGATGGTTGTTGGTTGCCATGTACGCATAGGCGTCCGAGACATCGGAGAGCGGGAAAACGCGATCGATTACGGGTTTAAGCTCTCCACTGGCCCAGAGCGGGCTCAGGGAATCGACCGCTCTTTTGCGGCGGTCTGCGTGATCGAGAAGGTGCCAGACCAAATGGAAGCCTCTGATCGTGATACCTTTCGTCAGAATCGGATAGAACGGCAGCCCCGGAATTTCTCCTGACTGAAACCCCATTAGGACCATATTTCCCTCGGGGACAAGGGCTTCGGCGGCGGGCGCGATCATGTCTCCGATGACCGAGTCGCAGACAAGGTCCACACCCTTGCCTTTTGTGATCTCGCTGAGGCGGGCACTAATATCGTCGTCGTCCGTGACTATCACATGATCCGCGCCCGCACTTTTGAGGTCGGCAACTTTCTTCTGCGATCTGGTGGTTGCTATACCGCTCGCACCGATCTGCTTGAGTATCTGGAAGGCGGCGGTCCCAACACTCGAACTTGCCCCTGTTATCACGACGGATCTGTCCGCAGCGTTAATGGGCATCTCGCCCGCTTGAACGATCATACCGTAGGCTGTGGCAAAAGCCATCCAGAACGCAGCTGCATCCTCGAAACCAATGCCGTCAGGAATCCGTTCCAAAGCATAAGCTGGCACGTTAACAACTTCGGCCAGGGTGCCATATTTTGCCCAATCCATCATCGGTAACACGCAGACTCTGTCACCTTCAGCGAACTTCGTAACACCTGAACCGACGCTAATAATTTCTCCAGCGCCTTCAGCACCCAAGGGCGCATTCGGGATTGGTGGCTCGACGAGATAGTGACCAGCGACATAAAGCAGCTCTGCCCGATTTAGGCCTGCCGCGCGCATGCGGACTTGCACTTCATCATCCGCAGGCGGCTGAATGGATAATTCGACTAGCTCGATTTTCTCGGGACCTCCAAGCGTGTCAAATTGTGCGGTGGTTGGCATAGCTTGTCCTTTCGAAGCGAGTGTCCCCGCAAGACTACTGGTGCCTTTTCGCAAGATCACGTAGCGTATTAGCATCTAAGTGGTGCAAAAATGCGAGGCTGGCTTGGACTGGGAAGACATCAAAACGCTGTGCGCTGTCGTTCAGCACAAGACAGTTCGTGCGGCGGGGGAAGCTCTTGGTGTCCATCACACCACGGTTGGTCGAAGGGTCGACTCGCTGGAAGAAGGCCTCGGTACGAGTCTGTTCAACCGAACGCCAGACGGATTGCTTCTGACCTCTGCCGGAGAGACCCTGTACCGAGTCGCGCAGACCTTTAGCGATGCATTGATGGATGCGGAACGCAGCATCGCTGGCCTTGACGACGAACTGGCCGGTCCCTTGACCGTCACGATGCCCGAGCCGTTGCTCAACATGCTCTTCATGCCAGAGTTGCCAGGTTTTACCGCTCAACACCCGTCGATCGAGTTGCGCTTTGATACGTCACTGTCGATCCGGGACGTTGCACGGCGTGAGGCGGATTTTGCCGTCAGGTTGGACAACAACCCGCCGGACACTTTGGTAGGCAAACGCCTCTATGCATATACAGAGGCGGCATACGCCACGCCCGCCTATCTGTCGCGTGATCCAAGATCATATCGCTGGCTTGGTTGGGGGACGGCGACGCAAGGTGCGCCGGAATGGGTGCGGACATCTGAGTTCCCGAACAACCCCGTTTGGGGCGTGTTCCCGACTATCCCGGCGCAACACGCGGCAGCACGGGAAGGCTTAGGTCTTGCGATCCTGCCATGCTTGTTTGGTGACGCAGACCCGGACCTACAGCGCGCGGGCAAGAAAGCGCCTGTCAAAAGCCGCGACATCTGGTTGCTCACACATAACGATCTGCGCCAGACCGCGCGTGTTCAAGCATTCATGGGCTTTGCAGAGGCCGTTTTGCGCAAACATCGGAAGCGTCTGATCGGCGAGGCGTAGGCCCGCCGCAAAAACGCACCAATTGTCTGCAAACATACTCCGTGATGTTGCGAATTTGCGATGATAATTCTGAACCAACGCAACAATCTTGGTTCGGAGACTCCTATGCTCGACACATCCAAAGACGTGCATCCACGCATCAAGGAGCTGGGGCTTGAGGACGAGTATCCATTCGCGTCCCACTTTACTCAGACGACAATGGGTCAAATGCACTACCTCGATGAGGGTGCACAGAATGAGCGCTCTACGGTGCTTGCAGTGCATGGCAATCCATCATGGTCATTCCTGTATCGCGCGCTGGTAAAGGGCCTCTCAACAGAGCGTCGCATCGTCGTGCCTGACCATATTGGCTTCGGTCTGTCTCACAAACCTGATGACGAAGCCTCCTATACGCTGAAGGCCCACATCGATCATCTCGAAGCTTTGGTGCTCCGGCTTGACCTCAATAACATCACCTTAGTGATGCAAGACTGGGGTGGCCCAATTGGCCTAGGCGTCGCGGCCCGTCATCCCGAGCGCATCAAGGCGCTAGTGGTGATGAACACATTTGGGTTTTACCCACCGGTCGACGGGATGAACCCGGAAAAACTCAAACTGCCCCCACCGCTCCTCATGATGCGGTCCAAAGGTCTGGGCGACTTTATGGTGCGCCGTTTGGGGTTCTTTGAGCGGCAGGTCATGACTATGGCCACAGCGACAAGGCGTCAGGGTGCCGCGAAGCGGGCTTACCGCGACATTTTCCGGAGTAGTTCGGAACGCGCCGGTGTCATGGCGTTTCCGCGCATGATCCCGACCAATACCGCGCATCCGGCGGCCAAGACCCTGCTCGAAGAAACAGGTCCTTATGTCGAACTGTTTGACGGTCCGGCCCATATCTTTTGGGGGCTGAAGGACCCGCTGATCCCAATCGGAGCATTGGCCGCCTGGAAGAAACGTTTGCCTCAGGCTGGCGTCACCGAGTTCAAAACGGCGCGTCATTACCTGCAAGACGACGAGCCCGACGCGCTCGTGCGTGAACTGCGCACATTTTTGACCGACAAGGCCGATTGATCGACCTTTCACACCTCACAAGGAGACGACGTATGACCCTCAAGATTTCTCGCCGTACCGCTTTGCAAGGGACCGTAGCGGCAGTCGCCTTCGCAACTGCGCTTCCTGCGCTCGCAGAAGGGTTTACTCCTTCTGCAGAGATGCCGTTCGAAAAGAAGTTCGTCGAAGTAAACGGCTCACAGATGGCCTATGTCGATGAAGGAAATGGGCCGGTTGTTCTCTTTCTGCATGGGAACCCGACATCGTCCTACCTTTGGCGCAACATCATCCCGTTCGTTCTGGACAGCATCCCAGCGGTAACATCAGAATATCGTGCAATTGCCCCTGATCTCATCGGCATGGGCGACAGTGACAAGCCTGACATCGACTACACGTTCGCTGACCATGCGGAATACCTCGACGGATTCATTGAAGCTCTCGGATTGCAGGACATCACCCTAGTCATCCATGATTGGGGCTCAGTCTTGGGGATGCGATACGCGCGTCTAAACGAAGGCAACGTGAAAGCAATGGCTTTCATGGAGGCCGGTATTCCGCCCGCGCTTCCCGCGCCAAGCCTTGAGGCGATGGGGGAGCCAAGTGCGCAACTCTTTGGGTTGTTGCGCTCGCCGGCTGGCGAAGAAGCGGTTTTGCAGGGCAATTTCTTTGTCGAAGAAGTTTTGGGCAAAATGGCTGTCGCAACACCGCTTTCGCAAGAGGTCTTAGACAACTACCGGGCACCGTTCCCAACGCCTGAAAGCCGCAAACCCACCTTGGTCTGGCCACGACAGGTTCCCATTGCTGGCGAGCCTGCGGACACCGCTGAAGTGATCACGGCCAATGGTGATTGGCTGTATTCCACCGATATGCCCAAGCTAATGTTTCACGTTGCACCCGGTGCATTGATGCCTCCGCCGGTTGTTGAATACGTGAAGGCCAACGCGTCAAATCTGGAGGATGTGTTCCTCGGCGCCGGCGTTCACTTCATTCAGGAAGATCACCCTGAAGCCATCGGTCGCGCCCTGCGCGATTGGGTCGACCGGTTGCCGAGCTGAGGAGTGAAAAATGAGCACACAAACCCCTGTTTTCCTCGTCGCATCCCTTCGCGTCGAAGACATGACCAACTTTCAGGTTGGCTATGTCGCCCCCTTGAAGGCGATCAACGATCGGCACGGTGTCGAAACCATTGTCGCCACTCCTCAATTGACTGCGCTTGAGGGAGCACTCAAAGCCAGCGTCATGGCGGTTCTGCGCTTCCCTTCACAGGCCGCGCTGGACGCTTGGTACGCCGATCCCGACTACCTTCCGCTGATTGAAGCACGCCAAGCCGCAACCGATCAGACAAAATCAACCATCATCGCGCTGACACCAATGGCTTAACCGCCTGAACACAGAAGAAAGACAAAAGATATGAGTTTTGAACTTGCACTGATCGGCTTTGCGCTTGTCAAAATGACCGCGCTCACCATTGAGATTGCTTATGCCTACATCAGTCAGGGCTTTGGCTACGGCTTTTCTTCCAACCGCCCGATTGTCGAACGAGACGCCTTAGGCCTACGAATTCAGCGCGCCTACCAAAACCAGGTCGAGTCTGCTGCTTACATCGTTCCGGTATTGGCAGGCGCGGCGTTTTTGGGCGTCACCGGTGAGGGTCCAGCGCTCGCGGCAGCAATCATTGTCTTCGGACGGGCCGCTTTTGTGCTTTTGTACTATACAGGCATTCCGTTCATCCGCATTCTTGGCTTCACGTGCGGATCGCTTGGGTCTTTGTATTTGGGGACTCAATGCCTTGTAGCTGCTGTCGGATAGCGACGGAAACCAATCGACTTCGAAGCCAGACTATCGAAATATCTCTGTTGATTCATGCTGTCGATGGTCAAGAAGCAATTAATGACAGCTTTGTCTTGCCGATCCGGTGGCGGCGAAGGTCGGCACAGACCCCGTAGTACCCGATGGTGCATGATGCAAGTTTACTGATTTCATCACGTGGGCACTTCTGTCATACGACCCGGCAGCGCGGTTGGTTCACTGCGTTGGCCGTTTGAATGGATCTCTGGAGCGCCATTTCGCTCGCCAAGACGACGACTTCAGAGTTTTCAACCTTTTGTCCGATTTACTGTGGAAGAATGGCTGGTGCAGCCATCAAGTCAGGCCCTTAGGGACTTGCGATACTCTGACGGCGTCATTTGCGCGAATGCTCGAAACGCTTTGTTGAAAGCGCTGAGGGAGTTGAACCCGCAAGCCGCGCCGATTTCGATGACCGACAGAGAGTCGTCGGACAGCAGCTCGACTGCACGGATCATACGAACGCGGGTCAGAACCTGCGACCACGACAGGCCGACATCCTTCGCGAAACGCCGCTGCATCGTACGTTCCGACAGATTGGCCGCGCGTGCCACGTCTCCGGCCGTCAGGCTGTCCGCCAGTCGATCCTCGGTGATCCCGATGGCCCGCCGCAAACCAGGATCGCTGGCGTAGGGTCGCTTGACATCGACCGAGCGCGGCACAAGCCCTGCGCAGACGTTCAGTAGTGCTTCGAAAAACCCCTCGGCCTCGTCCGGATGGCTATTGTCTGGCCCCCAATCGCTACAATGCTGGATCATGTGACGCGCGAGGGCTGACATCTGAAAGACGCTCGTCGCCGAAGGGAAGGCCATGCAGAAGCCCGGTCGAGTCAAAACCGAGCAACTCGTCACGGGGTGGTCGAGGTCGACTCGGAACGCGGTTCCGGCTGGTATCCATGCGGCGAAAGATGGCGGTAGCAGCCAGCTCGCTCCGTCCACATTCAGGCGCAGCGCACCGCGCACGGCGTAAAGCAGGTAATCACGCTCGAAAACCGCGTCCAAGGGAGGACGCGGCTCGATATCTTGAAAGTAGCAAAAGGCGGCATTTTCCCGTTCGGTCATTCTCTACTGAGTATCAAACACCGCCACCACGGTCACGGGCGGAGCCGTCATGATGGGGCGTAGACCTTGGCCGAGCGTGGCGAAGGCCTCGCTCGCGCGATAGGCATCAAAATCCTCCATGCTATCCCAGTGTTGAAGGATCGCGACACCATCGCCGGACGGCCTGGTGAACAGCGCGTAGTGACGGCAACCATCCATTTTGCGAACGGTGTCTGCCTGGTCCTCGAACAAGGTCAGGGCGGCTTGAAGATCGGAGGCGGCGAAAGCGGCCTCGACGGTGATGAGTTTCATGATGCACTCCTTAGAGGTCTTCGGGGTTGCCGACGGCGATCCGGGTGACGAGACCGCGCGGCTCGCCCAAGGTGGCGTCCATCACCACGAAACCGTCGGCACTGCGCATTAGTTGCGTGCAGCTGTTCTGCGGTCCGTTATCCCAGTCGATGCAATATCGGTCCCCATCGAGCGCCCATGTCCCGACCAGTTTTGGTCCGGCGGGCAGCTGCGCCGCGGCAGACCCGTCCACGCCATAGTAGATAGGCGCGGTGCCGCCATCGGGCGCACCCGGCGCGCCGGCCGGAATGTCGACATAGAGTGTGTTGCCTGTGACGAGCGCGTCGAGCTGCGCCGTATCCATGGTCTCCTGCGCGAAAGCCGCCCCCCCGAGAAGGGCGGTCGCAACTGTGGTTGATGCCAGCTGTGTGAGTCTCATTTTTTAGTCCTTTCCATGATGGACCGAACTTACGCATGCGGCAGGTGGCGGTCCTGCGGTTGTTCGCCAAATTCGCGCTCTGTCGCGCCAAATCCTCGGTATTGGCAGAGTTGATGGACTCCGTGCGCCATTGTCGCTGTCGATGACCAACATCTACGGTCGGCAACCCAAAAGCGGGCAATCACTTCGTTCATGGCAACGGCAGTAGTGGTCTCATTCGAGGCCTTTGCTGCGCCTAGCCCCATGACCGCTTAGCCAACACCGACGTTCTCGCTTGCCGTGTTGGTGCCCTCCGCCATCTTGGTAACCTCGCCTTCTAACTGCTCGAGATCGCTTAGAGCGAGTTCGACCTGACTGACGTCTTCTGCAGACGGACTATCGAGCTCCAAGTGCGCCTGCGCGTCGAAATCCATCTCAAGCTGCCGCCGATCGTCTGCAATAACTGCTGCGCGCGCTTGGGGCTGGGCACGTCGTCGTTTTGCCGTTGTCGCAACTGGTTTGGGACGCCGTGACGGAGCCTCGCCAGCTTCTATTTCAGAAGTACTACAAACTCCTGCTGTGCTTTGCGTTGCAGCTCCATCACATCTTGCATCATCGCCGCTCGGTCTGTCTTCTGGTCCACAGGGAACAGGCATCTCACCGCTTTGCGCCGCATGTATACTCTTGAAGAAAGGATCATCGAAAAACTGTATCCGCTTGGCCCGCACTGGCATTTGTGCGTCTACCACCACGACGATCTCATCGAGCGGCAACCGGCGCGCTTCGTCTTCTGGCAGCAAGGACGTCTCTTCTGTCCTGGTCGACTGACTCCTCCCCTCAAAAGGGTTTTTCCCAATCGAACGCGATTTGGTGACCACGGTCTTCGTCGTCTTCCCGACCGCTTTACTCAGCTCCTCGACCGTCTTTTCGTCTGAAGGCGTGAGATAGAGCTTCACACCCGCATTGCCCTGCAAAGCCCGACGCGTGTTTTCTCCATAAATCTCATCAATGGCAGGGATCGTTTGTGTAACCACGGCGAGATGCCCTCGATAATGGCGCAAGACTTCGATGCTTTCCGCTACGATCGGCATCTTTCCCAATCGGTTGAACTCATCGAGCATGATCATGACCGGCCACGGCTCGTCCGGCCCCGGTTCCTTCTCCTGCATTGCTGAAAGCAGGTCGGAGAACAGCAACCGGATAAGCGGTGCAAGAGGTTTCACCATCAACGGTTGAACAACGAGATAAACGCTGAACGGTTTCTTACGGATCGTGCGGAAGTCAAAGTCCGATACAGCCGTGGCCTCGTCAATTGCCGGGTTCTGCCATTGGTCCAAACCTGACGTCATCAGCAGCGACACATAGGACGTCAGCGTATCATTGTTGGTAGAGGCAAGCCGCGTAAATATTAGCTTCGCCGCCTTATTCTCAACCTCATGCGATCTAGCCAGATATTCCTTCTGCTTGTTCCCGCCCGAGGCTGAGATGCGGTAGATTTCACCTAAGGTTGGCTTCTTACGCTGGAAGGCCAGCAATCCGGCCGCAACAAAAAGATCAATCCCGCCCTTCAAAAGACCTTGGACGCGATCATTGTCGTTCTGCAGAAACAGCGTTGCCAAGAGCTGCAACTCCATCTGCTGACGCGCTGGATCCTTCAAATCATTGATCCGCAGAAGCGGGTTGTAGCGATGGGTTCGCTGTCCCTCCCAGTCCGTCGGGGCAAACCGGAAGACCTTATCACCCTGCGCCGCCCGATGGCGCGCGGTCGCCTCATAGCACTCCCCCTTCACATCCAAGGTCACAGCTGAACCCTGCCACGTCAGCAGGTTCGGGATGACAAAACCAGTCGTCTTGCCTCGTCCCGTCGGGGCCACGATCAGGGCATGGGGGAACGTCGTCGAGCAGAGAATCGGCGCCTTGGACTTTGGCTTTCCAAGTTTGCCGATCACAAAGCCGGTGCCGGGTTTGCCGAAGAACCCGTTGCGCTTCATCTCGCGACGTGTCTGCCAATGGGTGTAGCCGAAGCGGGTGAGCGCCGAGCCGGACATGGCAAGGCTCAACAAAAGGCCTGCCACCCCTGCCCCGCCCATGATCAGGTTGATCAGTTGGAAATCGTCCGGTCGGAACGCCCGCAGCGCCAGATAGTTCTTGGCGATGTAGAAAAAATCGATCTCAGCCCCGAAGCCCATGTCCCGGAATGTCAGTACCGCCGATGCGATCACATAGCCGATGGCGATGGCGACCAGCGTGACCGAGACCACCCCGATCGCGAGCCGGGTTTTGCCCATGGGTCCCATCAGTGTGTTTGGCCGCGATCGGTTTCACCATCGACAAGATCAGCGCGGTCGCGTTCATACTCGCGATCTGCAATTTCTTCGACCACGGCCCGCGCGGCCTCAGAATTGGCCGTCGCTGCGTCCGATTGCAGATAGGCTTTCGCCGCATAGAGTCGGTCAAGGCGATCTTCGATCTGGGCCTTGAGGACATCCGCATCGCCGTTTCGCAATGCAGCCACTTGCGCATCATCCAACTCCCGCTCAACCGCTTCACGGTAGCTGAACCGCGCGTCGTCATCGGCGAAGGGCGATGACAGATTGCCGCCCCTCTCATCTGCAACGACACTTTGTAGTTCTGCAGTCGTGCTGGGTCCGGTCGCGATTTCCTGCCCGACCTCTCGTGCCGTGACGCTGTTGCGATCGAACAAGTCTTCTCGGAACTCTTCAATCACCCCGTCTTCGCGCAATACCTGCTCGCGCTCCAGAGTGATCCCCAATTGCACATGGACGCGATTGAGGGTTTCTCGCGCCTGCTCAAGATCCGCACGACGTTCCAAATTGAGCCCGTCCGTTTCAGCAACCCGCGCCAGATCATCCGCGATCCACTGCCGTTCGAGCGCTGCATTTTGCGCACCTGCCTCCATGCGGGCCACGACGACACCTGTGCTTATGCCGGTGCCACGCAACGCCGTGTCGACCTGCGCCCGTACTTCGGGGTCTTGCAGGCGATCCAGCCGCTCGCGTTCGATGTTCTCCTCAGAGTAGACCCCGCCCTCTGACGGTCGTTCTGTCAGCGTCACGGACCGCAGCCCCAGTGGCTGCATATGTGCCAGACGCGCTTGAATCTCGTTGAGGCTCTTCTCCAACTTCGGACGCTGAACCTCTTGCGTCTCTGCGATCATCCCTTGGATCCGCGCAACCTGATCCGCATAGCGGGTTTTCAGGTCGTCAAAGCTCTGCTCTTCTGCCATATAGATGCCTCCTTCCAAGTTGAGCCGCCCGCCCTGCGCCATCACTTCGCCGGCACGGAACAATGCGTCCGCGATATCGTCCCGGTTCTCGCGCGACGCCTCTGCCGCCAGCGACTGGTATATTTCTCGGGTGTTTGCGATCACGGCCAAAGCACGTTCCAAATCCGGACCGACGCGGTCTCTTTGCTCCGCCTCGCGCCCCTCGTTCTTGGCGGCATAGACCTCGCGCGTCCTCGGCGGGTAATGCACGACACCGCGATCGATGCGACGAGTGGCCTCAAGACGCACCCCGTATTTCTCGGCTTCTTCGACCATCGCCAACCGGAAGTCGTCGTAATTGAACCGATGGTTGCGCGCCAAATAGAAGAACTCCCCCTCCTGCGACCGGCGGTTCAGTACGATATGTGCATGGGGATGATCGCGGTCTTCGTGGACGGCGATGATGTAATCAAAGTGTCCGTCTTCAGTCTGGAAGAACCGGTCCGCAACATCCGAAGCGATGTCGCGTACATCCTCTCCATCCGTTCCAATAGGAAATGACATCAGCATATGCGTCGTCTGTCCAAGCTTAGGTTTGAACCCTGCACTCCACCGTTTGGCAAAGCGCTCTGTCAAATCTTTGATTTCGCGGTTGTCGAGCTTGGATTTCCCATCCAGAAACCCGCTGCTGTCGACAATATGGGTAGACTTGGTGGTCAGATATCCGAGCTGGTTTGACAGTTCTGATTTGGTATTTGTTCCCCCACCTCGGATCGCTTTGAACACTGCCGCACGGTGCCCGGCTGCAGCCCGAACAAGCTGCCGCTGCTTGGACACGTGCAGTCCTTGCATCGAACCCCGGATGCGGCTCCAGCCATCCTGGAAGACTTCACCGGTAACCGCGTCGACGGCATCATTCAGCCGCATGCGCAAACTCCCTCAATGCGGCAGTCGCTTCGAGTTGCATCGCGTCCCGACGGCGGCGGACGAGCAGGTCGATCTCATCGGCACTGTCGAGAATGAAGCGTGCCAGCCCGCGCATCTGGGCGAGACGAAGCTCGGAAAACTCGGGACCTGCCCCCTGCCCCATCCGGTTCGCTTGCGTCATCTGCTTTGCGATCTGCGCAATACCGTTGCCGACTTCGTGCAGAGACGCCCGATAGTGCGCCATCTCAGCGGCCAACTGCACGTCTGGAACAAAGGTCCCGCCCGCCGCTTGAATGAGCCGTCGCAGCCCTTCAGCGCGGGTCTCTAGTCCGGCAGAGGCGAGCACCGCATCGAACGTTTGAAGTTCTTCGGGCGTGAGCTTCACGGTGACAGCAGCAGTCGCCACAGCCGTGTCCTTTTGGCGTTCCGCATCCGCTTTAACAACGTAGCGGACGGCCCGCGATGTTACTCCGAACCGCTCCGCCAACAAGGATGATGAGACACCATCCGCAGCCTCGCGCACGATCTTCATCTTCTCGAGCTCAGTAAGTCGTTTCGCCTGGGACATGCGGAAGAAAGCCCCCCTATTTCCTGCCACCTTCATACAAGGCTGCACTCATCATACGATACTATACCTAAACGTCAATAATATACTTTCGATGATTGAGTTCTTGGCAGCCTTGTATTCCTTTGCAAGCCGAGCGGCCAAAGGGTGCGAGGCACCAAAATGCCTTAGCTCGAATTGCAAATCGTGGCAGAGGCAGAAGATGAAAAAGAACAGGGAACGTCCAAGCGCTGAATTTCAAACACCCGCCGTAACGAAATCCCAAAAAGAGGAGCAGCCCTCACTTGAGGCGCTGCTCATCCTTCCACCTATCAGGCTGCAGTTCCTTCGTGATCTGTAAGAACCATAGCGTCGGTGACGCTCACGAAAAGCGGTGTTATCTGGTAGTCGTCATTCTCGTTCTGTCGTGGAGCAATCGCGACGATTGCCACCACAGGCTCCTCACCTAGAAAGCAGGAGAACAGTGCGAAATTGTCGAACTGACCGGACGTGAATGCCTCGAAAGCACTGATATGTTCGGGTCGGATATTCGTGCTCATGTAACGATTCCTCCAGCTTTCCGGGCCCGCTCAGCATAGGCGCTCAGTGTTGCCTTCGCTGCAAAGTGAAGATCGCGTTCGATCGGCAAACCAAGTCGGCCACGATGCGCCTTTAGGACGCTGAGCCGGACCGAACCCAGTTCGGGGTAACCAAGGCCGAGATCGCAAAGTCCGAAAGCGATGTCTGGATCGTCCGGGTCGGTTTCAGAGAGGAGCCAAGTGGCTCCCCCGTCCGGGGTGAAAAGCTTGACGACTGGATCGAAATCGATCGTGTCTTCACCTGCTTCGATCCGAATCTGATTAGCGCGGCCATTGGCGGCGAGTTGGTCGAGAATACTTTGGGGCAGAAGGTCCATGGTGTCTGTCCTTTTTTAGATGTCGGTGAGGCGTTGTGGGAGAGGCAAGGACCTCTCCCGAGGGCGGATCACTCGGTGACCTGGCCGTCGTCGCTGTCAGGTTTCGGCTCAAAGAGGACGAGCTCACCATTGACCGGTGTTGCGAAGAGCTGAATCGTCATGAAGGATTTCGCGCCTTCGTTCTGAGGGAAGGCGACGCCCACCTTGTGGAAGCGGGTTTTGCCATCTTTGCCGGTGTCGGGTGTGGTAACGGTGTAATACTTGGTCATGTCGATCTCCTTTCGTTTTCGATGCAAACGAGAGACCGTGACCGTCCGAACCTGCTGTCAGGCTGAACTTTGCTCCGCGCGGAATGACCGCGAAGCGGACAGGGGAAAGTTCTGCTTGAAGGGAGCCTTCACGCGACCGACAGCGGGGTCAGGTCACGGAGATTGCATCTGTAAGAAAACGCAAGGAGCACGACTGGCCAAAAGTGAGCGAACCGTCATAGCCAAGACAAAAAGTGGCCGCAAACCTGATCAAGGGCACGCGTTAACGGACATTCAAACCGCGCTGACGACAATCGGATCATTCAGCGCGCGCATGCCGGCAAAATGGTGCGAACTTCAGCGAGACAAATGACTGCGCCGGAATCGCCCACGTTGCGTCCGAGTTTCGACGACCAGGGTGTCGTCATCGACATAGGCGCGTCGGATCGGAGCCTTTGTCAGGGCCAGGCCGACTGCGCGACCGTCCTCGGTAAAGACACGAACGCCTTTGGCCTCGATTAGAACAACCAATCCGCCTCCTACGAGCAGATCACATTTGGCAGTACAATCCACCAACGCAACAAGACTGTCATCATCTAGCACATAGAGCCGCGTGGCAGTCATCACGTAGAGATACTGACTTGTCTCAATGATACGAACCGGAACGGATCCGACATCATAAATCATGATCGGCCTGCCTTCGGCATCTACACGAACAACACGCCCGCCATAAGTGCCAAGAAGCGCAGTTTCACCGTTTGCGGAGAACGCTGCGGCATAAATCCAGTCTGCTTGTGCGACCGGGCCGAAGCTGATGACAAACTCAAAACCCAACTCCCCTGCCACACTGCCATCGAGTTGGTCAGGTTCCAAACCGGTCAACCGCTCGGAAGCGACATTGACGGCCTTCATCCGTTCTTCGCTCCCCGGATTAACATCAGGATGCAACTCACGCACCAATTGCCGGTATCGCGTGCGAATTTCATCAGGCGTCACTGGCATCTTGAGCCCCATCACCGCAAGTGAATCGGCGATGTCTGTCGCTGCTCCAAACTGGGCACCACCCACCCGAATCCGCGTGGGCGCTTTCGCAGGCATACGTAAGCCCCAGAGACATTTGCCGTCGCGCGAAACGCACCATGCTTCATCGACATGGGTAAACAAATAGCGGTCCCGTTCCGGTGTGAGTGCAATGCAGCGAAGCGCGCGATGTGCCTCACTTTCCCCCATCCCCAAGCGCTCCTGGTTTGCGGCGACTTCCAGCACGCGCGATAGATTTGTTTCAAAGTCGACCTTCAGGTCCCGATCATAGACTGTGAGGACATTGCTTTTCGAGCGCGTGGCGAACCCGTCACCTTCAGGATGCACCGCGATGTGATAGGGATCACGAAACAGGGGTTCTGGTGGCGAGGGCTGGCCTTTCATGTTGCTGAACATCACGGCACCGGGTGCGCCAAGGCTTGCGTCTGCCTTCGCTAGATCGTCGAACGATAGGGCTCCACGGCGCGTACTGAAATGCCTACGAAAGGCAGGATCAGGCCGATCAGCCTTAGAAATTGACTCGATTGTGATCTCGTCCCAGGCACCATTTGGGTCGGCAAAGGCTTCCTGTGTTGTGGGAAGAACGACCTTATGCTTCCAAGCTGCAGGTGAAGGGGGAAGAGGCACAACTCTCACACGTTTGGGGTCAAGTTCGCGTGGGCGGGCCGCGTGCATTTCCTGTCGATGGGAGCCGGGTGTGGCTGGTTCGGTGTAAATGGTTTCAGCCGACGTTGCGGGCACTGCAAAATCAGCCATGAAGAGTTCATACGTCTTACCGCTTTTGGCACGCTGAATTTCACCTGACTTTTCCAGATAGGACACCAATCGGCTGGCATTGCGTCCGTCATCAATCCCGAGCTCAGTCTTCATGCGGTTCTGAAGCACGCCTGGCTTTGCGCGAACAACCCCTCGGATCTGGTCAAACAGTTCGAGATCGCGGAAATGATCTTCCGCTTCACCACGGTAGTCTTTGAGATACTCAAAGGCCCGCACCAGCTCTCGCAATTCGGAAAGTCCATCTTTGTCTCCGACAATAGCCATCATCGTTCCACCCTGTGAGAGGGCGGGTATGCTGATATCGAGCCGCTCCCCATCGCCGCGCTTATCCTCAAGCCAACAGCGCAACAGCGGCAGGCTCGCCCGCGCGGCGGCTGCAGCAGCTGGATAGTCTTTTGCGGTAACTGACGACGTGAGTTTCTCAAGTTCTGTGAAGTAACGGTTGCCGGGCAATGAAAGATCCGCAACGCGGGCAGTTAAGGGCTGTGGATCAACGCGAGCCTGTTGGCGGGACCTCGTGCGCTCTGGTTCAGGCAATTTTGTCGAGCTGGGTTCGGATGTTCCAAAAAGCCATTTGAAAAAACCTGCCATGTCACACCCCATATTAGCCTACCAGGTATCACCGTCGTCCTTGCGCCAGGAAACCGCAATCCCTCCGCAGTGCGACACGATACGCCTTTTCGGGATTCTCGGCAGCTGCAACCATTCTTCAAATGAGAATGAGGCTTAGGGAGAGACCGCCTAAGCGGCGGCCTCATCAGCGGTTGGCTGCAAACCATGCAGGTAATCCACAGCGCGTTGCGCCTGCGCTGCAGCTTGAAAGATGAAGCGCTTATCGTTGCGAAGCCCACTCAACCAGTGGGCAATGTAGGATGAATGTTCATCACGCGGTTCTGGGGAAATCCCCAGATCGGCAGCCAAAAAAGCAGCGCCAAGTTCAGCGACCAGTTCTTCTTTGGCATAGCCATGATCGCCCCAGCGTTTGCGACCAAAACAGCGATCAAGTCGCTCGGGGTGACGGGTCCAGTGCGTTATCTCGTGAGCAAGCGTTGCATAATAGGCCTCAGGCGCCTCAAAAGCTTCAATGGGCGGCATCTTCACATAATCTGGCTCGACAGCGTAGTAGGCTTGGTTGCCGCCATGACGAATGTCAGCCTGCGTCGCGGTGAAGAACCGCTCAGCGATCGCATCTCGCTCGACAATGACAGGATCTTGTTGAGCGTTAGCACAACAGTGTTTTGGCAGACCCTCGATCTGATCCACATTGAAGACTGTATAACCCTTCATGAAGGGGATCTCGATTTCGCAATCTTTTCCAGTAGCATCCGTTTCGGTCTTGCGCAGTTTATTTGCATAGATGACCAGATGGCCTTTGGACCCCTTGCGAACTTGGCCTCCCAGTTCGTGAGCTTGGCGATAGGTCATCCAGGTCTGCGAACCGTACCCATGTGCGACTGACGCTGCCCAGAGCAGTATGATGTTCAGTCCGCGATAGGCGATCCCATTATGGCGCAGGGGTCGGGTAACGCGGCCGGCGAGCGTTTCGGCGTTCCAAGGCTTGTGCCATGGTTTGGTACCTGCCTCGAGATCGGCGATGATCTTCTCGGTTATGCGGGTGTAGATATCGGGCTTTGCCATGTGATCCTCCAGTGTTTCATCCCCATGCGGGACGCGGGAAGAAATGGCGGATGGGTACAGCAACCTGCGCATGGTCAACGCGGGAGCGTCAGCGAACGGAGCGGGCAGGCCATTGCGCAGGATGCGCCATCCGCCAAACCCGCGCTCCCCCTCGCTCGCATGGAGATGAAGCGGAGGAGTGTCAGGCAGTCCCCCTACCCCGCTAGCTTGGGATCATTTGAAGCCTTCGTTGAGCGCAAAGCCAAAGTATGGGTCTGATATGGATTGCGGATCCCAAGAGCGGCCGTCCAAACATCGCCACTCCGGATCGTCGTTATGCGCTGCCGCATTGTCTCAAAGCAGGCTCGGTCGCATATTTGGCAATGACCGGAGGATAGGACCTTTTTGCGCAACAAGGCTTGTGGGTCCGGCAATGCCAGGTCTTGGTGGCATTGGTGCATTGCTAGATCGGCTGTGACGCAGAGACGGTCCTTTCATTGCCATGAGAGGCTTTGCGCTGATGTGACTTGAGCAAGGTCTTCCAGGAAATGGTTCCAGCGTTCAGGCCTTGAAGTAGGTGAAACGCATAACCACGCGGTTTATCTATGCTTTCTATGCGTTCCAGAAGGTATCCTAAGGTCATGAATGCTTTGGCTGGGCCCAGAAGCCTGATCTCGAACCAGAGATTGCCCAAATTGAGTTGGCTTGCGATGTCACCCATTCTGCGCTCACAGTCGCTCTGGTCCCTCGCAGTTCTCAGTTCTGCGCAGAGTCTGGGATAGGCGCGCTCCATCTCATTTGTGGATACTTCAATCTGGGAAGAATCTTCTTTTTTTACTGACTGATTCAATTGAGGTTCTTTGTGCCCCTCAATTTCGGGGTCTGTGCCCCTCAAATTCTCCGCTTTTTCTCCAGTAAGGCTTTGAAGTTCTTGTGTTATATCATGCAACAGGGTCGACAAAGCTTGTGCGGGAACACGCCTGCGCAAAAGATTGCGAGCTGTCTGGAAAAAGCTCTCAAGGTCCGAACGGCTTGGAAGAAAGGTCTTGAGTTTCGAAAGCGCGATGACACATCTGTCGCGCAGAAGGCTGAGCTTTGCCAAATTGTCTTGATGTGTCTGATTTAATTGAAGAAATTCTGCAAATCGCTCAGACAGGGGCAACAATGAAAGGCCTGTGGCCAGCACAACCCGGCCATTCCTGTCGCGTCGGGCCCACCTCTTGCCGTTTGCACTGGAGCGGCGTGTCAGAAGGCCAAGGGAGACGAGTTTGGCGATGTGCCGTTCCACGGTTTGAACGCTCACATGGGCTCGTTTGGCCAGAGCGGCATTAGACGCAAAGCAGACATGCCCGTCGTCACCCGCAGCGGTGATGTGATTGCCTTTGATGAAGGAAATCATTGCCCGCAAGAGTGAGATCGACGTGCCTTTGAGGCCCAAAGGCTCTCGGATATCTTCAATCACCTGTAGGAGTGACCATTTTGTTGGGGCAATACTTTCCTGCCCCGCCGAATGCCTCGGCGAGTGGGCTCCTTGTGGAGCCAGTCCTGTCAATGTTCTCATGATTTTGTCGGCAGACAAAAAATTCCCATGCGCTCGGAAGCGTTTTTTCTTGTTCGATGATTCGGGGACTGCTACCGTTTAGGTGTCTAGTCTAACGGCGCTTACGCGCTGCAGCCCTCGAAGCTCCGGCTTCGGGGGTTTTCTATTCGCCGTCCTCCTTTCTGCTTCGGCCTCGGGTGTCATCCTGCGTGTTTACAGCTGTAAACTCTTCGTAGGACTTGGTGATGATCTCTTCGAGATGGCGGTCGAGCCAGGTCCCGAAGGCGGCATCCTTGCCGGTTTTTTTGACGGCAAGGGTGACGGAGGAATTACTGGACTTGATCGTAACGCCTGGAGCGGGTGTAACCGCCCTGCCCTCTTTCGGGCGCGCGCCGCGCCGCGCGATTTCGGCCAAGAGCCGTTCGAGGCGATCATCCGAAGAGATATCAGGATCCAGTTTTGATAGGATTGCAAAGGCAGCGCTGGCGGTGATCTTCTTGGAAGTGAAGGCGTCCGCAAGTGCTGTCCATTTAGGGCGACCAGACTTCTGGGCTGCACCGATCGCATCGCCCACATCATCCGGCACATTTTCGGTGACTTTGGTGAGGTGGGACAATCCGGATTTAGAGAGGCTTAAGACCTGCCGCACCGTTTGGGTGCCATGTCCAGCGGCTTGGATAACGGCCGCGAAGCGTGCTTTTTCATAGAACGACAGATTGCGTCGCGCTGCATTCTCGAGACCTTTTGCCAGCAAGGCCGATGCATCATCCAGGTCTTCGACGTTTGCGCGGACTTTTAATCCCAGGTCGCGACAGGCCTTGAGGCGGCGACGCCCGTAGATGATCTCATATCGCCCGTCGACGCTTGAGCGGCGGACGAGGATCGGCACTTGTTGGCCGCCCTCTTCGATGCTGCTCTTGAGGGCCTCGAACCCATCGCTGTCTTCGTCGGAGTTTACAGCTGTAAACCCGTCCAAGCGATCCTTCGGCCCCCACTCGTCAATCAGCTTGGGGTCGATTTCTCGGATGGCCGAAAGCGATCCCTGGAGTGCGCCAAGTGCCGGTGCGCTGGTATTTGGCTTGCGCTCGGTTGAACGGGTTCCGGAATCGGCGATTGTCTTTGCGATGCCAGAGAGGCCTTGCAGGGATTTGCGCGCCATCAGATACGCCCCCAGGATTGGTGGATCATTGCTTCGACCTCTTTGCCGATCGCATCCATAGAGTTTCGGGCGCGATCATAGGTTGCGCGCGTCATCTCAGATTTGACGACCTCGTAGATAGATTGTTTGAGCATGGTGGCGTCACTGATCGCGGTGCTTTTCAGTGCGGTTGCGCCCATGACGCGGTCTTGGAACAGCGCCCGCATGAAGGACGTCAGTTGTTGGGATGGAACATCGGTTGGCTCATCGCGTGTGATCAGGAACTTGAAGTGATCATATTGCAGCTCAGCGCCCGCTTCTTCGATAACGCCCATATAGGCGCCTGCGAGCTCAAGGAACTGCGCGGTTGAGGAGACATCCAGCATGGAGGGTGTCAGGGGAACGATGAGGGAGGTGGCTGCGGCCATGCCAGAAATGGTCAAGAACCCCAGTTGCGGCGGGCTGTCCATGAGCACGATGTCATATTGGTCTTCAACCTGCGAAAGCGCGCTGCGGATACGTGTGAAGAACGGCTGATCGGGGCTCGAGTTCACCGCGGATTCCGTCTCGAACTCGGACAAAAGCAGGCGGGAGGGCGCGAGAGAGAGGCCCGGAAAGTAGGTTTCAACGATTGTTTCGGCAAAGGGCACGGGGTCATCGTACCGGATGGCGTCATAGACGGTCAGGCCGTCAAATTCGATTTCGGGGCTGATCCCGCACATCGATGTCAGGGAGCCTTGGGGATCGAGATCGACCGCAAGGACTTTGTATCCCTGCAGGGCCAGAAAGTGTGCCAGATGGATGGTTGTGGTGCTCTTGCTTGATCCGCCTTTGAAGTTCATCAGTTGCCAGACTTGCAGCTTGTCTGCGTCCCTTCGTCCGGGAACATAGCGGCCTTTTTTGCGTGATGTTTGCTCAAGGATTTGCCGCGCATTCCAGATGTCTTGCGCAGTGTAGTAGCGGCGTCCACCGCGGATGTCCTGAGGTTCGGGTAGAGTGCCTTCTCCGTGGACTTTGCGCAGGAACTGGCCCGATACGCCCAGAAGCTCTGCAGCTTCCGGTGCGCTGAACGGGCGCAGTGACTTGGTGTTGTCGGGCGCGAAGGCGGACAGCAGATGCTCTCGGATCGCTGTCGTCAGGCGCTCGGAAATATCGGTTGCCAGCTCCGATGGTCTGTCGTTAACGATTGGTGTCACGGGAATCATGTGGTTGCCCCAATTTGCTCAATGTGGCTTTTTTCGCGCCACTTGGGGATAAAAGCTGCGATTCACGCCACTAAGTCAATGGTTTTTTGCCTATTTAGTGTCTATTGCGCCGCGATCCGCTACATCGTCGATAGTGTCAGAGGAGTTTACAGCTGTAAACTCCCGAGGTGTTGTGGGCCAAAACTGGCCCACAACAGGCTGCCTAGGTGGTCTCTTTGGGACCCCAGGCGATAACGGCCTGCACTGCAGGGTTTTCTTGATTGGCGGCTTTGCCGAGATTTGCGTTGAAGCTGAAATCACGGATCGACAACGTGAAGTAGTCAGCGCCGGTGTCACGGTTCTGCTTCTTCCAGATGCCGCCGCATTCCACGAGACGGCCTCGCGGCGAGCGTCCAAGGACACGGTGTGTCGGGGCCATCGGGTTGTCGCTGGTGACGGGCTCGACTGTGATGTCGATGTCAAAGGTCAGGGTGGAGATCGAACCCGTGCCCTTTGCGGTCTCGATGTCCGGGTTTTCGAATGTGATGCAGTTGGTTGTCATTGCTGTGCTCCTTTGGCTGATGTTGCAATGATGGTCAGATGGCAGGGGCGCATGTCCTGAACACACCGCAGGTGGAGCGCAGCGCAAAAGGGCAGGGGCGGGGAATTTTGCGCCGCGGGGAATGCCCGATAGGGCAGGGGACAATTCCTCGAACCAACCTTTGTGTTCAGGACAGACCCTGCGACCAGTATGTCTTGCGACATCCGCTAAAGGAGAAGATATGATCAACGGAGCGGAACGTTTGACCGGGCGCAATCGGACCGCCATAGCTGCACGCGTCTCATCGCCGTCAAAGATTATCGTGATTGAGATCGGGCCAGCGCCAGGGGGGCGGACCATATGACCACTGTTGTTTGCTGGAAGTCGGTTGATGATGCCGGACGTGAGACGCTGCATTTCTGTTCAGATAGCAGGTTCCGGGACAGTGGGGGGCGGCAATGGGACAGTGGGCGCAAGCTGTTTTCGTCGCGCCGGTATCCGGACATATTCGGATTTGTTGGAGAGGCTCTGCCGCCACAGACAGCCCTTGGGCAGTTGATTGAGGCCATAGACAGTCTGTCATTGGGTCCGCGTTCGGAGCGACCAGAAGACCGTATGGGGACGTACAAAGCCTATCTCGATAGGACGGTTGGGGCATATCCAAAGAGCGCGGTTGTCGAGGTGTTGTTTGCCGCACGCGATGACAGTGGGCCGTCTTTTCATATGTGGAAGATCCGCTATGGGATCGGAAGGGGTCCAGGAACCGCACATCCCATTGGGGTCGGTGGAGAAAAATCCAGGTTCATTGGTGTCTTTGGATCCGGCGATGAAGATTATCTAGAAAGACTGTTGGAAGTGCGCTCGGAACAGCAAGGACATACGAGCCGTGCGATCTACTGGGCGTTTATGGATCACCTTGCATCGGGCGTGGATCTCTTTACCGGTGGCCCGCCTCAGATGGTCAGACTGAAGGCATCAGGACCTGCCATCCCTGTAGGTATCTGTTATAAAGGAAGCAGATTTATTTATGGATTTCAATTAGATAAAGATCAGCTTGGCGGAACAGAGATTGCCGAATGGCACGATGAAAAATATCAATTCATAGAGCCCGTGTCTGGGAAACCTCGCTCGAAGGCAAAGAGAATAGTGCGACGATAGTCGGTTGTGCGCCGCTCACGTGGCGCTCCTGCGCGGACAGCGCCGGTCCGGTGGTGGGGCAGGGGGCTTGTCCTTTTGCCGCGCCACCGGACAATATTTGCGGCTCCCGTCTTGGTACAACATCTCACAAAAAAGACCCCGCGTGATGCGGGGCCAGTTGGTCCTTCCCACGAAGGAGCCGTTAGATGCAGTCGGGCACCCATTGATCGAGATTGGCTTTCTGCTCTGGCGTTAATCCCATGAGTTTTTGTGTTGTGGGATCGTTTGTGAGCTTTTCCAGTTTGTCGGCTTTTTCTGACTTTTTGAGTTTGGCGAAGGCTGTGACACGGTCGTCGGTCGCATCGCACTCAAGGAATTTGCACAGCAGATCGGTAAGCAGCCCTGCGGAAACCCGTGAGAAGAAGTTTTCCGCAGTGGGTGTCCAGTACTTGCGCATGTCAGCGCCAGCTTCCTTTGCAATCAACTCGAAGAACGGCTGACTGCCTGCGTGAAAGGGCAGGGTTCGGGCGATCGCTTGCGTGATTTGAGCATTGCGGGATTTTTTGCCTGCCTTTCGGAAGGTCTCGAACGCTTCGGGCAGGTTTTCGACGCTTTGAGCGGATTGCCAATACATGCTGGGATCTTCTCTATGCTCCAGTCGTGGCTCTCGAGTGAACCCGTCCTCGACGCTGGGCGCATTGGTGGGTTGGTCGAGCCGCAACCCGAAGATGTTTTCGAAACGGCCTGATGCGTCGGACAGTCCGAAGCCGAGCAAATCCAGCAGGAGTTCTGGCTTGGCCAGAAGGGCTGCTTGCACGCAGGCCAGAAGAATGGCCTGCATGTCTGCGGTGAGTTTCTGCGAATAGGGTGATTTCGGCGTGTCGGGCTTGCTGGTTTGTTGGGCTTGCAGCACGCCTGCCGCGATAGCGGCTTTCTTTTCTTCTGGACGGACAAGACCTGCGGTGATCTCAACCTTACCGGAGGTATTCACAAAGATGATGCAGCCCGAATGGGCTTTTTGGTCCTCGCAGTAGTCACCATCGAGAACGGTCTGTAATTCGGCCAGCCGCGCTTCACCGTCTTCGTCAAGCACATCGCCATTGGCGAGGTCACAAAGCGCGTCATATTCTTCTGCGTCTTGCGCGCTCAACGCGCCTTCGATGGGATAGAGGCGGGCCAGCTTCATTTGATCCAAGGCGTAGTAGTTGAGCCATGCGTCCTCGTGACTGTCAGCCCATGCCCAACCGTGGTTCGCAACGAGATCGGCGCGGGCTTGTTCCAGTTTTTCTGCAAACAGCTGATCGAGTAGGGCAGGGGAGGCGAGAAAGACATCCTCGGAGAAGAGATCGCGCGTGACGGCACCGCCTTTTGCTTCATAGAGTTCGATACCGACAAATCGGGCGCGGCGGTCGGTCGCTTTGATGGCCTCAGGGTGGAGTGCGGCCTTGATTGCGCTCTCTGAGACAGCTTGCCCTTTTGCCTGATCGAGAATGTTCAATGTGAGTGCGTCATCGTCAGAGAGTGTGAAGGCTTTGGCCGTGCCAAGGCTGATCTCGCCTGCGCCCAATGCGTCCAGAACAGGTTCGGGCAGGCCTGCGAGGGCAAGTCGCTGATACACGCGTGCTTCGGTCACCGCAAAGGCGAGTGCAATCTCTGGCACCGAGGCTCCACGGGATTTCATGCGGCCAAACGCGCGGATTTCATCGGCTGGGGTCATGTCCTCACGGGCTGCGTTCTCTGCGTTGGCCCAGTCTTCCGCTTCTGCGGCATTGGTGGCGAGCCTGACGGGGACAGTCGGGAAGGGGTGATCTTTTGAGCCTTCGGCAATTGTCTGGATTGCGCGCAGGCGGCATCCACCGGCGACGATTCCGACTTTTCCGTCGTCATCCATGAGGCCTGCGAGATTATGGATCAGTCCGAAACGTTCGATGCTTTCGGCAAGGCTTTCGATATGCACCTCAGAGATGGTTTTGCGCGGGTTTAGTTCAGAGATGTAGAGGTGCTCGAAGGGGATTTGCATGATGACCGCGCTCGCGTCGTCTTTCGTGATGGTCTGTTGTTTGGTCATGGGTTTGTCCTTTGATGTGTTTTGAGGGCTCTGACGGCGCCCTAGAGCGCCGAGAGGCCGGTTTTCGTGGGATTGGGGGCTTGGGAGGGGCGGAGCGTCTCTGCGCGCCGCCTTGAGGCGTTACCACCAGCAGGAATAGATCACGGTTGATCCCCGAGCGATTTCGGCCTGTGCCCATGAGCAGAACTCCAGGTCGTAGTCGCGATAGGCGTTCGCTTGCTCGTCTTGGAACTGATGGCCGTAGAAGAAACCGCCGTCGCACTCTGGCAAGGCATTGGCCTTTACAGCCTGTTCCAGTGTGTTGATGTCGCTTGCTTCAAGTTGAAGTTCGCCGCAGTTCAAATCAGTGGAGGAAAGGCCTGTGCGTTCGACATAGAGGCTTTCCATGAAGGTTTGCAGCTTTGCGTGCTTGCGCCAAGTGAACTTGGCGCTTTCGCCTTCCTCGCCGCTTTCGGTGGTTCTGATATATGCATATTGATCAAGGCCCATGGCCTACTCCTTCTCTCAGTGGGAGCGGCGTGGTGTTTTTGTTATCCTGACCGTTCGGCCATTCTGTGGTTTCTAGGGAACGCTTTTCCAAAGCGCTCCGTGAACCTCACCACTCCGCCAGTGGCGGAGGCCTCAACTGATCTCACAGACCGAAAAGCCCCCGTGCTTTTCGGCTGGGCAGAGCAGGGGAGGGCATCGCCCGACCTGCGACCGGAGGGTGAGCCGACACAGGGGGCCGACGCGGTGAAATTGGGAGGGACCCGCTGCTTGCGCGGGAGGAGCCGGATTTCTCCGCAGAGGCTGGCGCGCTTGCGTGACACCTGAGCCCCTGTTTGGTTCGCGCTCCGGATGGCAGGCGGATATTTGGATTGTTAAGGGTGCCAGGCAGGTCAGAGCAAAGCGGAGTCCTGTCTGACTCCTTTTTCAAGTGTGCGCGGTCCTGACTGACCGCGTACTCCGATAAAACAAGCAAGAAGGATCGATTCCCGTATGGGGTGAGACGCGATTTCGCGGCTCAGGGCACTGCCGAGAGCCTGTTCGGCAGAAAAGCTGCCGACTTGTCCTATCGTTTGGATTGAAGATGAAGATACTTGATACGTATCGCATCATATGATATATCTGATCTAATCATATGGAGAGTTGAGATGTTGGAAGTGATCGAAAGAGCGCCGGTTTCTGCAAATATCCAAGCAATTGATGAAAAACAAAAGATCGCAGCAATCGTGAAGGCGGTGGTCCGAACGGCAGAGGCTTGGGAGCTGTCCAATCAGGAAGCTGCTTTGCTTTTTGATGTGCCTCCAGCCACCTGGAGCCGGATGAAGGCCGGAACCTATCGCGGTGTTCTGGATCAGGATAAGGTTACCCGCGCAAGTTTGCTGATTGGTCTCTACAAAGGGCTGCGCCTTTTGTTTAGTGGGCCGTTGACGTTTGGCTGGCCGAAGACAACCAACAGCGGGCCAGGATTTGAGGGCAGAACGCCGGTTCAGATCATGAGCGAGGGCGGAATCCCTGCAATGATGAGAATGCGACAACATATTGATGCGCTGAGGGGCGGCGTTTGACAGCTGTCGGCGATCTCGACATCGAGGAATTCACCGATCCTGCGACGGTCAGGCTGATTTCAACTGCTTATATCGACGAGCCTGCCCTGGCACCGCTTACAGATGATCAGGGAGAGCTTGCGATCCTGGAAGAGATCGAGGGCCTCACGTCGGCGCGCCAGTCTATGAGCATACCGATACCCGGCGGCTTGAGACCTGATGAGCTTTTGACAGATGTGGCGGGCTTTGGCTGGACCTACGTGAATGCTGCTTTCTGCTACACGCGTGCAACCGGAAACCGGTTCAATGGTAGCGATCGCGGGGCGTGGTATGCCTGCCATGGTGATGGGGCCATTGAGACCGCACAAAGCGAGGTGACTTGGCATCTGGCGCGGGAACTAGATGCAACGGGGGTTTACGACAACATCACCTCTTATCGGGAACTCTGGGCAGGGTTTACGTCCCGTTTTCATCGGATCGATGATGTTCCCGACGTTGATGTGCTCAATGAGGATCCTGGCATTGCCTATCCGGCCGGGCAGTCCTTGGCGCGGGACGTTCTGGCCGCATCAGGCAATGGGATCCTCTATCCTTCTGTTCGACGAAAGGGGGGGCAGTGCGTTGTCGCGCTGCGGCCGCATCTGGTGCAGAACATCCGCCAGGGCGCGACATGGGATTTCACGTGGGCTGGTACGCGAAGGCCGGACATCGTTGAACGCGGTATGGCTGATAATTGAATTAACGCCTGAGGCTGGCTGGATATTGCGATAAGTCAACTCGGTGGTAACAAAAACCATTCATTCATCGGATATGCCCAAGAATACCAGTCATGACGACGATGACTGTCAGGGCCTGTAGATCAAACTTTACCAGCAAATTCAAAAATACTCCCGCTAAGAAGACCTTCACTCCAGTTGCAGCGAATGACCGCTCGGAGCCCATACCTACCAAGTTGTTGCATTGCGGCTAACGGCTGCTTTCTCAATACTTCGAGTCAGATCACTTGACATTGAAGTGACATATCGCGATATGCCGATATATGGATATTAACAAAACTCTGTCGGCTCTCAACAACCCGGTTCGCCGCCAAATCCTGGCATGGCTCAAGGATCGCTCCAATTTCCCACCGCCCCTGCCCGAACACGTTGATCTGAGCGGCGTTTGTGTTGGCTATATTCAGGAGAGGGCCAACCTCTCACAATCAACAATCTCGACCTACATGCGGCTGCTCAAAGATGCTGGGCTTGTTACATCAGAACGGCATGGGCAGTGGACGTTTTACAAACGGAACGAAGACGCAATTGCAGCAACACTGAAAATATTGGCGGAGGAACTTTAGTCATGACAATCGGTCAACCAATGACACTGCCAAACGGTGTCGCACTGAAAAATCGCATTGTGAAATCCGCAATGTCTGAAGCGCTTGCAGATGAATACAACAATCCGACGCAAGCCCTGATCGACCTCTTTGCGCAATGGAGCAAAGGTGGTGCTGCGATATTAATCACTGGGAACACACCCGTGGATCGGATGCATCTCGAACATGCTGGCAACTTTGTATTGGACTCCAGCTCGGACACGGAGCGCGTTTCTGCCCTTGCCGCAGCAGGCAAGAGTGGTGGCGCGAAAATCCTTGCTCAACTTGCCCATGCCGGACGGCAAACTCCTGAGGCAATCAATGCCCACCCGACATCGATATCTGACGTCCAGCTAGATTTACCCGGCTACGGCAAGCCGACTCCCGCAAGCGAGCCTGAATTTGAAGAGATCATCGCAAAATTCGTGCGGTCTGCGGGGCTTGCGCAGGAGGCTGGGTTTGATGGCGTCGAGATTCATGCTGCACATGGATACTTGCTTAGCTCTGCCCTGTCGCCTCGGATAAACACCCGTACCGACCGCTGGGGAGGTCCATTGGAAAACAGGGCTCTACTGGCAATCGAGGTCGTTAGAGCGGTTCGGCAAGCAGTTGATCCGGGTTTCATCGTAGCCGTCAAATTGAACTCGTCCGATTTCCAGAAAGGCGGGTTCGATCACGCGGATTCAGTTCAAGTGGCTGTCATGTTGGAAGCCGAGGGTGTAGATTTTATTGAAATCTCAGGCGGCAACTTCGAAGAGCCGACCGCCTACCAACATGCCTCGAAGAGCGGATCAACTCAGATACGTGAGGCTTACTTTTTGGACTATGCTGCTGCGATCAAAGCTGCATTGAACATTCCTCTCATGGTCACAGGCGGGTTTCGTTCCGCAAATGTCATGAAGGACGCAATTGAAAGCGGAAAGACAGACCTGATTGGGATGGGGCGTCCCTTTATTGCTGACCCGGCTTTTGCGACCAAATTACTCGACGGCGAAATTGCAAAAGCGCCTGCAGTTGAGCAGGATTTTCCTCCTGCTGCGACACTCCCGCGCAGCGCAGTTCTCAATTGGTTCTGCGCCCAGATTGCGCTTCTAGGACGGACAGGGGCACCGGACTTGGAAGTGCCAATTGTGGATGGGCATGAAAGCTACATGAACCAAATCAAGTTGGCGACTGACCGGCTGCTCTCAGCTAGGCGCGATTGACAACGGCGAGGCGATTGTTTGTCGATTTCTGGCAAAGCGGCCATTGAATCAGTTGCAGTGAACGACAGCAAAGTCCGCGAAGCAGACGTTCGAAACGACGCGGCTATGTCACTTTTCCCAATCGACCGTTGTCTCGCTGATCGCGATAGGTCTCTTTTCATGTCGTTAATCAGGCCGATGACAGGCTGAGGCTTCGGCCACTAACCCTTCATCTCCAAAACGCAATGTTTCTGCGGCCAGAATACCAGCGTGGTTTGTATAGGTGATCACGACCATCTCAAAACCTTCAAAGATGTCGACAACAGTGAAGCGCAGGTTCGGCTGTCTTTCCAAAGCTTTGGCCCAATAGTCGCGAAGCGCTGAGATACCGCGCAATACACCCTCGCCGACTAGGCTTTTTGCCTTCCTAGAGCGGAAAACAATGTCCGGATGATAGTGGGAGAGTATGCGATCTAAGTCATGGCTATTCCAGGCAGCCTCCCAGTCGTCGGCGAAAGCCTGAAGGATCGTTCTAGGGTCAGATTGGGTCACGATCTTAATCCTCTTCGAATTCCGCGATGATGTGATCGGCAAGCAGTTGTGCTGGTTTTGTTTCTGTTCCTACGGTGCGGTTGAGCACGATCTCGGTGTCGGGAAGTGGAGGGAACCCATCCTTTGATCCCAGGAGAGACAAAGCGCTGTTCGCTGTATTTTCTTTGACGACAGTCACACCGATACCGGCGGCGGCCGCCGCCTCAACGGTGGAAATGCTCGAACCTGTGAATGCGATCCGCCAGGGTCGATCTGACCCTTCAAGAGCCCTTAGCGCCCATTGGCGAAAGAGGTTTCCGGGCGGTAACAACGCCAACGGAACATCTCCCGCTTCTGGCAGGCTTTTTTGCTGAGAAAATGCCCATCTTGTTTTTTCATGGCGCAGAACATGTCCGTGACCAGTGCCAACGGGATGTGTGGACAAGACCAGGTCAAAGTCTTCGCCTAAACGTGTCACGAGGCGATCTGAAAACCCTGACGTGATCTCTACGTCAATAGAAGGGTGCTGCTCGAGGAACCGCGCAATGACGTCTGGGAGGACCTCAACGGCGTAGTCGTCCATGACACCGACCCGGACATAGCCGCTTGTCCGAGATGGGCTCATTGCGTCTATCGCTTGATCATGGAGCGATAGCATTCGACGCGCATAGAGCGCAAATTCTTCTCCGTCTCTCGTTAAGATCCGTTCGCGGCCTGACTTCTCGAAGAGGCGCACGCCTAGGATGTCTTCGAGCTTTTTCAGTTGCATGCTGATTGTCGATTGTGATCGGTGCACTGCCGTGGCGGCCCGGTGGAATCCACCAAGCTCAATCGCACTCACAAAGGTACGGATCAACGCTGTATCTATGTTTGCTGTCATAATACTTCAGCTTTTCAGAACTATTAGTGTAGCATTACTCATTATTCTAAACTGTCAAGCCATGCTATCTGCTGTCGCGGAGGAATTCCCGACTTGGTTGGTATTCGCGTAAGAGCTGCTGCGGCAGTGATTGTCATGCTTTGCTGGCTGCTCCTTTCCGACCGGATTTCGACGTACTCAATGAGTGCCAGGTCGCCGGAATCAGAAGGGGAGGGCATACAAGCGCAATGCGACTTAAAGGCCGGTCTTGTCCGGGACTTCACCTTCGGCCTGCGAGTTAGGCCGTTTTGGTGCATTGGGTCAGGAGAGAGACATGCCAGAACTCAGATCGAAGACCTCGACGTCGGGGCGACGAATGGCGGCGGCCAGGGCCCTCTGGCGCGCGACAGGAATGACCGATAGCGACTTCGGCAAACCTATCATCGCTGTCGTTAACTCGTACACACAGTTCGTTCCGGGGCACGTGCACCTTAAGGATATGGGTGATCTGGTTGCTGGTCAGATCGAAGCGTCGGGCGGCGTTGCGAAGGAATTCAATACAATCGCGGTAGACGACGGAATTGCGATGGGTCACGAAGGCATGCTCTATAGCTTGCCATCGCGCGAAGTGATCGCGGACGCCATTGAATACATGGTCAATGCGCACTGTGTGGATGCTATGGTTTGCATCTCAAATTGCGACAAGATCACGCCGGGCATGCTGATGGCGGCTATGCGTTTGAACATTCCTGCGATCTTCGTCTCTGGCGGCCCGATGGAGGCCGGTAAAACAATATTGTCAGAAGGCGAACGGCCTACGGACCTTATTGATGCGATCTATGCCACGGCGTCTCCCGAGCGAAGTGACGAAGAAGTTGCGGCATTGGAACGCTCTGCGTGTCCAACATGCGGATCCTGTTCGGGCATGTTCACCGCCAATTCGATGAATTGTCTTGCCGAAGCTCTGGGTCTTGCTTTGCCCGGAAACGGTTCTCTTTTGGCAACGCATGCATACCGAGAGGAGCTCTTTCTTGAAGCGGGCCGACGGATCGTTGAGCTTTGCGACAGGTGGTATGGCTCGGATGATGCAACGGCACTTCCACGAAGTATCGCCACGCGTGGCGCTTTTGAGAATGCAATGGCACTGGACATCGCTATGGGAGGATCGACGAACACTATTCTCCATCTGCTTGCGATGGCGCAGGAAGGGGAGGTAGATTTTACACTTGCCGACATCGATCGCATGTCGCGGGCCATTCCCCATCTCTGCAAGGTAGCTCCTGCCACCTCCAACTATCATATGGAAGATGTTCACAGGGCAGGGGGCATTGCGCGGATCCTCGGAGAGCTCGACCGGGGCGGACACATTAGACGAGACGAGAGAACAGTTCATGCCGGAAGCGTTGGTGAATTTATCGACGCGTGGGACGTGAGGCGTAATCCGTCCGATAAGGTCGACGAATTCTTCCGAGCTGCTCCAGGTGGTGTGCGAACAACCAAAGCCTTCAGCCAATGCAGACATTACCGCGAGACGGATACGGACTTCGCAGATGGATGTGTGCGTTCAATGGAAAACGCATACAGCTTGGAAGGCGGTTTGGCGGTTCTCACGGGCAACATCGCCGAGCAGGGCTGCATCGTGAAAACAGCCGCTGTGAATGAAAAGATGCTGACGTTCTCCGGCACTGCTCAGGTATTTGAATCTCAGGAACAGGTCGCCAACGCGATCCTGCGCAAAGAGGTAAAGCCCGGGACAGTCCTTGTGGTGCGTTATGAAGGACCGAAAGGCGGTCCTGGCATGCAAGAGATGCTGTATCCGACTGCCTATTTGAAGAGCATGCGTCTGGACCAGACCTGTGCGCTTCTGACCGATGGTCGTTTTTCGGGTGGATCTGCTGGGCTGTCGATTGGGCATGTATCTCCCGAAGCGGCCGAAGGTGGGACGATTGCTCTCGTCGAGGACGGAGATCTTATCGAGATCGACATTCCCAACCGCCGTATTCACCTGAATGTTCCAGAAGAAGAACTCGCACGACGCAGGGCGCTGCACCGCAACTTCGGAAAGTCCTTTTGGACGCCTGAAAACCGGGACCGCAAGGTCTCAAAGGCTTTACAGGCCTACGCGGCCTTTGCGGGAAACGCGTCGATTGGCGCGGTCCGAGTTCTACCAGGGGAAGACCGTTCCTCCACACGAGAGGAGATACGCCTATGAACACCATCCGCGCGACCCCAACTTGGCAACCTCAGTTTGCTGAACGGATGTCGGGCATGCAGGCGTCCGAGATCCGAGAGCTTCTCAAAGCGATCGAGCAACCTGGCGTTATCTCATTTGCTGGTGGGATTCCTGATCCGACGCTGTTTCCTCACGAGGAAATCCGTGAGGCCTATCAACACCTCCTTGGTGACGAAACTGCAGCTGGACGTGCTCTTCAGTATTCTGTCAGTGAAGGGGACCCGGATCTGAGAAGTTGGATTGCCAACCATATGAGGAAACAAGGAGTTATCTGCGCTCCGGAAAACATCTTGGTAACAAGTGGGTCTCAGCAGGCGCTTGAGTTTCTCGGCAAACTGTTCCTCGCCAAAGGTGACACAGCCTTGGTAACCGCCCCGACCTATCTAGGGGCTTTGCAAGCCTTTGCTCCAAATCAGCCAATCTACGATGATCTGGTGCGTGAGGGTTCAAACCGGACAGCATCTTCATATCGAGAAGCCGCTCAGTCAGCGAACAGCCATGTGAAATTTGGCTACGTTGTTCCTGATTTCGCAAATCCGACTGGCGAGACGCTCACGCTGCAGCAGAGGCTTGATTTGCTCGAACTCGCTGCGGACTTGGATGTTCCGCTCATAGAAGACAGCCCTTACTCCACACTGCGCTTCGAAGGTGATCACCAGCCTCTTATTCAATCGCTTGATGTAGCAAGTCAGGGCACGATCGACAATTCGCGCGTCATCTATTGCGGTTCATTTTCCAAGATATTTACGCCCGGATTGCGAGTTGGCTGGGTTTGTGCCGCGAAAAGCGTCATCGACGCTATGGTCTTGATCAAGCAGGCCAGCGATCTGAACACGCCCTCCGTCAATCAAAAGGTCATGCTTTATCTCGCAGAGCGGATTTTTGACGCTCAAGTCGCCAAGACATGTGAAAGCTACAGGTCGAAGCGGAATTTAATGCTGTCCAAGATTGAAAAAGCCTTGCCTGCGGGGTCTGAATGGTCCCGGCCTGAGGGAGGAATGTTTATTTGGGCGCGCCTTCCAGAGGGGTATGACACAGGGTCGATGTTAAGCTCGGCTGTTGCCAACCAAGGGATAGCCTATGTGCCGGGTCAGGCGTTCTATTCTGATGCGCGGGGCAAGAATACCTTGCGGCTGAGTTTTACTTTGCCATCACTCGAGGAAATCGAAGTCGGCATGGGAAGACTCGGCGCAGTCTTTCGCTGAGTGCGTTTGTCCGATACTGGGATTTGCCATGCGAAGTAAATTTGGATCGGGCATTGCTCTTCCACCCCACTGCTATTGAGCCATAGTGTGTATCATGGCGTCACGATCTATTTTTGGAGAAACTGATAGTGAAAGCGGAAATCTCTGACGCATTGAGCGCAGCACTCGCGGGTTATCTTCGTTTCTTTGACACCACGACGGCGTTAGGGGGTGCTCTTTTTGGCGCCTCAGTCTTTCTGATCATTCGCGCCGTGGGGCTGATCCGAGACCACGACGTTGCTCAAATCCGCAACCGCAGCCTTATCGTAACGACGGGTCTCTGCGCGCTGATAATGATTGTTCTTGGCTTCATAGCTCAAAACGTGGCGTTGAGCTTCAACGTTGAAATCCTTCGCGCAGAACCTTTCGGAGGTTGTGAGTTTCCTGCTGATAGATCGCCGACCACGTTTTTCATGGAGTGTCACAGGACTTACTTGCGGACCCTTGTCTGGATAGATTTACTTGCGAGTATGGTCGGCGTGATAGCCATAGGATTATGGTTTGTTTTGCAATCAAGGAGTATTTCGAATGAAGAAAAAGATAGCTCTAGCAGCTCTGCCGCTTCTGATGATGCCAATGAGCAGCACAGCTCAGGAACAGATGATTGAGGAACTCAATCGTCTCCCATATGGCGTCACAGATCTTTCTGACCTTGCTGGTCAAGCAGACGCCGGTTTTGATGTATTCGCCAAGGATAGTGTCGACATCGACCTATCAGACATTGCATCACAGCTTCAGAGTGGCGGTCAGGTCTATACAGCTGGTAACAGTGCTATTCTTTTGTCTGAAGGTGCGGAACCAGTTCTGCTGATTCCGCAACCCGATGGTGGTGTTCAAGCGATGTATATCTGCCGTATCTTGCCGATCTGCACAGAGACTCCTGAATAGGCCTTTGGCAATTTTATTCTATGAGAAGGTCGATGCTAATCGGGCAATGATCGCTAAGATCGCCTGGTCCTGCGGCATCAATGTCCGCCTGCCGAAAGCGGCGTTCCCAGAAGGATCCCTCGATAAACCAGTGGGCGACTGAGGCGTCGAGTAGGATCCAATCGATGGGCTGAGTGCTGCTTCCCTTGCGGGTTGGACACTTGCGGGTCACGAACTCTGGATGTTGTGAAAGCCACGGCTCATTGAGGTCTCCGCCATTAATACGCTCCCAGAATGGGCCCTCGTTTTGGAACTGCCGAAAGCGGCGGTTGAAATCGCCTGCGAGTATGAAAGGTGTCCCTTCTTCGCGCCGTGCGGCAATCCAATTTGTCAACGTTTCCCCCTGAGCCCAGAAGGTCACACAGTCATCATTGATGCTGGTATGGGCATTTCGTACGGTCGAACAGCTCGACTTTAGATGCAATGACGAAAACCAGAAGCGCGTGCCGTTGAACTCAAGGAGTGCTGTCGCAGCAGAGCGTGTGGGCCGGCCATCATGCATGATCGAAAGCGCATCAATATCCTGTTGCTCAACAAGTTCAATGCCGCGGCCTTTTCTGATCGCGATTGCTGTGTAGATTCGCCCTTCGATCCCGGACGCCAGGTCGTCTTCATAGCGAGAGGACATTATGACTAAGTAGTCGTCTGACGGAAATAGTCTTTCTGCGGCGGCCCTTGTCCCGATTTCTTGAAGAGCGATTAAATCGGCGGGTGCCGCATCTTCGCCAAACTGGTTGGTATAGGAGGCAAGTATCGGGAAGTCGCTTTCATCGCGCCGTGTTCCAATGTTCTCGCGGAGCTCAACGCCTGCTTCGTGATGAAGGTTCTCGATGTTCCATGCTGCAACTCTCAGTTCTTGCGCGCTAGCAGGATTGACGAGCACAGTAGCTAAAACAGCGGCAATCAATTTTAATTTTTTCACTTTATTTACCTCTGGCCAGTTTTGATATCAACAGCCCATCGGGAGAGGATCAAAGTTCGACGGACGCCTGTCCAGTTTACCATATTCTGGATAATCCATGTAGAGGTCTGTCTGTGCCGAAGAACTACAACGGCAAAGCGGTGGTGTACTTCATCTCTTCCAACAAGACAGTGCTCTGGATTTCCTGTAGCCCCGGAAGCATAACAAGTTTGTCTCTGAGCAAATGTTGAAAATGATCCATATCTCGAACCACAACGCGCACATTGAAATCGAACTCACCCAGCATCAATTGCACGACCTGTACCTCGGGTATCCTAAGAACTGCTTCTTGAAATACTTTCAAGGATTGGCGACCGTGCTCTGTCAACTTGATCCGAACCAGGACAATTGATCCAAACCCGAGCTTCTTGCGGTCAAGCAGGATCGCTTTTCCCAGAATGATGCCGTCTTGCTGCATCTGGTTTATTCGTCTGGAGCATGGGGACTGTGACAGGCCAACTTTTTCCGCGATCTCTGAGACGGTGAGATTCCCATCTTGCTGCATGATCCGGAGTATCTTCAGGTCGATGTCATCAACGGGCATAATTCATCCAATTTCCATCTATATTTCGCGTATACTATGCACAAAAACTGATGATTTGCGCATGGTTTAGGAACTATATTCCCAAATTACCGCCTATTCTAGCTCTGAAATTTTAAGGGGCGTGTTTCTATGGGCGTGTGCATAACTGGCTGGTCACATTCAAAATTTGGCAAATCCGCAAGTGAAGGCGCTGAACAACTTATTGCGGAAGTCGCACGGGATAGCTTGGCGCATGCAGGAGTTGGTCCAGAGGATATCGACGCAATCTTCGTTGGTGCCTTCAATAACGGCTTCAGCAAACAAGACTTCCAGGCATCACTCGTTGCCTTGGCAGTGCCAGAACTGCGATTTGTGCCAGCCACCCGCGTTGAAAATGCCTGCGCGACTGGTTCTGCAGCCCTCCATGCGGGCATGCGAGAGATAGAAAGTGGCCGTGCTGGGCGCGTGTTGGTGATTGGCGTCGAAAAGATGACTGCAACCCCAACACACGAAGTCGGTGATATTCTCTTGGGTGCATCTTACCGTGCAGAAGAGGCACATGCTCCGGGTGGTTTCGCAGGCGTCTTTGGAAACATTGCAGACGCCTACTTCCAGAAATTCGGAAACAAGAGTGAGAGCCTTGCGCGGATCGCTTCCAAGAACCATGCGAATGGCCTGCTTAATCCCTACGCTCATATGCAGAAGGATTTCGGGTTTGCTTTTTGCAATACCGTTTCCGAGAAAAACCCGATTGTTGCTGGCCCGCTGAGACGAACCGACTGTTCTTTGATCTCCGACGGCGCGGCTGCCATCGTCCTATCTGATCTGGATATTGCACTTCGCAATGACCCGCGTGCCGTCTTTTTCCGGGCAGCTGTGCAAGTCAACGATTTTCTGCCGTTGAGCAAGCGCTCTCGAACTTCGTTCGAAGGTGCGCGAAAGGCATGGGCCAAGGCCTATGCCCAAGCCGGCATGGCCGTTGATGACCTATCTTTTGTGGAAACCCACGACTGTTTCACGATCGCCGAGATGCTTGAATACGAGGCCATGGGTCTCGCCAAAGAAGGGCAGGGTGCGTCGATCATTGATGAGGGCGTATCCGCCCGTGATGGTCGGCTTCCAATCAACCCTTCTGGAGGGCTGAAATCCAAGGGGCATCCGATCGGCGCTACGGGCGTATCTCAACATGTCATGGCTGCCATGCAACTTTGCGGAGAGGCTGGCGACATGCAGCTGAAAACCGCAGACACAGCGGGCGTCTTCAACATGGGCGGAGCAGCCGTTGCAAACTACGTTTCGGTTCTTGAGCGTGTTGGCTGATGGTGGGTGGGCTTGAACGCATATCGAACCGTGTGATGAACCTCGGCGATTTGGTGACCGAGGCAGCTCGCCGCTTTCCGGCAAGCCCGGGAATTGTCTGGGGCGATCAGACTTGGAGTTGGGCAGAGATTAATGCACGCATAGATGGTGCCGCTAATTCGCTTCTTAAGCTCGGAGTCTCCCGAGGTGACCGTGTCATTGTCCACTCACGGAACTCGAACGAAATGTTCGAAACGATGTTCGCGGTCTTCAAGATTGGGGCCATTTGGGTTCCGACAAACTTTCGGATCATGCCGAAAGATGTCGGGCATATCGCGCAAACTGCGGGTGCGTCAGCAATAATTTATGATTGCGACTTTCCGGAACATGCTGATGCAGCGCGCGACGCTGGAGTTGAACTGGTAATTTCCTTTGGAAAACCGCGGCAGGGGGAGCACAACTACGCGGACCTGGTTCGTGCGGGCCATGGCGCAAAGTTCAAAGCGGCACCTGTCGAACGCGACGACCCCTGCTGGTTCTTTTTCACATCCGGCACCACAGGCAAACCGAAGGCCGGTGTGCTGAGCCATGGGCAGATGGCCTTCGTTATCAACAATCATCTATGCGACTTGATGCCTGGCATGACGGAGGTGGATGCCTCGCTGGTGGTCGCTCCACTCTCTCATGGGGCAGGGATTCATCAATTGGTTCAGGTTGCTCGGTGTGTGCCGACCATTCTGCCAAAATCCGCAAGTCTAGATCCAGCTGAGGTGTTCGAGCTCATTGAGCAGCACAAGGTGACCAACATTTTCACCGTGCCGAGCATCCTCCATGCCCTCGCGACCTCATCGGCCTGCGAAGCCTTTGACCACACATCACTGAAGTACGTGATTTACGCGGGCGCGCCGATGTTGCGGGAACACCAAAAGTTGGCGTTGCGCAAGCTCGGCCTTTGTCTCGTTCAGTACTTTGGCCTGGGTGAAGTCACGGGAAACATCACCGTTCTACCGCCGCACCTCCATGACATTGAAGACGGACCAACCGCTCGCATCGGGACATGCGGTCAATCCCGAACTTGCATGCAAATTGACATTCAGGACGATGAGGGTCGGTCGCTCAAGCCGTTTGAGACCGGGGAGATATGCGTGATCGGGCCTGCAGTCTTCAGTGGCTATTTCGACAATGATGCAGCGAACAAAGATGCTTTTCGAGACGGGTGGTTCCGCACAGGTGATATCGGTCATCTTGATGACAATGGATACCTGTTCATTACGGGGCGCGCGTCGGACATGTTCATTTCGGGTGGCTCCAATATCTATCCGCTTGAGATTGAAGAGAAGCTCGTAACGCATCCGGCGATCAAAGAAGCCTGTGTAGTGGGTCTGCCAGACGAAAAGTGGGGCGAGGTCGGAACAGCAGCGATTGTTTTGGAAGACGACGTCAGTCTTCCAGAAGAAGATCTGAGGGTTTTCCTTGGGGAGGTGCTCGCAAGCTACAAGATACCGAAGCGATTTGAGTTCGTTCCTGAGTTGCCAAGATCCGGCTACGGAAAGGTTACGAAAGCACTGGTCAAGGAACTCCTCCAAGCACAAGCCGACCCGGCAACATCCTTGGCCCCGGGAGAGCCGGCATGACGCTCTCGATGTCAGGACACCGTCGAGAAGCTCGGCTTTGGAGGCAGCCGGGCCCCGTCCACTACGATCGCTTTGCTATCAGATCAGAGCCAGGTGCGATCTCCTCCCGTGCCATGTTGGCCCCTGGAAGAAACCTGGTCGAAGCGATTGCGGATGTCGTTTCAAGGTCCGTGGACGGGGCCCACAAATCAGCTGCCATCGTACTTGTGGGAGGCGAATTGGAGCACTGTGTTTTCTGTCTGGCAGATCGAGATCGGTCGGGCAGAACGGTAGCCACCTATACGCCGATGAAATCATGGCCGGGCGTTCAGATCGTTGATGGCTCGGCGACGTTTGGACGATCTGTGACTGGCGAACTCTTGGTGCATTGCCACGCCTGGTTTTCCGACCTTCAGGGAAATGTTGGTGGGGGTCACCTTGATCCTCACAAGTCCATTGTTGGCCGAAATGGTTTGACCGTCAGGGTAACGCAGTTTGCGGAAATCGAGCTGCAGCAAACACCTGACGCAGAGACCAATCATGCTGTCTTTATGCCAATCGAGCCAATGGGACCCGCGCAATGAGTGGCCCGGCAAAGATTGAACACGGACGCACTGGGCGCATTCTCTATGCGCGTATCCGCCCAAATGAAGATTTGGTCTCTGCGGTTGAGAAAATCTGCCTGCGAGAAGGGCTAACGAGAGGCTTCCTGCGCGGAAGTCTAGGAAGCCTTACCGATGCGACTTTGGCACAGTCTTCTGGAAGGCAGGATTTCTTGGAGGGCCCTGCGGTTGAAGTTGTGTCGCTGTCTGGCGAGGTTCGCCCAGACACTGCCGGAAATCCTGTCGCAAACCTGTCAGGCGTCGTACTCGATCCAGGTGGGCGCGTTTCTGCGGGGCGTTTTGTAAGAGGACAAAACCCAGTCTGCGTAACCTTTGAACTGACACTCGAAGAATGGCTCGTGGACGAGGAACACACCTTGAGTGGGGCGGGCAAATGACAGTTGCGTCTCTCAGTGGGAAGTCATTGATCGTGACCGGTGGTGGATCGGGCATTGGATCGGCCACAGCGCAATGGGCGCTTGAACGAGACGCCACTGTTCTTCTCGTGGATGCAAATGGCGCTGCACTCGAAGACTCGCGGACGTCTCTTTCTGATCATCAGGACCGTGTGCATGTCGCGCAAGTCAACATCCTCGATCAGTCTGCGATCCAAGAGGCTTTCCAAGACTTCACCGCAGTGCCAAGCAGTTCACTTTACGGCCTCGTCAATTGTGCCGGTATCGCGAGGAACACGCCTTTTCTCGAGACGACGCCTGACGAGATGAGACAGGTTTTCGACGTGAATGTTGTTGGAAGCGTGCTCGTTGCGCAATGTTTCACGCGACTATTCACCGAAGCGCCAGGCGCGATTGTCAACGTTGCATCGGTTTCCGGAATGATCGGCAACTCTGGCCGGACTGCTTATGGCGCATCTAAGGCCGCGATAACGACGATCACCAAGGTCATGGCTCTGGAATTAGCACAGCTGGGTCTGCGCGTGAACGCTGTCTCGCCTGGACCTGTCGAAACGCCAATGATTTCAGGCGTCCACTTGAAAGGCGCACACAACAAGTGGACCAAACGAATACCGATGCGTCGCTATGCGACGCCGGATGAACTGGCCGAGGCAATCGGCTTTCTGATTTCGCCAAACGCGAGCTTTGTCACCGGGGAGGTGATGGTCGTTGACGGCGGATTTCTATCGTCAGGCATCAATGCAGTGACGGATCAATAATCCAAGGGAGGATACTATGAAACTTAAGGACATACTTCTAACGGCCTGTGCGGGTATCGCGATTGTGGCTGCTACTTCGGCAAACTCTGAAGAATTGGAGATGACCAGCGTCTATC
Source organism: uncultured Paracoccaceae bacterium (assembly GCA_947503925.1). Lineage (GTDB taxonomy): Bacteria > Pseudomonadota > Alphaproteobacteria > Rhodobacterales > Rhodobacteraceae > Yoonia. Next base: position 103,077 of record CANNFQ010000011.1, on the reverse strand, counting down.
CTGGCTCATTTCCAATCGTCGGTGATATCGGACAAGATATCGGCAATCGAATGGCTTTGCTGACTGACGGCGAGCTCAAACTCAACTACAATGAGCCTGGTGCATTGGTTGCAGCATCTGAAGCATGGGATGCTGTATCAACCGGGGCCGTGGATGCAGCCTGGTATTCCCCTGGGTTTGCGCAAGGGATCATTCCTTCCGCAGCCATGTTCACCTCCGTTCCCTTCGGTCCTGAAGCGCCTGAGTATCTTGCATGGTACTATTACGGCGGCGCTCAGGAAATCTGGGATGAAATCACCGCCGGGCATAATATCAAGAGCGTGCTCTGTGCGACGATCCCACCAGAAGCGTCCGGCTGGTTCCGCGAGCCCATCGAGTCCGTCGAAGATCTTCAGGGGATCAAGATGCGGTTCTTCGGTCTCGGCGCCCGGGTGATGGAAAAGCTTGGAGTATCGGCTCAGTCGCTGCCTGTTGGCGACACAGTCCCTGCACTCGAACTGGGGACGATTGACGCCGCAGAGATTTCGATGCCAGCGCTCGACCTGCGCTTGGGTATGCAGAATTATGCCAAACACTATTACTTCCCTGGTTGGCATCAGCAGACCTCCTTGTTCTCACTGCTGATAAATCTGGATGTCTGGAACGGTCTCAGCGAACGCGACCAGGCGGTCGTCAACGAAGTCTGCCGCTCGGCAGTGGCTCAATCCATCGCTTGGGGTGAAGCCATTCAGTTTGAAGCGCTTGAGCAGTTACAGGCCGAAGGCGTTACCTTGCATGAATGGTCGCCAGAAATTCTTGCCGCGATGGAAGGGGCGTGGCTCGAAGTTGTTGATGAGCTTTCTGAGGATGCTGACTTTGCACGGGTCTGGGCGTCCTACACGGAATTCCGGACCAACTACGCTGAGTGGCGCGATCTTGGCTACATGCGCTGATCTAACCCACTGATCCTTGGTCTGCCCCGATGTTTGATCGTCGGGGCAGGCCCGAACCCTTATCTGGAAAATGAAATGATACGTTTGGCTCAGCTGCTCGCCGCTGCGCCACGTGTAGCGCATGTTTTCGGAGGCTGGCTGCTCTTACTGCTCGCCTTCGTCATTGGCTATGACGTGGTTGGACGAAAGTTCTTCAATACCGGCTCAATTTTGCTTCAGGACCTCGAATGGCATCTTCATGGCGCTGCGCTCATGCTCGGTTTTGGGTCTGCGTATCTGAGCGATGCGCATGTTCGTGTGGATCTCTTTCGGGAGCGCTTCGCAGAGCGCACCAAAGTAAAGCTCGAGATCTTTGGTATTGTTACATTTCTCATTCCCTACATCACAATCCTTATCTGGTTCTCGCTCTCCTATGTCTGGCGTGCTTGGGAAACTGGGGAAGGTTCAGTTGGGGGCGCTGGCCTCCCGAACCGGTGGATTATCAAATCGTTTCTGACGATCGGCTTCACGCTTGTTCTGCTTTCCGCCATTTCTGTGCTGTTGCGCTGTATCGACGCCTTACGCTCAAGTGGCGAGCCGAATTCACCGTTTGTGTCGAACGGGTCGGACTAGAATTCGGAGAATTAACATGTTCGCAGAAGTACTCGCCGAATGGCTTCCAGCCATAATGTTCTTTAGTCTCGCACTCTTCATTTTCTCGGGCCTGCCCGTGGCGATGGTGCTCGGTGGAGTCTCTTTGGTCTTTGCTGGGATCGGACTCTACCTAGGGGAAATTCGATTTGCCCATCTCCCTCTCCTGATCAATCGCATCTTCAGCGGCATCATATCCAACGGCGTCATGGTTGCCGTTCCAATGTTCGTACTGATGGGCACGCTGCTTGAACGAAGTGGAATTGCAGAGGACCTTCTTGAGGGTCTCCAATCGCTTTTGCGCCGAGTGCCTGGTGGCCTTGCCATCGGTGTTACCTTGATGGGTACGATCCTTGCCGCATCTACCGGTATCATCGGTGCCTCGGTTGCAATGCTTACAATGCTTGCTTTGCCAATAATGTTGCGGGAGGGCTACGCGCCGTCGCTTGCAACAGGAACGATTGCGGCGTCCGGTACGCTAGGCATTCTTATTCCGCCTTCGATTATGCTTGTGATTATGGGCGACCTGCTGACGATCTCGGTCGGCAAACTGTTCATGGCAGCCTTGATCCCGGGATTGCTCCTTTCAACGCTTTATCTCATCTACATTGGCACGATCAGCTTCTTGCGCCCCTCCATCGCGCCGCGCGTTTCAGAGCCGCTGACGCCTGATGAGCGCAGGCTGCTGGTTCGCAAGCTGGCAGCTGGGTTTATTCCTCCCGCGTTGTTGATTGCGTTGGTTTTGGGGTCCATCCTCGGCGGTTGGGCGACACCCACTGAGGCAAGCGGCGTAGGAGCGCTTGGGGCGCTCGCGCTCGCATTGTTCCGCGGCCGTCTCAACTTTCGCGAAATGAACTATGTTTTGAAGCGCACTCTGACGACCGTTTCGATGATCTTCTTCATCTTTGTTGGCGCAACGGCCTTTAGCTATCTGTTCAGGCGTTTTGGAGGCGAAGAATTTGTCCTAACGCTCATCGACCCGTCAGTCCTCGGTGCCTGGGGTGTATTGGCGATCTTGATGCTGCTGATATTCGCAATGGGCTTCTTTTTTGACTGGATCGAGATCACGCTGATCGTATTGCCAATTTTTGCTCCCGTTCTCGCACTTCTTGAGTTTGGTGGACATGTCGCATCGAGTGACATCGTTTACTGGTTTGCGATCTTGGTTGCGATAAATCTGCAAACCAGTTTCTTAACGCCGCCATTTGGGTTTGCCCTGTTCTATCTGAAGGGAACAGCTGGCAACACAGTCTCTCTGGCGCAGATCTACAGGGGCGTTATCCCGTTCGTCCTTCTTCAGTTGCTGGCACTTGCCGTTGTCTTGGCGTTCCCCGAAGTCGCACTTTGGTTGCCCAACAAATTGTTCAACTGATGCGTGACAAAAGACTTCAGGGGCTATCTTGGTGCATGGTTTTCGTCATCTTGGATGCGATCCAAGCGGTGTACTTTGGAGGTATCCTTCAAGAGGTAGACGGGTTCGTGCTGGGCGGCTTGGTTTTCGGTTTGTCTGCGTCAGCTTGCATCTTTTGGAGCGCGGTTTTTCGACCTGAGCAGTTTCGCTTTGCGCGACTGAATCTTGCTGCGGTTATTGGTCTCAATGTGACGGCAGCGGGCGGTTGGCTCTTCTATTTGCTTGCAGTGCAGATGATCGAACCGGCAGTCTCGTTCACGATCTTTGCTGGATCCGTTCCCCTGGTGACCATCGCAGCAGCATACTTCGGTGTGCCGGAAGCAGAAGCTCCGAGAAATCGACAGGAGCTCATTGGAAATTCAATTCTGGCGTTAGGTCTGCTGACTCTAGCGGCGATCACGTTGCTTGGCCTTTCGGGGTTCGTTCGCGGTGACAACATAGCCGCTGCGACCGGATTGGTTTTCTCTCTCATCGCTGGCGTTTTGATCACAGGAATGCTGCTTTATGGCCAACGCTTGGACCGGGTCGGATTAGACCCAGTGACACAGTTCGGATTGCGATTTCCGCTTTTTGTCCTTCTCTGCGCGGTGGGAGTAGTTCTTGGCGTGGATAGCAAAGGGTCGATCAAAATCGATGAGCTTTTAGTACCGGTCGCTGTCGGGCTCGTCGTTCTCGCGTTTCCGATCTATGCAGTTCAGAAAGCAATTTCGCTCACGACGTCACTTACGATTGCCGCTCTTGCCGGAACAGCGCCGCTCTTCGTCTTTCTGTTCCAGGTCCTCGAGGGCAGGGTCGCATTATCTTTCTACACCACGATCGGGCTCTGCATCTGCTTCCTCGGTTCCATCTTCGGAGCTTTGGGGGCAGCATCTGAAGATCGAAAAAAGGCATTGGGAGGTGGGGCATGAGTCTGATTGTTGTTGTCGAGCTGACCGTCCGCGAGGGCAGGTTCAAAGAGTTTCAGGGATTCGAGGCGCGGGCAGTGCGCTTGATGTCTGAATTCGGCGGCAAGTTGGTCTATGCGTTTCGACCGGATGACACCGACGGCGACGCAGAGGTTCACGTGCTGGAGTTCCCCGACAAACTCTCATTTGAGAAGTATCGCAACGACCCGCGCACAGCGAGCATGGCCGCCATAAGAGATCGCGTGATCGAAAGCACGCGCATAACGCGCGGACTAAACATCAATCACTAGCTGCAATCAAACGGAGCAAAGAATATGTCAGATTCACAAGCACTACTAAGATCCAGCAATCTGGCGATTGGCAGGCAGTCGTGGGCAGTCCACGTCTTTCTCGTCGCGATCGGTGTTTTGATCATCGCGACCTCAGCAAAGATCAAAGTCCCGATGTGGCCTGTCGAGATGTCTCTCCAGACACTCGCAATCTTCCTCATTGCCGGAACCTATGGAAGCCGGTTGGGCGTCGCGACTGTCGTCTCATATCTGGTGGTCGGAGCGGCAGGGTTCCCAGTCTTTCAAAGCACACCCGAACGCGGGATTGGACTGGCATATATGGTGGGTCCGACTGCCGGTTATTTGGCGGGATTTGTGGTGATGACCTATATCGTCGGCCGCGCGGCGGATCTGGGCTGGTGGCGCAGCACTCTTAAGATCGGATGTGCAATGCTGGTTGGTGAAGTTGTCCTCTTGCTGCTCGGTTTCTTGTGGCTGGTTTGGCTCTTTGGGGCGCAGCAAGCATTTGTCTACGGCATCGGACCATTCATCATTCCAGATCTTCTCAAGGTCGCATTGGCAGCTTGCCTTGTGTCTGTTTTGCCGAAGGTGGCCTCGCTGAGAAGGCGTTGAAGATGGGGCCTTAAGCGGGCAAATCCTGGCAAGCAGATGGAGATGAGACGAAACCCAAGGGTGTTTGGCCTAAAGAGGAGCGTGTACACACGAACTGTTCTCATCGCCCTCCTTGAGAAACAGGTTCCGTACCATTTCACGGAGACCGATCCATTCGCTTCGGCAGCAGACAAGGTCACAAATAATCCTCATCCTTTTCGACGCGTACCTTACTTGCAGCATGGCAACTTTGGCCTCTATGAAACAAGTGCGATCACCATTTACGTCGACACAATGTTTGATGGACCGCCTCTATCTCCCCTTGGTGGAGAGGAACGCGTTCGAAGCCAACAAGTGATCTCGATCATAGACAACTACCTTTATTGGCCTCTTGTCCGACAGGTTTACGCGCACAGTATATCTCGACCGGCGCATCGACTTCCGTCTGACGATCAAGAAATCAGTGTTGGATTGGCAGAAGCGCCGCCGGTCCTTGGATCATTGGAGAAATTGAGCCTGGAAGGACACGTCCTAACGGGTGATCGTTTTGAGTTGGCGGATATGCATCTTGCGCCAATGATCGACTACTTCTTGAGGGTCCCCAAGGCTGCTGCGTTATTTGGGCAATACCCATCCCTTAACAGGTGGTGGAAGTTCTGCTCAGTGCGCCCAAGCGTAAGGAAGACTCGCCCAAAGAAACTAAGTGCGCCACACTGATTCTAGAATGAAACGGCGGGTGAAATATTGCAGGTTGTGTTTGCGCTAGGACTTTGGATTCGAAGTCGCAACGGCGTTCAAAGTTGTCTCAACCATTGCCCATATTTGGACGTTTAGGGACGGCTTTGGTTCTGCCATGAGCCAGATGAGATGCATGCCCTCGCAAGAAGCGATGATGGCAGATGCAACAGTCGCTGTGTCGTGGCGGTCCAGCTCGCCACTTTCAGTTCCATCCTGCAAGATCTGTGCAATGAGTTCGCTGTACTTGGTGTAGTATGACGTTAGTGCGGCGCGCAGCTCGGTTTTTCGCGCGGCGAGTGAAAGGAACTCGAGACCAAGATGGGTGTAGCCAATATTTTCTTCTAGCTCTGTTGTGAACCGGCTAACCCACGCCTTCAGCGTTGAACGCGTTGTGTCGTGTTCGGTAGAAACCTCGCCCAAAGCGGCGAGTGTCTGATCAAGATAGGAGAAAAGAAGCTTCTCGATCAGAACATCTTTGCTGTCAAAATAGAGATAAATAGTCGCCTTACTCAGCCCCGCTGCTTCGGCGATGTCTTCCATCCTCGCCTCTGTGAGCCCTTGTTCACCAAAAATGCGAAGCGCTGCTTCCAGGATCTGAGGAATGCGTTGTTCAGAGACGTTGGGGCGCGCACACAAATTATCACCTCATTGGGTTTAGGACTTTGTCATGCAGATGTTTAGGACGCCTTTGTCCTGATATCGAGAGGTCTCTGAGAATCCACAGCGCTCGAAGATCTCTACGTTCTTGATCTTTGTTGTTTCGAGCCATTGAACGAGGGGTGTGGTTTCCATGCGCGGCGTTACATTCAAGAGCATTTTTGCAATTCCAAATCCGCGTCTCTTTGGTGAGACACAGACAAATTCGACGAGGTGAGTTGCGTCTCTTGGTAAGTGCGAAGATCTGGCTCGATCGTGCCGCGCAGTCGCAATAACGACCCCAAGACCCAGTGTTGTAAGGACCTTCCAAAGCCAAGAGAAGTATTTTTGAGTGCCAGGAGGTTTTGCTTTGATCGTCCGGACAATGACACCTGACACCTCATCAAAGGTCTTTGCGATCACCACCGATCCTGGAGCGTCTAGTAGAGAGAGGAGGGCGCCGAACCAGATCTTCAGTTCGTCTTCATCGACCTCTTGATCTTTGTCTCCCCATAGCGAGCATATCCCCTGATCATTCTTGAACTCTGAAGCTAGTAATCTCGCGGTCGCCTCCCGTTCTTCCGGTCCAAGTTTTGCGGTGAGTTCCGTGGCACGGGGCTTCATTGCTTAACTTCCGGCCTGAAAGGAGCCTCTTTGGTCAAATGGCCCAGAAGAAGTTTCAACGCCATCAAGGGCATGAACCATGCCAGGCCTTCGATCTCGAAGATCGGCATCATTGAAGCGACGACGATCAATGCAAAGAGCCCATATGCAATTGGTCTTTGTATGTAGAGAGGGGAGGAAACAATGACGATGGCGCTGACAGCAAACATGATCGCTGACGCGGCGAAAAATGAGATAGCGTCACTTGCAAAGAACAGCGCCATCACGGCCAGATGAAGCACATGTGTTGAAACGAACAGCAAGTGCTTTCCGGCACCGTGTCCGCTGCGATGGTACCAGCGTTTCGCTGAGTTCGTCGCGTTGGTGACAATACCGCCACCGATATCTAGGCCGAGCAAGACGACCAAGGCATAGTGATACCAAACCGACCAAACTGGGGCATCCACCCAAAACACTGCAATGCAGGCTACTGCGATACCGGCACCCAGAATAAGCTGAATCCACTCTTCAGCATTCGTTGCACCCGGCCCAACGAAACGATCCCACTGACCGATTGCGCCAGACCTTGGTTCGGGGGGATCCCAATCAACCTGCATCTTCGACTCCATTTATAACTGACCAGTCAGTCATAAATGAGAACAGCTAGCTGATGCAACGCCATTCTCCAACTTACGGCAGTTTGTAGCGCAATCTCGTTCTGACCTCCCAGATGATGCAAACTATATGATTGGCGTTATTGGCGCTCGAATTGTCATGCCATAGTCTCTAAATCACGACGGTATTGCGACCCATCGAAAACTCCGCAACCTAGCTGCGCGGCGCTTATCGGCGACTTGTTAGTTTAGATTTTGATGTCGTGGGCAGGGCAGGTGGACACAGGGTTGCGAAGCAGTGAGGGGCCAATCGTGCGCTAACATTCAAACTGGACCACTTCAGTGGGGCTGATCACTGTCACATATGCACGCCGACCATGTGAACGGCGTCGAGAAGCTCATCTCCGATGGCAAATTCGCAGTCGATACCGTCATGATGCCACTTGTCGGGATGAAAGATCGTCTTGTCGCTTTCGCGAAGTCGGCAGCAGAGGACCCTGCTTCTGCAGGGAGTGCATTCTATCGTTCTTTCATTGCAAATCCTGTTGAAGCCATGTCTCGGTTTGAGCCCCGCAACATTCTCCTGGTTCGCAGAGGAGAAGGCGGCGCACCGGGAAGCGGAACGCGAGATGATGCACCGCTCGATGGGGACCCGGGCACGTCCGGGGAGGGTCGCGGATATGGTTGGAAGCTGGTGGGGCAGGGGACGGCAGAGCCGGCGGGTGCGTCACCTGCTGAACGGCGTGCGACGATCATCCCAGTTACATCGGGCATTCGTGTGTCTGGCTTCGATGACTGGGAGAAAGCCTGGCTTCTCGCACCTTTTGTCGACCAATCCATCGCACTTGCCAAAGATGGTTTCCTGGCCAAGCTCGCGGCACCATTGGGACTGTCAGAAGCGAAGCTCGAAGTGCAGTTGGACGATCCGAATTTTGTGCTCGACCTTCTGAGCAATCGTGCGAGTGAATTGAAGGATGCCTACAAGGCATGTCACCACAACCTGAATCTGACGTCGCTTTGTCTCTTCTCAGGTCCATTGGGCACAGCTGCCGCGCAAAGTTGGCACAAGCTGTCGCATTCGGGTTGGAGCGCTGCGCATGCGCATGGTCGTCTCGCTTGGCTGGCCACGGGCGACGCAAAATTGAACAGTGAAGGCAAGTACGATGCGCTCTTGAACCATTTTGCGGGCCATTTGGAAAAAATCGTGACCGTCACGATGCCGCATCATGGCTCTGACCTCGACTTCCACGAGCGGCTCTTGGAAGGAACATCCCCGGCATTCGGTGTGGTCGCGGCGGATGCCATCAAGGACTGGCAACACCCCGGTGCAGCGGTGACCCGTGCACTGGCATCACATGGCGCCCTGATCGTTGTCACCAATTCGCAGATACAGACATTGCTGTCAGAGCTGGCACAAGTCTGAGTACGGCATTGCAGGTCAAAGACCAAATGTCCGTGGGGTTGAAAATCCGAATTGTAGGAATTCGGCGCAACGAAGCGCAATGCCGCTGATGGCACGTTGGCTGTCGTTCTTGAGCAGTTTCGCATATGCAGCAATGGCCACTATCTAGCGGCATTTCGAGTAACCAACCGGCGCGATGTTTCGCGTGTCATCGCTTGATGCATATGGTCAGCGGCGAGGTTGTCATTCATGACACGCTGCGCGTGTAGACAAAACGGGAAATTCCAGTAAAAAGGTGAAAAAAAGTGTTAAGTACTACTTTCTGGGGGAATAATTTTGGAAGGACCAATTGAGGGCGGCAGCCCTTTCCCCCAATTGCCGACAAGCTTTTTGCAAGTTTGCGAAAGCAACGCACATCACTGGCCTGTTGGTTGGCAAAGCGACTTTGCAAAATCCAACTATTTCTATCTCGCCGGCTTCGTGGACTATCTGAACGACAGGCTGAAAGAACTGAATGTCACCGTAGTTGAGAGACAACTGAACGCTGTCCTTGACCGAGCGGTACAGAATATTCCGGACCGTTGGTTGGGTATCGAGCATCGCGAAGACATGGACACCGCAACCCGTTTGGCGAAACGTGAGCGGAAGTTGGCGGAGCTGACACTCACAAACCTGGACTTCAGGAAAATCAAAAGTCTCAGGTTCAAGCAACCCGTTTCATTCTATTCTACGATGTTGGTCGTGGCCTGTCTGCGCGAACTGATGGTGGATGACCCCGACGATAGCCGCCGCCTTGAAGATGTGGTGGAAGTCAGGTGGGCCGGTTACATGGTTCACCCATGGTTCTCGGACTTCTACGCGAACAGATCTGCTTCAGTGACAAGCCAACTGATGGGCTATACCGGCAGCTTCGGAGAACTTGGCGTTTTCGAGGACGCCGCGGCAGGCCATCCGGTGACGCTGCCACTTGCCAAAAGGCTTCGAAAATTTGTTCGGATCACGGACAAGACTGATGCGGAATTGCCCATCTACAAGATCACCAACCGCTCGGATCCGGAGCATCGAACAGGTGCCAAGATGAAAAAGCGTCCGGCATATGGTGAATTGCTGCCGCTTATATGGCCAGCACCTTCGCCGTCGGGCTGACCTACTTTTCGGCCAAGTAGAAGTGAAACTTTCTGAGGCCTTTTGCGTAAGCGCGAACGGCCTTTTCTCGCAAGTTCAACTCGTCTTGCAGGTCGGCCTGGGTACGATTCATCAAATGACCCAGCGTTTGATACCCCGCTTTGACCAAGGCAACAGCGACTTCTTCCGCGGCCCGGTCCTTGTGGGAATATGAGTCTGCAATCAGCACACTTCTTCGCGGCACCGGTTTCAGATCCTGCGGCGCATCGGCAATGTGCTGATTGTACGCGCACTTGTGCTTGGCTGCCTGTTTCGTTCCAATCGGGTTTGAAGCAACGTCTTCGTCAGGTAATAGAAATTCACGTTCAGCGGAGTCGTCCACTGCAAATTCATCCATGCATTTTCGCGGTCCATTCATTCCACCGCGCCCCTTATATTCGTCCTAGGTGTTTTTGCCGACCGGTGACCAGGTCCCTAGCAGCCCGGACGGGTACGAACACCCTAAGCCCCAAGGAATCGGTCGCGGAAAAAACCCTGCCACCATAATAGCCAAGCTGTCGGGTGCAAAGAGATTTCATGGACCCTGCATCCACTGCCCGTTCTCCTCTCCCAGAAGCGATTGCCAACGCCTGCCGAGAATTTTCTGCCTCTGCCCATGACATTCCGCTGCGCGACGTTGTCAGCGCGGTCATGGAATTATATCTATTGCACAACATATTGGTGCCCCGGTGCTGATCCTGTCAATATTTTCCTACTTCCCTTGAACGGTACATGTTATATGGGTGCTCAGCGGTGCAGTTTCACAACACGGTGCTTCACATGCGCTCGACCTTGCCGACAGGTCGGCAGAAATTGGGGCAACTTCGAAGCGACGACGGTTGACACGCGATTCCAAGCAGGGCAAGACTAGCCGACTGCAGGTTAATGAAGATTTAATTGAAGAAATTTTCGAAACAATTTCTGATATTTAACACCTTTTTCCACAGTATCGCACCAATTTGCACCGCTTTTCGCGCCTGAAATTTACGCGCGTATTGCGCGTAAGACTCGCGCATGAGCATCGCATCCCGACCCCCCGTTACCATCGCATCGTCTGACGTGGCCGGCGACGCAAACGCAGATCACTACGTGCAGGTACATGCCGAGCCAAGTGCGCTTCCGCACAACATCGGTGAGGCTCTTCCTGCGCACCAGTGTGACGCGAACCCGCGTCTTGAGCTCTGTCAGCCGGATGCTGGGGTTAGCATCCCCGCTGACCTTTCCCCGTTCGTGGATGCCGCCGCAGCGATGCTGATGGTCTATCTCGTCTTCTTCATCGCGAAGCTCTTTACGCAATCGGATGACGACCAGACCCGCACCAACATCCAAGTCGCCCTCGCCGTCGGCGCGGTCGGTTTGCTGTTCACATATTTCATGTCGTGAGGAGAATGAAATGAAAGACCTGTATGAAAGCGAACACACGGAATTCAGTGCCTGGCCGCTTGACCGAACGGATGTGAAAGAGGACGCCATCCGTTGGGCAAGTGTCAAAATCAAGTCTGGCGGCACAGACCTGCCAGCAACCCCGACAGAAGACGAGGTTGAAACGCAGATCATGGATCTCGCCCGCCTGGAGCTGTCGCAATCTGCCGCTGAGCATCACGCACAAGAGGGCGAACTTGCAACTCTGCGCGATCGTGTTTCGATCGCCAGCGATGCTCCGGAACAGGCTTTGACCAAGCTGCTGAACCGGATCGTGACGACACACCGCCAGCATTCTTCTTCAGCCGACGATCTTGAGGCGACGCGTCTGGCTGCTGATGTCGCAGTTTCTGCCGAGGCCACACGTCATGGGCTTACCCGCCCGCCGCAACCAGACACGTCTGGCACAATTGTCGGCTATGCCATCGGATTTATCGGCGTTGAAGCACTGGTCACCGCCATGACGTTCTTGGGCCAAACCGGTTCGTCCGGAGCAGCGGCTGCCGTTGGCCTGGCGCTGGTCGCAGCGACCTCGAACATCGGTTTGGGAGGCTACCTCATGGGCAGTGTCATGTTGCCGCGAGCGCAAAAGCGCAATTCTTCAGGCGCATCGGCGTGGCTGTTTCGTGGCCTGTGCATTCTGTCAGTGGTATGGATCATCGTGACGAATTTCCTGCTTGGTCACTTTCGCGCGTCAAGCGGTGACTTTGCAGAGGCCTTCGTCAGCTTTCTGCGCAATCCGCTGAATGTCGGCGACATGACCGGCCTCTTGCTTGCAGGCTTCGGTCTTGTTCTTGCCTCGGCCTGGTGCGTCAAGTTCTACGGGTCACAGGACCCCCACCTTGGCTATGGAGAGTTGGGGCAACGGCTGACGCAGGCACAAGATGCTGTTCGTCACAATCAGGCTGACTATGCCGAAGACGTGCGCAGCTTCGCCGATGATGCTTTGGAAGAGCTGGATGACATTGCCGACGACGCTGCGACAGGTGCGGGCCTCGCGACTGATATGTTGGCAGCGTCCAAAACGTTCGCGCAGCAATTTGAAGAGCAACAAAGGTCACTGGCGGCCTCTACCAATGAGATGGTCATGTATCGCCGTTCGGTCCTGCGCGAGATGTTGAACCCGCATGGTCTTTCCCCAGACTACCTGAATCAGCCGATCGACATCAGCGATTTGACGCGCCCGATGACCGACGTCGAAGCGATCGCGGACCAGACGACCGAATTGGTTTCAAACGCAAAGGCCGTTGTCGATGCGGCGCGCGCAGCGCGCGAGAAGGTCGAGAAAATCGTGTCCCAAGCTCTCTTCATGCCTTTCGGGACCACTATCCATCCCCCCCTGCAAATCGGAGGTCAAAATGTCTAACAAAGATCTGGCAAAGCAATTTTCATCGAAGTTTGGTGGCTCAGCCAAGCGCACGAAAGCACGCAAGCGCACCGCTGGCGCAGCCGCGGTGACGCGCGGAAAACCAGTGCTTATGCGGCGCGGCCTGTTGCTGGGTGGCGCAGCGACAATCGTCGCCTTCGCCGGGTTTGCGCAAATGGTGAATTCCAACAAGCCGGTTACGCGTGAACCGGTGCCGCGCAAGCTGCGGATCGTGCTGATCGACAGTTCTGACCGTAACACTGCGGTTCAGGACAGGTTGATCACACGGTTTGTGGAAACCGACGCCGTTGCCGATCTTCGCGAAGGTGATCGATTGATCCTCGTCGGCTTGACGGCCGACCCAGAGGAACCCTTGGAAGAGCGCTTCAATCGCGTGTCACCGCCTCGCGCGGTCGATAAGTCAGCCTGGGAGAGCGACCCAAACCAGCTTGAGGCGGCATGGACCTCGCAATTCCTTGCTGAATATGTGCGTGAGGCGCGGAGTTTGCGGGCTGTGCTTGAGAAGAAGCAGACGCCGTTCCTAGAGGCTCTGAGTCAGATTTCGTCCATCCTGAACGCATATGAAGGCGAGCAGAAAGAAGTCGTTGTCGTTTCTGATGCCCTTCAGCACATCAATCAGGGGCTGTCGGCCTACACGTCCTCTCCCAACCGCCTGATCTTGAACATGCCACAGGAACTGGCTGGATTTTACCAACCCGACTTTGGGGGCGCAAAAGTCACGCTGCTTCATATCTTGCGCGCCAAGGATCGACAGCGCCAGGGGCAAGCCCATCGCGCATGGATCGACAACATCATCCGTGACCGGAACGCGGCGCTGAATTATGTCGCGTTGTCATAGGCAATGCATACACTCGAGTTTGTGGGGCGCGTCCTGGATATGGGCCGCGCCCCATTTCTGTTTTTGACGTCAGCGGTCTTCGTCCAAGCGTGACGTGCAGCGCTTAGGCTTTTGCGTGCTGCCACTCGGCACATGACCACATCCTAGAAGCAGCGTCCGTGTCGCACGGCAAGTCAGCGCCAAGATCTGTTATCTGCAAGCAGAATGTATCGGGAAAGTAGCGACACGCATTGGGTGAAACTGATGGCATCGCTGCCGAGTTGGGCAAAGGAAGCCTGCTCAGACCAGCCCCTTATGCCGCCGGTTCATGATGCAAGGATGTCTGCGAAATGGTGACAAGCTCCCGATAGAAACTCGCAGCGGGATGATCGGCAACTTCTGCAGTGACTTTGCCGAGAAGTCGCTGAAGGCGGCGGTCCAACTTGAAACCACCATCATAGTCATCAAACTGGCCAAGCGTGAGATCGCGCGAGATATCGAAGCAAAATGGAACAAGCGCACCGTCGTCAGTGATAACGAGCGGTGAGATCAATTCGTCTTGGTCGTGCGAAATGGTTCGCAATTCCTGACCAAGTACAACGTCCGCCTGAAAGTGAACGGCGGGGTAAATCCTTTGAAACAGGCGGGTCATCGCGACCAATCGAAGCAACGCTTCGGACGATAGTTCTGGTCCGACGTCTTGAATGTTTCGCTTGGCGCGTCCTGTGGAGGCAATCGGGTGCAATTGGACATGTGACGCTCCTGACGCGCAGACATGATCGACTAGATCTGGCAGATGTGGCAGCGATGATCGTGTCGCCGAAAGGACCGCACCGCACGACTGCCCGGCTTCGGCCAATGATTGCAATGTGCTTTTGGCCAAATCGAAGGAGCCTGATTTCGCACGGACTTTATCATGCAACAGTTCTGGACCATCAAAGCTCACTGAAGTGTGATGCACGATGCCTTCCTTCATCGCTTCAAGAACAGGGCTTGGCCGGGAGCCATTCGTGATCACGGCAACGCGGAAACCCTGATCGGCCAAACCTCGCGCAAGCTCGCTAAAGCCTGGGGCCAAGACAGGCTCACCCCCAGAAAGCGAAACCCGGTGATACCCCGCCTGAAACAGCTTTGCCGTCATATTCAATAGGTCAGGTACCGGTAGGGAATTCCGTTCAGTTGGCCCCGACGATGAATAACAATGCAAGCATCTGAAATTGCAAAAGCGGGACAGGTGAATCTGGACGACTGGCGCTGAAGTCAGCATGGTTCTACCTTTTCTTCGGGTTAGCTGTTTTGTGCCCAGTTCACCTCAAAGAGAGTGCTGACTGCGCAGGCGTGCCCTGTCAGGCAGTATCGTACCCAGTGGGAAGACTTCGCAGCCCAGAAAATCGCCCAACCGCTCGTCCAGAAGCGGTGTCAGATCGAGCTTATCGACCCCGCCAGTCCATATGTGATCAATGCAGATACCTTTGTCGCAAATGTTGATGCCCACTGTCTCGAAGGGCGAAGAGACGAGCGCGTCGCGCATTGGTTCAATTTGATCTGGCGTCAGAGGCGTGCCCGCAAACCGGCGGGTCAAGGTGCGCAACATTTGTTCAGGTTCATTTGTCATAGTCTCAGGTCTCCTGTGTGTGAGGGTTGAAAGGCGTCAGGCAATCAGCGGCCAGGGAATTTCCCCGGAGGCAAGGCTGAAGATTTCTGCTGGGCCGGCGCATTGTGATTGCATGAAGGACTCGCAATCTTGCTGCGGCGCCGGCCCAAAGGCGCTGTAGTGGATCGCGGTCACGAAAGAGTCAGCGGGGACCAGAATGCAGCCCTTGTGACCTTGTTCTGGCTTAGGGAGCTTGCCGTAGACGATGAACTTGTCGTCCAAGGTTTCGACCTCGGAATGTTGCACGATCGGCACCTGGTGCTCACCACCAGCGTCATGAACAATGATAAGTTGTGCCCCGGTGTTATTGACCAAGGTGACCTGCTCCTCGAAATAGGTCAGCCGTTTTTCGCACATGTCGGGGGCATAAAAGACCATGTTCCACATGGGCGGCTCGACCCTTTCAGGGCGCTGTTCGAGCTGCGCAGTGTAGTTCGAACAAGGCAGTATCCCACGAGCGATCAACCGGACCAAAGAGCTGCGTTGAACCCAATGCGCCTCGTAGCGGGCGGACCCCAGAACTTTCGAAACATTTTCTGTCATTCGACTTCTCCTCAGGAAATGCGATCAGTGAACTTCATCGACATTGAGCGTGAGAACTTCTTCGCCTGCCCAAAGGATGGTCACGGTGTTGAACTCACCTTGCGATGAAGGCCTTTCATAACGCACGGGACGGAAACCAAAGGCCTGGGTTCCGATCGCACCGGTGTCGCGGATTCCCAGATCCAGTGCCAAGTTCTTCGCTGAGGTCGGCGTACCCGATGGTGTCAACACAGGAACCTTGTTGCTCGCCGAGGTTTCGACTTCACCGGTCACGAAGAGCTTGGAAGAAGCGCCAGGCATCAAGTTGATCCAGGCAGCAAAATTCTTGGTTTGGGGTGGCGAACTCATCACCATTCTCCTTTTCTAGAAGCGAATTCGGAAGTTGGCGGACACACCGTCAACCGTCGTGGGATTGCTGCGGGTCGTGCCGTAAGTGTAGCGCAGATCCAGTGCAGCGTTTCCGCCGTCACCGATAGGGATTGTCACCCCGGCGTCGTACAAAACGGCATCGTTTTCATTGATAAGATCGTAGGCCGCATCCACATTGAGATCGAAACGCACACCGTTCAACCGCGCTGGTGTGAAGCCAATCCCCGCTTGAACGCCGAGCCATCCGTATTCCGTCCCACTCGGCAATCCGGACAAGCCACCTTCCGCAACATTCAGGTACTCGGCATCAGCGCTAAGGCGGTAGTCCACACCGTTATGTCCCGCATCACCTTGCAACCCGTTCAGGCGGCTGGTGAATTTGTAGGGCGTCCAGCGGAGGCTGGCACCGTAGATCTCGGCTTTTCCTTCGAAATCCGTTCGGAAAAATGGCGAGATTTGAACCTGCTGAAGGTCAAAGGTGCCGCCAAAGAACTGCAGATCAATTGCCGCCCCAATACGCAAATCGCTTGGTTCGGTTGTTGAAGAAGAGCCCACTCCGTCAAATGATAGATACGGAGCGATGGCGTAGCCGGTCAGCGTGGCTCCATTCAACGGTTCAGGCGATGAGGTATGGAGGCAACGGTTTGACGTTGGAGCATAAACAAAGACGCCCTTCGCGGACCAGCTGGTTTCTCCGCTGGTGTTGTCGCGGTTCCATGAGAACCGAGCACCCTTGTCTGAAAGGACGACGATATCTGGATGGACCAATGAAACGCCGGCCAGGGACTCTGCAAGATGGAATCGTCTGGGTGCCTGACAGGACCTTGCCAGATCACCATAGAGATCCGTGAAGTCGAGTTCCGACAACGCCAGCTTTTCGGACCCGCCTTCCAGGAAGCGCCCAAATCGCGCCTGTTGTTGACCGTTGAGACGTGCAAACGCACCTTTCAGCGCGCGCGCCTCGGGACCCTTTTCGATAAATCCATCCCGATCGACATCGAAGCCCTCGACATCTGAGATGGGCATTGCGACGACCTCGGTGCTCAGAAGGAAAGCAACTGCCAAACCAGCTGAGAGGGCGGTTTTGTGATAAGGGCGCTCAAGCATAGTAAATCGTCCATCCGCGAGATTTGTAATCATCGAAAATCGCGCCCAAGAGTTGTTCGACATTGAAGGACGCAAGTACATTTCCAGGCACCAATGTCAGCCCGTCGGCCTTGAATTCCGGCACGTTGTTGATCACGTTCAAATAGGCATGGAGCGCTGTCGTCCCCGTGCCGATGTGGGTAGAAACCTTATGGTTGTAAGTGACATACTTTCCGCTGGTCCGGCGGAGTCTGTCGAAAAGCCAGTCGTGGATGTCTTGATAGCTTCTTTGTGGCATTTGCCTCTCCTTCCCGAGATCTGTGAGACGGTGTGAACAGTCGACGCTCAAGGTAGAGAGGGCTCTGTGATTTATTAGTGATTTTGGAAAAACTGGGGCAATGTCGTCTCTGGTGCAGAAGCTTTGATCAGAAATCACATTCATTTCACACGCGATTGGTGAAGTCGGGTGGGGTGATTCCTTCAGAAAAGGGTCGCTGCCGGAAAAGCGAATTAGAGAACGGAATTTGGAAAAAGAAATGGTGGCGAGCTCGAACTCCAAAAGCGTCTATATTTCTGAATGGGCGGAACGACACTGGATTGAGTCACTTTTCGCACCCCAAGCCCATATCCTTCAAGCAATCACACAATCCGGTCGCATTGCATCTGGTATGGGCGAAAGACGTGAAGATGCGCTGAACCGGTGTCTGGGCGAGACGGTCGAAGCCTTGGCGTCGATCCACAAGAAAACGGATATGTTTGACGGTATCGCTGCTTGGCAAGGAGCGGAGATGGCCAGAACAGGTGCCTTTTTCGAGGCAGTAGAACGTGTCGAGATCACGCGTTGGTGGGTCGGCGATCGCGCGGCACAAAAAGTCTCGCCCGGCTGGCTATCACTCCATGGTTTTGCTGATTGGATCACCCGGATGAGACGGTGTTCCTACGCTCGACGTGAAACTGCGGTCTGGCGCTTGGTCACCGACTTTGAAGTCGAAGTGATGATCTGCAAAACGAACTCACCGACAGGACAAGATCCAGTTCTTGGTTTCGGGACCGCGTATTGCGCGCTCGAAGCAGTCGCACATGCATTGCGGGAAGCCATGTTGATGGAAGTGAACTTGATCGAGATCTTGGCGGTTCGAGGCGGTTTCAGCAGCACTGATACCGCACCGGTCGAAGAGCGGATTGCTGACTATGCTCGGAGATGCCCGGACCTCTTGCCGTCTCTGCAGGCCACGATGCCTGACGTTCTGACGTCCCACAGACCGACCACCGAGCCTGAGAAGATTGCCCGGTTTGAGGTCGAAGTCATGAAAGATGACTGGCAGGTTTGGACCTGCAGGCTCGACGATCCCGAAATTCGGCAGATGAGCCCAGAAGGGCCGTTCATGAATACACCAATCGACCGGGGGGAGAAATGACAATCGACGAACCACACAATGCTGAAGATGGCGGTCTGGATTCT
Organism: uncultured Paracoccaceae bacterium; assembly: GCA_947503925.1. Lineage (GTDB taxonomy): Bacteria > Pseudomonadota > Alphaproteobacteria > Rhodobacterales > Rhodobacteraceae > Yoonia. The sequence continues at coordinate 84,421 of CANNFQ010000011.1, read as the reverse complement.
GCAACGCCAAGCCAATTTGCGACCTGCGCAGCTGGAGAGCCATTCTCCCGTCTCAAATCGGTTCAACCGACAGCTGACTATGGAGAAGGGCCCACGTTCAGCCCTCCACGAGCGCTGCCGCTGAATCTTGCGGACCCTGCCCACCGCGAAAGCCGCATGGCCGCTAAGGCTGTCATTCCTGCGGGTTACACTTACTTTGGGCAGTTGATTGCGCATGACCTAGGCAACAGCGTCGATATTGATGCCGTCCCACATAGAGGCGGGGCGAAGGAACTATCGCCCAGCCAAAAAATGCTGCCTCCTATCCGCTACAATCTGATCGAAAACCCTTTGACGCTCGAGACAGTCTATGGTCCAGGGCCGACGCTGTTGACGCATGTTTTCGACCACAACACTTTCTTGTTCCGCGTCATTCCCAAAAGAACTGTTTCAGTGCAGTTGGGAAACCCCATCGACGCGACCGACCACAGCATTCGCGCCCTTTACGATGGCCGGAACCGAGACACGACATTCTTGCACCGGTTGGCTGTCATTTGGATGAAATTTCACAACTACGTGGCCCGCGACTACCAAGAAATTCTTAGGCTCGACGACTGGCGTGAAAAGGCAAAGATCCATTCGGGCGCTCGTGCGCACGTAATATCCGTATGGCATGAGGTAATCCGAAGGGACTTCCTTCAAACATTCGTCGATCCGGCAAAGCTTCCTGCAAATTTGAAAAATGCGCCTGACCTGGATGAAACGACGCTTTTGCATGGCGTGTTTCGCACATTTCACGCCTTGCCGCGGTCAAACTACTTCATGAGCGGTGTACACCAAAGGTTGACCGACCTCCTTCTCACGTCGCTCAATGACCGACCTGCTGCAGACCGATGGAGTTTGTCCTGGGAGGATTTCTTCGCGGGGACGCAAAGGGGGACAAAGACCGGTCTAAGTGCCAGCGTGTCGCCCAGTCTGACCGTGAGAGGTGGCCTCCAACTTTCCTCACTCGACCTCCGCACGGCTGACGCCGTCAATCCGCTGAGACTAGGCGATGATAAGATCAAGGACGTGATCAGCCACTTGGATAATTCAGACGCACGTCTCCTCGATCCAGAGACCTTGGCACAAGCGACCAATGACCTTTTTGGGGTCGTGTCGGGACCAGAAAAGCTAAGTGCTGAAGACATCGAATGGATGCCATTGTTTGCAACGCTCATGATAGAGGCCGATCTCCATGGCAAGGATGGACGCTTCGGACCCCTCGGTGGCTTGATCCTAACAAAAATGATCGAGGACATCTTGGAGAACGTGGTGGTGCCGCCTTCTCCATCCGACAAACTGCCTCGCTTCAAATCAATGCTGGAAATTATCAACTACGTACAAGACAGGGAGAGAAAAGAAGATGCCTGAGCACTACATAATTGTTGGACGTCAGCTACGACAGCACGGGAACGTGAAATACCTCCATCGCGGAGTTACGGACGCGAATGGCAATGAACTGATTGATGAGAATGACGACGATTCCGCGATCCCTCTCACCGCCGAATTCATTGGCGAAGAGATTATCAACCTCTCTGAGCACGGGCCAATTTCCGCAGATGATCCTGAATATGCTGCAGCCGTTCGGCGCATCAAACACGCCTTGGCCGTGGTGCCGCCAGACGGGCACGATGCGCAAGACCCCAAACTTGAGGAGATATTAGAGAACACACAGGTCAAACTTGTCTGGGAAGAGCGCAAACAAGAAAGTGGCAAGGATCACAACCTTCGAACCTTTGTTGTACCTGTGCCTGATACGCTGGCGCGAAAGCGAGACGAATTGATCGGTGTGCCGAAGCAAGAAGGTTTCGAACCACCGCTGACATATTTCCTCGACGTCATCTTGATGAAGGCGCACCTTCAAAAAGTGATCAATCAAATACTTGATAACCTTGTCGACGATAACGGCAACGCTTTCACGCTTCCTGATGGCTGGAGGGAGGCCTTCGATGATCGCCTCACCAAGGAACTCGGCAGCTATGACGAGCTTTCGCAACTGGCCTCCAACCCTGCGGAGCACCGCGATGCGAACGTTCTGACGGATCCTGTGTCAGCATTCCATCGGGCAGTTGGTATCTATATCACCAACATGTGCGACTAGTACGCGGCAGGGGGGTTCAGAGCTTTCAACGTTGCACGTAAGTCGTTGCGGTCGTCTTCGACACGCAATGGAAAGCAGGCAACAAACCAATCGATGACAGCCTCTGACGTACAGGGGCTGTCACCATACCACTTCGCCGAAATCTCAAGGCAATAATCTGAAAAACGCGATCTAGCCTCATCTAACCGTCCCATTTTAGCAAGCGCGGCAGAGTGCCAACCGCCTACCGTGGACATCAACCCTGCGCCAGCTTCACACTGGCGTTGCGCTGCAACGTAGTCGCCCGTGAGATAATTTGACGCTGCGAGGTAGATCAGATGAAACGGCGACATCGTATCAAATAGCCGCGTGACATTTTCGATCTGTTCGCGCGCGCGCGGATGGTCGTGCGTGAACGCGAAACCCAGAGCCGCTGACGCCATAGTGTGTGCGTTCTGCGGATTGAGCATCAGCGATTGGTCAAAGTGAAACTCTGCGAGGTCAAAGTCTCCTCGGTGGCAGTGGCACCAGGCCAAGACGCGGTGCGCGCGCGTATCACGTGGATCGATGGAGATGGCTTCAAAGGCATGAGCAAGTGCCTGTTCCACCCGTGAGTGCGACCGAAATGTGCCCGGCCGGAGCACATGTTGGATGTTGAAAATGCCGGCAAGCTCGGCATGGGCAGGCCCAAAATTCGGCACGCGAGTGGTGATGTCTTCAAAAACCGCAATCGCGCGTTTTTCGTCTGCATGCGTCCAGGTACTTTTGAGCGCCAAAGCTTGGAGCCAGTTGTCATAAAGGGCGGCAGCCATGTCATTGCGATGGCGATCAGCAACGACCACTTGCAACGCGTCTGCGATCTGGACAATCAAAGCCCGTACCTTATCCAACCAGGTTGTTTCGGGGGACTTTATTGCGCCTGACCAAACAGGGTGTTCGCGACCAGGTTCGCTGAGAGTCACGTCCAGCACATAGCCGGAAACTGATGATGCCAGTCCCAGTTTGATTTCAAAGGCGTCTTCCAGATTTTCGACGGTTTCGTCATCGAGTACGTGCCATTCCCTAAAGCTAGCCAGTCGATCCCGTAAGTCGGCCTCGAGCACCTTCTGGAAGCTCAAGATCGCCACATCCGTGGTGTTCGTGTCGGTTCCGACAACATTGATTGCGATTTTGCCACGTTCAATTTTGGCCAAATGGGTAGGTGCTTCACCCGGAGAAAGTTTGATGGCCGCCAAAAGTTCGATCGTCTCTGTCTCAGGTTCCTGGTCGAACGCGTCAGAGAGAAGCCTATAGAGAGCGTCATAGATATCGATCGCTCGCCCTGAGGACTTGTGGATCCAAAAGTGCTTCATCAGGCACCGAACGGCCGGCTCATAATGCGGCTCCAGTCGGAGTGACAGCTCTGCTGCGCGGGCAGAGAGAGTATTTTGCGGATCATCAAAATATTGCGTCAGCACAGGTTGCAGGCGCCTCACCAGACCGGTGATGACAACATCGACCCAGCGATCGAATTCTTCTGATAGTCCCAGCACCAACTCCAGCTGCTGAAGAAATTCAAGCAGGATTTGTGACGTTTGATCAAAAGAGCCGGCCTCACTCAGGCCTCCCATGATCTCAGCCTCCACGCTCCAATCTCTTGGCACTTCAGCGCAGATGGCACCTGCACCGGTTTTGATTTGTATGTTGATGTCCGAGCCTTGAGCTTTCCGGATGTGGCTCACCGTTTGACGAAAAGAAGAACTGGCCTTGCCGGCGTCAATGCCGCGCCACAGCAGATCCATTATGAGCTCGGTCCTATGCGGTCGGTTGGCGGGATTTGTGAGAAATAGAAGAAGCGCACGCGCTTTCCTGAGACGGAGCTGCGAAGTGAATTTTACCAAATAGGCGACGGAACTCATCACACAAGTATGTCTTCCAATATGTCCTCAAGCAATTCTTGGAGCAAAAATTGTCAGGTCAGCAATTCATCGAGTTTGAAGAGAAAAGGCGATTAAAGCAGAATGCAAGCTAATCCGAACAAGAAAGAAGTGATGTGCTTTGGCAAACCTGACAAGTTTCACCAATTGCAGGCGGTAAAACCACGGCACTAAACATATCAACATTATTGACAAAATAATCAACTGACGCCTATACTCCACAAGGGTTTTGACCCCAAGGACATCAGCGCGCGGTCTCAAGCGCCATATTGAAATCAAACCTTCTTGCTTGCGGGCCTCAAAAAAATGGAACTCGACATTCTGGCCGGTTTGGTTGCGTTTTCTTTTGTGTCCTCCATGACGCCAGGCCCAAACACGCTCATGCTGATGGCATCCGGAGCGAATTTCGGTTTCCGCAGAACGGTCCCGCACATGCTCGGCATCATTCTCGGGTTCATGCTGATGGTTTTCCTTGTGGGCCTCGGGCTTGTTCAACTCTTTGACAGATACCCTGTAATTCACTCGGTTCTGAAGATTGCGAGCGTCTTGTATATGGTGTGGCTTGCTTGGAAGATTGCCCACTCGGCATCGCCGGATGCGGGGAGTGCGCATTCGAAGCCCATGACGTTCATGCAGGCTGCTGCATTTCAATGGGTAAACCCGAAGTCGTGGGCAATCGCTTTGACTGCCGTATCAATTTATTCGGACGATGATCAGTTGCTTTCCGTGGGGATAGTGGCTCTGGTTTTCGGTTTGATCAATGGACCAAGTGCGTCGTTCTGGACAGTTCTGGGCATTCAAGTGAAGCGCTACTTGACGAACCCAAGACGTCTGAGAAACTTCAATTGGACCATGGCGATACTGCTCGTTCTTTCTCTGTTTCCCGTTCTCAATGCCTGACTTGGTGGTTTTCAGAACAGTGGATGATCATCTGGCGATCGGCTCTTAATCGGGCTGCAGTCGAGGTGATTGCCCTGCTGCACAAGAAGAGAGCATTTTTTGGTTTTTCATAGTTCTATTTCAGAACAAATTGCAGACGCTTAACCAGACCAGTGATCACACGTCGTACCAGCGAACAGAATTTTCTGACAACCCCAGCACAAATGCGAGTTGCTGAAAGGATTCGAGTAAGTCTAGAGACGTTAGATCAAAACCGACGGCCAATCATTTGGCAAATTTATTGTCCTTCCTTTGGTCAGAAACTGTTTTTGCGCCATCCAGAAAGTTCCAGCGAAATGAGCAACGCCACGCTGTCCAAAAATGTCAATATTATTGACATGTATGAGTATTGCGGCGCATATTGTTGTTGAAGACTCCGACACAATTAGGGTGCGGGGAGGATCCCACACGCTAGTCCAAAGCTGGCATTGCGCACATCAGGAATCAAGAATGGAACTCGAACTTTTGACCGGACTAGTCGCATTTTCCTTTGTGTCATCGATAACGCCAGGTCCCAACAACCTTATGTTGATGACATCCGGGGCAAACTTCGGTTTCCGCCGAACAATTCCACATATGCTCGGAATAACCATGGGATTTATGTTCATGGTGTTTCTCGTTGGCCTGGGACTTGCGCAGCTCTTTGACAGATACCCCGTCAGCCACTCGGTATTGAAGGTTTTGAGTGTGGTGTACATGACTTGGTTGGCTTGGAAGATCGCAAATTCAGCGTCTCCAACAAAAGCTGAATCTCACGGAAAACCTATGACCTTCTTGCAAGCAGCTGCGTTTCAGTGGGTGAACCCAAAAGCATGGGCCATGGCATTGACAGCAGTTACAGTTTATTCCCCCGATGATCGACTGTTTTCAGTTGGAATGGTTGCAATCATCTTTGGCTTGATAAACGGCCCTTGTGTGTCCCTATGGACGGTTCTAGGCCTTCAAATTAGGCGTTTTTTGACAGACCCTAGAAGGCTGAGGAACTTTAACTGGACCATGGCGCTGTTGCTTATGTTATCCCTCTTTCCCGTTTTGATCCCCTGAACGTGATCACGCAAATTGCGACAAAAGCAATCGATGACAACCTGCTGAACTGCACTTCGTTCCGATTTTGGTACAGTATCGGGGAGAGCACCCGCGGGAGGTATCAGCAATTCTTGCGGTAACCGGTGTTGCGATGTGTTCACGATTACCACGAAGCTGGACGCTACCCAAAACCAAACTTAAATGAGACGGTAGGGCTCAGGTGGTCGGCATTACTGCACTGCTGCTAAACCCTCCATCAACTTTCACCTCAATGCCCGCGACAAAGTCACTCTTTTCTGAGGCAAGAAACAATACCGCTTCCGCAACATCCCTGGTTGATCCGATCCTTCCAGCTGGAATGCGTTCAGGGATTGAGTTTTTGACTGCCCTTACAGTGCCTTCATCCAGCCCCATCTTGTCGAAGATCGGAGTGTCTGTAGGTCCTGGGCTGACTGCATTCACGCGGATGCCCCGCGGGAGAAGTTCTGTCGACAATGTTTGAACAAAGGAACGCAACGCTGACTTGCTTGCGGCGTAAACCGACGTGTTGGGTTCCCCAAGCTCGTTGGCAACGGACGTCGTCAAAACGATAGAGCCTCCGTTGCCAAACTTCGGCAAGCACAGCTGGATAGTTTGGAACGCTCCCTTGACGTTGACATTGAAGACACGATCGAAATGATCGCCATCAGCATTTTCGACGGGTCTAAACTCGGCAATCCCAGCATTGACAAAGAGCACATCTATCGCTCCCAAATTGTCAGCAACATAGTCCGCAAAGCTGGCAAGATCGCCTACATTCGTTACGTCACCTTGGAATGTCGCAACCCCATATTTGGTCTCAGCATCAGCTAGGGCAGCCGCATCACGACCAAACACAGCAACTTTGGCTCCCTCAGCCGCGAAAGCGGCGGCAGCAGCTAGTCCAATACCTGAATTTCCACCTGTGATTGCGACCACTTTGTTCTGAAAACGCTGCATCGTTGGAGTTCCTTTCCGATATAAGTTCAAAATTCGAGAGACAGTGATCTGTGATCTGAAAGACATCTGGCCACGGAAATGGCTTGGTCCCGTTCAAATCGGTCTTGAAGTCGAATGCCGAACGATGAGCTCAGGAGATTGGTATGCATCTCAAGAGTTTCGCCCAAGGCCGTTTCCGCTGTTGCCCTCCAGCTCCGCTGAGCATCATAGAGTTCACGTGCATCGGTCAGGTGCCTGACGGCCAACTCTGGGTCAGAAGACTTTGAACGCATTTCCCTGCGAGCTTGCGAAAGCGCATCCCTGATAGGTTTGGCACCTGCAACATCACCGAATTTGTCCGCCAGCGCGGCAATACTGGTTTGCAAGTCCGCGGTGATCTCAGAGGCAATAACAGAGGTCACAGTGCTCAGTTGCTCTTCCAGATCAGCAAAGCCCGTGTTTGCCGCAAAAATTGACGTAATGTCTGTCAAGTTCGCGTAAATCTCTTGTGCGAGGTTTTCATATTCCCTACGCGCGGTCGCTGCCACGGTTCGGACCTCAGCGAAATTTGCATCGAGTGAAGGCCATTCCTCAGGCACTTTCCCAAGCAACTCCTCTCGGTTCGCGATCATTGGCCCAATTTGATGTTCGAGTTGTGCCGCAGTGGCTTGGTCTCCCAATCGCTTGGATCTTTTGGCGCCCGCTTGCAAAAAAGCGATTTCCCGATCGAGACGTCTGACATCTCTTTGAAGAGCGCGGACGAAACGGTGGACAGGTGCGTAGCTTTGCGCAGCAACCGTCAGTTCGGTTTGAAGAGAGAGTGCCTTGTCATGCAGTTCCAAGACTCGTTCGATGTCCGAGTAGGCCGTGCGCGCCCTTTCCATGATGGGTTCCGGCAACGTCTGGAAATCGAGCGCATCAGACTGAGCCCGGAGTTCCAGGATCGCATTTCGGTTTTCGGAGATACTGGAATCGATCAATCCATCGACGCAATACGACAAGCGAGGATTGCGTGGTGGGGAGGCATTTTCGGAAAGTAGTGAAATTCTGTTGGGCAGATAATTCACCAGGACCGGGAGTTGGGCAACGATCAGCATCGCGCAGAGCTGAAGCAGTATGAATGGCACAACGCCCTTGTAGATGTTGATTGTCTTGATCGCAGCAGGAGCGATTCCGCGCAGGTAGAAGAGCGCAAATCCAAAAGGAGGGGTCAAAAAAGATGTCTGGATGTTGAGACCTATCATGACACCGAGCCAGACTGCGCTGATATTCGCATCTGGGTCAGAGAGCAGGATGGGAGCCACGATGGGGACAACGACGACAGCGATCTCGATGTAGTCCAGAAAAAAGCCCAAGATGAAGATCACGGCCATAACCACGGCGAACTTGAACCAGAATCCGCCAGGAAGCCCTTCGAGGAAATGACGAACCAGTTCCTCTCCGCCAAAGGATCGAAATGCCGCTGTGAGAATGGCTGCACCGAGTAGGATGATGAAAACCAGTGAGGTCGCTTTCGCCGTTTCCAGCATGACTTGATGCAGGGTATTGTCGGTCCTCTGTACCCTTATCACACTCCAGATAAGACTTGTGACGAGACCAAGTGTGGCGAAGAGCGCAAGGCCGACGCCAAGTTTGTCTCGGGGGCTTTGGATCGTACGAATATTGGTGTCGAAAATCTGAAGCACGATGATTAAGAGCAAGAAAGATGCGATCCCCAGAATTGCAGGTCGGTATGCACCTGCCGACGCCTCCCGCAGGCGGTAACCGGCCATGATGATTGCTCCGGCCGCACCTATCGCTCCTGCTTGATTGACCGTGGCAACGCCAGCGATGATCGAACCAAGGACCAGGAAGATAAGCACAAGCGGTGGGGCGAGGGACCCCAATGCTTTCAGGACTACCCCGTCTCCGTTCTTCTCAGACTTTGGCAGTGGCGGTGCCTTGCCAGGATTGATCAGCGAGAAACCCAATATGTAGAGGATGTAAAGAACGACGAGTACGAGGCCGGGAACAAACGCACCGAGGAACATCTCACCGGCGCTTGTTGAGACAACATCGAACATTGAAGGCATTGAGAGTTCGCCGGTGACGTCTCGATAAAGCGTCTTTCGGAGAGTGCTGGCCTGATCCGCCGCATTTGACAGCTGATCCGCGAGAATGATGAGCACGATCGAAGGTGGAATGATCTGGCCGAGCGTACCGGATGCGACGATCGTACCTGTCGCGAGGGGCTGCGAGTAGTTGTTCTTCATCATTGCGGGAAGGGAAATCAGTCCCATCGCCACAACAGTGGCCCCAACGATCCCGGTTGTTGCTGCCAAAAGTGCACCAACAACAACAACGGATATGCCAAGACCGCCTGGGATCTGGCCGAACAAACGAGCCATCGTGACAAGTAGGTCTTCGGCAATTTTGGAGCGTTGAAGCATGATCCCCATGAAGATGAAGAGGGGGACGGCGATAAGAGTATCTCGCTCAGGCTCCCAGTAGACGCCTCGGAGATTGGTGATCCCCGCGCTTAGCCATTGCGAAGGACCTCCTTGTGCGAAGAAGGCATCCGTATTGCCTTCAAAGACATAACCGGCGCCACCGGCCAGGAGGATCGTCAAAATCGAAACCCCAGGCAACGCAAAGGCAACTGGGTAGCCGGAGCCAAGTGCTGCCGCCATCAGGACAAGTAGGAGCAGTAGGAAAAACAGTTCCATGGCGCTTCTCTCAAGTTTTTTCCGCAGAGGGGCCCGGCAGGGACTCCTCCTGCGTGTTGGCGATTGATTGGAACAGGCTGCTGACGAACTGGATCATCATCGAGACCGCAAAGACGCCAAGAAAGGCAGCCATCAGGTATTTGACGTACATTCCAAAGCCGGACTGTGTCGTCTCGAAATTCAGGATTGGGCTGTTGATGATCGAGGTCTTTTGACCCATCCCAACGAGGAGGATCGTCCAACAAAGCACGAGACCGAATAAGATCGCCCCGATAGAGTCGATCCGGCCTTTGGCGCGCGTGGACATCGCTGAATAGAAGATGTCCACGCGCACATGACCATCTTCGAGTAGGGTATGAGCACTGGCGAACAAAAAGAGCGCGCCGTACCAGAACCGCACAAGGTCTGACATGAAAGCCTGCTCGTAAGAAAAAATGAAGCGCAGAATCACGATCAGCAGTTCTGCAATCACGATCAGCACGGCCAGCCAGTGGAAGCCTAGTGTCTTCGTGGTGCTCCCCAAGAAGAGGCCTGCAATCATGAGAGGAAGATGAACCCATGGCCCTCGGAACCGGGCGCGACCGAGCTGACTATCCAAAGTTTCCCCGACAATGGGTTCCAGCAAATCCTCGACCCGGAGATACGAAATCCCCGCGTCGACGATGCCGATGAGGAAGACGGACCAAAAAGCGCATCTTATGAACCAAGCGTTTAAGGCCGAAACCCGAGCAGCATCAGAGGTAAGACTGGTCGTCGGTGTTCTCAAAACGTGTGCAAATGCAGCAGCAACTGCGAAAGCGAACAGTCCAGCCTGAAAGAGCGCAAAACCATCCAATGGTCCGTTAAGAGCTGAAAACGCACCGGGCCATCCTGCCCAAAACGTCATAAAGTTGTTGACGAGATAAGCTGTCATCACCCCGAGTACCAGCCACCCGAAGGCTCTGGTGACAGGCGTTTTGAGGGAATTGTTTGATCTCTCTGGATGACCCATTCAATACACTCCAGTCTTCGGAAAACTAAAAAGAGAGGCGGCTACTGCCGCCTCCAGTTTGCTCGAGTTTGGGAGTGGTTATCTGTTGAGTACTGCGTTCCGTTTCAGCACGTAGGCGGTGTCTGAAAGCTGTGTCCAGCCTCCAAGTTCCTTACGCGCAGCCAGAAACGCGTCGTAGATCTTCGCCGAAAGTGCGCTGTGATCCCGTGCTTCTTCAATCACGATCTGGGCTGCATCTCCGAAGGCTTCATAAACTTCATCGGAAAACTCGCGGAGCTCAACGCCGTGTTCTTCGATGAGCCGGCGTAGATACTCGCCATTGTTGGCATTGGTCTCCGCCAGGGTCCGCGCATTTTCTTCGTTGCATGCCGCTTGAATGATGGCTTGCTCGTTTGCACTCAGACTGCCCCACCAACTCGCATTCATGCCGAGACACAGTTGTGCGCCCGGTTCGTGCATTCCTGGGTAGTAATAGTACTTGGCCGCCTCATAGAACTTCATGAAGTAATCGTTGAAGGGCCCAACGAACTCAGTTGCGTCAATGGCACCGGACACAAGGTTTTCGTAGATCTGCCCGCCCGGCAACGACACTGGAGACGCACCGAGCTTGGCCATGACATCACCGCCTAGCCCGGGCATGCGCATCTTGAGACCCTTCAGGTCATCAGGACTGTCGATTTCCTTGTTGAACCAACCACCCATTTGGACGCCGGTGTTGCCAGCAGCGATGTTTTTTAACCCGAAATCACCTGCAAGTTCATCCCAGAGTTCCTGACCGCCACCAAACTTGATCCACGCATCCATCTCAGTCGCAGTCAAACCGAATGGAATTGCTGTGAAGACTGCCCACCCGGGATGCTTGCCCTTCCAATAGTAGTCGCCAGAAATGTAACCTTGAGCGTTCCCCGAAGCGACTTCATCAAAAACATCAAAAGCTCCAACTCGCTCGTCGGCAGCAAAGTAGGTCACCTCGATTGCACCGTCTGTCAGTTCCTGAATCCGTGCTGCCAGTCGCTGCGCAGGCAGTCCCAGGCCAGGTGTATCACGGCCCCAAGATGACACGATGGCCATCTCCTTGATCCCCTGCGCAACGGCTGGCGCAGCCATGGTCATCCCGCTGCCTGCAATGGCAGCGCCCGACAAAAAATTCCGTCTTTTCATAAGTTCCTCCCTAGAACATTGAACGATCGGCAGCCTCTGATGCGAGCACCGGGCACCGAAATGCGTCTAGGTCAACAGTCCTGTCTTAAGGGCGCTCAGGCCACGAAAAAAAACCGCAAAAGGTACCCCATTTCCCGCAGATTCTTGCGGTTATGCGAACTGAAAATACCGAGAAATTCACAGTCACTGGAAATATCAATAATATTGACATATCTTAACCTTCGAACGGGTCGTTAACCCACGCAACTGAGTCGATCAATCCGAAGAGGCCGCCAGGTGAAAAACAGGAAGTTCAGCGTGGTTCTTGTCGACGATCACGCAGTCGTTCGTGGAGGACTTGGTGCATTGTTGGCGGATGATCCTGAACTAGTTGTGGCGGGAGAGGCGTCAGGCAGCTCTGACGCACTGCCCTTGATCATCAAGGTCAAGCCGGACGTTGTACTCTTGGATTTGAACCTGCGGCACGCCGATGGGCTTGAGCTGGCCAAGCAGATCGTGAGGGAACATGCTGAGACAAAGGTCGCGATTTTGAGCATCGAGGACGATCCATCTCGGATATGGTCGGCTCTGAGAGTCGGTGCCAGAGGATACTTTCTGAAGTCCGATGATGTTGAAACGATCTTGTCTGGCACAAAAGCCGTGGCCCGTGGCAATGTTTTTTATACGGCAGGAGTAGCTCGGTCAGTTCTTTCACTGGGTCCTTGGAACGACGGATCCATCGATGGATTGACCACGAAGCAGCAAAAGTTATTGCAGTTGATCGCCCTTGGATTGGCAAACAAGCAAATAGCCTATGAGCTTTCTGTCAGTTTGAGAACTGTTGAAAGCTACCGCAAACAATTGAAGGCAAAACTCGGCTTGAAGACTTCAGCCGACTTTGCGAGATTTGCGCTTGAGCAAGGGCTCTTGAACTAGGCGGGCTGTAGATGTCTCGCGGGAACTCCGTTCGGCTCATCTACGGATCAGAATTTGGACGGCGAACATTGCCATCATTCCGATCCCAAATATTGTATTTGTCGGAAGGCCTTGCCTTTTATGGTCGCTCAATTGCGATGGCGGTGGCTTCACCGCCGCCAATGCAGATCACCGCAACGCCGCGTTTGAGGTTCTTGGACTCAAGGGCATGGAGCAACGTCACAACTATCCTTGCGCCTGATGCACCTATTGGATGACCAAGTGCGCAAGCGCCTCCATGAACATTCATCTTCTCGTGCGGAATTGCGAGCGCTTGCATCAAAGCGAGAGGGACAACGGCGAAGGCTTCATTTGCTTCCCAAAGATCAACATGCGCTACCTTCCACCCAATCTTCTCGAGCAAGGCTGAAACGGCTGGGATTGGAGCGGTTGTAAACCAGTTTGGCTCGTGAGCATGACTTGCGTGTCCGACAATTCTCGCTCGGATATTCTCGTTGAGGCACTCTGCCTTCGAGGCGCTCATTATGGTCAGAGCCGCCGCGCCATCGGAAATGGACGAGGAGTTTGCAGCTGTGACCGTGCCATCTTCTTTGAAGGCAGGCTTGAGTTGTGGAATTTTCTCGGGGCGAGAGCGAGTTGGTTGTTCGTCCGCGGTCCATGGATCGTACTCTTCATTATAGGGTAAATTGATCGGAACGACCTCCCGATCGAACAATCCGGCCTCTTGAGCGTCGAGAGCGCGACGAAGCGAGGCCAAAGCGTACTCATCTTGCTGGTCGCGAGACAACTGGAACTCTTCCGCGCAGTCTTCAGCGAAAGTCCCCATGGCACGTCCAGGCTCGTAGGCATCTTCAAGACCGTCGAGGAACATGTGATCAACCAACTGCGTGTGTCCAGCACGAGAACCCGTTCTGGTCGAAGGGGAAAGGTAAGGGGCATTGGACATGCTTTCCATCCCGCCAACAACAAGTGCATTAGCTGATCCAGCTCGGATCATGTCATTCCCCAACATGAGAGATCTCATCCCGGAACCGCATACTTTGCTGATCGTGTTTGCTGGAATGGAGTCGGGTAGGCCCGCGGCTATGGCCGCTTGACGGGCAGGGGCCTGCCCGAGACCAGCGGTCAGCACGCATCCCATCAAGACTTCGTCGACATCCTGAGCATCCAGCTCTGAGCCGTCCAGTACTTCCTTGATGACGATGCTACCCAAGTCGATTGCAGTCAGTTGGCTCAGCTTGCCCTGAAAGCTGCCGATTGGTGTGCGCGCAGCACCTGTGATGACGACTTCGTCTTTCATCTCATTTCCTTTGCTCGAGCGTTGGTCGCGGTCAGAGGCGCAGCCATTCCTGCAGTCCACTTACCTTCAACGCTCGGTGCTCTCTGGTTAGTTCGGCATTCACGCCTGTGCCATTACGTCAATATTATTGACATAATTAATAGCTTACGTTTAATGAAATTACATTCTGAAATCAGGCAAATCAGTCGATTTCAAAGAAGAACCTGCCGAAAAAACATGGTTCTGGAGGAAAAGAATTTGCGTGGTCGACCCCTGGATCATCTGGATCGGAAGATTCTGAAAGCACTGATAAACAATGGGAGGCTCAGCAATGCTGAGTTGGCCAAGGTCGTAGGACTGTCTCCTAGTCCTTGCTGGCAACGAACGCGCCGGCTTGAGGAAGATGGCATCATAATGGGCTACACCGCACTTCTCGATCACGATGCACTGGGTGTGGGGGAGACAGTGATGGTCGAAGTGTCCTTGGATCGCCATGAGCCCGATGTTCTGGAGCAGTTTGGCAAGGCGATGGCCGACATTCCGGAAGTCCTGGAAGTCTATCTCATGGCCGGTGACTTCGATTTCTTCATCAAGATTGCAACCACTGGTACCAAGGGGGTCGAAGAATTTCTCAGAGAGAGGCTTTTCCGTGTTCAAGGCCTTAGACACTCCAGATCAAACTTCACACTGCGTTGCTTGAAAAAAGTCGGATCTTTCGTGCCATCATGAGCAAGCAAGTCGATGATTGATATTTCCAAAGAACACATGCCGGACCATCCATCTTCCTTCGATCGGCGTCCGAACCCGGCACCTTGATCTGTATCGTTCAGGTTGTGGACCCGTTCCTGTTTCTGCCTGTTGATTTGGTTGCGGTGAGGCCTGCTGAGCGGAGCCTTCGCAGAGCTCAAGCGAGGCAGGCGAAGGGTTGTGGTCGAAAACTGCGCACAGCATTCGCGTCATCAAGCAAGGGACGTGCGAGTTTCATTGCTGCTCTAGTGATTGTCTGTCTTTGCTACAGAGGGTCTTGGTGCCGCTCGGGAGGACAGCGGCACCAAGCAAGAAGCACCCTACTTTGCTGCTTCTATGATCAGATCTGCAACGATCTGAGGATTGGTCAGCATCGGTACGTGACTTGTTTCGACTTCGACGGCCGTTGCGTTTAGCTTTTTGACCTGTGCGCGCTGCATGTCAGTGTGCGTCATACGGTCTTGGGTCGTGACGATCGCAAAGTTGGGCTTTGTCTTCCAGGCAGCTACGCTGATAACGGCCCCGAGCGCGGTGCTGTTGACCGGGCCTTGAGTGGCGGCGATCAATGCGATTTCGTCCGCGGGCAAATCGAAAGCAAAATGCTCGGTCATACCCTCGTCACTCAGCGTGTAGAAACCGGCCGCGTCCTTTTGCAGATGATCCAGACCATCGGCATGGGGAAAGTCTTGGATGTAGGAACCGACCGACCGACCAAGATCGGGCACAAATGCAGAGACATACACCAAGGAGTGCACTTTCTCCTGTGCACCCGCTTCAGTGATGACCACACCACCCCATGAGTGGCCCACCAAGACCACCGGGCCTTCCGAGCGTGCGATCGCCCGATCGGTCGCGGCGGCATCATCCTGTAACGATGTGAGCGGAATCTGTGCCGCGCTGACGTCGAGGCCGGCTTCTTCGAGCAGTGGGATGACCTTGTTCCAGGCCGAACCATCAGCAAATGCACCATGCACGAGCACGACTGACTTCGCAGTCAAGTTTTCCTGAGCCATTGCGGCAGTTACGCCAAAGCTGATGACGATGGTCGCGGCAGAAGCCAAGGTGTTCAATACATAACGACGGTTCATGGTGGTCTCCTTGAGAAGGTTTGAGATTGGTTTTACCTAGTGCACTAGGTGTATTCGACATAGCAATACCTAGGGCACTAGTCAATTTTATTGAGTCTGCTTCATCCGACCAGACGGCCGTTCCCGAGATTTATTCTCAGATCAGCTTATTCTCTCTCGCAACGCGTTGAGATCGGAGACAAGTCTTTCTGCATCTTCCTTTGTGATGCCAAGAGCCCCTCCTAATTTATGCGGAACTCCAAGAGCCTTCTCCCGAAGGGCCATGCCTCTTTCTGTCAAGTGAACTTCGAGCTGGCGACCGTCTTCACTGCTGCGCTGTCGCTTCACGAGCCCTAGTTTTTCCATCCTCTGGATCAGAGGCGTCGCCGTGGCGCCCTCCAGTTCCAGTTCATCCGCGATCTGCTGAACGCTGATACCGTCACGTTCCCAGAGCACCAATAGGGTGAGGTATTGCGGGTATGTGAGATTCATTTCGTCTAGAAGGGACGCATAGAACTTGGTGATCGCGCGTGACGTTGCGTACAGCGCAAAGCATAGCTGATGGCTAAGGATCAGTGGATTTGTAACTTCAGGCATCGACTTTTTCTCGCAAGAATGTGACGCATCTCATTATTGCCTAGCGTACTAGGCAATCAACCCCCATGAACTAATAAATAGGCCGAGTTGTGTGGCAAGGACTGAATGCATAAACGTCAAAGCGAAATATTTGATGTCAGTTGGCCGCAAACAGTAAAGGATGATCTTGTCTTGCTTTGGCCACTCGCGTTGATTGGGGCTACTTGGCTTCCCTGAAATATCCAAGTCACGAGGATGTCAAACCGAAGGTTCGCAGAAAGGCAGTTCTGAAGTTTTGTTATTGGTTCAACAAGCCAATCCAGAAGACTAGGTAAGTTACTGCTCCAAGAGAAATCCACCAAAGTACAGCCCTTCTAAGGTAGGGCCAGAACGTTCTGATTGGCTGTACGGATTTAGTGGGCTCTTCCCAAGACAAATGACACCAGTAGTTCGTCTCTTCAAGGGCCGGTGCCAATAGGGCTTCAAAATCGAGCCTTGTATCATTGTCTAAGGGCCTAGCCTTTGAACTAAAGGTCCAGTTGACCGATAGACGGTTCTCCTCTGTCTGATACTCTGCTTCACGGCCCAAGCGGAAGTAACTGTTTGCAACATCAATATCAGGCACGGTCGGAAGTTGGCCGGGTGCATCGAGTATCGTGACTGAGTGAGCCACATGATGTTTTCTTGAGTAAATCTTGTTCTCATCAGACCGTAAACTTTCCAAAGTGGACCGAACAAGGTCATTTACAGCCGTCGGGTTAAGCCAAAACTGCTGCAGATGTCCATCTGCTAGAAATTTCCTTCTGGGAATCTTGAACTTGGAAAGAACTGTTATTGTGTTGGCATCAATATCATCGGATATCAAAGTCTCATGTTCGCCACGCTCAAGTTCATAGAAACGGGAGTATTCAGATTGGTGTCTTAGTGACAACTGCTCCTTCGAGTTCTCCTCGATGGTCATGCGATATTGATCTGCTAGTGGCCCTCTAAGCGTTTTTGACGCCTTCAGCACTGCAATCGTGTCTTTGTCATCTGAGAACCTGTATTCATCGCAGATCGACAATTCAGGTTCCTTGCTGTCTTTACCGGCCACGGGTGTCAGATCACATCCCTTAGGATCCAGTACGAGTCCAAATTCATAGTCAGGTAAAAAAATGTTGTCACCGATGCCCCCTTGATGTGTGCGCATCGGATCGATCCAGTAACGCGACTGATCTGCGTTATCCCACACTTCGACAACAAAATGATCGAACCAGTTGCGTGAAGGTTTGAACGATCGATTCAGAAGGTTTCGATAAGAATCGACTAAGGTCAATCTCGACTTAACCCCTAGCGCAGTGAGAATAGAAACGAGCAGCAGCGACTGCTCACGACAATCACCAAAACGTGATCGAAGTGTTTCTGGCGGTAGCTTTGGTTCGAATGACCTGGAGCTTAAATACGAGATGCTATTCTGAATCCACCTCAAAGCAAATGTAACTTTTTGCCTTTCATTCGTTGCTATCGCGTCAATTTCAGTTGCGATCTTCAAAACTTCAGCGTCTGAAACAAGAAACGCAGAGTATCGGGCATACAAAGTCGCCGACAATTCTTCCCAACTCGAAGCAAGGCTCAACTGAAACTGATCCACGTCGTCATTTCTTTCTAACAACGTTGTCTTTTCTGGCCCCCATTCATGGATCTTCGCACCGTCCACTTCGAAGTGTCGATAGTGCAATCCATTGCACCCGGAGGAATGGAGTTCCTTCGGGCTGGTGACTACCACTCTCAAAAAATCATTTTTGCTCAATTGTTTAGATCGGTAATCACCCTGCATTGACCATGGTATATGTGACGGTCGTTGCCTACATGAATAGCAAATTTCGACTTCATCATTCAGATGCAGTCCAGGAATCAAAAGTCGCAGATTTCCCGAGCCATCATTCTTCCCAAAATGGGATGGCTGCTCTTTGATTTGATCGTCAAGCCTGATGAGTTTGTCACCTCGCATCACTTGTACGTGGTGGATGACCACTTCTTCGACGGCAAAACCGATTCTGATATTATATGAAATAGAGTTATTCAGATCGCGGGTCGTGGCCAGAAAGAATCTGTGACGCATGAAACGTGTGCTGACGTACTCTTCGACTAGGAATTGCAGGTCGACTAGCCGATTGCGATCCTCAGACGATCCCATATCTGCGCTTGTATCTGCATCCCACATCTTTACCCATGTCGGAATGGGAGCAAAAACTACATCAGGTGCCAACTCTTCTTGTGAAGTCATTGTTTTTCCTCTGTTCTCCAAAAGAAGTAGTCGAAGCACAAAATGTCAACATTATTGACATTTTGTGCTTTTTCTCGGGCGAACAGGAGAACTGACCGTCGAAGATCGCGAATGTTCAAATTCACAATGCCATCTGCAATGTGAAAGAGAACGTCAAATCGGCGAGTGACAACGGGAAAGGTGCAGGAGTCTACCCTTGCGAGTTTCGGAGGCAAAGAAACCCGTAACCACGTTGGAACAAGCGCCGACTTTGCAGCCGGGCTTAAAGTTTGCCGATATTCGCGAACCAAATCGAGCTTTGCTCTGGGAGAGGAGCTTTGAATCTTGTTTCCGTATCAATCTGGACAATGGCCAGGTTCATCGAGGCAGCCGGTTCACTCGTGCATGAGATCGTCATCTCGTGCTTCAATCCCAAGGAAGATGTTCCAATATGCGAACAGCTGCTGTGTATCTGAATGATCTGGCCCGCCAGTACCTCCTTATGGTACGAGATGTTCTGCTCTTTTGCGACGAACCCAGTGTGGCTTTGACGAAAATGTTCAGGGCCAAAACCGGCGGCGGCCAGAAAGTTCCAGGATGCACAGTCGAAGAACCCGACATAGTGTTGAACATTCAAGTGCCCGTTCTGATCAATGACCCATGGATAGACGAGGGTCTGGTAGGAAAGGTAGGTATTCATGAGCTTCCATTCATGTCAATATTATTGACATATTAGTGTGATATTGAACTGGGTTGCAACTGAAGAACGACGCCCTTAGGGAATTTCCAAGTAAAGCGGTCGCCTTCTGATCGATCCTGCAAAGTATCGGCAAAGACTCTATTCTGGAGAGCAAATTCGACGTTCCAAACGAGGCGTAGAGAGCAAACATCACTGGTCACGTCGAACGTCGGAACAAGAAGACGGGCCACCGCAAGCGTCGCAGCGTTCCCTATTTTCAACGAGTTGGAAACTTCGAGCTCTTCGTTGATCGGAACCAAGAACGAGAAGATCACAGCTGACTTTCTGCTTTTGCGATGAGCGCATCCAATCCAGTGGCTCCGCAGTTAGCCACCGATTGAGATAAATCGTTCGAATGACCTTCAACACCCTCAATGGCTATTCACGAGATTGTAGGATGGTCGGCATTGCTGCTCAGTCTTGCCTGCTCGAGTTGCTGCACTTGGAGTTGGTGTTTGCGTGCCGCGTACGGTTGGTGGATCAGTTCATGCTACCCTCGCACGGGAGTGCAGCCACAAGAATTTGTATCGTGATCCGGAGATGGAATGCGCAGTTGAGAGGCCAGCGCGTTTGTATCAAGGCATGCGCGCTTCAAGTTGATTGAACATGTATGAAGTATTAGCGCGTTGACCGACCCAGAAGCCGATCGAGGTCTGGATAGGATGAGTCCGTACAAAGCTCGCGCATGGTTCGCTTCCAACCTTCGATCGGCGTCTCGGATATCGACTGCTCCAGTTTTTCAAAACGTCTGACCTGAGAACCTGTCACGACCTTTTCCAGCTTTCTTCCCTTGGCGGAGAGAGACACAAGATAGGATCTTCTGTTGTCCGGCTTCGGCTCGACCAACACGAAACCTTGATCCGTGAGCTGTTTGAGAGGCCGATGTAGGGCTTGTCGCGAGACGCCGAGGATCTCGATCAGGTCCGCCATTGAGATCGTCTTTGCCCGGGCAACAAAATAGATGATCCTGTGATGGGCTCGGTTGAGGTTGTATTTAGCCAGCACTTGATCAGCTTCTTCGATGATGCCGCGGAAAGCGAAATGGAAGAGTTCCAGATGTTCGTAGTACTTGTTTTCGTCTGACATAATCTCGCCTTCTGTCCGTCGGACCATATTTGTCAACTATGTTGCATTGTCTCCCGATAGATCAACTCTGGAACCTATCAAAGACCAAATTCATCGTCCCGATCATGGAGGGGTATGGTTTCGCACAACGCGATTGTCCGCGATGTCGTGGCGTCAACGATCAAATGGAGAATCTTCGTGACCCTCCTATCCTGCATCGTCACATCGCTCAGCGAGACGAGAACCGCGCCAGCGCGGCATTTTGAACATGCGATTGGAGGATAGAAGCGGCTAGTGATGCTGGACCAATCTGGCAGGGCAGGGAAGTATTTCACCGCGAGACGCTCAGTTGCCATCCGGAAGGTCGACTGTAGATATGTATCTGTTTGCCAACCATTCTTGGCGACTTGCCAGGGCATGATGATATGGGCGTCTGTGAGAAAACGCGACGTTGTACAGCTTTTGGACAAAATGGAGGGGTGGGATACCATCTCAAACTTCGACACGTTTCCTGAGTATCGGCCTTGTGTCGGAGCGCCTCTCGATTTCGGAAAACCCACAGCGCAAATATGTTCCAAGAAACCCGGTCCAGGCGTAAACGGGCGGATACTTCTTCTTTGGAGTGTCGATGGGATATCCCTCGACCCATTTCGCCCCTTGAGACGCCGCCAAGTCGCATGCGGCGGAGAGCAAACCGGTCGACAGCCCTTGACGTCGATGCGAACTTTTCAAGTAGAAGCATGACACGGCCCACACATCGGTACCCGGAACAGGTTTGATGACCCTGGCTGTTTCAAGCCGCACGAACTCTTCTCGTCTGGCAACCTGAATCCAACCCACGCATGGGTTTCCAACCAAGGATGTATCTACTGCCACCACACCTGGAGATGGGTTTTGCTCGAAGATTTCCTTCATCGCAGCTTTGTTCTGATCACCCATCTGAGCGTCCATTTGCTTGCGCGGAAGCCTCCAAAGCATGCACCAACAACCGCCACACCCGCCTTTCTCACCCATCGCCTCTTCGAAGTCATCCCAAGACGCAGTTCTGAGTTCGATCGCCATTTCGTCGTACCTTCTCCGTCCACCGCGCTCAAAGCATACCAGATACAGCGCCTTATATGTCAATAGTGTTGATATTTTTGTCTTAAGCAACTATTTTGCGATTACGTGGTAAAGGATCGACCTTGAGCTTCGGATGCACTGGGATCGGTCCACGAAAACGCCGCAAGCGTCACTACCATTGGCGACAAGAGGAGAAACCGTGTTTAGTCACATTACGATCGGAACGAATGACCTTGAGCGCTCCAAGGCATTCTATGACAGCTTTCTGACCTTGCTGGGGAGCAACGTGACATATTCCGATACGGGATATGTCCAGTTCGGACCCAGCGATGGCAGATTTCCGCATTTCTTCATCTATGAGCCTATCGATGGAAAGCCGGCGACGTGGGGAAATGGTTTCGAGGTCGTCTTCACTGCGGCCTCCGAGGAGGTGCTGAAAAAGGCTGCGAGCTTGTTGGAGTCGCTGGGAGCAACGCTCACCAAGACTGCGACCAAGGTTTCGTTTGACGATCCTACCGGGAATCACGTCGTCGTTGAGCTTGGCGATCAGAACGTGTCGCAAGGCGGTCCGATGTTTTCGAAAGCCTGTCTGGGTTCAGTTGATCTGGAACGAGATGCTGCGTTCTTCACCAGCGTGCTGAGCACGCTAGAAATTCAGCGGACTACCTTTGATGCCAAAAAAGGTTACGCGGATTTTGACGCAGGAGAAGGCTCCAAAGCAACGTTCCGGCTGCAGGTACCAACATCTGATCGACCCGCGAGTTGGGGCAATGGAAACCACATCGCGTTTTGGGCCAGGACACGGGATCAAGTTGACGCATTTTTCGAAAACGCGATGAATGCTGGAGCAACAGACATGGGTGGCCCAGGTCTTCGCCCAAATTACTCGCCCTATTATTACGCTGCCTACGTGCTGGATCAGTCTGGGAACAAGATACAAGCTGTATCGCGAGAAAGGCTCTGACTGGCGAGGATATGCGCTACTGGGTCGGATCCAGCCCAGTAGGTTTTCCGTCCAGACTCACGTAGTTCTTTCTCTCCCAGTAGTCCCTGACGCCGTCCTCACCAAGTTTTGCGTAATGAGGTAGCATCATTTCCGGGCCTCGATCTGTAACGAAGTCCATTTTTGGAACGCCCGAGCCACAGGAGGTCTGAACCAAATCGATATCCAGTTCGAAGACTTGCCTGCTGCCAGGCATAAGCTCGAATTCAGAGGATGCTGTCGTCCACTCGCTGTCATGGGGATGGTAGATGGATGCATTTCCATAGGTTCGCAAGATCATAGGGCTCCCGTCAAAGGCGCAGAACATCAACGTCATTCTTGGGTTCTCTAGAACATGAGCTGCGGTTTCGTTGCCGCTGCCACTCAAGTTCAGCCACTTGATTTTTGTCTCGGATTTGACAAGCAGGGTCTCCATGCCCTTAGGCGACAGGTTGACGCGACCATCAGCAGCAGCCGTGGCCACAAAAAACAATTTCTGATCTTGAATGAAGCTAATGAGAGACCTGTTCAGTTGCTTTGCTATGGGCATTCCGACTCCGCCTTAAATTGTTGATCTAGAGTGTCAGTTGCTTGCTATTTCCAGCAGTATTTCGGTCATTTCCGGGGTGGCATCGCGTACCACGTTGTGGCCACCAGAAATCGCGCGAACTTCCCAGAGACCAGACTCGGCCAGGGCAATTGCCGTATTTCGAAAGGCTGGCGCCTTGCTCTCTGTGGCATAGACATATGTCCTTTTGGGAGACGAAGGCAGGACCCCGTTTTCGAGCCGCACCTCACCATAGAGCGACTTGAGAGATTGCGGCATGGAACCTCGTCGAACGTCCTCCGGCAGATACGAAGGCACGGGATACATACCGCTATCCGCGATGTCCGGCTTGCTCATGACGAGAAAGGCCAAAGCACGACTGCTCGCTCGAACCGCGAGCTCAGATTGCGGTATCGGTGCGATCGCCTCAAAGAACACAACAGATGAAACTTGGTCTCTTAGACTGTCCCAGGCCTTGATTGCCGGCCTGCCACCATAGCTGTGCGCAACCAGAACAATATCGCTCAGTTCATGCTCTTGAACTGCACTGATAATGTCATTGGCGTGATCTTCGATTCCAATTTCTGGGCCGTTCAAACTTCCTTTTGTCCCGTGCCCCGACAAAGAGACGGCGATGGAAGGATGCCCAGCTTTGTCCAGCATCTCGACGATTGGGTCCCAGTACCATTCACCAACCCAGGCACCATGAACGAATACAAAAGTGCGTTCAGCTGCGCACGGAGTGCCGAACAGTGCGCTCATTGTGACGATTGCCACCCAGAATTCTCTCAAGCATCGCGACATGAGGATCCTCAGTCTCCAAACATATCAATATTGTTTACATATTTGTAATTTGCTTTAACTTCCGGTGTCAACATTTGCAAATGAACACCGTCGGAGTTGGCGAACATGGGATCAGTGCAACACTCAGGACAAACAGCAACTCACCAAAGCCCGGACATTGTGTTCCACCTGCTGTGCAGTCTTCGTTCGAGCTCTCGTGCTTGCCTTGGAGCCAAGCGACCGCCCCGGCAATGTCGTACTGGATCTCTGGTGACATCAAACTGGCCGGTTATCGAGTATCTGATGAGTGCATCCGCAAGTAGTGTCAGCATGATTGGTTCCCTTTCAAGTCTGAGGGAACGCTATTTGCCCGGTTGTCACTGTTCCAATCAGTACGATTTGGGTCATGTAAGTTGGACTTAACGACCATGGATTGGCGCCGAATTCCGTCGTTGTCAGCGCTGCGCGCCTTCGAGGCTGTCTTGCGAACAGGTGGAATATCAAGAGCTGCAGCTGAACTGAATGTCACGCATGCCGCGATTTCGCAGCACGTTCGTGCATTGGAAAACGAGTTGGGTTTGCCACTGGTTCAACGCAACGGTGCGGGAACACAGGGCACACCTGAAGGTGAAGATTTTGGTCGCTCGCTCTCCGCTGCATTTGCCATGGTATCTGACAGCGTGGAGGAGCTACGCGCCGCCAATTCTCCATCACGTCTGACCATTTCGACAACACCGGCCTTTGCGGAAAGTTGGCTAATGCCGCGGCTGGGCAGTTTTTGGGCAAAACACCCAAGCATCCAGCTTAACCTGATCCCAAGCAAAGTTCTAACCGATTTTAGAACTGACAGAGTTGATCTCGCGGTACGCTATGGGGCCGGGAAATGGCCCGGACTTATCTCAGAGCATCTCTTCGATGCGGCCTTCGTTGTTGTCGCCACACCAGACCTAGTTAAAAAGCACCATCTCAGTACGACCGCTGACTTCTCGGGATTACCTTGGTTGTTCGAAGCAGGGCAGGCAGAGCAGTTTAGCTGGGCGGTGGAGCTTGGTCTCGATCCAACCAAAGCCAGCATTCAGGAATTCTCGACCAACACGTTGGTTCTCGCGGCCACGAGATCGGGTTATGGCGTCTCTGTACAGTCGAGCACACTCATCAGAGATGATCTCGATGCAGGGACGCTGGAAATCCTTGCGTCGGAGCCGAGTTCTTCGCTCGGCTATCACATTGTGCGCCTGACCAAAGCGCTCCGCGTCGATGCCCAATCCTTCGTCAGCTGGCTCAATAATGAAATAGTCAAAACCGGTGGCAAATAGGGCGTTCATACACGCCCAAGGTGTCCACCTTCATGCCCTTCAGGAGTAAACTATATGATTGGAATGCAATACAGTTTCGTGCTTCCCACCGATTATGACATGTCGGTCATTTCTCACCGTATCCAGTCCAAGGCCCAGTCTTTCGACGGCATGGAGGGATTGCTCTTCAAAGCATTTCTGACGGCCTCGGTTAAGAAGAACGGTATCGAGAACCTTTATGCGCCCTTCTATGTTTGGAAATGCACCAGAGCTATGGAGACTTTTCTCTGCAGCGAGGCGTTTGCAGGCGTGACCCGTTCTTTCGGGTGGGCAAAAACTGATACATGGCTCTCTTTGGCCAACCATGCAGATGGCGATCTTGGACGCGCCACCTTCGCTGTTCGCACAATCACTCCCATCCAACCCTATTCTGATCTGTCCGTGTTGCGCCAGAAAGCGCAGGAGGAAACTCGGTTGCATAAGTCGAAGACGGGGCGCATCGCAGCGTTTGCCGGGATTGATCCCACGCACTGGCGGCTGGTGCAATTCGAGCTCTTTGATTGCAAGCCAGAAGTGGCTGAGCCTGTGGCTCGCCTCTATGAGGTAAGTTACCTAGCGTCTTAATATGTAAATACTGTTGACATGTTTTGAATTTCCCGATTAGCTTTCACGCAAATTCAAGATCAGGAGGGTCAGAATGTCACTCAAGAACGCCGAGGATTTCGTTGATCACTGGATCAACAGCTGGAATGCGCGTGATGTCGAAGCCGTGTTATCGCATTATCACGACGACATTCGGTTCTTCAGCCCAATAGCCGGCCAAATCGTCAACAAACCCTACCTGTCCGGAAAATCCGCTTTGGCGGGTTACTGGTCTGAGGCGATGAAAAAATTTGATGTTCTGCGGTTTGAACTCGATGAGTTCACCTGGACTCCGGAACGCGGCCTGCTGGCAATGTACTACATCGCAAACCTCAATGGTGACAGGAAGATGGTTTGTGAGAGCCAATGGATCGAGGTTGATGGGTTGGTTCACAAAGCGGCAGCCTACTACGGTTCGCCCCTCTGATCCGTCCTTAGTTCTTCGACCAGCAAACCAAAACGAGCGAGGATCCAACCATGCAGGAACGTATATTCGGCTCTTGCCTGTGCGGCACTGTCAAGTTCTCCGTAGAGAATGCTTTTTCGCAGATCTACATCTGCCATTGCGAACAGTGCCGCAAGATAACTGGAGCAGATCGTGCTGCAAACGCGTTCATTGAACCAGCCAACTTAGTTTGGATTTCTGGATCAGAGGAAATCAGCAGATTTGACTTCCCAGGTCGCAGTTTCTCCAAGGCGTTTTGTACCAAGTGTGGCTCTGGCGTTCCTTATCTCAGCTCGGACGAGACAACATTTGTAGTACCTCTCGGCGTTTTGCAAGGTGAGCCGAAATCCGACCAGGCCAATCGCATATTTTCCGTCGAAAGGCCGACATGGTCGCGTAACTCTGATGGCTTTCCGTCATTCAAAGGTTTTCCGGCACCACCTAGCTAAGGGAGGCTCATCAAATGCCATATCGAAACCCAAAAGCTATCGTTTCCTGCGAATGGCTCGCAGCGCATTTGGACGATCCCAAGATACGGGTGTTTGATTGTACTACATCTCTTTCATACGATGCACCGTTAGGTCAGCCCTACACCACACTATCGGGCAAGGACGACTACATAGCCGGTCACATACCTAGGGCTGGATTCCTTGATTTAACCGAAGATTTTTCCGACCAAAAAAGCGCTCTTGCCTTTACGTTACCCTCTAGGAACACCTTAAGGCGGCGGTTTGGTGAAGCGGGTGTCGACCTTCGTAGCCACACTGTTCTCTACTCCCAAACAGAACCACAATGGGCCGCAAGATTCTGGTGGATGTTGCACTTTCTCGGCGTGGACAATGTTTCAATTTTGGATGGTGGTTGGAAAGCTTGGACCCTCGCGAAGTATCCGGTCTCACATGGTTGGTTTGAACATCCAAAGGCGAAGCTACCAAGACTGATCCCTAAAAACGCATTCATCGATCAGGCGGGTGTCAAGAAGGCCATTTCCGACACCGAAGTTCAGATCATTGATACTCTTTCACCAGAAATACACAATGGGTTTTCAATGCGCTACGGTCGACCGGGACACATTCCCGGAAGCTGCAATCTCCCCGCCGTTCAATTTGTTGATGCCGACAGCGGTTTGTTTGTAGCAGAGGAACTCGTTCGTGCGCACTTCAATAGGTTTCCGCTAACTGACGGGCTTGTAACATATTGTGGGAGCGGAATTTGGGCAAGTTTGGTTGCCTTCTTTGCCTACCAGATCGGGTTCCAGAACGTTTCAGTTTACGACAACTCGCTGAGTGAATGGGCAAAAAACAAACAGCTACCGCTTGAAACCCATGCACACTAAATTAACAAATTCCAGGTCGGCAGCCCGTAACGTCAATCTGGACGCCACGCGGTCCGCAGCTATTTTGATGGTACTGTGCTTTCACTATGACGAGATGTACAACCTATCAGTGGCAGGGCAGGTTGCAAAGTATGGTTGGGCAGGTGTCGACCTCTTCTTCGTCTTGAGCGGTTTTCTGATTACTGGTCTCTTGATCAGAGAAATCAGAAAAACGCATCGTGTGGACGTGCTCAGGTTTTACCTTCGGCGCGCATTAAGAATTTTCCCTGCTTATCTGGTAATGTTGGCCCTGTACTTGATGTTCCCTGAAATTCAGGAGGGCAGGGGGTTACAGGAGCTCTGGAGATATCTATCCTTCACCCAAAACCTTCCCATGGATCTGTTAAGAAACACCTTTTCGCATTCTTGGTCGTTGGCTGTCGAAGAACACTTTTACCTACTTCTGCCAATCGCGTTGTTGGCAATGAGAAGGCTGGGTGCCGCAGGCTCAATCGCACTGCTTGCACTTTTAGGCTTGTCGGTCT
Source organism: uncultured Paracoccaceae bacterium (assembly GCA_947503925.1). GTDB lineage: Bacteria > Pseudomonadota > Alphaproteobacteria > Rhodobacterales > Rhodobacteraceae > Yoonia. Next base: position 56,376 of record CANNFQ010000011.1, on the reverse strand, counting down.
CGCTACTGTCTCGCTTCCTGATGTGGAATGAAATCCACGCGATAACATCGGATCGAACGGTATTGGTGCAGGGTCTGATCTCTGTCTACTATCCAAGCTTCACGCGCATCGATGGGCTTGCAATCGGTGCCTTGGCTGCAGCGTTACATTCAATCCAGGATCCGAGCCGCGAGTTACTCCACGGCGTTTGGGGAGTCGTCGTTTTCTGTTTAGGCGTCACCGCATTTGCTGGTGCACTCACATTGCTGCCCGACGGAGAACTGATCAACCCCGAGTTCTTTCGAAGTGTAGGGTCAGTTTGGCTTTTTCTAGCAATTTCACTTTCTTTTGGGATGATCCTGCTAGCGGCGTTGATATCTCCGCCGGTTCTTTCGGGCAAAGCGGCCGCAACCATCCGATCGTTAGCGGTTTGGTCATTTCCGATCTATCTTTGCCATAAAGCAGTATTTCACGTGTTGGCGAAAGCGTTAGGGTCAACCGAAGGAGTGTTTGCCGTTCTAGCTATCCTTGTTGCCATTCTGGTTGGTGCCGTTTTGCACCTGTCGGTAGAGGCTCCGCTTCTGTCATTCAGGGAGCGTTGGAGGCTGTCAAAGTGATCGCTGGAATTTTGCGGTTACCATCTGGCGGGCGCCAGTAGCATTAAGAATTACAACCAAGAGCTGGGAGCGACAAAGTGGCATTTCACTACATAAATTCCGATAACGCCATCGACTCACATGGTATTCGGATGACGGTTGTAAGCGGCGTCCCCAGCCCATGGGGAGAGGCGGCAAAGGGCTTCCTCCATATCAAGAAACTCGATTGGCGCGCGGTTCGCCTAAATCCAAGAAACGAACAGCAAGTAACCTGGACAGGTCAATTCAGCGCTCCGGCATTAATGATTGATGAGGAACGACCTCTTTCTTCTTGGGATGATATCTTGATCCGTCTCGACAGATATTCTTCAGGTCCTCGCCTTCTTCCAGCTACAGACAGAACGATTGCATTGGAACTGTGTAGGGAGATTTGCGGCATCGGAGGCTTAGGGTGGCTGCGCCGGTTACAATTGATGCATGCTGGATTTGAAGAAAGAGGTGGCTTCTCAATACCAGTCGCAGAATATCTCGCTGGAAAATATGGGTACGACAAAAAAAGGGCCAGCCGTGCTCGGCAGCAAGTATCGCTTAAGCTCAATCGGTTGGCCAACTTACTTCGGAGCAAGTCCGGGAAAGCGTGGTCCAACTACTATCTCTCTGATCAGTTATCCTGCGTTGACATCTATAGTGCGACTTTTTCCGCCTTGTTCAGGCCATTACCGAAAAACCTCTGCGACATGAACGAGGCGACGCGCTCTGCTTTCGAATTCGATGATGAACTCGAAAACGAGGATGATCTGGAGATCATCTTACAGCATCGAGATTTCATCTATGACAAGTATTTGGAAACACCACTTGTCTTGTGAAGGACAGCGCGTGCTTGCTCACAAAAAAACAGGGGTATTTCTATCGAGAAGGGCCAAATATGAATCGTACGCACGTTGAAATAGAAAATCGGATTCAGTTAATACGTTTGGAGCGCCAAGACGCACTCAACGCAATCGATGATCTGATGAACGATGAGTTGGCCAACCATTGGCGGAACTTAGAAGAAGATGACACGCTCGATGTTGGGATTCTGACAGGATCAGAGTCGACCTTCAGCGTAGGAGCAGACCTGAAAACTTACATTTCCAAATGGACTGAAGCGACAGCTCTCGACATTCGACAGAACAAAACCGGTTTGGGTGGCGGTTTGACCCGTGGAAATCATCGTATGCCGAAACCTGTTATTGCTGCCATAAATGGCGCGGCGATCGGAGGCGGACTCGAACTCGCTCTCGCATGTGACATCAGAATTGCCTCCGAAGATGCATTTTTTGGCGTGTACGAAGTACGAATGGGCATTCACCAAGGCGATGGAGGTTTGGTTCGCCTGTCAAAAATCTGTGGGATGGGCGTTGCACTTGACCTTTCACTAACAGGACGGAAGGTCAACGCCGAGGAAGCCTTGGCGCTAGGACTCGTTTCCAAGGTTGTTCCACCAGAGGCGTTGATGCCCACCGCATTTGAGTACGCAAATATGATTTTGAAGAACGGACAGTCTGCGGTTCGGTCGGTCAAAGAAACGCTGATGGACATTGAAGGACTTTCGTTCGATGCGGCTTTGAAGCTTGAGGGGCAATACGGATACTCTAGCCCTGGGAACTACCAAGATCTGAAAGAACGCACTGCGGCGTTTTTCGCTAAAAGGAAGGATTGAACACTTATGGTTCAGTGCTGGCCAAACGGACAGTCCATGTCGCAACCATCGCAAACCACTGTTAACAGATTTCTAAGAGATGGCTGAAAGTAGTTAGCGACACTCCCACTTTGTACTCGCAACCTATGTAAAAGAGGGTAGGGAAACTGCTTCTTGATACAAATGTCGGAAGAGGCAAAAATAACATCAATACTATTGTCGCATTTGACGGAAATTCGCACACTTACACATATCAGACAGGAAAGATCTTTGGCAAAGAGACCCAAGAAACGAATGAACCTTGATGAGCTTCTTAGTTCTTTGTCCGAAGCGCTCTTTCCCGAGGGAGATGGTTCTCTTCCAGTTTCCATGACGAGCGTATCGAAGCACGGCGATGGGCCGCTTCACATCGCTGTTGAATTAAGTAATCAATTTGGCGTCCGTCTTCTTGTAGATGCAGGAGCAAACATCAATGCAATCGGTTCAAGAGGCGAGTCTCCGTTGCACAAGGCCGTGGGAGAGTTTGATGGAGAAATGATCAAACTGCTCTTAAGTTTGGGTGCTGATCAGTCATTGCAATCTGATACGGGCGAAACCGCCGAACAGTTTTCTGCACGTTATGCTAAAGAGCTCTTACGATATTTCCGTCAGACCGTTGATCGATAGCAGAACATCTCACTTTTTGACACTCCAGAGTATGATCACCTCAGTGCTTCATCGCAAGAGAAGGGTACACCCACTGACCCGTACGAATTTATCGAACTATTTGAGGCCTCCATATCCAATGCGTATGACTAAATCGACAACACAGACTGAAGAAATACAGTTCTACTCTTCTTCGCTGCGAACAACGATGGATCAACCAAGCACTGAACATTCTGACATAGATTTTTCAGCGTGCGCCAACCTAAAACCGTGACAATGACAATGACAATTCCAGAAAGCACGATGAGCCTTCTTACCGAAGCCAATCTCCTTTTCGAAGCGGCTTCGCACGCTTCAGATGATGATCGAGAGGAGAAGCTGATCCAGTGGACAAAAGAAATAGTTCTGCCTCTTGCGGATCAGGGAGAGCCAGAGGCCAAGTGGTTGTTGGCAGAGTGCAAAGCTTTATCGGAAGGAGAAGGGCTCTCACTAAGCGAGTCCAGGGCCAGAAAATACAAGTGTTTGCAAGATGCCGCAGACGCCGGAAGCCGAAATGCACAGTTCTCTCTTTCGATCTTGTTGTTTGACGCTGGAAACTTTGAGAAGTCGCGCGAATTAGTAGCTATGGCTGCTGATGGTGGCCATCCATATGCGAAGTGGTGTTACGGGCTAGATCTCATTTCAGGAACAGGAGGAAGCAGAGACGAAGTATTGGCGCTACGAAACATCGAGGAAGCAGCAGAGCTTGGTTTCGAAGGAGCAATCAAGTTTATGGCCGACATGTACGCACTTGGGCAGTATGGGCGACAAATAGACAGTGAAAAATCGGCGGCTTGGCTGCGGCGCCTCACTTCGATCAAGACGATCAGCTATTGAGGTATCTGAGGGCGCACCATCAAGATCCAACAGATGATAAGGCTAGCCACAGAGGCGAAATTGAACCTCGAACATTGTGCCTCACACCAGCATCGATAGCGAACATTGCAACCCTGAAAAACTTGGAAGATTTTCTGCCTGTTCTTCCGATGGGAACGACTGGTTACTTTTCCTGCTGGCAAGGACTATCGGATCGTCGGCATAGAGGTGTTCTGGCGGGATAAAAGCCGACTGTTCGAAATATCAATACTATTGACATTATTTCACTTGAGTGAGAATTTTCTTCTCGAAATCATTATTGCGGCAAACACAGGATACAACAGAAAGTTCAGGGCGAGCAGCCAGTGTAAACCCTTCGCGGAGGTCTGGAGTACACTTGAAGGCAAAGCCTTAAGTGCGGACAGTGATCAGGATTGTGCACTCGTGATTTCCTCCAAAGTATCATGTGTCTTCTTGGCTTCGCCCCAACTGCTGAAAAATAGGAAAAGATTTGAATGGACGCCGAAAAAATTGGAGCAACTCTCGCCAAAGCAAGGGTGGAGAGGTCCAGGCTTCGAAAACACCCCAGCAACGAGGTTTTCGACTTGAGGGAAGCAATCCGGATACAAGACGCTATGATCCGTGCGATGCCCGCGACGGTAGTTGGATGGAAGGTTGGTGCGACGTCTCGAATAGTACAGAAGAAGATCGGCGTCACAGAACCGTTCGCCGGCCCGCTGTTTTCGACGGATATTTGCGAAGATGGTTGTGTTGTTCCGGTTGCAAAAGAGGACCTCAAGATTGTCGAAGCCGAAATCGGCTTACAACTAGGTTCAAGCTTATCTCCACAAAAGCAAGCATATGAACGGACAGACATAGTTTCGTCGATTCAAGCGGTCCATCCGGTCTTCGAAATTGTTAACAAGCGGTTACCAGGCGATCTGACGGAAAGTGCGGAATGGCTTGTCGCAGACGGCGCGGTCAACCATGCTTTGGTGAGGGGCGAGGGTATCGACTACGATCAAGGAATGGATTTAGCATCTGAAAAAGTAAGTGTTTCCGTCAATGGAACGATTTCCTCAATCGGTATCGGTTCAAACGCTATGGGTGACCCCATAGATGTTGCTGTCTGGCTCATCAATCATCTTAGCGCCAGAGGTATTGGGATGAAGTCTGGAGACATAATTGCGACTGGTCTGGTTTGCGATCTACTCACCGGAGAACCCGGGGACCGGTTTTCTGCTGTTTTTGGAAGCATTGGATCGGTGGAAATGAAATTGTCTGAACATAAAAGCTGAATCAGGCGGCCCCAACTCTATGAAGTTGTCTAGCCAAGCCCAGGTCTGCGTACTCACGACGATCCCCATTTGGCCGGTGAAGTTCTTCAACGATTTGGTGGGTTTCTTGAAGGATGTGAGGAAAAGGGCATGTTCGAAACACTGGTTCCTATCGTGGTCATATTGTCGGCCCTGTTGCTGGGTGCCATGAGTCCGGGTCCTAGCCTTGTCTATGTTGCACAAAGGGCCGCAAAGGCAGGGCGTGGGGCAGCTATGATGACAGCAGTTGGAATAGGCTTCGGCGGCATGCTTTTTGCCACGCTATCCCTTCTGGGATTGGGCGCAGTTCTCGCCCTTGTGCCCAATCTGTTCTTCGCTGTGCGAATCCTAGGGGCAGTCTATCTTGTCTACCTTGCGATCAAGATCTGGAAGCACGCCCCATATCAGTTTGATTTCTCTACCGGCGGAGATTCATCATCCAACGTGAATGGCGTCCTTGGCGGATTCACAATTCAGGTTGCAAACCCAAAGACCATTATCGTCTACTCAAGCGTTTTTGTTGCTGCACTCCCAAACGGAACTAATCTTGCAATGGGGGTCATACTAACTAGCATGATTTTCCTTATTGAGTTCGGATGGTACGCCTTTGTCGGTATGGTTTTCTCCTCGGCATCGACCCGAAACGCCTATGCGAACTCGAAGAAAACTGTGGATCGCGTTGCTGCGTTCGCCATGGCCGGTTTGGCCAGCAAGGTGGCATGGGACGCGTTTCAGTCTTTTGGTCCTAGGTGAATCAGGCGAGCAGTGTTGGGTGGCCGAGTTACCCCCTTAAATGCAAAGCCACACAAGTAGTTGCACCTGTCGCAGTCGGGCGCTTCGGCCTGATCGACGCGATCGGCAGGGATCAACCGAATAGAACAAAATACAAGCCAAGCTACAACACCACCGTCGGGTTGGATTGGCGCAAACAGATGCACATTTTGGACCGTCAAAGGAGCAAGTCATGTTTACAGCAAGCGCCGTGAAGTCAGTTCATACCTCTACATTGAACGTCGGCTATTTTGAGGGAGGGGCAATAGGCGGTCCGATCGCGATCCTGTTGCACGGTTGGCCGGATGACCCTGCAACCTGGCAAGCGGTTGCGTCTGATTTGATTACGTCAGGATGGCAAGTTTTTGCCCCTTATCTTCGCGGGTTTGGAGCGACAACCTTTCGATCGCAGACTCAAAGAAGAACCGGGGATCTATCTGGGTTGGCTCAAGATCTTCTCGATTTTGCCGATGCTTTAGGTATCAACCGCTTTGCAGTAGTTGGTCATGATTGGGGAGCGCGCGCGGCCTATATTGTGGCATGCGCAGCTCCAGATCGTGTGACTCACTGCATCGGTATCTCCGTGGGTTGGGGGACGAACGATCCATCACAAAAACTCAGCCTGAAGCAAGCACAAAACTACTGGTATCATTGGTACATGGCGCTCGACCGGGGGGCCGACTTGATTCTGAACGACCGCCACACCTACACGCAACACATTCTAGATATCTGGTCTGTCAAACGAAAGTTGCGTACTGAGGAACTCGAGCGTCTGCGCAAGACATTCGAAAACCCTGATTGGGCTCAAGTTGTTCTGCACTCTTATCGCGTAAGATGGGGACTGGAAACGCCGGACAATGCACATGACGCGCTAACTGCCCGCATCGATACTGATCCCAAGATTCATGTACCAACGCTGACCATACATGGTGAGGCCGATCCGTGTAATGATCCTAGTACTTCAGAGGGTAAGGAGAATTTTTTCGCAGGTCCGTATCGACGTGCGCTTATCTCTGGAGTTGGTCATTTCCCGCAATGGGAAGCTCCGAACGAAACTACCGCACTAATTTTGGACCATCTGAGCGGTCAATTTGATGCCACTGCGGATCCGGAACATTCTTAGCCGCATGGCAATGGCGGGAAACCGCTCTTGGACTTATCCGGACTAATCTCTCTTGCTGATTTGGCCTCGACTGGCCGCTCAGCCCGTCGGCGCTCCCAATATGCTTCCATTTTTGACGGCGCCCCAAGCGAACGGCTGCCTCTATTCTTGTAGCGGTTCTTTGCGCTGATCAGTTTAGCCTTGGGCTTTAGCGCGGGTTGTTGACGGTTGTCGGCTGTTCCTAGTGTCTCGATCGATCGTCGAAGAGTCACAACCGAGCCGACGCGCGATCTAGGCAATTGGCATTTTGGCTTCAAGCCAATTTGCCAGCTTGCGGCGTTCTTCACGTTTCAGGTGAGAGTAGTGGCTAGCCCATTCAACATTCTGTTTTGATACAGAATTTGCACTCCGTTTGTGAATCTACCCCGGCTACACACCTGTTGCAACCATCCAGAAATGTCACCCGGCATGCAAAGCAGAAGTGTCACCAAAAGCGCCGACGGTAGCAAAGCCTGACAGGGCGGAGACCTCACATATCGCAGCCCTGGCTAGCTTTGCGGTGATGGCTCAAGGGTCGTTGCGACGGTTTCCTCTACCTCAGTTTCATCATCTCTTCTCTGAACGCTTCCGTTGGGGTTCGCCATCCCAGGCACTTCCGGGGCGTCCCGTTGAGGCGGTCGCAAATCGCCTTCATTTTGCGATTTGAGAGCGCCGCGAGCTGGGTGTCTCGTGGCAAGTATCGCCTAGCCCTTTTGTTCAGGTTCTCAACTGACCCTTTCTGCCAGGGTGCCTGCGGATCACAGAACCAGCTTTCTGTGCCTATGCCGGATTTCAACTTGCGCCACGCGCGGAACTCAAAACCACGGTCAAAGGTGATCGACTTCCGGGCTGGCTGGGGCAGGGGTTCTATCACATCCATCAGCTTGTTGATGAAGTGGGTCGAGCTGCGATCGTTGTTGCGGAACAGGACGGCAAACCGAGTTTTGCGCTCAACCAGCGAGGCGACGTTCATTGTGCCGTTGGCTCGCTCGAAGATCATCAGATCGCCTTCCCAATCGCCGAAGTTCTCGCGCGTCTTCACATGCTCAGGACGTTGATGAATGGACCGATCCGGCGGGAAAACCTGGCCTCTGGGCCTTCTGGCATAGCGTGGTCGCCGTTTCTTGCGTCGGCTTGGCAAATGGCGCGCCAGTTGTTCGGACTGTCCTTCGGCGCTGTAAACGAAAGCATAGATCGTCTCGTGGCTGACACGCACAGGCTGGTCGTCATATCCCAAACGTCCCGCGATCTGTTCCGGCGTCCAGCCGATCTTCAACAGAGCGATAACATGAGAACGCAGATCTTCCAGCCGGATCAGTTTGCGCCGCCGTGCGCGTCGATCTGATGCGTACTTCTGAGCATTCATTCCGTAGTAGCCGTTCAGATACGGCAGTTCCTTATCGGTGAAATAGTTGCGCTTGATCTCGCGATAGACGGTCGAGCGATGCCTGCCGATCTCAGCCGCGATCTTACTTACGGGCACTTTTGCATTCAGCATGTCTTCAATTGCGCGTCTCTCACGCAAATCCAGCTCTGTGTGGGCCATGTACGTTCTCCTTGCTTTTCAGCAAGATAGGGGATTTGTCGCAACCCAGTTTAGAATGTGCCCGGCTACAACACCTTTATCTCATAAGGTTTATTATGTAAAATACGATGTCGAGATCGGCTACTCGTAACCGTTTCCAATCCGATTAACCTGCTGACCGTTCCTTCGTATAGTTTGCTCAACGGATGCGTTTCAAAATCGCGGCACGCGCTATCGGCTCCCCGATTTTCCATGCCTGCCCTGCTTGGCTGATAAGACGGCTGCGTTTGTTATCACGAGGGCCGTGGATGATAGCAGAACGGACCTTATAGAAATGCCGCATCTGTTCTCTGATAGATGCCTGATCCTCATCATTTGTCGCCAAAAGGTCGGCCGCAGCTTTTTCAAGATCTCGACTTAGCGAGCGCCCGCGTGGCTGGAACAAGCGCTCAAACACAATTGCCAAGTCCAGTACCTTATCCTCTGAAGAAAACCGCCCGTCGCGCCGATGGGCTTCAGCAAGCCTGTGAATAATAGGAACCATGTGTGGGTACTCGGTTTCTCGCCTGCGCGCGAATAGGGTTTTGATTACTTCGATCTGACCAGCTTCAACTTCCGGGATATCATCAAACGCTGAGAACAAGTGGCTGATTGAGCGGCCATTATGGCTCTGGGCAGAACTATGATGTGATCCAAGCAAGCCACTAGCGCGGCGTGGAATGCATCCTTCAAAAGTAGCTAACCACGAGAACCGATGACTCAAGCCCACCGAGAGTAGATTAGCGAACTCGTCCGCCCATCGATGAAAAAGTGGATGAAGGTTCCGAGTCTGTGTGCTTGGGGGATTGTGCAAGTCTCCAAGTCTCGGCTTCCAAGGAAATTTTCTGACAATCCCAAACACAGGCTCTAAACGTCGCCAATTGACTTGTTGCGCCGCCACTTCCTTGAGCCATTCGAGTTCAATGTATGCAGACAACTGTTCAAAAGGGAGAAGCGCGTAACCCTCGCCAAGTTCTACTTCGCTTTCAATGCAAAGGCCATGATACACAGCGACATCAAGCGCCCCACTCAGAGCGTCGCTCCGGCCGTGACCCCCCTGCCCGATCGGGAGTTTTAGTAGCGCGTTTAGATCGCATGCTGGATCCAAGAATGGCTCCTTGGATCCTTCTTCCTGAGCCTCCATCAGACCGACAACCAACTGGCTCAGGGTCGTCATCGATGTGCGGTTCAAAATTCTGACCTGAAACTCGTCTCTGCCCAGATTGCGACCCAACGCTCGCGAAATTGTTGGATGATCTCGAAGAACCCCACGAACAGGATCAATTGCAGCCTTCAGCTTCTTGAAATGTTCGGTGCCTTTATATCGAGCCTCGAACAATGCGTTATCGTATAGCTTCTGGCAGGCTTCGCTGGGATACGGCGTCTCGTCGCGGCCGTCTCGAATGATCCGAGTGTAGCCGCTTGCGGAGAAGTACCAATCCAAAAAGGGTTTCTGGGCTCGATCAAGATTGCTGAGAGCATCTGAAAGGCGCTTCGTCCAGTTAGTTTGATCAAAATCCTCGAACAACATGACTAACTTCTAGGTCAGTCTCAAGCGGAGTTCTAGGATCCTACGACCCTCGGCGGACACAATATCGGTTCGCGGCCCATACCTGCCTTTGACGCAGGATTCAAAACACTGCACCGCGGCGCATGGAATCGGCCATTCGCCGCAAGTGCAAAGTTAGATGGTATTTGGAGAGCCAAGGTGAACGATGAAGCACCAATTCGCCATTCCTGCTCCAAGGTTCAGCCGGATCATATGCCTTCCATCTCCGCAACTTCTTCCCGGACAAGCTCAAGAAATGCGCGCGCCATGCCGGCGAATGGCTGATCGTCCTCAGTCCAAGACACCAATTCCTCAATATACTCGTCAGCCGTGGTTCGGTAGATCTCTGCTATCTCTGGCGTCTCAGCCTCAATCCACTTGTTCAGCTTGTCGATCAGCCGATTTCGGAGTCTGCGCATCTCCAGCAGACGAATCCGCCTGTTCTCTTCCAGCCAACGCCGGTTCAGACCGAGGATCCTGCAGGTCGTCTCACCTACCGGGCTACCATCCTTCTCCCGTACGGTCGAAGCACCCTCGAAGAGGACCCAATCCAGGTGGTGCTCCGGGTCGATGTCGACCGGATTCAGGATCAGCGGTCTCTCGATCGCGATATCTCCGGTCTCCACAGTCACCCACTGGTTATCTTCGGTCGGGAAGGCGTTCAGCTTTCCAGCCTTGGTCTTCGTCTGCAGTTCGAGGAACGCCTGGAGCTCCGCCTCGGTCTCTAGGCCGTCGGGGATAATGACGTGGTAGCTACGCGACTGATTGCAGTGCTGGCACGAAAGAACCAGGTTCTCCCAGCACATCGCCAGCCACCAATATCCTGGATGCGGGATCCCGACTTCGTCCGCCTCGGTAACTCCCTTTTTGGGGCGGTAGTGCTCTACGTCAGTGTCCTGAGATCCGGCGATCTTGCTTTCGCAATAAGCGCATTTTCCGTTGAACATCTCTCGCAGGGCCTCGCGCACGGCCTGGCTGCCGTAAGCACGGAAGTCGTCGCTCTTGAGCGCCTCGCCCTGAGCCAGCTTCTCCTTCAGCTTGTGCAGCTCGCATGGGCCGGCGGCATCGGGGTCGGCGGGGTCCAGCGAAGGAGGGCAAGGAGTGCGTGTGATCCGGATCATGAAGGTTTCTCGAAGAGCGTCGAGAAGGTTGCGCGCAGGTCGGCGCGCCGCGGTGAAGCAGCCTTTGTGGGTGCTACGTCTTGCCTGTCGACTTCGGATCTCAGCGCTTCGACATACGCCTGCTCACGCAGTGTGGAGCCAAGCACCATGCCGTCGTCTAAAGCCGCTCGCAGGCGGTGCAGTTCGGCGTGTTCCTCATCGGAGAGAGTCTCGATCCGGGCGGCGAGGCGGTTGTAGCGCAAGAGGCGGGCGTCGGTCTCCGGGTCTGTGGAACCGAGTCCGAAGAACTCGGACGTGAGGATCTGCTCTGCCCGCATCCCGCGGATCGAGGGCAGGTCCGTGACCCGCTCGACCTGGTTCTCGGTGGAACGCTGCAGGACAAAAACCTCGCCGTCGTACATGCCGCGCAGGCAGAGCGGATCATGCGTTGTGGCGATAAACTGGATCTTTGGAAAGGCGCGGCGCAACAGGCTCATGATCTGCATCTTCCAGCGCGGGTGCAGGTGGGTCTCGACCTCGTCGATGAAGACAACTCCGCTGGCGAATTCGAGATTGTCATAGTGGTAAAGCATCTCGCGGATGATGTCGCAGACCATAGCTATGACCGACTTATAGCCGACCGAGAGGTCCTTCATGGCGACACGCTGTTCGCCTTGGCGGATGTAGATTCTGCCGGGCGTGTCCGGGTTTTCGTCGCGCTCGAAATCGTCGTCGCCAGACAGCATCAACACCTCGCGCAGAACGCGGGCCGCTGCCTCCCATTCTTTGCCCTGGAGTGATGACAACCAAAAGATCGGGTTGGCGATCATGTCCATCGGATCGAAGAGCGAACGCACTCGATTTGCCGGCGCACGGAATCTACGGGTCCGGCGCGTAGTGAAATAGCGGCGCGGGCCATATGCGAGGACGATTTTGGAGCAATGGGATTCGCCTGTAAATCGCGTGGCGCCAGCGCGAGCGGTCAGCCCTGAAGGAATAGAGCTATCAAGGAAGGAAAGCTGGATGCCCATGCCCGGCGCGGTCTCGGCCCAGCGGTAAGGGTCGGGCCGATGGATTAAGCCGGTGGGAGATAGATCCTCGGTGTCGATGACCGCGTCGAGCGCGGCGGCCTCGTCGGAGCCAATGACGGCGAGGGCAATCGCCTCGAGGACCGAGGATTTGCCGGTGGCGTTCTCCCCGAGCAGCAGCATGCAGGGCGACTGTTCAGTGTCAGCTACACGTTCGGGAAGATCGAACGCGATCTCGCGAAGCGCCTTAAAGTTGGAGATTTCGACTCTCGTGATCGGGTGCGGGGCATTGGGCAGGTTGTGAACGTCGGGGATGCGGCTTGGAGGTTTGCTATCCGTCCTTAATGTATTTTCAAATGATCCTTCGTTGGCAACGCCCCCCAACAGTTCCTCACCGAATTCGGTGCGTTCGGCTCCTGACATGTTGTTGATGGCGTTCGCCAGTGCGTCGATATCCGGAACATCCAGTCCAACGATACTATCTATGAACGTCCAGACCGCTAGCGTCAGAGCGCCTCCGTATTCCGAGGGTTCGGAGCTGCCCCTACTAGTGAGAAGCAGTATTCCTTCATTCGCACGGACCTCGTGAAGTGAGACCATGGACCTTGCGAAATTGTCGCAGGCTGAGCGCCTATTTCTGACAAGTTCTGTGCGGTTCAATTGCAGAACCTCGATTGTCGCTTTCCCCTCGTCAGTACGAGGTCGGACAACTCCGTTGGGAAAGAAGTCAAGGTGAGTTTTCGGTTCATGGTAACTCGGGTCGAGTACGAGCTCATTTTCCTGCTGCCGCAGATCTTTGATGGGCGTGTAAGGCTGACCGCGGCTCGATTGAACGAAAAACCGGTTCCCTTTGAGCCGCGCGCAGGTTGCGCAGAGCCAAAGCAGGTTCTCCCAGTCATAGATCAACCAACAGTAGGCCAGGAGTTCAGTATTGCCCCTCTCGTCTTCGGCCAGCATCGGCGGGCGATGTCGTCCTACCACGCTTTGAGGGGGTATACGTGTTCTAGTCTCGCAATACGCGCAGCAATGACCAAATAGACTGGCCATTTCTGACTGGAACTTCCCGTCATGGTCTAGCCAATCCGACTGTGGCGGTCGTCTTGTACCACCCTTTCTGTTCGTCTGTTCGATGAAATTCTCTAGGTCCTTCCGTGCCTCGTCGACGCGCGTGTCAAAGAGAAGCGCGGGCGGGGTCATCCGGTCGCGATTGATATAACGCATGACCTACTCCAAGAACCGCAAAACGCGGCGTTGATTGGCGATGTGGTGGAGAACTGCGACGGAACGCGTCTCCGTTCTCCCATCCAGCGCCCAGTAGTCGTTCTGTGAGAATAACGGACACTGGCGGCCTTTGGCCGTGCCATGGAGAATGACGATTGCCTGTTTCATAAATCCAATCCTTCGCTCAACCTAAGAGAAGACACTACCGATAGAAGGCGATTTCACAAGGAATGAGGTCACCGCGCATATTTTGCTTCTGACATTTGCGAGAAGCCTATTGCTAGCTTCAGCCCTTTCGGCTGCGACCTCGCACTGCGCTGTGCCGGTTTTGGATCGCATCTCTGCCCGGGAGTAGACTTCCTCAGTGGCCGGAAGGAACGGTAGCTTTGGGTCAAGCCTGATTGGGACGCCCATGACGTTCAACAGGTTGGCTAATGTGGCTCTTGGCTCGACCTCGGAGCCGAAGAAAGTTCCTTGAGCCGACTTTCCTACGGGTCTCTCGCTCGCGGCTCATGCCGGTCAATTGACTAACTGCCGTGATGCCGTAGGCGCGCCAGCGATCGCCGGACTTGGATCGACACAGTTATTTATCGTTGCCCACTTCAGAATCCAGACTGTGAAACGCCAGTATGAGTCACTTTAGTGGTCAACCACTTCGACAGATCCGATGCGCATCATACCTCATAAAGTAATTCGATCAGTTGAAGCCACAATATTTGCTTAAGTCATGAAACCATGGTTTTATGATTTCATGAAAAATAGAGGAATAACCGTCGCCATCGATGATGCGAACTTGCAGCTGCAGATGCCAACTGAGACAAAGCGCGCACTTGCTTTAAAAGCCGCTGACACTGGCATCCCAATGCGCCTCTTAGTGCTCACAGCGCTAAAAGACGCCGGCTATCCGGTACCGCAAGAGGCGCTAGTCGATCGGAGGAAACCGCAGCCATGACTGCTCTGTCTTTTTTCGAATACAGCCGAGCGGCATCTTGCACCGATCTCAAGCGCGCTACAGAGCCGAGCCTCAGCTTTCCACTGCTTGGCTTGTTCGGCGAGACTGGCAGCCTACTCAGTGAGGTAAAGAAAAAGCAGCGCGATCCCGTCGCCTATATTGGCTACGAAGACAGCGTTCTCGAAGAGCTCGGCGATGCCCTTTGGTATCTCAACGCCCTTGCCGATCGTGCTAACCTGACGCTGTCTGATTTGGCGATCAACCTCGATTGCGACCTCGCCAACTGGCAGACCTCAGGCTCCGACAAACTCACCTTCGCTGAGGTCGAGCTTCAACCCGGAACTCGATCGGCTGGCCCGTCCAAAGCCTTCGAGCAATCATCGCTGCGCCTCGCAGCCGAGGTCGGCCTACTGATGACAGACTACCGCGCGGGCCGCCTCGATCAAAACCGCTCTGCACTCAAAGGACGTCTGATTGCCGTCTTGCGGTCGCTCCGGGATGCTGCCCATGACGCTGGTCTCAGTCTGGCGAGCGCCGCTCAAGCCAACATGGTCAAGATCGCTGACCGTTGGCCGCCCGAGCGCATCTATCCTGCTCTTTTTGACGAAGCCTTTCCCGAGCATGAGCAGCTGCCACGCCGATTGGTTGTGACATTCGAAGAGATTGAGGAGAAAGGTAAGATCGTCTCACGCATGACGCGCGATGGTGCGCCCATTGGCGATCCGCTGACCGACAACCGCGCCGAAGACGACGACTACCGGTTCCACGACGTGTTCCACTTATCGCATGCTGCTTACCTTGGCTGGTCCCCGACCTTACGTCGGCTGCTGCAGGTCAAA
Source organism: uncultured Paracoccaceae bacterium (assembly GCA_947503925.1). Lineage (GTDB taxonomy): Bacteria > Pseudomonadota > Alphaproteobacteria > Rhodobacterales > Rhodobacteraceae > Yoonia. Next base: position 41,139 of record CANNFQ010000011.1, on the reverse strand, counting down.
CGCAAGAGCGATCCTATCGTCGATGAGGTCCAGGACGGCGCACGTGCTGTCCTGATCGAGGAAGGTATCGCCACATGGATTTTCAACCACGCACAGCGCCTCGCGCTGTTTGACGGCCTAACTTCTTTGGACTACGGCCTACTGAAATCCGTGCGGCAATTTGTTCAGGGGTATGAGGCAGAACAATGCCCATTATGGCTTTGGGAGGAGGCTATCTTGCAAGGATATGAGGTTTTTCGGTCGGTGTGTCAGCACCGAGGTGGGCAAGTCGGTATCGATCTGGTGGAGCGCAAAATATGGTTCATCGAGCCATGACCCATTCTGCCTCAAGTTTCGTGGACGCGTTGGCCGACATCCGCCTCGCCAATGTCTTCAACCCCTACACCGATCTTTGTGACCTACATGACGAACCAGACGCTTCTGCTCGGCGGCGGCGCAATCTTGAGCTCAGCCTGGCAGCCGCGATCGAGTTTGAGGTCAGCACAGTTTGGGTTGCCCGTGACCTTGGTTATCGCGGGGGCCGTCGCACAGGCCTCGCCCTCACCGATGAAGCCCATCTCGACGCCTACAGCGCGTTGTTCCATGGCCTGCCCGTTCAAAAGGCCACCAAAGGGCCTGTTATGGGCGAGCGAACCGCCAACACCATCTGGCGAATGCTGTCGCGCCTGACACAGCCTGTGTTCCTTTGGAACGTTTTCCCGTTACACCCTCACGAGCCCGATGATCCGATGACCAACCGGTGTCACACGGCCCGAGAACGCGATACCTGTGCCGACTTCTTGCACTCCGTGATCGACATCCTGAAACCCACCCAGGTCTTGGCCATCGGTGGAGACGCGCACAAGGCCGTGGCCAATATGGGCATCGATAGCGTGCAGGTCCGCCATCCAAGCTATGGTGGCCAGAACGTGTTCATTCGACAAATCGAAGAAGCATACGCCTTACCAACCGAGACGCAGCCCGATCTGTTTACGCAGCCTGCTGCGTAATCAGAAGACCATCGCATTCATCGATAAGCGTCCGGATGTCGTTCTTGCCCCAAGGCACGCTATTCGTTTCCAAAGTAGCGCTGGTCGAATGAAGAGTAAGGGTGCCGACATCAAAACCTGCTTCGCGTGCAATGAAGGCTTGCAAATCCACTAGCCCGAGGATGTTCCCGAGCGTCTTCTGCACATAGTAGTGGTTGCGATAAGTGGCGTATATGTGGAGCTGATTGGTTGCCTTCTCAGGCTTCAGCTCGACCAGGCTTAAGCAGTTGCGACTACGGACATTGCGCATGCGGCGCGCCGGATCGCTGACCACCAATTCATACTTATCTGTGTGGAAATAGGGACCCACTCTGGCTCCGCCCAGCATCTCAATAATCGTGGCCAGTTGGTTGATCGGCTCGCCCTTAGCGTTTGGCCAGGACACGAAGCGCTGAAAATAACGGCCCCAGCCTCGCATCCTGGCGGGCATCCGGCCATAATTCTCCAGGTAACGTTCCGTAAGTGCCTCTACCCCATCGCCGTGGTCCAGGCTTTCCGGGAAAATCGTGTTGGCAACGGTCGAAATCGGATACTGATCGTGCTTCCGTAAGAACCTGTTGATGTGACGGACAACCGCCACCTCATTATCGCTCATCACGCTTGGCTGTTCGATATGAACGACGACACCGCCAAGGTGAAAGGCTGGAGCGTCCCGCAGTGCTTTTGCGGCCTCAACCCAGGCGCGGACTGGCGTCCGCGTCCGCGTAGTGTCCATCGGATTGAAGTACATCACCGTCTCCTTTCGAGATCACAAAGGCATCCACCAAACGCGGACCCAGATAGTTTTCGCGCACCCAGGCATGGCCCTGATGGCCCCACCGTACGCCCCATGAATTGCGCAAAAGAACGACCGGCTCGCCGCCATAGTCGCCACGGCCAACGACGACCACCGCGTGGCCCCGCGTGGGATCGATCGGCAGCCCGTTGTCGGCGCCGAGGATCACTTCTGACCCGGCATAGTCCCAGCTGGTTGGGTAATTGAACGTCATCGACGTGTAGAGGCCGATCACCACCGGGATATCGGCATCGATCTCTTGGCGGATGCGCGCCAGCCCCGTGCTGCACCCGGCCGACCCGCAGGTCATCACCTTGCTGGTCGCCGTGGGCGGCGACCAGCGGCTTGGGTGCGGCGGGTAAGGGCTATACGGCCAATCCCGCTCAATTGGCTGGCCCGACGCCTTCAGGACCGCGCGCGTGTCGGGCACCGTAGTGCCCGATTGTGGTCCTGTGCCGGCATATTGGCTGACATGATAGTAAAGCCATTCGACGCAAAAGATGTCCGGGTGCTGCCGCGCGTGCTGATGCACGTCAGATGCCGCAAAGGACAGGCAAGTCGGTCGCCGTCCTTGATGCCGAGCGAGGCCGAGCGCCGCCCGAAAGTCTTTGATCACTGTCAAGCTCATTGGACCGTCAAACGCTCCAATCGCTGCCGTTCAAACTGCCCCGCCTCGTCACTGGTGGCCGTGCGATAATGAAGGGTCAGCGTCTGCGGATTATCATCGGGATCCCAAGGGCGGCACTCCTTCAACCGGAAGGTGTTCATGGTCGGCTGACCCGCCTGCGCCAAGACCCGGCGCACCGTCGGCGCGCCGAGCTGTCCCTCCGGCACCGGCTCGCGCCCATCTTTCAAGATCGCGAACCCGGCTTCTTTCAACTCATCAAAGGTCCAGACATAGCCTGCCCCCGTCGCCTCGTTCAGGCGCAGCAGGAACAGATCATCGCGCCCGGCTTCGATCACCGCCCCTTCATCGCGCTCGGTGAGCAGCCAAACATCACTCCGCCGTGTATTCGGCAGTGGCTGTCCCTCGAGCAGCGCCAGCTTCAAATCTTTGGGCTTTGCCGCGAGAAGCTGCCGCCGCAAATCCTCGCCAATGACCCTCTCCCGTTCGAGGCCGTAGATCGCACCGGCATAGCTCGTCCCGAACCTCAACGCGGCTTGGTAGACGGTGTCCGGGTTGGCGAGGTGATGCACATCCCAGCCCTGGACCTCCATCTGGGTCTTGATCAGATGCGCAGGCAACAGGAAATAAGACGCGAAGGCGTCAGCTTCCCGTTCTTCGGGGGGCACCTGTTTGAACATCCTGCCATCAGCCAAGGGGCCACGCCGCAAGATGCCTTCGTCATCCGCGTGCGGATCATGCCCCAACACCCAATGCCCCAATTCATGGGCCGCGGTGAAGCGCTGCATTCCCAACGGGCGCTCGGTGTTCAGGATGATGCCCGCCGCTCCGCCTTCCTTCATGAAGGCTCCCAGCAGCTTGTCGAGCGGCTGGAACATCAGCACTGCACCGGTACGATCAATACTATCGAAGACATCAACGCGGTGCGCCCGCTTCTGGCCCTGATCAAGGCCCAGGTCACGCAAGAGGCGGAAGGCCCCTTTCATGCCCCTTAAGATCGCCCGTTGGTCTTGTTGGCGGGTCATGGCTTAACTCTTCGACTTCGCCTGCAAGAACTCAGCGAAACGCTGCAATTCCTTTCGGTCGGTGTTCGATAAGGACGACGCCGTGCGCGCCAGAAATGCAACATCGGCAGGCACGGCAACCTCATCACCGGTGAAATACTGCACAGGGCGCTGATAGAGCTGAGCGAGCTTCTTCAGTTCCAGCGCACTCACATTCCGTTTGCCCTTCTCCATCTCAGAGATTGCCGTGCGCGGCACTCCAAGATGGCTTGCCACCTGGTCTTGCTTGAACCCAATATACTCCCGCGCTTCTTTCAGCTTCGCGCCCAGGACCTGGCCTTCATCCTCAGGACCGGCAAATCCCATTTGTGGTTGGTTTGTCATTCTACGACCTCTCCCTCCTGTCGCTGACGCTCATGCCAAAGATGACGGCTCGCCGTCATGATGCTCCGCACACAGTCCTCGACATCATCAAAGCCGCCAGGCGGCATGGTCGTTTCCGGCAACTCGATGCCGATCTCTGCTTCGACACGTAGCGTGATCCGAATGACGACTTGCGAGTCTACCTCCGGTCGCCAGCCGGATTTAGTCGGGGGACGGTCTTGCGCCGCGACCGCGATTTCATCGCGGATCGCCGCTTCCACCGTTGCTTCTGGAAATTGCATCGCAGCCTCGCATGTCGAAATTACCGACACACATATAGCACATGTCGGAATATCCGACAAGTACCTTTTGGACGTGTAGCTGGGTCGGGGACGTAAGCTACTGCGAACCGTCCGCCGGCGGCGCACTCGGCGGCGAGGGCTGCGCTGGTTGTGGCGTATTGACCGTCGCGGGAGGTTGAGCCATGCTGGACGTGTCTGGTGACCAAAAGCCTTGGACGAAAAGCAACACCACACCCGTAACCAACGCTATGAACAGACCGATCATCGTTTTAAACACAATGTCGAGCTGCCCGATCTTCTCACGCTGAGTTGATAAATCTGATTTCAGCTCGAGCTCTAGCTCACGCTGCCGCTCCGATAGGTTTTGCAAAGATAGGATCTCACCGCTGATGTCGTTCACCAACCGGGTATCGAGACCCGTAAACCCCTCCTTATCATCCTTCTTCATCGCCGTCTTTCGATCAAGATCAGCGAACCAAATTAGGAACAGCTTCTGGCCTTCTTCTAGGTGATGCGGCGTTGGACCAGCATTCAGTACGGAGAACACAAGCTGGCCTTTGTAGCCGGGGTCGACATGAAACCCCGATATATTGATGAGGCCGCGAAACTTAGGACGGGCGCGGATCGAGATGAAGGCAATCGCCGTGTCAGGAACCGTGATTTCTTCTTTGGTGGTCAGAAAAGCAAACTGACCAGGCGGGATCGCAAAACCTTCTCCCGGCTGCAATTTTTGCTTTGTGTGCTGGGATAGCGTCTCAACCTTATGGTCTGGGCTAATGTAGATTTCGTCGCCGATCCGCAGGGTGTAAGCCGCGCAATCAATAGCTTTCTCATCATAACCCATGATGAGTGGAGCCAATTCCTCCTTTAGTTTTTCGCCAGACCAAAACGCCACTATTCACTCCTGTTCGAAACAGATCACTGTAGTTTTGTAGAGTGCCGCATCGTCTAGATAAAGCTTGGAAGTGAAAGAGGACATTATGTTTGCAATCCTAACGATAAAAATCAGCAAGAGGTTCAGTACAGACCTATCAAGTCGCATCACTCTACAAGTCGTGGGTCGCAAATTGCTTGTCTCGTGAGGAGCGCTCAAACGATGGCGAAAGACCGCTTTCTCTGAATGGCTTGGTTGCTTCGCAGATGTAGCGAATGGCTGCTTCCCGCCCATAGCCCGCTTATCACTCGTGCACTAACTTCAAACCGCTCAGTTCAAGTTCCAATTTTTCTTGAGTAACCGACCTCATTCTGGTCTAAGAACAGAAAAAGAGCGGGCTAGAACATATGGCGAACACACCCCCAATAGCGACATCAAAGCGCAAGTCGGTCGAGTTGTTCGCCGGTGCTGGTGGGTTGGGCATTGGTTTGGCTATGTCAGGATTCGAGCCCCAGCTTGTGGTTGAGCACAACAAATGGTGTTGCGACACGCTTCGTGAAAACCAAGATGTTCTAGCAGCAAAACCCTCAAAACCGAGATCTTTGGAAGTCGTAGAGGGTGATATTCGGCGCGTTGACTTCACCCGGTTTGATGCCTCCCTCGATTTGATATCCGGTGGCCCGCCTTGTCAGCCCTTTAGTCTTGGCGGACGCCATCGCGCCTATGACGACGCCCGTGACATGTTCCCACAAGCCGTTAGAGCCCTACGCGAAGCGCGACCAAAGGCCTTCGTCTTTGAGAACGTCAAAGGGCTTATGCGTGCTTCATTTCAAAATTATTTTGAGTACGTCCAGCTGCAGATGGAACATCCCGAGATGGTGGCCAACCAGGACGAGCATTGGGAAGATCATCTTGCACGGCTGGAACGCCATCACACCAGCTCCAAGCGGCCCGGCCTGCATTACCGCGTGGTCACCCGACTCCTCAACTCCGCCAACTACGGGGTGCCGCAGAAGCGGGAACGTGTCCTTTTTGTCGGGTTCCGAGATGACGTTGACGCACGTTGGTCATTTGATCCCGGCAATCATAGTATGGAAGCATTGGTTTGGGATCAGACCTTCGGTGACTATTGGGACCGCCATAAGATCGCCAAAAAGGACCGCCGCTTGGAAGGTCGCTCCCTCCAGTTATCTCGCAAATTGTCTGCGGATCATCGTCCATCAACAAAGGCATGGAGAACTACGCGTGATGCGATCAACGATTTGCCTGACCCTCGGCGGATAAAGCAGTCTGCTTCAGTGCTTAACCATCATTTTCAAGACGGTGCCCGAACCTACCCTGGTCACACAGGCTCTTACCTTGAAGAGCCGGCCAAAACGCTCAAGGCCGGTGTCCATGGAGTCCCTGGCGGTGAGAACATGCTGCGACGCGCCGATGGGTCTGTAAGATATTTCTCCACTCGGGAAGCCGCGCGACTTCAAACATTTCCAGACAGCTACAAGTTTCATGGAGCTTGGAGCGAATGTATGCGCCAGCTTGGCAATGCTGTTCCCGTTAAACTTGCTCAAGTTGTTGGCGAAAGTGTCGCCAAGCAGCTAGAAGCATCTGAGAACGGTTGATGGCGCGCCGCCCAGAGTTGATTAAGGTCGACGAGACGCGCGCTGCGATCGAAGAGCTCAGAGACCTCGCGAAAACAGCCACTTTGACAGGTCCCTCTCGCAAAGCGCTGCTTGGGTCTATTTCAGATATGCAAGAGTTGCTCGATCGCCTTACCCGCGATCTTGATCCCGTCTCTCTTCCAGAATCTTTTTTCGATCCGACCGAGCCGCGGCTCATTGGTCATTTTGTTGCGTTGGCGCTGATCGCCCAAGATCGCCGGCCCTTGGCCGACGTGTCCAAAGCATATGGTTCTGGTGTATACGCTATCTATTACACTGGTGACGCTGATATCTATGCGCCAATCTCTGGAACGGAGACACCCATATATGTTGGCAAAGCAGATCCCCCCGCAAATGCAAAGACTGTGATCGAGCAACTTACCAAATTGACTGACAGATTGGGCGAGCACCGTAAAAACATCGACAAGGTTGCTGGGATTGAACTGGCGGACTTCGAGTGTCGTTCACTCGCAGTCCAGAGTGGATATCAAGCATCTGCGGAGATCCATCTCATCCGCCTTTTCGAACCGATCTGGAACAATGAAACCCGCATTTTGTTTGGTTTAGGCAAGCATGGTGACGCGTCATCTACCCGGGCAAACAACAAGAGTCCTTGGGACACCGTCCATCCCGGAAGAGCGTGGGCTTCTGGCAATCCCGAAGCAAAATCCTTAGATCAGATATCTACCGAAGTTGCAGATCACTTCGCTCAAGCCAAAATTTTTAGGACCACTGACGATGTTTTTGAGGCTTTTGCACGTGGGATCAAACAACAAGACAGCCTAGATGACCTTAGCGAGCCATGATCTGATCACGGCACATAAGAGCCAACCCGCTTTAGACATCTTAATGAGAAGTTCGATCTTGAGTGCCTTAGGCCAGCAACTTTGAAAAGCCTTTCTCGGAGAAACTCCTCGATCCCCTTAGTGCCATTCGCTGCAACTTTGACGAAGAAGTCACAATCGCCAGCCATAAGATAGACTTCCAGAACTTCCGGGAGCGCAGACATTGCGCGTCCAAAATTCTCGAGGACTTCTGAGTCGTGCTGCTCCAATGAGACTTCAACCATCACAGTCTCCCCTACCCCAAGCACCTCATGATCCAAAATCGCAGTATAGCCGGATATCACACCATCCTGTTCTAATCGTTTGACACGCTGCCAGCAGGGACTGGGCGAAAGACCAACTGTCTTGGCCAGATCGGCGTTTGATAAACGCCCGTCTTTCACAAGTGCTCTGAGTATTCGTTTATCAGTATCATCTAGAATTCTCAAAGCACATCCTTTTTCATTTATAGGCGTTAAGCAAAGGTTCTTTCTCAAATACCTCACAAATCCCAATGTTCAAAAGACAATTTTCCTCTAGATAGAATATCGTGTGGGTCAATATTGCTGACCTACTGAGCGCATGCTTAGTTGTGGGTTTGGGGGAGAGACGAATGGATTTTGCATTAACAGATGAGCAAGCGCTTATCTTCGAAACAGCCTACGAATTCGGGCAATCGAACTTGGCTCCAAATGCATATAAATGGGAGGCCGAGGGGTCCATCCCACGAGAGGTGCTGACGTCAGCTGGCGAACTTGGCTTTGGAGCCATCTACGTTCCCGAAGAGTTAGGTGGCATTGGCCTTAGCCGACTTGATGCAACGTTGGTTTTCGAAGCCCTTGCTGCGGGCTGCCCATCTGTCGCTGCGTTTATTTCGATCCATAATATGTGCACCAACATGTGCGCCAAGTATGCGTCCAAGGAGGTCCAAGAACGATGGATGTCATCGCTTGTCTCTATGGAGGCGATTGCTGCTTATTGCCTCACAGAGCCCGGTTCCGGATCAGATGCCGCAGCACTTCGGACCAAAGCAGAGTCTTCTGAGAACGGCTTTACCATGAATGGAACGAAGGCCTTTATTTCGGGAGGCGGTTACGCAGACTTATATGTCGTCATGTGTAGAACCGGCGCCGATGGCCCGAAGGGAATCTCGTCACTTATTGTGGAAGACGGAACGAATGGCCTGAGTTTTGGTGCCAGCGAGCACAAAATGGGCTGGAAAGCACAGCCGACAGCACAAGTCCAATTTGATGATTGCACCGTGCCTGCGGCAAACCTTCTTGGCGAAGAGGGCAAGGGGTTCTCCTATGCGATGGAAGGACTGGACGGCGGCCGGTTGAACATTGCGGCCTGTGCACTCGGTGGCGCGCAGCAGGCTCTGAAGCTCGCCCTGTCCTATATGGCAGAACGCAAAGCATTCGGAAGATCAATTGATCAGTTTCAGGGTCTCCAGTTTAAACTTGCAGATATGGAGACGGAGCTTCAGGCGGCAAGAGTCCTCCTGAGACAAGCCGCATGGAAGCTCGACAACAATCAGCCCGACGCGACAAAGCACTGCGCGATGGCTAAGCGTTTTGTGACTGATATCGCCTTTAAGGTTGCCAACGATGCCCTTCAGTTGCTTGGTGGCTACGGCTACCTTGCGGACTACGGCATTGAAAAGATCGTGCGCGATCTTCGGGTGCACCAGATTCTTGAGGGCACCAACGAGATCATGCGTGTCATCACCGCACGCGAGCTTCTCGCTGAGCGCGACCGCTCATGACTGCGCAGTCTTACCTCATAATTTCTATCCGGAACCGCGTTGGAACAATCAGGCTTAACCGCCCCAAAACACTCAACGCCTTAACGATTGGGATGATCGAAGAGATCACCGAAACACTTCTCGCTTGGCGGTCAGACCCCAGCGTCGATGCCGTTGGGTTTGTCGCAAGTGAAGGTCGCGCATTCTGCGCTGGTGGAGACATCGCCAACCTTTATTATGAAGGCAAATCAGGTAACCATGAGTATGGCCGCGCCTTTTGGCAAGCAGAGTACCAACTTAACGACCTTATCGCGAATTTTCCAAAGCCAACTGTCTCGATTGTAAATGGGATCGTGATGGGTGGCGGGGTTGGACTTGCGGCTCATTGCTCCTTTCGGATCATGACCGAGAATACAGTCTTTGCGATGCCAGAATGCAGCATTGGGCTGATACCTGATATTGGTGCTTCGCTGCTGTTGGCGCAAGCTCCCGGGCGATGCGGCGAATACATTGCCCTGACCGGCGCAAGATTAACGGCTTCAGATTGCCTTTATGCGGGTCTCTGCGATCAAACCCTAAATTCAACGGACGTAGAGACGTGGCAAGACCACGGTCCGGATCTGAAACATTTGAAGGGGAACGGCATCGCTAATGCTTCACCCTCAGGCTTTGTCCAGATCCGAGACGAAATCGACAATGCGTTTTCCGCAGAGACCGTTGAAGACGTCCTCGCCCGCTTGAAGGCAATGAAGACTGACTGGAGCCTCAAGACAGCCAGTGTAATGCGCGCGAATGCGCCTCTCTCAATGGCGACCACGCTTTCATTGATAAGAGCCGCGCGCGAACATCAGTCTTTGCGACGCGCTCTACAAGACGAGTACCGCTTTGTCAGCCGTGCGACACTCGGTGCATCCGAGTTTCTCGAAGGCACACGCGCAGCCATCATCGACAAAGACCGGCAGCCAAATTGGTCGTACCCGACGATGGCATCCCTTCCATTAGAGATTGCACAAGAGATGCGCCGCCCAGCCCCGGGCGGAGACCTTGTATTTTTGGAGAACGGTTCATGAAAATCGCATTTATTGGATTAGGCAATATGGGGCGCCCCATGGCTCGGAACTTGGTTCTCGCAGGGCATGATGTCTTCGGCTTCGATTTGTCTGGTGATATGCCAGAGGGCGCCACAAAGTGTGACAGCGCCAGGACCGCCGCAGCGCAAGCCGACGCTATCATCACGATGCTCCCGAATGGGCATATTCTGAAAGACGTCTACGCAGACGTCATCCCAGGTGCGCGCGATGCCAGCCTGTTCATTGACTGCTCCACAGCGGACGTCGAGAGCGCACGAACGGCTGCGGGCATGGCAAAAGAAGCAGGCCACGTTGCCATTGATGCACCCGTATCTGGTGGCACCACCGGTGCCACTGCAGGCACTTTGACCTTCATGGTCGGAGGCGATGCTAGTGCTTTGGCACAGGCTGAGCCGCTGCTGTCAGCAATGGGTCAGCGTACCGTACACTGCGGCGCCAATGGGTCCGGACAGGCCGCAAAGATGTGTAACAACATGATCCTTGGCATCACGATGGTCGGTACGTGTGAAGCCTTTGTCTTGGCAGAAAAGCTCGGCCTTTCAGCCACTGCGTTATTCGACGTTGTATCTACTTCTTCGGGCCAAAGCTGGTCCATGAACACATATTGTCCGGTGCCCGATGTTGGCCCTCAGTCCCCTGCAGACAATCATTATCAACCTGGGTTTGCAGCTAGTTTGATGCTCAAGGATCTTGAGCTCAGCCAACAGGCCGCATGGTCGTCGAATGCGGCCACACCGCTTGGAGCCAATGTGACCGAAATTTATCGCGACTTTGTTGTCGATGAAGACGTGGACCGCGACTTCTCGGCAATTATCGAAACGCTCCGTTCGAAAGGGGCGGTGTCCTGATGACTGAGACAATCATCGTTGAACAGGCCAGCGGAACGGCCTGCATTACCTTAAATCGCCCCAAACAGCTGAACGCGCTTTCTGAACAGCTTGCTCAGGATATGATAGGCGCGCTGATTGATCTGGACAAAAACCCAGACGTCCGTTGCATCGTTGTTACTGGAAGCGAAAGAGCATTTGCAGCAGGTGCCGATATCGCTGAAATGCAGTCGAAGTCTTACGCTGAAATGGCCGACCAAGACTACTTCAGTATTTGGGATACATTTTCGAAGATCCGCACGCCAAAAATTGCAGCTGTACGTGGATACGCTCTCGGTGGTGGGTGCGAACTCGCCATGATGTGCGATTTCATCATTGCCGGAGAAAGCGCCAAGTTCGGTCTGCCCGAGCTTAAACTTGGGGTGATCCCCGGTATCGGCGGCACGCAACGGCTGTCCCGTCTGGTAGGTCGGGCAAAAGCGATGGACATGACATTGACCGCCCGCACGATTGATGCCGCCGAAGCGCTTGATTGCGGATTGGTGGCGCGGGTTCTGCCTGACGATGACGTAATTTCTGCTGCGATGGACGCGGCAGCAGCGATAGCAGGCTTCTCTGCACCTGCGGTCCGTTTGGCCCGCGAAGCCGTACACCGGGTCGACGAAAACAACCTATCCGAAGGGTTGCTGTTCGAGCGGCGGGTTTTTCACTCTCTGTTTGCGACCGAAGATCAGAAAGAGGGCATGTCTGCCTTCCTCGAAAAACGTCCCCCAAATTTTAGCGGAAAGTGAGTGAAGACGATGCAAATGAACTCCGAAATATCAGCAATCGTCTCAGGCGGGGCATCTGGTCTCGGTGCTGCAGTCGCTGAACATCTGTCCGGACTTGGTGTGCGTGTCGGCATCCTTGACCTCAACGAAGCTGACGGCACGCGTCTTGCAGAAAGGATTGGCGGCGCTTTCGGACAAGTGGATGTAACCGACGCGTCGTCTGTTTCCAAAGCGCTCTCCACTGTTCGCGCGGAAATTGGGCAAGAACGCATTTGTGTAAATTGCGCAGGAATTGCCCCAAGTGCCAAGACCATTTCCCGTGGCGCTGTGCATGATGCCGCTCTCTTTGAAAAGGTCCTTGGGGTTAATCTGCTTGGCACCTTCAACGTCGCAACACAGTCCGCGCTAGGCATGTCCGACCTACCCGCAATGAATGCGGACGGTGAACGCGGCGTGATCATCAACACGTCGTCCATCGCGGCATTTGAGGGGCAGATGGGGCAGATTGCCTATGCGGCTTCTAAGGCGGGGGTTGCGGGTATGACGCTGCCGATGGCCCGCGATCTGACCAAGACGGGTGTGCGCGTCTTGGCCATCGCGCCCGGTATCTTCGGAACACCTATGGTCACATCCTTTCCGCAAGATGTTCAGGACGCACTCGCAGTCAATATTCCGTTTCCATCACGGCTTGGAAAACCTGAAGAATTTGCAGAGCTCGTCGCGTTTTTGGCAAGCAATTCAATGATGAACGGTGAAGTCGTGCGTATTGATGGTGCGACACGCATGCAGGCGAAATAGGAAATCCAATGTCCAATTCTGTCCCACTCACGCTCCATGTTCCAGAACCAGGTTGCAGACCCGGAGACACGCCAGACTTCTCGGGGTTTGAAGTACCTGTCGCGGGGGAAACAAGACGGCCTGATCCTTTGACAGCCCCCGAAGACATACGTGACCTTGCCTTTTCGATCGTTCGCGTGCTCGACGATGACGGAGAGGCAAAAGGCCCGTGGGCGGGTACGTTCGAAAAGGAAGCACTTCTGGACGGGCTTCGTCATATGATGACGCTGAGAACTTTTGACGACCGGATGCTTCGAGCTCAGCGTCAAGGGAAGACAAGCTTCTACATGCAGCATCTTGGCGAAGAGGCCGTTGCATGCGCGTTTCGGCTCGCCCTACGTGATGGCGACATGCATTTCCCGACATATAGGCAAGCTGGATTACTTATCGCGGGTGGCTACCCACTGACGACGATGATGAACCAGATCTATTCCAATGCAGCCGACCCCATCAAAGGTCGGCAGATGCCGATCTTCTACTCCGCAAAAGACCACGGCTTTTTTTCCTTGTCGGGAAATCTCGGGACTCAGTTCGTGCAAGCCGTAGGCTGGGGCATGGCATCTGCAATCTCAGGCGACACCAAGATTGCTGCCGCTTGGATCGGCGACGGATCAACCGCTGAGACGGATTTCCACTCTGCGATGGTATTCGCCTCGACCTATAAAGCACCGGTCATTCTGAATATCGTCAACAATCAATGGGCCATTTCTACTTTCCAAGGCATCGCCAGAGGAAATGCCACGACATTTGCAGCGCGCGGTCACGGCTTTGGGATTCCGGCGATCCGTGTTGATGGCAACGACTATTTGGCCGTACATGCTGTGGCGCGATGGGCGGCAGAACGGGCCCGCAGCGGCCATGGCTCAACCCTGATTGAACACGTCACTTACCGTTCGGGCGGGCATTCGACCTCAGATGATCCGAGTGCGTATCGCGCCAAGGAAGAGGGCCATTCGTGGCCATTGGGTGATCCGATTGAACGTCTTAAAGCCCACCTTATTTCTATCGACGCTTGGAGCGATGATCGGCACAAGCAGGCTGAAGCTGAAATCCAAGATGAAGTCCGCTTTGCCCAGAAAGAGGCCGAAGCGAACGGTACTTTGATTTCTGGCCCTGCCCCATCCCCACGCGACATGTTCGAAGATGTCTATGCCGAGATGCCACCACACCTTCGCGCGCAACGCCAAGAAGCGGGGTTCTAAAATGGCACAGCTTACAATGATTGAGGCTATCCAGAACGCGCATGACCTTGCGATGGAGCGCGATGACCGTGTGGTGGTTTATGGTGAGGATGTCGGATATTTTGGAGGTGTGTTCCGCTGCACGGCTGGCCTTCAACAGAAATACGGCACATCGCGCTGCTTTGATGCGCCGATCAATGAAAGCGGTTTGATTGGGACCGGAATTGGCATGGCGGCCTATGGCTTGCGGCCCGTCGTCGAAATCCAGTTCGCTGATTACATGTATCCCGCCTATGATCAGATCGTTAGCGAAGCCGCGCGTTTGCGGCACCGCTCTGCCGGTGATTTCACCTGCCCTATAGTGATCCGCATGCCAACTGGTGGCGGTATTTATGGTGGTCAAACCCACAGCCAAAGCCCAGAGGCTTTGTTCACTCATGTGGCTGGTCTTAAAGTTGTTGTCCCATCAAATCCGCAAGATGCCAAAGGGTTGTTATGTGCCGCGATTGAAGACCCCGATCCGGTCATCATCTTGGAACCGAAGCGACTTTATAACGGTCCGTTTGATGGCCATCACGACCGCCCCGTTGTGCCTTGGAAAAAGCACGAACTTGGGGAGGTCAATGACGCCTATTATACAACCGAAATCGGCAAAGCAGCAATCCGACGTGAGGGGCAGGACGTCACTGTTCTGGCTTATGGGACGATGGTTCATGTTGCCTTAACAGCGGCCCAAGAAACTGGGGTTGATGCTGAGGTCATTGATCTACGCTCCCTCATCCCACTTGATCTGGAAACGATCGAAGTATCCGTGAAAAAGACCGGGCGATGTGTTGTCCTCCATGAAGCGACGAAGACGTCAGGCTTCGGGGCCGAGCTGAGCGCGCAAGTGCAAGAAGCGTGCTTCTATCATCTCGAAGCGCCAATCATCCGCGTGACCGGCTGGGATACACCATATCCGCACGCTCAGGAATGGGACTACTTCCCTGGCCCCGCCCGCGTTGGTGCCGCGCTCAAATCCGTTATGAAGGAACACTAGGCATGGGTACGTTGGTGATTAACTTACCGGATGTCGGCGAAGGCATTGCAGAAGCCGAACTGACCGAATGGAATGTGGCCGTGGGGGATATGATCCAAGAGGACGATGTTCTCGGGTCCGTCATGACCGACAAAGCCGCGGTTGAGGTTCCCTCTTCGGTAACTGGTAAGATCATTTGGCTGTGCGGTGAACCTGGCGACATGATTGCCATCGGCAGCAAGTTTGTCGAGATCGAGATCAGCGAGGATGGCGAAGACGCTGACCTTGAACCGGCTGCGAACGACACGAAAGCGAGCCTTTCCAAATCCGACACCGCAACCGAAATCATTGACGTCATTCTACCCGATGTTGGCGAGGGCATCGCCGAAGCGGAAATCGCGGAATGGAACGTGGCGGTTGGTGACATCGTACAAGAAGAAGACATTCTTGGCGCGGTGATGACAGACAAAGCAACAGTCGAAGTTCCTTCGGTCTACGCTGGGAAAATCGTGTGGCTGGCCGGTGAGGTCGGCGAGAAAATCGCGATTGGCAGCCCGTTTGTTCAACTTGAAGCCACCGGTCAAATCAAGGCATATCCGCAAGCCCCAGCGGTTGAACCGGCTCAAAGTGTTCAGACATCGCCACCGCCAAGACCCACCCAAAAAGGTAGTGAAGGGACTGCACATCGGTCGAAACCACTTGCATCCCCATCCGTACGTCAGGCGGCACACGATCAAGGTATTTCCTTGTTGGACGTCGCGGGGACTGGGCCTGCAGGGCGGATCAGCCATCAAGACTTGGCGGATCATGTGAACCAACCCAGATCGCCAAGAACGTCGCGCGTTGCAGCAACCGGCAAGCGCGACTTCAAGGTCGTAGGGATGCGTCGCCAAATCGCAAAGAAGATGGCACTCTCAAAGGCACGTATCCCCCACATCACAATCGTGGAAGAAATTGACGTTACAGAGCTCGAGAGCCTACGTGAAAAGCTCAATAAATCTTATGCGGATGAACGCGGAAAACTTACAATCCTGCCGTTCATTGCAGCGGCCATTTCCGCGGCTGTGCGCAAGCATCCGGAAATGAATGCGATTTTTGATGATGAACAAAACATTGTCACCCAGTATGATGCCGTACACATCGGGATCGCTGCTCAAACGCCGGCTGGGCTCACGGTTCCTGTAGTCAAACATGCAGAAGCCAATTCACTTTGGGATACAGCATCAGACATCAATCGCCTATCGCAAGCAGCGCGCGATGGCAAAGCGGCGCTTTCTGATCTGACAGGGGCCACGATCACCATCTCGTCCCTTGGTCCACTGGGGGCCTTGGCGACAACGCCGATCATCAATCACCCTGAAGTCGCCATTGTCGGGGTCAACAAAATGGCGATCAGGCCCATGTGGAACGGGGACAATTTCGAGCCACGCAAGATGATGAACCTGTCCTGCTCCTTTGATCACCGTGTCATTGATGGCTGGGATGCTGCGATGTTTGTTAAGGCACTCAAAGACCTCCTTGAAACCCCTGCCCTTTTGTTTGTGGAGGCTTAGCGCATGGAACACCTTACCTGTAAGCTACTCATTGTTGGTGCTGGCCCCGGCGGATACATCTGCGCAATCCGAGCAGGTCAGCTTGGCATAGACACCATTGTGGTAGACCAGGCCAAACCCGGCGGCACCTGTCTGAACGTTGGCTGTATTCCCTCAAAAGCGCTAATTCATGCGGCGGATGAATTCGATAAGCTGCGCAGTTTTGGATCAAACTCAGCCCTTGGGATCAGTGCACAGAAACCAGCGATTGATCTTGCGCAAACGGTTGCGTGGAAAGATGAGATCGTTGGACGTTTAACAACTGGAGTCACGGGCTTGATCCGCAAAGCCCAGGCGCGTTTCCTTTCCGGGCCTGCGACATTTCAGGATGGCAAAACTGTTCTCGTCGAAACCGCAGATGGGACCAAAAGCATCCGCGCGGAAAACGTGGTGATTGCCACCGGGTCCAGCCCAATTGAGCTTTCGTTCCTGCCTTTTGGCGGCAAGGTTGTCAGCTCTACAGAAATGCTTGCGCTGAACGATGTACCGGATCGTTTGGTTGTTGTGGGTGGTGGGTACATCGGCCTCGAACTTGGGACTGCTTTTGCCAAACTCGGAAGCAAAGTCACCGTAGTAGAGGCGTCGGCATCAATCCTGCCGCAATATGACCGAGCCCTGACAAAGCCTGTATCCACAGCCCTTAAAGCGCTTGGCGTTGATGTGCTGACCAAAACCAAAGCAGTTGGGCAGGGCAAAAAAGGGCTAAAGATTGAATTTGAAGGCGGAGAAAAGCAGGAACTTGAGGCAGACAAGATACTCGTCACAGTTGGCCGAACGCCAAGAACAGATAGCGCGGGGATCCCATCGCTCGATCTAACAATGGAAGGCCCATTCATTCACATTGATGCACAGTGCAAGACCTCAATGCGCAACGTGTATGCCATTGGTGATGTGACCGGCGAACCCATGCTCGCGCACCGTGCTATGGCGCAAGGTGAAATGGTTGCAGAACTGATTGCCGAAAAAAGCCGGGTTTGGGATGATAAGATCATCCCCGCAGTATGCTTCACCAGCCCGGAAATCGTCACCTGCGGAATGGACCCTACCATGGCAAAAGAGGCTGGGTTTGACGTGATCACGGGCCAGTTTCCGTTCACAGCCAATGGGCGGGCCATGACAATGGAAAGCGAAGCTGGCTTTGTGCGGGTTGTGGCACGGGCTTCAGATCACGCCATTATTGGTATCCAAGGGGTTGGAAGCAACATATCCGAAATGGCCTCAGCATTCTCGATCGCCATAGAGATGGGTGCCCGGTTGGAAGACATCAGCCACATTGTTCAGGCCCATCCAACTCAAAGTGAGGGATTACAAGAAGCCGCTCTTGCCGCCCTCGGGCATGCCCTTCACGTCTGAGGCTTTTCAGCAGGAAGCGCACAAAATGCTTAAGAGCGCGCACGTTGGGAGAAAACAAGTCTTGGAGCATCGGCACTAGTCGATTGGAGGGCTTATCGGATGGAAGAACATTGGGGCTGTGGAGCTTCTGTTGCGAAGCTTTCAAATCGACAACGCAAGACGATCGGCTGGGTCATTCAGTGGGAAAATTCAGAGCTTTCAGTTTTATGGCTGGGCGATGATTATGATGCTGCCGAAATTAACCCTCCTTTAACACGCAAGACCTTGGATGCCGCGAAGTCCGTGAGAACCGATGAGACAACAAGACTTCTTGAAGAGCTTTCTACAAGAAATGAGATGAAGATGGATTTGCCTAAGCACGATCCATGAAAGGTCTATACAATAATATACTATTGTGTAACTCTGGGACCATCAATCACATCCTTTAGTAGCGACGGATCGGATATGCAAAGGAAGGCAAAAAGACTTTCGACACTGGTTCTTGCGAGCATTGCGTTCTTTTCGGCAGCACCTAGTAAAGCTCCAGCTCAGACCTACCCAATCGATTGCGCCATACTTCTCTGCCTTTCGGGCGGTTGGCCAACATCGGTTCCCTGCTCTCGGGCACGTGCGGAGTTCATTCGCCGCATTACCCCATGGCCAGTCGAACCACCGCTTCAAATCTGGCGTTGCCCGATGAGTGCCTCATACAATTTCAACGATGAATTTAGGCAGGCAGTTCAAATCTACGACATCTTGTACAATGAGCCAAACGCCTTGCCCCAGAGTTTCCCTCAGCAGCCGAGAATATCGACCTTCGAGGCCCAATTAGCTACCGCTCATAAAAACGGCATAGAACGCCGCACTCTGCCTGAAGGTCTCGCATTGCATCTCGCACAAGAGCAAGCTGACATCGACATCAGCGGGCCAGAGTTCAACTTTGTGCGCTCAATTAGAGTTTTCGATGTTCGTTACGCGAGACAGCATGAGTCTGGTCAGGATGGCGATTGCAATCGTAGCGCAACAGTCGTCTTGGGAACTTATGGGACTCAAGGCGATTTCTCGTGGGTCCGGTCCTCAATAACAGCCCTACCGGTTGCTCATCTCGGGCTTGAAAGTTGGGGACAGAATTGCCCCAGCATTTATCACCGTTCAGTATTCGTTGATTGGCGCGACTTCGAGGGCAACTATGGGTTCGAACAAGTAAACTATTGAATCTATAAGAATCTGTTTCCTCAGATCCTATGATCTGGCTCGATAGCTGCATCCGTTGCGGCCAAGAGATCGGTAGCATTTACGCCAATAGCCCGAGCTAGAACGACAAGCTCTACGACATCAATCCTGCGCTCCCCACTTTCAACACGCGCCACGAACGATTGGTGTTGCTTGAGCCGCTTCGCCAGCTGCTCTTGAGTCAAACCCTCACGCTTCCGCGCGGCAATGAGTGCCTCGCGGAGTGCTTCATGTCCAGAGCTCCTGATGGTTTTGGCCACGTGTCACAAACCTCTTGTGACTGGGCTAATCTACTTTATAGATTATCTAAAAAGTAGATATCTTTGGGGTCCTAAGGCGCTAATCCTTAAGGCAATGTGATGTTGAAGAGCAAAAAAAACAAAGCAGTATGCTATGTTGAGAGCAGGTTAAGACCACTAGTCGCCAGCTGTCTCCAGGAAATGCTCATAGTCGTTACTCACATCCCGAGCTTCGTTAAAGGCCCGGGCGCGCTCCCGATCCAGACATCTAAAGTACTGCTGAATATCTTGTATGTATCGCTCAAAGTCTTGGCGTATCAGCTCACGGAACTCGTTGATCGTATCCGGGTCGCTAGGCACAAATGGTCGAATTGGGGCCGTACATGTTTCTGCTTTGACCAGACTCGCCGAGCAGACACAAAAAACCACAGCCCACGCAGCAGTAAGGGCGCACAACCAGAGGTTTCCGTAACCCCATATGTTCTTGAATGAATCCAACGTGCATGCCTAATGGGTGCGCAACCAAACTACAGCCGCAACACAAAAAGATATCTTGCGGACAATTATATACTATCGTAACTTTAGGCTTCAAGTAGGAATGCCTGAGGCTGCGACTTTGAAGAAAGCGTGAGCCGGGCCATGAACTGGGACATCGAAGCACCAAATGTGGTTACGGAAGCACGTTTCCGCGAACTCGTGGAAAGTGGCAATAGCGCTGAAATCCTGTGCCAGGAGTCGGCACACAAGAAGGGCCCGAGTTACTACGGGGTCTGGATCATGCGCGTCGTCTCTGACGAGGGCGTGGAAAAACTGCTGGTCACTGCCCGTACCCGGACGACCTACAACGACATCAAGATCCGCGAGTTCAAGACCATCACCGGCGTTGTCTCCTTCCTCATTGGGATCGGTTTCTCCCATGCCGATGTCCCGCTCGAAGAAGGCCAGCGGACAACACACAAACTGGCTGCGACCGACAAGGGCGGCAGCAAGTAGCCTTCTCCTTTTCTGGTATCTCGCGGGTCCCGCCTCTGCTCAGATGGTGCTGGTCATGGAGAGCGATGGCTCTCTGACCCCGTCCCGCTCCCAGGACCGCTTCGCCCGCAATTACAATGACGGCATCGGACTGGGGTCCGCTGCTGATGAGCTGGCAATCCTTGGCGACCGAGACACTGAACAAGAAGACCGTCAATTGGCGGCCCTCTCGCGACCTGCCCCCCTGCCCCGCGCCGATGTTCTGACAGCCATCGAGGCTACCGCGCTTCGCTATGCCGGGCATCCCGGGCTGCGCCGCACGGAGCTCTCGGTTCGCGATTGGCTGACCCTCTATCGCGCCAATATCGAGGTCGAGAGCGCCTACCGGCAGGATGCGATCTCAAGCGCAGGCGCCATTGGCCTTGGTCAATTGATGCCCGCGACGGCGCGGGACCTCGGTGTCGACCCACGTGATCCGCTTCAAAACCTCGACGGCTCCGCCCGCTATCTTGCGATGATGTTGGAGACGTTCGGCGATCCCCGTCTTGCACTCGCTGCCTACAACGCCGGACCGGATGCGGTCCGCCAGTATGGCGGCATTCCCCCTTACCGAGAAACCCAGAATCACGTGGCCCGCGTCATGGCTGTCGTGGCCCGATTGGAAGGATCAAATTCATGAGACAGATTTCAAACCTATTCGTCGCCGCGCTGGCGATCTTCCTGCTTCTTGCCGAACCCGCCCTTGCGCAAAGCATTGATCTCTCGCCGATTCAGAGCCTGCTGCAAGGGATCGTCGATGCGTTGACCGGCCCGCTTGGCGTTGTCATCGCCACGCTGGCCGTGCTCGGCGTTTTCTTGAGCTGGTTCTTCAACATCATCGATCTGCGCCAAGCCCTCTGGGTGCTTGTCGGCATCGCCGGTGTTGCCGCCGCTCCCACCATCGTTGCCGCGGTCTTCGCCGGTGGCTGAGCGCTCACCCCTCTTTCTCGGCCTCGTGCGCCCGCCAAAGCTTCTGGGCCTGCCCATCATGTACGCGATGGTCTGGCTTTTCGGCTCGGTGCTTCTCTTCGTCTGGGTTCAGCACATCGCGGTGCTGGGCGTTGCCGCCCTGCTCTACCCGGTGCTTTGGAAGGCCGCAGATTGGGATCCGCGCTTCATCGACGTGATGATGACAGCACTGCAGGAGACACCGCCGACGCGGAACCGGTCCATCCATGGCGGGGACAGCTATGCGCCCTAATACAGCCTTGGACGAAACGCTCGATCCCCGCACGATGACGCCTAATTGGTACGCCCGCGAAACCCGTCTCGCGCATATGCTGCCCTATGTCAGCCTGGTCGATGGCCGCACCGTGCGCACCCGGGTCAATGAGCTTTTCCAGTGCATCCGTCTCAACGGGGTCAACAGCTACACGACGGATGATGCCTATCTCGACAAGGTGACCGCGCTTTTTGCCCGGATCATCGCGCAGCTCGGGCCGGAGTTCAGCTACTACGTCCATAAGGTCTCCAAGGCGATCGTGCCGGACCTCGAGCCCATACGCGATGACAGTTTTGCAGGAGAAGTCGACCGGCTTTGGCGCGCGAAACTCGAGAGCAGTGGGTTGCGCGACAAAACCCTGACGCTCACCGTCATACACCGCCCGCCCCCGAAAAGCGTCCTGCCCTTCCTGAACCGCAGCGCGCCGGATCGTCTCAAGGAGGCCACGCAGAAACGATTGCGTCGGTTGGGCGAGGCCGTGAACGTCTTCCTGTCGGGCCTGACCGAGCTGAACCCACGCGTACTAACCGCCAAGAGTGGTGAGTTGATCGGCTTTCTGGGGGCCCTCAACACCGGCCAGGAACTGCCGCTTTATCCCGCCAACACCTACGGTTTTCTGTCCTTCAACGTGGCCAACACGCGCGTGACGTTTCAGGGGGATCACTTCGAGCTCTCTGAAGGCGTCGTAGGGCATCGCTACGGCAAGAGTTTCACCATCGGGGAATATTCCGAAGCCACCTCCTGCACCATGTTCGACATGCTGAACCTGCCGGTCGACATGATCGTCACGCATTCCTTCACACCGATCAATTCGAACCTCATGGCAGGTCGCATCAAGCGCCAAAAGCGCCAGATGCAGGCCAGCCAGGATGCGGCCCTGTCGCTCATGGAAGCCCTCGACATCGCCGCCGACGATCTGGAGGCCAAACGCCAGAGCTTCGGCGAACACCACATGGTCGTGACCATCTTCTGTGACACCCTCGACGAATTGCAGACGCTGAGCGCCGAGATTGTCAACGCCGCAGCCGCCGAAGGCGTGAAGATGATCGGCGAGCGGGTCGCCGCCAAGGCGCATTACCTCAGCCAACATCCCGGCAACCAACCGAAGCGCGTGCGCGCCAGTGCCATCACCAATCGCAACTTCGCGGATTTCGCGGCGTTTCATCGGACGCAGCTTGGTAAGCCTGCTGAGAAAACTCCCTGGGGCAGGGTCATTACCTATCTGCCCACGCCCGAGCAGAGCGCCTACCGGTTTTCCTATCACGAGCAAGGCAGCCCCGACAAAGAACCAACCAGCGGGCATACGCTGATCATGGGGCGGCCCGGATCGGGCAAGTCGGTGCTCTCGGCATTCCTTATGACGCAAGCCCGTCGAGCAGGGGCGCGGATCTTCGTCTTCGATTACCGGCTCGGTATGGAGATGGCGGTCCGCGCCAATGGCGGGCGCTACGCCTCCTTGAAAGCCGGACAACCTACTGGGCTCAACCCGCTTTGGACCGAAACCGATAGTCGCGGCACGGCATGGCTCTCGGACTGGCTCGCCACCCTGCTTTATCGCGCCGACAAGCCGCTTACGCCGGCACAAACCAACCGCATCCAGGAAGTCGTCCGTCAGAACGCGCAGGCTACGAACCCTGCCCTGCGCAACTGGCAGGACTTCGCATCGCTCTTTGTGTCCACCGATGATGGCGGCGATCTGCACCAGCGCCTGTTTGAGTGGACCGAAGAGGGCCGTTACGGCTGGATCTTCGGACAGACGCTGGAAGACACGTTCTCGCTCGAAGGCGATGTCGTCGGGTTCGATCTCACCGGCATTCTCGACAGCGAGGCCGAGAAAGAGCGCATGGCCGTCCTCTCCTATCTCTTCCGCCGGGTCGAGCGCGAGATTGAGGATCGCCGCCCCACCATCATCGTGATCGACGAGGCCTGGAAGGCGCTCGACAACGCGTATTTCGCCGAGCGGCTCTCGAACTGGCTGGTGACCGCGCGCAAGCAGAACACCGTCGCGGTGATGATGACGCAATACGCCAGCCAGCTCGAGCGCACCCGGACAGGCAAGACCATCGTCGAGGCGGTCCCGACGCAGATCCTACTCCCGAACATTCGTGCTCATGCCACCGATTACGCCATGCTGAACCTTTATGAGAAGGAACTCGACGTGCTTCTCAACACCGGCAGCGACAGCCGCCTCGCGCTCATCCGCGATGATCAGGGTTCCATCGTCGTTGATGCTGATCTGAGTGCCCTCGGACACAGTCTCACCATACTCGGCGGCATGGAAAAAGGCGAAGCGCTCGTCGGCGCCGATTACCGCGACCGCACTGACTTCTGGAGGAATTTATGACCCGCATTCTAGTTCTTCTCGCCGCGCTTTGCGCTTTAGCTTCCTGCGCCCAGTACCAAGAACCGCAGGCCAATTGCTTTACCTTCCTCGCCTCGACAGCCCCTGTTGCGCCGGATTGCACTTTCACGCCCCTCGGCGCGCCGGAGGGCGACATTGACGTCTAGGCTGCCTCATATCCTGGCCCTTTGCCTGCTGCCCGGTCTCGCCTTGCCTCAAGGTGTGCCGACCAATGACAGCGGGCTGACCACGCGCGACATCGTCGAAACGGGTGATCGCGAAGCCGACCTCGCGATTCAGGCCGACAAACTTGCCGCGCGCGAACTCATTGCCGAGATCGAACGGGAGCAGCTGGAAACCCTGCAACGCATCCTCGATACCCAGA
The DNA here is from genome assembly GCA_947503925.1 of uncultured Paracoccaceae bacterium. Lineage (GTDB taxonomy): Bacteria > Pseudomonadota > Alphaproteobacteria > Rhodobacterales > Rhodobacteraceae > Yoonia. The sequence continues at coordinate 16,863 of CANNFQ010000011.1, read as the reverse complement.
CCAGCTTCGGCGGTCAGGGCTTGCCGGCCATGGTCTCGGGGCTGGAAAGCGGCAGCGGGGATACGGCCCGGTCAGTCGAGGCGGTCTATGGCAATGCCGCCATAGACCCTAATCCCGGCGGCGCGCAGATGTTCGGCGACGCCGCCGAGAACATCGAGCAGCTCATCATCCGCGTTGCCCAGGAGACGAGCGGCTTTGCGGGAGTTGGCCGCGCGGGCCTCTCCCCGGTTCAGTGGCGGGCCCTGCTGCAGGCACTTATCTGGCAGGAAAGCCGCTTTACGATTGGCGCCCGCTCTCCTGTCGGGGCCTTCGGCCTTACCCAGATCATGCCCGGCACCGCCAGCGATCTCGGCATCAACCCGGAATACTACGACAGCCCCTACCTGCAGGTGCATGGCGGTGCGCGTTATCTCGCAACGCAACTCAACACCTTCAACGGCAATATCATCAACGCGCTCGCAGCTTACAACGCCGGGCCCGGCCGCGTCTTCGAATATGGTGGGGTGCCGCCCTTCACCGAGACCCAGCACTACGTTCAGGTCATCCCCGAACGGTACAACCTCTATCTGAACCGCATCGGTGGGATCGAAGCGCTCGGCACGATCGACCCCGCTCTGCTGGCCAATGCCAACCTTTCGATCACCGGGCATGGCGCGGCCTTCTATGGAAACAACGCGCCCGCCGCGATCAGACAAGCCGCCCTACGCATCCAAGACATCGTCGAGCGGATTCCCGAGACCGAAGATGTGCAGGAGAGCATCGCGCTCAACACCTATGCCCGCGCCGAACTCGTGCGCCTCGTCGCCGCGCGTATTCGACTTCAGGCGGCGCGTACCCGCGTGCTCTCCGCCGAGGAATTGGCACAAGCCAGCGCCCGCATGGCCGAGGGGGCGTTCATGGATTTTACGATCAGGGAGATTGAATGATGGGACATTTACTCATGAGAACGGCCTTGGCCACGACGCTTGGGATCGGTCTGCATCTCGGCACCCTGTCCCCTGCCCTTGCGCAAGGCGTACCCGTCGTCGACACCCAGAACATTGCGCAAAATATCCAGCAGCTCCGGCAGATGATCGAGGACGAGATCCTGCAAAACGAGCAGCTGACGCAGCTCCGCGAACAGCTTGCAACACTCACGAACCAACTCGCGGAGCTGCAACGGACATATGAAGCCCTCACCCGTCTCGCCGAGCTTCCAGAGATCATCCGCACCGAGATGGAAGACGAACTGAACGGTCTGCTCGACCAGGAGTTTGGGGATATCCTCGCCACCATTGAGGCGATCAAGACGGGGGATTTCTCAGGCCTCTCCGGTTCCGGCGCGGGCGAGATCGAAACCCAGATGGACCGGGTGCTGGCTGATCTCGGATTTGATGACGACACCCTCTCGGAAATGGCCACGAGCGGCAATCCGGGCGCGAACCGAGTGGCAACCCAAGCCACAACCGGCGCGCTGATCTCTGCCGCCGCCCAAAACAGCTACGAAGATGCCGGCCAATCGCTGGAGCGCGTCGACCGCCTCGTCGGGCTGATCGATGACATGGACGAACTCAAGGAAAGCATCGATCTCAACACGCGTGTCACGGCGGAACTGGCGATCGCGCTCGTCGCCATGTGGCAGCTCGAAGCGGTGCAAACGGTGGGCGACGGCACCGGTGGTGTGATCGATGCCGCCACCATCGCCGAGGAACAGCGCTTCATGGATTTCACCCTGCCCGAGTTGCGTGCGGACTGACGTGAGGTGTGACGCGTGGCTACTGAACAGGAAGTTATCGAAGAAGAGCTGGTCTATGGTGCCCTGCGCCGCGAGCGTCTCTGGCAGCACCTTGGGCTCATCGGGCTCATCTTCGGCATTCTCGGATGCCTTAGCGCGGCGGCTGTCGCAATTTTCGATGTCGATCCGCCGCCTGTGGTCGTGCCCTATGATCCCACCACCGGCTTTGCCCTGCCCGAGGCTTCGGTGGGCGCGACATCAGTCACAGCCAACCAGGCCATCATCGAGGCGGAGGTCTTCCGCTACGTGATCGACCGCGAGGTCTACAACCAGCTCGACAATGATCTGCGCATTCGCGGCGTTTTGCGCCGGTCGGACGGGGCCGCCGAGGGCGGGTTGCGCCAGATCTGGAACAGCGCCAACGAGAACTACCCACCCACGGTCTATGGCCCGAATGCCCGGCTCGATGTGGAAATCCTCAGCATCAATCGCATCGGAACGAACCGCGCCACGGTCCGCCTGCGCAAGCGCCTGACATCCATCAATGGCGTCCAGACCGGGCTCTTCACCGCCACGCTTCTCTTCGAGTTCCGCCCCGAGACCCGCCGCTCCATCGACGAGGTCTGGACCAACCCGTTCGGCTTCACCGTGCTCGAATATTCCATCCGCTCCGACAGATTGGAGAACTAGTTTGCTAAAGAAGGCCCTCTTAACAATAGTGCTGGTGCTGCTGCCCGGCCTCGCCTTCGCTGAAGCCATCCCGCGCGGTGGTCCCAACGACAATCGCGTACGCTTGGCCACCTATCAAGAGGGCCAAGTCTACCGGCTCAATGTCTCGCTCACCCACGTGACCACCGTGGAATTTGGTGAGGGCGAGAGCATTCGCTCGATCATCGCCGGTGACACGGAGGGCTTCGAGATCGACGGTGTGCCGGGCGGGCAGGCCTTCGCGATCAAGCCCGTCGCGCGCGGTGTCCATACTAATGTCACGGTCTATACCAACCGTCGCAGCTATTACTTCAACGTTCAGGAAACCCGCAGCCCGACCTTTTACGTGGTCCAGTTCCGCTATCCCGAGGACAACAGCCGTCCCACGCGTGCCATCGCGGCCCAGGCGCCAAACTACAATTACGAGGCCAGCGCGCGGACCGAGTTCACGCCAACTCGTATCTGGGATGACGGGACTTTTACGTATTTCGCGTTTCCAAGAAACGCGCCTGTTCCCGCGATCTTTCGCTACACGAATGGCCGCGAGCGGACGGTCAACACGCAAGCCACCGTGGACGGCGTCATCCGGGTCTCCGGGGTGAACCGGCAATGGGTTCTGCGGATCGGGGAAGAGGTCGTTTGCATCGAGGCAACACCGCCTACGGGGATAGGCTCATGAGCGAAACCGGAAACACCGGCCTCGAAAAGCGTCTCGCTGCTCTCGAGAAGGGCAAAGGCGCAGCATCGCCCCCTGCCTCGCGGCGCTCACCGCTGCTCGCATTGGTCGTCGTCCTCGTGATCGGTGCCGGCGGTTCATTGCTCTATCTGCTCTCCCAACCCGAGGAAGAAGAAGCCCTGCCCACAGCCACGCCAGACGTATTCCAAAACGAAGGCGACGGGTTTGGTGCCATTGAAACCCTCCCCCCGCCTGAACCCGAAGTGGTTTTGGTCGCACCGGACCCGGTGGAACCGAACGCCGAGCTTCTGGCGCAGCTCACCGCCCTTCAGGCTCAAATCGAGGAATTGCGCAACGCGCCCGAACCTGTCGTGGAGGAAGACACGGCTGCCGCCGAAGCCATCGATGCGCTGACAGCCCAGATCGCGGCGCTGCAAACTGCGTCAGAAGCCGCGCAACAGCAGTTTCGCGACGAGCTCACGGCGCGCGATCGCGAGCTGGAGCAACTCCGCATGGACCTCGAACTCGCGCAGCTCGAGGCGAACCGCCCCCTTCCGGCACCCATCGGTCCCACCGAGGACGAATTGCGCGCGCGGGAACAAGAACGGCTCCGCCGCGAGGAGGAAGCAAGACGGCTGGCGGAACTTGAACGCCGCGCGGCAGAGGAACGTGCGTTTCAGGAGCGCCGCATCACCTCGCCCACTATCGCCTTTGGCGGTACCTCCGGAGCGAATGAAACGGCTTTGACCGAACGCACTTTTGGCGAGGTGACGGATTTTGTGCTGAACGGCGCGTTGCCCACTTCTGTGACGCAAGCAGAGGTCATCGCCAACCCGTCCAACACCATCACTCAGGGCACGATGATTCAGGCTGTCATGGAAACCGCTCTTGACAGCTCCCTACCCGGCCAGACCCGGGCCGTTGTCTCCGAAGATGTCTTCAGTTTTGATGGTAGCCGTCTCCTTATCCCGCGTGGGTCCCGTCTCATCGGGCGCTATCGATCCGGCGTCGATATTGCGCAGCGCCGGGTCACGATCGCCTGGGACCGGGTCATCCTGCCTGACAATCAAACTATCCAGATCAGCTCCTTCGGGGGCGATGAACTGGGTCGTTCCGGCGTCACGGGTTTTGTCGACACGCGGTTTGATGAGCGCTTCGGCTCGGCAGCGCTGATTTCGCTGATATCCGCCGCACCAAGTGCTGCCGCCGCAAACGTCCAGGATGAAACCGCGGCGGACGTGCTCGAAGACGTGGGCGATGATCTGGCCGATGCAACGGACAGTGTGATTGGTGACTATCTCTCCATCGGTCCGGTGATCTATGTCGACCAGGGGGCCCGTGTGACGGTGATGGTCGACCGCGATCTGGAGATCTTTTGAAGCCATGTCGCTGAGCTATCTCGAAACCTCGCTTGATCGGATTGAAGCCGCCGCCCGCGACGATGTCATCGAGATCTGTATCAATCCCGATGGCAGCTGCTGGGGAGAATTCCAGGGCGATCACTTCATGCGAAATCTGAACCAGGCGCTGACCGCAACAGAAGTCAAAGACCTCGGCAACCAGATCGCCTCTTCCGCCAACACCACGATGAGCAAGGACAGGCCGATCGTCTCGGTCTCCATCACCTACAAGGAACGACCGATCCGCGCGCAGGTCATCACCCCGCCAGCTGTGCTCTCGGCCATGTCGATCAGCCTGCGGTTTTTCTCGAGCCTGCCGCTTGAAGGAATCGCGCTCGATTTCCTCTATGGCAAGGAGCGCAAACTGGAAGAACTCCGCCTCGAGAAAACCCGGGAACTGCGCGAGGTCGTGGCGGCAGGCGTGATCGACGATGCCCTGGCCTTCTGCGTCGACAACAAGCTCAACATGATCGTCTCGGGTGGCACCTCCACCGGTAAGACCGTCGCCGCGCGCAAGATCCTCTCTCACGTGCCATCAGAGGAACGCATCGTCACGATCGAGGAAGCCGCCGAGCTGCTGCCGACCCAGCCAAATGCCGTGACCCTCATCGCCAATCGCGATGCGAAATACCAAACGGCAGACGTTCTGCTCACTGCAACGCTGCGGATGCGCCCAGACCGGATCATCCTGGGCGAGGTGCGCGGAAAGGAGGCCATGACCTTCCTCGAAGCGATCAACACAGGCCATGGCGGGTCCATGACCACGCTGCATGCCGAAACCCCGCAACTTGCCGTACAGCGTCTGGCCATCGCCGCGCTCAAGACCGAGATCCCGGTGACCTATGCCGACATGATCCGGTACATCAAAAATTCCATCGATGTGATCATCCAGGCCGGACGTCACGACGGCAGGCGCGGCATCACCGAATTCTACCTCCCCGGCGCAACCGAGATCGGAGCTTCCCGATGAAAACCTTTGAATATGAAATCCTCTCCTTTCCAATGGATCGCAAAACCGCGCTCATCGAGATGCAGGCCACCCTCAACGACAAAGGCGCAGGTGGCTGGGACGTCGTTTCGATCAGCAGCTCTGAGTTCGCCAACATCGGGCATACCGCGTTTTTGAAGCGTGAGATGACAAATGATCAACCGTCTAAGGTCACCTCGTGATGGGTTTCACGACCCACATTATCGTCACTGCGGTGTTGCTGGGTCTTATTGCCCAACCTTCATCTGCGGAGAATGATCTCATCCCAAGCATGGAGCGAGTTTACCACATCTGCCCAGATCGACCGCTTGAACCCGAGTGGATGCAGCAAATCCCGCTCCGCGAGGCCTATCAGCGTGTTCTGGTACAAGATATTTATCGTGCGCAGAGCATGGAAAGTATTGTTGCGACGGGCGAGTGCGCCTGCGCCATTCGCTTTCCGGCTTGGGACGAAGCAGTAACCACGTTCTATGACAATTACGCGGATGCGGAACGATGGGAGATGTTGGACGCCTCAGACACTTACAACCGACGCGCCAACGATCTGCGCCCAGAAGCCAAGGCAATCTGTGAAGCTGCTGGAAATTGGTGAGGTCTTTGAGAGATGAGCGTTGTCACATATTTCGTTGAAACATCTCAGGGTTACCTCGACACTGCCGCCGAGACTCAGTTCGGCTCGGTGGCAGCGACAGTCGGCACCCTGCTCGTGCTTGGAACGACGCTGGTCGTGATTTTAGTCTTCCTGAACATGATTTATCAGTACAAGGCGATGGACGGGCGCACCGCCTTTTGGCTTGCGGTGAAGATCGGACTCATCGGGATATTTGCAACCAATTGGGTCCAGTTCAACGCCCTCTCGTCAGCCATTCTGAACGGGATCGACAGCATCGCCGGCGCTCTTGTTGCCTCCGTCGGCGGTGGTGCGCCGGGCCCATCCGGCACCTTCGCGGAAGAATTTGACCGACTGATCTCCGAACTCGGTGAATACCTCAATGCCGCAGGATCAGAGCTGAACTGGATGGCCGGGGCGATGCTCGACATCGTCGGGGTCTTGATGCTCTCGATCCTTGGTGGGCTGGCAGCGTTTATTCTTGTCGCTTCCCGCTTGATGATCGCCCTGCTTATCGGGATCGCTCCTGTGATGATCTTCCTCACCCTCTTTGACGTCACCAAAGACTACTTTGCCCGCTGGCTATCGGCTTTGGTTTCTTTTGCGATCTACCCGATCGTTGTCGCGGGCGTGTTTGCCACGATCACAGGGGTGTCCTCAGCGCTTATTGGAGAGCTTGGTGATCCCGAGGGGGCCACGAATATCGGAGCGCTTATCCCCTTTTTCATGATGGTCCTCATGGCCAAGGGCTTCATCATCGCGACGCCATTTATCGTTCGCGCAATCTCCGGGAACATCATGATGCCAGCGTTGTCGGGAGGGCTCGCTGGCAGTTATGGCTTCGCCCGTGCTGCCATGGGAAGCCAGCAGGCCTACAATCGCTTCCTTGTCGGTGGAGCAAGTGGGGCAGAATATGCAGCACTTAGGGCGCGGCAGTTCTTTGGCGCACAACAAATGCCGCAGAGGCCGGGCATGGCGCAGGTTTCACCCGCAGCGAATAATCCATCGACCGGAACAGGGTCACGAATGATGGCGCAACTCGCTAGATTGGGAAGGCTGGGACGGCGTTAGCCCTAAAGACCTGACGTTCGCACGGGCAGATATGGATTTACCCAAGGCGGACAAAGGACCAATTCGCTGCGGCTGCGCCAAGGTCTGCTTTGGATGCCTATCTCTTGAACGGGACAATGGGTTGATTTGTCCATATCCGCATGAAACGGGTCGTCTTGCATGGGTTGGCTAAGGTATCAGATGGCAACAACCAGTGCATTGAGATCATCTGAAATGACCAAAACTCCTTCGCTGACCTTGGATTTGAATTCGACGATCATGCTGTTGCTGCTGGCAGCCGTTTGGGGAGGTTCGTTTTTCTTTGGAGAGATTGCTCTGCGTGAGGTTCCGCCGCTCACCATAACCCTTCACCGGGTCATATGGGCATTGCCAATACTGGCGTTGATTGTCCTCTTTAAAAGAATTTCCGTTCCGCGTTCCCCAAAAGTTTGGGGAGCTTATCTAGTGATGGGTGCACTCAACAACGCTATTCCGTTCTCGCTGATATTCTGGGGGCAGACGCAGATTGAGAGCGGGTTGGCGTCCATCCTCAACGGGACGACTGCTATGTTTGCAGCAGTTGTGGCGGGCCTATTGCTTCGCGATGAGCCTTTGACTGCAAAAAAGATAATTGGTGCTGTTCTGGGCATCGCGGGGGTGGCCTTCATCATGGGTCCGAGTGCGTTGACCGACTTCAACCCGAGCAATCTCGCTCAACTTGCTATACTTGGCGCAACACTCTCTTACGCATTTGCTGGTGTTTGGGGCAAGACTGCGCTTGCTGGTCAACCACCACTCATGAACGCATTTGGTATGTTGATCGGTAGCACTCTGTTGATGATCCCAATTGTCCTTGTGTTTGATGGCCCGCCAAATCTTGAACTCTCTGCAAGCGTTTGGGGCGCTCTGATTGGCATGGCTGCTTTGTCGACCGCACTAGCCTATGTGCTCTACTTTGCTATTCTAGTACGAGCTGGGGCCGCCAATCTTTTACTGGTCACCTTGCTCATTCCACCATTCGCCATTGGACTTGGTGTTTTGTTCCTTGGCGAAAAAATGGGACTGGAAGCGTGGATTGGTTTTACCATCATTGGCTTGGGTTTTGCCGTGACGGATGGCCGCTTGTTTTCCTTCTTCTTTCGAAAGACATCGACCTAAAGCGGCCATTGGGGTCAATTGCGGGAGAGTGTGGAATCCTACGCTAAGCCAAAGCAGCCATTAATTCATCGTGCAGCGAAGCTCCCGGCGACAAAGATCAAGTCGCGGACTTTGCCGCCATACGCTTTCCAGCCTTCGCTCAAGCAGCATCAATTCGCGGTCGCGGCAAGTAATATGCTGCGCTGCAGTGGTTGTCGCCAGAGCAGCCATTCAAAGTGGTTTTGGAAGCTCGATTTCAATCCGCTTCTTCGCTCGCAGGCCGCTTTTGCCACGACCGCCTGCATCCACATTGTGAATTAGCACTTACTGATGACGTGCTGTGCAATAGTGATAGCGGACGATTTTCGCCTACCCGGCTGCGGTGACGTCAATCTCGATCTTATAGTGCGGATGCCCTAACGCCGTGACGACGACCAAAGTCCAGGGAGGAAGGTATTCGCCAACGACCTCACGGTGCACCTGAACGTAGTCCGGAATATTCTCTTCCCCGACGATATAGCTTGTGACTTTGACGACATTCGCAATGCCAAAGGCCTTCTGTTTTAGAATGGCCAATACGTTTGCCCACGCGATCCGAGCCTGTTCTTCGATCCTGTCGGGGCAGGTTCCGTCCGCCCTTTCGCCCAACTGGCCGGAAAGAGTCATCCAATTAGCGCCCGCATCAATAAAGAAGCCATGAGTATAGTGGCTGGCAGGCGGCGCGATGTGGTCCGGGTTCACGGGTACAATCATCGTCTTCGTCCCTTTATGAGTTTTAGTGACGATCAAAAGCGTATAGCGCTCCGTTGGAATAAGGGTTCTCGTCAGGTGCGACAGAGCGTCGGGGGCGCTACGGCTAACAGTGCCGATTTCCTTTCAAGAATTATCCCAATGCCCGTTGGATGGCCCTCTTCATTCTGTCTCAGAGACGTGCTGTTTTGCGACCGCTGCTGCGGGTTGTGGAGGCAGTCCGGAGGCCAGATGGATGGGGATCATCTCACTGCGGTCGAGAGCAGATGGGTCGGTCAGAGTTTCTAGAAACGAAATAAGATCCCGGATCTCATCCTCGGTAAGCGCAATGGGTGTCAAGACGTTTGCTGAAGCGATACGCTGGCGCAGTTCGCTCGAGCGCATGACCCAGCTGTCCCGTCGGTCGAAGGCTGCACGCCGACCGGCCTCCAGCGGCGCAAAGCTCAAGCCAGACCCCCGAGATTTCAGGCGTTGAAGACTTGCAAGAGGCGGCAACAGCACCTCTGCCGGATCGAATGCGGAGAGGCTTGTTTGTGGATCAAGATGATGTCGCACCATATCCTCTAATTTATCAAACGCACCGCTATGCCCCCAAGGACCGGTCAGTTCAACGTTACGCAGGGACGGCGTGCGGAAGGCGAACAGGTCCGCGGGATCGCCTGTAACGCGGTAACGACCCTCGTCCTCACTCCGCCCCGGCAGGCCGGTCGTTCGCAAGTAAGTCATGTCGCCACCATGGCCCTTGCCTGGGCCAATTTGAGGCACCGCAATGGCATGAAATTGGTGATCCGTAAGTAGCGGTCCGCTATGGCAATCCGCACATTTGGCTTTGCCATAGAAGAGGTCGGCTCCGTTTTGAGCGGCAGGCGACAGGATCGACAATTCGCCAGTGCGCAGAACAGCGTCGAATTGGCTTTGGTCTGACCGAAAGGCGACGGTTTGGAAGGCGGCAAGCGCTTCTGCGATGTGGCTGTAGGTGACTTGGTCGGGAGATATGATCTCCGGAAAAGCAAATTGCATTATCTCAAAATAATTGGTGTGCGCCGCAACGCGCTGCGCCAACATATTCCAGATCGCAGGTCGATCTTCGTGATGTGCAGCGTCCGCAATTGGATTTTCCCCATATTGGCCTGCCATCTCAATTGGAGAAGTGACCGGGAAAAACGCCTGTGCCGTCAGTACACCAGATAGATTATTGGGCAAATCCCGCCCGGCAGGATTGCGGATCACAAGCGTCGTGTGAGAGCCATCCAATTCCTCGACTCGACCGTCGTGAAACATCGAGACATAGCTGCGCGCTCCGATGTTCCAGAGCGGTTGCGCGTTTCTTGGCACCCTACCAGTCACAGGATCAGCAGTTGCGCGATCCGAACCCGAGCCCAACCCACCTTCACCGATACCTAGCGCCAACCCATCACCTGACCCAAAGGCGGGATCATGACACGTCCCGCAGGAAATGTTTTCGTTCCCAGACAGAACCGGATCAAAAAACAGATTCCGTCCAAGTTCTACAAGCGACGGCGCAGGTGCTCCGTCGTAAAGGAAATCTGTGTCCTCAAGTGGCCGCGGAAGTGCGACGCCCAGCTGGGTTTCCTGACCAGATTCGGCTGCAAAGGTCGCTGCAATGGCAGTAATGGACAACGCAGCCAGTACGGATACGGGTATCATTCTCGAGGCCATGGGACATCTCCTAATCTGGGGACAAATGCGGTTTGTTGAGCCCGATGCTCAAGAATTCGTACGGTTCTTGAGCTTTTTGATGAGCAGCAGAACATCGCCTGTGTAATACGGCGGACACGGGTGCAAGCGCACGGGTTCACGTGCAACAAGCTGATACCCAAGCCTCTTATAGAGCCGAACTGCTCCCTTGTTCTGGCTGTAGACCTGAATGCTCATTTCCGGGAATCCGTTTACCTGCGCCAACTCTTCTGCCGCCGCAAGCAATTGCGAACCAATGCCGCTATTTTGCCCTTCGGCAAACACAGCCAGAGCATTCACAAACCAAGTATCGACCGACAGTTTTTCCAACGCGACAAATGGTGCAATTGGCGCAGGCAAATCGTCGGGGTTCTCAGCGGGCGCTGCGGTAATCGCATAGCTCAGAACCATGCCGATGGGATAGCCATACCGATCTGCGACCATTGCGTTCGTGTAAGAGAAGCCGCCCTGCTTGCGCTTTGCCCGCTCTATGCCGATGTCCAGCGGCGTTTGTCCTTCGACGCAGGCGTGAGCCCACAGCCAATTCGGGATGCCTTCACCCGCGAGGTTGATCAGCCTCGCCAGACTCTCTGCATCAGAGGCATCTGCCTGGCGGATCAGAGAGGTCGTTTGAATGTTCATTTTGAGGGTCCTTTCGAAGATTGCTGGGTGCGGTCGGGGCGGGAAATGGCCCCGACCGCTAGCGTCAGGCCTTAGATCGACGGGATGACACTGGCATCAAAGACCGGGCCGACAGGCACGCCGGAGTCCCATTCCAGATGGTCATCGTCAACGATGGGGTTGTGGCCATAGAAAGAAGCGTCTTGGACTTGTTCTTTGCCCATCGGTTGATCTTCGAATGTGTAGGTCGCGCTCAGACCCCAGAAATCGTTGAAGCCCAACGTGGTCTGGATCAGACCGCCATCAAATTCAGCGTATGGGCCGGTTGCGCCAGTCACGGGGCGCAGGTTGGCCTTGCCGATATCTGCGATTTCGGTGCCTTGCGTAATGATTGTTGCGCCGTCTTCAAAAGCAAAGACTTGCCGACTGATGACCCACACACCTGTCGTGGCGTTTCCGGCTTCGCCCACAAAGTAGCCATCGCAAGTCCAAGTGCCCAGAACCAGCTCTGGGAAAACGGGACTGCCGTCTTCTTGAACGCCGACAACACCATCGGCAAGTGTGCCTTCGGGGTAGATGTAACCCTGGCTGACGAAAGCGTTGCCGTGCGCGGGCATCCCGTTTTCGTGCACGGGCGCTGCCGCCATGTGGATACGGGTATGATCTTCGGCCACGTCAAATGCCGTCAGGGCGTCCGCTTGTGCAAGGCTGGTCATCGATAAGACCAGGGCAGAAGAAGAGATAAGTGTTTTCAACATTAGAGTTTTCCTTTCAGGGATAAGGTGTTGGGAGTGGTTAGAAATTAGGCTGCCGAGCGGGCATGATCGTGCCCGGCAATGCAGCCCACATGCCGATGATCAGTGCCGCAACAGCCACCAATCACACGGATGTTCGGGAGGAGCGCAAGAAGCTCCGCGCTGAGTTGACCAAGTTCGACCGGATCACCAGCATCCAATACCTCGGCCTCGTCCAGCTCGGCATGGCTCATCCGCGAAGCATTGGAGCGAAGACCGCCGATGCGCAGCGTCCAGGCCTCAGACGTGTCAATCACATCTCGGAAGTGATCCGGATGTGCACAGTTGATCATGTAATAGATCGGGCCGCCGTTGGTTGCCGTATCGACCTCTACAATGGCATCGCCCAACGACTGACCGGACGGAAGACATCCATCAGTTTCCAAAGTGAAGGCAATCACGACTGGGATGTCGATTTCCTTGGCAGCCTGCACAATTCCGATGGCCTCACCGGCATGTGTCAGCGTCATTGCGCTGATCATATCCACGCCTGCCTTGCCCAGGGCATGGACTTGCGGGGCGTGGATAAGCAACGCGTCTTGAGGGGCGAGCATTGTATCGGGTGCGTAAGCATCGCCCGCTGGGCCGACCAGACCGTTGATCAGGATAGGAGAGCTCGAGGTTTCTTGCTGGTCACGGATGTCAGAGACAAAGGCAACGGCACGCTTGTTCGTCTCAATGACCTCCAAAAGGGTCTGTCCCAATGGACCGGCCCAAGCTGTTCCGGCGCGCCACGTTGGTGCATCCAGAATAAAGCCACGATTGGATTGGCGCGCAATGCTGATGAAGCGCTCAAAGTACTCCGTCAGGTCGCGACGTCCCGGTTCGCAGTCGAGCAACACTGCCGCTGAGAAACAAGGTAGGTCATATCCCTTTTCAAAGATCATGTATGTCTCAAGCCCTCCGTCGGAGAGAAAGAAACGTTTGGCATTAATCAATTCTTGAATACGCATTGAGGTTTTCCTTTGCAGTTGATGCGAAAGGACTAGCCTGAGGCTGTATCGGCCCGATAGTTGCCGCGTGGTACGGTTGTCTGAAACTGTTTTTGCCCTTATTTTCAGCGGCGAAAGCAGCGCCATGATCGGCGTCGGGCCATAGAAAAGGGGTCAACTGGACTCGCAGTACAGTCAGGATGGGATCAATGGATCAAAAAGTTGATACACGCAGCCGAATCCTCAACATTGCAGAGGCGGCAGTTCTCGAAAAAGGGTTTGAGGCCACGTCAATCGAAGAGATCGTAGCCGGGGCCGAAATCTCACGTGGCGGGTTCTTTTATCATTTCAAAGACAAGAATGCATTGGCCCGGGCAATGCTGGAACGCTACATTGATGCCGAAAACGCGCTCTATGATGATCTCTTTGCGCGCGCCCGCGAACTCAACGATGACCCACTTCATTGCATGCTCATAGGTTTGAAGCTTTTGGCCGAGATGCTTGAAGAGATGCCTACTGGGCATCCCGGCTGCGTAATTGCCTCTACAGCCTATCAGGATCGCTTGTTTGATGAGGGCGTGCGCGATCTGAACCGACAGGCTATCCTTGGTTGGCGCAAGCGTTTCCGGGGGATGTTTGAAGAGATTACGCAGGTCTATGAGCCCCGTGAGGCTGTCAATATGGACGCTCTCGGCGATATGGTGTCCGGCGTGGTAGAAGGCGGCTTGGTCCTGCAACGCGCCCTTCGCGAGCACAACAACGCCTCTGAGCAGATCATGCTGTTTCGTACGTATCTGAAACTGCTGTTTGCAGACAAACAGTGACCTTAGGCAGTAGAAAACACTCATTAGTGCTGTCGAAACTACAGCTATCTTCGTCCTTCCAAATAATCGGAAGCCGTCCTACCCAGATACAATTTGTATGAATTTTCAGTTGCAACGCAGCAGTGCCACGCCCAAATTTGCGCGGGTGCTGAATTGGCCGTTCTGCGAGCGTGCGCAGCGAAGAATCTTTTGGTCTTCTATGGGCTCTGCGTCCCCTTTCGCGGCGCTTTACCTGAACGCTGTATGTCAAATCGCCAATGTCAGCACATCGACGGAAGTCACAGGTTCTCAGTTGCATAGCCTGCGGGGCGAACGGCAGGTTCTAAGTGAGCCTCAATCTCGATCACGCTGCATCGGCATTGGGCTGCTCTGAGCCCAATTTACCGGATGCTGCAAACCGCACGAATGGCGGCTTTCAAGAACACAACAAGCTGCTCACAGACTTCGCTGCTGACCGCGCAAGCGCATGGAGGTCGCTCGGCACCACTGTATCACCGCTCAACGGTGTCTGGTGTGTGTAGGTCAAAAGAATAGGGCTTGCGAGAAGGATAGCGGCGCTTCTGAGGTCTGCATTGCTCTGAATGTTTCCGTTGTCCTTGTGCGTTTGTAACCGCTTCTGGATGCCATCGATGATCGGCTCGAGTCCATCGCGCACAAATTGCGGCCCAAGTGTCTCGTGGTACATCCCTTCTGCCATGCCAAGGCCAACAAGATCGCCAACATCAAATTGTGTTAGACCTAAGATCATATGGTCCAGCGCATCTATCAGCGATTGTTCCAGATTGTCGGACGTAGGTCGCGCCAAGACGCCAAGGGGTTCAGCACCCTCTTCGCACTTGGCCGTCAAGACAGCGGCGACCACATCATCACGCTTGCCAAAATGATGCGACAGGGTGGCGGGACCGACGCCGCCAGCGACAGCCATTTCACGCCACGACAAAGGCTTGCCTTTGCTTTCACGCATAGCCTGCCAGATGCCGTCAAGTATCTGGCGCTTACGCTCTGCGCTGTCCTTGTTTCCTGATCCTTTGGTGCGTGCCATTTTTTCCTTGATCAATTGATCGTGTATATTATTTATTTGATCATATGATCTAGAATAAGGAGCCTTGGGTAAAATGCAAGACTATCTCACATTGGATGGCCTCCGAGCCGCCGTCGTTTTCGCACTCGCCATTGGTCAAGCTGTAGCGGCCTATTGGCCCGACATTCGCAAATGGGAAAATACCATCACGTCCCGATCCCAGAACCTCGATACACCCGTCGTTCCTTTTGGGCCGTTCTTTGCAATCTGGCTAATTATCTTTGCGTCTTGCTTTGGTTTTGCTGTCTGGCACGCGCTGCCCGGTAACTTGGATGATCCGTATCTACGTCAGATCGGCTGGGTTGCTGCCGCACTCTTTGCGGGCAATATCGCTTGGGAGGCATATGTTCCGCGCTATGGGTTCAGATGGCCGAGCTTCCTTTTGATCGTCATCGAATTGGTGATCGCCTTGGCAATCCTGGCTGTTCTTCAACCGTACGCTGGTCAGCTCACAGGATGGGCATATTGGCTGGGCGCAGCTCCGCTGTATTTCTTCGCGGGCTGGGTGTCTGTCGCCACGTTTGTAAGTCTATCATCCACTATGGTATTGACCGGAACAGCCCTTGATCCTCGTGAGGCGAAGACCGCAGCGGGTATGCTTGTTTTTGCGGGTGTTTTCGTTGCAATCATTGCGTTTTGGACCGGTTCTGCTGTCTACATTGCGTCCGCAGTCTGGGGACTTTTGGGTGTGGTTGTAGGTTCGCGGATCAAGAAAGAACCGGTTGCTGCTACTGTTGCGGCGTCAGCGAGTATCGGTATAGTCCTTTTGGCTCTTGGAGCCTCGTAATGTCCAAACCACGCCTGGATGATCTGGAACGCGTTCAGATTGAAAGCCCATCTGACCTGCGGGATTGGCTTTATGCCAACCACTCGCAAACCGATAGCATTTGGCTTGTCACGTTCAAGAAAAGCGACCCTGACCGTTATGTCAGTTACGACGCTTTTGTGGACGAGGCGATGTGCTTTGGTTGGGTCGATAGTCTTCCGCGAAAATTGGATGAACACAGGACGATGCATCTTCTGTCGCCACGTAAGCCGGGAAGCGGATGGTCCGCGGTTAACAAAGACCGCGTCAAACGGATGGAGGCTGAAAATAAGATGCATCCGGCGGGTCTTGCTGCTGTTGCCGCTGCAAAGGCTGATGGCTCATGGGATTTTCTGAACGATGTCGATGCCCTGATTGAGCCCGAAGACTTACTTGCTGCTTTGGATGCAAACCCTCTGGCGCGAGAAAACTTTGATCTGTTCAGTCGGTCCTCACGGCGCGGGATACTTGAGTGGATCAAGCATGCAAAGCGGCCAGAAACCCGCGCTAAGAGGATAGCAGAAACAGTTGATCTGGCGGCAAAAGGAATAAAGGCCAACCATTAGCGCAAAGTGAAAGCAGACCTTCACTTCTACAAAACGAAGGGTCGCTTCGTCCCGCATCTAACCAGTTCGTACGCGGCGCAGCGAACGGCAATATTTCCCGAACCGGCCCGTCGTGACCTGCGCGGCGAAAGTGCTAGAAGAGCCCATAGCTACCGATGCTGCAGGACACATGAATGACTGGCATCGAGACCTCACTCTGATCTGGCCGATGTCATCAAAGTGGAGACGGCAATGATAGTTTGACCGTCGCTGGGGATCGGTCGTAGCCTGTGGAAACGGTTACGGAGGGATCGGACCATGACGATAGAAACGTATATGATCTATTTGATGGCAGTCGCCGTGTTTTTTGCGACGCCTCCTGATACGAGCCAGCTCCTCATCATATCGAATAGCGTGAGACATGGGCTACGGCGAAGCGCCTATACAATCGCTGGGGATTTGACTGCCAACAGCTTGCAAATGACGGGCGCTGCGTTTGGTTTGGCGGCAATTATCGCAACCTCTGCAAC
>CANNFQ010000010.1 GCA_947503925.1 uncultured Paracoccaceae bacterium | reverse complement strand
CAGATGTCCAAGGGTCTTTCTGTCGGCCATCGCCCTCGCCGCCCTCGTCATCTACTGGCTATGAGTCCTGACCCTAAGGCGCTATCCCAAAAACCTGCATCAGCTAACGCGGCCTGAAACCCGCGATTTCAACACGTTAGTTGATATGTGCTGTTTCAGGTATTTCTTCAAACGCTACAGTCAAAATGACCCTGAGACCAAGCGCAAGAACCAGACCTCAAATCGCCGCAAGAAGATCTGAGACAGCGGCCTTGTAAGCGGCCAAAATCCGTTCACGCGCGACGTGCCGCCCGGATCTCACCATATGTCGGCCAGCAGACCAAGTGTCGGTGACGACATTATCAGGGGCGGCAAAGCACAGCCCGTCAAGTATCTGCCCAAGATCCAGGGTGCAAAGTGACGGATGATCGCGGTCGAGCGCCATCAGGTCAGCCAGTTTGCCTTCTGCGATCACTCCGGCATCACGGCCCAATGCCCGTGCCCCGCCTTGCGCGGCCCCAGTATAGAGCGTTTGCCCGACCGACCCATCGTCGACCACCATGACGTTACGAACCATATCGCGCAGCCGTTGCCCATATTCCAAGGTTCGCAACTCTTCGGTCAAGGAGACCCGCACGTTAGAATCGGACCCCAGTCCGAAGCCACCGCCATGGCTCAGATAAGTTGGTCCGTTGAAAAGCCCGTCGCCCAGGTTAGCCTCTGTGATCGGGCACAGACCGGCGATAGCCCCGCTTTGCGCCAGTTTGATCGTTTCACCCTCGGTCATGTGGGTTGCGTGGATCAGGCACCACCGCGTATCGATCTCCACATTGTCCATCAGCCAGTCCACCGGGCGCTTGCCCAATGCGGCTTCGACATCGCGCACTTCCTTGCGCTGTTCTGCGATATGGATATGTACCGGACCAAATTTTGTGGCCGCCAGAACCCGCGCCAGATCAGCGGGTGACGTCGCGCGCAGGGAATGCGGTGCGATGCCAACCCGGCTGTCGTCGGGCAAAGCTGTCACATTCGTCTTGCAAGCCTCTGTCAGGCGCAGAAACTGATCGACATCATTTGCAAACCGCATCTGTCCGCCAGCGAGCGGCTCTTGCTGCACGCCACCATACGTATAGAGGACAGGCAGATGAGTCAGGCCGATACCCGCGCTTTGCGCTGCAGCAAAGATCCTGTCGCTTAACTCAGTCAACGCATCATAAGGGGTGCCGCCGGATTGGTGGTGGACATAATGAAACTCGCCTACAGCAGCATAGCCCGCTTCCTGCATCTCCATGAAGGTGAGCGCGGCGATGGCTTCGACATGGTCCGGCGTGAGTTGATCAAGAAACCGGTACATCAGGTCGCGCCAGGTCCAGAAACTCTCGCGTCCGGCCGCGCGAAACTCCGTCATCCCCGCCATAGCGCGTTGAAAGCTGTGGCTATGTAGGTTGCCAAGCGCTGGCAGCAAGGCGTCAACGGTTTCGTCATCTGCCTCCGGGGCAACATCCCGGGTGATCCTGCTGATTTTGCCGGAAACGCACTCAACGCGAACGTCTTTCACCCATTCCGTATCCAGAAAGGCAACATTCGCGTGGATTTTCATGATAAACCTATTTGTATAGACAATATAGGATAACAAATATACAAAATGACAGCTGATGCAACTTCAGAGTCGAATCCCATGCCCGACAGCACCATCTACACAGGCGCGACGCTGGCCACGCTTCAGGCGAACGGAACCCCCTATGGCATGATACCGCATGGGGCGGTTGTCATTTCGGACGGGCTGATTGAATGGGTTGGCGCTGCGGCTAACCTGCCTGCGACCTATGCAAACCTTCCGACCCAGGACGTGCAGGGTCGCCTGATCACGCCGGGGTTGATCGATGCACATAGCCATGTCGTCTTTGGCGGCAACCGCGCGGAAGAGTTTGAAATGCGCCTGAACGGTGCGGGCTATGCTGAAATCGCCAGGGCAGGGGGGGGCATCGTATCGAGTGTTAAGGCAACCCGGGACGCGTCGGTTGATGCGCTTGTTGCGGATGCTTTGCCCCGCATCGATGCGATGATTGCCGAAGGGGTCTGTACGCTGGAAATCAAGTCGGGCTATGGGTTGGAGCAAGAGACCGAGCTGCGCATGTTGCGCGCTGCGCGCCAGATCGCCGCGTTAAGGCCCCTGCGCATAAAGACCAGCTATCTGGGGGCGCATGCGGTGCCAGCAGAATACGCCGGTCGTGCTGATGACTATATTGATGCGGTCTGCATCCCGACGCTTCATGCGGCCTATGGCGACGGTCTCGTCGATGCGGTGGATGGTTTTTGTGAAGGGATCGCGTTTCAACCCGCCCAGATCGCCCGTGTGTTTGATGCAGCCCAAAAGCTTGGCTTGCCGGTCAAGCTTCATGCGGAGCAGTTATCTAACCTCGGTGGTGCGAAACTCGCTGCCTCCTATGGGGCGATATCGGCGGATCATCTTGAGTATCTGAATGCGGATGGCGTCGCAGCCATGGCCGCAGCTGGAACTGTGGCGGTGATCCTTCCCGGTGCGTTCTACACATTGCGCGAAACCCAAGCCCCGCCAATTGACCTGTTACGCGCCCATCAGGTGCCCATGGCACTGGCCACGGATTGTAATCCCGGATCATCGCCACTGACATCGATGCTGCTGACCATGAATATGGGGTGCACGCTGTTTCGGATGACGCCCGAGGAAGCGCTGGCCGGTGCGACCAGACATGCAGCGCAGGCGCTTGGGTTAACGGATACCGGCATTGTTGCGCCCGGCATGCGTGCCGATCTCGCAATCTGGGATGTGCACCACCCGGCGGAACTGTCCTATCGGATTGGGTTCAATCCACTGCATAAGCGCATCTTTGGAGGCCTTTCTTGACGCTTCTCACCCTTACCCCCGGCCAGGCGACGCTGTCACAACTGGAAGACATTTACTGGAACGAAACGGCTGTTCAATTGGACATGGCTTGCAAACCTGGCATTAATGCAGCCGCCAGCCGGATCAAGGTCGCAGCCGATGGCGATGCCGCCGTTTATGGGGTTAATACCGGGTTCGGCAAACTGGCCTCGGTCAAGGTCGCGTCGGCGGATACGGTGAGTTTGCAACGCAACCTGATCCTGTCCCATTGCTGCGGCGTGGGCGATCCGATGCCGGGTAAACTGGTGCGGCTGATGATGTCGTTAAAGCTTCTGTCTTTCGGGCGCGGGGCATCTGGCGTGCGCTGGGAACTGGTTGATCTGCTGCAAAACATGCTGGCTAAAGGGGTAACGCCGGTTGTCCCGGCGCAGGGGTCAGTTGGGGCCTCAGGTGATTTGGCCCCCCTGGCACATATGACCGCAGCCCTGATCGGCGAAGGGACGGCAGCGTTTGAAGGTCAGGTCCTGCCTGCCGCTGAGGCGTTGGACCGTGCAGGCCTGACCCCGGGTGTTCTGGGTCCAAAGGAAGGGCTTGCCTTCATCAATGGCACCCAGTTTTCAACGGCCTATGCTTTGGCCGGGTTGTTTCAGGGATGGCGGGCCGCGCGCAACGCATTGGTTGTGTCGGCCATGTCTACTGATGCGATCATGGGGTCGACCGCCCCGCTGCACCCTGAAATCCACAGCTTGCGCGGCCATCGCGGGCAAATCGAAGCCGCGCAGACCATGCGCGCCATTCTGGCTGGTTCGGAAATCCGCGAAAGCCATCGGGAAGGCGACACAAGAGTGCAGGACCCGTATTGTATCCGTTGCCAGCCGCAGGTGACCGGGGCCGCGATGGATGTGCTGCGCCAGACCGCTGCTACGTTGTTGGTTGAAGCGAATGCAGCAACTGACAATCCGCTTGTCCTGACAGAGGCGGACATGATTGTGTCGGGCGGCAACTTCCATGCCGAACCCGTTGGATTTGCGGCTGATATGATCGCGCTGGCACTTGCTGAAATTGGCGCGATTTCGCAGCGACGCGTGGCGCTGATGGTCGATCCGACGCTCAGCTTTGATTTGCCGCCATTCCTGACGCCTAATCCCGGACTGAATTCCGGGCTGATGATCGCGGAAGTCACAACCGCTGCTTTGATGAGTGAAAACAAGCACTTAGCGAACCCCTGCGTGACCGATTCAACGCCCACCTCTGCCAATCAGGAGGATCACGTCTCCATGGCCGCCCATGGTGCGCGCCGTCTGGACCGGATGGTTGCCAATCTGAACCATATTCTGGGGGTTGAGATGTTATGTGCGGCCAGTGGTGTTGAGTTCCGCGCGCCGTTACAAACCAGCGCTCCGCTGCAAAAAGCCCTGCGCCGCCTGCGTCAGGATGTCGAAACGCTTGGCGATGACCGGTTCATGGCGCCGGACCTTATGGCGGCCAGCGCCCTTATGGCCAATGGCGCCATTCTGGATGTGCTGGACACAGATCTGCCAAGCCTGAACTGATGCAGGTCTGCGAAGTTCATTCAGGTGATGGTCCGATTATTCTGGGGCAGCCGCATGGGGGCACACATGTGCCTGACGCCATTGCCGCGCGGCTGAACGACACGGGGCGCGGGCTGGCAGATACGGACTGGCATATCACCCGGCTTTATGACGGGTTATTGCCTGACGTGACGGTGGTGAAATCCAACATCCACCGCTATGTTATCGACGCAAATCGCGATCCTGCGGGGGCGTCGCTCTACCCGGGGCAGAACACCACCACATTGGTGCCGCTGACAGATTTTGACGGCAGGCCGATCTGGAATGAAGGGCAAAACCCATCTCAGGAAGAGATAGAGGCCCGCAGACAAGCTTATCACGCGCCCTATCACGATGCGTTGGCGCAAGAATTGGCCCGTGTTCAGGCCCGGCACGGGGTTGCGATCCTGTTCGACTGCCACTCGATCCGATCAAACATCCCGTTTCTTTTTGATGGGGAATTGCCCGTTTTCAACACTGGCACGAATAATGGTGAAACCTGCGCCGCCGTTATCGAACAGGCGGTTCATGGTGTCGCCGAAACCTCCAGAGAGCCGACAGTCCTGAACGGCCGTTTCAAGGGCGGTTGGACGACCCGGAACTACGGGCATCCCGATCTTGGCATGCACGCGATCCAGATGGAAATCGCGCAGCGCGCCTATATGCACGAAACCCCGCCTTGGGATTGGAGCGCGGGCCGCGCTGCGACAATCCGGCCTTATCTGCAAAACATGCTGGACGCTTTGTCAAAGCTTGCGCTTTCCGGCGTCCTCACTTCGAAGAAGGGAAAATCATGACCGACCCTCGTAAGAATACCCGCGATATATTTCCACCCACCGGCCCTGAACTGACCGCCAAAAGCTGGTTGACCGAAGCGCCCTTGCGGATGCTGATGAACAACCTGCACCCGGATGTTGCGGAAAACCCGCATGAACTGGTGGTCTATGGCGGGATCGGACGGGCCGCGCGGACATGGAAGGATTTTGACCTGATCGTTGACAGTCTCAAGGCGCTGGAAGCGGATGAAACCCTTGTGGTGCAGTCGGGCAAGCCAGTCGCTGTTGTCAAAACCCACAAAGATGCGCCGCGCGTCCTGATCGCAAACTCCAATCTGGTACCGCATTGGGCCAATTGGGACCATTTCAACGAACTCGATAAAAAGGGCCTGGCGATGTATGGCCAGATGACTGCCGGGTCGTGGATCTATATCGGGTCGCAGGGCATCGTCCAGGGCACTTACGAGACATTCATGGAGGCTGGCCGCCAACACTATGGCGGTAGCCTCAAAGGGCGCTGGATCCTGACCGGTGGTCTGGGCGGGATGGGCGGTGCCCAACCGTTGGCCGCTGTCATGGCCGGAGCCTGCTGCCTTGCTGTTGAATGTGATGAGAAGAGCGCCGATTTCCGCCTTCGCACGCGCTATGTGGATGAAAAGACCCATTCGCTGGATGAGGCGATGGCGATGATCGACCGTTGGACCAAGGCGGGTGAGGCGAAATCCGTCGGGTTGATCGGAAACGCGGCAGACATCTTTCCCGAGATTTACGCACGCGGCATCCGCCCTGACATCGTCACTGATCAGACCTCGGCCCATGACCCGGTCAACGGGTATCTGCCGCAAGGCTGGACCGTGGCCGAATGGCGCGCCAAAATCGAAACAGACCCAAAAGCCGTAGAAAAAGCCGCTCGGGCGTCGATGAAGGTGCAGGTCGCGGCAATGGTGGATTTCCACGAAGCCGGGGTGCCCACAGTGGATTACGGCAACAACATCCGGCAAATAGCGCTGGAAGAAGGCCTTGAAAACGCCTTCGCTTTCCCCGGTTTTGTACCCGCCTATATCCGCCCGCTCTTCTGTCGGGGCATCGGCCCGTTTCGTTGGGCGGCACTGTCGGGCGATGCGGAAGACATCTACAAGACCGACCAGAAAGTGAAGGAAATTCTGCCGGACAACACGCATCTGCACAATTGGCTGGATATGGCGCGCGAGCGGATCAAGTTCCAGGGCATGCCCGCCCGGATTTGCTGGGTCGGGCTGGGGGACCGCCACCGGCTTGGTCTCGCCTTCAACGAGATGGTCAAAAGCGGTGAGTTGTCTGCACCCGTCGTGATCGGACGCGACCATTTGGATAGCGGCTCTGTTGCGTCGCCCAATCGCGAAACCGAAGCGATGATGGATGGGTCTGACGCCGTCAGCGACTGGCCGCTGCTAAATGCGCTGGTCAATACCGCCAGCGGGGCGACTTGGGTATCGTTACATCATGGTGGCGGGGTCGGCATGGGCTTTTCGCAGCATGCAGGTGTCGTGATCTGTGCCGACGGAACCGACGATGCCGCCAAACGGCTCGAGCGCGTGCTTTGGAATGATCCGGCATCCGGCGTCTGGCGGCATGCAGATGCCGGGTATGACAGTGCCAAGGCCTGCGCGCGCGAACATGGGCTTAACCTGCCAGGGATCCTTGGGTGACACCCTTCCGGTAAACGTCATAAACGACGCCGCCATATATGTTGCAAAAACCGCATGCGGTGGGATGCAACTTGTCTTGGTACATGACAGTGGTGCCATCGCGGGCCTATGTTGTCCGTGATGGGTGCGCTTGTGGCTGTGCCTTGAGACGGATTATGGAGAAATCGTGCTAGAAAATCTGCCCAGGTCAAGAAAGCAGGCCGTCTACCTTACCTTTGACGCGATGATGGTACCAATCGCGTTCTTTCTGGCATATTGCCTGCGTTTCAGCACGCTGACGCCCTTTGACTATGTCAAAGATGCGTTGCCCCTGCTTATCGCGCTGTCGCTTGCCGCGCCCTTGGTGATCCTTGTGGCAGGCCTTCCCAAAATCAAACTCTCCGCACTGGATATGCGCGGGACAGCGCGCGTTGGGATCACGGCGGCGGCGTTGGGGACTGTGGCGATTGTCTTAAGCTACATCATGGGCGTGTGGACCCCCCGATCAATCCCGATCATTCTCGGGATCGTCTTTTTTGTGCTGTCGGTGCTGGGGCGCATGACGGGTTTGTTTCTTCTCAACAAACCGTGGGAAGCCGCTGACGGCATCCCGGTTGCGATCCACGGGGCCGGGGCTGCGGGGATACAACTGGCCTCAGCCTTGCGGCAAAGCCCAGAGTTTCGGCCGGTTATCTTTACCGATGACAATCCGAACCTGCATGGGCTGATCATTTCCGATCTGCGGGTCGCCCCGCGCGAACGGCTCAAACAACTTGCCGCGCAGGGTGAGATCAAACAGGTGTTGCTGGCTATCCCGTCCCTGTCGGAAACAGAGCGGGAAAACATGCTCAGAAGCTTTGAGGAATTACCGCTCGAAGTGCGTGTTCTGCCGTCATATGTCGAACTGATCGAAAAAAGTAATACCGAATTGCGAACGGTTTCGCCCGACGAATTGCTAAGCCGGGACAAGGTCGATCTGGATATCCCGGAAACAGCCAAAGCCTATGCCGGGCGGGTTGTTTTCATCACCGGGGCTGGTGGGTCAATCGGGTCAGAGCTGGCCCGGCAGGTGCTCAATTGCCGTCCCGCCCATATCGTCCTGTTCGAACAAAGCGAATTCGCGATGTACGAGATAGACCGCGAAATGCGTATGAAAGCGGGGGAGTTGGGGATCGAGGTCACATCGCGCCTTGGGTCGGTGACGGATCAACGTCGGGTGACGGATGTGATGGCCGAAACCGGTGTCGAAATTGTGCTGCATGCCGCAGCTTACAAACATGTCCCTATTGTTGAGGAAAACGAGGTCGAGGGCGTTCGCAATAATGTTTTGGGCACACAGGTGGTTGCCTTGGCGGCGCGTGCGGCAAATGTGGAACGATTTATTCTGGTATCAACGGATAAGGCCGTGCGCCCTGCCAATGTCATGGGGGCGACCAAACGCATGGCCGAAATGGTTGTGCAGGATATTCAGACCCGGACCGAAAGGACCCGGTTTTCCATGGTCCGCTTTGGCAATGTGCTGGGTTCGTCTGGCTCAGTATTGCCGCTCTTTCAGGCACAGATCCGCGCCGGTGGCCCTGTCACAGTGACCCACCCCGAAGTGACCCGTTACTTCATGACAATACCAGAGGCTGCCCGCCTTGTCCTTGTCGCAGGTGCCTTTGCCGAAGGCGGGGATGTGTTTGTGCTGGATATGGGTAAGCCGGTCAAAATCGTCGACATCGCGCATCGCATGATCAAGATGGCAGGGGCCAAGATCAAAAGCCCAGAACACCCCAAAGGGTTGGAGATTGAAATCGTTGGGCTGCGCAAGGGTGAAAAGCTTTACGAAGAGTTACTAATCGACCGAAAAAACCTTGTTGAGACCCCGCATGAGAAAATTCTGCGCGCGTCCGAAACGAAGCTGAGCGAGATTGAGGTGGCCAGCATGCTGCGCGAAATCAACGCAGCCGTTGAAAATAATGACGCCAAGGCGCTGCGCAATGCCCTGCTGACATTTGTAGAGGGCTACCATAAGGTGAGTGACATATCTGAAACAAAACCAGAGGTAATTGCATAAACACGCTATGCGCCCGCCACAGAAATTGCCAAGCTGGGCCATGGCAGTAGAAGGCGTAAGAAATGCGTCCCTTGGTTTTTGCAAGTATTTTGTCTTTTGGGGCATTGGTTGGATGTGGCGCGGCCTATATCAGCCCCTCTGTTCCCGATGATGATCCGAATGTAAACGTTCTGGTCTTGACCAATGATGTCATCCGGGATGCCAACAAATCCCCGTACGATCCCAAACCACTGCCCGAAGCCTTCTTTCGCACCGCGACAAGCAATAATGTCTCGGCGCGCCTTCCCACCAGACCAGAGCCGATTTTTGATCGCCCTGCGCCCGCCCATGCAATTGCCACAAGGGTGCCGCCATCGGCGCCCCTAACGCCTTACCGCATTGGTGTGGGCGATGTTGTCCTTCTTGCCACCGCAGTCACCGGCAACACTGTGGAAGAGCTGGCAGGCCTGCTAGCCTCACAAAACCAGCGCCAGGGCTACACCGTGCAGGATGACGGCACGATTTCACTGCCTAGTGTGGGCCCAGTCGTGCTGGGCGGTCTGACAGTACAAGAGGCGCAGGACGCCGTGTTTCAGGCGCTAGTCTCAAACCAGATTGATCCGTCTTTCACGCTGGAGATCACGCAATTCAACGCGCAACGTGTGTCCGTGGGTGGTGCCGTTGCTGCGCCTAGGGCTGTTTCCATCACGCTGCGCCCGCTGACGTTAGAGGATGCATTGCTGGGTGCCGGTGGTATTCAGGTGCGCGATCAGGAAGCGGCGAGCATTCGGATCTATCGGGATGGCGCGCTTTTTCAGATACCCTTGCGGATCTACCTCGCTCGGCCTGATATTCGGAAAATCCGCCTTGCAACGGATGACAGTATCTTTGTCGACGAGAATTTTGAGCTAACCCGCGCCGAGGCCTATTTTCGGGAACAAATTGCGCTCGCGCAGATGACACAATCGGCCAGGGCGCAGGCACTGGCTGAACTTGAGGCCGAACTGACCCAACGGCGCGCGCAACTCATCGAAAAACGAGAGAGTTTCAATGCGCTTCTGGCTGCAGACGGGCTTGATCGCGACTATGTTTATCTGGCCGGTGAGGTGAATAATCCGGGCCGTTTTCCCATGCCATTTGCCCGCAAGGCGACACTGGCTGATGCGCTCTTTGCCGAAGGCGGGCTGAGCACGGAAACATCCAACCCCAGCCAAGTGTACCTGCTGCGCGATCAGGATGATGCGGGCCGGGTTACAGCCTATAATCTGGATTTCCGGAATGCGGCCAACCTCGTCATGGCGACGAAGCTGGAATTGCGGCCCAATGACGTGATCTTTGCAGCTGAACAGCCCATCACGCAGTGGAGCAGAGTGATCCAGCAGTTCACACCAAGCCTGATCACTTCAGGCACAGTGGTCACGAACTAACCTCGTCTACTTTGGGGGCAGGCCTCCTATCGGCATATCTGTCGCACCAGCAATCCCATTTGCATGATGCGCATGAAATGCACATATACCGCAAAAGAGCTGGTACTTGTTTACCAAGCGCGCAGTTGCGCAAACCAAGAGGTCGTGCATGTTCAAAAAGATATGGTCATCATTGCGGCCCAACGTGAGTGCGCAGTGTCCGACCATCGGCACCATGATTTCGTCTGACGGGCCATTTGTTGCCATCGGTGATATCCATGGCTGTCTGCCGCAGATGGAAAGCCTCTTATTACAGTGCGACGGGCCGGGGCCGCGCATCTTTCTAGGTGATTACGTTGACCGTGGCCCGCAGTCAGCACAGGTGCTGGCGCGGCTTTATACATTACAGACACAAGATCCCGCCAACATCATTTGCCTGAAAGGCAATCATGAGGCGATGATGCTTGATTTTATCGATGATCCGCTGGGGTGCGGCGTGCGCTGGCTGAAATACGGTGGGCTCGACACGCTGGCCAGCTATGGGATTGGCGCAGCCACCGCGACAGAGGATGCACTGGACGTTGCCAACGCGCTGGAAAAGGCACTGCCCGATGGCATGCTGGCCTGGTTGCGCGACCTTCCAATGCGCTGGAGCAGTGGCAACATGCATTGCGTTCATGCGTCGATGAACCCCGACAAGGCACCTGATGCACAAAGTGAAAACGCATTGCTTTGGGGGCATCCGAATTTCTTTGCCAAACGGCGTACAGATGACCAATGCGTCATTCATGGGCACACAATCGTTCCAAAAGGGGCTGTTTGTGACGGGCGTATTTCGGTTGATACTGGCGCCTATCGGGGTGGGGCACTGACCGCCGTCGCCATCAGCGACAACTCGGCCCGCTTTGTCACCGCTTAGGGTACCGACCCTAGGGTCACCGGGCGAACACCCGTGACTATTGAACGATCCCCTTATTCTGTTAAACGACGAAAAGCCCAAGACATGCGGCAATCGCTGAACGCTGGATGCCCGCCTCTCCGTTCAGATCTGATTGAAGGCCGGAAACCAGGCGCAACAGGGGGCGTCTTTGAAGCGATGAGCGAATTGATCAAGACACGCGCATTTGGCCCTTTGCTGCATTGTCCGGATGCGGGATTGGCCGCACGAGCCAACCCGCAATGAACGCCATTCTGACCGAATACCGTGGGATCATCCCGGTTGCAGCGGCGCGGGTGGGAAACCTTTTTGTTGGGTTTTGCCTGATCTTGGTCGTATCGACGCTCTACTCCCCAATTGAACAAGGGGTTTTCTACACGTTCCTGAGCCTCGTGACAGCGCATTACTTTTTTGATCTGGGGGTCGGGTTCACGCTGGGAAATCTGGCTGCGCGGCGTGTGGCAAGCGCGGAACTGCAAAACCAGCACGACCCGGTTCAGGCGCTGGGCGGCATCCTGCGTTTCGCGGGCATCTGGTCGGTACTGGCGGGGTTGATGATGATTCTGGTTATAGGGTCGATTGGGCTGGTGACCTTTGCCAAAAACAGTTTCGGCATATCGCATCTGACGGTGATCTGGCTGGCCTATTGCGCCTGCTCAAGTGTGCTGATGATTTTCAACATCTATCTGCGGATATTGGACGGTCTGGGGCATGTGCAGGCGGCGGCCTATCTGCGTCTGTTTGTCAGCGCATTGAACGTCATCCTGATCGGTTTTCTGGCTTATGGTGGTTTCGGCCTTGCCGCGCTGCCCGTCGCGCTGGGGGTCACATTATGTCTTGCGATCCTGTTGGCCTATTTCACAGTAGCAGAGGTGCGGTTGACCTTTTCCGCCGCGATCTGGCGGGTGCCATCTGACCTGAACTGGCGGGCGGATATCTGGCCTTTTCAACGGGGTGTGGCGGTGACGTGGCTGTCGGCCTATGTGTTCTTTCAGGCCCCGATCCCGATCCTCTTCTGGCTGCAAGGTGCAGAGGAGGCAGGCCGTTTTGGCATGTGCGTGCAGATATTTCTGGCCATCAACGGCAGCGCAAACATCTTTTTGACCTATAAAGTCCGGCCCTGGACACAGCTGGCCGTATCGAAAACGTTTGGCGCGCTCCGGGTTGATTTCTGGCGGGTCTGTTTTCTGACCGCTGGCCTGACCCTATTGGGCGCTGTGGCCGTCTTGTTGGGCTTCTTCGTTTTGGGTCAAATCGGATCTGACATTCCCAACAGAGCATCAGCGCCGATCGTTCTGGCGTTTTATGCCTGTGCGATTGTGCTGAACCAATTCTACTTTGCGGTCTCCTATTACTTCCGGGCACAGGAACGCGAGGTGGTCTGGACTGTGACATTGATTGCGGCGATGTGCACGCTTCTGACACCGCTTTTTGCCCGAGGTCAGTTTGATGAAACGCTTGCAGGGCTGTCATTCTTGGTGATCAGCGTGGTTGTGATGTTTGGTGGTACCTTGGTGATTGCCAGGCGCGAGGGGCTGATCGGATCGCGTATGTAGGGCATGCCCGCAATACAACATCCAAGATCGAGAATGGGCGGCGCACCAGTATTCGGTTGCGATTTCGGTGGACGGGATGTTCAAGTAACCGGAACGCGCAACTTGGGACATGCTGACGCCGCCATGAATTTCTGGGTTATCCATGCGCAAGAAAATCCGCCCGCCCCGCGCACGCAAAAGAACCGGCGGGAATGGCGGTCGAACACCTTATGTGAATATTTGGCTGATCGGGGGCATCACGTTACCCGTTGGCGGTCATCCTTCAGCCATCAGGCCAAGAAGCAGATCAGCGATGGGTCAGTGATCGAGTCGGTCGACAACTACTTTCACCAGTTTATCGAAAGCCCTGATTACCAACGCCATATCGGTCCCGCGCGTATCCGCAACCATATGAAACTGGGCGCAAATTTCCTTGAAATTGCGGGCCGGTCGGCCATGCGGCCCGACCTGATCCATGTCGGGAACGTGCCTATCGCCCTGTGCTACGCGGCCGTTAAATATGCGCGATCACACGACATCCCCGTCGTCGTCGATGTGCGTGACCTATGGCCGGACATCTATGTTGATTTGCTACCCAAACGCCTGGATTTCATGCGTGGGCCGACCCTGACTATGCTGCATTTGATGGCATTCCGGCTGAACTGGGCCTTTCGTAACGCAACAGCGGTCAGCGGGCTGACCCAATCCTATTTGGATTGGGGGCTTGTGCGGGCAGGGCGGGCGCAGCGGGACGGCGACGCCGTGTTTCCGATGTCCTACCCAGCAAAGGATACACCCGCCAGCGATGAAAGCGTCGCTGCGATGCGCCAGAAACTGGGCGTTGGCCCGGATAATGTCTTGGCTGTCTATGCCGGGAACATCGGTTATCAATCTGATTTCGATACACTGATCGCGGCAACCGCACAGATCGCCAAGACCTGCCCGCAATTCAGATGTGTGATTGCCGGCAGTGGACCGCGAGAGGCGGGGTTGCGGCAGATGGCTGCGCAGAATGAACATGTGATCTTCCCCGGCTGGCTGGAAGGGGATGAAATCCACGCGCTGTTATCCATCGCATCCGTTGGGCTGGTCGCTTATAATCCGGTGCCCAATTACCTGCGCAATATCCCCAATAAATTCTCGGAATATCTGGCGGGCGGGCTGGCCATTGCATGCGGGTTGGCGGGCGAAATGGGGCAGTTGACGGCGCAGACGGGCAGCGGTTTCACATATCCGCCGCATGACGCCGATGCGCTGGCCCGCAACATCTGTGACCTGATCGACAAGCCAGAGGTATTGGCGAAAATGAAACAGTCTGCGATCAGGTTGCACAAGGAACGTTTTGATGCGGCAATGATCTATCCCCGGATGTCAGATCATCTGGAGGCGCTGGCAAAACAGCCGCCGGTCAATGAAAAGGGTGTCGTATGATCGGGAAAATCCGTTTTGTTCTGAAGGTGTTACGCCAGCGTGGTCTGGTGTTTTTCTGGATATATTTTCGGGAAAGTGTCTGGTTTGACCTGAAGAATGGCACCCAGACCAGTAGCCGGGTACCCAAGAATGAACAGCAGATCGCATCTGCCGATGACGAACAGGATGACGGTCTGCTTTATGTGGCGTCCTTCACATCTGTCACCCGCGATACGGCCCGGATCGCCCATGATTTGCTGGGTGCGGAACGCTTTGCCGATGCCCAGTTCTTTGATCTGGGCTGTGGCAAGGGCAAGGTGCTTTTCGTCTATGCACAGTTGCACAAGGGCCAGTTCAAACACCCTGCCATTGGCATTGAATATGATCCGGGGCTGGCCGAGATGGCCAAGGCCAATCTGGCAAAGACCGGGTTGCAGGATGATATCCAGATCGTCGCTGACAGTGCGACCAATCTGACATCCTATCTGATCTCCGATTGCGCGATCATCTATCTTTATAACTCGTTTCAGGGTGAAACGCTGCGTACTGTTCTGGAACTGTTGCGGGGCCTGCCGCATGTGCTGATCTACGTTGATCCAGCAGAAAAGCAGATGCTGGATGATTTCGGCTATCAGATCCGACAATCGCGGACCGGACGCTATAATGCAGATACCTGGCTTGTCGCAACGGCTGGTCTGGACGGGCATGACGCAGGCTGAAGAGGTTATCATAGGGTCAAGCCCTTTGATGCTGGTCCACGCGCTCGACCGTGCACACAAGGGCCACCGCGTCTGCGTGGTGGACCGGACCGATAACTGGGGCGGATCATGGCAATTGGCGCGGCTGGATACCGGCGACAATGTTGAAATCGCGTGCCACGTGATCGAGGTTTTCCCGGGCATTTACGACCTTCTGGAAAGTGCCGCTGGCGTGCTCTTTACCGGGCTGGACGCGCAGCCAATCCGGGTGCATCGGACAGGCTTCAAGATCCCGTATTTCAACCGTTTCTTGATGGTGGCATCCGGGCTGCGCCTGTTGGTGGGCTATGGGAAGGCCCGTCTGGACGTACTGATTAAAGGGGCTGCCTATCGCAATCAGCTGATCAATTTTCAAACCAAACTGCACAGCTATATCCGGTATCAATTGGGGTCGTTCTTTGCCTCGCAAAAAATGCGTGGTCCGCGGGATGGCTATGCGGATTTCGTGGAAAAACTGACCGGGGCTTGCCGCGACGCGGGGGTGGCGTTTGCGGTGATGGATGTGACGGGGTTGCAGCGCGATACTGATCAGTGGGTCCTAACCGGTGCTGATGGCGCAACACGCAGGGCAGGGCGGGTTTTTCTGACGACGGCGACCAATCTACGCCCGGTATCGGACACGGCGTACAAGGCCGACCCGCCGCAATTCGCACAGCGCCATGCCGCTGTGGTGCAGGTGAACCGCACAGATATCGCGACAAGCCATACCTATGCGGCCTTCTGGCGCGACCCGCAGGTCGCCCGGATTTCCCGGATTGATATGCCGGATGCGGACCCGTCGGCAGCGCGTTTCCTTGTCGAGTTCCACCGTGCGCCCGAAATCGATCAGGACGCTTTGTTGGCCCTGATCGAAAACCGCCTGACCAAGGCCGGTATCCTGAAATCCGACGGTGTGTTTGCATTTATCGGTGCAGTGACATGCGAATTTACGCAATATATTGATCTTCTGCCCGCCGGTCCGCTTGCCCCCGGTCTTTGGGCGCTTCATTCTTCGGGCAATCTGGCTGCCGGGCTGGCCGCGTGGCAAACCGCGCGTGACGATATGGAAGTGAAAGAGGCATGATGCCACAGAAACGTAAAATTTGGTTTAAGGGGCAGATCATGCCAGCCGAGGATGCGCAGATCAGTGTCCTTTCACCAACGGCCCAGTTCGGTTTGAATGTGTTTGAAGGCATTCGTGGCTATTGGAACGCGGAGAGCGAAGATGTTTTTCTGTTCCGTCTGGATGACCATCTGGACCGCCTGTTCGCCTCTTGCCGGTTGATCGGGCTGGATTGCCCTTACAGCGTGGATGAGATCAAACAGGCGATTGTCCAGGTTATTCAGGAAAACGCCTATCGCGCTGATCTGGCGGTGCGCGCCACCTTGTTTGTCGATGGCGAAGGCACATGGCATAGCAGCACCCCGGTTGAGATGTTCGTCGCACCGATCACCAAACCCCGCCGCGACGCCACCAACGCGTCCGGTCTGCGCGCCTGCGTGTCCACCTGGCGCCGCATTGATGATCTGAGCATGCCACCGCGAGTCAAAGCCGGGGCGAATTACATCAACGGGCGGTATGCGCATTTGGAGGCGAAGGCAGCAGGCTATGACCTGCCGATCCTGCTGGATGGCGATGGCAAGGTCAGCGAAGGTGCCGGATCTTGCGTAATGCTGGTGCGCGATGGTGTGTTGATCACGCCGCCAACCAGCGGTTCGATCCTGGAAAGCATCACGCGCGACACGCTTTTGAAATTGATCCAAGCCACTGACCTGCCAACGGAAGTTCGCGTCGTGGACCGCAGTGAGCTGTACCTTGCGGATGAGATTTTCCTGTGTGGCAGCGCGGCGGAACTGACCCCGATCACGGGGATCGACCGGTTCATGGTGGGTGATGGGCGGATGGGTCCGGTGACACTGGCGTTGCTGGGGGCATATCTGGATATTGCTGACGGGGTCGATGCGGCGCGCCCGGAATGGCGCACCGGTGTCTGGCAGACGGAAAAGGGCGCATGATCAAGCGGTTGATGGATATCACCGGGGCGTTGATCGGGTTGGCCATCCTTGGCCTGCCGATGATCCTGATTGCCCTGTGGATCAAGCGCGACAGCAAGGGCAGCGTGTTTTTTGTGCAGGAACGGTTGGGTCGCGATATCGTGCCTTACAAGATGTATAAATTCCGCACCATGGTCGAAAATGCCGAGCAGATGGGCACCGGGCTGTTCAGCTATGATGATGATGACCGGATTACCCGGGTCGGGCATTTTCTGCGTAAGACCAGCCTTGATGAGCTGCCGCAGTTCTTCAATATTCTGAATGGCTCCATGGCCCTGGTCGGGCCGCGTCCGCCGGTGACTTATGAACTGGGTGATATCGCCGATTTTGCGCCCGAGACGAAGCGCCGGTTTCGCATGAAGCCGGGGGTAACGGGGCTGGCGCAGGTGTCGGGCCGGAATGCGTTGGACTGGCCGCAAAAGATCGTTTTTGACAACCGCTATATTGATCTGTTTGCCCGCTGGGGTGTGCTGATTGATCTGCGGATTATTCTGCAAACGATCTGGGTTGTGCTGAGCCGCAAAAGCACCATTGAAAAGCGTAAGCAGGAGCATTCATGACACTGGATTGGGCGGCTGCACAGGCGATGGCGTCAGAACACGGGCGGTCATTCTTTATACTGGATGCGGACCGTTTTCGTCATAATTTCAAGGCTTTGATGGGTGCGTTCCAGGATCATTACCCGGACGTCAATATCGGCTATTCCTACAAGACGAATTACACCCCGCAGCTTTGCCAAATCGTGCATAGCCTTGGCGGTTTTGCCGAGGTCGTTTCATCTATGGAATATGAACTGGCGCGGCGGCTGGGTGTGCCGGGGCCGCGGATCATATTCAACGGGCCTTACAAGGGGGCTGCGGCTTTCAAGGATGCCGCCCTGTCTGGGGCGACGCTGAACCTTGATAGCGCGCGCGATCTGGCGATGTTGCGCGATATTGTGCCGGGGGCGGAAGGGCCGATCAATGTCGTTCTGCGCTGCAATTTCGCTTTGAATGATGATGATATCTCGCGCTTTGGGGTCGATGTGGATGGGCCGGAATTTACGGCGATGCTGGATGGGATAGCACAGCTGCAAGCTGTTGTTTTAAAAGGGCTGCATTGCCATTTCCCTGACCGTGATCTGGAGAGTTTCGGCCGTCGGGCGGACCGTTTGATTGACCTGGTGAACCGGTTATTTCCCGATACGCTGCCCGATATTCTGAATATCGGCGGTGGCTACTTCAGCAATATGCCCGAAAGCCTGCGCCAGTCCTTTGCATCACCGCCTGCCAGCTTTGCCGATTATGGCGCATTGATTGGTGCGCGATTATCTCAGGGATTGGCAGGGCGTGGAAAATTGCCTGCGCTGTTCCTGGAACCCGGCACCGCATTGGTGGCGGATACGCAGCAGTTCTACACCCAGATTGTATCGACCAAATCGGTCAGAGGGCGCAATTTTGCGACCGTTGCGGGCAGTGGTTTTGACATCAGCCCGACCGCCCGATCACGTAATCTGCCGGTGACGCCAGTGTTGCAGGCGCCGCGTGCGGATGATGGGCACGTTTTTGATATTGTGGGTTATACCTGCATCGAAAAAGATATCCTGTCCGAGGCTGTACAAGCCCCCCTGCGGGTCGATGATTTTGTTTGCTATGATAATGTCGGGTCCTATTCCGTGGTGATGCGCCCGCCGTTTATCCTGCCTGCAAATCCGGTTTTATTGCGTGATGGCAGTGACTTACGGCTGATCAAGGCGCGGCAGAGTATGTATGAGGTTTTTCAGAATTTCAGGTTTGACTGATATGAAATTCATCTACATCGAGGTGGACCCCGAACGTGCGGCAGCGGTCGAGGCGGCTGGCGTTGACTGTGTGATGGTTGACCTTGAAATTAACGGCAAAGAAGCCCGCCAGCCGAATATGAACACGGTCATTTCGCGCCATACGCTGGATGACGTCGCCGCGATACGCAGCGCGCTTTCAACAGCTGAATTGATGGTCCGGGTGAACCCGCTATTTGATGGTACCTGCACCGAGGTGGACGCCGTGATCGCCTGTGGTGCTGATCGGTTGATGCTGCCGATGTTCACCCATCCTGATGAGGTGGCGAGGTTTCGTGATATTGTCGATGGCCGGGTTCCGGTCACCTATCTGGCGGAAACACCCGCTGCGCTGGCCCGGTTGCCTGCGATTGCGGCGCTTGACGGCGTCGATGATATTTTGTTGGGTTTGAATGACTTACATCTTGGGTTTGGCCTTGATTTCATGTTTGAGCTTGTGGCTGATGGGGTGATTGAGCATGCGGCACATGTTCTGCGGATGCATGATGTCCATTTCGGTTTTGGCGGCATCGCCCGGCTGGGCC
Source organism: uncultured Paracoccaceae bacterium (assembly GCA_947503925.1). GTDB lineage: Bacteria > Pseudomonadota > Alphaproteobacteria > Rhodobacterales > Rhodobacteraceae > Yoonia. The sequence goes on along the minus strand of CANNFQ010000010.1, from coordinate 158,431 downwards.
ATGGGCGCTTGCCAGCAGAGCTGGTCCTGTCAGAGCATCTGAGGCTGGGATCGACGCAGACGATCCTGTCACGCGATTTCCGGCAGATCCCGGATGGAGCAGGGTTTGCCGAAGAAGTCGGAAAGCTGCGTACCTATCTGGCCGAACCGCTGGATTTTGCCGCCAATCAGGCAGAGCTGATCCGGATTACCCGCGCTATTGCTGCCGATATCCGGGCGCGCAAGGCCGGGGGTTAGGCAACGTTCGGTGGGGTGCGCAACAGTGGCCCTGATCCGCTTTTCCCTGATTTCACCGAATCATCAGTTAATACAGGGGGGAGGGGCCAGAATCGTCGGCCGGCAAAGCGTCGGCGCAGCGTCGGCAAAACGTCGGACCCCTTTTGCCGAAAATCGCTGTTTAACGGTGCGCACGGTCCAATTCTTACAGTTATGTTAACTTTTAGCGATTTATTGCGAATTATTATCAACAGCATTTACTGTTGAGAATAATTCTCATATGCAAGTCACGGATGAAACTGCATCCTGATGAAAGGTTTCTTGTGATGAGATTGACAAAAACGCTTCTTGCTTTGATCTGTGCCGCCGGTTTGGCAAATGGTGCTGCTGCGGACGATGATAAGTTCAAGGCCGTCACGACCTTTACCGTGATTGCCGATATGGCCCGCAATGTAGCGGGTGACGTTGCCGTGGTGGAAAGCATTACCAAGGCGGGTGCCGAAATTCATGGCTATCAGCCAACCCCCCGCGACATCATTCGCGCCCATGATGCGGATTTGATCCTGTGGAACGGGCTGAACCTGGAATTGTGGTTTGAGCAGTTCTTTTCCAACCTGTCGGACGTGCCAAGTGTCACCCTGACCGACGGCATTGACCCGGTCAGCATCACCGAAGGTGAATATGACGGAAAGCCGAACCCCCATGCCTGGATGAGCCTGTCCGGCGCGCTGATCTATGTCGACAACATTCGCGACGCCTTCATCGCGCATGATCCTGACAATGCAGAGGTCTACCGCGCCAACGCAGCGGCCTATAAGGCCGAGATCACCGCAGCGATTGCCCCGTTGCGCGATACCATTCTGGCTGTCCCGGCCGAGCAGCGCTGGCTGGTGTCCTGCGAGGGTGCATTTAGCTACCTCGTCCGCGATTTCGAGATGCAGGAGCTGTATCTGTGGCCGATCAATGCGGATGCCCAGGGCACGCCGCAGCAGGTGCGCAAGGTGATTGACGGTGTCCGCGCCAACAACATCCCGGCGGTTTTCTGTGAAAGCACCGTGTCGCAAGCCCCGGCAGAGCAGGTGGCCCGTGAAACAGATGCGGCATATGGTGGGGTGTTGTATGTGGACAGCCTGACAGAGGCGGATGGCCCGGTGCCCACCTATCTGGACCTGCTGCGTGTGACGACCGAAACCATTGCAGAAGGATTGACCAAGTGACCGAAACCCAAGGCATCGTCGCCCGCGACGTGACCGTGACCTATCGCAATGGTCACACCGCCCTGCGCGATGCCGGTTTTGAAATACCGACCGGCACCATTACCGGTCTTGTGGGCGTCAACGGTGCAGGAAAATCGACCCTGTTCAAGGCCATCATGGGCTTTATCCCCGCCGCGAGGGGCGAAATTGAGGTGATGGGCCTGACGGTGAAAGAGGCCCTACGCCGCAATATCGTGGCCTATGTTCCGCAATCGGAGGAGGTCGACTGGACCTTCCCCGTACTGGTCGAAGACGTGGTGATGATGGGCCGTTATGGCCATATGGGATTTTTCCGCCGCCCGGCGCAGGCCGATCATGATGCGGTGACCGCAGCGCTAGGCCGGGTGAATATGGTCGATTACCGGTATCGCCAGATCGGTGAATTGTCCGGCGGTCAGCGCAAGCGAGTGTTCCTGGCCCGTGCGCTGGCGCAAGAGGGGCAGGTGATCTTACTGGACGAACCCTTTACCGGGGTGGATGTGCAGACCGAAGAGGCGATCATCGCCCTGTTGCGCGAAATGCGGGACGAGGGGCGGGTGATGCTGGTGTCGACACATAACCTCGGCTCTGTCCCTGAATTTTGTGATCGCACGGTGTTGGTGAAGGAAACCGTGCTGGCCTATGGCCTGACGGAAACCGTGTTCACCCGCGAAAATCTGGAACATGCCTTTGGTGGTGTGCTGCGCCATTTCGTGTTGGGTGGTGCCGACCTGCATGACGATGATGACAGTCGCGAAATCCGGGTCATCACCGATGATGAACGCCCCTTTGTCGTTTATGGCGATGAGGCAAGTAAATGATCGCCACGCTGCTGGAACCTTTCGCCTATAACTACATGTTCAATGCGATGTGGGTCAGTGCCTTGGTCGGTGGTGTCTGCGCATTCCTGTCCGCTTATCTGATGCTGAAAGGCTGGTCGCTGATCGGTGACGCGCTGAGCCATTCCATCGTACCGGGGGTGGCTGGTGCCTACATGCTGGGTCTGCCATTTGCGTTAGGGGCATTCGCCGCCGGCGGGCTGGCGGCTGGCGCGATGCTGTTTTTGAACCAGCGGTCGGGGCTGAAAGAGGATACGATCATCGGCCTGATCTTTACCTCTTTCTTTGGGCTGGGCCTGTTCATGGTGTCGCTGTCGCCGACATCGGTCAGCGTGCAGACGATCACGATGGGCAATATTCTGGCGATTACGCCTGCTGATACGCTGCAACTGGCGATTATCGGTTTCGTGACGTTGGCCGTGCTGCTGGCCAAGTGGAAAGACCTGATGGTGACGTTCTTTGACGAAAACCACGCGCGGTCCATCGGGTTGCGCCCGGATGTGCTGCGCGTTGTGTTTTTTACCTTGCTATCGGCGTCATGTGTCGCGGCGTTGCAAACGGTCGGCGCGTTTTTGGTGATCGCGATGGTGGTGACCCCGGGGGCGACGGCCTATCTGCTGACGGACCGGTTTCCGCGTCTGTTGATGCTGAGCGTGGCGATTGGGGCGGGGACCAGTTTTATCGGCGCTTATCTGAGCTATTTTCTGGATGGGGCCACGGGTGGTTTGATCGTGAGCTTGCAGACGCTGGTGTTTCTGACCGCGTTCTTCTTCGCGCCAAAGCACGGATATCTTGCCGCCCGCCGCAAGGCCGCAATGGCGTTGGAGCGTGGATGATGGAAAGCTTGCTGTTCCCATTCCAGTTCGCGTTCATGAATAATGCCTTTCTGATGATGCTGGTCATCGCCGTGCCGACCAGCCTGCTATCCTGCTATCTGGTGCTGAAAGGCTGGTCGCTGATGGGCGACGCGATCAGCCATGCGGTGTTGCCGGGCGTCGTTGTCGCCTATCTGCTGAACATCCCGCTGATCATCGGGGCGTTTTGCGCGGGCATGATCTGTGCGCTGGCGACCGGGTTTCTGGCTGAGAACAGCCGCGTGAAGCAAGATACCGTCATGGGGATCGTGTTTTCGGGGATGTTTGGCTTTGGCATCGTGCTTTACACCAAGATCAGCACCGATGTGCATCTGGATCACATCCTGTTTGGCAATATGCTGGGTGTGTCGGGGGCCGATCTGTGGACCGCCGGGGTGATTGCGGGGTTTGTGGCCCTTGTGGTGCTGGCCAAGCGGCGCGATCTGATGTTGCATGCCTTTGATCCGATCCAGGCGCAGGCCGTGGGCTTGCCTGTGCGCTGGCTGCATTACGGATTGCTGTCGCTGATATCCCTGACCATCGTGGCGACCCTGTCGGCCGTGGGCATCATCCTGTCGATTGGCCTGCTGATCGCACCGGGGGCGATTGCGTTTCTGGTCACCCGCCGTTTTGCGTTGATGTTGCTGATTGCGGTGGGCGTCACGGCGGTATCGGGGTTTCTGGGCGTCTACCTGAGTTTCTTTATCGACAGCGCGCCCGCGCCGACCGTGATCCTGATCCTGACACTGGTGTTTATTGCGGCCTTTGTGCGGGCGAACCTGCGCGCGCGGGCTACGGCGTGAAGCCCGCCGCCTGATAGTAGCGGCCGATGCAGCGGGTGATATGTGACTGGATCAGCTCGTTAGGATCAGTCGGGATGTCGCCGAATTCCAGCCCCAAGAAGGTTTGTGAGACCATGGTTTCCGGGATCGCGGTGTGTTGCAGGTTCTGGATAAGGGTTTTGAGCGCCCCGCCGACCTTTGGGTCGTTCCAGTAATATCTGATCCGGTCGCTATAGCTGTAGATGCGTTGTGTTGCGATCTCTGACTGGGTGCCGTGGTAATAGTCCTGCCAGTTGCCGGGGTTTTGCGTCATCTGCTGGTCCAGCACGTCGCGGATGTTTGAAGGGTTGGCGCAGGCCCGTTGTTCAAGATCGGCGAGTGCCCAGACGGCTTCGCGGAACCGGAAGGTCAGTTCGGGGCCGACCTTGAGGAAAAAGAAATGCTGTTTGACCAGATCGGCGAGGGCTGCGGTGGATTGGTAGTCGGTTGAGTGTGCTTCGAATGTCAGCCCGTCCTGATCCAGGATCGCGGTACTGAGCGGTAGCGCCTTTTCGGGGATGAAGGGGTAGATGGAGCTGTGTCCGAAATCAACGCCGGGCTGCGTGACGACTGACACCACGCGCGCCCACGCATCGTTCAGTCCACGCGCGGCGAAGGCGTCGGCATGCGTGCTGATCGTGTCGGCCAGACGGGCGGGGGAGGTGACGTCGAGCGCGGCAGGTTCTTCGGTTTCGCCACCTGGGATCGGCACCTCTGTTCCGATGATATAGACCAGTTTTGCGGGATCGGGCGCGTGGGTTTCGGCCACGGCGCAAAGGTCAGCGGCCCGTTCTGCGATCTGTGCGAAGCTGGGGTTGGGTTCGCCGCCGCAGGCCATACTGGCATCAAGATGGATCTTGGTGAAACCGGCGCTGACATAGTGCTTCACCATCTCGCGCGCCTTGGTCATCGCCTGATCCAGTGGTTCGGATTTCCACGGGTTGGGCCCAAGGTGGTCGCCGCCAAGGATCAGGCTTTCCATTGGTATTCCGGCATCTTGCGCCATGCCTTTCAACCAGCCCACGAAATCAGCAGGGGTCATGCCGGTATAGCCGCTATCCTGATTAACCTGATTGCATGTCGCCTCGATCACAGCGGGGAAATTATGGGTAGATGCATAGGCTAGTACCGCGCGCAGCACCTGTTCATTTGCGGTGCAAAAGCAGGGGAGGCCAATGGCAGTGCCGGTCCGGTTTTGGGTGATCAGATCGTGGACAAGGGCCATATTGCTTCCTTTATTTATCATTGTCTTTGGTGTTGACCACAGCCGATTGGCTTGCCTACAGTCGATTGAAACATATCGCGCGTAAAGATTTGAGTAGTACCCCAGTGGCGTAATTTGCTTTGCGATGGCAAGGTGACACGGGGGCGCAGAAACGATCAAGTAGGTACCGCATGGGTGAACGTAAAATCAAGAATATGGAAGAGTTTGCGGAGGTTAGCGGAATCTCGCGCCCGACGGTTTCCAAATATTTCCACGACCCCAGCAGCGTGCGCAAATCCACCCGTGGCAAGATCGAGGCGGCGCTGGAGGAATATGATTACCGGCCGAATTTCTATGCGGTTAATCAAAACCGCAAGCTGACAAAAACCATCGGCGTTGTTGTGCCCAATCTGGCTGATCCGTTTTTTGCCGAGATTGCCCGGAATATCGAACGGCGCTGCATGGATGCAGGATATGCGCCAACCCTGTTCGGGTCACATGGTGAACCGGAACTGGAATCAGAGATTTTGGATAACCTGCGCCTGCTGAAACCGGCGGGTGTATTGATCGCCCCGCTGGGCCGGGCGACCGATAAAAAGGTGCTGGCGGCGTTCTGCCGTGATGTGCCAACCGTCCTTTTTGATAGTAATTTAGAGGGTTTGGGCGATTATTTCGTTGGGTCCGACAATTATAGCTTTGTTGCTCAGACGGTCACTTACCTATGTCGTTCTGGCCAGCCCCCATGTTTTTTTGAGATGAAGACCCCGGCCAACCCGAATGCCAACAAACGTCGTCAGGCCTATATTGATATCATGACACAGCTGGGTCATGAGCCGAAATTTGTGCAGATACCGGGCGAAGGCTGGGGCTTTGAAGAGATCGGGCGGCTGGGCGGCCTATGGGCCATCGAGAACCAGATCCTGACTGGTGACACGGTGTTGTGCAGTAATGATCGCCTTGCCATTGGATTTCTGTCTGCCTGCTATGAAAAGGGTTTGCGGGTTGGCAGTGGTGCCGGTTGTGCGTTGCGCGTGGCGTCACATGATGACCATCCCTATTCCCGATTTACCTGCCCATCACTGACAACAGCTGCCCATGATTACGATTCGGTGTCCAGCGAAAGTGTCGAAGCCCTGATGCGCGCGATGGATTCTGAGGTCCGCGGCGCCGGTCGGGATGAGGTTTTATACCCAGCAAAGCTTATACTGCGCGCCTCTGCTTGACCTCAAATTTTACGCGAGTAAAATTTTTTATTGACTTTACGTCAGATCAGCCCCAATCTTGTTCCCAAGTAATCCAAGCATACTGGGAGGAGACTGGATGAAACTTCGTAACGCACTTTTTGCGGCATCTGCATTGGTGTCTGTCACGGCCACGGCGGCCCTGGCGGATGGTCATGCAACCACGCTGACAATCGCCACAGTGAACAATGGCGACATGATCCGCATGCAGGGTCTGACGGATGACTTTACCGAAAAGACTGGTCACACGGTCGAGTGGGTCACGCTGGAAGAAAACGTATTGCGCCAGCGCGTCACCACCGACATCACCACCAATGGTGGTGCTTTCGACATCATGACAATCGGCATGTATGAAACACCCATCTGGGGCGCCAATGATTGGCTTGTCCCATTGGATGATCTTTCCGACGACTATAATGTCGACGATATTCTGCCAGCGATGCGGGCCGGGTTGAGCCATGAAGGTACGCTTTATGCGGCCCCTTTCTATGGCGAAAGCTCTATGATCATGTATCGCACTGACCTGATGGAAGCTGCCGGGATGGAAATGCCCGATGCGCCCACATGGCAGTTCATCCGCGAGGCTGCGGCGGCCATGACCGACCGTGATAATGAGATCAACGGCATCTGCCTGCGCGGTAAGGCGGGCTGGGGTGAGGGCGGTGCCTTTATCACAGTGACGGCAAACTCTTTCGGTGCGCGCTGGTTTGACGAAGACTGGAATGCCCAGTTTGATCAGCCACAATGGGCTGAGGCGCTGAATTTCTATGTTGGCATGATGGAAGAATCCGGTCCTCCGGGCTATGCCACAAACGGGTTTAATGAAAACCTGTCACTGTTCCAGCAGGGCAAATGCGGCATGTGGATCGACGCGACTGTTGCGGCATCTTTCGTGACCAACCCGGACGAGTCAACCGTTGCTGACAGCGTGGGCTTTGCCCTTGCGCCAAACAGCGAAGGTATCGAGAAGAAGTCGAACTGGCTTTGGGCCTGGGCGCTGGCGATCCCTGCCGGTACGCAGAAAGCTGACGCTGCCAAAGAGTTCATCGAATGGGCAACCTCGACCGGCTATATTGAGCTGGTTGCCGAAAACGAAGGCTGGGCCAATGTTCCACCGGGTGCGCGCATCTCGCTTTATGAGAACGCAAACTACAAGGACATTCCTTTCGCCCAGAAGACCCTGGATTCGATCCTGGCGGCTGATCCGACCGATCCGACCGTTGACCCAGTGCCTTACGTTGGTATCCAGTTTGTCGCGATCCCGGAATTTGCTGGCATTGCAACCGAGGTGAGCCAGGAGTTCTCGGCCGCTTACGCAGGGCAGCAGACGGTGGAAGAAGCGCTTGAAAAGGCACAGGCTATCACTAATGAAGCCATGGAGGCTGCAGGCTACCGTTAAGCCCGCAAGCCCTGCCAGAGGGCGGCGTGCTCGCCCTCTGGTTCTTGAAAATCTTTCCATTCGCATGTTTGAATCCCGGTGGCCTGCGTGGCCGTCAACAGAGGAGATGTGTCATGGCGACCCAACAATCCCGATCTGCCGCCCGACTGATGATGGCCCCGGCCGTGATCCTGCTTCTGGGCTGGATGCTGGTCCCTTTGATTATGACCTTGTGGTTTTCGTTCCGGAAATACCTGCCGCTGCGTGGCGGTGACCAAGGTTGGGTCGGGCTTGAGAACTATGCCAGGTTCATCAGTTCCAGTTCGTTTTGGCCCGCCGTGCAAACCACCCTGATTATTGTTGGTGGCGTTCTGATCATCACTGTCGCGTTTGGGATTGTTCTGGCCTTGCTGCTGGATCAGCCGATGTGGGGGCAGGGGGTTGTTCGTATCCTTGTGATTGCCCCGTTCTTTGTGATGCCGACCGTGTCCGCGCTGGTCTGGAAGAACATGTTCATGGATCCGGTGAACGGGATCCTTGCCCATCTATGGAAATTCTTTGGCGCAGAGCCGGTGCAATGGCTTAGTCAGGAATCCCTGCAATCAATTGTCATGATTGTCAGTTGGCAATGGCTGCCCTTTGCAACATTGATCTTGTTGACCGCTGTGCAGTCGCTGGACAGTGAACAGTTGGAAGCCGCCGAGATGGATGGCGCCCCGTTCCTGAAACGGTTCTGGTTTATCATCCTGCCGCATCTGAGCCGGGCCATCACGATTGTGATCCTGATCCAGACGATTTTCCTGCTGTCGATCTTTGCCGAAATTTTTGTGACCACCGGCGGTGCATTCGGCACCCGGACCCTGACCTATCTTATCTTCCAACGGGTGCTGGAAAGCCAGAATGTCGGATTGGGATCTGCGGGCGGTGTCTATGCCATCATCCTTGCCAATATCGTTGCGCTGTTTCTGATGCGCATCGTCGGCAAGAACCTGGATACATAAGGGAGGCTGACCATGGCACGTGCTGTTACAACACAACGCAAGGCGCTGAATACTGCGATCGCCTGGGCGATTGGTTTGCTGATCTTTTTCCCGATCTTGTGGACCATTCTGACCAGTTTCAAAACAGAAGCGCAGGCTATTGCCGATCCGCCCGTCTTTTTGTTCTTTGACTGGACGCTGGAAAACTATGCCGTCGTGCAGGAACGATCCAACTATATGCGGTTCCTGTGGAATTCGGTCTTTATCGCCGGTGGCTCCACCATTCTGGGCATTATCATTGCGGTCCCTGCCGCCTGGTCGATGGCTTTTGTCCCGTCCAAGCGCACCAAGGATATCCTGCTTTGGATGCTGTCCACCAAGATGCTGCCAGCGGTGGGTGTTTTGTACCCGATCTATCTTATCTTCATCAAACTGGGCATTCTGGATAGCCGCCTTGGCCTGACTGTGGTGCTGATGCTGATCAACCTGCCGATCATTGTCTGGATGCTGTATACCTACTTCAAGGAAATCCCCGGTGAAATCCTTGAGGCGGCCCGGATGGATGGTGCGTCATTACGCAATGAAATCCTGTATGTTCTGACGCCGATGGCCATTCCCGGCATCGCATCGACGCTGCTGTTGAATTTCATCCTGGCCTGGAACGAGGCGTTCTGGACCCTCAACCTGACGGCTGCCCAAGCCGCCCCGCTGACCGCCTTTATCGCCAGCTATTCCAGCCCTGAAGGTCTGTTCTTTGCCAAGCTCAGCGCGGCCTCGACCATGGCGATTGCACCAATTCTGATCCTTGGCTGGTTCAGCCAGAAACAACTTGTCCGGGGCTTGACCTTCGGCGCAGTGAAGTAAGGAAAACGCACATGGGACGTATCCAACTGAATCAAGTTCAAAAGAAGTTCGGTGATGTAGAGGTTATTCCGCCGCTGGACCTTGAGATCAACGATGGTGAGTTTGTGGTGTTTGTCGGCCCCTCGGGCTGCGGTAAATCAACGCTGCTGCGCCTGATCGCCGGGCTGGAGGACACAACCGCCGGTCATATCGAGATCGACGGCGATGATGCCACGATGCTGCCGCCAGCCAAGCGCGGCCTGGCGATGGTGTTTCAAAGCTATGCGCTTTATCCGCATATGTCGGTGCGCAAGAATATCGCCTTTCCGATGCGCATGGCCAAAATCCCGCAGGAGGAACAGGACCGTCGCATCAGTTCGGCTGCAAAGGCGTTGAACCTGACAGACTATCTGGATCGCCGTCCGGGCCAGTTGTCCGGCGGTCAGCGCCAGCGTGTCGCCATTGGCCGTGCCATTGTGCGCGAACCTGCGGCCTTTTTGTTTGATGAACCGCTGTCAAATCTTGATGCCGCCTTGCGTGTGGGCATGCGCATGGAAATTTCCGAACTGCACAAGAAGCTGGCGACGACCATGGTCTATGTGACCCATGATCAGGTTGAAGCGATGACCATGGCCGACAAGATCGTCGTTTTGCATGCCGGTGTGATTGAACAGGTGGGCAGCCCGCTTGAGCTTTACCGTAATCCCCGCAACCTGTTTGTGGCGGGCTTTATCGGGTCGCCAAAGATGAATTTTGTCGAAGGTCCCGAAGCTGCCAAGCATGACGCGCAGACAATTGGCATTCGCCCTGAACATATTGATGTGTCAACGACAGAAGGCACATGGCAGGGGACAGTCGGGGTTGCCGAACATCTGGGATCGGATACTTTTATCCATATCCACGGCATTCCAGGCTGCGATCCGATGACTGTCCGGGCCAGCGGCGAGATGTCTGTCGTCCATGGTGACACTGTCTATCTGACCCCGCGCGCCGACCAGATACACCGGTTTGATGCACAAGGTTTGCGAATAGGTTGAATGCCCGTGAAACTATCCAACGCGTCTTTGCAGGATTTGCCCGCCGCCGTGCAGCGCCCAACCTATGATCGGTCCGCGCTGACGCCGGGTATCGTGCATATCGGGTTGGGTAACTTTCATCGCGCGCATCAAGCCTGGTATCTGCATCGATTGATGCAGCAGGGTGAGGCGCTGGATTGGGCGATTATCGGTGCCGGTGTGCGCCCGGGCGACGAAGAACAACGCAAAAGGCTGGCCGCACAGGATTATCTGACAACCTTGATTGAGCTGGATCCGGCGGGTCGCGCCGCTGAGGTGATCGGACCAATGATCGGATTTGTGCCGGTCGAAGAGGACAACGCCCCGCTGATCGCCCAAATGGCAGACCCGGCCATTCGCATCGTTGCCCTGACGGTGACCGAAGGGGGCTATTACATCGATCCGGTCACCAAAGGGTTTGATGCCGTTCACCCGGATATTGTCCATGATGCGGCTAATCCAGACCAGCCACGCACCGCCTTTGGGGCGATGATTGCTGCGCTGAAACGTCGCCGCGATGCGGGCACTGGCCCGTTTACGGGGCAAAGCTGCGATAACCTGCAGGGCAACGGGGCTATTCTGCGCCAGACCATTGTGTCGCTGGCTCGATTGTCTGACCCCGATCTTGCGGATTGGATTGATGCCAACTGCAGTTTTCCCAATGCGATGGTCGATTGCATCGTACCGGCAACAGGGCCGAAGGAACTGGCGTTGGCGCAGGACATCGGCATTTCAGATGCCGCCCCCGTCACGCATGAGAATTTTCGCCAATGGGTGATTGAGGATGATTTCTGCGCCGGTCGTCCCGATTGGGACAAGGCCGGGGCGACCTTTACCTCTAATGTGCATGCCTATGAGGCGATGAAAATTCGCCTGTTGAATGGCGGTCACCAGTTGATCGCCGATGCGGGTGACATATTGGGGCTTGATACGATTGCGGATTGTATGGTGCATCCGCAGATTCGCCCGTTTTTTCGCAAAGTGGCCGAAGTCGAGATTGCGCCGCATGTTGCTGCGGTGCCGGGGGTGACCCCGCTTGCCTATATCGACCTTGTTGAGCGCCGTTTTGCCAACACCCAGATTGTCGACACGGTCCGCCGCGTCGCGTTTGACGGATCGTCCCGTCATACCGGGTTTCTTTTGCCGGTTGCGCGCGCGGCTTTGGCTGCGGGGACACCGGTAGAGGGGTTGGCCCTGTCGCAGGCCCTATGGGCGCGGATGTGTGAGGGCACCCGTGAGGACGGATCCGCCATCGCCCCGAATGACCCGATCTGGGCTGATCTGACGGCGGCGGCAACCGCGGCCCGGGACAAACCCGTTGCCTGGCTGAAACAGCGAGAGCTATATGGTGATCTGGCCGAGGATGCTCGGTTTCGCGATAGTTTTATTCGCTGGATGGGCCTGATCCATCATGACGGAACAGAGGCAGCGCTGGCGATTTATCTCGAAAGCTAGCCTGCCAGATTGCGTGGGCGTGCCGGTTCTGCTAGCGATCTTTCGTAATCTATGAGGCAGGGCAAGCAGATATGGCTGTGACCAAGGTCGCCACCTGTTGTTATTGCGGCACCAAGGCCGCGCTGGTCCTTCGCGGGAAAACCCGCCATGAGTTGAGCTGCCGCCAATGTGGTGCGCCGTTGCGCGCGTTGAAAATGTTACCGATTGCCCCCGAACGGGCGACAGCGCCTGCGGCGACACCCACCCGCCCGAACCATCGGCCAGCGCCCGGGAAGGGCCATTTCGCCAGACCCAAGAAGTCCCGAAAGCAGAAGAGAAGCAAAGGATTGTTCCGCAAAGTTCTGGCGGAAGTCTGGGACGAGCTGGAAGATATCTTTGATTGATATACTGCAAGCTGGCTAGGTCACCTTTGCTCACGCCTTGGCGAGCAGGGCTTTGCATCGGCGATTTTCTTGTGCATCTGATTTAGTGAGACCCCTGATCTGCTTACCCGGAGCCCGTTGAGGCATGCTGACCCGTCGCACCGCCATCTGTACGTTTCTTACCGCGCCGTTGCTTGCAAATGGGGCGCAAGCTGGCACGCGCCGCGTCTACGCGGTTGATGGCTGGGCAATTGATGGTACCGATCCGGTTGCCTATTTTCATGATCGCGCTGCTGTTGCCGGCCTGCGCAGCGAGGCGATCCGCTGGCGTGGTGCGCGGTGGTGTTTCAGGACCGCCGCCAATCGCGAGGTGTTTGAACGTGATCCGCATGCATTTGCCCCGCGCTATGGTGGGTTTTGCGCATTGGGGGTAGCACAGGGCGTGTTGGCCCCATCTGACCCGCAGGCCTGGAGTATTACGGACAGACAGCTGTTTTTGACCGCCTCGCAAGCGGAGCGTGCAGTCTGGCTGTCTGACCCCGCAACGCATATTGCGCATGCCGATGCCCATTGGGCGCGTTTGATGCGTGGCTGAATAACGCGGTCTTCACAATTCCATGACCGTCCCTTTTTGTATCACTGTTCGCCTCTTATTTCATAAGACAGAGATGCTTGTCTGGAACACAGGCATTTCGTTCACTGTCCCTCGTTCCATGACTGGCGCCCGGAATTTTCCGGGCGCTTTTTTGAACAAGCGGTTATAGGGTCGGCTTATGACTTATACTGACGATGATTTGCGCCGCATCCTGAAACGCACCCGCACGGTGGCGGTTGTTGGGGTGTCGGCCAATCCGGTGCGCCCCAGTTATTTCGTGGCCCGCTATCTGAATTTGAAAGGGTTTCGTGTGATCCCCGTCAATCCGGGGCTGGCCGGGCAGACATTGCTGGGCGAGAAGGTCTATGGCGATCTGGCTGACATTCCGGATGATGTGGATATGGTTGACATCTTTCGCCGCTCGGACACGGTGCCGCCGATTGTTGATGCCGCGCTGGCCCGTTGGCCGGATTTGCAGACGGTCTGGATGCAGATTGGTGTCGAACATGCGGAAGCCGCTGCCAAGGCACAGGCGCGCGGTATCGATGTCATTCAAAACCGTTGCCCCAAGATCGAATATCAGCGCCTTTTTGGCGAATTGCGCATGGGTGGTTTTGCCACTGGTGTGATTTCGTCGCGGCTTTAGCGGTTTGCCTTTTCGGCAATGCCGGAGGTGCCCTGTCTTTTGCCCAGTTCTGTCAGTACATCATCCAACGTCACGTCGCAGGCAGTCAGCATGACAAGCAGGTGATAAAGCACATCCGCGGCCTCTGACGTCAGCCGGTCCTTGTCGCCTTTAACGGCCTCAATGACGGCTTCTATCGCCTCTTCCCCGAACTTCTCGGCGCATTTCTCGGGGCCCTTGGCCAGCAATTGCGCTGTCCAGCTGCTGGACGGGTCAGCGCCCTTGCGTGAAGCGATCAGGGAGGCGAGGTCATCAAGCGTCATGGTCGCACCGGAATGCCTGCGGCGGCCATATGCGCCTTGGCCTGCCCAATTGTGTAGGTGCCGAAATGGAAGATCGAGGCGGCCAGCACGGCAGAGGCGCCGCCTTGGGTCACGCCTTCGACCAGATGATCAAGCGTGCCGACGCCGCCCGAGGCGATCACAGGCACATCAACCGCGTCTGATATCGCCTTGGTCAATGGCAGGTTGAATCCTGCCTTGGTTCCGTCGCGATCCATCGAGGTCAGCAGGATTTCACCCGCACCTTTTTCCACGACGGTCTTTGCAAATTCCACAGCATCAATACCGGTTTCCCGTCTGCCGCCATGGGTGAAGATCTCCCATTTGCCGGGTGCGACCGTTTTGGCGTCAATCGCCACCACGATGCACTGTGATCCGAACCGCATCGCAGCCTCTGCCACGACATCGGGATTGGCGACAGCCGCAGAGTTGAAACTGACCTTATCGGCCCCGGCCAGCAGCAGGTCTCGCACATCGTGATGCGTGCGCACGCCGCCCCCGATGGTCAACGGCATGAAGCACTGCTCAGCCGTGCGCGTGGCCAGATCAAACATCGTGCCCCGGTTTTCCTCGGTCGCCATGATATCGAGGAAACACAGCTCATCCGCGCCAGCCGCGTTATAGGCGATGGCCGCATCCACCGGATCGCCTGCATCAATCAGATCGACAAAATTCACGCCTTTGACGACCCGCCCTTCGGCGACATCAAGGCAGGGGATGATCCGTGTCTTCAACATGGCGTGATCCTTAGGCGGAATGGGGCGAAATGGGAAGGGGGCGGTGGTAGATGTTGGGCACTGGAAATGGGAGCATCTGATGAAACTTGTGATCGCGGCGGCCCTGATCGGGCTTTGTGCAACACCAATACTGGCAGAGAATATGATGAAGAGTTCACCGCTTTCCGTTGGCGAAACGATTGATGGTCTGGAGGCTGCGGTGACCGCAGCTGGCGCGACTGTTTTTGCGCGCGTGGATCACGCCAAGGGGGCGGAAAGTGTGGGCAAATCAATTCCGGATGCGCAACTGCTGATTTTTGGCAATCCGGCCTTGGGCACGTTGGCGATGGAGGATGACATTCGCGCCGGGCTGGTCCTGCCCTTGCGGGTCCTGGCCTATCAGGATGTGGATGGCTCCACGCAAATGACATGGACTCCGGCGGAAGATCTGTTTGCGGGTCTCGATATTGCCGCCGATGCTGAGGTTGTGGGCAAGATCAATGGTGCCCTGAACATGCTGACGGATAAGGCGGTAGGGAACTAGGTCCGCGCGACCCGGCTCAGCGCATTGCGCGCAATGGCGATATGGAACGGCATGATCGCTGCCAGATAAAGGCGCCCCCCGATATTATGGGGGGCGACCCATGTGGCGAGGCTGATCCTGCCCTCATGTGACAAGACGGATACCCGGAAATCCAGATGCTTGTCGTCAAACCCGGCGATGATCTCGGTCTCGGTTTCGGCTTCCACGGGGAAGGCGCCCAGCTTGTCCTCTGCCGCTGGCCCATCATTGTCGAGGCCAAAAGGTGCCGTGACCATGCGCCGGATCAGCAGCAGCAACTGCGCCCAGCTTGGGAAATCTGTGATGATCTCGGCGGCGCGGCGCACAGGCATGTTGGACGGGACGGCGTAGCAATCCATGAAATCGCTCGGTACGCGGCGCGTGTGTAAGGCGCTGACGACCGGCAAGGCCGTCTTGGTTACAGTGGTCATTGGCTTCAACCTCCACCCCCAGATGATCGGAAAAGGCAGGAATACAACAGCTGCCAAATGGTCGCATATAGCTTGGCCTTATGCCTTCAGCGTCTTCAACGCCTCGCCCAGATCGATCGCCCCGTCATAAAGCGCCCGCCCGGAAATCGCTCCGGAGATAACGCCGGTTTTCTGCAATGCCGTCAGGTCAGCCATGGACGAAACCCCGCCGGAGGCGATGACGGGGATATTGACCGCGCGGGCGAGGGCGGCTGTGGCGTCGATATTCGGCCCCTTCATCGCCCCATCGCGCAGGATGTCGGTGTAGATGATGGCGGCGATGCCTGCATCCTCAAACGATTTGGCCAGATCAGTGACCATGATATCAGTTTCTTCCGCCCATCCGCGGGTTGCAACCTTGCCGTTGCGGGCGTCAAGTCCAACGGCCACCTGACCTGGGAAGGCCCTTGCCGCCTCGCGGACCAGATCGGGGTCCTCGACGGCCACCGTACCCAGAATCACCCGCGCCAGCCCTTTGTCCAGCCAGCGCTCGATCGTGGCCATGTCCCTGATGCCGCCGCCTAGCTGGGCGGGGACTGGGCAGGCTTTCAGAATCGCCTCAACCGGGGCGGCGTTGACAGGCTCCCCCGCAAAGGCCCCGTTGAGGTCAACCAGATGCAGCCATGCGCAACCCGCATCCACAAAGGCGCGCGCCTGTGCAGCGGGATCATCATTGAAGACAGTGGTCTGATCCATGTCCCCATGGACCAGACGGACGGCATTACCATCTTTGAGATCAATTGCGGGGTAGAGGATCATGCTGTGCCCTTTCGTCATCTATGCGCGTTTATGCATGGGGCGGGGCGGATTGCAACGCAGCGACCCCACGTCAGACTTGATCGGGCTGCTGTCGCGCGCGCATGCTGTGCACAGAGTTTAGGGAGATCCGGAAATGATGAAATATTTAATCCTGGCGATATCGCTTTTTGGCTTTGCCTCATCGGCTGCCGCCCAAGAAGCTGCAGTTGGCGTATGGCAGACCGAAGTCGATGACGGGGCCTATGCGCATATCACGATGGCCCCTTGCGGCAATGCGATATGTGGCGTGATAAGCCGTACATTCAATGCGGATGGCGAATATCAATCTGCCAATATCGGAAGGACCCTTGTCATCGACATGGTCCCACAGGGGGGTGGTGCCTATGAGGGGTCGGTCTGGCGGCCGTCAAACAACAAAATCTACGTTGGCAAGATGGATGTGAATGGCAATGCGCTGCGCCTGCGCGGTTGTGTTGCTGGCGGACTAATCTGTTCCAGCCAGAATTGGGTGCGTGTTCAGTAGCGCAGCGTTATGATCAAAAAGGCCGATCCTTGCGCAAGGGGGCGGCCTTTTTTGTTTGTCGTTCTTCAGTAACGGTCCTGGGAAAAAATCGCCTAGCCTGGCCGCAATCCGGTTTCGACAAGCATGCCGCGCCGCTTTGCCTCGTAGTAGTAGCCGCGCGCGTACCAGCTGACCGCAGTCGCCTCGTCCCCGTCAGAGACCAGCCAAGCGCCCCGCAGATAGCGCCCGGCATATTTCAGGTTGGTTTCTGCATCCAGAAGCCCCTCGGGCGACCCGCGGTAGCCCATTGTGCGGGCGGTTTCGGGCAGGATTTGCATCAAACCGTAATAGGGGCCGTTGCGGGCGGCGGGATTGTGGGTGCTTTCGCGGATGATGACCCGGTGCAGCAGGGTGACAGGGATCTCGTGGATCGCGGCGTATTTGTTGATCAGCCGCCGCAGTTCCGGCGTTTCGTTGGGGTGAAGCGGGATGTCATTGCGTGCACGCGACGGCGGTGGGGTGCGTTTCGTGCGGCCACAACCGGCCAGCGCGGCAAGGCCGGCGATCATGAAAAAGCGGCGGTGATACATGGTCTGCTCCTGATTTTTTGCGCAGACGGTAGCGGGTCTTGTGTGAAAATGCCACGCACTGGTTGAGAGGGGAGCGTTTATCCTCTCAACCGGTGGTCAGGCGCGCGCGTTTACGGTAACCCTAACGCCCGTTTCTTGTCAGCGGCCCATTTCATGATGGTCAGATCAAAGGTCAGCGCCATCAAGGCCACACAGATCCCAAGTACAAAGTTTTTGCCCAGATCGGTGCCAGCCAGCGTGCGTTGCAATTCTTGTCCCAGATCCTGCGTGCCGATAAAGGCCGCGATGATCACCATGAAGAAGGCGAACATGATCGCCTGATTAAAGCCAACCGCCATGGTCGGCAGCGCCAGTGGCAATTGCACGTTCCACAGCTTTTGCATGCGGGTCGCCCCGGACATGTCGGCCGCTTCGGTCATTTCCCCTGGCACGGTGCGCAACCCTTCGATGGTGTAGCGGGTCAGCGGCACCATGGCGAAGATCAGGATCGAAAAGATCACGGCGATATCGGTAATCCCAAACAGCATGATCGCAGGGATCAGGTAGACAAAGCTGGGAAAGGTCTGCGCTGTGTCACAGATCAGCAAAACCCGGCTGGCCCATTTTTCGGACCGCGCCGCGAAGATACCGACGGGCAGGCCGATCAGGGCAGCGAGCGTCACCGCAGAGATCACCGAATAAAGCGTGATCACCGCCCGGTCCCACCAGCCCGACAGGGCGACCAGTGAAAAGAAGATCAGCGCATAGATCGCCTGTTTGCGACCCGCAAGCGCCAGCGCAAAGGCCGCAACCAGTAGGATAAAGGCTGGTGTCGGGATCGATAGCAGGAAGTTTCGGAAGGGGATCAAGACCTGCACATTCAGGAAGGCGCGCAGAAAACCGGTTGTCGCCTTGACCCATTCAATGTTCAGCAAAGCCTTGATCAGATTATCCAACTCTTTGCCCTGGCTGAAATCCTGTCCCCGCCCGATTTCTGCAAACCATGGAACGACAAGAGAGATCAGTGTCAGAACAACAAAGGCGATGATGCCGATCAACAGCATTTGGTGCCGCTGCCAGAGGACCGTACCTTTTTCGAAATGTTCAGGTTGCTTGACCACCCATGCCTTTGACATCCGGTCCAGCATGACTGCCAACAGAACGATGGTGACCCCGATTTCGAACGACCGCCCCAGTTTGAAACTGCCCATCATCGCCAGCAGCTTGGCCCCAAGGCCCGGCATCCCGATGAATGCCGTTAGAACCACCATGGCAAGCGAAAGCATGATGACCTGATTGACCCCGACAAGGATCTCGGTCCGTGCCGATGGCAGGTAGACGTGGCGCAGCATCTGGAACTTTGTGCAGCCGCTCATCTTCCCCGCTTCGACAACTTCGGGTGAGACCTTTTGCAGGCCCAGCGTTGTCATCAGGATCATTGGCGGGATGGCATAGATTGTTGTCGCAACCGCCCCGGCGGTGGGTCCGACTTTGAAAAAGATGACGGCAGGCAGCAGATAAGTAAAAAACGGCAAGGTTTGCAGTACCGACAGGATCGGCTTGATTGCTTTATCGACCCATGCATATTTCCACGCCGCAATCCCCATGGACAGGCCAATGACAAAGGCCAGCGGCGCCGCAATGGCAAGGACCGAAATCGTCTGCATGGCGATGTCCCATTGCCCGATCAGGGCGGTCCAGACCATTGTACCGCCGCCCAGGATCGCCAGCCGCCAACCGCCCAGGTAATAGCCGACGATCGCCGCAACGGCGGCGAGCGCCGTCCAAGGGATCGGTCCGATAAACGGCCAGCGGCGCTTGCCGTAAAAGATGTTGCCGGATGCGTCCAGCAACCACTGCAACCCTTCGGTCAGGAACCGGGTGAAGGCCAGCAATCCCAGATCATCCTTGATGAAGTTAAAGACCGCATCCAGCCAACCTGCAAAATTAGGAATGACCGTTTCCGGCAATCGGTGCAGCCAGCCGGGCAGCAGACCGGTATATTGCAGGATGGTCAAAAAAACGGCGACACCGACAACGCCAAGTGCCCACTGGCCGTTGGTCCAGGCGGCGCGCGTTGCCGGTAAGGATGTTATCTCGGTTGTCATGCCTCCGCCCCAAGCAGTATGTCGAGCGCGGCCTTGCGTGGCATGGCCCCGATCACGGTGGCGTCGCGCTGAACTGGGATCATGCTACGGTTGTCATTGACCAGCATCCGGGCCATGGCGTGCACGGTTGCACCGGCATCAACGGGGTCGCCTTCGCCCGTGGCGCCAGCCTCGGCCAGCACACCGGCATGCACCACGCGGGCTTTGTCGATATCTTCGGTGAACTTGCGGACATACTCTGTGGCCGGGTGCAGAACGATCTGGTCGGGGGTGTCGCATTGTTCAACGGCGCCATCCTTCATGATGGCGATGCGGTCGGCAAGGCGCAGTGCCTCGTCGAAATCATGGGTGATGAAAACGATGGTCTTGTTCAGCATTTGTTGCAGGCGCAGGAATTCATCCTGCATTTCCTTGCGGATCAGCGGGTCAAGCGCACTGAAGGGTTCGTCCAAAAACCAGATATCAGGCTCAATAGCGAGGCTGCGGGCGATGCCGACGCGCTGTTGCTGGCCGCCTGACAGCTCGCGGGGGAAATAATCTTCTCGCCCTTCGAGCCCGACCAGTTTGACGACCTCCAGCGCGCGGGCACGCCGCGTGTGTTTGTCCTGACCGCGCATTTCCAGCGGGAAGGCCACGTTTTCAAGCACGGTGCGGTGCGGCAAAAGGCCAAATGACTGAAACACCATTCCCATCTTGGAGCGGCGCAGTTCGATCAGCTCCTTTTCCGGCAGTGACATGATGTCCTGCCCTTCGACGGTGATGGTGCCGCCTGTAATGTCGTGAAGCCGTGAAAAACAGCGGACCAATGTGGATTTGCCTGAACCGGATAGGCCCATGATCACCAGCATTTCGCCCTTGTGCACATCGATTGAGACATCTTTGACGCCAGCGATGTAGCCCTCCGCGCGGATGTCGTCAAAGCTCATCCCGGGCTTCATTGTTTTTAGGAATTTGGCGGGATCATTTCCAAAAATCTTCCAAACATTCTGGCAGGAAATCACGGGGGCTTCGACTGACATGGGAATCCTTACGATAAAGCGCCCCGCCCAACATTGGTCGGGCGGGGATAGGGGTCTTTGAAAACAGGCGGGTTTAGTTCACCCAGCTTTCCCAAACGTCTTTGTTATCTTCCAGCCAAGCCGCTGCCGCTTCTTCTGGTTCCATCTCGTCGATATCGACAAGCTTTGCCATTTCCGCGATCTGTGGGTTGGTGAAGCTGACCTTTTCAAGCACAGCATAGGCGCTTGGCCACTTTTCTTCCATACCTTCCCAAGCTGCTTTTTTCAGGTAGCCCGTCGCCGGGTTGCCGCAATCATAAAGCGCATTGGGGTTTGGACCAACAGCTGGATCCTTGTCACAGCCATCGACCCATGCGGGGAACTCCACAAATTCGCCGGGCCAGACGGCTTCGGCAAAGTTTGGCGTCCAGTTGAACACGACCACGGGGCGTTTGTCGGCTTCGGCAGCGCCAATTTCCGCCCATAGGGCGGCGGCGGAACCCGCGTTCACGACGACGAAATCCATGCCCAATGCTTCGACCCGTTCCTGACCATGCTTTAGCCAGTCAACCGGACCATCAAGATAGCGGCCCTTGTCACCCGTTTCCGCAGTGGCAAAGACGGCGGCGCAGTCATTCAGGGCTTCCCAATCTGGCAGGCCGGGGCAGGATTCCTTTGTCCACATCGGATACCACCAATCCTCGCGCGTGACGGCGTTATGGTCGCCTACATCCACGATACCACCCTTTTCCATGGCGGCGCGGAATGATGCGCCAAAGGCGCCTTCCCAGACTTCCAGCTCAAGCGTCACATCGCCCAAGCGGACCGACTCGTAAACTGCCTGGCTGTCCGTGGTCACGTATTCGACCGCATTGCCATTTTCTTCCAGCAATTGCCCAACGACGTTGGACATCACGATCTGGCTGGACCAGTTGTGGATTGGAATGACGATTGGATCACTGCTGTCTTCGGCCATCGCGACCAGCGGTGCGATCGCAAGGACGCCCGCAGTCAAAGCTGTTGTCATTTTCTTCATTCGTATTCTCCCTGTTGTTTTTGTCGTGCCGTGACCGGCGCGTAAACCGTCCCCTGCATCGGGTACGGCCGACTTCGTGTTGGGTGACTTTTTTCATCCCCGCACAAATCGGGCCTAGTCTGGCATTATTTTCCTGCCAATCAAGTTTTTTTCTTCTCAGTGCTGTATTCTTGATCGGGAAAATTGCGTTGGATGTCGTAAATGCGAAGGTTCGGGTCCAATCTCCAATCGTCAGGCGCCCTGTTTTGTCGCAGATTGCACGAAAGAGGGTGTCGAAAATGCGCTATTCAGGTTTCAAAGTCATCAAAGAGGCATTGACGGGCCATAAGGGCTGGACCCCCGCATGGCGTGATCCTGCCCCGCAATCTCACTACGACATTGTGATCATTGGTGGTGGAGGGCATGGGCTGGCGACTGCCTATTACCTCGCCAAGCAGTATCGGCAAAAGCGAGTCGCTGTGTTGGAAAAAGGCTGGATCGGTGGCGGCAATGTGGGCCGGAACACCACCATCATCCGCTCCAACTACTTGCTTGACGGTAATGAGCCGTTCTACGAGTTTTCGCTGAAACTGTGGGAAGGGTTGGAGCAGGATTTCAATTACAATGCGATGATATCGCAGCGCGGCATCCTGAACCTGATCCATTCCGATGCGCAACGTGATGCGTTCATCCGCCGGGGCAATGCGATGATCCTGAACGGTGCCGATGCTGAAATGCTGACCACCGAACAGATCAAGGCGCGTTACCCGTTCCTGAACACTGATGATGCGCGTTTCCCGATCAAGGGTGGGCTGGCGCAACATCGCGGCGGCACGGTCCGGCATGATGCGGTCGCCTGGGGATATGCGCGCGGCGCGGACGGTCATGGTGTCGATATCATTCAGAATTGCGAGGTCACTGGCTTTCGCATTGAGAACGGCAAATGTCTGGGGGTTGAAACCACCAAAGGGTTTATTGGCGCGGGCAAGGTGGGTTGTGCGGTTGCCGGGTCATCCAGCCGTCTGATGTCCAAAGCCGATATGCGGCTGCCGATGGAAAGCCATGTGTTGCAGGCTTTTGTGTCTGAGGGGCTGAAACCAGTCCTGCCGGGTGTCATCACCTTTGGCGCGGGCCATTTCTATTGCAGCCAATCCGATAAGGGCGGCCTGGTCTTTGGTGGCGACCTTGACGGGTACAACTCCTATGCCCAACGCGGCAACCTGCCGGTGGTCGAAGACGTCTGCGAAGGTGGCATGGCGATCTTCCCCGCCTTTGGCCGCGCGCGGCTACTGCGGATGTGGGGCGGGATCATGGATATGTCGATGGATGGCTCCCCGATCATCGACCGGACCCATATCGACGGGCTCTATTTCAATGGCGGCTGGTGTTACGGCGGGTTCAAGGCCACCCCGGCATCAGGGTTCTGTTTTGCCCATTTGCTGGCCACTGATACTCCCCACCCAACCGCCACGGCCTACCGTTTTGACCGGTTCGAAAAGGGCCTGATGATTGACGAAAAAGGGATGGGCAATCAGCCCAATTTACATTGAGCGTTTTTGTAGAAACAACGCGTCAGGATGAAAATCTATGATTATTGACCACCCCCTTCTTGGCCCGCGTGACAGTGCTGAATTCACCTATATGGGTGATGCTCGATTGATCGACCGGCCTGACCCGGATGCCGAAACGGCGGCGCAGGATTTCTATGAATATGGCTATCTGCGGGGCAATCCGGCGGGCTGGCATGATGAGCTGTGGTTTCACGAGGCCGGTGACCGTTCATGGTTGGTTGTCACTCGTAACACCCTGACGCATGAGATTTCCAAGGTGCAACTGGCCCGCGACGTGGCCCGCAGCCGGGGGCGCAGCAAGTGACGCAAGTGAACCGGATTGGACGCGGGCAAGTCGATTTTACCAAGACGCTGAAATTCAGCTTTGATGGCAAATCCTATACCGGGCATCCCGGTGATACGCTGGCCTCTGCCCTTTTGGCGAATGGTGTGCGGCTGATGGGTCGGTCGTTCAAATATCACCGGCCACGCGGACCGCTTTCGGCGGGGTCCGAGGAACCCAATGCGCTGGTCGAACTGCGCGGCGGCGCGCGGCAGGAACCCAACACGCGTGCCACCACGGTGGAACTGTTCGACGGGTTGCTGGCCAAAAGCCAGAACCGCTTGGGGTCGCTGAAATTTGACCTTTTGTCGATCAATGACCGCTTTTCAAACTTTCTGACGGCGGGGTTTTACTACAAGACCTTCATGTGGCCTGCGGCGTTCTGGGAAAAGTTCTACGAGCCCATTATCCGCAATGCGGCTGGCCTGGGTTCGCTGTCGCTCAAAGATGATCCGGATGTCTATGACAAAGGGTTCCTGCATTGCGATCTGCTGATCATTGGCGCGGGCCCTGCTGGGTTGTCAGCAGCGCTGACTGCGGGCCGTGCCGGTGCCGATGTTATCCTCGCCGATGAGGATTTCCGCATGGGCGGTCGCCTGAACAGCGAAACCTTTGCCATTGGTGATGCGTCCGGGGCGGATTGGGCAGCGGCGGCGGTTGCCGAACTGGCCAGCCTGCCCAATGTCCGCCTGATGCCACGCACAACGGTGATTGGCGCATTTGATCATGGCATCTATGGCGCGGTTGAGCGGGTCAGCGACCATATACACACCCCCGATGCCGGCAAACCGCGTCAGGTGCTGTGGCGCATCTATACCAAGCAAACTGTGCTGGCGGCTGGGGCTATTGAGCGCCCTATCGCCTTTGAAAACAATGACCGGCCCGGCATCATGCTGGCCTCTGCCTTGCGCACATATGCCAACCGTTTTGCGGTTGCCGCCGACCGGCGCGTGGCGATCTTTACCAATAATGACGACGGCCACCGCACGGCATCCGACCTGCATGCGCGTGGGGTCAAGGTTGTAGCGGTTATTGATACACGTGCCGAGGCGCCCCGCAGCATGGATTACGAGGTTCTGCACGGCCAGGTCATTGATACCAAAGGCCGTCTTGGCCTGACATTTGCCGAGGTGAAGCTGGCCGATGGCAGCATGCGCACGCTGGATTGCGGCGCGCTGGGCCTGTCGGGCGGTTGGAACCCGAATGTGCATCTGACCTGTCATCAGCGGGGGCGACCCACCTGGAACCCAGATCTGGCCGCTTTTGTCCCCGGCACCGACCTGCCCCCCGGCATGACCGTCGCCGGTGCCGCACAGGGTGATCTTTCCACCGCCGGTGCGCTTGCGGGCGGGGCCAAAGCTGCGCGCGCGGTGCTGGGCCTGAAAGGCCGGATGCCAGTCTTGCCAGAGGCCGAAGATGCCCCCGTCAACATCACGCCATTCTGGTATGTCGAAGGCTGTTCACGGGCATGGCTGGACCAGCAGAACGACGTCACCGTCAAGGATGTGAAACTCAGCCATCAGGAAGGGTTCCGTTCGGTCGAACACCTCAAACGCTACACCACGCTTGGCATGGCCACCGATCAGGGCAAGACTTCCAATATGGGGGGTCTGGCAATCATGGCCGAACTGGCGGGCAAGGCAATACCAGAGGTCGGAACAACGATTTTCCGCCCACCTTATACGCCGACCGCCATCGGGGTGTTGGCCGGGCGGCATCGGGGGCAGGAGTTCCACCCAAAGCGGCTGACCCCGTCGCATAAATGGGCCGAAGAACAGGGCGCTGTCTTTGTCGAGGTTGGCAATTGGCTGCGCGCGCAATGGTTCCCAAAGCCGGGAGAGACGCATTGGCGCGAAAGCGTGGATCGGGAGGTCTTGGCGACCCGGAAATCCGTTGGCGTCTGCGATGTGACGACGCTGGGCAAGGTGGATGTGCAGGGCACCGATGCAGCGGCCTTCCTCAATAAGATCTATTGCAACGGCTTTGCCAAACTGGCTGTGGGCAAGACCCGCTATGGGCTGATGCTGCGCGAAGACGGGATTGCCATGGATGACGGCACGGCGGCCCGGCTGGCGGAGGATCATTTTGTGGTCACGACCACCACCGCCAACGCCCTGCCCGTTTACCGCCATATGGAATTTGTACGGCAATGCCTGTGCCCGGATATGGATGTGCAGCTGATTTCCACCACTGAAGCCTGGGCGCAATACGCCGTCGCTGGCCCCAATAGCCGTAAGCTGCTGGAAAAGATCGTGGATCAGGACATCAGCAACGAGGCTTTCCCATTCATGGCCTGCGCCAATATCACGATCTGCGGCGGGTTGCGGGCGCGACTGTTCCGCATCTCTTTCAGTGGTGAATTGGCCTACGAAATAGCCGTGCCGATGGCATATGGCGACGCGCTGATGCGCAAGATCATGGAAGTCGGGGCGGAGTTCGACGTAACCCCATACGGGACCGAAGCGCTCGGTGTCATGCGGATCGAAAAAGGGCATGCGGCCGGTAATGAACTGAACGGCACAACCACTGCACAAAACCTTGGCATGGGCCGGATGATCAGCTCGTTGAAAGACTGCATCGGCAAGACACTGTCGCAACGCGAAGGGCTGAATGCAGATGGGGATCTGCGGCAGGTCGGGATCCGACCGGTTGATCCCAATGATCCGGTGCCCGCCGGTGCGCATCTGATGAATGCTGACGGGCCAATTGATGCAGCACACGATCAAGGCTATGCGACATCGGCCTGTTATTCCCCCAATCTGGGGCACGCGATTGCGATTGGCTTCCTCAAGAACGGATCGGACCGGATGGGCGAACGCATGCGGCTGGTCAGCCCGCTGACAAAGGTGCAGGTCGATGTGGAAATCACCAGCGCCCATTTCATTGATCCAGAGGGGGAACGGCTCCGTGCATGATTTGATGCCCATCACCGCGTTGGGCGGGACAGAGGCGCGCATTGACGCGTTCGACCATGTGACCATTACCGAAAATGACGGGCTTGCATTGGCGTCCGTCGCGGCCCGCATGGGGCATGAAAAGGCTTGCCATACAGTGCTTGAAAAACTGCTCGGCGCTGTGCCCGGGCCGGGAAAGGCGATCCTGCATGACCCGGAGGCCGGGTTCTGGATGGGACCGGATCAATGGATGATCGGGGCACCGCGCGACAGCCATGAATTACTGGCCGACCAGCTAAGTGACCAGTTTGGCGAAACGGCATCCGTTACCGAACAAAGTGGCGCCTGGGTCTGTTTTGACGTGACTGGTCCCGCCATGCTGGACCTTTGCGAGCGGCTTTGCGCCGTGCCGATCCGCAGGATGGTGGCAGGGGACGCGCAGCGCACGATGATCCATCAATTGGGGTGTTTCGTGATCAGGCGGCAAGATGCGGATCATATCCGTATTCTTGGTCCGCGCGCCTCTGCAGGGTCACTGCACCACGCGCTGATCACCACGGCGCATTCGGTGGCCTAGGCTGACGGAACAATGGTGTTCTTGCGCACCCGGAACATGTTGACCTTGTTGCGGTCTTCCTTGGGGTGGATGCCAAAGACGTCGATGTAATTCTTGCTCATCGCAGATGAATTTGTGTAACCCACCGCGACCGAAACCTGCATCATAGTGTCCTTGGTATAAAGCAAAAGTTGGCGGGCTTTGTGCATCCGCAATGATTTGTAGTAGCCAAGGGGCGTGGTGCCCGTCGTCTTTTGAAACATGCGTTCCAACTGACGGACGGATACGTCAACCTCGCGGGCCACATCAGCGATATTGACCGGATCCTCGATATGGTCGGCGAAGATATCGACCGCCTTGCGCACGGTGGGTGGCAGCATGTCATGCGTGCTTTCGGCGGCGAAGGTCGGCTTGCGTTGGGTCACGCCCTGACCCCGGACCAGCGGATGCTGAAACCAGCAGGCCGTTTCTGTGGCAACATCAGCACCCAGTTCTTCCTCAATAAGATGCAATGACAGATCAAAGGCTGCCGCAGCGCCTGAGGCGGTCAAGCGACGCTTGTCGATAGAGATCACGTCTTCGGTGGCGTCAAGCTGCGGGAATTCTGCCTTAAACGCCGCCTCATAACACCAATGCACCGATGTCGTAAAACCGGTCAGCAGGCCCGCCCGGGCGAGTGGGAAGATACCGCCGCTGATCCCGCCCATGGTTACGCCGTGCCGGGCAAGTTTGCGCAGCTTTCCTTCGGCGGTGCTGGCATTCGTGAATTTTGAGGACGGGCCGCTCAGCACGATCAACTGATCAAGCCGATCGCATGCATCCAAAGCGATGTCAGGTTCGAACCAGACCTTCGCGCTGGCTTCGACCCGGGCGCCGTCTTCGGACACCAGCGACCAGCCAAAACGATCTTGTCCTGCGATCTCGTTCGCGGCGCGCAAAGGTTCGATCATCGATGTCAGGCAGGCCATCGGAAAGTCGGGAAAGATCAGAAAACCGATCTGTTTTTTTTCATTACGGGTCATGAATTTATCCTAACAGGAAACTTTTATGGTATGCCAGTGCTGGAGATGGGAAATAAATGGGCAATATCCTTGTCAGAAGCCAGCAAAGCGGTAAAGCAATGAATACTCAAAAACTGGACGTGAACATGGCTGCCAACATATTAACGCAGAACCCGCATCGGGTCCGCGAGCATCGTGAAAATGTGCTGGAGGTCGCCATCGGTCGCGAGGTCCGCGCCTTTCGGCGCAAGCAGGAAATCACGGTAGCTGAACTGTCTGGGACGACCGGCCTGTCCATCGGCATGCTGTCAAAGATTGAAAACGGGAATACGTCGCCATCGCTGACAACATTGCAGACCCTGGCCAATGCCTTATCCGTTCCGCTGACCGCGTTTTTCCGCGGGTTTGAGGAAACCCGGATGGCCGTGCATACCAAGGCGGGCGAAGGGGTGGAGCTGGACCGTGAAGGCACGCGCGCCAATCATCAGTATAATCTGCTGGGCCATATTGGCGCCAATTCCAGCGGCGTGATTGTTGAACCCTATCTGATCACGCTTTCCGATGAGGCTGACGTGTTTCCCACATTCCAGCATGCCGGGATCGAAACCATTTATATGCTGGAAGGCGAGGTGGATTATCGTCATGGTGCCGAAGTTTACACGTTACGGCCTGGCGATACGTTGTTTTTTGACGCGGATGCACCGCATGGGCCGGAAAATTTGACCCAGCTACCAGCGCGCTATTTATCGGTGATCAGCTATCCGCAGGACAGCTAGTCGTCGATCTGCCCAAATACCGGTAGTGCCAGTTCGCGCATCAGCTTGCGCTGCATTGCGCTGGCATAATCCGGATAACCATCGGCGACCATGGCGAATGCGCGGGGGCCATGGATGACCTCATCCTGGTAATATTGCCGCAGCGCCTCGGGTGACAGGCTGGTTCCGTCCTGTCCGGTATTTGCGGGGTCGGTGACGACAAGCGCGTTGACGGTCAATTCGTCGAATATTGGGTGGCGGTAGGCATCGGCGGGCGAAAGTCCGATATTGTTCTTGCCATCGCCCGAAAGATCAATCGTGCGCTGCCAGCAATGGGCGCGCTGTTCCAGCATCGATGCCCCGAAGAGGAGGGCGGTGCCCATCGCCGTCTTTAGACCCGCCCGGACCCGGCCATGAGACCCGATCCGCGCGATGGCGGCGTCCAGTGCACCGGGTCCATCCAGTGAAATCCAGGGCTGGATGATGTATTGATGGTTACGCGAGCTCCATTCAAATGCTGCAAACGAAACAGGCGCGTCGGCACTGAACAGGATCAGTGAACGCACATCAGGATGGTTCAGCGCGGTGGCGAGCCCGTCGATCTGCTGTGCGTATTCGGTTGGATTGACAGAGCCGGACACGTCAAGGGCGAGCACAAGCGCCAGCCGACATAATTGAGCCTCTGCCGAGTGGCAGAGGCCGATGCTCAGGGTGATTGCGCGCAGAAAGAAGCTGATGCGCGCCATGTCCTATCTGCTTACTTTTGCAAGGATGGTTCTGTGTCTAGATCCGGCCAGATACCCGGCGAGGTCGGTAGCCCGTCGTCAAACTGTGACAGGTAGTCCAGCATCATCGGCCGGTTGTCGATGAATCCTTTATAGGTGGCCAGTTCCACCGGCAGGTCGCGGATCACCCGGTGCAGGCGGCGGCCCCATTTCGGCGCAGTCATCAGGTCCTGAAAGCTGCACAGATAGCAGCGGATCGGAAACACCAATGCATTGGACCGTGGCAGGCGGAAGAAGGTCTGCAATTCTACCCGTAGATGCTGTTTAGTCCCAATATTTTCAGGGGTCAGCGTCGTTTTCTGGATGCCCCATTTGTGGTAGTTTTCGGGCGAGGTATCCAGCAGCGGATTGACCGTCATTGTCCAGTTCAACCGCCGCGCCGGCGCGCCTTGCTGGATGTTCAAAAGGAATTTCAACGCCCGGACAAAGATGCCTTTTTCATGGGCCAGCGGCACCGGTGCGTGCCATTCGAAAAAGTTCATACCGATGTCGAAATCAAGTGACCAGTCGGCCTGGGTTGTGACCATGCCTGCATCCATCCACAGGTTGTCGTCACGCTGATCCAGTACACAGAAATCGCCCTGTGCCTGCCGGGTGATGTATTCCATCGGTCCATAGGGCAGGGTGGTGTCATCAAGGAAGGTGAATGTGTCGTCGATACCCAGCGGCTTGTTCACCCAACGCCATTTGTTGCCGTCGCGATGCAGCTCGAACAGGTCGGGATAGTCTTCGGACTTGCTGACCATGATTAGTTCCAGCAGGTCCCAACCGGCCAGTGTCATATGCGGCAGCGACTGGCAGCGCAGCGGATCATCCGCCAGCACCATCGCCCGGTCCTTCATTTCGGCAACGTAGTGTTCATCGACATCGAAACGTTTTTCATAAACGCTATCCATCGGGCCGCCCCGGTGTTGTTCCATATTCACGGAATACATGTAGCTGTCTTCGTGGAACGGAAAGGGGAACCGTTTGATCGCGCGCTCCGAGTTATAAAAGGAATAATCGTCGCGGAAGGTTTCGTCGTTGAATTGAATGGTCATATCAGCGGTCCAATACCAGAGTTTTGCCTTCAAAGCGGCTGACGCAGGGCATGATTTTTTCGCCGGATGCGTGTTCGTCGTCTTCCAGCCAGTGATCGCGGTGGATGAAGTTGCCGGTATAGTCGATCACCCGCGTTTCGCATTGCCCGCAGGCCCCGCCACGGCACAGGTACGGGGCATCGACGCCTTCGCGTTCAATCGCCTCCAGCAGGCTTTCATTTTCGCCGACCTGAATGACCTTGTTGGACACGGCCAGCTTCACCTCGAACGGTTTGCCGGGCTGCGGGGCCAGGAATTCTTCATAATGGATGGCCTCGCGCGGCCATCCTTCGCCTTCGGCGGTTTGGCGCACCCAGTTGATCATGCCTTTGGGGCCGCAGACATAGACATGTGTGCCCAATGGCTGACCGTCGAGCAGGTTCAACAGGTCGATCTTCTGATCCTGATCATCGTAATAGATATGCGTTTCATTCGGGTGGTGGCTGGTCAGCTCATCCACATAGGACCCAAGGCTTTCCGACCTGCAGGCATAATGCAGTTCCCAATTCCCGCCCAACCGTTCCAGCTGTTTGATCTGGGCCAGGAATGGTGTGATCCCGATGCCGCCGGCCAGAAACAGGTGCTTTTTGGCGCGCAGGTCCAGACTGAACAGGTTGACAGGATAAGAGATTGTCATCTTATCCCCCACCTTTACATTTCGATGCATGAACAGCGAACCACCGCGCCCTTCATCATCGCGCCGGACAGAGATTGCATAGGCGGTCTGATCCATCGGGTCGGACATCAGCGAATAGGGGTTTAGCCGGGTGATATCGCCGTCTTGCATTTCCACGACGGTATGTGCGCCGCCTGAAAACGTAGGCAGTAAGCCGCCATCGATCGGTTTGAATTCAAACCGCGTGACAAGGTCGTTCAGCGGCACAATATCCGTCACGATGACGGCAATTTTTTCGGCCCCGCTCATTCGTAAATCCCCTTTGGTGCGGGCACGTTGCCCGGGTCCTCGGCATCGATGCACACGCCCTGATAGGCGGCAAGGCGGCGCGAATAGTGGTCGCGGACAAACAGGTTCAGCCCGCAATGGCTGCAAACGAAAGGATCAGTGGCGACATCTTCGGTGATGCCTTTACAATGCACACATTGCATCCGGCGCGCCGTTGATCCGCGATGTTCTGTCTGGATGGCGGTATGCGGGACGCCTGCCTGCATAGCGGCGTTCTGGGCTTGACCCATCAACCCTTCGGTGCCTGTCAGATAGACCTGCAAACCCATCTTGGCGTCGGCCAACGTTTTGTGAATGCGCTGTTCGGCTGCGCCATAGGAAGGCCCGGCATAGAACGATGCAGGGTTCAGCGCGCGCAGCTGTGCCTCATAATCGGTGCCCTTGGCGATATAGATGATATGACCTTTTGCCATAATCTCGGGCGTTGCCATTGCAATGATCGCTTCTGCGCCTTCAGTGTCAGCTATGAAAAGATGGGCAGACCCTGCGCGCGGTTCCAGCGTGCCGTAAACGGGACGGCTGCGGATGCTTTCGGGAAACGTAAACTTCGACATATCAGTCCTTTTGGAATGAAAAGGGCGCCAGAAGTCCCGCGCCCGTTCAGATCAGCCCTTCGCGGTGCGGATCGACTTGTCTTTATCATAGAATGGCATTTCTTCGGCTGTTGCCGCCAGTTCGGTGCCGTCGGGCTGTTTGACCACCAGCTTGGTGCCTGCCTTGGCCACCGCAGGATCAAGACGGGCAATCGCCACGCTGTATTTGTTCAGCTCTGACGACAGACCATAAGTGATCACGCCGACATCCTTGCCATCATGCAGGACGCGGGCGTGCATTTCCATCTGGTCCATGCTGTCAGACAGTTGCACGCCATAAATCTTGAACCGCTCCTTGCCTTCCAGTGCATAGTGGTTTTCGGCCCCGATAAAGCCTTCCTTGCCGGGAGAGACGGTGAATTCCAGCCCCAATTCCCACAGCGTGTCACCGCAGGGTTCATCATCGAATGGGAAGGTTTCGGAATTGTCGCCGGGATAGAACAACAAGTAGCTTTCGATGCGCAACATATCGAGGGTGCTGAATTGCGTGGGCCGCACGCCCATATCTTTGCCAGCCTCAAGGATACTGTCCCATAGATGGACGGCATCCTTGGCACCGCAGAAAATCTCATACCCGCGTTCGCCGGTATAGCCGGTGCGTGAAATCATCACGTCGCGACCATAAAGCCGTGTCTGCATCAGCCCAAAATAGGCCAGATCACGGACCGCTGGAATCTCCTGCGCCAGCAGATCAACAGCAACCGGGCCTTGCAGCGACATATCATGCAGATCGTCGTCGAACAGGATTTCGCAATTCTTGCCTGCAGCGACCGAGGCCAGCTGTTCCATTCCGGTGCCTGTGCCATGCACAACCATCCAGGAATTCACAGCGATGTGGTAGATGATGCAGTCATCAATGAACTTGCCGTCGCTGTTCAGTATGGATGCATAGGTTGACCGACCCGGCGCGATCTTTTCAACATTGCGGGTTGTCACGCGGTCGATGACATATGCCGCATCAGCGCCGACAACATGCACTTTCTTCAGGCCGGACACATCCATCAGGCCCGCCTTTGTGCGGATCGCCTCATAATCGGCTTTGGCGCGTTCGGGCGTGTGGTCATAGAACCACGCCGTGCCCATGCCGTTCCAATCCTCAAGCTCGCCGCCAATCTCTGCGTGGCGATGTGCAAGCGCAGAGGTTCTCCAAAGAATGGCCATAATCAGGTTCCCCGTTGATCTGTGTTTTTGGTTGTCTCTGATTGAGACTCAGGACGGCATTAAAAGCAAGACTGTTAGTCAAAAAAGTTTCCTAACAGGCAACAATCTGATTTGTCCGTTTGGTCTGTGCCCGCCCTGTTTTGGATCGAAAGAGTTGACAGGTCAGATTTCTTATGCCCGTATTCGAGGAAAAAAATATTACTGTCAGGCAAAAATTGACCTGACACCATCACAGGGGAGATCTAAAAGTGGATGGAAATCTCGACGCTCTGACGACGGTATTTACCGAGTTTTACTACTGGGTAACGGTTGTCTTCATGTTCCTGATTCATGTGGGATTCTGCATGTATGAAGTGGGTGCCAGCCGCGCCCGGAACCATATGCACACATTAATGAAGAACATCATGATCATTCCGTTGGTCACAGTGACATTCTTCTTCTTTGGCTGGTGGATCTATTGGGCTTTCCCCAATTTCTGGTTCTTTGGCGGATCGATTGACTTCGAGGCCGGGGCTGCCAACCTGCCGTGGTCAGAAAATATGGCAACGAATCTGGATGACCGGATCACCGGCGTGTTCTGGGCGGCATTCCTGCTGTTTTCCTGGACGGCAGCATCGATTGTTTCGGGGTCGGTCATCGAACGTATTCGGTCCTCTGCGCTTTGGGTCCATGCGGTTCTGATTGGTTCCGTCTTCTGGATCATCGACGCAGCCTGGGGCTGGCATTACGGCGGTTGGATGGTGCAAAAGCTGGGCTATCACGACGCCTATGCATCTGGTGTGATCCACGCGATTGCGGGTGGTTATGCGCTGGGTGTGATCATGGTGCTTGGTCCGCGGATCGGGAAATTTGCCAAGGATGGCACCCCGCGCGACATCCCACCACATAATCCATGGATGCTGACAATCGGAATTTTCCTGATCTATACTGGTTTCTGGGGCTTCTATGCGGCCTGTAACGTGCCTGCAATTTCACCAGAGGCGATTGGCGGTCAGATCACTGGCACCACATGGACGGCGACGAATATCTATCTGGCGCCAACATCCTTGTCGGCGATTACCTTCAACTTCCTGATGTCGCTGTCGGGCGGTCTGATGGCGGCCTATGTCGTGTCCAAGGGCGATGCGTTCTGGACATTCTCTGGCGGGCTGGCCGGGATCATCACCGCATCCGCGGGCAACGATCTGTACCACCCGATCCAGGCAATGATCATCGCCGCGATTGGTGTCGTGATCGTCTATAACCTGCACTACTGGGTTGAGCGTAAGTTCAAACTGGATGATGCGGTGGGCGCTGTTGCGGTCCATGGTTATGCGGGCTTCGTCGGTCTGGTGATCTCGGGCTTTGTTCTTTGGGGTGCGCCAAGCTCGCCTTACGAAGGCTATGCCGCGATCAACCCGATTGGGCAGTTCCTTGGCGCTGTGATCATGTTCTTCGTGTTGGGCTTCCTGCCCGGGTTCATTGTGGCGAAACTGCAATCGGCGGCAGGTGTGTTGCGCATTCCCGAAGAAGTGGAACTGCAGGGCCTCGACTATGCAGAACACCATGCCTACGAAGACGCAAAAGAGGCTATCATCGAAGCCGATAAAGCTGCGCTTGCAGCTAAATCCTAAGAGAGGGGAGATACGCAATGTCTACAATTGGATATGAAAGCTGGGCCGTCGATCTGGCCGATGTCAGCGCCATCTACCCCTTTCAGGGTTGGGAAGTCCCGATGACAGTGATTGGTGTGATCTTCTGGCTTGCATGGCACCGCATCCAGTTCGTGCGCGAGGGTCAGCACCTCGAAGAAGCGCGAAAAATGGGTGAGAAGGACAAGATCGACAAGATGCTTGAACGCTACTGAAACAGGATGTTGGGCGGTCTTTCCGAAGATCGCCCAACATTACTGATAGGAAAATTTGTTTCCTGATGGTTGAGGGCGTTATTCATTGCTGCTAGCCTTCGAATCAATGGAATTCTCTTTGAGAAAGGATCGCGCCGATGTGCGGAATCGTAGGGTTGTTTTTGAAAGACAGTGCGCTTGAGCCACAGCTAGGCGAGCTTCTGACCGCCATGCTGATCACGATGACGGACCGCGGTCCTGACAGCGCCGGTATCGCGATTTATGGCGATGAAACCCCCGGCAAGATGAAACTGACCGTGCAATCAGACACGCCAGAGACGACGTTCGCGGGCCTTGATGCTGCATTGGGTAAGGCGATGGGCACATCCGTTGTGATGTCGGTCAAAAGCACCCATGCGGTTCTGACGATCCCCGCAGGTTCGCTTGCCGCCTCCCGCGCAGCCCTTGCCGAAATTGATCCTGGTATCCGCGTTATGAGCCGGGGTGAGACGCTGGAGATTTACAAAGAGGTTGGCCTGCCCAAGGACGTGGCGGCCCGGTTTGACATCGCCAAGATGTCTGGCACGCATGGCATTGGTCACACGCGCATGGCTACCGAATCTGCCGTGACGACAATGGGCGCACACCCGTTCAACACAGGCGATGATCAATGCCTTGTGCATAACGGATCACTGTCCAATCACAATTCCCTACGCCGCAAACTGCGCCGCGAGGGCATTCATATCGAAACTGAAAACGACACAGAGGTCGGCGCGGCCTATCTGACATGGCAGATGGAGAACGGTGCCTCGCTGGGCGAAGCCTTGCAAAGCTCTTTGGATGACCTGGACGGGTTCTTTACCTTCGTGGTCGGCACCAAGGACGGGTTTGGCGTGGTCCGCGACCCGATTGCTTGCAAGCCAGCGGTGATGGCCGAAACCGACCAATATGTGGCCTTCGGCAGCGAATATCGCGCCCTTGTGGACCTGCCGGGGATTGAAAATGCCCGGGTCTGGGAACCAGAGCCTGCAACCGTTTATTTCTGGAGCCACGATAAGGCCCCAACATCCAAGAAAGCCGCCTAAGATGCAGACAATCGATCTGACAGAAATTGGTCTGCGCGAAACCAACAAGACGCTGCATGCGCAATCCGCAGATACCAACCAGACCGCGTGGGAAATCGTCAATCCGCGCGGATCGCACGCCATTGCCTGCGGTCTGGATGCCCCGATTGAGGTGACGGTGAAGGGTTCAACAGGCTACTACTGCGCGGGCATGAACCAGCAGGCGACGGTGAATATCCATGGCTCTGCCGGGCCGGGCACGGGCGAAAACATCATGTCCGGCAAGATCGTGATCGAAGGC
This sequence comes from uncultured Paracoccaceae bacterium, assembly GCA_947503925.1. Classification (GTDB taxonomy): domain Bacteria; phylum Pseudomonadota; class Alphaproteobacteria; order Rhodobacterales; family Rhodobacteraceae; genus Yoonia. Next base: position 121,818 of record CANNFQ010000010.1, on the reverse strand, counting down.
GACGCCAGCCAATATCTGGGGGCGACGGGCCATGGTGGGCTGATCGTTGTCAAAGGTAACGCATCATCCCGCTGCGGCATCTCCATGAAGGGCGTCAATATCGTCGTGCAAGGCAGCGTTGGCCATATGTCGGCCTTTATGGGACAGTCGGGCAATCTTGTGGTTTGCGGCGATGCTGGTGATGCGCTGGGCGACAGTTGCTACGAGGCGCGGTTTTTCGTGCGCGGCACGGTCAAGAGCCTGGGTGCTGATTGCGAAAAGAAAGAGATGCGGCCAGAGCATATCGAGATTCTGAAAGGGCTGCTGGATGAGGCCGGGATCGATGCCAACCCGTCCGAATTCACCCGCTATGGATCTGCCCGCAATCTTTACAATTTCGACGTCGATAACGCTGGCGCATATTAAGGATACCATAATGAACAGACACGACGCCAAGGGTATCCCCCACACCACGCCGCGCCAATCGGCGACCTTTACCCAGGATATCAACAGCGATATCCGGCGGGCCGCTGCGACAGGCATTTATGACATTCGGGGCGGTGGCGCGAAACGCAAGGTGCCATCCTTTGATGACCTTCTGTTCATGGGCGCGTCAATCTCACGTTACCCGCTGGAGGGCTATCGCGAGAAATGCGAAACCAGCGTGACCATCGGCGGGTTGCACGCCGAAAACCCGATTGAGCTGGATATCCCGATCACCATTGCGGGCATGTCTTTTGGGGCGCTTTCGGGCCCCGCGAAAGAGGCGCTGGGGCGCGGTGCCTCGGCTGCGGGCACCTCGACCACCACCGGTGACGGGGGCATGACCCCGGAAGAGCGGGGCCATTCGACCAAGCTGGTCTATCAATATCTGCCCAGCCGCTATGGCATGAACCCGGATGATCTGCGCAAGGCGGATGCGATCGAGATTGTTGTCGGTCAGGGGGCCAAGCCCGGCGGCGGCGGCATGTTGCTGGGCCAGAAGATCAGCGACCGGGTTGCCGAAATGCGTAATCTGCCCAAGGGGATCGACCAGCGGTCGGCCTGTCGTCACCCGGATTGGACGGGGCCGGATGATCTGGAAATCAAGATCCTGGAATTGCGCGAAATCACCGGCTGGAAAGTCCCGATCTATGTGAAGGTTGCGGGCGCGCGGCCCTATTACGACACGACGCTCGCGATCAAGGCGGGGGCGGATGCGGTTGTGCTGGACGGGATGCAAGGCGGCACGGCGGCAACCCAGGATGTGTTCATCGAACATGTGGGCCAGCCCACGCTGGCAATTGTACGGCCCGCGGTGCAGGCGCTGCAGGATCTGGGCATGCATCGCAAGGTCCAGCTGATCCTGTCGGGCGGTATCCGGTCTGGTGCCGATGTGGCCAAAGCCATGGCGCTGGGGGCGGATGCGGTGGCCATCGGCACGGCGGCCCTGATCGCCCTGGGTGACAATGACCCCAAATGGGAAAGCGAATATAACGCCTTGGGCACCACTGCCGGCGCCTATGATGATTGGCATGAAGGGCAGGACCCTGCTGGGATCACCACGCAGGACCCTGAATTGATGGCGCGTTTTGATCCGATCGAAGGTGGGCGACGGTTGCGCAATTACCTGAAAGTGATGACGCTGGAAGCACAGACGATTGCGCGGGCTTGTGGCAAGAATCATCTGCATAATCTGGAGCCAGAGGATCTGGTGGCGCTGACTATGGAAGCCGCCGCCATGGCCAAGGTGCCGCTGGCCGGAACTGATTGGTACCCCGGCAAACCAAACACATCATATTAATCGAAAACGAGGGCGCGACTGGTTTCAGATCGCGCCCCATTCTTTCCAAAGACAGGGAAACAACAAAATGGCAACCGACCTCGCTAAATTCGCCAAGGATAATGGCGTCAAATACTTCATGATCTCCTTCACCGATCTGTTCGGGGGGCAACGGGCGAAACTGGTGCCCGCCCGCGCCATCGCTGATATGCAGGAAGAAGGGGCCGGCTTTGCGGGCTTTGCCACATGGCTAGACCTGACACCGGCACATCCCGATATGCTGGCTGTGCCTGACCCAGAAGCGGTGATTATTCTACCTTGGAATAAGGAAATCGCCTGGGTGCCCGCCGATTGCGTGATGGAGGATGAACCCGTCGCCCAGGCCCCCCGCAATGTGCTGCGCCGCCTGATCGCGGAAGCTGCCGAAGAAGGGATGCATGTCAAGACGGGTATCGAGGCGGAGTTCTTTTTGCTGACCCCCGAAGGCGACCAGATCAGCGATGCGTTCGATACGGCGGCCAAGCCCTGTTACGATCAACAGGCGTTCATGCGTAGGCTGGATGTGATCCGCGAAATCAGCGATCATATGCTCGAAATGGGTTGGAACCCCTATCAGAACGACCACGAAGACGCCAACGGCCAGTGGGAAATGAATTGGGACTTCGATGATGCGCTGAACACGGCTGACAAGCACAGCTTCTTCAAGTTCATGGCCAAATGCATCGCCGAAAAGCACGGGTTCCGCGCAACCTTCATGCCGAAACCGGTCGAAGGGTTGACCGGCAATGGCTGCCACGCCCATATCTCGGTCTGGGATGCACCCGGTGCGAAGGCTAAAACCAACGTCTTTGCTGGCAAGGGCGAAGGGCAGACAGGTGAATTGGGCCTGTCGGAACGGGGTAAGCATTTCCTGGGCGGGATCATGAAACACGCCAGCGCCTTGGCTGCGATCACCAATCCAACCGTGAACAGCTACAAACGGATCAACGCCCCGCGCACCATGTCGGGGGCCACATGGGCGCCCAATACGGTCACTTGGACCGGCAATAACCGCACCCATATGGTACGTGTCCCCGGCCCGGGCCGGTTTGAGCTGCGCCTGCCGGATGGGGCGGCAAACCCGTATCTGTTGCAAGCGGTGATCATTGCCGCAGGCCTGTCGGGCATCCGGTCAAAGGCTGATCCGGGCAAACGCCACGATATCGACATGTATGCCGAGGGCCACAAGGTCAAAGGCGCGCCGAAACTGCCGCTGAACATGCTTGATGCCTTGCGCGCCTATGACAAGGACAAGGATCTGAAGAATGCGATGGGGGCGGAGTTCTCTGCCGCTTATCTGAAGATGAAGCATCAGGAATGGAATGATTTTGTGTCGCATTTCACCGAATGGGAAAAGGCGAACACACTCGACATCTGACCTATTCAGCCGCGCCCGAAATGGCGCGGCTTTTGCGTCTGGCGTCCCGGCGCAAGCACAACAGCAATCATACAGGCCAAAGAAGGAAGACGGATCATGACCAAACGTATCGCTGTTATCGGGGCAGGGCCCTCTGGTCTGGCACAGCTGCGCGCCTTCCAGTCCGCCGCCGCAAAGGGTGCGGATATCCCGGAAATCACCTGCTTTGAAAAGCAGTCCGATTGGGGCGGTCTTTGGAATTACACTTGGCGGACGGGTTTGGATGAATATGGGGAGCCTGTGCACGGTTCCATGTATCGTTACCTGTGGTCAAACGGGCCGAAAGAGGGGTTGGAATTCGCCGATTACACATTCGAGGAACATTTCGGCAAACAGATCGCCAGCTATCCACCACGAGCAGTCCTGTTCGACTACATTCAAGGCCGCGTTGCCAAGGCAGGCGTGCGTGACTGGATCAGGTTCAGCACCGCGGTGCGTTGGGTCGAAAAGGATGGCGGCAAGTTCAATGTCACCGTATGTCACCTGCCAGAGGACAGGACCTATACCGAAAGCTTTGACCATGTGATCGTTTGTTCTGGCCATTTCAGCACGCCAAATGTGCCCCAGTTTGATGGGTTTGAAAGCTTTAAGGGCCGCGTGTTGCACGCCCATGATTTCCGCGATGCGATGGAATTCAAGGACAAGGATATCCTGATTGTCGGCACCAGCTATTCAGCCGAGGACATAGGCTCGCAATGCTGGAAATACGGCTGCAAATCCGTCACCGTCAGCCACCGCACGGCGGCGATGGGCTATGACTGGCCCGATAACTGGGCCGAGGTGCCATTGCTGACCCATGTTGACGGCAAGACGGCCCATTTCAAGGATGGCAGCAGCCGCGATGTTGATGCGGTGATCCTGTGCACCGGGTACAAACATCACTTCCCCTTCCTGCCCGACAGCCTGCGCCTGAAGACTGCGAACCGGCTGGCTACGGCTGATCTTTATAAAGGGGTCGCTTATGTGCACGAACCAGATCTGTTTTACATCGGCATGCAGGACCAGTGGTTTACCTTTAACATGTTCGACGCCCAGGCTTGGTGGGTGCGCGATGTGATCATGGGCAAGATCGCGATCCCGGATCAGGCTGCCATGCAGGCCGATGTCGCCGACCGCGTGGCCCGCGAGGATGCGGGTGAAGACGACTATGACGCGATCTGGTATCAGGGCGACTACATCAAGGAACTGATCGACGAAACGGACTATCCGTCATTCGACGTCGAAGGGGCTTGCATGGCGTTCAAGGCGTGGAAAGGTCACAAGAAGGCAGGCATCATGACTTTCCGCGACAATGGCTATAAATCCGTCATGACCGGTACAATGGCGCCCAAGCATCATACCCCGTGGAAAGATGCGCTGGATGACAGTCTGGAAGTCTATCTGCAGAATTGATCAGGGCTCGATGGGAAACCGCACAAAGACAAGGGTCTGTTGAAGCGCACCCTTGTCTTTCAATGACACGGCGTATTGCTGACCATCGTGGTCGATCAGCCGCAAATCATAGGCGTCAGGATGATTGACGCTTTGATCCGTGCTCACGGTGATATCGGGGCCAAGGCAGGCCGTGACCGCGTCAAGTATATCCGCGAAGGCATCGCGCGCCGCGGCTGACCGGTAGTCAAAGGCCCAGTGGCAATTCTGTTCCTGTCCGCGCCCGAGTGAGAGCGACAAGCGGCATTCGGCAGGGCGGGACGTTGCGGGCAGGTGCAGTGCTCCCTCTGACCCTGGCTGTGTCATTGCTGCCATCTGGACGCAGAAATTGTCCGCCACAGCCTCGCTGGCGGTGATCGCGAGCAGGGCAATCGCCAGCCACCTCACCTTGTGGTCCGACCGACTGCCAGATCGTCCTCCCAATCGGGGACATCATTGATCAGGATGGTCGCGACCCGTGCAAAAACGTCATTCAGCTTGTCGATATGCGGGCCGTGATGCCCCTCATCGGCGAGCGCTTTGCGCATGCAAAACAGCCAGTTTTCCGCATCTGCCTGCCGGATCGGCACATGGGCATGCATCAGTTTCACGTCCATATGCCCGTGTTTTTCGCGATAATAGTGGCGGCCGCCCATGAACCCCGACAGGAAATTGAATTGTTCGACCCTTGCATGAGGCACACCATGACCGCGCGCATGCAGGCGGCGCAGGTTGGATCCTTCGGGCAGGGTTTCGATCAGATCATAGAAAGCTTCGACCAGATCGCGCAGTTTCTCTTCTCCGCCGATGTTATCAAGAACGGTCATTGTTCTACCAATTGCTCGCCCTCCAACACTTCGAACGGGGTGGGCGGGGTTGATTTGCTGACCCAGAACCATTGGCCCGCATATTCCATCACAAACCAGCCTTCCCAATCGGTATCGCCGGGCCAGAGGCTTTGATATTCTTCGCCTTCCACGCGCCAGTCGCCCCGGGCAGAGCGGGCGTCCTTTTGGGCAAATATTGTCGTGCCGTCGGGATCAAAATACTGGCGGTAAGGCACACCATCCCAATCGCCCACGGCCGTGTTCCCTGACAAGAGTATCGTGATTTCAGCTTCGTTCAGCTTGATCGATTGCGCCTCTGTTGCGCTGGCCATCACGGCGAATGTCAGGGCAAAGCGGATCATGAGCGGGGGCGTTCCTTTTTGGGATCATAGGCGGCGAGTGTTTCGGCGATTTTTGCGGGCAGGCGCATCTGGTGGCCGTCCAACTTGCCAATCTCCACTTCCGTCCCGGGGTCTGCATGGGTGACGTCGATCCGCGCAAGGGCGATATTCTTTTTCAGTAGCGGTGATCGCATGGACGATGTGACCTCCCCAATCTGGGCGCGGCCGAGATGGATGCAATCACCGTGCCCGACATCGACATTGCCATCAATTTCTAGCCCGACAAGTTTTTTCATCGGATGTTCCTTGCGGCGGATCAGCGCGTCGCGGCCCACAAAATCATCCGTTTTGGATTTCAGCGGGCAGGTAAAGCCGATCCCGGCCTCAAACGGATCTGTCTGGTCTGAAAAGTCGTATCCGGCAAAGATCAAACCCGCCTCGATCCGCACCATATCAAGCGCTTCCAGTCCCATCGGTTTCAGCCCATGATCCTGCCCCACCTCCCAGATCGCGTCAAAGATTTCGGCGCAATCCTTGGGGTGGCACATGACCTCATACCCCAATTCGCCGGTATAGCCGGTGCGGCTGATCACAAAAGGCGTCCCGCTTTCGTTGCGCAGGCGCGCAGGGGTAAAGCGGAACCAGTCCAGCTGATCAAACTCGGGGTTATGCGGGGCGGTCCAGATCAGTTTGCGCAGCAGATCGCGGCTTTCGGGGCCTTGCACGGCGACATTGTGCAACTGGTCCGTTGATGACCGCACCAGCACTTTCAGCCCATGCTTTTCGGCCAGTTCGCGCAGCCATTCGCCGCCATAATCCGACCCGCCGATCCAGCGGAAATTGTCCTTGCCCAGCCGGAACACCGTGCCGTCATCGATCATGCCGCCATGTTCATAGCACATGGCCGTATAAACAACGCCGCCGACGGCCAGCGTTTTCATGTTGCGGGTAAAGGCATATTGGCACAGCGCTTCGGCGTCCGGGCCGGTGATTTCGAATTTGCGCAGGGGCGACAGATCCATGATCACGCATTTTTCGCGGCAGGCGTGGTACTCCTCAATCGGGCCAGCAGCAGCAAAGCAATTGGCCAGCCAGTATCCGTTATATTCGATGAAGTTCCGCGTGTGCTTGGCAAAGCTGTCGTGGAAACCGGTTTGTTTTGTCATTTTCGGCTCCGAATCTGGGGTCGCGCGGATCGCAACGGCCCGCTGAAAGGTTTCCTTGCCGCTATAGGTGCGGACATGAATATCGGTGGGGTTCCAGCCATTGGCGGCGGTGGTGTCATCAGGGCAGGCGCTGCTGACGCAGACGATATCGGTCAGCGCGCGCAGCAAGACGAAATCGCCGGGGCGCGACCACGGTTCATCCGCATACATCACCCCATGTTCATCCAGGAAGGTGTTGAAGAAGAAATTGATCGCCATCCAGCCGGGGCGCCCAGTGACGTTGAATTCCGATAGCGCCTTGTTGAAGTTTTCCGAACAGTTCACATGGCCGGGATAGCCGATATCGTCGTAATATTTGGCAGAGCAGGCCAGTGCAAAGGCATCGTGCCGCCCGCAGGTGTCCTGCACGACTTCAACCAGCGGGACCATCTCCTGGTCATAATATTTCGCATGCAAACCCGGCATCGGATAGGCGTGCCCCATCAGGGTGCGGGTGGTTGTCACATCCAACGCGTGTTCAATCCCGTTGTCCAGCTTGCGGGCCGAAAAACATTCAAAATCAGTGCATTGGCGTCCATCCACATCAAGGATCTGGATGTAGTCGCCTGCCTTGACGAAATAGGCCTCTGCCGTCTGGCTATGGATGCGGATATCCGCAATCGGATCGGCCAGCGGGTCGGGCAGGGAAAAGCGTGCATGGGTTTTTAACGTGGCTCGCTTGATCATCACGGTCAGCGGGGTGGCTGTGTTTTGCACCACGGCATCCATCGCGCCCCCGGGGGCGGCGACAATGATGCTGCCGTCACGGGTTGCAGTGAATGTGACTTCGGTCTTGGCCGGGGTCGTCGCCTCGAACAAATGCACGGCTGCGGATTTGGCAATATCGATATCGCGCGCATCCAACCCCATGCGCAGGCCGCGCAAGGACTGATCATCGCTGGAAAGCAGGGCTTGCAGGCCAGTTGCAGCACCATTTGCCGTGGCCCCGATGATTGCGGGATCGGTTTTGCCCTTGGGGTCGCTGGCGATCACCTCGCAATGCTGTCCGCCTTCATCATTGATGATGGTGATCTGATCACCAGTCGCTAACGGGATCAGAACCGTGCCACAGCCTTCAACCGTGTATCGTTCGGTGCCAGGTGGCAGGGAAAAAACCTGCGGTTTGATGATCGAACTGGGTTTCGGTGGACCAGAGCGCACAATAGGGTAGCTGTCTAACATGTGTTCCTCCCTCATGCGTGTTGCATGCGCGGAATATTTGTTTAACCATAAGAATACAGACACATACGTTTACGGCAATGAAATTTAACCTTATGCGCAATCAACAGATCAATTTTATCGGCTGGATCCTGTTTGTCATGTCTGCAATCGGGTTTTGCATTGCATCGATAGGCAATTTCTGGGCCATGGTCGGGTCGGCCTTCTTTTTGATTGCCTGTCTCGTTTTCCTGATTCCCTTTTTCCGTGACGACGAATGAACACGCTGGCACTTGGTCTGGTGGCCGCCCTTTGCTGGGGGTTTCACGATATCTGCGTGCGGTTTCTCAGTCAGAAAGTGCCGATTAACGCCTGTATTTTTGTTGTCTTGGCAACCGGGCTGGTCTTTCACAGCGGGTTGATGGCAGTGACGTGGCAACCTGAACCGATCCCGGCAAGGGCCGTCTGGCTATCGCTGGTGGCCGGTGGTTTCTTTGTCGTGGGGACCTATGGGCTTTACTATGCGTTTCAGCGGGGGCCGGTCCGACTGGTATCGCCGTTGATTGCGGCTTACCCAATTCTTTCTGTGTCCTGGGCTGCAATGCACGGGACCGCGATTTCCGCACTGCAATGGGTGGCGGTGATTGCCATTGTGGTGGGGGTGGCCGTCGTGGCCGCCCTGTCCGATGACAGCACGGACGATATCCCACCCAAGGGGCCGACGATCCTGTTTTCTTTGCTGTCTGCGATTGGTTTTGCAGGGACGTTCGCCTTCGGGCAGCAGGCTGCAGAGATCAGTCACGAAATGCCAACCACGTTGGTGGCGCGTCTGTTGACAGTCGGCGTTGTGATCGCCTTGGGGCTGTTTTTGAAGCTGCCATTCTGGCCGGGCCGCAAGGCGCTGCCATGGCTGATGGCCATGGGTGTTGCCGATGGCGTGGCACTGCTTTGCGTTCTTTCGGCAGGCAAATTGCCGGACCCGCAATATGCGGCTGTGACCTCTTCGATGTTTGGCCTGCTGACCATCCTGCTGGCCTGGACGTTTTTGAAAGAACGAATGACCTTGCCGCAATGGGGTGGCTGCCTGGTTGCATTTGGCGGCGTCGGCTATTTGGCGATTTAGTCAGCCCCGGATATCCTTGGGCGAGCCCATGACCATGTAGCTGGTGATCGATCGTACATGCGGCACTGTACCCAAAATATCGGTGTGAAACGCCTTATAGGCAGGTAGGTCAGCCACCTCGACCCGCAGCATATATTCAAAGGCCCCGGCCACATTATGACATTCGGTGACCTGATCGGCGCGCTGCATCGCGCGTTCAAACCCCTTCTGGGCCGCTTTGGTGTGTTCTGCCAGGCCCACGGCGACATAGACGACATAAGCGCGGCCGGTCAGTGCGGGATCCAGCCGGGCACGATAGCCTTTGATGACACCGCTGCGTTCCAGTTCCTGTACCCGGCGTAAACAGGCAGAGGGCGACAACCCCACCTTTTCCGCCAGGGTCAGGTTGCTGATCCGCCCGTCTTGCGCGAGTTCGCGCAATATTGCGTCGTTTACTTTATCAAACTTCGTCATGGATTGCGAAGATACCCGATATTCGCACAATTTGGCAATTTCATTGTGAATCAAACGCCCTATCATTGCGTAATGAGTACAGAAATCCTTATCGCCCTGATCGGCTTTGCCTTTGCCAGTTCCATTACCCCGGGGCCCAACAACCTGATGCTGATGGCGTCGGGGGCCAATTATGGGTTGCGGCGCACGGTGCCGCATATGCTGGGCATTTCATTGGGCCATGCTTTTATGGTCGTGATGGTCGGGGTGGTTCTGCTGAAGGTGTTCGATGCCTATCCGGTGTTGAACATCGTGTTGAAAGTGCTCAGCGCCGCTTACATGACTTGGCTTGCATGGAAGATCGCCAATGCCGTTCCGGCAGAGGCGCAGAAGGTCGAAGGCAAACCTTTTACGTTCCTGCAGGCGGCAGCGTTTCAATGGGTGAACCCAAAGGCGTGGTTCATGGCAATTACGGCGATCAGCGCCTATGCGCCACAGGACAGCGGTATCCTGATCGGATCCTTGATGGTGGCAGTGGTGTTTTCGGCGACCAACCTGCCATCGGTTACTGTGTGGGCATGGCTTGGTGTGCAGGTGCGACGTTGGCTGGGCACGGCAAGGCGGCTCAGGGCGTTTAATGTGACCATGGCGGTCTTGCTGATAGGATCGCTGTATCCGATGCTGCGGCATTAGAGCGATAAAATTTGGACAAATTTTATCCCGTATGAAAGATTTTTCGTGACGAAAAATCTTCGCGCCACCTCAAAACGGTAGATCATCTGCCTGTGCAGCACCCACAACGAATTTGGCGACCACATGTTTGGACCCGGCCTTATCAAACTCGATCTGCAGCTTGTCGCCCTCGATCCCCATCACCTCGCCATAACCGAATTTCTGATGGAACACTCGGTCACCCACGGTAAAGGCGCTGACCGCATCCAGATCAATCGTCATGTTGCGCGCCTCACTGGGCTGCGACATACCCCGCTGCTGGCTGCGGTTCTGCAACCGTTTCCATCCGGGTGAGTTATAGACATCGGCCCGATGCGCCTTCTCATGCAGGTCTGATCCCATCATCCCTTGCACGGCGGGCGACGCGGCAGCGGCCCCGTAACCGCCACCATACAGGCCCGGTGGGGTCAACACGTCCACATGTTCCTCCGGCAATTCATCAATGAACCGCGACGGCATCTGCGATTGCCACTGGCCATAAACCCGCCGGTTGGCGGCAAAGGAAATGGTGCAAATCTCCTCCGCACGGGTGATACCCACATAGGCCAATCTGCGTTCCTCCTCGAGGCCCTTCAGCCCGCTTTCATCCATGGAGCGCTGTGAGGGGAACAGCCCATCCTCCCACCCCGGCAGGAATATCGCGGGAAATTCGAGCCCCTTGGCCGCATGCAGCGTCATGATGCTGACTTTCTCGCCCTCTTCTTCAGTCTCATTATCCATGATCAGGCTGACATGTTCGAGGAACCCTTGCAGATTCTCGAAATTCTCCAGTGCCTTGACCAGTTCCTTGAGGTTTTCCAACCGCCCGGGCGCCTCTGGCGTTTTGTCGTTCTGCCAGAACCCGGTATAGCCGCTCTCATCCAGGATCATTTCGGCCAGTTCAACATGTGTATCGGCCTCGGCCCGTACTTGCCCAGCCCAGCGATCAAGCGCATCGACCAAAATGGTCAGCTCTTTCAGCCCCTTGCCGCCCAGCAATTTGCCCTGGCAGACCAGCCGTGCGCCTTCGACCAGCGAAACGCCATTGCTGCGTGCCGTCCGCTGGATCGTTTGCACGGCCTTTTCGCCCAAACCACGCTTGGGGGTGTTCACAATCCGCTCAAATGCCAGATCATCCTCGGGGCTGACAGCCAGACGGAAATAAGCCATGGCATCCCGGATCTCCATCCGTTCATAGAACCGGGGGCCACCGATGACGCGGTAGGGCAGGCCAATGGTCAGAAAACGGTCTTCAAACGCGCGCATCTGGTGGGATGCACGCACCAGAATTGCTATCCGATCCAGACCGATGGGCTCCAGTCCGCGTGCGCCGCGCTGCATCGCCTCAACTTCCTCGCCGATCCAGCGCGCCTCTTCCTCGCCATCCCAATGGCCGATCAGACGGACCTTTTCGCCATCCTTGCGGGATGTGAACAGCGTCTTGCCCAACCGCCCCTTATTGGCAGCAATCACGCCGGAGGCGGCGGCGAGGATATGCGGGGTAGAGCGATAGTTTTCTTCCAGCCGCACCACATGCGCGCCGGGAAAATCCGCCTCAAACCGCAGGATATTGCCCACTTCGGCCCCGCGCCAGCCATAGATCGACTGGTCGTCGTCGCCCACACAGCAGATATTCTTGTGATCCGCCGCCAGCAGTCGCAGCCACATATACTGGGCGACGTTCGTATCCTGATATTCGTCGACAAGGATGTAGCGGAACCAACGTTGATATTGTTGCAACACGTCCGGATGGGTCTGAAAGATCGTCACCATATGCAAAAGGATATCGCCGAAATCGACCGCGTTCAGTTCCAGCAGGCGGCGCTGATAAGCGGCGTATAGATCGACGCCCTTGTGATCAAACGCCCCGCTTTCGGCCACCGGAACCTTGTCTGGGGTATAGGCCTTGTTTTTCCAACCATCGATGATCCCTGACAGCATGCGCGGCGGCCAACGTTTTTCGTCGATCCCGGCGGCCTGGATCAGCTGTTTCATCAGCCTGATCTGGTCATCCGTGTCCAGAATGGTGAAGCTGGATTTCAGGTTCGCCAGTTCGGCGTGACGACGCAGCAGCTTGGCGCAGACCGAATGAAACGTGCCGAGCCATGGCATGCCTTCCACTGCTTCACCCATGTGGCCGCCAACCCGGTGTTTCATCTCGCGGGCGGCCTTGTTGGTAAAGGTCACCGCCAAAATCTCATGCGGGCGGGCGGTGCCGGTCGCGAGTAGATGCGCAATCCGTGTTGTCAATGCCTTGGTCTTTCCGGTACCTGCCCCGGCCAGCATCAGAACCGGCCCTTGCAGGGTTTCAACCGCTTCGCGTTGGGCCAGATTCAGGCTGTCCAGATAGATTGGCGCGCGCTGCGCCATTGCCCGCTGGCTGAGCGGAACGGCGGCCTCGAATGCATCATCTTCGGAAAAACTGCTCATGGGGCAAAGGTAAACTGAATCGCCCGGCAGGAAAACCCCTTGTTCTCCTAATGTTCTGCGCGTTGACTTCGGCCCTCGCGCCACTAACGTCGCGCCCATGAATTTGCACAGCCGTTTCCCAGCGATAACCGACCTTAGAGCCCGCGCGCGGCGGCGGATTCCGCATTTCGTATGGGAATATCTAGACAGTGCCACCGGGGTGGAGGCAACGCAGCGACGCAACCGTACGGCGCTGGACAAGGTGCTGTTTGATCCATCGATCCTGCATGGGGCGTGGGAACCGGATCTGACAACCACCTTACTGGGGCAGGCATACCCGCTGCCCATCGGGATCGCGCCGGTTGGCATGTCAGGCCTGATCTGGCCGGGGGCGGAGCAGATGTTGGCGCGAATTGCGGCGCAAGAGGGCATCCCATACACCTTATCCACAGTCGCCACCCAACTGCCCGAGGATGTCGGGCCACATGCCGGGGATCATGGCTGGTTTCAACTTTATCCGCCGCGTGATCCGGGTATTCGGGACGATATTTTGAAGCGGGTAAAATCGTCCGGTTTCAACACGTTGGTTCTGACAGTTGATGTCCCGGTCGCGTCCCGCCGCGAACGGCAGACGCGTGGCGGACTGACCAACCCGCCCAAGTTGACGCCGCGATTGGCGCTACAGGCCGCACGTTGCCCGGCCTGGCTGAACGGCATCCGCAAGACAGGCATGCCTCGGATGCGGTTGATGGATAGCTATTCGGATGTGAAAACCGCGCTGCCTTCGACCCAGCATATCGGCTATCTGCTGCGCACCTCGCCCGATTGGGATTACTTCAAATCACTGCGTGACGTGTGGGATGGGCTGCTGATCGTCAAAGGGGTGGGCCGGGCCGATGATGCCGCGCGACTGACCGATGAAGGGGCCGATGCGATCTGGGTCAGCAACCATGCGGGGCGGCAGTTTGATGGCGGGCCCGCGGCAATCGAAACCCTGCCCGCGATCCGGGCCGCCACACCCTTGCCGGTGATCTTCGACAGCGGGATCGGCGGGGGGCTTGACGTGCTGCGGGCCATCGCCGTGGGTGCGGATTTTGTGATGCTGGGGCGGGCGTTTCACTATGGGCTTGGGGCGTTTGGGGCGCGCGGCGCGGCGCATGTGCTGGATATTCTGCGGCAGGATATGATCAGCAATATGGGGCAAATCGGTGCCAAATCCTTCGCCGCGCTGCCAAATTGCCTGCGATCCATTCAATAATACACATGAATACGCATTAACACGTATGGACGATTACGTCGCGGCACCTTACGAATGCTGCAACTGCGAAGGGGAGGCCTACATGGCTGATTTCAAAAAAATCCTGATTGCCAACCGTGGCGAAATCGCCATCCGTATTATGCGGGCGGCAAACGAGATGGGCAAAAAAACCGTGGCGGTCTTTGCCGAGGAGGACAAACTGGGCCTGCACCGGTTCAAGGCCGACGAGGCGTATCGCATCGGCGAGGGGATGGGGCCGGTTGCCGCCTATCTGAGTATCGATGAGATCATCCGTGTCGCCAAAATGTCGGGTGCGGATGCCATCCATCCTGGTTATGGCCTTCTTTCGGAAAATCCCGATTTCGTGGATGCCTGTACCGCCAACGGAATCACGTTTATCGGACCCAAGGCAAAAACCATGCGCGAACTGGGCGACAAGGCCAGCGCGCGTCAGGTTGCGATTGCGGCTGACGTGCCGGTCATTCCAGCCACGGATGTGCTGGGCGATGACATGGCCCTGATCAAGAAACAGGCGAAAGAGGTGGGATACCCCCTCATGCTCAAGGCGTCTTGGGGCGGGGGCGGTCGCGGCATGCGTCCGATCATGTCCGAAGATGAGTTGGAAGAAAAAGTGCTGGAAGGCCGACGCGAGGCTGAAGCCGCCTTTGGCAATGGCGAAGGTTATCTGGAAAAGATGATCATCCGCGCCCGCCACGTCGAAGTGCAGATCCTCGGCGACACCCATGGCCAGATGTATCATCTGTGGGAACGGGATTGTTCGGTGCAGCGGCGCAACCAGAAAGTGGTTGAACGGGCACCGGCCCCGTATCTGTCCGGCACGCAGCGCGAAAAGCTGTGCAATCTGGGCAAGAAGATCTGCCAGCATGTGAATTACGAATGCGCTGGCACGGTGGAATTCCTGATGGATATGGATTCCGGAGAATTCTATTTTATCGAGGTGAACCCCCGCGTGCAGGTCGAACATACCGTGACCGAAGAGGTCACTGGCATCGATATCGTCCGCGCCCAGATCCTGATCGCCGAAGGCAAATCATTAGTGGAGGCGACAGGCTGCGCCTCACAATATGACGTGAAGCTGGACGGTCACGCCATCCAGTGCCGGGTCACAACCGAAGACCCACAAAACAACTTTATCCCTGATTACGGGCGTATCCAGACCTATCGGTCGGCCACAGGCCCGGGCATTCGGCTGGATGGTGGCACCGCCTATTCCGGGGCGGTGATCACCCGCTATTATGACAGCCTGCTGGAAAAGGTGACCGCACGTGCGCCGACGCCCGAAATGGCGATTGCCCGGATGGACCGTGCGTTGCGCGAATTCCGTATTCGTGGCGTGTCGACCAATATTGCATTCGTGGAAAACCTGCTGAAGCACCCGACATTCCTGAGTAATGAATACCACACCAAATTCATTGATCAGACGCCGGAACTCTTCGATTTCAAACAGCGCCGCGACCGGGCGACCAAGATCCTGACCTATATCGCCGACATCACCGTGAACGGGCACCCCGAAACCGCCGGGCGTCAGCGCCCCGGTGCAGATGTCAAACCACCGCGCCCGCCGGTCAAGCCAACGACGGATATCGCCGCAGGCACCCGTAACACTCTGGATGAGTTCGGGCCAGAAGCGGTGGCTGACTGGATGCGCGACCAGAAACAGTTGCTGATCACCGACACCACCATGCGTGACGGGCACCAGTCCTTGCTGGCGACCCGGATGCGGTCCATCGACATGATCAATGCCGCCCCCGCCTATGCCGCCAAGATGAGCCAGCTTTTCAGCGTGGAATGCTGGGGCGGGGCGACGTTTGACGTGGCTTACCGGTTCTTGCAGGAATGCCCATGGCAGCGCCTGCGCGACATCCGCGCGGCGATGCCCAACATCATGACGCAGATGTTGCTGCGCGCATCCAACGGGGTGGGTTACACAAACTATCCCGACAATGTGGTGCAAAGTTTTGTCGCACAGGCTGCCGCATCCGGCGTGGATGTATTCCGCGTGTTTGACAGCCTGAACTGGGTCGAAAACATGCGCGTCGCCATGGATGCCGTGATCAAGGCCGAAAAGGTCTGTGAAGGGACGATCTGCTACACCGGGGACCTGCTGGATCCCGATCGTGCCAAATATGACCTGAAATACTATGTTGGCATGGCCAAGGAGTTGGAGGCCGCAGGCGCGCATGTGCTTGGCCTGAAGGACATGGCCGGTCTGCTGAAACCCGCCGCCGCAACGGCGTTGATCAAAGCTTTGAAAGAAGAAACGAAGCTGCCAATCCATTTCCACACCCATGATACATCCGGGGCGGCAATTGCGACCGTGCTTGCAGCCTCTGCTGCCGGGGTGGATTGCGTCGATGGGGCGATGGATGCGCTCTCCGGCAATACCTCCCAGCCGACATTGGGATCGATTGTCGAGGCGTTGCGCGGAAATGAACGCGAAACCGGCTTGGATATCGCGGCAATCCGCGAGATCAGCAATTACTTTGAACAGGTGCGCGCGCATTACGCGGCGTTTGAGTCCGGGCTGCAGGCCCCCGCATCAGAGGTTTACCTGCATGAAATGCCTGGCGGCCAATTCACCAACCTCAAGGCTCAGGCACGGTCACTGGGGCTGGAGGAACGCTGGCACGAGGTGGCGCAGACCTATGCCGATGTGAACCGGATGTTCGGCGATATCGTCAAGGTGACGCCGTCTTCGAAAGTTGTCGGTGACATGGCGCTGATGATGGTCAGCCAAAACCTGACCCGCGCCGATGTGGAAGACCAGAAAACCGAAGTGGTCTTCCCCGACAGCGTGATCGACATGATGAAAGGCAGCTTGGGTCAACCGCCCGGTGGCTGGCCCAAGGCGATCCAGAAGAAAGTGCTGAAAGGTGAAAAGCCGTTTACAGACCGACCCGGGAAATCCCTGCCACCCGTCGATCTTGAGGCGACCCGCGAAGATCTGTCAAAGCAGCTTGCTGGCAAGACGATCGACGATGAGGATCTCAACGGCTACCTGATGTATCCAAAAGTGTTCCTTGATTACATGGGGCGTCACAAGATCTACGGGCCGGTGCGGACGCTCCCTACCCGTACATTCTTCTATGGGATGGAACCGGGCGAAGAAATCGTCGCTGAAATCGATCCTGGAAAAACGCTAGAAGTCCGGCTTCAAGCCGTGGCCGACATGAACGAAGATGGCGAGGTTAAAGTCTTCTTCGAACTCAATGGGCAACCCCGGACCATCCGTGTGATGAACCGCTTGGCAGCGGCAGAGAAAATCTCGCGGCCCAAGGCGGAGGATGGCAATGCCAACCATATTGGCGCGCCGATGCCTGGCGTTGTGGCTACGATTGCGGCGATTGCGGGTAAAGAAGTCAAGGAAGGTGATCTGCTGCTGACCATTGAGGCAATGAAGATGGAAACCGGCATTCACGCTGAACGGGACGCGGTCGTCAAAGCGGTGCATGTGCAGGCAGGCGGGCAGATCGATGCCAAAGATCTTTTGGTTGAATTTGAGTAAGAGACGACTTGCTGCAGTGGTAGGGGCCGCGCTGAGCGTGACCCAGATCGCGCAGGCAGAAACGCCGCTTTGCGTTTTTCCCCCTCCGATTGAAGGGCAAGTTGCGGCCGTTCGGGATAGCTGGCCATATGTGCTGCAAAATGCCTTTGACGAAAATGGAATGGGGCACGCGCATCTCAGCCTCAGGGTTTTGATCGCCGTGTCGCGTGGTGATGCAGCACCATGTCTGGCCAGCTACATGGTTGAAAGTTTGCAGATGTCAGCCAATGGGACGGTCACGGGAACAATCATTCCAACCAACATGGATTCCCCGGTTTTCTTCTTTGAAAAGGTGACCATCGACCCCACCATGATCGCAGATTGGCGATATGTGCCAGAAGGGGCAGAACTGGCTTACGGGGCGTATCGCACGCGTGCACTTCTGACAGATCCGACCGATGCGGAGCTCTCTGGATTGGGTTTACAGCCATCTGCGCTGCCACCCGGTTGGGAATGATGTTTTTGGTGCGGCGCGCCTTAACAGGACGGTTTGAATGACACAGAAATTGGCCCTGCTTTCAATCCTTGTGCCCGACTATGACGATGGGATCGCATTCTTTGTCGACAAGATGGGCTTTGATCTTCTGGAAGACACCGATCTGGGGCAGGGCAAGCGCTGGGTGCGCGTCGCACCGGTCGGGGTGCAAACCGGTTTCCTTTTGGCCAAGGCCGTTGGCGACCAGCAGGTCGACGCGATTGGCAATCAAGGCGGCGGTCGGGTCTGGCTGTTTTTACAAACCGATGATTTTGATGGCGACTATGCAAGGATGCGGGACAGGGGCGTGCAATTCGAAGAAGCGCCACGCAATGAGCCCTACGGGAAAGTGGCGGTTTTTCGCGACCCGTTCGGCAATCGATGGGATTTGATTGCATTTCGGACCTGATTCTGTCGGTGTGCATCACAGTTTTGCCTATGATTCTCTCGGCTCGAAAGTGAATTGCGGCAGAATTGCGGCAGCATCCACTGCTCTTGCGGCGCATTGTTGATGATAATCAGGCAATGCCGCGAAGATTAACGCTTTGTTAACGCGCGACGAGGGCGGACTTGCCGGGTCTGTTTTTTTTACATAACTTCAATACAGTAGAAGTGGTGTTGAGGATTACAGAGTGTTTGATTGTTTCAAAATAGGCGCAGTTGCGATTGCTGCCATCATCGGATTGTCCACGACAGCACAAGCCGCGACAGTCAGCGATACGACGCTGTATAGCGACCTGTCATCAACGCTCACTTACAGTTTTGATCTTGGCGCGGTTGACGAATCCGCAGCGTCTTCGCTTGATGTGACCTATGGCGGTTGGCAGGGGTTGATCCCGCCTTTCCCGCCAAGCGTGGCGGGTGACCTGTTCATCAATTCCGTCTTCGTGGGTGTCTGGCAGGCAACATCGGGGATCCTGTCGAACCCGGTGACATCTACCTATGACACGACCGGTTTTCTGACTGACGGCCTGAACTCATTCTCTTTCACGCCGACATTCTTTGCCCCAAGTTATCAATCCTTCGCGTTCAATTCTTTCACGTTGGATTTTGAACGCCCCGAGGTGACGGTCAACACCGTGCCACTGCCTGCATCGGCCTTGCTGCTATTGGCCGGCTTGGCCGGTCTTGGGTCCATGGGTACACGCCGCAAAACCGCCTGAACGACGTCACAGCAACTACAATATGCGCCGGGCATGTCAGTCGTGTCCGGTGTTTTCATTATATGCGGCGGTGATTGGCCGCCCCCTACGGAAAACTGCAACCAAGTTTCATTTTTGCCTTGCAGAACCGATGAACTCTTTATAGATCAGCCATCACTAACGGATGCGGGCGTAGCTCAGGGGTAGAGCATAACCTTGCCAAGGTTAGGGTCGTGAGTTCGAATCTCATCGCCCGCTCCAATAGATACCAACATACCCAGTTGGTTACGATAGGGTCGCCCTCGGGCGACCCTTCGTCGTTTTGTACCACCGAAACACAACAGCTTCAAACCTCCACCAAGTTGACGCTGAATTCAGGGTGTTGCCACCTGTCCGAAAACATGTGGAATTTAGCATTTTGGCGTGCCCTAGAACCGATGACCAACCATTCTTGCGCCCAAACCAAGCGGCATCTTTGAGGTAATCTGGTACGAAAAAGGCAATGGTCGTCGAAAGACTACGGGCACAAGATGTCAAGCAACGGCGCA
Organism: uncultured Paracoccaceae bacterium; assembly: GCA_947503925.1. Taxonomy (GTDB): domain Bacteria; phylum Pseudomonadota; class Alphaproteobacteria; order Rhodobacterales; family Rhodobacteraceae; genus Yoonia. The sequence goes on along the minus strand of CANNFQ010000010.1, from coordinate 102,017 downwards.
AGCAATGATCCCTCGTCGCTGGAACAAAGCCTTCTCTTGGCGCGGACTAGACGATTGAGCAACTTGCTGAACGCTACTTGGAAAACCGGGCGCGGGTGAAAACTGAACATCAGTTAATAACGATGACTACCGCGCTGACGTCCGTCAGAAGGCGTCTGGGCAGCCGTCAGGCTTCAGAAATCTCACAGGATATCATAGATGATTGTGCTGTCTGGCGGCTGGCTAAAAAACCAGAGAGGAGGAAGATTGATGAGTACAGTCCCTCTACGGTTTCAAAGGAACTGAGGATTCTGCGAGCCTGCCTGAATGATAGCGAAGCGCAACCATTTCAGACTGAGTTTTCAGAAAGCTCGTCCCATGATGAGTATTTCACTCAGGCAGAAGTCGCTCGGATGCTGGACTACTGTTACCGACGCCCTTTGGATACCGCCGAAGAGACCGAAAATCGTCCGGTTTACCGACGTCACCTTGAGGGCTTAATTTTGATAGCAGTTACGACTGCCGCTCGAAAGGAAGCAATCTTAGACTTGCGATAGAGCCAAGCCCACTTGGACATTGACGGACCCGGGTCGGGACTAATCGATTGGGGTGAAGGGAAGTTTAGCGGACGTCACTATTTCGATTTTGGTCAAGGCGCGGGCAACAAACGTCGCCCCAAAATCCCGATCGATCACAATTCACGGCTTGTGAATTGGCTTCTGGGCTGTTGCGGGGCAAAGACGATACCAGTTGAGAAACACGCCTCAGGCTTGAATGTTCAACTGCTGCCTTACGACCCGGATGGTCACGTCATCACTGACCAACGCGAGCGGGTCAAAGACCTCAAGGAAGGGTTGAACTTAGAAGACGTCCGACCTTCGGAAAACAAAAAAGACCAATCCGCCTGTCTGGATTGGTCTTTCGTAAATCACCGGCGTGGGCGCTTACGCGCGACGCGGCTTGCTGATCAATCTGACAGTTGCAGCATGGCCTGGTCAGACATATCAGCCAGCGTGTCCATGCGGGTTGGCATATCGGCATAGTAGCGGACCGGTTCGTAGGTCTTCATCTCAGCCGGGAATGGCATGTCAGCAAACACGACCTTGGTGCTGGCGGGCATTTCCATGAATGGCAGATCAGCAAAGACCACCCGCGGGGTGTAAACCGGCATCTCGGCGGGGAACGGCATGTCGTTGACATAAGCGGGTGCGGGCTGCTCCACGACGATGTTTTGGGCGGTTGCTGCGGTGGCTGCTGCACAAAGGGCGAAGCCTGCGACGATCATGATCGATTTGGTCATTGTAATCTCCTTACCAATTAAACGCTCGAATAGGCCCAAGTCTGGGCCGTACAACTTCGTTAATAGAGCGAGTTTTAATCAAATCTGCGCTCAGATAAGGGCAAGGTGGCGTTCATATTTTGACTTGTGCTGGGGGTCGAACAAACGCTTGGCAACGCTAGGCATTGTTGCTGATACTAGTTCATTACAGCCAAATTCTTACCAATTGGACTTATATATGCGGCCCAATTGGCATCAGTATTTCTGCTTAGGCGTTAAAGTTACGCGGCCGGTGAATGTGCAACGCCATTTTCGGCCTCGAAATGTGGCAACCGTGTCGCATTCGGGGATGGTTTTGCCAGAATTTCATCCTTCAGGACGTAGGGTTCAGACGTTTCAGCTGCAAATACAATTGCATCGGGATGCGCATGCTCCACATCGTCCCTTGCGACCACCTGCGGCGCTTCCTCAATGTGCCGGTGGGGGCCAAAGGATGGCATCTGTGTCAGGATGGCTGGTTGCGGTGTGGCGATCGGCTGGGGACCGATAGCCGGTTCCAGCAAGGCCTCACGGGCATCACGCGCCGCCTCTTCTGCCAAGAGCGCATCGCGTGCCTCTTGGGCGGCAGCAGCCTTTGCACGGTTTTCTTGCACTCTGGCTTCGGCCTCTTCGTAGGTTTCAATCGATGACATGGCGAGGTGCGCGATCAGCGCAGTTTCGCTTTCGGTTCCGGCAAGCGCATATAGACAGGGCAGGAGGTCATAAAGTTCATCTGCTGCCGGCCCGCCCCGATCTGTCATCATGATCGCGTTCACATACGGATTATGGCGTTCGGCGGATAGCACGATGGAATGGGTCAACCGCCCGTCAATCCGTTCATCGATCACCAGAAGGTCAATTGTTTCGATACGCAACAGCGCGCGGGCGATATGGCGGTTTTCGACGCAGACGACCTGAAACCCCTTATGCATCAGGGCCTGCGCACAGGCGACGGCGGTTTCGGTTTCTTCACGCAGAATGAGCGCTTTCATCGGATTCTCCTAATGGTTGGCAGCGATTGGGCCGACCTTAGGCGCGCAACGATTAAATTTTGCTGAAAAGCCATAACAATTCCGGCCGAGGCTTGGCCCCTGACCCGGTTCCGCCTATAAGCCGCGACGAAGAAAAAGGGGCGCGCATCATGCGGACAGCGACGATCACACGCAAAACGGCGGAAACCGATATCTCTGTCACCATCGATCTGGATGGAACGGGTGTCTATGACAACAAGACCGGCGTCGGGTTTTTCGACCATATGCTGGACCAGCTGTCGCGCCATGCTTTGATCGACATGACCATTCGGGCGCAGGGCGATTTGCATATCGATGACCACCACACGGTCGAGGATGTGGGTATTGCGCTGGGCCAAGCCCTGACAGAGGCGTTGGGCGACAAGCGGGGCATCCGCCGCTATGGGTCGTGTCATCTGGCGATGGACGATGCGCAGTTGCGCTGTGCGCTGGACCTGTCCGCGCGGCCTTACCTAATCTGCAATCTGGATCTGCCCTTCGGCAAAATCGGGACGTTTGACACCGAATTGGTGCGGGAATTCTTTCAGGCACTCAGCACCCATGGCGGCATCACCCTGCATATCGACAAGTTGCACGGGTTCAATGCGCATCACATCACGGAAGCCGCTTTCAAATCCTTCGCCCGCGCCCTGCGCGAAGCCGTTGAAAAGGACCCGCGCAAGGCAGATGCGATCCCGTCGACCAAGGGCAGCCTATGACAACGGCACTGGTCGATTACGACAGCGGCAACCTGCATTCGGCACAGAAAGCCTTTGAACGCATGGCGGTTGAGGTTGGCGCTGGCCCCATCATCGTGACATCTGACCCTGATGTGGTGGCAGGGGCTGACCGGATCGTGCTGCCGGGCGACGGGGCATTCCCGCATTGCCGGGCAGAGCTGTTCGCCCGTACTGGCCTGGCAGAGGCGATAACAGAGGCGGTCACAACCCGTGCGCGCCCATTCTTTGGAATTTGCGTTGGCATGCAGATGATGGCCACGACAGGCCATGAATATGAACCGACACCGGGCTTTGACTGGGTGGCGGGGGACATAAGACGGATCAGCCCCACTGATGCGGCGTTGAAAGTGCCGCATATGGGCTGGAATGATCTGGTCATCGACAACCCACATCCGGTGCTGGCCGGGATCAGCACTGGCGATCACGCCTACTTCGTGCATTCCTATGCGATGGATGTGACCGATGCGGTAGAACGGCTTGCCCATGTCGATTACGGTGGCGATGTCACCGCGATCATCGGGCGGGACACGATGATCGGTACCCAGTTCCATCCGGAGAAAAGCCAGGATGCCGGGCTGCGCATGATCGGCAATTTCCTGCGTTGGATGCCCTAATATCAGCGCCGCAAGGGGGCGACCTGATCAAGCATATGTCGCAAGCTCGCGGTCGAACTGGGTCAGGCAGTCATGGCCTGTCTCTGTCACATGGACGTCATCCTCAATCCGGACGCCGATATCGCCGGGGCGGTAAAGACCGGGTTCAACTGTAAAGACCATGCCGCTGCGTTGCAGATCCCGGTTGGGGCGGGCGACCTGTGGCGCCTCATGCACGTCGCGACCCAACCCATGGCCGGTTTTGTGCAGGACAAGATCGGCAAAGGCAGAGGTCTCCAACACAGCGGTGGCTGCATCATCGACGTCACCAACAGGTGTGCCGGGGCGCACCGCAGCAAGACCGCGCTGATTGGCCGCCAGCACGGTCTCATAGATCGCTGCATGTTCATCACTTGCATACTCGCAAAACACCGTGCGGGTGATATCGGCATGCATTTCGCCATAGCTGGCCCCGAAATCGATCAACAGTGGGTCACCGGGGGCAACGGGTCGGTCAGATGCATTGCCATGCGGGTTGGCGCTGGCGCCGCCGCCCAAAACGATAGCTTCAAAGGAAAAACCGGTGGCCCCATGGGCTAGCATGGCGGTCTTCAGGCGGGCTGCAATCTGCCTTTCGGTCTGTCCGCCGATCCCGGCATCATAGGTTTCGCCCAAGGCTGTTTCGCTAATCGCAATGGCGCGACGCAGATCGGCGATCTCGGCGGCATCCTTGATCAGGCGCAACTCGGCCAACACGCCATCAGCATCAGTCAGGGCATCGGATCCCAATAGACCCGACAGCGCGCGATATTCTGCCGCGCGCATCCGTAGACCCTCAACCCCAAGCGGGTTGTCCAACCCAAGTTGATCCGCAAGCTTCGAAAAACCTTCACCCGGCCCATCCAGATCATCCCAATAAACCGTTGCGGCATGGGGCATGTCCGTCTGCCATTTTTGATGCTCCAGATTTGGCATCAGCGCATGTTCGGCACCGTCTGCAGCGATGATGTAAAGGGTGGGGCGTTCCATCAGATGCAGTGTCACCCCCGTCAGATACGCAAAATTTGGACCGGGTACAAAGGCCAGGGCGCCCAGATTGGCCTGTTGCATCAGGGCGATTGCGTGGGCGCGCCGGGTTTCGAATATAGTCATAATGCGGCTCCTGTACCAAGGTTCATTTGATGTCCGTAACGCGGGTGCAGCCCCGCTTGAATGACGCGCGCCTCAAAGAGGATGGCATCGCGCACGGCTGTGTCGGCTTTTTCGGGGTCACCTGCGACCATTGCATCCACAACAGCAGACAGGCTGCGGATTGCCTCTTCACGATCGGCGCCGGTGACATGAGGGAAGTAATAAAGCAGCTTGATCCGGACTGAGGCATCCTGCGCCTCCAGAAAATACTTCGCGAGAAAGCGGTTCTGTGCGTTGCCCGCGATGCAGCGATGAAGGTTAAGCTGGGCGCGAAAGGCCTCCTCGAACGCCCCGGCCGTGATCGCGGTCGCGAACCGTCGCAAGAATGGATCAAGCATGGCTGGCGTGATCGTCCCACACGATGCGGCAGCGCGTGCCAACCCGCGCGAAAGCAGGATAAACGTGTCAAGAAACGCTGCATGATTATGCAAAGACAAGGGGGCGACGATGCTGGTGCGGTTTTGCAAGAATTGCACGAAGCCCTCATTCGCCAAGAGTAGCAACGCCTCGCGGATCGGCGTGCGCGATACCTCATAGGTTTGCGCAAGAGCGACCTCATCCAGTGCGGAACTCGGAGCGAGCCGCATCCACTGGATATCCTCCCGCATCTTTTCATAAACCATCAGCGCGCCGCGTCTTTTTCGCGGAACTGCGGCGCTAGATTCAACGGGTTCTGTCGCGGATTGTTCCATGGCGTCAGACTGTATAAAGTTTGCATAATATGCAACGCCAAATACGGCAATGATGACGCTTCCAACTACAGGGCATGGGTATTGAACGCCCCGTCCAGGATAGCGATTACCGGTCCATCCGTGCCGATTCCACAAGATCCTCGTTAACTGCGATCCCCAGCCCGGGCCCGTCCGGTATGTCCACATAACCATCGACATGCCAGATGGGGCGGTCGACAAGGTCGCGCTGGGCCGGGCCATAATCCGGTTGTAGCTCAAGGAGATAACAGGCCGGGCAGGCAAAGCTCAGCGCCTGACTGGCGGCCCCCACAATCGCGGTCGAGAAGTTATGCGCATTGGCCTGCCGCCGGTTCAGGGCGCAAATATCGGCAGCCTTGCGGAAACCGGTGATCCCCTCAACCCGCCCCGGATCCAGACCAATAACATCTACCGTGCCTGTCTGAACGATCTTTTCCACCCCACGGGCGTTCCATTCCCTTTCACCATAGGCAATGCTTATGCCTGATGCGGCGCGCAAGGCGGCATAGCCTTCAGGGTCGTCATGGCCCAAGGGTTCTTCCAGCCAGGCAACGCCGCGTTCTTCAAACGCCCGGGCGCGCCGAATGGCAGTCGGAATGTCCCAGAAATTCTTGACCCCCAGATCGATCATCAAATCCTTGCCGGGCCCCATGGCGGCCTGCACCTTGTCGACGAACTCCAGATCGCGGGCCTCATCAAAGCCAAGATCGGCATCACCAGCTTTACCGAAACCAACCTTGGCCCCGTGCAGCCCTGTATCGGTATGGGCGGCGATATCTTCGGCCATCGCGTCAATGCTGCTTTTGGTGCCGTGCAAGCTGGCAATCGCGGGTAAACGATCCCGCACCGGACCACCCAAAAGATCAAGCACACTGGTCTGCAAGGCCTTGCCTTTCAGATCCCATAGGGCGATGTCGATTCCAGAGATGGCCAGCGACGCGATGCCTGCACCGGTGCCATACCACCAGCTATGTTCCTTCAGTTTCAGCCAGATGGCTTCGACATGCAGGGGGTGCTGGCCGATGACAATCGGGGCGAGGCCTTCGATGATCTTTGTCACCGCTAGGGTGGCTTCGGGGAAGTAGGCACAAGCCTCACCCCATCCAACGCGGCCATCGCTATCAGTAATCTTGACCAGACAGACAGACCGAAAACGGTTGTGATCCGTCGGTTCCTGATAGGATACCGGGATCGCCTCGACGGTTTGGACTTTCATCACTGATCACTCCCTCGCTTGCACCGTATCAGCCATCATTGCGCGAAAGAAATCGTCGCGCACGTCCAATATGACCTCATCCAGATTACGCGCGGGCGCGCTGCAAAGCCACGCCATGACGCTGGCGGGGACTTCGGGCTTCACCAGATCGTCCTGTTCGATCTTGCTAATCGGGTTCAGCCCCGCAGTGCGAATTTCGGCCTGCATCTCGGTATCTGTGGGGGGGATGCCGATGAAAAAGAACTGTACGCCGCTGGTTTCAAGGTCTTTGGCGAACATCAGGGTCATCATTCTGGCGGCTGCCTTTGAATTGCAATAGGCAGCCCAGCCTTCCATCGGGGTCGTGGCGGCTCCCGTGCCCGCATTTACCACAACCCCCTTGGAGGCCCGCAGCAAGGGCAAAGCGGCGCAGGACATACGGTGCAGCCCAAGCGCATTGACCTCATACGCGCCACGCAGGGATTCGGTGGGTAAGGTGTCAACATGGCCAATCGGAGTGATCGCCCCGGCATTATTTACCAACGCATCCAACGCCCCCGTCTCGGCCTTGATCTGGGTGATGACAGAGGTGACAGAGCCTGCATCAGTCACATCCAGATCGACCTTGGTGCAACCATCCAGATGGACGGCCGTCACCGGGTCAGGGTGCCCGAAAATCCCTGCATAGACACGCGCGCCCTTGCTTGCCAGCAGCCCGGCAAGGGTCGCGCCAATCCCGCGACCGGCCCCTGTCACAAGGATGGTTTTACCGGATAGGTCAGGCAGGTTGATCGGCGAAAGGTCGAACATGGGATAGGAATTCCTTCTTGACTCATGTAAATTGGTATGACCAATTAATTGGTAATGTGACCTTGCCGATCTGTCAAAGCCAATCTGCGAGGGCACGAGGGAGATGGTGAAAGGGCAGGCGACAACCAGCGCCTTTTTGTCAAAACGGGGGATTTGCGGGAATGGGCGTCAGACGCTTTGGCATCGAAAAACCCAGCGAAGATGACATCCGGCAAGGTGGGTTTTCCACGCCCTGGGATGCGCCGATGGTGCCACCGTTCCCGTTCGCGTTCCGCAATGCTGAAATCCTGACGGCCTATTGGCGGACGGATCCAGACGCGATGGCATTCTTGCTGCCACCACCGCTGGAACCGGTGGGTGATGTTGCTTGCGTGCATATCTACAAGATGAACGACACCGACTGGATCGGACCATATTGCGAAGCGAATTTGATGTTCGGGGCGCGGCTGGGCGATCGGGTTGGGGCCTACTCACCATATCTGGTGTTGTCATCTGACATCGGCGTGGCCCACGGGCGTGAAACCCATGGCCAGCCCAAGAAATTCGGCGAACCAAGCCTGAATTTTCGAGGTGATCTGATCGTCGGCGGGGTCGCACGCAACGGGATCGACGTGATCACCGCCACGACACCCTACAAGCAACGCAAAGTCGATGCCGATGACCTTAAGCCGCATTTTGATTTCGCGACCAATATCAACCTCAAGGCCATCGATCATATCGATGGGCGGCCCGCTATCCGACAACTGACCAGCCGGAAGCTGACAGAGTTGGACGTTCATGAGGCATGGATTGGCCCCGCAACTGTCGAACTACGGCCCAATGCCCAACTGCCCGTCTTTCGTCTGCCGGTGCTTGAACCGTTGGAGGCGACCTTTTGGCGGGCGGATTTCACGCTCGTCGCCGGTGAAGTCATCCATGATTACCTGGAGGGAAGTCCATGACACAGAAAGTCGTCGTCACCGATTACACATTCCCTTCGCTCGCGGCAGAGGAAGCGGCGGCGGTTGCCGCAGGTGCAGCCTTTTCCGCGCATCAATGCAAAATTGATGAAGAGGTCGCAGCAGCCGTCGCGGATGCCGACGCGGTAGCCGTGCAATTTGCGCGTTTTGGGCCCAAGGCGGCAGCGGCAATCAGACCGGGCGCGACCGTGATCCGCTATGGCGTGGGTTATGACAATATCGATCTGACGGCAGCAGCGCAGGCCAAGCTGAAGGTTGGCTATGTGCCTGATTACTGTGCTGATGAGGTGGCCGATCATACATCCGCGACCATCCTGACATTGCTGCGCAAACTTGCCCCACTGGACGCATCCGTGCGCAGGGGCGAATGGGCCGCCGTGAAGATCTGCATGCCGATGAAGCCGTTTAACGATACAACCATCGGGTTTTTCGGGATGGGGCAAATCGGCTCTGCCGTCAGGCGGCGGTTGGATGGGTTCGGCTTCCGGTTCATTGCGTCCGATCCCGGCGTGACGGTTGAACAGGCGCAAGCAGCGGGTGTCACGCTTGTCAGCGCAGATGCATTGCTGTCGCAGGCCGACCTGATTTCGCTGCATGCACCCAGCACGCCAGCAACATCAGGCTTTTTCAACGCCGCGCGCTTCGCACAGATGCAGCCGCACGCGATGATCGTCAACTCGGCCCGGGGGCAGTTGATTAATGAGGATGACCTTGCCAGCGCCCTGGTCGCTGGCGTGATCGGCGGGGCGGCACTGGATGTGTTTCACACCGAACCGCTGCCAGCGGGATCGCTATTGCGGAACGCCCCAAACTGCCTGCTGTCGCCCCACGCAGCCTGGTATTCGGAAACTGCGATTGGCCGATTGCAAGGGCTGGTCGCCGATGATCTGGCCCGCGCCTTGCGGGGTGCCCCCCCGCGCAAGCCGGTCCCGGATCATTAGGGGTCCCAACAACACCAGCAAAGTTTTTAGGAGGAGAAAACGATGAAATCAGCAAAATCACTTGGCCTTCTGGCCGCATTAATGATGAGCGGGGCAAGCCTCGCTCAGGCACAAACCGCATTGGAAGGCGGTCAGGATGTCGACATGGTCCTGTTGCCTAAATTCCTGGGCATTCTGGTCTTTGATCAGGCGAATGAAGGCGCGCAGGAAGCCCATGCAGAGCTGGGCAATACGGGCGAGTTATTGTTTGTCGGGCCAACGCCGGAAAACTCTGTCGCCGGTCAAATCGAGATCATGACAACCGCTGCAACCCAAGGGCAGGGCGCGGTGATGTTGTCCAATAACGCAGGCGACCAGATTGCCCCATCGGCCATGGCCGCGCAAGAGGCGGGAACACGCGTCGTGACATGGGACAGCCCCATTCCGGGCGGAGAGGGCGAGGACGTCTTTGTCGCGCAGGTGGATTTCGGTTCCATCGGGACGGTGATGGCCGACATGGCGCATTCGATCCTTGATGGCGAAGGGCAGATGGCGGTGCTGTCGGCCACACCTGACGCGGCCAACCAGAACGCATGGATCGCATCCATGCAAGAGGCCTTGAAGGGCGACAAATACGCCAATATTGAACTGGTTGATATCGTCTATGGCGATGATCAGGCAGAGGTTAGCTATAACCGCGCCTTGTCGCTGGTTGATCAATATCCTGACCTTGGGGTGATCATGTCACCAACGACTGTCGGCATTCAGGCATCTGCCAAGGCGATGCAGGACGAAGGGTTGTGCGATCAGGTGAAAATCTCCGGGTTGGGACTGCCGTCTGAAATGGTGTCCTACACCATGAATGGTTGCGCGCCTGAATTCGCCCTGTGGGATTTCCGCGATCTGGGATATCTGACCTATTTCACTGCCTATGGTCTGGCGACCAGGCAGTTGAACGGTGATATCGGTGAAAGCTTCAGCGCCGGCCGGATGGGTGATTTCACGATCGAGGAAGACCCCGGTCGGCCAGGTTCCAAACGCATCCTGATGGGGCCATTCACCGTCTACACAAGCGATAATGTAGAGGCTGCCGCCCAGTAAGGCACGCGGCACTACCGGTCTGCGGCGGCGACGTCCCAGCCGTTGCGGACTGTACCGGAGATCGAAATGTCCCAGCCAATCATGCAGTTGCGTGGCATGTCCAAATCCTTTGGGATGACCCATGCGCTGTCCGACCTGTCGCTTGATCTGCACCCGGGCGAGGTTCACGCCCTTGTGGGCGAAAATGGCGCGGGTAAATCAACCATGATCAAGATCATGACCGGAATTTATCAACCAAGTGCGGGCGAGATCTATGTCGATGGAACAGTAACGAGAATTCAAGGCCCGCAGGCGGCGCGTGATATGGGCGTGGCGGCCATCTATCAGGAACCTATGGTCTTTCCGGATCTGGACGTGACTGAAAACATCTTTATCAGCGCGCGATCAGAAGGTCTGTTGCGGCGCCCCGGCCGACAGGCATGCAAGGCACGGGAATTGATATCGCGGATTGGGATGGAGATGGATGTGGATCAGGTCGCCAGCGGCCTGACCTTGGCCGAACAGCAGGCCGTCGAGATAGCGCGCGCGCTGTCAGAAGATGTGCGGGTCCTGATCATGGATGAACCCACCGCATCGCTTTCCGCGCATGAGGCCACGCGGCTGCGCGGGATCGCGCGGTCACTGGCCGCCGAAGGCGTCGCCGTTGTCTATATCTCTCACCGTCTGGAAGAGATTTTTGAGATTGCCGACCGCGTGACCGTGATCCGGGACGGCGGCCATATCTCAACGCGGGACATCGCAGAGGTCACGCCTGATGGCATGATCGCCGAAATGGTCGGACGCGATGTCGGCAATTACCTCAACAAGGCGCCCAGCACCGCACAAAACACAGTCGCGCTACAGATCGAAAAACTGACCCTGTCGGGTGTTTTCGAAGATATCGATTTCACTTTGCACCGGGGCGAGGTGATCTGCATGGCGGGCCTTGTCGGGGCGCGGCGCACTGATGTTGCGTTGTCGATCTTTGGGGTGGAACCAGCGACGTCAGGAACCATTCGCGTGTTTGGACAGGATCATCAGATCACACATCCGCGTCAGGCGATGGATGCCGGGATCGCCTATGTATCCGAAGACCGGCGCAAGCTTGGGCTGGCGATGCCGATGCCGATCCGGGCCAATATCAGCGTGGCCACACTGGGCGGCTTTCTGAACCGATGGGGCATCCTCAATCAGGATGCCGAACGTGAGGTGGCAGAGAACTACCGGACCCGGCTGAATATCCGCACGCCGGATGTCGAAATTCCGGTTGGGACACTATCGGGCGGCAACCAGCAAAAGGTGATGCTCGCCAAATGGCTGAACATGAACCCCGAGATACTGATCTTTGACGAACCGACGCGGGGGATCGATGTGGGCGCAAAAGCCGAAGTGCATGACCTGATCCGGGAATTCACAGCAGCCGGTGGGGCGGCCATCGTGATTTCGTCCGACCTGCCAGAGGTGCTGGCCCTTGGCGACCGCATTCTGGTGATGCGCGAAGGGCAGCAGATGGGCCTGCTTTCGGCCGACGAGGCCACACAGGAACGGATCATGGTTCTGGCGACTGGCCACGCAGAGACAAGGGAGGCGTCATAATGCGCGTCCTGGATAGGCTCAATCCACAGGCGCTGCGCATTCTGGCGCTCTTGCTTGTTGTCGTGGCGGTTCTGTTTTTCTTTTCACTTGTGGTGCCCAATTACCTGAACGGGCGACTGTTCAACCGGATTTCCAGTTCCGTTGCGATCATGGCGCTGCTTGCCACCGCGCAGACACTGGTCATCATCACCCGCAATATCGACCTGTCGATCGGGTCCACCGTTGGGTTCGTGGCCTTCGCCACCGGCAGTCTGATCACCAACAACCCTGATCTGGGACCGGTTATTCTGATCGCCTATGCGATGGGCCTGGGGGCGATGTTTGGCGCGATAAACGGGGCACTGGTGGCCTTTGCCAAAGTGCCGTCGATCATCGTGACGCTGGGCACATTGGCGCTGTTTCGGTCGGCCTTGGTCGAATATTCGGACTCCAAATCAATCTCGACGGCGAACTTGCCTGATTGGTTGGTCTCATTTCCGAACACCGTGCTTTGGCAATGGGGACAGATGCAGTTCCGGGCAGCGTTTGTGGCGGCGGTGGTTGTGGTCATGCTCGTCCATATCGCGCTGACAAGGCTGCGGGCGGCGCGCAAGCTTTATGCAATTGGGTCCAACCCGGAGGCGGCGGAAATGGCCGGCATCAACACGCGCAAAACAGTCTTCGTCGCCTTCGTTCTCGCCGGGGCCTTGGCAGGCTTGGGTGGTTTCATGTTTTTGGCGCGGTTTGGCACAATCACAGTGGTGGCTGGACTGGGGCTAGAGCTGAAATCTGTTGCAGCATCCGTCGTGGGGGGCGTGAACATCTTTGGCGGCTCCGGCACCGTGTTCGGGGCGCTGCTGGGTGCGATCCTTGTTGACCTGATCGATACCAGCCTCGTGCGCTGGCAATTGGTGAGTGAGTTCTGGCGCGAGGCGGTGCTAGGCGTGCTGATCCTGCTATCAGTCGCCACGGACGCGCTGTTGATGCGGCGGCTGATGGCGGCACGGCAGGCGCGCGAACACCGCAAGGCCGAGGAACGGATCGCGCAAGAACTGGCATCAACAAACCGGGGGGCCACGGAATGACCATGCTGTCCAGGCTCAAAAGCTGGGAAGGGTTTCTGCTGGCCGCATTGCTGCTGATCATCGCGGCAAACACGGTGCTGTCCCCGCAATTCCTGACCTTCTCCAACCAGATCAACCTGTTCCAACTGTCGGTTGAAAAGATCATCGTCGCACTTGTGATGACGCTGATCATCATCAACGGCGAAATCGATTTATCGGTGGGGTCGATGATGGGGCTTGCGGCGTGTAGCTTTGGGTTTCTCTTTGCAAATGGGGTGCCTGCGGGTTTGGCCTGCTGCATCGTGATGGTGATCGGGGTCGCGGGCGGGGCGCTGAACGGGTATTTCATTGCCCGGGTTGGTTTGCCGTCATTGGTAGTGACACTGGCCTCGCTGATCGGGTTTCGGGGGCTGGCACGGGTACTGGTGGAGGATCGGGGGATCACCGATTTCCCAGACTGGTTCGATGCGCTGGGCCAGCAAGGGCTGATCGGGCAATTGCCCCTGTCAATCATCCTGTTTTTCCTGCTTTTCGGGCTCTTTTATGTCATCCTGCAGCGCAGCGGGTTCGGGCGCAAAACCTATCTGATCGGCAATAACCGCGACGTGGCGGATTTCGCCGGGATCGACACGGCGCGCCACAAGATGACGCTGTTTATCGCATCAGGTGCAATCTCGGCGCTGGCGGGGCTCCTTTTTGCCGCCCGGGTCGGGGCGGTGCGCGGCGATGTGGCCAGCGGGTTCGAACTGGACATCATCACAATGGTGCTGTTGGGTGGCGTCAGCATTTTCGGGGGCTCTGGCAGCCTCTGGGGCACCCTTCTGGCGGTGCTGATTGTGCTGAACCTGCGCAACGGCATGGCCTTGCTGAACATTACCGGGCACATTCAAACCGGGGTCATCGGCATCTTGCTGATCGCCTCTGTGATTGCACCCCGGATCAATCTTGCGGGGTTGCTGACCACAACACCCCGCACGGACCAAAAGGGAACCTGACTATGGGCGCCAAACCATCAATCTTTCAACAAGAGGCCCCAATCGCGCGGCAATCACTGGCCGAGATGGTGGCCAAGCGCATTTTGGAAATGGTGACATCACGCGCCCTGCGCCCCGGCGACCAACTCCCCCCCGAACGGGAACTGGCAGAGATGCTGGATGTCTCACGCCCGTCGGTACGCGAGGCGATCCGGGGGCTTGCGATCCTGGGCGTGGTCAATGTGCGACAGGGGGGCGGGGCCTTTATCAGCCAGCTTGATGGTGACGCGCTGCTGGGGCCGATCCGGTTCTTCCTGTCGCTCGAAGATCTCAATCTGCGCGAACTTTACGATGCGCGATCGTTGATCGAAGGCGACGTTGCGCGCAGGGCCGCCCAAAACATGTCGGACGATGAAATCGACGCGCTTGAACACATGTTGGACGCGCAGGTCGAAACCCTGTCGGACCCGCAGGCATTCCGCGTGGCCGACCTGCGCTTTCACGAGGCGATTTGGATCGGCTGCGGCAATGCCTTTTTGAAACGGATTGGCGAAAGCCTGAATTCACTGGGGCTGGAGTTTCGCAGGCGCGCCTCTGAAAATCCTGACCTGCTGGAACAAAGCCTCAAGGATCACCGCAAACTGTTCGAGGCGTTAAAAGCCAAAGACCCGGCAGCAGCGGCAATGGCGGCGGAAGAGCATATGCAAAACGTCTATCGTTCCACCGTCGTGCAGGACGCTTCGGAGGACAAGACATGAGCGCACGCATAGGCGTTGTCGGCATCGGCTGGTGGGCGACGGTGAACCACATCCCGACCATCCGCGACTGCTCAGAGGCTGAGGTGGTAGCGATCTGCGATCTTGATGCAGAACGGCTGCGGCTTGCAGGCGAAAAATTCGGTATCCACGCGCAGTATCAAAATCTGGACGACATGCTGGCCCACGAAAATCTTGACGGCGTCATGGTATCAACACCGCACACGGCCCACACGGCCCCCACCATCGCAGCGCTGCAGGCGGGGTGTCATGTACTTGTCGAAAAACCAATGGCCACGACCGAGGCGGATGGTCGGGCCATCGCCACTGCTGCGGCCCAGGCCGGTAAGGAAGTGCTGGTGCCAACAGGCAGCAACTTCACCAGCTTCACCGCACAGGCCGCAGACTGGGTGCAGCAGGGCCGGATCGGCGAGGTGCGACATGCGATCTGCCAGATGGGGTCGGCGCTAGAGGACCTTTTTGCAGGCGAACCGATGCTGGAAACCGAAGGCGAAATGTTCCGCCCGCCCGCCTCAACCTGGGCAGACCCACAAAAGGCAGGGGGGTATGGCTGGGGGCAGATGTCCCATTCACTGGCCTGGCTGATCCACGTCGCCGACCTGCGGTTTGACAGCGTTTATTGCATGGACGGCAAGTCAAAATCGGGCGTGGACTACTATGATGCCGCCTGCGCGCGGACGACCAACGGGGCCACGGTGGCGCTGTCGGGGTCATCGACAACGCCAAAACATAAGGGGATGCATATGGATATCCGCATCTTTGGCACCGAAGGCATGATCATGTTCGACAATGAAAGGGCGCGACTGACGCTTAGCCGGTTGGACGGGGCGGAAGAGGCGTTTGAGATATCACCACAAGAGGCGGAATATGACGGCACGCTGCCGGTGCGGGTCTTTGCGAAACTCTGCGCGGGCGAAAACGTGGTCAACGCATCCAACGCCGAATGCGGCGCACGCGTGACCGAGGCGCTGGATGCGATGTACCGGTCCGCCGCCACCGGACAACTGGCAAAAATCGGAGGGTAAGCAATGTATCTGTCACTCACCTCGTGGTCGCTGCCATCCTGCACATTGACAGAGGCGGCAGGGATATCCAACGCGCTGGGTATCGGCGCGCTAGATGTTGGGCTGTTCTACCGCTCGGCCCTTGATAAGGCGCAGATACTGGCGGACCCCAAAGGGGCGGCGGCCCAGCTTGGCGATCTGGGCGTGCGGCTGCCCAACTACTACCACCTCTTCGGTGATGGGCTCGACGGGCGCAATCTGGCGCAACTGGGTACGCTGGGCGACAATCTGGCCGATCTCGAACAGGTGCTGAGCTTCGCCGACGCCGCTGGGATCGACACCATCTTCATTCTGCCCGGCGTGGTCAATCCGGGGCAAAGCCGCCAACAGGCCGAAGAGGTCTCAATCAGATCGCTCAGCGAAATGGTGGCCCTGTCCAAACCCTACAAAACCCAGCTTTGCATTGAACCACATGTGCATTCCTTTGCAGAGGCACCCGATATCGTCCTGCGGTTGGTCGCGGAAACAGGGATCAAACTCGCGCTCGACTATTCGCATTTCGCCTGCCTTGGCTACCGACAGGCAGAGATTGACGTGCTCGCCCCCCACGCTGCCCATGTGCATCTGCGGCAAGCGAAGATGGGGGCACTTCAGACCAAGTTCGCGCATGGGACGCTGAATTTCCCCGCCGTGTTCGGCACCCTGCGGGATGCTGGCTACAACGGCGCGCTGGCCATCGAACCAGTGCATCAGGATTATATGAACACGCTGTTCGAGGATGTCCTGACCGAAATCATCGCCCTGCGCGATTGCTTCAACAACTGGAAGGAGGGCGCGTAATGGCATCCTATGCTTGGGTTCTCGAAGTCCGTCCGGGATATGAGGAAGAGTACAAGAAACGCCATGACGAGATCTGGCCAGAGATGCTGGATACCCTGCGCAAGGCCGGTATCGCCAATTACAACATCTTCCGGCATGGGCTGACGCTGTTTGGATATTTCGAAACCGATGATCTGGACGCCGCGAAGGCGCATTTGGCCGATTGTCCAATAAACAAGAAATGGGGTGAATGGATGGGGCCGATCATGCGGATCGAAACCGACCCCACGACATCATTTCCCTATCTGCTGCCGCTACAGTTTCAGATGAAATAGCGCTGGGCGCGCGACATTTACCGATAGGGCAAGGTTCCGGGAAATCATGGAATCGATAGGTTGAACGAATCAAATTATAGGATTCGAACCCATGATTGATGCCGAAGGCAGCGTGTTGAGCCCCCAAATCTGGCATCAACACCTGCTAGTCCGAAAAAACTTGGGAATTTCTGGAACAGCCGCAAAGCGGTGCTGTTTCCACTACATGTTGTGTTGCATAAGTACAGTATCGCTACAAATATGGCAGATCAAAGCCCATTACCTCAATATGTTGTTCCGAAGCGTCCTCGAAAACACCATGTGGTACCATGAATTCCCAAAAAACTGTTGATCGGTGACCCAACTGATGCCACAACAGTTCCACGGTAACGACGGACAGACTTCAAACGGGGCGACTTAAGAACCCCAACCGGCAAAAGCAGGTTTCATACAGGCTTCGTTATTACCCAACCAGATCCGGCGCGTGAGCGAGCAGACATCCCCCCAGGTGGCACGCGCGATCGGACTTTCCCCCAAAGAGGGGCGGAAGCGGCGGATTGATCAGTGGCAGCAGATCAATCCGCCGTTTTCATATCTGGCGTTAGGTTTTCATGGGGGCTTGAACAGGTAAGGACCGAGGGACAGTGGTTCTGAGTTTCACAGGCGAACACACCCAGCGGGTGGACGGCAAGGGGCGCATGTCGATCCCGGCCGATTTTCGTCGTGTACTCGAAGCAGGCGATCCGGAATGGACGCCCGGCCTGAGCCCCCGCATGTATCTGCTCTATGGCGATCATCTGAAGAACGAGTTGCACGGCTATACTGTCGATGAATTCGGCAAGGTCATGGCGCAGATCAATGCCTTGCCGCGTGGTTCTGCCAACAAAAAGAAATTGCAGCGCCTGATCATCGGCCAATCCATCAAACTGGACGTGGACAAGGACGG
Source organism: uncultured Paracoccaceae bacterium (assembly GCA_947503925.1). Classification (GTDB taxonomy): domain Bacteria; phylum Pseudomonadota; class Alphaproteobacteria; order Rhodobacterales; family Rhodobacteraceae; genus Yoonia. Next base: position 84,040 of record CANNFQ010000010.1, on the reverse strand, counting down.
GCGCACCGTCATGCCGCTCAAGCAGCGGCAAAAACTGGGCATCACTGATGGTGATCTGGCTTTCAGCGGCATGGGTGATCATTTCGAGATATGGAAGGCGGACGTCTTTGCCGAAGAGGTGGCAGAGGATATCAGCGGCTGGCTGGCCGAGCACGAGGATGGCTTCGATCCGCTCATCCTGCTGGACGAGTAGACCCATGACCGACGCTGCCGCGCCTCACATTCCCGTTCTGATCCGACCGCTCATCGCAGCGGTCTCTCCCGTTTCAGGGGTCTGGCTTGATGGCACCTTTGGCAATGGCGGCTATACCCGCGCTCTGCTGGCCGCCGGGGCCGATCAGGTGATCGGGGTGGACCGTGACCCGCTGGCCTTTGACATGGCTGCCGATTGGGTTGGCGACTATGGCGACCGGATCGTGCTGAAACAGGGTGTGTTCTCGAAGCTGGATGAATACGGGTCTGACCTCGACGGGGTCGTGCTGGACCTTGGGGTCAGCTCCATGCAGCTTGATCTGGCCGAACGGGGCTTTTCCTTCATGCGGGATGGGCCGCTCGATATGCGCATGTCGCAGGATGGACCATCGGCGGCGGATCTTTGCAACGACGCGGATGAAAGTGAACTCGCCGATATCATCTATCTTTACGGTGAAGAACGGGCCTCGCGCCGCATCGCCAAGGCCATCGTCGCGGCGCGGCCCCTGATGACAACCGGTCAACTGGCCCGCGTTGTGGAATCCTGCCTGCCCCGCGCCAAACCGGGGCAATCACACCCCGCGACACGGACCTTTCAGGCGCTGCGGATCGCCGTGAACAACGAATATGTAGAATTGGCCGAAGGGTTGATGGCCGCCGAACGCGCGCTCAAACCGGGCGGGCAACTGGCTGTTGTGACCTTCCACTCGGTCGAGGACCGGATGGTCAAACGGTTCATCCAGGCGCGGTCCGGCAACACGGCCAACGCCAATCGTTACGCGCCAGAGGCCGAACAGATCACCCCGGCCTTCACCGTCAAAAGCCGCAAGGCCATCGGGCCGGATGAACAGGAACTGGCGGAAAACCCAAGGTCGCGGTCATCCAAACTGCGGGTGGCTATCCGTACCGATGCGCCAGCCGAAGATATCGACCCGGGCGTGCTCGGCATGCCCATAAAAAAACAAAGGAGGGGCAGGTAATGCGTGGTTTTTTATATGTTTTCGCCGCTCTTGCCGTGATGGGGCTGGCCTTTTGGGCCTATCAGGAAAACTACAAGACGCAGCAATCGATCAAGGATATGCGCATTCTGCATGCCCGCATCGGCGCGGCCCATGAACGACTGGGTATGTTGCGGGCGGAATGGGCCTATTTGAACCGACCCGACCGTCTGGCCGATCTGGCAGAACTGAATTTCGACCGGTTAGGGCTGTTGCCCCTGATGCCCGACGCGTTTGGCGCGGTCGATCAGATCATCTATCCGATCCCGCCGATCAGCCCGATCATTAACCCGATTGAGCTTTCCGCAGACGCCTTTGCCGATATCGAGAACCCGCTATGAGGACACCGCTTCGCCCCCTTGCCCGTATCCTCAAGGCGCGCGCGCGCGGTGAAGACCCCGCCGCCATAGAAGCTGAAAACAAACGCCGTCGGCACGAAGAAATGGCTGACAAGGCCCGGCAACGCGCCGAGGGGCGGCTTCTGGTGCTGGGGCTTGCGTTTTTCTGCGCCTTCATCGTGATCGGCGGGCGTATGGGTACGTTAGCATCGTCGGTTCCGGAAGAGCCGCGCGCCTCTGCCGTTGGCAACCCGATCATCGGGCAACGCGCTGATATTGTTGACAGAAATGGGCGCTTGCTGGCGACTAATCTGGAAACCCATTCGCTTTACGCCCATCCGCGCGACATGATTGACCCAATCAATACTGCGACCGGTCTGGCAGATATTTTCCCGGAGCTGGACAAGGATGAACTGATCAAGGATTTCACCGGCGACCGGAAGTTCCTCTGGATCAGACGGCAGATCAGCCCCGAACAGATGCAGGCGGTGCACGACCTTGGCTCGCCCGGCCTGCTCTTTGGTCCGCGCGAAATGCGGCTTTACCCCAACGGGCCAATTGCTGCGCATATCCTGGGCGGGGCCAGCTATGGGCGCGAAGGGGTGGCAAGCGCCGAAGTGATCGGCGTTGCGGGTGTCGAACGGAAATTCGATGCGTTCCTGCGCGATCCGGCCAACGAAGGGGCGCCGCTGGAATTGTCGCTTGACCTGACGGTGCAGGCCGCCGCAGAACAGGTGCTGGCGGGCGGCATGTCCCTGATGAACGCCAAAGGTGCGGCATCGGTCCTGATGGATGTGCATACGGGCGAGATTATCTCGATGGTCTCGCTTCCCGATTTTGACCCCAATAACCGACCGCGCGTTCTGACCACAGGCGACCAATCCGACAGCCCGCTCTTCAACCGGGCGGTGCAGGGGGTCTATGAACTAGGGTCAGTGTTCAAAATCTTTGCCGTTGCACAGGCGATGGAGCTTGGGTTGGTCAACCCCAATACGCTGATCGACACGCAGGGGCCGCTGACATGGGGCCGGTTCCGGATCAGGGATTTCCATGATTACGGCCCCGAACTCAGCACCACGGATGTAATCGTCAAATCATCAAACATCGGGACCGCGCGGATCGCGATGATGATCGGGGCGGAACGGCAAAAGGCATTCCTCGGCTCGCTTGGGTTCCTTGAACCAACCCCGGTTGAAATGGTCGAAGGCCCAACCGGCAAACCGCTATTGCCGCGTAACTGGTCGGAAATCTCAACCATGACAATCTCTTACGGGCACGGACTGTCGTCGTCGCCACTGCATCTGGCCGCAGCTTATGCGACCCTTGCCAATGGCGGCACACAGGTCGAACCAACCCTGCTGCGGACCCCTGACGCGCCGACAGGGCCGCGCGTGATGCGCGAAGTGATCGCGCAACGCTCGGTTTCCATGTTGCGGCAAGTGGTCGAACGCGGAACGGCATCCTTTGGTGAGGTGCCGGGATACGCCGTTGGCGGCAAAACCGGGACGGCGGACAAACCGCGCACATCCGGGGCGGGCTACTATGACGACAAGGTCATTGCGACCTTCGCCTCCGTCTTCCCAGCCAATGACCCGCAATATGTGTTGATTGTGACGCTGGATGAACCATCCGAAAATTCCGGCGACAAACCGCGCCGCACCGCCGGTTGGACGGCCGTGCCAATTGCCGCGGAAATGATCCGGCGGATCGCGCCGCTGCTGGGCCTCAGACCACAAGTGGACATGCCGCAATCCATCGGTGTAACACTCACCTCGAACTAGGACGGGGCAGGCGATGACATCTCTGGCAGAACTTGGATTACGGGCACAAGGCGGGGCAGAGGCGCAGATCACCGGCATCGCCGTTGACAGCCGCGAGGTAAAACCGGGGTTCCTGTTTGCAGCCTTGCCCGGCGCGCGGGTCCATGGCGGCGAATTTATCCAATACGCCCTGCGGATGCAGGCAGCGGCGATCCTGACGGATGCAGAAGGGGCCAAAATCGCGCAAGCGGAACTGGCCGCATCCGATGCCGCCCTGATTATCGCACAAGACCCGCGTCAGGCGCTGGCGCAAACCGCGTCGCTTTGGTTCGGGGCACATCCGGGTACTGTTGTCGCGGTCACCGGGACAAACGGGAAAACCTCAATCTCCACCTTTTGTCGCCAAATCTGGGAAGAGATGGACATCGCCGGGGTCAATTTGGGTACCACCGGGGTCGAAGGCGCATGGACCCACCCGCTCAAACACACAACGCCCGAACCGATCACGCTGCACCGGGTCATGGCACAGGCCGCACAAAAAGGCGTCACCCATGTTGCGATGGAGGCATCATCGCATGGGCTCGACCAACGTCGCCTTGACGGGGTGCTGCTGGCGGCGGCGGGGTTTTCCAACTTCACGCAGGATCATCTTGACTACCACGAAACCTTCGCCGCCTATTTCGAGGCCAAGATGGGCCTTTTCAAACGGGTGCTGCCCGATGATGGGGTCGCCGTGATCAATCTGGACGATTCCAAAGGGGCAGAAGTCGCCGAAATATGTACCGCCCGCGGGCAAGAGGTGATCGGCGTTGGACGATCCGCCGATGCCCGGCTGCGCCTGACCGGCCAGCGTTTCGATGCAACGGGGCAGGACCTGCTTTTCACCTGGCAGGACCGACCCTATCAGGCGCGGCTTGATTTGGTTGGCGGTTTTCAGGCCGACAACGTGCTGCTTGCCGCCGGTCTGGTCATCGCCGCCGGCGGTGATCCGGCGCAGGTCTTTGACACCCTGCCGCGTCTGGGCACGGTTCATGGCCGCATGGAATTGGCCGCCACCCGCGAAAACGGGGCGGCGGTGTTTGTGGATTACGCGCACACACCTGATGCGGTCGAAACAGCGCTCAAGGCGATGCGCCCGCATGTGATGGGGCGGATCATCGTGATCGTGGGTGCAGGCGGCGACAGGGATGCGGGCAAACGGCCCTTAATGGGGGCCGCCGCTGCGCAAAACGCCGATATCGTCATCGTGACCGATGACAACCCACGCTCCGAGGATCCCGGCAGCATCCGGGCCGCGGTGATGGCCGGGGCGGTGAATGCAGCCGGTAGCAACAGCATCACCGAAGTGGGCGACCGTGCCGAAGCCATCCTCCGCGGCATCGACATGCTCGCCCCCGGTGACGCGTTGCTGATTGCAGGCAAAGGGCACGAGACAGGGCAGGTCGTGGGCGACAGCGTGCTGCCTTTTGACGACGTCGAACAAGCCAGCGTGGCTGTGGCCGCATTAGAGGGGCGGATATGACGCCTCTCTGGACCTCTGCCGATGCCGCAGCCGCAACCGGCGGGCAGGCGGCAACTGACTGGCAGGCGCATGGCGTATCCATCGACACACGCACGATCAGGCCCGGTGATCTTTTCGTGGCGCTGAAGGATCTGCGGGACGGGCATGACTTTGTGGCCCAGGCGCTTGACAAAGGGGCTGCCGCCGCATTGGTCACCCACCGTCCTGAAGGTGTCGCCGATGATGCGCCGCTCTTGATCGTGCCGGATGTGCTCGAAGCACTCGCTGCGCTGGGCCGCGCCGCCCGTGCCCGGACCAAGGCCCGGATCGCCGCAATCACCGGCTCCGTCGGCAAAACCTCTACCAAGGAAATGCTGCTGACCGTGCTGTCACGGCAAGGCAAATGCCACGCCGCAGAAGCATCCTACAACAACCACTGGGGCGTGCCCCTGACCTTGGCGCGGATGCCAACAGATGCAGATTACGCAATCATCGAGATTGGGATGAGCAATCCGGGCGAAATCGCCCCGCTGTCGGAAATGACCCAACCCGATGCGATCATGATCACCACAGTGGCCGCCGCCCATCTGGCCGCTTTTGACGATCTGGCCGGGATTGCACGGGAAAAGGCCGCGATCATCGATGGGTTGGTGCCCGGTGGGGTCGCCATCCTGAACGCGGATATCGAAACCAGCCAGATCCTGCGCGACCACGCCAGCCAGCATGCGGCACAGCAAGTGCTGTTTGGGGAAACCGGTGCTGACTGGACGGTGCAGGATGTGCAACTGTCCGGCGATGTCACCGTGATCCGGGCCAAGGGCCGGGGGCATGACTACCTTTTCAAACTATCCGTGCCCGGGCGACATTTCGCGATGAATGCCGTGGGCGTATTGGCAGTCACCGACGCGCTTGGAGCTGATCCGGTGCGCGCCGCGCTCGACATCGCGCAATGGGTGCCCCCCGCAGGGCGGGGCACACGCGAGGTCATCGTGATCGACGGGGCCAAAGTAGATGAAACCATCGATCTGGTCGATGACGCCTTCAACGCCAACCCCACATCGCTTGCCGCATCGCTTGAGGTGATCGCGGCCAGCAAACCGCATGACAATGTTGGGCGGACGATCAAGGGACGGCGGGTTGCGATCCTTGGCGACATGCTGGAACTGGGTCCGGATGAGGTCGCCATGCACCGCGCCATCGCGGACAACACAGACCTGCAAAAGCTGGACCTGGTGCACTGCTCCGGCCCCTTGATGCACCACCTGTGGCAATCCCTGCCTGAAGGGCAACGCGGGCAATGGGCCGAACGGGCCAGCGATCTGGTGCCAAAAGTTTCAAGCCTTGTGGATGCGGGCGATGTGGTGCTCGTCAAAGGGTCCAAAGGCAGCAAGGTCAGCCTGATCGTTGACGCCATCCGCAAATTGGGGCATCGGCGCCCTCAAGAACAATAAGGTATCCCATGTTATACTGGCTCACGGCACTCTCAGATGGCGGCGACTTCTTCAACCTGTTCCGGTACATCACGTTCCGGGCGGGCGGGGCGTTCATGACGGCACTTCTGTTCGGATTCATCTTCGGGCCACCACTGATCAATGTTTTGCGACGCAAGCAAGGCAAGGGGCAGCCGATCCGCAGCGACGGGCCGGAAGGGCATTTTGAAAAGGCGGGCACGCCGACCATGGGCGGGCTTTTGATCGTTGGGGCGCTGACAACATCCACCCTGCTCTGGGCGCGGCTCGACAACCCGTTCATCTGGATGGTGCTGTTTGTGACCCTGTCCTTCGCGATGATCGGCTTTGCGGATGACTATGCCAAAGTGTCGAAACAAAACACGGCGGGCGTGTCGGGCAAAATCCGGATCCTGCTGGGGATCCTGATCGCAGGCATCGCTGGCTATTGGGCCGCAGCCTACCACCCTGACGACCTGACCAACCAACTGGCGCTGCCGATCTTCAAGGATACGCTGATCAACCTCGGGGTCATGTTCATCCCGTTTGCGATCATTGTGATCGTGGGCGCGGCCAACGCGGTCAACCTGACCGACGGGTTGGACGGGCTGGCAATCATGCCGGTGATGATCGCAGCGGCGACCTTTGGGATTATCTCCTATGCGGTTGGACGGACCGACTTTACCGAATATCTGGACGTGCATTACGTGCCGCAAACCGGCGAAATCCTGATCTTTTCCGCCGCACTCATCGGCGGCGGGCTGGGGTTTTTGTGGTATAACGCACCGCCCGCGGCGGTCTTTATGGGGGACACCGGATCACTGGCGCTTGGCGGCGGGCTGGGGGCCATTGCGGTCGCGACAAAGCATGAGATTGTGCTGGCCATCGTCGGTGGGTTGTTCGTGGCCGAGGCGCTGTCGGTCATCATCCAGGTCGCCTATTACAAACGCACCGGCAAACGGGTCTTCCTGATGGCCCCGATCCATCATCACTACGAGAAAAAAGGCTGGGCCGAGCCACAGATCGTGATCCGGTTCTGGATCATTTCGCTGATATTGGCGATGATCGGGCTGGCAACGCTGAAGGTACGGTAACGACAAATCGTAGGGTGGGTGCAACCCACAATCAACGCAAGCGCCCCATCTACCCTTCCGTCCGGCACCGGCGGGCAGCGCCCGGACCTCCCCCATGGGGAGGGCGCTTCGCACCCACCCCGAGGTCCGGGCGCTGCCCTCCAAAGCGACGCAGTGGCGAATAAGGGTGCGATGTTGGCCGTGAGGGTCTCAGCGACTACATAAGCGCCAAAGACTGAGAGTGCTATGAAAGTCTGCGGTGAGCCGATGTTGTTGAAAAACTCAGCTTGTTTGGCGAGTTGATCGCTGATTCAATTTCGGTATTGGTACTGGAGGTTGATTGCGATGATGGGATCGAAGCAGGAAGCGCAGGCGGCCTTGTTCTATGAGTTCTCGCTTGAAGATCACGTTCCGCCGGATCACCTACTGCGTGCGATTGATCGGTTTGTCGATCTGAGCAGCATCCGTACCTATCTGGCGGATCATTATAGCCACACCGGCCGCCCGTCGATTGATCCGGAACTGATGATCCGGATGCTGCTGGTTGGGTACTGCTTTGGCATCCGGTCCGAGCGTCGGCTCTGCGAAGAGGTGTATCTGAACCTCGCATATCGCTGGTTCTGCAAGCTCGACCTCTCAGATCCGATCCCGGATCATTCGACCTTCTCCAAGAACAGACATGGACGGTTCCGTGACTGCGATCTTTTCCGGCATTTATTCGAAACCGTCGTGGCACGCTGCATGGCGGAGGGCTTGGTTGGCGGCGAGACCTTTGCGACGGATGCCAGTATCATCCAAGCCGACGCGAACAAGCAATACTCAGCGCCAAAGGCAGAATGGGAAACAGCGCAGATAGATCCGGCGGCCGTGCCAAGGGCCGTGCAGGAATATCTTGAGACCCTGGATGACGCCGCTTTTGGCGCCGCAAGCGAGGTGACACCAAAGTTCACATCCTTCTCTGATCCCGCCAGCCAATGGACGGGTGCGCTGAAGGGGCCTGCATTCTTCGCCTATTCGACCAATTACCTGATCGATACTGACCATGCGATCATTCTGGATGTCGAGGCGACCCGCGCCATCCGTCCGGCTGAGGTTGGGGCAACCCAAACAATGCTGACCCGCACGCGAGACAGGTTTGATCTCTTTCCGGATCGCTTGGCTGCGGACACTGCTTATGGCTCTGGCAACATGCTGGGTTGGTTGGTCGATCAAGACATAGAGCCGCATGTCCCCGTGATTGACAAATCAGATCGCAAAGACGGAACATTCTCTAATCTCGAGTTCCGCTACGATCCAGCCACAGACGAATACACCTGCCCTGGTGGCAAACCCCTCAAGAAGTACTGGCGCAAGATGCGCACCCCACGCACCGGCGTTAGCAAGGATGGCATCAAACGGTACTACGCCAGCAAGACACACTGTTCCACCTGCGCCCTCAAAGAACGCTGCACGCCCAACAAAGATGCCCGCATCGTCTCACGGCATGTCCACGAGGCAGCGCGTGATCAAGCACGCCAGATTGCCAAAACAGATGCCAGCCGGCGACGAAAGAAGGTCGAAATGCTCTTCGCGCACCTCAAGAAGATCATGCGGCTCGACCGCTTGCGCCTTCGCGGACCAAATGGCGCAAAAGACGAATTCCTCCTCGCAGCAACCGCCCAAAACCTCCGCAAGCTCGCCAAACTGCGCCCAACAGGCCCCGCGATGGCGTAAGATCAACGCTGGTCGCTCAAAACAATCACATCAGCGCGCTTCTCAAGCCGAGCTTTTCGACAACATCAGCCCTTCTTGACCAATGCTGCGAGATGTATGAGTGTCCAATGTTACACAGGGAATTCATGCTGAGACAACATGGAACAAGAGTTTTCTAACAACATAGTTGAGCTTGCCTACCACGGTATCGACGAAAACATTTCACCGGATCAAACTACAGTTGTTTCTCTACGAGATTTGATGCGGGTTCATGCAACGCTTGCGGAGTTGATGCAGTTTTTCCACCAGCCACTTCACATGCAAACACTTGAGGACGTTGAAGATTACATGGGCACCGTAGACACCAATGGTGCGTTCAAACTTCTGCATGCTGCTCGCTACGAAATAATGCAGCGCATGCTGCCAAAAGAGGTGGACGAGTTGTTCGACAGAGGCGTCTTTGACGTTTCACAAAGCCCATACTATTTCGAAGACAAGTCGAAAAACCAAACATAAGGCCGACGCAAGCTGGACGGTTTCCTCAGAGAGCGGTCTTTGGGGCATCTTTTAACAAGGTCCGCTCTGTCCCGCATTGCCGACAACAAATCGGCGATGTGTAAAGTGAGAAATGTTGCTCGCTGCCGAACCCGCGTATGACAAAAGAATGTTAGCTGAGTGACGACGGCAAGACGATCTCCACTGCGACGCTTGGGATCAATATCCAATCACGCCGTGGCATCCCTCCCCAAACCTTAACCCCACATTTACATTCCCACCGCACGCCCCGTTAACCCGACAAATTCGCAAAATCGTGCCCGACGCTTTGCCGACGTCTCGCCGACGTTTTGCCGACCGCTCATTTCGCCCAAAACCCCTGCGTTAACGGCTCCAACCGCGATTCGGCCCGACAAGGGTGTTGCGCCCGCACGCTCCCCCAACCGAACGTTGCGCAGCCCCCATATTGCGCCCGCCCGAAAAATCCGCAATTTGGTTGCAGGATAAAGGGGTGGTCATGATACCGGTCAGTGGGTTTGAAGGTCAGACAGTGGCCGTCTTGGGGTTGGGCCGCACGGGCCGGGCCGCGGCGGCGGCCTTGCAGGCTGGCGGGGCGGATGTGATCGTCTGGGATGACAGCGCGCCCGCCCGTGACGCGGCAGAGGCCGATGGGCTGGATGTTGTGGATTTGGGTAAGCCTGCCGCATTGGATGGCCTCGCGGCCTTGATCGTCAGTCCCGGCATCCCGCATCTTTACCCCCACCCCCACCCCATCATCGCTGCCGCATGGGCGGCAGGTGTGCCCGTCGATAATGATATCGGTTTGTTCTTCCGGTCTTTCGCCACGCCCGATTGGGACAGTTTCGATGTCGCCCCGCGCGTGATCGCGGTGACTGGCTCAAACGGGAAATCGACAACCTCCGCGCTCATCCATCATATCCTGATCGAAAACGGGCGGCCTGCACAATTGGCGGGCAATATCGGGCGGGGCGTGCTGGACATTGACCCAGCGCAGGATGGGGGCGTTGTGGTGCTCGAACTCTCATCCTACCAGACAGAGCTTGCGAGGGCGCTGACCCCGGATGTCGCTGTTTTTACAAACCTTTCTGCCGATCACCTTGACCGGCATGCGGGGCTGGGGGGGTATTTCGCAGCCAAACGGCGTTTGCTGACTGAAGGCGGTCCAGACCGCGCCGTGATCGGTGTGGACGAAGCCGAAGGCCGGTTTCTGTGCAACCAGCTGACCCAGGGGCCACAAGATGATCGGGTGATCCGGGTGTCCACGGGGCAAAAGCTGACGGGGCCCGGCTGGACGGTATTTGCGCGCAGGGGCTACCTGTCGGAATACCGCAAGGGGCGGCAAGTCGGCTCTATTGATCTGCGCGATATCAAGGGCTTACCGGGCGCTCATAATCACCAGAACGCCAGCGCGGCTTATGCGGCCTGTCGTACGCTGGGCCTTGGCCCGAAGGGGATTGAAGCGGCGATGCACAGCTATCCGGGCCTGCCGCATCGCAGCCAACTGGTTGCGGAACGGGATGGGGTGCGGTTTGTGAATGACAGCAAAGCCACCAATGTTGATAGCGCCGCCAAGGCGTTGCAGGCGTTTGACAAGATCCGTTGGATCTGTGGCGGGCTGCAGAAAGATGGCGGGCTGGACGGCCTGCTGCCGCATCTGGGCCATGTGGTCAAAGCCTATGTGATCGGGCGCGAGGCAGAGGATTTTGCCCGGCAACTGATTGATACGGAAACAGACATTTGCACGACGATGAAAGCCGCCGTATGCCGCGCCACTGCCGAGGCAAAGCCGGGTGAGGTTGTCTTGCTGGCGCCTGCGGCGGCTTCTTTCGATCAATATGACAACTTCGAAAAACGGGGCGAGGATTTCATGGCCTGCGTGACAGATGCGACAACGTAAGATGGGTTAAAACCCATCTTACGGGGCCTTGATTGCCTGTCCGGCGGCCCAGCCGGACGACCAGGCCCATTGGAAATTGTAACCGCCCAACCAGCCGGTCACATCCACGCACTCACCAATGAAATAGAGGCCAGGCACCGCCTTCGCCGCCATTGTCTTCGACGATAACGCATCAGTGTCCACCCCACCCAAAGTGACCTCTGCTGTGCGGTAGCCTTCACTCCCCGATGGCCGCAATACCCAGGCGCCAAGCTGATCACAGATCAGCTTCAGGGCGATATCACTTTGATCCCCGATATTGCCGGATAGCGGCAGCTCGGCCCGCAGATGATCCACCAGCCGGGCGGGCAGGTGCTGGCTCAGAACCGTCGTGAACGCCTTGCGCCCGTCGCTCTTCCGCTGATCTTGCAGGGCAGTCAGAAGGCCCCCGCGTGGATCAAGGTTCAGCGTAATCGGATCTCCCTCGGCCCAATAGGATGAGGCTTGCAACACTGCGGGCCCAGACAATCCACGATGGGTAAAAAGGATCGCCTCATCAAAACTTGTGTCACCGGCGGCCACACGCGCCGGGACCGCAACACCCGCCAAAGGCTTGAACCGATCATCGCTGAATGTCAGCGGCACAAGACCGGGACGGGGCGTGACCACGGGCAGGCCGAATTGTGCGGCCACCTGACAGCCAAGCCCGGTCGCCCCCATCTTGGGGATCGACTTGCCGCCGCTGGCCATCACCAGATTGCGGGTGGTCACCTGACGGGCAGCCCCATCCTTCGTCAGGCTCACCGTGAAGCGGCTGCCGTTTTGGCCAATCTCGCCAACCTCTGTTTGCAGCCATAACTCTGCGCCAGCCTTCTCCATCTCGGCCCGGAGCATGGCGATAATGTCCTTGGCGCTGCTGTCACAAAACAGCTGGCCCAGCGTCTTTTCATGCCATGGAATACGGTGCTGATCGACCAGCGCGATAAAATCCCACTGGGTATAGCGGCCAAGGGCAGATTTGGCGAAATGCCTGTTCTGGCTGATGAAATTATCCGGCCCCGCATGCAGATTGGTAAAGTTGCACCGCCCGCCGCCAGAAATACGGATCTTCTCACCCGGTGCCTTGGCGTGATCAACCAGCAGGACACTGGGACCCGCATGGGCGGCACACATCATGCCCGCAGCACCGGCGCCGATGATCAGGGTTTCAACTTCCATGAGCGGCATGTGCCATGCGGCGTGGACAAGATCAATTCGCGCCTGACACCGCGAACCACACCCCACCGAATTTCAGTGGAATCAGGCCACAATGCCCGCTATGGTGCCCTCAGACCCGGAAAACCGGGCGAGCAGAGGCAATATTGGCGGTGATCCATGACAGAAATGGTGCATGGGGCGATCCCGGTTTCATCCGGTGATCCTATTCTTCCACGGTGGTGGCGGACGATTGATAAATGGACGATGTCCTGCATCCTTATCCTTTTCGGGATCGGGTTGCTTTTGGGGCTGGCATCCTCGCCCCCCTTGGCCGCAAAAAACGGGCTTGAGCCTTTCCACTACGTGACACGCCAGGCGATCTTTGGCGGCATGGCCATGGTTGTCATGTTCGTCGTGTCGATGATGTCACCCACCTTGGTGCGGCGTCTGGCAGTGCTAGGGTTTCTGGGGGCGTTTGCGGCCTTGGCCATGCTGCCGGTGCTGGGCACGGATTTCGGCAAAGGGGCGGTGCGTTGGTATTCGCTGGGCTTTGCATCGCTGCAACCGTCTGAATTCCTCAAACCCGGGTTCATCGTCATGGCAGCCTGGCTACTCGCGGCCAGCCAGCAAATCGGCGGCCCGCCGGGCAAAACCTACTCCTTTGTCCTGACAATGGTCATCGTGTTGATGCTGGCGATGCAGCCTGACTTTGGGCAGGCGGCGCTGATCCTGTTTGCATGGGGGGTCATGTATTTCGTCGCCGGTGCGCCGATGCTGATCCTGATCAGCCTGGCCGGGTTGGTCATCTTTGCAGGCACAATCGCCTATTCCAAATCCGAACATTTTGCGCGCCGGATTGATGGGTTCCTGTCGCCTGATCTCGATCCCACAACCCAGCTTGGCTATGCCACCAATGCGATCCGCGAAGGCGGGTTCTTTGGCGTGGGCGTGGGCGAGGGACAGGTGAAATGGTCACTGCCTGACGCGCATACCGATTTCATCATCGCCGTCGCGGCAGAGGAATATGGGCTGATCTGCGTGCTGGTGATTATCGCGCTTTATGCGGTGATCGTGGTGCGGTCCTTGCTACGGCTGATGAAAGAACGTGACCCGTTCATCCGGCTGGCAGGCACCGGGTTGGCCTGTGCCTTTGGCGTGCAGGCGATGATCAACATGGGCGTCGCCGTGCGGTTGCTGCCCGCCAAGGGAATGACGCTGCCATTTGTCAGCTATGGCGGATCGTCCCTCATCGCAGGGGGCATCGCCGTTGGCATGCTGCTGGCCTTCACCCGAAGCCGTCCGCAGGGTGAGATGGAGGATATCCTGCTCCGCCGGGCAAACCGATGAGCGCGCCACTGATCATTATCGCCGCCGGTGGCACCGGTGGGCATATGTTCCCCGCGCAGGCCTTGGCAGAGGCGATGCTGGAAAAAGGCTGGCGTGTGCGCCTGTCAACCGATGCGCGCGGTGCCCGCTATACCGGGGGGTTCCCCAACGCGGTTGAGGTGAATGTTGTGGGCAGTGCAACATTTGCGCGTGGCGGCATTCTCAAGAAACTCCTTGTGCCGTTCCGTATCATCGGCGGTATTGCGGTTGCCAAATGGCGGATGCTGCGGGACCGGCCGCAGATCGTTGTGGGCTTTGGCGGCTATCCCAGCATCCCCGCCATGACAGCCGCATGGGCCTTGCGCATTCCGCGCATGATCCATGAGCAAAACGGGGTTTTGGGGCGGGTGAACCAGCTTTTTGCCAAACGTGTAAACGCGGTGGCGTGCGGAACATGGCCCACCGAACTGCCCAGCGGGGTTGAGGGGGTGCATACTGGCAACCCGGTCCGCGCGGCCATTCTGGACCGGCATCAGGCACCTTACATCCCGCCCGGGGATTACCCGATGTCGATACTGGTCATGGGTGGCAGCCAGGGCGCGCGCATCCTGTCGGATATTGTGCCCCCCGCCATCGCATCATTGCCCGAGGAACTGCGGCGCAATATCCGGGTCAGCCATCAAGCGCGCGAAGAGGATTTGGAACGCGTCACCGATTATTATGAAAGCGAGCTGATCACAGCGGATGTGCAGACATTCTTTACCGATGTTCCGGGGCGCATGGCCGATGCGCAGCTGGTAATCGCCCGCTCTGGCGCATCAACAGTGGCCGATGTCAGCATTATCGGCAGACCCGCGATCTGGGTACCGCTGGCCTCCGCGATCCGGGACGAACAGACAGCAAATGCACGACAACTGGTTGAGGCAGGGGCTGCGATCCTGATGCCTGAAAGCATGTTCGAAGTGGACACATTGCGCGAACAAATCGCGCTGGTGCTTGGCAACGAAGAAGGGGCCATGCGCATGTGCCACGCTGCCCTTGCCTGCGGCATCCCCGACGCGACGGAGCGGCTTGTGCAATTGGTCGAAAATCTGGCAGAGGGGCGCGAAACATGATGGATGGGAACCCGGTGATGAATGCAGCAACCAAATTACCGCTTGATATCGGCGCGATCCACTTCGTGGGGATCGGCGGTATTGGCATGTCCGGCATTGCAGAGGTTCTGCTGAACCACGGCTATCAGGTGCAGGGGTCCGACCTGAAAGCATCGAAAATCACCGAACGGCTTAAATCGCTGGGTGCTGTCATCTATGAAGGGCAGCGCGCCGAAAACCTCGACGGGGCCGAGGTGGTGGTCATCTCATCCGCCATCAAACCCGGCAATCCCGAACTGGACGAGGCGCGGGCGCGCGGCCTGCCTGTCGTCCGCAGGGCTGAGATGCTGGCGGAACTGATGCGCCTGAAATCCAACGTGGCCGTGGCAGGGACGCATGGCAAGACAACAACCACAACCATGGTCGCGGCCTTGCTGGATGAAGGCGGGATCGACCCGACCGTGATTAATGGCGGGATCATCCATGCCTATGGCTCCAACGCGCGGATGGGGCAGGGCGAATGGATGGTGGTCGAGGCCGATGAAAGTGACGGCACCTTCAACCGTTTGCCCGCGACGATTGCCATTGTCACCAATATCGACCCTGAACATATGGAACATTGGGAAACGGAAGAGGCGCTGCACCGGGGCTTTTACGATTTCGTATCGAATATCCCCTTCTATGGGCTGGCCGTCTGCTGCACCGACGATCCGGACGTGCAATCGCTGGTGGGCAAAATTACCGACCGGCGGGTGACAACTTTTGGTTTTAACGCCCAGGCCGACGTGCGGGCCGTTAACCTTTCATACAGAAATGGGGTCGCGCATTTTGATGTTGCCTTGCAAACCGAAGACGCAGTGATCGAAGGGTGTGAGCTGCCGATGCCCGGCGATCACAATGTCTCCAACGCGCTCTCCGCCGTGGCAGTGGCACGTCATCTGGGCATGAAAAAGGATGAAATCCGCGCCGCCCTCAAAGGGTTCGGCGGGGTCAATCGGCGCTTTACCCGCGTGGGCGAGGTGGACGGGGTAACCATCATCGACGATTACGGCCACCACCCGGTTGAGATTGCGGCGGTCCTGAAAGCCGCCCGACAGGCGACCGAAGGCCGCGTGATCGCCGTCCACCAACCGCACCGTTTCACGCGGCTGCACCACCATTTTGATGAGTTCTGCGCCTGTTTTAACGATGCCGACGTGGTGGGCATCTCGGAGGTTTTCGCCGCAGGGGAAGACCCCATCGAAGGCGCCAGCCACGCCGACCTCGTCGCCGGTCTGATCCGGCACGGACACCGGCACGCGCGGATCGTGGAGTCACAAGACGACCTGACACGGATCGTGCGGGAACAGGCAAGGCCGGGCGATATGGTGGTTTGTTTAGGGGCCGGTACGATCAGCGCCTGGGCGAATGAACTGCCGGAGAAACTGAAAGGTTAGTTGGTTGGAGATTGCTGAGGTTGTTGATCAGGAAACGCTGAGAGTCTATCTTGACGCATTGCCAAAGCATGAGCAGCTTACAGTCCGTCGGAGAGTTGCCTTCCATGCTGCCGCTCGGGTTTTGCCAATCGCAACACATGACTTCTTTCTGACCAACTGGGTTTTGCAGCGGTCATTAACACCTGTTTCCTTTTTCGGAGCGGTCGCCATTTCGGGTGTCGCCTACAAAACGATGCGCTCTTCAGTCGATGCCGTGGTCGACTTCACTACACTTGTTGCGGATAACACTGGATCCATCGTCGCTGCCGCCGCCTCGACAGCCGCGAGCGCAGCTGCCGCAATCAGCCTTAATGCTGATTCAGCGGTATTCGCTGCTATTCACGCGGAGGGGGCAATGGACAACGAAATCGACTTTTGGGATTTCGTTCGTCGTGACCTGCGTGGGAAGAGTGACGTGTGGCCTGACGGCCGACCGGGAATACTACAATCGCTCTGGGCAGATACTGTTGCCGCGATGCAGGCGCATCCCGCCGACTGGTCGATCTGGATTCACTGGTATAATCGCATCCTGCAAGGCCGTGATTGGCACCCCGAAGCCATGGGCGACGTGCTGCAAAAAATCACCCGCGGCGATTGGGAGAAAGGCCCAGAGCACATCAACCCGATGTTTGATGAGGTGTTAGCTCTGTATTTGAAGGAAGACGCCGCAACTTCGGACGCAAGTGGCCAAGATCGCTCAACCAATCATGTGCAGACAATTCGCGCACAGGTATTTACGCTGCAAGAGTTTCTTCAGGCGGAGTATCTCAGCTTGGCTGGGCACAATGCTCGCAGCCCCGAGCAGGACGATATACTTGCGTTATTGAAGGCTCTAAAGGCGCTGGTCGATGACATGATAGCGCAACTGGACCGCAGTGACGATGAGGCAGCAATGGTGGTTGTGCGCGAAACGTTGCCCGCTGTGGTCGAAAAGGCTGGCGAATTGGCGGTTATTGAGCCAGAGCCGGTCGTCAGTTCGACGGTTGCAACCATGAGTGCAACGATCAGATCGTTAACCGAGGCAGGTGCAGACCCGGAATTGGCAACGAAATTTGCGATTAGTGAAGCTGCCGGTAAGAAGTTATGGCCTCGGATCAAGGGCTTATTTGGGCGGCAATAGGCAGCGCGTTCCTTTAGCGCCTGTGCAGAATACTGAGGGCAGCCCGCGACCCTGGGTGGGGTGAAGCCCCCTCCGGTGGGGAGGGTCGGGGGCTGCCCGGCCTGTCGGCCGGGCGATAAGTGTCTGATAAGGGTATCTTTGGTAGATCGACGATGTAACAATGCTGGGAACATCTGATCAGAGCTGACGATGCCGTTGCTCCGCCCGCTTTCGGTGGTATTCTTGCCATGATTATGGATGACATCATCACATCATGACCTATTCGATTATTCTTGGCTGCCTTTGGGCGCTCGCCTCAACCATCGTGGCGCTGTTGCCGATGCGGCATCAGTATATACCGGGCGTCAGCCTGCTGATTGCGGCACCAATCCTGATCGTATGGATTGGTTATGATCATGGCTGGTTCTGGTCGTTTCTGTGTGTGGCGGCGTTTGTCTCCATGTTTCGCAACCCGCTGCTTTATTTCTACCGGCGCGCCCGGGGGGATCAGCCGGAGATCCCGAAATGACCGTTCAGGTGACCGCGATCTGTCTGTGGCTTTTACTGGCCTTCGTCATGGCTGCTATCCCGTCAAACGATAACCATTGGCGGCGAGCTTATATCCTGATGGCAATTGGCGCGCCGCTTCTGATCTGGGTGGTCTGGTCTGGGCATTTCTGGATCGCGGGATTGTTCGTGATGATCGCCTGTCTGGTCTTTCGGTGGCCGCTGCGGTTTCTGTGGCGCTGGATGCGGCGCAAGGCAGGGGCCTAGATCGTGGCGGAGCTTGCCATCCTGGCGCTTATGATCTGCGCGGCATTGCTGCCCTTTGTCGTGATGGCCTGGCTGGTGCGGGGTGGACGAAATGGGCCGGCGCTGAGCCTGATGTCCATTGCAGGGGGCTTTTTTGTCGTTCTGATTTACGCAAGTGGGCGGCCGTTTGGGATTGATCCGGTCGGTGCGATGTCCGGGGCCATGTTGGTTTTTCTACCTGCTTTACTGGGCGGCGGGGCAGGGGCGCTGCTGGGCTGGATGCTGCGGCGCAGGGATGACAGAAGGCTGCAATAATCAGGGTTGAAAGAAAATACTTGAACGATGTTCACAGATTTGCTAATAAATGAACAATGTTCAAATATGGAGTAGAATCATGATCACCGAGGATATCCTTGTTTTCGTCGTCCCCGCCGTCGCTTTCGCTTTGACCGTCGCCGCGGGCTATTTCTCTGGCAAGGCGCGCAGTCTGGCCGCATCCGTGATGCTTGGCCTTGTCTGGACAGGGTTTACAGTGGCGATGTTTTTTGGAATGGAAAACGCGTCCGGCTGGGATGGCCTGGGATACCTGCTTGGCCTGTTGTTCATCAGCGCCCCGACAGGTCTGGGGCTCAGCATCGGCAGTCTGGTCGGCTGGTTAAAGAATGGAACAATGAAGCATGCTTGATCTTCCCCCGGTGCGCGGCACGTTGACTGCGGACCGGTCATTGGCAGAACTGACATGGATGCGGGTCGGCGGACCCGCTGATGTGTTGTTTCAACCAGCAGACACCGACGACCTTTGCGCCTTTCTGGCGGGTCTTGATCCATCCATCCCGGTTTTCCCCATGGGTGTCGGCAGCAATCTGATTGTGCGCGACGGCGGTATTGCAGGTGTTGTCATCCGCATGGGACGCGGCTTTAACACAATTGAAATTGACGGCGACAAGGTCATCGCCGGGGCCGCCGCACTTGACGCCCATGTGGCCCGCAAGGCGGCCGAGGCCGGGCTGGACCTGACCTTTCTGCGCACGATCCCGGGTACCGTTGGCGGCGCCGTGCGGATGAATGCGGGCTGTTACGGCGCCTATGTGGCCGATGTTTTAACATCGGCTACCCTTGTTTTGCGCGATGGCACAGTCACTGAAATGGCCACCGACGCGCTGCATCTGGCCTATCGGCAAAGCACGATCCCCGACGGCGCCGTCATTATCTCTGCAAGCTTCACGGCCCCACGCGGTGATGCCGAAGCTCTCGCCACCCGGATGCTGGACCAACTCGCCAAGCGTGATGAAACCCAACCGACCAAGGACCGCACCGCCGGGTCAACCTTCCGCAACCCAGCCGGGTTTTCATCCACCGGACGTGCCGATGACACCCATGATCTGAAGGCCTGGAAGGTCATCGATCAGGCAGGCATGCGCGGTGCCACCCGTGGCGGTGCGGTTATGAACACCAAACATTCCAACTTTCTGACCAATGCCGGGGGCGCAACCGCCGCCGATCTTGAAGATTTGGGTGAAGAGGTGCGGAAAAAGGTTTACGAAAAGCAAGCGATTAAGCTAGAATGGGAAATCATGCGGGTCGGTCGTCGCGAAGGCGAAGGTTCTGCACAATAATCGGCCAAAATGGCCTGATCCGAGGCTTGATAGAAGTCTGGGATCAACAAAATTGACGGGTCGCCAAAGACCCGCGAACGAGGCGGTAGGGTATGTCGAGCAGGGCAAACCCGAAAGTTGTTGTCCTGATGGGCGGTCCATCGGCTGAAAGGGAGGTTTCCCTCAGCTCGGGCCGCGAATGTGCGGCAGCTTTACGGGAAGCAGAATGCGAAGTGATCGAGGTCGATGCGGGCCCCGATGTGTCTGCGCGCCTGCAGGAGATCGCGCCTGACGTTGTTTTTAATGCGCTGCATGGCCGCTGGGGCGAAGATGGGGCGGTCCAGGGCATTCTGGAATGGCTGCAAATTCCATACACCCATTCGGGCATCCTCGCCTCTGCCCTCACCCTCGATAAGCAGCGCACCAAAGAGGTTTACCGCAGCGTCGGCCTGCCTGTTGTGGACAGTGTCCTTGCCGCTGCTGATGATGTGCGCGCGGCCCATGTGATCCCCCCGCCTTATGTGGTGAAGCCCTATAATGAAGGCTCCAGCGTCGGCATCTATATCGTGGATAAGGATGCAAACGGACCGCCACAACTGGCGGATGATATGCCCGATCAGGTGATGGTTGAGGCATTTGCACCGGGTCGCGAACTGACCACCACCGTGATGGGTGACCGCGCGCTGACGGTGACCGATATCATCACCGATGGCTGGTACGATTATCACGCCAAATATGCACCGGGTGGATCGCGTCACGTCCTGCCCGCCGATATTCCAACCGAGATTTTTGATGCCTGCATGGATTATGCCCTGCGTGCACACCAGGCCCTTGGCTGCCGTGGTGTGACCCGCACCGATTTCCGTTGGGACGAGGCCCGCGGCATCGATGGTCTGATCCTGCTGGAAACCAATACCCAACCGGGTATGACGCCCACATCACTCACCCCCGAACAGGCGGCGCATGTGGGCGTCACCTTTCCTCAGCTTTGCCGCTGGATGGTGGAGGACGCATCATGCGATCGCTGATCCGCCGCCGTAAAGCAGCAGATGCACCGCATGATCCGGCACCCTCGCGGCTGGGCTACCGGTATCAGCGGTTATTGTTGACGCCGGGGTTCCGGGTCTTTGTCCGGGTTGGCGTGCCGATCATCCTGATTGCCATCATCGCAACCAGCTGGTTTTCGCATGCGGAAAACCGCGCCATGTTGCAGGCCCGGATCGACGATGCGCGGCAAAGTTTTCAAACGCGCCCCCAGTTCATGGTGAAATCCATGGCAATCACCGGTGCTGATGCGGCGCTTGAGGCTGAGGTCGCGGCGGTTCTGCCCATGGTTTTTCCGGTGTCTTCCTTCGATTTGGACCTTGAGGCGCTGCGCAAGCAGGTCGAGGCTCTGCAAGCTGTGAAATCCGCCCGCGTCAAAGTGGGTGAAGCGGGGGCGTTGCAGGTTGCCGTCAACCCGCGTGTGCCGGTTGCCTTGTGGCGTGATGGGACGACCTTGCGCCTGATTGATGCCGAAGGGGTCCAGTCCGGCACCGTGATTGCCCGGTCAGACCGGCTTGATCTGCCGCTGATCGCGGGTGATGGGGCCGAACAGAATATTGCCGAGGCGCTGGCATTGCATGCCGGGGCGGGGCCGTTGCGGGACCGGGTGCGCGGGCTGGTGCGCATGGGCGAACGCCGCTGGGATATCGTGTTGGATCGGGATCAGCGGATCTTGCTGCCGGGCGAAGACCCGGTCGCGGCCTTTGACCGGATTATCGCGCTGAACGAAGCGCAGGACATGCTGGAGCGTGACGTAGCGGTAGTGGATATGCGCAACGCCAACCGGCCGACCCTGCGCATGAATGAAGAAGCATCGCTGGCGCTGCGCCGGGTCAATGAAATAATACCAAATAACGGGGCGAACGAGTAATGGGCGATCTATATGACAGCCAACGGGCGATGCGGCAAATGCGCAAGGCGGCGATGCAGCGCGGTGTTGTGGCCATTCTGGATGTCGGTACATCCAAGATTGCCTGCCTTGTGTTGCGCTTTGACGGGCCAGAGCAATTCCGCAGCGTTGATGGTGTCGGCTCCATGGCGGGACAGTCGCAGTTCCGGGTGATTGGTGCCGCCACGACCCGTTCGCGCGGGATCCGCTTTGGCGAAGTCGATGCCATGCAGGAAACCGAACGCGCCATTCGCACGGCAGTGCAGGCGGCACAGAAAATGGCCAATGTCCGCGTGGACCATGTGATCGCCTGCCTGTCGGGCGCGCGCCCCCGGTCTTACGGCTTGGACGGGGCGCTTGATGTGTCGGGCGCGATGATCACCGAACAGGATATCAGCCAGGTCATGGCCGATTGCGATGTGCCGGATTACGGTGCGGATCGTGAGGTGTTGCATGCGCAGCCGGTGAACTTTGCACTTGACAACCGTTCCGGCCTTGCCGATCCGCGCGGTCAGATTGGTCACCGGCTGACCACTGATATGCATATGCTGACGGTAGATGCCGCTGCGATCCAAAACCTGTTTTACTGCATCAAACGCTGTGATCTGGAACTCGCCGGATTGGCATCGTCGGCTTATGTGTCGGGCATGTCGTCGCTGGTGGAGGATGAACAGGAACTCGGTGCCGCTTGCATTGATCTGGGCGGCGGGTCGACTGGTGTGTCGATCTTCATGAAAAAACACATGATCTATGCCGATGCGGTGCGCATGGGCGGGGAACATGTCACGTCTGATATTTCGATGGGCCTACAAATCCCGACCGCCACTGCGGAGCGGATCAAGACATTCTATGGCGGCGTTGTCGCCACCGGCATGGATGATCGCGAGATGATCGAAATTGGTGGTGATACCGGTGATTGGGAACATGACCGGCGTACCGTCAGCCGCGCAGAGCTGATCGGCATCATGCGCCCCCGGGTTGAGGAAATCCTTGAAGAGGTGCGCGTGCGTCTGGACGCGGCCGGGTTTGAACATTTGCCGAGCCAGCAGATTGTACTGACAGGGGGCGGCAGCCAAATTCCGGGCCTTGATGGCTTGGCTAGTAAAATTCTGGGCCAGCAGGTGCGGCTTGGTCGTCCGCTGCGGGTGCAGGGCTTGCCACAAGCTGCGATTGGGCCTGCATTTTCCAGCGCGGTTGGACTGACATTGTTTGCGGCGAATCCACAAGACGAGTGGTGGGATTTCGAAATTCCGGCAGATCGATATCCAGCAAGATCGTTGAAACGCGCCGTGAAGTGGTTCAAAGACAACTGGTGATACGCAACATCTTGCCGATCCGTCGAAATCAAGCGGAAAAGTAAAGTTTTTTGTCCAGATTTGGTGGCGTTTTTGTGTTTTTAACGTGACCTTTCGGCATCACTCCGGTAGGATGAGTCCCAATAAGCAGGCGCTCGTGGGCACGGGCATAAAAAACAGGCGGATCGAGTATGACATTGAATCTATCCCTCCCGGGGCACGAAGAGTTGAAGCCACGTATTACCGTATTCGGTGTGGGTGGTGCGGGCGGCAATGCCGTCAACAACATGATCGAAAAAGAGCTCGACGGGACAGAGTTTGTCGTCGCCAATACCGATGCGCAGGCGCTGCAACAGGCACGGGCTGACAACAAGATCCAGATGGGTCTGAAGGTTACTGAAGGTTTGGGGGCAGGCGCTCGCGCAACCGTTGGTGCCGCAGCCGCCGAAGAAAGCATCGAACAGATCGTTGATCATCTGGCCGGCGCGCATATGTGTTTCATCACTGCCGGTATGGGCGGTGGGACCGGCACCGGTGCCGCCCCGATCATTGCGCAAGCTGCCCGTGAAATGGGTGTGTTGACTGTTGGTGTTGTCACAAAACCCTTCCAGTTCGAGGGTGCCAAGCGGATGAAGCAGGCTGAAGAAGGCGTTGAAGCCCTTCAGAAAGTTGTTGATACGCTGATCATCATTCCAAACCAGAACCTGTTCCGGTTGGCCAATGAGAATACCACCTTTACCGAGGCTTTCGCATTGGCTGATGATGTCCTTTACCAGGGGGTGAAAGGTGTCACTGACCTGATGGTCCGTCCCGGCCTGATCAACCTCGACTTTGCCGATGTTCGCGCCGTGATGGACGAAATGGGCAAGGCGATGATGGGAACGGGTGAGGCTGACGGCGAAAACCGCGCCATTCAGGCCGCTGAAAAGGCCATCGCCAACCCGCTTCTGGACGAGATTTCGCTGGAAGGTGCAAAGGGCGTTCTGATCAATATCACAGGCGGTTACGACCTGACCCTGTTCGAATTGGACGAGGCCGCGAACAAAATCCGCGAAAAGGTGGACAGCGAGGCGAACATCATCGTCGGCTCAACGCTTGACACCGGGATGGAAGGCCGCATGCGCGTGTCTGTTGTTGCCACCGGCATTGATGCCGCGGTCAGCAATGCAGATACCCCGCTGCCCCGCCGGTCGATGGCGGCACCTTTGGCGCAGCCAGCGGCAATTGAAGCACCGGCACCAGTTGCTGAAGAAATCCCCGCACCAGCTGCAGTTGTTGTACAAGAAGAGCAGCCGACATTCGCTGAGTTGGAAGTGCCACCCGCAACGCCAGCACCTGCACCACAGGCGCAGCCCGCTGCATTCCAGCCACGTGTTGAGCCCACAGCAGTAGTGCCGCGACCAGCGGCCGCAGACGATCTACCGCCACCGGCTTATACACCACGTCCAGCGCCGCAGCTGACCGAGGCAGAAACATTCGTGGCACCGCGTGCGGCCGCGCCGAATGCGGTGCCAGGCACACCAACGCCAGAGGCGATGGCACGGTTGCAGGCCGCTGTTGCCCGCGCACCGGGTCAGGCGCCCGTACAACCTGCGGCACGTCCACAGGAACCGGCAGCGGTAGAGGCGGAAAAACCACGCTTTGGTATCAATTCCCTGATCAACCGTATGACCGGCGCGCAGGCCGAAGCTGGCGGGCAGCAACCGGCACGGGCACAGCCCCAAGTCACGGCCATTCATCAGGAGCCTGAGGCGAACGAAGATCAGGAAAGAATCGAAATTCCAGCCTTCCTGCGCCGTCAGGCGAACTAAACCGGGGTTCTTCGCTGGTTTGGACGTAAGGTTACGTCATTGGAAAGGACCGCCTTTGGGTGGTCTTTTTCTTTTTATATCAAGCCCTTGCCCCGTGTGCCACATTGGTGCCACAGAAAAGCGCGTCGATGTTTCAGACCGTTAGAAAGAGTGAGTTGAGGCGAAGCGCCAGCCACATTACTTCATTCTCGTAGAAGAAATATGACAAGGGCCTCACCCCCGTGCAAACTACCCTCCAGACAGACGTGATGTTTGATGGAACCGGATTACATTCCGGTGTGCCTGCACGCGTGGTTTTGCGCCCTGCTGTTGCGTCGACAGGGATTGTGTTTCGCCGTACCGATCTTGCAGATATGCCTAAGCTGCCCGCGACATGGGACAACGTTATTGTCTCGCCACTGAACACCAGGCTGACCAATGAAAATGGTATCATCGTTTCAACCATCGAACATCTGATGGCGGCCTTGGCCGGTTGCGGGGTACATAACGCATTGGTCGATATCGACGGACCCGAGGTGCCTATTCTTGACGGCAGTGCGGCCATGTTCGTGCGCGGCATTGTCCGGGCCGGTGTTACACGGCTTTCCGCACCGTTGCGGGCCATTGAGATATTGAAAGACGTCACCGTGAGCGAAGGTGAAGCGGTTGCAACCCTGTCGCCGGCAACAACCTTGCAGATCGACTTTGCGATTGATTTCCAAGATGCGGCCATCGGTCGGCAGCACAAGGTGCTGAATCTGGCCAATGGAACCTTCGTGCGCGAACTGTGTGACAGTCGGACATTCTGCCGGTCTTCTGATGTGGATCGGATGCGGGCCGCCGGTCTGGCATTGGGTGGCACAGTAGAAAACGCAGTTGTTGTTGATGGTGACGCCGTTTTGACCCCGGGTGGCCTGCGCCACCGGGATGAGGCCGTGCGTCACAAAATGCTGGACGCGTTGGGTGATCTATATACTGCCGGGGCGCCTATCCTCGGGCGGTATGCGGGGTCACGTTCTGGCCATGCGATGACAAACAAGCTGTTGCGTGCGCTTTTTGCTGATCCAACGGCCTGGCGCTGGGTCGATTGCGACGCGAAAATCGCGGCCCGACTGCCTGGTGTAGGCGTCAGTCAGGCCGATCTTTACGCCGTCGCCTAAGGCGTTGCGCAGATAGTTGATCAGCAACCTGCGCAAAAGGCATTTTGCCCCCGATTTTTCTATGCTAGACCCAAAACCAACCAAGGGCCAATGTGCCCACAATTCGAGCGACCACAGGGTGGGGACATCAGTAATGTCAGGCGGGAAAAGCAAGAAAAGCGCAAATCTTGGTGCCGCCGTGGCTCTGGCATTCCTGGCTGCTTGTGGCGGCTCTTCCGAGGCATCGCTTGATGCGCTGACAGCACAGCAGATTTTTGAGCGTGGCGAACGGCAGTTGGACTCCGGCCAAGCCGATGATGCGGCATTTTCCTTTGGTGAGATCGAACGGCTTTACCCCTATTCGGAGTTTGCCCAGCGTGGCCTGATCATGCAGGCCTTTGCCTATCATCGGGACCAAGACTACCCCAATAGCCGTGCAGCAGCGCAACGCTATCTCGATTTCTATCCGGCTGAGGAAGATGCGGCCTATGCTGCCTATTTGCTTGCGCTGTCCTATTACGACCAGATTGATGAGGTCGGGCGCGATCAGGGGCTGACCTTTCAGGCATTGCAATCCCTGCGCCAGGTGATCGAACAATATCCGGACAGCGAATATGCCCGCACATCGGTTCTGAAATTCGACCTTGCTTTTGACCATCTGGCAGCCAAGGAAATGGAAATCGGGCGCTACTACCTCAAGCGCGGTCATTATGCTGCTGCCGCGAGCCGGTTCCGCATCGTGGTCGAGGATTTTCAGACCACCACGCATACTGCTGAGGCGTTGCATCGGCTTGTCGAAACCTATCTGGCATTGGGGCTTATGGAAGAGGCGCAGACCGCGGGGGCGATCCTGGGACATAACTACCGGTCCAGCGACTGGTATAGTTCCAGCTTTGCCTTGCTGAACGGGCGCGATTTACCGGCCGAGGCGCGGGGTGATAATTGGCTGGCATCGATCTACCGGCAGGTGGTGCGCGGTGAATGGCTGTAAGCATGGCGGGATAAACCCGACCATCGGAGGCTGACATGCTGCGCGGCCTCGATATCCGAAACATGTTAATCATCGAGCGGCTGGAACTGGCGTTTCAGCCCGGGTTGAATGTGCTGACAGGTGAAACCGGTGCGGGCAAGTCGATCTTGTTAGATGCTTTGGGTTTTGTGCTTGGCTGGCGCGGACGTGCAGAGCTGGTCCGACAAGGGGCCGATCAAGGTGAGGTAACGGCTTGGTTTGAACTCAGCAGCGGGCATCCAGCGCTGACAGTGCTTGAGGAGGCGGGTATCGCCTATGAAGGCGAGCTGATCCTGCGACGTATCAATACCCGCGACGGACGTAAAACCGCCTGGATCAATGACCGTAGGGTCAGTGGTGAGGTTCTGCGCCGCCTGTCGGATACATTGGTGGAACTGCATGGCCAGCATGATGACCGGGGGTTGCTGAACCCGCGCGGTCACCGCCAGATGCTGGATGCTTTTGGCGGGCATGATGCCGCTTTGAAAAAAACGCGCGATGCGTGGCGGCGCCTTGGCGCGGCCCGGAATGAATTGGAAGTTGCCACCGCCAAACTGACCGAGCTGCAAGCCGAGGAAGACTATCTGCGGCATGCTGTGGCTGAACTTGACGCCTTGGCGCCAGAGGCGGGTGAAGAAGGTGCGCTTGATACCCAGCGCCGCCTGATGCAAGCGGCTGAGCGGATCAGGGCAGATATCACCAAGGCGCATGAGGCATTGGGCTTGCAGGGTGCAGAGGGGCTCGTCACCGACGCGTCGCGCTGGTTGCAGGGGGTTGTCGATCAGGCCGAAGGGCAGCTGGATGCCTCCCTGTCCGCTATTGAACAGGCCATGCTGGCGTTGGATGAGGCGCAACAGGGCATCACCCACTGTCTCGATACGCTGTCATTCAATACGTCAGAGCTTGAAATGGTTGAAGAACGGCTCTTTGCTATTCGTGGTCTGGCGCGCAAACATGATGTTCTGCCCGATGATCTGTCCAGCCTTGCCGATGATCTGCGTGCGCGTCTGGCCGTGCTGGATAACAGTGCAGGTGACATGGGCGTGATGCAAACCGCCGTTGATCAGGCGCAAGGGGCATATGACGCGGCGGCACAACAGCTAACCGCGCGACGGGCGAAGGCGGCCAAGGCGCTGGATGCGTCTATGGCGGCAGAATTGGCACCGCTTAAGATGGAGCGCGCTGTGTTTGCCACGCAGATAAACCCGATTGATGCGGGGCCTGATGGTGGTGACGGGGTTGCCTTTACCGTGGCCACGAATCCTGGTGCCCCCGCCGGTCCACTGAACAAGATCGCGTCGGGCGGCGAATTGAGCCGGTTCTTGTTGGCGTTAAAAGTTTGCCTGACTAAATCCGATGATGATTTGACGATGATCTTTGACGAGATTGATCGCGGGGTGGGGGGCGCGACCGCCGATGCGGTCGGACGCCGTCTGGCCGATCTTGCCGATGGTGGGCAGGTATTGGTCGTGACCCATTCACCGCAGGTTGCGGCATTGGGTGGGCATCATTGGCGGGTTGAAAAGCGGCAGCAGGCGGATGTTACAACATCAACAGTGATCGCGCTGGATCCTGTGGCAAGGGTCGATGAGATCGCACGGATGCTGTCTGGTGACACAGTGACAGATGCGGCAAGGGAAGCAGCAAAAGCGCTGATAAAGGTTTGAAAACGACTGTCTGAAATGAATTGGGGGCGATGACAGCGCTCTCAACACCACATCGCCCCCGGAACATACGGGTTACCCAACCCACTCGTAACGTTGCACGTTTTGGCCACTCACCTCCGCCACGCACGTCTTTCAATAGTCTTGAAAGGATCCGCAAACGTTTCCTTTCCAAAATTCTGGGCAGGTTTCCGCCGATATGCGGGTGCCGAACCCAGATACTCGTTAACAACGCGAAACCTAATCGGCTTCGTAAACATTGATTAGCAGGTATTCGCCGACAGGCTCAACCTGTCCCAAAGTATGTCATATATACTGACATAACTATCAGAAGTTGATTAAAGCAGGTTTCTGATTGTGACGATTTTCGGCCTCTCAGGAAGCATCATGGCCCGAAATAATGAAAAAGATATCAACTTTATTTATTTAATACAATAATTTCCAAGCCGATATCGATGTTGCAGCAGCTTCGCTTCGGGATCACGGTGATACGACAAGCGTAGATACCTGTTTCGCTCAGGGGTTGTGAATTTTTGACAAACTGACTGATGGTAGGATGCCGGATAATAGTGATAGATAGTTAATGTTGCATTTTCGCATCGGCAATTTATCGCTTAACCATGATGCCCTGATCCAAACCACATATTGAAGGACGGCGTGGTAACTGTGCCATATCTTGCGGTTGCGTCGGAGATTGATCCGAAATCGCGTGTTGGGGCCGCAAATCGGGCGATGTTTGGCGTGTTGTCACCTTACCCGTCGTCCCACAGCGGTATTTTGCGCGAAACAGGGCCGGAATACCGGTGCAGGACGTCTTTTCTGAAGGCGAGTAGGTATCGCGGCAACAATGTCGCAAGTTTGCCAAATTTGTCTTTGCCAACGTCTTGGACCGCTGAGCGCCGCACGAATCACTGTTGGATGAAATCACATGATCGCCTAAGAGAGCATGTAGACGGTTCGTGATGCACAAGCACGGGGCTTGATCGCTAGGTATTCGTCGTGGCCGTGGTGATGGTGCTGCATTTCGTGCAAGGGTCAGCAATATGAATGGCAAAGCGCTTATGTCTTGGCTCACGCAGTGGCTGACTAGCTTGCGTATGACGTATAGGGACGCGCTGCGCGTGATGAAGACCCGTGGCCCAAGCCAGGTGCAATTCTGGTTCATCGCTCTTGCCATCGGGGTGATTTCCGGTCTGGCGGCACTACTATTTCGTCTCGGGATCGAGGCGGCGCAATCATGGCTTTATGGTACGGATGACCCGACTTATCTTGCCAGTTTCGCGGCCGGGCTGGCCTGGTATCAAATCCTGATCATACCAATCCTTGGCGGGCTTTGCGTTGGCATCATCCTGGATAGGTTCACCGATGATGGGCGGGTCCGTTCGGTCGCAGATGTGATCGAAGGGGCCGCATTGGCAGAAGGTCGGGTAGAGGTCAGGCGCGGGCTGGCATCGGCGGCGGCCTCGCTGATTACCCTTTCATCTGGCGGGTCCAGCGGGCGCGAAGGGCCGGTGGTGCATCTGGCCTCTGTCGTGTCGACGGCCGTCTGCCGGTTGATCCGGGCGAACGGGATCACTGGACGGGATTTGCTGGGTTGCGCGGTCGCCGCAGCCGTATCAGCCAGCTTTAACGCGCCGATCGCCGGGGCGCTTTTCGCGCTGGAAGTGGTGTTGCGGCATTTCGCCGTACACGCCTTTGCCCCCATCGTCATTGCATCGGTTGCTGGTACAATCATCAACCGCCTGGCTTTCGGCGATGTGACCGAGTTCATGTTGTCCGGAAAAAATGCTTTGGCCTTTTACGTTGAACTCCCCGCATTTCTTCTGCTTGGGCTGCTTTGCGGCCTTGTCGCTGTTGTCCTGATGAAAACGATTTTCTGGGCTGAGGATTTCGCCAGCTTCATGCAGGAGGCGATGGGCATGCCGCGATTCCTGCGACCAGCGGTTGCTGGTGCGCTTCTTGGCCTGCTGGCAATTTGGTGGCCGCATATTATCGGGGTGGGGTACGAGACGACCTCTGCCGCGTTGACTGGTGAATTGTTGCTACACGAGGCAGTTGTGTTTGTTATCCTCAAGGTCATCGCGGTAGCCATCACCATGGGTGGGCGTATGGGCGGGGGCGTGTTTTCACCGTCCTTGATGGTCGGGGCGATGACGGGGCTGGCCTTTGGCATCATCGCCACATCTGTTTTTCCCAACGTGTCCGGTGAAGGCACATTATATGCATTGGCGGGCATGGGCGCGGTTGCGGCAGCGGTGCTGGGTGCGCCAATATCAACAACGCTGATCGTCTTTGAGCTCACCGGAGACTGGCAAACCGGGCTGGCGGTGATGGTGTCGGTTTCGCTGTCCACCGCACTGTCCACGCGGCTGGTGGACCGGTCGTTCTTTTTGACACAGCTGGAACGGCGCAACGTGCATCTGGCGGCAGGACCGCAAGCCTATCTATTGGCCACATTCAAAGTGGCCAATGTGATGCGCAGCAAAGACATCGAAAAGGCCGCGCCAGAGGATCGGTGCTGGGACCTAATCAGCGATGGGATCTATATTGATGGGAACGCCACGCTAGAGCAGGCGATGCCGATCTTTGAACAATCAGGGCAGGCTTTCATCCCGGTTGTGACACTGGGCGGCGAAGGCAGCCCGCCCGAATTATGGGGCGCGCTGTTTCAGGTTGATGCGTTGAAAGCGATGAACCGGGCGCTGTCCGAAACAGCGGCCGAGGAACATTCTTAAACCTCTTCGACAGCCACTTTGGTTGTGTAGAATGCCAGATAACCTTTGATCCCTGCCACAGCATCAAGCGGCTCTTCATATGACCAGACCGCATCCTTGATCGGTCCGCTTTTGGCGACGATGGAATAATAGGTGGCCGTGCCCTTGTACGGACAGCTTGACGTTAGTTCGCTGGGTTCCAGAAACGCCATGGCGATGTCTGACCGCGGGAAATAGATGACCGGAGGATAATCGCCTTCCTGCAATTCCAGCGCGCTTTTGCTTTCCCCCAGAACGGCGCCACCGGCGCGCACGGTCCAGTTTCCGGATGCGGGGCGAATGGTAATATGATCAGCCATGGCGGTTTCCTTTCCTCGTCACATCTAAGGTCCGCATATGACAGTTCTGTATTACAGCGGTGCGCAAGCCTGCATCAGCCAGTCACGCACTGCGTCATCCAATCGCGGCGCCAGAAGGTTGACTGTATCGGCATGATACTGATCAATCCAGTCCTGTTCTGCCTGCGTCAAAAGGGCGGGGTCGATCAGGCGGCGATCAAGCGGCACATAGGTCAATGTCTCGAAATGCAGCATGGCGCGGCCGTCATCGCCGGGAATGCGCGGGGCCTCTTGGGTGACGATCAGGTTTTCGATGCGGATGCCAAACGCGCCTTCGCGGTAATATCCGGGCTCATTGGACAGGATCATACCTTGTTCCAGCGCTACTTCTGACCGGCGCGATATCCCTTGCGGGCCTTCATGCACGCTCAGATAGCTGCCGACTCCGTGACCGGTGCCATGATCATAATCCATCCCCGCCAGCCAAAGCGGTGCGCGCGCCAGCGCATCCAGATGCTGACCCCCGACCCCTTGTGGGAAACGGATGCGGCTGACAGCGATCATGCCTTGCAACACGCGGGTATAGCAGGCGCGATGTTCATCCGTCGGCGCACCAACGACGATGGTGCGGGTGATATCGGTAGTGCCGTCGACATATTGGCCGCCACTATCGACCAGCAATAGTTCACCGGGGCTCACAGGGCGGTTGGTGTCATCACTGACCCTGTAATGCACAATGGCCCCGTTCGGACCTGCACCGCTGATCGTCTCAAAACTGATATCGCGCAGGGCGTTGGTCTGGGTGCGGAACCCTTCGAGCGCTTTGACCACGTCAATTTCGGTCAACTGACCCTTTGGGGCCTCTGCGTCCAACCATGCCAGAAACCGCACCATGGCCACGCCATCACGCGCATGGGCTGCTTTCGCCCCCGCAATCTCGACCGTGTTCTTGCGGGCCTTGGGCAGGATGCAGGGATCGCGGCCATGAACCACTTCAATCGCATTGTCTTTCAGCGTGGTGGCCAACACATCGGGGCAGGATTTGGGGTCAATCAACACCGGCCCCTTCAGCGCGGCCAGCCCGGGCAGAAACGCAGCAATATCATGGACCTGCACATCGGCACCCAGATGATCAGCCACATCCCGCGCTTTCCCAGGTCCAGTATATAGATCAACCTTGCCGCTATCATGCAGCACGGCAAACCCTTGGGGAACGGGGTTACGTTCAATATCCGTGCCGCGAATATTCAGCAGCCACGCGATGCTGTCGGGCAGGGTGATGATGGCGGCCTTGGCATCCAGATCGCTGGCCAGCCGGGCTCGTTTGTCGCCATGCGCTTCGCCCGCATGTTCCAGAGGATGCACCGTGAAAGAGGCCGCAGGTGCGGTGGGTTGATCATCCCAGATCGCATCAACCAGATTGTCGATGGGGCGAAAGGTAAACCCTTTCAACTTCTTGCCCAGATCGGCCAGTTCCGAAACGGTATGCAGCCAAGGATCATAGGCCAGGACGCAGCTGTCAGGGCGTTGTTCCAAGAGCCAGTCGGCCAGCTTTACGTCGGGCCAATCAACCGGGGTGAAGTCATCAGCAACCTGCGCACGGACCTGCACGCGATAGCGGCCATCAACGAAAACCCCGGCAATATCCTGTAACACAGCACAGAACCCGGCAGAGCCGGAAAATCCTGTCAGCCACTGCAATCGCGCATCGCGTGGGGCGACATATTCGCCTTGATGGGCATCGGCGCGGGGGACAAGAAAACAATCAACCCCATGCTGGGCCATCAATTGGCGCAGAGCGGTCAGCCGGGGCGGACCCTGATCCGGTGAAGATGACGCTTCAAATGTTTGAAACATTTATGAAATCCTACGGTTTAACTGGCCTTCCGCATGCCCATGACCCGCGCGCGTTTGCGTGGATCATTGTCAAAAAGCGATGCCAGTTGCTCCGTCATGGCGCCGGCCAGCTGTTCGACATCCGTGATGGTGACGGCGCGTTCGTAATAACGGGTCACATCGTGACCAATGCCGATCGCAACCAGTTCAACCGCTTTACGTTTTTCAACCATCGCAATCACATCGCGCAGGTGTTTCTCAAGGTAATTCGCAGGGTTAACGGACAACGTTGAATCGTCCACCGGTGCCCCATCGGAAATCACCATCAACACTTTGCGCTGTTCATGGCGCGCCGTTATGCGGCGATGCGCCCATTCCAGCGCCTCGCCGTCGATATTTTCCTTCAGCAGCCCTTCTTTCATCATCAGACCCAGATTGGGGCGGGTTCGCCGCCATGGGGCGTCGGCGGATTTATAGACGATGTGGCGCAGATCATTCAGGCGACCGGGGGTGGCAGGGCGGCCATCGGCCAGCCATTTTTCACGCGACTGGCCACCTTTCCACGCCTTGGTGGTAAAGCCCAGAATTTCGACCTTCACATCGCAGCGTTCCAGTGTACGGGCCATCACATCGGCACAGATCGCGGCAATGGAAATCGGGCGGCCGCGCATGGACCCGGAATTATCCAACAGCAGCGTGACAATCGTATCGCGAAATTCGGTATCTTTTTCGACCTTGAACGATAGCGGGGTGGTGGGCGAGGCGACGATACGCGCCAAACGGCCCGCATCCAGAATACCCTCTTCGCGGTCAAACTCCCATGACCGGTTCTGCTGGGCCTGAAGGCGACGTTGCAACTTGTTGGCCAGACGCGACACCGCCCCTTTCAACGGCTCCAACTGCTGGTCCAGATAGGCGCGCAGGCGCTCCAGCTCGACCGGTTCGGCCAGATCTTCTGCGCCGATCTCTTCGTCGTATTCGGTGCTGAACACTTTATAGTCCGGGTCGGCGTCGGAAACCGGCTGCGGGGCGGGCGGCTCTAATGGGGCCTCGCCATCAGGCATCTCGGTTTCTTCGCCCATTTCGGCATCAGCTTGATCATCCATGCTGACCTCGGCCTGGGATGCATCCTGCTGCTGTTCCTGGCTTTGCTCGGGCGATGCTTCGGCCTCATCGCCTTCGCTTTCGTCGTCGCCGGTGCTGTCAGGTTCGTCTTGGTTGTCGTCCTGACCTTCCTCAGCCTCGTCTTCCTGATCATCATCAAGACTATCCGGGTCATCACCCAGCTGATCACCATAGCCCAGATCGCTTATCAACTGGCGGGCAAACTTGGCAAAGGCCTGCTGGTCGTTCAGCATATCCTCAAGACTATCCAGCGTGCCGCCGCAATGATCCTCAATAAAACCGCGCCACAGCTCCATGACGTTTTCGGCGCCTTTGGGCATGTCACGACCCGTGGCCAGATGGCGGATCAGATAGCCCGCAGCGGTGGCCAGCGGGGCATCAGCGGCTTGGGTGATCTGGTCATAGCCTTTGCGCATCGCCTCATTGCTGATCTTGGCATCGATATTGCCTGCAGTGCCGGGCATGTAGCGGGCACCGACGGCTTCGATCCGGGCGGTTTCCATCGCCTCGTACAGATCCTGCGCCATCTGGCCTTGCGGCATATAGCGGGCAGCAAGCTTGGGATCATGAAACTTGTGGCGCAGGGCAAATGCATCTGCGGTGCCACGGGCCAGCAACACCTCGTCCTTGGTCATGCGGCGGCTGACCTGTGGCAGGCGAATGGTGTCCGCCGTCTGACCGGCAGGATCAACCGAATAGGTGACGGCCAGTTCAGGATCATCGGCCATGACCTTGGTCGCCTCGGCCAATGCCTTCTTGAACGGATCGGCAGGGTTGTCAGTTGGTTTGTTCATCGCCCGGGGTCCTTTGCTTATCCGCAAACTAGAACCGGGACCGGGCAAAGGCCAGAGGGTGTGGCTTACTCTTCGCCGAAATCATCCATTTCAAAACTGATATTCATCTCGGGCGTGATGTCGAACGGGTCTGATACCATCTCGTGCAGATTCACAAGGTCAGCGGCACCGGGCAGAATATCGCCCGCCTCATCCACAAAAGCCATACGCGGGCGATAGGCTTTGCCGCCCAATTCAATCTCGCCCTCATCAAACAGATAGGCCAGCTCGGTCAAGATACCCTCGACATTGGCCTTGGCGATGTCCTCGCTCATGTTTTCGGCAAACAAGGGAAACAGCGCCTGCGCAATCAGCGCTCCTGCGGTCTGGGCAAGATCCTCGTGGCTGACTACGTAATCAGCGGGCAGTTCTGTTCCAATCTTCATCTTCATGATCGGCTCCGATTTAGTCAATTTTTGACTACAATACTGACAAAGCGGACCGGATTATGACAAGCCTGTGGTTATTAAGGCATAAAGCCTTCGGTAAATATGGCGTTTTTTGTCGCAGGCTTCGCTATTTAAACGTGCTTGCCCCGACGGCCAGATCGACCAGTACGTCAACATGCACATCCAATGCGTCAATCACCCGGTAGCCCGGATCATGACCGTCAAAGGCCAGATTAAGGTCCGTACCAGCCAGAACAATTGCATCGGCGCCATGGTCTTTGATCATGCGCGCGCCAGCATCGACGAATACGGCGCGCTGCGCATCCGTGCAATGACCAGCCACAGCCATATCCAAATACTGCTGGCCCAATGTGTCGATCTCTTCATTCAGTGCGACGGCTTTGGTTTTCTGAAGCTGGCCATAAAGGCCCGTGCGCATCACGACCCGGGTGCCCAATAGACCAACCTTTGCAATGCCTTGTACTAAAAAATAAGCATCCAGTGGCGTGACCGCCGATACCAGTGGCAGTGAGGATAAAGGCACCGTTTCGTCAAAACAGAAATGCCCGCCAAGCGAGGTGATCGCTGCACAATCACAGCCCGCCGCCTTCAGCCGGTCAATCAGATGGGCATAGACCTTGGCCTGCGCCCGCCGATCATCAGCGAGGTTATTGCGGATCAGTTCCTGCACATCGGCATGCACAATGGTCAGGTCAAGCTGACCGCCGCGCGCATTCACAGCGGCCGTCAGCCTTTGATAATAGACAACCGTGGCTGCAACACCGATCCCACCGATCAGGCCGATATGCAGCCCCTTGCTCACCCCAGGCTCAGACTTGCCGCACTTTCCGGCAATTCCTCGTCAAAGCAGCGCTGATAGAACTCGGCCACTGTCTGCCGTTCCAGTTCGTCACATTTATTCAGGAAGGACAGGCGGAACGCATAGCCGATATCGTTAAAGATCCGGGCATTCTCGGCCCAGTTCAGCACGGTACGAGGCGACATGACGGTGCTCAGGTCACCATTCATGAACGCGGTCCGGGTCAGATCAGCGACAGTAACCATCTGCGAAATGGTGCTGCGCCCTTTTTCGGTGTTGAAATGGGGCGACTTGGACAGGATGATCGCGGCCTCTGCATCATGGGACAGATAGTTCAGTGTTGCGACCAGTGACCAACGGTCCATCTGCGCCTGGTTGATCTGCTGGGTGCCGTGGTAAAGGCCGGTTGTGTCACCCAGACCCACAGTGTTGGCCGTCGCAAACAGGCGGAAATAGGGGTTGGGCGTGATAATCTCGTTCTGGTCCATAAGCGTCAGCTTGCCGTCAGCCTCAAGCACCCGTTGGATGACAAACATCACGTCAGCACGGCCCGCATCATATTCGTCGAACACGATGGCAACGGGGTTGCGCAGCGCCCACGGCAGGATGCCTTCGTGAAATTCGGTGACCTGCACGCCGTCGCGCAGTTTGATCGCATCCTTACCAATCAGGTCGATCCGGCTGATATGGCTATCAAGGTTCACACGCACCGCAGGCCAGTTCAGGCGGGCAGCGACCTGTTCGATATGGGTCGATTTGCCAGTGCCGTGATAGCCTTGGATCATAACGCGGCGGTTATAGCCAAAACCTGCCAGAATGGCCAAAGTCGTATCCGGATCGAATTTATAGGTGCTGTCGATCTCTGGCACGCGGTCAGACCGATCCGCAAACCCTTTGATCTTCATGTCACTGTCGATGCCAAACACATCGCGGACTGAAATCTCTTCGGTGGGTTTTGCTTGCATATCAGTTGTACCGTCGGCCATGTCGGTTGCCTTTTTCACTGCGTCAAATGTCTTACTGCCGAGATGCAACATTACGCGCGGCGCTGCAAGGGGAAGGCAGGTGTGACAAGCAGCTAACGGGTTGTTCACATGATCGTGGGGAAGGCGGGTTTTCCTATCAATGACAAAAACCCGGCTGCTAGAAAGGTGCACGTCAATAGGAGTTTGCCCAAATGAACCGCCGCGCCTTTACCTTGTCCATGCTGGCTGCTGCCACAGCGCCAGCCGCGCTGCAGGCCCAAAGATTTGAGGTGACCCGCACAGATGCGGAATGGCGGGCGATGCTGACAGATCTGCAATATCAGGTGATGCGGCAGGAAGCGACCGAACGGTCAGGGACATCACCGCTGGATAAAAACTATACGGCCGGGACCTATCACTGCCGGGGTTGCGATCTGCCACTTTACTCATCCGAAACGAAATATGACAGCGGCACGGGCTGGCCGAGCTTCTGGGCAAGCCTCGACAATGCCATCGGCACGAAACCTGATCGCAAGCTGTTTACCGTACGGACAGAATGCCACTGCCGTCGCTGTGGCAGCCATTTGGGACATATTTTTGATGATGGGCCGCAACCAACGGGCAAACGGCACTGTCTGAATGGTGTAAGCTTGATTTTCAAAGCTTAGCCATGTCTTTGTCACTGTCTTCTGGTGGCAAAGAGCAGCGTTTTCGGCATTTTTTTGCCTTATTCAGTCCCGGATTCGGTTCGATGGCGGCCAAGACATAGCTCGAAACACCGATTTCGGCAGGTGCGGCGATTTTGTCGCATCATAAAATATCAAGCGTTTCGAGTGACTTGTGTGGGATGAGCGAAATTCCGCCGTTTTTGCATTGAGACGATAGGCGGAATATGGCAAAAAGAGGGCATTAAAAAAGTGAACGCCCTGTGACGTTTCGCACAGACCGAAGTTTAGGTTTCTGCAAAAAAGAGGTCGTTAACCAGTATCGGAGGTATGCGCAGATGTTCGCGCGGCTATTTAACAAACTACATTTGACCCGCGGTCAGAAAGCCAATGCTTTGGCCTATGGCGCGGTTGTGGCGGTCGGTGCAGGAATTACCCTGATGATCATGTCCGCCATGGAAGGCGAAAACGCAATTCCACCTGAACCAACACTCTTTGACAACTGGGTCATTCTGGCCGGGGGCATTGCCGCCGGACTTGCATTGTTCCTGTCACGGAATTGGCTCGGTGGCAGCGGCGCGCTGGGGCTTGCGCGTGCGGTTGTGGCATCGGTTCTTGTAACCTTTGTGGCAGCACTGATCGCCGGAACGCTTGTGGCACCATTTTATGGCACTCTGGCGGCACCGTTTATCCTTCTCTCGCAATTCACTGCAGTCCCGCCTTTAGCGGTTGCATGGTTCGGGGTTCTTTTCGGGGCGCATGCCTTGATCGGGATTTGGCGGAATGAACGGAACTGGGGCCAGAGTGGCAGCGCCGTATCGCAACTAAGCGACCTGTCACGCGCCAACCTCTACGGCAATACTTACCGGCACTAACGGCGAAACATTGTTGTTCTGGCTGGGGTCCGTTTAGCGGGCCCCTTATCTTTTTCACGCAAATGACATGACATAGGCGGCGTAGTTATCGGCATTGACCCTTGCCAGTGCAGGCTTGCGGCGGGCCAGTCGTTTGATCAACCGTGCCCCGTAGACCTCAGCATCTTTATGGGTCTCTGACACCGGATCGAAAACCAGCTTTGAAACACCGGCAAGATGCGCAACCTCATGGATGATGGTGTTGCGCCGCGCCTTTTTCCACCAGCGTTTTCTGCGCTTGCCGCGTGGTTCTTTGAAAAAGCCAGGGCAAAGGGCGATCTTGTGCGGTGGCGGTTCGGACGGGTTGCGCAATGGGCGATCCACATCGACACCAACTGACCGGAACGCCAGCCCAAGCGTTTCCTGCTCCTTGCAACACATAAACTGCGCATCGATTGCACGGTTCTCGCTATCCAACAGGTTTTTGGCGCGATTGCCTTTTTGTTTCGCGGCCATGCTCCAGCGCTTGACCGGATTCAGACGAAACGGGGATGGTAGTTCTGCCAAGTTCTTGCAGATCTTTCGGTGCGGCGAATTGCAATCAAACGATTCGACCGTCAGCACATGCGCCCGACCCGGTCCGGAAGAAGATGGCGGCGCGCCTGTTCCGCGGAGGATATGATAGATGCGATCGTGAAACCGGCGCACCAACCGAAAAGGGGCTCTTGAACCACCACCATCATAAGGACCAAACCAGATTGCCTCTGCCCCCGCATTCCATGCCGCGCGGCGTTCCGGCTCCGGCATCGCCGCCAGCGCCTTCATCCGCTTGCGCGATTTTTTGCTGGCTTTGACCGACTGCCGGATCATTTGTTCGACAAATGCAGTCGTGTCGCCGCGCTTGTAGATATAGAATGTTTTCTTCTTGATTGGCGATTTGGGGGGCGTCACGGGCGCAGTAAAGAGCGCGACATCGACACGACGATTCGTAGCCCGGTTTGCGCGGGCAGCCTTATCTGTACGCGCAATCAAGTTCGAAACAACGGGGCGCTTGTTCCCGCGTGACCCAACGTAAAGGGCAACCGCCACACCCTTTGGTGGCTTGCAGCGCCGCCCGTCTGAACCCGTCTTCAATAGGCTCTCGGATAAGGTCTTTGCGGTCATCCCCTTGCCCTGCAATTGGCGGGTCAGCTCTTGTGCAACTGCATAGGCCCGCGCCATCGCGTTACGAAAATAGTCTTCGGTCTTCATGTTGCGCCAAGTCGCTGCATGCCCGACCAACCTGACACATCGAATAGGCGTCGATCCGCCATGCGATGTCGCGATCTGCTGCACGATGGTGGCAATCATCATGTGGTGAAACGGCTGCAAGTCGGTTTCGAAGGAACTGAAACGGGTGAGCCTGTAGGCGATCGGAGCCTTGTCCGGCCCAACCTCATCCACCGGATCGGGGCCATGATCCAGAAAGGCCCGGGCGTATGACATGCTGTTTCCCCACAAATCGCTGACACTTGATCCATAGGGTTTCATCAGGCGCGCGCGGCAACAATCGCTTGCTCGGGTTAGCTTTCGCGGGGCCGTTTCAGCAAACAATCAGAAACTGCACAAACCGCGTCCAAAACCTGTGCGGCCCCTTGCGAATGTCTGACCAACATAGCAACGGAGCATCGCATGTCAGACCTCATTCCCAGCAAACGGGCCGCGATTATTGCGGCGATGATGTCCATAGTTGGTGGGGCGACTGCGATCGCCATGTTCCTTGGGTTCCGGGTGATCGGAAGCCGCCTTTTGCAGGGCGAAGAATGGGTGGTCGTGATTGTAGCCTTCATCGGTGCGTTTATTGCCGGGCTGATAGTATCCCCGAGCTTTGGCAGTAAAGGTCGGGTCGGTTGGGCATTGGCATTGCTGGGTGCCATCGCCGCCACCATATCAGGTGCATTCATCGGCGGCCTGATCCTGTTTCAATCGCTAGAGGACGCCATGATATGTGTGTTCATGGTTGGCTCAAGCATCCTGACGCAGCCCATCACCGGCTTGTCATGGCTCGCGATGATGTGGGGCGTGCAGAAACTGTCGCTAATCCTTGTCCCGAAAGTTCCGGCTGACCTTGATCTGGTCCCAGGCCCAGACAACTTCTGACAGCTGATCTTCCTGGCTGCGGTCGCCGCCATTCATATCAGGGTGCAGGATTTTGATCAGGGCCTTATAGGCTTTGCGAATCTCGGGCTTAGACCAGTTGTCCTTGGCTTCCAGAATCTCAATCGCCCGGCGTTCAGTCGGGGGCAGCTTGCGGCCCGATGCCGCACCACGGCCGGGGTTCTGTGTGGCGTTAGCACCAAGAACCTGATGCGGATCATCAACACCCAAACGGGCCCATGCGCGTTCTTCTACGGTCCGCTTGAACGGCTTTGTCGGACGTTCCCAAACGCGATCCTGATCCATTTGCGCGGCCAGTTCAGCCTCTGACGTGCTGTCGAAGAAATTCCATTTCAGGTTATATTCGCGCACATGTTCCTGACAGAACCAGAAAAAGTCATCCAGAACATCCGGTGATTTCGGCGCGCGGTATTTGCCTGCTTCCTGACACCCGTCATGATCACAAACGCGGGTGGAAGTTTCTGACGCGCCAGACATGCCACGACGACCACGCGGGTTCTTTTTCTTCGAACTCGACACAGACATGTCGAAACCAAATGGGTCATCTTTCTTCATAGCGTGTCTTCTCTTTCCGTCACGAGCAACACACTTTAAACCTCTGTGCGAGAGATTGAAGAGGGTAGGAGCAAAATAATGTCGCTAGAGGTCGAAATTCGCGAAAATCTGCGGAAGCTGTCGCCGACCCATTTGGAAGTGATTAACGAAAGCGCTTTGCATCATGGCCATGCCGGCGATGATGGGTCCGGCGAAAGCCATTGGCGGGTGGTTATTGCTGCACCCCAACTGGACGACTTGTCGCGGATCGCACGGCACCGCGCCATTCATGCGGCCCTTGGCCAAGATGTCATAGGGCGCATCCACGCCCTTGCTATCGATATTCAATAACTATTCGGCAGCGACGTCCGACGTCTTGTTTGGCTTGCTGACCCGTTCGGCTTTCATCAGCTCGTCTTTCAATTCAGGCGTCAGACGTTCCGGGGTCCCCAAGGGCCGCGTCACTTGCTGACCAGACCGGCGTCTGGGCTGATCCGAACTTGCTGACAAGGTGGGTTCAGATTTTTGCACGGGAACAACCGGTGGATCGGCGGGGACGGAGGCAGGTTGTTCAACTGCGATTGGCGCGGCGACGGCCTTGGCCTGTGGCCGAGCACGACGAAACACAAGCATGTTTTGATAGACGGTGGTCTTGCTCATCAACCCTTCGCGTTGTTCGCAAGGCAGGGTGTCCGTCCGCTGGTATTCCCACCCGTCGGTGGCTAGGTCATTCATCGCCGTTTCAAGCGCATTGGCAAACCGGTCTTCGGCTGTCTTTACACCCTTGGCTTTCAGCCCACGCGTTGGCGCAGGCACGACTTTGTATTCGTATGACATCACGTCACCCCTTTTTCCACCGGACGGGTATAGCAAAAACCACCGACTGAGTCCAAGGCTGAGGGTCGATAAAAGGTTAATCGGCGCTTGGTCACAACCAAGCGCCTAGCCATATTTGCTGCTAATCCCAAATATGCTAGAAACTGTTCCTGAACAGCACCGGGTATTTGGGCGGATCAGTTCTTATTTTATTAGGAGTTTTCGACATGGATAACATTGTAAAAGGGCTATTTGTGACGGTAGTCGGTGGCGTTGTTGTTTGGTTTTTGACTGAGCGCAACGGCACCGTTGATCCGCCGGGGGCCGAGGTTTTCGAGGCGGTGATGATGCTGCAATGTGATGAGTCGTCCTCCACAATCTGCCAACGACGTGGAGCGACTTGCACCGTCTCCATCAAAACGGATCAGACGAAAAACGATTTTTGCGTCTGGTCTGACGCGCAATCAGAGGCGCGATGTCGACAAACTGGCGGTATCTGGACCACACCGTCATCTCGTTACGCTCAAAATCACCCAGACATCATTCCGGTTGGGCAATCGGGGATCTGTGGGACAGAAGTGCAAAATTTGGACAATTGAGTCGCGGTCAAATGCTTCGGCGGGACGTCTCATAGGGGAAACTTCATGCCCGACGTTCTGCCGACACTTGTCCGACGCTTTGCCGACAGCGTGTTTTCTACAGGCCGAGCTTTGTCGTGACCAGTTGATTGACCGCCGCCGGGTTCGCCTTACCACCGGTGGCCTTCATGACCTGCCCAACAAACCAGCCTGCCAGTTTCGGGTTCTGTTTGGCCTTTTCGACCTGTGCGGGATTGGCGGCGATGATCTCGTCCACCGCGGCCTCAATAGCGCCAGTATCGGTGACCTGCTTCATGCCTTCTGTTTCGACAATCTCTGTTGGCTCACGGTCGGAAGTGTACGCGATATCAAATACTTCCTTGGCAATCTTACCGCTAATATCGCCGGACTTGATCAACCCGACAATTTGACCCAGACGGTCAGCCGAAATCGGGCTTTCGCCAATTTCTTTGTCATCCTTTTTCAGCCGCCCGAATAATTCGTTTATCACCCAGTTTGCCGCCAGTTTCCCGTCGCGGCCATCGGCAACCTGTTCAAAGAACGCAGCATTCTCAGCCTCTGCCGTCAGGACAGATGCATCATAGTCCGATAGGCCGAAATCACTGATAAAACGTGCTTTTTTGGCGTCCGGCAGTTCCGGTAAAGCGGTTGCGATGTCATCAACCCAAGCCTGTTCAATCTTTAGCGGCAACAGATCAGGATCAGGGAAATAGCGGTAATCATGTGCCTCTTCCTTGGACCGCATGGGCCGCGTTTCGTTCTTGTCTGGGTCATAAAGGCGGGTTTCCTGCACGACCTCCTTACCATCCTCGACCAATGCGATCTGGCGGCGGGCTTCAACATCAATCGCCATCTGGATAAACCGCATGGAGTTCATGTTCTTGATTTCGCAACGCGTGCCGAGATGGGAAAAATCCTGCGTATCCTGATACTTTTCATAGGCACCCGGTTTGCAGATGGATACGTTCACATCTGCCCGAAGGTTACCGTTTTGCATATTGCCGTCACATGTGCCGAGATAGCGCAGGATCTGGCGCAATTTGCCGACATAGGCCGCAGCCTCTTCCGGGCCACGAATGTCGGGGCGGCTGACAATTTCCATCAGCGCCACGCCGGTCCGGTTGAGATCCACGAATGACATGTTCGGGTCCATGTCATGAATCGATTTACCTGC
This sequence comes from uncultured Paracoccaceae bacterium, assembly GCA_947503925.1. GTDB lineage: Bacteria > Pseudomonadota > Alphaproteobacteria > Rhodobacterales > Rhodobacteraceae > Yoonia. Next base: position 39,458 of record CANNFQ010000010.1, on the reverse strand, counting down.
ATCCTGTTCCAGATGGATCCGCTCAATCCGGACCTTGCGGGCCGTGCCGTTGCCCATTTCGACCAGCACTTCACCTTCGCCGACAATGGGATGATAGAGTTGGGAAATCTGGTAACCTTGCGGAAGATCGGGATAAAAATAGTTCTTGCGGTCAAAGGCCGAGGTCAGGTTGATCTGGGCTTTCAAGCCCAGCCCGGTGCGGACGGCAAGTGCGACACATCCTTCATTGATGACAGGCAACATGCCGGGCATGCCCGCATCCACAAATGCCACATTGCTGTTGGGCTCGGCGCCAAACAGGGTGGATGCGCCGGAAAACAGCTTAGCCTTTGTGGCCACCTGGGCGTGGACTTCCAGTCCGATGACAAGTTCCCAGTCGTGTTTTGCACCTGCAATCACTTTGGGCGCAGGGGCGTCATATGTAAGGTCAAGCATGAGGCACTTCCTTTGTCTTTCAACGGCTGTCTAAGAGAAGGCGGCGGGGGCTTCAAGTCAGCATGGCCAGTCATTGTTCCGCCGATGAATCAAACGGCCCTTGTCTGGCGCGGCTTGGCCGGTGCAGATTGTGATCATGAACTGGATCAAAACCATTGTGGGGGCGATGGCGGGGATCGCAATAGCGACAAGCGCTGCTGCCAACCCGCTACAGGACCGTCCCATGTCGCGGCAGGATGCGTTGGATGCGCAGCTTGCATCCGTTACCCCGTTGCCACGTCCACCACATATGCTGCGCTATCCCGTTCGGATTGAGACACGCGCACCTGATATCCGCCCTGTCGCCCGCACCCGGTTTCAGCCACGCGCGCGCTGGGATTTCAAGCAAGGTGGACGGATCTGGACCCGTGCGGCCATGTCAGCGATTTCGGATCATGCTGATGTGCTGCTGGACAGCGTGCCGCGCGACATTGATACATGGTGTCCCGCATATGCCGACAACGGGCTTGAGATGCGGCGCGCCTTTTGGGTTGGCATGATGTCGGCCCTGTCAAAATACGAAAGCACCTATAATCCGCGCGCCGTCGGTGGGCCCAACCTGTGGTATGGGCTTTTGCAGATTTATCCTGACACGGCAAGGCGTTACGGCTGCCGTGCTCGGACGGGGGAAGCGCTAAAGAACCCGGCAGACAACCTTAGCTGTGCGGCCCGCATCATGGCTGTGACAGTACCGCGCGACAATGCGGTTGCAGTTTATGATGGGCGCTGGCGGGGGGTCGCTGCGGATTGGGGGCCGATGTCGAACCGCCGCAAGATCGCGGAAATGTCGGCCTGGACGCGGGTGCAAAGCTATTGCACGCCGATCAATAATGTCCGCCCGATCGCCCGGCCTCGTCAGCCTGTGGCGATCGCAACCATGACCGCGACGCCGTCACCAGATTGACGGCGGGCGCATCCTTGCCGCCCAGGGCCAGTGTGGCCTTACGTAACATGGCGATCCCATCTTCGGAATTGCGCGGCATGGAGGCCGCCGAAATCGGTTCACCTACCGTGACGCGATAAGGTTGCTTGGCTTTATTGAGCGTTTCGTGAAACAGGGTGATGTCGCGCAGGGTTGGGTGCATCAGGTCAAAGAGATAAAACAACACAGAATTGCGCGCCTGAATATTCACCGGCACCACCGGCAGATCAAATTTGCGCGCCAACATCGCCGCAGAGGCCATCCATGGTCGTTCAAACAGGCGCAGCCCGCGCCGCTTGGCCAACCGACCCGATGGAAAGATCACCCCAAGCCGCCCGGCAGCCGTTGCCTCATGCACATAATGCAATGTGTCGCGGGTTTTGGCATGGCTGCGACGTTCCTTACGCCACTCAACCGGGGCAATCATGCTGTTCATCTGCGGAAAGACCCGCAGAATATCGCGATTGGCAAAGAAATAGGCGTCAGGACGGGCACGGGTGATCAGGTGATGCAAGATGATTCCATCTGCAATGCCTGTGGGGTGATTGGCCACGATCAACGCGGGGCCATGGGCGGGAATATGGGTCAACCCGCTGACCTCAACCGATTTCGCCAACAATGCTGACATCGCCGCCATGATCCGGTCAGCCGGTTGATCTTTCAGTGTTTTTGCGATGTGTAAAGTGGCATCATAACCCAACAATTTGTGCAGACTGCGTCGGGCAAGCCGTCTACCGGGCCGATCATCATAAAGCCAAGGCGCGCGTTCGGCGATCAACGGGTCAATGCGATGTTCCATCCCGCATTTTTGCGCATGTCAGCGTAACGGTTCCACGACAGCGCGCATGACCACCGGTAACTGGCAAAGCGCCGCGCCAAACGGCCATGCGCATCGGCATACTTTAGCCCAGCATGCGGGTGACCATTTCTTCGAGATCACTGGACAGATTTGGCTGCTCTTTGATCCGTTCCAGATTGACCCGAATCTGTGCCTGTCTTTTTGCGTCATAGCGTTTCCAGGTCTGAAAGGCCTTGCTGAGGCCTGCTGCGATCTGCGGGTTGAAGCCGTCCAGTTTGAGCACCCAATCGGTCATCAGCGCATAGGCACCCCCGCCGGGATGATGAAAACCCGCCGCATGCCGCGCGAGGCTGCCGAAGACGGCCCGCACCCGGTTGGGGTTCTGCATTGTAAAATCAGGATGCAGCGTCAGGGTTTGCGCGGTTTTCGCCGTCTTCTCCGGGGCCGCACAGACCACCTGCATGCCGAACCACTTGTTCATCACAAGCCCATCATGGCCCCATTGGATTGCAAAGGCTGCCAATTCATCCGCGCCTTTCCCGATCTGCAACAGTGCTGTCAGGGCGGCCTGTTGCAAGGTCATGTTATCGGCTACGGCGTATTGCTGTGAGGCTTGTTTGCCGCCGTCCAGTTTCGTGATCAGCGACAACGCCGCATTCCCGAGGGCGCGTTTGCCAGCCGGTTCAGCGTCCGGCGTGTAGGGGCCAGTGACACGCATTTCGGCATAAATACGTGGTAGCATATCCTGCAAATGCTGCGCGGCTTGCAGTCGTAGCGCCTCATGCGCGTGATAGATCGCCATTGGGTCTGGTATGCTGCCTGCATCCAGCAAGGCCTGGGCGGTGTCATCTTCGCTGGGCAATGCAAGTACAAGGGCGCGGAAGGCCGGATCAAGGCTGTCATCGCGCAGCACCGCGGCCAGCCCATCCAGATAGGTACCATCCGGCGTGGCATCATCGCGCACCATGCGCAACAGTACATCCTGCGCCAGGGACCGTCCGGCATCCCAGCGGATGAACGGGTCGGTATCATGGGCCAGTAGGAAGGCACGTTCGGCATTGTCCTCCGCGCGGCGCATGATCACCGGGGCCGAGAAATTGCGCAGGAGCGATGGGACCGGCATGCTGGAAAGCCCGGTGAATTGGAAGCTTTGCTCGGCTTGCGTCAGTTCCAGCACTTCGGTCGCGTGCACCTCTTCGCCATTATCGCCAAGCAATCCGACCGCAATGGGAATGACCAATGCGTTCTTGTCCGATTGGCCGGGCGTTGGCTGGGTGTGTTGTTTGAAATGCAGGCTATAGGTGCCGTCGGTAAAATCATCGGTGACCGTGACCTCCGGCACGCCTGCTTGACTGTACCATAGCGCGAATTGGCTGAGGTCGCGACCCGTGGCATCTTCAAACACTTTCAGCCAGTCTTCGATCGTCGCCGCATCGCCGTCATGCCGCGTAAAATAGAGATCCAGGGCCTTGTAATAAGCCGCATCGCCAACCAGCGTCTTCAGCATACCGATCAGTTCTGCCCCTTTTTCATAGACAGTGACCGTGTAGAAATTATTGATCTCGACAAAGCTGGCGGGCCTGACGGGATGGGCCAAGGGCCCGCTGTCTTCGCGAAACTGATGCGCCCGTAGCACAACTGTGTCATTAATCCGTTTGGCTGCGGGGCCGCGCATATCGGCCGTGAATTGCTGATCGCGAAAGACGGTCAGACCTTCCTTCAGGCAGAGTTGAAACCAATCCCGACAGGTGATCCGATTGCCCGTCCAGTTGTGAAAATATTCATGGGCGATGATTGCTTCGATCTGTTCAAAATTACCATCTGTCGCGGTTTCAGGCGAGGCGAGTACAGCAGAGGCATTGAAGATGTTCAGCCCTTTGTTTTCCATTGCCCCGGCGTTGAAATCATCGACCGCTACGATGTTGAAGACGTCCAGATCATATTCACGACCATAGACATCCTCATCCCATTTCATTGCTTTCTTCAGCGCTTCCATGCCGAAGGCACATTTATGGATATCATTTGGGCGGACCCAGATATTGAGTGCGATGTCTTTGCCGGATGTTGTGGTGAATTGATCGGTATGGCTCTCCAGATCACCCGCCACCAGGGCAAACAGATAGGCGGGTTTTGGCCATGGGTCACGCCATTCGGCCCAGCCATCGCCTTTTGCCGTTGGATTGCCATTGGATAACAGCACCGGCAAGTCGCTTTCGATCCTCACGGTAAAGGTTGCCATGACATCGGGCCTGTCGGGATAATAGGTGATCTTGCGAAACCCTTCGGCCTCGCATTGGGTGCAAAACATGCCCTTGGACATGTAGAGCCCTTCGAGCGATGTATTGGCCGCAGGGTCAATCTCGACCTCAGCCTCAAAGGTGAACGGGGTCATGGGTGCTGGGCAGGTCAGCCCGGCTGCCGTCAGGGTGGGGGTGATGGCGTTCCCGTCGATGCTGGCTGAGATCAGTTTCAACCCTTCGCCATGCAGAAAGAAATCATCTGGCTGCGCTAACGGATTGGGCCGAAATCGGATGCTGGAAAGAACACGTGTGGTATTTGCCTGCAGTTTGAAAGTTAGGCGCACGGTATCAACCAGATATGCGGGTGGTGTGTAATCCTTGAGGTAGATTGTCTGTGGTGCGGCATCTTTCATCATGCGGTCCTTTTGTAGCTTGCTGGTAGCCTAAGGACAGAACCAGAGTTGTTCCACAGTGATTGGCGTGGAAGCCGCCCGGATCATGTTAGAGATTCCCGGTCAAAATTTTTGAAAAATTTTGCCGGCGCGATATTTGTTAGGCCATGCCCAAGATGCGCCGTAAACCTGACCTGCCACAAAAAATCTGCGCCACCTGTGGCCGTCCCTTTGTCTGGCGCAAGAAATGGGAAAAGGTCTGGGATCAGGTCCGTTATTGCTCTGATCGCTGCCGCAATTACCGGACGAATTGAATCTGCTGCTATTTGTTGCCTATCGGAAACTTCTGCACTACCTCTCAATCCAAGATAAGGCGCAGTGTGCCGTTGTATGCAAATATCAAGAGGAGACGTCATGACCGATCGCATCGAAAAGAGCGGCTTGATGGTGGCGGCGGAATTGGCCGGTTTTATTGATGAGCAGGCTTTGCCGGGCACGGGTATGACGCCGGATGCGTTCTGGTCGGGTTTTGCGGGTTTGGTGGCACAGATGACGCCGCGCAACCGCGCCCTGTTGCAGACCCGCGAAGATCTGCAGAGCCGCATTGATGCCTGGCATGTCGACAGACGCGAGGCGGCTCATGACCGCTCAGCATATGAGGCGTTCTTGCATGAAATCGGTTATCTGGTTGACGAGGGCGATGATTTTGAAATTGCCACCGCCAATGTTGATCCCGAAATCGCAACGATCCCCGGGCCGCAACTCGTCGTGCCGATCACCAATGCCCGCTTTGCGCTGAACGCGGCCAATGCCCGTTGGGGCAGCCTTTATGATGCGCTTTACGGCACCGATGCGATGGGGGTAATACCACCCAAAGGCCCTTATGATCGCGGCCATGGCGCCCGTGTTGTCGCCCGTGCCCGGGTGTTTCTTGATGAGGCATTTCCCATCGAAGGTGCCAGCCATGCCGATGTGTCACGCTACTATGTGCATGATGGCGTGCTGCATATTGATGATAACCCGTTGCGTCAGGCAGAAAAATTCGCGGGTTACCGTGGCAATCCCAAAGCGCCTGACAGCATTTTGCTGGTCAATAACGGCCTGCATGTTGAACTGATCTTTGACCGTGCCAATCCGATTGGCAGCCGTGATCAGGCGCTTTTGGCAGATGTCCGTCTGGAAAGCGCGGTCACTGCCATTATGGATTGCGAGGACAGCGTTGCTTGTGTCGATGCCGAAGACAAGGTGTTGGCCTATGGCAATTGGCTGGGTCTTATGAAGGGCAATCTGACGGCAGCGTTTGACAAGGGCGGCCAGACCTTAACCCGTCGTCTGGCGGATGACCTGACCTACACCGCCCCGGATGGTAGCCCGCTGACCCTGAAAGGCCGCGCACTGTTATGGGTGCGCAATGTAGGTCACTTGATGACCAACCCAGCCATTCTTGATGCGGATGGAAACGAGGTTTTCGAAGGTCTGATGGACGCGATGTTCACCGTGTTGATCGCAATGCACGACCTCAAGCGGGACGGCGGCAACTCTGCCCATGGGTCGGTCTATGTCGTGAAGCCCAAGATGCATGGCCCTGAAGAGGTTACCTTTACCAATGATGTCTTCGCCATGATCGAGGATGCGCTGGGCCTGCCGCGCCATACCGTCAAGATCGGCATCATGGACGAGGAACGCCGCACGACAGTAAATCTTAAAGCCTGTATCCGTGCGGCCAAGGATCGTGTCGCCTTTATCAATACTGGTTTTCTCGATCGCACAGGGGATGAGATTCACACCTCGATGGAGGCCGGCCCCTTTAGTCGTAAGGATTTTATCAAGCGCAAACAATGGATTGGCGCCTATGAAGATCAGAATGTCGATATCGGGCTGGAATGTGGATTTTCCGGTAAGGCCCAGATCGGCAAAGGCATGTGGGCGATGCCCGATATGATGGCCGCTATGCTGGAGCAGAAGATCGGCCATCCGCAATCGGGTGCTAATTGTGCCTGGGTGCCCAGCCCAACTGCGGCCACGCTGCATGCGCTACACTATCATAAGGTGGATGTGATGGCCATGCAGGACAAGCTGCGCAAAGGTGGGCGGCGCGCCTATGTCTCTTCTATCCTCGATATTCCGCTGGCCCAGTATCAGCGTTGGACCGATGCCCAGAAGATCAAGGAGATCGAGAATAACGCCCAAGGTATCCTGGGCTATGTCGTGCGCTGGGTTGATCAAGGCGTTGGTTGTTCCAAGGTGCCGGATATCAATGATGTCGGGTTGATGGAGGACCGCGCGACCTGTCGGATTTCTAGTCAGGCCTTGGCGAACTGGCTGCATCACGAAGTGGTATCCGAAGCGCAGGTCATGGACGCGATGCGCAAGATGGCTGTTGTTGTGGACGGGCAGAATGCCGATGACCCAGCCTATCGCCCGATGGCCCCCGAATATGACGGGATCGCCTTTCAGGCGGCTTGTGATCTGGTCTTTAAAGGCCGCATTCAGCCGTCAGGATATACCGAGCCGGTGCTGCATCAGCGGCGGCTTGAGTTGAAAGCACAACGTAATTCATAAGGCGCGATGGGTTGAAACCCATCTTGCGGGAGGTAGGGTATGGTAGAGATTTCAATGAATAAGGCCCGCACGATCATGCGCAAGGTCATGGCGAAAGGGGCCGAAATGGGCCTCAAGCCGCTTTCGGTTGTCGTTTTGGACGCAGGTGGCCACGTCAAGGCGTTTGAGCGCGCGGATGGGGCTGCCCCGGGTCGCTTCGGGATCGCGCATGGCAAGGCCTATGGCTCTGTCATGCTCGGTATGGCCGGGACGGCGCAGATGGCGCGCGCCGAACAGCAGGCCTATTTTATGGCTGCTGTGAACGGTGTTTATGGCGGCCAGGTTGTGCCTGTTCCTGGTGGTGTTCTTGTCCGCGACAAGCGCGGCGCGGTCATCGGCGCGGTGGGTGTGACCGGTGATACCTCCGACAATGATGTCGTAGCGGCCATGGCGGGGATCGAAGCTGCAGGGCTGAACGGAGAAGCGTAGGCGCATACAACGCACCGGTTAATCAATATGACACCGCACCTGTGCAATGCTGCGATTGCGCCTCTGCGGAATTGTGATCTTTCCCGATCCTGAGTGACGCGTTACTAAGGGCGAAATTTGAAAGGGAATACTATGGACCGCCCGGTCGTCGGCATTATCGGTAACAGTAATCTGATCAATGATGAATATCCGGTCCATGCTGCGGGACATATGAATACCCGCGCAGTTGCCGATGTGTCTGGCGCAATCCCGATAATTATCCCGTCCGACCCGGCAGCGGCCACCATTGCCGAGCTGATGTCGGTTTGCGATGGTTTTCTGTTTACCGGCGGTCGTCCCAATGTCCATCCCGAGGAATATGGCGAAGCTGCCACCGAAGCTCATGGCGATTTTGACCGTGACCGAGACGGTGTCGCGCTGCCACTGATCCGGGCCTGTGTGGCCGCAGGTCAACCAATATTTGGAATATGCCGGGGTTTTCAGGAGGTTAACGTCGCGATGGGCGGTACGTTGCACCCTGAGATTCGTGATCTGCCGGGCCGTGACAATCATCGCATGCCCCCTGATGGCACGCTGGCCGAGAAGTTCGAGCTCCGCCACGAGGTTACGTTTTCTGCCGATGGTCCTTTTCACCGTCTGCTGGGTTCACAGACCGTCCTGACCAATACCTTGCATGGTCAGGGCATCAAATCGCCTGGTCCGCGTGTCGTCATCGATGGTCACGCGGATGATGGCACGCCGGAGGCGATTTACGTGGCTGATGCCCCCGGCTTTACCTTGTCCGTGCAGTGGCATCCTGAGTGGAATGCCGATGCCGACCCGGTATCTCGCCCGCTATTTGAGGCGTTTGGCGCGGCCTGCCGTGACTGGGCCGCAAGTGGCTTGCGCAAGACCGGCTAGGCCCGCCCTGCCGATACCCGCGAATCATCTATTAACGCTGCCTATCAGTTGGATTTGCCCTGTCGGCGATGCGTCGGCAAAACGTCGGCCTTTTGTCGGACCCCACCGCAAGGTCTACCCCGATTAATCCCCCGTGCATTGCGCTAACGGCTGATACAGATCAAGGCGGTAGGCTGTATGATCTGCGAGACTTTCCCCGAACAAGAAAGAGGGGAACCCGCCATGAAAGTTCTGATCGCCTATGCCTCGACCGAGGGGCAGACCCGCAAGATCGCCCGGTTCTGTGCGGATCATCTGGTTGATACCGGCCATTCGGTCGAACTGGCCCATGCCAGTGATGCAAAGGATATTGGTTTTGACCGGTTTGATGCGGTCTTGCTTGCCGGGTCCGTGCATGCTGGCCAATATCAGAAGGTCCTGCGCAATCTGGCTAACCGTCAGCGGGATGCGCTGGGCGGGATGAAATCGGCCTTCATGTCGGTCTCCTTGGCCGCAGCAGGGGGTGACAAGGATGATTGGGACGGGTTGCAAGGCTGTGTTGATCACTTTGCCGCCAAAACCGGGTGGTCGCCTGAAACGGTGATGCATGTGGCGGGCGCGTTCCGCTTTTCCGAATATGATTTCTTCAAATCCTGGGCGATGCGCTGGATTGCGGCACAGAAAGATCAGACTGTCGATCCGCATGAGGATCGGGAATACACAGATTGGGCCGCATTGAAACAGCACCTTGATGCCTGGCTGGGGGCGGAGTGAGATTCGTCATCTGACGCCCCTGCATCTTGTCGATCATCATGTCCCGTGGCATCAGGTTTTCGAATGCAAGGGAGGTGAAGATGAAACGGTCGCGCATCAATGAGATTATGGCAGAAGCGGATGAGATGATCCGCTCCTATGGCTTTGCCCTGCCGCCCTTTGCCTATTGGAGCCCGGACGAATTCAAAGCCCGCGCGACCGAAGCCCAAGCAGTCATTGACGCCCGCTGCGGCTGGGACATCACCGATTATGGTGCGGGTCGCTATGATGAGTTGGGCCTGTTCCTGTTCACGCTACGCAATGGTCGGCTGGCTGATCTGCGACGGGGTGGTGGGATGTGTTATGCAGAGAAGCTGTTGATTTCAAAGCAGGATCAACTGTCCCCGATGCATACCCATGTGATCAAGGCGGAAGATATCATAAATCGTGGTGGGGCGATGATGGTGATCGAGCTTTATGGTTCTGATCCGGATGGGAGTTTTGACGAGACGGCAGGCGGCGTTGTCATGTGCGACGGTATCCGCCGCCCTTATGGTCCCGGCGAGAAACTGCGCTTTGCCCCAGGCGAAAGCGTGACCCTGATGCCTGGCGATTGGCATGCATTCTGGGGCGAAGGCGGTGATGTTCTGATCGGTGAGGTGTCGACCGTCAATGATGATGAGACGGACAATATCTTTCGCGAGCCCATCGGGCGGTTTGCCAATGTTGAGGAAGACGTTGCCCCGACCCATTTACTGGTCAGCGACTACAAGACATGGCTGCGCTAGGCGCTGCAATTTTGTTGGAACGAAATTGACAAATTTATTCATAATGAATTTGCACCTTGCCGCTGCTCGATCGGTTGTTTGAACGGTTTGATAAGCCGTGGGATCGGATCCTTGAACTGAAAGAACCCATACGTCGCTGTCGTCGCGCCGGGCGGCAAGCATGAAATTATGCAGGCGTTGCAAGGCGGCGGCATAATTCGGTTCACACAGGTGTTAGACGTAACGCGGTGGCACGGCGCTTTAAGGACGTAAGATGGGTTTAAACCCATCTTACCGAATTACTCAGGCGTAAACCGGTTTTTGGGCGGTGGTGACAAAACAACCCAACACCATGTCCCAGCCATGCAGATAGCTGGTGCTGACCGCGTCGGCCAGATCGCCCAGAATGTCAAAGCCCCCATGGCTCAGTTCGCAACGAGTACCAGCTTCTGTCGCGCTGAACCTGACGGTGACGACGGTTGCCTGATCTTCGGATTTACCGGGATGCCATGTGAAGGCGAGGTATTCGCCGAGATCATAGGCCAGGATCGTGCCCCAGATTGCAGTCTCACCCGCATCGGTGATTTCAGTGATTTTGCCCCCTTTATGGGTATCGAACCCGATTGTCCGAGGTGACTTGTTTTTGCCTGCTGACACCGAATGGCTCTCACCTGGCCACCATTTATCGATCCCATCGGTGAAAAGCGTGAATGCTTCAGCCGGGGTCAGCGGTACGGAGACGGTTTTGTTGATCGGGTCAGTCATCTGGTTTTCCTTTTGCTTGTTCCTGGGCGGCGCGTTGAAATGCCGCAAGCGCGTCATCCCAAAGCGCATCAAGGTATCGGCGCAATGCATCCACCCCATCCGGTGCGATGGCATAAAGCCGTCGATTGCCTGACGGCGTCACCGATAAAAGCCCGGCATCTGACAGCACGCGCAAGTGCTGGCTGACTGCGGGGCGGCTGACTGGCATGGTTTTCGCGATGGCCCCGACGGGCAGCGGCCCACTGCGCAATCTGTCAATGATATCCCGTCGGGTCGGGTCGGCGAGGGCGGTCATGGTGGCGGCTATTGCATCTTTGTGATCCATGACTTACCGTAAGTTATCGCTTACCATTTGTCAATCGTGACCTGCGACCCTTGAAGCCCCTGACACCGGCCACTAAGACTCTGTCAGGAATTTAGAAGTAGGACGAAGATCGTCCAAATATGAGGCAGATAATATGCAAGACCCGGTCGAGACCTATATGAACCTTGTCCCCATGGTGGTTGAACAAACTGCCCGGGGCGAACGCGCCTATGATATTTTCTCCCGCCTTTTGAAAGAGCGGATTATTTTCCTCAATGGCCCTGTCCATGACGGCATGAGCCAGTTGGTCGTTGCGCAGTTGTTGCATCTAGAGGCTGAGAACCCCAAGAAGGAAATCAGCATGTATATCAACAGCCCCGGTGGCGTCGTCACCTCGGGCCTGTCGATCTATGACACGATGCAATATATCCGCCCAAAAGTGTCGACCCTTGTGATTGGGCAGGCTGCCTCCATGGGGTCGCTGTTGTTGACCGCAGGTCATGCCGGCATGCGGTTTTCACTGCCCAATTCCCGTGTCATGGTGCACCAGCCATCAGGCGGCTACCAGGGCCAGGCGACCGACATCATGATCCATGCGCAGGAAACCCAGAAGCTGAAGGATCGGTTGAACGAGATCTATGTCAAACATACCGGCCAGACCCTGAAAAAGGTCGAAGCAGCGCTGGAGCGTGACAACTTCATGTCCCCCGACGAAGCCAAGGATTGGGGCCTGATTGACGAGATCGTGGAGAACCGCGAGAAGTCCGAAGAATAGGTCCTCGCGACCCTGCTGCTGGCCTGCCCGATCTGACGTCATATTGGCTGAATAGCCTTGCTCAGATCGGTGCCGCAACACTTTGTTAACGTGACCGTGCGCATGGTCATTTTGACATTGTGGACCTTGGCAGGCTGCCCTAGTGTTGTGGCGGGGGCTGCCTGAATATTGTTTGAGCGGCCAATTGGCCAAGAGGTTAAAGATGGCGAATACATCCGGTGGCGACAGTAAAAATACGCTTTATTGTAGCTTTTGCGGCAAGAGCCAACATGAGGTGCGCAAGCTGATTGCTGGCCCGACCGTCTTCATCTGTGATGAATGCGTCGAACTGTGCATGGATATCATTCGCGAAGAAACCAAATCTGCGGGACTAAAAGCTGGCGATGGTGTGCCAACCCCGACTGAAATTTGTCAGGTTCTGGATGATTATGTCATTGGTCAGATGCACGCGAAACGCGTGCTTTCTGTCGCTGTCCACAACCATTACAAACGTCTGAACCACGCCGATAAATCCGACATCGAACTGGCGAAATCCAATATCATGCTAATTGGCCCCACAGGTTGTGGTAAAACCCTGCTGGCCCAGACACTTGCCCGGATTTTGGACGTCCCCTTTACCATGGCGGATGCAACTACATTGACAGAAGCCGGTTATGTGGGTGAGGATGTAGAGAACATCATTTTGAAGCTGCTGCAGGCGTCCGAGTATAACGTTGAACGCGCGCAGCGCGGCATCGTTTATATCGACGAGGTCGACAAGATCACCCGCAAATCTGACAACCCATCTATCACCCGTGATGTGTCTGGCGAAGGCGTGCAGCAGGCCCTGCTGAAGATCATGGAAGGCACTGTGGCTTCCGTTCCGCCGCAAGGCGGCCGCAAGCATCCCCAGCAGGAGTTCCTGCAGGTCGATACAACCAATATTTTGTTTATCTGTGGCGGTGCCTTTGCGGGCCTCGACAAGATCATCGGTCAGCGCGGCAAAGGCTCTGGTATGGGCTTTGGAGCCGATGTGAAGGACAATGATGACCGTGGCATCGGCGAAGTCTTCCAGGACCTGGAGCCAGAGGATCTGCTGAAATACGGGTTGATCCCCGAATTTGTTGGTCGTCTGCCCGTCATCGCGACCTTGACCGATCTGGATGAGGACGCGTTGATCACCATTCTGACTGCGCCGAAGAATGCCCTCGTCAAGCAGTATCAGCGTTTGTTTGAGCTGGAAGATACCAAGCTGACATTCACCGAAGACGCACTGAGCGCGATTGCCAAACGTGCGATTGAGCGTAAGACTGGTGCTCGTGGATTGCGGTCCATCATGGAAGATATCCTGTTGGACACAATGTTTGATCTGCCCGGCATGGACACCGTGACCGAAGTGGTGGTGAATGAAGAGGCGGTGACATCTGAAGTGGCCCCCCTGATGATCCATGACAAGGGCAACAAGAAAGAGCCCGCGACGGCCAGTTAAACCATGGCTGTGCGGCATATTTCGACAGGTTCCCCTTTTGAACAGCAGATCGGTTACAGTCGCGCGGTTGTGGCCGACGGCTGGGTTTTTGTCGCTGGCACCACCGGCTATGATTACGCAACGATGACCATGCCTGACAGCGTTGTGGATCAGTGCCGCAATGCGCTGTCCACGATCAGTAGCGCCTTAGAAGAGGCTGGCAGCAGCCTCGATCATGTCGTGCGCGTCAATTACATTGTCCCGGATGCAGCCGAATGGCCCGATTGCTGGCCGGTTACCTCTGTCGCTTTTGCCAAGGCACTTCCAGCCGCCACGATGATTTCTGCGCAGTTGCAGAACCCCGAGATGAAGATCGAGATTGAAGTCACCGCCCGCTTACCGCATTGAGCCTACTGGACCTTTGACGCCCTTTGGTGCATGACAAGGGCGACGCAATCGGAGACGCGCAATGGGCCTTGGTCACAACATCAAACGCATTTTCACCTGGTGGGACGGGCAGTCTTTTGGCACCCAGCTTTGGACCAGCCGCCATGGCAAAAAGGTTGGTGAGGATGCCGAGGGTAATGTGTTCTACCGCAATGCCGATGACAGCCGCCGCTGGGTGATTTACAATGGCGAGAATGAAGCGTCGCGCGTCACCCCCGAATGGCATGGTTGGCTGCATCACACTTGGGACGAAGCCCCTAGCGAAGCTGCCCCCAAGCGCAAGGAATGGGAAAAGCCGCATCAGGAGAACCTGACCGGCACGGCAGCCGCATATGCCCCGGCGGGTTCCATCCGCAAGGCGGCCCCGGCGGAGCGTTCTGACTACGAGGCGTGGTCGCCCGAATAGGGAAGTTCCATCATGCGCGGGTTTTTGACATTCTGTTTTATCGCCGCCTTTGCCAGCGATGCTGCTGCGCAGGAGGTTGCCGATGGTCCAGGTGGTGATTTGCGTGTGCTGGACAAACTGACCGGTTCCGTCATCGACATGACGTTGCGGATCGGTGAGACCGGGCAGTTGGGCTATCTGAAGGTAAAACTGAATGCATGCCGCTATCCGGTTGATAACCCGTCCGGGGATGCCTTTGCCGAAGTTGATGTACATTATCGGGATGATGATGCGCCAGTTTTTTCCGGCTGGATGCTGGCGTCAGCCCCTGCGTTGAACGCCATCGACCACCCCCGCTACGACGTCTGGGCGTTGCGCTGTATGACGTCCTGAGCCGGGGGCAGTGCTCCGAGTGCGGTGAATGAGGCCTGCTCGTCGAGGGCTGTGGCCAATTGTTTGCGATAGGCGTCCCGGCTGATTTCAATCGCCCCAAGGCTGGATAGATGGGGCGTAATGAATTGCGTGTCAAATAGCGTAAAGCCTCCCAGCCTCAACCGATCCACCAAATAGGCCAGCGCCATTTTTGATGCGTCTGTTGTACGGCTGAACATGCTTTCCCCAAAGAAGGCTGCGCCGATGGTCACCCCATAGACCCCGCCGACAAGATCAGACCCCCGCCAGATTTCGACAGAGTGGGCCTGTTTGCGAAAAAATAGCGATTGATAAAGATCAAAGATCGTATCGTTGATCCAAGTCTCATTCCGATCCGCGCAGCCCGCGACAGTTTCCGCGAAGGCTGCGTTGATGCTGGCGGTTAGATGCCCCCGCCGCATTGTTCGCGCCAGACTACGCGATATCCGAAAACCATCCAAAGGAATGACCCCTCGCCGTTTGGGATCAACCCAGAATACATCCGGATCATCGCGCCCTTCGGACATCGGGAAGACGCCGACCTTGTAAGCCTGCAAGAGCAGATCAGCCGTCAGGGTCGTATCGTCGTCCCGCATCGGCCTAGCCGAGGTTTTGTTCCAGCCAGTGTTCCAGCCAGTGGATGTTGTATTCACCTGTTTGCACCGCTTCTTCGGCAAGCAGGGCGTGGAACAATGGGATTGTGGTGTCGACGCCATCAACGATCAATTCGCCAAGCGCGCGTGCCAGTCGCGCCAATGCTTCTGGCCGGTCGCGCCCATGTACGATCAATTTGCCGATCAGGCTATCGTAATAGGGGGGGATCCGGTAGCCGTCGTAAAGTGCGCTGTCCATCCGTACGCCTAGCCCGCCAGGCGCGTGATACTGCGTGATCGTGCCCGGGCAGGGAGCGAAGTTGGGCAGTTTTTCGGCGTTGATCCGCACTTCGATCGCGTGGCCGTTGATCTGAAGGTCCTCTTGCGTGAAGGACATCGGTTCGCCTGCTGCCACGCGCAATTGTTCGCGGACCAGATCGACACCAAAAATCCCTTCGGTCACCGGGTGTTCGACCTGTAGCCGTGTGTTCATTTCGATGAAGTAGAATTCATCATTTTCAAACAGGAACTCGATGGTGCCTGCGCCGATATAGTTGATCTTGGCGACCGCATCGGCGCAAACCTTGCCGATCTTGGCGCGCAGTTCGGGGGTGATGCAGGGGCCGGGTGCCTCTTCAAACACTTTCTGATGGCGTCGTTGTAGTGAACAATCCCGTTCGCCCAGATGGACGGCATTCCCTTTGCCATCACCAAAGACCTGAATTTCGATATGGCGCGGCGTGGTCAGGTATTTTTCGATATAGACTTCGTCATTGCCAAATGCTGCCTTGCCCTCGGCCCGGGCGGAATGGAACGCCTTTTCCATATCGGCAGCGGTTTGCGCCACTTTCATGCCGCGCCCCCCGCCACCGGCAGTTGCCTTAATAATGACGGGGTAACCGACTTCCTCGCCGATCCGCTTGGCATCGGCCAATGTCGGCACCCCGCCATCAGAGCCGGGCACGCAGGGCACGCCGAGGTCCTTCATCGTGTCCTTGGCGGTGATTTTGTCGCCCATGACCCGGATATGTTCAGCTGTGGGGCCGATAAAGGTCAGGTCGTGATCCTGCACAGCCTGCACAAAGGCCGCGTTTTCAGACAGGAACCCGTAGCCGGGGTGGATCGCCTGAGCCCCGGTAATTTCGCAGGCTGAAATGATCGCCGGAAATGACAGATAGCTTTGCGTGGAAGAGGGCGGGCCGATGCAAATCGCCTCATCTGCCATACGCACATGCATGGCGTCTGCGTCGGCGGTTGAGTGGACGGCCACCGATTTGACGCCCATTTCGCGGCAAGCCCGGACGACACGTAATGCGATTTCGCCCCGGTTCGCGATAAGGATTTTGTCGAACATCGCTGCCGCCTATTCGATGATCACGAGAGGGGCGCCAAATTCGACGGCGCCGCCGTCTTCGACCATGATCCGTTTCACGGTACCGGCCTTTGGCGCGGGAATGTGGTTCATGGTTTTCATTGCTTCGATGATCAGCAATGTATCGCCTTCCTTGACGCTGGCGCCAACGCTGACGAAAGGGGCAGCACCGGGTTCGGCGGCCAGATAAACAGTCCCGACCATCGGCGAGGTAACAGCACCCGGATGTGAAGCCGGATCGGCGCTTTGTTCTGCTGCTGGTGCGGCGGGTGCTGGTGTTGCAGGCGCGGGTGCGGCGGGGGCTGGCGGGGCAGGTACCATACTGGCTGGTGCGACCATTTGTGTCTGGCGACTGACCCTGACATTCAGACTATCGTTTTCAGCGTAGTCCCGCTTAACCTGCAATTCAGTCAGATCGTTTTCGCGCAGTAATTCGGCCAATGCCTGAATGAAACTGACATCGCTGTCGTGAGAGGTTTTTTTGCTCATATTATCCTCGGCCCCGTTGCCTGTCGTTACAGCACGCGCGACGTAGCGTCACATGCGTTCTGCTCGCTTATAGGGCAAGGCTGCGAGGGTGGAAAGCGGGGGAGGATTGAAAAAAATGCGCAATAGCGTTTCGATTTAGCCTTGAGTGGTTTGTTCGCTGCCTTTCGATGCGCTCAAACGCGAAAAACGATGTGCGATGTCTCAAGGTAAAGTCGATACGCTTTATACGGTGGTGTCGGCCGTTTCGCTGGGTTGTTCATCGATCTCTGACCTGCGTTCAGCGGCTATTTCATCTGATGTGCGGTCAGTTTTTTCACCATTGTCGGCGGCATCAATGGCCTCATCGGAGCCGCCGGTGGCTCGGGCATTGTCGGTTTCAGAAATGGCGGTTTGCTCCGCCACTTCTTCTTCCGGCTCCTTATCGCCTGGCAACATCGGCGTGTCATAGGGGCGCAATGTACGTTCTTCGGGCGCGATTTCCCCCGGGTTTTCGGGGAAGGCTGTTCCAGACAGCCGCGCCGTCACGATCTGTGCCACAAATGGTTTTTTTGCAGGCAAGGTTGCTGGCGCATCAAGCCCTTTTACAACCGGGACTTTCTTGTCAGATGGCGGTTGCTGTTCCGGCGCAACATTCGGTACCGCGATGGCGGGTTTTTGAGTGAGGGCGAGCGTGGTGTCCATTGCAAAGCTCCGAAAAGCGAAAATGTGTCGGCATCAGAATCGCCAAAGCTGATTACCATAAGCTTAATGCCTGCCACTAAATTCGTGCGGATTTGAGTAGAACCTTATCGATCAGATCGCCAGATATTGCGCGCGCAGCTCTTCATTTTCGAGCACTTCGGCCGCCGATCCATCAAAGACCACCGTCCCGGTATCCAGAATGACGGCCCGGTCCGCCAGTTTGAGTGCGGCAACCGCATTCTGTTCGACGATCACCGTGGTGATCCCCTGATCGCGGATGATGCCGAGCGTCTTGGCGATTTCCTGCACGATGACGGGGGCAAGCCCCTCGTACGGTTCGTCAAGCAAGAGCACCTTTATGTCACGGGCCAAGGCGCGGGCAATGGCCAGCATCTGCTGTTCGCCGCCCGACAATGTGACGCCTTCCTGTTTGCGCCGCTCGCCCAGACGCGGGAAGAGGTCGTAGATGCGTTCCAGCGACCAGCCCTTTGGCGGGGCGATCTGCGCCAGTTGCAGGTTTTCCTCTACCGTCAGCCCGGGAATGATCCGCCGGTCTTCGGGGACAAGGGCAATGCCGGCGCCAGCGGCCTCGTAGCTTTTCATTTCATGCAGTGGTTTGTGGTCGAGCCAGATTTCGCCATGCCGCAATTCGGGGTCGTCCAGTCGTGCAATGGTGCGCAAGGTGGATGTTTTGCCAGCGCCGTTGCGTCCCAGAAGGGCGAGGATTTCGCCCTCATGGATGTTGAAGCTGATATTCTGGACGATGTAGCTTTCACCGTAATAGGCCTCGATCTCCCAGATGCTGAGGTAAGCGGGGTGCGTCGCGGCGTTATTGGCGTGTTTGTTGAATGATGCGTTCATCTGCGTCTCCGGGTGTCAAACTTTCGCAGAAAGTTTGGGACAATTTTGTGCCAAAAATTGGCGGCCTAGACCTGCGCTTCGCCAAGATAGGCTTCGCGGACTTTTGGGTGACCCTTGATATTGTCGGGGGTATCCTCGACAAGCGGCGTTCCTTGCGCCAGTACCGTGATCCGTTCGGCCAGGGAGAACACCACATTCATATCGTGTTCGATGATGGCCATGGTGATCCCGCGTTTCTGCCTGATCTCCTTGAGCAGGTTGATCGTGTTTTCGGTGTCGGCCCGTGCCATGCCGGCAGTTGGTTCATCAAGCAACAAAAGCCGGGGATCCTGCACAAGGCACATCGCCATTTCCAGGCGTCGTTTGTCGCCCCGCGACAGGCTGGAGGCGATCATGTCCTGCCGTTCGAGCATATTGACATCATCAAGGATCGCCTCGGCCTGCGCCTTGATCCCTTTTTCAGCAAAAACACTTTCGATGGCATGCATCCGAAACGACCCATCCCGCTTGGCAAAGCAGGGGATCATTACGTTTTCCAACACGCTGAGATCGGTGAAGATTTCAGGCGTTTGAAACACCCGGCTGATCCCCATCTGATTGATCTCATGCGGTTTGCGCCCAAGGACGGATTGCCCGTCGAACATGACCGACCCGCTATCGGGGATCAGTTTGCCCACCAGCACGTTCAGCAGCGTCGATTTGCCAGCCCCGTTTGGTCCAATGATGGCGTGGGTGGTGTTTTCCTCCACGCTCAGATTCACGTCGCCAAGCGCTTGCAGACCACCGAACCGTTTGTTGATGCCTTTGACTTCAAGGATTCCCATGATTTGTCTCCTTATTCGGCGGGTTCGGTGGCGCTGGATTTCGCGTCATCGGGTTTCTTGCGTGTGAAGGCAGCGGCGATTTTCTGGCCGCCTTGGACCAAACCGCCGGGCAGGAAGATGACCACCAGCATGAACAAGAGCCCCAGCGTGAGGTGCCAACCTTTTCCAACGAATGGATAGATCACGGTGATCACCAGATCCTCTAGCCCGTCGGGCAACCAGTAGAACCAGCCTTCAAGCGTGGTCTTGTTGATCTTTGAGACGATGTTTTCGAAATATTTGATGAACCCCGCCCCAAGGACCGGCCCGATCAGCGTGCCCGCCCCGCCAAGGATCGTCATCAGCACGATTTCGCCCGATGCTGTCCAAAACATCCGTTCTGCCCCCGCTTGCGGGTCCATGGAGACCAGAAGCCCGCCTGCCAGGCCGGCATACATGCCGGAAATGACGAAGGCCGCCAACGTGTAGGGCCGTGCGTTCAGGCCTGTATAGCTCATCCGTGTTTGGTTGGATTTGATCGCTCGCAGCATCATTCCGAATGGTGACCGAAAGATCCGGATCGACATATAGAAGGCGATGATCATGATCACGGCGGCGAAGTAATATCCGGCGTTGAAGGTGAAAACCCAGTTGCCCACTGTCAGTTCCAGGCTGTCGCGCATATCAAAAAGCCCAAACAGGCCTGGCGTTGCGGTTTCCCCCGGCTCCAGTGCCCTGTCGAGGATGCGTGGATCGCCCGGTTTTGGCTGTAATCCGGTTTCGCCGCCTGTCAGCGGTGTCAGCACCGAATAGGCCAGCGCGTAGGACATCTGTGCGAAGGCCAGCGTCAGGATCGAAAAGTAGATGCCAGAACGCCGCAGCGATACGTAACCAATAATCAGCGCAAAGACGCCTGCGATCACCACGCTTAGCAGGATCGCGGGGATCACATTCATGCTGAGCAGCTTGAACATCCAGACCGCCGCATAAGATCCCACCCCGAGGAAGGCCGCATGCCCAAAGGACAGATACCCGGTCAGCCCGAAGAGGATGTTAAACCCGATGGCCAGGATCCCGAAGATCACGAAGCGCTGCATCAGATCCGGGTAACCTGCATTGAACTGCGCCATATCTGATCCTTCGGGGAAGGGGTTCAGGATGAAGGGGGCAAGCATGGTCAGTGCCACGACAATCAGCAGCAGCCGGAAGTCTTTCTTTTCAAGTCCGAGCATGGCTTATTCCTCCATCACGCCTTTGCGCCCCATCAGGCCGCGTGGTCGTGTCAACAGAATGATAATAGCGACAAGGTAGATGATGATCTGGTTGATCCCGGGCAGGATGTTGATCACCGCAGACATCGACGCGAAGCTTTCGAGGATGCCAAGCAGGAAGCCCGCCGCAACCGCCCCGGGCAGAGAGCCCATGCCCCCCACAACAACCACAACGAAGCTGAGCACAAGGAAATCCATTCCCATATGGTAGTTGGGCGGGTTGATCGGCACATACATGACACCCGCAAGCCCCGCGACAGCGGCGGCGATGCCGAACATGACCGTAAAGCGCTTGTCGATATTGATCCCCAGCATGCCCACGGTTTCCCGATCCGCCATCCCGGCCCGCACCACCATGCCGAAGGTGGTGAATTGCAAGAAGGCGAACACGGCGCCGATCACGATGATCGAGAAGAAGAAATAGACCAGCCGCCAATAGGGGTAGATGATCGCATTGGGGTCGAACCCAAATGCCACGCCGAAATCGAAGCTGCCGGTAAAGGCGCTGGGTGCCGGTGTCGGGATCGGGTTGGCCCCGTAAAAATACTTGATGATCTCTTGCAGTACGATCGCCAGCCCGAAGGTCACCAGGATTTGATCGGCATGCGGGCGCTTGTAAAAATGCTTGATCAGCCCCCGTTCCATGATGAAGCCAATGGCAACCATGATCGGGATCGCGAAGAGGATTGAGATTGGCACTGCCCAGTCAATGATTGTGTCACCTGCGCCTTGCCCAAACCAGTCATAGACGTAAGGCACATCAACTTGCAGCGGCTTACCGAGGAAGTCTGTCCGTGTCTCATCAACCACCTTGTGGCTGAGCGCCAGCAATTTGCTGACGGTGACGGCCACGAAAGCCCCCATCATAAAGAGCGCCCCATGGGCGAAGTTCACCACGCCGAGCGTGCCGAAGATAAGCGTCAGTCCCAAGGCGATCAGCGCATAGGCGGAGCCTTTGTCCAGACCGTTCAGGATTTGCAGGATTATCTGGTCCATGGTGACCTCTGATCTTGGGACATGATGCGACATTTCACCCGCTGGGGCGGGCGCGCGGATGTGGCACGATGTCGAGAAAATATGTGACGGGCCACCGCCGAAACGGTGACCCGGGTTCGTTTATGCGCCTGGGTTACAGGTGCCCAGATCGCCACCGGCAAATTGCGGGTGATCAGGTGCATATGTGACCTGCTCAACCGGTGTCACCTCAACGATTTCGAGAAGGTCGAATTCGTTTTCAGGGTTCTCTTTCCCTTTCACGACCAGCACGTCCTTGAAGCACTGATGATCCGCGCCACGGTAGAGCGTCTTGCCGTTGCCCAGCCCGTCGAATTCGTAATCTTCAAGCGCTTCGACAACCGCGCATGGGTTGAACGAATTGGCCCGTGTGACCGCATCTGCATAAAGCAAGGTCTGCACATATGTCGTGTGTGCTGCCTGCGATGGTGGGAAGCCGTATTTTGTGCCGAAGGATTGTACGAATGCTTTGGACCCTTCGTCCTGCAGCGACCAGTGCCAGTTTGTTGAGCCGAAGATGCCTTTCACGTTGGCACCCGCACCCTTAGCCATCAGACGCGAATAGAGCGGCACAATGATTTCAAAGTTCTGGCCGTTAGCCTGTGCCTCGCGCAAGCCGAACTGCACTGCGTTGGTCAGTGAGTTCACCATGTTCCCGCCGTAGTGGTTCAGAACCAGAACGTCGGCACCAGAGTTCAGAACAGGCGCGATATAGGATGAGAAGTCAGTTTGTGTCAGTGGTGTTTTGACAGCGTTGACGGTTTCCCAGCCCAGAGCCTCGGTCGAGGATTTCACGGCCTCTTCTGTGGTGTAGCCCCAGTTGTAGTCGGCTGTCAGGTGGTAGGCTTTACGGTCGGTGCCGTAGTTCGCTGCCAACACGGGCGCCAGTGCGGCACCGGACATGTAAGAGTTAAAGAAGTGACGGAACCCGTTGGCGCGTCGGTCTTTACCCGTTGTGTCGTTGGAGTGGGTCAGGCCCGCCATGAAGATGATGCCAGCTTCTTGGCAAAGCGCCTGGACCGCGACGGCCACGCCGGATGACGACCCGCCGGTGATCATGATGGCGCCGTCTTTTTCGATCATCGAACGGGCCGATGCGCGCGCTGCGTCAGATTTTGTCTGTGTGTCGCCGGTCACGTATTTAACTTCGCGGCCAAGGATACCTGTGCCGTCCAGAACTTTGGATGAGAACGTGCCGAGCATGCCGCCATCGCCGCCGCCGTTGAGGTGTTCAACCGCGAGCTCGTAGGCGCGCAGTTCGTCGGCACCTTCGTCTGCATATGGACCTGTTTGTGGTACGTTGAAGCCCAGAATGACTTCGTTGTCGCCGGGTGCGTTGGTGAAGCCGGTATGGCCATCCGCGCGAAGATATGTCGGCAGCGCGAGGCCGGCACTCGCGATTGCGCCTGTCTTGAGCACGCGGCGACGCGAGAAAGTCGAGTTGTTCATTGGTATCCTCCCTAAAGATAGTTGCCGCGCTGCGTTTCGCAAAACGCGACAAAAGCCTTGCGGCTTGCAAGCAGTTTGTCGGCGCGCCGCAAATCTACCAACAAACCATTGTTGAGGCTGGACTTTTTTGTAAATTTTTCTACGATCACTACGTCAATTTTGTAAAAGCTTTTTCCCGCGCCCGCAGAAAGCGTTTGAAAATGCAGGAGGAATCACTGGTGCAGCATCGCCGCCTAACAGGTTCGCGCATTCGCGAAAGACGGTTGGACAAGGGCTTGCGCCAGTCTGCCGTGGCCGAGGCGGTCGGTATCTCTCCGTCTTACCTCAATCTGATCGAGCATAACCGCCGCAGAATCGCAGGAAAACTGTTACATGATCTCGCCCGCGTGTTGGCTGTTGACCCGTCGCAGCTGACTGAAGGTGTCGATAGTGAGCTGCTGGATCAGATGCGTGCCGCTGCTGCCGCCTTTGGTGAAACTGCCGAAGTCGCCCGCGCCGAGGAAGTTGCTGCCCGTTTCCCAGGCTGGGCCGGGTTGATCGCCGCGCAGGCCCGTCGGATTTCAGTTTTGGACGCGCGCGTGCAAACCCTGGTTGATCGCATGGCCTACGACCCGCTGTTGGCCACATCCTTGCACGAGGTCATTTCGGCTGTCACCGCAATCCGATCGTCCGCGTCAATTCTGGTGGGTCAGGAAGAGTTGGACGCCGATTGGCAGCGTCGTTTTCATGAAAACATCCATAATGACAGCCGCCGTCTGGCCGATAGCAGCGAGGCATTGATCGCTTATCTTGAGGCTCCGCAGGCGGAGACCGCGACCGCCACATCACCGATGGAGGACGTCGAAGCCTTCTTTGCCGCGCAAGATGGGCATGTTCCGGCATTGGAGGTCGATGATGCCGATCTGGACGCGTTTGTCGCCGCTTCGGCGCTGACTGATGCAGCCGCCAAGCTGATGCGCAGTACAGCCGAGACATATCACCGCGACGCGATGGCATTGCCTCGCCCCGCATTTGAGGCAGCCAGTCTGGATCTAGGCCATGATCCCGTGGCCATTTCTGCCAAGTTCGGCGTCGGGTTTGATGTTGTTTTACGCCGGCTGGCCACATTGACCCGCGCGGATGGTCACCCGCCTATGGCGCTTGCCGTTTGCGACGCATCCGGGACGCTGACCTTTGTCAAACCCGTCCCTGGTTTTACCTTGTCCCGCTTTGCGGGGGCCTGCCCGCTTTGGCCGATATTCCGGGCTATGGGGCAACCGATGCGCCCGGTCCGTGCTGATGTTGTCCTGCCCGGGCCGGTGCCAACCCAACTGCGCTGTTTTGCTGTCGCATTACCAGTGGGGCAGGTGCAGTTTGATGTGCCCCCTGCGATCCAAAGCACGATGCTGGTTCTGCCCGACCCGCCGGAATTTGGACAGGACCCGTTGCCTGTTGGCGTGTCTTGCCGGATTTGTCCCAGGTCGGGGTGCAGCAGCCGCCGCGAGCCGTCGATTGATGGCGAACTGCTTCAGCCGCTTTGACACGCCCTGACATTCTGGTGATAGTCATGTTCAGCGCCGCTTGGGGAGGTAGCGCAACGAAGGGGAGGGTGATGAGATGGGCAAACGTGTCCTTCTGATCGAAGATGAGCCGAATATTATTGAGGCGATCAGTTTTATATTGTCTCGCGATGGCTGGACTGTGCACACGCATGAAGACGGGGAGACGGCGATGGACAAGGTATTGGCCTTTCCGCCCGACCTGATCATTCTGGATGTCATGCTGCCGGGGCGCAGCGGTTTCGATATTCTGCGTGATGTGCGTGCGCATGCACTGACCGGCAATATCCCTGTGATGATGTTGACCGCGCGGGGTCAGGATAAGGATCGCGAGCTTGCGGGCCGTTTGGGCGTCAATCATTTCATGACGAAACCTTTTTCCAACACTGAGGTTCGCGATCATGTCCGCCATTTGATGGAGGCTTGAGATGAGCGGCCCGCAAAAGACCGCCTTGTTTCTGGCCCGTGCGAGTTATCGCCAGCGTCGGTTGCGTGATGCGGCCCTGCTGGTTCCGGTTTTGGGCATCATCCTATGGATTGTTCCCTTGCTTTGGTCGTCTGCCCCGGACGGCGCGCCGTCCGGCCGATTTGCCATCGTCTATATCTTTGGCACATGGGTCCTACTGATCATTTTGACGGGTTTCATCTCCGGCTCTTTACGCCGACCTGATCCTACGCAGAGCGAGGATGATATCGGCTGATGTTGGCTTTCAATGCTTTGATTGCTGCGGCGTTGGGCTATGTCATCCTGTTGTTTCTGGTTGCATTCTGGGCAGAACGCCGCGCCGCGTCCGGGCATGCTCGTTGGTTGCAATCACCGATGGTCTATACACTGTCGCTGAGCATCTATTGCACGGCCTGGACGTTTTATGGCGCCGTTGGCTATGCTGTCCGCTCGGGCCTTGAATTTGTGACGATCTATCTGGGGCCGACCATCGTCATGGTGGGGTGGTGGTGGATATTGCGTCGCCTGGTGCGCATTGGAAGGTCCCAACGGGTGACATCCATCGCTGATCTGATTTCGTCGCGTTTTGGCAAGTCCACCCAACTGGGTGTGATTGTCACCCTGATCTGTATTGTCGCGGCAACCCCCTATATCGCGCTGCAATTGCAATCGGTGACCCTGTCCTTTGCCGTTTTTGCCCAGAATGGTGGCAGTGTCTGGCAACCTGCTGACCTGAACGCGGCTGCCGGTTGGGTTGCAGTTGGGCTGGCCGTTTTCACGGTGCTATTTGGCACCCGTAATCTGGATGCAAATGAGCGCCACCACGGTATTGTCATGGCCATCGCCGTGGAGGCGGTTGTCAAACTGATCGCCCTGATGGCCGTCGGCGTTTTTGTAGTGTGGGGCGTGGCCGGTGGCCCGGTTGCCATGTTGGACCGGATTGAAGCGTCGCCGATTGATGTCTGGGACCAGTCGGGTGGTCGCTGGGCCGCCCTGATTTTCCTGTCTGCGGCTGCGTTCATCTGCCTGCCACGTATGTTTCAGGTGCTGGTTGTCGAAAACGCCAATGAGCCGCAGCTGCGCGTCGCCAGTTGGGCCTTTCCGCTCTACCTGTTCTTGATGAGCCTCTTTGTCGTTCCGATTGCCGTGGTGGGTTTTGATCTGTTGCCGGCAGGCAGTAACCCTGACCTTTTTGTGCTGACCTTACCGCTTGCGCAGGGGCAAGAGGGATTGGCCGTCCTTTCATTCTTGGGCGGTTTTTCTTCCGCGACGTCGATGGTGATCGTGGCCACGATCGCCTTGGCCACCATGGTGTCAAACCACATTGTTGTCCCGCTCTGGCTGCGGCTGAATAATCAGCAAGGTGCTGTGATGTCAGGTGATGTGCGCAAGGTCATTTTGATGACCCGCCGATTGTGCATCGCGGCTGTGTTGGCGCTTGGTTTTATTTATTACCGGTTGTCGGGCGGTGGCACCGCGCTGGCCGCGATTGGTTTGGTATCCTTCGTGGGTGCGGTCCAGATCCTGCCTGCCTTGATTGGCGGTATCTTTTGGCGGGGGGCGACCCGGATCGGTGCGGCACTGGGATTGCTAACCGGATTGGCGATTTGGTTGTGGACCCTGTTTTTGCCCAGTTTTGGCGAAGGGGCAGTTATTCCGCAAACAGTGATGGCAGCGGGCCCGTTCGGCTGGGGTTGGCTGCGTCCACAGGCCTTGTTTGGTATCGCGGGGTTGGATCCGCTGATCCATAGCATGCTGTGGTCATTGCTTTTTAACGCTGCTGCCTTCGTGATCGGTTCGCTGATCAGTTTTCCGACACCGCTGGAGCGGTTGCAGGGCGCCCAGTTTGTGAATGTTCTGGACCACACGGCGGGCGCCCATGCCTGGACAACTGCCGCTGCCGGCGCCGAAGATCTGCTGATCATGGCCCAGCGGATCATGGGGAGCGCAGACGCGCAGTCAATTTTTCAGCGTGAGGCCGCCCGTCAAGGCAAGTCGGGTTACTTGCCCGAGGTGACGCCCGCCTTCATAGAACGGTTGGAGCGTGAATTGTCTGGTTCTGTGGGTGCCGCAACCGCCCATGCGATGATTGGTCAGTTGATCGGCGGCAGCGGCGTGCTGGTCGAAGACCTAATGGCCGTCGCTGACGAAGCCGCCCAGATTTTGGAGTATTCCAACCGGCTGGAGGCAAAGTCAGCCGAACAGGAACGCACCGCGCGCGCCTTGCGCGATGCCAATGAAAAGCTGACCGCATTATCCATTCAGAAGGATGCTTTCCTGAGCCAGATCAGTCATGAATTGCGGACGCCCATGACCTCAATCCGGTCATTTTCAGAGATTTTGGGAGACGGTGATTTACAGCCGCAGGCGCGCGAACGTTATGCTGGTATCATTCATGATGAGGCCAAGCGGTTGACCCGCCTGCTGGATGATTTGCTGGATTTGTCGGTGCTTGAAAATGGGCAGGTTAGCCTGCATCGGCAAACCGGGTTGCTGCGTGATCTATTGGATCGGTCAATCCGTGCCTCTGGCGTGGCGGTGCCAGCATTGCAGATTGTGCGAGACACAGAGGCCGAGGCTATCGAATTGACAACAGATCTGGACCGGCTGGCGCAGGTGTTCATCAATCTGATTGTGAATGCCGAGAAATATTGTGACGCAGTTGCGCCCCGCCTGAAGATTGCGGTGACAGAGATCCCTGACGCTTATCACGTTGATTTCATCGATAATGGTAGCGGTATTTCATTTCACAATCATCAACTGATCTTTGAAAAATTCTCGCGCATTGCGGATCAGTCAGAGGCGGGTGGCGCCGGGCTGGGCCTTGCGATTTGTCGTGAGATCATGCGCCGTCTTGGTGGTGATGTGACCTATCTGCCCGGTCAAGATGGTGCGGCTTTTCGGGTGGTCGTACCCAAGGCGGACCCGATTGGGGTACCTGTTAGGAGAACCGTAACCACTGCTGGTTAATCTGTTGATCAATCCACCTGTGGCGGGCCGATGACCGACAGTATGCATTCTACCATCCTGCGCCGTATGACCGGCGGTCAGGCGGCTGATGAAGCGGCGGACACGCCGCAAACGTCATCGCGCGCCTTGCGTCTGGCCCTAACGAAGGCGGCCAATGATACTGTTGGGCTGGTCCTGACGGTCACCAGCACGGCCGAGGATGTGCAGCCCTTGGATGAAATGCTGGGTAATTTAGACCCACAATTGATGTTGGTTGGCCTTTATCGCGCCGATGCGTTGGTCGGTCTGATGGCCGTTGATATGCAGTTGCGCGCGGCAATTATGGAAATGCAGACCGTCGGGCAACTGCTATCGGCTGCGGCAGATGACCGCGCGCCCACCGGTACCGACAAGATGATGTGTGATCCGGTGCTTAAGGAATTTTTGACCGCATTGCCGGAGGCGATGATAAGCACGCCCTTGCAGGGCTGGGTCGATGGCACGATGCTAGGCGAACGGATCGGCAGCGCGCGCGCGGCTGGGTTGATCCTGCAAGATGACAGCTATCGCAGCTTGCGCTTGAATGTTGATCTGAGTGTCGCCGACCGGCAAGGTCAGGTGCTGATCGTTTTGCCGTTGTTACCCGCGCCTAGTGTGGCACCAACAACGGTGGATGAAAAACCGAATTGGGACATGTTGTTTCCGGCCGCTGTTGAAGCAGCGCCGGCAGAGCTGGAGGCGCTGCTGCATCGGTTCGATATGCCGATTGCGCAAGCGCGTAGTCTGCAGGTTGGCCAGGTGATTCCGTTGGCCGGCTGCAGTGTGAATTCCGTACGCTTACTGGCATCTGATGGGAAACAGGTTGGCACCGCGAAGCTGGGTCAGCTGGGCGGCAAACGTGCCGTGCGTATTGAGGCGCCACCACGGCCCCAGATGGGTGAGTTGCCGAACGCCGCCATATCGCAGGGCCTGCCTGCAGTCGATGATGCATTGAGCTTGGATGTTGCACCGGCACCCGTCGCACTGGAGCCTGATGAACCGCTGATGTCGCCGGCTGAGGCGCCCGATCTGCCGTTGCCTGACGTGGGTGCGGTGGACATCGGAGTTGACGAGAATGTGGGTTTTGACAGTGGTGCCGCGGTGGTCCCCATGGATATTGAGACGTTAAACGATTGAGAATTTTGACTGCAACTTGCGGTACTGTCTGAGCAGGAGTCGGTTTTGCCATCGAATTGGGAGACGATGGTGCCTAGGGTCAGGACCCATTAATTCCGTATCAGTGGCGCCAAAACCGCGAAATGTCCGAGGTTTGAGACCTGCAGTAAATAGCGGGTTATTTTCAAATGGCTCGTGCCGCTGAGATGAAGCGGTTTTGGCGTCCAAAGGATTTGGCAGATTTTCTCCGTGAACGTGGTTGCATCTACTTGAAATTGAACAAGAGTTTGTACGCAAATGCGCCTCGTCAAGGATAAGATCTGCCACACCAGCGGCGCGGAATTAACGGGTCCTGACCCTAGGGCTATGCTGCGTGATCGATGAAGCGATGCTCGAGATGGTTGGGGTATAGCGTTGCCAGAGATTGCTGATTTCGGTGCATCAAATGATTGATGAACGTGGCCTCGCTGGGCCGCGCATACAGGCGACATCTGCCTTAGGCTCTATCTTCATTGGCCTGATTGATGACCGGTGACGTTATGGGATCAGCGATGTGACCACGCGACTATTCGCCCGCCTCGTTGTGTATCTTTGGGTCGTGACCCAAGGTCATGTTAGCGGTGCCGCCCTAACCCACAGAGCGTTAAGATTTGCCGGATTGGGCTGCAATCATGTCGAGTTGCGGGCGTAGCCCGTCCAGGCTGTAGCCAGCTTTTGTCGTTGCGCTGATTAGGTCGTCGGCTGACATATCGTCAGCCATCGCCAATGACCAAACGATGGAGCTTCGCGTGCCGGATGCGCAATAGGCCAATACGGGTCCGACTGCGTCGGATATCGCCTGCTTTTGCGCCGCGACCATATCCATGTTTAGCCCCTGATGGGTCACCGGTATTTCGATAAATGTCAGACCTGCCGCCTGCGCTGCGGCCGCGACGGCTGCGGCCTGATGACTAGGTGGGACTTCGGTGTCGGGCCGGTTGCAGATGATGGCGGCAAAGCCCGCCTCGGCGATGGCGGGTATGTCTTCGACCGCTATCTGCGGTGAGACGGCGTAGTCGGGGCTGAGTGTGCGAATATCCATAGCGCGTTCTAGACCGGTGCCAGCATTTGGTCCAGTCGCATCCGCAGGGCAGGGGCGCCGATCATGCCAGTGAGCATAGCAATCAAAAAGGCAAAACCGCCCGAGCCGGAGAAACTGAGCGATGCGATGGCCGGGCCGGGGCATAGTCCGACGAGGCCCCAGCCCATCCCGAACAGCGTGGAGCCGACGACCAGATTGTGCCCCAGCTTTGGTTCAGGTGGGGCGGGGAACCTATCTGCCAAAACAGGTTTGCGCCCGATTGTGACCCGCCACGCAACCGCCATGGGGATGATGGCGCCGCCCATAACGAAGGCCAGGGTCGGATCCCAGTCGCCGAAAATATCCAGCCATCCCTGCACCTTCGCGGTGTCGGTCATGCCTGAGATCAGCAAACCGGCCCCAAACAACCCGCCAACAATAAATGAAACGAGGCTTCGCATCAGATAATCCCCCAGACATGTTTAAACAGAACCACAGTTAGGCCGCCCGCGCCGATATAGAACGCCGTTGCCACGATACCGCGCAACGAAAATCGCGAGATGCCGCAGACCCCGTGCCCGGATGTGCAGCCATTGGCTAACCGCGTGCCGACCCCAACCAGTAATCCGGCCAGAATGATGATGATCCAGTTATCTGTCAGGTGCGTTTGCCAATCTTGACCAAAGGGGACCATGATTGCGGGGATCGTCACCAGGCCTGCGATCAGCGCTGCACGTTCTTTCCAGTCATGCCACCCCGACCGGTCGACAAGGCCACCGATAAGGCCCGACGCCCCCATGATCCGGCCGTTGACCAAAAGAAAGATGGCCGCAGCTGATCCGATAAGCCCGCCGCCGATAAGGCCGAGCAGCCAATCACTTTGCATTATTTTTCCTTTATATCAATATTTTATGTGGTCAACTTGATTATGCCAAGCCGGTATTGGACGGAAAATGTGGGCCTCACCTGCTGTTTGGGCATGGCCCAGGTTGATGTGAGGACGATCTATTGATTCCAACGCCGACGGTGGTGTCATTTGCGAGTCTCCTTTGGTATGAAGATAACGCAATGCCAATACATTTCAATAATGGAATATATTTTTGACTTGAGGAGTCGTTATGCCTGCTGCTGCCGAGATTGAACCCGATGCCATGGATGCCGCCGCAGAGGAAGCGGCTGAGGTGTTAAAGGCGCTATCGAATCCGGGCCGCCTGCGTATCTTATGCGCGCTGGTTCCCGGCGAGCTTTCTGTTGGTGAATTGGAAGCGGCCATTGGTGCCAGCCAGTCTTATGTCTCTGGCCAGTTGTTGCGCTTGCGTCAGGAAGGCCTTGTTGCCTGTCAACGCGAGGGTCGCAGCATGCGCTATCGGTTGTCGGATCCGCGTATCCGTCCAATCCTTGAACGGATTTACGAGGTGTTCTGCCCCAGCAAGTAAGGCGCAAGTTCGTTCCGGGCCACTTGCCTGCGATGCACGGCGTCCGGTCCGTCCGCGAGGCGTAACGTGCGTAAATGAGTCCATTGCCGTGCAAGTGGTGTGTCTTGCGATACCCCAGCCGCCCCGTGCATCTGGATCGCCATATCGGTAACTTTCAAAGCAACTTGCGGTGCCACAACTTTGATTTGACTGATCCACGGTGCGGCGGCTTTCTTGTCACCCTGGTCCATCATCCATGCGGCCTTTAGGCAAAGCAGGCGGGCCTGTTCAATCTCCATCCGTGCCTCTGCGATCAGGTCGAAGTTTTCGCCCAGTTGTGCAAGTGGTTTGCCAAAAGCCTGCCGCGCCACCGACCGTTCGCACATTGCCGCCAACGCGTTTTCTGCCTGTCCGATGGCACGCATGCAATGATGTATCCGCCCTGGCCCAAGCCGTCCTTGCGCGATTTCGAAACCAGCCCCTTCGCGCAGAAGCAGATTTTCTGCCCGGACGCGGACATTGTCAAACCTGAAATGCATATGCCCGTGTGGGGCGTCGTCATGGCCATAAACCTCCATCGCGCGGAGCTTGGTGATCCCGGGCGTATCAGCGGGCACCACGATCATCGAATGCTGCTGGTGTTTGGGCCCGTCATATCCCGTGCGTACCATAACGATATAGACCGCGCAGCGTGGATCACCCGCACCGGTCGCCCACCATTTTTCACCGCTAAGAACGTAGTGATCACCATCTTTTTCGCAGCGCATTGCGATATTCGTGGCATCCGAACTGGCCACATCAGGTTCGGTCATCAGATAGGCAGAGCGGATAGTGCCGTCCATCAGCGGTGTCAGCCATTCATCTTTCATGGCCTGCGTGCCGTAGCGGGCGAAGACCTCCATATTGCCGGTATCCGGGGCATTGCAGTTGAAAACCTCCGCCCCGAGGTGACATTTGCCCATCTCCTCGGCCAGATAGGCGTATTCGACCGTGTTGAGCTGCGGGCCGTCCCGGAATGTGTCCCAGAAGTTCCACAGCCCGCGATCCTTGGCCTTTTGCTTTAGCCCTTCGAGAATTTCGGTCTGGCGTTTTGTGTA
The DNA here is from genome assembly GCA_947503925.1 of uncultured Paracoccaceae bacterium. Classification (GTDB taxonomy): domain Bacteria; phylum Pseudomonadota; class Alphaproteobacteria; order Rhodobacterales; family Rhodobacteraceae; genus Yoonia. The sequence goes on along the minus strand of CANNFQ010000010.1, from coordinate 6,476 downwards.
GGTCCAACGGTCACCGACATTGACCTCAGCCAGAAATTCACTGTCGCATGCTGCGATTTCGTCACTGATCATCGCCTTGACCGCAGTCAGCACTGGTTTCAGCCGCTCGGTTTGCCCCAGGTCCATTGATCTTTCCCCTCGTATTGTGGCGGTATCGTGCATTGGCGGGCAGTGGTGTCAATCGAAGGGTTGCGGTTTTTGTCCGTGTCGGCCCAAATGAGGGTATGAAAGAAGCTGCAATTGGTCTTGGAATCTCGGAAGCGGCGCTGGAGGCCTATCTGGAGGACGCTATCGAAGGTTTCGCGGGCCTGGAGGCGGTGACGAAGTTTGGCACCGGTCAATCAAACCCGACCTACAAGCTGGAGGCCGCTAGTGGCACATATGTGTTGCGCAGTAAACCGCCGGGCAAACTGCTGCCATCTGCCCATGCCGTTGATCGCGAATTTCGGGTGATGCAAGCGCTGGCAGGCACCGATGTGCCCGTGCCGCAGATGCTGCATCTGGCAAGCGATGATACATCGCCCTCTGGTCGCGCGTTTTTTGTGATGCGGTTTATGACAGGCAAGGTTTATTGGGACCCGGCCTTGCCGCAGGTCGATCGACCAACTCGTGTGACGATTTACGACGCGATGAATGCCGCCCTTGCATCGCTGCATGACGTGGATGTTGCTGCGGTTGGTCTTGGCGATTTTGGTAAGCCGGGCAATTACTTTGCCCGTCAGCTGGACCGTTGGGGCAAGCAATATCTTGCCTCGGTTGACGCCCCTGATCCACAGATGACCGCAATCATGGATTGGTTGGCTGCAAAAATGCCGCCGGATGATGGGCAGGTATCATTGGTCCACGGGGATTGGCGGTTGGACAATATCATGTTCAAGGCCTGCGCGCCCGAGATTGAGGGCGTTCTGGATTGGGAATTGTCGACGCTGGGCCATCCGATGGCTGATCTGGCCTATCAATGCATGCAGTGGCGCCTGCCCAATCAGGGGGATATGCGCGGATTGGCCGGGATTGACCGGCACGCATTGGGCATCCCGTCAGAGGCGGATTATGTCGCCGCTTATGCCCGACGGCGTGGCTTGGGGCCGATTGAGGATTGGCCGTTTTACCTTGTCTTTGCTTTTTTCCGTTTGGCTTCGATTCTGGCAGGCGTGGCGGCGCGCGCGGCGGCGGGTAATGCGTCAAATCCCGAGATGGCGCGCAAATATGGTGCGGCCGTACCGGCATTGGCGGCGATGGCGACGGCTGTGATGCGCGAGGGCGCTTAACCGAGCCAGACGCCGATGATGACCGCCATGAGCCCGATCATCGAGATGAACAGGGCGCCAAGGTTAATTGGAAGGATCATGCCAACGCGCGCGCGCAGTTCGTCGTCGTTGAGCCCGGCTCTTTTCGCCCGACTGACTGCCACGATACTGTAGACGATACCGGCCAGCCCGATTAGCGATAACGCGGTTCCGCCCCAGACGACAAATTCCATCTTTCTTCCCTTTCGGTTTTTCGCTGCGTTATCGCGCGCGCGATCATCGTGCAAGGGTTGCAGGACCTTTGCGCTGCGGCTAGGGAAGGGGACGCCTGCGAGGAGAGCTTTGATGAACGATTCAGTGACCGACACGACAACCACCGTAGCAGCGCAGGAGTTGCGCCAGTTTATTGAGCGTTTTGAACGCCTTGAGGCAGAGAAGAAAGATATTGCTGACGCCCAGAAAGAGGTAATGGCAGAGGCGAAAGGCCGCGGATATGACACGAAAGTCCTGCGCAAGGTTGTCGCGATCCGCAAGCGTGACGCAAACGACCTGGCCGAAGAAGAAGCTGTGTTGGATATGTATAAGGCCGCGCTGGGCATGTAACCCTAGGTGAAGGGCACCAGCAGCCGTACCCCATCCATTTGGCCGATGTAATCGACGTCGTCGTCGTACATTTGCGTCATTTGCGCAATCATGTCGGGGTCAAGTTCGGCCAGGTTGATTTCATCCTCGATTTCTTCTTCCAGGGCGTGGCTTTCCCAAATTTCGGCGATCAATTCATGCCTTGCAGCGTTTGAAGCTGGCGGGTTATCCCGCAGTTGTTGGTTCAACAATGCCATGCCGTCCCGCGAGATGATCGACGACAACATGTCGAGTCCGCCGGCGATGCTGGTATGGGGATCGACGCCGGAGATTTCGCGGATCAGTTGTTCCCACAAAAGTGGGCTGTCTTCATGGCACCAGATTGTCAGGGTGATGTCGGGGACAGCCGCCTTCAATCTGCGCACCATGTCCGACCATTTGATTTCTAACGGGTGCATTATGCCCAGATATTCGGCGATTGTTTCAGTGCTGGAGCGTTCAAACGCCTCTTGCAGGAATGTCGCGGGATTGCGGATCGCCAGATAAAGGGTGATTTCATCCCCTTCAAAAAGCTGCGAGAGCCCACGTGTTTTGGTATCAACCTGACTATATAATAGACCGTGATCAAAGATACGGTTTGGCACACAGATGAAGTTATCATTGCTGAAAACAGCCCGCCGGACGTTGTCGTTTTCGACGATCGTGTCGATCAGGATATCGCGTGTGTCAGGTGCGGGCCTTGCGCCAGCAAGCGTGCCGATAGCCTCGCGGATCAAGCTGCGGTAGCGGCCCGGACCGGGCACAGCGATGCCTTCGGCAAGCAGGCTATCGGCATTTTTGAGGATTGATTTCAGCAGGCGATCGCTTGCCGTGCAGTTTGCGCCGATATGAAATGCAATCTGCATATGCAAAGAAGCCTTGGTTGCCTGCGTCATCGCATCATAGTTGGATTTCTGGACAGTTAAACTGGTTTCAAGGCGGTCAGTGATTTCCGGCTAGACCGCTTGGCGGCTAACGCGTTACGCAAACCTTCGTGAGGCCATGACAAGCATGGCGAGCCTTGATGACTTGCTATGCAGAGCCACGACTTTCACCATGCGAAAAGCAAGAACTCCGCCATGTAACAGGTGGTGCTATCGATCTTTCCGAGGCGCTGCCCGAGGCCAGATATTTCTGGCCGTCGGTCAGCTGTTTTAGATCGGATTATTTTAGATCGTCATCGAAAGTGAAATCATCCTCAATGACCGCATCTTCAGGATCCCCAGGATCATCGGGATCATCGCTACCGCCATCACTAGAAGCGACGACAGCGCCGATGATGACGAGCGCGGCGACCGGAAGCACCCAACCTGGCAGTCCGTCATCAGGCGTGTCCTGAATGACGACAGGCTGCCGTTCAGTAATAGCATCGGCCAACCCACCGGCAAAAGCGGTGTTCGCCAAGAGGCTCGCGGCCATGGCTGTTACAGCAAATTTGTAAATTCGATTTGACATGATTTTTCCACTAGACTGACTAACTTGATCTTTTGTGATGCGGCGGTTGACCTTATGTCAACCTACCGTTTTGGCCAAAATGTTGTGCCTGCGTTCCAAGCTGCATGCGTATGATTTGGTGTTTGTTCCGCATCTTTCGCGTTGTTGTTGACGGCTTTCTCATCTGTTATTTATGAATGCTGTCACCTTGATTTTTTACTATTTTCGGCGCGCTTCTGCGACGCTTTGCTTCATTCGCTGGAGCGGCTGCGAGCCATCGGTTTCGACGCCTCAATGATCGCTTTTTTCCGGCGCCTAGCACTAAGCAACCGAAGTGTTAATGGGTCGTTGAAAATTTTATGTTTTTTCGAATTCTGGCCATTTCGTGGCGAATTTGCAGCACTCTATGAGTTTATTTTAGAGAATGGCGCAATCAAAGGATGTGATCGTCGTCCTTGCTGCACTATTGCCATCGCATCGGAGTTGCCCGCCAATTGACCTGAAAATGTGGACAATTGCGCTTTTCCGCCGAATTACCGCCGAACGATAGACAATCATTGATCTGATCTGCGGTTATATTCATCATCTATTCATCTTAGCCTTGACCAACTCAAATAGCTGGCCTTTAACGACGTCACCAATTGAGGCTTTTTTGTGGTCAGTGTTTGTCGTGTTAGAGTGTATCGGAGGTTTTCTGATCCAACAGATTGGTTACTTTTCATTAACCATACGCCCTGCATATGGAGCCGAGTTTTCGGCTTTGTTTCGCGGCAGCCGATTGGCGTTCATGAGCGCACGCGGCAGAAACGGGGGGCCGCAATTCTTATCCCCGACAAAAGGGCGCTTTGACGCGTTATCCAGTTTTGCCAAATAAGGCACCGTTACGAGGAACAATATTATGACCTATCAGCGATTTTCTTGGACTGCATTTACCGAACAAGACTTGCTGGCATCTGGGTCGGGCGGCTGCTCAATTTCAATCGGTAGCGCTTTCCAGATGGCAGGTGAACCTTCGGTCACATTGTCGGTGCGGGACAACGATAGCTGGCTGAGTGGTGACAATAACGAATGCGCGACAGATAGTGGTCAACGCGCTTATGTCGACGGCCATGAGATCCCCTACCGTGACATGTATGTCGAGAAGGTCTTTACCGTGCGCGGTTCTGATGGGGAAACCTACCAGCTCGCCGAAATCGAAATCGAATCCTATAGTGCGCCGGGTAAGGGCGATGATTTTTTCTCGTTCGTCGGGGCGGTGCCGCCTGCCGGTGTAACGCTGACCGTGGTCGCCTGCCATAATGTAACAGGCCATGGCATCAGGTATTCAAAGCTGAGCGCCACGCCCCCCGAAGAAGATGGCACGCCGTCGGCCCCTGAAGTTTGCGTTTTGACCTTTGACGAGTTGTCGCGCGGCGAGGTTGTGAGCGATCAATACGCTGATCTTGGCATTCATATCGAGGCGCAACGTTCCGGCCAAAGCTTCGGCGGGTCGCGAAATGATGCCATGATCTTTGACACCGACGCGCCAACTGGGGGCGATTGGGATTTGTCCTATGCGGGGCGTGGAAATGCATTGATCATTTCCGAAGACAACGACTCCCATGACCCTGATGACAATCTGCATGGCGGCGGCATCAAGTTCACCTTTGACAACCCAATCGACATTGTCAGCCTTGTTGTTCTGGATGCAGAAGAAGGTGGCGCAATCTACACCCGGGTTGAAGGTGGTAATTGGGAACGGGTCGCGATCCCACGTGGCACAAATAACGGCGCGCAAACCGTGATGATTGACGCAGATGATGTGTCAGAGATGTATGTCTACCTTTGTGGTTCGGGCGCAATTGATGATTTGAAGTTTCTCAAGCCCGTGCAGCCCGGCGCATTGGCTGGTCGCTATTTCCGAGATGAAAACACAGACGGGCTGGACAATGATGGCAGCAACAACGGTTATTCGGATATCCGCGTTGAGCTGCTGGATGCGAATGGCAACCCAACAGGTGCGGTGACAACAACCGATGCCGATGGCAACTACATCTTTGCCGATCTGGACGCGGGCACATACGGTGTGCAGTTTGTCGATGAAAAATCCGGCCATGTGCTGATTACACCCAATGTCGGTGATGATGACCGCATCGATAGCGACGCAATTGCGGTGTCGCACACGGTTTCGCAAATCACCGGGATCGCGGTGACCGCGGGCGAGACAAACGAGGACAACGATGCCGGTGTGGCTTGCAAGCCATGTGAAGCACCCGGCGCAAAGAAGATTGATTTCAACGACTTGTCTGCCGGTGATCTGATTCAGACGGTTGATGATGTCGTCACGATATCTGTGCAACGCTTTACCAATCGCCATGATGATACCGGCGTTGCAGGGCAGGCGATGGCCTTTGATACCGATGCCCCGACCGGCGGCGATGCCGACCTCGGCAACAATGGTCAGGGAAAGGTCCTGATCATCTCAGAAGATGGCGACAGCGGCGATCCGGATGACAATTGGGCGGGTGGCATTGTCACGTTCGATTTCGCCGGACCATCCGACGTGTTTGACCTCAAGGTGATTGATACCGAAGAGGGCGGCACGGTCTCCCTTTTCGGGGCGGATGGGGCGCTGATCAAGACGGTTGAACTGCCGAGGCTGGGCGATGCCGAAGTGGCGCAGGTGCTGATTGATGCGTCCGGCGTCAGTCAGATGGTCGTCACCCTGAATGGCTCAGGCGCCATCGACGATATCTGCTATGTCTCGCCTGTTCAGACGGCGTCTTTGGGCGGTCGCTACTTCATGGATGTGAATGACAATGACGTGCAGGATGCCGAAGATATGGCCGTTGCAGGTGCTATGGTCGTCTTGCGCCAGAACGGTGAGGTGGTCGCACGCACCACAACGGATGAAGATGGCAACTATCTTTTCGAAGGGCTGACACCGGGCGATGGCTATCGGGTCCGCTTTATCGATACCGGTGAAGGCAAGTCGTTTGTCGCCGGGAATGTGGGCGATGACGACACGATCGACAGTGACGTGATCCGCGTTGGTGGGGCCGGCAACGGCAACACAGGTCGGATTTCGCTGGCACCCGGGGAAGATAAACGGAACGTGGACGCTGGCGTTGCTGACCCAGCCACGGCGTCATTGGGTGGTCGTGTTTTTGTTGATAGCAATGATGATGATCAGGA
>CANNFQ010000009.1 GCA_947503925.1 uncultured Paracoccaceae bacterium | reverse complement strand
GGTGGGGTCAGCGCAACGCTTACGATGCACAGCAGGAACCCGATCGTTTTCTTGCTGCAAAGAAGGCTTGGGGGTGTGTATCAGCACTGTGGCAAGCAACACTTGCACCGCTACGCAGCGGAGTTTGACTTCCGCTACAATAACAGAATCGCAAACGGTACTGATGATGTTGAGCGCGGTCAGATCGCACTTCAGGCCGCAGTTGGTAAGCGTCTAACCTATCAAGGACCTGATCAGAAAGCACAATAAGTAGCTTGAAAACAAGGCTGACACGCTGTATATTGTGTTCAGACCCTGGTGTATCCGAAGCCCCACGCTTGCGTAGGAATTTTATGTAGGACGCTCTGGGGTCTAACCATTCTTCTTACCCAAAGCCCGATCTATCGTATAATTGCGTGCGGTGAACCTCCAGTGTCGGTATGGATGGTTCCACCTATCTGATGGGCCGTTCGGTGTCCCCGTTCCAACGCCAATATTGAAGTTCGGGTAGATTGCCCGAACCTGACGATTTATGGCTTTATACAGCTTTTCTTTCGCCCGGGTCCTCTTCCCCCGAACTCTACTGCCTTCAGGTTTGACTTGCAGCTTGCCATTTAAACGCGAGTTCATTGAGCCTAGCACAAGATCCAGTCCCTGCAGGATAACGTGTTTTTCGGAGTCCACATCAGCGATGTCGGTACGGGGTATGTAAAGATTCCTGCCGTACATCAGTCTGGATTCAGGAATACGGGCGAGATAGTCCTTAAACTTCTCCAAGCGCTCAACGGAGTCTGGAATCTTGTCAGGCAAAATCGAAAAGTATACTCGGTCCAAGGCGTTGGGATTGCAGTATGCTATACCAAAAGCATGCTTGATAAACTGATAGTACAAAAGAAAATACTGCTCGTCATGGTGGCGTCTTTCCAAGTTATTCGGAACCATCATGTTTTGAGTAAACATGATCCTTGTCTTCAATCGCGAGGTCGCAACGTACTCAAAATACGTGCTTATAAATTCCATGTATCGATCAACATTGGCTGCGTCCACGTACTGCCATTTGAGTTCCCGCACCAAACCAAGCTCGAACTTCTTGGCATCAAGGGCCTCGCTAATGGCCTGTCTATCTGAGGCCCTAGGCAGCACGCCGCCAAAGAAATTTGAGAAATAATCCCCCTTCTTGTCTGATTCATCAGCGTAGATTATGTAGTGTCTAGTGGCCATGGAGGCACAAGATGAGCAAACCGACGCAAAGTCAACTAGACCGCTTCAAGGAAGCCGCGCGCCAGCTAGAGACGGACGACGACGAAGCGAAGTTCAACGAAAAGCTAGGCAAGCTGGTGAAGCAAAAGCCAGCGGACAAGGACGACAGATGAGGTATTGAGTTACCCCAATTTATGGGGTATTATATTACCCATGTCATTTATACAGCGCGAGCTTGATCGGATATCCACCGCCCTGCGAGACAACCCGCAGAGCAATGATTATGACCGCCTCTATGAAGCCCAACAGGCGCTATCATGGGCGACCGACCCTGATGGGTTTAAGTCACCCATGAAGCACATTAGGGGCACTCAGGAAGGCTTAGAAGGTTGTTCGGAAGATCACCGTCCGCCTTCGTCTTGATGTATTTGTTGCCGTGTCGGCTAACACCGACTTCGCAATAAACGGTGTCACCATCTACAGAAACGTAAAAATCCCACTCCCCCCTCAAGATAGCGTATTGCTTCTGCTTGGGTGAGCTTCCAGCGACCACCGTCAGAGTTCACTCCACCAACGTGAGTGATACGCTCATATGCGTTGTCACGATCCCGTTTGTTTATACATTTAATTTCAGCCGATTTAGCCATATCTCGAATCTCCTTAAAGTAGAGTCCGAGCATCCCCTAGCTAAGTGGGTTTGTCAAATATACAATCGCCCAAAATATCCTGCTTTCAGGAGCTTCAGGTACTGGTAAGACCTGGCTCGCCTGCGCATTGGGCGTCTCGGCCGTCAGACACGAGATGGGCGTACGCTATGTTCGTGCCAGCCGCCTTGTTGAAGAGGTCATGTATGCGCGCCTCGATGGCACTATCGCAAAATTTAGGGCCAAACTATCCAGATTGGATTTGCTAATTGTTGATGATTTCTCTCTCAGTCCGATGAAAAACAGGAACTCAATGATCTTTTTGAGATTATTGAGGATCGCTCCGTTCAAAGCTCCACGATCATGATCGCACAACGATCTCCTCAAGAATGGTATGATTACATCGGTGATCCGTTGCTGGCAGATGTATTCATGGATCGTGTTCGTAGCAATGCCCATGTTCTTTTGCTGGAAGGTAAATCTATGAGATGACTTTGGGCGCACAGTGTTGGTAGGATTGCTCGCTCCATCAGTTGAGAATCCGCTGCTCACTTTGGTGGAATTTTGCACCCCGGTCGAAAGCAGCGCAAAACGACCGTGAGATACGATAGGCGGCGATACAAGCGACGTAACCGGATCGAGATCATGTTCGGCAGGCTGAAGGACTGGCGGCGCGTGGCGACGCGATACGACAGATGTCCAAGGGTCTTTCTGTCGGCCATCGCCCTCGCCGCCCTCGTCATCTACTGGCTATGAGTCCTGACCCTAATTTTTGAGAATCTTTTGGAAACTGGCCAGGCCGGAGTAGGGGATGCACTAGCGAGATGTAAATGCTGGTTTGGATAGCGTTGGCGTTAAAAACAGTCACCGACAGTTTCAGTGATCGGTTCGTAAGTGTCTTGAACCAGGCCATCCAAGTCAGATCTTGGAAGGCGTTCGAGCAGCCATAGCGTCTCAGCCCGACACGTTTGGCCGACCCAATCTGGAGACTGGATGAGCTCAACGACTTCCGGCAATCTTAATACCAATCTGCGCCAATTGTGAACGAGCATCAGCCGAACGGTTGCCCGGTCCAAAAAAGATAATTCGGCAAATGATCCCGTATGACTTTGTAATGCCTTTACGGCTTGGAGAAAATCCTCGCAGTCCCGTTCCCAGCCGTCTTGGATGAACTTCTTTTTCATCCAGTCCGGGAGTTCGTTCGACCTGGTCTTAAGAACGAGCGCATGCGCTGATTTTGATTGGATTTTGCACGGTGTGAGGTAGATATCTTTTCCTATTTCCAGAACAGGTTCTTGGATCGCGGCATGGCTCTCTTCCGATGGGTCATTGAATACGAGATACAGCGTCTGCTCTTCATGCAGATGGGCGGAAAATATGCGGCGGCTTGCCCACCGCGTTTCTTGGTCACGCATGGCATTGAGTTTATACAAACTGACGCGACCGACTTTCTCGGAACTGAGCCACTCGTCTTTTCGTAACCTATGAAGGGCTACCCGCATCGCTTCGGGCTTGATGCCTATACGCTCGGTTAACTTCGAAAGAAGAGGGCCTGGGATTTTGACATGCGTACCGTCGGAAAGATCGCCGAAAATTGTTGCCAGATATGACCAAACTTTCACTGGAAACCGATCGATCAGCGATAAGATAATTTCTTCAACATTTTGAGCCACTTCAGTCGACATAAGTCACCATATGTTACCGCAAAAATAAACTCTAGACCGCACCCCCATAAACCACTCGTTAGCAGATCCACGGTGTGAGGTAATTTCGAGAAAATGCGATGCAAGCCAACCTCAATAGCTATTCATTGTCAGCAAATCGTACTCTGCGACTACCTCGTCGGATTGATTGGAAAGCGTTACGTGCCAGCGGACCTGTCCATATTCATCGTTTCGTGGCGTTTTGTGTTTCACCGTTAGCCTCACCCGAACGGATTCGCCTGGCTCTACAGGCTTTATGAACCTAAGATTGTCCAATCCAGTGTTGGCAAGAACTGGGCCGGGGTCGGGTTGCACGAAAAGACCAGCGGCAAACGACAGTAAAAGGTATCCATGGGCGACACGACCCGGGAAAAAAGGGTTCGCCGAGGCTGATTCGTCATCCATGTGCGCATAGAAGGTATCGCCGGTAAACTCCGCGAAATGCTCGATGTCATCGAGCGTCACTTGCCGAGGTTTTGTATAGACTGTCTCGCCAATTCTAAGCTCTCCAAACTTTCGCGTAAAAGGATGTGCTGGCGCTGCGCTTTCTGAGGCTCCGGGAACCCATTTGCCACCGATTGCGGTGAGGATGTCAGGGCTGCCTTGGATTGCGGTCCGTTGCATATAGTGCATAACACCGCGAACACCCCCAAGCTCTTCGCTGCCGCCTGCCCGGCCCGGCCCACCGTGAACCATATGGGGCAGGGGAGAACCGTGTCCTGTGCTCTCTTTCATGCTGTCGCGATTGTTAAAATACAGGCGTCCATGCCACGCGGCAGTGCCTGTCACCATTTCTCTGGCGACGTCGGCGCTGTGCGTAATGACAGACGCAACGAGCGAGCCTCTACCTTTGTTCACCAACTCGATGGCGTGGTCCAATCCGCTGTAGCCCATGATCGTGCTGACAGGACCAAAGGCCTCAATGTCATGGACGCGCACAGCCGCATCAGGGTTCGTACAGTGGAACAGCATAGGTGGCACAAAAGCGCCTTTTTCATGATCGGCTCCCTCAACACAAAAATCATCCAATTCGCCAAACACCAGCTCACTTTCCTCGCCAATGATGCCTGCCTTCTCAAGCACGTCGCGCTTCTGATCTCCGGAAACCAAAGCTCCCATCTGAGTGGTATCAAGCCGCGGATCGCCTATGACTGTCTTTTTCAACCGATCTGACAACGCATCGATAACTGGCGAAACCTGCTCATCGGGAACAAAAATGCGACGAGTTGCCGTGCATTTTTGCCCGGCTTTCGTTGTCATCTCACGATGCACTTCCTTGATAAAAAGGTCAAATTCAGGAGTTTCTGGGTCTGCGTCAGGCCCTAGGACGGACGCGTTCAGGCTATCTTGCTCGGCAATGAAACGAATGGAATTTTGTAAGATGTGTCTTTCTGATCTCAACATCAACGCTGTATCGGCAGACCCAGTGAAACTGACTATATCTTGAGCATCCAGCATGGCGAGCATGTCCCCCAAACTGCCCGAAACCAGCTGCAGCGAACCTTCAGGCAAGATCTTGGAATCGAGCACAAGTCTGACGCACGCCTCAGTGACATAGCACGATGTCGTTGCTGGTTTCACGATAGCTGGAACCCCTGCAAGAAAGGTGGGCGCAAGTTTTTCAAGCATACCCCAGATTGGGAAATTAAATGCGTTAATATGGACAGCAACGCCTTGCATCGATGTACAGATGTGCTGACCCAAGAAGCTGCCGTTCCGACTAAGCTGTTCGACATCGCCATCGAGATATACATGAGCATCTGGCATCTCGCGCCGCCCTTTCGATGCGAAGACAAACATGGTTCCGATACCACCGTCGATATCGATCATGTTGTCTGCTTTCGTGGCACCGGTATTGAACGCGAGGTCATAAAGCACCTGCTTGTTGGCATCCAAATACGTAGCAAGTGCCTTGAGCATGCGTGCTCGATCATGAAATGTCAGTTTCCGCAGATTTGGACCACCGACAGATTTGGCATGATCCAGCATCGCTGAGACATCCAGTGAAGCGTTCCCAGCTTGCGCGATGACGTCACCCGTAATCGCACTGGCAATCCTTCGTGCCCCTGAGTCTGGGGCGATCCATTGACCAGCGGCGAATGAGCAGATGTCTTGCACAGTCATGTTTTTCCTTTCTGAGGTCCGATTTCACACTCTTGCCTATCGCGCGAAATCGGTCCCTTGTGATGTTAGTGGCCCAAGGCGCCCATGGAATGCTCCGCTATTGCTTTTTACGGCTTGCGTGGTCTTGATGCCCCATGACGAATCTGTCCCGCTCACACATCGTTCAGATGTGTTGTCGAGTGAGGCATAGTACTTCCTTTCTCTATTCCATTCAGTCCGACCAGTTGATTCAACATGCTCTCTTGATACCACCTATGCAAAGGCTGGTCAGATCAAGATCACACGCTGAAAGACATACATTTTGCACACCGTGCCCAGCCTCATGCAGGACATAGCGATATCCGCGGGGTCGATATTTTGTTTGGCTGCGCTCAAATACAGCTCCGACGCAAATGATGATGGGCGCATGTTTGACAAATGCCCAAGTGTGAAAGGCTTTCTGTGCTTCGTCTTCCCAAGGCTTTTCGTTGATAACCTCAAGCGCGTCATAATGATAAAGTCCCTTTGCAAGCCCTTCAACGTTACGCACCGGTGCCTAAATCTCGAGAGGAGACAACCCTCCCGCTGATGAAACGGGTCGCCGCTGACGCCTGGCTGTTCGTGATGGATATAGCGATACACTCAACGCGCTCTTCTACGCCAAGTCTTGCGCCACTATCGATCCGGGAAAGAAGCGTTCAAAAAACGGAATACTCGCGGCGCCAATTGGTCCGTTGAGCTCCCCAAGTGCTGTTGCGACAACCGGCGCAACGGTTAATCCGCGCGATGGCCCTTCAATATCTTGTTCTGTAAGCATCCGGCCGAGGGTTTGTAGAACGGACGCAGGAAGCGCGCCACCAAGAACAATCTTCTCAGGATCGAAGAGCCCGCTTGTTAGCCGCACCACTTGTTCTAGCTGCTCGGCCGCGCGTTGAGCCCAAGACTCAACTTGGGACACGATGTGGTCGGCAAGTGCCTTGTCGTTCAATAACGTGGAGTATTGGCGTCCGGTCACTCCGATCTGGGCCTCGAAATCCTGAAGGGTCGGTCGTGGTTGGCCATAGGGAAACAGCGCACCGGGCAGACAGGCGTTTCCGTGTGCACCACGATAGGGCCTGCCATCAAGCACGGCACCACCGCCGAGGCCATACCCGACATGAAGAAGGAAAAGTGTTTCTACCGAATGCCCGCCGAAGAGGTACTCTCCTAGCGCAGCCGCAGTCCCATCATTTTCAAGGTAGATGTCCCACTCGGTCCGATCCTGAAGCGAGTTACGAACCGCCGGGCCATCAAGTAGCGGGAAAACCTCGTGGGCCGTCAGATGGTCCCGCGCTGTTCCAAAATTTCCCGGCAGGCCGAGTCCAATCCCGAGGAATGTCAGGTCTCTCTGTTTGGCCTCGCCCACAAAGGAACCGGTCGTGTCGCCGATGATGTCTATCAAGGCTTTCGCTGTGATTTCTTCCCATGGAATGGATCGTTGCGCGAGGATTTCGCCGGCAAAGTTGACGAAAACCGCCTCCACGCTTTCCGACAAAACGTAGAAACCAGCCGAGCAGAACCGGCTGCGCTGCAGTGCCAATCGCTTTCTGGGTTGGCCACGGGATCGTTGCGTCTCGCTTGAAACAGTCTCTTCAAGAACATGTTCTTGAAGCAGACCGGCGACCAACCGCGTGACGCTAGCACCGGTCAGGTCAACCGCACGCGCAAGATCGACACGCGCAATCCCCTTGTTTCTGAAAATGAGCTCGATCAGGCGGCGCTCATTCCTGGAAAGTTTCTTCATTGCTTTGGTTTCGAAGCCGTTGATTCTGTTAGTTTTAGTTTCGCATGATTTTTTTACTTTACACAAAGTAATTTAAAATTGATGCTTGGTTCATCAGGGATTCGGGCGTTGTCCTGCTGCCCGAACCCGACGAACAAGGAGGAGAACACCATGAAATTTACCGGCTACTTGACGACAGTGTCACTTGCCGCGACGTTGATCAGCTCGACTGCTTCCGCAGAATCGCTGACGGTCTATTCGCCGCAGGGCGAGGAGCGCGCGGTATGGATCACCGAACAAGCCCAGGCCGTGGGTCACGACATCACGATGCTTTCAGCTGGGGGCAGCGAACTCTTTGATCGTATTCTTGCGGAGCGCGCAAATGCCCAGGCGGACGTGGTACTCGGCCTTATCGACGCATCCATGGCGACGCTCAAATCCGAAGGCCTGTTCGAAGCCTATGTCCCGTCATGGGCAGAGGGCCTGCCTGCAGCCTACCGTGATGACGCCGATAATATGGTCTACAAGTTCTGGCAAACGCCAATTGTTCTTGCCTATAACTCTGATGCGCTAAGCGCCGACGATGCGCCCGATGGCTGGCTCGACCTCACCGAACCGCAATATTCCGGTAAGTATGTGATCGGCTCCACGGCGTGGCAGACCACCAAATCCTACCTTGTCGGTATGCTGGTTCTATTCACTGATGAAAGCGGCGAAGTGACCGACGAAGGCTGGGACTTCATGCAGCAGCTTTATGACAACGCAATCGTCGTGGATAGCGGCGATGCAAAAACCGCCGCCTTCGTCAACGGTGAAGCGGTGCTTGATCTCAATTGGTTCGGTGGGGTCGGAAACTTGGGTGAAAGCGTGGGTTACACCCCCGTGATGATTGATACAGAAGGCGGCACGCCCTTCATTTCAGAAGGCATCGCAATTATGAAAGGCACCAACCAGTTGGATGAAGCGCAGGCCTTTGTCGATTGGTTTGGAAGCCCTGAATTCATGGCTGCATATGCAACAGAGTTCGGCCAAGTCCCTGTCCACCCTGAAGCCATTGCTCTTTCCCCAGAAAGCGTGCAGGCAAATGCAACGCTGTTGACACCCCAAGACATTGATTGGGACGCAATCGCCCCGCAGATCGACGGATGGATCCAAACTATCGAGCTTGAAATAAAGTAATACGGCAGTTTCAAGCACAGCTCGGTCGTGCGCAGCCCTCCCTCTGCGTACGGCCGACAATAACATGGGGACGGCCATGATCTCTTTGAAAAATGTCAGCATCAGTTACGGTGCAATCGAGGTGGTGCGGCCACTTTCACTCGACATCGCGGCGGGCGAGTTCTTTACGCTCCTCGGTCCGTCAGGGTGCGGCAAGACAACAATTCTCAGAGCTATTGCGGGATTCGTTCCGGTCGCCGGAGGGCGGATTAAGATCGACGGAAAGGATGTCACAGACGTTTCTGCGGAAAAGCGCGACGTTGGCATCGTTTTTCAGAATTATGCCCTGTTTCCTCATATGACCATACGCGAAAACGTGGCCTTTGGCCTCAAGGTTGCGCGCAATTCTAAGGCTGAAATCACCCACAAGGTCGACAAGATCCTCGACGTCACGGGCATCGCGCCGCACCGAGACAAGAAGCCCGCGGAACTGTCTGGCGGACAACAACAGCGTGTTGCGATCGCGCGATCGCTGGTCATGGGCACGCAAGTGCTCTTGTTTGATGAGCCGCTGTCCAATTTAGACGCCAAAATTCGTGACGACATGCGACGGGAGATCAAGGCGCTTCAGCGGGAACTGGGCTTCACGGCCGTATTCGTGACCCACGATCAGGAGGAAGCGCTTTCGATGTCAGACCGCCTGCTTGTCTTCAACGAAGGCAAGGTCGAGCAGATCGGAACGGCGCGGGAACTTTATGAAACCCCCAATACGCCATTTGTCTGCCAGTTCGTGGGGAGTGCGAATGCTCTGGGTCCTGCGATCTGCGGACGTCTCGGGATTGCCGCGCAAGGCCAGGTTTTCCAAAGGCCGGAACATATCAGGATCGTCTCTGGCGCAGCGAGCGACGTTATCGCCACGACGCTTAAGGAGGTCGACTATGTCGGTCCGCTTACTCGGCTTTTCGTCGAGCTCGAGGGTGAGATTTTGCAGATCCAGGCCTTCAGTAGCCCAGAGCTGGCTGGACTCAGGCCCGGGCAAACCGTCCATGTTGCGATTGACCTGGATCGCCTCAACACATTTGAAACCGCGCCATGAATGCGCTTTTGAAAGATTTCCGGCGTTCACCCATGCAGGCGGTGCTCTTTGCCATCGTCATCTGGGCCGCTGTTGCCTTCATTTTCGGCCCGATCTGGTCGGTGCTCAAATTTGCTTTCGCCCCGGACGGGACAGCCAGTTTCGGTGCCTTATTCGAACTCGCCGAATCGCGCCGGGTAAGAAACGCCATTTGGAACACCTTGATCGTGACATTGCTTTCAATCGTCACTGTAAATGTCATCGGTATGTTTCAGGTTGCGGTCCTGGAATACCTCAAGGTTCCTGGCCGTGGCTTTCTGCGCTTGGCTTATTCGACACCGCTCATCTTCGTTTCCGTTGCTGCTGCGACCGGCTACGGTTTTGTCTACGGCCAGACGGGTGCGCTGACGCGGATGATACAGGCCGTCTATCCTGCACTACCAAATGACTGGTTCTCAGGCACGCTCGCCGTCGTATTTGCACATAGTTTCCTGTTAACCAGTTTTCATTTCCTATTCCTGAGGGCGGCTATCCGACGTGTCGACTATGCTACGGTCGAAGCCGCACGCAGTCTGGGTGCGAGCAACTTGCGGGCCTTCGTGCAGGTGGTGCTACCGGTCCTGTTGCCAACAATCTTCGCAACGACATTGTTGGTCACGTACAAGTCGCTTGGTTCGTTCGCTATTCCGTCGGTTCTGGGCGGTCGGCGATTTGACATGGTCTCCGAACTGATCCTGACACTGAACTCACTTCGTCGGCCAGATATGGCGGCAATGCTGTCGATCGGTCTTGGCGCAGCCGTGATCCTCTGTATCGTTGCGATGCAATACATCGAACGACGCGGCAGCTTCATCGGCGGCGCGAAGACACCCGTACCAATCGAGCGTGTCCGCATCGGAAACCCGATCATGCGTGTTCTGGTCATCGGTCTCGCTTATCTGGTCGCTGTGATACAGCTCCTGCCGATAGTGCTTGTCGTTCTGTTTTCCTTTGCGCCTGCTAAATCCATTGGAACAGAAGTTATTCCGTCGACTCTGACCCTGTCGAACTACGTCACGGTCTTCTCGCAGGACACCGCCTTCATTCCGCTCAGAAACTCGGTCGTGATGGGTCTCGCTGCAATTGCCGCTGGCATTCTCATTTCTCTTTTTGTTGTCAGCATGGCGCAGCGGGTGAAAGGGGCGGTCAGCAACGCGCTCGACCTGACCTTCATGATTCCCTGGATTTTGCCGGCACCGTTTGTCGCAATCGGGCTAATCTTGAGCTATGACGAGCCCAATCCCCTCGTTCTGGGCACAACGCTGCTCGGCGGCTTCTGGATCCTACCAATTGGCTATGCTATTGGCGCAATCCCAATGATGATCCGCTTTTTACGTGCTGCCTTTCTGTCTTTGGATCCCTCGCTCAACGAGGCCGCCCAATCACTTGGCGCTCCATCCTATTATCGCTTCGTACGCATTACCTTGCCTATCGTTTTGCCGGTCATCGTGCTGGTTTCGGGCATGACGCTCAACTCGTTGATGAGTGAATATTCAATGTCCGCGTTCCTGTTCAATGTGAACAACAAACCTCTATCCATAGCGCTGTTCGAAGGCGCGCGATCGACCAATCCTGAGCAGGCGGCGATAAACATGGTCTATATCGTGCTGATCATGGCATTCTCATTGGTTACAATCACGCTCGCCGACAAATACGGACTAGGAAGCGGTCAGGAAAAGAGATGAAGATGACAAGTTTTGACCCTAGGCCCCTTCATCAGCGGTTCAGAGACCCAAACGGGACGCCGGGCGAGGTCTTCGTCACCGCCCATCGCGGTGACTTTCTTTCCGGCGGGCGAATAGTGGAAGCGGAAAATTCGGTGCGTGCCATTGAAAGAGCGCGATCCATTGGCGTCGACATGGTTGAGATTGATGTCCATCGGATTTCAGATGGAACTTTGGTCGTGATCCACGATCCGACGCTTGACCGGACCACTAATGCAACCGGCCCTGTAGCCGACCTAAAACGCTCGGACCTTAAGGACATTACATTAGTCCACCCTTCAACAAGAGAGGCTTTGGGCGCCGCGCTGCCAACTCTTGAAGCAACTTTCGCGGCGCTTGGCCCTGAAATGATGATCAATGTCGAGCTGAAATCGGGGCTGGAGATGTTGGCCGAGGTCGCAGAGGTCGCGGCGAGAGGTGGAGTGTCTGATCAGGTGACCGTCAAGACCAATTTGTCTGAAGGTGCGGATTACCAGCGCCTGCGAACATTGGTTGATCGATGCGATGCACCAGTCGACGTCATACCCGTCATCATCGATAGTCGTGACGGCTTTGTCGGCTTTGATGAGGCCATCAGGACACTGAAACCCAACTGCGTCGAATGTGTCGTGGACTACGAGTTTGGGGCCGACGAAGGCTATAATCTTTTGGCACGCCGTGGGATGACCCTGGATGGGGGTACTCTATTCTCGCCAAAAGCGCGCCGACTTGCGACCGAATACAACGTGCGCCTTTTCGTAAACACTCTCTATGTCAATCCTGTGACAAACGGAAACCATCAGTGGAACGGTGGACGCAGCTGCGAAATTGGGCGCGTGGTGCCGGATTCAGTCTATGGTTTCTGGATCGCTCACGGGGCAACGGTTATCCAGACCGACGATGCGCCCTTTGTCCTTTCATGGTTGCGTGACGCAGGATTTCATCCATGACCTTTGCAATAAACATGCAACGGTCCTTGGATCTGAAAGCCCTTTCCCGGATTGGCGACGCTGCCGGCACTCTAGCGTTAATGTACTTTGAAAATCAAAACGCGCGGGAGGTCACAGTCAAGTCACCACTAGACTACGTCTCCGATGCTGACCGCAGCGTTGAAGAGTTCATTCGAGAGCGCTTGCAAAATGACTTCCCCGGCATTCCAATAATTGGCGAAGAATTCGGTGGCAACGCTGTTGGCACGTATTGGAGCGTCGACCCGATTGACGGCACTTCCAACTTCTTGTCTGGCCTCCCATTCTGGGCGATCTCTATTGGTTTGGTCGAGAATGGTGAGCCGGTTGCCGGGACAGTGGTTGCACCTGCACTCGCTATCGGAGCCACGGGATCAGTCGAGCAAGGAGTCATGTCACAGGGCCTTTCGGAATCGTCTGCGCCCTCGCGACCAGTCTGCTTTGCGATCGGAAGGAATAACGATTGGGACGCGGAAGACCGTAAGTTGACCGAAAGTCAGATTGCTTCGGAAGGTTTCAACATCGTCGGATATGGGTCTTGCGCGCTTTCGCTCATGCTGGTGGCAGCAGGCCGGCTTAGTGGCTACGTCGAGTGTTCAGTTTCAGGGATGTGGGACTGTGCAGGTGGTGCAGCGCTTTGCAAGGGTGCGGGGGCAAAGGTTGTCCTAAAGACCTGTTCCAGTGGGGCTGTCGATGTGGACGCTAGGCTTATCTAGTCAAATTTCGGTAGACTATATCGATGAGGCGTATGAACAGAGCCGGCGGCAGCCGATTACCGAGCTCGAACGGACAATGCAAAAGCCTTCTATTCCGGCAATCATTATCTCGAGCTGATTGCAGCTCCCAAGGCAACAAAGAGCAAGCTTGCCATTATTGGTCAATCTGTAGTCGACGAACTTGATGCCTTGCGTAGACCGCAGTGGAGGTCGATCTGGTGCGGTCGTTCACGCGTATATCCCGCAACGGATGGTCTGTCGTCTCTTGTCCATGTCGGCAGCCGTCTTCCGGCGTCACAAACGGCAATGGGCCGTTTGCTTCTTTCTCATAAATCCGAGGCCGACATCCGACGATTGATGGCTGACAGACCAGCTCCGGAGGTGGCAACCGTGCTTGCAAATGCCGCGCGTGACCGACAGGCTCAATCTGTCTTGCACGAAGGCCAATTTGAAAGCGGTTTATGCAGCGTTGCCGCCCCGGTCCGAGATATGTCAAGCGCGGTGGTCGCAGCAATCAGCGCGACAAAGACAGGACCGGGCTTTAGCGATGCCATTGAAAGTCAGACACTCGTGACCGCGCATGCGATTAGCAAAGGTCTCGGGGCGTAGTTTTGGACTGTCGACCAGGCACTCAATCGCTGACAAACAGCTCTTTTTTGCTATGAGTGGCCGGACGTTCAAACCTACCAGTTACGCAAGATCCTCTCTCATATCTCAGGGCCTCATGTGCGTAGAATCCTTGCCGAAGGACAGTTCACAGGCCGGGTCTTGGTGACAGCGTGCAAAGCGAATCTCCGCTTCACCTAAAGAACTGTTCCAACCCAGTATCGCCAACAAACTCCGCTTCCCAACGTCCGCCTGCGGGGTCTCTGCAGGTTCCCGGTGTACTGCAGCGAACATACCCCAGATGATGTTGCGACATCAGCTCGCCATCCTGACAACAGAAAAACTCTGGCCCTCGGTGGCAGAAGGTCGGGTAGCAAGGCAATGCAGGAACAAAACGGTCTCTGATCAGGGGGCTAGGTCGAGGCGTCCCAACGTTTGCAGTCGGGCTTGTCATGGTATTTGTTCGCCATTGCGGCAAGAAAACGTGCCAGAACCGCAATTCCTTTGCGGAAACGGACGTTAGATCGGTCCATGATGCGAACCTTCACGTTAGTCACCCAGCGGCTGGGGGCCCGTTCTGCCATGGTAGGCTGTCAAAGACGCACGTATTCGCCTCAGGTTCTCTGTGGTCTCATCCGACAATGTTTGGGCGACCGCCAAAGCCAATGCGTCCACTATCATCAGGTGAATGTACCTTGATGTGGTCGGCTTGTGGATATTCTGATCCTCTCGCAAATCGACCAGCAATGGAATCGTGGCCGTTGTTGCAAGCCGCGTCCCCGGAGCGGTCACGCAAACTGTTGTGGCGCCATAACCGTTTGCAATCTCGGCGGCCCCGATAACGGCATCGGCTTCTCCACTTGCCGAAATCAAGAACAACACATCGCCGGGTTTCAATGTGGCTGCACGCATTTGCAGGATATAGCTGTCGCTTGTCGCAAAAGTTGGGATGCCTAATCGGAAGAATCTGTTCGCGCCTTCTTGCGACACCGTGGACGACCCACCACCGATACCGGCGAACAAAAGGTGCCGGGTTCTCAGCAGGGCGGATTTTGCCGCTGAGAAGGACTGCTGGTCGAGTTGCTGACGCAATGCCAAAGCGTTCTCTTGAATTGCGCCGAACACCTGATCGATGGCCGTGTCGCCAGCAACCGGAGCGGACACCGACCCAGCGGAAATATATTGCATGCTGACTGCCAGATTCTGCGCCAGCCTGAGCTTGAATTCACGGTAACCCTCACATCCGATCGTCCGGCAAAAGCGCACAACTGTTGGTTTGCTGACCTCACAGAGGCGGGCCAGATCGGCGATTGTCATGTCGCTGATGTCTTCCAGATGAGCCTGCACGTAATCCGCGACACGCTGCTCCTGGGTCGCAAACTTACCACTATGCCGCTGAAGGGCAGAGATCACGTCCGCCATCCCGGAAGCACCCCGTCTTTTGGAGCTCAGGCCTCTATTGGTGACGTCAATTTGGTTTGGCAAATTGTTCTCCGTTCCCTCAATTGTGTAACAAAGTTACGTATTTTCCCCCTATCTTCAAATCCTTATCCACAATCCTTGCTAGTTTTCACAGAATTTGTGAAACTTAGTAACACAAAATGCTTGCTTTTGATAACCCGCATCCCTCTAATGAAATTAAGTTACAAATTCGGGAGGGGTGTGTAATGCGAGATCGGGCAGCCAAGCTCAGTGGCAAGATCAACACCGTGGTGGAAGGTATTGTCGCGGCATTGATGCTGGCACTTGTGCTCGACGTCTGGCTTGGCGTCATGGATCGCTATTACTTTCACTGGCAGTTGCCGTGGCCCGAAGTCATCGCGCGTTACCTGATGATCTGGGCGGCGATGCTTGCGGTGTCTTCCGGTATTTCCCGCCGCGAGCACATCGGCCTGACCGCATTTGTCAATGTTATTCCGGTCCGGCTGCGGCAGGCCCTTCTCATCTTCATGGATGTTCTGACGCTGATCTTGTTCCTCTATGTGGCCTACTATGGGATCGGCTTTGCCCAGAGCGGGGCACCCCGGGAGGCGATGATATTCGGGATGAGCCTGGCCCCGTTCTACGCCGCCATTCCCGTCGCCGCTGCCCTGTGTTGCGTGCAGATCCTGCTGGTTCTTGTGCGTGATCTTGGGACCCATATCGACCGGCCGCCTGTTGTCGATCTCAATCAGGCAGGAGGGCGGTAACATGATTGTTGCAATCGCATTTGTCGCACTCGTCTTGTTTGGACTGCCCATTGGTTTCGCGATTGGTTTTGCCGGTGTTGTCGGTCTTATCGAGATGGGTGGAGGGAATTTTCTCGCGGTTGGACCAAGCAAGGTCTTCAACGGACTCAATATCTTCCCCTTTCTTGCCATGCCATTCTTCATTCTGGCAGGCGAGATCATGAACGACATCGGCATCACCAGCCGTCTGGTCAAACTGGCACAGGTGCTGGTGGGCCGGTTTCGGGGCGGACTTGCGCATACCAACATGCTGGCATCTGTGTTCTTTGCCGGCCTCACCGGATCGGCCACCGCAGATGCCGCTGCGTTTGGGCGTACCCTGGTGCCAGCGATGGTCAAGGAGGGCTACAATCGCGATTATGCCTGTGCTGTGACCGCTGCGGGTTCAATCATTGGGCCGACCATTCCGCCCTCAGGACTTATGGTTGTTTACGGCTCTCTTATGGGGGTGTCGATTGCGGGCCTGTTTGCGGCAGGTGTTCTGCCGGGTCTTGTGATCTGTATCGTCTGCATGGGCGTCATCGCCATCGGCGGCAAACGTGAAAATCTGCCAAAGGCACAACGTGGCGCCACCCCGCGCGAGATTTGGGACACATTCAAGCCGTCGCTGACAGCGCTCGCCATGCCGGTCATCATTCTGGGTGGCATCCTCGGCGGTGTTGTGACACCAACCGAGGCCGCCTCTATCGCTGTTGCCTACGCGCTGTTCATCGGCATTTTTATCTACCGGACACTGACCATCAAGAGCTTCTATATGATGCTTGTGCGCACCGCGCGCATCATGGGCGTCATCTTTGTCATCATTGCTTTCGCAGGCATTCTTGGCTGGTGGATGAGTTTTGAGCGTATCCCGCAGCTGATTGCCGAGACAGTGCTGAGCCTTTCTGACAATCGTTACATCGTCATCGCGATCATTATTGGCCTATTGCTGGCTGTGGGCATGGTGATGGATATCACCGCGATCTTGATCATCTTGGCACCAGTGCTTGTCCCCCTGACAGAAAGCGTCGGGCTGGAACCGATCCACGCCGGCATCATCTTTGTGCTTGCGCTGAATATCTCGCTCATGACGCCGCCCGTGGGAGCCTGCCTCTTCGTGCTGGCGTCCGTCACCGGTGAAAAACTCGAACGCATCTCGATCAAGCTGTTCCCCTTTCTTGTCGCAGAAATCGCGATCCTCTTCGCTTTTGCCTTTTGGGAGGACGCCGCGATGTGGCTCCCCCGGGCGCTTGGTTATGCGCAATGAGCCGAGCCACCCACAACCTTGAACCAACCAAAACCAACAGGAGGAAATTATGAAGAACCTTATCACCGGATTGGCCGTTGTGGCCACCATGACCGCCGGCGCCGTTTCTGCCGAAAGCGTGATCCGCTTCGGCCATGACAACAAAACCGACCCGTTCGAAAACCCGGCACATGCCTGCACGGCAGTCTTCTCAAACCTGGTCGAGGCCGACACCAATGGCTCTGTCACTGTCGAAGTCTTTGGCAGCAACCAACTCGGCTCTGCCGCTGAGCATGTCCAACAGTTGCAGGATGGCATCATTCAGGCAACGCTGACGTCGACAGGCGCGTTGGCTAGCTACTACCCACGTATCGACGTTCTGAATCTTCCGTTCGCCTTTACCGGCAACGCATCCACCTACACGGTGTTTGACGGCCCATTCGGTGAAGCGCTGAAGGCCGATATCGAAACAGAACTTCCCGGCGTTGTCGTCTTGGGATTCCCAGACACGGGCGGGTTCTTTGCCGTCACGAATTCCAAGCGACCGATCGCTGATCTGGCCGATTTTGAAGGCATCCGCGTACGCACCATGACGTTGCCATCCCACCAGACAATCATGCAATCCTTGGGCGCCGAAGCCTATCCACTGGCCTGGGGCGAGGTATATTCGGGTCTGCAAACCGGTGTCATTGATGGCCAGATGAACCCTGTGCCGATCATATCATTTGCCAACTTTGCAGAGGTGCAGCAGTACATGACGCTGACGAACCACCTCTTCTCGCCCTATACCTTCATGATGAACCGTGACTTCTACGAAGGTCTGACGGATGCGGAACGCGCGACGGTCCACACTGCGGCTGAAAACTGCGTCGTGGCAAGCCGTGGTCTCAGCCGGATCATCGAAGCGTCTGATCGTGGGCTCGCAGGTCTGATGGATGACATCGAGGTCACCGCATTGACGGCTGAACAGCGCGCCGCGATGGCCAATGCTGCTCAACCTGCGTTCGAAGCGCATGTGAATGAAAACTTGGACGAAGGCGCAAAAGCTTTGCTTGCCCTGTTCAAGGCCGAAGTCGACGCCGCAAATGCGGCTGGTTACCTCGACTAACCTTCCCCCGGCCAGCAGGTTGTTGGTCGGGAAGCCGGGCAGGCACTTTGGATTGCTTGCCCGGCACATTCTTTTTACAGGATGGACCTATGCGGGTATTTTGCGCCTCAATCGCGACTGAAACCAACACTTTTTCTCCCCTGCGCACTGACTTTTCAGATTTCGCGCAGAGCTTTTACGCACGCCCGGGGGAGCATCCGAAGACGCCAACGCTGTGCAGCGCCATCTTTCCCGCCCTTCGGGCGCGTTCAGACGCGGGCGAGATTGAATTGGTAGAAGGCACTGCGACATGGGCGGAACCCGGCGGGTTGGTAAAACGGTCAACTTGGGTCCGGTTACGCGACGAGGTGCTGGACCAACTGCGCGCCGCGTTGCCCGTCCAAGCCGTCATTCTAGGGCTTCACGGCGCGATGATTGCCGATGGTCATGACGACTGTGAAGGTGAGCTGATCGAGGCCGTGCGCCAGATTGCCGGGCCTGCCGCGCGCATCGGGGTTACATTTGACCCACATAGCCACCTTAGCGAACGCCGCGTCTTGAACGCGGATGTCATTACTGTGTTCAAGGAATTCCCTCACACCGATTTTGTCGAAACCGGCGAGGCATGTGTTGATCTGACCTTGCGTGCCGCCCTTGGTCAGATCAACCCCGTGTTGTCCATTTTTGATGTACGCATGATGGATGTCCTGCCAACAAGTCGCGCGCCAATGCGCGGCTTCGTGGACAAGATGACAGAACTTGAGGCGACAGGCGCCGTGCTTTCAGCCTCGGCGATCCATGGATTCATGGCGGGAGATTCACCCGATCTGGGGGCCAAGATCATCATCGTGACCGATAATGACAAAACCAAGGGTGACCAAATCGCACGCGAGCTAGGTCATGAGCTTTTTTCATTTCGTGGTATCACCCGGCCCGAATTTCTTAGCCCAGAAGCCGCACTGACCAAAGCGGCTCAGTCACAAACTGGACCCGTCATCATTGCCGATGTCTGGGACAATCCCGGCGGCGGTGTTGCCGGTGATTCAACAATCATGTTGCGTAAGGCAATGGATATGGGCCTGACCTCCGTGGCGCTTGGCACGATCTGGGATCCGATGGCGGTGCGTCTGTGTCATGCGGCTGGCGTCGGCGCCACGCTGGATTTGCGTTTTGGTGGCAAGACATCAGCACATGCGGGAATGCCAATTGATGCCCGGGTCAAGGTCCGACACATTGCTCTGGACGCCAATCAGAGCTTTGGGACCTCCATTGTTCCGCTTGGGAATTGCGCTGTGATCCGTTTGGGCAGCATTGATGTGGTTTTGAACTCGAACCGCGCCCAGACATTTTCCCCGGACTTGTTTTCCAATTTGGGGATCGACCCGATGACCACCAAGGTGCTGATCGTCAAATCCACAAACCATTTTCATGGTGCTTTTGCGCATATCGCCGCCGACATCCTTTACGCAGAAGTCGACGGCCCCTACCCTCATGATCCGGCCAAAACGCACTACAAAAACCTGACGCGTCCAATCTGGCCCATTGTTGAAATGCCCTTTGAAGAGGAAGTTGCGTGATGTTTCCGGAGATTGATACCCCCGCCGTCTTGATCGACCTCAATGTTGCAGACCGGAACATTGCGAAATTTCAAGCTCATTGCGATGCGCATGGGTTGAAATTGCGGCCCCACATCAAGACCCACAAACTTCCACTTCTGGCCAAGGCACAGGTTGCTGCTGGCGCAATTGGCATCACATGCCAGAAAGTCAGCGAAGCCGAGGCGATGATCGCGGAAGGCGACATTGAGGACGTGTTGATTACGTTCAATATCATTGGCGCGGAAAAATTGCGCCGCCTAAGAGCCCTGTCCGAACGGGTTAAGCTATCCGTTGTCGCAGACAGTAAGGCAGTGGTTGACGGGTTGAGTGAAGCCTTCGCAACCCACAGCATAGCGCTTGATGTCCTTGTGGAATGTGACACAGGGGCAATGCGTTGTGGAGTCACCTCACCAGATGCGGCGGCTGTTTTGGCGAGTTATATCGATAAAAAGCCGGGCCTGACATTTGCAGGCCTGATGACCTATCCGCCTGCCGGGGATGAGGCGGGCGTTCAGGCATGGCTGACCAAAGCAGCTGAGGCTGCGGCGGACCATGGTCTATCAGTCCGCGTCATCTCCAACGGCGGATCACCGGGCATGTGGCAGGCGCAGGATGTGCCGATCGCAACCGAATACCGCATCGGAACATATATCTACAACGACCGCTCGCTCGTGGCGCGGGGTGTGTGCACTTGGGACGATTGCGCGCTCAGCGTGCTGGCGACAGTAGTGTCTGTGCCTGCCAAAGACCGCGCGGTAATTGATTGTGGCACCAAGGTTCTAACATCGGACCTATTGGGCCTTGATGGCAGCGGTCACGTGTTGGACCGACCAGACATCACTGTCGCCGGCCTGTCAGAAGAACATGGCGTCCTGACCGCGCCGCACATCAATCTGACAGTTGGTGAGCGTGTCCGCATCGTGCCCAATCACGCCTGCGTCGTGAGCAACATGTTGGATGAGGTCGTGTTGGTCCGCGGAACCGCGATTGAGAAAGCACAACGCGTCGCCGCGCGCGGCAGGGTCTGGTAGATCTGATGCCAGAACTGTTGTGCCTGGGCGAACCGCAGCGCCGCGCGCCGCTTCACGGCCCTTTCGACAACGGGTTTCGGCACAGACACGCCCATCCCGTCTCCTCAAGGTATTGAAAACATGAAGGACAAGACCCAATGACCCAGAAAACCATTGAACGTATCGGCGCTGATCGCACTGGCGCAGGCGGTCAACCGCTGCCGTTTTCACCTGCCGTTCGTGCCGGTGATTTGATCTTCATCTCGGGCCAAGTGGCCATGAAAGAAAACGGCGAAATCGAAGCGGGCGGCATTGAAAGCCAGACCAAGCGCACGATGGAAAACCTGATTGCGGCTCTTGCGCTTGCGGATTGCACCCTTGAAGACGTCGCTAAGGTCGGTGTGTGGCTAGACGATCCACGAGATTTCTGGACCTTTAATAAGGTCTACGCCAGCTACTTTCCCAACGGCGGCCCAGCACGATCAACGGTCAGATCCCAGATCATGGTAGACGCAAAAGTGGAAGTTGACGCGATTGCGTATAAGCCATTGCTGTAACGATGAAAATTAGAACGACCGTGGAGCGGAGATACGCTGAGTTGGGCAACGTGGTGTGATCGAATTTTGTGCTGTGGACGCTCCAACGGCAGTTCGATACACGGACCATCGCGGTTCCGTCCGTCTTCAGGATAACTTGTATCAGGAAGTAGGACGCCGGCTTGGCCAGGCGGCATCAAAACGAAACTTACGAAACGACAGCGGGCTCGGTTGCGACCGGGCGCGCAGGCACCGGCCCCGATCTGGTCTTAGCGCATGGTTGGCCCTGGTCTTCCTTCTCCTGGCATCGCGTCATCCCCGCTTTGGTCAGATCCTTTACCATCCACCGGTACGACATGCCCGGATATGGCAAGTTAGATATGGCAAGTTAGATATGGTCGAAGGTCAATCCACCCCTCTCGACGTCCAAGGCACCATCTTTGTCGAGATGATGTCGCATTGGGGTTTGTCGAAACCCGGGTCATCGCTCACAACCTCGGTGGGACCACGACGCCCAGAGCGCATCTCCTCCACGGTTGTGAGGTCTAAAGATGTGTGCTCATGAAGTTGGTGGCGATGCGCCTCTGGGGCTCAGACTTCTTTGGCCACGTGGGAGGTTATGCCGATGCATTCTAGGGACTGCCGCTACGTATAATGAGGCAATCGAGAGTGCCTATATCCGGGGTATATTGGTCTACGAAATTACCACCGAGGATTTCGAGGCATTGGTTGCCCTGGCTTACACCGGATGGAACGGCCGGCTTTTATCTTCACTGTGCTCAGGCAGACGAAACATATACCACAGAAACCGAACCGTATTTAGCGAAGTGCGATCCCCGGTGAAAATCATTTGGGGAGAAGACGACCTATGGATTCCATTGGATCGGGGCATGGCACTGCACCAGTTTATGACATGCTCGGAGTTCGCCCCGATACCTGGCACAGGACATATGCCACAGCTCGAGAAGTCTGCGCCCGTTTTGCAGGAGTTCTCGGCTTTTCTAAGATAGCTACTGGCGGTACGAAGACCTCATCAGGCAGCGCAAGAGAAATATCTTGGCAGCGACGCGGCCAAACATGGTATCCACATTACAAGGAAATTATGTCTCATCGCTTCACTTCCCCATAGCCACCCCCACCGGGTGTTTTCATAACAAATGTATCGCCGGGGACCAGTTCCACCTGATCGTCCCCCTTCAAGTGTTCTATCTCGCCTGTCACACGTTGAACGAAATTTTCGCCCGTGGCTCCAGTTTGGCCGCCTTGTGCACCTTGTGGTGGTACGGATCGGTGGGAGCTCAGCGTTGTGACGGTCATCGCCTCGTTGAAGGTCAGCCGGCGCAGAATACCGTTGCCACCGTTAAACTGACCAAGCCCGCCGGATCCTTGCCGGATCGAGAATTCGTCCACGCGGACGGGGAACCGTGTCTCAAGCACTTCGGGGTCGGTCATGCGCGTGTTTGTCATGTGACTATGAATGGCGTTGGCGCCGTGGAAACCATCACCTGCGCCCGTGCCGCCGCAGATGGTTTCGTAGTTTTGATAGGTGTCATTGCCATAGACGAAATTATTCATCGTGCCCTGGCTGCCAGCGATCACACCAAGCGCTCCGTAAAGCGCATCTGCGATGGACTGACTGACCTCGGTATTGCCCGAGATGACGGCAGCCGGGGCTCTGGGGTTGATCATGGACCCGTCTGGCACGATCAACGTCAGCGGTTTCAAGCACCCTTCGTTCATCGGGATGTCCCGCCCCACCAGCGTGCGGAACACATACAGCACCACGGCCCGGCAAATTGCCAAAGGGGCATTGTAGTTCAGGGGGCTTTGCAGCGACGTGCCAGTGAAATCAATCGTTGCTGACCGGTTGGCCTTGTCGACGCGGATCGCCACGTTAATCATGGCGCCGCTGTCCATTGGGTAGCTGAACGTGCCGTCCGTCAGAACGTCCAAGACCTGCCGCACGCTTTCTTCGGCATTGTCCTGCACATGACCCATATAGGCATGAACAGCGCCCAGTCCGAAGTGGCGTGTGATCTTCTGCAATTCCGCCACCCCGGTTGCATTGGCGGCGATTTGGGCTGCTAGATCGGCCATGTTCTGCTGCACGTTCCGGCATGGGAACTTGCCCGACCCCAGAAGCGCGCGGGTTTCCGGATCCCGCAACTGCCCCTGATCCACGAGAAGGAAATTGTCGATGACGACGCCTTCTTCTTCAATTGTCCGACTGTCGGGCGGGGCGGAGCCTGGTGTCTTGCCGCCAATATCCGCATGATGTCCGCGTGAAGCGACGGTGTAGATGACGCGTTGCCCCGCATCATCGAAAACAGGCGTAATTACGGTGACGTCAGGCAAATGGGTGCCGCCGTTGTAAGGGTTGTTCATCATGAACACATCGCCAGGTCGGATTCGTCCCGCGTTCTCTCGCAAGATTACCCGCACGCTTTCTGACATCGACCCCAGATGCACAGGCACATGCGGTGCGTTTGCTACCAGATCCCCCCGTTGATCGAAGATCGCGCAGGAGAAATCCAGACGTTCCTTGATGTTGACAGAATAGGCGGTGTTGGCCAGCGTCGCACCCATCTGCTCGGCGATGGACATAAAGAGGTTGTTGAAAACCTCCAGCATGACCGGATCGATGGACGTGCCGATGGCCTCCGCGCGTTCAATGGGGACAACCCGTTCTAGGACTAGATTACCACCCTGCGCACAGGTCGCCCGCCACCCCGGTTCAATGACATTGGTGCCAGTGGGCTCGGTCAGGATCGCGGGCCCATCCACGGACGTCCCAAGGGCAAGGCTGGCCCGATCCACAAGAGGAACGTTCTGCCATGCGCCCTCGAAACAGACGGGGACGCTGGTCCCTTTAATCTCGTCCACCCGAGGATCAGGCAGGCTCACGCTCTCACCCGTTTGGCCGATGGCTTCAACGACAAGAACGTCGATGATCAGATCGCTGATATCAGGCGCAAATCCGAAACGGTTCTGGTGTGCGGCAACAAATGCCGCTTCCATGTCGGCCGCTGTGGAAAACTCGACCTCCAAGTTTTGCTGTGCGTCACGAGGACGGATTTGGACCCTTTTGGATATCGCAATGTCCGCCGGGTCGATCCCTTGGCCCTTGACCTCGCTTTGTGCGATCTGCGCCATCGCATCCAAGGCATTGGCTGCACTTTGGTCGATGAGGGGTTTCTCAAATTGTTGCTCGCGCATGGCGCGGACGTCTGCCAGACCCATGCCAAATGCGGACAGGACACCGGCAAATGGATGAATGAAAATCCTCTCCATCCCAAGCGCATCTGCGACCAGACAGGCGTGCTGCCCGCCTGCACCGCCAAAGCAATTCATCGTGTATTTGGTCACATCGTAGCCGCGCTGCACGCTGATTTTCTTGATAGCATTGGCCATGTTTTCAACGGCAATACGCAGGAACCCTTCGGCGAGTTCTTCGGGTGATTTGCCGTCGGCGATCTCCTCGGCCAGTGCTTCAAATTTCTGGCGCACGGCCGCATTATCGAGAGGTTGATCCGCATTCGGGCCAAAAACATCGGGGAAATGAGCTGGGTTCAGTTTGCCCAGAAGGACATTGCAATCGGTAACCGTCAGGGGGCCACCACGACGATAGGCGGTGGGGCCGGGATTGGCGCCCGCGCTTTCAGGGCCGACCTGCATCCTGCCATCGCGGTACGACAAGATCGACCCGCCGCCGGCCGCAACCGTATGGATCGACATCATCGGGGCACGCATCCGCACACCAGCAACCTCAGTCTCAAAGGAGCGCTCAAACTCCCCCGCATAGTGGCAGACGTCGGTCGACGTCCCGCCCATGTCGAACCCGATAAGCTTGGCAAAGCCCAGCTGGCCCGCGGACCGCACCATGCCCACCACGCCACCCGCAGGGCCGGACAATATGGCGTCGCGCCCCTGAAAGAGCCGCGCATCGGTCAATCCGCCATTGGATTGCATGAACATCAATCGTTTGCAGCCGCCCGAATGGGCGCTAAGCGCGTCTGCCACCTGATCAACGTAGCGGCGCAGGATTGGAGACAGATAAGCATCAACGACTGCGGTATCACCGCGCCCCACTAGTTTGATCAGCGGGCTGACCTCATGGCTAAGCGAGATTTGGGTAAACCCTGTTTGTTCCGCCATCTCGCCCAATCTCTTTTCGTGATCCGGGAACCGGTAACTGTGCATGAGCGCAATCGCGATGGACCGATATCCTTGTTTGTAGGCACGGCGCAGCGTGTCGCGGGCAGCGCTGATGTCGAGGGCAGACAGGACGTGGCCGTCCGCATCAAGCCGCTCATCAACCTCAGCCACTTCATCATAGAGCAGCTCAGGCAGCTCAATGTTCAGATCAAACAGCTTTGGCCGGTTTTGGTAACCGATCCGCAACAGGTCTTTCATGCCTTTAGTGATGAACAGAACGGTTCGCTCGCCTTTGCGTTCCAGCAATGCGTTGGTGGCAACGGTCGTGCCCATTTTGACGGCAT
The DNA here is from genome assembly GCA_947503925.1 of uncultured Paracoccaceae bacterium. Taxonomy (GTDB): domain Bacteria; phylum Pseudomonadota; class Alphaproteobacteria; order Rhodobacterales; family Rhodobacteraceae; genus Yoonia. Next base: position 155,651 of record CANNFQ010000009.1, on the reverse strand, counting down.
CAATCATGCCGTTTGGCACGGGAGCATCCGCATCCAGTTCAAGTAACTGACGGATGCCATGGACGGCTGCATCTTCATACAGTTCGGGGTTTTCAGACAGCAACTTGTGCGTCTTCAATTCGCCACCCGCAGACTTCGCAACGATGTCCGTGAACGTGCCACCGCGGTCTACCCAAAATTGCCACATCAGACGGTTCTCCTTCGTTTGCAGCCCATTGGCCGCAGTATTTTGTTCCATTGTGAAAAGGTTGGGGGCTATTCGACCGCGTTTGGCAGCCACAGCGCAATGTCAGGGAAAGCGATCAGCGCGAAAGCCATCGCGAGCATTGTCAGGCAATAGGGTATCGCGCCCAGCATCACCTCGTTCAGGTTTCCCGATTTTCGCGCGCCTTGCACCACGTAAAGGTTCAGGCCCACAGGCGGCGTGATCAAGGCCATTTCAATCAAAACGATCATCAGGATGCCGAACCAGATCACGTCATAACCCTGCGCCAGCACCATCGGCACGATGATCGGGATGGTCACCACCATCAGGGACAATGTTTCAATGAAAAACCCCAGAACGATATAGATCAGCACGACAACCATGATGAAACCAAACGGCGACAGGCCCAACCCTTCGAGGAAGGTCGTTAGCTCACGGCCCAACCCGGCGGAGGATAGGGTGAAGTTGAGGAACGATGCGCCGATGATAATCAGCATGATCATGGAGGTCACCTTGATCGTGCCCAGCAGGCTCTCCCGCATCATGAACCAGCTGACGCCACCAAAGGCCAGCGCGATCAACAGGGCGCCTGCCACGCCCACTGCGGCGGCCTCGGTCGGGGTGGCCCAACCGCGGTAGATGGACCCCACGATCAGCGCGAAGAGGATCAGTATCGGGATCAGGTCCACCAAGGCGCGCGCCATTTGCAAGAATGAAAACACCCGCCGGTTGCCCCCCAGTTCCGGCCGGATGGTGCAAATGATCGCCGTGATGATCAGGAACGCCAACGCCAGTGCTAGACCAGGGATCAAACCCGCCAGAAACAGTTGTGGGATCGAAGATTGCGTCAAGAACCCATAGACAATCAGATTGATCGATGGCGGGATCATGATGCCCAATGTGCCGCCTGCCGCGATTGCGCCGGAAAACAATTTGGGATCATAGCCCAGCTTTTCGGCTTGCGGCATGGCCACGGTTGCAACCGTGGCGGCTGTGGCGACGGATGATCCGGATGTCGCTGAAAACATCGTGGCGGTCGCAACATTGGCGTGAACCAATCCACCCGGTAGCCAGCTGACCCACCGATCAAGGGCGGCGTAGGTGCGGGTTGCCACGCCAGAGCGGACGAGAATTTCGCCCAACAATACAAAGAACGGGATCGCGATAAGTGTTGCTGAACTGGACGAGGACCAGACCATGTTCCCCAACGCCCGGCTAAGCGGAAAGTTCGAGTAAAACTGATCGACGCCGAAGCCCAATAGAAACAGCACAATGCCGACAGGAATGGAGAGCGCCAGAAGGGCCAGCAGCCCGGCAGAAACGTAAGTGATCATTTCAGGCTGTCCTGTTCTGCGAATGCGCCGATGAAAGGTTCGGTGTCCGCAGCACGGCCACGCACAAGCATGCTGATCGCCGCCAGCGTGACCAGACAGGCCATCACCGCAAACCAGACCCACCCCGCAAACCACGGGATTTGGACCCATGCCAGCGGGGTTGCCAAAGGCGTGTTGGCGCGGCTGCCGTTTTCAATCGCGCGTTCTACAACCGGCCAACATTTGATGGCGATCGTGACAACAACGCCCGACATGATGATCATTGAGAAAACATCAAACAGGGCGCGCATTGTGCCATGTGTGCGTGACCTGACAAGGTCAATGCGGATATGGCCCAGTTCCAGTAGGGTATAGGCCATCCCCCAAGAACTGACCAAAGCCATTGCATAGCCGGCCAGTTCTTCAGATCCACCAAAGGACGCATGGACCTGACGCAGCGCAATATCAGCGACCACGAAAGCGGCCATCCCCAAAAGACCCAGCCCCACGATCATCGCGATCCCATGGTTGAGCTTTCTGAGCCTATTGATCAGCACCAGTTCCATACTTTGCGTCCTCTCGCTTGTTTCGATCTTACTCGATTGTTACGCCAACGACTTTGCCGACACTGTCATTCCAGCGCGCCGCCCAATCGCCACCTGCGCGTTCGGCCCAGTCGGGAAGAACTTCACTGATCAGGATCTCTCGGGCACCTACAAAATCGGTGTCCGAGATTTCCACTAGTGTCATGCTGCGGGCCTCGCCCGATGGGCATGCGCCGTTGCCCGTCAGACACGCGATGTCATTGACCAGCGCATCCTGCGCGCTCGCCCAGGCCGGTTCTTCAAATTCAGCCGCGATTTGCGTGCGGATCGTTTCCTGATCCGCCGCGCCTAGGCTGTTCCACTTATCAGCATTAATTGCGGTAACCACGTGGTCCCAACCGCCCAGAGGGATCGGCAGAAGATGGGTAGATACTTCCCACCAACCGGCGGAATAGCCAGACCCGGCACCAGTCACGGCGCAGTCTACAACACCATTTTGCAATGCGCCTGGCACCTCGGAGAAGGACACATTAACACCCTCTGCGCCCAGCGCCTCAAGGAACAGCGCGGTCATCCGACCAGACGCGCGAACTTTCAATCCTTCGAGGTCAGAAAAGCTGTTGATCTCAGCGTTACAGAACACGACTTGTGGCGGATAAGGCGCAATTGCCAAAACTTCGGCGTTGAAACGGTCGCGGTAAATGTCGGACACCATCGGACGGGCCGCATCGACCATCGCGCGGGCCTCATCGGCGGTCAGCGCCAGAAGCGGCACATCCAGCCCTTCGAGCTCCGGCGCATCGCCAACAGCATAGTCCGCGACGGTCATCGCAATGTCGTAGACGCCTTGACCCAACAGCGGGTAAATCTCGCTCAGACCCAGCCCCATCTGGTTGTGCGTTGTCAATTCAACATTGAAATCGCCGGCGGCAGGCAGGGTTTCGGACCAAAACGGCGCCTCATATTGCTTGTGCAACGGCAAGCTGGACCAGCTGCCAACGACAGACAGATCTTCGGCATGCGCTGGCGCAGCCAGCGCCGACATCGCCAGCAAAGCAGTTAAGCTGTGTTTCATCATTTTTCTCCTTGTTGGGATTGGTTTTGGTAGATTGTTGTGTCGGCATCTTCAGCGACATCGGTGATCAACATATGTCCGGGCGCGTGGGTGATGCAGATCGGAAGCGCGGCGGCCTTCAGCACATTCTGCGGCGTGACCCCGCAGGCCCAGTATACCGGCACTTCGCCCGGCTTTATCTCCACGGGGTCGCCATAGTCCGGCGTGCTCAGGTCAGAAATGCCCAGATCACCGGGATCACCGATTGCGATCGGTGCGCCATGGGCTTGCGGGTATCTGGCGCTGATGCGGCGTGCCTCATCAATCTGATCTTCCCGCAACGGGCGCATGGTGACGACCATTTGGCCATGGAATGGCCCCGCTGGAACCAGATCGATACCGGTACGGAACATCGGCACATTGCGGCGCATTTCGATGTGGCGGACGGGGATATTGGCTCGCATCAGCGCGTTTTCAAACGTAAAGGAACAGCCAAGTGCGACAGTCACAAGGTTACGCGACCAAAGTCCGGCGATGTCCGTGACCTCCTCTGAGAACTCACCTTCCCGGAAGACGCGGTAGCGCGGCACGTCGGTGCGTATGTCGATATCACGCCCCAGGGTTGGCAGCATAGGGTTGCCCGTGTCGCCCACGCCGACCAGCGGGCAGGGCTTTGGGTTGCGCTGACAGAAACGAAGAAAGTCCAGTGCGTATCCCTCAGGGAGAATGGCAAGGTTGCACTGAAGCTTTCCCGCAGCCAGTCCAGCGGTATGACGATCGTGTTCGCCGGACCGAATGAGCTGACGAACGCCTTCGCTTGAAAGGCGCGAAAGATCGAAATCTGTTGCTGTCTGAGATGACATACCACCCCCAGTGTTCGTGTCACCGAACCGTCGCACAGCACATCAATTCATTCAAATTATCATTATTTATCAATAGTGATAGACTATTTGAAACTATCCCGGATACGCCTTGTGCCATTGAACAGCAACGTCACGGGCAATTTCCGCACTGTTTTCAACAAGAAAACTGCGTGGTTCTGCAAGGTAGGACGCTGTGAACTCCAAGGGTGGGGGCACAAACCCGGGATCAAATTCCTCTACCTCCTGCGCTTCAAGGTAGCGAACAGCCAGCACGCGCGGATGTGGCCCAACCGCAATTCCGGCCGCGATCATCTTAAGGCTGGCGGACAAGGATGCCGAAGAAAAGACCCGAGACTTCGGGCCGACGCGCCTTGCAAGTTCGGACGTCAATTCGCGGTAAGGTCGGGTCTGGCTGGAATAGGAAATGATCGGGGTCTCCGACAGGTCGATATCCCCGAGCCGCACTGCCTTATACCAATGAAGATCGAACTGCGGCAAAGCGATATTCTTGACGGAATATTCTGAAACCGGCCCCATCAGAAACGCGAGATCGAGCCGCCTTTCCAGAAGGGCTGCGCGCAGGTTGAGAGAGATATCAACGGTCAAATCAACGTTGACCCGCGGATACCGGGCACTGAAGGCCTGCATGAAGGACGGCAACCAGGATTGCGCAATTGTCTCGGACGCGCCAAGCCGGAACAATCCTTCGGTCTCGGCAGGGTTGGCGACACGCTGCTTGATCTCTTCTTCGACAAACAACAACTGCTCTGCGTATCCCAGAAGCTGTTGGCCCTTTTTTGTCAGAACAAGCTCGCCCGGACCGCGCTCAAACAGCTTGGCTTGCAGTTCATTTTCCAAGTTTGCTATCCGGGTCGATACCGCGGGCTGCGACAAGTGCAATCGGTCAGACGCTTTGCGAAACCCACCAAGGCGGGCCACCCACAGAAATGTTCTGAGCTGCTCAAACGTCATATCTATTCAAGGCATTTATTGATTTGCATTGCAAATGATTACGTTATTGACGATCGCAGACTGCCAACAGCCCTTGATGTGACAAAAAGTCGTTGTCCAATTGCCTTTGTGTAGAGGAATGGCGAACGAAGGTGTTATCATCGAAACACCACAATGCTCTGCCATTCCTGCGCTTCGTCCAGCCAGAAATACAGGCCGGATCAGTGGCCAATGGCACCCTTCTTAGTCCAAAATGTGAAGGTTGTCAGACTTTGGTTGGTACTTGTCGAAAATTAACCCGTCCTCGCACTGCAACAGTCTCGCGTGCAGCTGTAGATAGATTCTATCCATTTCCACTGCTCGACTAACCATCTGACATTGGCATCGTTCCTTGCCGGCCTATGGCCCGCAGCATTCCACAATTCTGCCTTAAATGGCCTATTATTTAGCATATCGAACAAATACGGTGGGCCAAGAAAGGAACAAATAAACCAATTTCGACCACATTTTAGTCAAAACGCAACGCCATGTTGGCATCGATGTCTGGCGGCCTTCACATGCCGGACGAGGGAGTAAGCATTGGATTGCCTCAGATGAAACGAAAACAAAACCTACTTACGTTAGCCTCGTGCCTTGCAGCGGTGCCGTTCGCACTTTTCGCTGATCAGGTCACGATTTCTAGCCCGGACAAATCAATTACCATAACCGGCGAACTACTGTCGGTGGATGACGAAGCGTATGTGCTGGATACCGAACTTGGCGAGTTACGCCTGTCACGGTCCGCCACGATTTGCGAAGGCGACGCATGCCCTGCTGCACCAGCCAACCTTGAAATGGCGGTATCGGTGACCGAGGCTGACACAACCGAGCTTCTGCAAGCGCTTGTCAATGGCTTTGCATCCACACAAAATCTGCTTGGTTTGTCATTCCCCAACGCTGGCGGGGGCGTCGCACGGGTTGAACTGCGCGACAGCACCATGACCACGACAGAAGGGAATGTGGATATCACCATTCAGCCCGCCGTCACTGGTTTCGAACAACTGGTTGCGGGTCAGGTGGACCTGAACATGTCGACGACTCCGGTTCCGGCATCCATTGCCGATCAGGTTGTGGCCGCTGGCCAGGTCGATTTACGTGACGAACGACGCGAACGTGTTGTTGCGCTGGACGCGCTTGTCCCCATCGTACACCCCAGCAACTCTGTGCGCTCGGTTTCACTGGAAGAGCTGGCGCAGATCGCGGCGGGTCGGATCAGAAACTGGTCTGAACTGGGCGGCGAAAACGCGCCGATCCGGATGTTACTGCCGGCCGAGGGTTCATCCCTGGACGAAGCCTTCGCGGAACTGGTTCTGGAACCAAACCGAGTGCGTTTGCGCCGCAGTGCGGAACGCGCAACGAGCGAAAGCCAAGCCGCATCCGAAGTCGTGGCAGACGTGAACGCGATCACGATTACCAGCCTGTCGGGCAATGGTACGGCAGAAATCCTGCCAATCCGTCAGTCATGTGGGCCGTTGGCTTATGCAAGCGACTTTGCCATCAAGGCAGAAGAATACCCGTTGAGCCAACGTGTTTATGCCTACACTGCCAACGACAATCAGACGGCTGCACAGTCAAATTTCCTTGAATATGTTACATCCCCAGATGCGCAGAACCTGATCCAAGGCGCGGGTTATGTGGATCAGACGATTGTGACCCAGCCGATTAGTTTGCAGGGTACGCGGATGACCTCTGCTGTTCTGTCGGCAAGCACGGGCGCAACCCTTGGTCTGGTCCAGAACTTTGCACAGGATCTGGCCACAGCTGATCGCCTTTCAACAACATTCCGTTTCACATCGGGATCATCGCGTCTGGATACGAAGTCGCAGGACGACGTCGAACGTATGGTCGCCTATCTAAACAGCGACGAAGCCCGCAATCGCGACATTCTGGTGATCGGGTTCACCGATGACGTTGGGCGGTTTGACTTAAACGAACGGCTGGCCTTGTTGCGCGCGACAAGCGTGCGAGACGGGCTGGTAGGTGCGCTTGGCGGTGATGCGCTGGCGGGTCGTATCTCGGTGTCTTCCTACGGGCCACTTGCGCCTGTTGGCTGTAACACCACGGCAGATGGACGTGAGAGTAACCGCCGCGTTGAGATTTGGCTGCGGTAGACGAACTGCAGTTGACGGCACCGTCCGACAGTCATGCCCGGCAGTGCATTCGAAACAAAACGAGGCCGTTCAGTGCCGCAAGTGAGGAACACTTAATATGAAACGCAGAACTCTTTTGGGCGCAGGTGTTGGTGCGGCGGCTTTCGCAGCAACGCCGGTTGTCGCTCAAGATCGGCTGACCCTGTCCATGGTGACGGATCGCGCCGATGCTGCATCAGCTTTGGCCGCGCGGATCGCGGCCGTGACCAGCGGAAGAATCACGCTGGATGTGAACACAACCGGATCGGACGCTGCGGCCGGGTTTCTTGATGATGTCTCTGGCGGAGGCACGGATATGTACCTGACTTCGCAGGATGCATTCGTGTCCCGCAACCCCGCCATGGGGCTGTTTGCCGCGATGCCCGGCGGGATGAGCGCAAGCGAACTCGAAAGCTGGGTTCTGGTCGCTGACGGCAGGTTCATGTGGGATCTGCTGGGCGAGGAATTCGGTATCAAGGCCTTTATGGCTGGCGAAGATGGTGCAATGCCAATGTGGTCGAAGGCACCAATCGGCAGCATGGCAGATCTGTCAGCGGGCACCGTCGGTTCCACCGGTTTGGGCTTGCAGGTGCTCGCTGACATGGGCGTTAGTAACACGGTTGACGTGCTGGCCGGTGGCGATCTGTCATCGCTTGTCGCTCTGGAAGGGTTCAGCGTTGCCCAAATGGCGGCATCCGGCCTGCTGTCGACCTTCCCACATATGACAACGCCAAATGCTGGCCGTCCTTCAGCGATGCTGAGCGTTGGTGTGAACCTGTCGCGTTGGTCAGGTTTGTCGGAAGCAGACCAGCTTGTTGTCGAAAGCTGCATTATGGCCGAGCATGGCACGCAGCGTGCGCTTGCCGCCCACAACAATGTCGTGGCGCTTGATCAGGCCGGCTCTGGCATCACAGCCCACGAAATGCCGCAGGATATCTGGGACGCACAAATTGCAAGTGCCAACAATGTGCTGGCCAGCATGTTTGATGCCGGCGACATGGCTGCAGACACGGCTGATGCTTACCTTTACTTCATCGGCGACGTTGCCGGTTGGAGCGAGATTGGCGAAACCGCCTATTTCCTCGGCCGCAAGCAGGCGCTGTCAAAATGACCCATAAAACGGATACAATAATCATGTCCAATGGCCAAGCAGAGACGAAAACACTATCGCGGCGGCGGGCCCTGTTGGGCGGCGGCGCGGCACTGACTGGTGCGGCAGCATTGGCCACCCCAGCAATCGCGCAGGGTGCCCCGCTGACCATCCGAATGGCGACATCCTGGCCCGCGGGATTGGGCGGCCTGGCGGATAGTGCCGCACGTGTCGGCCAGGCGATCAACGCAGGGTCCAACGGTCGTTTGAATGTCGAAATCTACTGGGCCGGTTCGCTGGTGCCCCCACTTGGCGTGCATGACGCTGCAGGTGCGGGCGAGATCGAGATGTATCATTCAGCCGAGTACTATTTTCAAGGCAAGCATCGCGGCTTCAACTTCTTCACCACGGTGCCGCTGGGTCTGACCTCGGTCGAGCAGGTCGCCTGGCTGCGGCATGGTGGTGGCCAAGAGCTTTGGGACGAGCTGAACGCGGGCTACAACGTTAAATCCCTCGCCGTTGGCGGCACTGGTGTTCAGATGGGCGGGTGGTTCAACAAGGAAATCAAGACAAAGGATGATTTCGAAGGTTTGACCATGCGGATGCCCGGGTTGGGTGGACAAGTGATCACCCGGATGGGCGCAAATGCAGTTGTGCTGCCGGGTGGTGGCATTGTTGAGGCGCTGTTTGAAGGCACGATTGATGCAACTGAATGGGTTGGCCCCTATAATGATCTGCAGTTCGGCTTCCAGAAGCTGCTTTCAACTTATATCTACCCCGGTTTCCACGAACCCGGCACAACTGCGTCGGTCGGTTTCAACCGCGAATTCTGGAACAATCTGGACGAGGTGGACCGCGCATTGATCACGGCAGTGACCGATGCGGAACTGACCAATCATACCGCCGATTACTATGGCAATAATGGTCTGGCACTGGTTCAGCTATTGGCCGAGGCTGGCGTCAAGCCAACCAAATTGCCGGATGATGTGTGGGACGAACTGGCTCGGGTATCATTCGAGGTCACCGCTGGCGTTGCAGAAGACGACGACATGGGACGTAAGATCGTCGAAAGCTATGAAACTTACCGCGCCTTGGTCGGAAATGCTGGCCCGATGAGTCAGGCAGAGTATTTGGCGAAACGGGGCGCAACAGATCTTTTCGCCGACGTCTAATACGGACCCACGAGGTCCTTAAACAAAATGAACTCCGGCCTAACTGCAAAGTTGGTCGGAGTTTGTTGTTACCGATCTGCTACCCTGTGAGCATACTCCCCGCACTGCCAACTGATGCACAACGTCGCGTTTGAAATCTTCACTGAGATTAGATTTTCCCATATCGGCCTCTGGGCCTCAAAAACAGGAAAGAAAGCGCCTAATAATTCACAAAACGCTCTTTGGATCGCTAGCAGAAGCCCGTTCGACGCTGGAAGAGTGGCAAAAGGATTACAACACCCAAGACCACATTCGGCGCTCGGCAACCTGATGCTCAGAGAATTTGCTGCAAAAACCGATGGACAAAATGGCTGTGTAGGGCAATCAAACCAACACATTCGAGAAGGACCAAGATGAAGCAAGAACTACAATCCATTTTTGAAAAGACGTCTTGGTCTGGCAAACGGGGGCGCGCGCCGCGCTCAGGCCCCGGATCGACCCTTGCAGCAACTCAGCGATTGAGAGCCGCTCTCCCGGCAATTTTTGAGCATTACAATGTACGGGTTTTTTTTGATGCGCCATGCGGCGATTGGACGTGGATGCAGGCGGTAGATTTATCGCACCTTACCTCGTATCACGGGGCCGATATCGCCGAGTCCATAATCGCCCCGGTTGCAGAACAGTTTACATCTGACAAAGTGTCATTTTCTGTCTTGGACATCACCTCGGATCCGTTTCCGTGTGCCGACATGATGATGTGTCGTGAGTGCCTTTTTCATTTGAAACATGATTTCAAGTTGCAGTTTTTCCGGAATTTCATCAAGGCCCGTATCCCGTTCCTATTGCTCACCATGGATCACGTGATGGAAAACGTTGATTTGAACAAAAATGGCGGTTTCAAGCGGTTCAACCCAATGATTGAGCCATTCAATTTCCCCACACCCTTGAACTATGTCCATGAATCATCAGACCGTGAAGAGTTCGACATTCATGAGCCAAGTCTACAGCAACAACATAGATCAATGGGTGTTTGGTCTCGGGAAATGATCGAAACTGCGATTTCATCTTTTCCCTAGACCACCACTTTTAAGCCCCAAAAACAAATCAACCAGTCACCGCACCGGGGGTTGGTGGCTTGCCAGTGCACTTACGAATTACTGATGCGGGAATAATCGCGTGCCGCTCCATGCATCTCCCAGCTGGGTATCCAAGTCGGCTGTACGCATCTTGCGTTTACCACCGAAGGGGCAAAGCGTGATTTCGCCTAGATAAACATTGTCACCAATCGCATAAAGGTCGACCCGCGCAAACTCCACACGTTGACCGACCGCTTCGGCAATCTGCACCATGTCATCATATCTGTCGGGCTTGGGCTCGGTGTCGTCACTTGTTTTGAAATACAGCTCTTTGGGGATGAAGTTGAAATCCCGGTCGTGGATCATTTGAACATGGCCACGCGAACGGTCCCTGTCGACCTGAACAAGCTGGACCCGCCCCGCGACGACCCAAAACTTCCAGTCGATAATGTCCTCGCCATCAGCAGCGAGATCTTCTTCCAAGAAATAGCGCGTATCTATCGTTGAATACCACCATTCTGCCGCCCAGTAGCCGTGCGGGATAGGTTTCTTGCTCCAGTTGATCAGCTTTTCGTTCGCGCGGTCCCTGTCTTCCGTAGTCAGTGGCCAGGTCATACGGTGATTCTGCCCTTGCCCATTGTTGCATTTGAGCCAGTAACTGCCAGGCTCCAACTCTAGCTCTGTTGGCAATTCGGGGGATGGCGAGCTCCAGTATCGCTGGACCGGCGTTAAAAGTTGCCTCGCGGGCTCAGGAACATAGTCTTCAGCTGTCAGCTTATCGGCCGCAGACACCACTGGCATCTCGGCAAAGAGCTTCATGATCAACAGTTTTTCAGTCACTGTTCTGGGGTTGGACAGATCTGGCAGATAACGTTGATTATTTGCAAATCGTGACAACGACATCGACAGCGCGTGCAATCGGGAAACATCGCTTTCATAGTGGTCCCAGCCTCTCTGGTGGTCAGGGCGTGGTTCACCATGGACGCCGTAGAGCCCGCTTTCTTTGATCTTGTCTAATTCAAGTTGCGCGACCTTCAGATATTGTTCAGAATTCGAAACTTGCGCAACCGAAATCACGCCATTCGTGGATTTACTGATATCTTCTTTACTGATCCGCAAATTTGGAAGATCAGTGGGAAAATTGATTTCTTGTGGTTTTTGCTTGCCTTTGACGGGCAAGGGCGCGTCAGCTGGGCGAATACCCAGATTGCGCAGTCTTCGATCCAGAAAAGAATGCCGCTTGATACCTTTTGCGACCCACCAACGCATTCTGCGCCCCCAAAGATGGACCGCCAGCGTATTATCGGTCAAATACTTCGGCCTGAACTCTCTCGCGGGAATATCGTTCGCCTCTCCGGTTTGCCGGAATGGCAAGGGATAGAAAACATCGATCGGGTGCGCATGCTCTAGCTCACCATGATGCCTCAAGAACCAAGTCAGGACTGCGGGTCCATAGACACTATGCGCCTGCTGCGAAGCATGCGGTAATTCCCCGGCACGTTTTTGGCGCTCCAGTTCATGGCGTTCATCGCCTTCGACCCAGGGTCTGATGGGATAGGGGTCCAGACTGTATTCGGTATAAGCCTTCAGAGTCGGACTGTCAGGCGGCAGTCGCAAAATCGCATTACAGATCGTTTTTTTGTTGAAATAGCCAAAGGTATAATCCGCTTTTGGAATGGGTGCGATACAAAGCACATCGGTATCGCACCACAGAAAATCGGTCTTCTTCATCAGCTGCAATCGAAAGATGTCCGACTGCGGCACGGGTGTATTGAAAGTGCTGTTTACAATGAACTGTTCTGGTTGGTGGATCTCGTTTGCGGATACCAGTTCGATTCCTTCCGGCACGTTTTCCACTTCACCATAGTGGAACAGCATGACCTTATGCCCGTTTGCAACAAAGGACAAAAGGCACATCTGTTCGAGAAAGCTAAGAGGGCCTTCCAACCAGAGCATTCCAATCGTCGGAAGTTCGTCTTCGACAGTCATTCGTTTCTTACTCCGAGGTCATTCTTTATAGATCCCGCTATTTTTCGTCGGGTGGTGGGGCCGATGCTGCCTGAGCAACGGACGGGCGTATGGCGCGGTCCCGTGCAACATGCTTTACCGCCGGTTTATTGAGAAGACTCTGATAAAGTTCCTGATACTCCGGCATATCCATAAGTTCGGAAATCAAGTTCTTATGCCATCGAAATGCCTTTCGATGCAGTCGCTTTAGATCATCATCTGATTTGAACACTTCAATTAGGGCGTCCACCTCGTCTTTATACCGCAGGATGGTTTCGTCGGCAGACCCGCCACGATTCCAGCGATCCCAATAGTCTGTTCCCAATGATTGTGACGAATGGTTCGCGCGACCACGGCTGCGCTTTGCCAAGTAGGCCTGCGTAGAGCGCACAGCGTAGTGATTGAGCTGTGCCACGTCAAAACCAAAGGGCGGTCCGACATGATTTCCAAACGGTGCCGGCTCTTGCGTGTTCCCCCCGGGAACAGTGCGCAATATGTCGGAACTGAGATCTGATTTGGGGTGGGGGTTGTGTAGCCCAAAACGGTTGTAGAGCTCACCCTGCCGAAAGATGGATTTTACAAACCGTCGCCCGGCGCCGCCCTGATCGAAATCCAACTCACCGTCCAAAAATTGCTCCGTAACGGGCATGTCGCGCAAGATATGCCGACCGCTGTTTGAGAATATTTTCCAAGGGATAGAAATCACGTCTACGTTTGGTGTCGCCTCTATGAGGTCATCAACTCTATGATTTCCAACATGTATGTTCAGAAATTCATCAGCGTCGCAGATGTAAACCCATTTTGCTTCTTTCACGACCTGCAATCGGCGCGCCTGCCGCAAGGCCGAACGATGAATACCGCCTGCCCCAACCCGGTTCAGGTGAAATTCAACATGCCCCAAGGCCTGCAAACGTCTCAGGATTCTGTTCGTGCCATCAGAACAGTCGTTTGTGTAAACAATAATCTTATCAAAACCAAGAACCTTATGATGAGCCACCCATTCAAGAATGTAGGGCCCTTCGTTTTTCATAGCAGAGATGAGAATTTTTTCCGGCTTCGTCATCTGTGTTCTATGATCTCAATACTTGGTTTTTCAGTTTTTGCTTTCGTCATGCGGTTCGATCTTCTCGATCGCGATCTGGGCGCCTGCAATGGCTCTGATACGCAAGTGGCGCGCATGTTGACCCAAGAATTCATTTACCGCGCGGATGACACCATCACCCCACCAGCCGCGACGATGATAGTCATCAAAGGCCATCACGCCGCCAACCTTCATTTTTGGCAAGAGAGCTTTGAGATCGGCCGAAACACCTTCATAGGAATGGTCGCCATCCACATATGCGAATGAGATGCTTTCATCATCGAATAGCTGCAATGCCGGGACCGAGAAGTCACGAATGATCCCGACCCTGCCTTCTTCGATCTCCTCTTCGAACGAATTGACCACCTTCTGAAAAATGGCTTCCATCTTCTTGTCTTCCGTCCGACCAACAAAAGCTGTGTTGTGCGATTCCTCGCCAATATGCTTCCACGGATCGATCAGAAATAGCTGACTGGGTTCTATCAGCTTTAGAATGGTCGGTGAAAACTCTCCCTGCCAAACACCGATCTCGACCGCGATGCCGCCTTTCGGCAGCCGAGATAGAAACGTTCGTCGGATGGCCTCTTTGGAGTTCTTGCGCTTGTTTCCTTTTTCAGGCTTCGGCTTTTGCTGGCTGCCCGGCGCCACTCCGATAACCTTGGGTTCGTTTGACATCTCGACCTCGCTCTGCGGACGGGTTTCAGTGTCGGCACACGCAACCCTTCTTGTCACTTGGTCAATGGCTATCATGTGACTACCTCAAGAGCCAGAAACTATGCATCTTTTTTGCTTAGCGGCGGTAGCTTGTCGATACCAAGCCACGGCGGATGCAGGCTTGTTACCCTGTAACGGGTCGCGTTTTGCCCCAAGAAGCTGTTGATCGCGGCATTCATGCCAGCATATGACCCGCCGCCATGGCGCCGATAGGTGGTGAATGCGATACTGCCACCGGGTTCGAGCACCCGGTCAAGTCGCCGCAGCAACTGTCTCATGACCCGTTCGGATCGCACGCCTCTGATAACAGCGACCCCGACGGACTCTGGTTCAAACAGCTTGAGCATCAACGGCGGCAAGGCGCGATAGACAAATAGCCGTCCAGCGATGATTCCTTCCCGAAAATGCTCAAAGAACGCGTAGAATTCCCGATCGAGCGCCTGTAGATCAGGGTCTTGGGTAGTGTCTTGGCAGGCAAAACTGTCCCATGACAGCCCCCATGGCGCAATGATGGTAAGTCGATCAATCGATTTCAGCGCCAGGATTTCATGAACGATTTCAGTTTCAACTTGCCCAATCAGGACCCAAGATTTCTTGCCGCTAACCGAATCCAGAAAACTCTTGCGCTGCGCCGCTGTCCTCTCAATCTCGGGCGAGGCCTTCCGCAAGTAAGAGGGATCCTTGGGGTCGTAGGGGATCTGCGATTGGTGCAACTTGCTGATTTTCCTCCGCTGCTCAACCGCCTCCGCATGTTCCAGGGGCGTTTCCAAAGAATCGAGCCGGACAAACCATGGATAGTTGTTCGGTTTGCTGTTTGCGCGTGTCGCCATTTGATCCATTCGGTTCAATTTTGCGACTTGGGCGAATGTTATGCTGGAATCTTTATATGTTGCGGCGTCGAATGATATGTTGGACTCTTCGATAACCCCCAACTGCAGCGCCATTAACTTTTGGCCGCCCTGAAAATTTCTATATTTTTTGATAAACTTGGTGGCAGCTTCGGTTTCGCGGATCGAGTCTATCCTTGATTTATGAAAGCTGACGGCCTTTGCATGTAGGTCATCCAACACCGGGTCAGAGCGTAACAGATCATAGGTTTCCTTGAGGCGCGCAACTTTGGATAGGATTGAGGTCTCTTCAACGTCATTGAAGCAATGTAAATGCCAGTACGTTTCACCCGTGTCTTCTAACTTAGGGTGAAAGGCTGTCGTCTTCACATCGCCACGCAGACGCTTCATCAGATAGCTTTCAATTGATCTAACGGCGTAATGGTTCATGCGGAACAGGTTGCGGCCAAACGCGGCGCCCGTGGCAGAAGAGGCCCACCCATACCGTCGCATCGCCGGAGGCAAAGGATCGCCATCACCATCGACCCAGGCGAACGTCTGCGCATTTTTGCCTATTGGTCCGCGAGGGCGATGGGTGTTGATCGCCCGATAAGACCCATTGTTACGGATCAGAGATTTCAAGGCGCGCAGATTTTGTGGTTTTACAGCGCCCAATTGATTGGCCTTCGTAAACTGTTCAACCACAAAACGATCTTCGAAGTCGACGATACCGTTGTGACCAAACAGCTGCCACATTGCAGCAAACCCATCGGCATGAGGCAATGCGTCAAACAAATCGTCTAGCGTTCCGTCTCCGCAACGGATGTCTAAGAATTCATCAGCATCACAAACCAATATCCATTCGGCTTCTTTACACCAAGGGTGTTGCATCGCGTTGGCATAGGCTGTGGCTTGCGGCCCCATGTCCCAGGGGCCAGGATTGTCAATATGAACCAGAAAGCCCAGTTCTTCACATCGGGTCAAAATAGCATCGGTGCCATCGGAACAGTCATTTGAGTTCACGATGAAGTTCGTGAACCCGATTGAAAGATAATAGGCGATCCATTCAAGGATAAACGGCCCTTCGTCTTTCATCGTCGATACGACAAGTCTCATCAATAATTCCGTAGCCGCTGTTTTTTCCGGTAGGGTTACCCTGATTACATAACATGTGAATGTTTCAGTTTGAGATGTCCATCTTCGAAGTCAACGGATGCGACATGCCGACAGATGTCATGTGTCGTGTGACCACTTGCCCGGCCGGCGATTTACACGGCAAATCTGCCGAGAGGGAAACCGGCCAAATCCGTCACGCCGCAGGCGTGCCGCTCCCTCTTACGACGTCCCTGCGAGACGGTGGAGGTCAAAAACCACTTTATCTCAACGGTGTGACACTGATGGGCTCTGACTCGGCCCCCGCGGGTACTCAGACCTTTCGTCCCCTTGCAAGTACCTGCATTTCAAACAGCAGAACTTGTCTGCAAAACCCATGTGCTGCCCAATTCGCGGATTGACGATTATTCGTAGAAAGACTTAGGTAAGCGTGATGGTTCTCAGACGCCCAAGGCTGACGAGATGAAAAGGGAACACGGTGAGGAGGAGCCTGTAGGCGCTAAATCCGTGACTGCCCCCGCAACTGTGAGCGGTAAGCAACCCCGAAGTGAACCACTGGACAAAACGTCCGGGAAGGTTCGGGGAAGCCGTGACCCGCAAGTCAGGAGACCTGCCATTACCGGTGCTTTTCAAGCATCGCATTTCAACTCGATGCAGGCGGGGCGCCTGGTCAGGAGCATATGATGGCACAGCGGCAATGCCGGCAACAATATGGTTCTGTTTCCCTCCCCGGTCTGGAAGGCGGAGGGCCTCATGGAACATCGCATCACGATCTGCACAACGTGTCGGCACAAGGGGACGCAATGCCGCCCCGGCTATGAATTGATCGCACGGTTACGGTGTGCGATTGCTGACGCTGGGGACGCGGTAACGGACAGTTTTGAGGTTTCCGGCGTTGCCTGCATGGCTGGATGTGATCGGCCCTGCACTGTTGCCTATCACGGGACCAGGAAAGCAACGTGTCTGTTTGGTGACATTGATCTCGACACCGATATCGAAAACCTCGTTGCCTTTGCTAGGCAGTATGCTGATTTGTCGGACGGCTGGTGTTCGTCCGTGGATCGCCCGGGCAAGCTGCGCCGAACGACACTGGCGCGTGTTCCCGCGGCGATTGTAGCCATCGAAAAGAGCGAGGCGCGCGCATCGTGACCGCCGCTCGGCTTTCTGTGCAGGACCTGTCCTGGTCACCCGGCCACGGAACGGCGACATTGTTGCAGCCGACGGGTTTTGAGCTCGCAGCGGGGCGTGTTCTTGGCATCGTCGGCCCAAACGGCGCGGGGAAGACGACTTTGCTGCGCCTGCTTTATCGATATTATCGGCCAACCACAGGGTCCGTGCATATTGATGGTGAGGATATCTGGGGCCTGTCAGCCCGCACCACTGCGCAACGGGTCGCGGCGGTCTTGCAAGAACAACCCAGTGACTTCGCCTTGACTGTCGGCGAAATTGTGGCCTTGGGGCGCACGCCACATCGCCGCGGTTTTGCGGGAAATGCTGGTGCGCGTGACACGCACATCATCAATGAGGCATTGGATCTGCTGGATCTCCACGGATTGGCTGGCCGCCATCTGGGCACACTGTCCGGTGGCGAACGGCAGCGCGTTATGGTGGCCCGCGCATTAACGCAAGAGCCGCGCCTTCTGATCCTTGATGAGCCGACAAATCACCTTGATATACGCCACCAGCTTGAAGTACTGGACCTGATCCGCAGCCTGCCGTTGACGATCGTTACTTCTTTGCATGACTTAAATCTCGCGGCAGGCGTCTGTGACGCTATCCTGCTTCTTCAATCCGGCCATCCCATCGGGTTCGGCCCACCATCCGAAGTGTTGTCAGAGACGGCAGTAGCCCAGGCATTCCAAGTCGTCGCACGCCGCGAACAGCTTTCCCAAAGCAACGGGGACCACCTGACATTCCATCTCCCGCATAAAGGACCTTCTTCATGATAAGAACCATCGCGGCCACCTTTACGCTAGTGATGACGGCCGTTGTCGCCGCAGCCGAGACATCAGTACAAAGCTGCAATCGCACCGTCACATTTGATGCGCCGCCAGAGCGGGCTATCTCAAACGATGTCAATCTGACGGAAATGATGTTGGTGCTTGGTCTTGCTGACCGGATGGTCGGCTATACCGGTATTTCTGGCTGGAAAACGCTCAATGAAGAAATGCGTGAAGGAGTTGAGGAACTGCCTGAACTGTCTGCGAAATATCCATCAAAGGAAGTTCTTGTGGGCGCCGATGCGGATTTTTTCTTTGCCGGGTGGAATTACGGGATGAAAGTCGGCGGTGCGGTCACGCCAGAAACGTTGGAACCCTTTGGCGTCAAAGTCTACGAACTGACCGAGTCCTGCACCCATATCATGGATAAGGATAAGGCCAGTATTGAAGATATGTATGCCGACCTGATCAATCTCGGTCGTATCTTTGATGTTGAGGATCAGGCCAATACTCTGGTCGACAGCTATCGCGCCGATCTGGCCGCCTTCGCCGACACCCTTGAAACGAGTGAGCCGCCCCGCGTCTTTGTCTATGACAGCGGTGAGGACACGCCATTCACCGCTGGGCGCTATGCGATGCCAACTGCGCTGATCGAGGCAGCAGGTGGCGTTAACATCATGGATGACTTCGACAAAAGCTGGGCCACCGTCACGTGGGAGGAGGTTGTGGAACGCAATCCGCAAGTCGTGATGATCGTCAATTACGGCGAAGTCACAGCAGAACAGAAGCGCGATTTCCTGATGTCCAACCCGGCCTTTGCCAACATTGACGCAGTAAAAAATGACCGTTTTGTTACGCTTGAATATGTCGAGGCCACACCCGGCCCGCGCAACATTCAGGCGATCAAGACACTGGCCGAAGCGTTCTGGTCTCAATAGCACATGAGCGAGACTAAGATCACACCGCCCCCCGTTCGCCGTTCACGGGGGACACTTGCCTTTACCTTAGGTGGGTTGGCGGTGCTCTTGGTCTCGCTCTCCTTTGCGATCTCTGTCGGGGCCGTTCAGATCCCGCTAAGTACGGTGTGGGGCATATTCCTTAACAAGGTTTCGCCTGATCTGGTCGAAGAAATCTGGTCCCCAGGCCGTGAGGCGATTGTCTGGGAAATCCGCTTTCCCCGCGCGTTACTGGCCATGATGGTCGGCGCGGGTTTGGCGATGGTTGGTGCCAGCCTACAGGCCGTCACCCGCAATCCATTGGCTGACCCACATCTGTTGGGCATTTCATCCGGCGGTGCGTTCGGAGCTATTCTTGCGCTTTTGCACACCGGGCTGTTTATCGGATTGCTCACAGTGCCACTTTTTGCGTTTCTGGGCGCGCTTGGCGCTACCATGATTGTGCTCGGTGTCTCGCGCTTTGCAGATGCCACAAGCGCTGACCGGCTGGTTCTGGCCGGTGTTGCCGTGTCTTTCATCATCATGGCGGGGGCGAATGTGTTGATCTTCCTCGGTGATCCGCGTGCTGCGCATGTCGTGGTGTTCTGGATGCTCGGTGGATTGGGCTTGGCGCAGTGGAGCCAGCTTCTCTATCCGTTCGTCGCGCTGCTCACTTGTGCAATCTGGTTGATGGTGCGGGCTGGCGATCTTAACGCAATGACCGTTGGTGATGAAACCGCATCGACACTTGGCATTCCCGTCGCCCGTTTTCGGCTGGCGACGTTTGTTGTCGGCGCTCTGATCACAGGCGTTATGGTCGCTTTCTCGGGTATTATCGGATTTGTCGGGCTTATGGTCCCACATGTGGTCAGAATGATTGTCGGCGGTGACTATCGCCGCGTTCTTCCCGGTTCGGCCCTGATAGGTGCCGTTTTCCTTTTATGGGCGGACATCGCGGCGCGTACCGTGATGGCGCCTGAAGACATACCTGTTGGGATCGTCACGGGTCTGGTTGGCGGTGTGTTCTTTGTCTGGCTGCTGCGGCGTAAACAAACAAGGTAAAGCTAATGGCCGGATGGGGGTCATATGGTCCTGACCCTAGGTCGCTTGCGTGCCTATTTTGACGAATACGCAATGATTGACATCGGTCGATGATGCATATTCGGTATGTCGCTGATTTGCGGGGACATAGGTTTGCTGCATTTGCCATGCGCGTCATATCGAACGAAGGAACCTCAACATGCTGTCCGTTACCATTGATCAAAGTCAGGATTTCCTGACGCTCACGACATCGAACGGACCGCGTCGCTTTCATGCGATCTGGCTACGTGACAATGCACAGGACGAAACGACGCGTTCGACAGCCAATGGCCAACGTCTGATAACATTGCGGGATGTCGCCCCGGACACGCAAATCGCTGCGGCCGAGGTCACACCCGACGGGCACCTGTCGGTGACTTTCACGCCAGAAGGGCAGAGCATCAGCTACGAGATTCCGTGGCTCGAAGCGAATGCCTATGATCAACGCACCCAAGAAACGCGTGGGTGGTTGTCTCATCAAACAGAAATATGGGATGCGCTCTTGGCTTCGGATGTGCCCAGTGGCGATTTTGACGCCTTGCGAAAGGGTCGTGCAGCCTTGCGCGACTGGTTGGGGAATATCGTCCGCTACGGTTTTGCCAAAGTGGTGAACGCCCCGGTCAAGCCTGGCGCGCTTTTTGAAATTGTTGATCTGTTCGGCTATGTGCGCGAAACAAACTACGGTCGCTTGTTCGACGTCCGGACAGAGGTCAACCCGACAAACTTGGCCTATACCGGCCTTGGTCTTCAGGCCCACACCGACAATCCTTACCGTGATCCCGTCCCCACCGTGCAGGTCCTTCATTGTCTCGAAAGTTCTGCCGCAGGAGGCGAAAACATGGTGGTCGATGGCTTTGCGGCGGCTATGCGGCTGAAAGCGGAAACACCTGATTGGTTTGATTTGCTTGCGGCGCATTGCGCGCGATTTGAATATGCGGGCGAGGCAGCCGTTTGCCTCAGTTCGCGCCGCCCGATGATCGAATTGGCCCCGGATGGCGAATTGATTGCTGTGCGTTTCAATAACCGGTCCTGCGCGGCGCTAACTGATGTCCCGTTCGAAAAGATGCAGAGTTATTATGCCGCCTATCGCCGCCTGGGCGAGATTATCGATGACACCGCGATGGAGGTGACATTCCGTCTGGAACCCGGTGAGGCCTTCGTCGTCGACAACACCCGCGTTCTGCATGCGCGCAAGGGTTACTCCGGCGAGGGCACCCGCTGGTTACAGGGCTGTTATGCCGACAAGGATGGGCTGCGGTCGACCTACGACGCCATGATGCGCGACACCTCGCTGGAGGCCGCAGAATGACGCCCGATGTCAACGCCCTGAACCGCAAAAACATCGTCGATTTCATCGGTTCAATCTTTGATCGCCGGGGTGGAGAGGAATATCTGGGCGAACCCGTGACAATGGGCGAACACATGTTGCAGGGCGCCACCATCGCCGAACGCAATAATCAACCAGAAGAGATCATTGTTGGGGCACTCTTGCATGATATCGGTCACTTCACGAGCGAATTTGGCATGTTCACGATGGATGATACCGAAGACCGCCATCATGAAGACGCTGGCGCAGAGGTACTGGAACAGTTTTTCCCAAAAGTCGTCACCGATTGCTGTCGCTATCATGTCGCTGCCAAACGTTACCTTTGCGCCACGCGGCCTGAGTATTTCCGGCGGTTGTCAGAGGCATCGATCCATTCGCTGAATTTGCAGGGCGGGCCAATGGATGCTGATGAAGTTGCCGCTTTCGCGGAAAACCCGAACCTCGAAACGATCATCGCGGTGCGATATCTGGATGAGGCCGGGAAACAGGCGGGGATGAAGACGCCGGATTTCTGGCACTTCGCCCCAATGGTTCAACGGCTTGTCGACCGTCATTGTGAGGCCGCAACCACATGACCCGCGTCATCCTCGTGATCATGGATGGCGCCGGTTATCAGGCCGTATTGTCGGAATGTGGCTGGCTGGAGGGTGCGGTCAGACTGGGGCATGCGCGCCGTTGGAAAATGCACACCGCTTTGCCAAGCCTGTCTGGGCCCATGTATGAAACCATTCACACCGGTCTGTGGCCCCATCAACATGGTATCGTGTCAAATGAAGGGATGCGCGCATCTTCTTCGCCCAATGTGTTCTCGCTAGCCCGCGCGGCAGGGAAACGTACCGGTGCCGTTGCGCAGTCCTACTTTCACGAACTCTACGTCAACGACCGCTGGGATCCGCTGCGTGCGGTCGAACATCATGACGAAAGCAAGGATATTCAATTCGCCCGGTTTTATTCGATGGAAGGGTATGGCCCTTTCAATGCCTGCGCCCCGGCAGAGATTGACCTTTGTGCGCAGGCCACACTGATCATGGAACAGCACGCGCCCGACTACATGTTAATGCATACCTGCTCGGCAGATACGCTGGGTCATACGTTCGGCGGCGACAGCATGGAATACCGCCGTCAGATTTGGCACATCGACAATGCGCTGTCGCGGGCGATCCCGGTTTGGCGTGACCTTGGTTATGACGTTCTTGTCACCGCTGATCATGGGATGACTGCGGATAAATGGCATGGCGGCACTGTGCCTGAGGCCACAGAGGTTCCGTTCTACCTGTTTTCAGACGCTGTGGTTCCCACCGGGACCCACGAATTGTCCCAGCTTGGCATCGCGGCCTCAATCCTGACATTGATGGGCGTGGAACCTGTCGAGGGTATGGTGGACGCCTTCCTGACCATCGTGCCACCGCCCGAAGAATGATGGCCATAGCGTCGCTCTAAGAGCCCGGCTGTTCCTGCGACAACTTGCCGATGAAGTTGAAGGCAGCAGCGATCACATGCGGTTGATGAAAAGGGCGCACCGCATCATCAACGTGGGTTTTTTAGCCCAAACTAGGGCGCTGTTTTCTGGGACTTCCCTGACGGTCACAGCGCGGGTCCACCTTTATCTGGGGTGTCTGGTGCGACGCCGCCCATGTCGCAGATCAGATAGAATTCCAACGCAACTGCCGCGAATATCGCCCTGCATCCGCCTAAAATGGGAGCAAAGCAATGACTATCGCAAAGCCAATCCCCAATCCGATCGACGCCTTACGCCTGAATGTCTCCGTCCCATTCGACGAAGCGCGCGCCATGCCACCGACGGTCTATACCTCTGACACGTTTCTTAAGGCAGAGCTGGACAACATCTTCAAGAAATCATGGTTCTGTGTCGGCCGGGCCAGCGCTTTGGCAAGACGAGGCGACTATGTGACATGCGAATTGGCTGGCCAGCCTGTTATCGTTCTACGTGACAAGGACAACATGTTGCGGGCCTTTTCAAACGTCTGCCGGCACCGCATGTCGACGCTGCTGCATGGTCAGGGGAACACAAAGACGATTGTCTGCCCTTACCACGCATGGACCTACAACCTTGATGGCAGCTTGCGTGGTGCGCCTGCAATGAATGGCAACAAGGCGTTCTGTAAGGACGATTACAGCTTGCCAGATATTGCCTGTGAAGACTGGCTTGGCTGGGTCTTTATCACGCTTGATGCTGATGCAAAGCCCGTCGCCGAAGAACTCCAGGAAGTCGCGGCGTTGGTCGAAGGCTACGACATGACCAACTACACCGAAACCTTCTTTGAAGAGCATCTTTGGGACACAAACTGGAAGGTTTTGGCTGAAAATTTTATGGAGAGCTACCACCTGCCTGTTTGTCACGCAGGCACAATCGGTGGGCTGTCCAAACTGGACGAGATGATTTGCCCGCCGGGCCGCAAGGCATTCAACTACCACACCATTCTAAAGGACGACAGCCTGCGCATTGCCATGGCGCATCCCAGTAATGACCGCCTGCAGGGCGACGAAAGACGCACGACCTTTCTGTTGGCGATCTATCCAAGCCTGCTGATCACCCTGACACCCGGATATTTCTGGTATCTCAGCCTGCAACCCAAAGGGCCGGGGCAGGTTCAGATACGATTTGGCGGTGGCATGTCCGACGACTACAAAGACGATGCCGAGGCGCAGCAAAACCTGGTCGAACTAAAGACGCTGCTTGATGAGGTGAATGTCGAAGACCGCGGATGCACCGAAAAAGTCTATCGGGGCCTTTCTGCGGATGGCGCCGAACCCGGTCACCTGTCGCATCTTGAACGGCCCAATTTCGACTTTGCCCAATATCTGATGAGCCGAATGGACCCATCCTTCAAACCCGGGTTTCACGAGGGGGCCTGACCATGTTGTCTCTGTCAACGCAACTACAAGAGATCGCCGCACTTCCCCCGGACCAGCCAATGACAATGCCCGGAGCGTTTTACACATCCGAGCAGCGATTTCAGCACGAAGCCGCCACAGTGTTGCGTCGCGGTTGGCATTGCCTAGGGCGGGCGGATGAGGTTCCAACTGCCGGTGATTTCTTCTCGGTTCAATTGTTAAACGAACCCTTGATCGTGGTCCGCCAAGCCGATGGTACTGTTGCGGTATTAGCAAATGTGTGTCGGCATCGGGGAATGCCATTGGCGGAAGGGCGCGGAAACACCAAACGCTTCATCTGTTCCTATCACGCATGGGCCTACGACCTTGACGGTGGTCTTTTGCGCGCTGCGCGGATGAAGAATGCAGGCTTTGACACCAATAGTTGCGGCCTCCATCGCCACAACATGCAGCTTTGGAGCGGCTTCATTTACGTCAATCTGGATGGTAGCGCGAAACCGTTCGCATACCCTGCCCTTGATACGCTGCTTGCCAATTACGAAAGCGCGGAATTTCGTCTTGCCCATGTCGCCGAGGAGGTCTGGAACACTAATTGGAAATGCCTGGTTGAGAATTTCATGGAAGGCTATCACCTGTCTGTCGTGCATCCACAGACCCTGCATGGATACACGCCCACCGGGCTGGCCAGAAAACTGGCAAGTGCGGATGGTTTCACCTCTTACGCTGCAAACTATCCCAAGGACATCCCGCCACGCGGCCTTGGCGCAACAAAACTGACTGAGGATGAACGGCTACGCTCAACGCTTTTTGCTGTCTTTCCGACCCAAGTTGCCAGTCAGGCGGCCAGCCTGCTTGTCTCGCTCAGTATTTTTCCGCTGAACGCCGGTCAGATACGCGTAAAATGGACGCTTTCGACTTATGGCGATGATCTGGATGGTGACACGATCGCCGCGCGCGTCTCCCTTTGGGAAGAGGTCAACCGCGAAGATCGTGAAAAGCTTGAGCGGATGCAGGTGGCACTAGGTTCCGAACACGCGCTCTCAGGTCCGCTGGCAGAGGATGACTACGAAGGCACCATTCGCGATTTTCAGTTATGGCTTGCGGCACAGGACCGTATCTAAGGAACCACAATGGCCCATTCCAGCATCTGCAAATTCAACACCTCCGACATCTATCAGATGACCTAAAACAACATGTCCTGCGCCAGCTTTTCTGCCGGGGATAACCCGAGTGCCACGGGAAATGGCAGATAGGGCATGCACTAACAGTCAAATTGGATCGCTCAAATGGGACGCTTCATGTACCTCTTGATACGGTGGATTATCGGTTGTGTAGAAACGCGCTGGTTTCTGACCGGGCGACGGCGCTGATGACATCCCTGCCAGAACATCTGCTACGGAAATTGGTATTTG
Source organism: uncultured Paracoccaceae bacterium (assembly GCA_947503925.1). Lineage (GTDB taxonomy): Bacteria > Pseudomonadota > Alphaproteobacteria > Rhodobacterales > Rhodobacteraceae > Yoonia. The sequence goes on along the minus strand of CANNFQ010000009.1, from coordinate 129,943 downwards.
ACAAAAATAGTCGGATATACCACATAGCGACTACGAACACCTCCTGTTCGCAATAGTTTGGAGACTGCCATGAACAACGCTTTGACGCGTCGTGGCTTTGCTCTTGCTACCGCAGCCACCGTGACTTTGTTCACGACAGCCCCGCACGCTTTTGCCGAAGCCCTTACCCTGACCGACATCGCTGGCCGCCAAGTCACGCTGCCTGATACGCCATCGCGCATCATCCTTGGCGAAGGCCGCATGATGTACGCAATTGCCCCGCTGGCAACTGACAACCCCTTTCAGCGGATTGTGGGATGGAAGGATGATCTCATCCTCTATGACCCCGATGCCTTCCGGAAATTTGAGGCCGCGTTCCCCGAAGATACCGCGCGCATGGTCAATTTTGGGAACCCATACGCTGGCGATTTCAGCATCGAGGCCGTCTTGGAAAACGAAGCCGATTTGCTGATCCTTGATCTGGGCAACCTGTTCAAAGCCGAGGAAACGGGATTGATTGAAAAGCTGGATGATGCAGGCGTGCCTGTTGTGTTCATCGACTTCCGCCGTGATCCCACAGCCAACACGGTCCCATCGATGCTGCTGCTGGGCCGTATCATTGGTGAAGAGGTGCGGGCGGCCGAATTTATTGATTTCTATCTGTCCGAGATGCGCAAGGTTACGAATGTCGTCCAGACTTTGCCGGTGGATGATAAGCCGCTTGTTTTCATGGAAAACGCTGCCGGTTGGAACCCGGAATTCTGCTGCAACACATTCGGCAGCTTCAACTATGGTCGCTTTATTGAACTGGCCGGGGGCCGCAATTACGGTTCAGAAAAGTTCGCCGGCTTTTCGTCCGAGGTCAGCCTGGAAGGCTTGATCGCTGCCGACCCCGACGTGTTGGTAGGCACCGGTGCCAACTGGGCCGAAGCACGGCCAGAGGTGACGGCGACATTGCTGGGTTACGACGCTGACCCGGCGGACAATACCGCGCGGATTCAGGCGCTGGCAGACCGTAACGGGTTCAAAGACTTGCGCGCAGTTCAGGCTGGTCGGATGCATTCGATCTATCACCAATTCTACAATAGCCCGTATCATTTCATTGCAATCCAGCAGCTTGCGAAATGGATCCATCCTGCAGATTTCGTGGATCTTGATCCCGAAGCAACATTGGCCACCCTGCATGACCGGTTCATGCCGTTTGAAACGGATGGTCAATTTTGGGTCAGTCTTCCGTAGACAACCCAAGACTGCGGGTCTGCCCTGCATGGCAGCCCCGCTTTCAACCCTTGAAAGCAATGGTTTATGACAGAAGTCGTTTCTGATCCGCCGCATGAAGTTGCAGCCCTTGTCGGACGCTACCGCAACCGGACATTCCGCCGAACCGCTCTTTTACTGGCGGCGATTGCGGTCCTTTTCTTGATGACACTGATCGATGTCATGACCGGCCCGGCCAGCCTGTCATTCGGCGAAGTTGTCAGCGTGATCTTTTCCCCCTCCGAGGCTTCAGCCCAACATCGCGTGATCGTCTGGGACTTGCGGCTGCCCGTGGCACTGATGGCGATTTGCATTGGTGCGATGCTGGGTGTCGCAGGGGCCGAAATGCAGACGATCTTGAACAACCCTTTGGCAGATCCATTCACGCTCGGCCTGTCATCGGCCGCCAGTTTTGGCGCGGCTCTGGCAATCACGCTGCAATGGTCACTGATTCCAGGGGCCGGGGTGTTCTTTGTCACCGGTAACGCCTTTGCGATGGCGATGTTGACCGCATTCGCGCTTTACGGCTTTACCCGTCTGCGCGGCGTCACACCCGAAGCGATGATCCTGATCGGGATCGCGATGTTGTTCACGTTCAATGCGCTCTTGGCGCTGCTACAATACGGCGCATCTGAATTGCAGCTGGCCCAGATTATTTTCTGGCAACTCGGGTCATTGGCACGTGCAAGCTGGGGTAAAGTTCTGACTTGCCTCATCGTTTTGGCGATTGTCGTGCCTTATTTCATGTCACGGTCATGGTCGCTCACCGCCCTGCGCATGGGCGAGGAAAAAGCAGCCAGCCTTGGTGTGAATGTTTCCTTCCTGCGACTGACGGTGTTGGCGGGCGTGTCCTTGCTGGCAGCGGTGGCGGTATCCTTTGTTGGGGCGGTGGCCTTTGTCGGGTTGGTCGGTCCACATATTGCCCGCATTGTTGTGGGCGAAGATCAGCGTGGGTTCCTGCCATTCTCGGCCTTGGCGGGTGCGCTGATCATGTCGGGAACGTCGATTGTGTCCAAGGCGATCACCCCCGGCGTCATCTATCCCATCGGCATGATCACATCATTGATCGGCATTCCGTTCTTTATCTCGCTGATCGTGTCGCAACGGCAAAGGCACTGGCAATGACATTATCGGCAAACAACCTATCGGTCCTGTTCGGATCACGCAGGGTGCTGCACGACACAGGTTTTGATGCCTTGCAGCCGGGGCAGTTGACCGCTCTGATCGGGCCGAATGCGGCCGGTAAATCAACCTTGTTCCGCACCATTGCCGGTCTGGTCACAGCCAAAAGCGGGACCGTGATGCTGGGCGGCCAGAACTTGGACCAATTGTCCGCACGTAAACGCCTGCAACAGGTCTGTTTCATGCCGCAGTTCTTTACCGCCAACGCGGCCCTGTCAGTCTTTGACGTGGTATTGATGGCGCAGAAACAGCTCGCCGGTTGGCGGGTCCGCACGGAAGAAATGACCGCCGTCGCCCAAAACCTGCATGATGCAGGCATCGGTCATTTGGCTGATGCGTATATCGGGGAACTGTCGGGCGGGCAGGCACAGATGGTGTCGGTATGTCAGGCTCTGACGCGGCAATCAGAAGTATATTTGTTTGATGAACCGACATCCGCGCTTGATTTGCGGCACCAGTTGGACGTGATGACACGGATCAGGGATGCGATGCGGGCACGCGGCGCTGTCGGCGTCATGGCTTTGCATGATCTGAATCTCGCCGCGCGCTACGCCGATCATCTGGTTTTGATTGGCGGGGGCAAGATCCTGGCCCAGGGTAGCCCGGATCAGGTGCTGTCAGATCCGGTGATCGCCCAAACCTATGACGTTGAAATTCAAACCGCCCTTGGGCCGCGGAAGGAATTGAATGTCCATGCCTATGCCGATTAGGGTCAGAACCCTAAGGTCCCGACCCTAGAACAGATCATTCCAGATGGTGCCGTCGAAGCAGCGTAGTTTTGTTGTGCTGGCATCGAAATAGATATCGCCCGCCGCTGCGCTGCTGGGTGTCGCCCCCGGTGTCAATGCCAGCACTTCGGCAAATTGCGCATGCCCCGTTGCTGCATCAAGCGATAGCGCCGTCGTCCATGATGACCCGTCCGCGGTGACCTTGATGCTGAAATTGTCCTCTCCGGCAAGACCCATCTCCGCGCGACCTGCAAAGCCGGATTGATAGAGTAAGGATGCCGTGTCAGCTGTCGCTGCCTTATTGATCTTCAGCTGATGTCCGGCGCCATCATTGTTCAGCAATGTTGCATCGCTAGACACGCTCAGGCGGTTCGTGGGGTCCGACGCCGCATTGATACCAATACCGGGCAGGTTCTCTAACGGCGGCAGCGCGCCCTGGGTTACCCAGCTGCCACTGGTCAGCACCTGAATGGCGGCGACATCAATGACCCAAGCCTGCCAGCCATCACGGGGGGTCACAAAGAGCCATCCGCCGCCGCGCCATGTGGCGATCATGCCATCCTGTCCGGCCCAGTCACCCGTGGCCCCGGTGGCTACCGCCCAGGCCTGACCCTCGCTTGCGCTGGTGGGCGGGGCGGTATCTGCCGTGCTTTCCAGCGTGAGCTGAACAATCATGTCCAACAGCTCAATCGCTTCGTTATGGGTGACATGCTTCTGCGCCTGCGCTGGCATGATGAAGGGCAAGGACAGGTTCGGGGTCTGATCTGGCATGGAAAAAGGCACCTTCCGCGATGAATGAAATCCCGCACAGTATCGGGCCAGAGCAGTGAATGATGTGTTCCGGCACCGTACCGAAATTCAGCAACGGTTAAGTATGGTTTCTAAAACACAAAGCAAAACAGTCATTTAATCATCTCAAAGCCCAGCGTCATGCCCCCGGTTGACAGCAATTTGGGCACGCCTCCGCCACATTCTGCCGCCATCTCTTGCCCCACAGAAAATGCACGATGGGGGTCGCAGCATGTCAGATACACCAGCAAATACCAATACATCCGTTGAACTGCATATCGGGCAGACCATCACCGGTGAGATTGATTTCGCCGGGGACAGGGATTGGGTCCGCATGGATCTTGCCGCTGGCGAATGGGTGCAAGTCATCCAGCGTGGGGTTGGGGCGGACGGCATCGCGGATTCCTATCTCCGGGTTTATGATGCGGATGGCGCGCTGATCACCGGCGATGACGAATTGTCGGCCTCCAATGCAAATCGTGACGCGGCCATCACGTTCGGCGGAAACAGCGCAGGCACGTATTTTGTTGAAGCTGCGGGATCGCGAGACCGGTTCAGTGGTGACTACTCTCTCCAGGCCAGGGCTGTTGCGACGCCAGATGGAAATCCCGCAGACGCGCTTGATAGCGGGTCGCAGCGCAGCGATAGGGTGATTTCGGTTCACTTCGTGGACGCCGGGGATCGGGCGGCGTTCGGGTATTCAACCAGCAGCAAGCAGGACGACATCGTGTCAGAGGGCTGGAATAGTTACGAAAAATCCCGGGCCATTGCCGCGCTCGACTCAATTGCGGCGGTGACGGACCTGCGGTTTACGGTCACCAATGACCAAAATGCGGATTTCCAACTGGTGCTCGACACCAATCAGTTGAACAATAACGGTCTGCTGGGGTATTTTTATATGCCATCGGGAACACGGGCCAGCGTTGGTGTTTTCAACGGCAAGGGGTTCGGCTGGGATGACGAGGCTGGCGGCGGGCTTGAAGAAGGTGGGTTGGGCTATGCCACGCTGGTGCATGAATTCCTGCACGGGCTTGGGCTGGAGCATCCGCATGAATCCGACGGAGCAATCATCGGGGTGCATACCAGCTTTCGGGACTATGGGGTCAGCGGGCTGAACCAGGGTATCTACAGCACGATGTCCTACAATGCCGGATACCAGACGGTGCCATCTTCCAGCTATCTGCGCGGCAACGAGGCGGGCCCAATGGGGCTGGATATCGCCGCTTTGCAGGCGCTCTACGGCAAAAACAAGACATTCGCGTCAGGTGATAACATTTATGACCTGCCAGAGGACGGTAGCACCGCTTGGAAGGCGATCTGGGATGCTGGCGGCAATGACACCATTCGCTATTCCGGCAATCTGGATAGTGTGATCGATCTGCGCGATGCAACACTGACCTATGACATGGGGGGCGGTGGCTTCGTGTCGTCCGCCGCTGGGGTCAGCGGTGGTTTCACCATTGCGCATGGGGTCACCATCGAAAACGCTATCGGCGGGGCCGGTGCGGACAGGCTGATTGCAAATGACGCAGGCAACACGCTGCAAGGCGGCGCCGGACAGGATATGCTGATGGGTGGGGCAGGAAATGATACACTTGATGGCGGTGCCGATAATGACCGTATCACCGGGGCCGCCGGGAATGATGTCATCTGGGGCGGTGACGGCAACGATATTGCGCTGGGCGGGGCGGATAATGACGACATCAACGGCGGGGCTGGTGATGACGACCTGACCGGCAATTCCGGTGCCGATGAAATCACCGTTGATAGCGGAACGAACATCCTGCAGGGCAATAGCGGCCGGGATATCCTGACCGGCGGCACGGGGATCGATCAGATCAGTGGCGGCAGCGGCCATGATGTGATCAGCGGTAGGGGGGGCAGTGACATGCTTTCCGGTGGGCGAGGGGCGGATATCATCGATGGTGGCGACGGCGATGACCTGATCGAAGGCGGCTGGGATGCCGACACGCTGACCGGCGGGCTAGGCGCAGATACATTTGTGTTCAGCTTCCTGTCTGACAGCAGCAGCGCCCAGCGCGATGAGGTGACGGATTTCGAAACCGGGCAGGACCTGATCGATCTGCAATTGATCGACGCAGACAGGGATGCAAGCGGCGATCAGGGTTTCGCCTTTATCGGCACAGATGCGTTTTCCGGCGCTGGTCAGCTGCGGCTGGAAACAGACGGCACCGACACAATCGTGCAGGCCGACCGCAATGGCGATGGCATCGCTGACCTTGAAATCCTACTCTCTGATGCAACCGGGCTCAGCAGTGCTGACTTCATCCTTTAACCGGTGACATGTTTAACGTCACACGGCTTGACTTTCATGTGAGGTACCTAGCCCAAGACGGAGAAGTGGACGTTCAGGCCAAATGCGGCGAATATCTCAAACGAGCCCTGACCGGACCTCACGAATTTACGCTGCGTGCGCATAGTGTATCGAATTTTCTGCGCAGGCGAATAAATCCGCGCCGCCACGCGGCAGAGATTCCGGCCATTCGCGCATCGCGCAGCATTTTTTGAGGTGGGAATTTACATGTCGCGGGACAAACCGGCCTTGTGCAGTTGCAGCCATTGCTGACGCGGCATTTGCTCGCAATTGCGGCACTAATATCGCTGCGTCACGGTCGCCAGACCAGTCACTCGAAAGCGTCGCTCTAACCGAAACCGAGAGCGCACTTCCGCTGCGGCTTGGTCAGACAAGCGAAAAGCGAGACACTGCGGCAATTTGTTTGGCAATTCTAGACTATCGCTTTCAACTGATTGCGTATTGAACGTTTTGTGGGAGCATCGAGAACTTGCGATTCGACGTCACCAGACGGGTTGGCGAAAAAGTCTTTCAAAAGCGCTGATTTTTCGGAGGATGAAGACAGGTTAGAGATCTCAAAGAGCGTCCTGAGGCCAGGCAGCCAGCTCTAGTGCGGGGCGGCATGCTCTGGTTTACCTTTTTCCAGGGAGTAAAAACCAGCGCAAAGGAAGGGGATCAAAGCCTCGAACGCGGTTGAAAGATCCTTGCCGCTGAATCGACTGTCTGACAGGCTCTCAATTCGCGTGTTTGTTTCCTCGACGCTGTACATCGACGCCAGAAGAAACTGGAATCCCCAATGAATTCGTTCATCTGGTATATCTGGAAGGGCTTCACAAAAGGACCGAAGAAAGGTCTTTGCCACCTCGTTGAATGCCTCGTTGATATGATCAGATGCATTCGGGTCCCAGATTATCCGGCCAATGAAGGCACTGTAGTTGCGCCAACCCTGATCGCCACTTGATCGCCGGTCGAAAAATGGGCTGAGAAAGGCGCGCAACAAGGCGCTGACCTCGGGTTTGGCATCGCCGATTGCGCGGCGATAATAGTCAAGCATCTGAAGTCGTTCCTGGTTCAGTTCGTCGGCTCGCCGCAGCACGATTGCCCTTACAAGCATGTTTTTATTAGTGAAATGATAGACGATCTGACTGATATGCACATCGGCATGTTCTGCGATGTTGCGCATCGTGACGGATTCGTAGCCCTGCTGCCCAAAGAGTTCCTCAGCCGAATCCAACACTCTTTCTTTGACTTTTTTTGAAGCATCGCTCGCCAAGGTACAGCGTCCTGTCAATATATGTGATCAGTGGCACCCTAATGGGTCATCGCTGCGTTTTCAATGGACGAAATAGGTATGACATACCTACTTTGAAAACAAAAATGGATACAACGTACTTGACAGAATTACATAACTGCACATGATGAACCTGTCCAACCACAGAACCAACATGACAAAGGGGGGTTCAATGAAACTTCGATCAACCACCGCATTCGCTGCGGCAAGAGTGCTGGCCGTGGCCGCGACTTGCCTCAGCGTGACCACAATGTCGGCCGCCGCGGAAAACGTGCTGAGATGGGCGGCACAGGGTGACGCCCTGACGATGGACCCAATGTCCGCCAGCGAAGCGCCAACTATTGCGGCGTCGCGGAAGATTTACGATTCACTTGTCTATCCGGACAAGGACGTGAAATTCGTAGCTGGTCTTGCGACCTCGTGGGAACCAATCGGCCCCACCACTTGGGAATTCAATCTGCGCCAAGGTGTCAAGTTTCACGATGGCTCTGACTTCACGGCGGAGGATGTGAAGTTCAGCATCGAGCGCGCGAAGTCGGAAACTTCAGACTATCAGGGCTATATCGAGAGCGTGACAGGTGTCACCATCGTTGACCCGATGACGGTTCATATCGAAACATCAGGTCCGAACCCGATCCTGCCGAACCAGTTGGCCACGATTTTCATCATGTCCAAAGCCTGGTCGGAAGCCAATGACGTGACCCAACCGCAAGACCGCAGCGCCGGTGAGGAGACCTTTGCGGTTCGCAATGCGATGGGAACAGGTCCTTACAAATTGGCTCTGCGCGAGCCGGGCATCCGCACGGTTCTGGAAAAGAACCCTGACTGGTGGGGCGCGGGCGAATATCCGCACGAGCTGGACCGAATTGAGTTTACGCCAATTTCCAACCCTGCGACGCGAGTGGCCGCATTGCTCTCAGGTGAAATTGACTTCCTGCTTGACCCGCCAACACAGGATCTGGCGCGCATTGAGAACACCCCCGGCCTGCAGGTCAAGCAGGTGGCACAGGTCAGGACCATCTTCCTGGGCATGAACCAAGGTGTCGACAAGCTGCTGACGGCAAATGTGGATGAAAATCCGTTCAAGGACATCCGAGTGCGTCAGGCGATCTACCATGCCATCGACGTGAACGCGATCCAGCGCAAGGTGATGCGCGGCTTTGCGATCCCGGCAGGTGTGGTGACATCGCCTGCGGTGCATGGCTATTCTGAAGAACTGGATGAGCGTCTGGCCTACGACCCGGAAAAAGCCCGCACGTTGCTGGCCGAGGCCGGCTATCCCGATGGGTTTTCGATCCAGCTGGATTGCCCGAATGATCGCTACATCAATGACGAGGCAATTTGTCAGGCAGCAGTAGCCATGCTGGCCAAGGTCGGCATCGACGTGTCGCTCTCGGCGATTTCCAAGACCCTGCATTTCCCGAAGATCCACAACCGGGAAACCGATTTTTACATGCTGGGCTGGGGTGTGCCGACATTGGATTCGCACTTTGCCTTTTCTTACCTGTACAAGTCCGCCGACGAGGGCTGGAACGGAACTGGCTGGGTTGACCCAGAGGTCGATGCAATGACCGATGCCATCGAGGTCGAGATCGATCTGGCCAAGCGCGATCAGATGATTGCCGATCTGTGGAAAAATGTGGATGACAACGTCAACTACGTCCCTATCCATCATAAGGTCATTGTCTGGGCAATGTCCGACAAGTTCGACATGCCGATGTCGGCTGATAACGATCCACGCTTTCGGTATCTGACCTACCGGTAGTGGACCAAGACTGCCGGACAGACACCTGGAAGGTGTGCCTGTCCGGCCCCGAACTTCCAACCGAAATCGCCACGTTTTTTTTGACCAGAGGATGCTCTCTTGTTTCTAAAGCTTATCAACAGGCTCTTTCAGGCGCTCATGACGATGATCTTCGTCGGGCTGGTATCCTTCCTTTTGTTCAATTTCGTGGGTGACCCGATCTCGAACATGGTCGGGCAGGAAACCTCGGTCGAAGACCGCGATGCGCTGCGCGAAAAACTGGGATTGAACGATCCTTTCCTGGCACAGTTCGCTCGGTTTGGCTCCAATGCCGTGTCGGGCAATTTCGGCATTTCCTACGCGCTGCAACGCCCGGTTTCGACGCTGATTGCCGAGCGTATGCCTGCCACGCTGGAACTGGTTGCCACGTCGGCCGTGGTTGCGATTGTGTTGGGGGTCTTGCTGGGCGTCTACACCGGGATCAATCGACACTCCTGGATCAGCAAAACGATCATGCCTTTATCTTTGATCGGGGTTTCGTTGCCAACCTTCGTGATCGGCATCCTTCTTATCTATATCTTTTCAGTTACCTTGGGCTGGCTGCCGTCCTTTGGGCGCGGAGAGGTAACACAAATCGGCGGGTGGTCCACCAATTTCCTGACCATCGGCGGTCTGAAAGCGCTGATCCTGCCGTCAACAACTTTGGCCCTGTTTCAGATGGCGCTGATCATGCGGCTGGTGCGTTCGGAAATGCTGGAAGTGCTCCGCACCGACTATATCAAATTCGCCCGCGCGCGGGGGCTGGCACCGCGGGTCGTGCATTTCGGCCACGCGCTGCGCAACACGCTGGTACCGGTGATCACCATTATCGGGCTGAACATTGGCTCCCTCATCGCCTTCTCGATCATCACCGAGACAGTGTTTCAGTGGCCGGGGATGGGCCTGTTGTTCATCCAGTCCGTGACCTTCGGGGATATTCCGGTGATGGCCGCCTATCTGGTTCTGATCGCTGCCATGTTCGTCTTTATCAATGTTGTCGTCGACATCCTTTACTTGATCGCTGACCCGCGCCTGCGCGGGCGCGGCTGATCCGACACGCAGGGAAAACCAAATGACCATTACTCCCGATTCACCGCCCAGCCGGTTCAACCGGTTCATGGACAGCGATCTGATGTTCAGCTTCCTGTCCTCGAAACTGACCGTCGTGTCCGCGATCATTACTCTCATTTTCTTTGTTGCGGCGATCTTTGCACCGCTGGTGGCCCCCCACCGGCCGTTTGACCCCGCGACCATTGACCTGCTGGATGCGTTCACGCCGCCGGTCTGGGCCGAATACGGCGACGCTCGGTTCCTGCTTGGCACCGACGATCAGGGGCGCGACGTGCTTTCGACCATCATCTATGGCTGCCGCATTTCGCTGCTGGTGGGATTTGCAGCCGTCGGCTTGTCGCTCCTGATTGGTGTGGGCGTCGGGTTACTGTCGGGCTTCTATGGCGGCTGGCTCGACACCGTGTTCATGCGGCTTGCGGATGTTCAGCTGACCGTGCCGGCCATCCTGACTGCGCTGGTGATCGACGGGATTGCCGACCTTTTCGTGCCACCCTCTATGCGCGAGACCCTGTCCATCGTGGTCCTGATCCTGGCCATCGGCCTGTCGGACTGGCCACGTTATGCGCGGGTCGCACGCAGTTCGACAATGGTTGAGCGCAACAAGGAATACGTCATGGCCGCCCGTGTGATCGGCGTTGGCTCGTTCCGTATTATCCTGCGGCACATCCTGCCCAACATTCTGGGTCCTATTCTGGTCATGGCCACCATTGGCCTTGCCATCGCGATCACCACCGAGGCGACACTGTCGTTCCTCGGCGTCGGGGTTCCGCCAACCACGCCATCGCTTGGAACATTGATCCGGATCGGCAACAGCTTCCTGTTCTCGGGTGAGTGGTGGATCACCATCTTTCCATCTCTGGCACTGGTTTTGCTTGTTCTGGCGGTCAACCTGCTGAGCGACTGGCTGCGCGACGCCCTTAACCCGAAATTGAGGTAAGACAATGGACGACGTTCTTCTCGATATTCGCGGTCTGCGCGTGGAATTCCCTACAAGACGGGGCACGCTGGTGGCGCTGGACGATATCTCGCTTGCGCTGCAACCCGGCGAAATCCTTGGCATGGTCGGTGAATCCGGTGCCGGTAAATCGCTGACCGGTGCTTCGGTGATCGGACTTCTGGAACCTCCCGGTCGCGTGGCCGCCGGTGAAATCCGCTTTGATGGGCAAAGGATCGATGATCTGAGCCAGGAGCAGATGCGGCAGCTGCGCGGCAAGGAGATCGGAGCGATCTTTCAGGACCCATTGACCAGCCTCAACCCGATGCACCGGATCGGCAAGCAACTCGTCGAGACCATCCGCACCCACCTGCCGGTGAGCGAGGCCGAGGCCCGCAAACAGGCGATCGACATGCTGCGCGAGGTGGGCATTCCCGCGCCCGAGCAGCGCATCGACAGCTATCCGCATGAGTTTTCCGGCGGAATGCGGCAGCGGGTGGTCATTGCGTTGGCGCTTTGCACCGGCCCAAAGCTGATTGTAGCCGACGAGCCAACGACAGCGCTGGACGTGTCGACACAAGCCCAAATTATCGCGCTCTTGCGCCGTTTGTGCAAAGACAAGGGCATGGCGGTCATCCTGATCACCCATGATATGGGCGTGGTCGCCGAAATCGCGGACCGGGTGGCAGTGCTCTATGCCGGACGGCTGGCCGAAATCGGACCGGTGCGCGAGGTCGTCCAGAACCCGCAACATCCCTATACCAAAGGGCTGATGGCGTCGATCCCGGTGCCGGGGCGGCGTGTTGAGTGGCTGCCACAGATCCCGGGTTCCATGCCACGGCTGTCGGAAATTCCTCATGGATGTGCCTTTAGCGCGCGCTGCGAATTTGCTCATGATCAGTGCCGGGCCAAGCGCCCGCCAATGCAACAGAACGAAAATGGTAACCTGTCGGCATGCTGGTTGAGCGTACTTGAGCAAGCCGAAACCGGAGGCCGTCATGACTAAGCACGATGCAGCACCGCTGATTGAAATCAAAGATCTCGAACGCAGGTTCGATGTGTCCAAATCGCCTTTGTCACGGTTCTTCAATCGTGGTCAGAAGCAATACCTGAAGGCGGTTGATGGCGTCAGTCTGGAGATACCTAAAGGGGAAACCCTGTCAATCGTTGGGGAGTCCGGCTGCGGCAAATCCACCATGGCCAAGCTGGTTGTCGGGCTTGATTTCCCAACTGCCGGGTCGATCAGTTTTGAGGAGCACGACCTCAGCAAGCCTGAGGATTTTACCAAATTCCGCAGCCGCTGGCAGATGATTTTTCAGGACCCCTATGCGAGCCTCAATCCGCGGTGGCGGGTGCGTGACATCATCGCTGAGCCAATGCGTGAATTTCATCCTGGCGTGAGCCGAGTTGAAGTGGACGATGTGGTGGGAGATCTGTTGACCAAGGTCGGCCTGTCCCCCAAGGACGCCGAAAAGTTCCCGCATGAGTTTTCCGGCGGTCAGCGGCAACGCATTTCGATCGCCCGCGCGCTTTCCAGCGAACCCGAGTTTCTGGTCTGTGATGAGCCGACCTCTGCTCTTGATGTGTCGGTTCAGGCGCAGATCCTGAATCTGATGAAGGAACTTCAGGAACGGCTGGGCCTCACATATCTGTTCATCAGCCACGATCTGGCGGTCGTGCATCACATTTCAACTAAGATCGGCGTGATGTATCTGGGGCGCATTTGCGAAGTCGCCGATGCGGATGACCTATTCCGCGCACCGCGCCACCCATATACGCGCATGCTGTTAGAGACGATCCCGAAGATGGATACAGAGGTGGTCGAGCGCGTTCCGGTCAGCGGCGAAGTGCCCAACCCGATCAATGCGCCCTCCGGCTGCACGTTCCATCCACGATGCCCGTTTGCCACGGATCGCTGCAAGCAAGAGGCCCCGGCACTTCGTGATACCGGGGGCGCGAAAGTTGCCTGTCACGCGGTCGAGGAAGATCGCTTACCGCCCGCAGACCGGACCAGAAAGCCTCATGGTAAGGGAGTGCAGAATGCTTGATCTGAAAGACTACGAGGCGCTTGTAGAGGAGGCGATTGAGTGGCGCCGCCATCTGCATTCCATTCCAGAGTTGAATTTTGATCTTTTCGAAACTTCGGCCTATGTCGTTGAGCGCCTCAAGGAATTCGACGTGGACGAAATCGTGACCGGCCTCGGCAAGACCGGAGTCGTGGCTTTGATCGAGGGGCGGCTCGGGGCTGGACCGACCATAGGACTGCGTGCGGATATGGATGCCTTGCCGATCCATGAAACGCTCGATCTGCCCTGGGTGTCAAAAAAACCCGGTGCGATGCATGCTTGCGGTCATGACGGTCATATGGCGATGCTGCTAGGGGCGGCCAAGCATCTGGCCGCGACCCGAAACTTTGCAGGGCGCTTGGCGCTAATCTTTCAACCCGCCGAAGAGGGCGGAGGCGGTGCCAAAGTCATGATTGACGAAGGCCTGATGGATCGTTTTCAAATTTCGCAGGTCTTCGCTCTCCACAATCACCCCGGTCTGCCGGTCGGCACATTCGGTGTCAAAAAGGGCCCGTTGCTGGCGGCGATGGACAGGTTCACGATCAAAATCACCGGCAGAGGTGGCCATGCGGCGGTTCCCGACAAAGCCGTTGATCCGGTAATTGCGGGCGCGGCGCTTGTAGGAGCGCTTCAAACTATTGCTTCACGCAACAGCGATCCGCTGGATTCGGTTGTGGTTTCGGTCACGCAATTTCATGCTGGTTCGGCTTTCAACATCATTCCCGAGTCTGTCGAACTCGGCGGCACGATCAGAACACTCAACACCGACATGCGTGATCTTGCTGAGCGGCGGTTGACAGAAATATCGACACTGGTGGCCAAAACATATGGAGCGACCTGCGATGTTGATTATGAGCGCGGTTATCCGGTTACAGACAATCACAGCGCCGAGACAGACTTTGCGGCCGAAATCGCCGGCAAGATCGTCGGGGACGGCAACGTCAGTTGGGATATCAGGCCAACCATGGGCACTGAGGATTTCGCCTATATGCTGGAAGCGCGACCCGGCACCTATCTCTTGCTGGGGAATGGCAACACGCGCTATCTGCATGATCCAAATTATGAGTTTTCCGACGAGATCATCAAATACGGCATCGCCTTTTGGGTCGAGGCGGCAGAGACCAGTTTGAGCGGGCGAAACACCGATTGGGCGACGGATTTGCCTAGCACATGACCATTGCCCAAAGAAAAACGCTTCTGAACCTTTTCCTCGCTGCCGTTTCTTCTGTGAAGGGGGACATCAGCGTACGCAAATGGGTGTCGCGTCACGACGCACAATGTCCGACGCATATTGTTGCCGTCGGAAAAGCCGCCACCGCTATGTTCAGGGGCCTGCCAGACGACTGGCGCATCAAGATACCCGCCTATCTTGTCACCAAGACCGACCATCTGGGCAACGCGGAGTTCGGCAGCAACGTCGAGGCAATTGAAACCAGCCACCCGATACCGGATCAGTCGTCGTTGAAAGCGGGTACAAGGCTGCTAGACTTTGTGGCCGGATGCCCGACTGGCAGTCATTTGATGATGCTTGTTTCTGCAGGTGCATCGTCGCTTGTCGAGCATCTCAAACCAGATGTCAGCAGTGCTGATCTTGTGGCTCTGACGAAAGCAGCTCTGGCCGAAGGTGCGGATATCGGAGAAATTAACAAGCGTCGGCAGGCCATCTCTGCAATCAAGGGAGGTAGGTTGTTGGCTTCGTTCAAGGGCCAACAAGTCGATGTTCTTGCCATTTCGGATGTGGCCGGAGACAGCATTTCGATTATCGGTTCCGGCGTTGGCGCGGCGCCCGAGGGGTCGGATATTGGTTACAACTGCAGCGTTGTCGCCTCAAACGCTGTTGCGCGGGAGGCCGTCGTGCGACGCGCACAATCGATTGGGATCAAGATCATCTCCAATCAAGAGAGCATGTATGCGGATGTGAACGAAATAGCTGCCCGGATCGCGAATGAGATCACCGTAGGCCCAGACGGCTTGTATGTCTATGGCGGAGAGACCACGGTTGTTCTTCCCAAAAACCCTGGCAAAGGCGGTCGCAACCAAGCCCTTGCGCTGGAAATCGCAAGGCACGTGCGAAACCGAACAGATTTAACCGGCCTCGTCGCAGGGACGGACGGCACCGATGGTCCGACGAATGCGGCTGGAGCGTTCTTGGATGGAGACAGCTTTTCTTCGGAACCTGGCGCGGAAGATGCGCTACGTAGCGCTGATTCTGCCTCTTTTCTCGCCCGCACAGGCAATCAGATAATCACCGGGCCAACCGGCACGAATGTGATGGACCTCGCCATTTTTCTCAAACAAAGCTGAAGGCTCACATCATGATCACTCATAATCACCCGCCCCGGCAGACGAAGATAGTAGCCACGTTGGGTCCCTCGTCCAATTCTTACGACAAGATCAAGGCTCTCGCCGAGGCGGGCGCGAACGTCTTTCGGATGAATTTCAGCCACGGCAGCCACGAAGACCATGCCAGGGTTCATGCAGCCATTCGCAAAACAGAGAGTGACCTTGGTCGACCCATCGCCATTCTCGCGGATTTGCAGGGTCCGAAGCTTCGCATCGGTGAGGTACCAGGAGGGGAAAGATCGCTAGCCATCGGGGATCGCATTCGATTGGTCCGTGATCCCACCCAGAAGAACGACGTGCCCCTGCCCCATCCCGAAATCTTTGGCACTGTTGAGGTTGGCCACATGATTCTCGTCGACGATGGCCGCATCAGGTTGCGCGTTGTCGAGAGCGATGACGGCGCTATCACTGCCGAGGTTCTCAACAAGGCGGCTTTGCGGGACCGAAAGGGGATCAAATTTCCCGAAACCACGCTGAAGCTTGACGCGATCACACCAAAGGACCGGAACGACTTGCGGTTTGCGCTCGAACTGGGGGTTGATTGGGTGGCTATTTCCTTTGTGCAGACTGCAGAAGACATCAAGCGTCTGCGCCGTTTGACCGACGGATTAGCGAAGATCGTTGCCAAGATCGAGAAACCCGTTGCTGTTCAAAATATCGACGAAATTCTCCACGCCACCGACGCCATAATGGTTGCGCGTGGAGACTTGGGCGTTGAGTGCGATTGGCACGATTTGCCGGCCATCCAGGCATCGCTGGTGGCAAACGCCCGGTCACATGGCAAACCGGTCATTGTTGCCACCCAGATGCTTGAAAGCATGATCTCAGCACCTCTGCCCACTCGGGCGGAAACATCGGATGTCGCCAATGCGGTGTCTCAGTCCACAGACGCGGTCATGTTGTCAGCAGAAAGCGCAGCGGGTCAATATCCGGTCGAAGCCGTTACGGCGATGGCCGAAATTGCCCACGCGACCGAATCTGCCTCCCGTTCGTTGAATTCGAGCGTCAAAACAGCTCTGATTGATGCCCCGGACGATTCAAGCTCAATCGCAAGTGCAGCCAGCACCTTGGCAGATTTGAGGGATGCGAGCTGCATTGCCACGTTTACGACAACCGGGGCCACGACGCTGCGAGTTTCGAAGAATCGTAGCGCCATCCCCATTCTCGCAATCTGTCACTCGAAAAAAGTCGCACGAAGCCTTTGCCTTGTCTGGGGGGTTACACCTATCGTCAGTACCAGCGTGGAAGAGTTCTCTTCCAGCCGCGAAGGCCGCATCCCATCGCATCTTGCACCTGAAAATCTGGTTCGGCCTGATCGCCCGGTTGTAGTGACATCCGGATCGGTTCATGGCCAAGCTGGCGGCACAGACTCGCTAAAGATCGCCTATCTTGGCAAATAAGGACACACCATTGAGTACGATCATCGATATCATCGCCCCTGAAATCCTAGACAGCCGAGGCAACCCGAACGTCAACGTGGACATCAATCTCGAAGACGGCGCTATGGGACGTGGAGCCGTGCCTTCCGGCGCTTCCACCGGAGCACTGAAGGTCGTGTAAAAACGCGAAGGCGACCAGTCCCGCTATACGGGCAAGGGCGTCCTGAAGGCAGTCGAATTCGTCGATGGCAAACTGACCGCCGCGCAGGCCGGCTTTGAGGCTATCAAATAGTCCGCCATCTACGGTACGCCGACCGAAACCCTCGCTGCCGTCGACATGGCCCACAGCAACCGCGTGACCTGCGTGATGAGCGACCGCTAGGGCGAGATAGAAGACCCCGCCATCGCATTCATCGCTGCAACATAGGTGTACGGCTGGTTACCACGCCGCGCAGCGGCGCTGAAAATGAAACAGTCGTAGCTAATTTTCTGTTGCGAGCGCGTGCAGCAAGAATTTGACACTTCTTTTATGGGCTCTCACCAGCCGTTCTCTGCGTGAGGCACGATTGGCCGGTCTGGGATTTCCAGCCGTTCGCTGCGCACCGGATAAACTGGTATTGACGGGACATTGCTGCCGCTCAAATTTAGGCCTTCGCCAACGCAGCATCCGCTTGCAAGTGCAACGTAGTCATCGTCGCGTTGCAGCCGAATTCGTCAGAGCGGCCATTTATGACCGGTTTGAGAGGCATATCCCAGGCACTTCATTCGATACGTAATGGGCTGGCGGGTGAGAAGCGGAAGTTCCAGATTTTTGCTATAACGAAAAATGCTTCCACAGGTGCGGCCGGGCCAACATGCCAATGCACGCTATTTCGTTGGGCTTTCCCTGTTCGATTGAACCAAAAAGACAAAAGCTGCTGGGTAATGTTTTTGCTGATCGGGGGGTAAGCCATCTTACTTTCCAACCCAACGGTCCGTGAAGTCAAAGGCACCGTCATAGCCGAACAATGCCACCGACCCACCGGTATGCAGGAAGACAACCCGTTCGCCTTTCTTGAAATGACCCTTGCGGACCAGGTCGATGAAGCCGGCGGCACCCTTGGCGGAATAGACCGGATCCAGCAAGATGCTTTCCAATTCGGCAAACACGCGGATCGCCTCCAGCCCGCTTTCGGTGGGGATACCATAGCCCGCGCCCACGTAATCGGTATTGGCGACCACGTCTTCACGCGCAACGATGCCAGGACAGCCCAGTTTCTCAGCCGTCGCGCAGGCAAGGTTGAAGACATTCTCTTCTTGTATTGGCTTCGGAGCCCGCACACCGATGCCTAGGAGCGGGATCTGCGCGTTCATCGCCTTCAGCCCGGTGATTAACCCGGCCTGCGTACCGGCGCTGCCTGTGGCGTGGACAATGTGGTCGATCTTCAGCCCGCGCTCATTGGCCTGAGCCAGCAATTCAAAAGCGCAGTTTACATAGCCAAGCGCGCCGGTCGGATTCGATCCGCCACCGGGAATGGTATAGACTTTTTTGCCGTCGGCGCGCCTTTCGTTGGCAACTTCTTCCATCACCGCGTTCATGTCCCCGCCGCCGGGGCGTTTCTCGGTGGTAGCCCCGTGCAGGTGATCCAGAAGGACGTTGCCGTTGTTATTGTAGTTCGGATCGTTCGAGCCGGTACGGTCTTCCAGGATGATATGGCATTTCATACCCAGCTTGGCCGCAAAGGCCGCGGTTTGGCGGGCATGGTTTGACTGGGTCGCTCCCTGGGTCATGACGATCTCGGCACCCTCCAGTTCCGCTTCGGCCATCAGAAATTCCAGCTTGCGGGTCTTGTTGCCGCCGGTGGACAGCCCTGTGCAATCGTCACGTTTGATCCAAATCTCCGGCCCGCCCAGTTCGGCGGTCAGGCGATCAAGCCGCTCCAGCGGGGTAGGCAGATGGGCGATGAAACGGCGCGGAAAGCGAGCGAGATGCATGATAGGAACCTTTGTTTGGTGATTGCCGGAATGCCGGTCAGCGGGTGGTCAAGAATTTGAGAAGCGCCGCGTTGAACAGGTCCGATTGTTCAAGATGCACGCAATGAAAGCCGCCGGGCAGCAAGCAAAGCTCGGCCTGCGGAATTGCCGAGGCCATGCGGATCAGACCGTCCAGCGAGTAGGAGCGATCCCGGTCGCCGCAGATGATCAAAACCGGCATTTGCAGCTCTCTCAGCCGGTCTTCGACAGTCCAGGTTTTGAATGCTTCAAGCGACCCCAATACAGCTTCGACGCTCGCCCCTTTGCCTGCATTGAGGCAATATGGGTACATTGGAGCAGCGTCCCGATCATCGAACCATGTGGCAGTGACAAATTCCGCGACGGGTGCAACCCCGTCGCGGCGGATTTTCTCGGCGGTTTCATCGAAAGTCTCGAAACGGCCCGGCAGGTTGCCGGAACTGTTGGTGGCATAAAGCACGAGCTTTTCGACACGATCGGGGTGGTCAAGTGCCGTCTGCAATGCCACCATACCACCCATCGAATGCCCCAGCAGGCTGAAACGCTCATTTCTAAGATCATCTAGCAACTCGACAAGGGCATCTGACAGCGCCTTGATCGAGTTGACGGCAGGCAACTCGGCGCTACCCGCGTATCCTGGCAGATCGGGGGCAATTACATCAAACGCATGGCCAAGCGCAGCCATCTGGGGCGCGAAATAGCCGCCACCACCCAGGAAGCCATGTTGCGTGACAAGGGCCGGACCAGAGCCGTGACGTTGATAATTAAGCATCCTGCTCCTCAGTACGACAGGCTTGGCAGGAAAAGCGCCATATCGGGAAGAGCCAGGAGCAGAACGATCAGGGTCACTAGCGCCGCAATGAAGGGTAGCGAACCTAGGATGACATCCTTCAGGTCAACGTCTTTCGGAGCCAGCCCTTGTATCACGTATAAGTTTAACCCCACAGGGGGCGTCAACACCGCGATCTCCATGGTGATCGTGTAGATGATGCCGAACCAGATCAAATCATAACCCACCGAATTGATCAGCGGGAATAGCGTGGGCAGCGTGATGAAGGTGATCGAAACCGGCTCTAGAAACATTCCCACGATCAGGTAAAAGGCAATCACCATCGCCAACACCATGTAAGGGGCAAGCTCCAGCGTCAGAAATGCTTCGGTAAATTGCTGGGGAACCCGGTGATAGGTCAGAACGAAACCAAACAGCGTGCCCGCCGACAAAAGCAAACCAAGATAGCCCATAGTTCGCATGGTGGCCATTAAAGCGCCTTTCAGACCCTCCCATCTAAGCCCGCCCACCGGCATGGCCACTGATCAGGGCAAGCTGGGCAATGTGAACGCCATCGCGCGGATGGCGGAACTGCGCGGGGCAACGATCCCCGAGACCGGCACCACCACGTTCCGCCCCCCCTTCACCCCGGTCGCCATCGGCGCGCTTGTCGGACACACCGGCGGACATCACTATCAGCCAACACGGCTTTCACCGATCCATGACTGGCATGTCGAGAACGGCGCAGAACTGACCGAAGCCGGGCTCTGGATGCGGCCCTGGTATTATCCGAGAGGAGACGAGGATGTGCGCGCCGCCTATATCCGAGAGGCCGCCCATGTGCGGGCAGGCGTGGGGATGGTCGATGTCTCAACACTGGGCAAGATCGCGGTTCAAGGGCCGGACGCAGCGGAATTCCTAAACCTCATTTACGTGAATGGCTGGAAGACGCTGGCCATGGGCCGGCTGCGCTATGGCGTGATGCTGCGCGAGGACGGGATCATCATGGATGACGGCGCCACAGCGCGGCTGGGCGAGCATGACTATTTCATGTCCACCACCACCGCCAATGCCGCCAAAGTGCTGGCCTTTGCCGAGCTGCTGCTGCAGACCTCGTGGCACGATTTGAAGGTGCATGTCACCTCGGAAACCGACAATTGGGCGGCCATTGCCGTAGCCGGACCACAGGCACGCGCGCTGCTGTCGAAAGTGGTCGAGGGCTGTGACCTGAGCGCCAAGGCTCTGCCCAACAACCACTGGACCCAGGCCACGATTGCGGGCGTTCCACTGCGCATCCACAGAATGAGTTTTTCCGGCGAACTGGCTTACGAGCTATATATCCCCTCGGGCTATGGTCACGGCATCTGGCAACACCTGATCGAGCCCGGGGTCGAGTTTGGCGTCGTGCCGTATGGCACCGAGGCGATGGGCGCACTCAGGATCGAAAAGGGCCATGTCGCCGGGCCGGAACTCGACGGGCGTACCACGCTGGGCGATCTGGGGCTGGCGGGTATGGCCTCGTCGAAAAAACCCTATATCGGCTCGGTCACCATGCGGCGTGAGGGGCTGACCGACCCGGCGCGTCCCAGCCTCGTGGGGCTGGTAAGCGAGGCCAACGACGGCCTGAAAGGCGGGTCGATCCTGTTCCCCGCTGAGGGCGAGACCAGGGGGCATGGCGAAGGCTGGATTTCGTCCACCACCTATTCCCCCGCGCTTGGCAAGAACATCGCGCTCGGTTTCCTGAGCAACGGTCCGGCGCGGCATGGCGAGGTCATCCGCGCGGCGAATTTCCTGGGCGATCGCACCGACAGAGTGACCGTCGTATCGCCGCATTTCTACGATCCAGAGGGAGGGCGCCAGAATGGTTGAACTTCGCAGCGCCCTTGCCAGCCGGCTGGCACCGCAGGTTGCTCCCACCCCCGAAGAAACGGGCGTGACCCTCAGCGAAAAACGCATTGCGGCGCTTGGGCAAATCGCCGGATGGGCGGATTTTGAGGCCGCCGCCGCGCCCGCTCTGGAACGGTTGGGGCTTGCGGGCGTGGGCGATTTCCGAACCGCGCAAGCAGGCAAGGACTGCACCGCCTACCGCACCGCTCCAGACCGCATCCTGATCCGGCACTCCAACCGGGATATGCTGATCGCGGCGCTGGCCGAAGTCGACCGCAGCATCGGCACGGTACTTGATCTCAGCCATTCTCGCAGCCGCTTCACGCTCACGGGGCCTGCGGCAGAAGGCGTGCTGTCGCGGGTCGCGACACTCGATTTCCACCCGCATGCCTTTCCGCCCGGATGCTTTGCCCAAACGGGCATCCATCATGTCGCTGTGCTGATCCACCGTGTGGCGGCCGATCATTTCGACCTGCTAGTGCCCGTTACCTGGGCCGCCTCGACTTACGATTACTTGCGCGACAACGCGCTTAGCAGCGGATTTCACGCCGGGGGAATAGAAGCATGACCCTTCCCGAAATCCGTACCATTCCCGGCACGCATCCAAATCACAACTGAGAAAGAACCAACAGGAGGAACTCAAATGATGAAATCTCTATTCGCGTCCACCACGGCGCTTGCCGTGACCCTTGCCAGCGTCACAACAGCCTTTGCCGAATGCACGAACGACACCTGGAACAGGATCATGTCCGAGGGCAAGATCACCATCGGGGTCAAGCCCGACTACAAGCCTTGGGGCTTTATCGACGAGAATGGCAACCTCGTTGGCATGGAGGTCGACATGGCCCAGGAGATCGCCGATACGCTCGGCGTTGAGCTGGAACTGATCGCCACCATCGGCGCCAACCGGATCCCATTTCTGGAAACCGGTAAGATAGACATGATCCTGGCCACGATGTCGGACCGTCAGGACCGGCGCGAAGCTTCGGGCATCGCGTTGCCGAACTACTACACATCCGGCACAAATATCATGGCGCCCAAAGCGTTGGGCCTGACGAACTGGGAAGATCTGCGCGGCAAACCTGTCTGCGGCAAACAAGGCGCTTTCTATAACAAGAAAGCGACCGAAGCGTATGGCGCCGAATTGATCGCCTTTGGCGGCGCTGCAGAAGGCAAGCAGGCGCTGCGCGATCGCAAATGCGTTGGCTTTCTGTCGGATGACAGTTCGATCGTGGTCGATCTCCAGTCCGGCGACTGGGACGATTTCGAAATGCCGTTGCCGACAGAGGACGACAACCCTTGGGCGCTTGCTGTGCCGCTGGACGAACAAGCCTGTGTCTTTGGGCGATTCATGTCTGGCATGCAGTATAACTGGCTGCAATCGGGGCGTCTGATCGAGCTTGAGGCAATATGGGGGATCCAGCCAAGCGCCTTCCTGGTCGATCAGAAAGAGCGGTTCAAGGACTGGCTCGAGTAAGCGGCCATTCAAAACCAGGACACGCGCGCGGATCGTGCGTGTCCGCGCCCGTTTGGGTCAGCCGCGACAGCGCGCAAATAATTCGAAGGCGCCATGCAAGAGTTTTTCAGGGAACTGGCGGAAACCTATCCGCAGATGAACTTCGTGTTCTTCTACGATCCGGTGCAATGGCAGCGGGTGGTGGATGGGTTCTGGATGACTGTCAGGCTGGCAGTGATATGCATCGTGTTCTCGGTCATCATCGGGGTCATCGGCGCCTTCATTCAGACCTCGCGGATCTGGGCGCTCAGGCTGATCAGCCAGGGCTACATTCAGTTCTTCCGCAACACGCCGCCGATGGTGCAGTTGCTGTTCTTCTACTTCGCGCTCGGGCCCTACACGCCGTCTTATTCGCCCGATGGCTGGCTTGAGGTCCCGATCATCTCGAATGTCGGCTGGGCGGTCATCTCACTCAGCTTCTTCGCCGGTGCCTTCAATGTCGAAATCTTCCGCGCCGGGCTGGAATCGGTGCCCGACAGCACCAGCGAGGCGGCCGAGGCGCTTGGGTTCAACAAGCTTCAGATCTACAGTTACATCACTCTGCCGCTGGCGTTCCGTGCCAGCCTACCGGCGCTCAACGCCAATCTGATCAACTTGGCCAAGACCACGACACAGGCGATGGTGATCGCGGTTCCGGAGCTCTTTTACCAGCTCGTACAGATCATGAGCGATTTCACTACGGCGCAATACCCGTCGATGATCCTGATGTTTGTCATCTATGTGGGCCTTGTGGGCCTTCTGGCTTCGGGCATGCGGGTCTGGGAACGGGCGATGAAAATCCCCGGTTACGGGGGCTGATTATGGCTAACCGCTCCATACCCGGCGTCAACGCCCCCGCTAAGACCGACCTCGCAGTCATGTATTCCTTCAAGTCGCGCTATGCGGCCCCGAACGACCCGTTGGGCTTCTCGCGATATCTCGCCTCACTGCCACCGGCGCTTGTCTTCGGCATTGTGCTCATACCCTTGCTCTATTACCCGGTTCAGGCGCTAGCGCAGTCGACCTCGATGAAAGACCCGCCATTTGCCGTGCTGATGCGCTGGCTGCCACTCTTGATAACCAAGGGCTTTGCCCTGAACATCCTGATCAGCTTCCTGACCATGGCGCTTGGCACAATGCTGGGTGTGTTCCTCGGCCTGGGCCAGATCGCGCCCAGCCGGATCGTACGCGCATTGTCGCGTTTCGTGACCCGCACCTTCCAGAACTCGCCGTGGCTGGTGGTGATCTTCGTGGTCATGCTGTCGATCCCGAACAAATTCAGCCTGTTCGGCGAGTCGATAAACTTCCCCGACTGGATCAAGGCAGTATTGGCGCTTAGCCTGCCAATCATGGCGAATGTGTCCGAGATTGTCCGCGGTGGCATCAGTTCGGTCCCCTCGGGCCAATGGGAGGCCGCCGAAAGCCTCGCCTATAGCCGCCGTCAGACTCTGTGGCTGATCATCCTGCCGCAATGTTTCAAGCGGATGATCCCGCCATGGATGAACTGGTATGCGATCCTGACCATGGCCACACCGTTGGTCTCGATCCTCGGTGTCGGAGAACTGGTTACCACACTCCGCCAGGCGATGGCGGCCGAAAACGGCCGGCCCGACCTGATCTTCCCCTTCTTCGGTAGCGCGCTCGTAATCTTCTTCCTCTACTGCTACCCGATTGCGCGCCTCACCATGCGGCTCGAACGCCGCTTTGCCGTTAAATTCTGAGGAGCCCCGCCATGACGTGGAACCCTGACCAACCCATCGTTTCGATAAAAGATGTGCACAAATCTTTCGGTGCTCTCGAAGTGCTGAAAGGCATCAGCATCGACATTTTGAAGGGCGAGGTGATTTGTATCATCGGCCCGTCTGGGTCGGGAAAATCGACGCTCATTCGCTGCATCAACGCATTGAACGACATCCAATCCGGTTCGATCACCGTCGAGGGCTTGGAGGTGCACGACTCCAAGCTTGACAAGCTGGCACTCCGCAGAAAAGTCGGGATGGTGTTCCAGCAATACAACCTCTTCCCGCACAAAACCGCGCTGCAAAATGTGATGATGGCACCGATCAAGGTGCTCAAAGAGGATAAGAGAGAGGTCGAGGAACGCGCCCGCAAGCTTCTCGCCAAGGTGCGGCTGCAGGGGAAGGAAGACAGCTACCCGGGCGAATTGTCGGGCGGTCAGCAGCAGCGGGTGGCCATCGCCCGGTCGCTGGCGATGAACCCCGATGTGATGCTGTTTGACGAGGTGACGGCGGCGCTTGACCCGGAGACTGTCAAAGAAGTGCTGGTGACGATCAAGGATCTGGCCGCCGAGGGCATGACCTGCATTCTTGTCACTCACGAAATGGGTTTTGCCCGCGAGGTCGCCGACCACATCTATTTCACCGATCGCGGCGTGATCGTCGAACACGGCCCGCCCGCCACTTTCTTTAAGCAGGCAAGCGATCCGCGAACCCGCGAATTCCTCAGCCAGATCCTGTGAGGCAGCCATAGTGACCGACGATGCCACCCTGACCCTATCTCTCGACGATGCCCGCGCGCTGGCCGAAGAAGCCCTGCGTGCAGGAGGATGCGATGATGAGAACGCCCGCGCCGTGGCCGATATTATGATCCGAGCGGAAGCGGATGGTTGCGCTTCGCACGGGCTATTCCGCCTGCCCGGCTACATGGCCGCGCTGGAAAGCGGCAAGGTCGATGGAGCGGCTCGGCCGGAGATCACCCACCTTCTGCCCTCAGTGCTGCGGGTGGACGGTCATTGCGGATTTGCGCCGCTCGCCCTAGAACAGGTCCGGCCGGCGCTGATCGACGCAGCGCGCACATATGGCCTTGCGGCGGCCTCGATCATACGCGCGCATCACTTCTCGGCACTCTGGTGCGAGGTCGAACCGCTGGCCGAAGCCGGGCTTTGCACGTTTGCCTGCACAGCCTATCTGCCCGCGATGGCGCCCCATGGTGGCTACCGGGCGCTTTTTGGAACAAATCCGATGGCGTTTGGCTGGCCGCGCGCGGGCAAGCCCCCGATGGTCTTTGATCAAGCCTCCGCGGCGATGGCGCGGGGTGAAGTGATGATTGCGGCCCGCGACGGCCAACCCGTACCCGAAGGCGTCGGGCTGGATGCCGACGGCCATCCCACTACCGACCCCAACGCGATCCTTGACGGCGGCGTGCTGCTGCCCTTCGGCGGGCATAAAGGGTCGGCCATCGCCATGCTGGTTGAGCTTCTGGCCGCGGGCCTGACAGGAGACCGCTTCAGTTATGAGGCCGCCGAGGCTGACAACGGCGATGGCGGCCCGCCGCGCGGCGGAGAGTTCCTGCTGGCAATCGATCCGTCGAAATTTGGCGATCCCGGCTGGCTGAAACATACCGAAGCGTTTTTCGATCGGCTAAGCGCCATTCCCGGAACCCGTCTGCCCGGCCAGCGTCGCCACGACAATCGCGCCCGAACTGCGGTATCTGGCATTCAAATGCCCTCAGGACTGATTCAAACCATAATGGAGAAATCTGGCAAGATTTGACTATATTTTCTGGGCGCGGCCTTCGCAAAACACCTATGTAAACTCTGGGAATTGTGATTTGCAGTATCAGATTGGAACCGCCTGTGTTTGTACAAACCCGCGGCAATTGTCCGCAGATCATGCAAATGGCCGCTCAAGCGAGCTTCGAGACGGAGAGCTTCGTTCATCTTTCCCGACCGCGTTCAGTCCGTGCTGATCGTTCATGATCTTTCGCAGGCATCTCAGCATTCCCCTTTCCTGCGGCCTGGGTCCCGGTCGCATTCTTGACCCTGGCCTGTTCAATAATCCGGGAAACATCTTTGGGGCTTAGAGCTTTTGCCGCCATCTGCTGAGCAATGCTCACATTGGGCAATTTCTTCACGTCATACTGACGCCCGTCGCGAATACCTCTGGCAAGCTCGCTGGCAGCACCGCGCAGCTGTGGATCGTCCGCCGCATCCTTTTGCTTCAATCGATTCTCAAGTCGATCCGTGTATCCCGTCACGGCCTTTGAGACAGATCGGCAGTTTTGCTTAGCGAGAGTTTTCGCTTCATTGTAATCCTTGAAAGGATACGAGATGAGAACGAAGACAGGGCCGAATGGATTGGCCGACAAACACGTTAAAGAGATCAAGCGTAAGACGCGTCGGCAATTCTCTGCAGAAGAGAAGATCCGGATCGTTTTAGATGGCCTGCGAGGGGAGAGCTCGATCTCCGAGCTTTGGGGCGGACAACGTTGGCATCGCAGTTGATGTCTACCACGTCTGGTGGGACAGCGACCTGCGAGCAAGCTGCGCTGAAGCCGGAGACCGAATTTTCGGGTATCACCTGTGCGACTGGCTTGAAAACACGCGTGATATGCTCTTGGACCGCGGCATGATGGGTGACGGCGTGGCCGATCGGAAAGACATACGTTCTTGTGTCGAAAACGCTGGCTACAAAGGACCTTGCGAAGTCGAGATTTTCTCGGGTGAAGACTGGTGGAAAAGAGACCCAAATGAAGTTCTGAACGCCGTCGTGGAGAGCTTCAAAACCTATGGCTCAGGAGAGCTTTAGTATCCTTAATCCCAGAAAAGGGCGTTGGTTTCGATTTGACGAATTTCACGGAAATTGGAACGCGTTCAAACCGATCTTTGCAAGTTCCTGCTTAGACGGCAGCATCGCCCCAGTTCCTTTGGGACTGTTCTAAATACATCAAAACAGCAGTTTGAGATCATTGTGGTGTGTTAGTACTGAATGTTCGATCTGGAGACATCATCTGCTATGCAGCGGCGAAATTCGCATCTGCTCTCGTCTAGTTTGTCTGGACGGCATGCATCGAAGGCACGGTCTTGGTTCTAGCCAGAACAGCCCCATGAATGGCTGGAATGACGACATGCGCTGCTTTGCAACAAGATAAGTGCCGCAACTGCAAACGAATGCTGCGTCAGCAACATGGCAAAACGTCAATGACGGGAAAGTCCCGCCCTGTCACCGCTGACCCAGTTCGCGCCTAAGGTCCGGTCTGGGTCAGAAATGCTAGACGTTTGGGCCAACATTGCGCGACGCCAAGACTCAGCCAGATGTGGAAAACCGGGTGCATCGCGTCAACCATGCCTGACGTTCGACATAAAGACGCCGCGCAACTGCGCTAACCCTTGTGATAGCATCTCGTCCGCAGCGGCAGTGGTTTCCGCCTCAACGTAACAGCGCAGCTCGGGTGCATTGCCGGATGGGCGCAGGTGGATGATACGCCCATTCGCAAGGGTCATGCGTAGCCCGTCATCAATGTTGACAGCCTGCTCTGCTGCGCCAAACGGGGCCAGAAACGCCGCGCGCTGATCCGCATCCTCGCGCAAACCGGCCACAAAGGCCGCGGATTGATCGGTGGGCACCTCTTGCAAACGGTCAGCTGCGGTGAACCGGGACGGTTGACGGGCCACCAGCGCGCGGACGCTGGTTTCGCGGGCGGCGGCAAGGCAGGCAAGAATGGGCAGCACCGCATCACGGGTCAGCAATTGCGGCAACGGGCCGGTCGGGCCTGTGGCATCAAAGCCCAGCAGGAAACCACCATTCGCCTCATAGCCCACAACGCGTGTCGGGTTGGCGTCCATGCCGGCAATCACGTAAGGGGATCCGATGCGGGTGCGAACGACCTTGTCAAACTGGCCGCTTTGCTCAACGCCGGTATTGGATGAAATTGGGGTGACGATTGTGGCAGCATCCAGCAGACCAGCTGTGATCTGGCCCAGCACATCGCCAACAACAATGGCCCCCGTCTCGTCGGTAACCAACGGTCGGTCGCCATCCGCATCGGTTGAGATGATGGCATCAACACCAAGCGCTGCAGCCCAGTCGTGCAGCTGACCCCGGATCGGGGCAGAAACGGCCTCCGTATCCACGGGGATAAAAACATCAGACCGGCCCAGCATGACGACCTCTGCCCCCAGCCGCTTCAGCAACATATCCATCAGATCGCGACCCACAGCACTATGGGCGTAAATCCCAATACGCATGCCTTTTAGCGTATCGGCAAACCCTGTGATGTAACGATCCATATAAGCCTGCGTGACACTGTCATGCCGGGTCATCTCGGCTGGTGCGACTGCTGGTGCAGGGGCACCCAATGCGGCGAGAATAGCCGCCTCATGATCCTTGGTGATCTCGCCTTCGGGTGTGTAAAATTTCAAACCGTTGCGATCTGCAGGGATATGGCTGCCGGTGATCATCACGGCCGCCGCACCGGCCTGCATCGCAGCAAGGGCCAGGGCCGGGGTCGGCACCGGGCCGCAATGGGTAACGGGTACGCCACGGACACAGGCGGCATCACCGACTATGTCGGCAATATCGGGCGATGAAGCGCGCAAATCATGGCCGAGATACAGGCCGGATCCCATATCGCAGGATACAATAAAGGCCCCGATATGATCGGCTACGCAGGCCGGGGTCAGTTCAACAACCAACCCGCGCAAGCCGCTTGTGCCAAATTTCGGTGCCATATCAAACTCCTAATGTCGGATCAGCGCGACCTTAGCGCGGCCGAGAATGAGGCTTCAACGGCAAAGAGAATCGATCCATAAAATTGCACTTTCGTTTTGCACCAATTCTCAACCTAAATACATCAAACTGCGCCCCTCAGGCCAAGATAGCAGGCACATCGCTGTGGCCGTGTGAAGACAACGGCCTTGGGGGACCAGCATGTCAGCTTTATCCTTCGTCGATCATGCATCGGACGATGCCGAGCTGAATCATTCGCGGATCACGGATCTGGCGATCTTGGATGGGTTTCTGGTCAGCACCACACGTTATGATGGGGTGCTGCAAAGCTGGCAAATCGGTCCGGCCACATTGGCCGTGATCGACAGCGTCAGTTTCGATGGAGGAAACCAACCGGGTGGCACCGCGACAATCAGCAGCGTAAATCTTGGAACCGATATCGGCTTGCTGACCGGTGGCGGGGCAGATGGGGATCTGCAAACGCTGCGCCTGAATAGCGATGGTTCATTCAGCCCGGCAGAGACGCTCACCACCCTGCCGACCAGCTTTGCGGGGTTCCTTCATGGTACCCAGATCAACTTTGCGGACGGGACCCAGATCATCTATGGTGGCATGGTTGGCATCGGGGGGATCGGGCAGCTTTCCTTTGGCGCCAATGGCACATTCAGCGCACAGCAGACAATTCATGACGGGCCAAGCGGCTTTGCTGATCAGGTTGCGGCATCCACGGCTGTCAGGATCGGGGGGCAGGATTACCTGCTTACGGTCAACCCGCTGCAAAACGGGGTGACAAGCTGGGCGGTTGAATCAGACGGGTCCACATCGGCCAGCGACCATGTCAACCCTGATGACGGGCTCTGGATCAGCGCGCCAAGTGCGATGGAAATGGCAGAGATTGGCGGTACCACTTACGCGATCATCGCGGCGGCAGGCAGCAGCACGCTCAGCGTGATAGAGGTCGGGACGGATGGCAGTCTGACCATGCGAGATCATGTTCTTGACAGCCTGACATCGCGGTTTGGCGGGGTGACATCGCTGACGGTGGTGACACATCAGAATCAGACATATGTCATCGCCGGTGGCGCGGATGACGGGGTGTCGGTCTTTGTTCTGCTTGAAGGCGGGCATCTGCTGGCCCGCGCCCATATCGAAGACAGCAATGACATGAGTCTCGACAATGTCAGCGCGCTTGCGGTGCAGGGGCGGGGAAACGGGCTTGATATCTATGTTGCCAGCAGCAGTGAGATCGGGGTCACCCAGCTGCGCTATGACAGCGGGACACCCGGTGTCACGAACACAGCGGCCATCGGTGGCGGACTACTGATCGGAACGACAGGCAATGATATTCTGCAAGGGCATGATGGCAATGACCAGATCAGCGCAGGGGATGGGAACGACATCCTGCGCGACGGGGACGGCAGCGACACCATGACGGGGGGGGATGGGGCGGATACATTCATCCTATCACGCGACGGGCTGACCGACACGATTTTGGACTTCACCCTGGGCGAGGATAAACTTGACCTGTCACTCTGGCCGCTGCTGCGTGATATCAGCCAACTGACCTTTTCGATCCAATCCTACGGGATGGATGTGGCCTATGGAGATGAATTGTTGATCGTGCGCAGTGCGGACGGCAATTACATCGATTATCGGTTGCTGGACAATGACGACGTGATCGGGGCGGGGACGCGGATTGGGACCGTGATCGAACCGGGGTACCCCGGGCCTGCGACGCCGCCACCAGATCCGGACCCGGAACCGATACCGGGCGATGATATAGGCATGGTCGGCAGCCTGACGGACGGGATCGCGGTGATCAGCGGCTATGGCTTTGGCAATTTGCGCAATGCGCTGACGGGGAACGATGATGCAACCTCTGCACGGGTGACCGATGGGGACAATGTGATGAATGGGACGCCGGGAAATGATGCGATCACCGGCAGCGCCGGGATCGACATCATCACCGCAGGCGCAGGCAATGACAGGGTCGAAGGTGGGGGCGGGGATGACATCCTCTTGGGACGTACGGGCAATGATGATCTGGATGGGCAGGCCGGGGGCGATCTGATCATCGGGGGTGACGGCGATGATCACCTGAAAGGCGCTAGCGGGCAGGATATATTGCGGGGCGGCGCAGATGACGACCTGTTGGAGGGCGGGGCCGGTGACGACATTCTGTTTGGCGATGCAGGGGCTGACAGCTTTGTCTTTAACGGAGGCACGGATGTCATTGCTGATTACGAACAGGGGCTTGATGACATCAGGCTTGATGCATCACTTTGGACGGGGCTGACATCTGCCCAAGACGTTCTAACGGTCTATGGGCAGATCGATGGCACCGACGTAACCATCGATCTGGGCGAGGGCAATGTGCTGCACATCAACGGGGTCAACGATTTCGATACGCTGGCGGCAGATATGGCCCTGTTTTAGGCTGTGCTGGCATGGGCCATGGCGCATTGGCGCGACATGCAACACTGTTTCGATGCCGCCTCTAGCGTTTGACAAAATACCTCAAATATCACGCATCGCATAACGCTCTAGTTCTGGAAGGTCGACAGGGTGTTGATGATATTCAGCACTGTAAAGGCAGAGCCAAGCGCGCTTTCCGTACCATAGACCAGATCACCGGGCTGGATTGCAAACTGGGCTGCCGAAAACAAACCATCTGCCGATGTCAGGTCAAGCGTGAACACAACGCGGTCCATCGGTGGGCCGGACCCATCGGTGCGGACCTGCGATGCATCATATTCGCGCAGGACCAGAATACCTTCTGGGTTGGCGCGGCCGGGGTTCACACCACCCACAATGGCAAGCGCATCAAGGGCGCTGACCTCATCCTGCGGGAACGGGTGGATCGCTTGCAAACCTGTGGCACCAAGCGACAGAAAGGTACGATCTTCGGCTTCCACGATAATCCGGTCACCGCCGCGCACGGTTGTGTCCAGTGAGGGGTTCGCCAACAGACGATCATAGGAAATGCCATAGACACTGCTGCCGCGGGCAAGCCTGATCTGTGGATTGATCATGTCAGGGGGCACACCGCCGCCCAGTGCAAGGAAATCCAACAATTTCACATTGCGATACTCCAGCGGGTAAATGCCGGGCGCTGCCACCCCCGTCACGATATTCGCCGTATTCGCACGCCCCGGTGCGGAAATCAGTTGCACCTGTGCCGACGGGATCGTCATGGTCAGCTCTTCCTCAATCCGCTGCCGGGCGGTTTCAGGGGCCATACCCGAAACCTTAAGATTGCCGATGTACGGCACGAAAATCTGGCCATTGGAACTGACCTCGACCTCCTGCAGCGGGGTGGCACGCTGGCCCGTCCCGGACAAAAGGGAGTTTTCCTCAGCATCCCAGACAGTCAGCTGCAACTTGTCGCCGGGGGCGATGATCATTGATGTGGCGGCCTGCCGATCGGTGATCCAGCGGTAATGCCGGGCACCCAGATCAGGCCAGGATTGTAGCACCGGCAATGTGGCGCGTGTTACTTCAAAAACTGAAAAATCATAGGTCCGTTCAACCGTACCATCATCGTTGGTTTCGATCGAGGATGCGGCAAGAACTTCGGCCTGAAAACCAGCGCCCCGTGGCAGGCCACAGCCAGCAAGACCAAAACACAGCATCGCAGCCAGAAAATAGCGGAAGTGCGGCAGCATGATTTCCCCCTTCAGTTCATCGGGTCACCGTATCAGTAACCTATAACAATCAACAACTTGTTTCGGTAACAGACACAATTACTAACCGATCTGGCCACGAACGCCAGCCGTCTGACCACGATCCAAAAGAAGATGGTCAAGAATGACACAGGCCATCATCGCCTCGCCCACGGGTACCGCCCTGATACCGACGCAGGGGTCATGGCGACCCTTGGTGATCACCTCGGTCGGGGTGCCATCCATGCGGATCGATTGACGCGGCGACAGGATCGATGATGTGGGCTTCACTGCAAAGCGGACGACGATATCCTGCCCGGTGCTGATCCCACCCAGAATGCCACCCGCGTGGTTTGAACTGTATTCCGGCCCGCCCTGCCCCATAAATATCTCATCCGCATTGTCGCGGCCGGTCAGGGCAGCGGCGGCCATGCCTTCGCCAATCTCAACACCTTTGACCGCGTTAATTGACATCATGGCGGCGGCAAGGTCGGTATCCAGTTTGGCGTAGATCGGGGCACCAATGCCGGCAGGCACGCCGCGGGCCACCACCTCGACAATGGCCCCAACCGAATTGTGGTCATCCTTACGCAGCCATTGCAGGTAATCTTCCCATTCCCGCGCGGCTTCGGCATCGGGGCAGAAAAAATCGTTCTGATCAATCTGCGCCCAATCCATGCGCGCCCGGTCGATCTGCTTGGCACCCATCTGGGTCATGTAACCCTTGATCTGAACATTCGGGGCGATCGCCTTGATCGCCTCGCGGGCGACACCACCAGCGGCCACGCGCGACGCCGTTTCGCGGGCCGATGAACGGCCACCGCCCCGATAATCGCGTATCCCGTATTTCTCGTGATAAGTGATATCAGCATGACCGGGGCGAAACGTATTGACGATATCGCCGTAATCCTTGGACCGCTGATCAGTATTGCGGATCATCAACTGGATCGGCGTACCGGTTGTCTGCCCCTCAAACACACCTGACAGGATTTCAACCGCATCAGGTTCATTGCGCTGGGTGGTATTCTTGTTCAACCCCGGACGACGCTTATCCAACCACTGCTGGATCATCGCAGGTTCCAACGGCACACGGGGCGGGCATCCATCCACCGTCGCGCCCAAGGCAGGCCCATGGCTCTCACCCCATGTCGTAAACCGGAAAAGATGGCCAAAACTGTTAATCGACATGCGCGTCCCCTTTGCCGTGTGGGTCTAGCGGGCGCGACAATCAGGCTCAAGAGGTTTCCCTTGCCCCCGAACCCAATCCATCCTAGCTAAGGCACACCTCGGGGGGCCAAAACTGGCTGAGATGCTTCATAGCGGACCCGTTGAACCTGAACCGGTTAAGACCGGCGGAGGGAAGGTTTAGCACGACGCTATCCCCCAATTCCGCCCGTCGCATTTGGAGGATACGATGAAACCAACCACCTATCTGCCAGCTGTCGCGGGACTTGCCCTTTGTGCCACCGGCGCATTGGCGGACACACCCGTTTTGCAAGTCTACACCTATGACAGCTTCACCAGCGATTGGGGGCCTGGCCCCGCGATTGAGGTCGCCTTTGAAGAAAGCTGCGCCTGCGATCTGCAGTTCATCGGGGCGGGCGACGGCGCGGCCTTGCTGGCGCGCCTGCAATTGGAAGGGCCAGGAACCGAAGCCGATATCGTGCTGGGGCTCGACACCAACCTGACGGCTGCGGCGCGCGAAACCGGGCTGTTTGCGCCGCACGGGGTCGATGCGGACCTGTCCTTGCCAATCGCATGGGACGATCCCGATTTTCTGCCATTCGACTGGGGTTATTTCGCCTTTGTCGGCAACGTGGGTGACACCGCCCCCGCATCCTTGCGCGAACTGGCCGATGGCGAGGCCAAGATCGTCATTCAGGACCCGCGTTCATCCACCCCCGGTCTGGGCC
Source organism: uncultured Paracoccaceae bacterium (assembly GCA_947503925.1). Classification (GTDB taxonomy): domain Bacteria; phylum Pseudomonadota; class Alphaproteobacteria; order Rhodobacterales; family Rhodobacteraceae; genus Yoonia. The sequence goes on along the minus strand of CANNFQ010000009.1, from coordinate 94,642 downwards.
TGCTGATGTGGGTCAAGGCGGCTTATGGTGACGAAGCCGACGCAATCTGGACCGATCTAGCGGACAATATCGTCACCGTCACACCCGGCTGGTCCGAAGCTTACGGTCTGTTTCTGGATGGGGAGGCCGACGCCGTCCTGTCCTACACCACCTCGCCTGCCTATCACCTGATCGCAGAGGAAGACGCCAGCAAGACCGCCTGGGGCTTTGACGAAGGGCATTACATGCAGGTCGAAGTGGCAGGTAAGGTTGCGCGCACGGATCAATCCGATCTGGCCGATCAGTTCATGGCCTTCATGGTCAGTGATGCATTCCAAAGCGTGATCCCGACCACCAACTGGATGTACCCGGCGGCCACCCCGGCGGATGGGTTGCCAGACGGGTTCGAAACCTTACTGACGCCCGAAAAGGCGCTGCTCTTTTCGGCTGAAGAAGCCGCAGAAAAGCGCGATGCGGCATTGGAAGAATGGCGCACAGCCCTGTCACAATAACACCGCGCTGGCCCGGCATCCTTGCGGGGATGCTGGTGCTGGCGTTGACTCTTGGCACGCTGGCCGCTGTTGGCTGGCGCGCCGAATGGGATGGCGGGCTGGGGGCGGCCGATTGGGCAGCGATCCGGTTTACCATCCTGCAAGCGCTCGCCTCTGCCGCGATCAGCGTGACGCTGGCGATACCCGTCGCGCGGGCGCTGGCGCGACGGCAGTTCAAAGGGCGCGGCGCGCTGATCACCCTGCTGGGCGCGCCATTCCTGTTACCGGTCATCGTGGCGGTCATCGGACTGCTCGCCATCTTCGGGCGGGGCGGGCTGCTGAACGATGCACTGACCGCCATCGGGCTACCGACATTCTCAATCTACGGATTTCACGGGGTTGTGCTGGCGCATGTGTTCTTCAACCTGCCACTGGCCACACGGCTGATCCTGCAAGGCTGGCTGGCCATCCCGGCAGAGCGGTTCCGCCTTGCCGCCACGCTCAACACATCGATCTGGCAGATGCTGGAACGGCCCATGTTGCGCAGCACCCTGCCGGGTACATTCCTCGTGATCTTTCTGATCTGCCTGACCAGCTTTGCCGTGGCGCTGACATTGGGGGGTGGGCCACGGGCAACAACGGTGGAACTGGCGATCTATCAGGCGCTGCGTTTCGATTTTGATCTGGGGCGAGCAGCGCTACTGGCGGGAGTGCAATTCAGCCTCTGCGCTGTCGCCGCATTCATCGCATGGAAAATCACCAAACCCGACATGCTGAGCGGCGGGATGGACCGAGTAATCCAACGCTGGGACCTGCCAGCAGCAGGTTGGGACATAGCGGCGATCAGCGCCGCCGCCGCATTCCTGCTCCTCCCGCTTGGCATGATCGCGATACGCGGGGTGCCGGGGGTGATGGACCTGCCCACCTCCATCTGGCAAGCGGCGCTACGGTCGGTCATCGTGGCAACAATCTCATCGGTTTTATGCGTCACTCTGACACTTGCGCTCGCCCTATGGCAAAGCCGATTGGTCAGCATCATCGGCGCACTACCACTCGCCGCCTCCGGTCTGGTTGTCGGCACCGGGGCTTTCGTCATTGTCTATCCATTCATCAACCCGGCAAAGCTTGCGCTGGTGGTCACCGCATTGGTCAACGCGACCTTGGCGCTGCCTTTCGTCCTGCGCTCCATCGGACCAGCGGTCGCTGATGTGCAGCGCGATTTTGGGCGGTTGGGGGCGACATTGGGACTAGGGCCTTTGGCATGGCTGCGGACTGTGATGCTGCCCCGGATCAGGCGACCTTTGGGGTTCGGCGCGGGACTGGCCGCCGCATTGTCCATGGGGGATCTGGGCGTAATCGCCCTTTTTGCGGGGCAAGCACAAGAAACGCTGCCTTTGGCGATGTTCCGGCTGATGGGGGCCTATCAGATGCAGGCAGCAGCGGCAGCCGGGCTCTTGCTGCTGGCGCTCAGCCTTGCGATGTTCTGGATCTGCGATCAGGGGGGCAGGGCCAATGCTGACATGTGAAAACCTGACCTTGACCCAAGGCGATTTTCAGTTGCACGCCGACTTGTCTTTCCAGCCCGGCGGGATCACTGCGCTGGTCGGGCCGTCGGGGGCCGGAAAATCGACGCTTCTATCGGCACTCGCCGGGTTCCTGACCGCAAGCAGTGGCAAGGTCAGCTATGACGGGCGGGACCTTACCGGTGCCATGCCCGGCGCGCGGCCCATAAGCATTCTATTTCAGGATAACAATCTGTTCCCGCATCTGACCATAAGCCAAAATGCCGGGCTGGCGTTGCAACCAAAGCTCAGGCTGAACGATCGTCAAAAGGCACTGGTCGCAACCGCGCTGGATCAGGTTGGACTGCATGGCATGGGTGACAGAAAGCCCGCAGCCTTGTCAGGTGGGCAGCAAAGCCGGGCGGCCCTGGCGCGGGTCCTCTTGGCCGACAGGCCCGTGATCCTGCTGGATGAACCCTTCGCAGCACTTGGCCCCGCGCTGAGGATCGAGATGCTGGATCTGGTTCAACAAACGCTGACCGGACCGGACCGGACCGTGATTATGATCACCCATGACCCGGCAGATGCGCAGCGGGTGGCGACAGAAACCGCACTGGTTGCCGACGGGCTCGTCCACCCAGCCGCCCCAACAGATCAACTTTTCGGGGCGCCACCCCCGGCATTGGCGGCTTATCTGGGCAGCCCCTAATGCAAAAGGCCCGCCAAATCGGCGGGCCTTTCAGCATTCTGTGGCGTCAGCCTTAGTGCTTTTTCTTCTTATGCGGCGCCCAAAGGCGCTTGTTTGTCAGATAAAGCAGCACTGACAGCACTGTCAGGAAGATGAAGCCAGTTAGACCGGCCTGCTTGCGGGCCATCATCTTGGGCTCAGCAGTCCACATCAGGAAGGCGGAAACATCCTCTGCCACGTGGTGCAGATCGGTTGCGTGACCGTCGGCATACTCCACGTCATCACCGTAAAGCGGCGGGGCCATGGAAATCCAGCTACCCGGAACCTTGTGCTTGCCATGGTCGTCCTTACAGCTGTCAGGGAAACCACCGGCGGCAAAGGCAACGTTGTAATAACCGTCCATCGGATCGCCTTCCAGGGCGCATTCGGGCTCTTCTTCGTAACCGGTCAGAAGTGATGCGATATATTCAGCACCGCCCATCCCATTGACGAACTGGCTGATCCCGGTGCCGTAAGGGCCGTGGAAACCGGCGCGGGCCTTTGCCATCAGACTCAGGTCAGGGGCGTTTGACAAGGATGAGGCCGGGAAATGATCCGCCGGGGTCGCCGGGCGGAAATCACCTTCACTATCAAACAGGGCCGGATCAAAGATCTCATAGGCTTCGGCATAGGCGCGCACTTGATCTTCGGGCAGCGCGGGGCCACCTTCATCATGCAGTGTGCGGAACGGGATCAGTTCCAGACCGTGACAGGCCGAGCAGATTTCAGTGTAAACCTGCAAACCGCGCTGCAATTGCATCTGGTCATAGCTGCCAAAAGGGCCTTCGAACGAGAATGCGAAATCCTCGATATGGGTTTCGACTTCAGCCGCCGTGGCCTGGCCCGCGGTCAGGGCCAGTGCAGCTGCGGCAGTTAGTGTGAGTTTACGGAACATTGTTCTTTTGTCCTTTCTCACTCGGCCGGTTTTGCAAGGGTCGTGGACCCCGCATCGTCAGGCGCATAGTGGGCATTGAAGTCGTCTTCGATCGTGGCAGGCGGAGTCATCGGTTTTTCGATCACACCCAAGAGCGGCAGGATCACCAGGAAATATGCGAACCAGTAGGTGGACCCTAGCAAGGCAATGTAAGGATAGATACCTTCCGCCGGACGGGCACCAACCCACATCAGCACGATGAAATCGACAACCAGCAGCCAGAACCACCACTTGAACATCGGGCGATAGCGGCCCGAGCGGACAGATGATGTATCCAGCCAGGGGGCCAGTGCCATCACCACGATGGCACCGAACATTGCGATCACACCAAAGAACTTGGCGTCGATGATACCAAAGCTCAGCCAGTTGACCGCGATGACCAGCCAAACCTCTTGGTCAAAGGCGCGCAGGATGGCGTAGAATGGCAGGAAATACCATTCAGGCACGATGTGCGACGGGGTCGCGAGCGGGTTGGCCGGGATGTAGTTGTCGGGGTGGCCAAGGTAGTTTGGCATGAAGCCGACAACAGCAACGAACAGGGCCATGATAATCGCCAGCGCAAACAGATCCTTGATCACGAAGTAAGGCCAGAATGGCAGCGTATCCTTTGCGGCGTCTTCCTTGCTGGTGCGACGCACTTCAACACCGGTGGGGTTGTTGTTGCCGGTTGTGTGGAACGCCCAGATATGGACAGCCACAAGACCTGCAATCACAAATGGCAGCAGATAGTGGAGCGAGAAGAAGCGGTTCAGCGCAGGCTGATCAATGGCACCATTGGGCGTACCCAACAGCCAGACCTGCACGCTTTCACCGATGAACGGTATCGCACCAAACAGGCCGGTGATCACAGCCGTTCCGTGGAACGACATCTGACCCCATGGCAGCACATATCCCATAAAGGCTGTGCCCATCATCAGCACGTAGATCAGCATGCCGACAATCCATGTCACCTCACGTGGGGCCTTGTATGACCCATAGTAAAGGCCGCGGAAGATATGCAGATAAACGGCGAAGAAGAACAGCGAAGCACCGTTCATGTGGAAATAGCGGATCATGTGGCCGCCATTGACGTTGCGCATGATGTGTTCAACCGATTGGAAGGCCATATCGACATGCGGCACATAATGCATGACCAGCACGATGCCGGTGACAATCTGCAACACCAGTGTGAATGTCAGGACAATACCCCAAATCCACATCCAGTTCAGGTTCTTGGGGGTGGGGATCATCAGGGTGTCATACAGCAACCCGACGATGGGCAGGCGCGAATGCAGCCACTTTTCACCCTTTGAATTGGGTTCGTAATGGTCGTGGGGGATACCAGCCATGGTTCTCTCTCCTTAACCGAGTTGGATCGTTGTTTCGTCCACGAAGGACGCAACGGGAACAGGAAGGTTACGCGGGGCAGGCCCTTTGCGAATGCGGCCAGCCGTATCGTAATGCGAACCATGGCAAGGGCAGAACCAACCGTGGAAATCGCCGGCACCATCACCAAGGGGAACACAGCCCAGATGCGTGCAAACACCCATTTGGACCAGCCAGACACCATCTTCCGACAGGGACCGGTTCTCGTCGGTAGCCTCTGCCTCGTCGCTAAGGTTTGCGTTTTCGGCACCCTGATCAGGAAGGTCGGACAATGGCACCGCGCGGGCCTCTTCAATTTCCTCTTGGGTCCGAGCTCGGATAAATACCGGCTTACCCTGCCAAAGGACGGTGATCTGCGTGCCCGGATCAACCGCACTGACATCCACACGAATCGACGCAAGCGCCAGAACATCCGCCGAAGGGTTCATCTGGTTGACCAGAGGCCAGACCGCCGCACCAGTCAGGACTGCGCCAGCTCCGGCAGTTGCATAATAAAGGAAGTCTCGGCGCGTGCCGGGATTTTCGTCTGCATGTGACACGGGATACATCTCCGATATTCATGGGCTTTTCTGCCCGCACAAGAAACTGGCCTGCTATTATCAACAGGCAATTTGCCGCTGTTTACCCATCTAATCCAGATCAGTCCAGCGGACATTCGGGCGCAGGCTTGGGTTGGGGCCCGTGTTGCATCGAAACTGATCAATACTTCGTTAAGCGGGGCGAAATGGCGTGGTTAGCTGATTCTTTGCATCGGTCAGGGTGGGTTGACCAAAAAACCAGCACATGACGCTGATAGATGAGCCATTTTTTGCCGGGGGTCGGCAATTTATAGTATAAAATCAAACCGTTTGTGACGATGCCGACACAGGTGGACGGCGAGTGTTAGGATTCACTTAATGTTTTGTTGTCATCGTCGGTGAAGCTTCCTAATGCTCGAAGCAGACACTCATGTCGGGACCAAATCGATGAACCGCGCGCTTGCTGCCAGCATTTGCATTATCTTCATGACGCCAGCCATTGCTTTCGCAGAGGTTGAGCTGAGCTTCTATGGCGGCGTGCAATCTGCGCCGGCCTCTGATGTTTCGATTCGCGATGATGACGTGCTTGCGGATGATGATTTTTCCCAGGATTGGGAAGGGCGTTCTTTTGATGCGCCGATCTACTACGGGATCCGGGCAACGCGTTGGCAGACGAATTCCTTCGGTTACGGGCTCGATTTCGCACATAACAAGGTCTACCCGAAAAATGACGATCTTCCAGCGGGTTATGACGTGCTGGAATTCACCGATGGGATCAACACATTGACGGTTAATGCCTATCGGCGGTGGACTGCGGCGTTCGGGGACGTGTCGCCTTATGTCGGCGGTGGGCTTGGGGTCGCGTTACCGCATGTCGAACTGACGAACGGGGAATCGGAGACCTTCGAATATCAGCTGACCGGGCCAGCGGCGACATTGATCGCTGGCGCAACCTATCCGATCAACGATCAATGGTCTGTTTTCGGCGAATATAAGGGGACATTCTCCTCCAATACCGCGGGTCTGGATACAGGCGGCACGCTGGAAACCGACATCGTGACCAATGCGGTCAATCTGGGCGTCAGCTTCAACTTCTAACCGGGCTTCCGACTTTGCGACATGGCGGCGACTTCCGTGGCATCCGATGCGCCGGCCAGCGCTGCGATGCGCACCGGGTCTGCGACGGCCAGACGACGCGCGGATGATCCGGTCAAAAGCGCTGCGATATCATCGACAACCATCTGACCAATCAACTGGCGGCCATCTTTGACAGCAGCGGCGCGGTGCGGCGACAGAATCGCACCCGGCGCACGCCGGATCGGATCATCGGCAGGTACCGGCTCGGTCGGGAACACATCAATCGCAGCGCGGATATGGCCGCGCAGGACCGCATCGCGCAACGCGTCAAAATCGACCAAATGCGCGCGGCTCAGCAGCACCAGCAGCGCATGACGCGGCATCTGCGCAAAGGCGGCAGCATCCAGCAGATGCAGGTTTTCGGTTGTAGGGCTGGCGGTCACAAAAACACAACGCGACGCAGACATGACGGTCTGCAACGATGTCAGTGTGACACCGTGTTCAGTCGCCATATGGTCCGGCAACCACGGATCGTAGGCCCGGATCACTGGCGAAAACGGGCTTAACAATCGGGTCAGTTCCCGTGCGATCTGCCCGAAACCGACAAATCCGACATCTGCGCCGAAAAGGGTGAAGTCCGTGTCAGCGTGATCTTCCAGCCAATGTTCCGCGCCATCACGGAACCGTTCATGTTCGACCAGCAATCCGCGCGCGCCGGTCAAAGCCATCCCAAGGCCCATTTCGGCAACCGCCTGACGAAACCCCGGCGCGCAGCTCAAAACCTCAACACCGCGCGCGGCACAGGCGGCATAATCGATGCTATCGGGAAACGCGCCGGACACCTCGATAACCGTCCGCAGGCGCGGGGCTGCCGCCAACGTGGCGCTGGTGACATTTGGCGTGGTCGCAACCAGGATGTCGGCCCGGGGCAATGCCGCGTCAAAAATATCCGCCGGGATCTGCGCATCCTGCCCCCAGACCACATCCGACATTGCGTGCAGCCGGGTCATATCGGCATCGCTGAACAATTCCGCCATGCCGCGCCAATGTGGGGCAAGGATGATACAAGGTCGTGTCATGTCATGACGTTATCGCTCAATCGGAACACATTCAAATGCGCACGGTGCATTAACCCGGCGGTTTAGCCGTCAGGGGTCCGACGTTTTGCCGACGTCCCGCCGACGCGATGCCGACAGGGCATTTCGGCACAATTCCCCAGCATTAACACATGATTCGACCTAGCAACCCAGGAATGCTGGCAGTCAGGCTGCGCGCAGCCACAAGACCACGTTAACGCGGGGCTTAGGGGCGATATGCGTAGCTGCGGGAAAGGCCGATAAAAACCGTATTGCGGTTGCGGTCTTCCTCGCCATCCACGCGGACAGAGGACAGTTCAAAACCAGTGCTCAACATCCAATCCCGCCCGACCGCATGATCATAACTGAGATCAAGACGGATGGACTGTTGGTCAGCAGCGCCATCCTCAAGTACGTTTTCATCAACAAGGGCGATGCTTGTGTTGATCTCGGACACGCGGCTCAACGCGCGGGTGTAAGACATGTCGAGCCTTGTATTCACCACCTCTTCATCATCGCTGTTTATGGTGCCAATCTGGCTCAACGTGACATCGGTGCTGCTGTTGCGATCCAAATCGTAACTATAGGTCAGATTGGCGAGCAGTTGCGCATCAAACCCATCGGTTTTTGTCGCACCCAGCGCATAGCTCAACGCGCCGCGCCGCAATGTTATATCCTGCCCGGCGGTCAATTGGCGACGGATGCCGTTTAATGTATCAGCCTGTGTATAGTTCAGGTTGATCGACCCGTTCGGGCGCGCCCGCACCAACGAAAAAGCATAGTTGAACCCGTCGGTTTCTTCGATTGTATCACCGCGGCTCTCTTCTTCACTATAAGCGATTTCGCCGCGCATCGTGGTGATCGGGCTGATCACGTATTCGAGACCAACGCCGGCCCGGCGGGTATCCCGGTCGGTTGCGGTGACGCCCCGCTCATCCACCTCGCCCCATTCACCAAATACATCAAAAACTGCGGTGCGCGTTATCGCGAAACTGACCCGAGCCGTGGCATTCTGGCGATCACTGTCATTCAGCGACGGGTCGAGAACGTCAGAAAAGTTACTGTTTTCAAACGAATAGCCAAAGGTCCCGGTCACCCGACTTTCGCGCCCTACCGTTAGCCCCGTGGTCACGGTTGTGATCTCGCGTAGGCCAACACCGGTTGCCACTTCATCATCGACAAAGGTCGTTTCAAAGACCAGATCATCCACCTGATCACGCCGATAGCGGGTGTTGAAGGTCAGCAATGTGCTGGGGCTTTCCAGCGCATAGTCCAGAACGGCCTGCGTCCCCTCAAAGACGGCTTCGTCTTCGTCGCCCTCAGTGAGGGCAAGCCCGGTTGACACATCAAACGCAATGCGTTGGTTGCGGGTTTCGCTGCTGATGCCAAAGCCCAGCGTCGTCAACGACCGGAACTCCGACACATCGTCAACGTCGGATCCTTCCTCCTGACGATAGGCAAGCTGTTGACCGAAATCGAAAGTGGCGTTCACCCCCCCCGCTTCTTGCGCAAAAACAGCATGTGTATCCGATACAAAAAATGCGGATGACAGCAGCAAACCGCGTGCCAAACCGCATTTTTCAGAGCTATTCCCGTATATTTTCACAAAGGCCCCCACCTTCCGGCCATACCAATTATTCAAACAACCGACGTTCAGGGATCAGGATGACATCACCATCATATAGCCGGATCGACCGGCTGAGTGATGCGCCTTCGGACAGCGCCCGGTAGTTGATCGTCGTCACGGATTGCTGGCCTGTGCGGCGATCCGTGCGGCGCAGTTGCACCCGTTTCGTCGCCGCAAAATTGGTAAAGCCACCCGCCTGCGACAGGCCTTGCAGGAATGTCGTACCGGGCTCGACCAGAACCAGGCCGGGTGTGTTTACCTCGCCCAGGAAATAGACATTGATCGTGTCCAGCTCATCTTCTTCTTCGTCGTCTTCAGGGCTCAGCGCGGCGACAGACACAAAAACCGTTGGTTCCGAAGCAAAGCTGCCCTTGATACTGGCCACAACTGACCGGCGGATCTGCTCAACCGTGCGCCCGGATGCGCGCAATGATCCAGCAAATGGGAAGGCAAATCGGCCATCAGGTGTGACAAGAACGGTGCGGTTCAGATTGCTATCTTCCAGCACCTCAATCCGCAATGAATCACCGGGTTGAACTAGGTAGTTACCTTGCCCAAAGGCAACAGACGCGGTCAGGAAAAGACCGCAAACCAACAACAGAAGACGTTTCATACCAGTTCCTCAAAATTATTATGTTAAGTCCAGTTTTTTGTCCGACCTAACTGCTCTTTTTTCTAAACTATGCCGGAGCCGCTGTATTTTCGAAAGAAAAATCATGCTTTTTGCAGGTTTAACAGGTCCAAATGGCGGTTTTTGTGCCATTTAGACCACGACGCGCAGGTGACCTACACCATGATTTACAGGGTGAATGTCAACACGGCCTAGTCCCTTGCATAGACATCTTCGTAGCGCACGATGTCATCTTCGCCGACATAAGCGCCGGTTTGAACTTCGATCAGAACCATCGGAACTTTGCCCGGATTCTCCATCCGGTGAACACAGCCCAAAGGCAGATAGACGGACTGATTTTCCGTTACCAGCCGCACATCATCATCAATGGTGACCTTTGCGGTGCCTTCGACAACGATCCAGTGTTCGGACCGGTGAAAATGGCTTTGCAGGCTCAGTGATGCGCCGGGGTGGACCAGAATGCGCTTTACCTGAAACCGGTCGCCTACAACCAGGCTTTCAAACCAACCCCAGGGACGATGATCCTTGGGGAATTGGGTTGCCTGCACCGCCTGCTTTTCCTTTAAGGCGGACACCGCCAATTTGACATCCTGCGCGCGCGACATGTCGGCGACCAGCACCGCATCATTCATCGCTACGGCCATGATGTTTTCTAGGCCGATGCCAACAATCTCCATCCGGTCTCCTTCGGCCCGCAACAGGCTGTTGCGGCAATCAATCGCCGTTGCCCCGTCAGAGGTCACAACACCATCCGCGTCAGGCCCGCTTTCGCGCCAGACGGCATCCCAACCGCCAAGGTCGGACCAGTCCGAAGCATAGCTGACCACCGACAGATTATCAGCCCGCTCCATCACCGCATAATCGATCGAAATATCATCGGCTTGCGTCCAGGCCTCCGGACCCAACCGCAGAAAGCCCAGATCGGTTTTAGCCGTGCGCAGCGCCTCTCTGACCGGATCGATCAATGATTGCGCGTGGGTTTGGTAGGCCGCAATGATATCCACCGCCTTGAACAGAAAGATACCGGCATTCCAAAGGTAATTGCCCTGCGCCAGCATTTGTGCGGCATTGGCCGCGTCGGGTTTTTCGACAAAGCGCGACAGTTTGACCGGTGTTTCGGGACGCGGTTTCTCGGCCAGCTCGAGGTAACCATAGGCGGTTTCGGGATGGGTGGCGGCAATCCCGAACGTAACCAAATCACCCGCCATAACCGGCCCCATGCCAGCCGTGACAGCGGCATGGAACGCATCACGGTCCGGGACCACATGATCCGATGGGGCAACCAGCATTACCGCATCTGGATCGGCCTGCTGCAAGTAAAGCGCGGCAGCAAGGATGGCGGGTGCGGTATTGCGCCCTTCCGGTTCGATCAGGATCGCGCCGGGATCAATCCCGATCGCCTGCAATTGTTCGGTTACGATGAACCGGAAATCCGAGTTGGTCAGCACCAGCGGTGCGTTAAATGACAGATCGCCGGCGTTGCCGGACATGCGTCTGGCAGAAGCCTGAAACAGCGTTTCCTTACCCATCAATTCGACGAATTGCTTGGGATAGCTCTTGCGCGACAATGGCCACAAACGGGTGCCGGAGCCACCACATAAAATGACAGGCGTAACTGATGCATTAGTCATTGGAAAAACCTTGGTAATCTATGTCTTTGGCTGTCTTACAAGATGAATGGGGCGGTGTCACAGATCAACAGCAAAGCGCACATAGTGCGCAACCGTTGCTGGGATCATTTACGCCAAGACATGCAAAAAGGGCCGCCCGCGAGGACGACCCTTTTCAAATTCACATACGGCAGATGCCTTACAGCTTAGCCGTTGACGCTGTCTTTCAGCGCTTTGGCGATCGTCATTTTGACAACCTTGTCAGCTTCTTTCTTGATCTGCTCACCCGTGGCAGGGTTGCGTACCATACGCTCTGGACGCTCGCGGCAATAGATCTTGCCAACACCAGGCAATGTCACGGCGCCACCGCCGGATACTTCCTTGGTGATGATGCCTGTCACAGCATCCAGTGCGGAACCCGCAGCTTTCTTATCCATGCCTGTTTCATCGGCCAGTGCAGCAACAAGCTGCGCTTTTGTCATTGGTTTTGTCGCCATTTTACTGGTCTCCCTCGTTTGCCCAGTAGTTGGGCCTCTTACCCGCTCATATAACGGTATGTTGTGGGACACCACAACGATTAGTGCAGTATTTCAAGTGAAAATAACGGGTTTTCGGCTGTTTTTTGCGGAATTACAGGAATGCTGTCTCTTCAAAGCTACGTAATTTGCGACTGTGGATACGTTCCAGGGGCATTTCGCGCAGTCTTTCCATCGCTCTTATACCAATCATCAGATGCGCGGCCACCTGCGTTTTATAGAAATTCGACGCCATTCCGGGCAGTTTCAACTCGCCATGTAGGGGTTTGTCGCTGACGCAAAGTAAGGTGCCATAGGGTACGCGGAACCGGAATCCATTGGCCGCAATTGTCGCACTTTCCATATCCAGCGCAATCGCCCGCGATTGTGACAGGCGCTGTACCGGTCCGGTATGTTCGCGCAGTTCCCAGTTACGGTTGTCAATCGTGGCGACCGTACCGGTTCGCATGATCCGTTTTAGTTCATACCCTTCCAGTTTGGTCACATCCGCAACCGCTGTTTCCAGCGCGATCTGGATTTCGGCCAGCGCCGGGATCGGAATCCACACCGGCAGATCATCGTCCAGCACGTGATCTTCGCGTAGATAGGCATGTGCCAGCACGAAATCCCCCAGACGCTGCGAATTGCGCAGCCCGGCGCAATGGCCGACCATCAACCAGGCATGCGGGCGCAGCACGGCGATATGATCCGTCGCCGTTTTAGCGTTAGATGGGCCCACCCCGATATTGACCAGTGTTATCCCGCCGCCATTTTCCCGCCTCAGATGATAGGTCGGCATCTGCGGCAATTTTGCGGGTGTCGGGATCGGTGTGCCAGACTCAGTGATCTCTACGTTTCCGGTGCTGACAAAGCTGGTATAGCCACTGTCAGGATCATCCAGCATCTGTCGCGCGTATGCCTCGAACTCTTCAACATAGAACTGGTAGTTGGTGAACAACACATGATTCTGGAAATGCTCTGCCGCCGTGGCGGTGTAATGTTGCAGCCTCGCCAGCGAATAATCGACGCGCTGGGCGGTGAATGGCGCAAGCGGTCGCGCTCCGTCGGGATAGGTGAAGGCTTCACCGTTGACGATATCGTCATGCGTCGTGCTCAGATCCGGCACATCGAAATTGTCACGCAAGTTGAAATCCATCGACCCTTCCTGTGGAACGGTCAGGTCCGGGTTATTTGCGGCGGCAAAATGTACCGGCATCGCCGTGTCTGAGGCTCCGATGATCACCGGCACCCCGTGGCTTTCGATCAGCAGTCCGATCTGTTGCCGCAGGTAATCGGCGAAAAGATCAGGACGTGTGACCGTGGTCGCATAGACGCCGGGCTCCGCGACATGGCCAAATGACAGCCGTGTATCGGTCTTGGCATAAGTTGTCGTTGTTAGCCGGATCTCGGGATAAAACGCACGCACACGTGTCAGCGGCTGCCCGTCTGTCAGGGCCGCCGCGAAGTTTTCTGACAGGAAACGCACCGCCGTCTGATACAGCATGATCAGGCGATCAACCGCCTTTGCGGCGTCGTCAAACGCCTCTGGCTGGGGGATGTCGGGGGTTCTTATTGCCACCTGCTGCGCCACGTTCATGTGTTTTCCTCAAAAAGCTCTGTAAGTTCAAATTTATCCACATCGACCAGTCCCAGATCGGAGATCCGCAAGGATGGGATGACAACAAGTGCCAACAGCGAATGCTGCATATACGCGTTATTCAGGGTGCAGCCGCATTCTGCCATTGCTGCGACCATGGCGTCAGCCTTGGCCGCAACGTCGGCGGCAGGTCGGTCTGACATCAGGCCAGCGATGGGCAGTTCCACCAGCGCCAGTTCCTGATCATCCTTCCAGACGGTTACACCGCCCCCAACCTCGGCCAACCGGTTTGCCGCCTTCGCCATTATCTCTCGATCCGTGCCAACGACGATCATATGATGACTGTCATGCGCAACCGTAGAGGCCATGGCCATCCGTCCCTGATACCCAAAGCCGGACACAAACCCATTGGTGACTTGTCCCGTGGCGCGGTGCCGTTCCACCAGCGCGATTTGATAGGTGTCGCCTTCGCCTGCGACCAGCCCGTCAACCACCGGCAGCTCTGCCGTTAGCGCCTCTGTCGGGGCTTGATTTTCGACAACGCCGATGACTTTTGCGTGGACCTTGTTTGCACCCTCTGGTGCCGCAATCTCGAACTGCGCCCTGGTCAGCGGTTTCATCCGCACGGTCTGACGCGCATCCGCCGGCCAATGATAATGCGGGCAATCAACCGTGATCTTGCCGTCCCTTGCCACGGTCTGCCCGCGCGCGATAACCTCTTCAATTGGCAATGTTGTCAGGTCTGATGTCAGGATCACATCTGCCCGCCGCCCCGGCGCAATTGATCCCAACTCGCGTTCCAGCCCGAAATGCGTAGCTGTATTGACCGTCGCCATTTGCAGTGCCACCAGCGGATCACAACCACAGTCAATCGCGTGGCGCACAACGCGGTTCATATGCCCATCATTCACCAGCGTGCCCGCCATGCAATCATCCGTACACAGGATGAAATTGCGGGGGTCCAACCCCTTTTCCGTGACTGCCGTGATCTGGCTTTCGACGTCATACCAGGCGGAGCCCAGCCGCATCATCGACCGCATCCCGTTGCGAACACGGGCAATGGCGTCGGCCTCTGCGGTGCCTTCGTGATCATCCGCCGCACCACCCGCGACATAGGCCGAAAAAGCGACGCCCTTGTCAGGAGAGGCATAGTGCCCGCCCACTGTCTTGCCTGCATTCATGGTGGCCGCCATTTCGGCCAACATCTGGGGGTCACCGTTGATCACGCCCGGGAAGTTCATCATCTCGCCCAACCCGATGATGCCGGGCCAGGCCATCGCCTCGGCTACGTCCTCGGCGCTGATCTCAAAACCTGTGGTCTCCAACCCCGGCGCAGAGGGCGCACAGGATGGCATCTGCGTGTAGATGTTGACCGGCTGCATCAGCGCCTCATCATGCATCATCCGCACGCCACGTAATCCCAGCACATTGGCAATCTCGTGCGGGTCGGTGAACATTGTGGTCGTGCCATGGGGAATGACAGCGGCGGCGAACTCTGCCGGGGTCAGCATGCCGCTTTCGATATGCATGTGACCATCGCACAGACCAGGGATCAGATAGCGTCCCTCAGCCTCGATCACCCGCGTATCGGGGCCGATACAATGGGCTGCATCGGGGCCGATGTAAGCAAAGCGGCCATTGACGACAGCCACCTGCCAATCAAGGATTTCACGGGTCTGCACATTAACCAGCTTGCCGCCACGAATAACAAGATCGGCCGCGTCCCGTCCTGCAGCAACAGCGACCAAACGGGGGGCCGACTCAGCCCATGATTTGAAGTGAAGTTCCATCCCCAATGGTTTCACCGATTTGGGGCAGGTTCAAGAGGGGGTCATTAGTCGATTGCATCGCTCGCAAGCCAATGGTGCAGATCGCGTACTAAATATTCCCAGAAAAGTAGTGTCCATATTCCTCAAGCAAGAAGTCGCGCGGCAGCTGATCGACACTGCAAACACGCTCCGGGCCGAAGCAAATGATGTCGCCTTTTCTCAGGTTTAGGTTCTCCGCAATGCCGGGATCGCTGTCGAGGACGCCGTGATAGCGATCAGCGGTTGTTTCTGCCTTGGGCAACACAATGACCCACATGCGATCGATACCGCGGTCAACCAGAGTTCCACCCTCCTCGGTCGCAATGTCAAACAACAACTTGGCGGCCATTCCGGGCAAAAGACCGTTCCGGATTTCACTTTCCGGAATTTCGAACGTGTTAGGGGATGAACGATGCTGTTCCTCAGCAGATATCAATGACCAACTTGAGTCTTCTGATCTGATCTTCAATGTGGTTCCCCCTGATCCACCGTGACCTTCTCCAAATCCAAAGCCTCTGCATCCGGGTTCAGCCGCACCATCGCCAAGTTCAGCACCCCTGCAACCGTGACCCAAGCCAGATACGGCAAGAACGCCAACCCGGCCCAGAAATCCAATTGCCAATGGGTCACCGTGCAACCCAGCACAGCCACCCAGAGCGCCGCCATCACCGGCAGCGCGCCCTTTAACCGGCGCAACCCGAAGAACACCGGCGTCCATAGCGTGTTGAATGCAATCTGCAGTGCCCAGAATGCCATCGCGTAGGCGTTACCTTCCAGCACGGCCACCCGTGCCCCGGCAAAAGACATCAGCAGATAAATCGTCGTCCACGCCACAGGAAAGACCCAGTTTGGGGGAACCCATGTAGGCTTGTTCAGCCGCTCATACCATGCGCCGGGGGGGAACATCGCCCCGGTTGCACCTGCTCCGAAACAGGCGGCCAGAAACATGCAGAACAACAAAATATCCATAACGGGGCCCTTTCGAAGGTCACCCCATTAACTACGCCAGTGGGCGGTCAGTTCCAATGCCTTGTTCGCGCGCCTTCAGTTCGGCGAGTATCCCCAGCACCGTGGCGGATCGGCCCGGATCCGGTTTTGCCCGGCTGGCAGCGTGGACCAGAAATGCGACCTCATCCAAAGGCTTGGCATAGATGACGGCGGATTTCGGCATGATGACCGACCCGAACGTCCGTGCCCCCGATTGCGCCAACCAGCCCAATTTCTGGATGGTTGAGGTATGCGCGCGCATTGAAATGCTGTCATAGCCCTGCCGCCGCAGTTGCTTGCCGATCCCGGCATAGATCAGACGCGCGGCCCAGATCCCCGTTCGGGCCTGCAAGGGTAGCACATTGATCCCCGCCTCGGACCGGCGATAAAGCCTGTCTGCCTCTGCCAGTAACCGTTTGACCATGCGCCGTACATCATCTGTTGGCAGCGGATCGCGTGTAAAGTTCAGCGGATCAATGCCGGCCTCTGCCAGCCAGTCGAGCGGTAGGTAGATGCGCCCCATCCGGGCATCTTCACCGACATCGCGGGCGATATTGGTCATTTGCATCGCCACACCCAGATCACAAGCGCGCGCCAGCGCATCCGGGTCGCGGACCCGCATCAGCACACACATCATAGCGCCCACCGTGCTGGCGACCCGCGCGGAATAAGCTCGCACGCCACTTAACGTATCATAGCGACGCGCAGCCGCGTCCCATGCCAAGCCTTCCAGCAAGGCTTCCGGCAAGGCGCGAGGCATCTCGAATTCTTCAATAATCGCGGCAAAGGCCCGGTCTTCGGGCGCGTCCTTCGGTTGCCCGGCATAAGCCGACTCCAACCGTTCTTGCAGCCGAAATACCGCCCCGGCTTGATACTCACCCTCGTCAACCTCATCATCTGCCAACCGGCAAAACGCATAGAGGGCAAGCGCCGGGTCACGCACCGATGCGGGCAACAGCTTTGACGCCGCATGAAACGACAGCGACCCATGGCGGATCGCCTCTTTGCAATGGTCAAGGTCCTCTGGTCTGATCATTCGGCTGCCATCTTCATTTCGGGTTGCGCCGGGGCGTCCGGCACCAGTTTGCCCAGCACTTCGGCGCTGGAAATCACGCCCGGCACGCCTGCACCGGGATGGGTGCCTGCCCCGACCAGATAAAGGCCTCTGGCCTCCTCGCTGATGTTGTGGGGGCGGAACCACGCGGATTGCAGGATGCGGGGTTCGATCGAGAAGCCCGCACCGTTTGGCGACAGGTAACGGTCGCGGAAATCGGCCGGGGAGAAGGTCATTTCAGTACGGATATGGTCGGCAAATCCGGGCAGGTATTTTTCGACCTCGGCCTGCATTTTGGCTTTGTAGCTTGCCGTTTCCTGCGTCCAATCGACCGGATCGTCAAAACCCAGATGGGGCACCGGCGAAAGCACGTAAAACGTATCATCACCCGCTGGCGCCACACTAGGGTCCGTGCGTGACGGGCGATGGATATAAAGGCTCATGTCATCGGCCAGCTTGCCCTTGATAAAGATATCGCGCAGCAGGCCTTCGTAACGTGGTGCATTCGTTATCGTGTGATGGCCCATATCAGGCCACATACCGGCCGTGCCCTTGGTGCCAAAATACCAGACGAACAAGCCCATCGACCAGCGACGGGATTTCAACTTGCGATCGGTCCAGCGTTTGCGTCTTTTGCGGCGCAGCAGATGTTGGTAGGTGTGGCCCGCATCGGCATTGCTGACAACAAGCGGCGCGTGAACAGTTTCACCATCCGACAGGCGTACGCCCCTGGCTGCATCGCCATCAACCAGAATTTCGTCCACTTCTGCGTGGTGACGGACCTGCCCGCCTTGCGACCGGATCACGCGC
The DNA here is from genome assembly GCA_947503925.1 of uncultured Paracoccaceae bacterium. Lineage (GTDB taxonomy): Bacteria > Pseudomonadota > Alphaproteobacteria > Rhodobacterales > Rhodobacteraceae > Yoonia. The sequence continues at coordinate 76,334 of CANNFQ010000009.1, read as the reverse complement.
ACCATCGCATCCGCAATCGCCTGCACCCCACCCATCGCGTAATGCACACCAAACTCTTTTTCCAGATAGGCGACAAGCGCATACATGGATGTCACATGGCGCGGGTCGCCGCCGATAAAGAGCGGATGAAAAGACAGGGCCATGCGTAACCGCGGGTCTTTCACACGACGCTTGGCAAGGCCAAGGATTGATTGATCGGCGCGCAGCCGGGCGAATTCCGGCAGGACTTTGATCGTTTCCCATAACCGGTGCATCGGTTTGGCGACCATGCCCTCGAAACCCAATATATAACGACGCTGACTATCCTTCAGGAACCGTTTGTAGCCTGTGACGTCACCGGGGCTAAGCCGGGCGATCTCTGCCAGCATCGCGTCCGTGTCCTGCCGGGCAGTAAACGTTGATCCATCCGGCCAGCGCACCTCGTAAAATGGATCCATTGGGCGCAGATCGACATCCTTGTGGAAATCCCGACCGCAGGCGGCCCATAGTTGTTCATATACTTGTGGCACGGTGATAATCGTCGGCCCAAGATCGAACCGGTGTCCATCCTGGCTGACAGATGACCCGCGTCCCCCAGGGCGATCCAGCCGGTCCAGTACCGTCACGGCGTAGCCCTTGGCACCCAAACGCATGGCAGCGGCAAGGCCGCCAAGCCCTGCACCAATGACGATTGCGGCATTCGACTCGCTTTGATCGGGTGTCATCATTACTCAACATTAGTAGTGTAAGGTTAAGTTGACAATTATTATTGCCCGATCTTCCCAAATGGCGAACCATATGTCAGGATAAATTGACACCATCCAAGGTTCGCAACCGTGACCCAGACCGTCACCTTATCATTCTTTCGTTTTTCCGGCCTGCCTGCGCGGGCATGGGCACTGATGATGATGGGCGGGGCAAGGCTGCCGCTGGCGCAGACACCCGATATCGGTTTCTGGAAACTTTGTGGCTCTGGCACGGGTGAAGGGTTTACACCCGTGCCAAACACAGCTGTCTACGCGATCCTTGCCACTTGGCCCGATGCCGAAACGGCCCGGAAGCGTAGCAGCGAAGGTGTATTTGCCAGCTACATCCACCGGGCAACCGAAAACTGGACCGTCTTTCTGCAAACCCAGACCGCGCGTGGGGAATGGTCCGGTCAGACCCCATTTCAACCCGGGCCAACCGGGGCAGGTCCACTTGCCGCGCTTACCCGCGCGACGATCAAGCCCCGCATTCTGGCCCGGTTCTGGGGGCGGGTGCCCAATATCTCGGCCATGATCGGCAAAGACCCCAATGTCGCGTTCAAGATCGGGATTGGTGAAGTCCCGATGCTACATCAGATCACCTTCTCGATCTGGCCATCGGAAAAAGCCATGGCCAGCTTTGCTCGCACAGGCCCGCACGCGGATGCTATTCGTGCCGTCCGTGACGAAGGCTGGTTTCGCGAAGAACTTTATGCCCGTTTCGCCGTCCATTCCGACCGAGGCACATGGAACGGCATATCGCCCCTGAAAAAGCTGGAGGCCGCATGACCCCCTTCCCATTCTCTGCCATCGTCGGTCAGGACGAAATGAAGCGCGCGATGATCCTGACGGCGATAGACGCCAGCATTGGCGGCGTTTTGGTTTTCGGTGACCGTGGTACCGGCAAATCAACCGCCGTCCGCGCGCTTGCGGCCCTACTCCCGCCTATCAGGGCGATCCGGAACTGCCCTGTGAACAGTGCCAAAGCGGCTGAGGTGCCGAGCTGGGCCAACCTGAAAAGCAAACGCGGGCACGTGGTCCCGACGCCGGTGATTGACCTGCCGCTTGGTGCGACCGAAGACCGGGTCACAGGTGCGCTCGACATCGAAAAGGCGCTGACAAAGGGCGAAAAGGCGTTTCAACCCGGTCTGCTGGCCAAGGCCAATCGCGGTTATCTTTATATTGATGAGGTCAACCTTCTCGAAGACCATATCGTTGATCTGTTGCTTGACGTCGCCCAATCGGGCGAAAACGTGGTCGAACGTGAAGGGCTATCCATCCGGCACCCCGCTCGTTTCGTCCTTGTCGGTTCCGGCAATCCCGAGGAGGGCGAATTGCGCCCGCAACTCTTGGACCGTTTCGGGTTGTCGGTCGAAGTCGCCTCACCCACCGATATCAATGAACGGGTCGAAGTAATCAAGCGCCGGGATGCTTTTGAAAATGACAACGCTGCCTTCATGCTGCGCTGGCAGGCTGAGGATGCCGCTATCCGTGACCGCATCCTCAAAGCCCGCAAATCACTGGGCAAGCTCAAGACGTCCGAGAAGACGCTCAGGGATGTTGCTGAGCTCTGCCTTGCGCTGGGCTCTGACGGTTTGCGCGGCGAGCTGACGCTACTGAAAGCCGCCCGTGCCTATGCCGCATGGCGCGATGACACGGCGCTGACCCGTGCACATATGCGGGCAGTTGCCGCGATGGCTTTGCGCCATCGACTGCGGCGCGACCCGCTGGACGAGGCGGGCAGCGGCACGCGCGTGGCGCGGACAGTGGAGGAGGTTCTTGGATAGCTGGGACCAAGCAACACTTGCGCTGCAATTGCTGGCCATTGATCCGGCGCTGGGGGGCATTACCATCCGCGCACGTACAGGGCCGGTGCGCGACGCATTGCTGGCATTGGTCGACCCACGGACGAAACGCATTCATCCCGCAATATCGGACGAAGCGCTGTTTGGTGGGTTGGACCTGTCAGCTACGCTGACAAGCGGGCATCTGGTTGAGGAACGGGGGCTGCTTGCCAAACCCAGTCCGATGATCCTGAGCATGGCGGAACGCGCACCTGTGCGGCTGGCCGCGCATTTGGCAATCGCACTCGACAAAAACATCGGCCACACGCTGATTGCGCTCGATGAAGGGGCGGAACCGGATGAGTCTGTCGATCCGAAGCTGGCCGAAAGGCTGGCGTTTCAGGTCGACCTTTCTGCTGTTTCGCGACATCAGATATCCGCCGAACCGCCCTGCGTGGCCGGGCAACCCCCGACCCAGTGTCTGGCGCTGCCCGTAGTTCCGCCAGAGGTTACCAAGCAAGTCACCCAAATCGCCGCCGAACTGGGCATCGACAGCCTGCGCGCGCCCCTGTTCGCCCTGCGCACGGCAAGGGCGCATGCGATCCTCCAGAACCGCGACACAATCATTAAAGACGACGTCGAGATCGCCTGCGCCCTCGCCCTCGCCCACCGCGCAACCCGCATTCCTGAACCGAAACCGCAAGAACCCGACGCTCCGTCACCGGCTGAGGCACAGGATAAAGACGCTAATGATACGCTGGATTTGCCTGACGAGTTGCTGCTTGACGCAGTACGCGCGCTGTTGCCCAACGATCTGCTTGATCAGCTTGCCACACAGAAGGCACGTCAAGGGCGGGGTAATGGCTCCGGCGCCGCCCGCAAAGGCAATCGGCGCGGCAGGCCACTGCCATCGCGTGCGGGCAGGCTCAGTGATGGCGCGCGGATCGATATCATCGGGACCCTACGTGCCGCCGCACCTTGGCAGACCATCCGGCGCAACGCCACCGGGGGCCCGGGTCTGCATATCCGCCCCGCCGATTTCCGTATCAAACGGTTCGAGGAAAAATCCGACCGATTGTTGATCTTTACCGTAGATGCGTCAGGCTCTGCCGCCCTCACACGGTTGGCCGAGGCAAAAGGAGCCGTCGAACTCTTGCTTGCGCAGGCCTATGCCCGCCGCGATCATGTGGCACTGATCGCATTCCGGGGGGTGGGGGCCGAATTGCTGCTGCCGCCAACCCGGTCGCTGGTGCAAACCAAACGGCGTCTCGCAGGATTGCCCGGCGGGGGCGGCACACCGCTTGCGGCAGGGATGCGTGCGGCATTCGAGCAGGCGGAACATGCGGCGCGGCGCGGGTTGACGCCCACAATTGCCATCCTGACTGACGGGCGGGCCAACATCGCGCTTGATGGCAGTGCAGACCGCAAACAGGCGGGTATGGATGCCCAGCAAATGGCACGTGTTCTGCGCGCCAATGGCACTGATGCGATTGTGATCGACACGGGCAACCGGCCCGAACCGGCGCTGCGCAATCTTGCCCAAACTCTCGACGCGGCCTATCTGCCATTGCCGCGTGCCGATGCCGCGCGGCTATCACGATCTGTCGCAACGGCCCTTGGCGACTGACCGATGCGGTGGCCCGATGATGCAACCAACTGGCCGCTGACCGACTATTCCCGGATCATCCTGCACCGACCTCATCGCTGGCACCTGCAAGAGGGTGGGCAGGGTGACACGATCCTGTTGCTCCACGGGGCCGGTGGCGCAACCCAAAGCTTTCGGCACTTGTTTCCGCTGTTGATCAAGACCAACCATGTCGTTGCAATCGACTTGCCCGGGCAGGGGTTTACCCAGCTGGGTGCGCAACAGCGTTGCGGCCTTGACCATATGGCAGCGGATCTTTTGAGCCTGTGTCGCCAGGAAGGTGTTGCACCTGTCCGGATCGTTGGGCATTCGGCAGGAGTCGCCATTGCCTTGCGGCTGTGGGAATTGGGATTACGACCTGCAAAGGGGATTACCGGCATCAATGCCGCCTTGGGCAATTTCAAAGGGGTTGCGGGCTGGCTGTTTCCGATCATGGCCAAGGCGCTGGCTGTAACACCGTTTAGCGCAAGCCTGTTTGCGGCAACCACCACGCGAAGCAGTGTTGACAAGCTTATCGCCGGGACCGGATCAAAACTGGATCAGGCGGGGGTCGACCTTTACTACAGGTTGGCAACCGACCGAGGCCATGTGGATGCGACCCTTTCCATGATGGCGCAATGGTCGCTTGACGGGCTGCTGGCCCGCCTGCCACAAATCGATACCCCGATACAGTTGATTACGGGCCTTGGTGACACTGCCGTACCCCCGCAGGTCAGCCGGGATGTACTACCCAAACTGCCTGACGCGCGGTTGACCGAACTGCCAAATTTGGGGCATCTGGCCCACGAGGAAGACGCCGCCGCCATCGCCGATCTGATCGGCCTTGCGCAACACCCGTAGACACCCCAGCTGCGTTTGATAACCATACTGAGCGGAGGATAACGCATGACGTTTTTTGGGATGTTTAGGCGCCGATTTTTCTGCGCAGTACTGATGATCACCGGAACGGCCGCAAACGCTGATGCGCTGACGGATTTGGCGGATACGGTGACCAGAACTGAGGCCGCAATCGGCGGGCGTGTCGGTATTGCGATCCGTCACAGCGGAACGGATTGGGGATGGGAGTATCGGGCGAATGAACGTTTCCCGCTGAACAGCACTTTCAAGGCATTGCTTTGCGCCGCGATCCTCGACCGGGTCGATCACGGAACGCTCTTGCTCCATGAAACCATCCGGGTGAATACGTCCGATATCCTGTCATTCGCACCGGCGACGCAGGACCGCGTGGGCGAGGATATGCGGATTGGCGAACTTTGCTATGGGGCGCTTGATAAAAGCGATAATACAGCGGCCAACCTGCTGATCAGGCGTCTGGGCGGAACAGAGGCCGTCACGAGATACCTGCGTGACATCGGCGATCCGGTGTCACGGCTTGACCGGATGGAGCCTGCGATGAACTTGTATCTACCCGGCAACCCACAGGACACAACAACGCCTGCGGCTATGATCTCCACATGGGAAACACTGCTCCTCAGAGATGCGCTGCAACCTGGGTCCCGACAGCAACTGGCAGATTGGATGCGCGACGGTTGGGCGATCGCTGACAAATCCGGTGGCGGGCGATCCGGCTCGCGCAGTATTGTGGCGATGATTGCGCCACCGGGTAACGCACCTGTCTTTGTCGCGATCTATATCGCCGAAAGCCCTGCTGATTGGAGCACGCGCAATGCGGCAATATCCGAGCTCAGCGCAGCTGTTGTCGGTGTTCTTGGGGCGCAATAACAAAACGGGCCACCGGAGGATGCTCCGACGGCCCGGTCATTCAGATCTGCTGTTGGTTATTCAGCGCCGAAAGTCGACAGGTAGGCATAGAGGTCATAAGCTTGGCTTTCCTCGCGTACCTGATAGGCCATCTTGCCACGGGCGCGACGGTTCTCGAGTATTTCGCGCAGCCAGCCGGTTGGGTTCTGCACGTAGCCGACAAATGTCTCTTCGGTCCACAATGTGCCAGCCTCACCCAATTCAACGACCGAGTCGCTATAGCGGAACCCTTCAATGCTGCCGGGCAAGCGGCCTGCTATACCATAGAGGTTCGGGCCGGTCTTTGCATTGCGGCCAGCCAGCACTTCGCCAGATGCGTCTGCAACGACGTGGCATGCGACGCATTGCCGGTTGAATTGCTCTTCACCAGCGGCGGCATCGCCTTGTGTCGATGCATGCCCATCCGCAAAAGCGGGCGCTGCAAGCACGGCAAGAGCGGCTGTAATAGTAAATTTCTTCATGATCGTGTTCCTTTTCGATCCTGCTTTGGTGACCGTTCGCCCCAGTCGGGCGTAATGTAATGCATGTTGCGGGGGGGTCCACCCCTGTCAGCAAAAGATTGCGTGATGTGCCTCAAGCCACCGCATGGGCAAGTGCGCATTGCCGCCATAGTACGCTTAACGCATTGATAAGATGATCAATATCGGCGTCTGAATGTAGTGGTGAAGGGGTGAAACGTAGCCGCTCTGTGCCCTTTGGAACGGTCGGATAGTTGATTGGCTGCACATAGATGTCCCATTCGCGCATCAGGTAATCGGCCAACATCCGGGTTTTCACCGGATCCTTGATCAGCACCGGCACGATATGGCTTTCGTTGTGCATATGGGGAATGCCTTCGCGATCAAGGGCTGCGCGGAGCCGGGCGACCTGCCGTTTTTGCTGGGCGCGTTCGATCTGGCTTTCCTTCAGATATGCGATGGATGTCCGTGCAGCTGCGGCAACTGCCGGGGGCAAAGCCGTCGTAAAGATAAAGCCGGAGGCAAAGCTGCGGATAAAATCGCAAAGGGTCGCTGAACCCGTGATATAGCCACCAACAACGCCAAATGCCTTACCCAATGTCCCCTCAATCAACGTGATGCGATCCGCCAGCCCTTCACGTTCGCTGACACCTCCGCCACGGGGGCCATACATGCCCACTGCATGCACTTCGTCCAGATACGTCATGGCCCCGTATTTTTCCGCCACTTCGACGATCTCGCGGATCGGGGCGATATCGCCATCCATGGAATAGACGCTTTCAAACGCAACGATCTTGGGGACATTCGCAGGCAATGCGGCCAACTTTGCCTCCAGATCGGCAACGTCATTGTGGCGCCAGATCACCTTGTCAGCCTTGGAATGGCGAATACCTTCGATCATTGATGCGTGATTGCCCGCATCTGACAGAATGACGCAATTTTGCAGACGGCTGCCGAGCGTAGACAGGGCGGCCCAATTGGACACATAGCCGCTGGTAAACAGCAGGGCGGCCTCCTTGCCATGCAAATCAGCCAATTCGCGTTCCAACAACAGATGATCATGGTTCGTGCCGCTAATATTTCGGGTGCCGCCAGCGCCGGTGCCTGTGCGTTCGACAGCTTCGCACATCGCTGCGATCACTTTTGGATGTTGCCCCATCCCAAGGTAGTCGTTGGAGCACCAGACAGTGACGTCGCGCACGCCATCCTCGTCATGGTTTGCCGCCCGAGGGAACTTGCCGCATTTGCGCTCCAGCTCAGCGAAATAGCGGTAATTCCCATCGCTTTTCAGCTGGTCGAGTTGTTCGTTGAATAGGGCGTCAAAATCCATCTGTCAGTCCTCGTTGGGCAGTGTTTTGGGCGCGGGTAGCATCCAGCGCCAGAGTTTCGCGTCAGGCAGCGGAACCACCATTAGCCAGTGTTCAAGCAGGGCGAGTGCAGCCAGCGCTGTCAGCAGGGCAAAGCCCGCAACCGTTGTGTCCGACCCGGCAGTCCATAACCGTTCGGCGCAAACCGCCAGCAGCGCAGTCAGTGCTGTGATCGCCGCGGGAAATGCCAAGGTGACCGGGCCGCGCTGGAAATAGGTTTTCAGATGTGACAGTCGGTCTGGCACAAACTCGGTATTGATCCGCGGCACGCCGAAAAACAGGTTCAGCTTGGCAAAGATGCGGGCCAGAAACAGCACCAGATAGGTTGATACCGCCATCCGGTTTGGTGCGCCGCTTGATGCAATGACAAGTCCCAAAAGACCAATTGTCAGTGCCAGCTCGTGATAAGCCACGGTGCCAAAGGCGCGTTGGAACCGTGCCTTGCCCGATAGCCCGGGCAAACAATCGTCGCGCATCGGGCCAGCGATAACACCGGCCAGAAACGCTAGTTCAATCCAACCCCAGATCGCCAATGCACCGATAAAACCCATATAGGCGCCAAACACGCTTGCATCCGCCAAGGACAGCACGACCGCGACAATGCCCAGCGCCAAAAGCGGCAGCCAGCTGAACACGGTCATCCCATGGGTGCCCAGCCGGTCCGCCCGACGCACCGCCACCAAAATCGCCCCGGTGGAAAACCACCAGACGAAAATGGCAAACAGCGATGCGATCCAGGGCGATGTCATCAGTAAGCGGGCTCCATGCGTGGCGATGCAGGCACCGTGCTTTTCTCAACCGGAATGGTCAGCAGCGACACAAAGGCGAACCCAGCCTTGGCTGATCCGGTCATACGTTTCAGCCAACCACCAAAACCGCCTTGCTTGCGACCTTGGGCGATCTGCACATTGGCGGCTTCCATCCGGCGCAATGTCGGCTTCCAGCGCGGATGATCGATATCCAGCACCATCGGAAACACCTGACGCGAGATATCGGATGTCTTGCGGAACACTTCCTGCCCGTACCATTCGGGATCAACGCCCAGCGCCTTGTGGAATTCAGGCCGCTGATGGTCACGGACCCACATGGTCGAAAACACCGCCGTCAGGAAAAACTTGATCCACATGCGGTTGACCCAAGTTTCGGTCAGCTTTGGATCGGTTTTCAACAACAGGGCGAATGCCTCACCATGCGAAAACTCATCATTGCACCATTCGCAGAACCATTTGAAAATCGGGTGGAACCGATGTTCGGGATGCTTTTCCAGATGACGATAGATGGTGATATACCGGGCATACCCAATCTTCTCAGACAGGTAGGTCGCGTAGTAGATGAACTTTGGTCGGAAATAGGTGTATTTCTTGGCCTGCGTCAGAAAGCCAAGGTTCACTGCGATCCCCGCCTCGCGCAGGGCATCGTTGATGAAGCCTGCATGGCGTGCCTCGTCGCGTGCCATCAGTTGGAACAGGGTTGTGATATCCTCGTTCGAGCCACGGCGTTTCATCTCCTTGTAAAGTACACAGCCCGAAAATTCAGCCGTGCAGGATGAAATCAGAAAGTCGATGAACTCCGCCTTCAATGCGGGTTCCATGCCGTCCCAATCAACCTTGTCCCAGTCTTCGTTCTTCTTGAAATGGCCCTTGTTGGGGTCCGATTTCATCTGGGCAATCAGCTTGTCCCATTCACCACGGACGGGTGTCACATCAATCGCGTCCATTTCATCAAAATCAGTGGTGTAGAAACGCGGGGTCAGCAGGGTGTTCGACATCGCGACTTGCGTGGCTTCCTCGTTTGTCAGCGGTGGCAACGCCTCTTGTGCGGCAATGGCCTCTTCCGCGGTGCTGGCGTCTGATGAATGCATATTCATGACATCACCTCCTCGCTGAACGAAAACTCGCACAGCTCCATGAACTCCAGATCACCCGTCGCGCGGGTCCACATCTGTTCCAGCTTGCTGGCGCGGGTGATCACGGCGGTGCGCTTTTCCTCGATCATCTCGCCAAAGGCGGCCATGATCTCGGGTCCCAGCACCTGCACAGTGTCGCCGGGGTGAATGATCGCCCCGTTATCTAGCCGGACATGTGCCGATAACTCCTCAAAACGGTGCGAAATCGTCACCGTGCAAGGTGCGGTTTCTTTCTCTCTGAATAGCAATCCCATGTGCGTTCCCTTTCACATTTGATGCGCCTTGGGGTGGCGAGCCCCGGCGCAGGTTTCAGTTCAAAAGCTGCGCAAAGGCAGCAACGTTGTCTTTTCCGTACCCAATCAACTCGAACACATGACCCGTGCTGGGGTCGATGATGGCCACATGGCCATTGTCACGGCGAACCACTTGCAATGGCGCATCCACCGGCAGACCACGCACCGTCCGTTCGCGGTCAATGACCCGGCCCATGACACCGATAAACCCGGCCTTGTTTTCGTAAGAGGCGGCGATTTGCGTGCCTGCCAGATCGTAGACTTCAAACGTGCCTTCCCGGTCCCCGGTGAGCACAACATCAATCGATTGCACGATCGGGGCCTCGATCAGCACACCCCGCTGGGGCACATCAAACCATTGGGCATAGGCCACGATGGCTAGACTTGCCGCCATCAGGGCGAACATGCCCTGTACCAGAATCCTGGGGACCATTTCCTTGTCGCGATGACGCATTTGTTTAGCGAGTGACATGATGCTTACTCCGCTGCGACGGCACCGCCGTCATGATGATCGACGCGCGCAACCTGAGGCTGGGAAATCCGGGTCTCGGCGGCGTCGGCGAAAATTCGGGCAATTTTTTCGGCATCCGGAATGCAACGCAGGGCGGGCTGGGTCCGCGCCATGCGCCAAGGCCGGACATGCGGCCAGGTCATCATGTATGACAGGCGGGTGTCGCCGATCAACTCAAAGGCCAGCGTGCCATGGCCCGATGGCTTCAGATCCAGCTTCGCCGTGCCGATGCAGATATAAGGCAGGTTCAGCGTCATCGTCAGGGCAGCACCAATACGCATCGCCACCCGCTTATTCGTGAGTGTATAAACAGTGGACCGGGCCTGCACATAAGCAATGCCATAAAGGATGCCGCAAGCGATCAGCCCCGACACGATAAATGGCAACCCATGCAACAGCGCCACGCCAAAGGGGAAGTCGGCAGATGATGCACCAATGCGCCAAACAGACAGCAGGGCAAAATACCCACCCACCCAACGAACGCTCAGCGCCTCGCGGGCCAATCGGCGGGGGTCCGGGGCACCCTGCCACAGGATATGTTCATCCTTGGGCAACTCTTCCGGTAATCCCCGGACGGGTTCGAATTTGAAGTCATCATGGCTCATGGCAGCTTCCCTCTGGCATGGGTGGAACGGCCCCGTTGGCTGGACGGGACCTGCGGTTCATCACAGGACAGTTTGGGACCGGGCCGGGGTGGCGTACATGGTGCCGCCTGCGTAATAGGCCATGATCTTATCCTCTTCGAGCAATGTGACCTCATCGGCCTTCTTGGTGGCTGGCACGCCATCCCAGTTATGGGCGTGCAGCGACCGAACGGTCACACGGTCAGCGCCGATCTTGGCCATATTCATCGGGATCAGACGGGTCTTGCCGGTGCCTTCCGGGTTCAGATCAACGGTCATGAAACGAACCATCTGTTCGGGAACATCCACCCACATATCGGTCACACGGCCGACAACCTCTCCATCGCCGCCCACAACAGGCTTGCCGCGCGGATCACGCCCGGCAGAGACATGGAAATCATCCAATGTCGCCATCGGCCTGATCTTGACATGACCATGGGCATCCAGTTCGGGATGATCCTTGCGCGGGGCCCAGGCGGCAGGGCCAACACCATCAATCATCGGATCACCGGTCGGAATCCAAGGCGACCCGGTCGAGGCAGAGGAAGGCTCAAGCGCCAGATCGGTGCGCATCTTGCTATCTTCATACTCTTTCGACGGAACGGTCAGCTCACCCCGGCCATCACGCAGATGAAATGTCTTTTCCTTTGGCATGGGCCAAAGGCTTTCATTGGCAGGCACCCCGTCATCATCGTCACGCAAGGGATAGCCTTCGCGCATATTCTCGGTCTGCAGGTAATAAATCAGCCCTGCAAAAAAGATCCAGAAAAGCCATATCGCAGCGCTCGCCAGATCAAAGTTTCCAAAAAAATCTACACCAACCATTGTGTTGTCCTTTCGGTGGTTAGGTCGGGAAATCCGGCAAACCCAGCTTGCCAGATGTCCGGTTCGGCACGGCCATGACCCGCACAAGCGGGCCAAGGACGACCAAAGTGATGAAAAGAAGGCCAATTTCGGTGTGGTACACGACCGAATAGCCGGTGGCAGGCGTGGCGAGCGCCTCTCCCAATGTGCCGTTCCCAGCGGCATGGTTCACAAGGTCACGCATGGTGCCCCCGATAAAGATAGACAGGCCAGCGCCCGTGGCTTGGGCCGCACCCCAAGCGCCCAGCGCAAGGCCACGCCCGGCCGCACCGAGTGTCGGCATGGTCATGGCCGCCGTCAGGGTGGCAACCCCGAACAAACCGCCGCCAAACCCGATCAGGGCGGCACCGGCATAAAACAGAACCGGCGATGCCATCGGCGCGGAAAAAATCACCGCGCAAAACGCCGCAACACCGGCCAGAATACCGCGCGCACACATCCGGTAGGGGTCGATCCCCCGCGCCAGCCAACGGGCGGCAACACCAAAACCAACCAACGCGCCCGCAGCCCACATGGCCGTCAGCAGGGTCGTGGCCGATACAGACAGGCCCAGAATTTCACCGCCATAAGGTTCCAGCAGCACGTCTTGCATGTTGAAGGCCATGGTCCCGATAAACACAACGGCCAACAGGCGGCCCGCATCACCGCCATCGGCCAGATCGCGCCAAGCATCGCGGAATGTCGGGCTTGCCGCCGCGCGCTGGGCCTTGGTCATAGGGGTGACCTTTTCCTGCTTCCACAAGGCAATCAGGTTCAAAAGCAAGGTCACAACTGCCGTACCCTGCACAACCTGCACCAGCCTAAGGGCAGAATAATCGCGCAACAGCGCGCCGATAATCAGCGCCGAAACCGCCATCCCGACAAGGTTCATAACATAAAGCAGGGCCACGACCTTGGGGCGGGTTTCATCCGTGGCACGATCTGCGGCCAGCGCCAGACCAGCAGTCTGGGTCATGTGCATGCCAATCCCGGTCAGCAAAAACGCTAGCGCCGCGCCTGCATAACCGGCCCATGGCATATCCAACGTGCGGTCACCCGACAGGACCAGCAGCGCCATGGGCATGATGGCCAACCCGCCGAACTGCCACATCGTCCCAAACCACAGATAAGGGATGCGCTTCCAGCCGATGGCTGATTTGTAATTATCTGATTTGAACCCAACCAGCGCCCGGAACGGGGCCACCAGCACCGGAATGGCAATCATCGCCGCAACCAGCATGGCGCCGATATTCAGCTCCACGATCATCACCCGGTTCAGCGTCCCCAGCAGCATCACCGCCGCCATGCCCACCGACACTTGGAACAGCGACAGGCGCAGCAACTGGCCCAGCGGCAGGTCTTCACTCACCGCATCACCAAAGGGCAGCAGGCTGACCGATACTTTCTTCAGGGCAGCGGCGCGGAAAATCATGACCCACCCCCCTCAAACACAAGGGCGTTTGAGATGTAGAAACCCGATTTGACGCGGGAAACCTCGCGCAGCTGTCCCGCAACACCTGCCTTGCGCAGCGCATTGGCAACGCCAGCGGTTGTCTGCGGCACCATGGTCGGACTGCGATCCGCGCGGGGGAACAGTTTGCCCACACGCCACATCGCCATCAGCATTGGGGTACGTGGTGGCAGGGTAAAGGCGAACTTGCCACGCACGCGGGGGGCGGCACGGCCCAACACGGCGGCCACGTCATCGGGGTTGTAATAGATCAGCGAATCCATCGCGACCGCATGGTCAAACCCGCCCTTGGTCGCATCCAGCATATCGCCAGCCACCCAATCGATATCACCGGATAATCCGGCTGGGACCCGTTGCTTGGCGATATCGATCAGCGCGGGTGAAATATCAACGGCGACAACCTGTGCGCCACGCTTGGCCAATTCTACCGCCATCGCCCCGGTGCCGCAGCCCGCATCCAGAATACGGGCACCACGCAGATCCGCCGGGAACTGATCTAACAGCAGATCACGCATCTGATCCCGGCCCGCACGAACTGTCGCGCGAATGCTTGACACAGGCGCATCCGATGTCAACCGCTCCCAGACTTTGGTGGCGGAACGGTCAAAGTAATCTTCGACCCGGTCGCGTGTGGCGGCATATTGCGTCATGCAGGCACCTCACAGGCGGCGGAAACCTTGCCATACGCAAGTCCGACGTTTGTCCGACGCTTTGCCGACAGTGTTTTCATCAATCAAATCCCAGTAACTCAAAAATCTCACGATCGGGCAGCGGGGCGGGGGCCAGCGGCTCTGTCCCGTTCCACAATGTCTCTGCCAGGCGGACGTATTCCTTGCGCACCTGGACGATGTCTTCCTCGTCTTCCATCTCGAAAAGTGTTTTCTTTTTCAGACGGCTACGGCGAATGGCATCCAGATCAGGCATATGGGCAATGCGGTTGAACCCAACGGTCTTGCAGTAACGATCCACCTCATCCGTCTCACGGCTACGGTTGGCCACACAACCTGCGAGCCTCACCTTATAGTTGCTGGCCTTGGCCTGAACAGCAGCAATGATCCGATTCATCGCATAGATGCTGTCAAAGTCATTGGCGGTGACAATCAGCGCCCTGTCTGCATGCTGCAAAGGGGCAGCAAAACCGCCGCAAACCACGTCGCCCAGCACATCAAAAATCACCACATCCGTGTCTTCCAAAAGGTGATGCTGCTTGAGCAATTTTACAGTTTGGCCAACAACATAACCACCACACCCAGTCCCCGCAGGGGGGCCACCGGCCTCGACACATTTCACACCGTTGAAACCGTCAAAGATGAAATCCTCAGGGCGCAACTCTTCGGCATGAAAATCAACCTCTTTGAGGATATCAATCACCGTCGGAACCAGCGAACCGGTTAGTGTAAAGGTACTGTCATGCTTGGGATCACAGCCAATCTGCAACACACGCTTACCGAGCATTGAAAAAGCGGCAGACAGATTGGAAGACGTGGTCGATTTCCCAATCCCACCCTTGCCATAAACAGAAAACACCTTCGCGCCTTCGATCTTGGCATCGTCGGGCTGATGGACCTGAACGGATCCCTCACCATCCAACCCCTTGAGGTCAGGCACATTATCCTTGGGGCTCATCAGAGCCTCCTTCCTGCTTCATCATTTTGCCAAAAATACTCCGGGGGTGAGGTGCACCGCACCGAGGGGGCTGTGCCCCCTTGACCCGCCCGCCGCAGGCGCAAGCATATGAAATATGCGATGTCATTCCGCAGCCACCCCTTCCATGTGATCTTCCAACGCGTCCGCCGCATCCTGCAAAGCGGCCAATGTGGCCTCATCCGGCGCCCAGTATTCGCGATCCGACGCTTCCAATAACCGGTTGGCCATGCGCATCGATGCTTGCGGGTTCAACGCCGCCAGCCGTGCCCGCATCGCATCATCCAGTACAAATGTCTCAGACAGGCGCTGATACACCCACGGCTCCACCTCACCCGTCGTTGCCGACCAGCCCATTGTATTCGTGACATGGGCCTCAATCTGGCGCACGCCCTCATGGCCGTGGTTCAGCAAAGCCTCATAGAATTTCGGGTTCAGCGATCGGCTGCGCGTTTCCAGTGCGACCTGGTCCTGCAATGTCCGTACCTTGGCCGATCCGCGGGTCTGATCGCCGATATAGACTGGCGCAGCAGAGCCCTTTGCCCGCTTCACCGCCCGCGAAATGCCGCCAAGCGTGTCGAAATAGTGGTCAACCGTTGTGACGCCAAGCTCAACGGACTCCAAATTTTGATAGGCCAAATCAACGTCCTTGAGCGCTTTTTGCAACAGTTCCGGGTTCTGTGCCGCTTTGCCATTCACACCATAGGCAAAAGACTTGCGCGCCTCATAGGCATCGGCCAATTCATCCTCATCACCAAAGGCGGAACTATCGACCAGCTGGTTAACGTTCGCCCCATAAGCGCCTTCTGCATTCGAGAACACGCGCAAAGCAGCCGTCTCCAGATCGCAACCCATCTCTTGGGAATAGGCCAGCGTATGTGCGCGGATGAAATTCTGCTCCAACGGCTCATCCGCCTGCGCACATGTCAATGCGGCCTCAGCCAGCATACGTGTTTGCAAAGGTAGCAGATCGCGGAAGATACCAGACAAGGTCATCACCACATCAATCCGTGGTCGCCCCAGTTTTGACAGTGGGATCAAGTCAGCTCCGGACAAGCGCCCGAAACTGTCAAATCGGGGCGCAGCACCCATCAAGGCCAAAGCCTGTCCAATCGGCCCACCATCGGATTTTATATTGTCCGAACCCCAAAGCACCAGCGCAACGGTCCGAGGCATCGCCGCATGCGTTTCCAACAACAAGTCAGCCTGTTTTGTCCCCTCCGAGATGGCAAATGCTGTCGGCATACGGAATGGGTCAAACGCATGAATATTGCGGCCAGTTGGCACAATTTCCGGCGACCGGATTAGATCACCACCCGGCACCGGCGCGATGTAATGACCCGAAAGTGCCCGCATCAACGCTGGCAATTCATGATCTTCGCGCAATAACTCCGCGGCGCGATCCCGCGCCTCACCTTCCGGCATCAGCCGCAGCATGTCGACCCGCGCGGCGCTCGATAGCGGCTTGCCGACCACATGCAGACCTTCAGTGATCAGCGCGCCTTCAGTCTCAGCCAGTTTCAGCCACAGCGCATCGATATCGCGGGCATTCATGTCGACCGCGTTGGCCTGATCGCGGATCAACTGTTCCAAATCAGCCCGCTGATCATCGCAGTCTGACATTTCGCGCCAGCGGGTCAGGCTGTCTTTCAACTCCGCCAACCCCTTATAGAGCCCCGCCGTCGTCAATGGCGGCGTCAGATGCGTGACTATCACGGCATTGGCGCGGCGCTTGGCCAACGTCGCCTCAGACGGGTTGTTCGCCGCATAAAGATATACGTTCGGCATCTCGCCGATCAGCCGGTCCGGCCAATCCTTGCCACTCAACCCCGCCTGTTTTCCCGGCATGAATTCAAGTGCACCATGCATTCCGAAATGCAGCAGCACATCGGCCTGATAGGTGTTCCGCAACCAATCATAGAAGGTGACAAAAGCATGCGTTGGGGCAAAACCGCGCTCGAACAACAACCGCATCGGGTCGCCCTCATAGCCAAAGGCAGGCTGCACGCCGACAAACACATTCCCCAATTGCTTACCCAGCACATAAACACCGCGCCCGTCCGTCTGATGCTTGCCAGGTGCGGGGCCCCAAACGGCCTCGACCTCTGCCAGATGTCTAGAGGTGCGCACAATCGTATCGGCATCCACATGGGCGGCCACATTGGCCTGCTGGCCATATTGCGCAGCATTGCCTTGCAGGATCGCAGCGCGCAGATCATCCACGCTGCCGGGCACATCAACGGCATAACCATCGGCCCGCATCGCGGTCAGCGTATTGAACAGGCTTTCAAACACACTCAGATAAGCTGCTGTGCCAACGGCCCCCGCATTGGGTGGAAAACCGAACAGGACAATACCAACCTTCTTTTCGGCATTGCGTTTCCGACGCAAGCTGGCGAGGCGCAGTGTTTTTTCCGCCAGCACATCAATACGTTCAGGGCAAGGCGCCATGGCCTTGCATTCGGATGCCAATACGCTGTCCTGACTATGCCGCCCGGCGAAAACTGTCGGGTTTGTCGCTCCGTCGAGTTCGGGCAATGCGATCAGCATGGTGGTTTCAATTGGGCCGAGGCCTTGGGCACTTACCTCCCATTGCTCCAGCGTTTGGAACTCCAGTGGTTGCGCGGCGATATAGGGGACATTCAGCCGCTGCAACAGCGCGATGGCCTTGTCGCTATCATTATAGGCGGGACCACCGACAAGTGAAAAACCGGTCAGCGACACCATGGCATCCACGCGACCATCGAAATAGGTCTCAACCGCCGGCTGACCGTCCAACCCACCGGCAAAAGCAGGAATCACACGCATACCCTTCGCTTCAAACGCACGGATCACCGCATCGTAATGGGCGCAGTCAGAGGCGAGTACATAAGACCGCAGCATCAAAACACCCACCGTAGCAACTAGTGTCGCGGGCGCGGACAGATCAGCCAGATCAGTTGTAATGCGAGGGCACGGCAGGTCGGGATGGTATAAGCCGACATCGGGATATTCGATGGGAGCATCCGCAGTGGCCCCACGCCAATCAGGCCGGTTGGCATAACGGCCAATCAGGAAGCGGATCATCTGTTCGACATTATCGTCCGACCCGCCCAGCCAATATTGCATTGACAGGAACCAGGCACGCAAATCCTGTGCCTTGCCGGGGATGAGCTTCAGGATCTTCGGTAGGCGGCGCAGCATACGCATCTTCTTTGCGCCATTCTCGGTCGAAGGCTTGGAAGACCCGCGCAGCTTTTTCAACAACGCCATCGCGCCGCTGGCAGGCTTGGCCATATCCAGATCACCCATTCGGGTCAGTTTGACGATTTCGGCATCGGCGATCATGCCAACCATCGCATCGCAATCATCGCGGCGGGCCTGCATCGCGGGCAGGATGGCGTGGATATGTTCCTCGAGGAACAACAGGTTCGCGATGACGATATCGCCTTTTGAAATCGCATCCCGCGCCGCTGCCAGTGCTTCGGGGCTTTCACCCCATTCGGCAGATGATAGCACCTGCAGCTCCAATCCCGGGAAATCCATCGCCAGCCGGTCAGTCACGCGCATGCATGGTCCTGCGGCATGGGCATCCAGCGTGACGATCACCACGCGGTAAGGTTTATGGATCACCTCATCGCGCATAATGGGCCTTTGCTTCGTAAAGCGTATCGAGGCTGATTTCGTGCAGCCCGCGTTCGACAGCAAATGTCTCGGTATTTCGCCGGGCCTTCCCGCGCACAAAAAACGGAATTTTCTTCAATTCCCGCTCTGCATCCGACAACCAAATCACGTTATCGTCGGCAGCCACCTGTTCTATCATTTTGCCCGAAATACTCCCGCCGGAGGCTCCAGCATCGGCCATCTGGTGCTGCCCGCCGTGATGGCTTGGTCCGGCAGCGTCGTGGAACTCAAAGTCATCGCGGAACATGGTCAGCAGATGTTCTTCCAGCCCCATCACAAGCGGATGGATCAGCGTGTCGAAAATGACATTGGCGCCTTCAAAACCAACCTGCGGCGAATAGCGCGCTGGATAATCCTGCACATGGACAGGGGCCGAGATGACAGCGCAAGGAATACCCAACCGTTTGCCGATATGGCGCTCCATCTGGGTGCCAAGGATCATTTCGGGGCTCAGCTTCTCAATTGCCTTCTCGACTTCCAGATAGTCATCCGTAATCAGCGCGGCGACACCGTATTCCTTGGCCAGCGCCCGAATGGGTCGCGCCATTTCACGGTTGTAGCAACCGATGCCAACCACCTCGAAACCCATTTCATCGCGCGCGACGCGGGTATGGGCGGCGACATGGGTGCCATCGCCAAAGATAAACACGCGCTTGCCGGTCAAATAGGTGCTGTCCACAGACCGCGACCACCATGGCATCCGCAACCGGCTTTCATCAGGGGTGCAAGGCAGGCCCGTAATCGCCCCGACCTCTGCGATGAAATCGCGGGTCGCGCCGACGCCGATGGGCATGGTTTTGGTGTAAGGCTGACCGTGGTTCTTTTCCAGCCAACGGGCGGCAGTTTCCCCGGTTTCGGGCGACAGCAACACGTTGAAATGGGCGGCAGGCAGACGGGCGATATCGCCGGGTGTCGCCCCAAGTGGGGCCACAACATTCACGTCGATCCCCAGGTCAGACAGCAGGCCGGTGATTTCTTCCACATCGTCACGATGACGAAAGCCAAGCGCGGTTGGCCCCAGAATGTTGCAGGTCACCCGCGCCGTACGATCTTGCGGTTGCGCCAGATGCTTGACGATCTGATAAAAGGTTTCGTCAGCGCCAAAATTTTCTTTGCGCTGATAGCTGGGCAGTTCCAGCGGGATCACGGGAATCGACAGGCCCATCGTTTCGGCCAGTCCCGCTGGATCGTCCTGAATCAGTTCCGCCGTACAGGACGCACCGACGATGATCGCCTGCGGATCGAAGCGGTCGACGGCTTCCTGACAGGATTGCTTGAAGAGCGTGGCGGTATCCGACCCCAGATCGCGCGCCTGAAATGTCGTGTAGGTGACCGGCGGGCGGTGGTTGCGCCGTTCGATCATCGTGAACAGCAGGTCGGCATAGGTATCGCCCTGTGGGGCGTGCAGGACGTAATGCAGCCCCTTCATCGCTGTGGCGACGCGCATAGCGCCAACATGCGGCGGGCCTTCATATGTCCACACCGTAAGTTTCATGGGCAAAGTCTCCGGCTTTGACCAGGTGCGGGAAAGTGTTTGGCGGAGCCAAATGCGACCGCACTCGGTTGCAATTCTGGGCGCAGAGCAGTCATTCGGCCGCCTCCAAACGAAGCACCGATTTCCGCCGCAGCGGGCGCGAAAACAGACCGGCCAGATCACCCGCCTGTTCGTAGAAATGGACCGGGGTAAAGACCAGCTCGATGGCCCACTTGGTGGATAACCCTTCGGCTTCCAACGGGTTAGCGAGACCGAGGCCACAGACCGTCAGATCAGGGCGGGCGTCGCGGGCGCGGGCCAGTTGCTTGTCCACATCCTGCCCTTCGGAAATCTGCGGACCTGCGGGTAGCAGATCAAGGTCGGGACCATGCAAAGCGTCGTGAATGTAAGGGCTGCCAACCTCGACCGCTTTCATCCCGCATTCGCGGGTCAGGAACCGGGCGAGGGGGATTTCAAGCTGACTGTCGGGGAAGAAGAACACCGATTTGCCGTTCAACACCTCGGCTGCCTGCGCGATCGCCTTGCGGGCACGGGCGCGCGGTGCGGCGGTGACGGCTTCGAACCTGTCCTCATTGACGTCGAACTCAGTCGCAATCGCACGTAACCACGCTGTTGTGCCTTCATCGCCAAAGGGGAACGGGGCCGCGATATGCCGGGCGCCGCGCCGTTCCAACGCGGCATGGGTATCGCCCAGGAATGGCTGGGTCAGGGCAAAGACGGTGTTCGGGCCAATCGCTGTTGTGTTGTCAATACGTCGGGCGGGTAGCAAACGCACTGGACCAACACCCAGATCAGAAAGCAGGCCTAGCATCTGATCCTCAACCACATCGGGCAGGGCACCGACCACCAGCAACTCGCGGGCTGTTGTGTCTTTCAGCACCGGCACCATGGATGCCAGACACGCATCTTCGCCTTGGGTGAATGTCGTCTCGATCCCTGAGCCTGAATAGTTCAGCACCCGTACATGGGGCGCATGTACCTGACTAAGCCGCTCTGCCGCCCGTGCCAGATCAATCTTGATCACCTCGGATGGGCAGGATCCGACAAGGAACAGCTGCCGGATGTCCGGACGCCGCTCTAACAGCCGGGCAACCTCGCGATCCAGCTCCTCATGCGCGTCGGCAAGGCCAGCCAAATCTGATTCTTCCAGAATCGCTGTCCCGAATCGTGGTTCGGCAAAGATCATCACGCCCGCCGCTGATTGGAGCAGATGCGCGCAGGTGCGTGAGCCAACAACAAGGAAGAACGCATCCTGCATCTTGCGGTGCAACCATATGATGCCCGTCAGGCCGCAAAACACCTCGCGTTGGCCCCGTTCCTTGAGTACTGGCGCGTCGCGACAGCCACCATTTGTTCGGGGCAGCGGGGCGTTCATACGCGGGCCTCCGCATCCAACCGGGCCATGCGCAATTTCCACACAAATTGGGCAGCATTGACGACGTAAGCAGCATAGGCTGAAAGTGCGAGATATATCAGGGTGACAGGGGCAAGCGCACCAACCCAGAGCGCGAAAATATACAGCAGATGCAATGCGATAACAGCAAAGCTGAACACGTCCTCCCAGAAAAATGCCGGGGCAAAAAGATATTGCCCAAACACGGTTTTTTCCCAGATCGCACCGGTCACCATGATCAGCAAAAGCACGGCCGTTTTGACCACGATGGACCAAGTCGCGGCCTCATACCCCTCGCCTGTCGAAAGGTATCGGATCACCAGTGCGAGCGAGATCAGGAAAACCAGGAATTGAAGCGGTGCCAGAACCCCTTGCACCAGGGTCCATTTGGTGCTGTCACGGCGGGCACGTTCAGCATCTGTATAGAGTTGTTTTGGTCGTGCGGAAACGACCGCTGAAACACTGGTCGGATCGGTATTGGTGACAGACATGTAAACGGTCCCTGACAATCCCATGTTTCTAGATTAGGTGTCAGTTGGGCAATGTGTCAACTTTAACTTACAGCATACCCGTGACCACGACTGACTGTGCGTCCCTACCGTTTATCTATTCTATTTGTCATTATTTTCAACGTATTGAGGCCAAAACCAACCGGCCAGAACGGCAACATGTCAATTTTCTTTGACATTCAGAGTGCTGCGCGGGACAATGCTTGGTAATGCTGCATTGGTTACGAGAAAGCGCGAATTCAACAAAAGGATTGCGTGCATGCCCGAACATCGGAACATAGATGCCAAATCGCAGGACGATGCGATGCCGTTGCGTGATAATGCAGCGATTGCTGGCGTCGCGCAGGCTCCGATAGGTCAGCCCCCCGAAAATCTTGATGGCGACATTTTGAATAGCATGCATGTTGCCGCCCTTAGTGCCTGTCGTGACGCTTGTGGCGCAGCGTTGGAGCAAGCGCTGGCATCGGGGATCAGCCGTGAAGATGTGGCCGACAACTACATTCCAGAACTGGCTCGTCGGATGGGTGACATGTGGTGTTCTGACGAATTGGGCTTTGCCGGAGTCACAATCGGCGTTTCGCGATTGCAATCAATGCTGCGGGATCTCGGCCCCGACTGGTCAGGTGACAATTCCGCCGATCCGACGGCACCATCTGTGATGCTGATTGTTGCGCAGGAAATCTATCACACGCTGGGCGCCATGGTTCTCGCCGGGCAGCTGCGCCGTAAGGGACTGTCGGTCCGTTTGACGCTGGGTGTACGCGTGGAAGAGATAGCCGCGCGTATGCAGCGCACTGGCTTTGATGCTGTCTTTGTTTCCTCCTCGCGAGGCGAAAGCCTTGAATCACTGCGCCGGATCGTCGATGTAGTAAGAAATGCAGCCGATCAGCATTTACCCATTGTCGTAGGCGGTTCTATTCTGGAGGTTGAAACGGTGGACGATGTTAAGGCACTAACGGGCGCGGACCATGCGACAGCACAACCAGATCAGGCTATTCAGCTTTGCAACCTGAACGTGGCAACCACCGGCCAGCCGCTGATGACGCGCAGGGCGTGACTGATGGCGGGGCAACAAATCTTGGCACGGCAGGGATGACGTCCCGCGGTGCAAAATACTGGAGTAGCGGCGCAATTCCTTTGATCGCCCCCGAAATACTGGGCGATATCATTGCCGAAGTTGCGGACCTGGGCATCGTCATCTCCGATGCTGGCACCGTTCTTTCTGTCCTTGTCAGCCCCAACAATGAAGCCTTTCAAAAACTTGAGCATTGGGAAGGCAAGGATATTCGCGGCGCGCTGACTATCGAAAGCGTGTCAAAATTCGACAGCCGGTTGGCCACATTCCTTGATGGCGCAAAGACCGTGCGACCGGTCGAATTGAACCATACCGACAATCTTGGCCAGTGGGAGTTTCCGGTCAGATACAGCTTTCATCGCATTGGCCCTGACGGTGCGATTTTGCTGCTTGGCCGCGATCTTCGCCCAATTGCGGAGATGCAGCAGCAACTGGTCAAGGCACAATTGGCGCTTGAACGTGATTACGAGGCGCAGCGGGACTACGATACACGGTTTCGTGTGCTGATGGACAGCGCGTCAGAGGCTGTTGTGTTCGTATCGGTGCAAACCGGGGACGTGTCAGAGGCGAACGCCGCCGCTGCAACCTTGCTTGGTCGACCGCGCGAGAAATTGATCGGTACGGCATTTGCAGGCTGTTTTGAACAGCGCAAACGCGGCGATCTGATCACGAACCTGACAAGCTACGCAATTGCCGAAGGTGATCCCAGAGAAACACTGGAGCTGCGCGGCAGCGGGGTCGGCGTGGCTATCACACCAACGCTGTTCCGGACGGCAGGTGACCGTGTTCTGCTATGCCGGATCAAACCTTCCGACGAACGCACAGCAAATACCAACGACCTGACCCGCAATTTGCATGACCTTTACACAGAAGGTCCCGAAGCCATCGCATTTGCGAAGGAGGCGGGGCAGATTCTTTCGGTGAATGACGCGTTCCTGCGCCTGATCGATGCCGCACATGACGTTCAGATCAGGGAACGGAACTTGGCCGATTATCTTCTGCGGGGCAGTGTTGACCTGCGCGTCATGATGGAGAATGCCACCCGAACCGGCAGCATGCGTATCTATGCAACAAAGATCGCGGGCGATTATGGCAGCCCTCGATCGGTTGAGGTTTCCGTCACGCGGCTGATGGCTGGAACCGAACCTGTCTTCGCCTTTGTATTCCGGGATGCCAATCACGCGGAAGCAAACCGTAACACGATCAACCCGACAAGTGATGAAAGCATGCGGTCTGTTGTCGAATTGGTGGGCAGTGCGACGCTCAAGGATATTGTGGCTGAGACGACAAATGTCGTCGAAAAGATGTGCATCGAAACGGCGGTTGAGCTGACGATGAATAACCGGGTCGCCGCGGCAGAGATGCTGGGCCTGTCCCGGCAATCGCTTTATGTCAAGCTACGCAAGTTTGATCTGCTGAGCCGGGAAAACGAAGGCTGATCTTAAACTGAACCTCACACGGTTTTTTTGCTGTGGGGCGCCTTCGTTCAGCGTTGACACGCTCTAGTGCCCGCTGTGATCCTCGGCCTTGTCACCGGTTTGATCACGCGCTTCCACTTCAAAGAGGACGTCAATCTCGCCCGCATTCTCAAACACCAGTTTGACGTTGATTTCTTCACCAACCTCGAACGGATCGCCGTTCAGCCCCATGAACATCACATGTTTTCCGCCGGGTTCAAACGTAATCGTTGCACCTGCCGGAATTTCGACCCCTTCAAGATGGGTCATTGTTGCGACGCCGTCCGTGATTGTCGTTTCATGCAGCATGACGCGGGGAAAATCTGCTTCAGCGCGGATGATCCGGTCCGCCGTGTCGCCGTTATTGGTGACCGTCATGTAACCGGCACCTGACATGGCGGTTTTCGTTGTCTCGAACGCGATAGGATGCATGATCATCAGATCACCAATTGCGTAATCAGCTGCCACGGCAAAGGACGGGCAGGTAAGAAGCGCGAGGGTGAGAAATTTTTTCATACTGACACATACCTTTTTGCTAACATCGGTTTTGGTCAATTTTGGACAGGAAGACACTGTGCCCAATTGCCGCGAATTGCTCTGGACCACAAGGCCACATCAACGATCATCGTGGCAATGTGATCAAGCCATGCGGAATAGTCCTAGGTCATTCAATTGCAATCTGCGCCTGATCTGACTGACCATTGGCATCGATAACCGTCAGCGATGAAAACCCGATCCCTGGCGCTGCGATGTCAACTTGTGACCGATGCGTGCGCGCCACCGGCTCACCATTTGCTAGCCAGACGAAGGGCGCCTGCCCATCGCGAACCTTCACCGTGACCATTGATCCCTCCAATACGGCGCCATCAGGTGGAAAGGCGATTTTAGGTGCGGCCATGTCGTTGCTCTTCGGATTGCCAAATTGTTGCAGATGCCGGGGCAACTGTGCGGTTGGCAGTATCAAGGCATGATGCGGTGGCGCGGCAATGGGATCGGTCGCGGGTTTGATCCGTGCGAATGCATCAAACAATACGGGGGCTGCCAAATCTGCGCCAAAGGCGCCAGGGACCGGCGTGCCATCTGGCCGCCCCATCCAAACCCCAACCACATGCCGCCCGTCAAACCCGATGGCCCATGCATCCCGATATCCATAGGATGTGCCCGTCTTAAACGCGATCCCGGCACCTTTCACACCTGCAGGGCGTGGTGCTTCGGTCAGGATATTGGCCACATGCCATGCTGCGGCGGTATCCATGACCTGATGTGGTATGAAGTCGGCGCTTGGCGCTGTCTGCCCTCGCAAATCCACCGCCTGTCCGCCATTGCCGATGGCCGCATAAAGCCGCACGAGATCCTCAAGGGTCAGCCCTACACCACCCAGCGCAATGGCGAGGCCGTGGGCACCGCTTGGCAGTCTCGGGTCTGCGCCCGCTCGCCGTAGCCCGGCCAGAAGATGCGCGGGCCCCAACGCCTCCGTCACGGCGACTGCTGGGATATTCAGCGACTGCTGCAATGCGGTACGCACCCGCAATTCACCCCGGAAATGGCCATCGAAATTTTGCGGCGCATATCCCCCAAAATCGGTTGGTCTGTCGGCGATCATTGTTTCCGGGTGGATCAGTCCGCGGTCAAACCCCAAACCGTACACAAGCGGTTTCAGGGTCGAACCGGGGGACCGGACGGCCTGGGTCAAGTCCAAAAAACCGCCCCGCGCTTCCGCGCTGTAAGATGCTGATCCAACATGGGCCAGCAGATGACCTGTTTGATGATCAGCGGCGATGATCGCAACTTGCAATCCGTCCGCGCGGGCCAGCACAGCGTCCGCCGCCAGCTGTTCCAACGCGATTTGCAGTTGTTGGTTTACAGTCAGGTCAATTCTTTGACTGGTCGGATCCGCAGCAGTCGCCTGATCCGTCAAATGCGGCGCGAGCGCTGGGATCAAATGACGGGTCTCCGGGACCGGCTTGGCCATCGCCGCTATCAGTGTCGGTTTATCAATCAAATCGAAAGCGGCAAGGCGGTTCAGCACATCGTCCCGGGCTTGCGTTGCCTGATCTGCGGCGCGGTCAGGTCGCCGTGCCTCTGGCGATTGTGGCAATGCGACCAGTAATGTGGCCTGCGCCGGGGTCAACCGCCGGGGTGGTCTGTCAAAATACGCGTAAGAAGCCGCGCGCACCCCCTCGATATTACCGCCAAAAGGCGCATGGTTCAGGTAGAGTGTCAGAATTTCTTCTTTGCTCAATTGCCGTTCCAGCGCGAGCGCCACCCGGATCTGGCGCAGCTTGCCCGCCCAGTGGCGCGAGTTACCGCCGTCCAGCAGCCGCGCCACCTGCATCGTCAAGGTAGAACCGCCCGACACCACCTGCCCATGCCATAACGCCTGACCGGATGCCCGTATCATCGCCACCGGGTCAACGCCGACATGGTCGAAAAAGCGTTTGTCCTCATAACGGATCAGCATTTGCAGATAGGTTGGGTCAACATCGGTCAGCTTTACTGGCAACCGCCAACGTCCGTCGTGTGTTGTATAGGCACGCAGCAAGATGCCGTTCCGGTCACGAACCTCGCGACTGACCGCTGTCGTCAGGCCGGGCAGGCGCGTGGCATCAACCCAAGCGTCAACCGCGTCGCGGGTCGCACCCACCGCCCAAAGGCAAAGTGCCATGGCAAGAACCACCCGGGTCATTCGCTGACCGTCACCCGTCCGGCATCGGTATGCGCCCGCATCTGCGGCCGATACATATCCTCGACCGAGGCAGCAGGATGATGAAACTGCCCTGGCGACACGGCGCGCACGATATAGGCCAGTTGAAATGGCTTGTCAGATCGCCAATCGACCGCCGCCAAGAACCTGTCGGTCCGGAACTCTGCATTTTCCGCATCAACGGGCCTCAACCAATCCAGTGCCTTGATATCGCCGCCCGCAATCAGGTTGGGGTTGTCGATTTCAAACCCTGCGGGCAGGGGGTCATTGACCATCAGCCGGGCCTCCTGCCGCCCAAAGGGTTGGATTTCAAGGATCGTGACCAGCCGCGTGCCGATAGCCACATTGCCCAGATCAACCAGCGTGCCATCCATCGTGGCATAGGTTCGACTGATCGCATACCCGTTGCCGCCAGCCGGTTCAGGGCTGCCAGGTACGCCAAATGTGGTCACCGTCAGTTCGGTTGGGCTGGTGCCATCATTGGCAATCAAAACTGGCGCTGCTGTCGTTTGTGCATCCCGCAACTGCACAACCGGCCCATCCGGGACCTGCCCATCAATGGTCAACCCGGTGCCACGCAGGTCATTAACCAACGCGTTGGCAGCCAGCAATGTCCATGCAGCTTCTTGCGTGGAAACGCGGCTGCTGTCCGGCCCGATATAACGAACCAATTGCGCCCGATCGATGGCATCGCTGCCCGCTTCAACCGCCAATGCCAGCACAGCCGCCGCGTCACGGCGATAAGTGCCGTAATCGCTGCGCCATGTGCGCTGTTCTTCGATGGCGAGCCGGGCTCGCAGCGCCCGACCGGCCAAACCAAACAGCGCATCCGCGCGCGGCTGATCGCCATATTGCGCCAATGCCGCTCCTATTTGGGCCTGCGCCAAGGGTGAATCAAACGCCTCTGCCTTTTGATCGGCGTAATAACGCAGGTCGCCAATGGCGGCCTCACCTTCGTGCGCCAGCACGAACAGCGCATAGGCCAGATCACGACCGCCCTGATCGAAATCGGGATAGTAATTTACCGCATTGCGCAGATTGGCCACGGCATTGTCATAGGCCACTTCCGGCACTGCATACCCCGCCGCCCGCGCCCGGGTCAGAAAATCGGTGACATAGGCATCCAGCCATAAATCTCCTGAACTTGGTCGCCACAGGCCAAAAGCCCCGGTGGCGGATTGGTTGGCGGTGACCTCCGCAATCGCCTGTGTGATCCGTTTGCCGATCTGATCGTGTGTCGCCAAGCCCATCGCGCTTGCCACCCCATCAAGGTACAGCAGGGGCAAGGCACGAGAGGCGATTTGTTCGGTGCAGCCATAAGGATAACGGTCCAGCGCGTTCAAAAGGCCCGGCGCATCAAAGCGTGCCAGCGGCCCGGCAGACAGCGTCGCCTTACCGGTCCCTGCTGCAAACCCGGCAAAGACGTTATCGTCAAAGGTGAAGGCATCGCCCGGATCAAGCGTGAAGCGGCTGATCTGGCTGACCTCGGGATCATTGACCAGAACAGGAACATTCAGCGATTTTATCAAATCGCGCCCATCTGTTGTGGTCAGGGTCACATCAATACTGTGATTGCCGGTGTCAAAGGCAGCAAAGGGGATCACCGCAACATATTTGCCGCCTTCGGGTAGATCAAAACCTGTTGTGGCTTGTGCTGCGATACCCAAGCCGGCGCTGTTAACACGTAGTTCCATTTCCCCGGCGGGTCCGTCGGCATGAATGATTTCAAGCAACAAGCGGCTTTGATCGCCGGGGGCTAGAAAACGTGGCACGCTGGCGGTCACGACAACCGGATCGCGGATAATCACATCACGCGCTGCCTGTCCCACGCCGGTCGGCGACCAGGCAATGGCCATCAGGCGGATCGTGCCGTTGAAGGCCGGTAGGTCAAAGCGAACCTGCGCCTGCCCGTTCTGATCAACAGCGACGGGACCAGTGAAATAAGTCACCAGCTCTTCGGTCGGTGGCGGGCTTTGCAGACCGGCTTGCCCAGGGGCATCGCCGCCAGAGCGGACAGTGCCCATGGCCCCGTTCAACCCGTCGATCAACCGCCCGTAAACATCGCGCAACTCTACCCCCAGCTTGCGCTGTCCAAAGTAGTGGCCCTGGGGATCAGGTGATTTGAACCCGGTCAGGTTAAGGATACCCAGATCAATAGCGGCAAGCGTCACGAAAGCCTGTTCACCGGGGTGCACCCCGTCAACCTGCACGCCAATTTGCATCGGGCCGCGCGGTTGCATGGTGTCAAGGGCATCCAATGAGACGCGCAGTGCCTTCGTGCCGGGATCAACCTGCGCATAGCCCAGACCCAGCGCACGCGCCGGATTGCGTTTTTCTGCGACAGACATCGGGCGGATCACCGACGCGCTAACATATGCGCCGGCACCCCATTCCTCGGTCACGGGTAATGCGATCAGGTTCTCGCCTTCCGTCACTGGCACATTACGCAGTGCAATCAGGCGGTCCGACATCACGGTCACAACGGCCACACCCTCTTGGCGCGGGACGATGCGGAACATGGCTCTATCACCAATCGAATAGCGGTCAGCATCCAATGACGCCTCCAGCAGATCGGGCGTGTCATCAGCGGATGCAGGCGCATACCAGCCCGCCGAGAAATCTGTCGATGCAATCGCGTAATCGGCACCCGTTGCTTCAACCACAATCTCGTGCTGTCCCCAATCCACATCTGCCGCCAAACGCACCGGCGTTTGGCCAAGGGTCGCCTGCCCGGTGGCGACACGTGTGCGGGTCGTTGTCGGCTCCCAGTTCCAGCGGCCATCCAGCCGATACCATTGATACCGGGTTGTCACCTTGTTGATGGTCCACTGCACTGGTAGGTCGGCGCTGGTCAGATCAGGGTTCAGCGCGATCAATTCAAAGGGGGCTTCGCTGCCTTCGCCAATTACGCCGTCAAACAGGGGCTTGATGCCGATCATCGGCTGGTCGGGTAAAACGGGCTTTGTGATCTGGCGTTCAACAGGCCTGCCAGAACCTTCCTTGATCCGTGCAGTCACCCGTAGTTCCAATGGTTGCGATGCATCCACCTGCGGCAGATCAACAGGCAGAATGGCGGTGCCGTCAGCCGCGGTTGTGGCCACATCCAGATAGGTCAACTGCCCGTCAAACGCCGTATCATATTGACCAAAGCGGTAGCCCGGATAACCGTCGAGACTATCCACTGCACGCAAAAGTGCCTCACCTTCCACATCCAGATCAGCGCCGATAGCACCAAACAGATAACGGGCATTGACCGATAGGTCAGGCAAATCACCTAACCTGATCCCATCTGGCAAGGACAGGTCGAAGTCGATGCGTTCCGGCAGGAAATCCTCGACCAGCACCGTGGCGCGGGCCAAGGTTGCCTGATTATCATCAACAGATACCGCAATGCGCCATGTCCCGCGCGGTGCGGTCGCCGCAACCGGCAAGGCAAAGACATGCCCACCGGCTCGATCACCCGTTGAAACCGTCCGGCTATATTCAACCCCGTCAGGTCGGATCAGCACTGCGGTTAGCGGAATACCCGCATGGCCAAGCGCCAGCTGGTCGCGCATCAGGGCGGTCAGATGGATTGTGTCACCGGCGCGATAGGCACCACGATCCGTGGCCAAAAACACGTCAATCGGCGGGCTCGGCTCACGACCTTCGACACCACGATCCGACAGATCAAAGGCTGGATCGGTCAGCGACAGAAAGGTCATATCGCCGCCCATCGCCACAGTGACCAATGCAGGCCGGTTGCCACCTGTGCCGCGGGTCAGGCCCGCAGCAAATTGCACCAGACCTTCGGCATCTGTTTGAGCCTGCGAAAGCACCGCATTGCTTTGCGAAATCAGTGTCACGGTTGCGTCGACCAATGGCATCGCATCACGCAGACCGCGCGCGACAACCGTCAAACCATCATTGCCAAGATAGGTGGCGATGCCGATATCAGACAACACAAACCATTGGGTTGCGGCACCTATATCGCGGCTTGGGTCGCTGCCCGTCGCGGTCAGCGCATAAAGCCCCGCAGGCGCGTTATCCAAAACATCAGCTAACGGCAGGCGGGTCAGCATATCACGGTTCAGCTCTTGGGCGACATCGGCGCGGCCAGTCCAGAATGTGGCGCCAATCTCGTCGGGCAGGCCATCGGGCTGGTAGTTGGCCGTCGCACTATCCATCAGGCCCGACTGCATACTGCGCATCAGGTTACGGTCGTCGACACGGCTCAGGGTCAGTTGGACTTCGGCCAGATTGACCGTCTCGATCGGAATGGCGACATCACCCAACCGGGGCAGGGCATAGGACCGACCGGTAAACCGGATGGCTGGGGCACGATCACGGACATAATGGGTCAGCTCAACCGGGCGGATCAGGACCTCACCACTCGCGGCGGGCAGTCCGTGGCGCAGAACAATGCGGTATCGGTTGCCATGGGTGACCCCATCAACACAAAGTTGACGATCCTCAACCGTGACGGCCAGTTGCGGGCTCGGCAATTGAACAAACGGGGCGTAATCCGTGCCCGCCTTGATCAAATCCTCGCTGAAAATGGCGCAGATGCGGGGGGTAGCGCTGTCGCTCTCAACCACCGTATCAATAACGCGGAAACCGTATTTGCCAATGGCGTCCTCCAGCGCGATCTCGGTCTCGCGATCAAAGCGAAGGGTTTGTGCCAGACGCAGCGCATCAAGCGTCTGCCGGCCGCGGCCCGACGTTTCCAGCACGCCAGCAATTTCCATCACGGCCAGACGCCGGGTCTGGGGATCGACGGTGCGAAGGTAGGCCTTGACCTGCGCGGGCAATGCCATGCTGGTAATGCGACTGCCGGTTATGCGCGTGGTCCGACCAAAGGCAATCCAATCGGCAGGCAAATCCGTCTCGACCGCCCTGATCCAGGCGGAGCGCTGTGCACCAGTGGCCCGTGGCAACGGCTGATTTTCAGCGCGGGTCAGCGCGGCGGCACGATCAAAATCGACCTCGGAGAGGAATGACAATTCAGCCATCCGATCCGCTGCTGCGGCCAATACTACCGGATCGGTTGGATAGACGCGGCCCGATATGGCCCCGTCGAAAGGCACAACCCCGGTGATATCACGTTTCGGAAAGCAAGCATTCGAACGCTGATTGAAAGTGAACGCCTCGCAGCTTTGATCGTTGATACATGCAGCCTCGCAAGCAGGCAGGGTTGTATCGAAGATCTGGGCTAGATCGGTGCCAGCAAGGTCAATGCTGCGTTCATAGACGGTTCTGCTCTGCGGGACCGCGTCCTGCGCCGCTGCAACGCCTGCACAGATCAAAAAAATCACTGAAACAATGGACATCCGGGACCGAGTCATGACCAAACCTTTCCTTGAATATGCAATCAAGGCTTGCACGGCGCGACGACCCAGACAAGGGTGGTGATCCGCCCCTTGACACCCAACAACCGGCTTGCATGCGCGCCGCCTGCTTGCTCTAACACGCAAAAACCTGAGGGGGACCACAATGGTCGACATCGCAACGCGGGTCTGGAACCACAAATGGAAGATCGATCCGATTGTCCGGTCGCTGATCGATACCGATTTTTACAAACTGCTCATGTGCCAGTCCGTCTTCCGGAACCACCCCGACACGCAGGTCACGTTTTCCCTGATCAACCGGACCAAAACCATCCGGCTGGCCGAACTGGTCGACGAAGGCGAATTGCGCGAACAACTCGACCACATCCGGTCCCTACGGCTGACACGCGGAGAATCCACCTGGCTGCGCGGGAACACCTTCTATGGCAAACGGCAGATGTTCACTCCCGCCTTCATGACCTGGTTCGAAAACCTGCAACTGCCGCCCTACCAGCTTGAAAAGAAAGACGGGCAATACGAACTGACATTCGAAGGCACCTGGCCCGAAGTCATGCTCTGGGAAATCCCCGCCCTTGCGGTGATCATGGAACTGCGCAGCCGGGCGGTGCTCAAGGACATGGGCAAGTTTGAGCTGCAAGTGCTCTACGCGCGGGGCATGACCAAATTGTGGGAGAAGGTGGATAAACTCAAAAACATCCCCGACCTACGGCTGGCCGATTTTGGCACACGGCGGCGGCATTCCTACCTTTGGCAGGACTGGTGCGTGCAGGCGATGATGGAGGGGCTGGGGCGCAACTTCACCGGCACCTCCAACTGCCGGATCGCGATGATGCGGGAAATTGAAGCGATTGGGACGAACGCCCACGAACTCCCCATGGTCTACGCGGCCTTGGCCGAAAGCGACGACGCCCTGCGGCAATCCCCCTACGACGTGCTGGCCGACTGGCAGGACGAACACGACGGCAACCTGCGGATCATCCTGCCCGACACCTACGGGACCAAAGGGTTCCTCGAAGGGGCGCCGGACTGGCTGGCAGGCTGGACCGGGATCCGGGTCGATAGCGGAGACCCCGCGACCGGCGCCGAAACCGCCATCAACTGGTGGAAATCAAGGGGAGAGGACCCCCAGCGGAAACTTGTGATCTTCTCGGACGGTCTGGACGTGGACAAGATCATCAGCCTGCAACAGCAATTCGCGGGGCGGTGCCGGGTGTCATTTGGGTGGGGCACGATGCTAACCAACGACTTCAAAGGGCTGGTGGCAGATGACGGGCTCGCGCCATTCAGCTTGGTCTGCAAAGCCGTCGCCGCCAACGGGAAACCGACGGTCAAACTGAGCGACAACCCCAACAAGGCGATGGGGCCGGAGGAAGAGATCACCCGGTACAAACGGGTGTTCGGGGTCGGCGAGCAGGTGGAGATGGCAGTGGTGGTTTAGGAGCGTCTAAGTCGATGGCGTTTCGCTGCGCCTACGACATTCATCCGCATATGTATGACTTCTTCTGAAATGATCCATTTTTCCGATAGCACAGCTACTAGGTCCGGTTTTCCGCCTGTTTCGGCATATGCCTTCATAGCAGCCTTCTCTGAAAGTAATAGTGCAGGGCCAAGCCACTCGGCTTCGTCTTCATATTCTCTGAGGTACGTGCGAGCTCCGGTCATATCAAAAGGCGCGGTTGGTGGATGCCTCATCAAGACGTGAGCAATTTCATGTGCAATATTCGATGATTGACGCTTTGGAGCATGTGTATCATTGGTAAGAATGAAGGCTGACAGTCCATCAAAGCAGACCGTTGCTGAGAATTGCGCCTTACCAGTTTCTGACATTAAGTACGTTTTCTGATCGCAATCTGGCAAACCGCTGAGTTTTATTATGGGTATGTCGAGAAACTTGGCCAGCTTCCACGGGCATAGCGGAGCGTCTCTCGGGCTTTCCATCTCATCGCGTAAATCATCCGCCCAGCGATTTGCCTCAGCTTTGAAACCGTGGCGATACTTCTTACTCGTCAAGTTAGTGCTCCGTGCGAAACTGCTCGTATGCGGCCTTTATCATTGCTTCGATGGCAGAAGCGCCCTCAGGTTTTAGTTTTTTATCCGCGCGTAAGTGGCTAAGAATCTGTGCCAAGTGCTCAGGGTCTTTTTCTACACTATCACGGGTAATGAAGTCATTAGGATTCAACCCAGACCAGTTGCAGAGGGCTGCCAATGTATCGACGTCGGGGCGTTTACCCTGAGC
Source organism: uncultured Paracoccaceae bacterium (assembly GCA_947503925.1). Classification (GTDB taxonomy): domain Bacteria; phylum Pseudomonadota; class Alphaproteobacteria; order Rhodobacterales; family Rhodobacteraceae; genus Yoonia. Next base: position 41,444 of record CANNFQ010000009.1, on the reverse strand, counting down.
AATTCTTGTGAGGGTAGACGCACTAACCTCTGCCTTTTCAGCAACTTTTTTCCACGTCATTTTCTTTGATTGCCGTTGCCCATCAAGCGCAGCGAAGAACGCTTCATTTTGAAAAGATGTTTTCATGTTATTTCACTCTTGCAATTGTTGCCCACATTCGCAATATTACGATTATTGCGAATCTGCAATTGTTACTCTAACTCAAAACTCAAAGGAAACACTAAATGACTACTTCATGCATCGCTGCCAACCGCGACAAATGGGAGATTTACACGGACGCCGCATCACACTGGCGCTGGCGTCGCACTGCTTCCAACGGCAACATTGTCGGAGCTTCGACCGAAGGCTACGTTAATAAGTCTGACTGCATGGCAAACGCACGTCGCAATGGTATGACGTGCAACCCATCGTAACTAAATGCAGAGCGGCATCTGCTTGCGTCGCTCTGCATATTTTTGCGGCAGATGTCTGATATCAATCACAGCATATAGTCCTTCCCCAAAATGACGCGCAGAAACCGCAGACCCTACGGTCTGACAAAACACCCGTAGGGCGGGGTCTACCCCGCCAAACCAACCCATCACCAATCCAACCACCCGGCGGGGCAAGCCTCGCCCGGCGCCTTGTCAGGATCAACGGACCCCCGTAACGTCTTCACGGCCCCGCGCGCCTTCTTCTCCGCGAGTCTGCGTCGAATCGATCATTTCGTGAGTCGCGTCACCGCCCATCACGACTAGCGCCACATCCATATTCCCCTATAGTCGCATGAAACCCATTCAACCCAGCATGCGATGCACCCCATGTCCAGACGCCACTACAACCTGCCCCCGCTGACGACCCTTGCTGCGTTTGAGACGGCGGCGCGTCATCTGAGCTTCAAGAATGCCGCGCAGGAATTGTCGGTCACTCCGGGTGCCGTCAGCCACCAGATCAAGGCATTGGAAGGTGACCTTGGCATCCTTCTCTTTCAGCGCCATCACCGGGGCGTCGCCCTGACGCCGGAAGGGCAGGCACTGTTTGAAACGCTGTCATCCTCATTCGGGCGGATGTCCAAGCGGCTTGAAACCATCCGGCAAAGCCAGACCATCGAAAAGGTGACGGTCGGCTCAACCACTGCCGTCGCCGCGCTCTGGCTATCGCCCGCGATTATCCGGTTCTGGCGCGAATACCCGGATTTGAACATCAATCAGATGTCGCAAGACGATCCGTTTACCGCGCGCGCCAACCTTGATTTCATCATACGCTACGGGCGCGACAGGAATACAACGCTGCCACATACCGCGCTTTACCGCGACACGCTTGTGCCCGTCGGCACGCCAGAGGCGGCGCAGGCATTATCCGGGATTTCACTGCAAGATCTGGCGCAGCAACGGTTGATCCATATGGAAAGCGACCGCCAGGTTTGGACGACGTGGCCGGACTGGTTTCAAAAGCTGGGGCATGCCGGCGATCTGGCCACCGGATCACGCGTCACCAGCTATGCCGTGGCCCTGCAAATGGCCCAAAAGGGGGCGGGTCTGGCGCTTGGGTGGCGGCGGCTGGTGGACCCATTGATCCAGTCAGGAAAACTTGCCGTGATTGGGCAACATGTTCTGCCCGCGCCGCATCAGTTCTACCTTGTGGACTTGTCCGATACCGGGCTTTCCGCCAATGCCACCCGGTTGAAAGATTGGATATTGGCAGAACTAGGCGAAACTTCGGTTTAGTTCAGCTCACCCTTGATTGAGCCTTTCTGATATTGCGACGACCCGGATGATGCCGCCAAAATCACAGAAATAACGTGGTCAAAAAGGGGGAATCAGATGAACAAGCACAGTGCGCTATCGACTGTCCTGCAAGATGTCGAAACGGCCAATGGGTTGCCGAACGAACATTACATCGATCCCGCCATCTTTGCTGAAGAAAAACAATCGGTTCTGTTTGCAAACTGGTCCGGGATAGGGTTTGGCAAGGATGTGCCTGAACCCGGCGATGCCAGGCCGATTGATTTTCTGGGCATGCCGCTATTGGTGGTACGTGACCGGGACGGATCGATCGGGGTTTTCCAGAATACCTGCCGTCACCGCGGTATGATCCTGATCGACAAACCACAAAAAATCCGCGGTGCGATCCGGTGCCCCTATCATAGCTGGTGCTATGGCTGGGATGGCCAATTGCGCGCGACCCCGCATGTGGGCGGCCCCGGACAGAACACCCATGACAACATCCAGATGGACAAGCTGGGCCTGTTTCGGGTGCGATCCTATGTCTGGCGCGATGTGATCTTTGTGAATGTGGATGGCAATGCGCCCGCTTTTGAAGAAGCGCACGGATCATTGATGCAACGATGGGCCGAGTTCGACCAACAGCTTCATCATGGCGGCGAAAGCGCCTCGCTGCGGCTGGATGTCAAAACAAACTGGAAACTCGCAGTCGAAAATTACTGCGAAAGCTATCACCTGCCTTGGGTTCATCCGGGGTTGAACAGCTATTCCCGGTTGGAGGATCATTATAATATTGAACTGCGCGGTCAGTATTCCGGTCAGGGCACGCTGGTCTATCGCCAATTGAAAGGTCCCGAGGGCGAGACGTTTCCCGATTTTGAGGGGCTCGGCGCACAATGGGACGAAGGTGCGGAATATGTCGCGTTTTACCCCAATGTCCTGTTTGGGGTGCAGCGTGACCACAGCTTTGCTATTTTGCTGGAACCCGTCGATTGCGGCAACACCGTTGAACATATCGAGCTTTATTACGCCAACAGCGTCGAAGATACACCAGAGCATGACACGCTGCGCCTGACCAATGGCCAGCTTTGGAAGACCGTGTTTGAAGAGGATGTTTTTGTCGTCGAGGGCATGCAAAAGGGCCGTCATGGCGCGCTGTTTGATGGCGGACGGTTTTCGCCGGTGATGGATGGGCCGACCCATAATTTTCATCACTGGGTTGCCAGTCAGGTTGAAAAGGGCCGGACAGAATGAACATCCGGACATAGCGCGGGGGTCACTCATGGACCTGAAAACGCTGGAACAACAGCTGTTGACCGCACATGCAAGCCAGGATCTGGCGGTGCTTGTGAACCTATACACCATGGCCGCAGATGCGGCGGTGTCACGCGATGATCACGACGCCGCTGGCTTTTATCTGACCCATGCTTTTGTATTTGCGTTGGAGGCAGGCGCACCAGAGGCCCCCGGCCTGAACAAACGTCTGGCTGATCAGGGCCGGGCGCATCTTATCGATTTCTGACGGGCTGACGATCCGTCCAAGACCAGGACCAATTCATGCGTAAACAAGCACAGGCAGTTGTCATCGGCGGTGGCGTCATCGGCTGTTCGATCCTTTATCACCTGACCAAACTTGGCTGGTCTGATGTTGTGCTGCTGGAACGGGATGAATTGACTAGTGGTTCGACCTGGCACGCCGCTGCCAACATTCATGGCCTGCATGACAGCACCAACATCAGCCGCATTCAGCATTACACAATGACGCTTTATAAGGAATTGGAGGCTGAAACAGGCCAAAGCTGTGGTGTTTTTCAGCCCGGATCGCTTTATCTGGCGCAAACAGAAGAACGCGAACATCAGCTGCGTTTGCAAGCCGCCAAGGCCAAGCTGTATGGCATGAATTTCTATGAAGTCAGCATCGCAGAGGCGCAGGTGCTGAACCCGATAGTCAATTACGACGGTATTCGCTGCGTCATGTATGAACCCGATGGGGGCAACGTGGACCCGTCCGGTGTGACAAATGCCTATGCGGTTGGGGCACGGCAACGTGGGGCAGAAATTCATCGGTTTACACCGGTGACCGCGACGGAACCGCAAGCTGATGGCGGTTGGATCGTCAAAACCCCCAAGGGCGACATCACAACCCCTTGGGTTATCAACGCCGCCGGCCTTTGGGGGCGCGAGGTGGCTGCGCTGGCTGGGATCACCCTGCCGCTGCAACCGACAGAGCATCAGTATTTTGTCACCGAAACCATGTCTGATGTGGCGGAGGCCGGGCGTCGGTTACCATCGGTCAGTGACCGCGATGGAGAATATTATCTGCGGCAAGAGGGGCAAGGTTTGCTGGTCGGGGCCTATGAAAAAGACATGAAATTCTGGGCGGAGGATGGCACGCCGCTCGATTTCGCCCATGATCTGTTTCCCGACGATCTGGAACGGATCGAAGCCAACATGATGAACGCGATCGAGCGCGTGCCCGCCGTGAGTGACGCCGGGATCAAGCGGGTGATCAACGGCCCGATGATCTGGTCGCCTGATGCCAATGTGCTGATGGGGCCGGTGCCGGAACTGGATGGGTATTTCTGCTGTAACGGGATCATCCCTGGCTTTTCCCAGTCGGGCGGTATGGGGCTGATGGCGGCGCAATGGATTATCGAGGGCGAGACGCAATACGACATGTTCGCATGGGATATGGCGCGGTTTGGCGGCTGGGCGACGCCCGCCTTCACCAAGGCGAAAGTGCAGGACCAATACGCGCACCGTTTTGCCATCCATTTCCCCAATGAAGAACGTGACGCGGGCCGCCCCGCACTGACCCGGCCGATTTATGAAACACAAAAGGCAATGGGTGCTGTCTTTGGCCTGAACGCGGGGTGGGAACATCCGCTGTGGTTCGCCGACCAGCCAGGCGCGTCCGATACCAACGGGTTTACCCGGCAAAACTGGTGGGGGCCGGTTGGCGCGGAATGCCGGATGCTGCGTGATCGGGCAGGGATCATCGACATCTCGAACTTCGCCAAATACCGGTGCAGGGGCTCGGGTGCGGCGGATTGGCTGAACGCCATCTTTGCCAACACGATGCCTAGGGCTGTGGGACGGTCCTGCCTGACGCCGCTGATTTCTAAACGCGGCGGGATTGCCGGGGATTTCACCGTGACCCGCACCGCTGAGGATGAATTCTGGGTCATTGGATCTGGCATGGCCGAACGGTATCACAAACGGTTCTTCAAACAGGTCCCGTTGCCCGAAGGCACAAGTTTCGATAGCGAAACCAACGCATATTGCGGCTTCAACGTGGCCGGGCCAAAGTCGCGGGACCTGTTGCAGCGGCTAACCAACACATCGCTGGCCAATGCCGATTTTCCGTTCATGCGTTCGGTAATGATCGAACTGGCAGGCGTGCAGGTACTGGCGCTGCGCGTGTCCTTTACCGGCGATCTGGGGTGGGAATTGCACTGCAAAACCCAAGATCAGGCGCAGCTTTATGCAGCACTGATCGCGGCGGGCAAGGATTTTGGCGCGGGCCCCGTGGGCAGCCGCGCACTGATGTCGCTGCGGATCGAAAAAGGTTATGGATCATGGTCGCGCGAATACAGCCCCGAATACTGGCCGCATGAGGTCGGGCTGGATCGGCTGTGCAAGATGGACAAGAATTTTCTGAACAAAGACGCCGCACAGGCGGTTCTGGGCGAAACCCCGCGTGAACAGCTTGTGCTGTTGCAGCTTGATGCAACCAATACAGATGCCTCGAACGCGGACGCGACAGGCGGCGAGCCGATTTTCAAGGATGGGCAAGGGATCGGGCGCGTTACGTCCGGCGCTTACGGCTATAGCGTCGGCATGTCGCTTGCGCTGGGCTATGTCAAAGACGCCGCGCCCGGCGACGCGGTCGATGTCATGGTGCTTGGCCGCCCGCACCGGGCGACCATTCTGCATGAACCACCGTTTGATGCGGATGGCCGTATCCTGCGCGGTTAAGCGGCGGCAAGCGCCCCGCTGGTCGGCAATGCCCGCTTGGCCCGTTTTTCGCCCAGCATCAGCATTGCTGGCGTGACCAACAGCGTCAAAACGGTCGCAAAGACCAGCCCGCCCGCAATGGCACTCGACAATTCGGTCCACCATTGGGTCGACGGGGCACCATAGACAATCTCGCGGGTAAAGAAATTGATATTCAGCCCGATCACCATCGGCATCAGCCCCAGTGCCGTTGTCACGGATGTCAGAACAACAGGGCGCAGACGCTGGGCACCGGTGCGCAACGCGGCCTCTAGCGGCGACAGACCCGCCGCCTTGAGGTTGTTATAGGTATCGATCAAAACGATGTTGTTGTTCACAACGATCCCGGCCAGCGCGATCACGCCAATCCCCCCCATCACAACGCCAAAGGGACGACCGGTAATCATCAGGCCCAGCAGAACACCCGCGATGGAAAACACAATGGCCGACATGACCACAAAGGCCTGCCAAAAACTGTTGAACTGGGTCAGCAGGATCAGGAACATCAGGCCGATGGCCGAGGCAAAAGCGCCCATCAGGAATGTCATAGCCTCAGCCTGCTCTTCTGCCTCACCACCGAAATCGACACGGGCGGACGGCGGCAAGTCAAGTTTTTCGATGGCGGCCTGCAGCGCAACAATCTGGTCATTGACCAGAACATCTGCGGTCACATCAGCGGTGATCGACACAACACGCGCCTGATCAATCCGGGTGATGATGCCGCTGCGCGGAGCGGGTTCAAAGGATACGAAATTCGAAATTGGCACCAGCCCGGCATTGGTCGGGACGCGCAGGGATTCCAATTCGGCCAGCGTGCGGTCAACAGCGGGAAAGCGGACAACAATATCAACTTCGCCATCGGCATCCTCTGGCCGGTAATCGGCAACCGTAATGCCGCGGGTCAACAATTGCACCGCCTGTCCCAACAGGGCGACATCGGCACCGCTGCGGGCCGCCTCGGACCGATCAACGGTAATCGCCCATTCGACACCGGGCGAAGGCCGGGTTTCGACGATATCGATAAAGCCACCCAACCGCTCCATCGCGCCGATGATCATAGCGACACCGGCCTCTTGATCCGCTGTGGTTTTGGCCAACAGATCAAGGTTAATTGGCTTGCCGCCACCAGGACCACCGGAATCCGTCTGCACCTGCACATCAATCCCGGGAATCGTCGCAACATCGGCACGGATATCCTCGGAAATCAGGGCGACGGGCCTGCGGGTGTCCCATTCAGCCAGTTCCAGTTGCAAGGCACCAATCACATCGCCGCCTTCGTTGCTGCCGCCAGAGCGCGCATAAATGCTGGCGATTTCGGTGTAATCGGCCAGTTTCGCTTCGACCTGGCGTACTAGCGCGTCCTGTTCATAAACCGAAAAATTATCCTTCGCCCGCACCTCGACCTGCGCGTATTCGGGTTCGACTTCGGGAAAGAATGTCAGCCCGTTGCCGAAATGGGTATAGGCCACGAAGGACGCAACCAAGGCCATCACCGCAAAGCTGAGCGTGATCCAAGGGCGCAGGATCGACCATTCAAGCAGCCGGACATAGCCGCCCATAAACCCGGTCATATGGCGGGGGTCGCCACGTTCGGCGGCGTAAAGCTGCGCCTTTGCCTTTGCCGTTTGTTTCTGCCGCTTGCCGATCAAACCACCCATGACAGGAATGAAAACCAGCGCCATAAACAGCGATGCGGCCAGCGTGATGATGACGGTGATTGGTAGGAATTTCATAAATTCGCCGACAACACCTTCCCAAAATAACAGCGGAAAGAACACGCAAAGCGTTGTCGCGGTCGAGGCGATGATAGGCCACGCCATCCGCTTAGCCGCCATGGCGTAGGCCGTTTTGGAATCGTGGCCTTCATGCAGATAACGGTCGGCCAATTCGACGGTCACGATGGCTCCATCCACCAGCATCCCCACCACAAGGATCAACGAAAACAGCACAACGATGTTCATGGTAAAGCCAAGAAAGAAAAGCCCCGCCACACCTGTCAGAAACGCCCCCGGGATTGCCAGACCCACCAGCAAGGATGACCGCAGGCCAAGCGCATAGACGACAACAATCATCACCAGAATAATGGCGGCGATCACATTCGCCTCCAGATCCGACAACATGGATTCAACCTGTTCGCTTTCATCCAGCGTATAGCTGACCTGCACGCTGTCAGGCCAATCGGCACGGGCCGTTTCAATGACCGCGCGCACCTGCGACACGGTTTGAATAATATTGGCCCCAACGCGTTTCTTGATCTCAAGCGCCAGCGCAGGCTGGCCATCAATCCGGGCAAATCCGGTCGGGTCTTCGAATGTACGGCGGATGGTGGCGACGTCGGCAAAGGTCACAACCGTCTGGCCACGCACCAGAACCGGCAATTCCATCACGTCTTGCAGGTTCTCGATCAACCCGGGCACTTTCAGCACCAGCCGGCCGGCCTCACTTTCGATCGCACCCGCTGCAATCAACTGGTTGTTGCGGGTAATCGAACTGATGATTTCGTCAAATGTGATATTGTAGGTTTCAAACACCGTCGGGTCTATCAGTACTTCCATCAGTTCTGTGCGTTTGCCGCCGACATCAACCTCTAGCACGCCGGAAATCGACTCAATATCGTCTTTGAGGTCATCGGCAAGCGCATTCAATGTTCGCTCAGGCACCTGCCCGGACAGGATGACATTCAGGATCGGAAACAGGGCTGTGTTGATCTCCGTCACCGTCAGGTTTGCATCCTGCGGCAGATCGTTTTCGGCCTTGTCGGCAGCCTCCCGGACCTTATCCAGTGCGGCATCAGCATCGAAACCCGGCTCAAACTCCAGCTCAACCGATGCATGACCTTCGCTGGCACGGGCTGTCATGGTTTTCAGGCCGGTCAGCGACGCAAATTCTGTCTCCATCGGGCCGACAAGGACATCCTCTGCATCCTGCGGTGAAATCCCGTCCAGACTGGTTGAAACATAGATGATCGGGATCGGAATTTCGGGGTTACTTTCCTTGGGGATCCCGGCATAGGATAGCGACCCTACTGCAAGCAGGAAAACCAGGACAAGTTGAACAACCTTGCTGCGGCTGAATGCAGCATCAATCAGGGATCTCATTGGGTCACCACCACGGCCTCGGATACCTCAACCGGGCGCGGATCAACCGTATCACCGGCGCTGACAAAGCCTTGGCCGACAGTGATGATCTGCGCCTGCTCGCCCAGGCCGGTTACCCAAATGCCGTCGGTCTGCGCGCGCACAATCGTGATCGGGCGGAAAGCAACAACATCACCCTCTTCAACGGTCTTTATCCCCAGATCACCATTGGTGCCCAGCGACAGGATCGCAGGCGAAATGAAGTGCCCGCGCGCCTGACCGGTCGGAATTGCGACGCGCGCACTCAGGCCTGCAGGCATCTCGCTGTCAGGGTTATCAACGGCAATCTCAACGCGGAATGTCCGGGTCTGGCTATCCGCATTACTACCGATAAAGCCAACCATGCCCATCCGGGTTTCGCCGGTGATAAACGAAACCTCGGCCATCTGCCCTTTGGACAGGCGCGACAAGGCCTGTTGCGGGACCTGCACAACAACATTCAGCGGATCGTTATCCAGCACTTCAGCAACCATATCGCCATCATTCACAAACTCGCCCTCATCAAGGGTCATTTCATTCAAACGACCGGCGAATGGGGCGGTGATGACTGTGTTGTCCAACTGTTCCTCGGCGGCGGTCACGGATGCCTCTGCCGTGGCCTTGGCCGCGCGGGCCTGACTTACCTGTGCCTCGGTACCGATACCGCGTTCCTGCAAGGTTTCTGCACGGGTCAGATCGGCATCGGCCTGCGCAAACTGCGCCTGCGCCTGGGCAAGCTGTGCATTGATCGTCTCGGCATCTAAACGGCCAATCTCTTGCCCCGCCTGCACCAGATCACCACGCTTGACGGATACCGAAACGATCTGTCCAGTCGCCTTGGCGAGAATTCCGGTCGCGCGGTCGGGGGTTGATTGCCCCTCTGCGGTCAAGACAAGGCCGACATCCTGGGCGGTCGACGGCATCACGGCCACTGCTACAGCACGGGTTGGCGTTTCTGTTGGGGTGTCATCCTCCGGCGCGCTGGGTATGATGTACCCGCTGCCCATCCAGCCGACGAGGGCAAGCGCAAGCAGCATCGCGATCCACTTGGACCGTCCAGCCTTCTTGTCACCTTCGAACTTCAATTGTCCGGTAAGATCGGGGGCAGTATCTTTTGCCATAACAGCGTCCTTCGAAAAGCCGTGACTTCAAAAATTCGTGAGTCGAATGTTAACAGGCGATACATAGGGGTGCTGCTGCGACGATACCAGATCAGCGGGTCAATTATTCCGGAAAATATTCTGTCGGCAGGTTTTGAAGGGGGAGCGCCTATCGGCGGGTCGAATGCCTGCGGCGATCCGATGCAGCCGCCGCGTAATGACCTTGCAAGATACGCAAGAACTTTCGATAGGGCGCACGATGCCGGTTCCGTAAGTTCACCCCGGCAAAAACTGGCTGGGTAATCGCCGGGGCATCCTTGACGTAGTGACAGGTGCCTGCATTGACAAGTTCTGCCGCAGAGTGCCGCAAAACATAGGCCGCCCCGGATAGCGATTTCAGGAATCCTTCCATCGCCGCATTCTGCCCGATTGACAGGGAAACGCGCGTCAGCCCGGGCAGTAGCGCGGCATGGGTATGGGAAAACGCAGGGGAATAATTCGCAAGAATGTAATTGTCAGCTGTAACATCTGCCAAGATGTCAACATCCGTTGATACCATGACATAAGTTACGTCACCCAAAGGCGCAAAATGGATATCCGGGTGCGTCTGCGGCGAATACAACACCGCAACATCCTGCGCGCCGGATGCCAGATCAGCGCACATCTGCATTGAATAATCTGCTTCCACATAGATGACCGTATCGGGTAGGGCGCTGCGGAATTTGCCGATCAGGCTGTCGATCTGAACGCCGATCAGATCATGCTGAATACCGATCCGCATGGTCACGCCAGACATGCCAGCATCGCGCACCGCATGCAGTGCGGTTACCCAGGCGTGGCGCAAGCTGCGGGCATGCGGCTCAAACCGCAACCCTTCAGTTGTTAGCGCCGTGCCGGATCGTGAGCGGCGAAAAAGCGGGCGACCAACCGTTTTTTCCAAGGACCCGATACGGCCAGACACGGTGGATTGGGTCACGCCCAGCCGGTCGGCCGTTCGATTAAAGCTCTGCGTTTCACACAGATCCAGAAAAGTTTCGATCAGTTCAATTTGCATGGCGGCATGCTAATCGGAATTTCCGATTAATTCTATGTGTATATGCGAATTGATCCGTTGCGCGTCTCTCATGATACTATCGGCATGATCGGGGAGGATCAGATGACAGCACCAAGCAGAAAACCACGCAGTGGCGGGCGGGCAGCACGGGTCGCACTGCGCAACGCACCATTGGCCGAAGATTTACGCCCCGTCCGCGCCGGGTTGGAGGGCGGACAATACAAACCGCTAACCGATGCCGATGTGATGCGCATTCATGAGGCGGCGCTGAATGCATTGGAGCAAATTGGCCTGTCACAAGCCCCGCCTTCAGGGGTTGAGGCGATGACCAGGGCCGGTGCAATCCTCGGTGATGATGGCAGGTTGCGCTTTCCTCGCGCATTGGTCGAGGACATGCTGGCCAAGGCCGCGCGCAACATCACCCTGCACGGGCGCGACCCGAAACATGATCTGCACCTCTCGGGGCACAAGGTACATTTCGGCACCGCCGGGGCTGCGGTTCACATCGTCGATCTGGCAACCAACACCTATCGCGACAGCACGGCACAGGATTTGCATGACGCCGCCAGGATCACCGACGCGCTCGACAACGTGCATTTCTTCCAGCGGGCGATGGTCGCGCGGGATGTCACAGATAACCTCGAAATGGACCTGAACACGGTCTATGCCTGCTGCGCAGGCACAACCAAACATGTCGGCACATCCTTCAGCGAACCGGATCACGTCGCACCCTGCATGGAACTGATCCACCGGATCGCCGGGGGCGAAGCCGCCTATCGGGCACGCCCTTTCATCTCGAACTCGAACTGCTTTGTCGTACCGCCGATGAAATTCGCCGAGGAAAGCTGCATCGCCATGGAACACTGCATCCGTGCAGGCATGCCCGTGTTGTTGCTATCGGCTGGGCAGGCGGGGGCCACAGCGCCAGCGCCGATCGCCCTGGCCATTGTGCAGGCCGTGGCGGAATGTCTTGCGGGGGTTGTCTATGTCAACGCTGTGTCGCCCGGACATCCGGCGATCTTTGGTACATGGCCGTTCGTGTCCGACCTGCGCACCGGGGCGATGTCAGGCGGATCAGCCGAGCAAGCCTTGCTGACGGCGGGTTGTTCACAGATGCACAAGTTCTACGGTCTGCCTGGCGGTGCCGCTGCGGGCATATCCGACAGTAAACTGCCCGATATGCAGGCCGGCTGGGAACAGGGGATCACCAATGTTCTGGCCGGGCTATCGGGATTGAACATGGTCTACGAATCCGTTGGCATGCATGCTTCCCTGCTTGGATTTTGTCTGGAATCGCTGGTGCTCGGCGATGATATCCTCGGGCAAGTCATGCGTTGCGTGCGCGGGATCGACGTGACCGAAGACAGCACATCGATCGAGGCGATGAAGGCGGTCTGCCTTGGTGGGCCGGGGCATTATCTGGGGTCAGATCAAACACTGAACCTGATGCAGACCGAATATATCTATCCAACACTTGGCAACCGGATGAGCCCCAAGGAATGGGGCGAGGCCGATAGACCGATGTTGCTCGACAAGGCAATTGAGCGCAAAAATGAAATCCTCGCCAACGCAGAAATCCAGATTGATCCAGCGCTCGATGCGGCAATCCGGGCCGATTACAACATCTATTTCACCTAAGGAGACGCCATGCATTACGGTTACATCGGGCTGGGCAATCTGGGCATCAATTGTGCAGGCTGCCTGCGCAAGGCAGGGTTGGATGTCACAGCGACGGACCTGAACAAATCGCTCGCTGAACCGATCCAATCGTTGGGGTGCAATTGGGCTGACGATGCGATCAGCGTAGCAAAGGTCGCAGATCACGTGATCACCTGCCTGCCCTCACCGGCGGTGACCGCCAAGGTGCTTGACGAAATCCTGCCCCATATGAAATCGGGCGCCCATTGGATCGAGATGTCGACATTGGGCCGGGACGACGTGCTGGAAATGGCGCAGAAGGCCAGCGCGCATGGCGTGCGCATGATGGAACTGCCGGTCACTGGCGGGGTCCATCTGGCCGCCCAGGGCAAGATCACCATGCTGGCTGGCGGTGACAAGGATATGTTTGATCTACACCTGCCCGCCATGCAGGCGATGGGCGATCAGGTCTTTCACATGGGGCCGCTCGGGTCTGCCGCGATCATCAAGGTGATCACCAACATGCTGGCCTTCATCCACCTCAAGGCCTGTGGTGAGGCGCTGATGCTGGCCAAGCGGGGCGGGCTGAACCTCGGGCAGGCATGGCACGCAATCAAGGCGTCATCAGGCAATTCCTTTGTGCATGAAACCGAAGGGGCGCTGGTGCTGAATGGGTCATATGATATCGGGTTCAACATGGATCTGGTGCTGAAGGATCTCGGGTTCGCAATGGAATTCGGCAAAGAGTTCGAAGTGCCGCTCGATCTGGCAAGTGCGACACGGCAAAGCTACGTCGCAGCCCGGGCGGCTTATGGCGGGACCGCGGAATCACCCATGGTGGTCAAACTGCTGGAAGACCTTTTGCAAACAGACCTGCGCGCCGAAGGGTTCCCCGCCAAATTGGAATAGCGCGCATCAGCACGCCGCAAAAAACTCGCGCCATGCGGCGATCACCCGGTCCGGGCATTCCTCGGCCAGAAAATGGCCGCCGGGCAGTGCCCAACCTTCCACTTGCGCCGCGCGCTCGCGCCACAAGGCCAAGCTGTCAAAATGGGCTTCAATCGCGCCATCCTTGCCCCACAGGGTCAGAAGCGGCATCTGCAATCGCGTGGGGTCAGCATCGTCATGGGCGATATCAATTGTCGCCGCTGCGCGATAATCCTCGCAAGCGCAATGGATCAGGGACGGATCATCGAAACAGGTCAGGTACTCATCCAGCGCCTGCTGGACAAACGGGGCTGGCGTTTTCGACAGGCCTATTGATTTGGTCAGCCAGAAAAACGCAGGATCCGCGCCGATCAGCGTTTCAGGGAACGGATGTGGCAAGGTCAGCCAATACCAATGCCAATAACGATGGGCAAAGGCGCTGTCGCCCTCACGATACATCTCGCGGGTGGGGGCGATATCCAGAATGGCAAGGGCACGCACCTTATCAGGATGATCCGCGGCCAGGCGATGCGCCACGCGGGCGCCACGGTCATGGGCGCCCACCAGAAACCGGTCGTGGCCCAGCGAATCCATGACCGCGATCACATCACCAGCCATGGCACGTTTGGAATGGGGGGCATGATCCGGGGCGCTGGGCGGTTTCACCGACCGGCCATAGCCGCGCAAATCCATGCAAATGACGCGATAGTCGCGGGCAAGATCGGCAGCCACCGCATGCCACATGGCCGAGGTCTGGGGATACCCGTGCAACAGGACCAAAGGGGGGCCATCACCGCCGATGCGGCAAAACATCGGACCATCGGGGCCTGTAATGAACCGTTCCTCGAACCCGTCAAAAAACCGGGGGGCGATGGGTGCGGCAGCTGCGGCAGGATGCATCTTAATTCCTCAATTTCAACGTCTTACAGCGAAACAAGCAACAGCTGATCAGCGAATTAACGCAGGCACTACCTGTGGGCGAACTGACGTAGGGTAATTCATTTCTATAGTGAACCCGGAGATAATACTGTTACACTTTTCGGACAAATCAAAAATATGAAGTCCAAAGGTTGGGGGAAAACCATGACATTTCACCGCGCAAATTTCCATTTCGGCACATTTGATGATGACGTTCTGACGGGCAGCGAAGGGCGTGACATCGTCTTTGGATTCTGGGGGAACGATACGATCAGCACTGGCGGCAGCAATGACATCATCTTTGGCGGCTGGGGCAATGACATCATTGATGCAGGTGATGGCAATGACCGTGTGTTTGGTGGATTTGGCGATGACATCATCGCTGGCAGCGCGGGCGATGACTATATTCGTGGCGGCTTCGGGCTGGACAAAGTCAGCTATGAAGGCGGGATCGCCGATTATGACATCTCAGTCGGAAACGGGTTCTGGGGCAAAACAACCGTCACTTCGCTCAGTGATGTTGCAGACGCGGGCACGGATAAGATTTTTGGGGTAGAAGCGCTTTATTTCGCTGCTGACGACTACACATTGTTTATCGACGGCACCAATAACGCGGTGCTGGCCGGTGATGATACGGCCACAACGGATGAAGACAGCGTGCTGACAATCGCCGCTGCCGATTTGCTGGCCAATGATCAGGAATTTGACGGGGACACGATCAGCCTGACATCTGTGGCCGCAACCAGCGCGGCAGGGGCCACGATTACGCTTGTGGACGGATCCATCAGCTATGATGCAGGCGCTATTTTCAATGACCTGAATGCAGGTGAAACCGCGACGGACACATTTACCTATACGGTCGATGACGGCAAGGGTGGCACCGACACGGCGACCGTCACTGTGACGATCACCGGCAATGACGACACCCCCCCGATTGAGGCGCGGATCAACGAATTCCACTACGACAATGCCGGCAGCGACGTTGGCGAATTCATCGAAATCCGAGTCAATACGGGGGCTGACGTTTCCACACTCGCCGTGGAACTTTATAACGGCAGCAATGGCAGCGTTTACAACACGCTGTCACTGCCCGCTGCACCGGTCAGCAGCGATGGTACCTATGATTACTACGTGATCGACCTGCCTGCCAACGGGCTGCAGAATGGCTCACCGGACGGGATCGCCCTGTCAAACGGTGGCGCGCTGATCGAATTCCTCAGCTACGAAGGCACGCTGGCGGGGGTTGGTGGCGCCGCCGATGGGGTCACCTCAACCGATATTGGCGTTGCCGAGAATGGCGGCACAAGTATTGGCGACAGTCTGCAACGCAATGATGATGGCACGTGGGATGAGGCGGCGCCGAATACGTCCGGTGCGGCCAATATCCCGGTGCTCGTCGCCCGGATCAACGAATTCCATTACGACAACACCGGAACCGATCAGGGCGAGTTCATCGAAATTCGGATCAATGCAGGCGGCGATGTGTCAGGGGTTGCGGTTGAACTTTACAACGGTAGCAACGGTACGACCTATGACACGCTGTCCTTGCCCGCCACACCGGCCAGCAGTGATGGCACATATGATTACTACGTGCTCAACCTACCCACAAACGGGCTGCAAAACGGTGCGCCTGACGGGATCGCCCTGTCGAATGATGGAACGTTGATCGAATTCCTCAGCTATGAGGGCGAGTTGACCGCAGTGGGCGGCAGTGCGGATGGTGTCACCTCAACTGATATCGGCGTCAGCGAAAACAGCGGGACTGTTATTGGCGCATCCCTGCAACGGAACGAGGCCGGCAGTTGGGCCGCGACAGAGGTCAACACATCCGGCGCGGCAAATGTCATCCCGGCCGGTCCGACAACCGCACAAATCAACGAGTTCCATTACGACAATGAAGGCAGCGACATTGGCGAATTCATCGAAATCCGTGTGGAAACCGGTGAGGATGTCAGCAATCTGACCCTTGACCTCTACAACGGCAATGGCGGCGTCGTTTACAACACCCTCGCCGTCAGCAGTGGTACCGTCACCAGCGATGGCACCTATGATTATTACGTCATCGATACGCCGGGCATCCAGAACGGGCCGGACGCCATCGCATTGTCCAATGGCGGGGTGGTTGTGGAGTTCGTTAGCTACGAGGGCGATGTCACAGCAACCGACGGCCCCGCCACCGGTCTGACGTCAAACGATGTCGGCGTCGCCGAGACAAGCAGCACATTGGCCGGTGATTCTTTGCAGCGGGGCACAGACGGTGTCTGGTTCGGGCCATCCGCTGATACACGCGGTGCGGCGAACGAGGCCATTGTCGAACCGGGTGAAGACCGGCTGATCAGCGAAATCCAGGGCAGTGGTGACGCCTCTGCGCTTGTTGGTGACATCGTCAATGTCGAGGCGGTCGTGACCCATATCGTTTCCAACGGCTACTACCTGCAGGAAGAAGACAGCGATGCCGACGGTGACGCGTCAACCTCCGAAGGCATCTTTGTTTTCACCGGCAGTGCGCCGACGGTCAGCGTGGGCAACCTCGTCGGGATTACCGGCGAAGTGGCAGAATTTTTTGGCCTGACCCAGATCACCAATGTCAGCGCAACAGCGGTGATCGCGGCCGTCACTGCGACGCCAACCGCCGCCAGCATCCTGCTATCGCCCGACGCAGCCCCGGATTACGAAGCCGTCGAAGGCATGCTGATCAATGTGACATCAGGCACGCCTGACCCGCTGACAGTGATCGAAAACTTCAACTTTGACCGGTTCGGGCAGTTGGTGATCAGCGCCGGGGTGCAAACCCAGGCGACACAGCTTTTCGATGCACAAACCGAAGCGGCCGAGATTGCAGCACATCAGGAAGCAAACGAAAATAACCGACTTATCCTCGAAGATGGCGTCGGATCGCAAAACCCAGACCAGTTTGAATTTGTCCCCGGTGGACCGGGCGATAATGGCAACGGGTTCCTCGATTCCGGCGATGATTTCAGCGATGGCGGATCAACGCTGCGGCTTGGGACGGAACTCACCGACGATGTCACCGGCGTGCTGTCCTACGCATTCGGCGATTACCAACTGGTGGTCACCGAAACGCTGGATATTGACGAGTCGACAAATAGCGGCGCGCGGCAGGATAGCCCCGATGACGTGGGCGGCAGCCTGCAAGTGGCCAGCGTGAACGTGCTCAACTATTTCTCGACCATCGATGAACCGGGCGCTGGGTCTGGGCCAAACGGTCTCGACCCGCGCGGTGCGGACACCCCCGAGGAACTGGTACGGCAGACCGAAAAACTGGTCGCCGCGATCACCGGGACAGAGGCCGAAGTGTTCGCCCTGCAGGAAATCGAAAACGGGGGCTTCGGCGCGGACAGCGCGATCCAGGCGCTGGTCGATGCCCTGAATGATGAGGCAGCATTGACCGGCTCTGGCGCATCTTACGCCTTTGCTGATCCAACCGTTGATGCCGGGTTCATCGGCACGGATGCGATCAGCACCGGAATCGTCTATGACCAGAACGCGGTGACCTTGCTGCATTCGGATTTCCTGGTGTTCGATGAATCCTCTGCCGCGCAGACATTCGCGTTGGCAGAGCTGCTGGATAGCGCACTTGGAACCGACCGGGTGGGTGATTTCCAACGCAACCGGCCATCGGTTGCGGCAACTTTCGAAGATCAGGCCACAGGCGAGGTCTTTACCGTTGTGTCGTCCCACTTCAAATCGAAAGGGCCAAGCGGGCTGGACCGGCTTGCCGATGATGCGCAGGACGCGCTGGATAACGGTACAGCGGTCGGGTTCACCCAGGCGGATGTTGATGCGCTGCGGGCCGACCCGAACTTTGACCAAGGCAACGGGCAGGGGTTCTGGAACCAGGTGCGGTTGGATGCAGCTGTCGAGCTGGGTGACTGGATCGCCAATGACTACAACGGCGGCGGCACCGAAAACTACCTGTTGCTGGGCGACCTGAACGCCTATGCAGAGGAAGATCCGGTGCAGCATCTGGATGACGATGCCGGTCTGGTTGATCTGATCGACACCTATATCGGGCAGGAAGATGCCTACAGTTTTGTCTTTGACGGGCAGCGGGGTACGCTGGACCAGGGGTTCGCAGATGACGGGTTGGCCGGGTTTGTGACCGGGGCCACGGAATGGCACATCAATGCCGATGAACCCGATCTTCTGAATTACGACACATCCTTCAAGAACCCTGATTTCTTTAATGACGGGGTCTTTGCATCCTCTGACCATGATCCGCTGATCATTGGGCTGGACTTTGGGGATGGCATGGGGATCGTCTAAACCAAAGATAAGCGCGGCGATTAGATCGCCGCGCTTACCCTATGCCGTGATAGAGGCCCACGAACCGATGATCGCGGACAGATCGTCGGGGTCATAGGAAAATACACAGGCCTCATCTTCGAAAAGCGCGAGGGCTGCACCGAGCTCTCCGCTGATCACGTGATCAAGGCAGACCAACATGGGCCCATCGTGTTTTGGATGCATCGCCTTGAATCGCTTCCGAAATTCAGGGATTTGATCGACCCATATCGTCTGCAACGGATCACTGTCGCCACCTGTTTCGGTGACCTTACCACCGGTGATATGGATCAGGCCGACCATCTTATCGGCATGAGATGCCAGAAATCGTTCCATCGGTGGGGCCGGGGTGGCATCCATATCAACGCCCCAAAGATCGGCCAAAACATTGGCGCCAATCCCGGCCTCACCGCTGCTGCCCAAAGGCTGTGCGGGCATGCTGCGGACCGTCACGACACCGGCGGCGTCGCCCAATGCATTCAGCATGGCGCTTGTCGCCTTCAAAAGTTGGGTATCATCGCGCGACAACACCTGTCCAACAATATCAATTGCACCGGGCACATTGCCTTCGATATCCACAATACCGCGCAACCGGCGGCCAGACACAACTGCGCTCACCTGGCTTTCCCCCATGCCGAAGACCAGTGTGCGTTCAAGTACGGTGTTATCGACCTCGGTCAGAATGGCGACCAATGGGGGCGGAGAGCCGCCTTGGCTGATCACGCGCGCGCCACCATCCGCGAACACGGCATCATCCGCGATCAAGGCGCTTAGTTTCGTTGCGAGGGCTGTCCGGTCAGTCACGCAAATTGTTCCCGATAGTTACTGGTTTCAACGTTACGCACCGCCGCTTATTTTTGCCAAACAAGGGCGGGCATCCGATAGGAATGCTGCCACATCGACGCCCGGCTTGCACACACAACACAAGACATCCGCCGGTTCATCCGGCGCACGCAAGAAGATGCGCAGCTGATTGTTGGTGGCCACGAAGGCAGCACTGCTTGGGGTGTCGCCAAACGCGGCGGGCTTTTTTGAGGTGCCAAGCGCCATCGCTGCTTCTGCGCAAAGGCGATCAAGCGTTTCGCGGCGGTGGCTTGCATCCGAATTTGTAATCAAAACCATCTGCGTTGATAAATCTGCAAATGCGACGGTCTCGCATTCGTCAAACTTACTGTGTAACGCGTCCAAAACGTCCGCAACCATGTCCTAGGCCCCAATTTCATCCCACATCATCGTGACTACGTCAAAATAGTCACTTGTGGAAGCCCATCCAAGATATGGGCCCGACGTGGTATCGCAACGTTCATCTGTCGCAACTATTGGGCACGAAGTTGTTGGATAAGGTTCAACGCAGGATGCACAGTTTGGGCAACAGTGAAACACCGCCATTGGGAAAACCAAAGGCGGTGTCAAACGTCAGGCTCAAGCTGTCACGCGCCGATAAGGGGCCTATTCACACGATACCGCCTCATCCGACGCCACTTTCGGGGGCTGCGGGTGGACGGTTGCGCTTGGGTTGGTCGGTATCCAAAGGGCGTTGCACGCGGCGCGGGATAACAGGTGCTGCGGGCACCTCGGGTTCTTCCGGTTCAACTTCGGCTGTTGTGCCATCAGCATTTTTGGCGGGGGTGCCATAGTTGAACAGCGGTTTTTTGGATTTCGCCGTCAGTTCGCAAAGTGTGGCGATTGTATTGAGGAAATGATCAACAAAGGGGCCAGCACCACTGCCATCCCAGCGGTCATAGTCATCACCCGCTTCCAACGCCTGAAGTAGCGAAATTGGGAAAGTGCCACCAAATTGGCCATCTGTTTCACGTCTGACCCGGCGCAGAACACGGCGGCGATCATTGTCGGTTGTCAGCTTGTCATAGCGCGTTATCAACAGGATCGAATTTTCGCGCACCACATCCGGCATCATATCCCAGACGGCGGCCTCTGATTGGCGCCAGGCTTGGGTGGCATGGGTGCACCAGATCACGGCATCAATTTCAGGCAGAACACGTTCCCAGACATCGGAATCCATATTGGGGTCCGAAATCCCGGGAAAGTCGATCAGATCGATCACATCCAGAATATCCGCTTCCATGAAAAGCCGGATGACATGGGTGTCATCAACCGGCACAGTTTCCAGCATATCGATGGATACAGGTTCAGTCGTGCCGTCAATATCGACGCGATATGGGGATTGATCACCATACGACATCCAAACGGGCGACAGACGGGTTGCTGTCACTTTTTCGGGTAATGGGCGGGCACCCAACAACAAATTCGACAAGGTACTTTTGCCCGCGCTGAACTCACCCATCAGCGCGATGCGCGGTTTACGCGGCCCACCCGATCCGGTGGCCTGGTTACTCATTACGCGGTTCCTTCTGTTTCAGCTTGTGGCCCATCACTCAACTCCTCGAAAATGTAATCGAATAGTTCTTCGCGTTCTTGTTGGGCAGTAATACCGAAAATGTTTTCCAAATCGTCTACGCCGACCTGGGACTTGTTGCTGATATCCGTCAGCAATCCGCGCTGTTCGGATAAAAAGTCATTCAACTCGCGTTCAGCCATCTGGCGGATGCCGGCGGCCTGTGTGATCTTCAGCTCGTCCACAATCGGGGCGGTCTCCGCCTCGATCAGGTCATAAAATCCGCTGGCAAAGGCCCGATAACCCTTGCGGCGCTTCCACCATCCCTTCCACCAGGAGGTCTGTAAATCCAGGGCGATTGTCTGGCCCAGTGACACGGGTGCAGGGACTTCGGGTGCCGATGGCGGGGTAATCGAAAAGTTATCGACCGACACGCCAAATGCCGTGCGATATGTTTCAGCAAGATCATTTGACGCGGCTGCATAGACCTGTTCGCAGGTCGAAGACACATTGCGTCGCATCACCTGATAACTGGTGCGCAGCAACATACGCAGCCCATCTGGGCTATATTGCCAAACCTGATCTTCGCCATTCGTTTCCAGATGCTGCAACAGTGATTCAAGCGCGCGGTCAAGGAAGCGCTTATGCGACTGGTCCACACGCGATCCAAACTGCTGGAACACGATATCAAGACGATCATTCAGGAACTTGAGGCTATCAGTTTCCAATTTGTCCAGATGCGCCAGCAATTGATCAGGTGGCATCATATCGACACTGTCACCATCCATCCGCATCGAAACGACAGAGTTGGACGCGCGAACACCGCTGACCAGGTTCAGGGCGCGTTTGCGCGACGCGGCCAGCACCTCGGTGCCGGGGCCTTCGGTAATGCGCTCTGACAAGGCCTTGTAAAGCGCGGGAACACCGGACAATTGCCAAACCAGCTCATTGGTTTCCATGCCAGCGGTGCCGGAATCCAGCGCAACCTCGGCCCAGTTGAACAGGGCCGCCGCGCTATCTGACACAATGTCATTCAGGTTCTCTGAAAGGGCGATATTGGCCCAATAGGCACTGCCAAAGATCACTTCGGGATTTTCCGGGCCGTTATTGTCGGCCAGTGTCTGAAGGATGCTGTCACGAATTTCCGGGACCTGAGCGGCAGGATCAGACAATTCGTCGATCCGATTGACAAAGATAATCACCTCGCGGGATTTCACGTTGGCAATCAGGCGGATCAAGCCCATATCCATCGAACTCAATGCCTGATGGGCAGACAGGACGACCACGCAAATGCGGCTGTCGCGCAAGGCGTTGATGGTGATCTGCTCGCGCATCATGAACGTGTCGTTGACACCGGGGGTGTCGCGCAGACAAAGCGGCATCGGGATGGCGTCAGCCGTCAGATAAAGATCAG
Source organism: uncultured Paracoccaceae bacterium (assembly GCA_947503925.1). GTDB lineage: Bacteria > Pseudomonadota > Alphaproteobacteria > Rhodobacterales > Rhodobacteraceae > Yoonia. The sequence goes on along the minus strand of CANNFQ010000009.1, from coordinate 18,917 downwards.
CAGATTTCGTGATATCGGCAAACTGACCCTGCTGATCCTCTTCATCCATATCCTCAAAATCGTCGCCCATACAGACATAGCGCTGTACCAACTCATCGCTCAGCTCGGCATAGTTATGTCGCTGACCCAGCAACAATTCAAACTTGCGGCCAAGGCGGGTCTTGGTCTTTTCGCGCATCTCGGCGATTTGCTCGCGCACTTTTTCAAGTTCGTCATCGGCACCGGCGCGCGAGGACAGTTCACCGATTCGGCCACCGTTTTCGACCAGATGATCCCATTCACCCTGGCTGAAAAACTGGAAAGACGCGGTTGGGGCGTCGGCTGGCAAGGGCGCGTTTAGATGCAAAGAGGTGACAACGGAGGTCCATGGGTTCACGTCAGCGGGCAGCAATTCAGGGCGACCGATCATCGCATTGACCAGCGATGTCTTCCCCGACTTGATCTGGCCAATCATCGTGATGCTTGGTTCAAACGTACGTAACTGCTTGATTAGTTTAGCGGATTTCTTTTCTGCGTCCTGACCGCCAAGCTTTACGACATCCCCAAGGGTTGCCTCAAGATCGGCGATCTCATCGTGGAAAGCATCCAGCTTCTCCAGGCCAAGCCGCATGAATGGGTGGTGCGCTGCAGGGACTTTGTACCCGTCTCCCTTTGTCAGCTCTTCCATCTTCATTCTTTTTTGTCCTCAAACACTTTGGTCGGCATCACCTTTATCAGTTGATCGCCCCCACGCCAAACCACGAACTATAAACCAGTTTTATTGCCATAATGGAAACAGACCAGCACGGCGAAAATATGGCATAGTTTTCACAAAATTTTAAGCTGTTGCAACAACTTACGCGGCAAGATCGGCCTGCAGCTCATGCTTCAGCTGAACAAGTAAACTCACCGCTTCAATGGCAGCGCTATCACGCTTTTCCATCTGCATCAATTGGACGAGATCAGCAGCGTCCATGGCGGTGTCGCGGGCAACCTGCAATGCGGCATCGGCTTCATCCCCATTGTCGTTCAGATAATCGCTGATCCACTGCACATGTTCCACCGCTTTGGCGATAATTTCCGCAGGGGCATCATCGCCCTTTTCGTCGACAACGACGGTCAATGCCTGACCCTGTTCGGTGAGATAGGCAATCGCAGCCTCATAGACCGTGCGGGTGGCAGGCTGCAACGTGACAACATCCGCACCAGCGGGTGTCTCGGCAGCTTCTTTCGGCGCCTCCGGGGCAGGTTCCGGTTCTGCCGCGACTTCGGGCTCTTCGATATCGGGTTCAGGTTCCGGGGCGGGCAGTGGCGGCGGGGCAACTTCTTCCGCCGGGGCATTCAGCAATTCGGCATGTTGGTGCAGCAGGATATCAGCCATATCAACGGCCGTCTGGCGACCCATATCAACCTGTTTCAGCACAGCCGAAATCAGGGCAGAACCGCCGCTGCTGCGCATCAGTGCCTTATCCACGGTGCCATTAGGGCGGCGTGATGCAATCGCCTGTTTGGTCGCAATGGGCAGAACCTGACTGAACTCTTCGCCAGCGGCATGACGGATCTTGTCCATGGTCTGATCCAACATGTCATTGGCGATCAGAAAATCCGACTTCGTGACCATCAAAAACGCATGATCCTTCAGGATATCGGGCATCTCAGCCCAAAGCGATTGCTCGGTCTTGTTAAAGCTTTGCGTGCACCACAGAGCGACATCAATGCGACCGGCAGCCCATTGGCTTGCACGTTGAAGCGCAGTTGGATCATCAGGGGTGACAACCTCTAGCAAGCTGATCTTGCCCAGCGCGGGTAATGGCATCTGCATTTCAACAAAGGCGGGGGAAAGGGCGGCAACCTCGCGGCCATTGGCATGGGGCAATGTGGTGCGCGATCCATCTGCAAGAGTGCAAATCGTTTGCGGTTTTTCGCCATGAGTCAGCAGCAGAGTTGGGAATTTCGTATTATGCGGAACGGCGATTGCGCCAACCAACAGGTTCAGGATGGTGGATTTTCCGGAACCGGGCAGACCAAGCAAACCAACACGGACCGGCTTGCTGATCCGCTCCAGCAGTTTTTCGGCTCGGGCCTGTGCAGTCGCAGGCAAGCGGCCAGATGCCACTGCCTGCGTCAATTCTTGTTGGATGCGCACACCCAAAGATCGATTCGACATTATTTGCCTCCGGCGGCGAGTTTAGCCGGAGGCACAGCCTCATCAACCTCCTGTATCTTGGGGGCCGCGTTATCGGCGGATTTACCCGCCGGGCTAGCGCCCTGTTTGTTGCCAACAGGCTTCACCGGTTTGACCTCTTTGACGACGGGCGGAAGTTGCAGGCTACTGCTGATCTTCTCTTCGCTGCGGGCAGCAACGCGACCGTCTGTGGTGTCATCCATGTTGACGACACGGGTCATGTTTGTGGTCTCTTCGATGTAACCGGCAGGCTTGGCGCGGATTGCGCGGATCACCGGCTTGTTGTGGTTCAGCTTGATCACAGAAAAGGAACAATTGTCCTGATCAGGATCGGCAAGGGCTTCGATCGCTTCCAGCAGATGACCGCAAATTTCGGCGCTCTTGCGGCGGCGATAGCGGTGCAGGATCTTCTGGATGCGTTCATCTTCGAGATATTGCAGACCGTCACTGGAGACGACGACGATATCGCCAACCTGCAATTCAAACGGAGTCTTGGGACAATCCGATTTGGCAACGCGATCACCCAGGATAACCGAGGTCAGGCAGTTGCGATCAGGGTGGTTCTTGCCCGCTACGGGGTCCAGCAGGCCTTGCTTGACCATGAAATCAATCTGCGGGGCCATCGAATGGTCTTCGTTTAACTGCTGCATCTTACCGGCGCGGTAATGATACAGGGGGCTGTCACCAATGGACATCCAGAACATCCGGTTCTCGATCAGGACCAGCGACACAAGCGTTGCACCCATGCCCCGCGTGTCGGGATGCTCCATGACATGTTCGCGCACGCAATTGTTCGCATTGACAGCAGCTGAGGTCAGATATTGCGGGATTTCATGTTCGAAATCCGTGAAATTCGCCGATTGGAACTTCAGCTCGCTATAGACTTCGGTGACCACGATCTTGCTGGCGACATCACCGGCAGCATGGCCGCCCATACCGTCAGCAAGGACCACAACACCGCTATCCATACCAAACGGAAAGTCGGTAACAATCGCGTCCTCTTGATAGTCTCTACCGCCCTGACAAATCGCCGAAGCGACGTCAAAACGTGGTTCAGGCGATCGCCACATCTTCGTCATCCTCCCCGTCTGCATCATCATCGTCCCAGCTGAAGTTCTCGTCACATAGGGCGACAAAACGCAAAACCGTCTCACCAATACGCACAATATCACCCGTTTTCAGCAACTCGTTACTGATCAACGGCTTGTTGTTCAAACGCACGATATTCGACTTACCGCCATGGCCCAGGGTGAATTCATGTGTTTCAGGGTCATAGACAATCGCCGCATGGTTCGTGCGTGAAATAGAATTATCGCCAAAATCAAGCTGTACCGCCTGATCATCGCCGCGGCCAATCTGGGACATACCGGTAAACAGTGAAAAGCTTTCACCGCGGCCAGGACCTTCGGCAACCACAATCCAGCCAACCGGGAACTTGCTGCGGGCGGCAGGTGGGGCGGCCTTTGGGGCATCGTTAAAGATATCGACAACATCACCATCGGATTTGTCAAAACCGATCAGGCGGGTCTTGGTCCGGCGGGATCGGGCAGGCGACCGGGCAGCTGCGGCAGATGCCGCCGCCGATGGCAGCTGCGGCGCGGTGGACGGCAATTCCGTCGATCCGCCATCATCCATATCCCAGATGTTCACCGCAGGCGCTTCCTGGGCAGCTTCGCCCGGGTTCACCTTGGTGTTAATATTGGTCAAGATGTCAGTAACGGCAACGTCCGACCCGGATTGCTGGGATTGGAGCCCCTCGTTCTCATCTACGATTGACCCAATGGTATCACGGTATGATTGTTCCAACGAATCGCCGGCATCGGCGGAACTGCCGCCTTTCTTGCCGAAGAGTGCACGAAGAAATTTCATTTTACCTACCTTCCAATTTACATCACCGAGGCAGCTCGGTGCTAACCTTCGCTTGGGGTGTAGCTGAACGGGGCGACCCAACGGGCATCTCCGCGCTGCACTTCAAAAGCGAACTGGCCTTGGCCATCACTCAATTCACGATCGAGAATATCCGCAAGACTTTCGCGGCCATTCACAGGTTCAGCTGTGGTAATATCAGTCAGGACGACATCACCAATTTCAAATACGCCGGTCAGCGCTGCAGGCACATCCTTGACGGTTGTGCGCCAGGACGACCCGATAAAGACAGATTCAAAACGCAGGCCGTTTTCAAGCAACGTTTCCTGCACAATCGGCACAGCCCAACTATGTTCCTCTGACAGGCCGGTGGACTCGTCCAATGTGCCGAAAACCAGCTCGACCTGACCGGACTCGCTTGGTGCTGACGTTGCGGACACGACGCGCGATACCTCAGCAATCGCATCAACCTCGATACCATTCACGGATGTGATGACCAAACCGGGCTTCACCCAAACAGGTGAGATAAAGCCGATTTCGCCAATCTGGTTCGAATCAGGGATCGCCGGCTTAAAGGGCAGCTCGACAGACCAGTTCCTGCCAACGGCAGACACGACAACCTCATTACCGGGCACGATAGCAGCAATGGCTTCGACCGATGGACCTGTCCCAACAGAGGCGACAACATCCGGCGTGCCGGGCAGCACGACTGATGGGGTCGCGGTTTCGGGCAACGCGTTGCTGGCAAGCTGGCTTGGCAACTCTGCGGCGGCATCAGGTTCGTTCACTGTCGGACGCGGGGTATCCTGCGGTTCGGGCAGTGGGGCGGGGGCCTCAACCTGCGGAACTGCGGCGATTTCCACGCTTTCAGGGCGCGGGGTCGGGCGGACGGCCGGTGTTGGCTGCTCAACAACCTCGGGGCCGGACACAATAACGGCGCTGGGCTCGGGGTTCTCGCTTGGTGCAGGCTCGGCCGCATCCACAATAACGGGTGCCTCCGGCGGTGTGGGTTCCTCGACAACCGGGGCGGGCTCTTCCACGACAGGGGTGGGCTCTTCGACAACGGGGGCCACGGCCTCTTCGATAACAGGGGCGACAGGCTCCTCGACAACCGGGGCAACCGGCTCTTCAACCACAGGGGCTGGGGGATCGACAACAGCCACATCCTGCGGCGCGGCAGGCTCTTCTTCGGCCGGTGCTGCAGCAGGTGTTTCAGGCGCAGTCACTTCTGGGGTTACGGCAGGCGTTTCTGCAACAGCCGCTGTCTCTGTGGTGGCGGGCGTTTCAACAACAGCAGTAGACCCGGCAACTTCAACTGGATCAGTGTCACCGCCAGAGGTCATGACATAAGCGCCGGCACCAATCAGCAGGGCAACAACAGCAGCAGAGCCCAGAAGAAGCGGCATCTTGGATTTCGTCGCTTCGCCCGCATTCGCGGCAGCACCATCAGCGCCAGCAGCCGGGTTTACGACGTTCAGCGCAGTCACATTACCCTCAACACCGTCCATCATGTTGATCCAGTCCTGCGCAGATTGCAGGCGGTCTTTCGGCAAAACAGCCAGGGCCTTGTCAATCGCAGCAAGGAAATCGGTATCGTATTCGTCAAAACGGCCAAGCAGGGGGACATAAGGATCAGGCTCACCGGATGCGATGGCAGCCAGACGGGCCTGCGAATTCGGGGGAACATCATCTGCAATCAGGTGATGGAACGACGCAGCCAAAGCATAAAGGTCAGAGCTTGGGCTTTGATCGGAGCCAGCAATATAGAATTCCTGTGGGGAATAGCCGTCCTTGACCACACGCAACGCCGACAGAACGCGGCTTTGCTTGGTGGCCTCTTCACGGGCAGCACCAAAATCGATCAAAACCGGATGGAACTGCGAATTGATCAGGATGTTATCGGGGGAAATGTCACGGTGCAGAATGTTCTGGTCGTGAATGAACCCAACAGCGCCCAGCACTTCCTTCAGGATGTTCTTGATCTGCGGCGGGGTCAGACCCTCATTCGGGTCCTCAATTATATCAAGCAGATCGCGACCCTCAACGAAATCCAGCGCCATATAGGCGGTTTCGTTGTCTTCAAAGACCTGGTGGACACCAACGATATTGGGGTGGTCCAGCTTGGCAAGGCTGCGGGCTTCCTGAACAAACAGGCGCACGATTGATTTCAGTTCGTTCTGGTGGGCGCGCGAACGGGCTTGCACAACGTACCGGCTCCGGCGGCAGAACGCCCCGGGGAAACACTCTTTAATGACGACCTTACGCTCAAGGCTGTCATTGGCAAGATAAGTGATGCCAAAGCCGCCCGCGTTCAGGAACCGTTCGATGGTGTACTGGCCATGCATCAACTTTGTGCCTGGCTTCAGTTCATCAACGAAATTGTCCTTGTCGTCACTACTATCTTGTACCTGCGCCTTACCCATCTCACATCCAGCTTTCAAACTTCGGCGGCTAAGTGGTTCTACCACAAACCTATAGTGTCTAGTCTCATTCAAATTGGGCTAAAAAGTGACGCCAACTTGTTGTTTCATGGCCCTTAATCAAAGGGTTTCGGTATGATTATCACACGATCAAGAAACAGTCTTTGGCAATTTTCCGCCTATTCGCCCTTAAAAATACTCGATTCTCGGGATAGCAACGACATTCATCATCTCAAAGACGAACGTTTGGTCACAAATGTGGAAAAACCCGGCATTCTGCCAGCTTCTCTGAACCAAGCCCTCCCGTCCCATGAGAATCGGCTGTGATTCTGCCTCGCTCCCTAACTCAGGCATCCTTCATGATTCCTTTACATTTTTCGGTATAGCGGCATCGGCGCAAAGCAGGAAACCCTCCTTGTAGGTATTGCGCCAAAGTTGCAGCATCCGCGCAACGGAGGGTAACAGGCGATGACACGGATATTTATCAACGGTTTCGGGCGGATCGGTCGGACGGTGTTGCGTGCATGGACGACGGGGCGGGCACCTGACCTGCAAATCGTAGGTATCAACGATATCGCGGCACCCGATCTTTGCGCGCATCTGTTTGCCTATGACAGCGTGTTCGGGCCCTACCCCGGACAGGCAGAACTGATCGGCGACGCATTGGTTGTCGATGAAAAACCCATCCCGCTGCACCGTACCCCGGATATCAGCACGCTGGAGCTGGATCAGGTGGATATCCTGCTGGAATGCACGGGCAAGGCCAATTCCCGCGATGTCGCCACACGCGGGTTAAAGGCCGGGGCGCGGCGTGTTCTGATCTCCGGGCCATCTGATGCCGCCGACCTGACCATGGTATTGGGGGCCAATGACGATCTGTTGGATGATCAGCTGATCGTTTCAAATGCCTCCTGCACCACCAACGCGCTGGCCCCGATTGTCAAACTGCTGGATGACACATGGGGGATCAAAACCGGATGGATGACAACGATCCATTGCTACACCGGCAGCCAGCCCACGATTGATGCACCGCGCGGCGACATGCTGCGCAGTCGGGCTGCCGGGCTGTCAATGGTGCCAACGACGACCTCTGCGCAGCGGCTGCTCAATCAGGTGTTGCCCGATATCGCCGGCCGGATTGAGGCGGCAGCGGTCCGCGTGCCAACCGCCAGTGTTTCGGCTGTTGATCTGACGGTGACATTGGATCAGGCCGCCAGCCTTGACGATGTGCATGACACGATCCGGCAGCAATCAGGGATCATCGGCTGGACAGACAAGCCGCTGGTGTCGTCAGACCTGCGGGCACGTCCCGAAAGCCTGATCATCTCGCTACCTGAAACGCGGGTCACATCAGGCGGGCTGGTGCGGGTCTTTGGCTGGTATGACAATGAATGGGGGTTCTCGTGCCGGATGCTGGATGTGGCGGAAATGATCGGCACATGGGCCGCGGGCAAAGGTTAACGAACCACCACCGCACGCATGTTTAATGCGGGTGTGGGCGTCAAAAGGGTCCGACGTTTTGCCGACGTCTGGCCGACGTTTTGCTGACCGGGCTTTTCGGGCCAATCCCCTTCGTTAACAGTCGATTCGCAATCACGGCGGACTTGTGCATTGCTGCACACCCCACCCGCAGCGGGCGCATCGTTAAGCGCTTTCCCTCATCCGTGTCCCGCATTAGGTTCGATCAGACATGCCAAAAAGGTGACCATCATGCCCGCCATCGTCTCTGTCCAGAACCTGCGCAAGGCCTATGCGGGCGGGTTTGAGGCCCTCAAATCCGTCAACCTTGATATCGAAGATGGTGAGATTCTTGCCCTGCTTGGACCCAATGGCGCGGGCAAAACAACTTTGATTTCAACGATCTGCGGGATTACCGTGCCCACATCCGGCAGGATCACCGTCGGCGGGCACGACACACAGACAGATTTCCGGGCAGCACGCAAACTGATTGGTCTGGTCCCGCAAGAGATAAACCTGGAACCGTTTGAGACAGTTTTCAGCACGGTCAGCTTCTCACGCGGGCTTTTCGGCAAACCCCGCGATGACGCCAAGGTTGAGGAGATCCTGAAGCAGCTGTCACTGCATGACAAGAAAGACAACAAAATCATGATGTTGTCCGGGGGGATGAAACGGCGGGTGCTGATCGCCAAGGCGCTGGCGCACGAACCGCAAGTCCTGTTTCTGGACGAACCAACCGCCGGGGTCGATGTGGAATTGCGCAAGGATATGTGGGACGTGGTCGCCGGGCTCAAGGCATCCGGCGTCACCATCATCCTGACCACCCATTACATCGAAGAAGCCGAAGCCATCGCCGACCGGATCGGGGTGATCAGTAAAGGTGAGATTTTGCTGGTGCAGGACAAGGCGGACCTGATGGCACAGATGGGGCGCAAGCAAATCCAGATCGAACTGGCACAAGCCGTGGATGACATCCCCGACGCCTTGAAATCCTATGCGCTGGAACGGGCGGATGACGGGCTCAGCCTGATCTACAGCTATGACACGACGGGCGAAAGAACAGGGATCACAACCTTGCTCAATGATCTGCAAAAGACCGGATTGCAGATGAAGGATCTGCAAACACGACAAAGCAGCCTGGAAGATATCTTTGTTGATCTCGTGAAGGAAACAGCATGAACTTCAACGCGGTCTGGACCATTTACATCTTTGAAATGCGGCGTTTTTTCCGCACGATGACGCAATCCATCGTCTCACCGGTTCTCTCAACATCGCTATACTTCGTGGTCTTCGGCACAGCCATCGGCAGCCGGATCCAAGAGGTAGAGGGCACAAGCTACGGCGCGTTCATCGTGCCCGGGTTGATCATGCTGACGGTGATGACACAAGCAACCTCCAACGCGAGCTTTGGGATATACTTCCCCAAATTCATAGGCACGATCTATGAGCTGCTGTCCGCGCCTGTCAGTTTTCTGGAGATCGTCGCAGGCTATGTTGGCGCTGCGGCCACAAAGGCGATGTTCATCGGGGTCATCATCCTGATCACGTCGTTCTTCTTCGTCGATATCACCATTGCGCACCCGCTTGCGATGGTGGCCTTTCTGACGCTGACCTGCATCAGTTTTGCCTTGCTGGGCTTTATCATCGGAATCTGGGCAGGGAATTTCGAACAATTGCAACTGATCCCACTGCTGGTGATCACGCCCTTGGTGTTCCTCGGCGGGTCCTTCTATTCGATCAGCATGCTGCCACCGATCTGGCAATCCATCACCCTTTTCAACCCGGTGGTCTATCTGATCAGCGGCTTCCGCTGGTCGTTCTTTGGCACAGCAGATGTGTCCATTGGTCTGTCACTTTTTGCCATCGCACTTTTCACCGGCGCGTGCCTCGCCTTTATCTGGTGGATCTTCAAGACCGGGTGGCGGATCAGACAGTGACCTTGCGGGCGAACCATTAAGGTTTAAGTAGGCGGTTATGAAATATATTCCGTTCACAAAAAATGAACCCTTCGTCGCCGTCATCCGATTGCAAGGGGCCATCGTCAACAGCGGGCGGGGCCTTGATAACCCCAGCCTCGCGCCTGTCATCGAAAAAGCGTTCAGCAAGGGCAAACCGGCTGCCGTCGCGTTGGAGATCAATTGCCCTGGCGGATCGCCCGTGCAGTCATCCCTGATCGCCGCCCGCATCCGGCGGCTGGCCGCAGAAAAGAAGATCCCTGTTTTCGCCTTTGTCGAAGACGTCGCCGCATCCGGCGGTTACTGGCTGGCCTGTGCGGCGGACGAGATTTTCGTCGATGATTGTTCGATCACCGGGTCGATCGGTGTGATCAGCGCCAATTTCGGCGCGCATGAATTTATCAACAATTACGGGATTGAACGGCGGGTGCATACGGCGGGAAAATCCAAATCCATGATGGACCCGTTCAAGCCGGAAAAACCAGCCGATGTGAAACGGCTCAAAGGCTGGCTGGAAGATATCCACGAAACCTTCATCTCTTATGTCAAATCGCGGCGTGGGACCAAACTGGCCGAAAACCCCGACCTGTTCACGGGCGAGGTGTTTATCGGGCAGAAAGGTATTGATGCTGGTCTGGCCGACGGGATCGGGCATCTTGCGCCCATCATGAAAGAACGGTTCGGCGACAAGGTGACATTCCGGCGCTACGGGCAAAAGAAGTCGCTTCTGTCACGGTTTGGCGCACAATTGATGGGTGATGCCGTCGGTCAAATCGAAGAACGCGCAGCATTTGCACGGTTCGGCCTATGATCACTAAGATCATTGTCCTTTTTCTGGTTTTCATGGTCGTTTTGTCGATCTTTGGAAAACTCCGGTTTCCGGGGCAGGAAAAGCTCGCTAGCGCAAAATGCCCAAAATGCCTGCGTTTCAAGATTGGTAAAGGCCCCTGCACTTGCGAAAAGACACGGCCATGAAGGCGCTTGTCACAGGTGCCGGTGCGCGGTTGGGTCAGGCGATGGCGTTTTTGCTGGCTCGCCGCGGCTATGATGTTGCCGTGCATTACGCAGGGTCAGAAAGCGGTGCGCGCGATACGGTCAACCAGATCGTAGCGATGGGACGTCGTGCAACAGCTTTGCAGGCAGATTTGCTGAATGAGGATGAGACGACAAAACTGATAGGCCGGGCCATCACCGAACTTGGTGGGCCGCTGACCTGTCTGATCAACAACGCCTCCATATTTGAGTATGACAACATGCAAACGGCCACCCGCAATAGCTGGGACCGGCACATGGAATCGAACCTGCGCGCGCCTTTCGTCCTGACCCAGCATTTTGCGGAACAGGTGCCAGACCCGGAACTTGATGACATGGGCGAGCCGGTGGCGAAGGGCTTGGTCATCAATATGCTGGATCAACGGGTGCACAAGCTGACGCCGGAATTCACTAGCTATACGATCGCCAAGATGGGGCTATGGGCGATGACCCGGACGGCCGCCCAATCATTGGCCCCCCGCGTCCGAGTAAACGGCATCGGCCCTGGCCCGACGCTGAAAGGGCATAACCAAAGCCAGAACCATTTTGACCGGCAACGCGCGGCAACCGTTTTGAAACGTGGTTCCAACCCCGACGACATCGTCGCGGCACTGGCATATTTCCTTGATGCGCGCGCAGTGACAGGTCAGATGCTGGCGGTCGATGGGGGGCAACATCTGGCCTGGGAAACACCCGATGTCCTTGGGGTGGAGTAGCGGTGAAAGAAAGTTACGCACCGGAACCATTCGCCATTCACGAAACTGTCACAATTAACCTATTTTTCAATGAGTTAACTATATATCAATTAAAATACAAAATGATATCAAATACTTACAAAAATGCCTAATTTTTGTGCAAATCGTTGAAGTCAGCCGAAAACAACGAAAATTTCCCGTTCTCAGGGATTAACCCACGGAGTTATCCACAGAATAAGTGGATGCCTTTCCTCTTGCCCCCGACTGGCTACCATTGCAGCCAAACGAGAATCACGGACCCGTGAACATGAGCGCGCAGACAAAGACAGGATATGACATCATTCACGGCTATCTGCGGACGCTGGATGGCTCGCCGGGCGTGTATCGGATGCTGGATGCCGACAGCCGCGTTCTTTATGTGGGGAAAGCGCGCAACCTCAAGGCACGGGTTAGCAGCTATGCCCGGCCGGGCCAGCATTCCCCGCGCATTACCCGCATGATCCGCGAGACGGCATCGATGATGTTCCTGACAACGCGGACAGAGACCGAGGCGTTGCTGCTTGAGCAGAACCTGATCAAGCAGCTGAAGCCACGTTACAACGTCCTGTTGCGCGACGATAAATCATTCCCCAATATTCTGGTGGCCAAGGATCACGCCTTCCCGATGATCAAGAAGCATCGCGGCGCAAAAAAGCAAAAGGGCGATTACTATGGCCCCTTTGCCGGGGCAGGGGCGGTCAACCGGACGCTGAACCAATTGCAACGTGTGTTCCTGCTGCGCAATTGTTCCGACAGCGACTTTGAAACGCGCACCCGTCCTTGCCTGCAGTACCAGATCAAACGCTGCTCTGGCCCCTGCTGCGGGCTGATCAATGAGGATGATTATGCGTCGTCCGTCCGGGACGCCGAACAGTTCTTGCAGGGGCGTACCAAGGGCATTCAGGAAGCGTTGGCCAAGCAGATGCAAGCCGCCAGCGCCGAGATGGAGTTTGAACGCGCTGCCGCCCTGCGTGACAGGATCAAGGCGCTGACACAGGTACAGTCCGCGCAAGGCATCAACCCCCAAACCACGGCTGAGGCGGATGTGATCGCGCTGCACCGCGACGGGGGGCAGGCCTGTGTGCAGGTGTTTTTTATTCGGGCCAACCAGAACTGGGGTAACCACGATTATTACCCCCGCATCAGCGGCGACGAAGACCCGTCTGAAGTGATGGAGGCCTTTGTTGGCCAATTCTATTCCAACCGCGAACCGCCTCGCATGCTGATCCTGTCGCATGGGTTGGATAATGACGACCTGATGGCGGAGGCACTTGCCGAAAAAGCCGGGCGCAAGGTGGAGATCACCATCCCGCAGCGGGGGGAAAAGGCCGATCTTGTGCAGAACGCCTTGCGCAACGCCCGCGAAAGCCTCGCGCGCAAGATGTCAGAGACCGCCACACAGGCGAAACTGCTGAAAGGCGTGGCCGATGCGTTTGACATGGAAAAGGTCCCGCAGCGGATCGAGGTTTATGACAACTCGCATATCCAAGGCGCGCATGCGGTAGGGGCGATGATCGTTGCTGGCCCCGACGGGTTCGATAAGAACCAGTATCGCAAGTTCAATATCAAGGACACGAAACTGACACCTGGCGATGATTTCGGCATGATGAAAGAGGTGCTGACGCGGCGTTTCCAACGGCTGTTGAAAGAGGACCCGGATCGCGCGCAAGGCACGTGGCCTGACCTGTTGCTGATTGACGGTGGCGCCGGACAGGTGAGTGCGGTGCAAGAGATCATGGATGACCTCGGCGTCGCTGATATCCCGATGGTCGGCGTCGCCAAGGGCGAGGATCGCGATGCGGGGAAGGAACAGTTTCATCGCACAGGAAAGCCGGTCATGGCGCTGCGCCACAATGATCCCGTGCTTTATTTCATTCAGCGGATGCGGGATGAAGTGCACCGCTTTGCCATCGGTACACACCGTGCCAAGCGATCAAAAGCGATCGGGGCTACCCCGCTTGATGATGTGCCTGGGGTCGGCGCCACGCGGAAACGCGCCTTGCTGGCGCATTTTGGGTCAGCCAAGGCGGTTGCGCGCGCGAACCTTGCCGATCTGAAAGCCGTTGATGGGGTATCGGCCAATATGGCGCAAGTGATCTATGATTTCTTTCATGAAAATGGATGACGGACTGCGGTGAGTTCGCACCATTCATCGCGGATAAAACAATAAAACGCCCACCAATTGGCGGGCGTTTTATCGTAGCGTTACGAGAAAAATCCGGCTTAGCGGCGCAGGCCAAGGCGCTTGATCAGGTCCTGATAGCGGGCTTCGTCCTTGGCGCGGGTGTAGTCCAGAAGCTTGCGGCGCTGGGCCACCATCTTCAACAGACCACGGCGGCCATGGTTATCTTTCTTGTGGGTCTTGAAGTGCTCTGTCAGCGTTGCGATACGGCTGGACAGAATGGCAACCTGAACTTCGGGCGAACCGGTATCGCCGTCCTTGGTTGCAAAATCCTTCATGACTTTTGCTTTTTCTTCAACAGTAATCGACATCGGGGTCTCCTTTGGTTGAAGGTGAATGGCGCGATCCGGGATGTCGTCCAGAAAGGCCCGTGGAGGGTCTGTTCACAGTGATTCTGCGCGCAGATAGCTGCGTTTAGTGTGGATTGTGCTGAAAAGAAAGGGGCTTGTTGGCCATCACCTTACTTAGGCACTTCTTGTGAATTGCACCGCGCTGAGGTTTAGCTCGCTCAAATTGGAAAATGTCGCGACAACTTCATCATCGGCCAGCAGGACCAGACCATCATCTGACATGGCAGTGCTGAGTTGGGGTGGCCTATCGGTATAATCAATCTCGATCGTATCTTCTGTTGGATCAAAATCTTGGATCACGGCATCTATGGCACCGGACATCGCAAAGGTATCAGCACCGGATCCCCCGTGCAGGTGATCGCCAACGCCACCCATCAGCACATCATCACCGGCCCCACCATTGAGGAAGTCCCGAAAGTCATCGCCGCGATCATAGATCAAGTCATCACCCGATCCGCCATGAAGTGTGTCTGCGCCGTCACCGCCGACCAATGCGTCATTGCCCAATGATCCGTGCAGGGCGTCATCGCCGTCATTCCCCATCAGGATGTCATCGCCATCGCCACCGTTGAGCATGTCATCACCATTCCGGCCCGCGATATTATCATCACCGACATGGCCATAAAGGGCGTCATTCCCGTTTTCGCCATCAAGGATGTCATCGCCGCGCCCGCCATGGATTTCATCATCACCCATACCACCTGCAAGATGATCATCACCATCACCGCCGCGGATATAATCATCACCATCGCCGGTCTTGATGTAATCAACCGCATCACTGCCAAGCGCTACGGTGTCATCCATGTCCTGTTCGATCATCACATCCAGGGTTGCGACCTCCACGCTCGGATCGTCACCATCATCTTCCGGCTCTGGTGCTGTGGTCTCGTTTTCCCCAACACCATCGTCCAGATTGATCAACAGCGCAGACGCCGCAATGCCCATCAGGCCGAGTATGGCAAGCATGGTTAACCTATTCTTTTTGGCCGCCCCCGACCCATCAGGCGATTTTATAGCATGAATGCCAGCCAATCCCGCGCGGAAACTGGACACAAGGTTAACGTCACCAAGGCGCAGGCTTTTCCGCATAGCTGATGTAAAGCGGATGTCGCGGGTGGCCGTCCTTGGTCAGGCCAAGCGTATGCAATTGCCGACCCGAGTTGCGCAGAATTTTTGCCATCGCAGGTCCGCGACCCAGATGCGCCCCATGTGTCCCCCAGGCGGCGATGATCACATTCGCCCAATCGACGCCTTCCAGTATGCCCGCATCGTTTTCCGGTCCAATTGGATCGGCGCATTTGCGCATCTTATGTGGGTCCGTTTCGCGCCAGGCAAATATATTGGTCACACGGAATGCTCCAAAGCCAAGCGCCCGCGCCCGCCGCTCACAACGTTCAACGGTAGGATCATTCTGTATCTCGGTCGCCTTGGACGGATTCAGCATGATGAACAGCACCCGGTCGCCATCTGCGTCCCACACACGCGTCAGTGCATAACGATAACATTCGCAATCGGAATAGCGCGCTGTCGAAACCGTCGTGCCATTGCAATGGGTACGGGTGATCATCGTCATGCGGGCTTATGTGTTAAAGATGCGGCTGGGCTGCAATTCGCCGCCGCGATAAGTGCCGACCGCAATGGCCTTTCCATCATAGGAGGCCCATACTTCTTCGCCAAATTCAACATTTGTCGCGATGACAGTGGCCGGGTTGCCATTGCGCAGGCGCGCGACGCTTTCGGCAAGGCAGCGTACCTCGGGCAGATCATCCAGACCGATTTCCAATGGTCTGAGAAATGCATCCAGATCAGGTGTTTTTGCCATCGCATCCACCTGTTCCAATGTTACCCCGTCCTCTGCCTGAAATGGGCCAGACCAGATGCGACGCAGCGATTTTACATGCGCTTTGCATCCTAAGGCCTCACCCAGATCGCGGGCGATGGCCCGCACATAACCGCCCTTCCCGCAGGTCATTTCCAGCACCACTTGGTCGGCATCGGGGCGGTCGACCAGCACAAGTTCCTCGACCCATAGCGGACGCGCAGCCAGCGCCATCTCTTCGCCTTCGCGTGCTTTCTTATAGGCGCGCTGCCCATCCACCTTTACGGCCGAGAATTGCGGCGGGACTTGCATGATATCCCCGACAAACTGCCCCAACGCCGCTTTGATCGCGTCATCATCAGGGCGCAGGTCGCTTTGGCCGATCACCTCGCCCTCGGCATCGTCGGTATTGGTGGCCAGCCCCAGACGGATGGTAAAACTGTAGGCTTTCATCGCATCGGTCACGAATGGCACGGTTTTCGTTGCCTCACCCAAGGCCACGGCCAGCACACCGGTTGCTTCGGGATCGAGCGTCCCTGCATGACCTGCCTTTTTGGCATCGAAGGCCCAGCGTACCTTGTTCACTACCGCAGTTGATGTGATGCCCGCCGGTTTGTCCACGACCAGCCAGCCGGAAATATCGCGCCCTTTGCGTTTGCGTCCCATGTCTTTGCCCTTTGCCAGAATTTTGCAGTGCTATTGTGATGCGGCAGCCCGGTCAAGATCAGGAGGCGGTATCCTGCTCCAGCACTTCCAAAAACGCGTCGCCAAAGCGCGCTGCGTATTTTTCGCCCAGAACCCGGGTCAAATGCCCCATATCTGGGCTTCGCAACTGGGCCACTTTGGCAATTTGGGAGGCAGAGCAGCTCATCGGTTTGTCCTGCCCGTTTGGACCGCGAGACAACCGGGCCTGTGCATCAAGCAGCCGGTCGTAGATAGCCCCTTCATCCTGTCCGGCCAGTTTGCGACGCGCCGGGTGCATCTCTTCGACCGCGCCGGCAATGACCTCGAGAAAAGCCTGCCCATAGCTTTCCAGTTTCTTTGCCCCGACACCGCCAATCTGGGCCATTTCATCCAACGTCATCGGCTTTGCCTCAGCCATTTCAATCAACGTGCGATCGTTAAAGATGATATAGGCAGGCGCGTTTGCCTGTTCGGCCAGATAACGCCGTTTTGCCTTGAGCGCAGAGAGGAGCGGCGCATCTTCATCACTGACCAGCATCCGCACCTTGGGGCCGGATTTTGCGGCGCGGATTGTGTCACGGCGCAGTTCGATACTGACCTCGCCCCGCAGAATGGGCCGGGCATTTGGGGTCATGCGTAACGCGCCGTGCCGCTCCCTGTCCGGTCGCAACAGGTCGTGCCCCATCATCTGCCGAAAGATCGCCTGCCATTGGCGTTTGTCGTATTCTTTGCCCACTCCGAAGGTCGGCAATGTGTCATGGCCGCGCTGGACGATCTTGTCAGTTCGGTTGCCCATCACGATATCGATCAGATGACCGGCCCCAAACCATTCTTCGGTCCGTAGCGCCGCGGACAGGGCCATGCGCACCGCCGTTGTACCGTCGAAGAGTTCTGCCGGTTTGTCGCATAGGTCGCAATTGCCGCATGGTTCCGACGCCTCACCAAAATAGTCCAGCAAATTCTGGCGACGACAGCGCAACGCCTCTGCCAAACCTAAAAGCGCGTTCAACCGCCCGTGATCTGCAGCACGGCGTTCAGGCGGGGCCAGCCCTTCGTCGACCTGCTGACGGCGAAAACGAATATCGTCCGGGCCAAAAAGGGTCAGTGTTTCAGCGGGCGCACCATCACGGCCAGCACGGCCGATTTCCTGGTAATAGGCTTCGATGGATTTGGGCAAGTCGGCATGAGCGACCCAACGGATATCGGGCTTGTCGATCCCCATGCCGAAGGCCACAGTCGCACAAACGATCAACCCGTCTTCCTGCTGGAACCGACGTTCAACAATGCGCCTGTCCTCGGCCTCCATCCCGCCATGGTAATGGCAGGCGCTGTGGTTTGCGTCATTCAGCGCCTTCGCTAGGGTTTCAGTCTTGGCGCGAGTGCCGCAATAGACGATGCCAGACTGCCCTTTGCGGGCGGCGGTAAAGTTAAGGATCTGATTGCGCGGCCCGTCCTTGACCGCAAAGGCAAGGTGGATATTGGGCCGGTCAAAGCCACGCAGAAAGGTGGCGGGTTGTTGTCCGGCGAACAGCTTTTGAACAATCTCGTCGCGGGTTTCTGCATCTGCGGTCGCGGTGAAAGCCGCCAGCGGCACATCCAGCATTTCGCGTAACTCGCCGATACGCAGATAATCAGGGCGGAAATCATGGCCCCATTGGCTGACACAATGCGCCTCATCCACGGCGATCAGGCTCACGCCGGCGCGTTGCAACATCTGCATCGTCCCGCCAGAGGCGAGCCGTTCGGGCGCCATGTATAGTAACTTGAGCTTGCCGGCTTCCATCGCCTGCCAGACGGCTTCGGTTTCTTCGGGGGTATTGCCAGATGTCAGCGCCCCGGCCTCAACACCAGCCTCGCGTAGACCGCGCACCTGATCCCGCATCAATGCGATCAGTGGCGATATAACAACCGTAACCCCGTCACGCACCAAGGCGGGCAATTGAAAACATAGCGATTTCCCCCCACCAGTTGGCATGATGGCGAGAGTATTTTGGCCTTGTGCCACCGCATCCACGATTTCCTGCTGACCCGGACGAAAAGCGTCAAACCCAAAAACATCAGAGAGTAGCGTTGCCGTGCGCATCAATCCCGGGAACCTGTTTTTGTGCATGCTTCTTGGCGTGACAATCCCATGCCAAGAATCCGTTCACAAGTATCGGCGACATGTTATCCAAAGAAAAGAGCCGGTGCCAATATTGGCACCGGCTCTTTTGGAGGGGAGGGGGAGTGGTGGTTTAGTTCACGTCGAACTGC
>CANNFQ010000008.1 GCA_947503925.1 uncultured Paracoccaceae bacterium | reverse complement strand
ACAGCATCACAGATTACAACTACAACCGCGGCAATGACGCATTCGTCTTTGCTGATGTCGCGTCGGATGAGGTGACCGTTCAACGGCCTGGAAGTGATGCAAACGATGTCGTCTTTACATTGCAGAACGGTGATCAGGTTACGCTTGAGGATCAGCTGAATGGGAATAATCGCTGGGGTGTCGAAACGATTACATTCGCAGATGGGGTCGAATGGACGCGTGAGGATCTGAGCAGCGCACCAATCGTCGATGATGCATTTATATTCGTCTAAAATCTAACTTTTGCCCCTTGTTGATCGAAGTGAGGGCAAAGTTGGGCTGGCAAGCAGCTATGAAAGACCGCTTCGGCGACACATGCTGCGCCGCAACGAAGAGGATGTTGCAAGCGAAAAATAATGCTGCGTGAGCAAAAGTCAGAAATCCAAAGTCGATTTTGTCTCGCAATTTGATCTTTGGCTATCATTCCATCGCTGCAAATTGTTCGAATGACTGGTTTTCACACCGCGTTACGAAAACCGACTTTTAGCAGTTGCAGCATAAACAACGCTGCGAGCGCACGCAGCACAAAGTCAATAGGTCCGGTGGGGGCACTCTCCGGACCTTAGCTGCAAAGCGATCGGATGGCGGTATGGCGTGACTTTTTTTTGCCCTTCGCCGCACTTGCACCAACGGCGGCTTTCCGAAGTCACGCATGGGCAATCATGTCTAGAATTCGTAGGTTAGCTCGGGGTGCTATGTGCGCGTACGACTCTTGGTTGGATCGTAAATCGGCGTCGCCACAATCCTGCAGGTTGTTTCAAGCCCGTCGCCCCTCAGCTGCAATTCTGTACCCACAGGAGTGCCAGCATTAACATGGGCCAAAGCCAGCGACTTGCTCATGCGGTGGGAAAAGCGTGGGCTGTTGACTGTGCCGATTTCAGCACCATTGAGGGAAAGTGTTTCCCCGCCAGCGACCATGTCCGGATGGTTGATTTCAAGGCAGACATTGTTGACCGCCTCCATTCCCCTGGCCGCCTGCACTGCGACATTGCCACGGAAATCCCTCTTGTTTTTGCTGACCGTAAAACCAAGTCCAACTTCCCGGGGCGTATTGGCCTCAGTCATGTCATAGCCGTAAAACAGCAGCCCGGCCTCAATGCGCACCTTGTCGAGCGCGGTGAATGAGCACGGCATGACGCCTTCAGCCACCAGCTTGTCCCAAATGTCGCCGATAACTGAGGCATCGGCAAAAATCTCATAGCCACGCTCACCGGAATACGCGGTACGGGACAAGCGGCAGGCGTGACCAAACAGTTTTGCAGGCGCGTGTTCGAACTAGGCCAGTGTCTTGAGATCAATATCGCAATGTGCGTTCAGGATGTCACAGGACTTCGGTCCCTGAACCGACAGATCGTGAAGGTCGTCGGTGAACTCAATTTGCACGTCGCGTCCCTGAGCAGAGGTTTGCAACAAGGCCATTGTGTTGCCCGAGCCATGCACAATCATCCATTCGTCACCGCCGTTATTTGACACGATTGCATCATCGGCAATTCCACCATTCTCGATGAGAACGCATAAGTAGGATGCACGCTCAGGTGCAATCTTTGACGTATCGCGTGAGGTGAGGTGGTCGAGCGTCGCTGCGGCATCAGGGTCGCGCACGAAGACCTTTTTGAGGGAGGACATATCGAACATGCCTGCGGCCTCCCGAACGGCGTCATGTTCGTCGTTGGGATCGGTGTTGTAACTCCACGCTGTGCCCATGCCGTTCCAATCCTCAAGTCCCGCGCCCAAAGCCGTGTGGCGCGAGGCAAGTGCAGATGAGCGGCTCAGTTCCTCAATCATTTGTGTTCACCATGATAATTCCCCTCTTTTTCAGTACCATTCATCCGGCATTGACGATTTGCGCGCTGCCACGAAGTCAGTGAGGGCAGCGCGTATAGCGTCCTCCATTGGCGGCTCTTTGTAGTCTTCCAGCATCTTCTTCCAGCGCGCTGTTGCACGTTGATCAGCCCTCAGGCTTCCGTTCTCTTCCCAAGTTTCGAATGGGCCCGCTTCCGGGATTGCGGGCTGAAAGTTTGCCGTGGCGAAGTGGCGCAATGTATGTCGGGTCGACAGGAAGTTTTCACCCGGCCCAGTCTCAAGATAAGCGTCCTGGCCAAAGGCTTCCGCATCCGTTTCAAACCCCTGCAGCATCGTTATCATTGCACCACAATGGTCGAGATCCATGACGAATTTCTCATAGGACATGACCAACCCGCCCTCGAGCCAGCCTGCCGCATGCCAGACCTGATGCCCGCCGGACAACAATGTCGACCACATAGCGCCTGCGCTGTCCTGCATGGCCTGACCATCCGCGGCGTTTGAGGCGGTAATCTGTCCGCCTCCTGAGCGCACGGGTACGCCAAGGCGCCGTCCAAGCTGTGACAGAGCCATGGTCACCAAGTTGGCCTCAGGAGACCCAAATGTCAGCGCCCCGGACTTCAGGTTCATTGTCGAATGAAAACTGCCAAAGACCGCAGGACAGCCCGGACGCACAAGCTGTGACAAGGCGATCCCGACCATGCCTTCGGCCAACGTCTGTGCGGCCACGGCGGCGGGCGACAACGGTCCCATTGCGCCTGCAAAGATCGCCGGAGAGACGCAAACGCATTGGTTGGCGGCGGCGTAAACCCGCAATGCGCCGGACATGGCGTCATCAAAGATCAGCGGCGAGTTCACGTTGATATTGCCTTGCATGACGGCATGTTCTTTCATGAAACTCGCCCCAAAAACCAACCGCGCCATATCAATGCTATCTTGCGCCCACGATGGAGACGTGACGCCGCCCATGAAGGGCTTGTTCGAAAGCGTCAAATGCGCCAGCACCATATCCAGATGCCGCTTGTTCACAGGCACGTCCGTGGGCTCACAAATAGTGCCGCCCGAATGGTGGAGCCACGGGCAGCTGAAGGTCAGTTTCACGAAATTCTGGAAATCATCCAGGGTTGCGTACCTGCGCCCCTGCTCCAAATCCGTGACAAAAGGAGAGCCGTAGCCGGGCATAAGAACGACGTTGTCGCCGCCTAAGGTGACCGTGTTACCAGAATCTCGCGCATGAAGCTGAAATTCGACGGGGGCGGTCGCGCAAATCTGCCGTGCAAGGCCAGGTTCGAACGTGACCCGCTCGCCGTTAACTGTTGCACCCGCTGCTGCGAATAAATCCAACGCCGTCTGGTCGCTGCGAAATTCAATCCCGATATTGTGCAAAATCCAGTCGGCTTGGTTTTCGATGGCCGTCAAAGCGCCCGCGCTCAACAGATCATAAGTTGGAATTTTTCTGCGACGTGGTGAGACTACCGACGCCCTAACCGATTGGCGACAGGCGCGCCCGCGTCTGGCGATCTTCCCTCGCGTCGTTTGCACCTGTGCGTCTAAAAATTCCAACCTTTGATCTCGCTTGCTTACTGCCTACCTCAACCCTGAGGTAAAATTCGAAGACAACAATCGAAATTCCCTTTACACAGCGTTCAAAAATTCAAGACACTCAGGATGCCTATATGTTCAAGCATCACGATACGTTGCGCCTTTTCGTGGAAGTGGCAAAGTACAGCAGCTTTTCGGTCGCCGCCGATGGGTTGAACATGACCAAGGGCGCCATCAGTTATCAGATCAAAACACTAGAAGCGGATCTTGGCCTTAGAGTGTTTGACAGAAACGCGCGCGGGGTAACTCTTACGGCTGAGGGGGAAAGGCTTTGGACGTCGTGCCGCTCGAATTATCAAGGCATAGAGAATGTGCTCTCGGCTCTTAAGTCGCAGCCAATGCGGTCCTTAACTGTCGGTATGTCGAGCTACTTTGCCTCGCGCTGGCTCTCGCCCAGGCTGATGACCTTCATGCAAGAATTCCCCGATATCCAATTGCGGATTCAGCCGATGACACAATTGTTCGACCTTGAGCGCCAAGGCATCGATATTGCCATTCGCTGGGGCAACGGCCTGTGGGATGATGTCGAGGTGACGCCCTTCCTGCCAATGTCCGCTTGGCCGGTCGGCAATCCGGCCGCCGCCGCAAAAGTAAGGCAGGTCGGATTGGCGCGCGCTTTGACCGAATTTACATTACTGCGTGACCATGATGACAGCAATGCTTGGTCCGACTGGCTGGAAACTGCGGGATTGCCGGCTCAAGACCGCAAGGACACTCTGATCATCCCCGATCCAAACGTGCGTGTGCAGGCCGTTATTGACGGTCAAGGGATCGCCCTCAATGATGCGCTGGTATCTCGCGAGATGTCGGAGAACCAACTCGTCCGCATTTCGGATGTTGAGCTCGCGAATTATGGGTACTTCGTTGTGATGCCCAAGAATTCAATTCGGTCTGCCAGCGTCGACGCCTTTGCAAACTGGCTGGAACAGTTTTGACGCAGGGAACGAGCAATTTCCTATTGCATTTTTGGCAAGCCGAAATTGGTTGCAACGCAGCAAGTTGCCAGTAAGGGCTCAAACCAGTCATTTGTTCGCTGACTACTGTTTTCGGGGCCTGCAGGTTCGAAAAGCGAAATCTACCCACTGACGGCAGATACACCCGAAGACAAGATATCCACCAATGCCCCCGCCATCACCTTGGCGCTGTCGATCATGTCGTCCACGCCCACATATTCGTCCGGTTTATGCGCCAGTTCTAGTATCCCCGGCCCATAAGCGATGCAGTTTTTCAGCTTGCCGATCCGGTCGATATGTTTCTGGTCATAAGTTCCGGGCGAGGCGACGAATTCCGCTGGTTTGCCAAGAACTTCCTCGATCTGGGCGGCGATGATCTGCACCACCGGGGCCTCCCGGTCGGTCATGCTTGGCAGGACCATGTTAATCTCGCGCAAGTCATAGTCGAAACGGTCGCGATGTGCCTTTAATCCATCAAGCAGCGCGGTCACCTCGCCCCGCACATCGTCGATATTTTCTTCTGCCAAAAACCGCCGGTCGATCACGATCCGGCAACTGTCTGGCACGCAATGGGCGGGCAGACCGGTGTAGTCCTCGGGCTGTTCGGGCTGGCCGCCATGGATTGAATTGATGTTCATCGTGGACGACCGCGCCCCTTCCGGCACAACGGGCATATCGGTCATGCGCGCAGCCATGGCGGGGTAAAGCTTATCCTCGAACGCGGTCAGCACCGCCCCCATATGACGCACCGCGCAATCACCCAGAAACGGCATGGAACCATGGGCAATCTCGCCGAATGTCTCAATCTCGGCCCACCATCCGCCACGATGACCAAGGCAGACACGATCCTTGTTCAAAGGCTCCGGAATGATGACGTGCTGCACGCGGGCGGGGTCAAAATACCCCTGTTCCGCCAGATAGGCGACGCCGCCATAACCGCCGGATTCCTCATCCGCCGTGCCGGAGATTTCAATCGCTCCTGTAAAATCAGGATAGGTGGCCAGAAACGCCTCTGCCGCGATGATGCTGGCGGCCAGGCCACCTTTCATGTCACAGGCGCCCCGCCCATAAATCTTGCCGTCTTCTAGTTCCCCGCCAAACGGATCCTTGGTCCAGCCTGCCCCAACCTCGACCACATCAATATGGCTGTTGAAATGCACGCAGTCCCCCGGTGTCGCCCCTTCGCGCCGGGCGACGATGTTCCAGCGGGGATAAGCCTCACTATCCCCCGGTGTGCCATGGGCGCGGATCAATTCTGTCTGGAACCCGGATTTACGCAGGCGCGCATCCAGATATTCGCAAATCTCGCGATAAAGCGCCCCGGGGGGGTTCAGCGTCGGGATACGGATCAGGTCTTGTGCCAGCGCGATCAGCTCGTCGCGCCGATCATGGATTGCGGCATTTAGCGAAGTGATGTCTTGTCCCATGAACCAACTATTGGCCATATGCGCCAAACCCGCAATGGAGAGTTCATGGCATATTTTCTGGGTGTTGATACTGGGGGCACATATACTGACGCGGTTCTGTTGGATGAAGCCGCGGATCAGGTCATCGCAACTGCCAAGGCGCTGACCACGCGACCTGATCTCGCAATCGGCGTGGGTGCCGCGATTGATGCCGCTTTGGTGGGTGCCGCTGTGCCTGTGGATCAGATTGCGATGGTGTCACTTTCGACGACGCTGGCCACCAATGCGCTGGTCGAAGGCCAGGGCGGACGTGTGGCGTTGGTGGCCATTGGCTTTGCCGAGGGTGAACTAAGCCGTGCAGGCCTGGCTGACGCAATAGGTGACGATGCAGTGATCCGCATTGCAGGCGGGCATGATCATGGCGGGGCCGAAAAACACCCATTGGATTTGGATGCATTATCGTTTGCTTTGGACGCGCTTGATGCTGGGGTGACGGGCATTGCCGTCGCCGCCAGCTTCGCGGCCCGCAACCCCGGGCACGAGATTGCGGCGCGCGACCTGATCCGCGCCCGAACCGGTAAACCGGTGACCTGCGGGCACGAGTTGTCAAACGCGCTGGGCGGTCCGAAACGCGCATTGACCGCCGTTCTGAACGCCCGGCTGATCGGCCTGATCGATGGGCTGATCACCGCCTGCGAAGGGCACCTGACCGCGCTGGGCATCACCGCCCCGTTGATGGTGGTGCGCGGTGATGGTGCGCTAATCTCGGCTGATCTGGCGCGGACCAAACCGATTGAAACCATCCTCAGCGGGCCTGCCGCATCTGTTGCCGGGGCCAGTTGGCTGACCGGTGCAAAGGTTGCGCTGGTCAGCGATATTGGCGGCACCACCACGGATGTCTGCCTGTTGCAGGGCGGCAAACCGCAAATCGATCCACAGGGTGCGCAGGTCGGGCCTTACCGGACCATGGTCGAGGCGGTGGCGATGCGCACCACCGGCCTCGGCGGTGATAGTGAGGTGCATGTGACCGAAGGGCTTGCCGCCGGTCTGCGGCTTGGCCCCCGCCGGGTGATGCCGATTTCCCTGGCCGCGCAAAAGCACCCACAGGTGATCCATGGCGGGTTGGACAGGGCTCTGGCGCAGGATGTCCCCGCCCTCGATGGCGGTAAATTTGTGCTTCCGGTGGCACAGGAAATGCCCGCCGGGCTGGATGCGCGTGAACGGGCGGTCATGGAACGGCTGATGGCAGGTCCCCTGCGGTTGGGGCAGGCCGCCGCAACCCGGTTGGAAGGCGCCGCCCTGAACCGGTTGATCACGCGGGGCATGGTCATGCTGGCGGGGATCACCCCGTCAGATGCCTGCCACACGCTAGGCCTGCTGGACGATTGGGATCATGACGCGGCCACCAAGGCGCTGACACTGGCCGGGCGCCAGCGTACCGGTGCCGGACAGCGGATTGCACCGGACGCCAGCACTCTGGCGCAGATGATCATTGATCAACTGACTGGTCAGACGGTCGATTGCCTGTTGCAAGCGGCCTTTGCCGAAGACGGCTGGGAGGAAAATGCCACGAGGCTGGCCCAACATCCGCTGACGCGAGCTGGTCTGAACGGGCATAAAGGTCTGGTTCGGGTGGAAATGGCCCTTGGGCTTCCGGTGATCGGTCTGGGTGCCTCTGCCGGGACATATTACGGGGCTGTGGGCAACCGGCTGGGCACGGGAATGATCCTGCCGGAACATGCCGGGGTCGCGAATGCTGTGGGGGCAGTCGTGGGGCAAGTGGCGATGCGGGCAACCGGGTCGGTGACCGCTGCGGGGGCGGGCCGGTTTCTGGCGCATCTGCGCGATGGGCCAGCCCCGTTTGACGTACCCGAAGACGCCATCGCCGCCCTGACCGACGCCTTGCAAAATGAGGCGACAGCGCGCGCCCAAGCGTCGGGC
This sequence comes from uncultured Paracoccaceae bacterium, assembly GCA_947503925.1. GTDB lineage: Bacteria > Pseudomonadota > Alphaproteobacteria > Rhodobacterales > Rhodobacteraceae > Yoonia. The sequence goes on along the minus strand of CANNFQ010000008.1, from coordinate 184,240 downwards.
GTGGACACGCCGCAATTGCGTGTGGATTGCGAAAGGTCAGAGGCGAATGTCGAAGGGCAGGCGATGTTTGTGTCGGCAGATGTCACCGTGACAGCCAGCGGGCGGCCCCGGATCGCGCTTGGCTGACACTCACTTTCTTGTCAGGAGCGTTGCGCCAACCCTGCACATCGTCCACAAGGTCGCAGCGCAGTAAAGAAGTGACCGGATGCTCGACCGATTTGCCCGCCAGATCATTGACCCACCGCTGAACCAGATGGGGCAACGCCTTGCCGCGCGCGGGGTGACGGCGGATGGTGTCACGCTTGCCGGTTTGGGCCTTGGGCTGATGGCTGCCGTGATGATCGCATTGGGCACGCCGGGACTTGCACTGATCCCGCTTTTGGCCAGCAGGTTGGCCGACGGGCTGGATGGGGCGGTGGCCCGCGCTACGCGCAAGACCGATTTCGGGGGTTACTTGGATATCGCTGCCGATTTTCTGTTCTACGGGGCGATCCCGCTGGGATTTGTGCTGGCCGACCCGGTGACCAGCGGTGCGGCAGGGGCGTTTCTGCTGACCGCCTTCTATTTCAACGGGACCAGCTTTCTGGGCTACGCCATTCTGGCCGAAAAGCACGGGCACAAGACCGACGCGCAGGGCCAGAAATCGCTTTATTATTCCAACGGTATTCTGGAAGGGACAGAAACGATCATCTTCTTCGTCCTCCTTTGCCTGTTACCACACCATTTCGCGGTGATGTCATGGATCTTTGGCGGACTTTGCTTTGCCACAGCAACCTTACGCATCTACGCTGCCCGAAAAATCTACACCGACTAAAGGATCAATATGATGAAACACCTCGCCGTTCTGGCCGCCTTGCTTGCCCCACTGCCTGCATTGGCCGACCCTGATCCCGCCAATTGGGATACTGTCAAGGCAGAGGCCGAAGGCCAGACCGTTTATTGGAACGCATGGGGTGGGTCGACCACGACCAATGATTTCATTGCATGGGTCGGTGACCGCGTGGCCGAGGATTACGGCGTCACGCTGGAACATGTGAAGCTGACCGATACCGCCGACGCCGTGACCCGTGTTCTGTCGGAAAAGCAGGCGGGCGAGAACGATGACGGCGCCATCGATATGATCTGGATCAACGGGGCAAATTTTGCCGCGATGAAAGAGGCTGATTTGCTGTTTGGCCCTTACGCCGAACAACTGCCGAACTGGTCCGTTGTCGATGCGGAAGGCAAGACGGTCCAGACCGATTTCACCGTGCCAACCGAAGGTTATGAAAGCCCTTGGGCCATGGCGCAGGTCGTCTTTGTACATGACACGGCAGATATGCCAGACCGGTTGGGATCGATGCAGGCGCTGCTGGAATGGGCGCAGGCCAATCCGGGCCGGTTCAGCTATCCGCAGCCGCCGGATTTTCTGGGCACGACATTCCTGAAACAGGTGCTGGTCGATATTCTACCCGATCCATCCGTGCTTGAAGTGGCAGCAACAGACGAGACCTATGATGCAGTCACAGAACCGCTTTGGGCCTATCTGGATGCGCTGACACCAAATCTGTGGCGCGAGGGCAAGGCATATCCGGCCACCGGCACGGCCATGTTCCCGCTCATCGCGGATGGAGAGATTGATTTGTCGATCTCATTCAGCCCCGGTGCTGCCTCAACAGCGATTGCAAATAGTGAATTGCCTCCAACGGTGCGGACATTCGTGCTGGACAAAGGCACCATCGGCAACGCGTCCTTTGTGGCGATCCCCTACAATTCCGGGTCCAAGGCCGGTGCGATGATCGTGGCCAATTTCCTGATGTCTCCCGAGGCGCAGGCGCGCGCGCAGGATCCTGAAATTCTGGGCTATGGCACGGTGCTGAACATGGATGCTTTGTCGGATGCGGATCGTGCCGTGTTTGAAGGTCTGGACTTAGGCGTTGCGACCCTGTCACCGGCCGAACTTGGCACCGTGCAGGCCGAACCGCATCCCAGCTGGATGACCCGGATCGCCGATGACTGGATGACCCGCTACGGCGTCGCACAGTAACCAGGTGTCAGATCAGGCGCATGCGCGTCCCGGACCTGATCCGGGACCTCCTCCTGAGCCAAGAGGTCCCGGGTCAAGCCTGGGACGCAGTCGCTTTCCACCGGCACTGCCGGTCCTGACATTACTGGTGATGCTTGGCCCGGTTGTCGCGGGGTTATGGGGCACGTTCCTGCCCGCATTCGGCCATCTGCCGGCCGCAGGCATCACCGGCCCATCGCTGGACCCATTTCGTTATCTGTTTGATTGGGCGGGATTGCCGCGTGCAATGATGCTTTCCATCACAACCGGATTGATCGCCACGGGCGTCTCCCTGCTGATTGTGATGCTCATCACGGCAGGCTGGTCTGGCACAAGGCCGTTTCGCCTGTTGGAGCGGCTGTTATCCCCGCTTTTATCCGTCCCCCACGCAGCGGCGGCCTTTGGCCTTGCCTTCCTGATCGCACCGTCAGGCTGGTTGTCGCGTCTCGTTTCACCAGGGCTAACGGGTTGGGACCGTCCACCTGATCTACTCATCATCCAGGACAGTTGGGGCCTGACCATGACGGCAGGCCTGATCATCAAAGAGGTCCCGTTCCTCCTCCTCATCACACTGGCGGCCCTTGGGCAGGCAGATGCCCAACGCAGTGTCGCGATCTCGCAAGCCTTGGGATACGGGCGATTGACCGGTTGGCTCAAGACTGTGTTTCCAAGGGTCTACGCCCAGATCCGCCCACCGATTTACGTCGTGCTTGCCTATTCCATGTCCGTGGTCGATGTCGCCGTCATCCTTGGGCCAAACACACCGCCATCGCTGTCGGTACAGATCGTCAAATGGATGTCCGACCCCGATCTGGCCATGCGGCTGGAAGGGGCTGCGGGGGCATTGCTACAACTGCTGCTGGTGATTGGCGCGCTCGTGCTGTGGCGGCTGGGCGAAATCGCAGCTGGTATCATCGGCAGACGTTGGATTATGACCGGACGCCGGGGCCGGTTTGATGCGGTCACGGCGCAAATCGCCCTTGGATTGGGGGCTGCATGTGCGTTAGCGGTGTTGCTGGGGGTTGTCGTTCTGACGATCTGGTCCTTTGCTGGTTATTGGGGCTTTCCCGATGCGTTGCCGGATCAGTTGACATGGCGCAACTGGATGCGCCACGGCCCCGGCACGTTGGAGGCATTGGGCGAAACCGCCTTGATCGCCAGCGTCGTGGCCCTTGCCGCCCTGATCCTGACCATCGGCTGTCTTGAGGCTGAATATCGCTATGGCCTGCATATCAGTCAGCGGGGCATATGGCTGCTATACCTGCCGCTTCTGATCCCGCAGACCGCCTTTCTGCCCGGCCTGCAAACGCTGATGTTGGGGCTCGGGGCCGATGTCGGGCGGGGTCCGGTGATGCTGGCGCATCTGGTCTTTGTGCTGCCCTATGTGTTCTTGTCGCTCGCTGACCCGTTCCGCGCCTGGGATACACGGATGGGCACCATCGCAGCGGCCCTGCGGTCCAGCCCGAACGGGGTTCTGTGGCGTGTACGCTTGCCGATGTTGTTGCGGCCCGTGTTGACCGCGCTTGCGGTGGGGTTGGCGGTTTCGGTCGGGCAATACCTGCCCACATTGCTGATCGGTGGCGGACGGGTTGCGACCCTGACGACAGAGGCGGTCGCACTGGCATCAGGTGGCGACCGGCGGGCGATTGGGGTTTACGGGCTGATGCAAACGGGGGCCGCGCTAATCCCCTTTGCATTGGCATTGCTGGTGCCTGCCATGGTCTGGCGCAACAGAAAGGGGCTGCGACATGGATAAAGGGCTGTCACTGCGCGATGTGACGATCAGCAAGGGCGGCCCGCCGTTGCTATCAGTTAATCACAATATCGGGCCGGGTGAGGTTTTGACCGTGATGGGACCGTCCGGTGTAGGCAAATCCACCCTGCTGGCATTCATCACTGGTACGCTCGCCCCGGATTTTCAGGCAATGGGCGAGGTTTTGCTCGATGGGCATGACATCACCCATGCCGCCCCGCATCAGCGCCGGGTGGGTATCCTGTTTCAGGACGACTTGCTGTTTCCGCATCTGTCGGTGGGCGCAAATCTGGCCTTCGGCTTGCAGCCCGGTGGCACGACAGAGGCGCGCCGAGACAAGGTGAATGAAGCGCTGGCTGAGGTGGGTCTGACGGGTTTTGCCGATCGTGATCCAGCAACACTGTCAGGCGGCCAGAAAGCACGGGTCGCTCTCATGCGGATGCTATTGTCAGAGCCCTGTGGCCTGCTTCTGGACGAACCATTTTCGCGGCTCGATGCTACATTGCGCGCGCAGGTCCGCGACATGGTTTTTGACCGAGCCAAGGCGCGTTCCTTGCCAGTCTTGATGGTGACGCATGACGCAGATGATGCACGGGCCGCAGGTGGTGCGATCATCACCTTGGGCGACTGAGGCTGCGGCGTGGGCAGGCTTTCACTGAAAGCCAATATCAATTCTTGTTCCAAGAATTGTGACTCACCCCGCCAATCCGGGTGACCAGCCCGCCCGGCGTGGAACCCGGACGGCGAGCATCGGTTTAATAAGCGGTGACGCGAACCGATTCAGGTCCAATGCTTCGTGAACACCGGTCACAACCTCCCCGTTCAACTGGGTTTGGACCGCAGATCGCGCATAGAACGGGGCGTCCAGCATGCTGAGCACCTGTTTCGGCATCACCCCGGGATCAGCGCGCGTTTCGCGCTTTACTTGCCAAAGCGAATTGCGGAACCGGGTCCGCGGCGGTGCCTCGACCGTTTTGGCGCGCCCGGCGTTGTCAAACGCTATTGCAGTGTCAAGCGTGGTTCCATCCCGCCGCACCGCATCATAGATGCAGGTCGCCCCCGCCTTGGTCGGATAGCGCCCCCATGTCCAGAAACTGAAATCCTGCTCTAACGCGCGAGTGCCAAAATTCGCGTCAAAATAGCCGTGGCCCGACCATTGCCAGCCCTTTGCCTCCAGATCGACAGTGATGTCCGATGACGGGGCGAAGGGTCGCCAGATATGCGTGCCGTCGGAGGTTAGAGGCAGTTCAACGGATGTCACAGCATGGGGCGTGACGGTGATCTGCCCCCGCACCCGGCTGATCAGGGGCGGGCTGCTGATTTCATTTATATCAATGACCAGTTCACGCCCGGTCCAATGCATGGATGATGGTCCAACCTGCAAATGATCCGGTGTCCTGGACAAAGCAGCCCGCCCGCGATCCGTCATCGTGAACCGGCCGCCAGGGCCATAGGTTGCCACATTGATGCAACAGTGGTTGGCCGGGTCCTTGCGACCCGACCATGCGTACCAGGGCGAAAAGACCGACCCTATGAACCCGATGACAGAGACCGCTTTGGTCCCGCAATCGCTGATCCCGTCAATATACCACCAGGCGTAACCGTTTGGGGGGACATTGAGGTTGAAACATGGTCCGTCATGATCGCCGCGGCCGCGTGCCGGGCGGAGAGTGTCGCCATCGGCAACCCCGCCCCCGGATGTGCGCCGCCCCCGCACAGATACAGCCCCGGCAGGTTGGTCCGCGCCGTCGGACGTTTGAACCCCGCTGTCAGCCCATGCGGGCTGCGCCCGTAAAGGGAACCGAGGCTTGCCGGAAACATCTGATCGAAGCCCTGCGGTGTGGTTAGGGCGTCCGGCCCCGGTATCGGCCCGAAGCTGAGCCCGAATGCGGTCAACCGGTCGAAAATCTGTGTCTGACATGGTGGCTTTTCCTTTTCAGGGTCGTTCAGGACAGGCGGCGCATTCATGATAATTTCGAACCGTTGCATGGCATCTGCGGCGACCTGCCCATGGTCCTGTGCGCAAAGATAAAGCGTGGCATCGACAGGCATCTGCCCTTTAGCCAGTGCCGAGAACTCTGCGGAAGGATCATGGCCGAAAAACACGGTGTGATGGGTTAGTTCCGGGCCGTCGGGCGCCGCCGCAAAAGCATGCACATAGGCAGACAGGCTGCGCGGTTCGGTGTGGGTCTTCGTCACGGCGTTTTGCGGTGCAGGCCCCAACAACCCGGTGCGAAGTGCCCGTGGATCACCGTTGAACAGCACGTAATCCGACGGATAATGGCCTGCTTCGGTTTGGACACCGGTGACCCGCCCGCCTTGTTGGGTGATCCGGGTTGCCGTGGTTTGATAGTGAAAGGTTGCCCCCCGCTGGCCAGCCAGATCCGCAATCGTGGCAGCCAGGCGGTGCATCCCGCCTTTGATCGACCAGACGCCGCGTGCCTCTGCCTCCCAGATCAGGGACAAAATCGCGGGCGCAGCACAGGGTGATCCACCGACATAGGTGGTGTAGCGCCCGAAAAGCTGCGCCAGTTTGGGTTCGCTGAACGCCCCGCGCAGCATTCCGGCAAGTGTGCGGTGCGGGGCCATGTCCCGAATGAGCCCGGGTTGACCCAGAACTGTTTTCGTAACGGCCAGTTGGTCCGGCGTGGCCGTTTGCATGATCGGGCCGTCAAAGGCGTTGAACAGCCGTTTGGCCCGGTCGGAAAACCGGGTGAATTGCCGAGCAGCCTTTTCACCAAAGACAGTGCGGATGTTGGCCCGGCTTTCTGCGGGGTCAGCCATCAGATCAAGGCAGGTGCCATCATCCCAATAATGGCGTGCCAGTGTTCTTAACTGATCAAGCGTCATGTGATCCTCAAGCGTCTCATCGACATCCGCAAACAAGGCGTCGAATACCTGGCGCATTGTCAACACCGTTGGCCCCGCATCGACCGGCCCTGCGGTGGAAGGCACTGTGCGCATTTTCCCACCGGGGGCGGCGTGCATGTCCAGCACCGTCACAGAACAGCCCTGATGCGCCAGCCGCAAGGCAGCCGCCAACCCGCCGATACCGGCACCGATGATCACAACCTTTGGCCTGTTTTCGGTCATTCGAGGGCGAGTCACTCCTGTCCTTTTGGATTTACATTGACACATGTCAACTAAAATGGACACTATGAACTATAACCTGGAGATCACGCATGCGAATCTCGGACCGGATTGAAGCATCAATAGCCGCAGCGATCGAAATGGGCCAAGGCGGCATTGCCCCTGGCAGGCTTGCCAGCGCGCTTGACTACGCCGTAACCCCTGGGGGTGCGCGGATCAGACCGACCATTCTGACATCGGTTGCCCTTGCCTGTGGAGATCGCCGCCCGGCCTTGACGGATGCTGCTGGTGCCGCGCTGGAACTGATCCACTGCGCCAGCCTTGTCCATGATGATCTGCCCTGCTTTGATGACGCGAATATGCGGCGGGGCAAAGCCGCCCTGCATTTGGCCTATTCCGAACCGCTTGCGGTGTTGACCGGTGACAGCCTGATCATCATGGCATTTCAGATCCTGGCCCGCGCTGCGGGGAACGATCCCGCCAATGCGCTTTTACTGATCGACATTCTTGGCGCCCGCACCGGCATGCCCTTTGGCATCTGCGCCGGACAAGGCTGGGAAAGTGAGGACAAGATTGACCTGTCCGCCTATCATCAGGCCAAGACCGGCGCCTTGTTCATTGCAGCAACGCAAATGGGCGCGGTGGCCGCCGGGCAGGATGCAGAACCATGGGAAGAACTGGGCGCCCGGATTGGTGAGGCGTTTCAGGTCGCTGACGACCTGCGCGACGCGCTGTGTGACGAGTCGGTATTGGGCAAACCCGCAGGTCAGGATGACCTGCATGGTCGACCCAATGCAGTGGCATCATTGGGTGTTGCGGGTGCGATCCAGCGATTTGACGACATTCTTGGCGGCGCAATTGCATCAATCCCTGCCTGCCCGGGTGAGGCGGCGCTAGCCCAGATGGTTCGGGCCTATGCCGATAAACTGGTCCCTGCCGGGGCACGTAATCGGCCAACCGTTCCCGGCGAATAGTGGCTGATCTCGACCTACCTGGATCGGGCTTGACCCATACCGGGCCACGCCCGTCGTCATGGCTGGTCCGCTTGGTTGCGTCCCACAGATTTCAGAGATGGGCCGCCCGGTTCCCTGTGACCCGGCGCATTGTCCGCCACGAAGGGCAGGCGATGTTTGATCTGGTAGCAGGCTTTTGCCATTCCCAGATCTTACTCGCACTTGTCAGGCTCAACATACCCCAGATGCTTTTGCAGTCAGAACAGGGCCCAGACACACTTGCCAGACGGGCCGCGATGCCTCGTGACAGGATGCAGGTTCTGTTGTCGGCCGGGGTGGCGATTGGCCTGTTCAGGAAACGGCGTAGCGGGCACTATGCCTTGACGACGCGAGGCGCCGCCCTGACCGGGGTGCCCGGGCTGACCGGCATGATCAAACATCACGATGTGCTTTATCGTGACCTTACCGATCCCGTCGCGTTTTTTCGGGGCGACGTACAGACAGAGCTGGCCGATTTCTGGCCCTATGTTTTTGGCGCGGGCGGGGTCACCGACCCGGATGTGGCGGCAACCTATTCGGAATTAATGGCCGATAGTCAAACCCTGGTCGCCGAAGATACATTGGCGATGGTCGATCTGCGCAATGCGTCGCATCTGATGGATGTCGGCGGTGGCACGGGCGCGTTTTTAGCAGCAGTGGCCGCCACCCATCCAACCCTGCCGCTGACCCTTTTCGATCTACCCGCCGTTGCGCCCGCGGCCCAAAGCCGATTCGATGCCGCGGGTCTGACGGATCGGGCTTCGATTGTTGCAGGCTCTTTTCAGGATGATCCGCTGCCGCAATGCGCTGATACGATCAGCCTTGTGCGTGTGCTGTATGACCATGCGGATGCGACGGTCGCGCGTCTGCTGCGCGCGGTTTACGCCGTTCTGCCACCCGGTGGGTCCATCATCATATCAGAACCCATGACTGGCGGCGTGACGCCAACCCGACCCGGCGACGCCTATTTTGCCCTTTACTGCATGGCGATGCGGACGGGGCGGGCGCGATCAGCCGAAGAGATTGCGCAGCTGCTGTCGGAGGCCGGTTTCACAACCCTGCGCCGTCCAACACCTCTGCGGCCATACGTGACGTCTATTGTGACAGGTGTAAAGCCAGGTTGACATGTAAAATGTCCAAAGTAATTGACAGGTTGATATGTAAAGCTAGACTGACAGGCAAGAACAGGTGCCGTAGCTGAGTCTCTGATGGGCTGAAACGAGGCACGAGGGAGACACTGTGCAAAGCAAAGCCGTCATCCTATCAGCGCCCAGAAAGCTGGCGTTAGGTCGTGTGGGTATCACGCCACCGGCCGCTGATGATATTGTCGTTGCCGTCCGGCATTCTGGCATCTCGACCGGTACGGAAAAACTGTTCTGGTCCGGCGACATGCCACCCTTTCCTGGGATGGGCTATCCTCTGATCCCCGGCTATGAAGCCGCTGGCGAGGTGGTCGAAGCCGGAGCCGATAGCGGCTTTCGGGTTGGCGAACATGTGTTTGTGCCCGGGGCAAGCTGTTACGAAGGGGCCCACGGGCTGTTCGGTGCGGCGGCTGAGACGCTGGTGACCAAAGCCGGACGCGCCACAAGGATTGACCGGGGTTTGGGCGCGGCAGGTGCGTTACTGGCGTTGGCCGCAACGGCGCGGCACGCCATGGCGGGCCCGCACAAAGCGGTGCCCGATTTGATCGTGGGCCACGGCGTTCTGGGCCGTCTGCTGGCCCGGTTGACCATACTGGCGGGCGCGCCTGCCCCCACTGTCTGGGATATCGACCCGGCCCGGATGGACGGCGCGCAGGGTTACAACGTGATCCATCCGGACACCGATGATCGGCGCGACTATATGTCCGTCTATGACGCGTCCGGACAGGGTGATCTGCTGAATGATCTGATCGGGCGTATCGGCAAAGGGGGCGAAATCGTCCTTGCCGGATTCTACACAGCGCCTCTGCAATTCGCCTTTCCGCCGGCCTTCATGAAAGAGGCAAGGCTGCGGATCAGCGCGGAATGGGCCGCCGATGACATGGCGGCGACCAAGGCACTGGTCGAGGCCGGAATATTGGAACTGGCCAATCTGATCACACACAGACAGCCGGCAAGCGCGGCAGAGAAGGCATATGAAACCGCCTTTACCGATCCAACTTGCCTGAAAATGATTTTGAACTGGGATACGGCATGAAAGATGAAATTCCAAACCTGAAGGACTTTGATCAACGCCTGCGGGATGAAGCGGCAGAGGAGCCGTCGCTTGAGGTGCCGCAAGGCGAACCAACGTCAAAAACCCAGATCATCGCGATTTACGGCAAGGGCGGGATCGGCAAATCCTTCACCCTTGCCAATCTCAGCCACATGATGGCCGAGATTGGCAAGCGGGTCCTGCTAATCGGGTGCGACCCAAAATCTGACACGACCAGCCTTTTGTTCGGCGGCAAGGCTTGCCCGACGATCATTGAAACCAGCGCCAAAAAGAAGTTGGCCGGGGAAGAGGTTGCTATTGGCGACGTTTGCTTTAAACGGGGTGGCGTGTTCGCCATGGAACTTGGCGGCCCTGAAGTGGGTCGTGGATGTGGCGGTCGTGGGATCATTCACGGCTTTGAGCTTCTCGAAAAACTAGGGTTCCACGATTGGGACTTTGACTATGTGCTCCTCGACTTTCTCGGGGACGTTGTTTGTGGCGGTTTCGGCCTGCCAATTGCGCGCGATATGGCGCAGAAGGTGATACTTGTCGGATCAAACGATCTCCAATCGCTTTATGTTGCTAACAATGTCTGCTCCGCGGTCGAATACTTCCGCAAGCTTGGTGGCAATGTTGGGGTCGCCGGACTTGTCATTAACAAGGATGACGGGACAGGAGAGGCCCAAGCTTTCGCCGAGGCAGTCCGTATTCCTGTCCTTGCTGCAATCCCACAGGACGACGATCTAAGAAAGAAAAGCGCGAATTATCAAATCGTTGGCACCCATGAAAGCCAATGGGGTGAGATGTTCGAAGGCTTGGCCGAGGCCGTGGGCGTGGCCCCACCCGTACGCCCGACCCCACTGGATCAGGACGGTTTGCTTGGCCTGTTTGATGCCAAGGATACTGGCGGCGACTATCAGCTGATCCCTGCAACGGATACCGATATGCGCGGCAAGAACGCACAGCCGAAAGAGTCGCTGGAGGTCATCTATGACGATGCCTGACGACCAGCGGCAAGGCTTTGAGGTCAGCTATGATGAGTCGGGCAATGTCCAGATCATCGAAGGCGAGGCCCGGTCAGAGGTCACGGATCAAGTCCGGGACGCCGTCGCACTGGAAGGCGGCTGTACCGCAGGTGCCGCCATGATGACGGCCGCCGCCCGCGCCGCAGGCAAATCAGACATCCTCGATCAATACGCCAAGGATTATCCGCAAGGCCCCCATGACCAACCACAAAGCATGTGCCCGGCATTCGGGTCCTTACGCGTCGGCCTGCGGATGAAACGCGTGGCTACCGTGCTGTCGGGTTCTGCTTGCTGTGTATATGGCCTGACCTTCGTATCGCATTTCTACGGCGCGCGGCGATCAGTCGGTTATGTGCCTTTCAACTCCGAAACACTGGTCACCGGCAAACTGTTCGAAGATATCCGCGAAAGCGTGCATGATATGGCGGACCCGGATCGCTACGACGCGATTGTGGTGACGAACCTATGTGTACCCACGGCCTCCGGCGTGCCTCTACGCCTGCTCCCACGCGAAATCAACGGCGTGCGGATCGTCGGCATCGACGTGCCTGGCTTTGGCATCCCCACCCATGCGGAAGCAAAGGATGTGTTGGCGGGAGCGATGCTGAGCTACGCCCGCGAAGAGATTGCAGCAGGCCCTGTACAAGCCCCCGTTGGCGGAAAATCGGACCGTCCCACGGTTGCGCTTCTGGGCGAGATGTTTCCCGCTGACCCGATGATGATCGGGGCGATGCTTGGCCCGATGGGTCTGGCTGCGGGTCCGGTTGTGCCAACCAGGGAATGGCGCGAACTTTATGCAGCACTTGATTGCGGTGCGGTGGCGGCAATCCATCCATTCTATACTGCCGCGATCCGGGAATTTGAGGCAGCGGGGCGTCCAGTCGTTGGGTCGGCTCCTGTCGGCTACAATGGAACAGCCGCCTGGCTGACGCACATTGGCGAAGCATTCAATGTACCACCCGCGCAGATTGCCGCGGCGCAAAACGCGTTTCTGCCCGCCATCAAGGAGGGCCTGAACGGTGCGCCGATCAAAGGGACTGTCACCCTGTCCGGCTATGAAGGATCAGAGTTGCTGGTGGCCCGCCTGCTGATCGAAAGTGGGGCAGATGTGCCATATGTCGGCACTGCCTGTCCCAAGACGCCTTGGTCTGCGGCAGATGCCGAATGGCTGGCCGCGCGTGGGGTGAAAGTCGTTTACCGTGCCTCACTGGAAGATGATCTGGCGGCGGTTGATGCCATCAAACCTGATCTTGCAATTGGCACGACACCGGTTGTGCAACACGCCAAGGAAATGGGCATTCCCGCACTGTATTTCACCAACCTGATCTCGGCCCGGCCTCTGATGGGCCCGGCAGGTGCGGGATCGCTGGCACAGGTGGTGAATGCCGCGATTGCCGGCAAGGAAAAGATGGACACGATGCGCGCATTCTTTGAAGGTGTCGGCCACTCAGATACAGCCGGCGTTTGGGAAGGGTCACCCAATCTGCGGCCCGATTTCCGCGCACAGCATCAAAAAAAGCTCGACAAAATGGCCCGTGCCGCAAAGGCGGAGCAGATGGCATGAAGAATTTTGGCCAAAATTCTTCTGTCGGGAAAAATCTTCGTGACGAAGATTTTTCGGCCACCGGAGGCGCGCCATGTTGATTGCCGATCATGATCGTGCCGGTGGCTATTGGGGCGCTGTTTACGCGTTCTGCGCCGTAAAGGGCCTGCAAGTCGTCATTGACGGCCCCGTCGGTTGTGAGAACCTGCCGGTGACATCTGTCCTGCACTACACCGACGGGTTGCCACCGCATGAATTGCCCATCGTGGTCACCGGCCTAGGCGAAAGTGAAATGGGCGAAGGCACCGAAGAGGCGATGAAACGCGCCTGGGAGGTACTTGATCCGGCGCTGCCAGCAGTCGTCGTGACTGGCTCCATTGCCGAGATGATCGGCGGCGGTGTGACCCCGCAAGGCACCAATATCCAGCGTTTCCTGCCGCGCACCATTGATGAGGATCAATGGGAATGCGCGGACCGGGCCATGACCTGGATCTTTACCGAATTCGGGATGACCAAAGGGCGTATGCCGCCAGAAAAGAAGCGTGAGGAAGATGCCAGACCCCGGGTGAATATTCTGGGCCCGATGTATGGCGCGTTCAACATGCCATCGGACCTTGCCGAAATCCGGCGCCTTGTCGAAGGGATCGGGGCAGACGTCAATATGGTCATGCCGCTGGGTGCCCATGTGGCCGAGATGCGCAATCTGGTGAATGCCGACGTCAATGTCACCATGTATCGCGAATTTGGGCGGGGGCTGTGCGAGGTGCTTGGCAAACCTTATCTGCAAGCGCCTTTCGGAATCGACAGCACCACGAAATTCTTGCGCAAGCTGGGGGCGCTGCTGGGGCTGGACCCCGAACCTTTTATCGAGCGCGAGAAACATTCGACAATCAAACCGGTCTGGGACCTTTGGCGATCGGTGACGCAGGATTTCTTTGCCACGGCCGAATTCGCCATCGTGGCGAATGAAACCTATACGCGTGGCATCCGCCATTATCTGGAAGACGATCTGGGATTTCCCTGCGCCTTTGCGGTGGCGCGCTGCCGCGGCAAGAAAACGAACAACGAAGAAGTGCGTCAGATGATGCACCAGAAACGGCCACTCATCGTGTTGGGGTCCATCAACGAAAAGATGTATCTGGCCGAAATGACGGCAGGGCACGGACCTAGCCCTGTCTTCATACCAGCAAGTTTTCCAGGTGCTGCGATCAGGCGGGCCACCGGGACGCCATTCATGGGCTACGCAGGTGCAACCTATGTGCTGCAAGAGGTCTGCAATGGGTTGTTTGATGCGCTGTTCCATATCTTGCCGCTGGGCACTGATATGGACGCTGGCGATGCCACACTAACCCCGCTGCGCCGCGATTTTCCATGGGATGCGGACGCCCAGGCGAAGCTGGACGAAATCGTCGCCTCGCATCCCATTCTGACCAGAATTTCTGCCGCCAAGACGCTGCGTGATGCAGCCGAACGCGCGGCGCTCGACGCCGGCAATGACCGCGTGGTCCTTGAGACTGTCGAGACACTGCAACCATCCTCGGGAGGACGGAAATGACAGATTTTACCTCAGACGCACCAGTGCTGCGCGCACGCACGGCACCGCCAAAACGCGAGTATTATGCCTATTTCACGTTGATCTTTCTGGCGACCCTGCCGCTGGCCTTCCTGACATGGATGCTGACCGCCGCTCGCCGGATGGAACTGCCTGAAAAGGGCCCATTCGCCAAGGCCTGGACACAGGCCCGGATCATCACGCCGCATATCTTTAGCGCGTGATGGCCTGAACAGAGATTTGCCCGATAACGGGCACACGTTGTTCATCATTCCCCCCCGGGGTGATGGATTGGGGCAGAGGAAGAGCTTCTGTCGTAACCCGGCCGCGGGGGGTGCGCGGCGTCAGAACCTAATTTTGGAGACAAAACATGGCTGACAAATCAGATCTGTCTTTCACAGGTCTCACTGACGAGCAGGCCCAGGAACTGCACTCGGTGTACATGAGCGGGTTTACGATCTTCACGATCGTAGCCGTGGTTGCTCACTTTCTGACGTACATCAAGCTGCCCTGGTTCAGCTGGTAGGGAAAGGAAAAACAAATGGCACAGTTCTACAAGATCTGGCTGGTTTTCGACCCACGCCGCGTTTTCGTGGCGCAGGGCGTTTTCCTGTTCCTGCTTGCGGCGATGATTCACCTCGTCCTGCTGAGCAATGAAAGCACAAACTGGTTCCAGCTCGCCTTTGGCGCAGGTGGCTAACCGGCTTTTGCCGCAATGAGAAAAGCTGTGGGCGGGCCTTTGATCCGCCCACAGCAAACCGCAAGACATTGACGACGACAGGGCGCGCCCGAACGGGGTCGCAGGGCCTGTCCATGAATGGAGTAGGAAGATGGCACAGCTCAGCTTCGAAAGAAAATACCGGGTCCGTGGCGGGACACTGGTAGGCGGTGATCTGTTCGACTTCTGGGTGGGGCCATTTTACGTTGGCTTCTTCGGGGTCACGACGTTCTTTTTTGCCGTCCTTGGGACGATCTTGATTTTTTACGGGGCCAGCCAAGGCCCGACATGGAATCCATGGCTGATTTCGATCAACCCGCCGCCTTTGGAATATGGATTGGGGCCAGCACCACTGCTCAATGGCGGTCTGTGGCAGATTATCACGATTTGTGCGATTGGCGCCTTTGTCAGCTGGATGATGCGCGAGGTCGAGATTTGCCGCAAACTTGGCATTGGCTATCATGTGCCTTTTGCCTTTGGGGTCGCGATCTTTGCCTATGTGACGCTTGTGGTGATCCGCCCTGTCCTGCTGGGCGCATGGGGTCACGGCTTTCCATACGGTATCTTCAGCCATCTCGATTGGGTGAATAACGTGGGCTACGCCTATGGCAACTTCCACTACAACCCGGTCCATATGATCGCGATCACGTTCTTCTTTACGAACTGTCTGGCGCTTGCGCTGCACGGGTCACTGGTTCTGTCCGCGGTCAATCCGGGCAAGGGCAAGGAAATCGCCTCACCCGACCACGAAGACACGTATTTCCGGGATCTGATCGGTTATTCCATCGGGCCATTGGGGATTCACCGGCTGGGCCTGTTCCTCGCGCTGAATGCGGGCTTCTGGAGCGCGATTTGCATCGTGATTTCAGGCACCATCTGGTTCGAGGAATGGATCGTCTGGTGGGATTGGTATTACGAACTGCCTTGGTGGCGGGACCTATAGGAGGGTATGAACAGTGGCTGAATATCAAAACATCTTCACCCAGGTTCAGGTTCAGGGCCCCCCTGAATTGGGGATCAACCCCGCTGACACGAACCCCGCGTCTGAACGTATCGGAAAGGGCCGCTTCTCCACACTTGCGGGCTGGTTTGGGAATGCCCAGTTGGGGCCGCTTTACCTTGGGTCTTTTGGGGTGATCTCGCTGGCGACAGGCCTGATCTGGTTTGTCATGGTAGGCATGTCCTTCTGGGCGCAGGCTGATTACAACCCCGCGATTTTCCTGCGTGATCTGTTCTGGCTCTCGCTGGATCCGCCATCGCCGGGCTATGGTCTGGGCATGCCGCCGATGAATGACGGGGGTTATTTCATGATCGCCTCTTTCTTCCTGCTGATTTCGGTTCTGACATGGTGGGTCCGCACCTATCTGCGCGCCGAGGCGCTGGGCATGGGCAAACATGTGGCCTGGGCCTTCGCCTCTGCCATTTGGTTGTTCCTTGTGCTGGGTCTGTTCCGTCCGATCCTGATGGGCGACTGGTCTGAAATGGTGCCTTACGGCGTCTTTAGTCACCTCGACTGGACCAACCTGTTCTCGATCACTTATGGCAACCTGTTCTACAACCCGTTCCACGCCCTTAGCATTGCGTTCCTTTATGGATCTGCCCTGCTGTTTGCGATGCATGGGGCGACGATCCTCGCGGTCAGCCGTTTCGGCGGCGAACGCGAGATTGAACAGATCGTTGACCGGGGCACAGCGACCGAACGGGCCGCATTGTTCTGGCGCTGGACCATGGGCTTTAACGCCACGATGGAAGGTATCCACCGCTGGGCCTGGTGGTTTGCGGTTCTGACGACCCTGACGGGTGGTATCGGGATCCTGCTGACCGGCACGGTTGTCGATAACTGGTTTGTCTGGGCGCAAGAGCATGGCTACGCGCCGCTCAACTAAGGAGAGAGATGATGAGTGAGCACGAAAACATCCTTGAGCTGAGCGAAAAAAGCAGGCTGTCCGCCGATATCACGCTCTTGATGCTGAAAGGTGCGGGTTACGCTGCTGCGTTTTGCCTGGCGGTCTGGTTGATCATCGCGGTGATTGCGCTGATCGGCAAGGCACTGCCGGATGAAAGCCGGCAAAACCCCGATCCCATCAACCGGTCATCGATGATCATCGGGATGCCAAGCGATCAGTTTACCTGATTGGAGCGGGCGACCCGCGACGCGGTCGCCCGTTTCTTCGCCGTCGGACTACCCTTCCCTGGCTGGTCCGTCATTGGGGTGAAAGCCCCGTTCCCTTCCTGTTGGCTACAGGAGACTAGCGTCGCAAGCGGGCCTGACCCCCTTGCGGCGCTTTTTTATTAACACGAAAGGCGCGCTATGACTAATCGTCCCGAAACCCCGTTTCTGAATGGCGTGGCTGGCCCCGCCGATCTGCGCCGTTTGAATGATACTGCACTGGCCAATCTGGCTGATGATGTGCGTGCCGAAGTGATCTCTGCCGTGTCGGAAACTGGCGGGCATTTAGGATCGTCGCTGGGCGTGGTTGAACTGACCGTGGCCCTGCATGCTGTGTTTGATACCCCGCGCGACAAACTAATCTGGGACGTGTCGCATCAATGCTATCCGCATAAGGTGCTGACCGGCAGGCGTGACCGTATCCGCACCCTGCGGCAGGAAGGCGGGCTTTCCGGTTTCACCAAACGGACCGAAAGCGATTATGATCCCTTTGGTGCCGCCCATTCCAGCACCTCCATCTCCGCAGCCCTGGGGTTCACCATTGGCCGGGACATGGGCCAGCCCACGGGGGACGCGGTTGCGGTGATCGGCGACGGGTCCATCAGTGCCGGCATGGCTTATGAAGCGCTGAACAATGCGGGCGCTGAAGGCCGCCGGATGTTCGTGATCCTGAATGACAATGAGATGTCGATCGCCCCACCAACCGGTGCCATGTCGAAATATCTGTCCAGTCTTTACGCGTCGCCCGTGGGTGAATTTCATAAGATGGCCGAAGGGTTTGAATCTGCCTTGCCCGGGCCGTTGCGCGACCACGCCCGCCGTGCCCGGCAACTGGTGACAGGTATGCAGACCGGTGGATCAGGGACGCTGTTTGAAGAACTTGGTTTCAGCTATATCGGCCCGATTGACGGGCACGACATGGGGCAGCTTTTGCCGGTGCTGCGCGCCGCACGGACCCGGGCAACAGGCCCTGTTCTGATCCATGTTTGTACAACAAAAGGAAAGGGTTACGCGCCCGCAGAAGGCAGCGCCGATTGTGGCCATGGTGTTTCAAAATTCGATGTCGCCACAGGGGCGCAGGCCAAATCCAAACCCAACGCCCCGGCCTATACCAAGGTGTTCGGCAATGCCTTGACAACCGAAGCCACGCTGGACCCGAGCATCGTCGCCGTGACCGCCGCCATGCCGTCCGGCACGGGCGTCAATATCATGGGAGAGCGGTTTGCGAGCCGTGTGTTTGACGTGGGTATCGCAGAGCAGCACGCAGTGACGTTTAGTGCGGGGATGGCTGCGTCTGGGCTGAAACCGTTCTGCGCAATTTATTCGACCTTTCTGCAGCGCGGCTATGATCAGGTTGTGCATGATGTTGCCTTGCAAAACTTACCGGTCCGTTTCGCAATAGATCGCGCCGGGTTGGTGGGGGCTGATGGCCCGACCCATGCGGGCGCGTTTGACATTGGCTATATGGCCGCCCTGCCCAATATGGTGGTGATGGCCGCCGGGGACGAGGTTGAGCTGATGCATATGGTCCGCACCGCTGCGGCCCATGATGGGGGCCCAATCGCATTCCGCTATCCACGAGGCGAAGGGGTTGGTCTGGACCTGCCCGAACGGGGCAACGTGATCGAGATTGGCAAGGGCCGTATAGTGCAGGAAGGCACTGATATTGCTTTACTTTCCTTTGGGGCCCATCTGGCAGAATGCCAAAAAGCTGCCGAACAGATGGCCGCGCAAGGCGTATCGGTAACCATCGCGGATGCGCGTTTTGCCAAACCGCTGGACCGCGATCTGATCCGGCAGTTGCTGCGCCATCACAAGGCGATTGTGACCGTTGAACAAGGTGCGCGGGGCGGGTTTGGAGCCATGGTGCTGCATGATCTGACCAATGACGGGCTGTTGGACGGGCGCTGCCAATTGCGCACGATGACCCTGCCTGATCGGTATATTGACCAGGCCTCACCAGCGGCAATGTATGCCGATGCGGGGCTGACGGCGGTGGATATCGCCGCGACCGCCTTGCAAGCGGCCGGGGTCAAACTAAAACGGGCGCCGCAGGGTGTTGCGTAGCACCACCGCGCGGTGGTTTTTCACAATTTGACGCGAATCGTAGGTTAACACCTTATTCTGCTGGCAAATGGGCAGTCGGCAAAACGTCGGCAGCGCGTCGGCAAAGCGTATGGCACCTTTCTCGTTTCTTGCGGGGTTAAGGGCGCGTCCGGTTGGATTGATTAAATTACGTTAAGGATTGGAACCTGATGGGTAAGATCATCCGATCAACGCATGCTGCGGGCCATCTGCACGACCGCTCACAACCTGCGCTTACTTGCTTGGATCGCCAGAGGCCCACGCCACGCCATCGCCTCGATCCATGGTAGCCATCTGCACCATATCTGCATCATCAATGACAAAAGAGAACAGATCAATATTCTGGCGCATACGATCCGGGTTCAGGCTTTTGGGCAGGACGGCGTAGCCGTTTTGTACGCCCCAGCGCAGAAGCAGCTGTGCCTCTGAGACACCGTATTTATCAGCTATACGCTTGAACGCTGCACCGTCCGCTTTCATATCCTCGGTTTTTGCACTGTCTTGACCTTCTTCGATGCGCCAGGTCGAGAGCGGCACGAGGCTGCTATACGCTATAGGCGCGATGTCGTTCCGGGCCATATAGGCCAGCAACTCGGGCTTCTGGGACCATGGATGTAATTCGATCTGGTTGGCGTCAGGCATAGGTAGTCCAGCAGCCTTGATCTCTTCCAGATGGTTTTCATTGAAGTTGCTCACGCCAACCGATCTGGCCTTTCCTTGCGCCTGCAATTCCAACAGGGCACGCCATTGCTCCAGACGCATGTCGCCACCATAGGGGGCATGGATCAGATAAAGGTCGACATAATCCAATCCCAAATGCGCCAGGCTTGCATCGCACTCCTGGATGGTTTGTGCACCCGTTTTTGGCGCATCCCCCCATGCCGGGTTGCCGGGCCAAAGCTTGGCAGTGACAAACAGGTCCTTGCGGTCAATGCCTGCGCGTTTGAGCCCCAACGCGATTCCGGCCCCAACCGTTTCTTCGTTATGGTAACCGGACGCCGTATCGATATGCCGGTAGCCTGCTGCGACCGCCGCACTGATTGCTGTTTCTGCGTCATCGTTTGAGATCAAGTAAGTGCCAAATCCAACAGCCGGGATGGCGGTGCTGGGATTCAATGTGAATGCTGTGGGTGTTCCAGACATCAGATGCTCCGTTCAGTTTCTCGCTTGATTGCAAGCTAGTGTCGGGGCATCAGCGCGTCCTGCCAGATTCTCCATCACTTTTATCAATTCCTCCAGATGTCAGGCATAATGCGTGATTTTCGAATGCGGGTTTGCTAGGAATCTACGAAGGAGGCCACAATGTCGTTTCAAACGCTACAACGCCTGTCAGCAACGCTTGCAATCCAAGAAATCAAAGGTTCCAGCAGGTTGCTACCCGCTGCACATATATTCCAGCGCTACCAGATCAGTGATTTCGAAGCTGTGGTTTATAACCCTGTGATCTGTCTGATTCTACAGGGAAAGAAAGAAGTGTACGTTTGCAATAGGTCCATTTCCTTGACGGAGGGCGATGCGCTGTTGGTCAGCCATGACTTGCCAGTCAGCTCAAAAATCACAGAGGCCAGCCCGGAAAAACCCTACCGTGCGCTGATATTTTCCATCGAGTTGGGGATCCTGCGAAGCCTTTATGAACAGGTGGGCGAAGCCGTTTCTGACGAAAATCAGGCAACATCCCTTTCTGCCAGCGCTGCTGACCCCGCCTGGATTGGCCCGATGATCCGTTATCTTGAATTGATGGACAGGCCCCTGGACGCGCGAGTGCTTGGCCCGATGATCCTCAGGGAAATCCACTTCCGGCTATTGTTGTCACCACTTGGTGGCATGTTGCGGAATCTGCTGTCGGTGGACAGTCATGCCAGCCGGATCGCAAAATCTATCCAACAGATCAGGTCCAATTTTCGGGAACGCTTGGTGGTGAGTGAGCTCTGTCAAGTGGCTGGGATGAGTCAGTCATCCTTTCACGAACACTTCAAATCCGTAACTGGCACCACGCCACTGCAATACCAAAAGGATCTGCGAATGATTGAGGCACGCGCACTTCTTTCACGCGGCGTGTCATCCGTTTCCATGGCTGGCTTCGAGGTTGGCTATGAAAGCCCAACGCATTTCAGCCGTGACTACTCTCGAAAATTCGGCTGTTCGCCAAAACACCACCTCGCACGCGCATCGTAATTCGCTATCGCTTTATTCCAAGCCGGCGTTTGATCGTCATTCCCGAATGGCGGGTTTTCCCGCGCTGCTACCATCCAAAGTAAATATGCGTATTATCCCACTTGGTCTGATATAATATTGCAAAGCGGAGGAGAGCAGCGCGATGACATCACCAAAGATCGAAGAACGCGAGAATGGTCCACTTGTTGTGTCGGGGGTCGCATCCTTCAGCGGGCCGGAGGGCCAGATTGAGGTTAGACCCGTCATGGCCCTTTGCCGTTGCGGTGCGTCGCAGAACAAGCCGTTCTGTGATGGCAGCCATAATGATGCGGGTTTCGAAAGCCGCAGTGGTACCCCCGCCGGGCGTGACCGGATCATTGCTTATGAAGGCAAGGAGACGACAGTCAATTATAACCCGCTTCTGTGCTCTCATGCTGCTGAATGCGGCAGGCTGGCCAGTAACATCTTTAACCCGGCCCAAAAGCCCTGGGTCCAGCCCGATAATGGCAGCATGGCTGAGTTGGAGGCGGTGATCGCCGCCTGCCCCTCTGGCGCATTGTCATTTGCAGGCTCCGACCACCGCTATGCCGACCGGTCGCAGATCGAAATTGAAAAGAACGGACCTTATTGGGTGCGTGACATTCCGGCCCCAACCGATGATCGGGTCGAAGGGGCAGCGCCGGATAAATATGTGCTTTGCCGATGCGGATTGTCGGGCAACAAACCCTATTGCGACGGCACGCATCGCGACGCGAAATGGACGGATGTTTAACATGTCGATCATATCAGGGCGCTAGAAGGGTTTGATAGGTTAATAATTCGTTGGACCACCCGGCGCAGGGGTCCGACAGAAGTCCGACGCATGTCCGACGTGATGCAGGCCGGGTGAATTTGACCTAAAGTATTGAACAAAAACACATATTTGCCATTTTCAACGAAATGGCATGTTTTCGCCCCCAAACCACCCTTGCAGACTCGACAAGGGCGGCGTATATGACGACTAACAGCGGCGTTTTGGCTTCCACCCCCAAGGCTCCACCGGGAAATATCAACGGGCCGCGCGCCCGTTTTTTTGTGCCGCAACATAGGCGGTTTTGATCGATGAATGACCTGATTGCAAAAGCAGCGATAGATCGGCGTGTGGCCGAAATCATCACTCCCGTCGTCGAAGACATGGGATTTGAAGTCGTGCGTGTCCGGATGATGAGCGGCAAGGAAACGATCCTGCAAATCATGGTTCAACGCCCCGACGGCCAGATCGAAGTTGACGAATGCGGGCAGATTTCCACCGCCCTCAGCGCCGTTCTGGATGTCGAGGATCCGATCATTGACGAATATAATCTTGAGGTTTCAAGCCCCGGTATCGACCGGCCACTGACCAGGCTGAAAGATTTTGACCAGTGGCAGGGTTTTGAGGCGAAGATTGAAACCGAACAGCTGATCGACGGGCGCCGCCGGTTCAAAGGTGAACTGGCCGGCATTGAAGGTGACGAAGTTCTGATCAACATCACTGAGGGCACTGTTGGTCTGAAATTTGAATGGCTGTCAGATGCCAAACTGGTGCTGACAGATGAACTGATCCGCGATGTTTTGCGCGGGCGCAAAGATGCGGGCCAGATCGACGAGGCCCAGTTTGACGAAATCGAAACCATCATCGATGGCGAGGAGAACACATAGATGGCAATCACATCAGCCAACCAGCTAGAGCTTTTGCAAACAGCAGAGGCCGTCGCACGCGAAAAGATGATCGACCCCAACCTGGTCGTCGAAGCGATGGAAGAATCGCTCGCCCGTGCCGCCAAGTCCCGCTATGGCGCGGAAATGGATATCCGCGTGGCCATCGACCGCAAGACCGGCAAGGCAACATTCACCCGCGTCCGCACCGTGGTTGAGGATGAAGAGCTTGAGAATTATCAGGCCGAATTCACCGTCGAACAGGCCAAGCAATACATGGAAGACCCAGAGGTCGGCCAACAGCTGATCGAAGAGGTACCACCGGTTGAACTGGGCCGCATCGCCGCGCAATCGGCCAAGCAGGTCATCCTGCAAAAGGTCCGCGAAGCTGAGCGTGACAAGCAATACGAAGAATTCAAAGACAAGGCTGGCACGATCATCAACGCGCTGGTCAAACGCGAAGAATACGGCAACGTCATCGTTGATGTGGGCGCTGGTGAAGCCGTCCTGCGCCGCAATGAAAAGATCGGTCGCGAGGCGTACCGCCCCAATGACCGTATCCGTTGCTACATCAAGGAAGTGCGCCGCGAACAGCGCGGCCCGCAGATCTTCCTGTCGCGTACTGCACCGGAATTCATGGCTGAACTGTTCAAGATGGAAGTGCCCGAAATCTACGAAGGCATCATCGAGATCAAGGCCGTCGCCCGTGATCCCGGATCACGCGCAAAGATTGCGGTTATCAGCTACGACAACTCTATCGATCCGGTCGGTGCCTGCGTTGGTATGCGCGGCAGCCGGGTGCAGGCCGTCGTGAACGAATTGCAGGGCGAAAAGATCGACATCATTCCATGGAATGAAGATATGCCAACGTTCCTTGTGAACGCGCTGCAACCAGCCGAGGTGGCCAAGGTTGTTCTGGACGAAGAAGCCGGCAAAATCGAAGTTGTCGTTCCCGAAGAACAGCTTTCGCTGGCGATCGGTCGTCGTGGTCAGAACGTGCGGCTGGCCAGCCAGCTGACTGGCCTCGATATCGACATCATGACCGAGGAAGAGGAATCCAAACGGCGTCAGGCAGAGTTTGAACTGCGGACGAAATTGTTCATGGACACCCTTGATCTGGACGAATTCTTTGCCCAACTACTGGTTTCTGAAGGGTTCACCAACCTCGAAGAAGTGGCCTATGTTGAGTTGGAAGAACTTCTGGTCATCGAAGGCGTGGATGAGGCGACAGCAGGCGAGTTGCAGGCCCGTGCCCGCGATTACCTTGATGCGCAGGCGAAAAAGGCGATGGAAGCCGCCCGCGCATTGGGCGTTGAAGACAGCCTTGTGAACTTCGAAGGACTGACACCCCAAATGCTTGAGGCATTGGGCGGTGACGGCGTGAAAACGCTGGAAGATTTCGCTACTTGTGCAGATTGGGAACTGGCCGGTGGCTGGACCACCATTGATGGTGAACGGGTCAAGGATGACGGGGTTCTGGAACCATTTGATGTCTCGCTCGAAGAAGCGCAGAATATGGTCATGACCGCCCGCGTCATGCTGGGCTGGGTTGATCCGGCTGATCTTGAGGCGGATGCCGAAGAAGACGACGCAGAAAACGGCGACGCAGTCGAAGAGGAAGCGGAGGCCTGATCGCAGGCCTTCGGGAATCTGAAAGATGGCGCGTGGGGGTCATAACAAGGAACGCGGCGATGCGGAGCGTAAATGCATCGTCACGGGCGAGGTGCAGCCAAAGGCTGGGCTGATCCGCTTTGTTGTGGGGCCGGACAATCAGGTCTTTCCTGATGTATTGGGCAAATTGCCTGGGCGCGGCATGTATGTCACGGCTGACCGCAAGGCGCTGGATGCGGCGGGAAAAGGCCAATTCTCGCGCGCTGCAAAACAGGCGGTGACCGTGCCGGAAGGGTTGGCGGATGAAATCGAACGCCAATTGGCGCGACATACTGTCGACCTGATCGCATTGACCCGGAAATCGGGCCGCGCGGTCTGTGGGTTTGAAAAGGTAAAGGGCTGGCTCGCCGGTGGTGAGCGGGTCCGTGTTCTGTTGCAGGCCGCTGACGGGTCGGAACGGGGCAAAGCGAAACTATGGACGCCAGAGGGCGCCCGCTACTTTGGCTGTCTGACGTCAACCGAATTGGGTTTGGCATTTGGGCGGCAAACTGTGATACATGGCGCGCTTGCCACTGGTGGACTCAGCAATCGTGTTGTAGAGGAAGCCACAAAGCTACGCGGTTTGCGCGAAGGGAACGGCGGCGATGCGGCCTCCGGGAAGGATAAAGAAGCTAGATGAGCGATAACGACGGTAAAAAGACACTCGGCCTGGGTGGTTCGCGTCCAAGCAACGTGAAGCAAAGCTTTAGCCATGGGCGGACCAAGAACGTCGTGGTGGAAACAAAACGCAAGCGCGTTGTGGTGCCAAAGCCTGGTGCGGCGAAACCAACTGGCAAACCCGCTGGCCCTGTCGGCGGTGATCCGTCCAAGCGTCCAGCCGGGATTTCGGATGCCGAACTTGAACGCCGGATGAAAGCGCTGGCCAATGCCAAGGCGCGTGAAGCCGAAGAGCAGGCCAAGCGCGAAGCCGAAGAAAAGGCCCGTGCCGCCGAACGTGAAGCCCGCCGGGCCGAGATCGAGGCCAAAGAGGCCGAAGATAAAGCCCGCGAAGAACGCGCCAAGGCCAAGGCCGAAGAAGAAGAACGCAAAAAGGCGGAAGCCGCGCGCAAGAAGGCAGAAGCCGATGCGCCGCCTGCTGCGGCGGCCGTACCAGGTGAGACCGCCGTTGACCGTCCGACACGGGCAAAGGTCGACCGTGAGCGCGACAACAAGAATGACCGCAACAACAAGGCCAAGCCGGGCGGACGTTCCGATGACGGCCGCCGGTCTGGCAAACTGACCCTGAATGATGCGATGGCTGGCCGCGAGGGTGGTCGCCAGCGTTCCATGGCTGCGATGAAGCGCAAGCAGGACCGCGCCCGCGCCAAGGCAATGGGTGTGTCTGCTGAGCGTGAAAAGGTATTCCGCGAAGTGGCCCTGCCCGAGGCGATCACCGTGTCTGAGCTGGCCAACCGGATGACCGAACGTGTGGCTGATGTGGTCAAGGCGCTGATGACAAACGGCATCATGGCGACCCAGAACCAGACGATTGATGCCGATACCGCCGAATTGATCATCGAAGAATTTGGTCACACCGTCGTGCGCGTATCTGACGCTGATGTGGAAGACGTTATTCAGGCTGTCGAAGACAAGCCCGAAGACCTGCAGGCGCGCCCACCGATCATCACGATCATGGGGCATGTCGATCACGGTAAAACATCATTGCTTGATGCGATCCGGAATGCGAAAGTCGTCGCTGGCGAGGCTGGCGGGATTACCCAGCATATCGGTGCCTATCAGGTAAAAACCGAGGGCGGCTCCGTCCTTTCATTCCTCGATACACCCGGCCACGCGGCGTTTACGTCGATGCGTTCGCGCGGGGCCCAGGTGACTGATATTGTTGTGCTTGTCGTGGCAGCGGATGACGCAGTGATGCCGCAGACGATCGAGGCGATCAACCACGCCAAGGCAGCAGACGTTCCGATGATCGTGGCAATCAACAAGATCGACAAGCCAGAGGCAAACCCGGACAAAGTGCGCACCGATCTGTTGCAGCACGAAGTCATCGTCGAAAAAATGTCCGGCGAAGTGCAGGATGTTGAGGTTTCTGCCATCTCTGGTCAGGGTCTGGATGAACTGCTTGAGGCGATTGCGCTCCAGGCTGAAATCCTTGAATTGAAATCCAACCCCGACCGCGCCGCCGAAGGTGCCGTGATCGAGGCCCAGCTTGACGTGGGTCGCGGCCCCGTTGCCACCGTTCTGGTCCAGAGCGGGACGTTGCGCCAAGGCGATATCTTTGTTGTGGGTGAACAACACGGTAAGGTCCGCGCGCTGATCAACGACAAGGGCGAGCGGGTCCAGGAAGCTGGCCCATCTGTCCCGGTTGAGGTGCTTGGCCTGAACGGCACGCCCGAAGCGGGTGACGTTCTGAACGTGGTCGAAACCGATGCGCAGGCCCGTGAAATTGCTGAATATCGCGAAAAAGCGGCCAAAGAAAAACGCGCAGCTGCTGGTGCGGCCACAACGCTTGAACAGTTGATGGCCAACGCGAAAGAGAACGAAAACGTCAGCGAACTGCCGATTTTGGTCAAGGCCGACGTACAAGGTTCTGCCGAGGCAATCGTGCAGGCGATGGAAAAAATCGGCAACGAAGAGGTGCGCGTGCGCGTGCTCCATTCGGGTGTTGGCGCGATCACTGAAACGGATATCGGCCTTGCCGAAGCATCTGGCGCACCTGTGTTCGGATTCAACGTGCGGGCCAATGCGTCCGCCCGGAATACGGCTAACCAGAAGGGCGTAGAAATCCGTTACTATTCAGTGATCTATGACCTCGTGGATGACGTCAAGAAAGCAGCCTCTGGCCTGCTCTCTGCCGAAATTCAGGAGAAGTTCATCGGTTACGCCAGCATCAAAGAGGTCTTCAAGGTCTCTAACGTGGGCAAGGTTGCTGGGTGTATCGTCACTGAAGGTGTAGCGCGTCGTTCTGCCGGTGTCCGCCTGCTGCGCGACAACGTGGTGATCCACGAAGGTACGCTGAAAACGCTCAAGCGCTTCAAGGATGAGGTGCCAGAGGTGCAATCAGGTCAGGAATGCGGGATGGCATTCGAAAACTACGATGACATCCGCCCAGATGACGTGATCGAAATCTTTGAGCGGACCGAGGTTGAGCGCGAGCTTTGATCTGACCGATAGACGAAAAGAAAGGGCGGGCTGAAAGGCGCGCCCTTTTTTCATGGGTTAGCTTCGCATCCGACTGTGATCCGGATCATAAGGCGATGCAGCGATCACGGTTGCGTCTGTCATGATACCGCATGAATCCAGTAGCATTGTGCTGTCGATCTCGGCCAAGTCGGGTGTGACAAACGCATAGGCAAGGTTCATCCCGGTCCTGTGTCCCCAATCACCTGATGTGATGGTGCCAACCACCTGACCGCCCTGCATCAACGATGCGCCTGCATGGGCAGGCCCCTGCGATGTGTCTATTTTTAGGGTAACAAGCCGCTTTGTTGGCCCCGCAGTTTTCCGCACGCGCAGCGCGTCCCGCCCGATAAATGCAACCTTGTCCAGTTTCACAAACCGCTCTAATCCAGTTTCGAACGGATCGAATTCGGTGATCAGGTCCGCCTTCCAATGCAGAAACCCCTTTTCCATACGCATGGACTCGATGGCACGCGCGCCAAACAGTCTCAGGCCATGGGCAGCACCCGCATCGCGCAACGCCAAATAGGCAGCATAAAGTGAGGCATTTGGAACATGAATTTCATAAGCCAGTTCACCAGAAAAGCTGACACCCATGACAGTTGCAGGCGCAAAACCCACAAAACATTCGCGAACTGACAGCCAAGGGAATGCCTGTTGCGACCAGTCGCCACGCGCACAAGCCGACAACACGTCACGCGATTTGGGACCGGCTAGAACAAGGATCGTCTGGTCATTTGTCAGACTACGGATTTGCACATCCTCATCAGTCCGCAAATGCGCGGCCAGCCAATCCATATCGTGGTATTCAGCCGCCGCCGCTGATCCATACCACACCCTGTTAGGCCATCGATCCGATGCGGGTAGGTTGGTCAATGTGGCCTCCGCCTTGAGCATCCCTTGGTGGTTCAACAGATATCCCAGCCCAACGCGACCTTCGCGCCGGATGACATTGCCGCAGAACATCCGATCAAGGAAACCGTGACGGTCGGCTCCGGTAATCTCGAACCGGTTAAAGCCGTTGACCTCGGCCAGCCCCACATTTTCCTGCACATTGCGGACCTCCTCTGCGACGACTTCGAACGCCTCATCAAAATCAAAGTGCAGTGAGGGATGAAAATCCGGCGCGGGCTTGATGTAGTCCACCCTTTCCCAACCATTGACGACGGTAAAGGTGGCACCCTCCGCTGCTAGGACGGGGGTTAGTGGCGTGGTTTTGGCAGGGCGCCCCGCGGGCCGGTGTTCATGTGGGAAATGAAAACGAAATTCGTTCTGATAATCCTCGACGGCTTTCAGGGCAGTCAGTTCAACAGTCGCATGTTCGGTAAAACGGCGCGGGTCCAGGCACCATGTGTCGTAACAGGCTTCCCCATGCACAATTTGCTGAGCCAGCAGCCAGCCATGCCCGCCGCCTTCGCCCACACCGGCGCGCAGCCCGATGATGCAGAACGCGTTGCGTTTGCCCGGGATCGGACCCACCAGCGGCGCGCCATCAATTGTGTAAGTGATCGGCCCGTTGACGACACGTTTGATCCCCGCCTCAGCCAGCGCTGGCATCCGCGCAAAGGCACCTTCCAGCACATCCATCACCCGATCCAGATCATCGGGGCATAGGTCATTGGCAAAACTGGGGCTGATCCCATCCATCCCCCATGTCTTGCAATCCTGCTCGTAGAACCCGACAAGCAGGCCGTTCTTTTCCTGTCGGGAGTAGTAATCCGAAATCGGACAGCGGAGCAGCGGCATCCGATGATTTGCTTCGACAATCGCCGGGATGTCCTCTGTCACGAAATACTGGTGCTCCATCGACGCGACCGGGTGATGCACCCCCATCATCGCACCAACCTCGTTCACCCGGTAACCGCAGGCATTTACGACAATATCGGCGTCGATGCTGCCCTTGTCAGTCTCGACCGTCCAAGTGTCATCGCCGTGCTGCGTCATCGCGGTGACGTTGGTATGGCGATACACCTCTGCGCCTGCCTTGCGCGCATGAAAAGCGAGCGCCTGACAAAGTTGGGCGGGATCAATATCGCCATCTTCGCCATCCCATAGGCCACCGATCAGGTTGTCGGTCGAAATCAGCGGATGCCGTCGGGCGCATTCTGCGGCGTCGATCACCTCAAACGTGACATCCATGCCCCGGGCCATTGATGCGAAATGGCGATAGCCTTGCATCTGCGCCTCGGTATTGGCCAGACGAATACCGCCATCGCCATGATGATAACCAACCGGGTATTCAGGGTCGTCGCGCAGTTTTTTGTACAGGCTGATCGAGTGCTTTTTCAGCCCCACCATTGTCTGGTTCATACCGAAATTCGTGACCTGCGCGGCTGAATGCCATGTGGTGCCCGATGTCAGCTCATCCCGTTCGATCAAGACCACATCTGACCAGCCTTCCTGAGTCAGATGATACAGTGTCGAACAGCCGGCAATACCGCCGCCGATGACAGCAACCTTGGTGCGTGATTTCATGGCTGGTTCCTACAAAAGTGCGGCGGCGTTCTTCGGTGGCGATGTTGTGGCAGACGTCGTTCCCGAAATGATTTGCTATCGTCAAGGATAAGGCCCAATTTCATGAACGGATATACCGAAAACGACCTTGGTCGTTTATGGCCAATCGCAAGGGACGACAGGGCGTGGCGAAACCGAACAAACGAAAAGGGCGGAAAGAGCGTCTTTTGTCCCGCGCCGCGCCGCCCGCTTTTGACCCGTGTCCGCCGGGCCAAATCGGCGGAGCTTACAAACCCCTGTCGCAGACCGACTTGCAGCGGATCTATGATACCGCGCTCCAACTTCTGGAAAATCTTGGATTGGGGGAGGTGCCCGCGCGATTGCGGGCCGACCTTCTTGCGATGGGGGCGACCGATAATGGGGCGGGGCGCGTTCTGTTTCCACCGGCATTGGTTGAACAAGCAATTGATCAGGCCGCAAAAACCTTTGTCCTGCATGGCCGTGATGAGGCGCGTTCAATCGAAGTGGGCGGCAATCGCGTCTATTTCGGGACAGGCGGGGCTGCGGTGCAGACGCTCGATCTTGATAAACGGGAATATCGTCCATCCACGCTAGTCGATCTGCATGATTTCACGCGATTGCAGGATACCTTGTCCAACGTCAGCTGGTACACTCGCTGTTGCGTGGCGACGGATGTGCCCAACACATACGATCTGGATGTGAATACCGCCTATGCGTTGATCAAAAACACCACGAAACCCATCGCCACCTCGTTCACGCTGGCCGAACATGTCGCCCCGATTGTGGATATGTTGGATATCGCCGCTGGTGGGCCAGGTGAGTTTGCCAAACGCCCGTTCCTGAAGGCGCATATCAGCCCGATTATTTCGCCCATGCGGTTTGGCGAGGATGCAGTGGATGTCGTCTATGAATGTATCAGACACAATGTCCCGATCTCCTGCATCACGGCCGCACAGGCCGGTGCAACGGCACCCGCAACGCTGGCCGGGTTCCTCGCGCAGTCGCTGGCCGAAACCTTGGCCAGCCTTGTTATGGTCCATGCGATCCAGCCCGGATTTCCGATGGTGTTTTCCAACTGGCCGTTGGTGATCGACCTGCGGACCGGGGCGTTTTCGGGGGGTAGTGGTGAAACGGCGGTGCTGAACGCAGCCTCTGCACAGCTATCGAACTGGCTCGACCTGCCATCCGGTGTTGCCTGTTCAATGACAGATGCCAAAGCGATTGATGCCCAATATGGAATGGAAAAGGGGCTGACATCACTGGCCGCTGCCCTGGCCGGCGGCAACCTGATTTATGAAAGCTCTGGCATGACGGCATCGCTTTTGGGGGTGAGTTTTGAGGCCTTTGTGCTGGATGACGAAATGCATTCACACACCTACCGCACCTTGCGCGGGCTTGAAGTGTCAGATGAAAATCTGGGATATGACGCTATTGTTGAGGCCGTTCTGGGTGAGGGTCATTTCCTGGGTGGTCAGCATACATTTGCGGCGATGGAGCGGGATTATTTTTACCCAACCCTCGCGGACCGGGATGAGCCGCGCAGTTGGGCCCAGGCGGGGGCAAAGGATGCGTGGACATTGGCGAATGAACGCGCCCGCGACATTCTCAACAGTCATAAACCCACCTACCTGACCCCGGACCAAGAGACGGCGATCAAGGCGCGTTTCAACATTCTGCATGGCTGAACGGGCCCGCCGCGCTATAGCCAATCGCGCAGGATCGGGATCAGCGGGATGTCTGCCGCTGGCATGGGATAGTCACGCAACGCATTTGGCCTGACCCATTTCAACGCCTGTCCTTCGCGCGATTGCGGCACGCCTTCCCATTTGCGGCAGGCAAAAAGCGGCATCAACAGGTGAAAATCATCGTAAGAATGGCTGGCAAAGGTAAGCGGGGCCAGGCAGGACGCCCACGTATCGATGCCCAGTTCCTCTTGCAATTCGCGGATCAGCGCTGCCTCGGGCGTTTCGCCCGGTTCGACCTTGCCGCCAGGAAATTCCCAAAGCCCTGCCATGGATTTCCCTTCCGGACGCTGCGCCAGCAGGACCCGCCCGTCCGGATCAATCAGGGCGACGGCGGAAACCAGAACAGTTTTCATGATCGGTAATCGGCGTTGATCTGGATATAGCCATGGGTCAGATCGCAGGTCCAGACAGTGCTGCTGCCCGCGTCCAGCCCCATATCGATGGTGATGGCCAATTCGGCGTTTTTCATATAGGCGGCACCGGCCTCTTCTGTATAGCTGGCTGCGACCCAGCCATTTTCGGCGACCAAAATATCGCCAAATCGAATGCATAACCGGTCGCGATCCGCGATAGCGCCAGACTTGCCGACCGCCATCACCACACGACCCCAATTCGGGTCCTCGCCTGCGATAGCCGTCTTGACCAAGGGAGAATTGGCAATCGCCAAGGCCACCTTGCGCGCATCCGCATCATCCGTGGCCGAGGTCACGTTGACTGTGACGAATTTCGTCGCACCCTCTCCATCGCGGACGACCTGATGGGCCAGATCCAGCATGAGGCCATGCAGAGTCTTTGAAAAGGCAGCATTGCCGGTGACATCAACGCCAGATGCACCAGTCGCACCCATCATCAATGTGTCAGAAGTTGACGTGTCGCTATCCACGGTGATGCAATTGAACGTCTTGGCGTTCAGTTCTGCCAATAGCGTTTGCAGGGCGGTCTGGCTGATCGTCGCATCGGTAAAGATATAGACCAGCATGGTCGCCATGTCTGGGGCGATCATGCCCGATCCTTTGGCGATGCCCGCAATTGTGACGGGCTTGCCATCAATATCAACCACCGCACTTGCCGCTTTGGGGAATGTGTCGGTGGTCATGATCGCCTCTGCTGCGGCGTTCAAACCGTCGGCGGTTTGCCCTTCGGCTAGTGCGCCCACTTTGGCCACAATACGGTCGTGAGGCAGCGGTTCGCCAATCACCCCGGTTGATGCCGTAAAGATGCGCTGCTGATCAATCGCCAGCTCCTGTGCCACGGCCTGACAAATGGCAGCCACGCTCCCATCGCCATGCCGCCCGGTGAACGCATTGGAATTGCCCGAATTCACCAGAATTGCCGCCCCGTCAGCCGGGTCACTACCCAGCTTGGCCTGACAATCCAACACATTGGCTGACCGTGTGGCCGAACGGGTGAACACACCCGCAACTGCGCTACCTGGGGCCAAAACGGCCAGCATTACGTCGGTGCGGCCAGTATAGCGGACACCGGCTGCGGCTGTCGCAACGGTCACGCCGTCAATCGCAGGCAAGGCCGCGATTTTCGAAGGCGCAAGTGGTGAAACAGGCATGTCTGCTATTCCAATTCCAAAAGATCGGTCTGGTCGATGATATTGGGATCAAAATCACCTTCGGCAGGTTTCTTGATTGCGGCATTTTCGCTTAACTCTTCCAGACGGGCGGTGACAGCGGCCTCCTGCAACTCAGCCACCAACTGGCCGCGCATTTCTTCCAATGTCGGTTTTGCCTGAACACGTTCTTCGTTCAGGGTGGCGACATGCCAACCGAACTGGGTTTCAAACGGGTCAGAGACGCCGCCCGGTTCAAGCGATGTGATCGCATCTTCGAATTCGGGGACCATCGCACCGGGGCCAAACCAGCCCAGATTGCCCCCGTTCGGACCCGTCGGGCCAGTAGACACATCGCGGGCGACATCGGCAAAGGCTGCGCCATCATCAATGCGCTGCTTGGCAGCACTTGCCTCTTCCTCGGTTTCCACCAGCAGATGTGAAGCGTTAAATTCAGTCACATCCTCCGCATCTGCAAATTTGGCGTCATAGGCCTCTTGAACAGCTTCGTCGGTCACCGCGTCCTTGGCAATCGCGTTGATAACCTCATTGGCCATCATAGAGCGGCGTTCATTCTGCAACGTCATCTCAATTCCGGGGGCCACCACATCCAGTTCATCCGCCAGAAGTTGCTGCTGGATCAGCTGGTCAATCAACCCTTCCAGCAGAACCTCGTTAGGAAACTGGGCGTATTGCGGCGGCAGCATTCTGCGCGCGATAATGATCTGGCCCACTGTAATCTCTGTATCACCCACTGTGGCGATAACGGTGTCAGCAGTCACCTCTTGCTGGGCGAAAGCCGCCGTAGATACACAAAAGGCCAGCGCGGCTGACCCCAAAACTGCAACATGTTTCAGCATTAAACGATCCCTTGATAGCCCGCATGGGTGCGCGGCGTTGACACTGCATATCCGGCCCCTTACATCCCTTGAATGCCTCAGAGGGGGCTGGTCTTGGCCCTTTGTATGTGGCCCGCGACGGGCCTACAAGCGACCTCCTCTCAAATAGATGTCAGACAGGCGCGACTGCGCCGCCGGAGTGAATATGCTGGGTATCGGAACGATCGCGAAAAAGGTGTTTGGCACCCCTAACGACCGCAAGGTCAAATCGGTGCGCCCCCTTGTCGAGAAGATCAACGCGCTGGAACCTGAATACGAAGCGTTGACCGACGAAGGCATCAAGGAAAAAACTGAAAGCCTGGCACAACGGGCGATGAAAGGTGAAAACCTGGATGATCTGCTGCCAGAGGCGTTCGCCAACTGCCGCGAGGCAGCGAAACGTGCCCTTGGCTTGCGCGCCTTTGACACGCAGCTGATTGGTGGCATCTTCCTGCATCAGGGCAATATTTCTGAAATGAAAACGGGTGAGGGCAAGACCCTTGTCGCCACCTTCCCGGCCTATTTGAACGCGCTGACCGGCAAGGGTGTGCATATCGTCACAGTGAACGACTATCTGGCACGTCGTGACGCTGAATGGATGAGCAAGGTCTACGGGGCGCTTGGCCTGACGACTGGTGTTGTCGTCCCCCAACAACCCGACGACGAAAAAAAGGCGGCTTACGGCTGCGATGTGACCTATGCCACGAATAACGAGCTTGGCTTCGACTACCTGCGCGACAACATGAAATCCGAACTGGATCAGATGTACCAGCGCCACCATAACTTCGCCATCGTCGATGAGGTCGACAGCATCCTGATCGACGAAGCACGGACTCCGCTGATTATCTCCGGCCCGGCACAGGACCGCAGCGAAATGTACGCCAAGATTGATGAAATCACCCCGGAAATTGACGACGCGCATTTCACGCTGGACGAAAAGACACGGCAGGCGACCTTTACCGACGAAGGCAATGACTGGCTGGAAGAGCGGCTTTCCGGGGTTGGCCTGCTACCTGAGGGGCAAACGCTCTATGATCCCGAAAGCGCGACACTGGTTCACCACGTCAATCAGGCGCTACGGGCGCATAAGTTGTTCACGAAAGACAAGGACTACATCGTGCGCGATGATGAAGTCGTGCTGATTGATGAATTTACCGGGCGGATGATGGTTGGTCGCCGTCTATCAGACGGGCTTCATCAGGCGATTGAGGCAAAGGAACATGTCTCAATCAAGCCTGAAAACGTGACCCTCGCCTCGGTCACATTCCAGAACTATTTCCGGCTTTACGACAAACTGTCCGGCATGACCGGCACGGCCCTGACTGAAGCGGAAGAATTCCAGCAGATCTATGGGCTTGGCGTTGTTGAGATTCCCACCAACCGGCCAATTGCCCGTGCTGACGAGAATGATCAGGTCTATCGCACGGCCCGCGAGAAATTCGAAGGTGTCGTTTCCGAGATCAAGAAGGCCCATGAAAAAGGACAACCTATCCTTGTGGGCACTACATCGATTGAAAAGTCCGAACACCTGGCCAATCTGCTGAAGGCCGAAGGGATCACCTTCAACGTCCTGAACGCGCGCCTGCATGAACAAGAGGCGCAGATTATCGCGGATGCGGGTAAGCTGGGTGCGGTGACCATCGCGACCAACATGGCCGGTCGCGGTACCGATATTCAGCTTGGCGGCAACGTTGAAATGCGGGTGCTGCAGGCGATGGCGGACGATCCTGAGGCCGATCCGGAGGCGCTGCGCAGCCGGATCGAAGCCGAAGTTGCCGATGAAAAGGAAAAGGTGAAAGCCGCTGGCGGTTTGTTTGTTTTGGCCACCGAACGGCATGAAAGCCGCCGGATCGATAACCAGCTGCGTGGGCGGTCGGGTCGTCAGGGCGACCCCGGCCGGTCATCCTTTTTCCTGTCGCTTGAAGATGATCTGATGCGCATTTTCGGGTCCGAACGGCTCGACAAGGTCTTGTCCGGCCTGGGCATGAAAGAAGGCGAAGCGATCGAACACCCCTGGGTAAACAAGTCGCTGGAACGCGCGCAAGCCAAGGTCGAAGGGCGCAACTTTGATATCCGTAAGCAACTGCTGAAATTCGATGACGTGATGAATGATCAGCGCAAGGTGATCTTCTCGCAGCGCCGCGAAATCATGGAATCCACTGATCTGGGTGAGATTGTGCAGGACATGCGCCATCAGGTTATCGATGATCTGGTTGCTGACTACATGCCCGCCAAAACCTATGCGGATCAATGGGATACCGAAGGGCTTTATGCGGCGGTTATTCGCGATGTTGGGGTTGATGCGCCGGTCATGGAATGGGCCGAGGAAGAAGGCGTTGACGACGAAACCATGCGTGAACGGCTGGAAGAGGCGTCTGACAAATTCATGGCTGAGAAAGCCGAGGCATTTGGCGCCGAAACCATGCGCAATATTGAAAAGCAGCTTTTGTTGCAGACGATTGATGCGAAATGGCGTGAACATCTGCTGACGTTGGAACATCTGCGGTCGGTTGTTGGGTTCCGCGGCTATGCGCAACGTGATCCGTTGAACGAATATAAAACTGAAGGTTTCCAACTGTTTGAGCGCCTTCTGGATGGGCTGCGGGTCGATGTATCGCAGAAACTTGGCCAGATCCGCCCGATGTCAGAGGAAGAACAATCCGCCCTGATCGCCCAATTGCGCGAACAGCAGGCTCAAGCGGCCAAGGTTGCGGCACCTGCACCCGCGGCTGCGCCAAGCTTGGAAAAGCCGAACGCACCCAGGGATGGGTTTGACGAAAATCGCCCAGAAACATGGGGTAATCCGGGCCGGAATGACCTCTGCCCATGTGGGTCTGGCAAGAAATTCAAACATTGCCACGGTCGACTTGCCTGAAACTTGACATAATTGGGTCACGGTAAGGCCCTGCGCCGGTCGCGCTGGCGACACCGTTTCTTGGGACACGCAATACTTGTATTGGTACGCCAAGGAGATGGGGGATGGTCCCAACGCGCAAGTTCGCTTTTGCGGTTTTGATCGCCGGGATTGTGCTGGGTATTGGCCTGTTGCTGCAAGGCAGTGGCCAAGCCAGTGAACGGGCCGTTCGCAAGGCCAATCAACCAACCGCCAGCTATGTGAATGGCGTTATGATGGCCAGAGACGCGTCAGGCAACGCTGTTTTTGGTGTGCCAAATGCGGTTGGTGCGCCGGAAACGATGCCGATTACCAATGTGCAGACCGTAGCGGCAATTGAAACCCAGTTTCAGGAAATCGACGCCCCCAGAATCAGCTTTGTGCCCGGCTCGCCGGTGGATGGTTGTGACACCGCCCTGTCTGCCACCCGGCAGGTAGCCGCAATGGTGCAACTGGATATTCTGTCGCCCTGCCGCACAGATGCCGATTTTGTTGTCTGGCATCAAGGTATGGCATTTTCCGGCCGTACTGATAACGAGGGGAATGCCAGCCTCAGGACACCGGCGCTTGATCCCAACGCGACATTCGTCGTGACCTTCGATAATATAGAGGCCGCGCGCGTCGCCGTGACGGTGCCAGACGTATTGGAATATGACCGGGCCGTTCTGCAATGGCGCGGCGACAACAACCTGCAACTTCATGCGCTTGAGCTTGGCGCAACCTTTGGCGATCCCGGCCATATCTGGTCGGCGTCAACGCAAAGTCCCGAACTGGCGCAACAGGGCAAGCGCGGCTTCATGATGCGTCTTGGCAACTCGGATGCGCCACTGCCCTACTGGGCCGAGGTTTACACATTCCCCGCCGGTTTGATGAACCGTCACGGTCTTGTGGTCCTGCAAGTTGGCGCGGCGGTCACCGACGAAAATTGCGGTCGTGATGTAGATGCCGTTGGCATTCAGACAAATTCTGGCCGGCTTCTGGTGTCGCAAGATCTGGCAGTACGGATCCCGCCCTGCGAGGTTGATGTGCCATCCGTCATTCACGCGAACATGTTCCGGACGCTGGTCGACGGTCTGCAATAGGCACAGCGAAAGCCAGCCGACCCTAGCCCATCAATCCCTGCGACCGAAAACTCAATTCACAAGACTGCCCGATAATCAGATGGTCATGGACGGTAATGCCCAGTGCCCTCGCCGCGCCATCTATCTGACCCGTCATTTCGATATCAGCTTGCGAGGGTGTAGGGTCACCCGATGGATGGTTGTGCACAAGAATGATTGATGTGGCGTTCAGCTCCAGCGCCCGCTTCACCACTTCCCGCGGGTAGACCGGGACGTGGTCAACCGTGCCACGTGCCTGTTCTTCATCTGCGATCAGCACGTTCTTGGTATCCAGATACAGGATGCGGAATTGTTCAGTATCGCGATGTGCCATGACGGTGTGGCAATAATCCAGCAGCGCCTGCCAACTGGATACGACATGGCGTTGCATGACCTTGGTACGTGCCAGCCTGTGTGCAGCGGCCTCCACCACTTTCAATTCGACAGCGACGGCATGGCCGACGCCTTTCACTTGCGTCAGTTGCGATAAAGGAGCCGACAGGACCCGGTTGAAATCGCCAAACCGATCCAACAATTCGCGGGCCAGTGGTTTGACATCCTGCCTGGGGATGGCACGAAACAGAATCAGTTCCAGCAATTCGTAATCGGGTACCGCAGTCGCCCCGCCCGCCATGAACCGTTCGCGCAGGCGCTTACGATGATCGCGCATATAGGACGGAGTGCGCCCGTTGGGCAGGGGCGGCACCGCCACCACATCATCGTGATCAGCGAAAAGTGACCGGGCTTCAGCAAAGTTATTCATACAAATAACTCTGCCGTATTCTCAGTTACCATGTGGTTAAGGCATGTCGAAAACGCCTGACGCTCAGCTTTTCATCGAATCCCAAAAGCTTTTGACAGATTTGAAGAAACTGGACCCTTGTGGGTTGTTCTCTTCGCTGAGTTTGTCAAATTCCTTGAGGATTTCGCGCTGCCGCGATGTCAGCTTGACCGGCGTTTCAACAGCCAGTTCGATGAACATGTCGCCTGTACCACCACCGCGCAGGGCGGGCATACCCTTGCCGCGCAGGCGCATCTGACGACCCGATTGCGACCCTTCGGGCACCTTCACCCGGCTACGGCCACCATCGATTGTGGGCACTTCAATCTCACCGCCCAGCGCGGCTGTCGCGATGGAAACCGGTACCCGACAGAACAGATTGGTGTTCTCTCGTTCGAACAGCGCGTGATCGCCAACCTCGATAAAGATATAAAGGTCACCAGTCGGTCCGCCGCGCATGCCAGCCTCGCCTTCACCGGCAAGTCGAATGCGTGTGCCGGTTTCGACACCGGCAGGGATATTCACGGAAAGCGATTTTTCCTTCTCGACGCGGCCTTGCCCGTGGCAGGTGTTGCAGGGGTTCTTGATCGTCTGGCCCATGCCGGAACAGGTCGGACAGGTGCGTTCCACAGTGAAGAAACCCTGTTGTGCCCGGACCTTGCCCATGCCCGAACAGGTGGGGCAGGTTTGCGGTTCTGATCCGCCTTCCGCGCCGGTTCCGGAGCATGCGTCGCAGGCCACCGCTGTTGGGACATTGATCGTCTTTTGTAGCCCCGCAAAAGCATCTTCGAGCTTTATGCGCAGGTTGTAACGCAGGTCATTACCGCGCTGAGCACCGCCACGACGTCCGCCGCCACGTCCGCCGCCCATGAAATCGCCAAACAGGTCGTCAAACACGTCCGAAAACGCACTGGCAAAGTCACCCTGTTGGCCGCCGCGCGGGCCACCGCCGCCCATGCCATTTTCAAAGGCGGCATGGCCATAGCGATCATAAGCGGCTTTCTTATTGTCGTCTTTCAGAACCTCATAGGCTTCATTCGCTTCTTTGAATTGCGCCTCGGCATCTGGATTGTCGGAATTTCGATCGGGGTGAAGCTCTTTCGCCTTTTGGCGATAGGCTTTCTTGATAGCAGCAGCATCTGCCCCTTTGGCGACCCCTAGAACATCATAATAGTCACGTTTTGCCATGGTCATTTTCCCCTCGGGAAACGGAAAAGACCGGCCCGGATCACGGGCCGGTCAGATTCCTAGCGGCGGACCGCTTTAGTTGTCACGCTTTTCGTCGTCCAGATCTTCGAAGTCGGCATCAAGGATGTCGTCTTCGGCCTCATCTGCACCGCGTGCTTCCGGCTCAGCTTCGCCTTCTTCTTCCTGCTGCGCCTTATAGATTGCTTCACCAAGCTTCATGGCCGCCTCAGTGACGTTCTGGATACCAGATTTAATCTTGTCAGCCTTCGCGTCGTCGGCTTCCAGATCATCTTTCAGTGCGGCGATAGCCAGTTCGATGGCTTCGATTGTCGTCGGGTCAACCTTGTCGGCGTGTTCTTCCATCGACTTTTCGGTCGAATGGATCAGGCTTTCCGCCTGGTTCTTGGCGTCGACCAGCTCGCGGCGTTCCTTATCGGCTTCCGCGTTCTCTTCGGCGTCCTTGACCATTGCTTCGATATCGTCATCCGACAGACCACCAGAGGCCTGGATCGTGATCTTCTGCTCTTTGCCGGTGCCTTTGTCCTTGGCGCCGACTTCGACGATGCCGTTGGCATCGATATCAAAGGTCACTTCGATCTGCGGCATGCCACGTGGCGCTGGCGGGATATCTTCCAGATTGAACTGGCCCAACATCTTGTTGTCAGCAGCCATCTCACGTTCACCCTGGAACACGCGCAATGTCACGGCGTTCTGGTTGTCTTCGGCGGTTGAGAAGACCTGAGATTTCTTGGTCGGGATCGTTGTGTTACGGTCAATCAGGCGCGTAAAGACACCGCCCAGCGTTTCGATGCCAAGTGACAGCGGGGTCACGTCCAACAGAACTACGTCTTTGACGTCCCCTTGCAGAACACCGGCCTGAATAGCGGCACCCATTGCGACCACTTCGTCAGGGTTCACGCCCTGGTGGGCTTCCTTGCCAAAGAACTTGGCAACTTCTTCCTTCACCTTCGGCATCCGGGTCATACCACCGACCAGAACCACCTCATCAATATCGCTGACCGACAGACCAGCATCCTTGATCGCCTCTTTACAAGGCTTGATCGAGTTCTTGATCAGGTCAGAAACAAGGCTCTCCAGCTTGGCGCGGGTCAGTTTCATGACCATGTGCAGCGGCTGCCCGTTTGACCCCATTGAGATAAACGGCTGGTTGATTTCAGTGCTGGAAGACGACGACAATTCAATCTTCGCCTTTTCGGCAGCTTCCTTCAGACGCTGCAGCGCCATCTTGTCCTTGGTCAGATCGACAGAGTTCTCTTTCTTGAACTCGTCAGCCAGGTAGTTGACGATGCGCATGTCAAAGTCTTCACCACCCAGGAATGTATCCCCGTTGGTGGATTTCACTTCGAACAAACCGTCGTCGATTTCTAGGATGGTCACGTCGAACGTACCACCGCCAAGGTCATAGACGGCAATTGTTTTGCTGTCTTTCTTGTCTAGGCCATAGGCTAGAGCAGCAGCTGTCGGTTCGTTAATGATCCGTAGAACTTCGAGGCCGGCAATCTTACCCGCATCTTTCGTAGCCTGCCGCTGCGCGTCATTGAAATAGGCAGGAACAGTGATGACCGCTTGGGTCACGTCTTCGCCAAGATAGCTTTCGGCGGTTTCTTTCATTTTGCCCAGAATGAAGGCAGAGATCTGGCTAGGGGAGTATTTCTCACCCTTTGATTCCACCCATGCGTCGCCGTTGCCGCCATCGACAATTTCGAACGGCATGTTCTTTTTCTCTTTGGACAGGTCTTTGTCGTCGAACCGGCGGCCGATCAGGCGCTTGACGGCAAAAATGGTGTTTTCCGGGTTGGTAACGGCCTGACGCTTTGCAGGCTGGCCAACGAGGCGTTCGTCGTCGGTGAAGGCGACGATGGATGGTGTCGTGCGCGCACCTTCGGCGTTTTCAACAACCCGAGGTTTGGAGCCATCCATGATGGCGATACAAGAATTGGTCGTTCCCAGGTCAATCCCGATAACTTTGGACATTTTCAAATCCCTCTACTTTAGGCGGTTTGAGTTGCGCGAACCCGTTTTGGCACTCGCGCCAGTTACATGAGTCTGATCAGGGGTTTAACCCTGAACAATTATCTTGGCGTATATAGGGATGCGATATGGGGCCTGCAACCGCCGCTGTCATAGGAAATTGGGGAAAAAATCATATTTCTTTGGGCTGCAACGTTACGTCGGCACGCGGCCCTTGCCTATCGGCCAGCTGTCCAGCTGGGCGACACGTGCCGCCTTGTATAGAATTCGCCCATCAAGCCGACCAAAAGTAGGACCAGCGCAACTTTCAACGCATAGGTCCAATCTGAAAAATGTGGATTGTAATGCAGGAAAACGAAGCCTCGTATCTGATCAATGATGTGAAACAGGGGATTCCAGTCGAACAGCGCAAGTTTTGATGAAGGTAGCGTATTGGCGACAAACATCTTGCCCGACGCGATCATGTTCGCCCTCATATAGATGGTGGAGCAGATACCGACAAAACCTGGCGACCAGGGCTTCATCGCCAAAAACAATATGCCCACCGAAACACCGGAAAACCAGGCCAGCAGGAACATGCCCATGGCGGCGACCGGTTGGTCGATTGATATTGGCGTAAAGGCAATGTGGTAGACCAACAGGATGATCACCAGTGAAAGAATCTGGATATAGAGGCTGGAAACCGCACCAGCGCTAATCGAAATGATCGTATTCATCGGTGCGTGCTGCATCATTGGTGATGCAGGGCCTTCGGAGTTCATCACCGCGGAAACCGCCTTGATATGCGTGATGTAAACAAAAATCCCCGACATGATGTAGAGTAGAAAATCGCCCCGCAATGCTGACCCGCGAATGCCCAACAGCTCAAACATGATGAAGAACGCAAAGACCAGAGTCAGCGCCTGCATCATATTCACTAACATCCCAACAACCGCATGCCGGTGCGATTGCCGTAACGCCCGCACGATTGAGAAGTAGATCACTTCAAGCAGGCCAAATGCACCGCGCGCCTTGCTTGTTCCGGTATTGGCCTGAAACATGAAACGTGACTTTCTGACTTGCCGGCCCGTGGCGGTGTAAGGGTTTGCTTGCTGTTCGCCTAAGCCCCGACCATAAGGGGAAAAACGCTGATTTTCAATGAATCCCGCTGGAGGCTCCGAAAACAAATGGACTTTGATCAACTGACACTGGTCATGCGTCGGCTTGCGTTGCAAGCGGGCGACAAAATCATGGAAATCTATCAGTCGCCCGATTTTGACGTGCGTGCCAAAAGCGATGACAGCCCTGTTACAGCGGCGGATGAGGCGGCGGATGCTGTTATCAGTGCCGGTCTAAGCGCAGCCTTTCCAGATGTACCTTTGGTGACCGAAGAACAGGCTGCGACGCACGAGCAGGCGGTCAGCACCTTTCTGATCGTGGACCCGCTGGACGGGACCAAAGAGTTCATCAAGCGGCGTGGCGATTTTACCGTCAACATCGCCTATGTGGTTGATGGCGCACCGTTGCGCGGCGTGGTTTATGCCCCGGCCAAAGAACGATTGTTTTACACCGATGCCGCAGGTCAAACGGTTGAGGAAACAGGACCTTTCGACAAAGAAGCCACCGGCACCCAGACCGCGTTGTCAGTATCAACGCCAGATAATGATGCGTTGCTTGTTGTCGCCTCAAAATCGCACCGCGATCAGGCGACCGACGATTACATCAACAAATACAACACAGCGGATATGAAAAGCGCAGGATCGTCGCTGAAATTCTGCCTTGTCGCCACGGGTGAGGCGGATATCTATCCCCGGCTTGGCCGAACGATGGAATGGGACACGGCTGCCGGGCATGCGGTACTGGCTGGCGCGGGCGGAGACGTCGTGCGCTTTGACGACCATAGCCCCCTGCAATACGGCAAGCCGGGTTTCGAGAACCCGTTCTTCATCGCCTACTCCCCTGATGTAAAACTGCAATAAGCCTGATGTCCGCCCTCATCGTCATACCAGCCCGCTACGCATCGTCCCGCTATCCCGGAAAGCCCCTTGTCGCGCTGAAGGGGGCCTCAGGCGAAAACAAATCTCTTATTCGACGATCGTGGGACGCGGCGATGGCCGTGCAGGGTGTGGATAAGGTTGTAGTCGCCACGGATAACGACC
Source organism: uncultured Paracoccaceae bacterium (assembly GCA_947503925.1). Classification (GTDB taxonomy): domain Bacteria; phylum Pseudomonadota; class Alphaproteobacteria; order Rhodobacterales; family Rhodobacteraceae; genus Yoonia. The sequence continues at coordinate 139,726 of CANNFQ010000008.1, read as the reverse complement.
GCATCGGGGACGCTGCCACCGGGTTCGGGGCGGAAGTGGTGATGACCTCCACCGATTGTCAAAACGGGACGGAACGCTGCGCCGAGGCGCTACAAAATCTGGGCGGTAATTTTGACATTGTGGTCAATCTGCAAGGCGACGCCCCACTGACGCCTGCATGGTTCATCGAGGATCTTATTGCTGGCCTAGAGGCAAACCCGCGATCTGCAGTTGCCACCCCGGTGCTACGGGCGGACGGGCGAGCGTTGAACGGGTTTCTTGCCGACCGACAGGCTGGTCGCGTTGGTGGCACAACGGCGGTTTTTGGGGCAGATCACAACGCGCTTTATTTCTCAAAAGAGGTGATCCCCTATACCAACCGCACCTATCAGGACGAGGACGAGACCCCGGTTTTTCATCACGTTGGCGTCTATGCCTATCGACCTGAGGCCTTGGCCGACTACCCCGGTTGGACACCCGGATCGCTCGAACAGCTGGAAGGGCTGGAGCAGCTGCGGTTCCTCGAGCGGGGTGTGCCCATGCTATGTGTCGAAGTGGCTTCAAAGGGGCGGCAGTTTTGGGAACTCAACAACCCCGAAGACGTGCCACGTATTGAGGCCATGATGCAGGACATGGGGATCGACTGATCACGGCGGGTCAGGAATTCGATACCTGGTCCAAGTTTTACCGTGTTTTTGCAGACTTGATGCCGTATTGTCTTGAATATTGTCAGAGAAATTTTGCAAAGAAATTTTGTATTGTTACGGGGCAGATTTTCGGCCTCCACGTAAGAGAGTTTAGATATGAAGAAGAAAGTTACAAAAGCCATTTTTCCAGTCGCTGGGCTGGGCACGCGGTTCCTACCTGCGACCAAATCCGTGCCGAAAGAGATCATGACCCTGGTCGACAGACCATTGATTCAATACGCTATTGACGAAGCGCGAGCCGCCGGGATCGAGGATTTTATCTTTGTCACGTCGCGTGGCAAAACCGCGCTTGAGGATTATTTCGACCTCGCTCCAGACCTCGAATCCGCGCTGGAAAAATCTGGCAAGACAGAGTTGCTCAAGATACTACGCACAACCAATATGGAAAGCGGGGCCATCGCCTATATCCGGCAGCACAAACCGCTTGGCCTGGGTCATGCGGTGTCCTGCGCGAGCAAACTGATCGGCAACGAACCCTTTGCCGTGATCCTGCCCGATGACGTGATTGCCGCCGAAAAACCCTGTCTGCAGCAGATGGTCGAAGCCTATGAGGAAACGGGCGGCGCGATGGTTGCCGCGATGGAAGTCGCACCTGACAAGACATCATCCTACGGTGTGCTGGATGTCAAAGACACGAACGGTGATGCCATCGTGTCGATCAACGGGATGGTGGAAAAGCCTGCATCGGGCACAGCGCCATCGAACCTGGCAGTGATTGGGCGTTACATCCTGACACCACATGTGATGCAGAACTTTGCGCATATCACCAAAGGTGCTGGCGGCGAGGTGCAGTTAACTGATGCAATCGCAGCCGAAATCAGCCAGGGACGTGATGTGTTCGGTTACCGTTTTGACGGGAAACGGTTTGATTGCGGATCCAAGGCGGGTTTCCTGCAGGCAACCGTCGCCTTTGCGCTGGCGCGCGATGATCTGCGCGATGACCTGCTGTCATATCTCAGCGATCTTCATATCAGCGACAAGGCAGCGCAGTAAGCATTGCGCGCGACCGGACCCCAACCACGGCTGGGTTCACTGGCAGAACTGAGACTGGCATATCGCCTGCGTTGGAAACGCAGGCGATTGTTGTTTCGATCCCTGCGCAAAAGGCGGCAACTGCAATCGCGACAAGATCGCACCGCCGCGATCAGCAAAGAGGCCATTCTGGGGTTTGCCTGTGTCCGCAACGAAGCTGCACGTCTACCCTATTTCATGCAGCATTATCGCAGCCTTGGGGTCGATCATTTTCTGTTTGTGGATAATGGCAGCGATGATGGCACAGCGGACTATCTGGCGGCACAACCTGATGTATCGCTTTGGCAGACGGATCACAGTTATCGGCTGTCGCGGTTCGGCATGGACTGGCTGGGCTGGCTACAACTGAAATACGGGGCGAGGCATTGGTGCCTGACGGTGGATGCGGATGAGTTGCTGATCTATCCGCAGCATGACAGCCGGAAGCTACCGGAGCTGACAGCATGGCTGGACGATCAGGGGCGATCATCCTTTGGAGCGATGATGGTTGAGCTTTATCCGCGAGGGCCTATCGGACGCAACGCGTATCAGCCCGGAACCGATCCCATCGCGATGCTCCCCTATTTCGATCCAGATAACTATCGCAGCACATGGCATCCGATCCATAGGAACCTGTGGATTCAAGGGGGCGTGCGCGACCGGGTGTTTTTTGCCTCAGACCCGGCAAAGGCACCAACGCTCAACAAGACGCCGTTGGTGAAATGGCAGCGGCGCTATTCCTATGTCAGTTCGACCCATCAGATCCTGCCCCGGCATCTGCATGATGTGTTCAGCACAGCCGAACGAGACGTGATGTCAGGCGCGCTTTTGCATACGAAGTTCCTCGACCTGATCGTTGAAAAGTCAAAAGAGGAACAAATCCGCCGACAACACTTTGAAAACAGCGCAGTTTATGCAGAATATCACGAAGCATTAACCAAAAGCCCCGATCTTTGGTATGCCGAGGCCAGCCAATATGAAGGTTGGCAGCAGCTTGTCGATCTGGGATTGATGTCGCAGGGCACATGGGGCTGATAAGGTGGCAGTTTCACCGGCGCGGAACGGGACAACCAGTTGACTATTTTTCGATCATATATGTTACGACTTCAGCGCAAGCGCTGGAAGGTCCGGGCCTTTCGCAAGCGGCGCGAACTGGTCGAGGTCAAGAACCGAACCAAGGGAATCAGGCCTGACGATATCCTGCTGTTCTGTACCTTCCGAAACGAAGATGTCCGGCTTCCCTATTTCTTTGAGTATTACCGCAAAATGGGCGTCGATCATTTTGTGATGGTCAATAATGGCAGCACAGATGGCGGCGATGATTACGCAGCCGCGCAACCGGATGTGTCGCTTTGGTCGACCGATGCGGGATATGGCAATGCGCGTTTCGGGATGGATTGGCTAACCTATCTTCAATGGCGTTACGGGCATGGGCACTGGGCGTTGACCGTCGATGTGGACGAATTTTTCGTCTATCCGTTCTGCGATACTCGGCCCCTGGCCGCACTGGGCGATTGGCTAGATGCATCTGACGTGCGGTCCTTCGGGGCGTTGATGCTTGATCTTTATCCGCAAGGACCGGTGAGCGAGGCGCGATATGAACGCGGGATGGACCCGCTTGAAATCGCCAGCTGGTTTGACGCCGGTAACTACACGATCAGCCAGAACAAGCGCATGCGCAATCTGTGGATACAGGGCGGACCACGGGCGCGGGCGTTCTTTTCCGACAAACCGGAACAGGCACCAGCACTGAACAAGGTGCCATTCGTCAAATGGAACCGGCGCTATACCTATGTCAGCTCAACCCATATGATCCTGCCGCGCGGTCTGAACCTCGTCTACGATCAGCAAGGCGGGGAAAAGACATCCGGCGCACTGTTACATGCGAAATTCATCAACACATTCAGTGAACGCGCGCAGGAAGAGGCGGCGCGCGGCGAACATTACGGCGCGGGCCACGAATACCAGCAATATGCAGAAACGGGTCAGGATGATCCTGATCTTTGGACGAAGTGGAGCGAACAATACCTCAATTGGCGACAACTTGAGGTGCTGGGCCTCTTATCCAAAGGAAACTGGGCATGAGCGTCGGGGTCATCATCCTGGCCCATACCGCGTTGCAACGAGCGGAACAGGCGATCAGGCATTGGGCTGACGCGGGCTGCCCGATCGTTGTGCACGTGGATAAGAAGGTTAATCATAACGAATATGTCGCCTTCGTCGAAGCATTGTCCGATCTCGATCAGGTCACATTCGTACAGCGACGGCGCTGTGATTGGGGCGGTTGGGAACTTGTGGCCGCAACGCAGGATGCCGCCACAAAGCTGTTGGATAGCCATCCTGAGTTGCGGCATATCTATCTGGCATCCGGCGCCTGCCTGCCACTGCGACCAGTGTCAGAACTTTGCACCTATCTGGATGCCAGACCCGAAACAGATTTCATCGAAAGCTCCACCACCGAAGATGTGCCATGGACAGTTGGCGGGCTTGATGAGGAACGATTCACGTTGCGGTTTCCGTTTTCCTGGCGGCGGCATCGGCAGATCTTTGATCTCTATGTCAAATTGCAGCAACTGATCGGTTTTAAGCGACGTATCCCCGCCGGGGTGGTTCCGCATATGGGGTCACAATGGTGGTGTCTGACACGGCGCACCTTGCGCGCCATCCTGACAGACCCCAAACGGTCAACATATGACCGCTATTTCCGCAAGGTCTGGATCCCGGATGAAAGCTATTTTCAAACCTTGGCGCGGCTTCATTCAACCAAGATCGAAAGCCGGTCGCTGACGCTGTCGAAGTTCGATTATCAAGGCAAACCGCACGTGTTCTATGAGGATCACAAGGCATTGCTGCGCCGGTCATCCTGCTTTGTTGCGCGCAAGATCTGGCCGCGCGCGGATGCGCTTTATGAAACCTTCCCACAGCCTTACGACAAACCCCACGAAAGCGTCGCGCCGAACCCCAGTTCAGTTGATCGCATCTTTGCCAACGCGGTGGACCGGCGCACATTGGGGCGACCTGGGCTTTACATGCAAAGCCGGTTCCCGACAATCGACAGAGAAAATGCGGTGACCGCTGGTCCCTACTCCGTATTGCAAGGATTTGCAGAGGTCTTTGAAGATTTCGAAAGTTGGCTGTCAAAAGTGACCGGCGGCGGGGACGTACACGGGCATCTATTTGCGCCGGATCGAGCGCATTTTAACGACGGCGGCCCGGTCTATGTTGGCGGCATGTCCGACCACCCAACGCTGCGGGACTATAACGCAAAGATGTTCCTTACCAATCTGATCTGGAACAACCGCGACAAACATCAGGCTTTTCAGTTCGGGCCAATGGACACGCAGACAATCAACTGGATGGTGGCCAAGGATACGAATGCCAGGATTTCGGTTGTGTCCGGGGCCTGGATCATCTCACTCTTTCTTGCGCGTGAAGAATTCTCTGACGTCCGCAAAGAGGCCGCGCGCCTGCAACAGATTGAGCACAAGCAGCTCAAGATCTTGCGCTCACCTTTTACCAAGGCGCGGGTCCGGGTGATGACGTTGGCCGAATTTGTGCGCTCACCGATGGAAACGCTGCAGATCATCGTGGATGAGGTCAGCGAACAACCCCACCCGAGATTGGCAGAGGCGCCCAACATGCGCAAGCTCGACGGGCTTGGGGCGTTCCTGCAAGATCTGCGCAACCAGGGTATGCACCCATTCCTGACCGGCGAGTTTCCGAAGGATGGCGATACTGCTGCATCCTTGCAAACCCAACAAAAACCTTATCTGGTGCGTTGAACATGGCAGATTTTGACTATTTCGTTGTCTTTGCCGAGATGCGGACAGGGTCGAATTACCTAGAAGCCAACATCAACCTGTTCGAGGGTCTAAAATGCCATGGAGAGGCGTTCAACCCCAGCTTTATCGGCTATCCACAATATGACGATCTGCTTGGCATCACGATGGACAAGCGGGAGGAAAACCCCGGCCACCTGATCGACGCGATCAAGGCGGATGACGGGCTGGCAGGTTTTCGTTTTTTTAATGATCACGACCAACGGGTCTTGTCCATCTGCCTGCCCGACCCGCGCTGCGCCAAGATCATCCTGACACGAAACCCGGTCGACAGCTTTGTCAGTTGGAAAATCGCAAAGGCCACGGGCCAATGGAAACTGACAAATGCGACCCATGCCAAAACGCAACAAGTGGCGTTTGATGCAACAGAGTTCGCAGAATTTCTAGACAAGATTCAGAAATTTCAGCGGCGACTGCAAAGCGCTTTGCAACAATCAGGGCAAACGGCATTCTACCTCAACTATGACGATCTGAGCGAAGTTGAGGTTATGAATGGCCTCGCGAAGTTCCTGGGCTGTGACGATCAGCTGAACACACTTGATCGCAAGCTGAAGAAACAGAACCCCGCGCCAACGATCGACAAGGTGACCAATCCCGAGGAAATGAAAACAGCATTGGCCGGTTGGGATCGGTTTGATCTGGGCCAAACCCCGAATTTCGAACCGCGCCGCGGGCCGATGATCCCGGCCTATATTGCGGCCCCGACATCGGGGCTTCTTTATCTGCCGCTACGTGGTGGGATTGACGAACAGATTGGCCAATGGATGGCTGATCTGGATGATCACCCGATCAAGGACTTGCGCCGGGGGTTTTCGCAAAAAACGCTGCGCGAATGGAAACGCCAGTATGCCGTTTATCGCAGTTTCGCGGTCTTGCGCCACCCGGTCGCGCGAGCGCATGAAGCGTTTTGCAGGCATATCCTGTTTGAGGGGCCAAAACTGTTTCCGAAAATTCGGCAGACATTGCGCAAGGTGCACAGGTTGCCTATTCCGGCTGATCCACTCTTGCCTCGCAATCTCAAAGGCTACGACATCACCGCGCATAGCAGGGCGTTTCTGGCCTTTCTGCGCTTTGTCAAAAACAACCTCTCTGCGCAAACGGCCGTGCGGACAGATCCGGCTTGGGCAAGCCAATTGGCCGTGTTGCAGGGGATGGCGCAGTTCGGGCTGCCGGATATGATCATGCGGGAAGATCAGCTGGCAGCGCAACTGCCTTTCCTTTGCGCGCAGCTTGGGATCAGCGACCCGCCAAACCTCCCGGATGGCGACGACATGGTGCAATCATTGCTGGGCGAGATCTACGACAGCAAGATCGAAGAGGCGACGCGCGATGCCTATGCGCGCGACTATCTGTCTTTTGGTTTTGGGAACTGGGTTTGAGGCAGCGGGATGCTATTTTTGAAACAGAAATAGCATACAGACATTTTCAAAGTCTGCGCCCCTAGGCAGCTTGACTGGAGTGCACTTCCGTCAGAATCGTATGTAGCGTCGCGGGATCACTATTCGCCCGCAGCTTTGCGCAAATGGATGTGTCGCGCAATGTGCGCGACACAAGCGCCAACGCTTTGAGGTGATCAACACCCGCATCCTGCGGGGCCAGCAAGGCAAATACCAGATCTACGGGCTGGCGATCAACAGCGTCAAAATCCAACGGTTTTTCCAAGCGCAGAAACACGCCTTTGACATCGGTGATGCTGGTCAGCCGGGCATGTGGCAGGGCGATGCCGTGACCAACACCGGTTGGGCCAAGGTTTTCGCGCTCTAGTAGGGCGTCAATCACCCGGGTCGCATTCAAACCATAGCAAGCATACGACAACTCGCCCAAATCATGGAAAAGGCGTTTCTTGCTGGTGCAAGACGAGATCGTCTTGACCGCGCCAACATCCAAAATCTGTGCAAGTTGCATCTGAGCTATCTCTCAAAAGTTGATTTCGGTTCAGCCCGCTTGTTTCGGGTCGATCCAACCGATATTCCCGTCGTCCCGCCTGTAGACGACATTTATTCCGCTGTGTTTCTCGTTGCGAAAGACAAGCACCGGCGCGCTTGCGATTTCCATCTGCATCACCGCCTCGCCGACCGAAAGCGATGGAATCTTCGTCTCCATCTCCGCAACGATCATGGCGTTTACATTGTCTTGTGCTGCCTCGTCCGACTCATCTCTTGGTTCGAGGATATAGGACCCCGCATCTGAAAGTTCAACGGGTTGTGATCGCTCCTTGTGATGGTCTTTCAATCTGCGTTTGTAGCGGCGCAATTGTTTGTCCATCTTTTCGCCGCTGCTGTCGAATGCGGAATAAATCTCGTTCGCGCGACCCGTAGCCTGTGCATTCAAACCAGTCGACAGATGCACAACGGATTCGCAGATAAACTCATGACCTGACTTGGAAAAAACGACATAGGCGTCCGTCGGGCGACCCGCATACTTGCTTAATATTTCGTCCAATTCCGTCTTTACATGGGTTTGAAGTGCCTCGCCGATGTCGATCTGTTTGCCACTGATTTGGTACCGCATCGTTTCTCCTATGTCTGATATGATGACGTCGAAACAACCCACGTTGCGCGGGTGGTGCGTCATACTATTGGAAAACAATAACGCCCGTTTTGTTGAACTTATGCGCGTGCCTGGGCATTTCTGCGGCGACAAGTAGCACAAGGTGAAACGGGTCTGTCATCTTCTTCATTTGGCGTCAGAACGGGGCGGTTTGTCAATGACGCAGTGGTTAATCCAAATCGTAAATTCACGTTACGCGAAAGTTATCGCCCAGATACACACGCCTAACGTTTTCATTCTGAACCACCTCATCCGTGGTCCCACTCATCAGAACTTTGCCGTCATGCAGTATGTAGGCCCGGTCCACAATCTGGAGCGTTTCCTGCACATTGTGGTCGGTGATCAGCACGCCAATCCCCCGATTTTTTAGGTCAGCAACCAGATGCCGTATCTCACCCACAGCTATGGGATCGACGCCAGCAAATGGCTCATCCAACAGAACGTATTTCGGACCGGCGGCAAGGCATCTGGCAATCTCCACCCGCCTGCGTTCACCACCTGACAATGCCATGGCGGACGCGCGGCGCAGATGTTCAATCGAAAATTCCGACAACAGCTGTTCCAGTCTTTCGCGCCTTTTATGCCGGTCATCTACTGCAATTTCAAGAATCGCCATGATGTTGTCTTCGACAGACATGCCGCGGAAAATCGACATCTCCTGCGGCAGATACCCGATGCCCATGCGCGCGCGGCGATACATCGGAAGCGTCGTCACCTCGCGACCATCCACGATCACACGACCACCTTCTGCAGTCACAAGCCCGGCAATGGCATAAAAGCAGGTCGTCTTGCCCGACCCGTTCGGGCCAAGCAGCGCCACAACCTCACCACGCCCCAAATCAATGCTGACGTCACGAATGACGAGCCGCTTGCGATAGCTTTTGCGCAAATTGATGATCCGCAAACCGGCTTCGCCATCCTGCACTGTCAGGGCCGGACCATCCGCCATCAGTTCTGGCCCTGTTGTAGAACGGTTCGCACGCGCCCTTCCATGACTGCCGATCCATCTGCGACATTCACAACCATCTTGTCCGCCGAAATGGCACTTTGCCCTTGAGTCACCAGCACCTCGCCTGTCAAGGTCAAGAACCCACCTTCAAGGTCATAATCTGCATTCTGAGCTTCGGCCGCTTCTGTCGCTGTCACAAAGGTGACGCCACCCGTTGCAACCAGCCGCGCGATGTTCCCTGTGGCTTCGGTGTATAGGACTTCGACATTGGCAGCCGAAACTTTCATATCACCTTGAGCAATAACCACATTGCCGGAAAAAACCGCCTTGCCCGTATCCTGATCGACCGACAGGTTATCGGCAACCACCTCTACTGCAGCCGTGTCATCAACCGTGATACCACCAAGGTTGATGTTGGTCTGGGCAAAAGTGGCACCAGCCAGCAAAAGACCAATCATAAAGGCCAAAAATCTGAACATTTTAGGCGGTTTCCTTGAATATATCATCATTGGTCTTGGGGTCGGTATATCAGGCGGACCCCTTGTGTGAAAAGCATCTGTTGGCCGATTTCGTCGGCGGTGACTTTCAGTGTGACCTGTCCGGCTGTTAGTTCGCCAAACGGCGCGTGGATCTCCAATATGCCATCTGACGTGATAATGCCCGTTTCAAGCTCTGCGGTCAGCGCACTTGTTTCCATCTGATAGCCGCTGGATGTTTCCATCCGTGCCAGGCCAAAGAACCGTGCGACCTGTGAACGTCCGTTTACCTCACCATGTGTGGCAGTGACATCGATGCTGCTGCCATCAGAATTGTCCATTCGCATGATCACGCGATCAATGCTGAACGTGTCGGGCTTCGCGATTTCTGGCTTCGCGCTTTGGGCCGAAATTGCGATAACCGCGCCATCATCCGTGACACCAGAAAACCGCGGAGCCGAGATGCGCTGATCCCGGGCCATGGCTTCCACTTCGGCGAATGAAATCTCGGGCGGTGGGCCTGTGTCACGGGCCAACATGAACAGAGTGGACAATAATCCAAGGGCAGCCAGTGGGAGCAGGATCTTCGACCACCCGACAAGCTTGGAATGAAGATTGTCCGCCGCCACCATCGTTAGATCACCCCGGCCCGCAGGCAATCATGGATATGCAGGATACCGACAACATCTGCGTCACCTTCTGATGCGGTCACAAAAAGGCATGTGATGTGGCCGCTCATTGCGGCAATGGCCTCTTCCGCCAATGCTTCAGGTCCGATGGTTTGCGGGTTCGCCGTCATGGTCTGACCTGCTGATAGATCAAGCAATCCGTCCATATGCCGCCGCAGGTCGCCATCCGTGATCACCCCGATAAGATGTCGCTCATCATTCAACACACCAACCACGCCGAACCCTTTTTGGCTGATGGTCAACAGGGTGTCGCCCATCGGTGTATCCTGATGGACAAGGGGTACCGCGTCCCCCCGGTGCATCAGATCACCAACCTTGGACAGGCGCGCACCCAATTTGCCACCGGGATGGAATTTGCGAAAGTTCTCGGGCGTGAAATCCCTGTGCTCCATCAATGCGATGGCTAGCGCGTCCCCCAGGGCCAGTGTCATGGTCGTCGATGTTGTCGGCACGACGCCGGCGCCGCAGGCTTCGCCCAATTCCGGCAGTTTCAGCACGATATCGGACTGCGTTGCCAGACTGCTTCCTGTGCGGCTCGTGATACCAATCAGCGGAATACCGAAACGGCGAGTATAGGCGACCAGATTGGCAAGTTCAGGCACCTCGCCCGAATTTGAGATCGCGATGACAACATCGGTTGGCGTGATCATACCAAGATCGCCATGGCTCGCTTCGGCGGGATGCACAAAATGTGCGGGCGTTCCGGTGCTGGCTAGGGTCGCCGCGATTTTTCGAGCAATATGCCCAGATTTGCCCATGCCCGAAACGATGATGCGCCCTTTTGCATTGATAATCAGCGCAGTAGCTTCGGCAAATCCGATAGAGAGCTGATCGGCAAGTTTTTGCAGCGCGTCGGCCTCTTCGATGATGACTCGGCGTCCGGCATGCAGGAATTTTTCAGGATCGGTCATCAGTGGGCAAATATATCAACGTCAGGCCAACCGGTGAGGTCCAGTTTGGCGCGTGTTGGCAGGAAATCGAAACAGGATTGAGCCAGCGTCGTCCGGCCCTCGCGCGCCAACAACACATCAAACGCCGCTTTCAATTCATGCAGGTGCAGGACATCTGACGCTGCATAATCAAGTTGGGCGTCGGTCAACTCGACCGCGCCCCAATCGCTTTGTTGCTGATGCTTTGAGATGTCAACGCCAATCATATCTTGCAACAGCGTCTTTAACCCATGCCGATCCGTGAATGTACGCACCAATTTCGAGGCGATTTTTGTGCAATAAACCGGGGCGGTCGTCACCCCAAAGGCATTTTGCAATGCCGCAATGTCAAAGCGCCCGAAATGAAACAGCTTGAGCGTATTCGGATCTTCCAGCATCGCGCATAGATTGGGGGCAGGCTGAGCATCCCGCGCGATCTGCACCAGATGACAATTCTTGTCACCATCAGACATCTGGATCAGGCACAGCCGGTCACGATGCGGGTTCAGGCCCATGGTCTCACAATCAATCGCGACGACAGGACCAAGTTGCAGCCCATCCGGCAAATCATGTTGATACAGGTGATTGGCCATTCATAGCCCCTTTTGCTGCGACGTTGTCACCTTGCAGATACGTCTTGCAGCGGTCCGGCTCAAGCCTGCATCGAGATTTGGGCGGGCGGGTAAGCGAATGAATGCGGGTGGGCGCCATATTCCTTTAGCCAGGCATTGAAATCAGACGCAGGCATCGGGCGTGCGAAGCAATATCCCTGCCCGATCGAACAATGGCAACTAGCGAGGTAGCTGGCCTGCTCATCCGTTTCGATCCCTTCGGCAATCACCATCAGGCCAAGCTCAGTTGCAAGCGCCAGAATCGCCCGGACGACACTATCGGCACCGGCATCCGGCAATGGCGCGATCAGCGAACGATCCAGCTTGATCCCCGAAAGGGGCAGTTGAGTCAGTTTCGACAAGGACGCATAGCCTGTCCCGAAATCATCCAGTTCCAGCGCGATACCACATTCAGCCAAGCTATCGATATTGATCGCGGCCATATCATCGGACCCTTCGATCAACGTTGTTTCCAGAACCTCGATCACAACCTGATCGAGGGAAATGTTGCTACGATACAGCATCTTTAGAAGCCGTTCGATCAGGAACGGATCGGAAATCGTGTGCGGTGCTGCATTCAGCGAAATCGCAAGCCGCTTATCGCCGTCCTTGTTCCAATCTTGTGCGCAATTAACAGCTGCACACCAGATCGCGTGATCCAATTCAACCGTCAGACCCGCACTTTCTGCGGCGGGAAGGAATTTATCCGGCGTTAACAATCCGCGTTGCGGGTGGCGCCATCGGGCCAACACCTCGGCCCCGCGCACCGTGCCATCAGCCAGATTTATTTGCGGTTGGAACCAGGGTTCAATCTGCCCGTCGGTAATGGCGTCGCGTAACTCCAACTGCAGCGCCAGAATCTGGGCAGATTCGTTGCGCAGCGTTTGTGAAAACTCAACGGCCTGCCGCCCACCTGCCGTCTTTGCAGCCTGCAATGCGATACCGGCATTTCTGATAATCTGGTCTGCTTCACTTTCGCCTGAAAATGCGGTCAGGTATCCGATGCTGGTATCAACGCTGACTTTGCGACCATCAATCACAAACGGGTCATCTAAACTGTTCAAGATCCGCTTTGTTAGGTTTTCGGGTGGTTCGGATGTTGTGAGAAAAAACTCGTCGCCGCCGACCCTTGCAAGGAGATCATCATCATCGACGCAGGCCTTCAATCGGCCAGCCATGGCAATCAGCATGATGTCTGCATTTTCGTGCCCGATTGCGTCATTAATTGCCTTAAACCCATCCAGTCCGACAAACAAAACACCCAGTTCGTCCCAATCTGGCCGGGCAAGGAAGTCGTCAAGCCAGGTGGTCATGTAAGGGCGGTTGGGCAGTCCGGTTAGCGGATCATGATTTGCCAGATGATATAGCCGTTCGTTCATGTGGCGCAGTTGTTCTTGCGAACTTGTCAAAACTTCTGTTTTGCTACGCAACTCCCGAACGACGGACCGTACTGCCTTGTGGGTCGGTCGAAAGACAAAAACCGCCTCACCCAGCACCACAAGCACTGCCAACAACAGTGTCAGGTTCAGCAGATTGTGCAGGCGGATAATGTCCGATTGCGACGCCGCGTTGAATAGCGTGATGGCATCCCGCAACCCGTCAAATAGCCCAACACGCAAGTCCAATATCTGCGCTGTGATGGGCGCGCGCTCCGCGCCAGTCATACCCGCCGCCTTGTTGGCCAGTGCCACAAACTGTTGGACCCTATCGGCCAAGGGGAAATCGCCATCAAGATAAAGGTCTTGTAACGCGAGAGATGACGCGGTGTCACCGCTTAATGATCCATGTATCGCCTCAAACCGCCTAATCAGATCCGCATCAATAGGCTGCGCGGGGTCGGCGGCTTGCCAGACGATATGCTGGCTCAGTGTTGCCATCTCTTGTGCTGTCACGCTGGTTTGGGTGGCAAGCTGGTGCTGCGCAGCGATGGCCCGGTTCACAAAATAGGCTGAACACAGCAAGCCAATGAAGACGCAAAGCGCAATCAGACAGTGAACCCAGATCTTCTCTGGGTTAAAGAGCTTGCGGTCCTTCACCATAGTTTTTGCCTGCGATGCATCCCCGAATCCTAATGGCTACCGCTGCAAGCATCGAAGAGAGAGATTAAGTTTAAGTTTCAATGCCTTTGAAACTTAATGCCAATTCTATAGTCAGTCAGGCCGCTGGCCCCAGTGTCGCAAATTCAGGAGCAATTGTTCCGGGGCGATGACGCTCAATCTCGGTCAGAATATCTGTCACCGGCCATGTCCCAATTTCCTTCAGGCCGGTTTTGTAAGGGGGAAGGTTGGTGCATTCCAGCACGATATGTTTATGCGCCGATGTCAGATGACGCTTGGCCAGTGTGACAAATTCAGCCTTTGCCCGGCCTATATCCAGCTGCGGCAAATCACCTTCGATCACGCCCCGCAGATGGCTGTCAGGCGGCAGTCCAACGATGCTTCGGTCAAATTCGGGGTATTTTCCCAGATGCGTTGCGGTCAGCCTATCAGGATCAAAGGTCACGATCAGGATGTTAGCCGGATCATGGACAACAGCCAGCCGATCAAGCGCCAACAAAGCGGAGCTGATAAAGGGCCTTCCAGTCAGCGCAGCCAGCTGAAGTTGCCAAAATGACAAGAACCCACAAGATGTAACGATCACATCGCCCTTTGCTCGGCGGATCGCATCCGCAAATGGGGCAATATCGATCAGATCAGGCCGATCACTCACAATCCGGCCGACGGTCGCTTGGGGAACCCGTAGAATTTCAACCGCGTCAATATAAGTCGCCGGGCATCCTACATCCCCCGGAACGCGCGGGAAATGCGTATCAAGTTGCAGCACAGTCACGGCTGGGCGCATGAGCTAGCCTTGGATATTATTGGGCAGCCATGTCGCCAGTTCCGGCCAGATGACAAGGATCACCACCATCAGCAACATTAGCGCCACCATGGGCAGCGCCACTTTGGAAATGTATCCGATTTCGTGCCGCGTCATGCCTTGCAGTACGAACAGGTTGAATCCGATGGGTGGGGTTACCTGAGCCATCTCGACCACCACGACGATGAAGATCCCGAACCAGATCACGTCGATCCCGGCCTGTCGGATCATCGGCTCCACAATCGCCATGGTCAAGACAACCGATGAAATCCCGTCAAGGAACATGCCCAGAATGATATAAAACACCGTTAAGGCGGCGATCAGAGTGATGGGCGACAGGCCCATCGTGTCGATCCAGGCCGCTAAGGCGCGAGGCAACCCGGTGAACCCCATCGACAGCGACAAAAACGCCGCCCCCATCAGGATCAGTGCGATCATCGCTGACGTGCGGGTCGCGCCCATCAGGCTTTCATAGAATGTCGAAACCGTCAGGGATCGCTGGAACAGCGCCAGCGTGAGCGAGCCAAGCACACCGACCGCAGCGGCCTCTGTCGCGGTGGCCCAGCCGAAATACATCGATCCGATCACCGCAAAGACAAGGCAAAGAACCGGGATCAGAAACCGGCTTTCTGACAGCATCTCCGCAAAGCCGATCCGGGGTTCAGGTGCCGGGCGTTGACCAGGGCGAATATAGTGCCACAAGACGATATAGGACATGAACAATCCAGCCAGCACGAGGCCCGGGATGATGCCCGCCATGAAAAGCTTGATGATGCTTTCATTGATCGACACGCCATAGACGATCAGGGTCAATGACGGCGGAATCATCAATCCCAATGTGGCCGCCCCGGCCAAGGTGCCCACGATCATATATTCAGGATAGCCGCGCTTGCGAAGTTCCGGGATCGACATCTTGCCCACCGTCGTCAGCGTCGCGGCAGAAGACCCCGAAACAGCAGCAAAGATCGTGCAGCCCGCGATATTGGTGTGCAGCAATCCACCCGGTAGCCAACGCATCCATGGGGCAAGGCCGCGAAACATGTCTTGCGACAGCCGGGTCCGATACAGGATTTCGCCCATCCAGATAAAGAGTGGCAGCGCGGTCAGGGTCCAACTGCTGGCCCCGGTCCATATGGTTGTGATCATCGCATCACCGGCAGGGCGAGTGGTAAACAGCTCCATCCCTACCCAGGCGACGCCCATCAGGGCGAGGCCAATCCAGATCGATGAGCCGAGCAGGGTGAACAGTATAAAGAGGAAGACGATTGTGGCATAGGCTTCGGTCATTCGATGGCCTCCGCGACAATCGGGTTTCGACCAAGGATCAACAGTCGGTACAATGTATCCCACAGGGCAATCGCCAACAGAATCGTGCCGATAGACATCGCGAGTTGGGGGATCCAGACCGGGGTATAGACCAGCGTGACGCCGCCTTGCATCGCCGCCTCAAGATCAAGGCGGAACAAGGATACCACCCATTCCGGGATTTGGTCCTGCCCTTGGGTACGGTCATTCAGCATCTCTGAAAATACATTGGCCTTCACCGCATAACGGGCGAAATACGTGGCGATGATAGCGGCAGAGAAGACAGCAAAGATGTCCAGCCATTTCCGGGTGAAGTCATTGGCATTCAGCAGGATCGACACCCGGATATGCGCCCCTTTTGTCAGGGCATAAGATAAGGCAAAAAACGATGTAGCGGCCATGGCATAGCCGGCAAATTCGGTTGTGCCGGGTAAGGCAAGGCCAGTCCAGCGGGCGACCATTTGGGCGACGATCAGCATAAGAATGGTGACCATGAACAGGGCGGAAATCAGGCCAGAGGTCAAATAAACGCCATTCATCAGTTTCCACATCGGGCGTAACGGGCGCTCCAACCGAGACCCAAGTAACAAACACAGAACAGCCACGGCGCTGGGCAGTACGAATAACCAAACCCAAAGCGGCAGGCCCATCACCGGTGACCAGTCACGCATATATCATCCCTTGGAAAAAATGCGGCCAGCCCGAAGGCTGGCCATTGCGCGATCAGTTCGCGTTATAGGCGTCGAGGATCGCCCGACCATCATCGCCAGCTGTCGCCAGCCACTCTTCGGTCATCTTGGCGCCGATTGCCTCAAGCTCGGCCAAGAATTCCGGGCCGGCATCCTGTACGGTCATCCCGTTCTTAGCCAATTCCTCGAAATAAAAATCGGCGAGCTCGGCAGATTTGGCGGCACAGGATGCGGCAGTTTCATCCGCTGCGCGCTGAATGGCGGTCTGGGTGTCTGCCTCCAGCGCATCCCAGACCTGCGTGTTGACCATCACATAGTTGCGCGGCAGCCAGGCGTTGACCTTGTAGTAATGGGTCAGATGCTCCCACACCTTGCGATCATAGCCGGTCGAACCGGATGAGATGAAGGCAGAGGCAACACCGGTAGCGAGGGCCTGGCTCAGCTCTGCCGCTTCAATCTGAACGGGGATCATCCCCAATTCTTCGGCAAATGTGGCTGTGGCAGAGTTATAGGAGCGGAACTTGACCCCCTGCGTATCGGCAGAGGAGGCCACTTCCTTGGCGAAATAAAACCCCTGACCGGGCCATGGGCAGGTATAAAGGGCGACTAGGTTCAGGTCTGCCAATTGGGTGTTCACCGTGTCGCGGGCTGCCTCCCACAGTTTGGCATTGTCTTCATAGCTTGTAGCGATGAAAGGCAAGTTGTCCCAACCCAATAATGGGGCCTCATTGGCGTGGGCGGACATGAAACGTTCACCAATTGGCACCTGCCCGGTCTGGATGGCACGTTTGATATCGCCACCACCAAACAGGGATCCGCCCGGATGCACGGTAATATCAATTGCACCATCGGTATATTCACGGACCTTATCGGCAAAGATCACACCCTGTTCAGAGTGGAAATTGGTCGCCGCATAAGCCATAGGCATATCCCAGCTTTGGGCATGGCCATCGGCCACCGCACTGGTCGCAATCAATGTGGTTGCGGCCGTTGCACAAGCCAGTTTCGTCAGATTTTTCATTCTTTCCCTCCCAGTCAGCCGCATTCAGGGCGCGGCGTATTTTTGCGGATCGAAAGGGGCCAAATCCATGTTCGGTTTTCGCCCGTCTATCAGCTCCGCTATCAACCGACCCGTTTTGGGTCCAGCTGTCAAGCCAAGGTGTTGATGGCCAAAGGCACTGTAACTGCCGCCAGTCGGATCGTTTGCGCCGATCAGCGGCAGGCTATCCGCCGGGGCAGGGCGATGACCCATCCATTCGACGATGTGGTCATAGGTGACATCGGGTAGGAGCGCGGCTACCTGCCGCTTAAGCAAATCAAAGGGGGGTTTGCTTGGCCCATGTTCCAGCCCGCCAAACTCAACCACGCCAGCAGCACGAATGCGGCCTTCCATCGGGGTGATAACGAATTTGCCCGATGCGATCATGACGGGAGATTTTGGCATCCGTGATGGGTTAACCAGTTCGATATGATAGCCGCGTTCGCTTTCCAGCGGAACCTTGACCCCCAGCTTATGGGCGATGTCGCGGGACCACGGACCCAAGGCCATAACAATATGATCGGCGCGCATCGGGCCATCAACGGTCTGTAGGGCGTCAATTGCACCGTTCTTGACGGTTACATCTGTAATTTGAGTCAGATGGAGGTGTCCGCCCTCGGCAATAAAATGATCGGCCAAGGCCTGCACGTACCGCCCCGGATCAGTGATACTGCCATGGTTCTTGCAGCGGACGACTGTCTCGAACTGGTCATCATAAATTGGATCGTAAGCCGCATAATCGGAGCCGCTGACCACCTCATAGGAAAACCCCGCCGCCTTGCGCTTGCCCCAGGCGTAGCCATCCGCGGCGAAATCCGCCTTGGTTGCATAAGCAAAACAATAATCCGCCTGCCTGATGAACCGGGCGGCGGGAGTGTCGGCAGCAAGCGCAAGGTGCTGATCAACCGTATCATGCATTAGGTTGGTCATCGCGTTGGCATAATGATCCACATGGGTATCAGTGGCGTGAGATAGGTAGCGGGCCAGAAATGGCAGCAGCTTTGGCAGATAGGACCATTTGAGGAAGAGTGGGGCATCCTTGCGCAACAGCATGCCAGGGGCCTTGCGGGCCAAGCCCGGAACAGTCACCGGAACAATGGCAATACCAGCCAGCACGCCAGCATTGCCATGGCTGGTACCACTGGCCGGCCCATCCCGGTCCACTAATGTGACGTCATGGCCTGCCCTTTGCAGCCAAATGGCACAAGACACGCCAACAATGCCAGCGCCGGCAACAATGACTTTCATCTATCCCCCGCATTTTTGAGCATTATGGGGGAGGTGTTTTTGTTTTGCCAGCGGGACAAAAGCGGTGCGGTCTGCCAACATATGCAACGCCGAAAAAACTTGGTTCAGATTTTCTCGCCCGACATGCCACGCGCGGGTTTGCAAAAAGGCAAGAAAGCCGCGATCATTTTTGATCGCGGCCTTGGTTGTTCTCTAGCGACATTACCGACTGAAGCCTGTCAGTCAGCCGTCAACAGTGGAGGTTTGTCGCCCTTATCAGTGATCTTGCCTTGCTCAGGCTCAAGATACTTCAGCTCCAGCTCGCCCTTCTTGACGCCGACCTTGACGATCCCACCCTTGACCAACTTACCGAACAGCAACTCTTCGGCCAGCGGCTTTTTGATGTGCTCTTGAATGACGCGACCCAGTGGGCGCGCACCCATCTTTTCATCGTAACCCTTGTCGGCCAACCATTCAGCAGCACCAGCCGTCAGTTCAATATGCACATTGCGGTCGATCAGCTGCGCCTCAAGTTGCAGCACGAATTTCTCAACCACTTGCATAATCACCGGTTTCGGCAAGGCACCGAAGGAAATCACCGCATCTAGACGGTTGCGGAATTCCGGCGTGAATGTGCGTTCAATCGCCGCCGTATCCTCACCCGTCCGAGTTTCGCGGCCAAAGCCCATCGCGTTCTTGGACATCTCTGCCGCGCCTGCATTGGAGGTCATGATGATGATCACGTTCCGGAAATCGGTCGTCCTGCCATTGTGGTCGGTCAGCTTCCCGTGATCCATGACCTGTAGCAGGATATTATAGACATCCGGATGCGCCTTTTCCATTTCATCCAGCAAAAGCACACAATGCGGGTTTTGATCGACCCCATCGGTCAGCATGCCACCCTGATCAAAGCCGACATAACCCGGAGGCGCGCCAATCAAACGGCTGACCGCGTGTTTTTCCATATATTCGGACATATCAAAGCGCAGCAGTTCCACGCCCAGCGTGCTTGCCAATTGCTTGGCGACCTCTGTCTTACCCACACCGGTTGGACCCGCGAAAAGGTAGTTGCCGATGGGTTTTTCAGGCTCACGCAGACCAGCCCGCGCCAGCTTGATCGCCGATGACAGCGCCTCGATCGCTTTATCCTGACCAAAGACCACGCGTTTCAGGGTCTTTTCGAGATCTTTCAGCACCTCGGCATCATCTTTCGACACGTTCTTTGGTGGAATGCGGGCAATCTTCGCCACGACGTTCTCGATCTCCTTGGTGCCAATCGTCTTGCGCCGCTTGGATTCGACGACCAGATGCTGCGCGGCGCCAGCTTCGTCAATCACATCAATCGCCTTGTCGGGCAGCTTGCGGTCATTGATGTAACGCGCGGACAGTTCGACCGCAGTCTTGATCGCATCAGCTGTATATTTGATACTGTGATGCTCCTCGAAATATGGCTTCAATCCCTGCAAGATCTTAATGCTATCCGGCACCGATGGTTCCGTTACATCAATCTTCTGGAACCGGCGGCTCAGCGCGCGATCCTTTTCGAAGTGTTGGCGGAACTCCTTATAGGTCGTGGAGCCCATGCAGCGCAGCTTGCCACCCTGCAAGGCGGGTTTCAGCAGGTTGGACGCGTCCATCGCACCACCAGATGTGGCACCAGCACCAATCACCGTGTGAATTTCGTCAATGAACAGCACTGCATCGGGGTGATCTTCCATCTCGGACATCACGGCCTTCAGCCGTTCCTCAAAATCACCGCGATAGCGTGTGCCAGCCAACAGCGCGCCCATATCAAGGCTGTAAATCGTGGCCGACGCCAGGACCTCTGGTGTTTCGCCATTCACGATCTTGAAGGCCAGGCCTTCGGCAATGGCTGTCTTGCCCACGCCGGGATCGCCCACCAAAAGCGGGTTATTCTTGCGACGGCGGCACAGGACCTGAATGCAGCGTTCCACCTCATGGGCGCGCCCGATCAGCGGATCAACATCGCCCTTGGTCGCCTTGGCGTTCAGATCGACGCAATACTTTGCAAGCGCGCTTTCCTTTTCTTCGCCATCAGCGCCGACCGAGACGGTCTCACCCTCTTCGGTAGAGCCGGTGACAGGGCGGGATTCGCCGAAAGCCGGGTCCTTGGCCACACCATGCGCAATGAAATTCACGGCGTCATAACGCGTCATGTCCTGCTCTTGCAGGAAGTAAGCGGCGTTGCTTTCACGTTCAGCAAAGATCGCAACCAGCACGTTGGCGCCGGTCACCTCGTTACGACCAGATGATTGTACATGGATGGCGGCGCGTTGAATGACACGCTGAAATGCGGCCGTCGGCACGGCTTCCGACCCTTCGACATCGGTGATCAGGGTAGAAAGGTCATCATCAATGAAATCTTCCAGATCCTTGCGCAAATCGTCCAGGTTCACCGAACATGCGCGCATTACGCGGGCTGCATCGGGTTCGTCAATCAACGCCAGAAGCAGATGTTCCAAGGTAGCAAGTTCGTGGCGGCGCGCATTCGCAAGGGCAAGGGCCCCATGAATGGACTGCTCTAAAGTCGTCGAAAATGATGGCACGTTCGTGCTCCTTCATATCGGGGGCGGGACTGGACTTCCGGCCAATCCTACCGTGGCCTCTTATCCTTAAGGTTTGGTTTTATCCGGGAACCTTCAAGGTTTTTTTTCGCTTTGCGGGTCACAAATCGTCGCATCGCAGGGCAAGGACCCAATTTTCATCACTCCACAAACAGGCTTTCACATGTTCGTGGTTAAAATTTGTCCTTCCGTGCCCGAATTTCGGCAAATACGTCAACATCCGACGAATCTGCCATGCCCAGTGCGGTCTTCAGCCCGGGGTCATCAGCACGTAAAAACGGGTTTGTGCGCGTTTCTTCATCAAGTGCAGAGGGCACCGTCGGTCGTCCGGCGGCACGCGCGGCCGTGATACCTTCGATCCGAGAGATAAGGTCGGGATTGTCCGGGTCAAGGGTCAGGGCAAAACGGGCATTAGATTCGGTATATTCATGACCCGAACAAATGATTGTGTCTATCGGTAACGCACGCAGTTTTTGCAGGCTTTCCCACATCTGCGCTGGTGTCCCCTCGAACAAACGGCCACATCCCAGCGCCATCAGACTATCGGCAGTAAAGGCCAGTTCCGGTTCTGGCATATGGAATGCGATGTGGCCGATCGTATGCCCCGAAACGTCCATAACATGGGTATCCACACCGCAAATCTCAATGACATCACCATCAGCCACCTGCACATCCAGATCTGGGAGACGATGGGCATCGCGGGCGGCCCCGATCACGCGGACGCCATCGCGCAGCGCGGCCAGGCCATCAATATGGTCAGGATGGTGATGTGTGATCAGAATATCGGTCAGGGTCCAGCCCTTGACGCGCAGGGCATCCTGAATGGGGGCGGCTTCGGGGGCATCGACCAATGCAGTCTCACCAGTATCCCTGTTATGGACCAGAAAGGCGTAATTGTCTGACAGGCAAGGCACGACGACCAGGTCAATCGGGGCAAAATCATCAGGCATGGCAATCCGGCTTTCTCTTGTTATTCTACTGCCAGCTTCGCCCAAGGACACCCAAACCGCAATGCATCTTGACGTGCTTGATCTGCGAAACTTCTATTACCGCAGCGCGCTTGGGCGCGCAGCGCAAAAGGTGATCCGGGACGAACTAGTGACCATCTGGCCGGAGGCGAAAGGACAGATGGTGGTTGGCTTCGGCTTTGCGGTGCCCCTGCTGCGGCCATTCCTAAAAGATGCGCGGCGTGTGATCGGGTTGATGCCTGGCCCGCAGGGGGTGATGCCATGGCCACCAGATGGACAGAATGTCAGCGTTTTGTGCGAAGATACGCTTTGGCCATTGGAAACCGGCCATGTCGACAAGCTGGTGCTGATGCACGGACTGGAAACCACCGAACACCCGTCCGCGCTACTGGATGAGGCCTGGCGGGTGCTTGGGCCCGGCGGGCGGGCCGTGTTCATCGTGCCCAATCGGGGCGGGCTTTGGTCGCGATCGGATGCCACGCCCTTTGGCTATGGGCGGCCCTATTCTATGGGGCAGTTGGAGGCGCAGCTACGCAAGCACCAATTTGTCACCGAGCGGACCATCTCGGCGCTTTACCAGCCGCCATCAACCAGCAAAGTCTGGCGCAAATCCGCGGGGCTCTTGGAAAAAATCGGGCATAGCATGCCGTTTGTCGTGGCCGGTGGGGTACTGATCATTGAGGTCAGTAAACAGATGGCGGCACCCACACGGCCCGGGCTGGGCGAGGCGGTGAAGCGACCCTTACGGGCCTTGGAAGAAATCACCAAACCCAAGCCAAAACCCGAAACGGCGCGGGTGGCAAACACGGTCAAATGCCGCTGGGATACGTCGCGTGACGTCCAATGACAGGATATTCTTATTCCAAGATGGAAACCCCACCTTCACAAAACATGCGACAAAAATGGGCGAAAGAGCCCATTCCGATGATTACCGTAATTTGTTTGGATGCCGGCTAACTTTATATCTGAGGGTTTGATTGTTGAGGCACTATGACATGAGAAACGCATCTGTTAGCTTCCTTGCGCTTGCTGTTCTTTTGGTTTTGTCCGCCGAAATGGCCAGCGCTTGGAGCTGCATGTCGCCAGACCAATTTATCGCCAAAACAAATGAAAGTTTGCACTCAGAAGACGACATGCGCCGCCAGCGGTCAACGACACTTTTTGCGAGCTTTCAAGCTAATTCCCAAGCTGATATGTAAGTGTTGAGTCAATTTACCAAAAACATTGAGTGACCATTTCTGCATGAAGAGCAACTAGAAGAAATTCGTAGTTTATTTTTTGCCGTCCGCCGAAAATGCCCAGATGCAGCACCGAATAGAATACACCTATTTGGATGCATTTGGCTTCAAAGGTCATCAGGTTTTGGACGGAGAGCTTGTGCCGGTTGTCGTAGATAACATTGATGTTCGCGTATCAATTTCTGCTGAACATGGAGGCATCGTCGAGGCGCTGCCGCAGAAAGGGATCGATGTAATCGGTGTCTTGAGGCACGTTTTTGAAGAGAAACGGCTAGAACTCATAGCGTCGCCATGCCCGACTTACCTGCCGGCGAAGCGTTCTCAACTGACTGACTTGTTGGTGTGCGTCAATGAAGGAGAGTGCTAGTAGCCGGACATTCAGATGTCCGAGTGGGATGGCAGTTTCGTTCACATTTCCAACGGTTTGGGCAGCCTCTCGGGAGGGCCGATTTCGGTCAGAGGTATTCTAAGGCTTGGGTCGGATTTTCTGGTCAGGGCAAATGCCTGGGCTCCGCAACTGCGCTAATCAGCTGAAGTACACGCCCTGTCCACAGCCCAAAAGATCCACATGAGACAGCAAATTCCCGCCCAGCAGAAAGGAAATAATTGCAAAGACTTGCCGGAACTCCAGCGTGCCTTGCCCATGCCGCAATTCCTATTATTGGTGTCGTGACCACTGCAGGGGAAAGTGCGACCGATATGAAAAACTGGACAATCTCCTCGATGCTGACCCTAGCGCTGAGTTTGGCAGCAAATGCGGCGGTCGCGCAGGGCCTGCCAGATCTGCAACGCCAGGCCGAAGATGCGCTGACGGATGGGCAAGCGGATCAAACCATCGCGCTGGCGCAAAACATTCTGGTCAATGATCCAGATAGCTATGCCGCCCTTTTTCTGATGGCGCTGGCGCAATCTGAGTTGGGGCAGTTCCGGCAAGCGGCAATCAGTGCCGGGCAGGCCTTTGGCGCGACCCGCAGCCCTGATGAAAAGGTACAGGCAGCAAGGTTGGCCGCCAGCACAAGGTTTCGCATGCAGCAATTCACCCGGGCCGAATGGTGGCTGCGGCGGGCTGCCAATAATGCCCGCACCGACGAAGAGTTCAGCAATATCCGGCGGGAGTTTCAGAACATCAGGCAAAACAACCCGCTGTCGGTATGGGTCAACTTTTCTGCGGCCCCGTCCGACAATATAAACAATGGGTCGGAGGATGAGTTCTTTCAACTCGAAGGATTACCCTTCCTGTTCAGCCTGCCGCCTGATCAGCGAGCATTGTCGGGGATCGAATATGCAGGCGACGTGCAGTTATCCTATCGGCTGATTGATGGGCCGCGACAGCGGACCAGCATCGGGGCCTATGCCTATGGGCGGACATTCAGCCTGTCCAAGGATACACAAGATAAAGTACCCGATCTGAAGGGCAGTGACTTCGCCCTGGCCCTGATCGATCTGTCGGTCACGCATGAACGGTTGATCTTTGATCAGGTCGGGCCAAGCAGTGTCGCCCTGAATGTCGGGACAAGCCGGTATAGCGGCAAACCGCTCTGGGATTATTGGAAGGTCACACTGCGGCAAGGCTTTGGTTTGGGCGATTACGGCACTTTCAGCCTGTTGGCGTCGTTCCAAGATCAAACCGCGCGGCTGGACAGCCAGCGAGATACCGAAATCATAGAACTGACCGGACGATATGCAAAATCACTGGCTAATGGTGACCAGTTGCAACTGTCGCTGACGGGGCGACTGAACGACACGAGCGATGTTGAAACCACCTATGAAGAATATCAGGCCAGCATCGATTACAACATCGATCAACCAGTATTCGGAGCTGACTGGGCCTTCAACGGAGGGGTGGGGCATGTCAACTATGATGAATTTACCCTGTCGCTCGACGGGCGACGGGACAATTATGTCAGCCTCGGGGGAACAGTGACGTTTTCTGAGATTTCCTATTTCGGCTTTTCACCCAGCCTGTCAATCACCGCGAAGCGGACGGAATCAGATGTGAGCCAATTCACGTCGTCGCAGGTACAAGGACGGTTGGGAATCCAGTCGAATTTTTAGAACTACTGTTCGGTCGCCAAAACCAGAACCCAGTATTTGTTGGATCCCGATCCGGCCTTTGCCAAACCAAAATCTTCAAAACGCGGGTTTTCATTGTTTTCGCGGTGACCGGTGGAACTCTGCCAAGCGTTCAGTACGGCTGCCTCGTCCTGCTGACCACGGGCAATATTCTCACCATAAGTGCGCCAGCGATAGCCTTCGGCAGAGATGCGGTCGCCCGGGCTGGACCCATTCAAGCCAGTATGACTGAAATAGCTATTGGCCAGCATGTCATTGGCATGACCCTGGGCCGCACGACCCAGACGGGCGTCGTATGACACCGAGCCAGCCCCAGCATTCGCGCGTACATTGTTCAACAGACTGCCAAAACTGCTATTTGATGGCACGCTTGGCGGCGGAATCGTCGGAGCCGTTGTCGTTGCCTCAATCGTCGATTTGCTACTGCCACCGGACCCCATACAGCCAGCCAAAACACATATTGCGGCAACGGATACTATCTTTTTCATGGTCTCACTCCTTTGCCCCAGAACCCTGCTAATGGAGTGAAGAGTTAGGCGTAAACGATGACATGAAATCGCCAGATTCGAGGCAGCAATCTGCCGAAACCTTCAAATGCATCAGGCGATCCGCCGCCCGTTCAGCCGCTTGCGCCCGACCTACACAACACTCTATGCACCCGGAATGACAGAACGCTTCGAAATCTTCATGGCCGGAACGCCGGGGCTGGAATCAGCTTTGCTGGCAGAAGCGCAGGCAAACGGTTTCACCTGTGCCGCAGCGATTACAGGCGGTGTGACGGTCAATGGCGGGTGGGCGGATGTCTGGCGGGCCAACCTGACCATGCGCGGGGCGTCGCGCATCCTGGTCCGCATCGGGTCATTCATGGCATTCCATTTGGCGCAACTGGATAAACGGGCGCGGAAATTCCCGTGGAGCGAAACACTGCGGAGCGATATTCCGATCCGGGTCGAGGTGGCGACATCACGCAAATCCAAAATCTACCACGCGGGGGCGGCCACCCAACGGATCGAAGATGCGCTCAAGGCCAATGGCTACCAGATCAGCGCTGATGCCCCCATCACGATCAAAGCGCGAATTGATGACAACCGGGTGACGATCAGCCTCGATACATCCGGTGAAAGCCTGCACAAGCGCGGACATAAAGAGGCGGTCGGTAAAGCTCCGATGCGGGAAACGCTGGCAGCGCTCATGCTCCGCAGCTGCGGTTATGACGGGCGCGAACCGGTGCTTGATCCGATGTGCGGATCAGGAACATTCGTCATCGAAGCGGCCGAGATTGCAGCCGGGTGGCTGCCTGGACGAACGCGACACTTCGCCTTCGAACAGCTTGCCAGCTTCAAACCAGACATATGGCGCGAGCTACGTAGGGCAGGTGAAACCCACGGACCCCCGTCGCATTTTTACGGCTCCGACCGCGACCCAGGTGCCATCCGCATGGCTATGGCCAATGCGGAACGGGCGGGTGTCGGTGATCTTATCGCCTTCCAAAACCTCAACGCGATCGACCTCCAGCGTCCCCATGGGCCGCCCGGCCTGATCATCTGCAACCCGCCCTACGGGGGGCGGATCGGCAATCAAAAAATGCTCTACGGGATCTATGCCGGGCTTGGCGAAACGCTCAAGGCGCGGTTCTCCGGCTGGCGGGTCGGGATCGTCACAAGCGAGGCCGGGCTAGCCAAGGCGACAGGTCTGCCGTTCAAACCCAAAGGGGCGCCAATACCGCATGGCGGGCTGAAGGTGTGGCTGTTTCACACGAGGCCACTTGGGTAGGGGTATACGAAACAAATTCTTATTGGATACTTTCAACCGATCAGACAGGCTGCTCTTGATCGGTTCGGTAAGATTCAACTTTGTCACAATAAAGCTCTGCAAAGCAGCAAATGTTGTTATGCTCAACTAGCTATATCGGGGGGTTTGTCCCAAGATTGTGCTGCTTTGGCGTATATGGTCCGGTTTGGTTTGTATCTGTCTGATTCATCAAATTAGGACGCACAGACGTACACGCAATTATTCATCGGTACACTGCCACAGAGCAGGGGAGAGCCGCAGGTGGGACAAATCGGCTCCACATGGATCGGCCAGGCCCACTGGTCATTTGGTAATCAGCTGAGCAGCCTTCGATCTGTAATCGCTCTGCAACCAAAGGGAACATTACCGAATGCCCGGCTCCGGTCACTTGCTGGTAATTGTGGCAATAGCATCGGAACGTTGAGATACCGGCAGGTTTTCCATGATATCGGACCGCGCCGCATTTACATCCGCCGGAAATCTTTACCCTCATCTCTGCCGCTTCCGCAGAGCCAGCGCGCAAACGCCACCAGCCCAAACTTGAACTTTTCAACGCAGTTTGTGCATCGTTTTGGCGGGGAAGGTTGAGATGGCGGATCCGTTTCAGGATCAAGACGTCATGTGAAGAGTCCATTTCCGCGTTTGCCGACTCTATGGACCAGCGCCAGTCCAATCCACGATGGACAGCCGCTGATCTTTCACCTTGGTTCAGTTAGGCCTAGAAGCCCAGCAATCGGTGCAGTTCTGCAAGAGCACCGGCCGAGAGATCGGTACCGTTTGTCAGTGTTGCAAGGCTTTCTTCTGATGCGGATTGTGCATCCAATGCATCGTCCCGTTTCGCCTGATAGTCTTCTGCTGCGCCGGTGACAGCCTCTTCGTAGCCGCCATTTGGAAATTCGGCTGCAACTTCGTCTTCAGTAAGACCGATCAGCCGCTCATATTCTTCATAGGCCTCGTCCTGTACGGCAACGGCATCAATGAAGTCCTGACGGCTTTCTTGATAGGTGTTCAGCCTGCCCGGCATGCTGTTGGGCGCCGCATTGCGCCGTGCGTTTGCGTTGGCATGTGCAGCGTTCAGACCGCGCAATTCGCGAGCTAACTGCCCACGGCCATTGCCGCCGCTGGCATTCGCATGTTGTCCGCCACGGTCTTTGCCAGCGTTGCCATTGCCCCGGTTCCCACGGTTTCCATTGCCGTTTCCGTTACCACCTCTTTCTGCCACGGCAGCGGTCGTCGTCATCACAGTTACCGTTGCGGTTGCCATCGTCAGCATCAGGGCCGTGGCCCCGACAGCAGCAATCGACCTTGTCAGCGTTATCATCACTCTGTTCCCTTTTAAGGTTTATCCCCCTTACGTAGGCGCAGCGACATGAACGTCAGTTGAATGGCCTGTTATGCTTCTAGCCCTGCGAATGAACGTCAGCTGGTTTTACCACATAAAATCAGATGTTTGAGATGCGATCGGCAAATAACTGCCCCAATACAGATGGCCAAATAAAGCGTCGCATTTGCCCAACTCTCGGGTCATTTTCGTCAATTGGCCGAAATGCAAAACGCCCCGTCCTTTGACGGGGCGTTTTGGCTTCAATACCGATTCGCTTATGCTGCGGACCAGCGTTCCGCCATCCGGCCATTGTCCATTTGCCAGAGGTTGCCGACCGTTTCAGGTGAGCTGATCCGGTTGTTTACCGCTTGAACATAGTTGGCGAACATCGGGATTAGGACCCCGCCTTCATCGCGCAAGATCTGTTGCATCTCGCCATATTGTTCCCGGCGCTTGTCGCTGTCGAGCTCTGCCCTTGCGGAAAGTAGCAGTTCCTGGAACCGTGGCTGATCCCATTGGCTGTCATTCCATGGCACACCCGCCTCGTAAGCGGTCGAGAACATCCAATCCTCGGTTGCCCGGCCAGACCAGTAGCAGGCGCAGAACGGTTTCTTCAGCCAGACATTTGACCAGTAACCATCGGCCGGTTCCTGGACCACGTTGATGTTGATTCCACCTGCAGATGCAGATGCCTGGAATAGCTGCGCTGCGTCAACAGCCCCTTCAAAGGCCGCATTGGAGGCAGAAAGATCAATATCAATACTGTCGAGTCCAGCTTCCTTAAGGTAGAATTTCGCCTTGTCCGGATCGTAGGCCAGCTGTTCCATATCGCCAGCATAGTACTGGTTTGCAGGCCCGATTGGCGTGTCATTCCCAACCTGACCATGGCCCAGCAGAATCTTGTCGACCATTTCCTGACGGTTGATGCCATATTTCAGGGCGCGGCGTACATTCGCATCGTCAAATGGTGCCGTACCGGTCAGCATCGGGAATGTGTAGTGCTGGTTGCCGGTGACTTCCTGGATGCGCAGTGCAGGGTTTGCCCGCAGCAAAGCTTCGGTTTTGAAGTCGATCCGGTTAATCGCATCCACCTGACCGGTCATCAGCGCGTTCATCCGGGCGGTATTGTCGTTGATGGCGATATATTCGACCTCATCAAAGAAACCCGCGCTATCACCTTTGTAGTGATCGGCGTAGCGGGTGGCGACCATGCGCACACCGGGGTCGAAGGATTTCACCTGATAGAGGCCCGTGCCGATACCGTTTGCGATGGCCTCCTCGATCTGACCTGCAGGGAACATCAGGATGTGATAATCCGACATCAGATAGGGGAAGTCAGCATTGCCAGCGGCCAGTGTGAACTGGACCTGATGGTCGGTGATCTTCTTCATGTCGGTAATGGCTTCGACGATTGGCTTGGCCGCAGATTTGGATTCTTCACCCAGGTGCATCTGCAGCGATTCAATCACGTCGTCAGCACCAAATGCCTTGCCATTGTGGAAAGTCACGCCCTGGCGCAGGTTGAATGTCCAGGTTTTGGCATCTGCGGAGGCTTCCCAGCTTTCGGCCAATTCACCCTTGAGCGATCCGTCGGCAGCGATTTCTGTCAGGCTGTCAAACACGCAACCCTGCGCCGACGCGATCATGAAAAGGTCCGAATGGGTCCGGCCATCCCAGCTGTCAGTCGTGTTCGCGCCCGAAAGGCCCGCCGTCAGCTTGCCCCCTCGCGTTTGTGCCCGCAACGGCATGCCCGACATACCAAGCACGCCTGCCGCAACGCCTGTTTTCAATAGACCGCGTCTACTAATTCCATTCATCGTGAGTTTCTCCCTGTTTTACTTTTGACGACATGTCCATGCCGTTTGATTCGTTTTACATCTTATCAACTGCGGCATCGCCGATGTTATCAACTCCGCGTTCAGCCAGCAGATTTGACAGCCAATCCGGGTCCATTTCCGGCACAGATGACAACAAAAGATCAGTATAGGCGTGATGGGGCGGCCGGAACATTTCGTCTTTGTCGCCCTGTTCGATCACGCGCCCGTCCTTCATCACGACCACCTCATCCGCGATAGCCCGTACCGTCGCAAGGTCATGCGTGATGAACATATAAGAAAGCGACAGCTGATCCTGCAATCGCGCCAATAGTCGCAGAATACCTTCGGCCACAAGTTGGTCGAGCGCTGATGTCACCTCATCACAGATGATGAATTTTGGTTCTGCTGCCAGCGCCCGCGCAATCCCGATCCGCTGTTTTTGTCCGCCTGACAGTTCGGATGGCAGCCGGTTGTAATATTCCGTTGGTTCCAGTTCAATCTCTTCCAGCAGCGCATCCACCCGCTTGCGTTTTTCCGCCCCGGTCAGCCCAAGATAAAATTGGACGGGACGGGCGATGATCTGACCGATCGACATACGCGGGTTCAGGGCCGTATCGGCCATCTGATAGATCATCTGGACCTGCCGCAGCTGATCCTTACTACGCTTGCGGTAATCTGCTGGCAGCACCTCACCATCCAACATGATTTGCCCTGCGGTGGGTGGCAAAAGCCCTGTGATGCAGCGTGCTGTGGTTGATTTGCCCGATCCGCTTTCCCCCACCACAGCGACGGTCCGCCCGCTATGCATGTCAAAACTCACGTCATAAAGCACCGGCACTTTCCCATAGGCAGCATCGACGTTTTGTACGCTGATAACAGGCACCGCGCCGGTTGAGACGGCCGGTTTCTTGGGCCGTTCAAAGCTTCGCACGGCCCAAAGTGATTTGGTGTATTCCTGTGTGGGCGCTGACAACATAGTGCGGGTGTCAGCGGTTTCCACCTCGTCCCCTTTCAACAACACCTTGATCCGGTCGGCCATCTGCGCCACGACCGCCAGATCGTGCGTGATGTAGATCGCGGCGGTATTATATTGTTCCACGATATCGCGGATCGATGCCAAAACCTCGATCTGCGTCGTCACATCAAGTGCGGTTGTCGGTTCGTCAAAGATGATCAAGTCGGGCCGGCAGGACATTGCCATGGCCGTCATCGCACGTTGCAACTGCCCGCCAGAGACTTGATGCGGATAGCGGAATCCGATTTCGTCGGGGTTTGGCAGTCGCAATTTCCGATAAAGCTCGATTCCGTCTTCTTCGCTGGAGCCGCGATCATTGACCCCGTGCTGCACCGGCCCTTCGACATGCTGCTCCATCAGTTTGTGGGCCGGGTTGAAGCTAGCTGCAGCGGATTGGGCGACGTAGGCGATCCGTTTGCCCAACAGGTCGCGTTTGATCGCCGCTGAGGCGGTGAGTAGGTCGATGCCGTCAAACTCCACTGTGCCGTCGCTGATCCGCACCCCATCTCTTGTATAGCCCATCGCCGCAAGACCAAGCGTAGATTTGCCAGCTCCGGACTCACCGATCAGGCCCAGCACCTCGCCTCGGGCAAGGGTCAGATCAACGCCATTGATGATGGGGTTCCAGGTTTCATCGCTGCGGCCTTCAAGCTTGATACCGCGGATCTTAACGAGGGGGGGTTCATCGGTCATTCTTTCAGCCCCGAGGATTTGTGCAGCATCCAGTCCACCACAAAATTTACCGCCACGGTCAGCAGGGC
Source organism: uncultured Paracoccaceae bacterium (assembly GCA_947503925.1). GTDB lineage: Bacteria > Pseudomonadota > Alphaproteobacteria > Rhodobacterales > Rhodobacteraceae > Yoonia. The sequence continues at coordinate 107,295 of CANNFQ010000008.1, read as the reverse complement.
GATGGCCCCGGCGGCCAGCAGTGGCGCGGTTGCCGCCAATGGTGCGAATTGTGCGTAATTCACGAAACCACCCAGATCGCGCACCATAGTGCCCCAGTCGGCGAGCGGTGGCTGAATGCCGACACCGAGGAAGGACAGCGCAGCAATTGTCAGGAAGACAAAGCAGAAGCGCAGGCCAAATTCGGCAAGCAAAGGGGCCGTGGCGTTTGGCAAGATTTCCTTGAAGACCAGATAGCCGAGACCTTCACCGCGGAGCTTCGCCGCCTCGATATAGTCCATCACGACGATGTTCTGCCCAACGGCGCGCGCAAGCCGGAATACCCGCGTGCTATCGATAACGGCAATGATCAGCACCATAAAGACGGTCAATGGTATCCCCAGTTGTGGTGCCCAGACGCTGGCGATGGTCATCAACAACAGGGCAAAAATCAGCGATGGAATGGCCATCAGCACATCGACGAGTCGCGACAGAATCTGATCGAGCCAACCGCCCAATGTCGCGGCCAGAAACCCAAATGTGCCACCCAGAAGGAAAGCCAGAAGCGTCGTTGCAAAAGCAATGCCGACGGTGTTCTGGGCGCCATATATCAGGCGGCTCATGATATCGCGCCCGATCTGGTCCGTGCCCAAAGGAAAGTCAGGGTTGCCGCCCAGCGCCACGTCCCCACCGGGGACGATATTTGCGGCCACACCTGGAATGATCTGTTCTTGCCCGTAAGGCGCGAATGCCGGGGCAAAGATCGCCAGAATGGCGTAGATCAGGATCGTCAGGATGCCGAAAGATGCCGTAAGCGGCATGGAGCGGAACATCTTGCGGCTCCATGCGGTGCCGATGGTGCGGCCCAGAATGCGGAACAGCCATGCCGCGATGGCAAAGATGATGAACCCTTCAATGGCGATGCGCAGGAAGAAGAACTTGTTGGCGATCGCGGTGTCTTCGCTAAGGCCTTGCATGTAGGCCCATGCCAGCCAAAGCACCACAACCGTGCCCAGAACATAGCCATAGGCCACGCCATAAGGCATATCGCGGAATCTGGGCGCGTTGCCGGTGACTGTTTGGCCCGCGAACCGGAACACCCATGCAATGGCGGCCATTCCCAGAAGTGCTGCAACAAACCAGATCATTTCGGATGCCTCAGCCGTGGGTTGGACAGGATCGACATGATGTCGGCCGTCAGGTTCAACAGGATATATGCCGTTGCAAAGATCAGGCAGCAGGCCTGCACAACGGGAATGTCGCGGATTTTCACGCTATCGACGAATAGCTGACCAATGCCCGGATAGACGAACACCACCTCGACCACGACAACGCCGGTGATCAGATAGGCAAGGTTCAGTGCGATGACGTTGATGATCGGGGCCAGCGCGTTGGGCAGCGCGTGTTTGACAATGACCCGCATTGGCGACAGCCCCTTCAGCCGGGCCATTTCGATGTAAGGGGATGCCAGCAGATTGATGATCGCCGCGCGTGTCATCCGCATCATATGCGCAGTCACCACCAGCGTGAGCGTCAGCGCGGGGAGCAGCGATTTCTGCAACCGCTCGCTGAACGCCATGCCTTCATAGATATTCGACAGCGATGGCAAGATCGGGTTCAGCACTGCCAGAAACAGGATCAGAATATACGCCAGAAAGAATTCCGGGCTGGAGATTGACGACAAAGTGGTAATATTCGCCGCGCGGTCAAACACCGAATTGCGATACAGTGCAGCCAGAACCCCGAGTGTGATCGACAGCGGCACCGCAATAATCGCCGTCACCATGGCAAGAAACATGGTATTGGCGAAACGGGGCGCGATTTGTGCAGCCACGGTCGTAGCACCCGAATCTGTTCCGGTAAAGCTGGCAAAGTTCGCCTGCGCGAAACTTGTTCCTAGGTCACCCTGCAGAACACCGCCCAGCCAGTCGAAATAGCGGGTGACCGGTGGTTGGTCGAGTCCAAGATCGCGGCGGATGGAATCGACCGCCTCTGGCGTGGCCCCTTGCCCGAGAATGTTCTGTGCAAAGTCACCCGGCAGCAGGTTGACTGCCACAAAGATCACGATGGAAACGATAAGCAGTGTCAGCGCGCCCAGTGCCAAGCGCTGTAGGATGATCGTCAGGACGTTGCCCAAAAGTCTGGATTCCCCATTATTTAGGTAAACCTTAACGGGCTGGTTTGATCTGTAAACCCTTTCAGCCGGTCTAAAGCCCCAGAACGCCCCTTTGTGCGCCCATCAGGTCCATGGCGCGGACCAGTTCCGCACTGATTCCCGGCTCTGACAGCGCGTGCCCGGCCCGTCCGATGAAAGTGAGCCGCGATTCAGGCCAGGCCCGCGCCAGTTTGTGGGCCGAAACCGGTGGGCAAATCATGTCATAGCGCCCCTGCACGATGACGCCCGGTATCTCGGCAATCCGGGCCATCTGGTCCGGATGCAGAATTTGCTGGTCCTCTTTCAGAAAACCGCCATTGTAGAAATAGTGGTTTTCAAGCCGGGCAAAGGCGCGTGCGTAATCCGCTGGGCTTTCGCCGGTGATCCCGTCATTATCAATCGACGCCAGCGCGTTTTCCCAAGACGCCCAGGCCCGCGCGTACCGCGTCTCAAGCGGCAGATCGCCGGAAAACAACCTCCGGTGATAGGCGCCAATCAGGTCGTCTTGTTCATCCTCCGGGATCAGGTCGGTGAACCGAGCCCACAGATCAGGCCAGAACTTCCCCGCACCGCCACCATAGAACCAGTCCAGTTCCGGTTTGGTCATCAGGAAAACGCCACGCAGGGTCAGTGCCGCCACCTGATCAGGATGCGCCTGCGCATAGATCAGGGCAAGCGTTGCCCCCCAGCTACCGCCAAAAACAATCCAGCGTTCGATCTGCAAGGTTTCGCGAAGACGTTCAATATCGGCTACCAGATGCCAGGTTGTGTTTGCCTCAACACTTGCATGTGGGCGCGACCGGCCACATCCGCGCTGATCAAAGAGTACAATCCGAAAGATATTTGGATCGAAATACCGCCGCATGGCCGGACTGCACCCGCCACCGGGCCCGCCATGCAGTACAACCACCGGCACCCCATCAGGATTGCCGCATTGCTCGACGTAAATCCGATGGCCATCGCCCATGTCGATCATCCGCTGATCAAACGGGTCAATCGGCTGATAAAGATGTGCACCTGGGCGCTTTTGTCCTACGACTTTGTCCATATGCGTCCTATATCGCGTATCGACACGTCTGACCATCATTCGGAGCCCTAAAATGTCCGCCACCATCACCAATACTGTTGACCCGTCCGAGATTGCGAAGTTCGAGGCTATGGCGGCTGAATGGTGGGATCTGAACGGCAAGTTCAAGCCGCTTCATATGATGAACTCTGTGCGCCTTGACTACATCACATCACAGATCGCGGCAGAATTCGGGCGCGACCTGACCACACCCGCCCCGTTTGAAGGATTGCGGATTCTGGATATCGGCTGCGGCGGCGGTCTGCTATGTGAACCGATGGCCAGGCTGGGCGCCACAATTGTAGGGGCAGATGCGGCAGAGCGTAACATCCCCGTGGCCCGCATCCATGCAGAACAATCTGGTTTGCAGATCGACTATCGCCATACGACTGCGGAAGCGTTGGCAGAAGCGGGCGAACAGTTTGATGCCGTTCTAAACATGGAAGTGGTCGAACATGTGGCTGACCCACAGGCCTATCTGAATGCTTGTCATGCGCTGATGAAACCAGGTGGCATCCATATCTGTTCAACCATCAACCGGAACCCGAAATCCTTTGCTATGGCAATTGTCGGGGCTGAATGGGTGATGCGATGGCTGCCCAAGGGAACGCATGAATGGTCAAAATTCATTACGCCAGAGGAGCTCTTTGGCCTGATCGAAAAAGCCGGGATGACACCAGTGGATCGCAAAGGTTTCGTGTTCAACTTTGCGCGATTTACATGGTCAATTTCGGACCGGGACCTTTCGGTGAATTATGTGACAGCGGCCACAAAACCAGCCTGATTGCTACCGTGGCGGTCGGGTGCGAGGTCGGGAAAATCTGCGTTCACAGGTTTGTTCCCGCAGATCATCTCGGCAGAAACCTATTCCAGGTCGTTCAGTTTTTGCCGCATCGCGCGCAAAACGGGCAAAGCCGTACGCACCTTTTCCTCACCGACCTTATGAACAACATCGGCAATGACAGGCGCAATTGCCGCTAAGGCCGCGTCGCGCGCCGACAAACCAGATGGGCTGATCGCCACCAGTTTGCGCCGTGCATCATCCCAATCGGGGCGGATATGCACCCAGCCGGCCCATTCCAATTTATGCAGCGTGTTGGTCATGGCCCCCCGCGTTAGGTGGAATGTCTTGGCAAGCTGGGCGGGCGTCCGTTCCTCCCCCGATTGGGCAAGATGGTTAAGCACGGCAAAATGCGACAACTCCATCCCTTTGGGCAGAACCTTGGCCACGGAGGCGCGGGCCAATTGGTCCACGATCAGGATCTCACTAAATAGCGAAACAGCCAGACTTTGCGATGCGTCAGACATCAGGGCCCTCAAAAGCGCGATCATGTGTCAGCGCCGCGATACGTTTGCGGCTTTTTGACACTTCCACAAGGTCAAGATCAACCATCGCCAGCCCCGGCGAGGTCCCCATATCAACCAGAACCTCACCCCAGGGGGAGATCGCCATACTATGCCCGTAGGTTGCGCGTGGCTTCCCCTTTCCGAATGCATGCTGCCCGGTCTGTGCCGCCGCCAGGACGTAACATCCGGTTTCGATGGCACGCGCACGCAATAACGGTTCCCAATGCGCCGTCCCGGTCACCGGCGAAAACGCGGCGGGGATCAGCAGGATCTCTGCCCCGGCCTGCGCCAGTGCCCGGTGCAAATAGGCAAAACGGATGTCATAACAGATACTAAGCCCAACCCGCCCGAACCCGGTATTGGCGATCACAGCGCGATTGCCCGGCCTGTACCCTGCAGATTCCTGAAAAGTTTCCGTGGCCGTAACTGCAACATCAAACATGTGAATCTTGTCGTAGCGCGCGACGATCCCGCCATCCGGGGCAATCAGGAAGGACCGGTTGGCAAATCGGCCATCAGGGTCATCCGTCTTGAGCCCAAGCGACCCGATCGATAGCCAGATGCCATGCGCCCGCGCCGAATCCCGCAAACCGGCCAACGTAATGTCATCAGTTTCGTGTTGCAGCACTTCTGCCTGATGCGACCGGCTGTTTGAAACGCAATTCGTGACCTCCGGCGTTAGCACGAATTCCGCCCCTTGCCGCGCCGCTTGATCGACTAGGTCACGGGTGACCGGCAGGTTGGCTGCCGGATCATCGGTTGCGTTCAGTTGGACAAGCGCCGCTTTCATGCGGCCAGCATGGCATCCAGCTTGCCACTGTTTTCAAGCGCATAGAGATCATCAAAACCGCCAACATGCGCCCCGTTGATGAAAATCTGCGGAACGGTTGTGCCACCTTGGGCGCGCTGGATCATCTCGGCTCGCCGGTCAGGCTGCGCGCTGATGTTTACCTCGCTAAAGCTGACGCCTTTCTTGGACAGCAGTCGTTTTGCCATCAGGCAAAAGCCGCAGGTCGGTTTGGTGTAAAGTTCAACGCTACTCATGATCGGCTTCCTTGGTCGGTTCCCCGATCATTTAAGCGTCTTTGACCACTCTTGCCAGTGTAACAATCGACACATCCGCGGCACCTGCGGCCTTGGCCGCCTCTGCACTGGCGGCAAGTGTCGCCCCGGACGTCATCACATCATCGACCAAAAGCACCGATTTGCCTGCGATCACATCTAGCCTTTTCGGGTTGGGGATGATCGCACCCGCCAGTGCGGCAAACCTTGCATCCCGGCTGTGCCCCTCCAGCGGGGCCGTCTTGCGGGGTCGCAAAAGTCCATCAGCACAAACTGGCCTGTCCAGTTCTGCGCCCAGCGCATGGACAAGCAACGCCGCCTGATTGTAACGCCGCCGCGCCAACCGCACCCAATGTAGAGGAACGGGGATTAGTAGGCTGTTTTTATTGACCAATTCTTGTACCACCCGAGCCAGCCATTGCGCGGCTGGTCGCGCAAGTTCTGTCCGATCCCCGTGCTTGAGCCTCAGCACAAGCGTCCGCCCGACACCGGTATAGATCAACGCCGCCCGCCCCCGCACCCAAGGTCGTGCGATAGTCATGCAATTGTCGCATTGCAGCACGTCATCGCCTGCTTCACCCTGAAGGGGCGTGCCACATGTGTCACAAATCGTGCCGCCAATGAATTTTGTTTCGCGCCAACAGGGGCCGCAGAGTCCGAATTCAGCCTCCGTCGGCGCATCGCAAGAGACGCATTGCGGTGGGTAGATAGATCGAATGATGCTTTGCAACCGCATGAATGCATCCTAAATGACCGACATGAAGATGCCGCAAATGACCGACCGGGCCGCCTTGGCCAGAAACCGAAGCCGCGCAGCGCCTGCAGCGATGTTTCTGCACGCGCATGCAGCGGCTGAGATCAAGGAAAGACTGACAGAGGTTAACAGAACCTTTCAATCCATCGCGATTGTGACTGGTTTCCCAGATTTTTGGGGGTCGGAATTCCCCGAGGCCACTATCGTATCCGATGCTGATGCGCTGTCCCTGCGCGCCGGGGCGCATGATCTGGTTTTGCACATGATGAGCCTGCATTGGGCCAATGACCCGGTTGGTCAGCTTGTCCAATGCCGCCGAGCCCTGCAACCTGATGGGCTGTTCATGGGCTGCTTTCTGGGCGGGCAGACCTTGCATGAGCTGCGCGCCGCAATGGCGCAGGCCGAGGCGCGCATCACCGGTGGTCTTTCCCCGCGGATCGCCCCGATGGGCGAGATACGCGACCTGGGCGGGCTGCTGCAACGCGCTGGCTTCGCCTTGCCGGTCGCGGATGGTACGATGCTGTCAGCCAGCTATGCGACTGCATTTGATTTGATGCGCGATCTGCGCAGCATGGGTGAGGCGAACGCGTTGGCGGGTCGGGTCAGGCATCTGACACGCCGCGCCATCATCGCCGAGTCTACTGCCATCTATGCCGACAATTTTGGCGATACGAACGGGCGGGTAAACGCCACGTTCGAGCTCATCTCGCTCACCGGATGGGCTCCGTCGGATAGTCAGCCCAAACCGCTGCGTCCGGGCAGTGCCAAAACCCGTTTGGCTGACGTTTTGGGCACCATTGAAACAACCCTAGATCCATCCAAGGATTGACCTCTGCCGTATTCCATTTAACTGCATCCGTAATCACGCTATTCAAGAAGGCATGGAAATGTTCGACACGCAAAGTCAGAATACAGAACGGCCCGCATCATGCCCCGCGCATGCGGCCGCTGATCACCCACAAATCAAACCCGCCCGCGTTGGCATCCTGCTTGCCAATCTGGGCACGCCGGATGGCACTGACTATTGGTCGATGCGCCGCTATCTGAACGAATTCCTGTCCGACAAGCGCGTCATCGATTATTCCGCCTGGATCTGGCAGCCGCTTTTGCAGCTTGTCATCCTGACAAAACGCCCATTTTCCTCCGGAGCCGCCTATAAATCGATCTGGAATGAAGAGGCGGATGAAAGTCCCCTGATGACAATCACAAAGGCGCAGACCGCCGCGATCAAGACGGAGATGGTCAAACGTTATGGTGATGATGTGCGCGTAGATTTCTGCATGCGCTATGGCACTCCATCAACCAAATCCAAGGTGCGCGAGATGGTCGATGCTGGCTGTACCAAGATCCTCTTTTTCCCACTTTATCCCCATTATGCAGGAGCCACATCCGCAACGGCGAATGACCAATTTTTTCGCGTCTTGATGGATGAAAAATGGCAACCTATTGCCCGGGTGGTAGAGCCCTATTTCGATGAACCCGCCTATATTGCCGCCTTAGCACAATCGATCGAACGCGCCTATGCCACCGCAGAGGTCAAACCTGAAAAGCTGATCTGTTCCTATCATGGTGTGCCAGAACGCTATCTGCGTGAAGGTGACCCCTATCATTGCCAGTGTCAGAAGACGACGCGGCTGTTAAAAGAACGGCTGGGATGGGATGACACGCAGATTGTGACGACGTTCCAATCGCGTTTCGGGCCGGAGGAGTGGCTGAAACCCTATACGGTGGAAGAGGTGGCCCGGCTTGCAGAGGAAGACGGCATCAAGAATATCGCCGTCTGCGCCCCCGCCTTTTCAGCCGATTGCATCGAAACGCTCGAAGAAATCAACGAAGAGATCAAGGAAAGCTTCGAAGAGGCCGGTGGCAAGCATTTCACCTATATCCCCTGCCTCAACGATGATGACGCGCATATCGCGGCCTTGTCCGGCCTTATTGAAAAGAACCTGCAAGGTTGGTTAGGCTGACCGGATCAGATCAATGCCCCGTTCAAGTGAAGACATGTCCGCCCAATCGCGATGCGCCGGGCGATTGTGCTGGAATCTCGCGACAAGGGCACGCATTTCGTCCGCCTTTTGTTGCAGAACCCGTGATGAACTTGCATTTTGGTCCACCATTCCGGCGTTTTGCTGGGTCACTTTATCCAGCATCAAAATACCGGCATTGATCTCTGACAAGCCGACCGCTTGTTCTTCTGCTCCATTTGCGATGCCGTGGATATGTTCGGATACTTTGCTGACCCCATCCAGGACCTCTTGAATTGCTGTGCCCATGTCGGTGACCAGTTTGACGCCATTGGAAATGTCCTCGGTGGATGTGACAATCAGTGAACGGATCTCTGCCGCGCTTGCCGATGATCGCTGCGCCAATGCGCGAACTTCGGACGCGACGACGGCGAAGCCTCGCCCAGCATCACCGGCGCGCGCCGCTTCGACCCCGGCATTGAGCGCCAGCAGATTGGTTTGGAAGGCGATGTCATCGATCAGCTGTACGATTTGACCGATCTTGGCAGAAGATCCTTCGATATGAGTCATTGCCTCAACCGTACGACCGCGTACTTCTTCGCCATGTTCCGCCTGTTGGCGGGTCTTGTCGATCGCAGTGACAATGCCGCGCGCACTTTCCGCGGTAGATTTCACACTGGTGCTGATTTCTTCCATGGCCGCAGCCGTTTGTTCAAGGGTGGCGGCCTGGCTTTCGGTCCGGCGGGATAGGTCGTTTGTCCCTTCCGACAGATTGCGCGTGTCTTCGTTGATCAGATCTGCGTTGGTTTGCAGATTCGTGACGATCTCAGTCAACGACGCGACGGTGTCATTGAAGTTGCTGCGTAGCCGTTCGTAATCTTGCGGAAATGCAATATCGATTTGGCAATCAAGGGATCCATCGGAAAGCGCCCCAAGCGCCTGGCTGACCGTATCGATCACGGTACCAAGCGTTTTGGCACTTTCTGCCTGCGCCGCAATTGCGTTTCTTCCATCAGCCAGATCGGTTTTGAACGTGTCGAGCGCACGTGCAATTTCGCCCAACTCATCCCCCGATTTGGTTTCCGGGATCTCTTTGCTGAAATCACCGGATGTAATGCCTGTCACGCTGTCGGCAATCGCTGTGATGCGGCGCGTCAATGTTCGCGCGACTAAATAGCCCAGCGCAGCAACAACCAGTATCACGACAATTGTCTGGATCGACATCAAAGTCAGAAACTGTATCGCCCCAGCATTCGCCTCGCTCAAATCCTGTTCGAGAACCAGTCGCCAGGATGTTCCGAACGCATCGATCGCTGCGGTACGGGCCAGCACGGGATTTCCCGACAGGCCGGTCACGCCGTTAAACCGCTGGGCCTCACCATTTCGGGCGGCGATGATTTGCGGAAGGTCCGGCATGCGGTCAAGGAGCGCATGACCGCCGTCATATATGGATGCGGATCGTGCATGCCCATCAGGTGCCAACGCATAAACTTGCCCCGTTTCACCCAAGAGCGGCGACGTCGACAAAATTTCGGCGATTTGATCGACTGGCAATTGCAGCGCTGCAACCCCGATACGTGTGCCAGCATCGTCAAAAACTGGCATGGCGACGAACTTTGCCGCCGCCCCATAACTGGGCGCATAAGGCGCAAAGTCGGTGACGTGGTATTCACCGGCTGGCAAATCAACGGCCACCTGGAACACAACCCCAAGATCACTATCCGCATATTCGCCGTTGCGGAAGTTGGTCGCGAAATCCAATTCCTTAAAGACAGAATAGATCAGGTTGCCGTTCAGATCGAAGAGGAAAAGGTCATAGTATCCTCTTTCAATTTGAAAATTGCGAAAACTGGTATGAAACCGGGCATGTGTGGCCGACCACGCCGAACCGTCGTCAGCGTCCAAAAGCTTGTCTTTTTCACCTTGTTGATTCGCATTTCCGGTGATGTAGAGCCGCTGCAGAACCTGTTCAGGATCGCCATCAAGGACGTTCCAACCATCACTAAACGCAACAATCGCATCCTGCGTTGCCCGGCCATTGGCCAGCACAACCATGTCAGTTTCGACCTCCGCAAGCCAGGAGTTTAACGCCTCCGCCTTTTCATCAATCAGTTGTTCAAAGGCGAGGTCGCGCTGGGCATCCAGCGCCAACCGCGCGCCGAAAAACGAAAAGGCCGATGCGGCAATCATGATGGCTAGCGTGGGTAGCGCAACGAGAATGGGCATTTTGTAACGCAGGTTCATCCGGCGCCATCGGTTGCGTCGGTTCCGCCCATCCCAAGTATTGACCATTCGACAACCTCCTGTTTCGTAACCGCGCAACTGGCGCGTGTCCGATCCGTTGGTCATCTGATAGGCAGATAGGATTTAAAAAAATTTAAGCTGCAACGGGTTTTCCTGCGACGCCTAATCATTAAGAAATACCTACAACTTTTCCCAACTACGCCGCAAAGCAAACATATTTGCGCTCCATTGATGACTCGTTCGTACTTTTGGAAACGTGCCGATAACGCACGCGGTTTGGTAAACGATGACGTCGCTACAGAGCAAACAGCCTGAGGCTATTCCAGAGGAGCGCAACGAAGCGCTGCCTGACGGAACGCCGTTGTTGAGCGATCAGTTCACGATTACACGTAAGTTGGGCAATGGTGGTTTCGGCATCACCTATCTGGCGAAAGACAACTACCTAGACCGCGATGTCGTGATCAAAGAGTGCTTTCCCGAAGTGTTCTGCCATCGCGCCGGAAAATCTGTGCTGGTTCGGTCAACGGCTAATCAGGACAAATACCGATCCCTCGTGGACATGTTTATGCGCGAGGCTCGTGCGATCGCAAAGCTACGCCACCCCAATGTGATTGGGGTGCATCGTGTCTTCGAGGACAATGACACCGCCTATATGGCGCTGGATATGATCGATGGTCGTGACCTTCTGGACATCATCAAGAATGATCGTTCATCTTTGCACCCCGGTCAGATCGTCGATATCCTGATCAAACTGCTGGATGCTATTGATTTGATCCATCAGCAGGATCTTTTGCACCGCGACATTTCGCCGGACAACATCCTGCTTGATAAATGGGGCAGCCCTGTTCTGATCGATTTTGGCGCCGCGCGTGAAGAGGCAAGCCGCGAAACCCGTGCGATGTCGGCTGTGCTGGTAGTCAAGGATGGTTATTCACCACAAGAGTTCTATTTCGCCGGGGGCAAGCAGACCCCTTGCAGCGACCTTTATGCGTTGGCGGCGACGTTTTATCATGTCATTTCGGGTGAGGTGGCACCCAATAGCCAGACTCGCATGGCCGAAGTTGCGGGAGGTAGTGAAGATCCTTGTGTTCCGCTGTCGGGTCGTTTTGACGAATATGACACCGCGTTTCTCGCTGCGATAGACAAGGCAATGCGTGTCCTGCCCAAGGAGCGTCTGCAATCTGCCCGCGAATGGGCGGATATGATTGATCCGACAAAGGCGCGTGCGGCCCCGCTGGTCCTGCCACAAAAGAGCAATCTGGGTAAAACGCTGAATCGTCTCGTGTCTGAAACCAATGATTATGTTCTGAAATCCGCCCCTGTCAAAGAAAAGGCGCCGGAACCGCCCACCACAAAAGAACGTCGTTTTGTTCCGGACTGGGTGCGCGAATTCAACGAAGAATCGAAAGGGACAGATAAGCGACCGGCGGCGAAGCCGGAACCGCTTGTTTTGGGTGCTGACACCGAAGAACCCGCCAAACCCGCCCCGCTGGTTCTTGGCACTCCAGTATCGCAAAATAGGCAGGCGGCGTCGGGTGTGGATCAGCCAAAGCCAGACGAAAACACCCGGCAGGTTGAGGATGACGAGGTGATGCCCACCAGATTGCGCGCGAAGCTGCGCGACAAGATGAGCAAGTTTCGTACGAGCTGGCGCTGAAAAGCAAAAGCTCCTATAGCGTTTGACGGAATATCTGAGACATCAAGTATAACCTAGCGCGTTGAAATCTTTGATTTCAGGCATCCTTAGGTGATTCAGGTTTTTCGCATAACGCCTTAAACGGCGCGCTTGCATTCTGAACAGTCACTTTCCGTCAGATCAACAGCACCTGTGTGCCGACTTTTGCATAGTCGTAGAGCTCGGCGATCTGTTCGTTGTAAAGCCCGATGCAACCATTTGACGACCGCCGCCCGATCTTGCGCGTATCATGTGTGCCATGGATCCGGTAATATTGCCAAGACAGGTGCAAAGCATGCGTTCCTAATGGGTTATCAGGACCCGGGCCAATGAAATCGGGCCATTCTGGGTTGCGCAGCTTCATTGCAGGTGTCGGGGCCCAGCTGGGTCCTTCAACCTTGCGGGTAATTTCTGTTCGGCCCTTGCGTGTCAGATCTTCTGTTAGGGGGACGCTTGTCGGGAACAGCTTATAGATGGCCTGATCTTCGGACCAGTAATGCAGGGCGCGCGATTGGATATCCACGAGGATTGCGCCATTACGCAGGTTGCTAAAATAGGGCTGCCAGTCGAGCGACCGGAAGCTGGCAATGTTGCGCTGCACACCTGCGCTGATGTCGCTTTCGATTTCAGTGGAATTGGCGGTCTGTGCTGCGGCACCCGCGCCGATCGTAGCTGCCGTGGCGGCCAGGAAGCTGCGGCGCGACATGCGGTTGATCAGGTCGTCAGACATCACTTTCTCCATTAACAGAGTCGATTGGCTTGCCGTGTTCTAGTGTGTCTTTGCGCCCATAACAAATCAAACAATTGTCAGACCATGCAGAGTTCCGCGCATGTGTGTTTGAAGTGTCAGTCCAATACGGCTAAGGAATGATGAACAAGATGGTAGTGCTGACGATGTATCGACGTGAAATGATGTTTGGGCTTGGTGCCTTGGGGCTGACCGCCTGTGCGCAGGTCCCTGCGGATCGTATTGGCCCAGATGGCTTACCCTTGCCGACCCTATATCGGATCAGGTCCGGGCAAGAGGCTGAAATCCAGTTCCGCATGCTCGACAGCGTCAACGCGCTACGCTCGGCCCGTGGTCTGGCGCCTGTTGCGCTGAATGCGCAGCTGAATGCTGCCGCCGCGACCCATGCCCGCGATATGTCGATCCAGAATCGCCCCTGGCTGTTTGGGTCGGATGGATCCAGCCCTGTCGACCGCGCCCGCCGGGTCGGTTTCCCTGGTCGGTTGCTGGGCGAAAACATCTCTGAATCCTACGAAGGCGAGTTGCCGACGCTTGCAGCATGGATGGAACAGGAAGACACGCGCGCCGTTATCCTGGATCCGAACGGCCGTCAGATGGGCTTTGCCTGGTTCCAGGAAAGCGCTGGCAAGCTGTGGTGGGTGATGAATATGGGCAGTGATCCGGCAGTGCAGCGCCCAATCCCAAGCGCTGCGTTTTAATGTTGACTTAGAGATTTCGGATCAAATCCGGGACGGGGTCATGCGTAGATGAAGATCTGGGTGCCATTGTTCACCATGGCGTAAATTTCATCCATCTCTTCGTTCTGAACGGCAATGCAGCCCCAGGTCCAATCCGGGATACCAACGGCACGGGTTGGCGTGCCATGGATAAAAATGTCACCGCCCGGATCAAGCCCATGCGCCTTGGCATAAGCGATATCATTGGCATTGGGGTAAGAAATACCAAGTGACAGGTGAAACCGACTGTAAGGGTTGCGGCGGTCAATCACATAAGCGCCTTCGGGTGTGCGCCCGTCACCTTCATGCACCTTGTGCCCTGTCGGCGCGAAGCCCAACTGAAACTGGTATTCCCGCAAAAGCCCATTGTGATGCAAAAGTTGCATCTGTCGCTTTGCTTTAAAGACCTGAATCCGCGTTACCTCAGGCCCCCGATATTTCGGCACACCTGATGAACACCCGGCCACGCCAAGCGCGGCCCCAACCATCATTGATCGTCTTGAAATCATTACACTCTGCCCAATTTTTCGGTCTACGCCGTTTATGACGTGCTACACCAAAAACTAGGTTAATGGTAGAAAAACATAGGTGCTGCGATCAAGGTCGTGTGAATGATGCCACAAGTTCTACATGGGGTGACCAGCGGAATTGATCGACCACTTGGACCCAGTTCATATTATACCCTGCGGTGACCAGCGCGGCTCCGTCCCGGGCGAACGTGACCGGGTTGCAGGATACCATGGCGATGGTGCCAACGTCAGACCTGGCGAGGGTTGCGATCTGTGCTTCCGCCCCGGCGCGAGGCGGGTCAATGACCACAGTGTCGAACCCGTTCAATTCATCCGGTTCCAGCGGTCGTCGGAACAGGTCGCGTGTTTCGGCTGTGACCTTGCGCAGCTGATATCCGCTGCGCCACCCACGGTCGAGCGCCGCCAGCATGTCATACACCCCTTCCACCGCGTGCACCTCTGCCCGTTTGGCTAATGGCAGGGTGAAAGTGCCGCAGCCTGCAAAGAGGTCGGCAATGCGCGTGGCATCCTGGGTAATTTCACTCACGGCGGCCAGTAATGCCAGCTCCCCTTCCTTGGTCGCTTGCAGAAAAGCCCCGGGCGGTGGTGTCACAGCAGTGTCACCAAAATTCTGGGCGGGTGCATTGATTGTAACCACAGTTTCATCATTCCAGCTTAGCCGTGACAGGCCATTCGATTGGGCAAAACCCGCCAATTCGATCTGCAATTGCGGCGTCAGGGGCTTGTCCGTTTCGACAAGGATGTCTACGCCGAGCGGTGTATCCGTCACGGTTAGGTCAATTTCGCCTTTGCGCGAACAAGCCATGACCGTCAGCGCCTCCAATACGGGCAGAACCTGCGCAAGTGCAGGTGTAATCAACTGGCAATCGGGTACTTGCACCAACATGTCGGACGCTTTGGCGTGAAACCCTACCATCGCACCTTTCTTGGTCCGTTTTCCGGAAAACTTCGCCCGTCTGCGCGATTGCGCTTGGGAAGTCACGATGGGGCGCATGTCAGCGTCCAACCCACGCGCCCGTAACGCGTTGCGGACGACATCCATTTTCCATTCCGCAACAAAATCATCTGACCCGTGCTGCATCGCGCAGCCGCCACAGGTTTTGAAATGGCGACAAGGGGCTGCAACGCGGTCCGGTGACGGTGTCACGATGCGCAAGGTGCCGTCCTGTGCGACCTCCACTTCCTCACCAGGAAGAACGCGTGGCAGCACTGATTGCCCGTCAGAGGCACGCCCCATGCCAAGGTGATTCAAGCTTTCTATCGTCAACATTTATTCAGCGGCGTCTTTCACATTTATGAACCCACCTGACTGCCGGTTCCAGTAGCGGGCATAAAGTCCGCCTAGGGCCAGCAGATCGGCATGCGTGCCTTCCTCGACAATACGCCCCGCGTCAAGCACGACGATCCGATCCATCCGCGCCAATGTGGACAGCCGGTGCGCAATGGCGATGACAGTTTTGCCATCCATTATCTTTTCAAGCGCGTGCTGGATTGCTGCCTCCACTTCGGAATCGAGCGCGCTTGTCGCTTCGTCCAGCACTAGGATCGGCGCGTCTTTCAGGATGGCGCGCGCGATGGCGATCCGTTGCCTTTGCCCGCCGGACAATTTGACGCCGCGCTCACCCAGATGCGCGCCATAACCCTTGCGCCCTTTGTGATCTTCCAGATCCAGAATAAAATCATGCGCCTCAGCCTGTTTGGCCGCCGCTTCAATCTCTTCCCGCGTGGCGTCGGGTTTACCGTATCGGATATTGTCCAGTGCAGAGCGATTGAACATGGCCGTTTCCTGCGTGACCATCGCGATCTGACGGCGCAGGCTTTCCTGCGTCACGTCGCGCACATTCTGTCCGTCGACCAAAACACGGCCCGCTTCAGTGTCGTAGAGCCGCAAAAGCAGTGCAACAAGGGTCGATTTCCCCGCGCCGGACGCCCCAACCAACCCCAGTTTCTCGCCTGGCGCAACGGTCAGGCTGACATCATTCAGGCCACCGGGTCCGCCACCGTAGCTGAAGCTGACATGCTGTAGGTCAATCGCCCCGTTGTCAGCGCTGAGCAATGCCGCGCCATCCGCATCTGTCAGTTTATGAGGCGGGCTAAGCGTATGCATCGCATCTTCAATCTCGCCGACATTGGCGTACATGCCCATTAGGGTGAAACTGACCCAGCCGGTCATTTGCGACAAGCGTAGCGCGATCGCCCCAGCTGCGGCAATGTCGCCTGCGGTGGCGGCTCCCATGGTCCAGAAATACAGCGTTGCACCAACCAGCAGGATGGGCAGCAGCCCGCCCAGTGCCATTAACCAGAACCGGAAGGATGCTGACAGCCAGCCATAATTGACTGCCGTCCCCCAATAGGTCGCCATAGCATCGATCGCCGCCCGATCCTCGTGATCATCATGAGCAAACAGTTTGACCGTTTTGATGTTGGTAATGGTGTCAACCACCTGCCCCGTCACCATGGCGCGCGTCGACGCCCGCGCCTTGGATCGTTCGCGGATACGCGGCATGAAAAACCGGATCATCAGAATGTAAGCCGCAACCCAAAACGCCAGAAGCGCTGCGGTGCGCATGTCGATGGTCAGCAGCAGGATGACAGATCCGACCAAGGAGGCGAGCGCGAAGGCAACTGTGTGGATCATATCCACAATCAGGTCGGTCGTGGCACGTGCCGCTTGCATCTGTTTCTGCGCAATACGTCCGGCAAAATCATCATCAAAGAAGGTGACCGATTGACCAAGCGAATGCCGATGCAGCCGTGACAGGATCAGATTGCTAAGCGATGGACCAACGACGACGGCCTGCATGACGCCCGAGACGCCGAGGATGATCGGGCGCAGGATCACGAAAAACGCAGTCACCCCAAGCAACAGGATCACGTTATCAGAGAAGTAGCTGCCTGCGTTGGATGTGAGGGCCGCATCGATAACCCAACCGAGCATCAGGGCAGTCATCACCTCCAGCGTACCGGCCAGCGCCGATACCAGACCGGCCGCGATCGTAACTTTCGTGCTGCCACGCAAACACCACCGCAAAAACGCCATCAGCGTCTGCGGCGGCGGTCCTTCCGCCCGCTCAAAAGGATCAATCCAGCGTTCTGGCGTCATTCTGCTACTCGCGTATCCTGCCCCAGAAAACCGCCCGATTGCCGCGCCCAGAACCTTGCATATTGTCGATTTGCCGCCAACAATTCATCATGGGTGCCGTCTTCGATGATGCGGCCCTGATCCATGACGATGATCCGATCCATACGCGCGATGGTGGACAGGCGGTGCGCGATGGCGATCACCGTCTTGCCTTCCATCATTCCGTAAAGCGTGCGCTGAATGGCGGCTTCTACTTCACTATCTAGGGCGCTGGTCGCCTCATCCAAGAGCAGGATCGGCGCATCCTTGAGGATCACCCGGGCCAGCGCGATCCGCTGGCGTTGTCCGCCAGACAATTTCACCCCGCGTTCGCCGACCTTGGCCTCGTATCCTTTGTTGCCTTCGCTGTCTTCCAGACCAAGGATAAATTCATGCGCCTCTGCCTTGCGGGCTGCAGCGATCATGTCATCATCAGTTGCGGTGGGGTTGCCATAGACGATGTTGTCGCGCACCGATCTGTGCAACAGGGCGCTGTCCTGTTGGACCATCCCGATCATCCGCCGCAGGCTGTCCTGCGCCACCTGCATAATGTCCTGCCCATCAAGGGCAATCACACCGCTTTCGGCGTCATAGAACCGCAAAAGTAGCTTCACGAGGGTCGATTTACCCGCACCGGATTGCCCAACAAGCCCGACTTTTTCACCGGCTGCGATGGTCAGGTTGATCCGGTCCAGTCCGCCTGCATCCTTGCCATAATGGTGCGACAGGTTATCGATCTCTACCTTGCCGGCGTTGATCTGCAAATCGGTTTTGGTTTGATCCAGCAGGGTTACGGGTTGGGCGATAGTCTGCATCCCTTCGGACACGACCCCTAATTCCCGAAAGAAATTGCTGGTTGCCCACATGATCCAGCCCGACATGGCGTTCAGGCGCAGCGCCAGCGTCGTTGCAACGGCAACAACACCCACCGTTGCCGTGCCCATACCCCATAGCCACATGGCCCATCCCACGACCCCGACGATCAAAAGACCGTTCAGGATCATCAGGCCCACATCCATGATCGTATAAAGCCGCATTTCAGCCTGGAAGGTCTGGCGGCTTTCCTCCATCGCCTCTTTGGCGTAGGCGATTTCGCGGTCGTGATGGGCGAACATCTTGACCGAATGGATGTTGGTATAGCTGTCAACGATCCGACCGGTGACCTTGCTGCGCGCATTTGATGCCGCCTCTGATGCCGGACCAATCCGTTTGACCACCCAGCGCAACAACAAAAGGTAGGGAACAAGCCACAACAGCAGCGGGACGACCAGTCGGATATCGGCCTGCCCCAGCAGAACGGCAGCAGCGACGACATAAGCGGCGGCAAAGGTCAGCGCATCAAAGAGTTGGAATATAACCTCACCTGCAGCGGACGGCGTCTGCATGATCCGGTTGGCGATCCGGCCCGCAAAATCATCCTCGAACCAACCCACCGATTGCCGCAACACATGCTTGTGCGCGCGCCAGCGCACCAGTGTCACGAAATTGGGGAAGATCGTGTTGTTCAGCAGCATGACCTGAAAGATGTGCAGCACCGGCCGCAGCGTCAGAATGAACAGTGCCACAAGAATGAATTCGGTGCCGTAGCGTGCCCAAACATCCGCTGGCGAACCGCTGGACATGGTATCCACCAACCGCCCAACATAGCCCAAAAGCCAGATTTCCACCCCCGCGATTACCACCGACGCAATCCCGGTGATCAGCAATATGCGTTTGAACGGTTCTGCATAGATACGCAGAAACGGATAGAGCCGCTTGGGCGGCGTGTCGGTCTCCTGATACGCGGTATAGGGATCGACCAGGCCTTCGAAATATCGAAACATTGGTCTGCCTTACAGGGTAGGTGCGCCGCAGACATAACAAGGTTTTCGTCAGAGGAAAACCAGA
The DNA here is from genome assembly GCA_947503925.1 of uncultured Paracoccaceae bacterium. GTDB lineage: Bacteria > Pseudomonadota > Alphaproteobacteria > Rhodobacterales > Rhodobacteraceae > Yoonia. The sequence goes on along the minus strand of CANNFQ010000008.1, from coordinate 88,049 downwards.
ACGGAAAACACGCCCAGCGCGAGCGCCATGACGCGCATGAAAACGCGCCAAGCGACAGGGTTGGTCAAAAGATAGGCAAGCAATGCACCTGCCGCAGACCAGAACAGACAAACCCCCAGATTGATGGTAGAAAATGTGGTCGCAAGCGTAACCGCCTGTCCGCTTGGCGACATCGCTGGCACGTAAGCCATGGCACTGAGCGCGACGGCCCAGACCTTGGGGTTGATCCATTGAAACAGCACCGCCTCAATGAATGTGAAAGGGCGGTCGCGGCTTTGCCCCTTGGCCGGGTCAGCGTGCCAAAGCTGGTAGGCCATCCAAAGAATCCATAGGCAGGCACCGGTTTTCAAGGCCAGTGTCAGCCCCGGTTGCTGCGCCAACAGCGCGCCCACCCCGTAACCCGTGATTGCCGAGGTTATCCCAACCCCAATCGCAACACCCAAAACATGCGGTATTGTGTGCCGAAACCCGAAACGCGCACCTGATGCCGTGAGCAGGATTACATTAGGCCCGGGCGAGAACAGACCAAAGAAGACGAACCCGATCAGGGGCAGAAAGTCAGCCAAGCAGATCAGCCTTTGTCAGGGTGAAGCCAGACTCGATCCACCGTAGTTCAGCCTGTTTCAATGCCTTGCCAAGCGCCGGACCCTTCAGCTTCGGCATCAGATCAGCGGCGACTAGTGGGCAGGTTTGGTCAGCAGCGTGTTTAACCGCTTGAACCGCGTCTGGATCGATCTGCTGTCCAAGACTGGCCGCCATGACCGCCAGCCTATCCAACCCGACCTTACCGCCATAACGATAAGCGGCCTCTGCATCCGGCAGATCGCGGCTGATCTGACCAAGATGGGCCATCTGCGCTTTGGAAAGCCGCAACGCACTTACCGGATCGCCACCCAATGCCGCGAGCCGCCGGATCGGATCTGCCACCAGATCTGCCTGTTGTTCGAGGTGGACCAAGACGGTCAGCGTCGTTGTTACGGCTCCTGGCAGAATCTGCGCCAACGCCCCCGTCGTCGCCATGGATGCCATTGCTGGTGCTGGATCAGGCGCGCTAAGCAGTTTCAGCAGTTCGGAAGTGATCCGCTCTACCGACAGTGATTTCAACCCTTCGATATTCGCCGCGCAGGCGGCAAGCCCATCAGCATCCGGCCCCTCTGCGGGGTCGCCATACCACGCGTTGAACCGGAAAAAGCGCAGGATACGCAGGTAATCTTCCTTGATCCGCGCGTCGGCGTTTTCAATGAACCGAATGCGCCGGACTTCCAGATCAGTCAAGCCCCCAAGCGGGTCAGAAATGGTTCCGTCCGGGGCGGCGTAAAGCGCGTTCATGGAGAAATCGCGCCGCCTTGCGTCATCGACCATGTTGTCCGCATAGGCAACGGTCGCCCGCCGTCCATCGGTGGCGACATCGCGACGAAAGGTCGTGATCTCAAACGGGATATCGTCCGCGACAACCGTCACCGTGCCATGGTCGATCCCTGTGGGGATCACCTTCAGTCCTGCGGCCTGTGCCAGCTCCATTACCTTTTGCGGCAAGGCATTGGTGGACAGATCAAGATCAGCGACAGGTTGACCCATCAGCGCATTGCGCACACAACCACCTACAAACCAGACCTGATAATCCGCATCGGTCAGTAGGCCGCAAACGCGCTGGGCTGCATCGCCGGCCAACCATGATGCCGCAATCCGGGTCATGACATCCGCTCTGCCAGCGCACGCAATATCCGGGCGGTTGCGCCCCAAACGTAATAGGGGCCGTAAGGCACGGTGTAGTAGAACCGTTTGCGCCCTTGCCAGCGCCGCCCTTCAACGCGGAACATCGCGGGGTTCATCAGATGCCCGAGCGGGACTTCAAACACTTCGCTGACTTCGCCTGCTTCGGGGATCGGATCGTAAACGCCAGTGACCATCGCCAGCACCGGCGTGACCTGATAACCGGTCACAGTTTGATGTGGTGGCAATGTGCCAAGAACCTGGACGATGTTGTGGGGCAGCCCGATTTCTTCTTGCGCTTCGCGCAGGGCGGCGTCCTCTGGCGTTGGATCACCCGGGTCCTGTTTCCCACCGGGAAATGCAATCTGCCCCGGGTGATGTTTCAGCCGGGCAGAGCGTTTAGTCAGGATAAGCGTCCCAGCCTCCGCACGGACCGCCAACAGAACCGCAGCCGGCGTCAGTTTGCAGTCGGGGACCGGCACATCGTCGTTCAGGTCAAAGTCAGATGACGCGCTGCCCTGTCGGGACAGCGCGTCCAGTAACCGTTTTTCCAGATCAGGCACTGGTATCCTTGGCCTCGAACCCAAGCGTGTCGGGGTCAAAGCTGTAATGCGCACCGCAAAATTGGCAATCGGCGGTGACGGTACCGTCATCCGTGGTCATGGTGCCAATGTCCTTGGCCGAATAGATCGAGAGGCTTTGTCGCACCTTGTCTTCCGAACAACTGCAGCCAAAGCTGATTGCCTGGGCGTCAAACACCCTTGGTTGTTCTTCATGGAACAACCGCACCAGCAGGTCCGTTGGAGCGACGCCGGGGCCGATCAGCTCAATCTCTTCCACGGTGTCCAGCAGCGCATTGGCACGGGTCCAGTTTTCACCTTCATCCGCATCAAGGATATCCGTCGCATCCAGCAATCCATCTTCGCCAGAACCGCCTTCGCCGGACATTTCGGGCGAGGCTTTGGGCATGTGTTGCAGCATCATACCGCCGGCCCGCCAATGCGTGGCCTCGCCCGGTATTTGCGACTGGCCATAGGTCAGCGAAAACCGGGTTGGCAGCTGTTCGGACTGAGCGAAATAGGTTTCCGCACAAGCCGATAGCGACCCACCTGCGATTGGTGTGATCCCCTGATAGGGTGTCATGCCCTGCCCCTGATCAATCAGGATGGCAAAATAGCCGCTGCCAATCTGGCTGAACGGGTCAGCTGTTTTGTCCAGCTCTTCGGCATCGTAGGATGCATAGGCGCGAATGCGGGCGGGCTGCCCGTCATCAGTGGGGCCGTAGTAATCGGTCGCAATCAAACGCACCGGGCCGGAACTGCGGACCTGCAATGACAGTTTCCAGCGCAGCTTGACGGTTTGACCAATCAACGCCGTCAGCAGTGCCATTTCCGCCACCAGCCCTTCGACCAGCGGTGGGTAGTTATGCTGCGACAGAACCTGTTCCAACACCCCATCCAACCGGGCCACACGGCCACGGATATCGGAGGCATCAAGTTGAAACGGCAGGACGGTATCGTCCCAAGCGATTTGGGTGCCGAGGCTCATGGTCTTTCCTAACATGTCAGGAGTTGGCATACCGCGCCTATATAGGCGGAGCAACCGCGCGTCCAAGGGGGCAAGTTATGATCAGACGGTATGGCGATGCACCAAAAACGGGACAGCAGTACACGTTGCGACCCGGCGCATATGCCATTCTGCCCCGCGATGGTATGCTTTTGCTGACCTACCAAGCCGCCCCGCATAGCGAAGTGCAATTGCCCGGTGGCGGGATTGATCCGGGCGAAAGCCCCGTGCGGGCCCTGCACCGGGAGGTGTTCGAGGAAACAGGTTGGCGGATCGCCAACCCGCGGCGGTTGGGCGCGTTTCGTCGGTTTGTCTATATGCCCGAATATGGCATTCACGCCGAGAAACTGTGCCACATCTATGCCGCTCATCCAGTGCGGGCGCATGGCGCACCGCGCGAGGAAGGCCACACCGCCCTTTGGATGACACCACGGGATGCGATGGCAGAACTGTACAATTTGGGCGATGTGAATTTTGTGCGGCAGCTATTCGATTAGCGGGCGCTTTTCGATCAGGTGACCGTAAATCGTGGTTAGGATGCTCAATCCAACCATTAGCATCAACCACATAGTAATCAGCTGTAGAACCAGTTGAATAATCTGAATGGTCGGATCGTTGGTAAATAGCGTAAACACTGTTTCTTGAATGACCAGATTCATTGCGACGAGTGCTACTGCTACAGCCAGAACTGTCTTGCCAATTTCTCCCGTTCTACGCCAGGCTTCACCAATACTGAGGGGATTATTTGTAGCGATTGCGGGCAGAACAATCGCTAAACGAAACCAAAGATAGCTTGCTAGGCTAGTCATCATGAACTCAATCATGAAAAGGCCGAGCGAGGTTCTAAGAGCGTTTACGATGCTCACGATCGCACCGACGGCGAAGCCAACCAGAAACATTAGGCAAAACATTATCAACGCCAGAACCAATGATAGGCCGATATACCGCCAAATGGGCAATCCGACTGACTTTGGCAATAATCCCGAATACTCCTCCAGCAATATGAATCGGTGCCACGCCACGGCAACCCAACCAAAGACGAAAACTGAAAAGACAACGACCAAAAACACAAACACCGCAGCGACCGGATCAAGTGTGTTTCGATAGAGAGTACTTGATTCCGGATAAGTCGCGTAACCGCCGGGAAAGCCCGCGAGCGTCAGCACACCGACAATAGCCAGTATCAACAAAAGATATGGCCCGACAGAAACACGCAGCGCCTGTCCGAGATTCCCAAAGATCATTGAAAACGCGTGCCGGATGATCTGAAATGCCATGAGGAGCCTCTTTGAGTTGTATTCCCGCTTTGCTTGCACGGTCCGACCGAACCGTCAACGCCCCTATCCTTGCCCTGCCATGCGAAAACCGCTATCGCGCGCAATCAGACACTTCTGACGCAAAGGCACGCGCATGACTGCTCCGAAAAAAGTCGTTCTCGCCTATTCTGGTGGGCTTGATACATCGATCATCCTGAAATGGTTGCAGACGGAATATGGCTGCGAGGTGGTGACCTTTACCGCCGATCTGGGCCAGGGAGAAGAGCTGGAACCCGCTCGCAAAAAGGCCGAGATGATGGGTGCCACCAACATCTATATCGAAGATCTGCGCGAAGAATTCGTGCGCGATTTCGTGTTCCCGATGTTCCGCGCCAACGCGCTTTATGAGGGTCTGTATCTGCTGGGCACATCCATCGCCCGCCCGTTGATTTCCAAGCGATTGGTCGAGATTGCAGCGGCTGAAGGTGCTGATGCCGTGTCCCATGGTGCGACCGGCAAGGGCAATGACCAAATCCGGTTTGAACTGGCCGCCTATGCGCTGAACCCAGAGATTTCCGTCGTCGCCCCGTGGCGCGAATGGGATTTGGGCAGCCGGACCAAACTGATCGACTTTGCCGAAAAGCATCAGATCCCAATTGCCAAGGATAAGCGCGGTGAGGCCCCGTTTAGCGTCGATGCGAACCTGCTGCACACATCGTCTGAGGGCAAAATCCTTGAGGATCCGGCAGAAGAAGCGCCGGAACATGTCTATCAGCGCACCGTTGCACCCGAGGATGCCCCGAATACGCCGGAGATGGTCGAAATAACCTTTGAAAAGGGTGACGCCGTTGCCATCAATGGTGAGGCGATGTCACCCGCCACGATCCTGACCAAACTGAACGAATTGGGTGGCAAGCATGGCGTGGGTCGCCTTGATCTGGTCGAAAACCGGTTTATCGGGATGAAATCCAGGGGTGTCTATGAAACCCCCGGCGGCACTGTGTTGCTCGAAGCACATCGCGGGATTGAACAGATCACGCTGGACAGTGGCGCGGGCCACCTGAAAGACAGCATCATGCCGCGTTACGCAGAGCTAATCTATAACGGTTTCTGGTTCTCGCCAGAACGCGAGATGTTGCAAGCCTTGATCGACAAGTCGCAGGAACATGTATCCGGCACCGTTCGCGTGAAGCTGTATAAAGGATCTTGCACCACCGTTGCCCGCTGGTCTGATGAAACGCTCTATTCCGAAGAACATGTGACGTTCGAAGATGACATGGGCGCCTATGACCAGACGGATGCGCAAGGGTTCATCCAATTGAACGCGCTGCGTCTGAAACTGCTAGCCGCACGGAATCGCCGCACAAAGGGGTAAGCCATGCCGACCGAACTGCGCCCGATCACGATGGATGATGTCGGGCCGTTGCACAAGGTCACGGTGCGCGATGATCAAAGTGACTTTGTCGCGCCCAACGCCGTCACGATTGCGCAGGTGCGGTTCGAAACAGGGGCCTATGATTTCTGCATCTGGGACGGTGATCAGCGTATTGGCATGCTGGCCTTGATTGACATGTCCGAACATGAAGACCGGGGCGAGATCGACGCGCCCGACGGGGCCTATATCTGGCGCCTTTTGATCGGTCAGGATGCGCAAGGTAAGGGCTATGGCACAGCGGCGATAGCATTTTCCGAGGATTGGGCGCGCCAGCGCGGCTGCCGCGTTGTTCAAGTACAGGCCGTGGAAAGCAATACCGCCGCCATCGCGTTTTATGAACGGCTGGGATACGCGCTAACCGGAAAAGAATCGGATGGCGAGGTTCAGCTGGAAAAGGTTCTTTAAAGCGTTAGGTGATACGTGATGTCTCAGATATTTCGTCAAACGCTATAGAGCTTCTTTTCTTCCAGGAACCGGTAGGTCGGCAAGGCCTTCGCCAGTATATCCTGATGATCCGGCAACGTTGGCAACGGCCCTTCTGGCCCGGCAAATCCTGTACTTTTATGCACCGCCCCATACCAGTGATCTGCCCAAACCCCGTCCTGCGGATGCGGGCCAGCGGGCCATGACAGCATGGCAGGGTCGAAAGGCAGATCGATGGCGGTGCAGAGTTTGCGCAGCATACCCTCTGGATCAGCCCGGATATCGGCGCTGTCGATCACAATGCCGCCGAGCCTTTCATAAAGTGCCGCCTGTTGCGAAAAACCGATATCTTCCAATGTCATCTCGTCCCGCTTGGCCCCGTAGCTGGCCATGACCCGTGCCGGGTGTCGGATCAGGTGGACATGTACGCAACCCTGCGCCCAATCCAGCGGGAAGCCGTCGATCATGTGGTGCGGCATCTGCTTCATGTAGAAATGCCGTTTCCCGTCGGGAACCGGACCTGCGCAGCGCTGTGCCACGATCTGGGGATCGGTTTCATGCGCGGCGATAATCGCGTCTTTCATCGGATGATCCAGATCCGTCGCAGCAAGATAGGGGGCGTAGAACGGCTCGTCCCAGACGGCGCAATTCGCCCGGTTCCCAAAAGCATACATCATCGCCGTCGACAGGTTGCGCGGCCCGGACCACATAGCAATTTTCATGGTTCCTCCATCAGTCTTAGAAAATGGTTGCATCACGCATTGCATCCTCCGTTTAGCGGCACGCTAGGACAGAGTTTGCTATGTTCCAAGTAGTAAACAGCGCGTGAGATAGGGTCATGATGATTGCACGGTGATCTGAAAGGCTGAAAGGGTAGCGTCAAAGGAGATTTATGATGTTGAAACCTGTTATTGCGGCCTTGGCCCTGCTGCCAATTGGCCAGATGGCTGCCGCTGAAGATATTCAAACCGCCGTCCTTGCCGGTGGTTGTTTCTGGTGCATCGAAAGCGATTTTGAAAAGGTCAACGGCGTCAGCGAAGTAGTATCGGGGTATACCGGTGGCACGACGGCCGACCCGACCTACAAGACGCTCAGAGGCTCCGGCCATTATGAGGCGGTCGCGATCACCTATGACGCCGATGTCGTCAGCTACGCCCAGATACTGCACGCATTCTTCCGCTCTGTTGATCCGACGGATGCGGGTGGGCAGTTCTGTGACCGGGGTGACGTATACCGCACGGCGATTTTCACTTCTGACCCAGAAGAACGCGCCGCGGCAGAAGTGGCCAAGGCCTCGGCGCAACAGATCCTCGGCCAAACGATTGTGACCCCAATTTTGGAGGAGGCAACGTTTTACGAGGCCGAAGCCTATCACCAAGATTATTATCGCGGCACATCAACGATCCTGACCCGACGCGGTCCGAAAAAGCAAAGCGATGCCTACGCGTTTTACCGCGAGTCCTGCGGGCGGGATGCGCGGGTGCTGGAGCTGTGGGGCGATGCCGCGCCCTTTGCTCATAAATGAAAGGCCTGAACCTCTGACAGGTCAGGAATGACATCAGCCGTCCCGCGCCGGGTAACCATCAGAGCCCCGGCCTTGGTCGCCTGTACGATGGCTTGACCCATGGGCATACCCCGGTCAAGGCCCGCGAGCACGTAACCGGTAAACGTGTCGCCTGCGCCGGTGGTATCGACCGGGTCGACCTTGATCGCAGGGAAATACTCTTTCTTTCCGGCACTATACCAATCGGCCCCATCTGCGCCCAATGTCACAATCACGTCGCGAACCGGCAAGTCGCTGGGTGCCTGACTGGTGGCCTGTTTCAGTTGTTCAGCCTCTACCGCGTTCAGGATCAGGAAATCGAGATGCGGCAGCACGGCCAAAACTCGATCTGCATCAAATGGGGCGGCAGCGTAAGCCACGCGCAGGCCCATTTTCTTGCCCAGCGCAGCGGCGGTCCGTTGCAGGTTGGTTTCATTTTGAATCACAAGCCAATCGCCCGTCTGCGCCTCGGCCATGGCGGTTTGCAGCGTGGCTTGCGGGATTTCTGCATTGGCCCCGGGATGTAGGAGGATGGCATTTTCACCCTCCGGATCGACCATGATGATCGCCTGAGCGGTTTCGGTTGCAACCTCCGAGATATTGCGCGTGTCCACACCATATTCCAGCAGCCGCTCCACGGCCCAGCGACCGTCACCGCCAACGGCACCGATGTGGTTCACGTGCGCGGCAGCGCGCGCGGCGGCAACCGACATATTCGCCCCCTTGCCACCCAAAAAGGCCTGCCTGCCTGTCGAGCTAAGCGTTTCACCGGGCGCTGGAATGTGCGGGACCGTGTAAACAAAATCCGCATTGATCGAGCCGAGGTTCCAGATCGCCATCAGTCCACCTTACAAGCCGCAATCACGGCCATGTTCAGGATGTCATTGACGGTTGAGACGGTTGAGCAAACCTGAATCGGTTTGCCGATACCCGACAGGATCGGCCCAATCACCGTCGCACCCGCCATTTCCTGCATTAGCTTGACCGAGATTGAGGCGGAATGCCGTGCCGGGACCACTAACACATTGGCCGGACCAGTCAGCCGTTGGAACGGGTAATTTTCTTGCGCCTGCGCATTCATCGCCACATCGACGGTCATCTCGCCCTCGTACTCAAAATCGGCTTTGCGGGCATCCAGCACTTTGGGTGCCTGATGCATCTTTTCCGCCCGCTCGGATACCGGGTAGCCGAAGGTCGAGAATGACAGGAACGCCACGCGTGGTTCCAAGCCCAGCGCACGCGCCACCGAAGCGCCCCGTTCAGCGATATCGGCCAGATCATCTTCGTCAGGCCATTCATGCACCAACGTGTCAGAGATCAGAACAATCCGCCCATTATGCAAGACAGCTGTCACCCCAACCGCGCCGTCATGCGGTTGCGCATCAAAGACGTGGTTGATCAGTTCAAGGATATGCGCGGATTTGCGGGTGGCGCCGGTGACCATGCCATCAGCGTGACCGTGGGCGAGCATGAGCGCTGCAAAAACATGCCGGTCACGCGCGGCCATCCGGTGAACGTCCTGCGCATCAAACCCCTTGCGTTGCAGGCGATCGTACAGGAAATCCTTATAGGTTTCGAGATACGGGGTGTTGGCGGCGTTGACGATTTCCAGCTCTGCAAACGCTTCGGGCAGGCCTTCGGCAGTCAGCTTTTCCTTCACATCATCGTCACGCCCAACGACAAGCGCCTTGCCCATGCCGGACCGTTGATAAAGGACGGCAGCACGTAGAACGCGCGGATCATCCCCTTCGGCAAAGACCAATGTTGATTGGTTGGCGCGGGCGCGGGCGTTCAGGCTGCGCAGAATGGATTGGGTCGGATCCATCCGGGATTTGAGCGACAGTTCGTAAGCGTCCATATCCACAATAGGGCGACGCGCGACGCCGGTTTTCATCCCAGCTTGCGCGACGGCAGTAGGGATGCGATGGATCAGGCGCGGATCAAACGGCGTTGGGATGATGTAGTCGCGTCCAAAGGTCAGTTTCTTACCATAGGCCATGGCGACCTCATCCGGTACATCCTCGCGCGCCAAAGCGGCGAGCGCTTCGGCGCAGGCGATCTTCATCTCGTCATTGATGGCGCGGGCGTGAATATCCAAGGCCCCCCGGAACAGATAGGGGAAACCAAGCACGTTATTGACCTGATTGGGATAATCGCTACGACCCGTGGCAACAATGGCGTCCTCGCGGACGGCATGCGCATCCTCTGGCGTGATTTCGGGGTCAGGGTTGGCCATGGCGAAAATGACCGGGTTCGGGGCCATGCTTTCCACCATTGCCTGAGTCACGGCCCCTTTGGCAGATACGCCAAGGAACACGTCACAATCCTTCATCGCCTCTTCCAGCGTGCGCAGTTCGGTATTCACGGCATGTCCCGATTTCCATTGGTTCATGCCCTCGGTGCGGCCCTGATAGATCACGCCCTTGGTGTCACAGACGATGCAATTGTCATGGCGTGCGCCCATGAATTTCAAAAGCTCAATACAGGCGATCCCGGCGGCCCCGGCCCCGTTTAGCACGATCTTCACATCTTCGATCTTCTTGCCGGACAAGTGCAGCGCGTTCAGCAGACCCGCCGCGCAAATCACCGCTGTACCGTGCTGATCGTCGTGGAACACGGGGATGTTCATCTGCTCTTTCAGCGTCTGTTCAATGATAAAGCATTCAGGCGCTTTGATATCTTCCAGATTGATCCCACCAAAGGTCGGGCCCATCAGGCGCACCGCCTCGATGAACTTGTCAGGGTCTTCTGTATCCAATTCGATATCGATGGAGTTCACGTCGGCGAACCGTTTGAACAGAACGGATTTGCCTTCCATCACCGGCTTGCTGCCCAGCGCGCCCAGATTCCCAAGGCCGAGCACCGCCGTCCCGTTTGAGATGACAGCGACCAGATTGCCTTTGTTCGTGTAGTCGTAGGCGGTGGACGGATCAGCCGCGATTTCCTCGCACGGGATCGCCACGCCGGGGGAATAGGCCAGCGACAGGTCGCGCTGCGTTGTCATCGGGACAGTTGCCTGAATCTCCCATTTGCCGGGGCTGGGCTGCATGTGGAATTGCAATGCGTCTTCACGCGTGAGTTTATTCTTTGGCATCCTGTCCCCCGTTTCGGTCCACAAGACATAACGGGTTCTGGAATGGGGCTGCAACGGGTTGATTTCGGGGTTTCGCCGCAAACATGGCCTGTTAATGTGCGGCTGATGATCCCGGGGGATGCATGAGCACTACAAAAGCCACTGTTACGCCGATGATGGCGCAATATCTTGAGATCAAGGCGCAATATCCGGATGCTTTGCTGTTTTACCGGATGGGCGATTTTTATGAGATGTTTTTTGACGACGCTGTGGCGGCGGCAGAGGCATTGGACATCGCCCTGACGAAACGCGGCAAGCATGATGATCAGGACATTCCGATGTGTGGAGTGCCGCATCACGCCGCGGAGGGGTATTTTCTTACCCTGATCCGCAAGGGATTTCGCGTAGCGGTCTGCGAGCAAATGGAAAGCCCCGCGGAGGCGAAAAAGCGCGGCTATAAGGCTGTTGTGAAACGAGAGGTTGTCCGGCTGGTCACACCCGGCACGTTGACTGAGGACTCGCTGCTGGACGCCCGCCGCCATAACTTTCTGGCGGCGTTTCACGTGGTGCGGGATGAAGGCGCGCTGGCCTGGGTCGATATCTCAACCGGGGCGTTTCACGTGATGCCTTGTGCAGGTGCAACATTGGCGCCGGAACTGGCCCGACTGACCCCGCGCGAGGTCATTGTTGTGGATGGTTCAGAGGCGGATTGGAATGCGGTTGTCACTGACTCTGGGGCGACGCTGACGACGCTTGGAGCTGCCGCCTTTGACAGTACGGCGGGCGAAAAACGTCTGTGTTCGCTTTATAAAGTTGGATCGCTTGACGCCTTCGGTAGCTTTGGCCGGGCCGAGATTGCGGCTATGTCTGCCGTGGCGGAATATCTGGACATCACCCAAAAAGGGAACCTGCCACTACTGCGCCCGCCCGTGTTGGAAGGGCAGTCCACAGCGATACAAATCGATGCCGCCACACGCAAATCGCTGGAACTGACGCGGGCCATGGGCGGCGAGCGCCAAGGGTCTTTGCTGCACTGCATTGACCGGACTGTGACCGCCGGTGGCGCCCGGTTGCTAGAGCGGCGGTTGGCGTCGCCATCATGTTCATTGTCCGTGATCACCGGCCGGCAAGACGCCGTGGCCTTCTTAACTGACCAGAATCGACAGACAGCAGATGTTCGCGATCAGCTGCGCGGGGTCCATGACCTTGATCGTGCCTTGTCCAGATTGGCTTTGGACCGTGGTGGCCCACGCGATATGGCCGCCATTCGGAATACACTTGGTCAGGCTGTGGCTGTGGCCGGGATGTTGCCGGGCGAGATGCCTGATCTGTTAACGACGGCTGCCGCCGATTTGACCGGGCATGATGAACTGCTGGGATTGTTGGAGGAGGCGCTGATCGCAGAGCCGCCATTGCTGGCGCGCGATGGCGGATTCATTGCACCCGGCTATGAGGATGAGCTGGACGAGGTGCGCAAGTTGCGTGATGAAGGCCGGTCCGTTATCGCCGGAATGCAGGCGCAATATATTGACATGTCCAGCGTTACGTCGCTGAAAATAAAACATAATAATGTGTTGGGTTACTTCATCGAAACCACCGCAACCCATGCCGAAAAGATGCTGGCAGATGATCGGTTTATCCATCGCCAGACCACCGCCAATCAAGTGCGTTTCACCACGGTCGAACTGTCTGAAATCGAAACCCGGATCTTGAACGCAGGTGCGCGCGCGCTGGAGATTGAGAAAACGCTTTATTCCAGCCTGACCGCTGCCATTGTGGCCAAGGCCGGACCGCTGGGCGCGCTGGCAAAGGCGTTGGCCGAGATTGATCTGGCCGCTGCCATGGCGCATCTGGCGGTCACTGAAAACTGGACCCGGCCCAAGGTAGATGACAGTCGCACCTTTGAAATTTCCGGCGGCCGACATCCTGTGGTTGAGGCAGCGTTGCGGAAGGACGGCGCGCCGTTCATTGCCAATGATTGCGGGCTGACGGACGCGCCGATCTGGTTGCTGACCGGGCCGAATATGGCGGGTAAGTCCACGTTTTTACGGCAAAACGCGCTACTGGCGATTTTGGCGCAGGTGGGCAGTTTTGTCCCCGCAGAGGCCGCGCATATCGGCGTTGTCAGCCAGATTTTCAGCCGCGTGGGGGCGTCGGACGATCTGGCGCGGGGTCGGTCCACATTCATGGTCGAGATGGTGGAGACGGCGGCGATTTTGAATCAAGCAGATGATCGGGCGCTGGTTATTCTGGATGAGATCGGGCGCGGCACGGCAACCTATGACGGCTTGTCGATTGCCTGGGCGACATTAGAGCATTTGCATGACGTGAACCGTTGTCGTGCGCTGTTTGCCACCCATTACCACGAGATGTCTGCCCTATCGAATAAGCTGCAAGGTGTTGAAAACGCTACCGTTTCTGTAAAGGAATGGGATGGTGATGTGATTTTCCTGCATGAGGTGAAACGTGGCACGGCGGATCGCAGTTATGGCGTGCAGGTCGCCCGTTTGGCTGGTTTGCCACCCGTCGTTGTTGAGCGGGCCAAGGTGGTGCTGGAAGCCTTGGAAAAAGGTGAGCGGGAGGGGGGTGGTGCCCAGAAGGCGATTATAGATGATCTGCCGTTATTTTCCGCCACGCCTGCCCCGGCACCCTTAAAAACAAAGGAATCCGACGTTGAAGAGCGCCTGAAGGCGGTGCTGCCAGATGAGCTGACGCCGAAGGCGGCGTTGGAGCTGGTTTATGAATTACGGGGCCTTTTGGGGGACGCGTAAGGGTGTTGCGTGACCCCCACCGAACGGTGGTTTTCGCGAAATTCGGCGAATCGTAGGTTAACGCCCTATTTTGTTGGGATTTTGCCGGTCGGCAAAGCGTCGGCGATGCGTCGGCAAAACGTCGGACCCCCGGACAGAGTTTTCGCCGTTTAATGGGCCGTGCGGTGGCATCCCTTAAATTACGTTAAGACTTACCATTTCCCACTGGCGCCGCCACCGCTGGACCGTCCACCGCCGCGCGACGAAGATCTGGATGAGGAAGAGGACGACCGAGACGAACTGCTTGAGAATGATGCGGACCGCGGGGGCGTCATCGGGATAACGCGATGTTCCACGTTTACATCCTTACAATTGTGGCAGGTCCAAGTAATCGTTTTTTGGCCAGTCTGTGATGTGGACGGCATGGCGGTGACAAGGCTGCGCCCTTCGAGCGTGCGATAATTACAGTTGCCGCATGCGCCATAGATTTTCGGCTTGGTCGGATAGGATTCGATGGTGATGTGGTCGCATTGGTCGCAATACCAGACATCATGGTCGATGGACTTCAGCCGTTCTTCGAGTTGTTGGCCCGTTGAGAGTTTTTCGTCTTCGGTTTCTTCCAGATAGCGGTGCATGCGCGATCCGTCGACCGGGCATCTGCGGGCACGATTACGTTGCCAGCGTTTGTACCAGCGTCGCCCGAATGGGATAAGCGGGATAAGCAGGATCAAAAGCCACGCGCCAAAGAGAGAAATAATGCTGCTGAACCCGCGCTTGACCTGATTGATCGCGTGGCCCAGCCCGGACAGGTCATATTCGCCGGGGTAACGCCCGGCGACCTGATAGATGACTTCATCAACCCCGGCGCTGATCCCTTTGGGGTAATCATCCAGCCGGAAATAGGGCACGATTTTCTTGTTGATGATCCGTTGCATGGGGCCATTGAGGCTGTCGCCATAGCCTGCCCCGACCTCGATCCGCAATTCGCGGTCCAGATGCGAGACGAGCAGTAACAGCCCATCATTGCGCTGGGCATCGCCAATGCCCCATGTGTTGAAAAGATCGGTTGCGAAGCTTTCGATGCTGCCTTGATGACCGTAATCGGACATCTGATCGATTGTCAGGACGGTGAATTCAATTTGGCGCGCCTCATAAAAGGCTTCCAGTGTTTCACGCAAATCCCGTTCCTGCGCGTCGGCCAGAAGATCCGCATAATCATTGACAAAGAGATCACGGTCTTCGGGGAAGATTTGCGCAAAAGCCGCGCAGGCCGAAAAAAGCAGGAGCAAGGCCCCTGCTTTGATCACATCGATCATGATGCCGGTGTTGATGACACCCCAACCTGCGCAGGGCGCAGCAACCGGTCATGCAGCATGAAACCTGTGGCTGAAACCTGGATGATCTCGCCAGCCTTGGTGCCGGGCAATGGTGCCTCGAACATGGCTTCGTGCTGTTTTGGGTCGAATTTTTCGCCAACTTCGGGCTGGATCGGTTCGATCCCGTGCTTTTTGAAGACGTTGATCAGCTCGCGCATCGTCAGTTCGATCCCCTCAAGCAGGGCATCGGGCACTTTTTCTTCGCCTTCTTTCGCAGACAACAGCGCGCGGCTCATGTTGTCATAGACAGGCAGCAGATCACGGGCGAGTTTGGAGCCGCCGTAGTTTTCAGCCTCGCGCCGGTCGCGGTCGGCCCGTTTGCGCATGTTTTCCGCATCGGCCAAGGCACGCAGAAATTTATCGCGGAAATCGTCACGTTCCGCGCGCAGAGCTTCGATTTCATCATAGGTCGCGTTGGCCTGATCAAAATCGGGTTCATCACCTTCGGCGGCGAGCTCGTCGAGTGATTGCAGCTCTTCTTCTTTTTCGGACATCATTCAGTTCCTGTCATGAGCGGTCGGCAATCATCTTGCCCACCAGCTGTGCGGTGTAGTTCACAATCGGGACGATCCGCCCGTAATTCAGCCGGGTCGGACCGATGACGCCCACGGCGCCAATTATCTTTCGGTCGGCGTTCATATAAGGGGAAACGACGAGAGAGGAACCCGAAAGTGAGAACAATTTGTTCTCTGACCCAATAAAAATGCGCACGCCGTCGCCTTCATCCGCCAATTCGAGGAATTGTGCGATGTCACGCTTGCGTTCGAGGTCGTCAAAGAGCGATCTGATCCGGTCGAGATCGACAGCATCTTCGCTATCGGTCAGAAGGTTACCGCGCCCACGCACGATGAGCCGTTCGGTCGCTTCACCTTCGTTTTCCCAAAGGGCGACGCCGCTTTCGACCAGATCAGCAGCGAGTGTATCAATTTCCTGCCGTCTGACCGCGATCTCGCGCGCGATGACCCGCCCGAGTTCAGACAATGTATGCCCTTCAGCGATGGCGTTGAGGAAATTCGCTGCCTCGCGCATGGAGGATGGGGTTTGTCCGGGGGGTGGCGTGAAAATCCGGTTTTCCACATGCCCGTCGGCAAAGACCAGAACGACAAGCGCCTTGTCCCGCGAGAGCGACACAAACTCGATATGCTTAATCGGAGCTTCGTGTTTGGGCGTCAGGACAAGGCTGGCCCCCTGGGTGACCCCAGACAGCGCCTGCCCGACTTGATCCAGAACGGTTGTCACATCCTGGTCGTTTGATCCCAACGTCCGGTCGATGATTTCGCGGTCTTCACCGCCCAGATCGCCGACCTCTAGCAGCCCGTCGACAAACATACGTAACCCAAGCTGTGTAGGGATACGCCCAGCGCTGATATGCGGGCTGTCGAGTAGGCCCAGATATTCGAGATCCTGCATGACGTTGCGAATGGTGGCCGCGCTGACCTTTTCGGACAGCGTGCGCGTCAGGGTGCGTGACCCCACTGGCACGCCGCTTTCCAGATAGCCTTCGACCACGCGTCGAAACACCTCGCGCGAGCGGTCGTTCATCTCTTCGATGTTGGGCGTCTGGTCGTTCATGGAATCCACGTGGTCAGGGCGGGCCAATTAAAGCCAAAGTGGCAGCGGCGTCAATCGGGGTTGGATTTTGCCATGCATCAGCGTATCGGGTGGCCAAACAGGAACAGGAGAGACCCCATGCGCCCATCTGGCCGCCAGACGAACGAAATGCGTGCAATTTCCATTGAAACCGGTGTGACCATGCATGCGGAAGGGTCCTGCCTGATCAAATGCGGGAATACCCATGTGTTGTGTACGGCCACGATTGATGAACGTGTGCCGCCGTTTTTGAAGAATTCCGGGCTTGGCTGGGTGACTGCCGAGTATGGCATGCTGCCCCGTGCGACGAATACCCGCATGCGCCGTGAGGCGAAGAATGGTCAATCGGGTCGCACGCAGGAGATTCAGCGTTTGATTGGTCGGTCCTTGCGTGCTGGTGTGGATCGGGTCGCCCTTGGTGAACGGCAGATTGTTGTCGATTGTGATGTGATCCAGGCTGATGGTGGTACCCGCTGCGCGTCGATTACCGGCGGTTGGGTGGCGCTGAAGCTGGCCGTGCAGAAGCTGATGAAGGCCGGTGATGTGGTTTCTGACCCGTTGGTTGATCCGGTGGCTGCGATTTCATGTGGGATTTATGCAGGCCAGGAAGTGCTGGATCTGGATTATCCGGAGGATAGTGAGGCGGGCGTGGACGGCAATTTTGTCATGACCGGCGGGAAGCTGATCGAAGTGCAGATGTCGGCGGAAGGGTCTGTCTTTAGTCGTGCGCAGATGGATGGCCTGCTTGATTTGGCGGAAAAGGGTGTTTCTGAGCTGACCGCCGCCCAGTTGGCTGCGGTGGCTTAATGCGTCGGTTTGACGGTGATCGACTGGTTGTGGCGACCCATAACACGGGAAAGCTGGAAGAGATTGCCGATCTTTTGTCCCCTTATGGTGTTAGTCTGACGTCCAATGCTGATCACGGCCTGCCGGAGCCGGAGGAGACCGAGACCACATTTGTGGGTAACGCAAGGATCAAGGCGCATGCAGCAGCGCATGCCACGGGGTTGCCTGCCTTGGCGGACGACAGCGGGATTGAGATTGACGGGTTGGGTGGTGCGCCCGGTGTGTATACCGCCGATTGGGCAGAGACCCCGGCCGGTCGTGATTTCGTGATGGCGATGGAACGGGCCTGGGCCGAATTGGAGGCAGCGGGTGCCCCATTTCCCCGCACCGCCCGGTTTTGCTGTACCTTGGTGCTGGCCTGGCCGGATGGTCATGACGAGGTGTTTCCCGGGGTGATGCAGGGACAGATCGTTTGGCCCATGCGCGGCGATCAGGGCCATGGCTATGACCCCATTTTTCAACCTGATGGCTATAGCCAGACATTTGGTGAGATGGATCGCTGGGAAAAGAACAAGATCAGCCATCGGGCGGATGCGTTTGGTAAGTTGAAAGCCTGTTTTGGCTGAAGATTGGGAATACGGGGGCTTTGGCCTCTATATCCACTGGCCGTTTTGTCAGGCGAAATGCCCCTATTGCGACTTCAACTCCCATGTTGTCGCGGCGATCGACCAAAAGGCGTGGGAAACGGCATATCTGACCGAAATTGATCGGGTTGGCGCCCAAACGCAGGGCCGTGTGCTGCGGTCCGTTTTCTTTGGCGGCGGCACGCCCAGCATGATGGACCCCGCTACAGTTGATGCGATTTTAACCAAAATACGTGCAACATGGAGCTGCGCGAACAATATTGAAATCACATTGGAGGCAAATCCGACATCCGTGGAGGCAGGCAGGTTCGCCGGGTACCGCGATGCCGGGGTGAACCGTGTGTCGATGGGTATTCAGGCACTGAATGATGCGGATTTGAAGCGATTGGGGCGGTTGCATTCCGCCTCCGAAGCGTTGGCCGCGTTTGATATGGCTCGGAATGCCTTTGATCGGGTTAGTTTTGACTTGATCTATGCCAGGCAAGGTCAGGGCCTTGCGGATTGGAAGGCAGAGTTGGGATCGGCCCTGTCCATGGCGGTTGATCATCTGTCGTTGTACCAATTGACGATTGAAGAAGGCACAGCCTTTGGCGACCGATATGCAGCAGGCAAACTGCGCGACCTGCCTGATGATGATGATGCGGCGGACATGTACGCGGTCACACAGGATATTTGTGGGGCTGCGGGTTATGACGGTTACGAGATTTCAAACCATGCCCCGACGGGCGCCGAGAGTATCCATAACCTGATCTATTGGCGCTATGGTGATTATGCCGGGATCGGGCCGGGGGCGCATGGCCGGTTGACGATTGACGGAAAACGCTATGCTACATCGACGCCACTGGCCCCGATGGCGTGGTTGCAGCAGGTCGTGCGTGAGGGGCACGGTGAGGCGCCGCGTGAGCTGTTGGATATCGAGGCGCAGCGGACCGAGTGCCTATTGATGGGTATGCGGTTGACGGAGGGGGTTGATCTGACCCGGTTTGGATTTGAGAATGATCAGAATTTAATAAATAATATCAATATGCTATGTAATAATGAGTTCGTTACTTACGATCAGCAACGGCTGCGCGTCACTGGGCGCGGTCGCCCAGTTTTGAATGCCGTTTTACGCATGCTGTTGGGAGATTGATGCGTGATGTTTCAGGTATTTCATCAAATGCTATAATTGCCGATCAATGACCGGAAAGGGAGCGCAAGAGATCGTCGAGCTGTTCGAGCGATTTATAGCTGATCGACAATTTGCCGCCTTCTGATCCTGCCTTGTGATCAATCGTGACCTTCATGCCCAGGGTCGCTGTCATTTCGTTTTCGACCTGAACGGTGTCAGCGTCTTTGGTCACGGGCGCACCGGGTTTCGCGCGTTTAGTGATTGCGGGCCCGTGTTTCGCCAATCGTTCGGTTTCACGCACTGACAGGTTGCGCTGGATGATTTCTCGGGCTAGCTGCGCTGCCTGGTCATGGCCGACAAGTGCTCTTGCATGCCCGGCTGACAGCGCGCCTGTGATGAGGTAATTCTGTACCTCATCCGGCAAAGAAAGAAGCCGCATCAGGTTGGCGATATGGCTACGGCTTTTGCCCAAAGCCGTAGCCAATTGTTCCTGTGTATGCCCGAAACGGTCGATCAATTGGCGGTAGCCGGCGGCCTCATCCACGGGGTTGAGATCGGCCCGCTGGATGTTTTCGATGATCGCGATTTCAAGGACCTCGGTATCGTCGTAATCCCGTAGAATCACTGGTATTTCGTGCAGTTTAGCCAGCTGCGACGCACGCCACCTTCGTTCACCGGCAACGATTTCATATGTGTTGGGAGCGCTACCACGACGCACGATCAGCGGTTGGATGACACCTTTTTCCCGAATTGAAGCGGCCAGTTCATCCAATGCGTCCTGATCGAAACTGCGTCGGGGCTGATCAGGGTTGGGCTGAACCTGTTCGATGGGCACTTGCAGGTCCGCGCGAGACGGTAGGGCGTTTGCTCCTTCTTCCGCGGCGACATCTGACATGAGCGCGGAGAGGCCACGGCCAAGGCCACGGGTTTTTTTGGTACTACGCGCCATGTTTCAATTTTCCTTTTTTCTTATATTTATCAATAACTTCCTTAGCCAATGCCCGGTAAGCCACGCTGCCTTTGGAGGTTGGATCATATTCCAGAACCGGGATTGCGAAGGATGGAGCCTCGCTCAACCGGACATTACGAGGGATGACGGTTTTGAACACCATGTCACCCATATTTTCGCGCGCGTCGTCTTCGACCTGGAGCGACAGATTGTTACGGCTGTCATACATGGTGAGCGCGATGCCTTCGATCCGGAGTCCCGGATTTGCGCTTTGCCGAACGTCGCGCATAGTGAGGATCAGCTGCGATAGCCCTTCGAGAGCGAAGAATTCACTTTGCAGTGGGACAATAATGGATCCTGCCGCGACCATCGCGTTTACCGTCAATATGTTGAGTGATGGTGGACAATCAATCAAGATATAGTCGAATTCGCGCGCCGCTTGATCAGTATTGTTGAGCACGTCTTTTAGAAGAAAACTACGTTTTTCGTTA
Source organism: uncultured Paracoccaceae bacterium (assembly GCA_947503925.1). GTDB lineage: Bacteria > Pseudomonadota > Alphaproteobacteria > Rhodobacterales > Rhodobacteraceae > Yoonia. The sequence goes on along the minus strand of CANNFQ010000008.1, from coordinate 67,343 downwards.
TCAATCAGCTCAATATCAGCCGAGCTGAGATCGGTGGTTGCCGGAACAATAAAGAGGTTTTTGACGGTCGTTTTCTGGACTGCATCATGCAACGTCGCGTCGCCGGAAAGGAGGTCGTAAGTGGTAATATCGCGTTGATCTGAACCGACACCAAGGCCGGTGGAGGCATTACCCTGCGGATCAAGATCGATCAGAAGGACCTTTTGTCGTCTTTCGGCCAGTGCCGCACCGAGATTGATTGTTGTTGTTGTTTTCCCGACCCCACCTTTTTGATTCGCGATGGCGATAATTTTTGGGGTTTTTAGCGCGCCACTATTCACGTTCAGAGATCCCTTTGATTTTGAGGAGTCGTGCGTCAGGATCAGTGAAACTGGGATATTCTTCAAGGTCAAAGGACCAGCTTTGGCGTGCTTGGGCGATTTCTTGTTGATAGCGCCTGCCCTTGTGGAGAAGTGCGGATCCGGTTTCAGACAGGTGGCGATTGAGCAACGGCATCATCCCAGATAGTGGTGCAAGAGCCCTTGCTGATACAATATCTGCTTCTTGCTTTGGTGCTTTTTCAATCCTTTCAGCGAGAACGATAGCGTTCAGACTAAGGTTTCTGATTGCTGTTCGGAGAAATGTTGCCTTGCGCTGATCGCTTTCTATCAATGTGATCTGGGTATCGGGTGCATTTTCCTTTGCCAGGATGGCAACGACAATGCCGGGAAAACCCCCACCGCTGCCGATATCGGTCCATTTGACTGCGTTTTTATCGGCAAACCCGTAGATCATGGCAGAATCTTCGATGTGTCGGGTCCAGATTTGGTCTGTTGTCACGGTTGCAATGAGGTTGATCTTTGCCGTCCATTTTAGAACTAATGCCGAAAAATCCTCTAACCGTTCATATGTTTCACGTGAAACGTCTAGCCCACCGACTGTCGCCGTCATGATTTATGTTCCGGTCAGTGGTGGCTGTTTCCGCTTCAACTCACCGATGATAAGTAGAAGCGCAGCAGGTGTCATTCCGTCCACGCGGTTTGCTTGTGCAACTGTCGTTGGCCTTATTCTACTGAGTTTTGTAGCAATTTCATGAGATAATCCGTTGATCTGACGATAGTCAAAATCAACCGGGATCATCCGTTTTTCGTCACGCTCCATGGCGACAATTTCCCGTTCTTGCCGTGCCACGTAATGCGTATATAGCGCGTCCTTTTTAACCTGCTCGCGAACTTCCGGATCGAAATGTCCTGCCTTTTCAGTGAGTTGGTCGAGCTGTGCGAAATCAAAATCAGCCAAGGACAACGCATCGAGCGCAGTCCGCCGCGGCCCATCTGCATTGAGCTTAGTACCCAATCCAGCGATGTCCCGGGCGGACAGCTGGATCGCGGCAAGCGTTTGCTTTGCACGTGCCAAGGCATCCCGTTTTCTTGAAAAGGCGTTCCAGCGATTTCTGCCTACAATCCCGATATCGCGACCCCGTTCCGTCAACCGCTGATCTGCGTTATCGGCTCGTAAAGACAGCCGAAATTCAGCGCGAGATGTAAACATGCGATATGGTTCAGTCACGCCCCTTGTCGTCAGGTCGTCGATCATCACGCCAATATAAGATTCCCTCCGGCTAAACTGAATTGGTGGCTTACCCATAGATTTTGCGGCCGCGTTTATACCAGCAACCAGACCTTGCGCCGCTGCTTCCTCGTATCCGGTGGTACCATTGATCTGCCCGGCAAGATATAGACCGGGAACATCCTTCAGCTCCAGCGTTTGTTGTAGCGCGCGGGGGTCGACATAATCATATTCAATCGCATAGCCAGGTTGCAGAATGACAGCGCTCTCCAGTCCATGGATGGACCGGACGTATCTTTCCTGAATATCCTCCGGCAATGATGTCGAAATGCCATTCGGGTAGACGGTCTTGTCGCTAAGCCCTTCTGGTTCAAGGAAAATTTGGTGCGATGCTTTATCAGCAAAGCGGACGATCTTGTCTTCGATGGATGGGCAATAACGTGGGCCAATCCCATCAATATGACCACCATACATGGCAGAGCGTTCCAGATTTGCCCTTATGATGTCGTGCGTTTCCTCATTGGTGTGTGTGATGCCGCAGTCGATCTGCCTTGCAACAACATCGGTTGACAGGAAAGAAAACAGGCTAGGCTGCTCATCGGACGGTTGACGCTCCAATTGATCCCAGTTGATGGTTGTTCCATCCAGCCGTGGTGGAGTTCCGGTTTTCAGGCGACCCAGCGGCAATCCAAACCCATCAAGCCGCTCTGCCATACGGATTGATGGCTTGTCACCCATCCGCCCGCCAGGCCGCGAAACATCGCCGATATGAATTACACCGCGTAGGAAAGTTCCTGTTGTTAAAACAACGGCTTGTGCCCTGATTTCGGATCCGTCTTGCAGCACAACGCCAACCACCGCCGCCCCATCCATCAGTAGATCGACAGCTTCACCTTCCAGAATCGTTAGATTTTCGCGATTTTCCAATTCATACTGCATTGCGGCCTTATACAATGCGCGATCTGACTGTGCCCGGGGACCTTGAACAGCAGGCCCCTTTTTCCGGTTCAAGAGCCGAAATTGAATACCTGCTGCATCCGCGACGCGACCCATGACACCGTCAAGCGCGTCAATCTCGCGTACCAGATGCCCTTTTCCTAGCCCGCCAATTGCAGGGTTACATGACATCACGCCAATTGAGTCTCTTGTCAGAGTCACCAGTGCTGTCTCGGCACCATAACGCGCAGATGCATGAGCCGCCTCGGCACCAGCGTGACCAGCACCAATAACGACAGTATCAAATTGCGAATGTTTCACGTGAAACACCTCTTACTTACCGATGCAAAAGCTACTAAATATCTCATCAAGAACATCTTCTACATCAACACGCCCTACAAGGCTATCCACGGCACGGACAGCACGCCAGATATGCTCCGCCGTAATCTCGGGCAACCCATCCTTGTTGCGTAGTTTTACCAAGGCGTCATCTATTTCTACTGCGCCACGCATTAACGCTATCCGGTGCCGTTCCCGGATCGCGATCCCAATGGATCCCACCTGCGTAGCCAGTCTTTCGCGAATTATCCCCATAAGCGCATCGACGCCCTGTCCTGTCAGGCCAGAGACCGAGAGTTCAGTATGCTCGCCCAGATCATCTTTTGCCCGCACAACGATGCTTCTGTTGTCAACATCATGTGGCATCTCTTCATCTACATCCAACATATAGATACATAAATCAGACTGAGCAGCACGCTCCCGCGCCCTGATCACACCCAGATTTTCAATATGATCATCCGTATCTCGCAGCCCGGCGGTATCAAGCAAAGTCACCGGAATACCGTCAATATCCATCCTGACTTCAATAACATCCCTCGTTGTTCCGGCAATTTCGGATGTAATCGCAACATCACGCCGTGCCAGCCTGTTTAGCAACGTTGATTTACCGACATTCGGCTTGCCAATAATTACAACCTCGAACCCTTCACGCACGCGCTCCGCCATCTGCACGCCAGTCATCTCAACTTGCATTTGCGACTTCACCCGCTCAAGCAACAAGAGCACCTCTGGCGTCACATCAACTGGCACATCTTCGTCAACAAAATCAATCGTTGCTTCCAGGAGTGCAACAGCCCGAACCAAATCCCGGCGCCAATCATCGACAAGCCCACCCAAAGCCCCCGAAAAGACCCGCATCGCTTGTTTGCGTTGATACTCTGTTTCCGCATCAATCAGATCAGCAAGCCCCTCGACCTGTGCCAAATCCAATCGGCCGTTATCCAACGCGCGGTGGGTAAACTCACCTGCCTCCGCAGGTCTCAGCCGGCTGTCTTCCCCCAGCCGTCGTGTCACCGCCGCCACGATGGCCGGGCTACCATGTAAATGCAGTTCAATAACTGGCTCACCCGTAAAGCTATGACCCGCCGAAAATTGGAGGACAAGCGCCTCATCCAGCAGCGAACCATCACTGTCATAGATCTGCCGAACTCCACGTTTATCAGGCACAGACAACATCACATCGGCGGCGCAGATCACTGCATCCGGGCCGGATATGCGTATCATCGCAACACCGGATCGTCCCTTGGCCGTTGCTAAGGCAAAAATCGTCTGCATTACATCAACCCATTGTTAATAAACAATAAGTTTAGGTATTCATCGAATCGAAGAAGTCCGAATTAGTTTTGGTTTGCTTCAACTTACCCAAAAGGAATTCGATAGCATCAGTTGTTCCCATCGGATTCAGGATCCGCCGCAACACATATGTCTTGGCCAGATCGCCCTTATCTACCAGTAGCTCTTCCTTCCGCGTCCCGGATTTCAGAATGTCCATCGCCGGGAACACACGTTTATCGGCCACTTTCCGATCCAGCACAATCTCGCTATTGCCGGTTCCCTTGAATTCTTCAAAGATCACTTCATCCATCCGCGACCCGGTGTCGATCAACGCTGTTGCGATGATCGTCAGCGATCCACCTTCTTCGATGTTCCGTGCCGCCCCAAAGAACCGCTTTGGTCGCTGCAACGCATTGGCATCCACACCGCCGGTCAATACCTTACCCGATGATGGCACAGTCGTGTTAAACGCCCGTCCCAGACGTGTGATCGAATCGAGCAGGATCACAACATCTCGCTTATGCTCTACCAGGCGTTTTGCCTTTTCGATCACCATCTCTGACACTGCAACATGGCGCGTCGCAGGCTCATCAAAGGTTGATGAAACAACCTCGCCCTTCACTGACCGCTGCATATCCGTCACCTCTTCGGGACGTTCATCAATCAACAGCACAATCAGATAGCATTCCGGATGGTTCTTCTCGATCGAATTGGCGATGTTCTGTAATAGAACCGTCTTACCTGTCCGCGGCGGCGCCACAATCAAAGACCGCTGGCCTTTCCCTATCGGTGCTACGAGGTCGATAATCCGTGCAGACCGATCCTTGATCGTCGGGTCCTCGACTTCCATATTCAGCCGCTCATCAGGATATAGCGGTGTCAGGTTATCAAATGCGACCTTGTGTTTCGCCCGCTCAGGCTCCTCAAAGTTGATCTGTTCAACCGATGTCAGCGCAAAGTAACGCTCATTGTCATTCGGCTCTTTCATAACACCTTCGACGGTATCACCCGTCCGCAAAGAGTGCTGCCGGATCATGTCAGGTGACACATAGATATCATCAGGTCCTGGCAGATAATTCGCCTCTGGTGACCGCAAGAACCCAAAACCGTCTTGCAACACTTCCAGAACGCCATCTCCTCCGATAATCCATTCCTCGTCTGCCCGTTCTTTGAGAATGGCAAACATCATATCGCCCTTCCGCATGGTGGAGGCGTTCTCGATCTCCAGCTCTTCTGCTAAGGACAAAAGATCCTTCGGGCTTTGTGCCTTCAGGTCAGCAAGGTTCAGGCGGTGTTGTGACATCATATATCCAAAGCCAGCCAGATGACGGGCATTTCTTCGATCAGGAATGGAAAATCGCTGTCCCGGACGGGTAGCGGTGAAACAGATAGGCAACAGCCATACCAGAGTCAATGTTTTAGAACGGACGCACCACGACAGCGATCACGATCACTAGCATCAACACTGTCGGCACCTCATTGAAGAACCTATATGTCCGTCCTGATCGCGTATTCGTCCCAGCCACAAATTCCTTCCGCCGTGCCGCCATCCATCCATGCGCTGCTGACATCAGGATCACAGCACATAGCTTCGCCCAAGCCCATACAGACCCCCAGTCGAACGCACCAAGCCCAATCATGATCACACCGGCGATCCAGGCCACAATCATGGCCGGGTTCATAATTACCCGTAACAGTTTTTCTTCCATGACCTGAAACGTCTGATCCAGCTCTGATCCCACACTGGCCCGTTCGGCATGGTAGACAAAGAGTCTGGGAAGATAAAACAGGCCGGCCATCCAAGCAATCACGGCCATAATATGAACGGCCTTTATCCAGGGATAGATCGTGTTCAGCAGTTCAATCATCATATGACACCTTCATAGTTTGGTTCTTCCTTAATAAATAATAAAGGAAAGAAAAGATGTTGTTGTTTGTAGTCAGCAAGCGTCCTGTGAATTTCTTTTTCATCCTCAGACTTATCCAAAGGTATGTCATATATATTTTGGTGGAATTCACAGATGATTTCTAATTTTTATATATCAATAACAATGGCTTGATACGACATAAAAAACTTACCCGCGTTAGATTAGCGTCTTGACAGTGCCTGTGTCGTGGATTCGTCCACAAGACCTATTTGTTCTTTCCCACGGTGGAAAAATGGGAAGAAATATGCGCATAAACGGGCAGTAACCCACATGCCTCGTCGTTGACCTCATATCCATTCCAATACTCCCAGATCGATCCATTGGTTTCTCCAGAAGGTTATCCACATGACCGCAAAAATCATCCTCGCCTCAGGCTCAGAAATTCGTGCGCAGCTCCTGCGGAATGCTGCCATAGATTTCACCATGGCAACAGCCCGCGTTGATGAGGAAGCGATCAAACAGGCACTTCTGGCCGAAGATGCTTCACCCCGCGACATCGCAGATGCACTGGCTGAGATGAAGGCCAAACGCGTTGGTGCGAAAAATCCTGAGGCGCTGGTTGTCGGTTGCGATCAGGTTCTTGCCCTTGGTCGCGAGATATTCAGCAAGCCCGAAACGCCTGATCAGGCACTTGCACAGTTGCGCGCCTTGTCAGGACAAAAGCACCAGCTTCTATCTGCCGCCGTGATCTATCATGAAAATCAGCCTATCTGGCGCCATGTTGGTGTGGTCAGGCTTTCGATGCGTGAGATTTCGGACGGTTACCTTTCTGAATATGTCGACCGCAACTGGCAGAGCATTCGTCATGCCGTCGGTGCCTACAAGCTGGAAGAGGAAGGTGTGCGACTTTTTACGCGCATTGAAGGAGACTATTTCAACGTTCTTGGTCTACCACTGATTGAACTCTTGTCATACCTGACACTTCGCGGAACACTGCCATCATGACAGATTTTCCCCACGCGGGCGTAATCGGGAATCCGATCAGCCATTCACTTTCGCCAAAGCTGCATGGCCATTGGCTCAAGCAATACGGTTTGCCGGGGAGCTATACAGCAATCCAGGTGGTGGAGGACGCCTTAGAGGCCACTTTACGCGCCTTGCCCGAACAGGGCTTTGTCGGGATCAATGTGACCATTCCCCATAAGGTGAATGTCCTGAGATTTGCTGATCAGGTCACAGATCGCGCCACGCTGATCGGTGCGGCAAATACGATTACCTTCAAACAGGACGGCACAATTTTAGCCGATAACACTGATGGTTACGGCTTCATTTCCAATCTGCGTCAAGGTGCACCTCATTGGGATGCCAAACTTGGACCAGCGGCGGTTTTCGGGGCCGGTGGTGCCGCGCGTGCGATTATTGTGGCCTTGGCAAACGCAGGCGTGCCGGAAATCTTGCTATCGAACAGAACCCGTCCAAAGGCTGAGGCGCTGAAGGCTGAATTTGGTACGCGTATTCACGTCGTTGATTGGGTTCAGGCGGGCACCATGCTGGAGACAGCAACGACAGTTGTGAATACAACATCGCTTGGCATGGCTGGCGCGCAACCATTCAGGGTTGATATGGACAACCTCCGGCCCGATGCTGTGGTCACTGACATTGTTTACACGCCACTACAGACGGAATTTTTGAAAACAGCCGCGGCCAAGGGATGTGTGACCGTCGATGGTCTGGGTATGTTACTGCATCAGGGTGTGCCGGGATTTGAACGCTGGTTTGGCCAGCGCCCGGTCGTCGATGACGCGACCCGCGCGGCTGTTCTTGCATGACGCATCTGTTGGGTCTGACCGGGTCCATCGGGATGGGCAAATCGACCACTGCAGCGATGTTTCACGATGCCGGCGTGCCGGTCTGGGACGCGGATGCGGTTGTTCATCAGCTTTATGATCAAGGTGGCACTGCTGTTGCCCCGATGGCCTTGGCATTTCCCGAGGCTGTTATTGATGGTGCGGTTTCGCGCGATGCGTTGAAAGCCGTGATTGCCGCGGACCCAGATGCCTTGGCCCGGATTGAGGCGATTGTGCATCCGCTGGTCGCCAATAGCCGTGCGGACTTTATCGCGGAGCATGATGCCCCGTTACTGTTGTTTGATATTCCGCTGTTATTCGAAACCGGTGCTGACGCATGGTTGGATTCGGTGCTTGTCGTTTCTGCCCCGGCTGATGTGCAGCGCAGTCGTGTTCTGGACCGCCCGGGCATGACAGAAGAACAGCTCGCGGCGATTTTGGCCCGCCAGATACCTGATGCCGAAAAGCGTGATCGCGCGGATCATGTGATTGAGACGATCACGCTGGACGATACCCGCGCGGCGGTGCAACATCTAATCGCTGCGATTAGAGGCAAGACAGATGCGTGAAATCGTCCTTGATACTGAAACAACAGGTTTTGAACCGTCTGAAGGTGACCGGATTGTTGAGATTGGTGCCGTCGAACTGATGGGTCACGTCCCGACGGGTCGCACCTATCACCAATATATCAATCCCAGGCGATCGATGCCCGCAGAGGCGTTTGGTGTGCATGGTATTGGCCCCGATCTGCTTGAACCGCCGCAAGAGCCGAAGCCGGGGCAGGAAACCCTACGCGACAAACCTGTATTTGAGGATATTGCCCAGGACTTTGTGGATTTTGTTGGTGATGCAAAGCTGGTCATCCACAATGCTGCTTTTGATATGAAGTTCCTGAATGCAGAGTTGGGATGGCTGAACCGCCCATTGCTGCCGATGGATCAGGCATTGGATACTTTGGCCATTGCCCGCCGGCGGTTCCCCGGTTCGCCTGCATCGCTGGATGCGCTTTGCCGACGCTTTGGCATCGATAATTCGTCGCGGACCCTGCACGGCGCATTGTTGGACAGTGAAATTCTGGCCGAAGTGTATCTGGAGCTGATTGGCGGCCGTCAACCGGATTTCGCGTTGGCGGCCGATACCCGCAAGGCATCTGACAGTGCTGATGCCGAAGACTGGCGACCGATGCCGCGGCCCACCCCATTGCCGCCGCGTATCGGACAAAAAGAAGCCGCTGCCCATGCTGCCTTTGTTGACAGTCTGGGCGACGGCGCGTTGTGGAAGAAACTAGGTTAAACCTAGTTTGCTTTGGCTTTTTCGGTTTCTGCCCGGCGGGCCAGCTCACTGCGATAAAGTGCCAGGAAATCAATGGTTTCCAGGTTCAACGGTGGGAAGCCACCATCGCGTGTCACATCGCTGACGATCCGGCGCAGGAATGGGAATGTGATGCGCGGGCATTCGATTAGCAGATAGGGGTGCATCTGTTCTTCTGGCACGCCTTCAACGTGGAACACGCCCGCATATTCGATTTCCAGAACGAAAAGCGGTTCGCCCTTTTCCTTGGTTTTGCTGGTGATGTTCAGCTTTGTGATGATTTCGAACTGGTTGTCAGTTGTCCGCTTGCGCGCGTCCAGATTGACCTGCACCTGAATTTCAGGCTGCGCATCGCCCTGTACGCCCTTTTGCGCAAGGATATTTTCGAACGACATGTCACGGATATACTGTGCCAGAACGCGGCTGGTGACTTGCGGTTGCTGTGGTTGTTCTGCGCCGTTTTCGGGTGCATCAGACATTGGGAATTGCTCCGGTTGGATTAGGTTGGCGTGTACCTAACAGCCAATGCCGCAAGGCTCAATGCTGCGTCCAACCGGATGTTGGGTGTGTCGGTTTCTTATCGGGTGTCACATCGGTGAATTCTGCATCGACAACCCGATCTTTTGGTTCTGGCTGCGGTTGTTGCCCCATCGAAAAGCTTTGTACCTTGACCCGTGATCGTGCCCAAAGAAATGCTGCACGCCGCACCCGAGGCACCAGAAGTGATAGACCGACGATATCGGTGAAAAAGCCTGGTGTCAAAAGAAGCGCCCCGGCAAACAGGATCATTGCCCCATTAGCCAAAGGTTCTGTCGGATCCCGAAGGTCAGAGAAGGAACGTTGCAGGTTTCCAAGCTCTCGCAACCCTTGTGCCCGCACCAGATAGGACCCCGCTATCGCTGTGATCAGCACGATCAGCAGTGTCCACCAGACCCCGATCAGCCCGCCAACCTGAATAAACAGGGCGATTTCGATCATTGGGACCGCAATAAAAGCAAGTAACAGCCACATGGGGATGCCTTTCGTAACTTGTTTGGGGGTAAGGTGGACTTGGCCTTACCCCTGACCTACATAAGGTTCGACTGGGTAATTACCATGCCCAACCCTGAAACGAGGTCCTTATGAACTCTCCGATTATCCAGCTTCTTGTCCTTGCTGGCATTGCTATTTTCCTGATCCTGCGTTTGCGCGGCGTTCTTGGCACGCGCGAAGGGTATGAAAAGCCTGCGGTTACCCAGTCTGAAACCGACCGGCGTAAGAAGCCGGAATTCGATGTTATCGAAGGTGGTCCTGATTTGGATATCACCGATCACGTTGCCGAGGATTCGGATAACGCCAAGGCGCTGGCCGCGATGAAGCGTGTCGATCCATCTTTTAATGTCGGCGAGTTTCTGGGCGGTGCCCGTGGTGCATATGAGATGATCCTGATGGCCTTTGAAAAAGGTGATCTGGACACAGTCGTACCGTTTATTTCCGAGGACGTTTACGAAGCTTTCGCCACCGTCGTTGATGAGCGCCAGCGCAAGGGGTTGACGATTGAGGCGAATTTTATTGGCATCAGTGACATGTCGCTGGTTGAAGCGGTGTTCGATGAGGTCACAAAAGAGGGCGATATCACCGTTCGGTTCAAAAGTGAGATGACATCCGTTGTTCGTGATAATGCTGGCGACGTGATCGAAGGTAGCGATGCAGAGATCAAGCGTCAGAAAGATGTCTGGACATTCTCGCGCAAGATGGATTCAGGCGATCCGAACTGGCGGCTTATCGCGACCGGCGAATGATCCACAGTTGGTTTGGTGGTCTGTGGCTTTCCCTGACGATGGCAGGCAGTGTGATGTCCGAACCAACATATACCCAGCTTCGGTTTGAGGATCTGGCAGGTTGGGCCGCTGATGATCATCAGGCCGCAATGGATGTTTTTCTGAACACTTGCGGTGATATTCATGACACCCGCTGGGAAATCCTGTGCGATTTTGCCCGCCGCGGGCCAGAGCCGCGCGGGTTCTTTGAAAAGTTCTTTCGGCCGGTGTTGATGGAAGATGGTGAACCGATGCTGTTCACTGGCTACTTTGAGCCGGAACTGCCGGGCGCCCGTGAGCGGGGTAACGATTACCAATATCCAATTTATGCTGTGCCGGATGATTTGGTTCCGGGTGAACCCTATTTCACCCGTCGCGAGATTGATGAGGATGAATCGCTGCGTGGCAAGGGGTTGGAGTTGGCTTGGCTGACCGATCCTGTTGATCTGTTCTTTCTACAGGTGCAGGGGTCTGGCCGTGTTCGGCTACCCGACGGGTCGATGATGCGGGTCGGGTATGGTGGCAAGAACGGTCGCAACTATTCATCGGTTGGTCGCGTTCTGGTCGAACGGGGCATTTTTGAACCGCATCAGGTATCTGCTGCTGTGATCCGCAACTGGGTTCGCGAAAACCGCAAGGAAGGCCGCGCGCTTTTATGGGAAAACGAAAGCTATGTTTTCTTTCGCGAAGTGAGCGAGGTGCCCGCTGATCAGGGTCCGTTGGGTGCGATGAACAGATCCATCACCGAAGGACGCACGATTGCTGTTGATCCTGCATTTGTCACCCTCGGTGCGCCGGTCTGGATCGAAAAGCAAGGCGCGCAGCCAATGAACCGTTTGATGGTGGCGCAGGATACCGGTTCAGCCATCAAAGGGGCGCAGCGCGCGGATATCTTTTTTGGTACTGGTGCCGATGCGGGCCGTGCTGCAGGGCAGATTAAGGATGCAGGCCGCATGGTGGTGTTGCTGCCATCAACAATGACGCATCAGCTAGTGGTAGCAAACCGGTAATGCGCCGCCCCCGCCATCTGTCGGCTGAGGAAAAGGCGTTGTGGGATCGTGTTGCGGAACGGACCACCCCGATGGACCCGCAACGCAAGCGTGAAGAGCCGTTTATATCCCAGCCGGCTAAGCCAAAGCCTAAGAAGGCCCCTGTAGAGCGGTTTGAAATGGGTGGGTCCAGCAGCCTGCGCCGATCTGATGATCTGCTGTCCCCAATTAATGACCGCCTCTCGTCGGCACCTGTGAATATGGATCACAAGTCATTCGGCAAGATGAAGCGTGGCAAGCTGAAGCCCGAGGCCCGGATCGATTTGCACGGTATGACAATGGCAGAGGCGCATCCCGAATTGGTCGCCTTTATCCTTGGGTCACAATCGCTGGGCCGTCGTTTGGTTTTGGTGATCACAGGTAAGGGCAAGGATCGCGATGATGGCGGCCCAATCCCGACCCGCCATGGTGTGTTGCGCCATCAGGTGCCGCAATGGCTGGCTTTACCGCCATTGTCGCAAGCAATTCTGCAAGTCACCCCGGCGCATCTGCGACATGGTGGCCATGGGGCATATTATGTTTATCTACGTAAGCGCCGTTAGCGCCTTTCGCGACGGGATGATCAGGATCAGCGCGGCGAAGGCGAATATGGCTGCATAGCCCAGCTGCTGTGCTTCGAAGTCCACCCCGTTGTCGATTAACCAACCGCTGAGCCCCGGCCCGATAGCTGACCCTAGTACCATCAATGCGGTCGCAGCTGATTTGATCGATCCAATGTGTTTTGTTCCATAGAGTTCCGCCCAGCAGGCGTTTAGCAATGTTGCTTGCCCACCGCCTGCCAATCCCATCAAGCTGACCGCCAATGCTGTCCAGCCAAGACTGGGTGCGTACCAGTGCAAAAAGAAGGCCAAGACCAACGGCAGCAGATAGATTGGCAAAAGTCGGACTGCCCCAAGCCTGTCGATGGCCCAGCCATAGCCGACGGTTGAAAGTGCCAGAACCATCGTGCCGAGGGGAAAGACCGAGACGAGCGCCAGATGCGACCACCCTTTGATTTCTGCGAAATGGGCCTGATGGAACCAGAACGCGGTGGCGAAACCGGAAAATGACATCACCGCCGGCACCATCGCCCAGAATAGCGGGTGGCGCAGCGCATCTGCTCGTGTCCAGTGCCGGTTCTGCATGCCTGTTGATTGGGCGGTTTCGGCAATGGCTTGCGGCGTGCGTTCCAGCCGCAAGAGCCGATGCAGGATCAACGCCGCGATCACGCAGACCCCAGCGAAACAGATCCAGAGTGTCCGCCAGTCGATCATGGATTTCAGCCAGACCATGGTCAGTGGCAATGTCGCCTCACCCAGCATGAAACCAAACGCAGCAACGGCGAGTGCTCGTCCGCGTGTCGCCACAAACCAGCGGGCCATGGCGACCGTTGACATGTGGCTGGTCATGCCCTGACCCATGAAGCGCAGGGCGAAAATGACGAGAGGAAGCAGCGCGGCTGCGGTATTGAACGCCATGAAAAGGCAGGCGCACCCCAATAGCAGGACAACAAGAACGCCAAGGGTCCGGACCCGGAATCTATCTGCCAGCCCGCCAGCGAACACCATCAATAACGCAGATGCCCCGGTGCCGATCATGTAGATCAGGCCCCAGTCCCCGTTGGATAGCCCATACGTGTCTCGGATTTCGCCGCCAAAGATGGCGATGAAGAAGGTCTGCCCAAAGCTGGAGAGCAGTGACAATAGCGCGCCGGTTGCCAGAAAAGGCATGTTTTCACGAATGAATTGGAGATATCCAGTGGGCTGCGGCATGCCGCCATTGATGGTCCGGTTTAGGGGCGGGGGAAACCCTCAAACCGTTGGTTGCGCGAAATCAGAGTACGTAGCGGCTGACATCGGTGGAGCGTGACAGTTCGCCCAGATGCTCCTCGACAAATGCCGCGTCAATTGTGATGTCATCGCCGGCCCGGTCGGGGGCATTGAAGGAGAGATCCTCGAACACCCGTTCGATCACGGTATAAAGCCGCCGCGCGCCGATGTTTTCGACACTTTCATTCACCTCAGCCGCGATTTTAGCGAGCGCTTTTATTCCATCTTCGGCGAAGGTCACGGTGACCTCTTCTGTCTTCATCAGCGCGGAATATTGCAGGGTCAGTGCGTTGTCGGTTTCGGTCAGGATGCGCACGAAATCATCCTCGGTCAGTGCGCGCAGTTCCACCCGGATCGGCAGGCGGCCTTGCAGTTCAGGCAGCAGGTCTGATGGTTTGGCAACATGGAACGCGCCAGAGGCGATGAAGAGGATATGGTCGGTTTTGATCGGCCCGTGTTTGGTCGAAACGGTCGTGCCTTCGATCAGGGGCAGCAGGTCGCGCTGCACGCCTTCGCGGCTGACATCAGCCCCGCGCCGGTCAGCATTGGCGCAAACCTTGTCGATTTCATCCAGGAAAACGATGCCGTTCTGTTCGACCGCTTCCAGTGCTGCCTTGGTGACGGTTTCATCGTCGAGTAGTTTATCGGCCTCATCGTCGATCAGCGCGTCATAGCTTTCGGCGACGGTCATCTTCTTTTTGATGGTGCGCCCACCCATGGCTTTGCCAAAAAGATCGCCGAGGTTCATCATACCGCCCATCCCGCCGGGCTGGCCTGGGATTTCGAAACTGCCCATCGGGTTGGATGTGTCGGTGAGTTCAAGTTCGATCACGGTGTTATCCAACTCGCCCGATTTCAGCTTCTTGCGGAACATTTCGCGGGTGCCATCGCGTGCGTCTGTGCCTGCAACCGCGGTGATCACCCTGTCTTCGGCGGCTTGATGTGCCTTGGCTTTCACATCCTCGCGCATGTGTTCGCGGGTATCCAGAATGGCCGTGTCCACCAGATCGCGGATGATTTGTTCGACGTCGCGCCCGACATAGCCGACTTCGGTAAATTTTGTCGCTTCGACCTTGATAAACGGTGCGCGGGCGAGTTTTGCCAGACGGCGGCTGATTTCGGTTTTGCCGACGCCCGTGGGCCCGATCATAAGGATATTCTTGGGGTAAACCTCGTCCCGCAGATCATCCCCTAATTGCTTGCGCCGCCAGCGATTGCGCAGGGCCACCGCCACCGCCCGCTTGGCGTCTTTCTGGCCGATGATGAACCGATCAAGTTCGGATACGATTTCCCGAGGGGTGAGGTCTGTCATGTCAGTCCTTAAGCATGAGAAGGGGGCAGTTTGTCCAAGGGCAGGACGCCGCCAAGAAGGTGAAGTACGGCGGCCCGGATCTGTTCCCAAAGCGCGCCGAGAAGCAGCAGCCCGATACCAAGGATCAGGATGGTCATGGCGGTTCCGCTGCCCTCAAACAGAATGCTGGTGACGGCGACGACATAGCCGATTGCGGTGATTAGGAAGGATCGCCTGTCGATGATGATCGCGACCAACGCGAAGAAACCCAGCACGATCAACAAGACCCCATAGGCATCACTTTCGATCAGCGACAGGGCAATGGTGTTGATCAATGCGGGCGCGGCCACGACATGCAGCCAAAACCCGTTGGCAGAACGCCGGGTGACCCGGTGCGGGTCGCTCATGTCAAAGATCATGGCGACGGCAAAGACAAGAAGCCCAAGTGCAAGGGTGATCCATGCGAATGGGCCGCCAGCCGAGAGCAGGAATAGATCGCTTGGGTCGCGGATTTCGCCGCCCTGTGCTGCAGTGAAAACGATGGCCGTTGCGAAAAGTCCCACGGCGATCATTGCCATGGCAAACGGCACCCGAAAGCGCCACCAGTAAACAACAAGCGCCCCGGTGGCGAGCAGGAGGGGCATCGGAATGCTGGTCAGATCGCCCTGGCCGATCATGAACAGTTCGGCCATTGAGGCGACGAACCCGAACCCAGCGTTACCCGCGAACATAATAGAAAGCGCAATGGCTGGGGCGACCATGCGGCGATGACGGACGAAGTATTCTGACAAGAGCCAAACCACTACGGCCCCGATGCCGGTGACCATCACGGCATAGTTTTGTAGATTGACGATCTCTGTGCCCAGCGACAGCGCCGTGACCCCGTACCAGCCGGTGGCCAGGATGCATAAACCAACGACGATGAAAATCTCATTGAACCCTTTAAAGAGCTCAAACGGTTCATCCCCGATGGCGAGGTCTGCGCGTGCGCCGCGACGGCTGTCAGCGAGGCTGATCAGATGGGCCGCCTGTTTTTCGTTGATCAGGCCGCTACTGACAGCCGCCCGAAGATCATCGCGTTCGATCATGTTCAATCCTTCGTTCACGCCAACCTATGGTCTGCTTTGGACAAGTCCAAGGGGCGCGCCTGTCTTTTGCATGAAATGACAGCGGTTCACAAATGCGTGCGGTCAATTGCTTGATTGCGGCTTCGCGGTAGTTTGACCCCATCTGAATTATGGAGGTCCGATCATGGACAGACGCTCTTTCCTTGTTGCTGCGATGGCGACAACCGCAATGCCCGCATTCGCCGGTGGCCATGGCCGTCTTGGCACGTTTTCTGGCCTGAATAACCACGTCACAACAGGCACAGCAGAAATTGCTGGCAACCAGATTAACCTATTGGATGATTTCACGTTTGACGGTGCCCCGGACCCCAAGGTCGCGCTGGGCAAGGATGGTGTTTATGATCCAACAACCCTGATGGGCGCGTTGCAAAGCAATGCTGGTGCGTCCAGCTATACCGTGCCGGATGGTATTGATCCGGCGGCCTATAACGAAGTTTACATCTGGTGCGAACGTTTCAACGTTGGCCTGGGTGTGGCACCTATTGGCTGATCGTTTCGACTGTTAGATTGCCGTTGGTATAGACACAGATATCAGCGGCAATTGCCATGGCTTGCCGGGCCACCGCTTCGGCATCCATATCAGTTTCCATCATGGCCCGACCAGCAGCAAGCGCGTAATTCCCGCCTGATCCAATAGCGGTTACGTCATGTTCGGGCTCCAGAACATCGCCCGCACCGGTGATGACGAACAGTTCCTTCCCATCGCTGACGATCAACATCGCCTCTAGCTTTTGCAGGTATTTGTCGGTGCGCCAATCCTTGGCCAGTTCAACCGAGGCGCGGGCCAATTGGCCCGGTGTCGCCTCCAGCTTCTTTTCCAGCCGTTCCAGTAGGGTGAATGCATCAGCGGTTGATCCTGCAAACCCTGCAATCACGTCTTGCCCGCCAGGAGATAGCCGCCGCACCTTGCGCGCCGTGCCTTTGATGACAGTTTGGCCAAGGCTGACCTGGCCATCACCTGCGATCACAACCTTGCCGCCCTTGCGGACACCAATGATCGTTGTGCCGTGCCAGCCGGGGAATTCTTCGTTCGCCATCATCTGCTCCTGCTATGCGTGCAACCTATATGGCGGGCGGGTTAGTATGGAACAACCCTGTTTGAGTCACAAAAAAAGGCACCATGTTGGTGCCTTTTTCGTGCGTCTGATCAATGGATCAGGCGGATTCTTCGATCCAGCCTTGTAGTGCGGCCTTTGGTGCGGCACCGGTTTTGTTCGACACAACCTCACCATCTTTGAACATGAACAGCGCCGGAATGCCGCGCACGCCCAGTTGTGCTGGTGAATTCGGGTTTTCGTCGACGTTCACTTTGACGATTTTGACTTTGCCTTCCATCTCGGCAGAGAGTTCTTCCAGCGCTGGGCCGATCTGTTTGCATGGGCCGCACCATTCGGCCCAGAAATCCACCACGACAGGGATGTCGGATTGACGGACTTCGGCGTCAAATGTTGCGTCGGTTACTGCTACGGTTGCCATTGAGGTGCTCCTTGGCGAAAAAACATTGGACGCTGAACCTAGGGACGGTCCCGGCTGGGGTCAAGCATCGGTAACAGAGTTCAGTGCTTCGTGAAGCAGCGATGCCGGTATAGGCATCAATGTCGCAGTTTGTGTCCAGAGGATTGCCATTTCAACCGGTTTATCTGGGTAGATTTGTGAAAGGGCGGCTGCATAGACGGAGAGTTGCCGCAAGACACCCTGTGGCGTTTGTGCTGGGATGTTCGGGACGAGGTGGTTTGATTTATGGTCAATTGCACGAATGCTATTTTCTGTGATGATCAGCCGGTCAATCGTGCCGTGAATCCGCCCGAGACTTGGAATATCTGCAGTGATATCAACCTCGACCAAGGCGGCGGGATCCCACAGGTGATGCAGATTGGGATCATCGAGCAGTGTGGTCACATGCTGCACCAGATCGGCATTATCCTGCCCCACCAGACGTTGCCCGATATCATGCCGTTCCGTTGGCGTTGCCAGCGGCAGATGTTCAAGTAATCGGTGAATCATTGTGCCGCGCGCTTTTGCGGCATCGGTGTCGTTGTTGCCGGGATCGCCGGGCAGGACCTTTGCGCCGGGCAAGTCAGAGGGTGCGATTGTGGTGGCTTTTTCAGGTTTTGGTGCCGGGCCAAAATTAGGCGCGGTGACGTTGGGCGCGGTGATCGTTTTGGTTATTTTTTCCTCAAGCGCGTTCCAATCCAGATGTGACACCCGTTTGATATCCAGATTGCTGCTGGTTGCGTCATAGTCGCCGCGTCGCTGCATCCCGTCGGCCACGATGTTGTACCAGCTTTGGTCTCCATCGCCGATATCCCCGGCCGCCCCGACAATCAGCCATTTTTCGGCCCGCGTCATGGCCACGTAAAGCAAGCGCAGCCGCTCTTGTTCTTGTCGGGTGACATAGGCGTCGCGCAAGGCCGTCACAGGCGGACCGGATTGTTTGGCCGGGGGTTTCCAGATCAGGTGATTTTTGGCAGGCAGCAGTTCATCATTCACATCAATCCGCCGTTTGGCTGTGTCGGGCAGGATGACGATGGGTGCCTCCAACCCTTTGGCCCCGTGGACGGTCATGACCCTGATACGGTCTCCTTGACTGTCCATTTGTCGTTTTATTTCAAGGTCATCAGTCTCCATCCATGTCAGGAAACCGGTCAGGCTGGGCACACCTGTGCTTTCATAGGTCAATGCCTGTGACAAGAGCGCGTCAATGCCATCCTCTGCCTCTGGTCCCAGACGCGCCAGCAATTTCCGCCGCCCGTCATGTCGCGTCAGGACCCGCTCGATCAGGTCGTAAGGCCGTAGGAAATCAGATTGCTGGCGAAGGTCATGCAAGACCTCAAGGGTTTGGATGTGATCGCTGTCACGCAATGCGGGCCACAGGAAACCGTTTTCCGGCCGGTGATGGGCCAGTGTGAAAAGCTCCTGTTCTGACCAGCCGAAAAGCGGTGATCGCAGGGCGGCGGCGAGTGACAGGTCATCCTCTGGCAAGGCCAGAAAGCTAAGAAGTGCGCCGAGATCCTTGACCGCCAGTTCAGCCCCGACGCGCAGCCGGTCGGCCCCGGCGATGTTGAGCTTCGCCGCTTTGCATGCCCGGATAATTTCGGCAAACAGATCGGACCGGCGCTGCACAAGAATCAGGATGTCGCCTTCGGTAATCCGGCGTTTCTGATATTGCCCGCTATTGCCGATTTCGACGGGCAGCGTTTCATGCGCAATCATATGTTTGATCTGGTCAGCAACGCGCTGCGCCATCAGCACGGTGTGGTCGGTCTCGCTGGGTTCATCGACAGGGTCGAACCAGTTGCGTTTCTGTTCTTGTTCCGGTTTTGGAATCACCGGCCACAGATCAACCCGCCCAGGCATGTTTTCCTTGAAGGCGATGTGTTTGAGGTCATCCTCCATTCCCGCTGCCCGTTCACGCACGAAGGTTTCATCGACCACGGACAGGATGGCCTGTGAGGACCGAAAAGAATAATCAAGTGATGTTTCGGCGAAAGGTTTGTCGATGGCCTGATGGGCGACGTCGAAATGCGCCTTCATTTCGTCAAAGGTGACCGGATCAGCGCCCTGGAAGGAATAGATCGACTGCTTTTTGTCGCCAACGACGAAGATCGTGCGTTCCCGTTCCGGCTGCGCGCCTTCGCCCGCCGCGAATTCTTCGGCCAGCAGTCTGATGACCGTCCATTGATCGGGGCTGGTGTCTTGCGCCTCGTCCACAAGCATGTGGTCAATCCCGCCATCAAGCCGGAACAAGACCCATTCGGCGACGTTGCGATTGGTTAAAAGCGCCTTTGTCTTGCGGATCAGATCATCAAAATCCAGCATGCCCAGCAGCAGTTTGCGGTTTTCATAGGCCGGAACGAATACGCGCCCGAAGTTGTAGATGGAAAGTGTGCGTTCCAGTGTAATCAGGGCAAGCCTGTCATTGCGTGCCTCTTCCACCATGATCATCAGATCATTCAGGGCGTCGGTCAGTTCAGGATGCGCCTCGCGCGTGGCTTTGTTGGGAAATGTTCCGCATTTGGCACCGAACGGGGTTTTGGCCGTTGCACCAAACAGAAACGGTCCTTCGAGCAGTTCCAGATCGGCCAATCCCGGTGTTGGATTGCCCAACATCTGCCCGATGATCTTTGCCGCCTTTTGTTCTGTTGAGCCGCCTTTTGCGCAAATTCTGGCAATGTCTTGCAGGATTTCGCGGTTATCTTCGTTAAAGATGCCCTGAAGCAGCTGGTCCGCGGTCAGTGTAGGATCGAGGTCGAGCGTTTTGCAGATATCATCCCGATTGGCGTCCTGTTCGAAACTGTCGCGTTTACGCACAAGTTCTGCCGTCAGCTTCGACAGATCATCGCCGGTGAACAGCTGCAAAAGATCGTGCAGCACGTCAGCCTGTTTGCCCAGCGCGATTTGATCGGTGACCTCTGCTCGCAAGAGTTCGCCCTGCCGGTCATCCATTTCCCGGAATTGCGGGCTAACCTCGGCCTCTAGCGGGAAACGCCGCAGCACGCTTGCGCAAAAGGCGTGGATGGTCTGGATTTTCAGACCGCCGGGGGTTTCGATGGCACGGGCGAATAGTGTGCGCGCCTCGCGCAGGTTGTTGGCGTCAATGACTCGATCAACGCCCAGTTGGCTTAGGTCATCGCGCAGCGCCTCATCCGCCATCATCGCCCATTCGCCCAGCCGTTTGAACAGGCGGTTCTGCATCTCTGCTGCTGCGGCTTTTGTGTAGGTCAGGCAGAGGATGTTTTGCGGTGAGACACCTTCAAGCAGCAGGCGCGCGACCCGGTCGGTTAACACACGGGTTTTGCCCGATCCGGCATTTGCCGCCAGCCATGTCGATGTTTTGGGATCAGCGGCATCGACCTGCCGTTGCGATGCGGCGTCGCGGATCATATCAGCACCTCGGGCGCGGTCGGATCGCTGGTTTCCCATTCACCGTAGCGCGACAGGTGGTCATAGGGTGACATGTCGGCCTTTAAGAACAGGGCAAGCCGGGCGGTGTAGCCGCGCGCCGGTTTCTGCCAGTTGCCGAAAAGTGTTTCCAGTTCTGCCCAGGCCGTGTCTGGGGGCTGCTTTTCCAAAGGGGCGGCGACAACCTTCATCGCGGCATTGACCCCGATGAAACTGGCAGCGCTCACCTGTTTTGCACCGATTGCCGGAAATGCGCCACGTTCAACCATCGCGGCCTCAAGTAAAAGCTGTTTGTCGAAGTTTTCCTGCTGGCCAGCCGTTGGCACCTGCCCGGTTTTATAGTCATAGATCAGCACGTTATCGTCTGGCGTAATGTCAAATCGGTCTGCCTTGCAAGTCAGGGTGACGTTTAATCCAGCCAGATTGATTCTGCCGTTTGCTTCGGTTTCACGCCGGTCTGCGATGGCTTGTCTGTTGGCCTCGGCCGCCAAAAAGATATCGGCGGCCCGTTCCATGCGCGCGATCCATTGTGCCCGAATCGTGGGCCATGGGCATTTCGCGACAAAGTGGTCGCGTGTAATTTGCAGTAGCCTGTCGCGATCTGTTGGTCCGCCTCCTTCTTTGATGAATTGTTCCAGAATGGCGTGAATGATGATGCCCCGTAGCGGCGCATCTGCCGACGGGACAAGCGGATTTACCGGATCAAGACGCAGGGTTTTACGGGCGTAAATGGCATAGGGGTCGCGGATGAGGGTCTTGATTTGCGTGACCGAAAACCTGTCGGGCCGTGCTGTCAGCGGCGGGCGCGGCGATGGCCGTCCTGCTGGTGCGACCCTTTCGGTTGGGCGCGACAGATTTTCAGCCATGGCCAGCCAATGATCGCCCCGTGATCGCATGGCTTTGAGCGCGTCCGGCCCTTGCCCATCCGGTAGTCCACCCAACAGGTTGGTCAGCCGGTTGATCCAGCGTGATGGCACTGTTTCGGCATCAGCGGATCGTTTTGATCTGGTGATCCAGACCTCTGCTCCCGCGGCGGCCTGTTGATAATCATGTGCTGACAGGCCGATCTGCCGTTCGGGTAACAGCAGCCCCGCTGCCCCGCGCATTTTGCGGTTGAGCCAAGGGTCCGGTGGTGGTGCCTCGGGCCATGTGCCATCGTTCATCCCGCCCAGAATGGTTAGATCGACCCCGTGAACCCGCGCCTCTAACGTGCCCCAGATCAGGATGTTGGGATGGCCTTTATCCCTGTCCCGCACCACGCCCTCGGCCAGAACGGCGCCGAAAAGGGCGGCATAGTCGCGCGCGTTCAAGATGCCGCCAGCATCGGCATCGCGGTGCAGATTGTCACAGATCCTGCGTGCCTCGCGGCCCGCCGCCGCATCCCAGAGTCCGCCTGATCCCGCCGCATTGGGCCCGGCACAGATTTGTTCGGCCCGTTGCAGATGGGATTGCAGATGCGCCGTCAGATGTTGTTCGCCCGCGATGTCATTCCCCGCAAAGACCTGCGCCAGCCACGCCGCCCATGGTTTGCGGCTTTCATCATTCCCTGCCCAATCCAAAAAGGTTTTCGCGGTCGGGAATGGAGGGCCGTGGCGACGCAGATGCAACTCCAATTCGCGGGTATGTCGCAGATGCGCGCCCCGGTCGTCGCGTTCGGAATGACAAAGGGGGTGCTTAAGGATGGTCAGGATCACTTCTGCCGTCAGAACGTCGCTTTGCATGGCGGCCACGTGGCGCAGTAGTCGCCCCGGTGGCGAAAGCGCCAGCGGCATTCCGGCGCTGTCATCGGGGGTGATATTCCACCGGTCGAGCGTGGCGGTTACCTGCCGCGTCAGCATCCGGTCGGGTGAAATTAGTGCGGCGGTGATGTTGTCCTGAACCGCCTGCCTGAGGCGGAGTGCGATTGTCTCAGCCTCTGATCGTGGGGTCGCCGCCTCGACCAGCGTCAGGTTTTTTGTGGCGTCGATCAGGTTACCCAGCTTTGGCCCTTCTTCCCGCCATTGGTTTGTCACCGGTGCCGGGCGCAGGGAGAGCGAGATCAGCTTGTTACGTTTTGTATCGGTAGGTTTCGCATCGGACCAGCGCGCCACGTCCGCATGGTCAAATCCGATCAGCTGTGTCAGCCGATGAAAGCGGAATTGCGGGTGGTCTTCATCCTCTAGATCACGCCACACTTGGGTTGGTTGGTCAAAATCGTATCCGGGCAGGATGACAGCGCCTTGTGGCAATTGCGCGACCGCTTGCATCAGCAGCGCCGTAGCGCCGCGTGACCCGGTCGACCCGGCGATGATGATCGGATGGGTTGGCGGCTTGACCGCCCAATCCGCCGCACGCGCCAGGATGACGGCCCTTTGCCGCGCCTCTTTGTCCGGTGCCTCTGTTGCATCGGCGAAAAAGGGTGTGATGATCCGCAGGAATTTTAGAGCCCGTTCCCAATGGCCAGATTGATCGGTTACATCCAAGCCGGCAATTGTTTCTGGGTTGACCCCTTCACCCTGCATTTCGTCCATCAGATTGGTCAGACTGTCCGACAGGTCGTAAAGTGCCGTGCGTGGTGCAAGATTGGGTTCCTGATCCAGCAATTTGGCAACGAATTGTGACAGTTCCAACCTGCGCCGCAGTCCTGAAACCGGAGGTCTGATATCGACAGACACGGGGTCGTTTGCCAAATCGGTGATCAGCCTGATCCGAGGCAGCAGGCGTGCAGGCCCGCTGTCGAAAACATCGCGGATCCGGCGTTGCATACGTGCTGTGTTGACGTAGATTTCTATCCGCGCCCAGTCTTGGGGGGCGAGGCCACTGGCGCGCGCGGTTAATCCATCCACCAGCCCCCTTGCAAAATCGACGCCGGGCGGTTCGGCGAAGACACGCGGGGCTTTCTGACCTTCAAACATCCAGCAAAGCCTCGGCCAGGGGAATGCTGGATGGCTGCCCGACATCGCACCAGTCGCCGGGATATTGCAGGCCGAACAGTCCACCCCGCGCTGCCATCTGATCCCAGATCATGTTCATTGAAAACGCCGTTTCCTTTACATTGGCCAGCGTTTCGGTGCGGATGATCTGGAGTCCAGTATAAATATCGCCCGGCCCCCGATGAAGGCCGCCCTGCTGATCCTGGGTGAAATCACCCTTGCCCAAATGGCCGCTGACCTGTTCCTTGGGCACGATCAGTAGCAGGGCCTCCATATTATCTGTCCACGCGTCCAGAATGATGGAAATCGGGTTGGGTCCGCGCCAGATGGCATCAGTGTTCATGGTGATGACCGGGCTACCGCCCAGCAATGGCAGGGCGTGTCGTAATCCACCACCGGTTTCCCGCAAGCTGTCGGTTTCGTCCGAGAACGTGATGGGGCGGTCCTTGAGGTGTTGTTTGAGCTTGTCGGCCTGATAGTGAATGTTCACCACCCGTTGGCCGACCCCTGGAACATTTGTCAGTGCCAAGGCGTGATCAATCAGCGCTTTGCCACCTACCTGAACCAAGGGTTTTGGTCGATCCTTGACCAGATCGCCCATGCGAGTCCCAAGACCTGCCGCGAAAAGAAGGATGGGGCAGTTCATGCGCGCAACTTGGCCAGATAGCTGGCATCTGGTGCGGGCAGCGTGTCACGCACCGCTTCGCGCAGCGATTTGAGCGCGGCGTGTTGCAGGTCGGTTTCCAGATGTCGCCATACCCGTGGGATCAGATCGAGATAATGCGGTTTCTTGTGCGCTTTGGCCAGCCGTGCAAAGACACCCAGGATACGCAGGTTGCGCTGGGCGCCGAGGCAGGCCAGCTGCGCCCGAAACCCCGGCCCTGTCCCGGTGTTTTCTTCAAAACAGGTGATGATGTCCTCGGCGATGTTTGGTTCGACGTCGCGGCGTGCGTCCCGGATCAATGATGCCAAATCGTAACCTGCGGGCGCCATGATCGCATCCTGAAAATCCAGTAACCCAACCCGGCTTGTTCCGGTTTCCATCGGTCGCCAGATCAGGTTTTCTGCGTGATAGTCACGTAACGCCATAGTGTCGGGGTTGGGCGCGAGTTCGCTCAGCGCCCGAGCAGTTTCTTTGACCAGATCATCAACTGGATCGCCAGTGTAATAGGGGTGCAGAATACTGACCATGTCGCCGCCCACGGTAGGGGTGAGGCGATCGAGAGGCATGCCTGTCTGCTTTTGATGCAGTGCCAGCAGTACATCGGATGCCGCTTGGTATAAAGTGGAGCTGTCCTGCGGGTTCTGACGTAACCAATTGGCAAAATCGTTCTGCCCGAGGTCAGAGATGATCATCAGGCCCGCATCGGCATCATGTGCAAGTATCTTTGGCGGGCATAGCCCTTGGTTTGAAAGCTGTTCGGCGATTGTGGCGAAAAGTTTCGTATCTTCGCCGTTGGAAGGGTCGGCATCCATGAGGATGACACTTTCGCTATCACGGATCAGCCTTTCATACCGTCGGCCGGATGCGTCACCGGCAAGGGGTTGTCGTGTCCAACAGGCCCAGTGTGAGTATTCCACAAAGCGGTCGATCATCGCCTTTCGATCAGTCATGCATATGGTCCAGTCTCGCCGCCCAGTTTTGTGGGACGTCTATTGCCACGGTGTGACCGGCATCTGTTGCCGCGAAGGTCATTTTCAGCGCACCATCTGGCGTCTCGCTTCCCAGTCTGTCAGGCCATTCAATCAGGCAGATGGCGGTATTGAACGCCTCATCAAGCCCAAGCTCAAGCACTTCGTCAGGGTCGGTCAGCCGGTAAAGATCGCAATGCCAGATGTCACCAGCCGGATCCTCATAGGTCTGAACGAGCGTGAATGTCGGTGATGGCACATCCTCCATCCGGCCAAGCCGTGCCCGGATCAATGCCCGTGCGAAGGCGGATTTGCCAGCGCCGATTGGTCCTTCGAGCAGGATCGTGTCGCAGGGTCGCAGTAAAGACGCCAGCGCGGTGGCAAAGGCCGCCGTGTCGGTTTCGTTTGGTAAAAGGCGGTGGATCTGATCGGCCAGCATGGCCGGAGATTATGACCTGCGCCGATGCGGGCCAAGCGAATTCAGCGCTTGGCGGTCATCAGGGCTGGATCATGTTGCGTCAGCTTGTGGATGACAGGATGCGTTGGCGCAGAGATTGTGAACTTCACCATCGTCATACCGCCAGCGATGGGGTTCGCTTCACATTTGATCTGCCGTCCGTCATCCAGCAAGGCCTGATCCGACCAAGGTTTGCGTGGCCCCACAAGATGGATGAATTTGCGCAATTCGCCCCACATTTTCGTTGGTGTGCAGCGGTTTTGCCACGTTCTGATCGCCGACTGCACCTCGTATTGCTGGACCCTTTCATCGCTGACTGGCCCCCAAAGATCGGAATAGGCTCGATTTGACATGATCAATGTGCCCGCGCTGGAGAAAACGGCAATGGCGTCAGCTAATGTGTCTAGCACGGCCTGACTGGTTTCGATGTCGGACCGGAAGCGGCGGGTGAGTGAGACTTCCGCGCTAATATCTTCGAACAGGAAGGCGAAGGCCCCATCAGGATGTGGTCGCCCGGTAACACGATAGGTTTGTCCGTCTGGCAGGTTCCAAACTTCGGTATAGCGGCCATCCTTCGCCGCCTGTTCGAGCGCTGTGAACTGATCGCGCCATGAGGTGTAATTCTTGGGTTCCGGCAGCATGCGGGATTCGCGCAACCGGTCCAGCACCGCATCAACGGTTGGTCGCGCGCTCAGGAACTGGATGGGCAGGTTTGTCATATCCAGCAAGGCCGGGTTGAACATTGCAAGCTGCCGCCGTTTGTCGAAAATCGCCAGCCCAATAGACAGCTGGGCGAAGGTTTTTGCCAATGTCTGAACAAAGTTGCGCCGCTCTTGATCGGCGCGCACGATAGCGTTGGCGTCATTGGCGAAATGCAGCAAGCTATCCTCGCGCCGAACGCTTGTGACATCAAACCATTGTTCGGCCTTTTGTTTCGGCAGTGGGACTGAAACGCGCCTTGCCGATGGTGCCTTGCCGATGTTATTTTCATGCAGGTCGGCGATCAACGGTTTGTTGGGCCAAGTGGTTTGATCAGCTGTTTCGTCATCGCGGAGTTTGTCGCAGAATGACAGGTAAGCATGGTTCGCCCAAAGCAGTTTGCCGGACAGATCCTCTTGCCAGATCAGTTGTGGCGTGTGCTGTGTCAGGTCGCGCAGCATCATCAACTCGGTCAACCGGATGTCGCGTTCAATAATCCCGACCGTGCCCCCGGTGATCTGCTGTCTGTTGCCATGCACGGTGATGCGTGTCCGCTCCGCCTCCTTGGTGATGTTCACCCATAGCCCCTTGCCCCCTTCATCATCGATCCGCAATGATGTGACATCGTCGCCTGTCAGCGCCTCCTGAAACCCGGGAAAGCGGCTGCCCAGTAGTTCCAGAGTCGCGTCATATTCAGACATTTTTCCCAGATGCGGCGTGATCATCGCCATTGCACCAGGTGTTGCATCCATCATGATCCCGGATTTGAAAAGAAAGGCGATGTCGTTATCGGGTGCCGTCACCAGTTGTTTGGATGGCTTGCTGTGGCTTTCGATTTTCTGCGCAATCAGAACGACAATGCCCGCTCCGAATATCGCAGTTATTGCCACGAAAATAAAATCGAACCAGTCCATTGGCATGTGTCGTTGTCCCCTAGCCTCTCTGTCCGCGACAATCGAAGAGGAAGGTTAATGTCAGGTTAAATGGCGTTAACGCTGAGGCCATGGATCGAGTGGGACGTTTTCGCCAAGGCCACCATCGCCCGTGTTGGGCAATGCGGATTGCGCCCATTGCACGTTGACGATTGCGCCACCCGTGGCCTGCCCTGTCCAACTGGCGTGCCCATGCCGGCGACTGTTGGAGAATGTCAATTTGGCGCCTGACCGCTCCAGAAGTGTTTTGGCAATGAACAAACCCAGCCCCATGCCTTGGTAGCCCGGTCTGCGCGCCCGATCTTCGCTGGCCCGTCTGCGCCTGACATATGGATCACCGATCCTGCCGATCACAGATTGTGGAAAGCCGGGCCCGTCATCAGAAATCCGCACGCTGATCTCATCCTTTGACCAACGGATATCGACCTGAACATAGGAGGAGGAAAAATCGACGGCGTTTTGGATCAGGTTGCGCAGCCCATGAATGATTTCGGGGCGGCGTGGGATGGTTGGTTGCGTCAGATTGGCGTCATCCTCTGGCCGGATGTCGAAACTGACGGTGGATCCGCGTTGCAGATGGGGTTCTGCTGCCTCTCTCACCACGGTTTCGATAGGTGCGCGGCGCAGGTGGAGGTCGTCCTTGCCCACCCGCCCCATGGATTGCAGAATGTCACGGCATCGGTCGGCCTGGTCCCGGATCAGCGCCGCATCATCGAGCAGATGTGGGTGGTTCTCGAGCTCTTCCATTAACTCGCTGCCGACCAGTTTGATCGTTGCCAAGGGCGTGCCCAACTCATGCGCAGCGGCGGCCACGACCCCACCCAAATCTGTCAGTTTCTGTTCCCGCGCCAAGGCTAGTTGTGTTGCCACCAACGCTTCGCCCATTGCATGCATTTCTGTTGTCACCTGCCGGGCGTAGATCGCCAGAAAGACAACGCCAATCAGGAGCGCGACCCAAAAGCCGAACTGAAACAGGATTGGCAGGGCTAGGACGACCCCTTCGACCGTTTCGATGGGTAGGCTGAACCGACTGACCGCCGTGATCAGTATGATCGCCAGCAGCCCCAGAAGTATTGTGCTACTGAGATGTAGGACCGTCGCAGCGATCGTTACTGGCGCAAGGACGAGCATGGCGAATGGGTTGTTCAGTCCGCCCGTAAAATAGAGAAGAGCGCTGAGTTGCATGATATCGAAAGCAAGCCAGAGCGACGCTTGTCGTTCCGACAGGCGCTTGTTTTCGGGGTAGGCGAAGTAGGAAACGAGGTTGGCAACAACAGAGGCAGTGATCGCCATCGTTGCGAACCCGACCTCCAGCTGCAATCCATATACCCTAACGGCCACAATCACCGCAATAGCTTGACCAGCCACGGCGAACCATCGCAGCATTACCAATGTGCGTAGCCGCACCCAGTTGCTGCGCTGTTGGTCCTGAAACATCTCAAATTCGGAAACGGACATGTGATCTCTGATACTGTGCGGCAAGGTGGACCATTGATAAGCGCGCTGGCATAGAGGATCAATGCGACCAATCTGCGAAGGGGTTTGACGATGTCCAGGGCAATCGCAATTTCGGCTGGTGTTGTGACGGTGGCGGTGCTGGGTGTGACCTATGTCATGGCAATGACCCGCTTTGGTGCAACAGCGGCTGCTTGTGGAACCACAGCGGTGGGTGGTGCTGATATCGGCGGCCCGTTTGAGCTGGTCAGCGAAACGGGTGAAACAGTCACTGATGCGGATATGATTACCGAACCAACGCTGGTTTACTTTGGCTACACATTTTGTCCGGATGTTTGCCCACTGGATGCGGCCCGCAATGCTGCGGCTGTTGATATTCTGGCCGAACAGGGGATTAGTGTGACGCCGCTGTTTATCACCATTGATCCGGCCCGCGACACGCAGGAGGTTGTTGGCGAATATACCGATAACTTCCATCCCAAGATGATCGGCTTGACCGGATCGGATGAGCAGATTGCAGTAGTGTCACGCGCTTACAAGACTTATTATTCCAAGGCAGATGATGACCCGGATTACTACCTGATGCAGCATTCGACCTTTACCTATCTGGTGCTGCCAGAGATAGGGTTTGTGGAGTTCTTCCGACAGCCGACCTCGGCGGAGGAAGTGGCCGAAGTTACGGCCTGTTTTGTTGCGCAAGCCTGAGCAGTTGACGCCCGGCAAGTCAGTCCTACGTTCTGCGGTGCAACACCAAAGGACGAAACATGAATACCGAAATACTGGAGCTGGGCGAGGATAAGAGCCTTCTTCTGGTTGACGATGATGAAGCTTTTTTGCGCCGCCTTGCCAAGGCAATGGAGCGCCGTGGTTTTGACGTTGAAATGGCGGGTTCGGTCGCTGCAGGGCGTGCCGTCGCGACGGCACGCCCTCCGGCTTACGCGGTTGTTGACCTGCGTCTGGAAGACGGGAATGGCCTGGACGTTGTTGAGACTCTTCGATCCCGCCGCCCCGAAAGTCGTATTGTGGTGTTAACCGGCTATGGCGCGATTGCAACGGCGGTTGCTGCTGTGAAGATTGGTGCGACCGACTATCTGGCAAAGCCTGCCGATGCCACCGATGTCACAAATGCACTGCTGTCCCGACAGGATGCTCTGCCGCCGCCCCCTGAAAACCCGATGAGCGCCGACCGCGTCCGCTGGGAGCATATTCAGCGGGTTTACGAGCTTTGTGACCGTAACGTTTCGGAAACGGCTCGACGGTTGTCGATGCATCGCCGTACATTGCAGAGAATTTTGGCGAAACGCAGCCCGCGTTAGCCCTGGATCGCAAGTAGACGGCTCAGCCACTGGCTGGGTTTTAATGTTACCACAGATTCGTTGACGGATATTTGTGTAACATTTAGATTGCCCATCGTAAGGCTGTTGCCAGAGGATGTTTATGTAGGTGGTTAGCTTGCGAAGATCCGGGTCCGAGCCTCAGCGGAGGATGCGATGTATGCACAGATGGTGAAGTCCACCGGCAAGGGGCTGGTGGCGCGCGAGGACATGTCACCCGAAGATTGCGCTTTTCAGGATCGTATTGATGCGGGCGAAAAGATTGAACCCAGGGATTACATGCCTGATGGATATCGCCGCAATCTGATCAGGCAGATTGGCCAGCACGCCCATTCTGAAATCGTTGGTCAATTGCCAGAAGGTAACTGGATCACCCGTGCCCCAACGCTTGAACGCAAAGCCAATCTGTTGGCCAAGGTGCAGGACGAGGCGGGTCATGGTCTTTATCTTTACTGCGCTGCTGAAACCCTGGGTGTCAGCCGTGATGAGATGACTGAAATGCTGCTGGATGGGCGAATGAAGTATTCATCTATTTTCAACTATCCGACGTTGACCTGGGCCGACATGGGCGCTGTTGGTTGGTTGGTGGATGGGGCGGCGATCATGAATCAGGTGCCGTTGCAGCGCACATCCTACGGTCCTTACGCCCGCGCGATGGTGCGCATCTGCAAGGAAGAGAGCTTTCATCAGCGCCAAGGTTTCCACATCATGATGGCGATGGTGAACGGCACGGCTGATCAAAAGCGGATGGCGCAGGATGCCCTGAACCGGTTCTGGTATCCCGCCCTGATGATGTTTGGTCCGTCCGACAAGGATAGCGTGCATTCCGCCCAATCCATGGCATGGCGGATCAAGGTGAATACCAATGATGAGCTGCGCCAGAAATTTGTGGATGAGACCGTGCCACAGGCGGAATATCTGGGTCTGACGATACCTGACGCGCACCTGCACTGGAACGATGAAACGGAACATTACGATTTTACCGAACCGGATTGGGATGAGTTCTTCGATGTCATCTCGGGCAATGGGCCGTGCAATGTGGATCGGTTGAACGCTCGCAAGACAGCCTGGGATGATGGTGCCTGGGTGCGCGAGGCAATGATGGCCCATGCCGAAAAGAAGGCCGCTCGTAAGCAGGCGGCGGAGTAGATTGATGAGTGTAAAAGAATGGCCGTTATGGGAGGTTTTTATCCGTGGTCAGCATGGCATGAGCCATCGCCATGTCGGGTCGCTTCATGCAGTGGATGCGAAACATGCCATCAAGAATGCCCGTGATGTTTACACCCGTCGCAACGAGGGGGTGAGCATCTGGGTGGTTGAGGCAGCGCATATCGCGGCGTCCAGCCCGTCCGAAAAAGGCCCGATGTATGATCCAGCGCGCGACAAGGTTTATCGCCACCCCACCTTTTACGACATTCCAGATGACGTTGGCAAAATGTAATGCAACCATTGTTCGAATTCCTGTTGCGTCAGGGGGACAACGCACTTGTCCTTGGTCATCGCACGTCAGAGTGGTGCGGCACGGCCCCCGCGTTGGAAGAAGATATCGCCCTGACCAATACAGCGTTGGACCTGATTGGTCAGACCCAGCTGTGGTTGGGCTATGCAGCAGAGGTTGAAGGGGCAGACCGGTCAGCGAATGATTTGGCCTATCTGCGCGATGTCCATGATTTTCGGAACCTTCTGATGCTTGAAGTCCCGAATGAGGATTTTGGTCGCACGCTGATGCGTCAGTTCCTGTTTGATGCGTTCCAGGTTCCTTGGTTGACGGCGTTGCAAACATCCGCCGATCCTCGGGTGGCGGAAATCGCTGCAAAGTCCTTGAAAGAAGCGACCTATCATCTGGATCGGTCCGCAGAAACGGTTATCGCGCTGGGCGATGGTACGGCAGACAGCAACGCGCGCATGCAGGCGACACTGGATTATCTCTGGCCTTATGTCGGCGAAATATTTGTCGATGATGATACGGATCAGACCATGGCTGATGCCTTGATCGCTCCTTTGCCGTCCAGCATGCGTCCGGTTTGGGCTGCGACCATTGAGGAGACGGCAAAAGCGGCATGTCTGAGCCTACCAGAGAGTGATTTTGCCCATCATGGTGGCCGCTCTGGAGTGCGTCACACCGAACATTTGGGTCATATGCTAGCGACAATGCAGGTTTTGCAGCGGTCCTACCCCGGGGCGGTGTGGTAGATGATGGCGGTCACATCATCCCTCACAGCTGCGCAGGTGTGGGCCTGGTTGGATGATGTGCCGGACCCGGAGATCCCGGTGATATCCATTGTCGATTTGGGTGTCGTGCGCGGGGTGGATGTGACCGGTGATCAGGTCAAAGTGACAATCACCCCTACCTATTCGGGTTGCCCTGCCATGGGGATTATTGCGTTGGATATCGAAACGGCCTTGGCAAAACAGGGCGTCACCGCATTGCAATTGGAAACGAAGATTGCGCCTGCTTGGACGACCGATTGGCTGTCCGACAAGGGCCGCGCTAGGCTGGAAGGTTACGGCATTGCGCCGCCGCAACCAGCTGGCGGCCCTTCCGGCTGCCCCCATTGCAAGTCGGGCGCGGTTGAGAAGATAAGCCAGTTCGGTTCGACCCCTTGCAAGGCGCAATGGCGCTGCACGTCCTGCCTTGAGCCGTTCGATTACTTCAAATGCATCTGAGAGCGCCCATATGGCCCAGTTTCACCCGCTGACCGTCACCGATATTCAAAAGACCACCCGTGATGCCGTGGTGGTTACGTTGACGCCGGATAGCCCGCCGGATTTTGCGTTTACCCAAGGCCAATACCTGACCTTTCGCCGTGATTTCGACGGGCAAGAGCTGCGTCGATCCTATTCCATTTGCGCGGCCCCCGACGATGGTGTTTTGCAGGTGGGTATCAAACATGTGGCGGGTGGTGCCTTTTCGACATGGGCCAATGGCGCATTGGCGGTGGGCGATGTTATTGAAGCGATGCCCCCGATGGGCAGTTTTTATCGGGCGGAAGCTGCCGGGCCGGCCCACCATTTGGCCTTTGCCGCCGGGTCTGGGATCACGCCGGTTCTGTCGATCCTGCGTACCGTGTTGAAAACAAATGCAATGACGCAGGCAACGCTGGTTTATGCCAACCGCAATCCGAACACCGTTATGTTCCGCGAAGAGCTGGAAGATCTCAAGAATACCTACATGGATCGGCTTATACTGATCCATGTTCTGTCCGAAGATACGCAAGGGATTGATTTATTCCAGGGCCGGATTGATGCCGATAAATGCGCCGCGCTATTTGCGCATTGGATTGATTTGCCCAGCGTCACAACCGCTTATATCTGCGGGCCGGAACCGATGATGCATGTGATCAAGGACAGTCTTAAAGCGCATGGTATGGCGCGTGATCAGATCCGGTTTGAGTTATTTGGAAGTCAGCAGCCGGGGCGTCTACCGCAGCCCATCAAGTTTGCAGGGGTGGACGAAAAAGGCGTTTCCGGTCGCGTCATCATCGCCGGTGAGGCCCGCCCTCTGGTCATTCCGCAAGGCACCAGCCTGCTGGATGCGGCATTGCAGGACAATCTGGATGCCCCGTATGCTTGCAAGGCGGGCGTCTGTTCGACCTGCAAGGCAAAGGTGCTCGAAGGCGAGGTTGAGATGATCGCCAACCATGCGTTGGAGGACTACGAGGTTGAGCAGGGATATGTGCTGACTTGTCAATGTTATCCCGTTGCGGATCAGAGGGTCGTTTGGGATTATGATGCATCGGGGCACTGACCCGTGATGCCGTGCAGGGTCAGTTTGGCGATGGAAGCGGCGTAGTTGATCCGTGTCGCCTTGGTTGCCCTAGGCTGCCACATATAAAACCAGTTGAGCATGCCAAAGACCGACATGGTGACGTCGCGCCGTTTGGCCTTGTCATCGGTGAGATTATCAGGGGCGCAATCTTGCAGGATGTCTGACACGAGATTGACCAGATCGCGTTGATACCCTTTCAGGATTTTCTGCTTGTCCGACGAAAGGCGCGGCAACCCTTCAGACTGGATCTTGTGTTGATGATCCATCCCTTCATAGGCCAGCAAAAATTCGCGGGTGATCAAGTGCAGTTGATCGGCCGGAGGCATTCCGCTGCGGTCAAGATTGCAGATCATATTGCGCAGTTCTGACAGGTAGCTGTCCAGAATATCAAAGACGACGTCATCCTTGCTGGCATAGTAGTGATAGATATTGGCCTTGGAGATACCACAGGCTTTTGCGACCTCATTCATGGAGGCCCGCGCGATCCCTTCGCGGGCAAATACCTCTGCCGCGATTGTCAGGATGTGCCGGCGTTTGTCATCATGGTCTTTTGCAATTGTACGTGCCACGGCGATTATGACCTGGGGCGGTTGTCAACGACGCGACGGGCTTTGCCCTGACTGCGTTCGACGGCGCCGGGAACACCGACAGAGACACTTGCCGAAATACCAATGATATCCTTGATTTTCTGAGATAATGTAGCGGTTGATGCTGCCCTTGCCGCCTCGGTTGCAGCATGTCCGGCGGCTTCGACCAATACTGTCACGGCGTCCATCGGCCCATCGCGGGTCAGAACGATCTGGAAATAGGGGGCCAGCTCCGGGACGGACAGCACCTGCTCCTCTATCTGGGTGGGGAACAGATTAACGCCGCGCAGAATGATCATGTCGTCGGATCGTCCGGTGATCTTTTCCATTCGCCGCATTGATCGCGCCGTGCCCGGCAAGAGCCGGGTCAGATCACGCGTACGATAGCGGATCATGGGCAATCCTTCTTTGGTGAGTGTGGTTATCACCAGTTCGCCCATTTCCCCATCGGGGAGGGTTTCACCCGTTTCAGGGTCAATGATTTCGGGGTAGAAGTGGTCTTCCCAGATGTGCAGCCCGTCCTTGGTCTCGACGCATTCATTTGCAACACCTGGTCCCAATATTTCGGACAGGCCATAGATATCGACGGCGTGAATATCAAAGGCGGCTTCGACTTCTTCGCGCATGGCATTTGTCCAAGGCTCTGCGCCGAAGATACCAACCTGCAAAGAGCTTTGGCGAGGGTCGATGCCAGCCTTGTGGTATTGTTCAAGGATATTAAGCATGTAGGAGGGCGTGACCATGATGGTCGTTGGCTTAAAATCTTCGATCAGGGTGACCTGCCGTTCGGTCATGCCGCCAGATACCGGGATGACTGAACAGCCAAGCCGTTCAGCACCGTAATGCGCGCCAAGGCCGCCGGTAAAAAGCCCGTAACCATAGGCGATATGCGCGATGTCGCCCGGGCGTGTCCCGCTGGCCCGCATCGACCGGGCGACCATATCCGCCCACATGTCGATATCGCCCTTGGTGTAACCAACCACTGTCGGTTTACCGGTGGTGCCGGAGGATGCGTGCACCCGAATGATCTGTTCGCGCGGTACGGCAAAAAGGCCGAAAGGATAGTTGTCGCGCAGGTCGTCTTTGTGGGTAAACGGGAATTTCGACAGGTCGCTGAGGTTATGTAGATTGTCGGGATGCACATCTGCATTATCACAGCGCTGCCGATACATGGCGACGTTGTCATAGGCGTGACGGATAGACCATTTCATTCTTTTGATCTGCAATGCGCGAATTTCATCAATGGAGGCGATTTCAATCGGGTCGAGACTTTCGCGGCTGGGTGTCAGGTCATGCATGCTGGTTCTCTTGTTTGGTCACTCGTCGAAAAGCGTGCCGCGAATGGTCCGGGAATGGCCGCGGAATTCAGCGACAACCGTCCCCTGATCATTCGTCACGCGCGTGTCGTAGATGCCGCTGCGGCCAGTCAGGCTGATCTCTGTCGCGGTGGCTGTCAGAAGATCGCCAAGCTGCGCCGGTGCGATATAGGTAATGCTGTTATGCTGGGCGACAGTTGCCTGATTGCGGCTGTTACAGGCGAAGGCAAAGGCACTATCAGCCAATGCAAAGATAATCCCACCATGGCAGTTTCCGTGCCCATTTGTATGGTCTGCACGGACCGTCAGTGACAAGGTGGCGGTGCCTTCGTCCACATGGTCAAGCGTCATTCCCAATGATTGGCTGGCCCGGTCGTCTGCACACATTGCGGCTGCGGCTTTTTCAGCCCGCTCTTTCGGGGTCATGGTCATACCCCTTTGAATTGTGGTTTGCGTTTTTGCAAGAATGCGGCGACGCCTTCGGCGTAATCTGCAGATGCGCCACATGTCCTTTGGTATTCGGCTTCCAAGTTCAATTGTTGATCAAGCGTATTCGCCACCGCGGCATGCATCGCCTTTTTGGTATGGGCGATGCCCATTGTCGGCCCTTCTGCCAGTTTCGCGGTCAGTGCGCGCGCATCTTGCATTAGGTTGTCGGCCGGAACCGCCTGCCAGATCAGTCCCCAATCGGCAGCCTGACTGGCGGTGAGCGGCATGCCCGTCATGGCCAGCCCCTTGGCCCGTGCGGCGCCAAGAAGGTGGATCAGTTGCCAGGTGCCACCCGCGTCCGGAACAAGCCCCACATGCGCGAATGACTGGATGAACTTTGCCGTGTTCGCCGCAAGGACAATATCGCAGGCGATGGCCAGATTGGCGCCGGCACCGGCAGCGACACCGTTGACGGCGCAGATCACCGGGATATCTGCATCACGGATCAGCCGCACCAGAGGATTGTAATAGCTATCCAGTGTTTTCCCGAGGTCGGGGGGGCCATCCATTTTGGCCGGATCACGATTGCCGAGGTCTTGGCCCGCGCAGAAGCCGCGGCCAGCACCTGTCAGCAAAACCGCGCGTTTCTTTGCGTCTATGGCGGTTTCGAGGGCGGTACGCAGGGCGATATGCATCGCCTCGTTAAAGCTGTTCAGCTTGTCGGGCCGGTTCAGCGTCAGTTCGACCCATGTACCGTTGTCAACTTGGAGGACAGTGTCTGGCATGGAAACCCCCTTGCGTTCTGGCCAGCAACGGCTCTACTGTTTTTTCATAAACCGACCGGATGGTCAATCTTGGTTGATCAGCCATGCTGTAACGCTTGATGGGCGGCGGTGATGCGATGACAACTCAGGAAGTTGAAAGTTTTGTTGCTGGCGAATGGGTTGGCACGGATGGGTCTGCGCGCTGACCTTGCATGATCAGGCGAAGATGCTAGAAGCGCTTTCCCTGCGATCCACCCCGCTTGTCCAAGCGAACGCCAACTGGTTTGTGGCCGCGCCAGACAGCCCGAATGCATCGATCCTTAAATTTGATGCAGTGCATGGTGCGCCGGAGTTTGATCTGGTTGTAAAGGAAGCAGCGCCGCAGACTATCGTCACGGCCGGTCAGAAATACATGGCTACGGGAACAGGACAGCATCCTGACCTTCTTGCCAAGGCGGATACTTTGTCATGATCGCTGCGAAATCCGCCGATTCCAGAAACGCATCCAACCATCTTGCCACGGCCGCCAGCCCCTGCGCATCAAACCAATTGCGATCTGTGTTGGCGAACTGCCTGACAAAGGGAAGGATCGCCATGTCAGCGAGTGTCCGGCGCTGCCCCAGAAGAAACTCTGTCTCGCTGAGCCGTGCATCCAGTGTTGCCAGAAATGCCATGGCCTTGGCCCGTTCGACAGCAATGTCGACATCCGGGTAACGGACGGCGTATTTCGTGTGGTCTAGGGCTTTTTTGAAGGGGCCATCGCACTCATCAATCAGGGCATGCCCGCTATCAGGCATGTTCAACCAACACGCGGGGTCATTTTGGGCCAAGGCCCAGATCATGACATCACGGCTTTCTTCGATGATTTCTGCGCCTGTGTCGATCACCGGCACCGTCCCTTTGGGTGAGGTTGTCAGGAATGCACCCGGTTTGTCGCGTAGAAGGATCTCGCGCAGGATCACCTGAACTCCGCTGGATTTGATCGCAAGCCGGGCTCGCATGGCATAGGGGCAACGCCGAAATGACCAAAGGATCGGAAGGACGGCCATCCGTCAGGCAACCAGTTTACCATCCATGATACCGGTCACCGGGGTATGGACGATCAGGCTTTCGGATTGGTCACTGGCGAAGTGGACTTCGGCGAATTGTTCAGTGCGCCCCATGCGCGGGCTTTCCATCAGTATGTTGTGGGTCACCCCGATCTGGGCTTGTAGATGCGTGTTGACTTGCGCATCGCCAGCGGCGCGCAGGGCGGCGGCGCGTTCCTTGATCAGTTTCCCGTTTACTTGGGGCATCCGCGCCGCAGGTGTCCCGGGACGGGGAGAATACGGAAAGACATGTAGCCATGTCAGGTCACATTCCGTCACCAGAAGCAGCGAATTGGCAAACATCTCTGCCGTTTCGGTTGGAAAACCGGCGATGATATCGGCACCGAATGTCATGTCAGGACGCAGGGCGCGGGCATTCTGACAAAACTTGATGGCGTCGTCCCGCAGATGGCGGCGCTTCATCCTTTTGAGGATCATATCATCGCCATGTTGCAGCGACAGATGAAGATGGGGCATCAGGCGAGGCTCTGTTGCGATTGCTTGCATCAGGTTTTCGTCGACCTCAATACTATCGATGGAACTGATCCGCAGGCGCGGCAAATCCGGCACTAATTTCAGGATACGCATCACGAGATCGCCGAGCTTGGGCGTCGCTGGTAAATCTGCGCCCCAGCTTGTCAGATCGACACCGGTCAGGACGACCTCATTATAGCCGGTATCGACAAGCCGCTTGATCTGATCCACCACAACACCCGCCGGGACCGATCGCGAATTACCACGGCCAAAGGGGATGATGCAGAATGTACAGCGGTGATCACAGCCATTTTGCACCTGAACATAAGCCCGGCTGCGGGTGCCAAACCCATCAATCAGATGCCCAGCGGTTTCAGTGACGGACATGATGTCATCAACCTGCACCGGTTCCGTCTGGCCTATCAGGTCCGGCGCAAGGCCTGCCCAAGTCGATGGGTTCATCTTTTCGGTATTGCCGATAACGAAATCGACCTCATCCATTTGGGCAAACTGTTCCGGTTCTGTCTGGGCCGCGCAGCCGGTGACGATCAGCTTGGCCTGCGGGTTGTCGCGCCGCAACTTACGGATATCCTGCCGTGCCTTGCGCACTGCCTCTGCCGTGACAGCGCAGGTGTTGACAATGACAGCGTCGGCCACGCCTGCAGCATTGGCCAGCTCTTTCATCGCCTCGGTTTCATAAGCGTTCAGCCTGCATCCGTGGTTTGAGAATATGGGTGTCTTATTATCCATCAAAGCCGCCACATCCCGTCAAACACATATGCGGTTGGGCCTGTCATCCACACCCCGTCATCCTGCCAGCTGATTTGAAGCACACCGCCATCCAGCGTTATTTCAACGTCTCTGCTGGTCAGCCCGCGGCGGACGGCGGCGACAGCGGTGGCGCAGGATGATGAGCCAGAGGCAAGAGTCACGCCAACCCCCCTCTCCCAGACCCGCATCCGCAACCGATCAGGTCCGGTGACGGTCGCAAACTGCACATTGGTACGTTGTGGGAAAAGCGGATGATGCTCGATCTCGGCGCCGCGCGCTGCCAGGTCGATGGCGTCAGCATCATCGACAAAGAACGTGCAATGTGGATTTCCCATACCCGTTGCCGTGGGGGCGCCGTCAATTGGCAATTCCAGCGTGTCCATTTGTGTCGACAGTGGGACTGCATCCCATGACAGTTGTGGATGCCCCATGTTGACCGATGTCAGGCCATTGCCCGCATCCCTGGCCTGCAACTGACCCCGATCTGTCTTGATCAGCAATGTATCCTGTCCTGTTTCATCCATGACATAGCGCGCGATGCAGCGCGTCGCATTGCCACAGGCGGCTGAAATGGATCCGTCACTGTTCCAGAAGGTCAGGCTGACATCGGCGTCCGGTGCGTCTGAGATGGTCGCCAATTGGTCAAACCCGACGCCGCGATGCCTATCTGCAAGCGCAATCGCGACGGCTCGATCAACACGTGGCGTGATTCCACGTTCATCAACGACAACGAAGTCGTTTCCCAGCCCATGCATCTTCATGAAAGGCAGATATGCCGGTTCGCAATTGATCATGGCGGGCATATAAACAATGGGGAACGACTTATCCAGCAGCGATAGCATTTGAGGGGTTGACCAGAGCGCAACCGCTTTCTAAGTACGCGGCATTGTGGGCCGTTAGCTCAGTTGGTAGAGCAACTGACTTTTAATCAGTAGGTCGATGGTTCGAACCCATCACGGCTCACCATTTTATCTTTTTTGACAAATGACACCTGATCGTTCCTTTACGACAGGTTTCTGTCCTCTCGAGGACAGTGCCGACCCGAAAGGACGAAAGCTCGGAACGTGCGAATTGTGCTCATTCCGGGGGGCTATGCTCCTAATCCTTAAAGACATAGTCCCTATGCCACTCGAGAAATACTCGATGTTTTGCGTTCAATTTGATAGGCGTTTCATAATGCAGCTGTGATTGCGCCAACTTACTTAAGCGTTCCGAGAAGATCGGGATACCCTCAGGAT
The DNA here is from genome assembly GCA_947503925.1 of uncultured Paracoccaceae bacterium. Lineage (GTDB taxonomy): Bacteria > Pseudomonadota > Alphaproteobacteria > Rhodobacterales > Rhodobacteraceae > Yoonia. The sequence continues at coordinate 26,386 of CANNFQ010000008.1, read as the reverse complement.
CAAAGGTCACGAGACCGTTGTCGAATGCGGCATCCCAGAGAGCCGAAAGAAGAAAGCCATTGTGGACATCCAGACGCTCTGCGTCGTTTTCACAGTCGCGCCATGGCTTGATGTGAGAGGCACGGAGAAGCGGCTTGTCGACAATCCCGGTCAGAGGGCATCGCCCCCGCCAGTATTTGATCAGACGCTCACGAAAGATGTTCTGGCCGACACGCTGGACCACAAGGCGTTCCGCTTCTGTAGTCGACGGCAAGTTTTGCGTGCGGTGAAGGAACTCTTGAAGTGGTGCATCAGGAAGACTTACAGCAAGCTCATAAACCCTTGGCATCACGGCATAGAGCGGTGCCAGTGAGGCAAATCGGAAACGTGCGAGGCCAGGTCCTGCGGCATCGGACGTTTCAATTCCAATCTCTGCGATAATACCGGCGTGATCTAACGCGAGGAGCCACGCGCCAGAAGTCTCCCGCCCGAGCCAGACCGACCCCTGCGCGGTCGTCGAACTGTACCGCTGCCAGCCATCGATTTCGCCATGGGGGCGTCGGAAGCCGTTCTGGTACATGACCTTCTCGCACTCCTGACGGGTAACGAAGGATTGAGGTTTCTCGATCATCAAAAGTCCATCGCAAACAGCCGAGCCTCAGGAGGAGTCGATGACAGTTTCAGCCTTAGTGCATGATGATTGGCAGTGATTTGTGGCGGGGCGGTGGTTGTAGTGATAATATACTGAAATGGCGGCGGGCTTGCCTTTTCTTCCAAGCTCAACGCGAAATCAAAGAGGTTTGAGTAAATGCCGGCGTCAAGGTCCGCTTCACGCGGACTGTCGTGGATAAGGAAAGATGGTAGTTCAGCCTTTCCGTTTACAGAAAGGATCATGGCTGCGAGGTCAAAAGCTACGATTTTGAACGACTCTACTGCCGCCGTTGAAAGCCCTGCGCCACGATCGAGCAATATCTCGGGATGAAGGCCGTTGCCGTCTAGCTTCAATTTCCCAGTACAACCATTGGGCATCAGTGTCGTAACGAGCTGTCGAAAGTATGTTTCCAGATCACCTATTGTTGCCGTAGCGCGCGCTCGTTCCAAACCCATCTTTTGCCGCTGGCCTTCGAGCATTCTATCAACGCTAGCCAAACTTTGAGTGATTCCGACGCGCTTGCCTAACTGGCGGTCGAACCAGCTAGCTTCTCTCACCAGGTCCTGCGCGTAGTTGATAGCCTGGTTGGCGTCAGAGACCTGCTGTTCGAGTTGAGAGAAAGATTCGTCAATTTTGGAAATCTCACCGTCCAATCGAGCGATTTCCCGATCGAGTTTTTCGATTTCTCCCGGCAGCGCCACTATCTGACGCTCCAGCTCAGCTACATTTTTCTCGGTTTGTTCAATCCGCGCTCTTACCTCGTTAAGGTTGCATCGCTGCAATGATACCCCGCATCCTTTGGTCTTCACTTCATCGATGCTGACATGGCAAATTGCGCAACGGACAATAGCGCCGGTCTCAAGTCTCGCTTGCTCGGTTCCCTGTTCGGCGCGAGCAGCGGCAATCTGACTCGGCAGGCTGTTCAAAGTGGCTTTCTTTTCTGCCCTTTCGTCGCTGCTTTTGTTCCGTTCGGATTGCAGAGTGTTTCGCTTGGCACGCAGAGCGTCGCCGGGGCGACTGCCCTTTGAGTGCTCGGTGCCGAGGGCCTTCGCAAGCTCTTCATGCGCCTTGTCGATCAACTCCTTTCGAACGACCTCTTCAGTCGGATCACGGTCTTTGGGGTATGAAAGGCGCTCACAAAGCTCGTAGAACCTTTGACTTTGGAACCAGTCGAGATGACCAAGCTTCTCACGCAGACTATCGCGCTCGCGTGTATGCGCTCTGGCCTCCCTCGTGGCTTGAACCTCGTCCGCGGAGAGCGCGCCGATAGCTAGGCGCACGACAGTCAGCCTTGTCTCAAGTGAAAGCTCCTGCGCAGGTGATCCCGAACCGGACCGCTTAGAACGCCAATCGAAAACATCATCCAGACGGCATTCCTGATCGCGGGTGAGCCAAGCCAGCAGGACGTCCCAGACTTGCTCTGCCTTCAAGTTGTCCGGAACCTGATCTCGATACCGGGCACAAAATCTGTCGGAGATCACCGGCGCTATCGTTGGAGGTTCAGTGCCGACCAGAAGCTGGTCAAATGTCTCCTCGATCCGCTCTGCGCGGGTGGCGCGGGAGGGCAGATTCATGCCAATCGGACGGGTGACCACCCAACACTCTCCATCAATGATGACTTCGGCGCCAACAAAGCCATTCGGCAATTTTTGCTGCATGAGCGGGCGCTGTTCGTCGTTGGCGAAGGTGCGCTCGCCCAAGCAATACCGGATCAAACGGCAGAACGTCGTCTTGCCGCTGCCATGAGGGGTGGCACCGGTTCCGTTCATCGACAGATCGGGCGACCAGATGATGTTGACCCCGCGCCGAAGCTCGATATCGCGCAGCAGGGTCTGAGGATCGCGCCAGAGCGCCAGCCGTCGAACCCAAAGGCGCGGCCCTTGCTGCCCTTCCGGCAGGTTGAATTCAATCTCGGACGGTTGAAACAGATCAGGCTGCAAGGCTACCCTCCCTGATGAACGGAAGGATTGCGGCCGACACCTGCTCGAGCCCGTGATCTAGATCCACACCTTCCAGCCTCGACCATGCGAAGATTGCGCGGCCGACGGCAGGATCGCTTGCATTCAGGGTCGATCGATCAAGCCTAGAACCCGCGCTCCATTGTGTGCCGTCGGATGAAACATCCAACACGGCAGAGGAAACAAGTTCATTAAAGGCCGTGCCCCATGCTGAATTCGTTGGCGGCACAAGCTGAGTCAAGCCTGTCGAGTGCACCATGAGGCGTTGCCACTCTCGGCGATCCGCTTCCGACAGGAACCCATCCAGCAGAGCGGGCTGAAGGCAAGCTAGCGCGGCCAGACGGACTCGACGGACATCGGAGGGTTCCGGCAGGATACCCACCATCGCCCGAAGCTGGGCCCGGACCCTGTCTCGCTCATCGATACCCTGAGGCCACGCCCACATTGCGTCCTGATACTGATCGAGCGGAGAAAGGTGGATTTGTTGGACAACGATCGGTGTTTCGTCAGCCATACCGAGAATGGCAAACGTGCCATCCTGCTCCATCCGGTCCCAGGCCTCGAGGACGAGGCGGCGGGTGCGGTATTCGCCGTGTTGGCGGGTTTCCTTTTCCTTAAGGACGCGGAAGGTTTCCGAGGGGTAGCCGGGGCCCTTCACGTCGGCAGGATCGAGGATGTAGCGCAGCTCGTCACGGGTCAGGCCGTAGGCGCGGGCGTAGAAGGCGTCGAGCTCGGCGCGAAGGAGCGCTCGACGGTACTCGTCCCAGGCGAAGGGCGGGCCGTCATGGCCCAGATCGCGGGCGAAGGGGGCAAGGCTGTGCGAGGTGTAGGTGAGTTCCAGCACCCTTGGGGTTATGAATCCGCGCCGCGCAGCAGTGTATAACTCTGGTGGGAGTATTGGAAACTGTTTGAGATATCCAAAGGTTAGGTGAGTTCCGCCAACCGATTGCCGGGCTACAAAGTCGAGAGCAAGTGAACAAAGGCAAGCGAGAAAAGCGGCGATGGCCGCTGGTTCGAGATCCAGAAAGATCAACGGCGAAGTGTGCCCGACCGCAGACTTCGGAAAGACGGCGGCGATTGTTGTCCTTTCATTCGTAGCGTTCGTGATATCACGCCAACCCATTAGCCAGTCGCGTGTCCAGTTGCGATCTCTTAGCCGCTTTGTGACCTCAGTCTCGGGCACCCAATACCGGGCGGTGGGCTCGAATGACGCTTTTCGTTTCTCGGACAGCTGCACGTCGCTTGCGCTTCCGTCTTTGTCATAAGTGGCCCATCGATGATCGAAATGATGGAACATCTTCGCTTCATACAGCGGTGCGAAACGTTGTGGTCCTCGCGGCCCGGCGTCGTGAAGATTTAGGACGGCTGCACCTGAGCCTTCGACGGATAGAGCGCCTTGCCTTGGTCGTACACCCTCGGCCACCCATGAAGTTCCATCCTTGAAATAGCCCGCGTCAGACAAGTTGGCGGCGGTGCTGAACCATTCGGAATCCTCCGCCATGTGCCAAATCCGAGAGTGCAAGCTAACGTTCCAAGGGTTGCCGATCGGACCCTTGCTATCCTCGATCAGGATCGGAGCCCGAGTGTAGATTTTTGCTGTCAGTTCGGCGTCCCAACGAGATCGGAATACAGGCGCCGTTTTGGTATTTGGATTGATGGCGGCAATTTGCTCAGGACTAAGCGTGAAGTTTCGCTCCGCTTCCGCCAACTGTGCAGGCTCAGACAGGAAGAAGGCAAAGCGTGCTGCTGGTTCGTTGCTTCCGATTGTAAGCAAGCAAAACTTCATGCGGCTGTCGACTGCCGGGAATAACCCTGCTCGGTTTTCGAAGTCTACTAAGCTTGAAAGACGTTTTTCTTCAACAAGATGAGAGAAAAATGGAGCTGTCGTGGCGTCTGTAGCGATGCCCGTGGGAACAATCACACCAGCGCGGCCTTCAGGTCCAGCTAAGCAGGAGAACAGCTCAGCAAACACCTGATATGTGTTCACATCACCCGCACCTGTGAATGGGAAGCGGCCGCCATCTTGGCCGTCGACACGAGCGAAAGTTGAGATTGCGTCAGAGAAGCGTTTCTCTGCCTGAAAAGCATCCCAGAGCGCTCTTTGCGGCGTACCTTCTTCAGCGTCTCTCAGCTCATTAATTTTTCGTGTTCGAGCAGCTGCGTTAGGTGCAGATGCAATGTCTGCGTCACGCGCTGCGAAGAATTCTTTCTCTTGAAGCTTGATCCGTTCCCAAGGTGGATTTCCAAGCACCACCTCGAAGCCACCACGCCCGATGATGTCCGGGAATTCCAATGGCCAATGAAATGCCCTGGCTCGGACTGCCGTCCTGGCGTTCTCCATGATGGGCTTGCGCCCCTTACCCTGACCAACCGCCAGCCAGACATCCTGCGAGATCGGCACGGTCCGCTGGGAGTCACCGCTCGGCACCTCGCCTGACTTCGGCAGCAGGAATGTAGCGGTGTAGAGGTTGCAGCCCATGCGCGCCCGCAGGAAGGCGTCCTGCTTGCGGAGTGAGCGGTAGGCCTTCGCCTTGGCCTCCACATCCGCGACCGTGTCCTCCGGAAGGTCGCGCAAATCCGAGAACTCGGCCGAGAGCGGCGCGGTTGGCAGGTCCGACCGGCCACCGGTGAAGTCGAACGTGCCCTGACCCTTCTTCGCGTCCTTGTTGGCGCGGTCGTAGAATTTGGCCACGTCCTTGTCGTCGCCGGTCAGAGGCTTGTAGGCGGCATCGGGGATGCCGTCCTCCAGTACCTTCAGGTCGAAGACGCCGAGCAGCGCATCGCCGCAGCGGATCTGTGCGTCGAAGAAACCAAGGGGAAGGCCGGGGTCCACCGTCTCAATCCAGAGCGCAACCTTGGTTAGCTCCACCGCCATCGGGTTGCGGTCCACCCCGTGGATACAGCAGCGTGCGACATCGCGCAGCGCATGGCGGAAGTCGGCGAGCGACGGCGTGCCTTCGGCCCGGATGCGCGCCAGCCGCGTTGCGATACGGCGAGCGGCGGCCAGCAGGAAGTGGCCCGAGCCGCAGGCGGGGTCGATGACCGAGAGCTTCAGCAGCGCCTTGGCGGGATCGTCCGCCTCGGCCTCGGCCTTGTCGAGCACGGGGTCGAGCGCGGTGTCGAGCAGCGCCTGCACGAGGCTATCGGGCGTGTAGTAGGAGCCGGTGGTCTTGCGTTGGTTGCCCTTCTGCTCGGCCGCCTCGGAGGCGAAGACCAGCGTCTTGCCGTCGTCGCCCAGCTGCGGCTGGAGTTCGAGGAGGGACTCGTAGACGGAGCCCAGTTCCTCGGTCTCCATCGCGCGCCAGTTGACGGGGACCATACCGGTCTTGTCGGCGAGCCAGGAGAGGCGGTAGAGCGCCTCCATGAAGGCGCGGTTGCGTAGGCGGGCGCTTTCGAGGTGGGGCAGCCGGTCCTCGGCAAAGAGGCCGCCGAGGGCGGGCAGCGCGATGGCGGGCTGGCCATGCGTGAGGGCGCGGAAGACGATCTTCACCCCCTCGTAGCGGTCATGGTGCTTGTCCCAGGTGGCGGCGCGGTAACATTGCTTGCGCAACGACTGCAGTGAATAGCCTTGGGCGTAAAGGGTGCGCGCCTCGGGCTTGGCCTTTTCGGGGTGAAGGAGGTTCCGGTCCTCGGCCACCATGAGGAAGATCAGACGGTAGACAAGGCGCAGGAGTTCGTTGAACCATTCGGTCAGGTTCACTTCGCCGGACTGGAGTTTCGCGGCGAGGTCGGGGTTGTCCTCTAGGAAACCCGAGCCGAGCAGTTTGAGGGCCAGCTGGACCTGACCGGCCAGGCGATCACGCGCGGCTTCGCCCTCCTTGGAGCCGACATCGCGCCAGCGTTCGAGAGGGCAATCGGTGGCCGGGGTATCTGCCGCGCCGAAGCGAGTGCGGTGGATCAGGAGCCAGAGCACCGCGAAGGACGCGATGTCCTCGTTGGTGAACATCTGCGCCAGATCGGCCTCGATATAGGCGGGGCGGGTCAGAGAGGCATTATCGCGCATGATGCGCAACTGCATCCCGTTGGTCACAATGCCCCAAAGGGCCTCGTCCCGATCATTCAGGTGGTCCTGAAGGGCGAAGGCCGGAGAGCGCGACCGGTCCGTCGAAAGCGTCGGGCTGCGGCGATCGAGCAGCTCGGACGGCGGGACGACGACGACAGGCACACGATCGGACGCGATCAGGGCGATCGGTGCCGCTGCCACCGCGAGGTCGGTGTATCCGAAGGTTTCTTTGAAGAAGTCGGCGATGAAACGTGAGGTTGCTACGGCCGAGGGGTGCTCGATCTTCGCAAAGGCGTCAAAATGCGATTGGCCTACGCGGAAAGCGGTGGCGATTTCCTCGCGGATCTGGAGACCTTTTCGAACCCCGTATTCCTCGGCGGATTGCTCGGGTGCCTGGCGCTGATCGATCTTGGCGATCATCGCAGGCGCGATCAGGTTGCCTTCGAGGCTTAGCGACGGCCATGCGGACATATCGGTAATTGGTTTGCGTGCCATGATTACACCTCCCCCGGAACAAGAACGAAGAGGCCGATAACGTCTGGGGGAATGATCGGCTCCACACTGACACGCGACGCGGAACCGGCAGCAGCACGAAGACGGGCGTGGTCTTCAACCAGCTCCGCGGCACGCTTTTGCACGAAATCGGCAATCGGGCCGCCCAGCAGGTCAGGAAGGGCCCCCTTCGCCGTGTTGATTATCCGATCGCGGGCGACAGGCGCGAGATCAGCAGTAGCGGGAGAGGCAAGCAGCGCACGCGCCTCACTGCCAGAGGCGATCACCGAGTTGCTGTCCAGGGCAATAAGAGCAGCCTCTTCAGCCAGCAGAAGGCGTTCGCGCCGCGCATGGACCGTAAGCTTGTAACGAATGCGCAAAAGCGCAACCCGCGTCATCTGAGTGACGGCGGTACTCGGCCAGGCCCCGACACGACCGATGCCCAGATCCGGCAATGCTTCGGTGTCGAGAGATGCCTCAAGCAGGTTTTCTGCCAGAGACGATGTCAGCGGATGGGTTCTGGTCAGAAGCGAAGCACCAGAGGGTACCGGTTCCTGAGTGGCCAATTTCAGAGAGCCCTTCAGCCCGCGCTGCTCCAGCTTTTCTTTGAGGCTATCCTGAAGGGCATGCACGTGGGCGAACTGCAGTACTTTCTTCTTCTCGAGGGGCACCCCGAACCGAGACATCGCGCGCTCGAGAAATTCGAGCGTTTCCGCTGGCGTTCCAAGCAGGGACTTCACCTTGTCCCATTCAGGTGCGACTTCACTCGGCTTCATGGCGTTTTGTGCAAACCGGGCGCGTGACCGCTTTTCGTTCTCGCTTGCATCGCGCCAGCGAGTCTCCATCACCTGGATGCCGTCACCGATTTGCAGGTCCAGCGTCAGCTGCTTGTGGCTGCCACCGCCACGGCGGAGCATCATTGCAGCCATCAGCGCATCGGTGACCGGTCCCCGCTCGTCGGGGAGAGGCACAGTCACGCCCGTCGCCTTGCGGATTTCCTCGGCTTTGCGAAGAATGACGTCCAAGACGGCACCGTCGATGGCGCTGTCGGGCGAAAACATCATGATTGAGCGAACGAGTTCGGCGGGTTGCCCAAAACGATCCACGCGACCTTCGCGCTGTTGATGGCGCGTCGGGTTCCAGGAAAGGTCGTAGTGGATCACGGTGTCGAACAGCTGTTGAAGGTTGATCCCCTCCGACAGGCAGTCCGTGGCGACAAGGATGCGCTGATCTGTGGCGGCACTTTCTTCCGCCGCCATTTCTGCGACGCGATCGCGACGTTCGTCCGGCGTCAATTCACCCGTCACGGCTTGCACATTCAGCTTGGGGAAGGCCTTACGAAGCCCTTCCTTCACATGCTCGGCAGTGGCGAGGTAGCGGCAGAAGACCACGGAGTCAGCGCCGTCTTTGATCAAGGGTTTGAGGGCTTTGATAAGGGCGTTCAGTTTGGGATCTTCGGCCGTCAGAAGTTCGCTGGCCTTGTCGAGTAACTCTTGGAGAGCGGGATCATTTGAGAAGACGGTGTTTGGCTCAATGTCCACGGCGTCTTCGTCATCGCCATCTTCGTCGTAGATCTGCTGCTCGAGGCGGTTGTCTTCATTGGAAGCCCGGTTTCGCAACGCGCTCATTGCGGCTGCCGGTGACGATCCGACACAGCGCATCAGTGCCAGAGTGCCCCAGAAGGCAAGCCGGCGATCCTTTTGCGCGTCCCCAGCCCGAGACACGACCGAGAAGCAGTAATCAAGTACGGCCTCTTGGAAGGCCCGATTCTCTTCGTTCAGGCGATACGAGTATTCGGTGGTCTCGTGCTTGGGGAACGAGCGGTTCTCATCCCAGTCGCCCTCGACCAGATCGACGCGCCGCCGCTGAACAAAGTGCCTGACTAGGCGCTCGCGGTATTTTTGGTTGTCGAAGTTGACGGTCCCGAATTCCGTGTCGATCAGCGACAGCAGCCGAGCGAACGCATCTTCGTCCCCTGAGTGTGGCGTGGCTGTCAGCAAGATCAACCGACGCTCAGGGTCGCGTGCAAGGCCTTGGAGCAGGTCGAAGCGCTGCTGCTTTCCCTTGTGCGTCCCTACACAGGCGTGTGCTTCATCTACGATAACGAAATCCGGACAGGCCCTGGCGAACCCATCCCGACGTTTCTCGGCTTTGATGTAGTCAAGGCTGACCACAGTGAAGGGGTAGGCATCGAAAAGGGTTTGCGCCAATGGGAGGTTGCGCTCCAGACGTGCGGCAGTCCCGGAGGTGACGGCAACGGCATCGATCCCGAAGCGATCCTTCAGCTCGGTGATCCACTGGTCCACGAGGTGCGGAGGGCAGAGAACCGAAAACGTATCGACCTCTCCGCGATCCATCAGTTCGCGGAGGATCAGACCGGCTTCGATGGTCTTACCGATGCCGACGTCGTCGGCAATCAACAGACGCGGGACCTGAAGCCGAAGGGCCATGAGAAGCGGGACCAGTTGGTAGGTCCTAGGCTCAAAAGCAAGCTGTGCGGCGGACCGAAACGGGCCTGCCCCCCGGCGGAGGGTCAGTCGCAACGCGTCGGCAAGAAGCGCCGCCTTGGACTGCACTGTCGTGCGCGCATCGTCAGGCAGGTCGAACCGAGCGGCTTCTACCGGTGTAAGCTCGAGATCCGGAGCAAGAACCACGATATCGTTTTCATTGCCCGAGAGGGGGCGCAGGGCGAGCAAGCTCTCATCGGGTGGCGGCAAGGCAACCCATTCACGACCGCGCGCTCTGACAAGGTCTCCAGGAGTAAAATTCACCGTCATATCAACCTTCAAAATTCTTCATGAAGCCATCCGGCAGTCCTTCCGAAGGAACCGAAGGCAATCCAAAAACGACCCAGCCCTTGTTCATCGCGTCTGCCTCAGCTTCTGCTGTCATGTCAGCGGTCGTTGCGGCAACCGCGAATGCGCGCCAAACGAACTCGAATTCGCGTCCACCAAAGCTCGCGGGCATCGTATCGACTTGGGGAATGCCTGCGGCGCTGAATGCTTCGATCCATGGTGATGCCACCGTTCCAGCGGTCGGCTTCGCAGCAAGGGAAATAGTGCCGCGTGCAAGATCGATCAGGAATTGCGCCACTTCCGAGCTCGAGCGGTCGATCAGCTCATGGTCCGGTTGGTTGAAATAGGACAGCAAACAACGATAGCAGCCGCGAACACAGCTTCCGTCTTTCTTCTCCTGCAACAAATCCGCATCACCCGCCGCAATCGCAGCATCCACATTCTCGAAGTGCATCAGACCCAATGCGGTCTTCGCCACCTCGTTGATTGCCTTTCCGTCATCGATCAGGCGCGTGAGGACGCCGGCGCCGCCTTCCGTTGCCTCGTAGGCAAGGATTGCACGGCGGTTGTCCCTAGCGGGCAGAGGTTCACCGAGGATTTCGCCTTCTTCCAACTGGAAAACCACTTCGATTCCGCGCAACAGCGCATGCTGAACCGTCGTGATAGTCTCGGGCTCGTACTGCTCCGGTTTTTCGAAGCGGAACAACAGGGCATTCTTTCTGTCACGGACAATCGGGACAATGCGAACCGGCATGACCACGTCCGGCGGGACGTCCGTGTCGCTGTCCTCGTCGTCGGATTTCGCCCAGTAGCCGGATCTTGGATCGATGTGGAAACCGAAGACAGTCTGGTCCTTTCGGCGCTTCAAGCCCTTGTTCAGACGGCTGATTTCCGCGCTGTTGGCGTATTGCAGGGCCAAGAGGGAGGTGTCGCCACAAACGAATTTGGCGTTGGTCACTTGTACCTGCCCATCCTTCTTCGGCCAGGAGAAAACGGTCTGGATGTCAAAGCCCTGCCGAACGCGCTCTTCATCGTTCGCCGTGATGCGCTCAGTTGGGGCGGCCTCGACGTTATCGATGCGCAGGGTCTTCTTGATGGGGACCTCACCCGCCATGTGGTTGTGGCACCCATGACACCGCTCGATCTCTCCCTCATGCGATGCGCCACAGTTGGAGCAGATGTAGATATCCTTGGTCGCCAATTCCGATCCGTCGCCCTGACGCACCTCGGGCGGCAGTTTGGCTTTCAAGACCCGGTTGGCGCGACCCTCATGATAGATCAGACTGCGCGGGCCGAACTCGGAAATTGCCAGGAAGCGGGCTCTGGAAAGGAATGACCCCGTCTTGCCTTCGCCAGGGACAAACGCGTAGAGCGGCAGGCGCGGGAAGTTGTACCCAGGCAAGAAGCCCTCTGTTGCCAGATACCGATACGAATAGAAATCGGAACCATTCGAGGCTTTGCCTTGTTCGAGGATGGCGATCTGATCCTGGGCCTGCATTTGCGCAGCCTTGATCTTGCGCCGGTCGGCTCCCGAGAGCCCAGTAATCTCCGAACGCTTGTTCGCCTCGGCCAATTGCGCCCTGGCAGAGCTATAAAGCTCGCGTCAACGGTCGAAGGCGCGGTCAAACTCCTTGGGGGCATTCATGGCCGTGTGAAGAACGAACTCGTCTGGATCGTCCATCCAGATCGGGTTTTGCCCTCCGTCGGACGCCAGAATCTGCTTCAAGACACGCGCCATCGGTCCCCTTGCTTGCGAAACCAGCGCGGGTTTCGAGATGATCGCTAGAACGTCTTCCTTCAGCGGGAATTTATCCCCATGAAGGTCCAGTATCTCCGGGATATCGGGAGAAAGCGCCAGTTTTGCTTCCGCAAGCCACACCGCATGTAGGTGCGATCGGACCAGCTCTTCATTCGTGATGTCGAGTGCGGGCGGCCGTACAACACCGGCCACCATATCATTGCGTCGCTCGAAGAAATACTGGTCATGCGGAGACCCCGAGGCGCAGTAGGTCACGACAACGGCGGCCTGGCCCGAGCGACCGGCACGGCCAGCGCGTTGCGCGTAATTCGCCGGCGTAGGTGGTACGTTGCGCAGGTAGACGGCATTCAAGGCAGAAATATCAACACCGAGTTCCATGGTCGGAGAGCAGAACAGTGCGGGAAGGAACCGGTCTGACTCGCCGGTTGCCCGAATTTCCGTTCGGTACTCCGAGGTCGCGAGATGGTCCATGTCGTCCTGCTCGAAACGGAACCGCCATTCACGCCATTCTCGCTGCTTTTGCGAAACCTGAGCCGTGTGCTCGCGTCCCTCCAGCCCCCAGTAGGAACTACGCCCGCCGCCAAGGTCACTGGCAATCGCGGTGTAAAGATCGTGGAAATAGCGGTTGCCGCGGTAGGTTTCATCATCGAGGGCCGGTCCAGGCACAAGCCGAACCGCAGATGGTGACAGGCGCCAGCCAGTCACATCGCTATCGAGTTCGACAGGCACCAGCAGCCCTTCTTCGCTCAGGAAGGCAAGCATCCCTTCCATGAATTCGTAGTACTCATCCTTGTTCAGCTTCATGCCGAGAATGGACTTCCGGTTTACGAGCCGTGCGATCCGCGAATTGGGACCTGCCCGAAGAAGTGTTTGTTCTTCACGCAGCGTGACGACGTTCTTGCTGCCCGCGCGCAGGACAAGCGAGGACCGCGCTCGCGGATTTTCCTTTTGGTCAATTGCCCAAGGTGCCTGAAGCAGCATTCGGGATTTCTGGGCCACGCCATCGAGGACAGTCAGATCCAAGGCTTCGGTCTGAACAGCCAGGCCCTCGAGCATCGCGGACAAAATCGCCTTGAGAATTGCCTGCTGCTGCTCGAGGCTGAGGTCCCCCAGCGCTGGATGGATTGCCATGAAGCGCTCGCGATCTTCAGAGATTTCCTCGAGGCCGAGGAAATTCACGTCGATCAGGTTCAGGACAGACAAGCTGGGATTGGTGAAGCGCCAACCGCGACGCAGGTCAGTCCAGACACGATGGGCGAGAACCTTTGCGAGCGACCGCTGGGCATCTTCACGAATGATGGCACCAGCATTCGAATCCAGAAGCCAATGCTGGCGCGCCTCTTTGTTAGTGGCAGTAAAGCCGAGGGCCTTTACCACCTGCAGGCCGAACTCGTCTTCTGCGAGCCTACCTGAACCAGCAGAAATGACCGCGCGAAGGATGGCTCCCCGCAACAGGCTTACGAACAGGAAGTCATTGAAATGGCCAGATTGCAGGGCTGCATCCTGACGGTTATCCGTGAACCCCAAAAGCTTCCGCTTCGTCTCGGGTACGCCGCTGCCAGGTTTGTTCATCCACTCCAGGGCGCTGGCGACCAGCAGGGTCGTGGCCGAGCTGCGCCCTTCGCCGGAGAGCCCCGCCAACTTGCTGCGCTCACGCATCCCCTGTGTCGGTTCGTCATGGCAACATAGGCAGAACGCGAACTTGCCCGGGATGAACCAGAAATCGTTTCCGCCCGCACCGTGGCGACCATCAGCACCCACGACGTAGGATACCGGCATACGCTTTTTGCGATACCCTCTCAGCCGTTCAATTCCGTTTTTCTCTTCTCGCCAGCTTTCGGGGTAACCCTCAAGCTCGCCTGTGAACTGAAAGTCAGTATCGCAGGGCGTCACCGGACAGAGATACCCTGCGACCTCGTCTTCCTCGGTATCGAGCGGCGTGTCGTCGATGCTTCGGGGCAGAAAACGCAAACTCCCATCGTCGTCGACCTTGGTCACGACATGGTATTCTTGGCCACAGTTTCGGCAGAACCGCGTGGGGTAGAGGCGGTTGCCAGGGGCTTCGGGGTCTTCGAGCTGCCCTTCAAGAAGGATCCGACGTGGCCTAGCTGTGAGCGTCGTAAAGACTTCACCGGCACCAGAGATGAACCGGTGGAGTTTGAAGGCGAGAAAGGCTCCGTCCTTCGTGCCGCCGCGCTCATGTTCTGGCAGGCTTACCCGGGTCAGGAATCTTTCGAGATAGTCTCGGCAGGTTTCGACATCGACCGCACTGGCCAGAGAAAGCTTTTCAACGGCTTCTTCGAAAGGGATAGGCTTCTTCCTGCGAAGCTCAAGCCCATCGTCCAATCCGAGTTCGAGTTCGGCCCACACCGAGAGCGGATGGCGCTTCAGGGTTTCGTCATCGAGTGCGTCCGGCAAAGGCTGCGTCAGGACCGTCTTCAAAGCGCCAAGGACGTGCTCGGTCTTCAGGGCGTCATCCGTCGCGCGCTGCAAGGATTCGTCGATAACTGCGTCCGGGCCAATGTCGGTGCCAAACAGTCGCGACGCTACCTTCGCGACAGCAAGTGCGCGGCTCTCGTCCGATCCCTCGGAGGCCATCGTTGCCGAGGTCCCGATGCAGATTGGCTCCCTGTCAGGCGAGCACCTGTCCCGCAGGCGTCGAACGAGGACCGCGACATCGGCACCCTGGCGCCCGCGATAGGTATGGAGTTCGTCGAGAATGATGAACTCGAGTCCGGACGCGTTCGAGACAACTTTCGAGTCTAGGTCGTCCTGACGCGTCAGAAGCAGTTCCGCCATCATGTAGTTGGTCAGGAGAACATCGGGTGGATTGGCAGCGATGCGCTCGCGTTCTTCACGACTTTCCTGACCGGTGTAGCGCTTGACCACCGGCTTGAGCTCATCGGGCAAACCGGAACCGGCGATGAACTTGTCGATCTCCTTCATCTGGCTGTTTGCCAGTGCGTTCATGGGGTAAACGATGATTGCCGCCGTGCGACGCGGCTTTCCTGCGCGACGCGTGCGGATGATCGAGTCGACAACCGGCACGAAGAAGCACAGGGATTTCCCCGAACCCGTACCGGTCGTGACAACATAACTCTTTCCTTGCTTCGCCTTCGCGATGGCCTCGGCTTGGTGCCGGTGAAAGCGAAGAGGTGTGGTGCCAAACCGGAAAACTTTGCCCGTGCCGTCGTCGAGATCACCCGTGGCGACGAGTTCATCAACCGTCGGCCCCGCCATGAAGCGTGGATTTAGAGACAATAGGGCATCAGGCCAGAATTTTCCGGCGTCGTACTGGGCGTCGATCTCGGATTTCAGGTGGGGCGCCCGAATTGCGCTGAATGAACGCGAAAAGTGCTCATATGCGGCAATCAACTGTTGATCAAATTCAAACGCTTTCATCAGAAACCTTCGCCACTAAAGATTGTTGCCGTTTTCGAAAATACAGGCAATCCGTGTGAGAGGTTGGCTACTTGTTCGAAACGCATTGTTGTCCGAACTCTAAACATTTTCTCAAGTTACGAAACCACGAATGGTAAGTTTGGAAGCGCATTCTAAGGAAGCTCTCACCGAGAATGCTCGTAGGCCTCTAGACCCGTAAACGCATGATGGCGACCGGTGGATGCCAATTGATAGTCACTAATCCAACAACTCTTTGATGAAATCTTCCTGCCGCACCGGTGCTGCCTCCCATTCCATCGGTACGACCGATTCCGACGCGAGCGTCTCTGGTTCAGGTTGCCGGCACCCGGTCTCCCTCGCCATCACACACTTCCCTGCGCCGCGACCGATCTCAGACAGTTGTAAGTTCTGCAGCTTTTGCGGCATCGTCCGCGCTGGTTTCGTTACCACCATCCCAAGGCCCAACAACCTGTGCACTAGGCGGATTCGTTGCGTTGAAATCACGCCGGTGAGGGAGAGCGGATACTATCTGCAAAAGGCAACGAATCAGGCATCCAGAGAAAGCCGTTCTTTGAGAATAGGACGGCGCAATCGGCGCTACAGTGGGCAGGAAACTGAATTTGACACCATCACCAAGGCTAAATACGAAAAAAAATTGACCGGGTTTTGCGGGATGGATGGGCTTTCAAATTGGCTAATATACATACCAACAAGTTTGTGATCACAACAGACGTTTTCTCGGGAGATATAAATCTACACTATCAAATGGGCCCTTCATCCTCTGGATTTTCTCTCGCGCTAATAGTCAGGCACCGGTGCTGCCGTGTATATGTTTATCTGTAAATTGAGGGCACCAAACTACAGCCAATGAAAGCAATTATATGTTTATCTTCCAAGATAAACATATAAGGATCAATAACTTATCCCTTGCCTACTGAACATGTTGAGTCAATGCTTGGCACCGAAATGGGTATGAAGTCCGCCTTTGGGCAACTGCGAACACATACCCTTGAGCGAAAAAGGTGTCGACATATTGGCTATTGATTTGGCAAGGCATGCGCAAATTCGGATCGAACTTTTGAGGCTTGGTGTGAGTTTTTCAGACGTCGCCACAAGCACAAAGCGGAGTCGGTCAGGAGTGACAGGGTGCAGCCAGGGTCGCTTCTTCAGTGACGTGATACAATCTGAGTTGGCAAAACGCCTCGGCACGACACCTCAAGCTCTATTTCCCGAAAGATACGACGAGGAGGGCAAAGCGCTGAAGTACAAATCGTAATACCTACCCCAAAAATGACGAAAGCCCAGATGCGCTAACATCCGGGCCCTCTAGAACAGATTAAATCCGTCCATCTCTGTTCGATTTAATCCCACTTCTAGAGCTAAAAGTCAAGCTTTTCGCGGCCGTTATGCGGTCCGCGCAGGGCATTTCTTTTCAAAATCTAGCTGAACTGGGAACTCTATGTTTACAGAACCAAGAATCCTGCTCGATGCGCAGGCAATGTCCGATTGCGACCTTCAACAACTGTTGGATTTGGTCGCACTGCCCGAACCGATTCTCACAGATCGTGAAATCTCAGATTACCTGAAACCGTCCTCTTGTTTTGAGGAGGTACGGCCATGATGCACCCTCTTCTGACCGAGATAGGTTACCGCGAACCGCTGCCCAGTCTCTCAACGCGCAAGATACCCATGCGTTCAAGGACCAGCTGCAGAGGGTTTGTCCCAGTCTGGCTCGCTTCCGAGCAGTGGTGGCGACGCATCGTTTTTGAGAGCCAGCTCGAACTGATGTTCATCCAACTGATCCTATCGCAGGGCAATGTTTACGATATCTGGGAACAACCGCCTGCGGTGCGCTACGTCAAGGAAAATGGAAAAAGCGCTCAGCATTACTTCGACTTTTTGATCACTTGGATGGACGGCTCCAAGACAGCATGGGCCGTGAAACCATTTAAACTGGTGCAAAGGCGGGATTTCGATCAAGAGATCGCGCTCATAGCGTCACAAACACCGAAGTCGTTCGCCGATGAGGTCCGTTTGTTCACGGATGCCGGGTTTCAGCGGTATGACGCGGTGAACGCCGCAAGGTTCCAGCAGTTCTCCAAGAGTCCAGATCCAGCCGCTGACGACGCCGTGGCGGTACAAATCTCGGTGCTTGAAGGCTCGACAACGATCGCCCGAATTGTGGAGCAAACTGGAATGTCCGGTCGGGCATATCGAGCAGTTGTGCGCGCGGTCTTCCGTGGTGACCTACGTCAGGTCAAAGGTGGGCTCATTGACTACCCGACGCTCGTACAGCGGGGGGCGACACAATGCTGAAACAACGATTCACAACAAATGATCGTGCTCTGATCGGCCGCCCACCTCACTACCGAATTCCTGGGTCAGGACGCGACGACAACCAGTTGGTTGCGCGAAGGTGAAAGTGGGCAAGTTGAACATTTTACCTACGAACAGCTCGCAGAGTTCCAAAAGTCTTCTCTCTGGCGATATGAGCGGGACTATTACGATCTCAATCAAACCAAGCTGGCATCGTCGATGCCAGCCCTGACCCTTGACCATTTGTCTGATAACGCACGGAAGAAGACCATCTGGTACTTCATAATCTGCATGGCTGTGAAAGCCATGTATGACGCCGGCGAGATCTCCTTGACTGATGCCAGCATCACCATGGCGAAGGCCGCCCTTCAGGAAAAGATGAATGAAATTGAGGCGCAACGGCACAATATCGGTGTCGACATCAAGGGCTTCACCGACATGCGTGTCCGCAAGCTACCTTGTACAAAGACCATTCGAACCAAGTTCGCCACGTTGAGGCGATTTGGCTACAACCTACTCAGCCTCGCGCCCGGTTGGTATCGAGCGACGAAAGTCGGCAACAAGTTCGATGAAGAGACCGAAGCCGTTGTCATGAAATTGGTGCGCGAAATCGCGTCCCGTGAGATGAACAACAAGGCAGAAATTTCCCGACAGGTCATAGATCGGCTCGTGGAGATTAATGAAGAGCGGGCTGGTGAGGGCATCGCTGCTCTCGGCGTTCCATCGCAACGGACCATAGAACGTCGGATATCGGCGATGAACCAGGCCGAGCTTTACGCCATTTTCCATGGTGCAGACGCTGCGCGAAAAGAGTTCGCTCTCTCTGCCGGTGGAAGGCTCAGGCAATTCGCCATGGACGAAATCATGTTCGATGAATGCGAAGTCGATCTCTTCACGTATTTCACCAATCTGGGCATCTACGATCACCTGCCCAAACACGTTCGGGAAAGCCTCCCGCGTGGACGCCGGTGGATTTGCGCAGCGATCGATACCCGCACACGTGTCATCTTAGGTATTCGGGTTGCAGCCAAACCCTGTGCCGAAGAAGCTGTCAAATTGCTGCGAATGGTTGTCCGCGACAAGACGGACATTGCTAAGGCGATGGGCGCAGAATCGCCCTGGCCGTTTCACGGCGGATTGGGCATGGTTGCCTGCGACACCGGGTCGGCGTTCGTAAGTGACGAATTCATCTCAGCTGTGACAGCGCTTGGCGGAACCATGTTCTTTCCGCCGGTGAAGATCCCGGAGCTTCGCGCCGAGATCGAGAGGGTGTTCGGCACGATCAACTCCAAGCTACTGACGCGAATCTTTGGGCGTGCTTTTCACAACCCGAAAGCTCGTGGCGACTATGATTCCGAGGGTCGCGCCGTTCTCGATGACGACGAATTGGCGCGTATCTTGACGATCTTCTTCGTCGATTTCTACCACCACAATCAGCACACGGGGTTGGATTTCAAAACACCGGCGAATTCCTGGTCAGAGGTTGAAGACAAGTACTTCGTGAATGCACCGCCAGATCGGCACACTGTTCGATCTGCCGTCGGCATTGAGATGCAGCGCAAGCTTTCGAAACGCGGAATCGACGTCTTCGGCAACTATTACACCTGCCCCGAACTACAAGCCTTCTGGCATGCGTCCTCAAAGCGGAAGATGCGCATCAGGGTAGATCCCCACGATATCGGTGCCATCTCAGTGCTGATCGGAGAAAACTGGGTAACGGCTGATGCTCTGGATTGTGACCTCGACGGTGTTCACATGAGCAGCTGGGTCACCGAATTTCGTGCGATCAAAGCGCACAACAAAGCCGAGAGCGAGTTGTCCAGCGACCTGCGGGACCGCGCATTGAAGAACATTGATGCAATTTGCCACAAAGCTGCGCTGCGTGCCGGTATCGGTCCCCACGATCTCACAAAAGAGCAGGTCCTCAAACTTCAGAAAGATTTGTTCCACGGGACCACCTTCAAGCCTCGGCCAGAGATTGGAGCACCCGTGGAGGAACCTGGCTTGATGGGAACTCGCTTTGAAACAGCCACCGCGCTGGAAGGGTCAAAACCTTCCCGAGAGCAGATTGCAGATGACGATACAGATTCCATCGAAACATCTCAACCAATCACAAAACCCACTTGGAATTTGGAGGACAAATAATGTCACTGAAACAGCAGAAAGCGCTCGCCACGGGCAAGATCATCTCTGACCTGTGCGCCAAATTTGTTCCTCATACTCCCTTCTCTGACTTGCAAGACCAGTTCGATCTGTTGCTCTATCGACGTCGCGCAGAATTAGAGACAGGGCGTTCAAGCGAGGCGCGCGGCATCGTTTTGATCGGCAACTCCGGTTCCGGTAAATCGACAGCGATGTCGCATCTATTCAATCGACACAAGGATCTGGCGCGACTCGAGCCCAACAAGATTAAAGCGGAGGCGATCAGCCTATCGGTTCCATCCCCGGCAACGCTGAAGCACGTCGGAATGTCATGCCTGAATGCAATCGGCTACCCCATTCGTCGCGATCGTACGGCGGGCATCATCTGGGAACTCCTGCAGAGCCATTTGCGGGAACGTGAGACGCTGTTCCTGCACCTCGACGAGGCACAAGATCTGCACATCAATCGCAACGAACGCGAGATGCAGTCCGTCGTCAATACACTTAAATCTCTCATGCAAAACCCGGTGTGGCCAACCGGCCTGATTTTGAGCGGGATGCCAGCCTTAAAGGACTTACTGCACCTTGATCCACAGCTGTCACGACGCTTCATACCCATCCATCTCGCTCCGATCAGCTTTACAACCCATGGGAACATCTTGCCTGAAATCGTGGCCAACTATCTGGCCGCGGCCAAACTTCCCATTGCGGACGGAACTTACAGTTCCGAGTTCACAAAGCGTTTGATCCACGCCGGTGCCGGCGAGTTGGGGCTCGTGATTGAAATCATCATTGCGGCAATTGAAGAGGCTTTGCTGGCTGATCATTTGATGGTTGGTCTGGATGACTTCGCATCAGCGTTTCGGCGGCGGTCGGGATGTGTCGACGATCTTAACCCCTTCATCTCTGAAGACTACCGCTCCATCGATGCGCGCAAGTTGCTTGCGGAGGTCGAAGAAGATGAACCGGATGTCCTCATGCCGCATGCAAAGAAGCGCCGGAGGGGAGCATGATGCAACTCGGATTGACCCTACCTCTTCGCCCTGCACAAACAACCACCTCACTAGTTACAAATATCGCAGCCTTCAACGGCAGCCAATACGTGCAGGATTTCTCGCAAGATATGCGGTTAAACTGGAAAGGCCTTGTCAAAGGCCTTCCTAGAGAACTCGATCTGGTCTCCAAACTATCTGGTGTGCCGCGCGAGCAGATGGACAAGTATGCCAGCCGTCTCATTGTCGAACCCGGTGGTCGTAAGTGCTTTGTGGTGGCGGGGCAGTACCTGTCAAATCGGCAGTTCGCGCGTGGCAGGCTGCGGGTTTGCCCGAAATGTATCATGGAGGACAAAACCAGGTTTGGAGATTTTGGTCCTTACACACGTGTTTACTGGCACGTCTCATCGATCCGGACCTGTCCAGAGCATCAGGTCGCTCTGTTGGAGCTTCCTGCAGCGGAATTCCCGCGTGACATCCATGACACCTTTGGCCGCATCAGAGATCACTGGAGCCTAATCGAGGCGGCTACGCGGTGCCTAGAGTTTCGAAAACCCTCATCCTTTGAGCGTTATCAAATTAAACGATTGGACGGGCAGAAGTCGAGAAATTGGCTTGATGAACTGCCCTTCGAGATCGTTGCAAAAACATCGGAAATGTTGGGCCTGGTTTGTGCCTTCGGTCCCCAAAAGGCTTTTTCAACTGCTAGTGATGCAGAGCTTGCCGAGGCCGGCCATCTCGGCTTTGAGGTGCTCCGCAAAGGAAAGCAGGGAATAGAAGCTGCGCTGAGTGGCGTGCAAAGCTGCTCGGTTGGTTTTCGCTCGGGCCACTACACCGATTTCTGCCACTTCGCGCGCTGGCTGGACCGCCGAACTCATGACGAGCGATACGATCCTATTTGCGAGATTTACCGCGATTTTGTCTTTCGCAATTACCCGATTGGCCAAGGCGAGATCGTGTTGGGAAAACCTTGCCCACAGCGACACCTGCATTCCTTCGCCACAATAGCAAAGGAGTTCGACATCGATCCATTTCGTTTGAAGAACCTATTGTGGGGGTTTGGTTTTGGGCAGGGCAAGCGAACCAGAGCTCTCTCTTCCTGTGAGATCGGATACTTTCCAGCCGCTGAAAGTGAGGCAAAAATCCGAGAGATGTTAGATGTGGTGGACCGCATAGAAGCCGCGAAGCGACTTAACATCAACGGGCCGCTATTCGACCGTTTGCGAAAAATTGGAGTCATCCAGCCAGCGGCAACATTCGAAGGCTTGAAAGGGCTATACCAGCCCGATCATTTGGATGAGGTTCTTGCGCGCTTTCTCAATCGCGCTGAACCGGTCGATGATTTGATTGGAAAGCAAATGGATGTCGGCGTCGCCTGCAACAAAGCCAAAGTTAAGATCGAACACGTAGTTCCGATGATTTTGGATGGTCGTCTGAAATGGCTGGGAAGGCAGAAAAGCGTTGAGGGCTTGGCTGCGCTTGCCGTCGACCTCGAAGAGATCCTCGACCTGTTCGAGGGCCCACCTTTGCAGGGATACACGAAACAAGAGCTAAAAAGATTGTTGCGCGTCAACGATCCAACGATAACCCATCTGATTCAGGAGAAATACATCCGGGCACAGAAGACACGGCATCCGCGTTCACGCCGCCCGATGTCGATCATTCCGCATGAGTCCTATGATGCATTTTTGAAGCACTACGTGACTTTGGCATCCTCGCGCATCAAGTTGGCACACAGGCCAAGCATGTGTCGTCTCGGCTCGAGAAACTGAAAATTGATCCGATACAGATGGCGCCTCGGTTCAGCAAAATCTATGAACGCGAAAAGTTGGACGGTTTATTTGAAGGCGACACGTGGGCCTCGGGTCCGCCGTTGCAAATGGAAGGTTGTTAAGATGGTGAATTGGTACACTGCCGACACCCATTTCGGGCATGAAAACGTAATTGGGTTTTGCGATCGGCCATTTCGTGATGCCGGGCATATGGACACCGTGTTGATAGAAAACCTTTGGTCTAAGGTCGGTCCCGATGACGACCTATGGATCGTCGGCGACTTTGCATTCGGTCCGAAGGCCAAAGAAGCCACCTACTTATACGGCATCTTTGGACAGCTACCTGGTGCTCGGAAGCATTTGATAATTGGCAACCACGATCTTGAGCCAACGCTAAAGCTCCCGTGGGACAGCATCTCGCATCTGGTCGAGGTCCGCGACGGGCCACATGACCAATCCCATACGCTCTGTCATTACCCGATGATCACCTGGAATTATGCACGCCGCCAATCCCTCCATTTCTTTGGCCACGTCCATAACAATTGGCGCGGCTCGCGAAACAGCGTGAACGTCGGCGTAGATGTCTGGGATTTCATGCCAGTGCGGTTTGAAGATATTGCTCGCCGTGCCAAATCGCTGCCGGTGAACAAGCATTGGCAGGATGTTGAGCACAATGCGAGGGAGTTCAAGTGAAGGAAGAAAGAGCTTTCTGGATACCAAGAGAAGGTAAAACTGATGACCAATGAAACGCCGAGCGTTGAAACCATCATTCCCGCAGACGCGTCCGCACTGATCGCTACAGCTGCAGGTGATCTTGAATTCATCATGGCCCATGGGTCGGAAGATGCAGAGATTCAGGCAAACGTACAGTTGCTATGCGCCGTGCTCTTACGCAGCGGAGATCCGGCTTGGGTCAATGAAATGGCGTCATGGCTGGAGACGCAAAATGTTACCAATTGAATAACTTCGAATGATTGCAGCGTTGGAAACAAGCAATACAGTGTTGCCGAGATTCAGAATAAATTTTTAGGAGACCAGAACATGGCGCAGATACAAATCGATATGTTTGCTGTTGAATTAGGACTTTCAGTCCTGCTTCAATTTGAAACTGAAGGTGAGACCATAAGCGTTCTGGCTGATGCCGGCAGCAAAAAATACAAGGTAAACAAGAAACTCGAGGACTCTATCGCGGTCAACAAGGAAGGAAAGTTACGCATAGATTTGATGATAGGTACTCATTACGACGGCGATCATCTCAACGGTTTGGTAGACATTATTGAAAACCCTGACGTTGAAATCGGGGAGGCTTGGATGCCTCCTGTTGCGAATGATGCCCAACCCCAATTTCTTACCAGCGAGCTTCAAAATGAGTCTATGCTTGGCATCCAATTTGCAGGCGAAGACGGTGATCAGGTTCTTGACGACTATCTCCGATACAAGGCCCAGACTTGCCATAGCTCATGTGTTGCTGAGCATGACTACGACGAAATCGAGGGCATTGTGAGGTCACCAGATACTTCTGGAATTGTGCTCGAAGTAGCGATGCCGTTCAAGAGAATGGATGACGATTCTGATGTTTATGACTGGGATCGATTATTCCAAGCACACCTTGATGACGCGTATCTTACTTTGGGGGCGAAAAATATCGGACATGCTGAGCTAGACATAAGAAGTCCAAACGAGTTGGATGAAGACATCGAAGCGAGGTTCGCACGTCGCCGATTCAATTACATTCAGAAAGACGGCCGCTTGAATGTTGATTGGCTAAGAAGAATATCGCGTTATCGGGGCGACATAGGTGGGGTCGATCCGAAATCGTTAGCTCACATACGGATTTCGGCAGCTAGAGATGCAATAAATGCAAAGTCATTAGCAAAAGTCGTGAAAGCCCTAAGAAACCGAAACATCAAGACGCGTTACGCTACCATCAACGACGGACAACCACGCAAATTCTTCTGGGATCCGGTTGGCCGAAGATTCACACCCGTGCAGAAGTTTGATGCGAACGGACCAAGCTTCACTTTGCTTGGTCCGTCTCTAGGCCTAGTCAAAAAACACTGGCAAAGCCTGCCTATTGGCACATACGCAGCATTCCTAAAAACCGTTCCAATTGAAAAAATTACTCCCAGCAACGAACTTAGTTACATTGGAATTTTTGAGTTTTACAACCAACGTATCCTCGTCAGTGGCGACGCCGGTTGCGTTGATTTTATGACCGCCAAAAATCGACCATTTCATCCAAAGTTGATCGAGCAATTTGAAAATCTAGATATCGTTCAAGTAGCGCATCATGCGGGCCATAATGCGCACTTCTACAACTGTCTTTTAGCAAGCGGATTTGTTCATCAGTCTTCCCTAGCGTACCTGTTATTGTCTCATGGAACTGATGATAAATTTCGACCGTCCGAGATATTTAGTCGGTTCATCGAAGAGCTGGGAAAAGGCGACGATCAAATCCAGTTGCTCTTTACGTCAACACCGAAAGAACCAAAAGTTCGGGACATCAAACACTTAATTGCACCTACCGTTGGACCAGCCCTAGCCAACGGAGATGTTAGGCTTAGTTTTGACGGCGATAATTGGAGTGTTCAGTCTCACCATGTCGAAGTTCCACTGGCTTCAGTCTAAGAACTATTTCTGATCTCCTATTTTTCCTGCAGAAATGCAGGACTTAGAAAGTCAATGAGTCGACCTCCGGGTCGGCTTTTTTGTAACTTATGAAGGAAAAAATGCTTGTCGATAAAGGAAAAGCAGTTGTCGTAAGTAGCAAGCCCAGCATAATGAAAACAGAGACTTAGCTGAAACCAAAGGAAAGGTCTCATGACATTTAACATTTTTGTCATTAACGCATAAGAGTGCGTTTTGAACGCATAAGCGTGCAAGTGCGGGTTTTGCGCTAGATGTCAGCGCAACGCAGCGTGATCGCATTGGATAAGTTTCCTAACGGCGGGCTCGGTTTTGACCTTTTTGTCAGCCAGTTTGCCCGAATCCAAGGTAGCTTGCCGGCACCTTATCTGTGAGCCAAACACCATTATCTGCACAGAAGAACTCGAAGCCATTGTCGAACATTCGCTTCGCTTCGATGCGTAACACAACTGGCCTGCCGTGCCGTTGGCCAACGCGCTCGGCGGTTTCGGGATTGGTTGAGAGATGTACTTGACGACGTCGCCCAGAATTTAGTCCATCGGAAAAAATTGCATCTAAATTTGGGCGATTGTATATTTGACAAACCCAGCCGGATATTGGATAAATAACCCAACAAGTTAGAGGTATTCCAATGTCCGTTCTTTCCGCCCTATACATGCACGATGAAGCCGCTGCATTTGAGCATGTCGAAAGCATGCTGTGGGCCGATGGTCCAGTTTGCCCCCATTGTGGTGTGATCGATAGCGCCTATCGCCTGACAGGTGTTCGCACCAAGCCGTCCAAGAAGAACCCAGAAGGCAAAGAGCGTCATGGCCTGTGGAAGTGCCGTGATTGCCGTGGTCAGTTCACCGTGCGCAAGGGCACAATCTTTGAAGAAAGCCACCTGCCGCTTCACCTGTGGCTGCAAGCCATTCACCTGATGGTATCCAGCAAGAAGGGTATCAGCAGCCACCAGCTACACCGCGTTCTGGGCATCACCTACAAGTCTGCATGGTTCCTGACCCACCGCATCCGCGAGTGCATGCGTGATGGCGCTCTGGCTGGCTTTGGTAATGGTGGTGGTGTTGTAGAGGTTGACGAAACTTTCATCGGCAAAGAACCCGGCGTGAAGAAAGCCAAGAATGCACGTGGCGGTGATCACAAGATGAAAATGCTGACACTGGTGGATCGCGAAACCAAGCGAGCCAAGTCTATCGTTGTTGATGACCTGAAAAAGACAACGCTTATCCCGATCCTGTAAGAGAACATCGCCCGCGAAGCCTATGTCATGACGGACGAAGCCCGCCAGTACCAAGGTATCGGTGCAGGCAAGGTGTTTGACGCCCACGGCTGGACCAATCACAGCGCCGGTCAGTATGTCGATTATGCCGACAGTGAAATCCACACCAACACGGTTGAAGGGTAAGCGGTGTTTTGATCCCACCTTCCTGATGGTTGCCTGATCTGCGAGTCCGTTGCCGAGAGTAGTTTTGCAATGG
>CANNFQ010000007.1 GCA_947503925.1 uncultured Paracoccaceae bacterium | reverse complement strand
GTTGAAGGCGGCCTGAAGATCGTCGAATGCGCCGACGGCGTCACCGAAGAGGAGCTGCGCACAGCAACGCAGGCGACACTTGTCTGAGCATGTGATCAAAAAAGAAGTGGCGGGCAGCAAAGGCCGCTACTTCATCGAACATGACAGCGGCGTCAGCGAGTTGGGCTATTCCGTTGCCTCACCTAAATTGGTCATTGCAGATCACACGCAGGTGGCCGAAGGCCATAACGGTCAGGGGATCGGATTGGTCCTGCTGGAACAGCTATTGGCGGCGGCACAGCATGAAGGGTTCAAAATCCTGCCCCTCTGCCCTTTTGTGAACGCGCAACGCCGCCGTCATCCGGAATGGGATGATTTGTTTTCGACCTGATAGCCGTTGTCAGATCCCGTTGACGTTAAAGACGCAGGCATCGCTGATCAGCTGTGGCCGTGTCTTGCACAACCCCCGCGCCACCTGCCAGGCGGCCAGCACCTTGGGCACATAGGCCCGGGTTTCGGCGAAAGGTGGTACACCATTGTGTTTGCGCACATTACCTTCGCCCGAATTGTACCCGGCCAGCGCCATCAACGGATCATTGTCAAAATGATCCAGCAGCCATTTCAGATAGGCGACACCACCTTTGATGTTTTGACTGGCGTTCATACTGTCTGTCACACCAAAGCGGGTTGCCGTGTCCGGCATCAACTGCATCAGCCCCTGCGCGCCCGCACTACTGGTTGCATTGGTACGGCCCGCACTTTCCACCGAAATCACCGCCAGCACCAGGGCGGGCGATACATTCGTGCCGACTGTTTCGCGCAGGATATCCAGCCCATGTTCATTGACGATGTTCTGAAGGCTTTGCAGGCGGGGGGTATACACGCCCTTGCCGCTGGGCGGATTATTGATCTGCCGCAGCGCCTCTGCCACCCGGCTGGGGTTGATGCCCGTCAGCTCGGGCGAGATATTGGCCCAGAACCATTCAGCCCCTGACACGCGCGGCGCGACGACCGCGCCTGTGTCTGTGCCTGGGGTCGGCTCCTCTGGTGGTGGGTCGGCATAGACAGGTTCAATGCGTGGCGCGTTTGGATCGATCTGAACATCAATCCGGCCGCCGACATTTCCCGAGGGCACACCAACACGTTTGAAAGTGAAATCCGGCTGCAACCGTTCAACCTCGGCCAGGGCGGACCCAGCCCAAGCCAAAGCGCCGCAAAGCGCAAAAGCGATGGTTTGACGACTCATTTTGTATACTGCCTGTTATTTTTCTTGAATCATTCATGGCATAAAATCGCTCAAAAGCCATAATCGGCCGAACAATTGAGGTTTTTTGCGCCGATTACGGACTTTTTCGCAACGCTTGGCAGAAAGCTTAAATTTGCGCTTAAAAAATATTCCTATATTTTACAGCGCGTTACACGGTTTTTTGTGAAAATACGCGGGCCGTCAAAAAAAACGCCAAACGTGTCAAACTCCCGCCCCATTCCGCTGGCTATATATGTTCATCCAAGACGGGGAGCGAGCCAGACATGAGGCGGTGAGCGAGACCTGGCGAGGTAAACATGAACTCTAGCGATACCCTGAGGAGGGACCACAATGCTTAACTTTATCAAGAACTTCCGCAACGACGAAGACGGCGCCGTAACTGTTGACTTCGTTGTTTTGACAGCTGCCATCGTTATTCTCGGCATCATCGTTGGCTCCGCGCTGACAACCGGTGCAAGCGATCTGGCCGGCGAAATCCGCGATACAATGACTGCGGTCACCATCGAAGACCTCTAAGTAGAGGTTGGCCAATATGGCTTGAGGATCTGAACTGCGCCTCGAAAGTGGCGCAGTTTTTTTTGCCCCGACGAAGATTTCCTTTTGGAAACAAACTGTTGAATGGCAAATTAGCAACTCGTTAAGAGTAGTTCACTAGTATCGAGCGGACTGTTAACACCGCAATTGAAACGACCCGAGGGACAGGCTATGCGCGCGCTTCTTAAAAATTTTCTTCACGACCAGGACGGCGCCGTAACTGTTGATTTCGTTGTTCTGACAGCCGCGATCGTCGGGATCAGCATCTTGATCGGTGGCGTCTTGATAGACTCAACCAGTACCGCCGCTGAAAGCCAAGGTCGTTCACTGGCTGACCGGCCAGTCGGAACCAACTGGTAAACCACGGATGGCAGGGCACTGCTGCACATCAAAAATCTCTTGTATTGAGCGGCTGCTGGCCGCTTGATTCTTTTATAGGCTCAGATGTGTTGACAAAAATGCTGGGTTCATGAGGTTTAAGTGACCGACGTTAACCAGTTTTTTGTTTCATCGGCGTTAAGTCCATGTTACGGGAATTGGCTGGGATGGCAGGGCGTTTTGCAGGGTCCTTTTTGGGAAGATGCACGCAGCCGCCGCACGACGTTACGAAGCAAGAAAAGCGAAGGTTGAAAAATGCGCGCAGTATTTGGCTTGGTTCTTTTGATCGGAATGGGCTTGGCCGGTTTCGCCGTCTACACCGTCAAAGGATATTTTGACGCACAAGAGCAGCGCCTCGCCAGAGAGCAGGCACGGGCAGCCGCCGCGATCGAAACTGTTGAGGTGTACTCCCCCTCGCGTGCGCTGACGTATGGCGACCTTCTGACTGCCGATGACGTCCAGATAATCCAATATGCAGAGGATTACCTGCCCGAGGGCGTATTCCGGACCGAAGAAGAGATTTTTCCCGAAGGGATTGATGTGCCCCGCGTGGTCACATTGCCAATGGATGTTAACGAACCCATCACAAGCAAAAAAGTGACGGAACCCGGCGCACCACGTGGCATCACCGCCTTGCTTGAGCCTGGCATGCGCGCCTACCCGCTGCCTGCCAGCGTCACCCAGGCCTTCGCGCAGGAGCTGCGCCCAACAGATCGCGTCGATATCTATTGGAGCGGACGGCTTGGCCAGGCAGAGACGACAAGCATCATCATGACCGGTGTTGAGATCATTTCTGTGGATACGGAGGCCACAGGTCGCCGCAGTGCTGGCGTCGTGCTGCAAGTCACACCCGAAGAATTTGCCGCGTTGGCAGCGGCGCAGAATGCCGGAAACCTGTCACTCACCCCTGTGGGGACTGGTGACGACACGATTGTCAGCGACATACAGACGAACATCAACGATGTCCTTGGGATTGAGGCACCTGTCGTGGTGGAAGCACCGCAGCCGGAAGCGGCACCCCAGGTCTGCACCCGGACAGAGCGTCGCGGCGTCGAAACAATCATTCGCACCGTTCCGTGCCCTGAAGTGCAGCAATAGCTTTTTTGCAGCGATTGTGTGATGCGTTCGCCGTTTCGGCGCGCGCTTCAAAACCTGTTTTTCGAAAAAATACAACCGTTCGCATCACGGTGGACGGCCACGACCTGTAGCGGTTCCATGGCGGCCCGGCCCAACATCCGGGTCATTTCGGTTTGGAGCAGTGTAGAAAGAATCCTGGCGAACATGGCTGGATTTTTCGTCCCTGGATTGAAGTGTTGCGCGTTATCCACATTCGGTTTGCCTCCCAACGTGTTGATTATTGCAATAAATGCGCAACTGTCCCATGGTCCGACCATCATGGGCAATAAAGACCCGAAATAACGAGGCGTGATCGGAGAGGCAGGTCACTTATGAAGTATGACAGATTTATCAAAGCCGCAGTAGCCGGCTTGGCGTTGTCGCTTTCTGCGGCAGCACCGACTATGGCACCGGCCGAAACGTTGCGCGTTGTGCGCGGCGCGGCGTCCAGTGCACTTAACGTTCCGATGAACCGGGCCGTTGTTGTAGAGAGTGATGTTCCCTTTACGGAGCTATCAATTGCCAACCCCGGTATCGCAGATATTTCGTCCCTGTCGGAACGGACCATCTATGTCCTGGGCAAGGAACCCGGCCGTACAACACTGACCCTGCTGGGCACAGACGGACGGTTGATCACCAACGTAGAGGTGCATGTCACCCCCGATATGGCAGAATTCAAAGAGCGTCTGACGCAAATTCTGCCAAATGAAAATATCGAGGTGCGCACAGCCAATGACGGGATCGTCCTGTCTGGTGTGGTCAGCTCCATCGCAAAGCTTGACCGGGCGCTGGCCCTGGCAGAACGCTACGCGCCAGAGCGGGTGTCGAACCTGATGAATGTTGGCGGCACACAGCAGGTCATGCTGAAAGTGCGCTTTGCAGAGATGCAACGCTCCGTCAGTAAGGCGTTGTCATCGTCGGTTTCCTTGAATGGACGGACAAACGCGACAAACATCCTCGGCGGCACAAATAAGGGCGGCGTTGGCGCCATTGCAGACCCCGACCTCGAAGGTGCATTCATTAACCTGCCGAACGTCCTACAATCTGGCGCAGAGAGCAACGGCGCATTCCTGTTCGGCTTCGGTGCCGGTGGTCTGCAAGTCGGCATTTTGCTGGAAGCACTGGAATCCCGCGGTGTTGTGCGCACGCTCGCTGAACCGAACCTGACCGCACTCAGCGGCCAGAACGCGACTTTCCTAGCTGGCGGGGAGTATCCGATCCCGGTTGCCAACGAAGAAGGCACAGTCACCATTGAGTTTAAACCTTTCGGGGTGGAACTTGAATTCGTTCCGACAGTTGTTGACGAAGATATCATCAACCTCGAAATGCTCGCTGCGGTGTCGGCCATTGATCCGGCCAACAGCTTTAGTGCAAACGGCCTGACAGTCGCTGCCTTTACCCGCCGCGAAACGTCTACGACAGTTGAAATGCGTGACGGTGAAAGCTTTGCCATTGCCGGATTGCTGCAGGACAACTTTACCGATCTGAGCGGCCAGGTGCCATGGATCGGTGATGTGCCAGTGCTGGGCGCCCTGTTCCGCAGCGCGGATTATCAGCGCAGCCAGACTGAACTGGTCATTATTGTGACGCCGCATCTGGTAACACCTACGCGTGGCGCGGCTCTCTCCTTGCCGACAGATCGTGTAAGACCACCTTCCGAGCGGGACCTGTTCCTGTTTGGTCGTGTCGCAGCATCAAATGCACCGACAAGAGGTGGCGCGGGCGAAGTCGCACGCCAGGACTTTAGCGGGTCCTACGGCTATGTCCTGGATGAATGATTGGAGTACGGCTCAATGAAAAAACTTATGACAACAGCAATGGCCGCCGCACTCCTCGCAGCGTGCTCGGCCGACGATCCATCCTTCAACGCTCTTGAAGTTGAGGCCGGATCACGGGTGGACTCTGGCACATTTGGCAACGCCACCATGAACAACATGATGGCAATGCAGGGGTCGCAGCAGGATTACGCAATCAATCTTGCCCGCCGCTTCGCATCAGAGGTCAACTCGACGGTGAACTTCGCGTTCAACCAAGCAACGCTGGACGCTGATGCGCGGGCAACGCTGATGCGTCAGGCCGACTGGATCCGTCAGTTCCCCGAAGTCCGCTTCCGGGTCTACGGCCATACCGACCTTGTTGGCAGCAATGCCTATAACCGTCGCCTTGGTCTGCGCCGGGCACAGGCTGTCGTGGCCTTCCTGTCTTCGCAGGGGATCAGCCGCAACCGTCTTGAGGCCGTCGCATCCTTTGGTGAAACACGGCCAGTGGTTCAAACGCAGAACCGCGAACGGCGGAATCGCCGCACCGTCACCGAAGTATCTGGCTTCGTGCAATCAGATCCGTTGGTGTTGAACGGCAAATATGCGCAGGTTATCTTCCGCGAATATGTTGCATCCGCGGTACCAACGACTGTCCGTACGACGACCCGTATCGCGACAGGCGGCTAATCGCTTGCATTTTTTACGCCGGGCGCAAGTCCGGCGTAAACACTCCTCTGTTTTTTTCAAGATCGTCGCAATATTTCGCACAATTACGATCTTTTGGTCCAAATCTCGACAAGATTGTAACCAATACACATCATCATGGATCCAAAGCCATCGCTGATGGCATGTGTAAACCTCTGGATAACTGGTTCCTGGTAGCCAAATCATCTAGGGTTTTCACATTGAAATGATGAGGACGAAAACACTATGAGTACGAGCCCGGTCGTTCAACATGATGCCCCGTCGATCGTTGCTTGCACCATCAGCCGCGATGTCCAGATTTTCGACCTGCTGATCGAAGATATGGAATCTGCGCTGGGTGACAGCTGGGGCGATCTGAGCTTTGAAGACGCGGTTTCGTTCCTCGGCCAGCCAGAGGCGCAATCCCTGCAATTCGTCACCATCGCGATGGATGCAGATGACGAAGACAACCTGACCACAATTTCGGATGTGATCGCTGCGGCGAAAGAAGCCAAGATCAAGGTCATTCTGATCGCCGAAGACGTCAGCCCTACTGCCCTGCACCAGCTGCTGCGTGAAGGCGGTGACGAATTTGTACCCTACCCGCTGCCAGAAAATGAACTGGCCCGGGCGATTGAACGTGTCCTGACAGCCGAAGACCCCGTTGCCCCCGTCGAAGGCGAAGGCAAGTTCAAGGCCGTCGGCGACCGGTCCGGTGTGGTGATTCCCGTTCATGGGCTCGCTGGTGGTGTCGGCGCGACGATGCTGGCCGTCAACCTGGCCTGGGAACTGGCCAATGTGGACAAGAACGGTGATACCAAGGTCTGCCTGATTGATCTGGATTTCCAATTCGGCACCGCCTCTACCTATCTAGACCTGCCGCGCCGCGAAGCCGTGCTTGAAATGCTGACGGATACAGAGGCGATGGATAGCGAAGCTTTCATGCAGGCGCTCCTGACTTATGGCGAAAAACTGCATGTGCTGACCTCGCCCACAGACATGATCCCATTGGACATGATCACACCCGAAGACATCGAACGTGTCGTTGAAATGGCACGGGTGAATTTCGATTATGTGATCATCGACATGCCATCGACGATGGTGGAATGGTCACAAACCGTGCTTGAGATGGCACATGTCTATTTCGCCTTGATCGAACTTGACATGCGCTCGGCCCAGAACACGCTGCGGCTCAAGCGGGCCTTGCAGTCAGAGGATCTGCCATTTGAGAAGTTGCGTTTTGTCCTAAACCGGGCACCGGGCTTTACCGATCTGAATGGCAAAAGCCGGGTCAAACGCCTGTCTGAAAGCCTCGGCATCTCAATCGAAGTTCTGCTGCCTGACGGCGGCAAGCCGGTCGCGCAAAGTGCAGATCACGGCGCCCCGATGGCGGAAACGATTGGGAAAAACCCGCTGCGAAAAGAAATTGTGAAACTTGCCAAGACAGTTGACGAATTCAACCAGTCCGAAGCGACCGAAGCCCAAGCTTAGGAACCAACCACATGTTTTCAAAATATAAAAAGCCAAATGCGCCAAAGGCCGGCACCGCGAAACCAGCGGCTGCCAACACGCCCAAGGTTGAGGTGGCGCCGGTTGCTGCGGCCCCTGCCGAAGAATCCCGCCAATCCTTGATGAAAACAATGCCATCTCGCCGCCCTGGCGATGTCGGTGCGGCCGATAAGGACAAGCGCCGCA
Organism: uncultured Paracoccaceae bacterium; assembly: GCA_947503925.1. GTDB lineage: Bacteria > Pseudomonadota > Alphaproteobacteria > Rhodobacterales > Rhodobacteraceae > Yoonia. The sequence continues at coordinate 212,397 of CANNFQ010000007.1, read as the reverse complement.
AGGAACGGTTGCAGGAAATCAAACTGGAGCTGCACAAGGCGCTGCTAGATAACCTGAACCTTGCCGCCCTTGAAAAAGCGTCCGAACAGGATCTGCGGACAGAGATCAACGCGATCGCGTCTGAATCTCTCGAAGATATGGGGATCGTGCTGAACCGTGAGGAACGGCAAACACTCAGCCAGGATCTGTTCTTTGAGGTGACTGGCCTTGGCCCCTTGGAAACCTTGCTGAAAGACGACACCGTCAACGATATCCTGGTGAACGGCCCACAGCAGATTTTTGTGGAACGCTCAGGCAAGCTGGAACTGACCGACATCACCTTCAAGGATGAAAAGCACCTGCTGCGGATCATCGACAAGATCGTTTCCGCCGTAGGTCGCCGTGTTGATGAAAGCAACCCTGCGGTTGACGCCCGTCTGGCCGATGGATCGCGTTTCAACGCCATGGTCCCGCCCATCGCGGTGGACGGATCGCTGGTATCCATTCGTAAGTTTAAAAAGGACAAGCTTGGCATTGAAGAGCTGGTCAAATTCGGTGCCTTTACCGAAGAAATGGCTGCCTATCTGCAAGCCGCTGTTGCAACCCGCCTGAATGTCATCGTGTCGGGCGGTACAGGTTCTGGTAAAACGACCACGCTGAACGCCCTGTCGGGGTTCATCGATGATGCGGAACGGATCCTGACGATTGAGGATACAGCGGAACTTCAGCTGCAACAGACCCATGTCGGCCGGATGGAAAGCCGCCCACCCAACGTGGAAGGCAAAGGCGGCGTTTCGCAGCGCGACTGTCTGAAAAACGCCCTGCGGATGCGCCCGGACCGGATCATCGTGGGGGAAACGCGTGGCGAGGAAGTGATCGACATGTTGCAGGCCATGAACACCGGCCATGACGGGTCAATGACCACGATCCACGCCAACTCTGCCCGCGACGCGGTCAGCCGTCTGGAAAACATGATCGCGATGGCAGGGATCGAAATGCCGATCAAGGCGATGCGCAGCCAGATTTCATCGGCCGTTAACCTCGTCGTGCAGGCCTCGCGTCTTCAGGATGGTTCGCGCCGGATGACATCAATTACCGAGATCACGGGCATGGAGGGCGACGTTATTTCCATGCAAGAGATTTTCCGCTATCAGCGGGTAGGGCTGACACCAGACAACAAGATCATTGGCCACTTCACGGCCACCGGGGTGCGCAGCAACTTTTCAGAGCGGTTCAAGCTTTGGGGTTACGATCTGCCACCTGCAATCTTTGAACCGATGGTCGCGGAGTAACGCACATGATTTCTGCCGAACCCGTCATCTATATCATCATCTTTGTTGCCGTGCTGGCCTTGGTCCAGGGTGTCTATCTTGTCATCTTCGGCAAATCGATCAGCATGGATGGCAAGGTCAACCGCCGTCTTGAGATGCTTGATAAAGGGGGGAACCGCGAACAGGTTCTCGACCAGCTGCGCAAAGAAATGACGCAGCATATGAAATCGCAAAGCATCCCGATCTATTCGATGCTGGCCCAGAAGGCACAAAAAGCCAATATCGCCTTCACCCCCGCACAATTGATCATTGTGATGATCGTTGTCAGCTTTGCAGCCTTTGCCCTGCTGACTGTGATGACGCAGGTCAGCTTCGCCGTGCGCGCATTGATCGCCGTCGCCATGGGTGTGGGTGGGGTTTATACTTGGGTCAACGGCCGGGCCAAAAAACGGATGAACATGATCGGCGAACAGCTGCCCGAGGCTGTTGAACTGATGGTGCGTTCGCTACGCGTTGGACACCCGTTTTCCTCTGCCGTGGCTATCGTGGCGCGCGAGGTCCCCGATCCCTTGGGCACCGAAATGGGCATGATCTCTGACGAGGCCGCCTATGGGCGCGATATGGGTGAAACGCTCAAGGCGATGGCCGAACGGCTGGATGTGCAGGATTTGCGGTTCCTTGCCGTTGCTGTGACGATCCAGCAAACATCAGGTGGTAACCTTGCTGAAATTCTCGATGGTCTGGCCAAGGTGATCCGCGCCCGTTTCCGGCTATTCCGCCGAGTTGATGCGATCACCGCTGAGGCGAAATGGTCCGGCAATCTGCTGTCATTCTTTCCTATCGTGGCCCTGTTCATGATCAACGTGGTCAAGCCCGACTATTTCGATGACGTGATGGAAAGCCCCTATTTCATTCCCGCTTGTCTGGTCGTGGCAGGGTTTCTTGTGCTGAACCTGATCGTGATGCGCGCGCTTGTGAATATCAAAGTCTGAGGTCTATCCGATGGAAGCTATACAGAATCTGATCAATGAATATCTCGGGCCTTATGGGGCGCTCATGCTGGTGGGTCTGCTGGGGGTCTTTCTGATCCTTGTCACCTTGCCTATCCTCCTCAAGAAAGAGGTCGATCCGCTGGACCGGCTCAAGGCAAATGCACGGTCTGACCAGAAAAACGCCAAGGGCGAAAAACTGCGAACGGCCCAGAGCAAAGACAAGCTTGAAAAATACTCAAACTTCCTGGAACCGCAGAACGAGGAAGAATACTCAGCCGTCAAACTCAAACTGCTGCAGGCAGGGTATCGCAGCAAGAACGCCGTGCGCATCTATCACTTTATTCAATTGGCCTTTTCAATTTGCGGGCTGATCGCCGGTGCGGTCTATGCGCTTTACGCCAGTTCACAGGCGACCGTCTCCACGCAAAATCTGGCCCTGATGGTCCTGGTTCCCGTCGTCGGCATGTATCTGTTGCCACGTTACTGGGTCACCCGACGCCAACAGATGCGCAAAGAGGCGATCCAGAACGGCTTTCCGGACAGTCTGGACATGATGTTGGTCTGCGTCGAAGCGGGTCAATCACTGGATCAATCCATCATCCGGGTGGCGCGTGAATTGAAGGCAGGCTTTCCTGAATTGGCGGAAGAATACGAAACCGTCAGCCAGGAAATGAAAGCCGGCAAGGACAAGACATCAGTGCTGAAAGACATGGCCGAACGGTCCGGCACGGCGGATATCTCCAGCTTTGTTACCGTTCTGGTGCAATCGCAGCAGTTTGGTACCTCCATTGCAGATGCGCTGCGTGTTTACGCCTCTGAAATGCGGGACAAACGCGTCATGCGCGCCGAGGAAGCCGCCAACAAATTGCCGACTAAGATGACACTGGCCACGATGATGTTGACCGTGCCGCCATTGATGGCCATTCTGATTGGGCCGTCGGTCTATGCAATCATGGAAAACCTCGGCTAGAAACGAACGAAAGAGTGCATATGAAACGGGTCTTCGGCGCACTGGCCCTGACGGTTTTGGCCGCCTGTTCATCAGGCGGCCTTGGTGAATCTGACGGCCTGTTTGCCCCCGGTGTCGCCGGTCAGTCAAATGTTGATGGCCTGATCGTCGGGCACAGGCTGATGGCGGCGAATGAACCAGAACTGGCGCTCAAGGCTTATACACGGGCCGCCGGGCAACAGGGGCTGAATGTCGATACATTATCTGCACTGGGCTCCGCCAATCTGGCGCTTGGCAGGCTTGGTCAGGCCGAAAATTTGCTCAGACGCGCCACCAGAGAGGATCCAAGCTTTCCACCAGCCTGGAACAATCTAGGCGTCATCCTGATGGAAAGGGGCAAAACGGCCGAAGCGAGCGAGGTTTTCCGACGCGCATTCGCCGCAGATAACGGAAATTCGGACGAAATTCGTGACAATTTGCGCTTAGCGCTCGCAAAATTGGCAAATCCGGATGATAATGTGTTACAGGACAGTCAGAATTATAATCTGATCCGTCGGGGCAGAGGCGACTTTGAACTTCTGACGGCACTATAGGGTAGAGCAGCAAAAGGACGCAGGAACATGCGCCAAACAATTATTATCGCGCTATGCGCCGCAGCAGGGCTGGCGGCATGTGAAAGATCAGGCGAAGCAGAGGTCGAACGCGCGCTGGAAGACCTTAACGTGGTCGATGAAACCAATCTCAACGATGTGTTTCTGACAGTGGGCGACCCCGATGAGGCCGTCAGCTATTTCGCCAAGGCAAATGCAAATGATCCCGGCCGGATCGACCTGCAACGCGGATTGGCCAAATCGCTGGTCCGGGCGCGACGGTCCGAAGACGCGGTCGCCGCATGGCAGCAGGTCGTGGCCCATGAAGAGGCCGAAAATGTGGACCGGGTCGATCTGGCAGATGCCTATATCCGGTCGAACAATTGGGACGCAGCGGCAACGACGCTCAACACCGTGCCGCCGACCTTTGAAACCTTCAAACGCTACCGGCTTGAGGCGATGGTTGCCGACAGCAAACAGCAGTGGGACAAGGCCGACAGCTTTTATGAAACCGCCGTGGGGCTGACCACACGGCCCGCATCGGTCTATAATAACTGGGGATATTCCAAGCTGACACGCGGCGAATATAACGGCGCGGAACGTCTGTTCGGTGATGCGCTGCGCCATGACCGGAACCTGTTCACAGCCAAAAACAACCTGGTCCTGGCCCGTGGTGCGCAGCGAGACTACACCCTTCCAGTGGTGCAGATGACCCAGGTGGAACGGGCGCAGCTGCTGCATACAATGGCCCTGACAGCGATCAAGCAGAACGACATCACAATCGGCAAAGCGATGCTGAGCGAAGCGATCGAAACCCATCCGCGCTATTTCGAAGAAGCTGTGCGCGCGCTCGCCGCGCTCGAAGATAACGTGTCAAACTAAATAATGGGGATGACGGCCCCGGCAGCCTGGTGGTTCTTGCCCGCCGCCATCCCCATCGCGCTCTATGTGTCCTGGACGGATCTGAGCCGGATGAAAATCACCAACAAGGCCGTGCTGGCACTGATCACCGCATATGGGGTGCTCGGTCCATTTGCCTTGCCGTTCGAAACCTATCTGTGGCACTGGTCGCATCTGGCAGTGATGTTGCTTGTCGGCATCCTATTGAATGCAGCAGGGGTCATGGGCGCCGGTGACGCCAAATTCATCGCCGCCGCATCGCCCATGATAGCCTTCGCCGACCTGCGCCTGATCATCGTCCTGTTTGCTGCCTCGCTTCTGGGTGGGTTCGCAACCCACCGACTGGTCAAACACAGCCCGCTGCGCAAACAGGTGCCGCATTGGGCCAGTTGGGAGGCGGGCAAACGGTTTCCGATGGGATTCCCGCTCAGCATGACCTTGCTTTTCTATCTTCTGTTGGTGGCGATTTATCGTTAATGAAAAGCTGAATGCCTCTTACAGGCACATGTTTGTTCACGATTTCGCCATAATAGGCTGCAATTCTAGGATGGTTCTGCGCAGGTCGCAGGCATATGCGTTGTCAAAAGGGGCCGGACTGTCATGAACGTACAAAACTCGAATGTATTGGCGCCGCCCGCACCGCGCAGTCTTGAGGGCATGTTGCTGCCCATGTCGATGATGCGCGACATCCTGATCAAGACGATGTTCCGGATGAACCTTGATCTGGTGTCATCACTCAGCCGTGCAATTTGTCTGCCCATCCCGGTTACACAGGAACTGGTCGATATGGCCCGCGGCCAGCTTCTGCTTGAGGCGACAGGCACGCTGAACGCCAATAACGGCAATGAAATGGGGTATCAGCTCACCGATGCGGGGCGCGCACGCGCGCTCGATGCGCTGAGCCAGTCGGAATATTACGGCGCGATGCCTGTGCCGCTAGACATCTACCGCGAACAGATCAAGCGGCAGTCAATCCGCAATATCCAGATCACGCGCGATCAGCTGGCCACTGCCATGGGGCACCTGATCCTGCCCGAGGATCTGCTGTCCAACCTTGGCCCCGCCGTCGGTGCGGGCCGGTCGATCCTGATGTATGGCCCGCCCGGAAATGGGAAATCCTCCATCTCGAACGGGATCCGCGACGCGCTGGGTGACAAGATTTACGTCCCCCGCGCCATCGAATATTCCGGTCAGGTGATCACCGTCTATGACCCGATCGTGCACAGCGCGGCAGAGGATGACGTTGATGATCCCAACAGCCTGCGCCGCACATCCGGTCGGTTCGACACGCGTTATGTACGCTGCGAACGGCCCACGGTTATCACTGGTGGTGAACTTTCACTCTCCATGCTTGATCTGGTCTACAACCCCACGGCGCGGACCTATCAGGCGCCTTTGCAGCTGAAGTCAACCGGCGGCATCTTTATCGTGGACGACCTTGGCCGTCAGGCCGAACCGCCCCAGACCCTTGTGAACCGCTGGATCGTTCCACTGGAAGAAAACAAAGATATTCTAGCACTGCAATCGGGTGAAAAATTCGAAGTGCCGTTTGATACGCTGGTCATCTTCTCGACCAACTTCCACCCCAACGCGATCTTCGATAAGGCGGCGTTGCGCCGGATTTTCTTCAAGATCAAGATCGACGGGCCAGAGCAGGAAGACTTCCTGAAAATCTTTGCCATGGTCGCACGCAAACGCAAAATGCCGCTGGACGAAGATACGCTGGTGCACCTGCTGAACGTGCGCTACCCCGAGATTGACAACATCTATGCCAACTACCAGCCGATCTTCCTGATCGATCAGATGATCTCGATCTGCGAATTTGAAGGTATCCCCTATCAAATGTCACCGGAACTGATCGACCGGGCCTGGGCGAACATGTTCGTCAAGGAAGAGGAAATCGTCCGGTAACAGATTCACAATGGTCCAGCACCAAGCTAAGCTCACGCCGCAACAAAGGGGTGGGCAAATGGATCAGGTGATCGGCGTTGCCGGCTGCGGGCGCATGGGCGCAGGCATGCTGGCCAATCTGCAAAAAGCCGGGTTTGTTGCACGCGGTTTTGATATCCGGCCTTTGCCCGGTATCGGCGCGGATGTGAAGACCTTTTGTGATGGGTTGCACACGCTGATCAGTGTTGTGCGCGACAGTCAGCAAACCGATGCGCTGCTCTTTGACGAACAAAGGATCATCACGCGGGCCAGCTCCCTGCAAGAGATCATCATCAGCTCCACCCTGTCACCGCGCTATGCCATCGGATTGCGGGAACGGATACCAGTAGCAATCAACCTGATCGACGCCCCGATGTCAGGCGCACAGGTCAAGGCAGCGGCGGGCACGCTCACCTTCATGACCGGCGGCAACACGGACGAAATCACCCCGCTTTTGCAAGCCATGGGAGATACAATCCACCACATGGGGGATTATGGGGCAGGCATGACGGCCAAGGTTCTCAACAACCTGCTGGCAGCCAGTAACACCGCCATGACCCGGCTGGTACTGGATTGGGCGGATGCGGCGGGCATCGATGAAACCCGGCTGCTGAACGTGATCGACAGCGCGTCAGGACAAAACTGGCTGGCCTCGGGTTTCGCGAATATCGAATTTGCACGCGATGGCTACGCCGCTGACAACACCATCGGGATCCTGGTCAAGGATGTCGCGGCCGCACTCGACCTTGCCCCGGATAACGAGACGGAACTGCCCCGCAACATTCAGGATCACCTGCGCGCATTGACACCGCGGACCCGCCCGTAAGATGGGTCTTGACCCATCCAGCGTCAGGGTCAAATTAACCTCATGATGGCCCTGCCCCCCCGCTTCACAAAATGGTTCACCAGCCGCGACTGGCAGATACACCCACATCAGCAGGACATGCTCAACCGTGCCGATGCCCCTGCCCTTTTGTTGATCGCGCCCACCGGAGGCGGGAAAACACTGGCAGGGTTCCTGCCAACCCTGACCGAACTGGCAAATGGCGCACATGACGGGCTGCACACGCTCTATGTCTCACCGCTCAAGGCGCTGGCGGCGGATATCAAACGCAACCTGCGGACGCCCGTCGCCGAAATGGGTCTGCCAATCCGGATCGAGGATCGGACAGGCGACACATCTTATACCCAAAAACGCAGGCAGCGGGCCGATCCACCGCATATCCTGCTGACCACCCCGGAATCGCTCGCGCTGCTGACCAGCTACGAAGACGCGCCGCGCATGTTTGCCGGGTTGCAGCGGGTCATCATCGACGAAATCCACGCGCTCAGCGAAAGCAAACGGGGTGATCAGCTGATGCTCGCCGTCAGCCGGTTGCAATCCATGGCCCCCGGGTTGCGCCGTGTTGGGCTTTCGGCGACGGTCGAAGATCCGCAAGCCATCGCACGCGAACTCGCACGCAACCCCGACCCCTGCCCAATCCTGCTGGCCGATCCCGGGCCAGACCCCGATATCAGCATGCTGGTCACCCAGCAAAAACCGCCTTGGTCCGGCGGCGGCGCCAAATACGCGATCGCAGAGGTGTTGCAGCAGGTCAAACAACACAAAACCACGCTCATCTTTCACAACACCCGCGCCCAGGCCGAGATTTTCTTTCACAATCTTTGGCTTGCCAATACCGATGACTTACCCATCGGCATCCATCACGGCAGCCTGGCCCGCGAACAACGTGAACGGGTCGAGGCGGCGATGGTTGCCGGCGATCTGCGGGCCATCGTCTGCACCGGATCGCTCGACCTTGGCATTGACTGGGGCGATGTTGATCTGGTGATCCAGATCGGCGCACCCAAAAATGTCAAGCGACTGGTCCAGCGGATCGGGCGGGCCAATCACCGCTATAACGCGCCCTCCAAGGCACTGCTGGTCCCCGCAAACCGCTTCGAGGTCGTGGAATGTGTCGCCGCCCTTGAGGCGGTCAAGGAACATGACCTTGATGGGGATCCGAAAGGGCCAGGGCCGCGCGATGTGCTCTGCCAACACATCCTGATCCGGGCGGCGGCAGGGCCATTTGACGCTGATACGCTGTTCAACGAGTTCAAAACCGTTGGCGCCTATACAACACTGACCCGGGCCGCATTCGACGATTGCCTCGATTTCTGTGCGACGGGCGGCTATGCGCTGCGCGCCTATGACAAATGGAAACGGTTGCTGCAAAACGCCGATGGCACATGGCAATTGCGCGACCCGCGCGCGGCCCAACGGATCAGGATGAATATCGGCACAATCCAGGATACCGATACGCTCAAGGTCCGGATGCGCGGCAATTCCAAACCCCTGGGCGAGGTCGAAGAAGCCTTCGCCGCAACGCTCACCCCCGGTGATACCTTCCTGATCGGCGGGCAGATCGTGCGCTATGAAGGCCTGCGCGAAATGACGGTCGAGGTGTCGCGCCGCGCTGACAAGACCCCCAAGATCGCCACCTTCATGGGCACGAAATTCGCCAATTCAACGCAGCTGTCACAACGCATCCTGCGCATGTTCCAGCAACCCAACTGGCCGCAACTGCCAGAGCATACCGCCGAATGGCTGACCCTGCAGCGCGAGGTCTCGCAACTGCCAGAGGCGGACCGGATTCTTGTCGAAAGCTTCGGATACGAAGACCGGGAATACACCTGCATCTACGGCTTTGCCGGGCGCAACGCGATGCAAACGCTGGGCATGCTGCTGACCCAGCGGATGGAGGAATTGCACCTGCATCCGATGGGATTTGTAGCCACAGATTACGCTACGCTGATCTGGGGGTTGGACCCGGTGCCAGACCCAACCCCGCTTTTCCGCGCGCCTGATCTACGCGAAGGGTTTGAAAACTGGCTTGGCGGCAATGCGGTGATGAAAAAAACCTTTCGGGGCTCCGCCACCATCGCCGGGTTGATCGAACGCAACCTGCCACAAGCGCGCAAATCCGGGCGGCAGGCTACATTCTCCAGCGATATCCTCTACGATACGCTATCTAAATACGACCCCGACCACCTGATGCTGCAAATCACAAGGGAAGAAGCGATGCGCGGGTTGGTGGATTTCGGACGGATCGAGGAAATGCTCGCCCGCACTGCAGGCCGGGTCGATCATGTCAAACCGGACCATGTCACACCGCTGGCAGCGCCACTATTTCTGGAGGTCGGGCGCATCCCGATCAAAGGGGCAGCGCAGGATCGATTGATGGAAGACGTCGCCGCAGGCATGATGGCCGCCGCCGGTTTGACGGAACTCTAGGAAGAATGACCTCTCATTCCTTCACCCTTTGCGACACACGCTGTCAGGCGCTGCCCTCCGGCGCACTTTTCCTGCCCGACCACGATACGCTCTGCGTCTCGGACCTGCATTTGGGCAAATCTGACCGGATCGCGCGGCGCAGCGGCACCATGCTGCCCCCGTATGAGGTGCAGGCGACACTGGAAAAACTGGAAAACGATATCAATGCGACCACACCTGCAACGCTGATCTGCCTTGGCGACAGCTTTGACGATCTGACGGCGGCGATGAACCTCTCGGACGACACGCAGATCTGGCTGCGGCGGCTGCAGGCCGGGCGGCAATGGATCTGGATCGAAGGCAATCATGACCCGGGCCCGGTCGATCTGGGTGGGACGCATCTTGCCGCGATCAGGGTCGGCACATTGACCTTCCGGCATATCGCCACGGCCGAAAAGGCCGAAGTTTCAGGTCATTACCACCCCAAACACCAACTGGCCGGGCGCAGCAGGCCGGCCTTCATCTACGACCGCAACAGGCTGATCCTGCCTGCCTACGGCACCTATACAGGCGGGCTGAACAGCAATGCGCCCGACCTGCGTAAATTTTTCGAAGCAAAAGCCATCGCCGTGCTGACTGGGACCAAGGCGATCCCGGTCCCGCTTTCCACGCCACCGCGCCCCCGAACGTTCCGGCCGTTTTAGGCGGTCAGCCCCTCGGGCTCGTCCAGCCCATTGGCCCGGCAACAGGCGGTCACCGTATTGGCCAGCAGACAGGCAATCGTCATCGGCCCAACGCCACCCGGCACGGGCGTGATGGCACCAGCCACCGCCGCACAGCTATCGTAATCGACATCACCGACCAGGCGGGTCCCGCCCTCGGGCTTGTCGATCCGGTTGATCCCAACGTCAATCACCGTAGCACCGGGTTTGATCCAGTCGCCCGGCACCATCTGTGGACGACCGACAGCCGCCACCACAATATCCGCCTGACGGACCACACCGGGCAAATCCTTGGTCCGGGAATGGGCAATCGTGACCGTGCAGCTATCGCCCAACAGCAATTGCGCCATCGGCTTTCCCACAATGTTGGAACGGCCCACAACAACAGCATTCATCCCCGACAGCGACCCATGATGATCGCGCAGCATCATCAAACAACCCAGCGGGGTGCAGGGCACCATGCTTTTCTGCCCCGTACCCAGCAGTCCAACATTCGAGATATGAAACCCATCCACATCCTTCGCCGGATCAATACTGTTGATCACCAGATCACTGTCCAGATGATCGGGCAGCGGCAATTGCACCAGAATACCATGCACTGTGGGATCATTATTCAACTGGTCTATCAGCGCCAGCAAATCCGCCTCGGACGTATCCACATCCAGCTTATGCTCGAAAGAGGCCATGCCAACCTCAACCGTCATCTTGCCCTTGGACCGGACATAAACCTGGCTTGCAGGATCTTCGCCTACCAGCACAACCGCCAGTCCAGGCGTAATCCCATGATCTGCCTTCAACCGGTCCACATGGGTGGCAACCTGGGCGCGGACCTTTGCGGCAAAGGCCTTTCCATCAATCACTGTCGCTGTCATCTATCGTCTTTCCAGATATGGGAGGGCGGGCGGGGCGATGTGCGGATGTAATCCAGCACGAGCGTCGCCCCGCCCAACCGCTTCAGAACAAGCCTTCGATTTCACCATCACTATTGAGCATGATCTGCTCGGCCGATGGCACACGGGGCAAACCGGGCATGGTCATGATCTCACCGCAGATCGCAACGATGAAACCGGCACCGGCACTCAGGCGCACCTCACGCACAGGCACCGAATGGCCCGTAGGGGCGCCACGGCGGCTCGGGTCAGTGGTAAAGCTGTATTGCGTCTTGGCCATACAGACCGGCAGATTGCCATAGCCCTGCTCTTCCCACTGTTTCAGCTGATCACGGATCTTGGCATCGGCAATCACCTCGTCAGCGCGGTAGATGCGCTTGGCAATCGTGTCGATCTTGTCAAACAGGCCCATCTCGTCGGGATAAATCGGGGCGAAATTCGCCTCACCCTTATCAGCAATCTCAGCCACACGGGTCGCCAGTTCTTTCGTCCCTTCGGACCCATGTGCCCAATGCTTGCACAGGATCGCCTCGGACCCTTGCGTCGCCACATAAGCCTGCACAGCGGCCACTTCGGCGTCGGTGTCAGTGACAAAATGGTTGATCGCGACAACAACCGGCACACCAAAGCTTTTCACATTCTCAATGTGACGGCCAAGGTTTGCGCAACCGGCATTCACCGCAGCCACATTCTCGGCGCCCAGATCGGCCTTGGCCACGCCGCCATTCATCTTCATGGCGCGCACGGTGGCCACGACCACCACGCAGGATGGGGCAAGACCGGCCTTGCGGCACTTGATGTTCAAAAACTTCTCGGCACCCAGATCGGCACCAAACCCGGCCTCGGTCACAACATAATCGGCCAGCTTCAGCGCAGTTGTGGTCGCGGTGACAGAGTTACAGCCATGCGCAATATTGGCAAACGGGCCACCATGCACAAAGGCGGGGTTGTTTTCCAGCGTCTGCACAAGGTTGGGTTGCATCGCATCTTTCAACAGAACCGTCATCGCGCCGTCAGCCTTGATATCGCGGCAGTAAACCGGGCTGCGGTCACGGCGATAGGCAACGATGATATCGCCCAGACGCTTTTGCAGATCTTCCAGATTGCGGGCCAAACACAGGATCGCCATGACTTCGGAGGCAACCGTAATGTCAAAACCAGCTTCGCGGGGGAAACCATTGGCCACGCCGCCAAGGCTGGTTGTGATCTGACGCAGGGCGCGATCGTTCATATCCAGAACGCGGCGCCAGACGATGCGGCGAATATCAATCTCCAGCGCGTTGCCCCAATACACATGGTTGTCGATCATCGCTGACAGCAGGTTATGGGCCGATGTGATCGCGTGGAAATCACCGGTGAAATGCAGGTTCATATCCTCCATCGGGACAACCTGGGCATAGCCGCCACCAGCCGCGCCACCTTTCATGCCGAAACATGGGCCAAGCGACGCCTCGCGGATACAAATCGCGGCCTTCTTGCCAATTGCGTTCAGACCATCACCCAGGCCCACGGTTGTTGTTGTCTTGCCTTCACCGGCGGGGGTCGGGTTGATCGCGGTGACAAGGATCAGCTTGCCATCGTCACGGTCCTGCACACTGTCGATCAGGCGCTGGCTGACCTTCGCCTTGTCATGGCCATAGGGCAGCAGATCATCACTATCGATGTTCAGTTTTGCGCCAATTTCCTGAATAGGGCGCTTTTTGGCTGCGCGCGCGATCTCGATATCAGATTTGTATTCCATGACGTTTTCCCTGTGCCCGGCTGCAAGGCCGCTGATGTTTCTCCGGCGAGCCTAGACCCCGCACCCCATGGTATGCACTTGGATTGCGACATTTTCGCCGCCGGAATCGTCGGAACGCAGCAAAAACCGTTTCGGATGGGAAACCTAAGGCTGCCATGCGCGCTGGTCAGGGACATGCAGGCGCACGGCATCCCCGATACTGATCCGCCCTTCGCGTTCGACCCAGGCGGTGACCCCGCGCTTGCCCTTTGCTGCCGCTTTGAACTTGTCACCAGCGCCCGGGATATCCGCATTGATGACCTTTGCCGGCAGGTGACAGGGGCGGTTTTCCATATCAATCACAATGGATGACCCATCGGGAAATTGCAGCCGGGACGACGGCGGCAGATGGGTGAAATCAGGGATTCCGCTGATCACCAGCGATGCGCCCACATGGGCCGGGTCAAAGGCATCCATACCGCAATCCGCCGCCACCTCCGCCAATTCCTCGGCAGACATCACCGATAATTGCCGAACATTCCGAATCTCTGTGCCCACTGGATATTGGCTGCGAACACGCACACAAGCAGGCCGGGTCAATCCACCATGCGCCTCACCCGGAATACCCGCATAGGTCAGTTCAGCCGCATCCATGGGTGCGGAGCGGAGCGAGGCATCCCGATCCGGCACAGCGCCGATCCACACCACTTCACCAGTAATCTCGGTTGGCATCAGTGCTGGCATCACGCATCTCCTTTTTATCTGTTACGCCAACGGCTATCCCATCACTATCAGAGGTTCAAACCGAACCGGTCCAAGCGTCGGTTACAAATACGGATCCCCCTTGATCGTGGGGGCAGGACCCGATGAGGAAATGAAGTCATTAATGCAAGATAATCCGCCCTTCCTCTTGATCTGCGGCACGTCGCATGTCGGAAAATCCACCTTGGCTGCAAGCATCGGCAGCACGTTGGGTTGGCCTGTGTTCTCCACAGACAAAATGGCGCGCCATCCCGGACGACCGTGGGAGAATACCAAACCGCATGTCCTGGAGTTTTACACGCAACTCTCGGATCAGACGATCTACACCCTGTTGCGTCACCATCATCAAAACATGCGGGCGGGCTGCGACCATTTTATCAAGGATCAACTGCGTGACGGGCAATCATTCATTCTGGAAGGGTCTGCACTACGCCCCGAAACGCTTAGTCAGCACGTTGCCAATACCGTGTGCCTTGTCGCGGATGCCGATTTCCTGCGGCGACGGATAAAGGCACGCAGTAAATATGACGAACACACCCCGGAATTGCGCAAAGCGATCGACAAATTCATCAACCGATCCCTGCAAAATAACGCAGCACATCACGCTGAGGCCGGCGCCAACAACATTCCCTGCATTGACGTCACCAAACCCGACAGCCTGAACGCATATCAAACGTCCTTTATCTCGGCCAATAGATGATCATGCACCATGAATGAAAACGCCACCCCACGGGGTGGCGTTTTCTGTGTCATCAGGTTGATGGCTCCGGTTCCATCCCGCCATCAGGCGCACGCGGTTTTTTCGGCTTTGTCTTTGGGATCGCGGTAATCGATGTCCCGCCGGATGGCGGCGTTTCATCTGCATCATCACCCGAATGCGGCGGTTCACCCGCCATCACCCGCTTGATCTCATCCCCGGTCAGGGTCTCGTATTCCAACAGGCCCTGCGCAAGGCGCTCGAACTCTTCGTTCTTTTCCAGAATGATCTCGCGCGCTTTTTCGTATCCATTCTGAATAAAGCCACGGACCTCTTCTTCGATCAGCTCCTTGGTGCTGGCAGAAACGGACAGACCGGCAGTATTGCCCTGATAACCCTCATGCGCCTCGGCATAGTCGATATTGCCAACCTTGTCGGACATGCCCCAGCGTAGCACCATGGCGCGCGCCAGCTGGCTCGCCTGCTGGATATCACCAGCCGGGCCATTCGACACCTGATCCTCACCATATTTGATGATCTCAGCGGCCTTACCGGCCATCGTCATCGCCAGACGCTGGTGGCATTCGTCCTTGAACATGTTCAACCGGTCCATTTCCGGCAGGCTCATCACCATGCCCAGCGCACCACCACGCGGGATGATCGTCGCCTTATAGACCGGGTCACATTTCGGCATGGAAATCCCCACAATCGCGTGGCCCGCCTCGTGATAAGCAGTCATTTCCTTTTGTTCGGCGGTCATCACCATGGATCGGCGTTCGGCCCCCATCATCACCTTGTCCTTGGCGGATTCGAAATCGATCATCGTCACGAAACGCCGCCCGACACGGGCCGCCATCAACGCAGCCTCGTTCACAAGGTTGGCCAGATCAGCACCGGAAAAGCCCGGCGAACCACGCGCGATAATGCGCAGATCCACATCCGGACCCAGCGGAATTTTCCGCGCATGCACGCCCAAAATCTTTTCACGGCCCTTGATGTCCGGGTTCGGCACTGTGACCTGACGGTCAAACCGGCCCGGGCGCAGCAGCGCTGGGTCCAGCACGTCACGGCGGTTGGTCGCCGCCACGATGATCACGCCTTCATTGGCCTCAAAACCATCCATCTCGACCAGTAACTGATTGAGCGTTTGTTCACGTTCATCATTGCCACCGCCGTAACCAGCACCACGGGACCGGCCCACAGCATCAATTTCATCGATAAACACGATACACGGCGCATTCTTTTTCGCCTGCTCGAACATGTCACGGACGCGGGACGCACCAACACCGACGAACATTTCGACAAAGTCAGAACCCGAGATTGTGAAGAACGGCACACCCGCCTCACCGGCGATTGCACGCGCAAGAAGCGTTTTACCAGTACCAGGAGGGCCCACCAACAGCGCGCCTTTCGGAATTTTACCACCGAGTCGGCTGAATTTCTGCGGGTTACGCAGGAATTCCACGATCTCTTCCAGCTCTTCCTTGGCTTCATCGATCCCGGCGACATCATCAAATGTCACACGGCCATGCTTTTCAGTCAGCAGCTTGGCGCGCGACTTGCCAAAGCCCATCGCGCCACCTTTGCCACCGCCTTGCATGCGGTTCATGAAATAAATCCAGACACCGATCAACAGAAGGAAGGGCAACAAGCTGATAATGAAGGACTGGAACACCGATGTTTCCTGGCTGCGCGCCTCAACCGGGACGTCAGCAGAAATCAAAAGGTCAGTTATTTCAGCGTCTTGCGGCTTGATCGTCGCATAGGTCCGGCCACCTTCGACAAAGCGGACATTTTCGCCATCAATTACCACATCCGTGACGCGGCCACCTTCGACGGCCTCAACAAATTCGGAATAGCTTCTGGCCTCACCAGCGGTCGATCCCGGCGGGCTGCTAAAGAGGTTAAACAGCGCCAGCACCATAAGGAACAGGACGACCCAAAAGACCATGTTACGCGCGTTGCCCAAGGGGGGACTCCTTTGAAATCGGGAAAGGACGCGAGAGAGTCGCGTCTTTAAGCGTTTCCTCTAAAATAGAGGCAAAACCTTAATCTTCAATGCGCAAACGCGTGTTCATGGAAATCCGCGACAATCTGTGCTGTCCAGCCGTTCGAAAAACCGGCAACCGGCGCGGCCATCAGGCGGTCACCCGACCAGATCGCGGGTGATGCAAGCAATGACACCCGCGGCAAATCAACCGCCCGCCAATCGGGGCAATCGCGCAATCCATCGCCTAGCGCGCTGAAAGTCAGTCCCGGGGTCAGCGGACCTTCGATAAACCAGCGCCGGTCCCACATCACGCCTGACGCCTCCAGTTGATCTACACTGCGGGTGACCGTAGGGGTTGCTGCGGCCTCTCTGGTCATGCGTAGCCCGCCGCCCGGCAAGGGGGTCAATAGGCACCCGCCCAATGTGACCTTTCGACCGGCTCCGGCCTGCGCGACGACATCCATCATCCGCTCAAACCGCGGCCGATAGACATTGCCGCTGATCCACATGAACCCGGCGGACATCACCCGGCGGGGGGCGTCCTCTGCATCAAGCCGCAAGGCCTCGGGGGCAAAGATCAGGTCACCCGCATCCTGACGGACATGGGCGCGCGCAAAGCCTTGCGCGGCCCGCTGCAAGGACCGGTGCGCCGCCTGCATGTGGTCAATCGTCTGTATCAGGCGTTTGCGGGTCAGGCCCAATGTCTCTAGCTGTTTGAACATCTGCCGCGCGCGCACGCGGTCAAAGCGGGGGTCATCATTGCTGGGGTCATCGCACCAGCCGATCTTTTCAACGCGCAACCAGTCCCGCAGATCCACCCGTGCGATATCCAAGAGCGGGCGCAAGATACGTAGCCCATCGCGGTGATCCACCCGCGCCATGGCCGTCAGCCCGTCAATGCCCGACCCGCGCGCCAGCCGCATCAGCACGGTTTCGACCTGATCATCCTCGGTATGGCCCAGCATGACGGTTGTGATGTCATGCGTTTGCGTCCAATCCGCAATCGCCGCCCAACGCCCGGCACGGGCGGCGGCTTGCAGATTGCCCTGCTTGTTCCATGTCCATTGCAAAACATGATGCGGCAGGTTAAGGGCCGCGGCCTGTCTACGCACAGTCGTAATTTCTGCCGCCGCTTCCGGACGCAACCCATGATCTACCGTCACGACATGCAAGTTGCCGGGCGGCAGATGGCGGGACGCGAGATGCATCATCGCAATGGAATCGCCGCCACCCGAAACGGCAAGGCCGACCTTACCGTGCGGCTGGTCCTTGATCGCCTGCAGAAATCGGGCGGGGATACGGGCCGGATCAGGCGTTACTGACATCCCAGCGATTGCATCGCGGCTTGGGCATCAGTCACGGCAGGGTTGCCAGGAAACCGCACATCAACCTCGGCCAGAGTCAGGCAGGCATCCTGTGTCTGGCCAATCGCACCCAAGGACGCGCCAAGTTTGAACAAGGCATCCGGGGCCTTTGTACCGGTCGGATCACCCGAGAATGAGGCGAGGTAAGCGCGCGCAGCCTCGGTCATGTCGCCCAAGCCCTCCAGTGCCTCACCCCTCAGGTAATCGGCCTGCGCAGCTAGCGGGCTTCCGGGGTAGGTCGTGCCAAAGGCCGCAAGCTGGTCAGCGGCGCCCCGAAAGTCACCGGAGGCGAGCGCCGCCTGCGCCCGCTCTATATCATTCTGTTCGCCGACTGCCAGCGCCGGGCCACCTGCGGAGGGGGCGGGGGTCGCCGTGGGCACATCGGACCCGTTATCGACGCCGCCAAGGCTGGGGGTGTCGCCCAGTTGGGCGATGTCGCAACCAGTCTCAAGTTCGCACAGGCGGAATTCCAGATCGCCAATGCGGTTCGTGCCGTCCACGGTGATCCGATTCACCCGGAATTCCAGCTCTTCGGTTTTGGACGTCAGGCGCTGCAACTCCGCCTCGATCGCGTTCAAGCGATCCAGTGGGGTTGCCCCAGCCACACCGGAGTTCAACCCGCCCGTGGTCGACAATTCGCGTTTCAGGCGCTGCACATCCACATAAAGCACGGTCAATTGCTGCCGGATATCGGCCAGCGTTTCATCCTGCTGGGCAGCACTTGTAACGGGCGTCAGCATCAGGGCACAAAGAACAAGAACACGGTGCAACATCAGGTTTCCTTCGAACAGGATCAGCTTGTAACAGCGCTGAATGAAAGAACCGTAACAGCGCGACGGTTTTTGGCATAGCAGCTTTCTTCGCTGCACACCTCAATCGGGCGCTCTTTGCCAAAGCTGGTGACCTGCAAACGGGATGACGGCACACCGCGCGAGACCAGATATTCGCGCACGGCATTTGCACGGCGCTGGCCAAGGGCAAGGTTATATTCGCGGGTGCCCTGTTCATCGGCATGGCCTTCAATGACGGCCCGGTAATCGGCATTGGTCATGAGCCACTGCGCCTGACCATCCAGAATGGACTTGCCGGTTGGGGTGATGGTTGATGTATCAACCGCAAACAGGACCCGGTCACCGATGGCCTGATTGAAATAGGCGGGGCTGGTCGGATCGCCGGCTGATCCGGCAAGGGCACCATTCGCCCCGCCCGCACCATTTGCGCCATTGGCCCCATCAGCACCGCCCGCGCCGCCAAAACGGTCAGGGTTGGTACAGGCCGCCGTGGCCAGCGCCAATAGCAGCACAGTCGCGCGTGTCATCATTTTCATCGAATTGGTTCCTGTTGTTATCTGCTCATTTTTTTCCAGCATAGCACGGCTTCGCTTTTGAGGGAATCACATCTCGTTACGGCTGTAGCGGGCCCCATGACGGGTCAGAGGCGCCGCCCTGGATCGGAACTGCCTTCAGGTTCCGACCCGAGATATCGACCGAATACATCGACGACGTGCCGCCAGCACCTTGGGTTTCGCGGCTGAACATGATGACCCGGCCATTGGGTGACCATGTCGGCCCTTCATCAAGGAAGGACGAGGTCAGCAAACGCTCTTCGGACCCATCCGTGCGCATCACGCCAATATGGAACCGGCCTGCATTCTGCTTGGTAAAGGCAACCAGATCACCGCGCGGCGACCAGACGGGCGTGCCATAACGGCCATCGCCAAAGGAAATCCGCCGCGCATCACCCCCGTTTGCAGGCATGATATAAAGCTGCTGGGTCCCCGACCGGTCGCTTTCAAACACGATCTGGCTGCCATCAGGCGACAGGCTGGGTGCTGTTTCAATCGACGGTGCGGATGTCAGGCGGATATGCTGCCCGGTGCCAAGATCCGTGCGATAGATATCGGTGTTGCCGCCATTGGACAGGCTATAGATCACCTGCCGCCCATCACGGGAAAACCGGGGGCTGAACGCCATTTCACCCTGTGCAGTGCCGAGCTGCTGACGACTGACATTGCCCACGTTCAGCACATTGATACGCGGAAAGCCGGATTCAAAGCTGGTATAAAGCACGCGGTCACCGTTGGGCGAAAACCGTGGGGCCAGCACGATGGCACTGCTATCGGTCAGGAATTGCAGGTTCGCCCCGTCATAATCCATAATGGCCAGACGTTTCTGGCGGTTATCCTTGGGACCACTTTCCGAGACAAAGACAACGCGGCTGTCAAAATAACCGCCCTCACCTGTGATCCGGGAATAGGTGGCATCAGCCACCTTATGGGCCATACGACGCCAGCCATCGACCGTGCCAACCAATTGCTGGCCTTGGCCCAGCTCCTGGCCGGAAAACACATCATAAAGCCGGAATTTCACAACCAGCTGGTTGCCATTGACGGTGACAGCTCCGGTGATCAGACCCTGAGCATTGATCGCGCGCCAGTCAGCATAAGCGATAGGTTGCGTGAAGGACGACACTCGCGAAATGAACGAGGTCGCCGGAATCTCTCGAAATAAGCCGGTACCCGCCAGATCCTGCGCGACAAGACGCGTAATGTCCGCCGAAATCTGGGATGCCGCGCTGTTCTCTGCTTGAAACTGAGGCAATGCAAACGGCAGCGGTTCGGTCACACCATCTGTAATTACTATCAACGGTCGATCATCGTTCGTTTGGGCGTGAACAGAAAACGCCACCACCCAAAGAAACAAAACAGCTATTACTTTCTTCATCATTTGCCTCGCTCCGCGTCACCGCTTGCTTTTCTAAACGCTATCATTTGTCTTCTTGCTATCAGTTTCATGAGACTTCTTCACCGTCGCTAGGCGTGAGTTTGCCGACACATGCCAACAAAACCACGTCAAAACCTTCTTCGCAAAACAACATCATAATCACCGCATCTGACTTGGATCAAAGCGGACAACAACGGCGCGCCATTGTTCATAGGTGTCGGGATTCAAGTCATAACCACCGCTTTGGCAGCGCAGTATCGCACGACGACCAGCCTCAAATGCAGTCCGCGCTGCACCCTCATCACCTGTAAATCCTTCGAATGCGATGCTTTCTTGGATAACGGTGCCATCCCGGTTGAATTCGATGCCGATATCAACAGTGACCCTGGCAGCGACTGACCCCCTATCGACGTTCCAACAGCGGGTGACTGCCAATCTAAACCCGTCCCGTTCGGCACCCGACCATTCCCGACCTATCGGAACATTTGGAGAATTATTTACAACCGGTTCTTCCGACGCGGCCAAAGCAGCCTCCAACGCCGCAGCAACCGCATCATCCGTTTCCGGCTCAGCGGGCGTCGGCGTTTCGGCCTCGGCGGTCTGGGTCTCTTCCTCTGGCTCTTCGACAGGTTCCGGCGGGGTCGGACGGCTGGGCCGCGCTGACGGCCGGATCGACGTCTCAACCGCCCCAGATGGGGTTTCATCCGCGATCACGATCTCTGGCGCACTTTCCTCGGGGGCGGTTTGCTCTTGCTCTTCGGTCACCACCTCTGGCGTGGCATCCGGGTCCTGCACTACCTCCTCGCGCGCCACATCATCAGGAACGGCATCAGGCGGCGGCGGCGCGTTCGGCGTCGGGGTCACAACATCGGACGGTCGTGGCGTCGGATCGTCTGACGGGGGCAGATCGGGCGCGCTTGGGGCCGGGGCGGGTGGGTTGGGATCAGCCGGGGCGACATCCGCCACATCGGTGACAGGCGGGGCCTCCGGCGGCTCTGGCGGCGGGACCTCGGACGCGGGCGGCTCAACCGGTTCAGGCGGCGGGGCGATCTCGGTTGGCGGTTCTTCAGCCGGGGTGGCCGGGGCGGTATCGGTGACAGGCTGGACCGGGGCGGTCGGCTCTGCGGTGCCCGGGTCAGGGGTGCTTGCCGCACTTGTCAGCGCCGCAAATTCCTCACCACTGACGGTGGTCACCGTCATCGTGTCAAATTCCAGCGGGTCACTGCTCAACCCCCAGCCCAGCAACAGCCAGCCAATCAGGCCGACATGGCCGATAGCAGAGATATAGGTGCCCGGGGTCTGCATCGCCCTACCCGTCCGTCTCCGGATTGGCGATATCGGTGACCAGACCGATATTGGTGAACCCGGCGGCATTCAAATCGCCCATGATCTGGGCCACGACATTCCAGCTATTGGCGCCATCAGCGCGCAGAAAAATGCGGTCACTGGTGCGTTCGGCGGCAATCGCCTGCAATTTTGCAATCAACTCGGCACGCTCAGTTTCCGTTTCCTGAATGGTCACGGCACCATCGGCCTTGATGGTTACGGTGAGCGGTTCCTCATCATCCGTTGGCAAGGCGGTGGCAGCGGTTTGGGGCAACTCCACCGGCACACCCACGGTCAAGAGCGGGGCCGCCACCATAAAGATGATCAGCAAAACCAGCATGACATCGACGAACGGGGTCACGTTAATCTCTGACATCGGCTGGGTACGACCCCCGCGACGACGACCGCGTCTGCCGCCACCGCCTCCCGATTTTATTACATTAGCGCCCATGATCAGCTATCCAACTGGCGGCTCAGGATCGTGGCAAACTCATCGGCAAAGGCCTCATAGCCACCCACGATACGATCACTATCCGCCGACAGCTTGTTATAGAATATCACCGCCGGAATGGCCGCCAACAGGCCCAGACCGGTGGCCAGCAACGCCTCAGCAATACCGGGGGCAACAACGGCCAGGTTGGTGTTTTGCGCCTCTGCAATCTCGATAAAGGCATTCATGATGCCCCAGACGGTCCCGAACAGACCAACAAAGGGGGCGGTGGAGCCAACAGTAGCAAGGACAGGCAGGCCTCGTTGCAGGCGAGCGGCCTCCTTGGCGATTGCCACGTCCATGGACCGGTCGATCCGGGCGGTGGCATTGGCGATCAGCTCGCCTTCCTGGGTATGGGAACGACGCCATTCCAACATACCGGCGGCGAAAATCTTTTGGCTGGGGCCATCCGGATCAGTCCCGATCTTGTCAAACAGGGCATCCAGCGGCTCGCCCGACCAAAAGGCGCGGTCAAACACATCCGCCTCGGCCCGGGCCTTACGATACTGGATAATCTTGTCGATGATCACCGCCCAGCACCAGACAGAGGCTGCGATCAGCATGATCATGACGATTTTGACGGTAATCGTGGCGCGCGCAAATAGCGCCCACATGGTGAAGTCGGTTGCTGCTTCCATGATACCTGCTCTGCCTGTTGGCCCTGTTTTGGGCTCTGATTACAGCAATCATTAGCGCATCGGCACGGGGAAATCCAACCAATCCCGCATCACAACTGCTGAAACAGGCTGAAACTTAATGCACAGAACGGCGGATCGCCGCCGGAAGGCGGGCGACGGCACCGCTGCTACTCAGGCAAACAACCGTCACCACAGCCGAAAACAGCGTGACATCATCGCGTTTGACATTCTGCTGAAACACAACGCGCACGCCCGATGGCTGTTCCATCGTGGTTTCCACAACCAACTGATCATCATAGCGGGCCGGGGCGATGTAATCGGCCTCCACCCGGCGGACGGCAAAAACAAACCCCTCCGCCTTCATCTCCACCTGATCAATCCCCATCTCGCGGACCATCTCACTGCGGGCGCGTTCGATGAATTTCAGGTAATTGGCATAATAGACAAGGCCGGCAAGGTCGGTATCTTCGTAATAGACGCGAATGGGGAGTGTATGGATCATGGTCCTATCCGTGTGTTCTATGCAACCGGCATATCAACAAGTTGCAACATGAATAAATCGGCGAGTTCTTATCAAAGGCATGAGACAGTTCATGATGGGTGGACACGACCCAACCGCGCACTGAGCCTCAGCGCATGGCTCACATCCTGCGCCGCCCCCGGCATCACCGGATCATAAGCCGCCCGGATCACATCCGCGATTTCGGGGCGCAGCACAGCCTTGTCTTCGATCATCGCCAATGGTGGGATCTCATCGAATGCGGTGTCGGACCACAGCAGGATCGTCTGCACGGCCTGCGACAGCGCCAGCGTATCCGCAGCCACAGCCGCCATGTGGTCATCCATCCGCAGAAACACAAAAGCCGCCCTGATAGCCCCCGCCTCATCAAAGCGAAAAATCCGGTATTGATTGGCATCCGCCGCCTTCAGCCGGACCACCAGCGGTGCAAGATCGGGAACCAACTGGTCCAGATGCGGGACCTCCGCCAGTTCATCCCAATCCTTGCAAAAGAAGATCATGAAATTGGCACCCAATTCCGGGTCCGTCTCGGTCACCTGATGACCAGCCAGGGTCACTACAGCCTCAATCGCGCCCTTGAACACGGCCAATGACGCATCATCGACACCAAACACCACCGGCACAATCGGGCGTCCCCAACGGGCAAAAACATAATCCCCGTCCGACCGGGTGAACAAGGGTGCGACATCATCCATCATTTTGCCAAAAAATACTCCCGGTCGTCATTTTCGCGCCATCGGTCCGAGTGACAATGACAGCGGCTCCGACATCTACTCAAACAAATCCGTCTGCGATTTGGGCGCTTTCATCCCCAAATGCGCCCAAGCCGCCTGCGCCAGCATCCGGCCACGCGGGGTGCGCTGGATCAACCCTTTCTGCAACAGATAAGGCTCAATCACATCTTCCAGACTATCGCGGCTTTCCGACAGGGCAGCCGACATCGTCTCCACCCCCACCGGACCACCACCATAGCTTTCGGCAATCAGCCGCAGATAGCGGCGGTCGGCATTATCCAACCCCAGATGATCGACCCCCAACCGGGTCAAGGCACGATCCGCAATCGCCTGCGTGACAGTGCCGTCACCCTCCACAATCGCAAAATCGACAACACGGCGCAGCAGCCGGCCCGCAATCCGGGGCGTGCCACGTGCGCGCTTGGCAATCTCGGCCGCCCCGTCATCCGACGCAGGCGCACCCATAAGCCGGGCACCGCGGGTCACGATCTGGTGCAACTCATCTTCGGTATAAAACTCCAACCGGGTGGGAATCCCAAAACGGTCGCGCAACGGGGTGGTCAGCAACCCCATCCTTGTGGTCGCGCCAACAAGGGTAAAGGGCTGCAATTCAATACGCACCGTGCGGGCTGCAGGGCCTTCACCAATCACCAGATCCAGCTCAAAATCCTCCAGCGCGGGATATAGCACCTCCTCGACCGCCGGGTTCAACCGGTGGATTTCATCAATGAACAGCACGTCGCGGGCTTCCAGATTGGTCAGGATCGCCGCCAGATCACCCGCCTTTGCCAGAACCGGGCCAGAGGTCATCCGAAAACTCACCCCCAACTCACGCGCCATAATCTGCGCCAATGTGGTTTTCCCCAAACCGGGGGGACCATGAAACAAGGCATGATCCATCGCCTCGCCACGACGGCGGGCGCTTTCGATGAACACTTTCAGATTGGCACGGGCATCGCGCTGACCGATAAATTCATCCAGGGTCTGCGGACGCAAGGCACGGTCGGCATCTTCCGGCTGTGGCTCAGGGCGCAATGTGGGATCAGGGTCAGACATGAACGCCCCTTACCCCTTTGGGGCCAACAGCTTCAAGGCCGCGCGGATCAGTGCAGGCGTATCCGCCTCCGGATCGGTTCCCACCGCCTCCGCCACGGCACCGGCAGCATCACCTGGGCCGTAACCCAGATTGCCAAGGGCGGACAGGGCCTCTGCCTGCGCCGGGTTCGCCTTGCGCGCAGGGGCACGCCGGACCAGATCCGGCGTCTCTGCCTCAAGCACCTCTTCACCCAAGGCTTCGGCCACGGTGCCGCCCATCGCCATCACGGCTGGGGCCTTGTCCTTCAATTCAATGATCACGCGCTGCGCGGTCTTCGGACCAACGCCCTTGGCCTTGGCCACGGCATTCCAATCGCCAAGGGCAATCGCCCGGCTGACACCATCATCGCCCAGCGTCCCCAGAATGGCCATCGACGCCTTGGCGCCAATGCCCTGCACTGACATCAACAGGCGATGCCATTCCTTTTCCACCAATGTGGTGAAACCAAACAGCTGCAAGTTATCCTCGCGGACCAGCAGATCGGTATAAAGGGCCACCGCCTCACCATTGCCCGGCAACCCGGCCAGCACACGGTTCGACACATAGACAATATAGCCGACGCCACGCACATCAATCAGCACATGATCGGTGCTGCGATATTCCAGGCGACCCGCAATCTTGCCAATCATACGCCCGCCCTCGCCAACGCCTTGGCCAATGTGCCGGACGATTGCAGATGAAAGGAATGACAGATCGCTATAGCCAGAGCGTCGGCAGCGTCTGCACCGGCAATCTGCACTCCGGGCAATTGCAGCTTTACCATATGGGCGATCTGATGCTTTTCAGCATGGCCAACACCAACCACCGCCTTCTTGACGGCATTGGGGGCATATTCTCCAATGGCAATCCCCGCCTGTGCAGGGACCAGCATGGCAATGCCCCTTGCCTGGCCCAGCTTCAACGTGCCTGCACCATCCTTGTTGACAAAGGTCTGTTCGACTGCGGCGGCATCGGGGGCATGGGTCTGGATCACTTCGGTCAGTTGAATATGCAAAGACAACAACCGGGCCGCCAGATCATCGCCTTCGGAACGGCAGATACCATTGGCCACATGCGACAGGCGAGGACCATCCACTGCAATCACGCCCCAGCCCATATGGCGCAGGCCCGGATCAATCCCCAAAACACGCATTGCTCGCCCCGATTTATTATTTTCATAAAATTGCTAGCACAAAACGCGAACAAAGACCAAGAGGCTTTGCAACGCAGCTTGCCGCCACGGAAGGGAGGAAAACGGCCAAACAGGACATCGGAGCGCACAAAAGCGACATATTTAACCCTTTGTAAACACTAATTTTACGGCAATAAGCGCGCAAAAATGAGGCATGCCAAAAACGCATATGTCCCATGCCAAAATGGCACTGGTTAGTTGGGCGCAAGGCTCCTACATGCGGCTTATCAGATTGACGCTGCAGCGCAGCATATGACAAGGAATATGGCCATGGCCTCTATTGAAACCAACCGCCCCGCTGCTGGCCTGTTTGCCGGTAACATCTCTCACGTTTTCGCCCGCGCTTTCGGCGCCGTGGCAGAATGGAATGACGCACGCGTCACACGCAAGGCACTGTCAGCACTGACAGCACGCGAACTGGACGATATCGGACTGAACGTCGGCGACATCGACCGGATCGCAAAGCGGACAGCAGGCTAAAGCCTTATTCGAAAACCCGCGATCACCTGGCGCTGCCCGAAATCTGCGATTTCAACGCGTTAGGTAATACGTGATATTTCGGGTGTTTCGTCAAACGGCATAGGCCCGGTTCAAGACCGGGACAAACGAAAAGGCCGCCCAACGGGCGGCCTTTCTCTTTGCTATATCGGAAAGTTTACTTGGGAAAAACCGTCGACATTGCATTGCCAAGGTAGATCGTTGCCGGATCAGCCTGCATCATCCACGCCCCGGCCTTTTCCATGACAGAACCGTTGCTCAATGTGGCGACACGCTCGGCATATCCCTGCTCGCCCAGGTAAGAGAACAGGAAACCTTTGAACAGGAAGCCGACCATAATCAAGACGACAATTCCCTTCAGCGGGAAGCGCGGCGTGTAAATCCGTGGACGCGCCACGATCAAGCCATCTGCACTTACCGTCTTAACAACACCGCGCTGCATCCGATCATGACGACGGACGATACGCTTTAACCTTTTATCAAATGGGACGTTGGCCTGTGCCATGCTATCCTCCACAAAAAAATACCAAATGTTGGTGCACGCTAAGATCACCAACAAATACGGCCATAACAAGACATTTCTCAAAAACCTGTACGAAAAGGCACAGACTGGGTCATTTTTTGCGCATGACCAAGGTAGTCCAGTCAACAATTTGCAGTGAACTAAGGGGATTGAACCCGTTCTGTTGATAAACCTGTGTCACTTCTGCGGCCTGTTCATTCAGAATCCCCGACAGAATCACAAAACCGTCATCGGCCACATTTGCCGCCATTTCAGGGGCCAAACCTATTAAAGGAGGCTTTAAAATATTGGCAAAAATCAAATCAAACGGTGCTTGATCGACCAAATGCGGGGCGTCAAACCCCGCAGCGGTGAAACATTGCACTTTTTCAGAAAGCCCATTTGCTGCCACATTTGCCCGCGCGACATCCACCGCAACAGGATCGATATCGCTGGCCAGAATCGGGCCGGGCAAGACATGTGCTGCCGCCATGGCCAGCACGGCGGTGCCGCAGCCAATATCGGCCACTTTAGGGCCCGCAAAACCATCCGCAATCAGCCCATCCAGCGCGCGTAAACAGCCCAATGTCGTGCCATGATGCCCGGTGCCAAAGGCCATTTGCGCCTCGATCAGCAGGGCAATCGCATCATCGGGCACTTGATCGGCGTCATGCGCGCCATAGACGAAAAACCGGCCCGCAGCGACGGGAGCCAGTTCGCGCTGTACCTTGGACACCCAATCCTGTTCCGGGATCTCTGATATGGTGAATGGTTTGGCAAGATGCAGGGCTGACAGCACCGCAAGGGCGGCAACATCCGGGGCCTCGGTGAAATACGCACCAACCTCCCACAGGCCGGACCCATCCTCGATCTCAAACACACCCACGCCGGTGGGTTCGGGGATCAGCGCTTCCATATCATCGGCCAGTCGATAGGCCGCATCCTCGCCGGAGAGGGTTGTCAAAGCGGAATAGGTTGTCATGGCGCGAGCCCCTTGATGCACGTCTCCGGTTAGGCGCTGTCTGCTGCGGCGTCAAGCAAGGCGGTGTCAGCGACGATCTGCGCATAGACGGCGCTCGCCCACGCGGCATAGACCGCAGGACCTGGGTGGAACCCATCGGCTGACATATTCGTATCATCAAGGCCCATATCAATGGTCACAAACCGGGCGGCATCCCGGCGGTCAATCAACCCGCGCAGATGCGCCTCAAACCACGCTGCCCGTCGCCCCATCGCCCAGCGCAGCGGCTGTGGCAATAGCGGAAACTGCCCCATCGGCGGCAGGCCCGAGATATAAAGCCGCTTGGCATCGAACTCCCCCGACAGCCGATCGATCAACGTCGTCTGATGGGCAAGGAACCGACGCAACGGGGTGGCCTTGGTGACGTCATTGACGCCAAAGGCGGTAACCACCACATCATATTGCCGGTGCGGCAAGTCATCCAACCAGCTGACGGCATCCACCGATCTGGCCCCGACCACCGCCACCAGATCATATTCGACCCGGGCAAGCGGGGCCAAACGGCTGGTCAATTGACCCAGAATGGCCTCTTGCTGGGTTTTGACGCCGACGCCAAGCGCGGATGAATCCCCAATCACCAAAAGACGCAGGCGACGCCCCTGCCCCACGATCCCGCTACGCGGGCCGGCAGGTTCAGGCAGTTCCAGCACCCGCATACGGACATAGATGGCCTGCACCAGCAGGACCGGCAGCAAGAGCGTATGCGACAACAGGTTGACGAACACGGTGGGCAGGTCTCTCCGATCAGATGGTCAACAGACCCTAGACACCCACACCAATCGGGCAGGTCACGCCCGTGCCGCCAATCCCGCAATAGCCGCCTGGGTTCTTGGCGAGGTATTGCTGGTGATACTCCTCGGCAAAGTAAAACACCGGGGCGTCAACGATCTCAGTCGTTATGGCACCGTATCCGGCCTCCGACAGCCGGGGGGCAAATGCGGCTTTGGCAGCCTCGGCGGCGGCCTTCTGCGCGTCGGAATAGGTATAGATGCCAGACCGGTACTGGGTGCCGGTATCATTGCCCTGACGCATGCCCTGGGTCGGGTCATGACCTTCCCAGAACACCTGCAATAGCGCGTCATAGGAAATAACCGCCGGGTCATAGATCACGCGGACCACTTCATTATGGCCGGTCTTGCCGGAACAGACCTCTTCATAAGTGGCATTTGGGGTATGGCCACCTGCATAGCCAACCATGGTCGATACCACGCCATCCAGTTTCCAGAACATACGCTCCACACCCCAGAAACAGCCCATACCAAACATCGCCTCTTCCATGCCTGCTGGAACCTCGC
Organism: uncultured Paracoccaceae bacterium; assembly: GCA_947503925.1. Taxonomy (GTDB): domain Bacteria; phylum Pseudomonadota; class Alphaproteobacteria; order Rhodobacterales; family Rhodobacteraceae; genus Yoonia. Next base: position 182,375 of record CANNFQ010000007.1, on the reverse strand, counting down.
CAGTCAGCGGGGTGCCATAGACAAAATGGGTCTGGGCCGTAGGGATGGGGGTATCGCGGCCGGGCAAAGCGGCATCAGCAGCGATCATTTCAGATTTGGCACGGTTGAACAAAAACATCGGCGCACTCCTTTTCGGGTCACTGATGAATATAGGTGGACGGGGCCAAATTGCTACTCTGCCGGGGCCAGCAAACGCCCCTGAAACACGGTCTCGTGACCGGGGGCGGGATGACGCGGGATCAGCAAAGACAATAACAAAGACACAAAGGCCATCCCAACGGCCAGCAAAAACACCAGACCCGGCGAAAACTGGTCCCATAAGATGCCCAGCAAGACAGGCAGAAACACCGCTGCAATGTGGTTGATGGTAAAGGCAACGGCGGCGGTCGGTGCGATATCCTGCGGATCAGCGATCTTCTGGAAATAGGTCTTGATCGCCAAGGCGAGGCTGAAAAAGATCTGGTTGACGACATAAAGAACGACGGCCAGCACCACGCCCCAATGCAGGTAATAGATGCCCGCATAAGCACCAAACACCAGACACAGACCGACATATTCGAAGATCAACGCACGGCGTTCGCCGAAAAAGGCGACGATCTTGCCCAGAACCGGGGCCAGCACAATATTCACAACCAAGGCGGCCATGAACAGCTTTGTCGTCTGATCGACGTCAAATTCAAACTTCTGCACCATCATGAAGGCGGCAAACACGACAAAGATCTGGCGACGCGACCCAGACATGAATTGCAGGGCATAATACAGCCAATAGCGCTTGCGCAGCACAAAGGTTTTCAGCTGGGGATGGGGCGTATCAAACTGCGGATAGGCCAGCAGACAAAACATCGCGACCAATGCGGTGAAACCACCGGCCATCCAATAGACGATGCTGTATGTCAGACCAAAGCGATCCCAACTCAGCACGATCAGGAAATACACAACCAGCGTCGCCGCTGAACCAGCAGAGATCATCCAGCCCAGCACTTGCGGGGCGCGGGCCTTGTCGATCCATTGCAGTTGCAATGATTGAATGACGGTCTCGTAATAATGAAATCCGATGGATGACAGCATGGTGATGGTCAAAATACCGGCCATGCTGGGGAATTGGGCGGTGAGTGCGGTCGCCACCCCCAACAGGATCAGCGATATCAGACCCAACACCTGTTCACGGATAAAAATGATCAGGGCGATAACGCCAATGGCAAAGAAACCCGGTATCTCGCGGACAGTATGCAGCCAGCCGATCTCAGTGCCCTCAAATGACGCAACTTCGATGACAAAGTTGTTCAACAGGGCGGACCAAGTGGCAAAGGCAATTGGCATCGCCATCGCCATCACAAACAGCAATGTCACAGGCCTGCGCCAAAAGGGCAGCGTTCCGGCATCTGTCAGACTGACATATCTCATGGCCCTCGCTTACGCCTGTTTTTGATGCAAGGCGAGCGGAACTTGATCAAGCGACACAGCGCCAATCATGCCAGTCTGTTATTGGGGCAACCCAACCAATGCCCCGATCCGACTGATTGATCGCGCCTGCCGCGTACCACCGCCATTGTTTGACACGTGAAAGAAGATGATATCCTTCTGATTGCTGTATTTCGGGCCACGATAAAAGGCATACAGAATACCATCCGACATCGGACCAATGATATTCCGGATTTCTGGCCTGCCCGACAAGTCATTATCAACGAAATGCTGCAATGCATTCTTTTCATCCAGCAGGTTTGCCATCCGTAATTCGCCACAAACCAGGCTGGCCAGAATGCCGCATGTAAAGGCAAAGCCAAACATCGGCGTCACGATAACAGCGCGCAATGCATCCTCAATACGCAGCGGTGCAGCACTGCCATCCACCCCAGAGGCATGCAGCGTTCTGATCAGGTTGGCAAAAAACTGATCCGACGCGAAAAAAGCAACGCCAATCAACCCAAGGATCAAGAAGACCGCCAGATTTCCTTCCAGAACCGACATGCCAAGGTAACGCACCATGAACGTGAAAGCGGCTAGGAACAGGCCGACAACGTATATGCAGAAATACAGGGCAAATCGGATTTCCTCGAAAAGGCGGATTTCCTTTGGCTTTGACAGGAACAGGTCGCAAGTTAACGACACCAGCTTCAGCACAGCAAAGGCTATCAGGATTTCCTGACCAAAAACGAAGGCGATTGATAGGACGAAATTCGCGTCAACAAGCGACATGAGCGATGTCGGAATGCGCCAGATATGACCTGCAACCAGAAACGCGCTCAGGGTTGAGAACAGCACCAGAGACAACAATGCAAATACAATACGTAGCCTCATGATATCCCCTCCCGCGTGGTGTCCTAGATCATGTTTTCAAATTTTTCCGGCCTTTGGTTTACGTCTTTTGAAAAGACTTACTTACTTTATGCATACCACAGCATACGAATGTTCACAATCTGAGGCTGCAATTACCTAACGTCACATCGGCCCGCATTGCCGGGCTGCTGAACATAGATCGAACGCCCTGTAAGATGGGTTTAAACCCATCTTACCTGACCTCCGCCAATCCTTAACAACGGGTTCACAGTTCCCTTAACCCTACCCCGGCGCGCGATGGGGTCCGACGTTTTGCCGACGCATCGCCGACGCGTTGCCGACAGGCGATTTCGCCATGAAAACCTGCGTTAACGGATGATTCGTGACCGGACCGCAGCAAACCACCGCGCGCAGCCCACCGCGCGTTGCGTGCCCGTCGCGACCGGGTGCCTTACCGCGGGGTCAGTCGTCCGCCATCGGAACAGCGTCAAACGCATCCAGCAATTGGGCACGATGCTCTGCAATCAACGCTTCCAGCGTCTGGACGCGCGCGGGGGTAAAATGCCCCACCCGATCCAGAATATTCACCGTCCCGACCACCTGATTGTCATCCATGACGGCAATATTCACCGCTGCCTCGCAACCCAGATGATTGATCAGCACATGGTCGGAAAAATAGGGCGCAAATTCCGCCGTTGAATTGGCGATAAAGGTTTCACCACGGCCGATAACCTGATCGGTCCATGCACTGCTGCCCATCGGTTTTGTCCCTGTCACAGGGTAGGCATCCGGGTGCGAAGAATAGGCGCGACGCGCCACACCGGCCCGGCGGTCAAGCACGGTCACTGTAAAAAGACGCGCGCCGCAGGCCGCTTCTGCCGCGCGATGCAGCGCGGCAAAAACATCATCAGGTTTCATCGCTTGCTCCGCAAAATGAAGGCCGGAAACCATGGTTTCCGGCCTGCTCATCACTGTTTTTCGACAAGGCGGTAATAGACGTAGTCAGAGCTGGCCCCGTTCACAAAACCCATGACATCATCCGCCATGGCAACCTGCTTAATCGCTTGGAACATGATCACGAATGGGGCCTCTTCCTGCATGGCCTGCTGCAGTTCGACATACATCTGATTGCGGGTATCAGGGTCCTGTTCGGCAAGTGCCGCCTTTGTCTTTTCGTTGATCTCTGCCGGTGGCATCCAGGCGTTCCGCCATGTGGTTGTCGACACGTAACTATCGTCGGAGTTATCAGCGTTATAGGCAAAGGCCTTTGCATTTGAATGCGGGTCCATGAAATCCGGCCCCCAGTAAAGCAGCATCCCCTGATGCGTCCGCGCCCGATACTTTGTGATCACCTGCGCACCTGTGCCAGGCAGGATGTCAAAGTTGATCCCCGCAGGGGCAAAGGTCTGTTGCAGACTGGCGGCCATATCGGTGAACGGAGCGGCGTTGATCACATCAAGTTCAATGCTGAGCGGCAGGTCAACACCCGCATCTTCCAGAATTTGCTTCGCCTTTTCAGGGTCATAGGTAAAGGGCGTATCGGTCAGCGCGCCGGGGAACCCTTCGGGCCAGAACGCCTGATGCACCTCCATCTGACCTTTGAGGAAACTATTGGCCATGCCTTCATAATCCACCAGATAGCGGGACGCTTCCCACAAGGCGGGGTTGGTCAATGGCTCGTATTTCTGGTTGAAGCTGAACCAATGCACAGCTGTCTGCGGATAGGTTTCGACCTTGATATCGGCGTTACCGCTCAGGCCCTCGACCTGATCGGGCGACAGATTCTTGGCCATATCCACATCACCAGATTCAAGCAGCAATCGCTGCGTTGCGGCCTCTGCCACATGGCGGATCAGAACGCGGTCAATCCCGGGCGCGCCGTTCCAGTAGTCAGGATTGGCTTGCAACATCATCACCTCGCCCGGGGCGTAGCGGGTCAGGGTAAATGGTCCGGTCCCGGCGCTGTTGCGGTTCATCCAGGCATGGCCCATATCGCCGTCAACTTCATTGGCCATGGCGGTTTCAAAATCGACGATTGTTGCCGGGCGGGACGCCAAGACGTTCAGCACGAATGATGGGGCGAAATCACCTTCCCAACGCACGGTAACGGTGTTGCCATCGGCGGTCACCATGTCTTCGATATTATCGGCAGACCAGCCAAGGTTTTCGAGGATAAAGGCAGGCGCCATATTCAGGGTCAGCACGCGTTTCCAACTGCCGATGACGTCTTCGCCACGTAGCGGATTGCCGGAATGGAATGTCACGCCATCGCGCAGGGTGAATGTGACAGTTTTGGCTTCGGCATCAATATCCCAGCCGGTTGCCAACCCGGGGGCCAACGTTGTCGTATCGGTCGCATCATACTGAACCAATTGATCATAGGTGTTGGTTACATATTCACCGGATGAAAATTCATAGGCCGACGCCGGATCAATGGTGACGATATCATCAATGTTCTGGGCAATCACCAGCGCATCCGCTGGTGTTTCAGCCAATGCTGGGGCGGTCGACAGCGCGATCAGGCTCACCGCGGCAGCTTTGGCAAAGGTCGGTAGATATGTCATTTGTCTCTCCTGTTGGTATCAATATTGGTCTGCCGACCGGGCTGCGGGCCCAGCAGACGGGGCGATGTCCCGGTCCAGAGAAGCTTGGCCGGGCCATCGCCGGCATTGGCAAAGGCATGCGGGGCATCCCCCATGAAATGCAGGCTATCGCCAGGGTGCAGCACGAATGTCGTGTCGCCCAATGTTTGGCGCAGCGATCCTTCCAGGACGATGATCAGCTCCTCGCCAATATGGGCCGTCATCTCAGATGCGTAGCCCTGCGGGACGTGGATGATCAGCGATGAAAGGGTCCCGCCCGGCAGGCTGGTGGTGACACGTTCGTAACATAACGACGAATCCGCCAGGGCAAAGCGCGGGCGCTCCCCTTCGCGGGTGACGCTGTCAGCCGGCTTTGGCGTCGCGATGAAGACGTCGATATCAACGCCCAGCGCAGCGGCCAGACTGGCCAATGTCCCAAGGCTGGGGGTGGCCTTGTCGCGTTCCACCTGGCTGAGGAAGCCAACGGATATACCCGCCTCGTCCGCCAGCGCCTGCAGCGTCAGCCCCGTCTTGCGACGGAAATCCCTGATCCGACCACCAAAGGCAGGCGGTTGCGCGGGATCAATCTGACGGGCAGCATTTGGCATAACATGTCCAACGGTTTTTTTGATATTAGTAAAAAAATTTTGATAGGTCAAAAATCTTTGTTAGACAGTGACAAACGGAGCTGATCTTGACCAGACCCATTGCCGCCTTGAACTTCCTGCTGACACTGGCCGTCACCTTTCTGGGGCTGCTGGCAATTACCTTTTTGATTGGGCGCGTTGTTCCGATTGATCCGGTGCTTGCCGTTGTCGGCGACCGCGCCAGCACCGAAACATATGAGGCCGCCCGATTGCAGATGGGGCTGGATGATCCGCTGATCGTGCAATTTGTTCGCTATGTCTGGCAGGTGGTGCAGGGCGACCTGGGCATGTCAGTGTCAACCGGGCGCGCAGTGTCGGAAGATCTGGCACGGGTGTTTCCGGCGACACTGGAAATGGCGACGCTTGGCATCATTATCGGCGTGGGTTTTGGCGTACCCATGGGTGTCTTTGCTGCGGCAAGGCAAGGCAAATGGGTGGATCAGCTGATCCGTGTCATCGGGCTGGCGGGCTATGCGATCCCGGCCTTCTGGCTGGGCCTTGTCGGTTTGGTGATCTTTTACGCCAACCTGCGATGGGTCGGCGGGCCGGGCCGGATCGACCTGTTTCTTGACGGAATGGTAGAGCCGCGCAGCGGGCTATTGTTGATCGACAGCGTCATTGGCCGCAATTGGGAGGCATTCCGCAGCGCCCTGTCACATATCATTTTGCCCGCCACGATCCTTGGCTTTTTCGCGCTGGCCTATATCGCCCGGATGACCCGCAGTTTCATGCTCGAACAGCTTAGCCAAGAATATATCACCACCGCCCGTGTCAAAGGGGTGCCCGAGCGGCTGATCCTGTGGCGGCACGCGTTTCGCCCGATCTGGATGCAGCTGATCACCGTAATCGGGCTGAGCTATGCGGGACTGCTGGAAGGATCAGTGATGATCGAAACCGTGTTCAGCTGGCCGGGCATCGGGAATTACCTGACAACTGCCCTGTTGAACGCGGATATGAATGCGGTTCTGGGGGCGACACTGGTGATCGGTGCCGTCTTTGTGGGGATCAACAAAGGGTCGGATGCGCTGTACCGGCTGCTGGACCCGAGGGCACGCGCATGACCACGCGAAGTTGGCTTTTATCCGACGATCCCGAAACGCGGATGCAAGCCCGATTGGGGCAATTCTATCGGCTGGCGCGCGCGCTTTTGCGTAATCCGCTGGCGATGATCGGGCTAGGGATCATCGTGCTGTTGTTGCTGGTGGCAGCCTTTGCACCATGGCTGGCCCCATATTCCGCGGTGCAGGGCGATCTGGCAAACAGGTTGCAACCGCCGTCAGCAGCGCACTGGATGGGCACGGATGAGCTGGGCCGCGATATCCTGTCGCGGGTTATTTTTGGCGCGCGGATCACGTTGATGATCGTATTGCTGGTGGCGGTCGTCGCCGCCCCTCTGGGGCTGCTGATCGGCACGGTGGCGGGGTATTTTGGCGGCTGGATTGACCGTATCCTGATGGGGCTGACGGATATCTTTCTGTCACTGCCCCGGCTGATCATGGCGCTGGCATTCGTCGCGGCCCTGGGGCCGGGCATTGAAAACGCTGTTATCGCCATCGCGATCACCGCATGGCCGGTTTATGCCCGGATCGCCCGGGCCGAGGTGCTGACATTTCGCAATGCGGAATTTCTGGATGCGGTGCGGGTGCAGGGCGCGTCATCAGCGCGGATCATCACCTTGCATGTCATGCCGCTTTGCATGTCATCGACCATTGTGCGGGTGACCCTAGATATGGCGGGGATCATCCTGACGGCGGCAGGCCTCGGCTTTCTGGGGCTGGGGGCACAGCCACCACTGCCCGAATGGGGGGCGATGATTTCGCGTGGGCGATCCTTCATTCTTGATCAGTGGTGGGTGGCGACCATGCCGGGCTTTGCCATTGTCATCGTCTCGCTTGGGTTTTGTCTCTTTGGCGACGGTCTGCGCGACATTCTAGACCCCAAACAAAGGGCGCGCGGATGAGCCTGCTCTCGGTCAAAAACCTGCGCGTCACCTTCCCCTCTGACCACGGTCCGGTTGAGGTCGTGCGCGGGTTGTCATTCGATCTGGGGCGCGAAAGGCTGGGGATCGTGGGGGAAAGCGGATCGGGCAAAAGCATGACGGGCCGCGCCATCATGGGGCTAATCGCAACGCCCGGGCAGGTGACGGCGGATGTGCTGACATTCGATGGGGTCGACCTGCGCGACCTGCCGGAAACCGCGCTGCGCAAGCTGCGGGGTGCGCGCATGTCAATGATCCTGCAAGACCCGAAATTCAGCCTCAACCCTGTCATCCGTATCGGGCCCCAGATCGAAGAAGCAATGGCCGTTCATGGCGCATTGACCAAACGGCAGCGTCGCGCCCGCATGCTGGATGCATTGACGGCCGTGCGCATCGATGATCCCGCAAGGGTCGCACGCCTGTACCCGCATGAGGTGTCAGGTGGCATGGGCCAGCGGGTGATGATTGCGATGATGGTGGTCATGGAACCGGCCTTGATGATCGCCGATGAACCGACAAGTGCGCTGGATGTATCGGTGCGCGGTCAGGTGCTGGATATCCTTGATGATCTGGTCAAACGGCGGGGGATGGGGCTGATGTTGATCTCGCATGATCTGAATATGGTGTCGCGGTGGTGCGACCGGATATTGGTCATGTTTCAAGGCGCGATTGTCGAAGAAATCAGCGCCGGACAGCTCTATAAGGCACAGCACCCCTATACGCGCGGTCTGGTGGCCAGCCTGCCCCGGATCGACGAAAGCCGTGACCGCCTGCCGGTACTGGACCGGACAGCTTTATGATCAGTGTACGCAACCTGTCCGTCAGCTTTGCCAAGACGCAGGTCTTGCATGATGTGTCCTTTGAGGTGGCAAAGGGTGAAAGCTTCGCCCTTGTGGGCGAAAGCGGGTCTGGCAAATCCACGATCCTGAAGGCGCTGGCAGGGCAACTGAAATCCTGGCAGGGCGATCTGGACATCATGGATGCGCCACAAGGGGCCGGGTCAAAACGCGACCTGGCCCGCAAGGTGCAGATGGTGTTTCAGGACCCATATGGCAGCTTGCACCCCCGCCGCACCATTGATGACACGCTGGGTGAACCATTGGCGATCCACGGCATCCCCGACCGGGACCGGCGGGTTCTGGACATGCTTGATGCGGTGGGACTATCGCGGCGGTTCCGGTTTCGCCTGCCGCATCAGTTGTCGGGCGGGCAGCGTCAGCGGGTCGCCATCGCGCGCGCTCTGATGCTTGATCCACCAGTGCTGCTGCTGGACGAACCGACCAGCGCGCTTGACGTCAGCGTACAGGCCGAGATCCTGAACCTGCTCAAAGCCCTGCGCGAAGAAAAAGGTTTGACCTTTCTGCTGGTGACGCATGATTTGCCGGTTGTCAGCTTTCTGTGTGACCGGTTGGCGATCCTGCGGGCCGGGCGGATCGAAGAAACAACCGATGTCGCGGATTTGCGATCCGGGCAATTGTCATCAGCCTATGGACAGGAGCTGTTTCGCCGGTCGGTCGACGGCTAAGCGACGTCCCCAGAGCAAATTTCTTTCCTCGCAGGCAGGGTCGGACGACATCTGCGATTCCATGCGGAATGCTTAATCACGGCAATCACCGGGAGAGAGCAGGCATGACACCAAAACCCCAACAATCACAGTACAAAATGCACCTGTCAGGCGCGCAAGGCTGATCCAGCCACACCCCGGATACGGCCAAAAACTGTCCGTCCCGATACGTTCGGACGACCCGGTGCCGTCCATTCAGCTAACCAACCCCAATCAAGAGACATCAAAATGACCGTCGCAGAACACCACACCACTCACGCAACCCACCCGGCGAGCAGGGGCAAAACGATCTGGCTTGTCATGCATATGTGCAATGCTGGTACGCGGGCCCTGTTCGCCGCCGCCTTCGGGATCAGCACCGCGTCTGTTACCACAGCACAAACCGCAGACATTCAGCCGCAAGACGGGCAATGGCAATCGATTGTCACCGTTGAACAAGCAAGCGGATGCAGCCCCGACATGCAGGCCGAGATCGAGGCAGAAGCGCTGTCCAATCAAGGGGGGGCGCGTTTCGTGACCTTTTCCCGACCGCTAAGCAGTGCGGACCTGAACACGCTTGTCGATACGGAAATGCGCTGGTGGCGCATGGATACCAATCAATGGAACGGCGGGATACGCGAGACCGAACAAACCTTCATGGGGCGGATCGAGTCGCGGATCGACACTGCCCTGCGGGTCAGCTCTGCCCAGCAAATGATGCAAACGGTGCAACTACAAATCGCGCTGCCACCCTTGATCGCAAAACAAATCGGTTCGACCGAACTGTGCCAGATGAGCCTGAGGATACAGCATGACAGACTTGGCGACTGACCCGAAACAAGGTGCCGCGCCTGCCGTGGCCACACTGGCAAAACAGCCTGTCTATCGCTATGCGGTCAGGAAAAGCCACTTGCATGTGGGGCCATCGCAAAGCCATGAATGACAGCCATCTGATTATCACGCTAGAGGCCTGTCAGTTCGCCGTTTCGCTTTACTGCGCGAATATGTTGCTGCTGCGCCAACGCAACCAGCGGGTCTATATCCCGCTGGCTTTGTTCTTTGTGGTCAATGCGATCTTGTTTTTGCCATCCTTCATCAGCAACACGTGGCCGGGGCCAGGTGTAATGCGGGTCACATGGCCGATGGCAATCGGCATGGCACCACTTATGTTCCTGCAACCTTTCTTCTTCTGGCTGTTCCTGCGCGGGCTATCCGTTGAAGATGATGTACCGCTGATCCAGAACAAGCTGTTGCATGCGTTGCCGCATCTGTTGGTGGCCATATTGGTGCTGATCTTCATACTGTTCAGCCCGACATTCTACATTGCAGAGATTGAGATCATCGCAAATTTACCGGTCTGGGTTCTCATTCTGGCCCCGTTTGGACTGGCCATGACCTTCCTCTATTATGCGGTGATCATCGCCTATCTCGTCGCTGTCGTGCTTTTGCTGCGGCGCTACAAGGCACGGGTCAAGGACCTGTTTGCAACGACGGAAGGGCGCGAGCTGACATGGATCTACTGGATCGTTTTTTTAGCCGCAATTTCCATCATCTGGGGTTTCATGGATTTGCCGGACACTTTTTTCGGTGTTGATCTGGGCGGCGCTGGTTACGAGCTTGCCAATTTTGTCGAAGGCATTCTTGATCTGGCGATCATCTGGGTCATTGGAATCTGGGGGTCGCGCCAAAAACCAGGCCTGTTGCGCCACCAGCAGGCCAAACCACCGACCACGACGCCGCAACCAATCACCGAAAACGCAGGCAAATATGAACGCTCAGCCCTTGGTGCCGATCAAGCGAAACGGATCGCTGCCAAGATTGAAACGGCAATGCAAAAGGATAAGCTATACCGTGACCCGAGCCTGTCCTTGTGGGATCTGGCGCAGCATGTTGGTGTGAATTCCAATCATGTGTCGCAGACGCTGAACGCCACGCTGGAAAAGAACTTCTTCGACTATGTCAATTCCTGGCGGATCAAGGATGCGGCGATCCTGCTGCAAACCACCTCTGCCTCTATTCTTGATGTGACCTATGAGGTGGGCTTCAACTCCCGATCCTCTTTCTACACCGCGTTCAAGCGCGAGATGGGCACAACGCCCAAGGCGTTCAAAACGGCACAATGCAAGGTCGCGGCGGCCTGACATACCCGGTTGCCACCGCCTGCAAACAGGTTGCAGGCGGTGATCCTGGTCAATCAGAACCGGAAACCAGCGCGCAGGCTGACAGAGTTCGATTCAACATCCACATCAGCGGGGCCGACATCCTTGTACTGGCTGCGCAGGAACTCTGCACCCAGGATGATATTCTCGCCGATCAGATAATCGTATCCAACGCCGAACACTGTGCCTTTGGCGGTGCCGCCAGCTTCGGCATCAGCGCGGGCCATACCGGCCGTACCATAAAGCAGACCACCGGCAACCGGCAGGCCGACGCGCCCTTTCAGGTGCATTGGACGCTCAAGCGCCTCATCCCGACCCACGTTATAGCCGAATTCGGCCCCGACAAGGGCTGTCCCCATGTCAAAGTTATATCCAGCGAATGCGCCAAACGGTTCATCCTGCTTCTTTGGGGCATCCTTACCGATCTCGCGGCCAACCGTGACACCACCATAAAAGCCAGACATGTCCTGTGCGGCCACGACGCCGGGCAGCGTGGCGAAAACCGACATACCCAGGACCGCGCAAACCGCGTTGACCATGATCTGTTTGGAAAGACGACGATTTGTCTTGCTGGCATTAATGAACATATTTCCTGTATCCTTTTTTAGGTTTGTTCGTGGGGCCAGATGTCGTGCAATTGCGGGTAAAAGTCGTCTGATCCTGACGGGCTGGATCATTTCCTGCGCAGCCCTTTAGGTCCGGACACCGACGGATAATTTTCTATGAAAACCATCCGCCACTGGCGCGGGCAGTTATGCTTCGTTCAGGATTTCGATCGTCGCGGTGTAATCACCACCCAACAAATCACTTTGGAAAACCGCCTCCCGCTGGGTCAGGCTATCCAGACTGGCCGCATCAGGATGCGCCAACCTGTGAAACCGCACTTCTGAATGCGCAATCATCAGATCCTGCCCAACGAATGCGACCTTGCCGGGCATGATCAGCTCAGCGCCATCGATGGTGGCGATACTCGCCTCCATCGCGGCAAGGTAAAGCGGGATACCAACACCAAACAGTGCCTTAAGAACCATGAGGATGATCTTGCCAGCAACCACGATGCCGTTGGGGAAAAGGGTAGCAACAGCCACAAAGGCCGCCGCCGCGATGATCAGCGCTATGGCGATCAGTGCCAGAAGAATGGCCAGATAAATCCAGCGGGCCACCATCCGGTCATATTCGCCATCGACCTCAAAAAGCCGGAATTCCGCAATGACGAAATCCAGAGCTTCCAACTGTCCCACGCCCAGCTGTTCGGGGTAAAGCCGCATTTGCGCCGTCCATGTCGATGGCTGGTCCATCAGATGCGTCATCGCGTCGGTAAAGGCTGGAATATCATCGGAAAAGGCGTCACCCACCCCAGCGTCAGGAATGACGAAACGGCCCACCGCAGTGGTGCTTTCCAGGCTCAAATCATCAGGCCAGATAATGCCAAGGAACCCTTCGGGATCGGTGATGTCAGCACAAACCACATCCGCAAGATTCAAATGCAATGGGGGTGCGACTGGTTTCGGCAAGACAGCGAAAAAGACGACCTGCGTCAGCACGTCTTCTTTTCCAATCTCGACACCGCAATCGCCCTTTTCGGTTATTGAGCTTGGAAATTCGGACATATTCGCCATTTCCAGCGTGATTGCATAAAGCCCCGGCGCGTTAGCCGCATCGGGCCAGATAAAACCAACGCTGTCGCCGTTGTAATCGGTTGGCTGCACGCCTTGGGTGACAGGCAGGGCATTCCCCCAAACGGCCACCTCTAGATCGGCAAAACCATCGGCGGGCAACGCGTCATCGTCTGGCACAAGCCGCCCCTCATCCAGTTCGGTGCGCCATGGGCGGAAGTGGGCACGTATCTTGGCCTTGTCATTGACGAAACCGGATCCGTGCACCGTCACAGCTTGCCCCGGCGCAACATCGACGATCATCGCCTGCGGCACACCAAGGGACGGGCTCTCATCGGCCACCGCATCGGGCAGCAGCACAACGCAATTCGGATCGCTCAGGAACACACCCATATTCTGGGTATGCTCCTGCATCTCGGGCGCGGCCCCGGGTGTTGGCGTGGACGGAACGTAAAAGCTCAACTCTTTGTCGTGAATATCGCCGCGCCGGATGACCTGGCCGATATCCGGGTCCCAAATGACGGTCTGGTTGATGCTGGGCTTGGCCAGCGCAACGACGCCTGCCTCCTGCAAGGCGCGGATCTGGTCCGCCACCGCATCTGTCAGTGCACCTGACACCAGCCTTTCTTCGCAATCCTTGGTGGGTTGATAGGCACGTCCGGGCAGGCCACGGCCCGCCTGTATGATCCGGTCACCCAACAAAGGGTTGGGCGTTGGGTTGCCGAAGAATTTCACCAGCCCGTCCAGCCGGATATCATCTGCAATCAGACGTTTACCCAGATCATCCAGTGATCCGGTGCCATCACAGGTCACGTAATCGACGCCCAGACAATCCTTTAATGTCTTGCGCTGCTTCTGGGCAAATTCGGCCACGGCTTTGCGTTGTTTCGATTCCTTCAGATGCGGTTTCAGCATCTTGGCATATTGCTTTTCAAACGGGGTCTTGGGCGCATCGACCGCCCCCATGATCGAAAACATCAGGTCCTGCAGGCAAAGGTCACCCTTGGCATGGGGATCACGCTTCAGCCGTTCCTTCCACGTGTCGCACAGCGCCTTTTGCTTGTCGGTCACGCTACGCAGTTTCGATCCACCAAAGAAACCTGCCGCCTCAAGCTGCGCATGACTGACAGACAGCTTCAACGGGCCACGCGTTGGCAGTTTTTCCAACGGGAAACTGACAACGGGCTTTTTGGCGCGCTTGGCCGCCGGTGGGGCAAGAAGCGACAACCGCACCTTTTCGACCACACGATTACCGTGCATCAGCTTGCCATCCGCGGCCCCCAGCCCAAGAAGCGTCGCGCGCCCTTGCTTGTCCAGCCGCGCGCGGGCGAGAACCTTTTTACGCCCACCGATGCGGGTTTCCAACTCAACAGTCCAATCGCCAAGCGGCGCATTCGCATCGCCATCGGCGCAGGCTTCAATCTGCAAACCGCGCGATGGCAGCACGCGACGGGTCCGGTCCAGTCCCGGCAGACGGGCGGGTTGCGCCGGCTGCGCTGCCACCTTGCCAAAGGAAAACTGCGCCGTCACAACCCCGCCCCGCAACGACATATCAATATCCAGCCCGTCGCGCTTAACCTCAACCAGCTGGGCAAGCAGCATCAGCGCGGCAATCGCCTGCGCATCAACAGGATCGACAGCGGCACCACGCAGCCCAGATTGGGCAACACCGTGACGGATGGCCAGAATGCCAATCGCCCCGCAAAGTGATCTGCGGCGCGACCGGTTTGCGCAAGGCAAGCGGCGCTTGAGCAAATGACCGATTTCTGTCGTCAGGCCTTTGGGCAGGCGCAGTGAAGCTGCAAATTTTGCCTCCTTTCCACGCATCAGGCCAATGACAAACTGTACCAGCATCGCATCGAGCGCGCCCTTGCCATTCTCGAGCGTGATTTTCAGGTCCTGCGGCACCCAGTCACGCTGCGCGGCGGCCAGAACATCGCCAATGGAAAGGCGGCCCAGCAGATCATCGGCAACATTTAGGCCTTCTTCAATCCAAGGCTGGATGGCTGTTTTAACATCATCAAATGACAGACCGGCCAGGCTTTGCCCGTCGATATGCGGCAATTCCCAATCCATATGGTTAGGCCTGTCCAGCCGGGTATTCCAAGTCCAGTTCACCAGCTTGGGCTGGCCTTCAAACCCACCTTCCTTGCCCAAGTCAACCGCCCAGAAGCAGTTGTCATACCAGCCACAAACACCAGTATTGATGTAGTAACTGCGGAATTTTGGCGGTCCGAGCTCTGCCAACGGTCCCAGAACAAACTCCGCCGCTGCATCCATCTTTTCCCGGATGGATTTCGGCAGCGGCAGCGCGTTCAAATCGTAATAGGGCATGTTATGGGGATTATGCGTGTGCCCGATACATAACGAACTCCAGGGTGGCAGGGTCACACCATCGGGTAGTGGAATGGGCAAACCAGACGGTGCCGGAACCGCACCCGGATCAACCGGGATCAGCAAGCCCATAAGGGAAGCAAGCGTTTCGGAATACATGATATCGTCAGTAAAGACGCGATCATTGTCATCCATGTGCTGCACATGATCGAGCATGGCAACAGCGGGTTCGTAGTTCTGCCAAGAATTCAACACCGGCAGCCCACCCACAAGCTGCTTGAAATTGATCAACGGAACGCCCGCCAATCCGATCCCAGCGACGTCACGGACCGGATCATCCAGTTGATCCAGCGGCGTGACAACAGAGGTCACCACCAGCTTGCCCAGAATGTTGTTACTGTCGCAATTCCAGAAATCCCATTGATGGCCATGGGTAATAAGGAGTGGCAGGCGTTCCGAATAAGGCGCGCTGTTCAAACCCAGATCGATGCGCAAATCATGCATCGTCTTGACACCTTCAACGATGATAAAATCATAAATTTCAAAGGGTGGAGCGCCATCAGCCTCCATGAAGTCACGCAACACCGCTTCGGTTTCCACGTCGCGCAGATAGCTGTCGTGATTGCCATAGATCCTGTAATAGCGCCCGTCAGCATGCAGCTTGCGCAACAGCTCGTAAATCTCTTTGTGGCTGTCGATGATCCGGCCCAACATGGCAGGGGGTGTTGCCCGGCTTAACTGCGACACATCGCCATGAAACCACATCTCTTCGCAATCGCCCGCCTCGATGATGGTGTAATTCCACGGGTCACCATTGGCATCCAAACCGCTGTCCAACTGCTGCAACAACGCAAGATAATCATCGGCATTGTTCAGGAAATGGTCAATGGACCCCAACCGAAATGGGGCTTGCGCCGCGCCATCCTCGTCCCGGTGAATATCGGACAAGACGATATACTTGTTTTCCTTGTCGGGGCGCCCCAGACGCTTGGTCTTATAGCGCGGGTCCTGTTCCACCTCATTCAGGATCAGATCCACCCAGGGGGCGGGGCTGGTGATCAGTTTAATTGACGTGGCAACAGCCAGCATGAACAAACCGACAGGGGTAAACCGGCCAAGCTTAAGCAACAGCCATTCCAGTTCAGGGTTCGCCTCGGCCCCTTCGATCAATGCCGCGATGATGGCTTCCAGCAGAGTTTCAACATCTGCAATGTAATCTGTCACGAAATCCGCGACCGCCCCGACAATCGGTTCAAGCGCCGCATTCAACTGCCCATTGCCAATTGGCGTATCGGCCAGCAGGTCGGCGAACGCCCCCGCCTGCCGCAACGCATCCAGCATCAATGCCACAACCCAGACACCCACCGGCAAGGTAAAGGCGCCTGACATCAGCGCCTGGGGCGACACCCCAACCAGATCAAGACCGATATCAAATGGGGTCGCCATTTGGCCCAATGCGCCTCCGGTCTGGCCCAGCAACAACCACAGCGCGCCAACCGCATCATCGGCACCAAAGCTGGCCGCACCAATGGCAAACACCGGCAAAAGCACAGTCTGCACGCCGCGCATGATCGTTTCGGGGACGTCAATCACATGCTGGGTCAGGGCCAGCATGAAGGCCCCGAAATCGTCAATCGTTGCGACAAGTGCCTGCATCAATGCGCGGAAGAACTCGGCCAAATGCGAAAACTGCGCCGATAAACGGCTCACCATATGGGCAAATGCATCAGGGATGTTACCCAGCGCCTCTGCCCAACTGTTAAAGACATCCGTCAGAAAGTCAGTATCGATATCAGTGGCATCGGCGACCTGACCGACCAGCACAAGGGCTGCATCATTGATCACCTGAAAATCCTGCGTGGCGGCAGAATCCGTCAGTTTCTGAAAGGCATCCAGCCCCTCGGCCAATCCGTCCGAAACGGCAGAAACAACATCATTGAACAACGACTCTAATGCAGACGCATCTAAAAATTCCGGCATAAAAACACCCAATATTAAAATAAATTTCAAACGCCGTCGAAAAATGACAGCGCGGTAATGGTACTGATCGTTGCAGAAATGCAGGTTTTAATCAAGTTTTCCGCTCTGCCGGTGCAGATCAGCCGATCAAACGCGCCACGCCAATTGCGGCTTCGGGTTCTATCGCGGGCTTTGGCGCAATGCCCAGCACCCGCGCGCGTATCTTTGTCCAAACCGGGTTCGACGCCCCGCCACCTGCGGTGAACAAAGCCGATGGCACGCCACCGCCGCGCTCCGTAATGGCCGCGTAACAACATGCCTCGATCCGGGCAATGCTTTCAAGCAACCCATGCAGAAAGGCCACATCGTCGTCCGGCCGCGGTGTCATTATTGGCGGACGGTTGGGGTCGTTGAACGGAAATCGCTCCCCGGGTTTCAACAGCGGATAATAATCCAGATCGCTGGCCACATCCGGGTCAATCTGCGCGGAAAGCGCGACCAGTTCATCGGACGAAAACAGATGTGCCAACACGCCCCCACCGGTGTTGGACGCCCCCCCGGCCAGCCAAAAATCCCCCAACTTATGGGAATAAAGCCCGATTGACGGGTCGTCGATCCGCGCCTTGCTCAGCATCTTGATTGCCAATGTGGTGCCCAGCGATGTCACCGCCGCGCCTTCGTCCAACGGAGCGGCGGCAAGGAAGGCCGCGACACTATCCGTCGTGCCTGCATGGATGACCGATTGCGCGTTGAACCCAAGGTCAGCTGCAACCTGCGGGGAAATTTCCCCAATAACCGCGCCTGCGGGCCTGACTTGTGGTAAAAGCGCGGTGTTCAACCCGGTCCGCTCAAACCAGTCAGGCCAACGGTCCGCAACCGGATCAAACCCCAGCTTCAGCGCGTTGTTATGGTCGCTGATACAGCCCTGCCCGCGCAGCTTTGCAATGATGAAATCCGCCTGATGCAACAGGAAACGCGCCTGATGATCCACATCCTGCGCCTGCAACCGCAACGCCCGGCCCAGCACAGAGTTTGATCCTTTGGTGATATGTATCTCGGGCGCATGTGCAGCGATCCGCGCCGCCTCCTCAACAAACCCGCCGGAATTATACATCAGCGCACCAGTCACCGGCGCCAGATCCGCATCGGTCAGGACCATGGTGCCCGATGTGCCATCGACGCCGATCCGGGTCACCTCTGTCAGGTCACGCCCGCAGGATTTCAGCGCTTTTGCCTGCGCGCCGATGCAACTCTGCACCGCGCGCCACCAGCCATTGGCGTCGACCCAGCAGGGGTCCTGGACCTCATGCGTCGCCCGTGCGGTACTGATCACCACACCTTCCGCATCCAGCACGGCGGTGCGGATGCCGGATGTGCCGATATCAATGCCCAGACGCAGGCTCATGACCGGGCAGCCAAGGCTTGCCTGTATTTCTCGGCATCCCAGTTCAGCAGCGCGGCCTCTGCCGTTGTTCCAATTGGGGTTGCCCTCCAATCGGCTGGCAGGCGGGACAGACAATCCGACAAACACCGGATCATGGCGCGCTGCGATGATGTGGCCCGGGCGCGCAGATACACACCTTTATCCGGCACCAACAACGCGGGGGGATCGCCCGCATTATCGGTGCTGGGCAAAGCAGGCCCCAGAAATACAACGTGATCAGGGTAGTAAGACCCGGCGCGCGCCATGTCACAAATGCGCTGATCAAACGCCATCCAGCTTTCCGAAACACGTTCAAATCCCGGCATTTGCGGGCCATCGGGCAGCGGCGGATGATCAAGCACCGGCATGGCAAGCCGGTCCTCGACCTCATCCATAATCCGGGCCGTCTCCTCCACCGTGTTGCCGGTGCAGATCAAACCGTGGTTTTCAAGGATGATAATCTGCGTTTCATCCGTGACACGCGCCAGAATTTCCTGAGTCAGCGGCAAGCCCGGCTTTGCATATGGTACAAAGACAACAGGTAACCCGGCCAGTTTTCCTGCGGCGATCCTGCGACCTTCGGGGCTGATCGCATGGACCAGCACGGCAATTGAATGGGTATGGGCCACCACCTGCCAATCAAGCGCCGCATGAAAGGTCGTTTCAATCGACGGGCGTAGGTCGTTCGTGGGGTCCAGCACCGTTGCCTTGCAACTGCCATCCCCTGCCTCCGCGGCTTCTGCCTTGGCGGCGTCGCGGTCCACAGCCACAAAGATCGGGTGGGTTACGGCATCGGCAAGCTCAGTGCCCGATGCCTTGATCCACATCACATCGCCTGACTTTATCGATGTATTGCCGCCCGGGCCCTGCACCCGCAGCGGGTCCTGACCAAGTCGCGCGGATAATGCGCGGAATGCAGGGCTTAGCAGGTCATCCATCGGGTTACCTCAAATCAGGAAGGGCATAATCAGGAGCGGGCATCCCTTCGGCCTTGGCCAGCAGGGCAATATCAGCAGCGGCGTTTTTCGGGCCGATCTGCGGGGCATGCACACCGGCGCTAATCAACAGGCTGGCCCATCCGGCCGTTTGCGCGCCCAGAATATCGTGATGCAGGCTGTCGCCCACCATCAGGATGTGCGCGGGCGGGCAATCCAACGCGGTTTCCATCGCACTGAAAATCGGGCGGTATGGCTTGCCGTAAAGGTGAACCTCGCCCCCCATATCACGATACCGGCGGGCCAATGCGCCCGGCGACATCACATACGTGCCACCGCCGCGGGGCGATGTGAAATCGGGGTTCGAACAGTACAGCGGCAGTGCCAGCGCATGGGCAGCGTGCAATATGTCATCATATGCATCAACCGCACTGTTATCCGGCAACCCCATCAACAAAACCGCATCAGCCACCGCAATGTCATCCGTCACCTTCAGGTGCAGGCCAGCAGCCCAGCGTTCTGCATCGCCGGCGCTGCCAACAATCGGAAAGACGGCGTTGACCGTCCCGGCGCCGGACGCAAAATGCTGCCAAAGAGCCTCGCCCGATGTCATCATGCAATCAAACACGGCACGGTCAAATCCCATCCGGGCGATGCGATCCATGTTGGGGGCCGCGCGTTTGCCAGAGTTCGATAAAACACCAATCATCGCACGCGAGGTCTTTAGCATATCCAACGCAGACAGGGCGGCGGGATAAGGGGTGCCACCATCATGCAACACACCCCATTGATCCAGCACAATTGCATCGAACTGATCAGCGATCGTGCCAATACTGTCGATCGACTGGGTCATCTGATCAAGGGTCCGGTGTCGGCGGGACCAGACCGACGATATAGGCCTCGGCCTCTGCCTTGGTCATCGCTGGGGCAGCGGCGCCGGCAGTTCCGGCAGGCATATCGCCAAAATAGAACTGATACCCCGGTATCACCTGGCGGCGCTTGCGCAACGGCATACCTTCATAGGGAAAAACGTCCGATCGGGCATTGGCGAACTTGTCGTGACAGGCGAGGATGTAATCGGCGCGCTTGTCCAACTCCTCAACTGATTTCCAGCCTTCATAGGAATTCACAAACCGAGCGGGCACCCAATATCGCCAGCCTTCATCGGGGTTCGGCTCCATATTGCGTTCCTGAAAAATCGCATCACCAGCGATCACGATATCACCCATGCTGGTGGCAACCGTGACGGCCATGTGGCCGACAGAATGACCGGGCGTGTGGAACATGGTTATGCCGGGCAATACCTCGCATTCATCCTCCACAGCCTCGAACACGCAGCCCGCATAGGCCGGTTCGATGCCCAGATAACCGCTTTCATAGGTACGGTAGTATAAAGGCAGCGGGTTATAGGCCATTTCAATCTCGGCCTTGGGGGCGATGTAGCGGGCGTTTTTGAATTGCTTCATGTTCTGCACATGGTCCCAGTGCAGATGGGTGAAGACAATGGCGTCAATCTCATCAGGATGCACGCCCAGCTTCTGTTCAAGGTGTTCATGGACCTGTAAACAGCCACGTTTGTCGCATTTGTGATGGTATTTGGTGGCGCGTTCTTCGTCGCAAAGCCCGGTATCGATCAGGATCTTGTGTTCGCCGGTATCAACATAATGGCAATAGACCGGATTCCAGATCTTCTTTCCTGCTGGCCCTTTCCAAAAGATATAGGTGCCCAGATCGGCCTCTAGCCAGCCGGTGTTGATCGGATAAATCTTGGTCTCAGCAACGCCCATGTGGTCCTCCAGATACGAATCCACACTTTTGTATACAAAATTTCCAAACTGTCTACACTGGAAAGATGATTTTTTCCAAATTGCCGGATTCGATCAGCTATTTGCCGCCAGAACACGCATGAAGCTCTCTGTCATGTGTTCGCGCATACCGTCCACGGCCATCTGGCTGTCGCCCGAGAATATCTTGCCCAGCAAAATCTCATGATTGGCGACTGACGCTATCAGGTCCGCCTGGGTCTCAAGCTTCTTGGCGCGGAACGGGCCGGTCTTGCGACGAAAATCCGAAGCAAGATCAAAAATATATTGGTTCTCGGTCGCCCGGTAAATCGACAGGTGCAGCGCCTCATTTGCATGGATATAGGCGATGCGGTCATCCGCCTCCGCGGCCGCCCTGCATTTCGCCTGCGCTGATTCAATCTCGGCCCGGGCAAGTAAGGTAAGCCTTTGATTTGCAAGGCGTGCGCAGATACTTTCAATCTCTTGCATGGCCTCAAACATCTGCGCCAATTCCTCGCGCGAATACTGCGCAACACGCACGCCGCGCTTCTCACCAACGACCAGAACACCCTGCGCGGTCAGCCGGCTCAATGCCTCGCGCACAGGCGTCCGGGACACCCCAAAACGGTCGGCAAGCTTGGTTTCGTCCAAACGTTCACCCGGCTGCAAGGCGCCGGCGGCAATATCATCCAGCAGAACACTTTCGATACGTTGTCCGGTCGATTCGCGTGAAGAAGAGTTTTGACGGTCCATGATGCGGCCTTAACCTCAGATATTCACCCAACCGATAGCATGGTTTCACAAGGAAAACCACCAGAACAAACTGTATTGGATATTTATTGTTGCTTTTGTATACAAACTCATGTTCCATCACGGCCAACCTAGGGGGAGACTGCGGCTAATGCCCGACATACGACTACAGAACCTGCGCAAGGACTACGGCGCGGTGAACGTGATCGAAAACCTCAATCTTGATATGGCCGATGGTGAGTTCACGGTGCTTGTCGGGCCGTCGGGCTGCGGAAAATCCACAACATTGCGCATGATTGCTGGGCTGGAATCTGTCACTGGCGGGCAGATCATGATTGGCGATCGTGATGTATCCAGACTGGAACCCAAGGAACGCGATCTTGCCATGGTGTTCCAGGACTACGCGCTTTACCCGCATATGAACGTGGCAAAAAATATGTCATTCGCCCTGCGTCTGGCGCGGATGAACAAGGCAGACATCGAAACAAGAGTGAAAGAGGTGGCGGCGACGCTGGACCTTACTGCCTATCTGGATCGCAAGCCTGCGGAACTATCAGGTGGTCAGCGTCAGCGGGTCGCCATGGGCCGTGCCCTGGTCCGCGACGCGGGCACATTCCTTTTTGACGAACCGCTATCCAACCTTGATGCGAAATTGCGCGGGCAGATGCGGGCCGAACTGGCGCTGATGTCGCAGCGGATCAAGAAAAACATGATCTACGTCACCCATGATCAGGTCGAGGCGATGACCTTGGGCGACAAGATCGTCGTCATGAAATTCGGCGAGATCATGCAGGCGGGCACACCGGAAGAGCTGTACCGCAACCCGTCAAACAAATTCGTGGCCGGGTTCATCGGCTCCCCCACCATGAATTTCCTGACAGCGGAACTGGTAGAGGAAGGCGGCACGCTTTCGGCCAAAGGCGACGGCTTTGCCATCCCTCTACCCGACGCGCGCAAATCCAGCCTGCAGGTGCACAAGGATCGGCAAATCCACCTTGGCATCAGGCCGTCCAGCTTTGCCGAAGGACCGGGCGGGCTGAAAATGCCGGTGATCCTGTCGGAATATATCGGCGCGCAATCGGTGCTGATTTCGGAACTCGGCGGTGAACGTGTGGCGATTGAAGTCAACACAGTCGTGCCGATCCGCGCCGGCGAAGCCCGCGAATTCACGGTGCAAGGGGATGAAGTCCATCTTTTTGATCCAAAAACCGAGGCGGCGCTCTAGGCCGCAAGAACATCTGGGAGGATGATATGAAGGCGAATAAAACCAAAATCTGGTCAGCCGCGATTGCGGTCACGCTGACCTATACAGGGGTTGCATATGCAGACGGGCACACCGCCGACGTCTACGCACCTTATGAAGGCACGACACTGGTCGTAAACTTCCCCGCCCACCCGCATTACAATGCTGTGCTGGAAGTCCTGCCCGAATTCACAGAACAGACCGGCATCGAGGTGGAGGTCGACCAGCTGCAATATCTGAAAATGCGCGAACGCCAGACGCTGGAACTGACCAAGGACGAAGGCGACTATGACCTGATTTCCTACGTTGTGTTTTCCAAGGCTGATTATGTCTATGCCGATCAGCTGGAAAACCTGGCCAAGTACTTCATGAACCCACGGCTCGCCGACCCCAACTATGATGCAGGCGACCTGATCGACGGCTATGTCGCCAATATCGGCGTCGCTGGCGGTGAAAAGGGATATCTGCCCGGCCCAACCGGATCGCTTTTCGGGATTCCCTTCGGGTCGGAAACATCTGTGCTGGCCTATCGCAAGGATATCTTTGAAAAGCACGGTATCGACGTGCCAACCAACTATAACCAGCTTCTTGAAGTGGCGTGCCAGATCCCCGAATTGGAACCCGGCATGGGCGGCATGGCGTCTCGTGCGGCATCCGGCCATCAGGCCAGCCACGCATTCCTGTTGCATCTTGCGCCTTTGGGCGGTCGCGTCTTTGACAGCGAATGGAACCCGATCATCAACAGCCCCGAAGGTGTCGCAGCCGCCAACGCGCTGAAAACCATCGTGGATTGTGGCCCCGAAGGCGGCACAACATTCGGCCCAGCCGAAGCGGCGGCATCATTCCAGCAAGGCACATCTGCCATGTTCATGGACTCAATTGCCTTTGCCGCCGGGTTTGAAGACCCGAGCAAATCCACCGTCGTCGGCAAAGTTGGCTACGCCCTGCACCCCGAAGGCGTTCGTCGCGGCAGCCAGACAGGTGGTTTTGGTATCGGCATTCCATCCAATGCGCAAAACAAAGAAGCCGCGTTTTTGCTGATGCAGTGGCTGACATCAAAGGAACAGGACCTTGCCATCGCCATGGCGGGCGGGAACCCTTCGCGGTTTTCGACTTATGAAGATGCGGGCCTGAACGAAAAATACCCGTATTCGGCAACCTTTGGCGAAGCCCTGAAATACGCAGACCCGGACTGGCGCCCGATCATCCCGACATGGGGCACGATCAACGCTGATATCGGCACCACGATGAGCCAGGTGCTGACCGAAGGGCTGGACCCTCAAGAAGCACTTGACGGTGTCGCCGAACGCGCCCGCGCCGTGATGGACGAGGCCGGTTACTACACCTGGCAGTAATCGCCATTTACCAATTGGGCCAGCGCACCACGCGCCGGCCCGCTTCACCATCTGACCACCCCGCAAAGGCCCCGGTTTCATGAGCATCGCCAGTACGAACCGCATGACCCCTTACCTGTTTCTGGCACCTGCCGGGCTGGTTTTGGCCTTCGCCCTGTTCTATCCGATCTGCTATATGATCTATGCCAGTTTTCTGGACTGGAACCCCAGCCAGCGGATTGGAGAGGCCGAATTTGTGGGCCTGCGCAACTATTTCAAGCTTTTCGGTGATGACGCATTCCGCGAAAGCATGGGTGTCACGCTCAAATTTGCAGCCGTGGTTGTGACCATCGAAATGTTTCTAGGCGTCGGGCTGGCCCTGCTGCTAGACCGGAACATCCGCGGCATGTCGGTGCTGCGCACACTC
Organism: uncultured Paracoccaceae bacterium; assembly: GCA_947503925.1. Classification (GTDB taxonomy): domain Bacteria; phylum Pseudomonadota; class Alphaproteobacteria; order Rhodobacterales; family Rhodobacteraceae; genus Yoonia. Next base: position 157,384 of record CANNFQ010000007.1, on the reverse strand, counting down.
TTTATCCTACCCATGATGATTGCCCCTATCGTTGTGGGTCTGATGTGGCGCTACATGTACCACCCGACGGTTGGCATCTTTAACAAGACGCTGAAATCATGGGGGTTCGACGGCATCCCATGGCTGTCGGACGGATCATGGGCCTTTGCATCGGTGGTCATTGCCGATGTCTGGCAATGGACACCTTTCATCTTCATCCTGTCACTTGCAGCCCTGCAATCGCTGCCTGCCTCAGCCATCGAGGCCAGCAAGATCGACGGGGCCAGCGACTGGCAGCAGATCATCTATATCAAACTGCCCCTGATGCTGCCGGTCCTGATCGTCACCCTCCTGCTGCGTCTGATCGACAGCTTCAAAGTGCTCGAGGTGATCCTGGTCATGACCAATGGCGGCCCGGGCCTGTCGACCGAAATCCTGTCACTGCGGATCAACCGAACGGCCTCCGAATTCCGTGAATTGGGCGAGGCGGCAGCGATGTCAAACCTGCTGTTGATCGTCCTGCTGATCCTGACCTTCACGATGTTCATCTATAACAAGGCGCAAGACGCCCGCGCCGCACGCCTGCGCGCGGTGGAGGAAGAGGCATGAGCACGCAGACCTATGACCGGCAGAACCCGGCCTTCTACGCGCTGCTGATCGCGCTGGTGGTCATGGCTATCGGGCCAATCTACCTGATGCTGACAACCTCGCTGAAGCTGAACATTGACATCATGTCCGACAGCTCCAGCCTGCTGTTCATGCCGACGCTGCGGAACTACGAAACCGCGCTTTGCGATTTCCTGTGGTACGAGCCCGAACATCTGCGGCGCTGCGATCCAACATTCGGGCGGGCGCTGACCAATTCGCTGATCATCGGTCTGATTTCGACCGCGATCACGCTGATCATCGGCACCATGGCCGCCTATGCGCTGGTCCGGTTCCGGTTTATGGGGCGCGATGTCGTATCAATCTGGACGCTGATGATGCGGATGGTGCCGCCTGCGGTGCTGCTGGTGCCTGTTTTTGGCATCTGGACCTTCCAATTCGGGATCGACGGGTCGCGCGGCGGGATCATCCTTGTCTATGTGGCGCTCAACCTGCCTTTCGTCATCTGGATCTTACAGAGCTTCATCGTCCAAGTGCCGATCCAGCTGGAAGAGGCCGCGCGCATGGATGGCGCCGGCCCCTTCCAGGTTTTCTTCCTTGTCGTTCTGCCGCTGATCAAACCGGGCATCGCAGCGGCCTCCATCTTCACCTTCCGGGTGGCGTGGAACGAATTTCTGCTGGCCAACGCATTGGCCGACCGCAATAGTCGAACCGTACCGGTCACAATCGTCAACAGCCTGACCGAATTTGATATCGATTGGGGGGTCATCATGGCGACAGGAATGCTGCTTGCCATCCCGCCGATCATTTTCACATTCGTGGCCAGTCGCCAGATCATCACCGGGATGACAGCAGGGGCCGTGAAAGGGTAATGAGCGTCCTTCTTCTGGCAACTTTCGATACCAAACAGGAAGAGGCCGATTACCTGATCACCGCGATGACCGCCTTAGGCGTCCCGGTGGAAACCTGCGATATCTCGCTCCATGCCGGTGGGGCGCAATGGGGTCCGCAAGACAAAATCGCAGGCATGGCGCTGGCCACCGACCGCGCCATTGCAGAGATTTCGACAAAACCCCAGCACGGGCGACAGATGGTTGTGGCTATCGGCGGCGGCACGGGCGGGCAGATCGCCCTAAAGGTTCTGCAATCGCTGCCCGTTTCCATGCCAAAGGTGCTGGTGACCACGCTGCCCTTCGATCCGCGTTACATCATCGCCGACAGTTCGATCGTGCTGGTGCCGACGATTGCCGATCTGTGCGGGCTGAATGCAACAACGCGGGCCGCGCTGGATCAGGCAGCAGCCATTGCTGGCGGGCTGTATCATGCGACACTGCCAACCGGGGCGGCATCCCTATCGCCATCCATCGGGGTCACATCATTGGGCGTAACCGGTCCGGGTACGGATGCGCTGTGCAAACGGCTAAAGGCGGATGGCAACGAGGTTACCGTTTTTCACGCCAACGGCTTTGGCGGCGCAGCCTTTACCCGCTGGGCGAGGATCGGCGCTTTCAAATCGGTGATCGACTATACCCCACATGAACTGACCCGCTGTTATGTGGCCGGGGTGAACGCGGATATGCCGGGACGCTTTACCGCCATGGGCCACCTGCCCCGGGTGATCCTGCCCGGCGGCGTCAATTTCATTGGCATGGGCGATCCCAACCTGATGCCCGAGATCTATCATCAGCGGCCGCACTACGCGCATTCGCCACTTTTTACCCATGTGCAATGTACTGAGGATGAAGTGATCAAATGCGCCAATATCCTTGGCGCGGCCCTGAAACAGGCGACCGCACCTTTGCGCGTTTTGATACCCATGGGTGGTTTTTCATCCGAAGATCGCCCCGGCGGGGCCATCGAAAGCCCCGCTTTGCGCGCGGCTTTCGCCGACACGCTGGAAACCCATATCCCTGTTGCCCATCTGGACGGGCATATCAATGACAGCACAACGGCCCATGCCGCCGCGGACGCATTGCTCATCATTTCAAAGGAAACACCTCATGCTTGACCCCTCTGATATCGAAGCAAAGAAAGATGCATTGATCTGGTCCGCGCGCCGGTGTTTCGATCTTGGCCTGCAAACAAATGCGGGCGGCAACCTGTCGGTCCGTCTTTCATCGGGGGACGCCATCGTCATCAAACCATCTGGCGTCGGCTTTGCCGAATGCAGCCGGGACAATCTGCAAGTGGTGCATCTGGATGGCATGGTTGAACCGTCCCCGTTCAAGCCCTCCAAAGATATGGATTTCCACCTGGACCTTTACCGGATCAGGCCCGACATCAACGCGATTGTGCATTGCCACAGCCCATGGGCGACCGGCTTTGCAAGCGCGGGCATCGAAATCCCATGCCTGACTGTCCAGACCATTGAAAAGATCGGGCGGATGCCGCTGATCCCGCTCTCCGACAATGGCGGACCACAGACCGAAGTAGAGATTAGCCCGGTATTTCAAGACCCCTCCATTCGGGCCGCTGTCCTCGCCAATCACGGGACAATCGGCGTAGGCAAAACGCTGACCGCCGCGCAATATCTGGCCGAGATTATCGAGGAAACAGCCCATATCGCCTTTGTCCGCGACACGCTGATGGCGGCCCATGGCAAAACCGCCGCCGATCTGCCCAAATATGGCACAGCAAGGGATGCAAGCGCGGCCATGGCCAGGTAAGCATATCACAGGACATAATTTTTGCATCAGCAGCAGAATACCAGATCAATTCAATCCCTGATCTGGAGAATATTGATCTTTGGCATCGGCCAAAATCCACAGGAAGGTGCTTGGCCCATTTTTACTCAGCAGTGGACCGCCTTACACAAAAACAGGATAGAACATGACCGATCTCTTGCCCTAGGCCAACCTTGGCCATGTCGCTGCCAAACGTACCACGGGCGATGCGGCCCACCGGGTACTGACCAAGGAAGGGTTCGACACAGCCGAGGCGGAGATCACCGCATGGGAGGGTTACGCATCTACCCCGCTTTACGCATTGGATGCGCTAGCGGCCAAAGTCGGCATTCGCAAAATATTATACAAGGACGAAGGTCCGCGTTTCGGATTGGCCAGTTTCAAGGCATTGGGCGGGGTCTATGCGGCCTCGCGGGTGCTGCAACGCGAAATCGGACGGCGGACCGGGCAGAATGTCAGCCTTGCCGATATCCGCAATCGCAAGCACCGGGATGCCTGTGCCGATATCACGCCGGTATCCGCCACGGATGGCAATCACGGCCAGTCATTGGCGTGGGGCTGTCAGAAATTCGGGGCGCCCTGCCGGATCGATACCCATGCCGAAGTCAGCGAAGGGCGGGCGCAAGTCATGCGCGATTTCGGGGCGGAGGTGATCCGGATCAGTGGCGCTGGCTTGGGATATCCTTGCGCCGGAAGCATCTGACTATATGGCCATCCCCGACAACCTTGTTCCGGCCACCGTCCGGCTGCTGGCCAGGACATTGCCGGGCTTGCCGCCCTGATCGCCGCGCGGTCGAAGCGGTGGGGTGTTGAGTTGGTCTAAACCTTATCCAAGGCCGCCTGCACATGGGTGAAATATGCCCCCACCTGCGCGCCATCAACCAGGGCATGATGCACCTCCAGCGTCATCGCCATATCCCAACGCCCGACATGATCAACGAACTTGCCCCATGAGACACGCGGAATGCAGTCATCCGGGCCGGGCAAGGCGTTGTTGATCGACGTGTAATCCAGCCACGGCATGCAGGACAAGTAAGCCAGATCATCCCTCTCTCCGGCATTGGGGGTCAACGCCTGCCCGGCCGCCACCTGATCAATCAGGCGCTTGGCCTGCGCGTCAAAGTCAGGAAAACCCGCCAGATAAGGCACATATGCATAACCAAAGCTGCCGACCTTGGTGGGCACGGTCATCGACAGGGTGATCATCTCGTGGCGGACGACCTGATCACCGCGAAACCGCATGCAAAGTTCCGGCACCGCATGCAACCCCGCACCAATGGCGTAAAGGCAGGCGCGATATGGGGACAAACCATCAGCCTTACGGGCCATGACATTGCTGACATCCAGGCGCGACGTCACTGCATAATGCGGCTTCTGATATGTCCGGAAAAATTCAAACTGCGCCGCGCGCGGCCATGTCTCAAGATCAACAATGTGATGCATTCTGTTTTCCCTTTTTGGATGCCACGCCTATGGTCAGGCTGCACATAATCCAAGGGAACTGCAATTGAAGAGCTGCGCAATCTGTCACCGTTCAGCATGGCGTTAATCGGTCCGATCCTCAGTCTGATCCTGTTTGGCGTGATCGTCGGGCAGGTCCGGCGCGCGCCGCCCTATTGGGCACAAACACTCTGCCTCATCGTGCCAGCCTGCATGATGGTCATTATCGCCCTGCCATCGGTCTTTTTTGATACCGGCTATGCAAATGACAGCCTGTGGACGCTCGGATTGGGCGGACGGATTGGGGTTGTCGCGATCAGCAGCTTCGGTCTGATGGCCGTGTTCAGCGTGATTGCGATGAAAAGCAACAGACTGGCCCGCCTGCCCCAGCCGGCGGCCATCCCGTTGGATATTGTTGCAGGGCTGCTAGTTTACTGCATCGCTTTCTGGCTTTCGCCGCAGCTATTCTACAGTTTCTACCAATTAATCTTTCCCGATTTACCAGCGCAAATCGTGATCAAATCACCGATTGATCTGGATCGGCTGCGGGACATCATCATCCCGAAACACGGCGGATCGCTCTCCGATCATCTAGCCGGGGTTGGGTTCTGGGCGGTCATCCCTTTCACCCTCTGGCTGCATGCAGGGCGGAAAAGCTAAATCTCCTGCCCGCGATCCAGCAATTCCTCGATCAAGGCACGTTGCAAATCACCGCTATCGCCAGCGCCAAACTGGGCGGCGCCACCGGAATAAAGCGTGCCATATGTCTTGGCCACATTCACCGTCTGCGCCACACCTGAGATGAACTGATCCTTCTCCAACTCAGCAAAAGGATGGATATAAACGCCCCACAAGCTGCCATTGGCAATGGCATAGCGGGCATCCAGCGCGCTGTCGAAATTGGCCTGCATGACCCGCAACAACTCATCATCAGTCATACCGCCAGTTGACCGGATCGGAACCATGGCACGCATGCGATTGGCACGCACATCCGTTACGATCAGCACAGGGATATCGTCAATCGTGAACTCGAATCCCGATCCGGCCACACGCGCCTCAGGATCAAGCGCCAGCACAATCTCCGCCATGCGAGGCAGGGTCATATGTGGCTCCGCCTCTTGGGCGGGCAGGTTGGCGGGGATCATCATGGCGATCAGGGCAAGGGTACGGATCATGGGCAAACTCCTTTGCGCCGATCCTAAGCCGGAAAATGGAAAATGGCCTAAGCAAGCTTTGGTGAGGATTTGCAACATGCGCCGTTCGCAGGGGTCCGACGTTTAGCCGACGCAAAGACGACGTTTAGCCGACAGCGTTTTTTGCGGTCTCCACAATCGCCACTGCGCGGGCAATCGCCGCCTCAATCGTCAGGTCGGACGTATCCAAAAGAACGGCATCATCGGCAGGCAGCAGCGGTGCTGTGGCCCTGTTACGATCCCGGTCATCACGTTCTTTGACATCGGCAAGAACACCTTCAGGCGTAACATCCATACCCTTGCCAGTCAGTTCTTTATAGCGTCGGTCGGCGCGGCATTCCGCGCTGGCGGTCACGAACATTTTGACCTGCGCATCCGGGCAGATCACCGTCCCGATATCACGGCCATCCAGCACGGCACCTTCGGCGCGCGCCGCAAATTTCCTTTGGAAATCAACCAATAAGCTGCGCACTGCGGGGATAACGGCAACCTCACTCGCCGCCTGCGCCACGGCAGGCGTGCGCAAGCTGTCATCTTCCAGATCAACGGGATCGAGCGCAAGGGCCATGTCAGCCGGGGCACCGCCCGCCAGCACCTTGGCACCAACAGCACGGTACAGAAGACCCGTGTCGAGATGGGCAAATCCGAAATGGGCGGCGACCGCCTTTGAGATTGTGCCCTTGCCTGCGGCGGCGGGACCATCAATTGCCACTGTAAATGTCACCGCACGCTCCTTATATCCAATATTATCAGCGCGTTAAGGCGCAAATCAACCTAACTATTCACATGCATAATCTGCGCACCAAGCGCCGTCATCAAACCCTCAAAAATCGGAAAGGAGGTCGCAATCGGCGACCCGTCATCTACTGTCATCGGCTTCTGCGTCGCCATGCCCATCACCATGAACGCCATCGCAATCCGGTGATCCAACACGCTGGCGACAGTTACCCCACCGGGCACATTGCCATGGCCAAGCCCGGTCACTTTCCACCAATCAGGCCCTTCATCGACGCTAACACCGGCAGAGCGCAGCCCCTTGGCCATCGCATCAATGCGATCACTTTCCTTGACCCGCAACTCCTTCACACCCCGCATATCAGTGACGCCTTCGGCAAAGGCAGCGACCACGGACAAGACAGGATATTCGTCAATCATGCTGGCGGCGCGGGCGGGTGGCACAGCGATCCCCTTCAAATCGGGCGAAAACTTCGCACGGAGATCCGCAACAGGCTCCCCACCCTCTTCACGCATATTCTCAAATGTCAGATCTGCACCCATCTCCTGCAAGGTGGTGAACAGGCCCGCACGGGTCGGGTTCAAGCCAATGTTGGGCACCAATACATCAGACCCAGGGGTGATGATCGCAGCACAGACCGGGAAAGCAGCGGAGGACGGATCACGTGGCACGACAATGTTTTGCGGGGTAAGCTCTGGCTGGCCAGTCAGGGTGATAACCCGGCCTTCCTCCGTCTCTTCCACCGACACGGTCGCGCCAAAACCTTGCAACATACGCTCCGTATGATCGCGCGTCGCTTCCTTTTCGATCACAACGGTCTGGCCGGGAGCATTCAAACCTGCCAACAGGACCGCCGATTTCACCTGGGCAGAGGGAACAGGCACCGTATAGCGGACTGGCACCGGGTCAGCGGCACCAACAATCGTCATCGGCAAACGGCGGCCCTGACGGCCGACCGCCTGCGTTCCAAATAGCGCCAACGGGACCGTAACCCGGGCCATGGGGCGACTGTTGAGCGAGGCGTCACCAGTGAAACTCGCCGTAATCGGCGATGTCGCCATGGCGCCCATGATCAGGCGGACACCAGTGCCTGAATTGCCACAATTGATCACTGCATCAGGTTCCGCAAAACCACCCACACCCACACCGTTTACCGTCCATTCACCACCGCCATGATCGGTGACGGTGGCACCAAAGGCGCGCATCGCTTTTGCCGTATCGATGACATCTTCGCCTTCCAGCAGGCCGGCAATATGGGTTTCGCCCACGCAAAGCGCGCCGAGGATCAGCGAACGATGTGAAATCGACTTATCCCCGGGAACATGTGCCGTACCCCGCAGCGGGCCGCAGGAACGGGATGTCATGGGAACAGGGGTGCCATGGCCGGACATGTGGGAAAATCCTTTTCGCAGTTCGGGCAGGTCTTAACGCAGGGGCCCGACAGGGTCCATCATTGCTTATCATTTCGCCAAAAATACTCCCGCCGGAGGCAGCGCAGCACTCACATCCTATGAAAGGTCAGATAGTGAGGAACACGGCCCTCACGCAGAGCTTTCTGTTCGTAGCGGGTCGACAACCAATCATCCCATGGGTCGCGCCAGTCGGCAGGTCGGGTCGCAGACCAGACAAAGCCGTGACGGGGCACCTGTTCCAATGTCTGGCGTACATAGTCCGGGATGTCGGTGGCCACGCGCAATTCCGCGCCCGGTTTCATGACGCGGGCCAAGGGTTCAAGATGCTCGGGCGTGACAAAACGGCGGCGATGATGGCGCTTTTTCGGCCAGGGATCGGGGTAGTTGAGGAACACCTTCGCCAGCGACTGTTGAGGCAGCACATCAAAAAGGTCGCGCACATCACCGGGATAAACGCGCAAATTGCTAACCCCTGCTTTGCGGATCTTGCCCAGCAACATGGCCACACCGTTGATGTAAGGCTCACAGCCAATCAGCCCGATATCCGGATAGCGGGCGGCCATGTGAACCAGATGCTCACCGCCGCCAAAACCAATCTCAAGCCAGATGTCAGCTGTGCCAAAGGATGTTTGCAAATCAAGAGGCAGGCGATCCGGATTATCCTCCCAGCTGACCGGGCCAGGCGAAAGGGCAAAAAGGTCATTGTCGAGATAGGCCTGCTGGCTGGCACGCATCGTCTTGCCCTTGAAACGGCCATAGAAATTGCGCCAGGGCGCGCCAGAAGGGTGGTTACGCTTGCTCATGAGGTGGCTTAATCCTGCCAAATAAGGGGGTGGGTCAAGACCCACCTTACGTCGTGGCAACGTCGGAGATTGCAACACCGTAAGATGGGTTTTAACCCATCGCCCTTCAAACCGCCTTTTTCAGCGCATCAACCAGATCAGTGCGTTCCCAGCTGAACCCACCATCAGCATCGGGTGCCCGACCAAAATGACCGTAAGCAGCGGTGCGTTCATAAATCGGTTTGTTCAGGCCCAGATGGCTGCGAATACCGCGCGGGGTCAAGTCCATGATCTCGGCAATGGCTGTTTCAATGGCCGCTGGCGCCACTTCACCGGTGCCATGTGTGTCAGCATAGATCGACAACGGCTTGGCCACGCCAATCGCATAACTCAGCTGGATCGTGCAGCGTTCGGCCATACCGGACGCCACGACATTTTTGGCCAGATAGCGCGAAACATAGGCCGCAGAACGGTCCACTTTCGTCGGGTCCTTGCCCGAAAAAGCACCGCCACCATGCGGGGCGGCACCACCATAGGTATCCACGATGATCTTGCGCCCAGTCAGACCGGCATCACCATCCGGCCCGCCAATCACAAATGTGCCTGTCGGGTTCACCCACCATTCGGTATTGGCCGTGATAAAACCGTCGGGCAGCACCTCGCGAATGTAAGGCTCCACAATCGCGCGAATATCGGCACTGGACTGGCTTTCATCGCGGTGCTGCGTTGACAGCACGATCGATGTGACCTCGACGGGTTTGCCATTGGCATAACGCAAGGAAATCTGGCTTTTGGCATCTGGGCGCAGGGTCGGTTCCTGCCCGGATTTGCGCACCTCGGCCAAGCGACGCAGAACAGCATGGGCATATTGGATCGGCGCGGGCATCAAGGCATCGGTTTCAGTCGTGGCATAGCCAAACATGATCCCCTGATCACCGGCCCCTTCATCCTTGTCCGGGTTCGCATCGACACCTTGGGCAATATGCGCGGACTGCTCGTGCAGCAGATTAGTGATCTTGCAGGTGGCGTGGTGAAACTTGTCCTGCTCATAGCCGATATCTTTGATACAGGCCCGGGCGATATCGTCGATCCGCCCCATATAATCCTTTAGCTTGGCCTGATCCGCCAGCCCGACTTCGCCGCCGATGACAACCTGATTGGTCGTCGCGAATGTCTCGCAGGCAACCCGCGCTTCGGGTTCTTCGGCCAGAAACGCATCAAGAACGGCGTCTGAAATACGGTCGCACACCTTATCAGGGTGCCCCTCGGACACAGATTCCGAGGTAAAAATATAGTCTTTTCGTGCCATGGGAGATGCTCCAATAAAAATAACTGCCACGTCAGGAAGCCGTTGTGACAGGATTGCGTTTGTCCCTACGGGCTGTGCCGTGTCAGGTCAATCGCTAATGCGGCGCTGCATCAGTATTTGCATCAGGATCGATCCAACCAGCAACAGTAGGACCGGCAGATCACCCCAGCGCGTATAAGCTGTTTCGGGCAGAGCCGGAGGCAACGCAACGTCAATCGCTCCGTCTTGGCCAAGGGGGATCATTTGGATGATCCGCCCCCGTGCATCAATCATCGCCGTTACGCCGGTATTTGCGACGCGAACCATGGGCAAGCCTTGTTCAATCGCCCGCAGCCGCGCCTGCGCCAGATGCTGATAAGGTCCCGCCGCCTTGCCAAACCACGCATCATTGGTGATCAGCAACAACAGCCGGGGCCGATCACCGCCATCGTTGATTTCCTCGGCAAAGATACTCTCGTAACAGATCAACGGGATCGCTGCACCAATACCGGGCAGCGATATCGGCCCTTGCCCTATCCCCGGTGTGAAACCAGTACCCAGGTTCCGAGCAAGCCCAGTGGCCCCCGCACGCCCCAAAAGGGCGGCTCCGGGTACATATTCACCAAACGGGACCAAATGCTCTTTGTCATAGATGCTTTGCACCTGCCCGCCCGGCCCCATCACAACAAGGCTATTGCGGTATTGCTGCAATTCATCGGCTCGCTGAATGCCAAAAACCAGCGTTACCCCCCTCGCTGCCTCAACCAGCGGGCTCATATCATCCTGAATGTGGTTCAGCAGGAACGGGACAGATGTCTCAGGCCAGACCACAAGATCAGGCACCTCCCCCGCGCCCGTCAGGTCAATCATCCGGTCGACGAACAGATTGCGGAAGGCTGGATCCCATTTTTGATGTTGCGGGGCATTGGGCTGCACCAGGCGCACCACCGGCGCATCCGCCGCAGGCGGTAAGGTTGCCCCTGATAGCCCCGGCACCACCCCAAACCCAAGCGCGGCCAACACGGCCGCACCCGCCGCGGCACGCCCCGTCCCAATCAAGGTCACCGCCCATGCCGCCAGCACGGCGACAAGTGTCAGCAGATGCGGGCCGCCAAATGCCGCCAGTTGCGCAATGGGGGTTTCCACCCAAACATGTCCGATCAACGCCCAGGGGAACCCGGTCAGGATCAAGGATCGTGTGACCTCTGCCCCAACGATAAACAGCCCAACGAACAAGGCGCGGCCCGGCGCCAGCCTTGCGGCGATGTAGCCCGCCACGGCCCAGAAAAGCCCGGCACCGGCGGCCATCAGTACAAGGGCAAAAGGGGCCATCCAGCCGTGTCGGGCGGTATCAACAAGGAAAGGCTCCACGATCCAGCGCAGGCTGAACGCAAAATAGCCCAGCCCAAAACCCCATGCCTGAAATGCGGCCCGCCTGGGCTGTGTGCAGGGCTTGTGCAAGGCGAGCATTATTGCCAGCGCACAGATTGTCGCTGGCCAAAGATCATATGGGGCCTGCCCCAAAGCCCCGGCGACGCCAAGCGCCACGAATACCGCAAATCGGCCCATCACTGGCAATGCCGCAATACGGCCAGACAGATTAGCCACGCTTGGTCCCGTTCAGGCAGACCCGCAATCGCTTGATCCGGCGGGGATCGGCATCAATGATCTCAAATTCGGGGCCATCGGGATGGGTGACCACCTCGCCCCTTGCAGGCAGATGACCTGCCAAAAGCGTCACAAGCCCGCCTAGCGTATCGATCTCTTCTTCGTCGATCTCCTCATGGGCGGTCAGTTTTTGGCCAATCTCGGCCTCAAAATCCTCAAGCTCGGTCCGGGCTTGCGCCAGATAGATACCGGGTTTTTCCAAAACCCAGCTCTTGGCCTCTTCGATATCGTGCTCATCTTCGATCTCGCCCACGACCTGTTCGATCAGATCCTCAATGGTCACAAGCCCGTCGGTACCACCATATTCGTCGATCACCAGCGCCATATGAATGCGTTCGGCCTGCATTTTCTGCAAGAGCACGCCAAGCGGCATGGACGGCGGCACAAACAAAAGCGGGCGCAGCATATCGCGCAGGTTGAACCCCTTGCTGTTGCCGTTAAACCCATGTTGCAGCGCAAAATCCTTGAGATTGGCAATCCCGATCGGGGTATCCAAGGTGCCATCATAGACCGGTAGTCGGGTCAGGCCACTGTCACGAAATGTCTTGACCAACTCATCCTTGGTCGCGTTCAGCGGGCAAGCGATGATATCAGGCTTGGGAATGGCCACGTCTTCGACCCGCTTACGACGCAGGTTGAGCATGCCAAGCATACCCGCCGCGTTCTTGACGGCCTCGCGCCCGGCATCCTCCGATATTTGCGGCGGTTGCGTCAGAAAAATTGCGTTGCGCAAACGGGCAAACAAGCCCCGGTTTTGCACTGTCTGGTCCGTTGGCGCGCCACGCGCTGCTATAGAAGGACCGTCGCCAGTATCGCCCATTTCATCCTATCTCTTGCGGGCAAGATCGCCCGTCTCTTCCTTATATGGGTCAGATATACCCAATTTGCCAAGTATTTCAGTTTCCAACGCTTCCATCAAGGTCGCGTCGCCATCACGCTCATGATCGAAGCCCAATAGATGCAGCGTGCCATGGACCAGTAAATGAATGGTGTGATCCGACATTGATTTGCCCGCCTCTGCCGCCTCGCGCGCGCAGGTCTCATAAGCAATAGCAATATCCCCCAGCTCAGTATCGGGGCCAGGTTGCGGGGGCAGCGGCATTTCGCCGTCCGTGGCCGCCGCCCGTTCGTCCGAAGGCCAGCTGAGGACATTTGTCGCAGCAGCCTTGCCACGAAAATCAGCATTGAGGCTCGCGATGCGGGCATCGTCACCTGCAAGCAGGCTGATTTCAAAGACGGACGGTTCAAGACCCAACCTGCATAGCGTGGCTTCTGTCGCCGTCTGTGCATGGTCAGCGATATCAACCCAGCGCGCATCTTCGACGATACAATCGACAGTCACCGGTTTTCATCCGCCTCATAAGCTTCGATGATTGCCGCCACCAACGGATGCCGAACCACATCCTTGGAGGTGAAATAGTTGAAGCTGATCTTGGGGATACTCTTCAGCAACCGTTCCGCATCCCACAGGCCGGAATTCACCCCACGGGGCAGATCAATCTGTGTACGGTCTCCGGTTATCACCATGCGGCTGCCTTCACCCAGACGGGTCAAGAACATCTTCATCTGCATGGTGGTGGCATTCTGCGCCTCGTCCAGCACGACAAAGGCGTTTGACAATGTGCGACCGCGCATGAAGGCCAGTGGTGCGATCTCGATCACCTTATCCTCGATCATCTTGGCCGCCTGTTTGCCCGGCAGGAAGTCGCCCAACGCATCGTAAAGCGGCTGCATATAGGGGTCGACCTTGTCTTTCATATCACCCGGCAGATAGCCCAGCTTTTCACCTGCCTCGACCGCGGGGCGAGACAGGATGATCTTGTCAACATGACCGCTGATCAGCATATTCACACCAACGGCCACGGCCAGATAGGTCTTACCCGTCCCCGCCGGACCGATGCCAAAGGCCAGTTCATTGTCAAACAGCGATTTGACATAGGCCTTTTGCGCATCCGTGCGCGGTTCAATCAGTTTCTTGCGGGTCTTGATTTCGACGCGGGCAATGGATGCATCGCCTTTGAACAGCTCGATCTGATCGCCATCACGCGCAGGGCCGCGCACCGTTTCGGGGCCCATACGCAATTCGCGGTCGATATCGCCGGGCTCCAGCGAACGGCCTGCCTCAAGTCGGGAATAGAGCGATTTGAGAACATCAACGGCATCTTGGCGCGACCCATCCTCCCCAATCACGGCAAGCTGATTGCCGCGGCGCAGGATCTGGACGCTCAGCTTGTCTTCGATAGTGGTCAGGTTGCGATCATATTCGCCACACAGGTCGATCAGCAGGAAATTGTCGGGAAATTCCAACAGGGCTTCTGTGACATCTTCAGCGGGTGGGGTCAGGGCACCAGTGGCCAATCAGTTCTCCTTCGAGTCTCTTGTCTGATATGGTGGCAAGTCCGGCCGGAAGGCGCAAGCGGTCAAGCGCGATTGTCATCAAATTGATACCAAATAAGGAAAGGAATCCCCGCCCCGTCGGCGCATCAGATTTTTCCAAAAGTCTGAACAAATTCCTTCCAAGGAATTTGCGTCATCACCCGATCAACTCACCCTTCAATGAATTGGGGCTACCCTGCACGACCTTTACGCGGGCCACTTGTCCCAGCACATCGGCGGGCGCGTCGGCGTAAACCGCATGCAGATACTCGGACTTCCCGACCATCTGCCCGGACTCTCGGCCTGCTTTCTCAAACAAGACCTTCACCTCCCGACCCACCATCGACGCCTGCGTCGCCTGCTGTTGTTCACGCAGCAGGGCCTGCAAGCGCTGCAGGCGATCATTCATCACATCCTCGGGCAGTTGCGGTTTTTCCGCAGCCGGCGTGCCCGGGCGGGTCGAATATTTGAACGAATAGGCCTGGCCGTAATGCACATCTCGGACCAATTGCATCGTATCCTCAAAATCTTCCTCGGTCTCACCTGGAAAGCCCACGATAAAATCACCGGACAACAACAGGTCGGGTCGCGCCGCGCGGATGCGCTCGATCAGTCGGACGTAGCTTTCGCCCGTATGTTTGCGGTTCATCGCCTTGAGGATACGATCCGACCCCGATTGCACGGGCAGATGCAGATAGGGCATCAGCTTTTCGCAAGTCCCATGCGCCGCAATGAGCGCATCATCCATGTCATTGGGATGGCTGGTGGTAAAGCGGATACGCGCCAATCCATCGACCTTGTTCAGCGCCCAGATCAGCCCCGCAAGCCCCTTTTCATGGCCGTGATAGGCATTCACATTCTGGCCCAGCAAGGTGATTTCGCGCACGCCGCTTTCGACCAGTTCCTGCGCCTCGCGCAGAATCCGGTCTGCCGGGCGCGACACTTCTGCCCCCCGTGTGTAAGGCACAACACAAAATGCGCAGAACTTATCACAGCCTTCCTGCACGGTCAGGAACGCGGTTGGGCCGCGCTTTACCCTGGTGCGGGTCTTCAGCGTGTCAAACTTGTCATCCTCGGGGAAGTCTGTGTCCAGCGCCTTGGCACCGCCCTGCACCGCGTCATCCATCGCCGGGAGACGGTGATAGCTTTGCGGGCCGACCACGAGATCAACCAGCGGCTGGCGGCGGATGATCTCTTCACCTTCGGCCTGCGCCACGCAGCCTGCCACACCGATTTTCAGATTCGGGTTTTCGGCCTTCAATCCCTTGTAGCGCCCGAGTTCGGAGTAAACCTTTTCAGCTGCTTTTTCGCGGATATGACAGGTATTGAGCAGGATCATGTCGGCATCATCGGCGGTGTCCGTCTGAACATAACCCTTGCCGCCCAGCGCTTCGGCCATGCGTTCACTGTCATAGACATTCATCTGACAGCCATAGGTCTTAATAAACAGCTTCTTTGGCGCGGACATTGGTGTTGCTCTATCACTGGAGGTAACCGGGGCCTTCTAGCGATTTGGAAGGCCGCTTGCAATGCGGCGTGATTTCACCGATTTTACTTGGATATCAATCCCGACCGGACCGCATGCATTACCCCAGTCTTTCCGCCCTTGTCGCAGATCGAAAGCGCACACTTTCGCAAGGACCTATTGCGTTGGTTCTGTTGGAGGATGCGGTGGAAGTGGATAGTACTTTGGCCCATCTGGCCGAACGCGGCTTTGCCAGGATAATCGCGTTCTGCGCGGCTGAACTTGTTGTGCCGGATGATGTCGACCGTGTTGATCATGAGGTGCTGACCGACACATCCTTGCCCGAGATCGTGAATGCCGTGGCGCAGGCAGCCCCGGGTATCTGGCTGCATTACTGCTACAACGCCGAATTCCTGTTTTACCCGTTCTGTGAAACACGCAGCGTGGGTGAGATGATTGCGTTTTCTGTCGAAGAGCGCCGGGACAGTATCTTTTCTTATGTGATCGACCTTTATGCCCGCGATCTGGATGCCGCCCCTTTGGGGGTAAACCGGGATGATGCCTGGCTGGACCGGACAGGCTATTACGCATTGGCGCGCACCGATCAGACAGGCGCAGCGCTGGATCGACAGATTGAGGTTTTTGGTGGTTTGCGCTGGCGGTTCGAAGAACAGGTGCCGTACTGGCGGCGGCGGATTGACCGGGTATCGCTTTTTCGGGCGGTCCCCGGCCTGCAGATGCTACCGGATCGGCGGTTCAATCTGCCCGAATTCGATACCTATTCCTGCCCATGGCATAACAACATCACTGCCGCTATCTGCTCCTTCCGCACGGCAAAGGCGCTGAAGCGAAACCCAAGCAGCCGCAATCAGATCGACCAGTTTCACTGGCGCAACGCAGCGCCGTTTAGTTGGCAGTCGCAGCAGCTTTGCGATTTGGGGCTGATGGAGCCAGGCCAGTGGTTCTAAGCCGCGATGGGTCAAGACCCATCTTACGGTGCCGCAATGATGAGTATGGCCAGTCACGGGGTTGCCTGACCAACCCGGCGTGAACAGGTGCCGCTGCGATCAAATGCATATGCAGATCGAAATCCGGTTGATCACGGATCACATGTTCCCAGAACCGGCGTTGCCAAATGCCTTTTTCGTCCCGCTTTCTTTTGCTGGGTGCGATATGGGCCGGCGCGGGCACATGGCGCGAAAATGTCGACTTGATCAGCCGCCAGCGCTTTGAAAACGCCGTGTCGCCCGGTGGCAAGACCCAGATCATGTGCAGTTTGCTGGGCAAAACCACGGCGCCCGCAATCTCAAACGGCCAGCGTTTCATACAAAGCCGCGTCACATCGCGCAGCAAATCAATACGTTTGATCAATAGATCAGAGCGCTGATCCTGCAATCGAACCGTAAAGAAATATGTGCCACCCGGGACGTATCGTCTAGTATAGTTCGTCATACCGGCAAACCTGCCTAATCATCCTTAATAGGCGGTAAACAAGGACCCGTCGTAAGATGGGTTTTAACCCATCCCGGCCTCAGGCCTGCGGCAAATCAGCGTCATCAATCGCCAGCGCCCGCGCGCCGGTCATATTGGCCAGGGCGATATCGGCGCGGCCTTTCACAAGCCAGGAGACGCCAAAAGCCCAGATCCCAATAGCCTCCAGCCACAACACCAACTTGTATTGCACGACAATATCCTGCGGCCAGCCGCTGCCGTGGATCTTGATAGCAGAGGCCGCTGCAATCGCCAGCAACATGGCAATAATGATCCAACCGCAGCTTAGATAGATGGGGCGACGTCGTTTCTTGGCTGTGCGGGCGAACTTGAAACAAAAACGCGCAAGGCAGCCAAAGAAAACCAACGCAGACAAGTAGTGCCAAAGCGGGTTTGTACCCACCAAAACGCCCGCCTCTTGCAAGACAATCAGTTTTTCAGGCGGGCCTTCATTGGGGAACAACGCAACGCCAAAGGCCGAAACGCCAGCAGCAGTGGCCACCCAATTGTCGTCAAACAGCTCACCAGTTTGCAGCTGATAGCCGCGATAGGAAATCAGAAAGACACCAATCGCACAAAGGCTGCCCACAAATATGTCCCGATAGATCGTGTGATAAAAATCGCTGATCGATGGCTCGATCCGTTGATCATAAATCAGTCCACCCACTATCAGTACGATGGGCAGGAATATCCCCAATAAACCAAGCGCCGTACGCACCCGATAAAATGACAACACCATTTCTTCGCGTTTTTGTTCCGCCATCGGTCAACCTCTGGATGTCAGTCACGCGGAACATGTCGGCATCTGCCGGTTTCGACAAGGTCGGAAAATCCGGACTTTAGCAGTCGTTGCTCAGGTGCGACGCAACCGGATCACAACATCAACAGATGCGATCTCCGCACCATCAGGTGCCGTGGGCAATTTGCTGATTTGCAGGTCCTGGGCGGGCGCATCCGTCAGCGTGGCGCTGTCTTCCCAATAGAAATGCGGATGATCTGTCATATTGGTGTCAAAATAGCTTTTTGACCCATCCACAGTGATCTCACGCATCAGGCCCGCATCGCAGAATGCACGCAGCGTATTGTAGACGGTCGCAAGCGATACTTTTTCGCCAGTGGTGGATGCCGCATCAAACAGGCTTTCCGCGGTGACGTGTCGATCCTGCCCGTCGCCAACCAGCAGCCCGGCCAATGCCAGCCGCTGCCGCGTTGGCCGCAACCCAGCGCCAGCCAGCCAGGCCGCGCTCCGCTCTATCCGAGGATCAGTCATCATTATCCAAACTCTGCCTTCCCCCCTAATATGGTAAGAAACACCCCCGGATCAAATAAAATAGTCAGAAATCACCTGCACTTGCCCTTTTCAACTGCTCGGTGATAGAGGTCGGAGACCGTAGCAGAAAAGAATGAGACCAAAGATATGGCCGAGTTTCCATCCAGTTTTGACAAGGACGACCTGTTGAAATGCGCCCGTGGCGAGCTTTTCGGCCCCGGCAATGCGCAGCTTCCGGCCCCGCCCATGCTGATGATGGACCGGATCACCGATATCTCGGGCGATGGTGGCGCGCATGGCAAAGGACATGTTGTCGCAGAGTTCGATATCACCCCGGATCTGTGGTTTTTCGAGTGTCATTTCCCGGGCAACCCGATCATGCCCGGCTGTCTGGGCCTTGACGGGTTATGGCAGCTGACTGGCTTCAACCTCGGCTGGCGCGGCTGGCAAGGGCGCGGTTATGCGCTGGGCGTCGGTGAGGTGAAGCTGACCGGCATGGTCCGACCCAACCGCAAGATGCTGACCTACAAGATTGATTTCACCAAAGCCGTACAGACGCGCCGCCTGACCATGGGCGTGGCCGACGGGATCGTCGAGGCCGATGACGAAGTGATCTATCAGGTCAAGGATATGAAGGTCGCATTGTCAGATAGCTGAGTGCACCAGCGTCCGCTATGCGGGACGAGGTGTGAATTCGCTGCGACCACACCAATGACCACTTTCGGTCAGCGGGACAAAATCGATTATTGCTGCCTGCTAAAATCGATGAGTTCTGCTCGCCTAGTGATCTGCGTCCGGCTTGTCCCAAGGTTGCGCTGAGTCGGCGTAGATGGTGCGGGTCGGCTCGTACTTTTCGGGCTTATCGAGTGATGAAGCATGAACATAAACACAATGCTTCATTCGCTCGCTGCGGCGAATCAAGGGAGAGCCACAGGTTGGGCAAAAGCTGCTCCACGTGAACCGTCCCGATCCACCTGTCATTTGATACTCCGTGGCAGAGCCTTCCAGTTGGAATGTCTCAGCCACCAGTGGAACCATTTCTGAATGCCCGGCTCCGGTGAGTTGCTGGCAATCGCGGCAATAGCATCGAAACATTAAAACATCGGCTAGTTCACCACGATATCGGGCCGCGCCACACTTACATCCACCAGAAATCGACTTACTCATCTTTGCCGCCTCCGCCAATCCAGCACCGTTTTGCCCGTATACCGGATGCTACTTTGTTCCTGCGCTGCTTGTGCATCGTTTTGACGATGCTAGAGTTTTCCTCCAACAATACCAAACTTTGTTGGAGGAAGGTTGGGATGGGAGATCCGTTTCAAGATGTAGATGCTGCTGGAGAGGAGTTCATTTCCGCTTTTGCTGACTCGATGGACGAACGCCAATCCGACTCCACAATGGAGGAGATCGTTTCAAGATATCTTGGAAAACTTAAGTTTGCCAAGGATGGCTTGACGGTTGAAGTCGGGTGCGGTGCAGGAGCCGTCACGCGCCGCATTGCCGAGAAAGCCAACCCTGGGCGCGTCATTGGCTTCGAGCCATCTGTGGGCTTTGTAAATGAAGCGAAAGCACGGGTCGGAGGCTATGATAATGTGAAGTTTGAGGTCGCACATGGCGCGTCGTTGCCCCTGGAGACTGGATCAGTCGATATTCTGATCATGCACACGGTGCTCACCCACGTGGAAGACCCGGCTGCCCTTTTGACCGAGGCACGTCGCGTTCTAAAATCAGGTGGAAATCTGGTCGTGTGTGATGCTGACTTTTCAAAGGCATCATTGGGAAACCTGCCGAACGATCCTCTTGATGCCTGCGCCAAGATGTTTGTCGAGGAGTTCGTCACCGACCCGTATGCAGTCGCGAAGCTGCAACGGCTCGCGACGACCGCCGGGTTCTCGGTCGAAGACTTTAGTTTTCAAAGTCGCAGCGTCTTGGACAATGACCAAATGCTCCCGTGGGTCGAAGAAACTGGAAAGGTGCTGATGAAACGCGGGGAAATTGGAGAGGAACTGCATAAAGGCTTGGTTGCTGAGTATCGCCGTCGTGCAACCGAGGGCACCCTCTACGGATATCAGGTCTTTGCAACGCTGATAGCCAGAAACCCGTAGCCCATCGGAAACCAGAAATTCATGCAAGGCGCACCAATTGGTATTGTAGGCTCCTAGCAGCCCTTCGGTCCAAACATGATACCTTCAGCCTACGCGGCGGTTGTCGCGCACTTGCCCCGTCGTCCCCTCTCCCCTACACAGAAATAAAAGTCATCGAGGGAGCAGCCATGCGCCGTGTCGTTATTACAGGATTGGGTATTGTCTCGCCCATTGGGAACAATGCGGAAGAAGTCGCCGCAGCCCTGAAGGCAGGTAAATCCGGGATCGAAGCCTCGCCCGAAATGGCCGAACACGGGTTTCGCAGTCAAGTGGCAGGCACGCTCAAGATCGACATCACGGAACATGTCGACAAGCGCACCTTGCGGTTCATGGGGCCAGGTGCGGCTTATGCCCATATCGCCATGCAACAGGCGATTGCAGATGCAGGGCTGGGTGAAGACACGGTTTCGAACCCGCGCACAGGGCTTGTTGCTGGCTCTGGCGGGCCGTCCACTTCTGCCATGCTAACCGCGCATGATGTCGTCAAGAACACGAGTGCGACCAAGCGGATTGGTCCCTTTGCAGTTCCAAAATGCATGTCATCGACCGTATCGGCCAACCTCTCAACAGCCTTTAAAATCAAAGGGATCAACTATTCGATCACCTCTGCCTGTTCGACCAGCCTGCATTGTATCGGCAACGCGGCAGAGCAGATCATGATGGGCAAACAGGACGTGATGTTTGCAGGTGGTGGCGAGGAACTGGACTGGACCCTGTCCTGCCTTTTTGATGCGATGGGCGCGATGTCGTCGAAATATAATGACACACCAGAAAAAGCCTCCCGCGCTTTTGATGCCGACCGCGATGGTTTTGTGATTGCCGGTGGCGGCGGGATCGTCGTGCTGGAGGATCTGGAACATGCGCAGGCGCGTGGTGCCAAGATCTATGCCGAGGTCACGGGCTTTGCCGCCACATCGGATGGGCACGATATGGTCGCCCCATCAGGCGAGGGCGGCGAGCGGGCGATGCGTCTGGCGCTGGAAACCATCCCCGAAGGTAGAAAAGTCAGTTATATCAACGCACACGGCACATCGACCCCGGTGGGTGATGTGGGTGAGGTTGAGGCGGTGCGGCGGGTTTTTGGCCAAGGGTCCACCCCACCGATCAGCTCAACCAAATCGATGACGGGCCATTCCCAAGGGGCCACCGGCGCGCAAGAGGCGATCTATTGCCTGTTGATGTTGCAGGATGACTTCATCGCGCCGTCGATCAATGTCGAAACGCTTGATCCGGCCCTTGATCCGGCTGAAATCGCGACTGAACGTGTTGATAATGCTGGGCTTGATACGGTGATGACAAACTCTTTCGGGTTTGGCGGCACCAACGGATCAATGCTCCTTTCCAAATTCCGAGGGTGATCTGATGACCATTTCGATGCAGGGAAAACGCGGCCTGATCATGGGCGTGGCCAATGAACGTTCCATCGCATGGGGCATTGCCAAGGCGATGGCGGAGGCTGGTGCCGAACTGGCCTTTACCTATCAGGGCGAGGCGTTTGGCAAGCGGCTCGAACCGCTCGCCCAATCGGTTGGGTCGGACATGATGGTGGATGTTGACGTCACCGATGACGCCAGCATGGATGCGGCTTTTGCGATGATAAAGGACCGTTGGGGAACGCTCGATTTTGTTGTCCATGCTATTGCTTTTTCAGACAAAAATGAACTGACCGGCCGTTTCATCAACACCAGTCGCGAGAATTTCAAGACCTCGCTGGCGATATCCTGCTATTCCTTCATTGACGTGGCAAACCGGGCGTCACAGTTGATGCCCGATGGCGGTACATTGCTGACGCTGACCTATCAGGGCAGCAACCGCGTTACCCCGTTTTACAACGTCATGGGCGTCGCCAAGGCAGCACTTGAAAGCACCACGCGCTATCTGGCCAATGATCTTGGCCCGCAGGGCATTCGCGTTAACGCGATCAGCCCCGGCCCGATGAAAACCCTTGCCGGTGCGGCCATTGGCGGTGCGCGCAAGACCTATAAACATACCGATCAGAACGCCCCGATGCGATCCAACGCGACCCTGGAAGCGGTGGGCGGCACGGCGGTCTACCTCGCCTCTGACGCAGGTGCCTGCACAACAGGTGAGATCATCCGCGTTGACGGTGGTTTCCATGTTCTTGGGATGCCGCAGCCCGATCATCTGGTCTAAGATCAAGCAACGCTCGGTGGTCGGTTGCCGGCCAGGCAACACCCGGCGATCTGCGACTCGTCGCAAAACCCATTAATGCCTGCATTTGCTGGTAAAAGCGCTGTCGGCGATGCGTCGGCAAAACGTCGGGCTTGCGTCGGACCCTTTTGCGGCGATTTCCCGGATTAACGCAGCGCCCGGCACAAATGTGAAGAAACCGTTAAGGATTGCGGGATGGGCGACATGGCGACAATGGGCAGCAGGCCGGTCTGGTCATCGTGTTTTACACAGGTATACAAAGGCGGCCCATTCGGACGCGATCGATCAAGGAGGTTCAGATGCAGCCCACCCAACCAACATCCAGCCGCTGGCGTCGCATTACCAAAATCGCCGCTGTGATCGCCTTGCCCGTAGCCGTCATCAGCATGTTTGGCTGTGAACAGATCGCCGTGGTCGCGATGAACCAGGTCACGACAACTGAATTTACCGTCCAGGGTGATCAATTGCTGATGCAAGGTGAGATCAACAGCAAGACCCTCGCCCAGTTCGAGCAGGTCATGGAAGAGAACCCCGATATCAACACATTGGTTGAACTGGACGTTCCGGGATCGCTGGATGATGATACCATGATCGCCCTGGCCTACCGGGTGCGCGAACTGGGTCTGAACACCCATCTGACTGCCACAAGCGAGATTTATTCCGGCGGCGTTGATGTGTTTCTGGCCGGTGTCGAACGCACCATGGAAGACGGGGCAAAGATTGGCGTACATTCATGGTCGGACGGCACCAATGAGGCAAAGGATTTTCCGCGCGACGCGCCAGAACATGAACAAAATCGGCTCTATATCGAACGCATGTTGGGTGGTGATGCGTTCTATTGGTTCACGATCTACGCTGCCCCGGCAGATGATATCCATGTAATGACTGATGCCGAGATCGGCGAATATGGGTTGCTGACGCGCTAGGTTCCGGGCCGCGGATCCGATGGTCGACCAGCCATCTATTGGCTGTCATTTTCGTATCTTCACAACAAAGGTTCGCGCCGCAGATCCTGTTCCTAACGGAACCGCCGATTTTGTTGAAAGGTTGCCAAATGTCCCACCCGCCCTAGGGGGCGGGGTCAGGCGCAAACCTCTGTTGCGCATTGATAGCTACGCCGCATCAATCCCCATGATTTCGATGGCAAAGGTCAGGTCCTTGCCTGCCAGCGGATGATTGGCGTCAAGCGTCACCTCATCCTCTGTCACGCCAGCCACGGTTACCTGCACCACCTGCCCTTGCGGGGTCTGCATCTGCAACTGCGTGCCCAGATCAAGCGGGATGCTGTCGGGGATTTCGCTGCGTGGTACTGCCTGACGGGCGTTTTCATTCACGGCCCCATAGGCCTGATCACTGGGCACCTGCACCGTCTTGGTGTCACCCACTGCCATGCCCGGAATGGCCGCATCCAACCCCGGGATGATCTGGCCGGAGCCCACGACAAATTCAAGCGGATCACGCCCATCGGAACTGTCAAAAGCCTGCCCGTCCTGCAAGGTGCCGGTGTAATTGATACGCACCGTATCGCCCTTTTTTGCCTGAACCATGGCTAATTTCCTTTCCGTCCCGGATCGCTGCCACACGCTATGCAACCTTTGATCGTATTGCAAATGGCTTTGCCCCTTTTCGCCACTGCGTGGCCGT
This sequence comes from uncultured Paracoccaceae bacterium, assembly GCA_947503925.1. Taxonomy (GTDB): domain Bacteria; phylum Pseudomonadota; class Alphaproteobacteria; order Rhodobacterales; family Rhodobacteraceae; genus Yoonia. The sequence continues at coordinate 133,034 of CANNFQ010000007.1, read as the reverse complement.
GACACCATGCCCGCAAGAAAGGGGGATGCCATGCCGATCACCACATGTGTTTTTGATGCCTATGGCACGCTGTTTGATGTGGGTGCCGCTGCCGCGCAGGCGGCCCGGGAACCCGCCCATGCTGCCCTGGCCAATATCTGGCCCACCATCGCCCGTGACTGGCGCCTCAAGCAGCTGCAATACACTTGGCTGCGTGCCGTCGCAGGCCGGCACTGCGATTTCTGGCAGGTCACGCAGGATGGGCTTGATTGGGCGCTGGAGGCGAATGGCCTGTCCAATGACGCCACCCGTGCCCGGCTGCTGGAGCTTTATTGGGAATTGGCCGCCTATCCCGAAGTGCCTGCCATGCTGACCACCCTGAAAGAGCGCGGCATGGCGACGGCGATCCTGTCCAACGGGTCGCCCGACATGCTGAATGGTGCAGTCAGTTCTGCGGGTATTGGTGACGTGCTGGATGCAGTGCTGTCGGTCCAATCCGTTGGCGTCTTTAAACCGCATGACAGCGTCTATGATCTGGTGAGGGATCATTTCGGCTGTGCGCGGTCGGATGTCTTGTTCGTCTCATCCAATGGTTGGGATGCTGCCGGGGCCGCCGGATATGGGTTTCAGACCGTCTGGGTAAACCGGGCGGGCGAACCGATGGACAGGCTTTATGCCTCCCCCACCCATGTGATGCCTGATTTGACCCAAATACCGGAGCTTGTCTGATGCCATATTTCCAAAGCACGGATGGGTTGCGCCTGCATTATCTGGACGCGGGCGATGGTCTGCCGGTGATTGCATTGGCCGGGCTGACCCGCAATGCCGCTGATTTTGATCATGTCGCCCCGCATCTGCCCGTCCGCCTGATCCGGCCCGACTACCGGGGCCGGGGTCGTTCAGACTGGGCCGATCATGCCACCTATACCATCCCGCATGAAGCGCAGGATGTGCTGGCGCTGATGGATCATCTGGGGCTGGAAAAGGCCGCCATTCTGGGCACGTCCCGTGGTGGACTTATCGGAATGATGCTCGCGGCAACGGCCCGCCATCGGCTGATCGGCGTTGCCTTGAACGATATCGGGCCGGAGATTGCTGAGACTGGCCTTGAGATCATCAAGAACTATATCGGCAAACCGCCCGCGCAAAAAACCTACGAGGCGGCAGCGGCGTTTCGGGCCCGAAACTGGGTGCATTTCAAGGATGTGCCGATGGCGCGCTGGCTGGCAGAGGTTGAAGCGCATTACGAGGAAACCGCCGATGGGCTGGTCCTGCGCTATGACCCCAAGCTGCGTGATGCGGTGCTGGAGGCCGGCGCGCAACCCACCCCGGACCTGTGGCCGCTATTTGATGCCCTGCATGGGCTGCCGCTGGCGCTGATCCGGGGCGGCAATTCCGACCTGCTCAGCGTGGCGACCGCCGACAAGATGCAAGACCGCCGCACCGATATGATCCGGGCCGATGTGCCCGGACGCGGCCATGTGCCGTTTCTGGATGAACCGCAAGCGCTGGATGCGCTGCATCGCTGGTTGGAGAGAATGCAATGAATATCGACATGATCCGGGTGGCGGCAAAGCGATTGGACGGCCATGCGCGCCGCACCCCGATCCTGACCTCGCCCTTTCTGGATGAGATCGCGGGCCGCCGGGTTTTTGTGAAACCGGAATGCCTGCAACATACCGGGTCGTTCAAATTTCGCGGCGGCTGGTCGGCTGTGTCTGCATTGACGGACAATGCGCTCAAAACCGGGGTGATCGCCTTTTCCAGCGGCAATCACGCGCAAGGGGTCGCATTGGCCGCCCGCGAACACGGCGCGCCAGCTGTGATTGTGATGCCGTCCGACGCACCAAAGTTGAAGATTGAGAATACCCGCGCGCTGGGGGCGGAGGTGGTGCTTTATGATCGCGCGACAGAGTCCCGAGAGGAGATTGGCGAGGCGCTATCGGCTGAGCGTGGCCTGACCTTGGTCCGCCCGTATGATGAGCCGCAGGTGATTGCCGGTCAAGGGACATGCGGTTTGGAGATTGCCGAGGATATGAACGCCTTGGGTGTGACAAATGCCGACGTGGCCGTGTGCTGCGGCGGCGGGGGGCTGACATCCGGTATCGCGTTGGCGCTGGCCGCAGAAGCGCCCAGCCTGCGCGCCCGCCCGGTTGAACCCGAGGGGTTTGACGATGTGACCCGGTCGCTGGCCAGTGGCCAGATCGAACGCAACACCCGCCTTTCAGGTTCTCTATGCGATGCGATTATCACGCCGCAGCCGGGCGCAATTACATTTCCCATCATGCAGGCCCATTGTGGCCCCGGTATCGTCGTGACCGAGGAGGAATGCCTGCGCGCTGTTGGGTTGGCTTATGAACGGTTGAAAATCGTGGTGGAACCCGGCGGTGCGGCAGCATTGGCCGCAGCCCTGTTTCACACGGATGCGTTTGACGGCGACGCGGTTATCGCCGTCGCCACGGGTGGCAATATCGACCCCCCCGTCTTTTCCAAAGCACTGGAGACCCTTGCATGACCCGCTTCACCATCGCCAGTTTCAACGTCAAAAACCTGATCGAGGCCGAGACCGAATATTACCGGTTCGAGGAATACACCCCCGAGGAGTATGCCTGGAAGCGCGCCTGGCTGTCTGATCAACTGTTGACGATGAATGCCGATATCGTCTGTTTTCAGGAGATTTTCACCGAAGAAGCCCTGCGCGATGTGGTGATTGAAACCGATGAGCTGGGGCTGGCCGCCAATGCCGCCAACATCCCCGACCGGTCCAAACACTATGCCCGCAAGGCGATTTTCCGCAAGCTGGCTTACGAACCCTATACAGAGGCCGCTCTGGCCTTTGCCCCCAACAGTTTCGATGGCGGACCGGGGCAGCGCCGCCCCGGCGTGGCGATCCTGTCCCGGTTTGGTTTTGCGGAGCCGCCTGAGGTATTGCAGGATCTGGAAGAGCCGCTGGATATCCCCTTCCGCGATCTTGGCGGTGAAGATGGCGGAAACTATACGATCCGCCGCCTGTCCCGCCCGATCTTGAAAGCGCGCATTCCTGTCGGGGATCAAATCATCACCGTTTTCAACTGCCACCTGAAATCCAAACTGGGGGAATTCGCCCGTCCCGATGGCGCCGCCTTCCCGCCGGAGGCTGATCTGGTCAACTATAATCCGGCGGGGCGGGCGATGGGGTCGCTTCGTTCGGCCCTGCGCCGGATGGCAGAGGCCTGGGTGCTGCGCCGCGCCATTCTGACAGAACTGGAGGCGGGCAACCCTGTCATGGTGCTGGGCGATTTCAACGATAGCGAACATGCGGTGTCATCGGAGATCATCAGTGGTGAGGCCCCGTTCAAGAACTACGCCTGGATGCGCCGCCACAACGCAAAGGACCGGCGGGATCGTTACAGCGACGAAGACGACGCCATCATTCAGGAAAAGATCGCCCGCGTCAGGCTTTACGCCGCTGAAAAGCTGTTTGTGAAGAAATCGCTACGCGACATGGTCTATACATCCGCCTTTGGCGGCGTGTTCGAAAGCATCGACCAGATCCTGATGTCGCGGCATTTCCTTCCGGATGATGATGGGCGGATCGGCGAGATGGAATATTTCAGCGTGCTGAACGACCACCTGACCGATGGGTCACATCCCGAGGCACCTTATAATAAGCTTGCCTCTGACCACGGGCAGATCATGGCGCATATGGTGCTGGGCAAACCTGACGATTAGGGTCTGCTGACAGGCAATAGACCCCGAGGTACCTGTACAAAAGTACAGGTTGCCCGGAATCACATATTCCATGTTCCTTATGCCCGGGAGGGTTGTTAGCGGTTACATTCGTTGCCGTAGCAACAAGTGAAAGCCGCGCAGGGTCGGGACACCCACGCGCGGCTTGAGCTTTTGAAGGGCGAGTTGATGATGATTGATCGCAACGGCGTCGGTCTGCATATCGAGGTTTCCGGCCCCGATGATGCGCCAACAATCATGTTTGCCCATTCGCTTGGCACCAACCTGCATCTTTGGGATGCCGTCCTGCCCTTGCTGCAAGGACCCTTGCGGATCATCCGATATGACAGCCGTGGCCATGGCCAATCCGACGTGCCCGAAGGCCCCTACACGATGGGTCAACTCGTGAGCGATGCCGAGGCGATTTGCGATGCGCTGAAGGTGAAGGACAGTTTGTTTGTCGGGCTGTCTGTGGGGGGCATGGTTGCACAAGGCCTGGCCGTGAAACGCCCCGATTTGATCCGAGCCATGGTCCTGTCGAACACCGCGGCCAAGATCGGCACCGCGCAGATGTGGCAGGAACGCATTGCGGCCGTAAAGGCGCAAGGTCTTTCATCGATGGCAGACACGATCATGCAGCGCTGGTTTGCGCGCGATTTCTACGGAACCCCCACAATGGCAAAATGGCTCGATATGCTGATGGAAGTACCCCAGAAAGGATATGTCGCCACTTGCGCGGCGATTGCGGGCACGGATTTCTATACCCCGACCAGCGGCCTGCGCATACCAACGCTGGGCATCGCAGGTGGGCAGGATGGCGCAACCCCACCTGATCTGGTCCGCGAGACAGTTGACCTGATCCCGGGGTCGCAGTTTTCCCTGATGTGGCGGTCCGGGCACCTACCCTGCGCCGAGGACCCGGCTGGCTTTGCCAACCGGCTCAATCAATTCATCAAGGATACCGGGCATCTTAACATCTAGAACAAGCTCAATTGCCGTCACACCTGCTAAGGGCTGCCCCTTGCTGGCAACGACCGCAATGTTTGACAGGTTCGGGCAAAAGGCTGCGGACGGGTAAGGATCGTAGTCACCACTACCAAGCGAACCTTGGTGGCGGTTGCAGGGGAAGTACAGGTTGAGACCAAAGTTCCAAATGCTGCGCAGTGCACGAATGTCTACACTCTAAAACGTCCTTGATAATATCTCTAGTTAGAGATATATTCATCGTATGACGCGTGAGAATCAAGACAGACAAAACCAGGCCCTCGTGCTTGCATTGCTTCGTAGCCAGCAATTGTTCATGCGTGCGATGGGACCCGTGTTTCGTGAAGGTGGGCTGACGGCACCGCAATGGGATGCATTGGAAACGCTGAGCCACAAGGGCGCGCTGTCGATCAATGATCTGATGCACTTCACCCTTTCTACATCAGGAAGCCTGGATGTTGTGGTCCGCAACCTGATCGACGCAGGATGGGTCGAGAAATCAGTCGATGAGAATGACAAGCGCTCGCGCGTTGTTCGCCTGACCCTCGCCGGGCGCGAGAAGGTTGCTGAATTCCTACCGATCCACAACCGCGCTCTGGACCAGATTTTCCAGAGCATCAACGCTCAGGACAAACGCTCGACAATCTCAACACTCAACCAGCTCCGCAAGAAGCTGCCTAAAGCTCGGAAAGACTCAACATGACCAACAGAACCTTCCTGACAGCCCACGGTGTGATTTACATATTTTTTGCTCTGGCGCTGTTCTTTGTTCCATCAATCCTCTGGCCCAACTACGGCCTGCAGCTAAATGATCAATACGCGGTGTTTCTGTCGCAGCACAATTCGATCTTCCTTGGTGGGATCGGGATCATCAGCTTTCTGTTCCGCAATGCGGACGGCGGAAACGAAACGGTACGCACCATTCTGAAAGGTCTGATCTGGACCAACGTGCTTGGCGTGGTCATCACGCTTTATGCCTGCTTCACAGGGATATTCACCGGCTTTGGCTGGTCTGACCCCATCTTCTTTGCCTTGCTTGCTGTGCTGAGTTTTCTGCAACTCGGGAAAAACCAGTGAGTTCAGATATCTGACACCATCCCAAATCAACGGACGGCCAAACCATGAGTACAATGAAAATCTGGGACCTGCATTTGCACTATGACGGTCCCGTCACCGAAGAATTTTTGGCTGGAACAAAACAACTGGCCGAAAGCATCGCCGAAGAACCCGGCATCATCTGGAAGATCTGGACCGTTGAAGACGGCACGAACCACTATGGCTCGACGTATCTTTTCCGCAACCGCGAATACCTTGAGACTTACAAGGCCATGCACGTGAAGCGGCTTGAGGCGATCGGGATCACCGTCACGTCCGACCACATCTTCGATATCATGGAAGACGTCAGCGCCATTAACTACGCGCCTTTGCAGGGCTGACCACATATTGAGAACCGGTGCCAGCGGGGTCATACCGCTGCTGGTGACCACTTCCGCTCCGAACAGGACACGACCCAATGAACGCACCGATCATTCGCAGAAATCGAGAAACGCCTTGGACGCCACTGGCCCCCGGGATCGAGATGCAGATCTTCCATGCCGATGAAAAATCCGGCGTTTGGACCGTCAAGATTCACATGCATGCAGGAAGCACGCTTCCGCCCCACAAGCATGTTGGCGCGTCCGAATTCTACATCATTGAGGGACAGGGCACCCACAAGGAAGCGGGCGACTTTGAACCCGGAACCTATGCTTACGAACCAATAGACGCGGTTCACAGCCCGGTGCATGCCGAAGGCGATATCGTGCTCTACATGACCAGCTATGGCCCGGGCGTTTTTACAAAGCCGTCCGGGGACACGCTTTATGTCAGCGACGCAAAATACATGAAGTCCCAAATGGAAATGAGCCCGCTCCGCCAGGCGATCAAACGTTTTTTCTTCATCACCGTCTGGAACATGTTCAAAGGAAAGAAGGCCTAAGATGACCGTTGCAACAAATTTCATGGTGCCAACCGAAAACCGGCCTTATCTCCCGATCAAAGAGCTGCCGGGCATCGGCCTCAAGCCGATGAACATGAAAGAGGATACCCCGATCTGGTCGGCAGTGATGCGGATTGAGGCGGGGGCGTGCCTGCCAGTGCGAGAGCACAATGACCTCTGCGAAGTCTTTGTTGTGCGTGGCCATGGCAGGTTCGCAGATGGTAGTGTGTTTCAGCGGGGCGACTATGTTCGCGAAGAAAACGGCTCCTTCGACATGATCACAGCGAACAGTGAACTTGTCGTGTTCTTCACGCATCACAGCACCTGCCAGTTTCTGGATGACGAGCAAAACCCCTTGTTCGAGATGAGTCACATGACACGAGTTTAATTCATGCAATCCAACACTCTCGTCAAACTCACTTGCGCGGCGCTCCTGGCAGTCCTGTTAGGCTCGGTTTTTGTCGTCGCAAAAGGCATCATTGTGCCAATCTTCTTTTCTGCAATAATGGCCTATGTGATTGCGCACACGGCAAACAGGCTCTCCAAAGTCCCAGGTTTGCGATGGTGTCCAGTCTGGTCTCTGCGCCTCATGACCCTAGTGATCTTTGCCATCATTCTTGTGGTCTTTTTCGGGGTGATCGTGTCGACAGGACAAGAATTGTTGGCACGGCTGCCCGAATACCAGGCGAATGTCGAAACCCTCGTTCAGGGGACATTCTCCTTGCTGGGCCGTAGTGGCCCTGTTGATTGGGACAAAATTTACGAAGCAACTTTCGGGCAGTTAGATGTCAGGGCTGCGGTTCTATCGCTCTTGTCGTCTCTTACGTCAGCCGGTGGTACACTCTTCCTGATCTTGATCTACGCCTTCTTTCTGCTCAGTGAACGAGGGCGGTTTGTCGGGAAGATATACGCTGCGGCCACAACAGAAGCGCAGGCCCAGAAAATTCTCGCGGTTGTAGCGGAAATCAACAACCAAATTGCAAACTACCTTGGCACCAAGACGAGCATCAACCTGATCCTTGGCGTCATGTCGTATGTGATCCTTCTGGTGCTTGGGGTCGATTTTGCGCTTTTCTGGGCCATTCTGATCGCGTTGTTGAACTACATCCCTTATGTCGGCTCGTTGCTCGGCGTCGCCCTACCGGTTGCCCTTAGCATCGCACAATTCGGTTCATTGCAAACCACTGCACTCGTTTTGGTGTTGTTACTGGCCGCACAACTCTGGGTCGGCAACTACCTGGAACCGCGTCTGATCGGCAAACAACTCAACATGTCCCCGCTGATCATTTTGCTCAGTCTGTCCGTGTTCAGCGCTCTTTGGGGTCTTGCCGGTGCAATCCTCGCTGTGCCGCTGACGTCAATCATTGCGATTACGCTTGGTGCATTTGATGAGACACGCTTCGTCGCAGTGCTGCTGGCGGAAACTGTGGAAGACAGTTAGCATCGAAAGGGGCTCGATCGACAATACTCCTATTAAATGCAGACATTGGCGCAGCCGCAGCGAACGACAAGTTCGTCCCGCCGAAGCCCACATCTCCGCCGTGCTTAGCAATGTCTCATGTTGGTCCTCATCCGTTTCTTGACCGGCCGAACCAACTGCGTGGTCGCCACTATTTTGCCAGGCCCGAATGCGTGACGCGATGCGAGCTGCTGTGTAGGAAGCCAAAAAGGAACAGCGCTACCCAAGAGTGCTGCGCGCATGCGCCGTTGCGCCCCGGTGGCCCGGTTCAGATGTAGTCGCCCTTAGTGCACCCGCACCGGCCGCATGTCGTTTTCACGGGCCAGATGGAAGGCCAGTTTGCGATTGGCCACCAGTGCCAGCTGTTCGCCATCGGCATTATGCACCGCAAAGATGGTTTCCAGATCGCCCGCATGTTCCTGCATCTCTGCCGGTAGCTCTGCCACGGCGACAGGTTTGACATAGACGATATCCTTGGCAATCGCATCGAATTCATATGTCGTATTCATCGCTTAGCCTTTCCTGATATTGATCGTCTGCACAACACGCTGCGGGACGGCCCGCTTCAGATCGACATGCAGCAAACCGTTTTCCATGATCGCCTCGCCCACATCGACACCATCGGCCAGTACAAATGACCGTTGAAACTGCCGCGCAGCTATACCGCGATGCAGAAAAACGCGATCGTCCCCGTCGTCACCTTGACGGCCGCGAATGACCAAAGAGTTATCTTCAACCGTGATCGACAGATCGCCGTCGGCAAAACCGGCCACGGCCAAGGTGATACGATAGGAATTTTCGGATGTCTGTTCGATATTATAGGGGGGGTAGCCCTCGTTCCCGCTTTTCGCGGTCCGTTCGACCAGCCTTTCAAGCTGTTCGAAACCCAACAGGAACGGATGTGTTCCCAAAGCCAGTTTCGTCATAAGACATGTCCTTTTCGTCAAGCGACTGTCGATTGCGGCCCCGATTACGGCGACCCTTGAAAAAATATGGGGCGCGCCCGGCGCAGGATCAAGAGGAAGTATTAGGAAGTTTGTAAGGAAAGCCTTATCTATAGAGGCAAGTCACACCAAACGGAGCGCAGGCTGAATGAACAGATCGGCAAAAATGGAACAGCTGGAAGTGCTGCGCGTCAAGCTTGAGGTGCTCAAGCGTGAACATCGTGACCTGGATGACGCGATTGACGCGCTACAGGAACGGGCGAATGCCGATATGCTGACGGTCAAACGCCTGAAGAAACAGAAACTGTCGCTGAAGGATCAGATCAGCAGTCTCGAAGATCGGCTTTTGCCTGACATTATTGCCTAATCCGACATTGCAGACCGGCATCGCGCCGTTATAGTGCCGCTTCCTTTTCCAAGCGAGGGCGCAACAATGACCCAACCCCTGGTCGGCATCATCATGGGCAGTCAATCAGACTGGCCCACCATGCGGGAGGCCGCCGATATGCTTGATCAGCTTGGCATCGCTTACGAGGCCAAGATCGTGTCGGCCCATCGCACCCCGGACCGGCTATGGGATTATGGCAAGACCGCCGCTGATCGTGGCTTGCAGGTGATTATCGCCGGTGCGGGCGGGGCCGCCCATCTGCCTGGCATGATGGCCTCAAAGACCCGGATCCCGGTGATCGGCGTGCCGGTGCAGACAAAGGCCCTGTCAGGGGTCGATAGCCTTTATTCCATTCTGCAAATGCCGCGTGGCTTTCCCGTGGCCACCATGGCCATCGGGGCCGCTGGTGCCGCAAATGCCGGGCTGATGGCCGCCGGCATTCTGGCCTTGCAAGACGGCGCATTGGCCACGCGCCTTGACCAATGGCGGACCAATTTGTCAACCTCGATCCCGGATGAACCCAGCGATGACTGACCCCCTGCCACAAGGCGCCACAATCGGAATTCTTGGCGGCGGGCAATTGGGCCGGATGCTATCGGTTGCGGCGTCACGCCTTGGATACAAGACCTGCATCTTTGAACCGGGCGGTGATTGCCCGGCCTCTCACGTGGCCAATAATCATTTTCAGGCAGGCTATGATGATGCAGACGCCTTGCAGCGCTTTGCCCAAAGCGCCGATGTGGTCACTTACGAGTTTGAGAACATCCCCACCGCTGCCCTTGATCTGATCGAGGCGCATGTGCCAATCCATCCCGGGCGGCAGGCGCTGGCAACCAGTCAGGACCGGCTGGATGAAAAGGCGTTCCTGCAGGAACTTGGGTTGCTGACCGCACCTTTCGCCAATGTCGAAAACGCCGATGATCTGGCGCGGGCGATCGACGCAATCGGCACGCCCGCAATCCTGAAAACCCGGCGCATGGGCTATGATGGCAAAGGACAGGCACGGATCATGTCTGCAGCGGACGCGGGCGCGGCATTGGCGGCGATGAATGGCGCTCCGGCGATCCTGGAAGGGTTTGTTGAATTCAGCCACGAAGTATCGGTGATTGCCGCGCGTGGGATTGACGGCTCGGTCGCCTGCTATGACCCGGGCGAGAATGTGCACAAGGATGGGATTCTGCGAAGCACGACCGTGCCCGCAAAACTCACACACGCGCAGCATACCGACGCGATCCTGCTGGCCGGGCGTATCCTGAATGCGCTGGATTATGTCGGTGTGATGGGGGTGGAGCTATTCGTGACCCCCGGCGGGTTGATCGTGAACGAAATCGCGCCACGGGTACATAATTCAGGCCATTGGACGCAGAATGGCTGCACGATCTGCCAGTTTGAGCAGCATATCCGGGCCGTGACCGGCTGGCCGCTGGGCGACGGTGCGCGCCATGCGGATGTGGTGATGGAAAACCTGATCGGTGATGACATGGACCGAGTGCCAGAAATCGCGAAAACCGATGCCGCGCTGCATCTTTACGGCAAAGCGGACGTGAAACCCGGGCGCAAGATGGGACATGTCAACCGGATCAGTCACACGCAACGGTGACAAAATCTGCGTACGCAGATTTTCAGATTCGCGACCTTCGGCAATGGCGGGACATATTCCAAAAAATCTGTGACAGATTTTTTGTCCGGATGCGTGTCAAAATGGCCAGTCGGACCCGAGAATGACATCCCGCATGCTGAGCTCGTGATCAAACTGCCCATCACGCAGAAAACGCAGTACCTCTTCGATGACCAGCGCGTTATTCATCATGAATGTATGGGTCACGGGCAGCACAATATGATCCTGTAGCCCGGCGATCCGGGTTGATGCTACCGAAACCTTGCCGTCATCCGGCCCATCGATCAGGGCCGAATAAATCGGGTTGAGCGACCGGTCACCGGCAATCACCCCAATTTCGTAAGGCAGTAAGCCCAGGCTATTGGGCAGGCTTTCCTCATCCGTGCTCAGTTGCAGGCCCGCCGGCCCGTTGATCCACTGAAACGGTTCGAAATCACCAAAGATATCAACCAGCTCTGACCCGTTATTGGGTGGCCCCAACATCACCACACGGCCCATATTTTCGGGCCGGTTGCTGGTCAGCCATGCACGGGCCAGAATACCGCCCATTGAATGGGTCACAAAATGCACCCTTGCTTCACCGCAGGCGGCCACATCCTCGGCCAGATGTTCCTCAACCAATGTCTGAATCGTCGCCTCGGTCGAAGGGTAGCCGCGATTGACCACCTTATAGCCGTCAAATTCCAGCGCCAATTGCATTGGCGTCAGAGAAATCTCGGTCCGCGCCAGCCCGTGTAGCAGGACAACACAGTCCTGTGCGGTGACAGCGGACCCGAACAGGGCCAAAAATGCGGCGGCAAGAAACCTCATACCCGATAATTAGGGTCCGTGGCTGCAAAACCCAAGTCTCATTTCTGTGAAACCTCACGTCGCGCTGTCAAGGACAGCCCGATCCCGCCCAGCACAAGCGTACCGGCCAGCAAAAGCCGCACCGACAACGGTTCACCCAGTAGGATTACACCCGCCAGAACCGCGATCACTGGTACGCTTAGCTGTGCAATCCCGGCCAGTGTCGTGGGCAATTGCGGCAGCACCCGATACCACAATGCGTAGCCCAGTCCCGACGTGACCGCCCCCGCCAGCACAGCCGTCAGCGTCCCCATCACCAAAAACACACCCTGCCCGGCCAGCAGCATCGCGCCCCCGGTCAAAGGGATGCAGAGCAGAAAGTTGCCCGCCGTCGCCCCCAGCGCGTCGGGTGATGCACGGCCCAGCAGCGTATAGACCGCCCAAGAAGCCCCGGCGATCACCATCGCCACACTGCCCCAAAACGGCACCGCCGCCTGCCCGCCGGGCCAAAGCAGAACACATAACCCGATCAGCGCGATGCCCGCCCCCAGCCAGCGCTGTAACGGAATGTCCTGCCCTTCCCAAACGGCCCAGCCAAAGACCACGACCTGCAATACACCAAACAGGATCAGCGCGCCCAATCCCGCATCCAGCGTGATGTAAGCCCATGAAAACCCGACCATATAGACGCCAAGTGCTGCGGCCCCCGCCACACGTGCACCAACAAGGACGGGTGGGCGCGCGGCCTGTCTGGCCATGACCAAAAGCCACAGCATCGCGGCCCCCGCAACCACCCGGACCGCGGCGAAATCCATCGGATCCATGCCATAAACGCCCACACCCAGCCGGTTCAGGATGGAATTGGCGGCAAAGGCGGTCATGGTCAGGGCGACCAGCAAAAAAAGCTGCATCTATGAAATCCCGTCAGATCGACGCCACTGCGATGACATCATCTGCTTTTCTTCGCCATGGCGCGATTGCCGCGCAGCATCGGTATAGCCCAATAGAAACTGTCCTTTTTCGGACATAAGGCGCCTGCATCTGCACAGATGCAAGCCCCCGTTCTTCACAGTCATGTTGGGTCAAAAGATATCGGGTTCGGTCAACGCGCTTTTGGCATATATCGCGGCCAGTTTTGCCAAATCTCCCTCCGGGTCATACGCAGCTTTCGCCGCAACAATAAGCGCCTCTCGCGCATCCAGCGGAACCTTCAGGTAGTCGGATAATAGCTGTGCCGGGGCTTTGCCTGCGCTGATCTGCCCAGTCACATCTTCGACGCCAAGTGAAATCGCCAATGCAACCTGCGCCGCACCTGTGGCGTAAAACCGGCCAAAACCAATTTCATCCTTGATGGTGCCGGGCGCAAATGGCCCGATGAGCCCGTCAATCAACCGCCTATCCTGCCCCAGAGCCCTGCTGATCTGCAATTCAACATGTAGCGCCGTGCCTTCAATACGTTCCTGCTGATCATCGAGGTCGAGGTGATCAAAACGGGTTCTGCGATCGTCCCGGATCGCAATGAATTGCCGCGCCAGTTCTTTCTTTTCTACGAAATCATTGCTTTGCAAAGCAGCAGCCAAGACAGCGTTTTCAAGCAGGATGGCGGCGATATTCGCCGCGCTGAAATCATACACCGTCTGATCGACAGCATCCGCGATGTCATTCAAGGCAAATGTATCATCCTGCCAGCGGTGAAAAACCTCATGCACAAGATAGGCCGTAAAGTCGGGAGCCTTGGCACAATCCATCGGGAAAGCGGGATCATCACATCGCGACGCAATGACAAATGTCGGCGCAGCATGCAGTGGCAGGTTGAAATCAAAGTTCTCGACAGCCACGATACTGCCATTCGGCTTTGGATCAGCCACCAGATAGGCCATGCCGGGTTGCCCATCGGCGCGCCCGATCTGCACAGTGTCCCCAAAAGCCTGTGGGTTCGGGTGATCGATGACAATCAAATAGCTGGTCGTACCGTTTGCGTCACGCCCGATGATGATCTTGGGGATCTGGTTCGGATCAAACCCCGGCCAGGCGGTGCGCGCGGCCTGATAAGAGCGATGGTAATTCTCCAGCAAGACACCCGCATGACCGGTTGGGTTCGCAAAAGTCAATGTGGGCAACAGAACTGCCAATGTAAGCGCGCAAAGATGGGGTTTGATGGACATGAGATACCCTCCTATAAGGCCCCAAAAAAGGCATGGGATACCCGGTGACGCAACAATTTGCGTGTCCAGACGCACCCATTTTCGTGCCAGGACATCGGGCGGAAAACCAACGAAACTGACACCGATCTGTCATCGACCCGGCTGTGGTACTGGACGTGACGGCGCGCCACAATTGTCGATAAGCCGGGCCAGTATGTTGTGGTCTGGTGCCGCGGATGATCTACTATTGCGCGAACGTTCCTGCCCGTTCGACGCGCCATAATTGATATTTGAAAGAAGACCCTTGCTAAAACACGCTTCCCTCGCAACTGCGCTTGCGCTGTTTATCGCATGTGACGTCCCCCCGGCTTCCAATGCCATCGCCGATGTAACCGTGGATGAAAGCTTTCCCGAACTCTCGCTCGACTGGGAAAACGGGCAGAGCCTGATCTACCGCGTGGGTATTTTTGAAACCGATGGCACTTATGACATCTGCGCGGCCGCGCAGAATATCCGTTCAGGGCAGGATCGGCAGGCGCTGAACGCGCTTAAGGTGACGGTGAACGGGCAGACACTGATGCGCGGTCTGGAATGGGCGCGGATTCACCCGGGGCGGGATGGTCTGGATGGCAAGGTCGCCGCTTGTCGCGCCACAGATGTGCCCGTCGTCGCCAATGCCCGGTTTGATATCGAATTGACCAAGGACTCTTTCGTCCGCGACCGTTTCTGATTTCTACGACGTAAGATAGCAAAAGGGCGCTCCTCATGGGGCGCCCTTCCTTGTTTACCGGCCGGGCATGTTCTCGGCATTTTCTGCGAAAACACCTGCCACACGCGCAGTCAAATCCAATTGGATTTGACTGGTTACATCATGCCGCCCATGCCGCCCATGTCGGGCATGCCGCCGCCTGGTGCCGCACCTTCTTTGGCAGGCTTGTCAGCAACCATGGCTTCGGTTGTGATCAACAGGCCAGCAACAGATGCTGCGTCCTGCAGCGCTGTGCGCACAACTTTGGCCGGGTCGATAACGCCGAACTTGAACATGTCGCCATATTCTTCAGTCTGCGCGTTGAAGCCAAAGGATGCATCGCCGCTCTCGCGGATTTTGCCAGCCACAACGGACCCGTCAACACCAGAGTTTTCAGCGATCTGACGCAGTGGTGCTTCCAGTGCTTTGCGCACGATAGAGATACCAACGTTCTGGTCAGAGTTTGCACCCTCCAGACCTTCCAGCGCCTTGCCGCCCTGAACCAGAGCAACACCACCGCCGACAACGATACCTTCCTGAACAGCGGCACGTGTCGCGTTCAATGCATCGTCAACGCGGTCTTTGCGCTCTTTCACTTCGATTTCGGACATGCCACCGACGCGGATGACCGCAACACCGCCTGCCAGCTTGGCAACACGTTCCTGCAGCTTTTCACGGTCGTAGTCAGATGTGGTTTCTTCGACCTGCGTGCGGATCTGGGAGACGCGTGCTTCGATCTCGGCCTTGTCGCCCGCACCGTCGACGATGGTTGTTTCGTCTTTGGTGATGGCCACACGCTTGGCAGAACCCAGCATGTCGATGGTGACGCTTTCCAGCTTCATGCCCAGGTCTTCGGAAATCACCTGACCACCTGTCAGGATCGCGATGTCCTGCAGCATGGCTTTACGACGGTCGCCGAAACCAGGTGCCTTGACGGCCGCGATTTTCAGGCCACCGCGCAGCTTGTTCACAACCAAAGTTGCCAGCGCTTCGCCTTCAACATCTTCTGCGATGATCAGCAAAGGCTTGCCAGACTGGATCACGGATTCCAGCAGGGGCACCATTGGCTGCAGCGATGACAGTTTCTTTTCGTGCAGCAGGATGATCGCATCTTCCAGCTCTGTGGTCATCTTGTCAGCGTTGGTGACAAAGTAAGGGGACAGGTAACCGCGGTCGAACTGCATGCCTTCGACAACATCGGTTTCTGTTTCCAGACCTTTGTTCTCTTCAACAGTGATGACGCCTTCATTGCCAACCTTCTGCATCGCATCTGCGATCTGACGGCCGATTTCTTCTTCGCCATTGGCAGAGATCGTGCCAACCTGGGCAACTTCGTCGCTATCGGATACCGGACGGGATGCGCCTTTGATGGCTTCAACAACTTTCAGCGTGGCCAGATCGATACCGCGCTTGAGGTCCATTGGGTTCATGCCAGCGGCAACAGATTTCATGCCTTCACGCACGATGGCCTGTGCCAGAACTGTTGCGGTCGTTGTACCGTCACCGGCTTCGTCATTGGTACGCTGG
This sequence comes from uncultured Paracoccaceae bacterium, assembly GCA_947503925.1. GTDB lineage: Bacteria > Pseudomonadota > Alphaproteobacteria > Rhodobacterales > Rhodobacteraceae > Yoonia. Next base: position 116,768 of record CANNFQ010000007.1, on the reverse strand, counting down.
GCCACTTCTTTGACCATTTGTGCGCCCATGTTTTCGAACTTGTCTTCCAGCTCGATTTCCTTGGCAACCGATACACCATCTTTGGTGATCCGTGGGGCGCCGAACGATTTGTCCAGAACCACGTTGCGGCCCTTGGGGCCCAGAGTAACCTTCACCGCATTGGCAAGGGTGTTGACACCAGTCAGCATGCGGTTGCGTGCATCTGTGTCGAATTTGACGTCCTTAGCAGCCATTTTCATGTGCTCCTTAAATTTCTAAACGTTTGCAACTGTAAGATGGGTTTCAACCCATCATCCTTTTGGGATTACATGATCCCCAGGATGTCGCTTTCTTTCATGATCAGCAGCTCTTCGCCGTCGATCTTGACCTCAGTGCCGGACCATTTGCCAAACAGCACTTTGTCGCCTGCTTTCACAGCCATCGGGATCAGCTCACCGCTGTCCTTGCGTGCACCTTCGCCGCAGGAAACAATTTCGCCTTCTGCCGGCTTTTCCTTGGCGCTGTCAGGAATGATCAGACCACCCGATGTTTTTTCGTCGCCTTCGATGCGACGAACGAGTACGCGGTCGTGAAGTGGTGTAAATGCCATTTCAGAACTTCTCCAGTTCGTGTTTCTGTCATGTTAGCACTCAACCCAATCGAGTGATAACGCTCGGTAAGTAAGAAACACACACGGGTGAGTCAACAGCCCGCAGCCGAAGTTTTTCGGGAAAGTTAATCAGCGCTTGGCGGCTTGTCATCATCAGACAGGATGCGCCAGGCATCACCGTCCAGATCTTCGTATTGGTTGGATTTCAGGCTCCACAAAAACGCAGCCAAACCCAACCCACCTAGGATCAGCGATACCGGGATCAGAAAGACAAGAACGTTCATACCCGCCCCTTTAGCCGCAAAGCATTCAAAAGAACAGTGATCGAGGATGTGGACATCGCAATCGCCGCGATCAGTGGCGTTGCAAAACCGGCCAGCGCAATCGGGACAGCGATGATGTTGTAAATGGTTGAAATCGCAAAATTTTCAACGATGCGCGCCTTCGCAGCCTTCGCCAGACGGGGCAACGAGATCAGTGGTTCAAGGCTGTCATTCAGCAGCACAATGTCAGACGCCGCGCGAGACGCATCCGCCGCCGTTGCGGGTGACACTGATGCATAGGCCGCCGCCAGGGCACCTGTGTCATTCAGCCCATCACCGACCATCAGCACATGTGCGCCAACTTTGGTCAGCTTGTTGATAAAGGCGATCTTTTCCGCAGGTGTGGCCTCCGACAACCAGTTTGAAATACCAAGCTGATCGGCGATCCTGCCGGTCTCAGAGGCGTCATCGCCCGAAACAAGATGCACCGACAGCCCAGCCTCTTGCCACGCATTGACCAACGCCTGCGCGCCCTCGCGCAGCTCTGACCGCAATGTGATTTTCTGCGGCTTATCGTCCCCGATCCGCAGGTATGTGCCACGACCCGCACCCAGCCAGGCGCCAGATCCAAGCCGGACCTGCTGCCCGCGATAGGTCGCGCTCAACCCTTTGCCGGGATGTTCCTGCTGGCCACTGATCGTGGCCGGGGTCACACCATCAAGCGAAGCGGCAATAGCCTGCGAAACAGGATGGGTCGCGTTCCGGGTCAGGGCCAGCGCGACCGATTGCGCCTGTGCATCCAGCGCGTCACGCGCGGCGGCGGGCATGGTCAGCGTCCCGGTCTTGTCGAACACAACTGTATCCACCTCGGCCAAACGCTCCAACGCGGTGCCGTCTTTCACCAACAGCCCCGCGCGAAACAACCGGCCCGCCGCCGTGGTCGATACCGCAGGCACGGCAAGGCCCAGCGCGCAGGGGCAGGTGATAATCAGCACGGCCACCGCGATATTCAGCGACAGGCGTACGTCACCCGAATAAGCGACCCAGCCCAGAAAAGCAGCCAGCGCCAGCAGATGCACAACAGGTGCATAAATGGCGGCTGCCCGGTCGGCGGCCGCAGTGTATTTGTTGCGCACCGCCTCGGCCTCATCCACCATTGTCACCATCTTGCGCAGGGTCGTATCTGCGCCGACCGTCGTGGCCTGAATAGTCAGCGGGCCGGTCATATTGACTTCCCCCGCTGTGACCGGTGTTCCGGCGCGGGCGTTCAGCGGGCGGCTTTCGCCGGTCAGAAGGGACCGGTCAATCTGGCTTTCACCATCGGTGATCATCCCATCGACGGGGATGCGGCCACCGGGTAAAACCTGGATCAGATCACCTTTCGCAAGATCGGCAAAATCAACCATCTGACGCACGCCTTCACGCAGGCGCATCACACGCGGAACTTCCAACGCAGAAAGCTGTGCGGCGGCAGATGCGGCGGCCTTGCGGCTGCGATAATCCAGATAGCGCCCAATCAGCAGAAAGAAGGTCAGCGACAGGGCCGCATCAAAGTAGGCGTGCCGCCCGCCGAAGAATGTCTCATAGAGCGACATGCCAGCCGCCAGAATGATCGCCAGTGAAATCGGCACATCCATGTTCAGTTTGCGCACCGACAGCGCCTGCCAAGCATTTTGGAAAAACGGCTGCGCAGCGTAAACTAACGCCGGAATGGCGATGCTGGCGCTGATCAGGTGAAACAGGTGCTGCGTCGCCCCGATGGCCCCGGACCAGATCGCCACCGACAATAGCATCACGTTCATCATCGCAAAGCCGGACACCGCGATGCGGGTCATCAGCCCGCGCCCATAGGCGTCTGCCTCTGACCCCAGCAGGCTGGTGTCCAATAGGCGGGCCTCGAACCCCGCCAGTTCCAGCGCGTCGATCATGTCTTCCGGGGCGACGGGCCCATCGATGCCCACGGTCACCCGTTTCATTGACAGGTTCACCCTTGCATTGGCAACACCTGCCATGGCGCGCAGCGCCCTTTCCACCCCGTTGATGCAAGCCACACAATGGATGCAGGGCAAGGACAGGACGATCTGCGATGTGCCATTGGAGGCCGCTTTTTCAAGCGCCCCTTCGGGCAGGCTCACGCAGGCCGGACAGACCCCCAGATCGCTCATTTTGCAGTCAGGGGAAAACGGCGGCGGAACTTTGTCCCATCAGGAGCAATCAGTTCCAGACGCAGGTTCCAATAGCCATCGCCCGCCGCCACCGGGGCCGTCAGCGCCGTGCCGTTCCATGTGAGTTCCGGGGTGCTGTCTTCACCGGTATGGGTCGCACGGCCAAGGGTTGCACGAGTCACGTCGGCCTGCACGGCGTTACCATCCTTATCGGTGACTGCGACGGTCAGCACCCCATCCATGATGGACGCTTCAACATCCCAGCGCAGGGCGTTTTGGGCAGCGCGGTCGGCCTCAAACTTTTGGCTGACCACGTAGGAATTTCGGGTTTCCAACCCAGGAAAAGTCGCGACCGCATTCCATGCCAATGTCAGGTTCACTGCGATGATGATCCCAAAGCCACCGACCATCAGGGCCAACATGTGCCAACCGGTAAATTCGCGCGTCATTGTGCTGCCCTTCCGTTGAAAATGGTATCCTTATGCGCCCGTTCGCCTGAAATCAGATCCTCGACCCAGAACCGCAGGTCCGTCCGATCGGTGGCCGCCGCCGGATCACCCGGACGGGCCGAGACATAGACCCGTTGCAGCAGCGTTTCATTGGCCGGCACCGTGATGCTGCGCCCGCTAGTGCCTTCCAGATCGATCCGCAAGATATCGTCAGAAACCAGTGACAGGTGGAACTCCCGATCTTCGCCGTGCTTGTTCAGCAGACGGATATCATAAATGTTTCGGATCGTCCCGTCGCTCAGCGTCACAAAGGTCGGGTTACGGACCGGCGATACGGTCATTTCGATATCGGCCCGGATGAACAAGGCAAAGACCAACCCCACCCCGATCAGCCCCCACATAACTGTGTAAAGCATTGTTCGAAAACGGAAAACATGCTGCCAGAGCTTCTTTGCCGGCTTGCCCTTCGCCTCTTCCTCCTGATCGGACAGGGCCAGATAATCAATCAGCCCGCGGGGTTTGCCGATCTTTTCCATCACGTCATCGCAGGCATCAATGCACAGCGCGCAGGTGATGCATTCCATCTGCTGGCCCTCGCGGATATCGATGCCTGCCGGGCAAACATTCACGCAAGCCATACAGTCAATGCAGTCGCCTGCCCCTTCGATCCGTTTCTTGCCGCGCGGTTCGCCGCGCCATTCGCGATAGGCGACAGTCAGTGTTTCGGGGTCCATCATCGCCGCCTGAATGCGCGGCCAAGGGCACATGTAGTTGCAGACCTGTTCGCGCATGAACCCGCCAAAGATAAATGTCGTGGCGGTCAGCACGCCGATGGTCGCCCATGCGACGGCAGGCGCCTGCAATGTGGCAAGGCTATAGGCCAGCGTGGGTGCATCGGCGAAATAAAACACCCAAGCCCCGCCGGTCGCCAGCGCGATCAGGAACCAGACCACCCATTTGGTCAGCCGCAACCGCCACTTGCGGAAATCCCATTTCGCGTTCCACAGGCGCACACGGGCGTTCCTGTCACCTTCGATCCAGCGTTCGACAAGGATAAAAAGATCGGTCCAGACGGTTTGCGGGCAGGTGTAGCCGCACCAGACGCGGCCCAGTGCTGAGGTGAACAAAAACAGGCCGAGACCGGCCATGATCAAGAGGCCCGCGACGAAATAGAATTCATGCGGCCAAATCTCGATCCAAAAGAAGTAAAAGCGCCGGTGCGCCATATCGATCAGGACAGCCTGATCAGGCAGGTTCGGTCCGCGGTCCCAGCGAATCCAAGGCGTCAGGTAGTAAATGCCGAGCGTGACGGCCATCACCCACCATTTGAGGTTTCGGTAGAACCCTTTGACGCGGCGCGGAAAAATCGGTTCGCGCGGGGCGTAAAGCGGCTGGTTTTCAGCTGAGGACATCGGTGACCTGCAATGATAAATCTCTGTTCGCAGGATCGGTTTAGTCCGGCCCCCAGCCCCGGTCCTTGATGTGGATCAAGGGTGGCGATGCCGATGGGTGGTTGGGAAGGCGCTCTGTCGTATGGCTTTGAGCTTCACACCACAAACTGACCCAAACTCAGAAAAACGGCGAGCTGACCTTCACGCAGATCGCGGCGAAATCTGACTTCAAGCCCTTTTTGACTTATGCCGCGCGTCGTACCAACGACCACATTTGGTGAGATAGCCAAAAACGCGACAAAATCGACGGTGTATTGCCAAGGGTTTATCGCACACGATTTTCAAGGATTTTGTTTGATCCGGTCGGCGTGACAATAACGACTTTTTTTTGCGAAGCTGGAACTGGAAGTCCTGCGCGCCTTCACCTCGAAATATGCCTGACCCGCTATGAAACCGTGGCGCAGAGTGTACGTCTCAAGTATGGTTCGCCGAACGGGGTTTGGCGCGACGCCTCTAAAGCGGCAGGCGCAGATCAACCAATTGGACCAGATTCCGGGGTTGAATTAACACTTGGAGGCAGCCAATTGATTTGGCAGCGCAGGCGCGGCAACTCGAGCATGAGGGTTTTTCGAAGACATGTTCGGCAAAATGAAGGTATTGCGAATGGCTAAGGCAGTGCTCGCCGCACTTGCCTGGATGGCCGGATTGTCCCTTGCCTCGGCGCAGGACGCACAGAACAGCTGCCAGGGCGATGTGAACCTACGCAACGCCGTTGCCGCCTTCGGGCAAGTACGCCAACTCAACACTGCTGTGAAAGAGCAAGGCTGCGTCCTGTCGGACACTCAGGCAAGCGACTTGATTGCGGTCATCGGACATGAAGACACGTTTCCGCAAACGCGTATCCTCGCTGCAACCACCCTGCGAAACCAGCCAGGTACTGAGCAAGTCGTGCTCGACGTGCTGACAGAAACGATGGCGCTGGCGGAAGGCTCGCAACGGAACGATATCCTGACCACTATCAGTTTGATCGCGCAGCGCGCCGAACTGGAACCGATCCGTCCGCTTGAAGACCCTTTGCGCGAGATTGCGATGGCCTTGGAGCAGTCACAGTGGGACGGCGCGGCGACCACATTGTTGGATATTGAGCGCACTCTTACGTACTTCGAGCGCACGTCATGGGTCGAGCTTTTCGATTGGCTACGAACGTTTACGCAAGAAGACCCGGGTTGGGCGGGGCTGATTCTCATCGGCTTTGCTTACGTGGCCCTTTTGGGAGTTCTTTTTACGGTGCGGCCAGCCGCGGTACTTTCGGTCGAGCTGTTTCTGCGCAGCAGTGCCGGTCAGCGGGTCGTCGAAGGACTAACCTCCGACATCGTGTCCGTGATCAGCACTATCGCGACAGCTGGTTTGGGGCGAACGCGGCGCGTGGTCCGTGCGTTTGCAATTCGCCATGCCCCACGGGCCCGGACCGTGTTGGCAAGTCAGATCATTCAGCCCCCGCACCCCTTGCCGCTGCCGGTTTTTCTTGGCGAAGACCAGCGGACCGTCACCTGGACGGACACCGACTGGATTGACGGGCTGAGGACGGAGCAAGGCCCGATTGTCGTCACCGGGCCCGTAAACGGCGGCACAACCACCCTTGCCGGACGGATCGTTGCGCAGTGGACCCAAGCCGACATGGATTTGCTGCCGATCCGTGTTAAGCTCACAGAAGCGTTCGGCCTCCATCCATCCAGCGACGCGGTCAGAGCGGAAGTGGCCCAGGCGCTGACGGTCGCCTTGGGGCAACTTTTGCCAGCCGATATTGTTCAGCGGTTGGTCAATCAGGGGCGGCTTTGCATCTTGTTCGACAGTGCCGTAGTGCAGCCCGAGATCGCGTTGCGCAGCGTTGCTCTCGACTTGGCGCCTTCGCCGAGTGTTTTTACCGCTCGGCGGGCCGTCGCTCAAATGGTCACGACGACGGTTGCCGTCGGCGACATTCCCGCAGCCGAGGTTCCACGGGTATTTGCAGGCAGCCAAGCATCTGAATCGACGCTCCGGCGGATTAAGCAGATCTTTCAGGGAGAAACAGTTCCCTTCGGCCTTATGCTGCCAATCACACGTGGGGCGACGGATCTGCCAGACGTGCTGCAACAGCATCTTGCGGCGCTTTTCCCAGCGGACGCCTACGGACTGGAAGTTTCGGCCATGGCAGACGCCTTGGTAGCATTTGCGTCCCTCAGCCTCCAAGGTGACGGATCGGTCGCGGCTGTTCCGACCACGCAGGCCAAAGACACTGTTGGCAACGAGGTTCTGGCCGATTTGCTAGAGGTACCCGACCTTCTGCAAACGGAAGGTGTTCTGGGCAAAGATCTGGGCTTTCAGTGGCGAGGCGTCGGACGCCTGATCGCCGCAATGCAAGCCACGCGATCACCAGACACAGACGAAGCCGCCAAAGTCGTGACAGCTGCCAAAGGAATCAAAGGCGGCGCGCTGCAAGCAGCCCTAAGCTGGGCCGAGGCCAGCGGCGCCTAAGAGCAGCTCAGGAGGTGCCGCAAAGTTCCCTTGACCCGAGTCCGAGTAGCTGTAACACTTTCGCACATTGCTTGGTCGCCACTTCGCATAGGTGGATTTCGAATGCCTCGGGTTCGGTCGCACGTTACTTTTGGTCTTGCCGCCCTTTCGTTTTTCGCTGTGGCCGGTTGGGCCCAACGCGCCTTGGACAGCCAATTCCGTGCAACCGCGTCGCTGTCGTCAGAAACTGTGAATCAGCAAGAAGCATCCGTTCGTCTTGCCGCAAGCACCGGCTTTGTGACCGTTTCGACCACATCGTCCCTCACGGCACCACCTACTTGGCTTCGCAGGCCCGCGCCCAGGCTCAATTCTGACAACTCACGACCCGCCTTGGCGATTGTTGGTCACCCCGTAGATGCGGAGCACAAGATGTTGGACGTCGACGCGTTGGAAGGCGTCTGCCTGTCGGCTGTCGATAGTGCGTTGGGGCTGGCGTCGATCTGCTCCAACGGCTCAAGGCAATTGGTCCGGGGCATCGATCTTTCAATGGATTTCGAAACATGCTTATTTGATGCGGATTGTTTTCACAGCACCGCAGCCGCCGTCATTTCGTCCGGGCGCACCATCCCAACCGAAGATTTTTCCTTTGAAATCCTGTCCCGGCTGCCAGCATGGAACATAACGGCGCAACTATCGTCCGAAACGGTGCGGCTTGTATCGTCCGATCGTGCAGAAGCCTTTTATCCCTATGCGGATGAGGTCCAAGACGCGCCAACCTTAGATCGGATCAGCTTTCCATCCATTCTGATGAAGCCGGACGAGTTTCCGTTCTACGGCGAGTTCGAGTCGATCCATACGGAGCTTAGAGCTCAAAGGCTGCCAATCACGGTGGCACAGGTTGAGCGAATGCGAGACGAGTTGCTTGGAAGCCCGGAGTTTGCGGGCAGCCTGCAGCGCGCGCGCCAAAGCATGACGTCCCTCGCGACGGCGCTGGCCGATCTTGACAGCCTGCGCTTAGCCGTCACGTCAAACGAGGATGCTGATTTCTTCGAACGTCTGCAGGAGCTTCGGCCGAATCTCGAAGAAGTATTGGCCCTGTCCGGCCATGACATGGCTGAACAGCTTTGGAAGGTCCAGTACACGATTGAAGGGTTACAGAAAAGGGCTTCGAGTTTAACGGATGCGTCGTCTTGGGCCCCGATCTTTTCCCGAATTCCGGACGCAGCCCAAGAAATTGAGACACTTCAGAGTTTCGCAGAACGTGCCAGTCAGTTGCGCTACTCGAAAGATGAAATTCAGTCAATCGAAGGGCTGCTGAACTTGCCACAACGCGCTTTTCCTTTGGCGGCAACCTACTCGATTGAGCTCAATACCGCTGGGCTTCCTGGGCTTGTTTATCAGCCTGCATACGTGAACCGAAACATGATCGTGCGGCGCGGCCGGCGCGGCGGGGGCCCTATCATTTCGGCGGCTGTGTTCAGCGAGGTGGACAGCGAAGACATCTGTGCCCTGTTTGATCGGCTCGCGCCTTGTGTTCTGACGGACCTTGGCGTGCAGGCGCGAGCGCTGGAGTTTCTTCAAACCCAAATCGAGGCTCTGGATAATGGGCGATCGTCGATTGGGGCCATCCTGATGATTGCAGGTGGTGAGTTAAGCCGGACACCATGCGACGACACAGCGACGGCGGCTTTAATCTCGGCCCTCAAAGAAAGAGGTGTTTTTACCTTTGTCCCGGTTGGCAACGACGGCGACCCAACCGCCGTTCGCTTTCCGGCCTGCGCCAGCGATGCCATTGCAATCGGTGCAACAGACCGCACGGGAACGCCGCTGGCGGAATCCAATGGCGGGCGCACAAACATGGTCGACCTTTGGATGGATGGGGACGGCTTGGTCATTCCTATGCATGGCCCCGAACTTGTGGACATCCCGGGATGCTTATTTGCCGAAGGCTTTCGCACGACGTTTGAAACCGTCCAATCTAAGCTTAAAGAATACGGCTTCGATCCAGGGTCAATTGACGGCCTGCCCAGTCCACAGACGGAACAAGCGGTCAGGGCCTTTCAGACACGCTACGCAGTCGAACTCGGTGGTGACTTGGCGGATCCGCCTGGGACTTTGGGCCAAGGGACCCTCAGCCTACTACTAAATGGTGGTGGGGTGTCGCGCAATGTCTCAGAATCCGATGTCGCCGCTCTCGAAGACTACCGTGGTTTCCTTTGTGCACAGAATACTCCGGGGTTGGACCACCACCCCTATTTCGTAGGAGGCACCTTGGTGAGCGCATCTCTTGCCGCCGGTCACTACCTGTCTTTGCTTGATGATTTCCCGGCCGCGCCTCCCGAAGCGGTCCTAAACGCCATGCTGAGCCCAAGCAGCAAGCTGGTCAGTTTTTCCGAGTTCGAGGCTGTACGCAGCGTGCTGGAAGATGGCTAGACGTGGCGCACAGGCCTCGACCGTCCTGTCCACGGTGTGAAGACCGTCGCGTGGCGATACCGAAGCATCGACACGGCACGGGTGATCACCGTCGTCGCCGTTGTGAGTTTTCATGCCGCAATGACTGTGGGTGGCGGACCCGCTGGGGCTGGCTCTGCAATGGCAGCCCTAATTTGGCTGACTGCAGTGATGCAGAACGAAGTGCTTGTCATGCTCGCGCTGTGCCTTGCGCACCTGCGCCGCACCGCGTTCCAGCGGCAACGGCTGATCGTCAAGGCCCTCCAAATCTATGCACTGGCCACTGTGGGCTTCGTACTTTTTGATGTTGTGGCTGGGGTAGGATCCCCATGGCCCGAAGGGGTTGCGGATATTACCGTTCTCATACTGGCAGGTAGCGCAGCCTACCATCTGCACTTCTTTCCAGCACTTATGGTCGTGGTTTTGCTCATCCCCCGCTCAGCCCCCAACTGGCCTTGGCTTTTGGTGTTGGCACTGGCCGTCGCCGCAGCAACGGTGCGTGCTTCTATCGAGCAGGCAATCCTGCCGAACCCGACGCTCTCGGACACCGCTCTGATCCTATGCCTGCACGGTCTCAAGACACTAAGCTATCTTCCGTTTGCGCTTTTGGTATTGTTGCCGAGGCCTCAACATCACAGATGGATCGTTCTTGGTTTAGTGATAGCGTTGGTTCTTTTGGCAGGTCTCAGCGCTAGCGGATCGATCCCAGGACTGGTTTTGGAGAGCGTTCGAGCCCTTTGTGCGGGCCTAGCGGGAATTCTTATCTGCGGATTGCCACACCACAGCGATGCCAAGCCAAGCCCGCCCTGGCTGGGATACCTGGGTACAATGGCACTGGTGGTGTTTTTGATCCACCCCGTCTTCGTCACTTTCGCGGGATCAGCATTCGGTCGATTGAACATCGTGGACCCGCTACTTCGAACAGGTTTAACTGTGGCGTTTGCATTGCCTGCCTCGGTTGCGATCGCAGGCCTTGCGGCTACAATCGGAGCGGCGGCAGACCACCGAGGCGTTGATTTCTCAGATCGTTAGGCTCGGTACGCCCCGGCGTCTTCCGCATTCAAGGCAGAACGTGAGCCGACAGCGATCGGCGCGGACGGGAACGTGGAGCCATGCAGTGTGGGTTTCATTTTTGACAAGTCATCTGAAAGCGGCCCTTGGCGCAGTTGCAGCGAAATGGTGCTTTGTCCGCAATACCGACATAGGCATTGGCCCGACGGATGGTTGATTTGGGTGAGAAATGCTTGATGTTTGGGCCAGATTTACGTAGCGCGCCTCATTGAGAAATTTCCAAGCTTTCGCCGTATCGGATCAAACACTCGCGATGTTCCTCATCGCGATGGATTTTGATGTGCACTTACGCACCATTGATGCGCTCAAATCGCCCTTTGTTCATTTCTGTGCTTGGGCTAGCTACAAGCCCAGTAATAAATAGGAGCGACCCGATGGGCCAACTGGTTGACGGCGTCTGGCATGACGTCTGGTATGACACAAAATCCACAGGCGGCGCGTTCAAGCGGACAAACGCCAAGTTCCGCAACTGGATCACCGCCGATGGATCGGCTGGCCCCTCTGGCGAAGGCGGGTTCAAGGCTGACAGCGGGCGCTATCATCTTTATGTTTCCTATGCTTGCCCATGGGCGCATCGCACACTGGTCTTTCGTCAATTGAAAGGCCTCGGCGATCACATCAGCATTTCCGCCGTGCATCCCGACATGTTGTCGGATGGCTGGACATTTGAAACGGATGCCAAGGGTGCGACGGGTGACAGCCTGTATGATCTACCCTTCGCCCGTGACATCTATCTGAAGGCTGAACCGCAGATGTCGGGCCGGGTCACGGTGCCAATCCTGTGGGACAAGCAGCGCGAAACGATCGTGTCCAACGAATCCTCTGAAATCATTCGGATGTTCAACAGCGCGTTTGACGACATCACCGGCAATACGGATGATTACTGGCCTCAAGAGCTTCGCGATGCCATCGCCCCGGTCAATGACCGGATTTATGACACGCTGAATAACGGGGTCTATAAATCCGGCTTTGCCACCACGCAGGAGGCTTACGAAAAGGCGGTGTATCCGCTGTTTGACACGCTGGACTGGCTGGAAGACCGGCTGAGCCAGAACCGTTACCTGATGGGTGACAGGATCACGGAGGCCGACTGGCGGCTTTGGACAACCCTGATCCGGTTCGACATGGTCTATCACCTGCATTTCAGATGTAACCGCAAACGGATCATGGATTACCCAAATCTGATGGGCTTTACCCGCGAGCTATATCAATGGGACGGCGTGGCGGGGACGGTGAATATGGACCATATCGTGCGTCATTATCATTTCAGCCATGACAGCATCAATCCGCACCGGATCGTGCCGATCAACCCAACTATTGCGTGGGATGCGCCCCACGGTCGGGGCTAGGGCTGCCGTAATGTTCGACAATCGCGACCAGATCATCGGGCGGGGTTGCTGATTCGATAAAGGCGCGGGCATTGGCACTGTGATGAAAGATCGACCCGTCTGAAAAGAAGGTCGTATCGGTGACAAAGACGACATTGGCATTGGGCTGGCGGAACTGGGCGAAATCGGCCACCGCCAGCGCAGATCCCTCTGCCAGTACCAGATCAAGCACGATGACGTCCAATGCCTCGGTCTCGATCAGGTCCAGCGCGGCCTCGCCGGTTTGGACGTGATCGACCACGGCATCCAATCTCTCAAGATGCCGCTTCCAAAGCTGGCCGAGATGTAGATTGCTTTGAACGATCAGGACGCGCATGTTCTCTCCGGTTGTGTTCCCTTACATTAACGCAAGATGAACGAGCGGTAAATAAACTCTTACCCCAGCTGTCTGCCCATTTTACTAACGAATGGTTAACGCGAGCGCCAAGCTGCCTCAAAAAACAGTGTTCCACAGTCATGCTTGTGATTCCGGCGGGAATCCGCTTGATATGCCGCAGCATTATGAGGCGCAAAACACATGACAACATGGATCACCATCTGCGACACCTGCAAAAAGGATGGCTGGGAATCGGGCGATATGACATTGACGGACGGCGAAAAACTGGCCGCCCTGATCGAGGCCGCCGCTGCTGGCCTGTCGAACATCCGCACCCGCCGCGTGTCATGCCTGATGGGATGCAAGGGCGCCTGTAACGTGGCCATTCAGGGTGCCGGCAAGCTCAATTACACCATTGGCGCTTTTGATCCGGACAGCGATGCCGCATCGGGCATCGTTGCCTATGCCATGGCCCATGCCGCCAGTGATACCGGCCAGGTCCCCTATCGGGACTGGCCACAAGCCATCAAAGGCCATTTCGTGACCCGTCACCCGCCATTGCCCGACGACGAATGACCAAACACCGCGATCATGGTGGCGGTCTGGATGCCGCGATTGCCCGCTATGGCGGCACCCGCCCGGACTGGCTGGACCTGTCGACGGGCATCAACCCGGTGCCCTACCCGCTGCCGCGGATGGCCCCAGACAGCTGGACCGCCCTGCCCGACAGGGCGGCGTTTACACGGCTTTATGATCGTGCCCGCAGTTTCTGGCAGGTGCCCGACGGGGCCGCGATGATCGGGGCCACTGGCGCATCGGCCATTATCGCAGCCTTGCCCCATGCCATCCCAAAGGGTGACCTGTGTATTCCCGGCCCGACATATAACGAACATGGGGCTGCTTTTCAGACCGCCGGCTGGACCTTGGGTCAAGACCCAAGCCACGTCTTGGTCGTTGTTCATCCCAACAACCCCGATGGTCATTTGTGGCAGGTCGATAATCTGACCACACCATACACAGTGATCGATGAAAGCTTTTGTGACACGGGCCCCGAACACAGCCTGATCCATCTGGCCGAACGTCCCGGCACGGTTGTGCTGAAAAGCTTTGGCAAATTCTGGGGTCTGGCCGGGCTGCGCCTTGGCTTTGCAATTGGCGACCCCACCATCATCAAGCGGCTGACCGACCTGCTGGGCCCTTGGCAAATCTCTGGCCCCGCCCTGATGATTGGGGCAGAGGCATTGGCCGATCCGCAATGGGCAGACGAGACCCGCGCCCGCCTGATGACTGACGCCACCCGTCTGGATCAGCTTTTGACGGCAAGAGGTGCCGAACACCTTGGCGGCACCCCCCTCTTTCGCCTTTACAAGGTCAAGAATGCCGCTGCCGCCCAAGATCAGCTGGCCCGTCATCATATCTGGTCCCGCATCTTCCCTTATGCCGATGACTGGCTGCGCCTTGGGCTGCCGCCGCAGGATGGCTGGAACCGATTGGAAGCCGCCCTGTGACCCTGATCCTTGGCATGCTGCTTGATGCGGTGATGGGAGAGCCGCGCTGGCTTTGGTCCCGCATCCCTCACCCTGCCGTGCTGATGGGCCGTTTGATCGGCTGGTGCGACCGCAGCTTTAACAAGGGCGACAGACGGCGGCTGATGGGGATACTGACCGTTCTGGAATGTTGCATCGCCGCTGCCGCGCTGGGATGGGCCTTGCAGGCCCTGCCGGGACAGGTGATCGACATCATCATCCTGGCCGTGTTGCTGGCCCAGAAATCGCTGGTGCAACATGTGCAGGCGGCCGGTGATGCATTGCGGCTATCGCTGGGGGATGGGCGGCGCGCTGTGGCGATGATCGTGGGCCGGGACACAAGTGATATGGACAGGTCCGCCGTAGCGCGGGGGGCTATCGAAAGTGCGGCTGAAAACCTGTCAGACGGGGTGATCGCCCCGGCTTTCTGGTTTGCGATTGCCGGTTTGCCGGGGCTGCTGATTTACAAGATCGTCAACACCGCTGACAGCATGATCGGCTACCGCACGCCCCGACATGAAGAATTCGGATGGGCGGCAGCCCGGTTGGATGATCTGCTGAACCTGATCCCGGCAAGGCTGACCGCCGCCTTGATCTGGCTGGTCAGCGGCAGGCCCGCGCCGGGGGGCATCCTGCGCGACGCCCCTCTGCACCGGTCCCCCAATGCCGGTTGGCCAGAGGCGGCGATGGCCCACGGTCTGGATATCGCGTTAAGCGGGCCGCGCAGCTATGACGGGGCGATGCGCGATTTTCCTTTTGTGAATGACACGGGCTCACACGACCTGACCGCCGATCACATCGACCAAAGCGTTACGATCCTGTGGAAAACATGGGGGGGCGCACTTGCCCTAGCGGCGACCACCGCATTACTGGCTTGAACTGCGCAGCGCGCGCAAGAACAGCCCCAGACCACCGACCAGCAGCACCAGAATGATAATCAGGTCAAAGGCGCTCATCCGGGTCAGTTCCAGCGACATATTGGCAATGACGCCAAAGATCAGCGCCAAAAGTGACCCGCAGGCCAGCAACCACCCAATCCAGTTGCGCGAGTTATAGAAAATCATACCAACGCCAAACATGAACGGGATCAGGATCATCCCGCTGGTCACAGACAAGCCGCCAAAGCGGAAGGCCACACTGCCAAAACCGAAATTCGGACGTACAACAATATTGTTCAACAGCAGATAGCCGCCACCGATCATCATCGCCAACCCAATCAGAAAGCTGCCCGTGCCGCCATCGGTTCCGCCTGCGCCGCGTTGTGCCATTCACTTCTCCATCCGCTACCCTTGGGCTTGTACCCGCCGATATGGGCAATGGCCAGTCTTGCGCATGGGGGGATGCCTGTTAGCTTGCCCCAAACTGCATACCGGAGATCACAATGCGCATCGCCCTCGCCCTTAGCCTTCTTGCAAGCACCGCCCATGGGCAAACCTGCGGCGGCGATGTGGGGGCATTTATCAACGGGATCAAGGCCGAAGCTGTCGCCGCGGGCATCCCGGCGGCCACCGCCGACAGCTTTTTTCAGGGCGCACAGATCGATCCCAATGTGATCAAGGCCGACCGGGCGCAGGGGGTGTTTCAAAAGGACTTCCTCAGCTTCTCGCGCGCGTTGATCAGCCAGAACCGGATCGATAACGGGCGGATCTATGGCCAGCGTTACGACAGCACATTTGACGCAATCCAACAGCGGTTCGGCATCCCACGCGGGGTCTTGCTCGCCTTCTGGGCGTTTGAGACCGATTACGGCCAGGTGCAGGGCAGTTTCAACACCCGCAACGCGCTGCTGACATTGGCGCATGATTGCCGCAGGCCGGATCTGTTTCGCCCGCAACTGGTTGCTGCAATCGAACTGTACCGGCGCAGGGGCATGGACCCGGCCACCACAACCGGGGCCTGGGCGGGTGAGATCGGACAGTTGCAGAAACTCCCGCGCGAGATCGTGGAAAAAGGGTTGGACGGCGACGGCGACGGGGTGGTGAACCTCAAGGATTCGGCGGCTGACGCGCTGATGACCGGGGCCAATGTGCTGTCATCTCTGGGCTGGCGGGCCAATGAACCTTGGTTGCAAGAGGTTGTCGTGCCGGATGATCTGGATTGGGGACTGACAGGACTGAACAACAAGGCCAGTGTCAGCGA
Source organism: uncultured Paracoccaceae bacterium (assembly GCA_947503925.1). Classification (GTDB taxonomy): domain Bacteria; phylum Pseudomonadota; class Alphaproteobacteria; order Rhodobacterales; family Rhodobacteraceae; genus Yoonia. Next base: position 100,527 of record CANNFQ010000007.1, on the reverse strand, counting down.
TTGGGCCGCGCGTGGGGTCAGGGCGCGGGCCGGTGATCTGGGGGCGGGCGATCTGCCTGCCGCCGTGCTGCTGCCAATGGGGCGCAACGGGCCGGCTTTTCTGGCTTATCCCAATTTCGACGTCTATTTCGACTGGAACAAAAGCTTCGTCTACGTGACCACGGCGGCCTATTTCGGCACGCGGCTGGAAGGGGCGGCGATCTATGATGCGGGCAACCCAACCGCGGCGCTCAGTGGCCAGCAGATGCAGCAGCTACAACAAAAGCTGACAGCGCGGGGGCATGATGTCGGTGGGATTGACGGGATTCTGGGGGCAAAAACACGCGATGCGGTGCAGGCCGAACAGACGCGGCTTGGCTTGCCCGCCGATGCATGGCCAACGGTGGAATTGCTCAACCGGCTGTAACGGGATGACGGGCGGCGCCGTCTGGCACAGCCTAAAACGGCACCTCGTCGGCGACAGCCCGCTTGGCGCGTAGTTCGACCGTGCGCACCATCATGAACCGGCCCAGCCAATCGGGTTCATCGGGAAAACGCCAGACCCCGTCAATCCGGGTAAGCGCATCATTCAACGCGCCTTCGTAAATCGGGTCATCGCCCTGATCAAAACCGCCATAAGTCTTGCGAAATGACACATCAAAACCAAGACGATCACCGATCAATGTCGCGGCAAGATGGGCACCCATATCGCGACGAAACGTATTCGGCTCTGTGATATCACCTGACAAAACACCACCATTGTCGTCCAGCACGACCTCAAAGGGAACGGCCTCCGCATCACGGGTATAGTCATAACGGCCCGTCCAGCGTCCGGTCAGATTTTCAAACTTTTCACTCATTGCACTTCGTTACCTGAACCGTAAAACACTAACATACAAGGCGCATGATCGGTTCCAATGTTTTGCCGACGCAAACCAGACGTTGCGCCGACAACACATGTTCAGGGCAGTTCATCAATGCAAAGGCCCATATGGGATGGCGGGCGGGGCGCATTGCGTCAGCAATAGCGACGCCCACCATCACGGGGTCACAAAATCAGATCCTTCAGGGGTTTTCTGCCACGAACACGCCCAGTTCGACATAGTCATGGGTGATCTGCCCAGCGCCTTGCTGATAATCATGATCCACTTCGATCGAACCAAACACGACACCGGCCTCATCGCCACCAAAGACGGCCTGCCAGTTCCCGGAAAGATCACCAGCTTCCGGCACCGCGCGGTTTGTCGACAGCTTGCCGCCCTCGGTCGCCCCAAAGCCATCAGTGGCACCGCCAACGATATCCACCTCCGCCAGTGTCAAGTCCTCCAGACCATAGCCGGCCCTGCTGCCATCAACTGACAGAAACCTTTGCCGGTTGGTAATTTCACCCGCCAACGTGCCACCCGAAAAATCCGCCTCAAGCCGGACATCACCAGTGATTTGGCTTTCGGTCAGCCCATGCTCGGATGAGGAGGCACCCCGGGCCAGAAAGCCGATATAGTCGCCGGTATAATTGGCACTGCCGCTGGTTGGCACCGTCCCACCCTCAGAATGGATATTCAGACCGGGCACATATGGCCCAAACGCGATAAGCCTTGGGTCCTGAACCGCGACAATCTCAACATGCCCTTCGTCGCGGCGTTGTTCGAATGCATGGCTCTGCGCAACACCGCGAAATGTGGTCGCAAAATATCGAAACCCTGCAACATCGCGGCTGCTATCGGCGTTCATGTTGGAAAACAAGCCGCCACTACCATCTTCCTGGCGCAACGCCAGCCCTCGCAGGTCAGGCGAAGAAGCCCTAAGGCTCAGAACACCACCATCCGACAGCGTGGTCGCTTCGACTTCCCGGAAAACGGGTTCATCGGGTGCATCAGACTCTAACCCACCACCGCCACAACCCGCCAGCACGGTCAACACACTCAATACAGGTACAAAATAACGCATTTCACTATCCTAACTCAAAACACGCAGCGGAAATTGCTGCGAGGTCAGGATAGGAAAGTTATCGCGTCAGCTCAGTGTGAACTGACACACAGCTTTACGTTGCGTCACGCAACCAAAGGTTACGCCACCAGCGCCTCGGCTTTCTTGAGGTCCACGGAAACCAGTTGCGACACGCCCTGTTCCCCCATCGTCACACCAAACAACCGGTCCATCCGGCTCATTGTGACAGCATGGTGGGTGATGATCAGGAACCGGGTTTCGGTGCGGCGTGTCATCTCGTCCAGCAGATCACAGAACCGGGTCACATTGGCATCATCCAAAGGTGCGTCGACCTCGTCCAGCACACAGATCGGGGCAGGATTGGCCAGGAACACCGCAAAGATCAGCGCCAGCGCGGTCAGCGTCTGTTCCCCGCCAGACAACAGCGACAGCGTGCTCAGCTTCTTGCCCGGCGGCTGGCACATGATCTCTAGCCCCGCCTCCAGCGGGTCATCAGATTCCACCAGCACCAGCTTCGCCTCACCGCCACCAAACAGATGCGTAAACAGCAGCCCGAAGTTCTCATTCACCTGCTCAAAGGCGGTCAACAACCGCTCGCGACCTTCCTTGTTCAGGCTGGCAATGCCTGAACGCAACGCGGCAATCGCCGCTTCCAGATCGGCCTTTTCACCCACCAGCGCGTCATGCTCAACCTGCACTTCCTTGGCGTCTTCCTCGGCGCGCAGGTTTACAGCCCCCAGACTGTCGCGCTGGCGTTTTAGCGCATTCACCTCGCCTTCGATCTTTTCGGAGGCGGGCATCTGATCCAGATCCGTCTCTAGGCTTTCCAGCAGCTTATCAGGCGTGACCTCTTGCGCCTCCATGATCCGCTCTGCCGCATAGGCGACGGTTTCGCGCGCGGCATCGGACCGGGCTTCGGACCGGGCGCGTGCCTCGCGGGCCTCTGATGCCAACCGCTCGGAATCCCGTTCAACATGGCCCGCATCGCGCAACACCGTTTCAGCCTCGGCCAGCTTGTCGGCGGATGCTTTGCGCCTTGTCTCGGCCTCGTCAATCGCGTCAGCCAGTTCGGCGCGTTTGGCCGCAATCTCATCCGGGGCGGCAGTGGCCTCCGTCAGCTCCACTTCACTCGCCGCCTTACGCTCGGCCAATTCGGCAGTGCGTTTATTGGCCGTTTCCAACCGGTGCTTCCAGCCAGAGATTTCCTTGGTAATCTCTTGGCTCCGCTTCAACCGCTGCTCGCCTTCGCGGCGCACCTCATCATGGGCTGACCGGCGCGACATCATGGTGATCCGTGCGGCCTCCACGGTCATTTTCACATCTTCAACGGATGCGCGGGCAGCGTCCAGATCACCCAAATCCGCCGCGGCCTTTTCGGCCTCCGTCAGGGCTTTGCGGGCATTCATCGCCTCTTCTTCATGGCGTTTCAGCGCCAACCCAAGGCTTTCCAACTTGCCCTGGCTGAGGTTGCGATCGGCTTCCGCCCGGCTGGCAGCGCGGTTCGCATCCGCAACTGCGCGATCCGCATCACGGCGGGCATTGCGAGCGGCATGATCGGCCTCGGTCTGATCCTTCAACATCAACGTCAGCGCCTCATGCGCCTGCGCGGCACCCATGGCCGTCGCGGAGGCTTCTTCCAGATCACGTTTCAATTCGGTCAGGCGGTTCAATTGCTGCAAGCGCAAGGCAGCGGCAGATGGCGCATCTTCGGCACCTGCGCGGAATCCGTCCCAACGCCACAAATCACCCTCGACCGATACCAGCCGTTGACCCGGTTTCAGATCGGCCTGCAAGCGCGGGCCGTCAGCCTGATCCACCAGACCGACCTGTGACATCCGGCGCGCCAGCACTTCTGGCACGGTCACGTAATTCGTCAGGGCAGCAACCCCTTCGGGCAAGGTCTGCGGCGTGGCATAGCCCGGCAACAAGGCCCAGCCCGATGCCGCATCCGCCGCCACCGCTGGCGCGCGCAGGTCATCTGCCAAAGCCGCCCCCAGCGCCTTTTCATAGCCGCCCTGCACACGCAGCAGATCAAGCACCTGACCACCCTCCGCCGTGTCACGCTCCACCAGTTTGGCCAGCGCGGCAACCTCAGCACGCAAGGCATTCGCCTCACCCTCCGCCTCGGATCGCAAGCCGCGCGCATCGCTTTCACGGCCTTGGGTTTCGGCACGGGCAGCTTCTGCTGCAACCAATGCCTTATCAGCAGCTTCCGCCGCAGCCACGGCCAGCTTTTCCGCCTCACCCGCAACGGCAAAATCAGCTTCGGCCTTGGTCAATGCCGCTTCTGCCTCGGCCATCGCCGCCTTGGCGCGGGCAGCCTCGCTTTCATTCTTCTCCAGTGTTGTGCGGTTGTCTTCCAGCAAGCGCTGCGCGGATTGGTGGCGGGCGGCCAACCGGGCGACATCCTCGGTCAACTGTGCGGAATCCGCCTCGCGCTGCTGCAAAACGCCTGCGGCCTCGCGGGCGGCAACCTGCGCCTCCTCCAGCCGCTTCTCATGACCTTCGCCCGCCTTGGCAATCTCGCGTGCTTCCCATTCAAGCCGTTCAATCGTCTCACCGGCATCCTTGTTCAATCCGCTTTCGCGTTCCATATCGCGGCTCAGCTGGTCAATCCGGGCGCGCAGCGTTTCGATCATCGAAAGCGCGCGCTCTTCCTGATCCTTCAACGTATCGCGCTGCACTTGCAAGCGCTGCAAAACAGCCGCCGCGATCGCCTCCTCCTCGCGCAGTGCAGGCAAGGCATCTTCGGCCACCTGTCGATCTTTGCTGGCTTCACGCGCCGCTTTTTCGGCCTGCGCGGCGGCAGTCGTCCGCTCCCGCAATTGCTCTGCGGCGGCCATCAGGGCCTCATCAGCCTCTTTCCAGCGGCGGAACAGCAGCATGCCTTCGGCCTTGCGCAGCTTCTCTCCAATCTCGCGATAACGGGCAGCCTGACGGGCTTGCCGGGCCAACTGCCCCAGTTGCGATGCCAATTGCTCAATCACATCATCAACGCGGGTCAGGTTCGTCTCGGCGCCTTTCAACTTCAGTTCGGCCTCATGGCGGCGCTGATACAGACCGGAAATCCCCGCCGCTTCTTCCAGAATACGGCGTCGGGCCTTGGGCTTGGCGTTGATCAATTCCGAAATCTGGCCCTGCCGGACCAATGCTGGCGAATGGGCACCGGTCGAGGCATCCGCAAACAGCATCTGCACATCACGCGCGCGCACATCCTTCGCACCCACCTTATAAGCCGATCCGGCATCACGGGTGATCCGGCGAATAATCTCGAGGTTATCATTGTCGTTGAAGGCAGCGGGCGCCAACCGTTCGCCATTATCAATGATCAGCGATACTTCGGCAAAGTTTCGGGCAGGCCGGGTGGAGGCACCGGCAAAGATCACATCTTCCATGCTGCCGCCACGCATCGCCTTATGACGGTTTTCACCCATCACCCAACGCAGGGCTTCCAACAGGTTTGACTTGCCACAGCCATTGGGACCCACAACACCGGTCAGACCATCTGCGATGATCAGATCGGTTGGATCCACAAAGCTCTTAAAGCCATTCAGTCGAAGTTTGCTGAAACGCACGTGCTTACCTGCTCTTGATTCCCTCAAGTTGACAAATCCTGTCCCCGCAAGGCCCCCGGAGTCAACGAAAGCCATCTAGATAAGGCCGGATCACGCCACTTATCCACAAGATATTGCGTTTACTTTTATCATTTCGCCGGAAAATACTCCCGCCGGAGGCATCCAACACTTGAAAATGCGCCGCCATCCGCTTTGCAAAGGTCGTATTCCGCCTTGACGCCCTGCCTTACAACGGCGCACAACATTCAAGCATGGTTCCCCGCACGTCGCAAAAGCGTCAGGGGATCAAATGGGAATGTGGACGGGCCGATCCAAATCGGGGGCCCCAAGCCACAGCCGCCCCCGCGACTGTATGCGGAGAGTGCTTTGCGAACGACGCCACTGGGACACCGGGAAGGCCGCAAAGTGCATCGACCCGCAAGCCAGGAGACCAGCCATGCACCGGACCATTGGGTTCGGACAACAACAACGGACGGGGTGTTCCGTGGGGGTAAAGCCGCCAATCAGACGCGGTCACTCCATGAAATCCCCCCTTTATACGATCCAAAGGGGACGAAGATGAAAAAACTATTCACAGCCGCAGGCCTCAGCCTTGCCGCCTCACCTGCACTCGCACACCACCCGCTGAACGGCATGCCGATGGAGACCTTTACACATGGTCTGATGTCCGGCGCAGGTCACCCGGTTCTGGGATTTGACCACCTGTTCTTCGTGGCCGCCATGGGTATTGCCGCCCTCTTCACCGGGCGTAAGCTGATGACACCTGCCGCCTATATTGGTGCCATGCTGGTCGGCTGCGGGCTGATGTACGCAGGCATCGCGATGCCAATCGCGGAAACCGTGATTGTCCTGTCGCTGATCGTCCTTGGCGGGATTGTCCTGTCGGGCAAGGCGCTGAACACAACGGCTGCCGTTCTGGTCTTTGCCACCTTCGGTCTGTTCCACGGCTCCGCCTTCGGCGGCTCGATTGCCGGACAAGAAGGCGGCGTCGGCGGCGGCGTTCTGCTGGGCTACCTGATCGGTCTTGGCGTGATCCAATATCTGATCGCCATCGCCGCAGGCTGGACCGTCCAGAAACTGGGAGCCACAGATGCCACAGCCATCAACGCCCGCCTTGGCGGGGCCATGGTGGCCGGTGTCGGCATCTTCCTTGCGCTGGAAATCGTCGAAGGGCCGCTTGTCGCCGCGATCGCCGGCGCCTAAGCGCCAAACAAAAACATCGTGCATGGCGGTCCCGCAGGGGCCGTCATTCCGTTTGGTCAAACCCCGCAAGGACACATCCCATGCCCGCCAAAATCCCCGCCACCGTTGTCACCGGTTTCCTTGGTGCCGGTAAAACCACGCTCATCCGCCACATGCTGCAAAACGCCGAAGGCAAGAAAATCGCGCTGATCATCAATGAATTTGGCGATCTTGGCGTCGATGGCGATATCCTCAAAGGCTGCGGTGAGGAAACCTGCACCGAAGACGATATCGTGGAACTGTCAAACGGTTGCATCTGCTGCACGGTCGCGGATGATTTCATTCCTACGATGGAAATGCTCCTGTCACGCGACGACAAACCCGATCATATCGTCATCGAAACCTCCGGCCTCGCCCTACCCCAACCGCTGGTACGCGCCTTCAACTGGCCGGGCATCTCCACCAAAGTCACCGTTGATGGGGTCGTTACCGTTGTCGATGGCCGCGCCGTGCATGATGGGCAATTCGCCCATAACGTCGCCGCCGTCGATGCCCAGCGCGCGCAGGACGAAAACCTCGACCATGAAACGCCCCTATCTGAGCTCTTCGAAGATCAGGTCGCCTGCGCAGATATGATTGTGGTCAATAAGGCTGACTTGCTGAGCGAAGATGAGGCCGGCGCGCTGACAACACGCCTGAAAACCGAAAGCCGCGACGGCGTGCAGGTGGTCAAGGCCAGTATGGGTGCCCTGCCCGTCGATGTTCTGTTGGGCCAGGGCATCGGTGCAGAAACGGACCTCGCCAGCCGCCACGAAGTCCACCACCGTCATCACCATGATGACGACGATGATCACCACCACGATCACGCACACGAACATGGCCATGATGAGTTTGAAAGCTTCATTGTCGCCCGCGGCGAAATCACGGATGCCAACGCCTTCGCCGAACAGGTCGCCGATACGATCCGGGCCAACAACATCCTGCGGCTCAAAGGCTTCGTTGCTGTCACCGGCAAACCAATGCGGCTGACCCTGCAGGCAGTCGGCCCTCGCGTGGATACCTATTTCGATCAACCTTTCGGCGACGCCCCTCGCGAAACCCGGCTGGTTGTCATCGGCGAGGCCGGGCTTGATCAGGCCGCGATCAGCGCCGCTTTGCAAGCATGATTATCGTCGAAAAAACGGATCCGCACCGCCCGCAGGCGACGGCGCTTCTGCGCCAAAGCCATGCGCTGATGCAGGAACTCTTCCCGCCCGAGGATAATTACTACCTCGAAATCGACGATCTTGTGGCGCCCGATATCCATTTCTTCACGGCCCGCCAGGGTGACCAGATCCTCGGCACCGGCGCGCTCAAGGTCACATCGGACTACGGCGAAATCAAATCCATGTTCGTGGATGAGGCCGCGCGCGGGAAAGGCGTGGCCGACGCCCTGATGCGTCAACTCGAAGACACCGCCCGCGCGCACAAGCTGCCCGTCATCAAACTGGAAACCGGTAATCTGCTGCACGCAGCGCATAAACTCTATCGGCGGCATGGCTTTACCGATTGCGGCGTCTTTGGTGACTATGTCGAAGCCAAGTCCTCGATCTTCATGGAAAAGCCGTTGTGCGACTAAGCCTTACTTGCCGCCTTTTTCATCCGCGCCAGAAGTGCGGTCTTATCTTCGCGCAGGCCAAACGGCTTCTTTCCCGATCCATGCGCATTGTGCTCAGCATGTTTCGGAGCGTTCTTGCCCTTCTTGGGCGCGCCCGATGCTTTGTAATCCATTGTCTCGACCTCATTATTTGCCCCGCCCTAACACGAGGGCACAGATAATGCACCTGCTCGCCGCGACCCCCGGTGCGATCAGCGATGGCACGGAACCCGTCGATCTGGGCCAATCCCCCGCCGACGTCGTGATCATCTCGGCCGCAGACACCGAACTCGCCGCCCTCTCAGACGCACGGGCCGAGATGGACAGCCCACCCAGCCTGCGGCTGGCCAATATGATGCACCTGACCCACCCGATGTCGGTCGATCTGCATCTAGACGATTGCGCCACGAAATCACGGCTGGTCATCGCGCGCATCCTTGGCGGTGCGGGCTACTGGAAATACGGGCTGACCCAATACGCAGCCCGCTTGCACGCCGCAGGTATCCCCTTTGCCGCCCTGCCCGGCGACGACAAGCCCGACCCCGAATTGCGCGAACTCTCCACCGTCAGCCCGGAGGATTACGACACGCTCTGGTCCTACCTCGTCGAAGGCGGCCCGGAAAACAACACCAACCTGCTGCACTACGCCAAAGCCATGCTCGACGGTGGTGACAAGCCCAGCGCGCCAGCCCCCCTGCTGCGCGCAGGTGTCTACTGGCCCGGCGCAGGCATCGCTGACCTGACCGCAGCACAATCCGCTTGGACCGAAGGCGCGCCCATCGTCCCCATCATATTCTACCGCGCCTTGGTGCAAGGCGGCGGTCTGAACCCGATCAACCGACTGACGCGCAGCCTGACACGCGCCGGCCTCAACCCGCTGCCCATCTTCGTGGCCAGCCTGAAAGACCCAGTCAGCAAAGCCACCCTTGATACGCTCTTCAAAGCAACACCGCCCGACATCATCCTCAATTGCACCGCCTTCGCGGTCGGGTCCCCCCATGACGGTGACGACAGTCCGCAAAACCCGCTGCTGGCGAACAATGCGCCCATCTTCCAGATCATACTCTCCGGCGGATCCGAAGCCACATGGGCCGAAAACCCCCAAGGCCTGATGGCGCGCGACATCGCCATGAACGTGGCCCTGCCCGAGGTCGACGGACGCATTCTGTCCCGCGCGGTCAGTTTCAAGGGCGAGGCGTTCTTTGACGACGCCACAGAATGTCCGATCGCGACCTACCAATCACGCGGCGACCGGATCGATTTCGTCAGCGGGCTGGCCAAGAACTGGGCTGGACTACGCCAAACCGCGCCGGAGAACAAAAAGGTCGCCCTGATCCTCGCCAACTATCCCAACAAAGATGGGCGGCTGGCCAACGGCGTTGGGCTCGACACACCGGCGGCCACCGTGCACGTGCTGAACCTGCTCAAAACCGAGGGTTACGACGTCACACCGCCTGCCGACAGCGCGACATTGATGCAGCAAATCATGGAAGGCCCCACTAACTGGCTCACCGACCGGGTGAACAAAGAGGGGGGCGAACTCCTGCCCCTTGACGTCTACAAGCAACACTTCGGCGCATTGCCGTGGGAAATCAAAGAACAGATCACCACACGCTGGGGGCAGCCGGAAGACGACCCCTTTATCATTTTGCCAAAAATACTCCCCCCGGAGGGTCCATCAGACACTACAAACGCTGGTTTCGCCCTTTCCATCCACCGGTTCGGCAATGCGGTCGTCGGGCTACAACCGGCGCGGGGCTACAACATCGACCCGACCGAGACCTACCATTCCCCCGACCTCGTCCCACCGCACAACTACCTCGCCTTCTATTTCTGGCTCCGGCACCACTGGGGCGCGGATGCCATCATCCACATGGGCAAACACGGGAACCTGGAATGGCTGCCCGGCAAGGCCGTGGCCCTCTCAGAGACCTGCTGGCCCGAGGCCGTCTTCGGCCCCACGCCCCACATCTACCCTTTCATCGTCAACGACCCCGGCGAAGGCACGCAAGCCAAACGACGCACAAGCGCAGTCATCATCGACCACCTGACGCCACCACTGACACGCGCAGAAAGCTATGGCCCCCTGCGCGATCTGGAAGCATTGGTTGATGAGTACTATGAGGCCGCAGGCGTCGATCCGCGCCGGATCGACCATCTACGCAGCGAAATCCTGTCGCTATCGGATGTGACAGGGCTCTCCAAAGACGCGGGGTTTACCGGCGACAATGGGGCCGATCTGGGCAAGCTCGACGCGTATCTTTGCGAATTGAAAGAGGCACAGATCCGCGACGGGCTGCATATCTTCGGACAATCTCCCGAAGGGCAACAAGAACGGGACCTCGCAATCGCACTGGCGCGGGTGCCGCGCGGGGATGGAAAAGGGCAAAACGCATCACTCTTGCGGGCCTTGGCCAGCGATCTGCAACTCAGCATCGACCCACTGGACTGCGACATGGCGGCGCCGGCGCCGGAAAAACCCGACACACTCGCCGGTGATGCGATGTGGCGGACAAATGGCGACACGGTCGAAAGGCTTGAAAACCTATGTCAACGCGCGCTGCGGGACGGCGGGTGGGGCGATGTGGGGTTCACCCCACGAGCGGCACAGGCCGTCCTCACAGAAATTCAGGACCACATCCTCCCGACAATCAAAACCTGCGGCGTATCCGAAGGGGCGGGTCTCCTCAGCGCCCTCAAGGGGCACTTCGTCAACCCGGGCCCGTCCGGCGCACCCACACGCGGGCGGATGGATGTGTTGCCCACCGGGCGCAATTTCTACAGCGTCGACAGCCGGGCCGTCCCCACCCCAACCGCCTGGGCACTGGGGTGGAAATCCGCAAACCTGCTGATCGAAAAACACCTGCAGGATCACGGCGACTGGCCACGCAGCATGCTGATCACCGCCTGGGGCACCGCCAATATGCGCACCGGCGGCGATGACATCGCCCAGGCGCTGGCACTCATGGGCGTCAAGCCTAGCTGGGACAGCGCCAACCGGCGCGTCACCGGTTTTGACATCCTGCCACAAACCGTCCTGGGCCGGCCCCGCGTTGATGTCACCTTGCGCATCTCCGGCTTCTTTCGCGACGCCTTCCCGCAATTGATCGCACTGGTTGACAGTGCAGCCCGCGCAGTACAGGAACTTGAAGAACCTGCAGACCTCAACCCTGCCGCCGCCCGCGCGAAAGCGGGTGAGGACACTTCACGCGTCTTCGGCTCCAAACCCGGCGCTTACGGGGCGGGTCTGCAAGCTCTGATCGATGAACGGATATGGTCCGACAAATCCGATTTCGCCGAAGCCTATCTGGAATGGGGCAGCTATGCCTACGGATCAGGCACCCAAGGGCACAAGGCCCGCAAGGCCATGGAACAGCGCCTGTCCCAGACCGAAGCCATCGTGCAAAATCAGGACAACCGGGAACATGATATCCTCGACAGCGATGACTATTACCAATTCGAAGGCGGGGCGGCAGCGGCGATCAGCACGCTGCAAGGACAGGACCGGCCCATCTATCACAACGACCACTCACGCCCCGAACGGCCAGTGATCCGCACGCTTGATGATGAAATCGGGCGGGTGGTCCGGTCCCGCGTTGTGAACCCAAAATGGATCGACGGGGTCAAACGGCACGGCTACAAGGGCGCATTCGAAATCGCAGCCACGGTTGATTACCTCTTTGCCTTTGCCGCAACAACCGGGGCAGTACGCAACCATCATTTCGACCTGGTCGAAGAGGCGTTCATCAAAGACGACGAAACCCGCGACTTTATCGCAGACGCCAATGCCCCCGCACTCAGGGAAATTGCGCAAAGGCTACAGGAGGCGATTGATCGCAATCTCTGGCAACCGCGGTCAAACTCGGCGCGGGTCAGGATCGCAGGGCTGATGTCAGATGCCGGTGGCCAATAAAGCCACACCCAAATACAGAACAAACAGGGCTCCACAACAATACTTCATCATCTGACACCAGGCTCCATGCGGGACACGCATGTCGTCATCTAGGACGAAACCGACAGGAGAATGCAGGGGGAAAGCTGAACAGAGATTCCCCCGAAGCAATCGCGTTGACCCCTGTCGTAAGAAAGGACAGCAACATGCAGCACCTGAGATTTGCAGATGCCGATGACACAGATCAAAGGGCGGCACTCCGCGACATCATCAGGGCCTGCGCGCCGCTGATGCAGGTCTTTGCACAGGCGCGCGATCTGGACCTGCCCGATTGGTGGATCGTCTCGGGCGCGATTTACAATCAGGTCTGGAACCATCTGACCGGCAAACCGGATCTTTTCGGGGTGAAAGATATCGACCTGTTCTATTTCGACCCCGACACCAGCTATGCCAGCGAAGACCGGGTGATCCGGCAGGCGACCACCCATTTTGACAGCCCTGTTCCCATCGAAATCCGCAACCAGGCCCGCGTACATCTCTGGTACAAAGATCATTTCGGTCAGGATTACGACCCGCTGACCAAAACGACCGACGGGGTCGACAATTTCGCCTGCAAGACCCATGCGGTGGGCATGCGCCTGAACAAGGATGACAGTTTCGAGGTCTACGCGCCCTTCGGTCTGCATGATATCTTCAGCTTCCGCCTCACGCCGCACACCAAACGCGACAATAGGGCCACCCATCTGGTCAAGGGCAAACGCCAGACGGCGCTTTGGCCTGAATTGACCTTCGTACCATGGCCAGATTGAACCCACTTCCATCACCCGCTACGCTTAGCCGCAAAGGAGCCATCCGATGACAGATGATACCGACCGCCACGCAATGAAAATGGCAAAGAAAAAGGCCGCCCGCGACAAGATCATGGCCACCAAGACGGACAAAAAAGGCCTGATCATCGTCCATACCGGCAAGGGTAAAGGCAAATCCTCTGCCGCGTTCGGGATGATCTTTCGCTGTATCGCCCATGACATGAAATGCGCGGTTGTTCAGTTCATCAAGGGTGGCATGTCCACCGGCGAGCGCGACCTGATCCTGTCGAAATTCAGCGACACTTGCGCCTTCCATACCATGGGCGAAGGGTTCACCTGGGAAACCCAAGACAAGTCCCGCGACACCGAAATGGCGCAGGCTGCCTGGGCCAAGGCCAAAGAGCTGATCCTGGATGAAACCAACCACATGGTCCTGCTGGATGAGATCAATATCGCGATCCGCTATGATTATGTGAGTGCGGCAGAGGTTGTCGATTTTCTGAAAACACAAAAACCGGAAATGACCCATGTGGTCCTGACCGGTCGCAACGCCCATGAAGACCTGATCGAAGCCGCTGATCTGGTCACTGAAATGGAACTCGTCAAACACCCGTTCCGGTCCGGCATCAAGGCCCAGATCGGGGTGGAGTTCTAGGACCGCCCGCGCATGGTCCATCACCTTACGCTTGCAGGTGCCGAGCCGCTGACCGAAGGCACGCAGCGCTGGGTCTATGCCCATCCGCATGACCCGACAAAGCTGATCAAGGTGCTGCGCCCGCTGGCCCTGACCAAGGGCCGGTCAAAACTGGCCACCATGACCGAAAAATACATCCCGGCAATTCGCAGCCGCTGGGCGCGCAAGGAATATCAGGAATATCTGCGGTTGATGCTGGGGCCGTCAGGCGGTGATCTGCACCCGCCGATCAGCCATATGTACGGGTTTGTGCAAACCGATAAGGGTCTTGGCTGCATGACAGATGCGGTGATGGATGGGGGCAAGCTGGGCAAGACGCTAAAGGACAAAGCGGAGGATCTCGACACGGACGATCTGGCACTGTTCAACGATACTATCCGCCGTCTTTATCTATATGATATCCGGGCGGGCGATATGACGGCCCGCAACTTTGTCTTTGGGCAGCGGGCGATCAATGGCACGCCCGGACCGCGTGAATGCGTGCTGGTTGACGGGTTTGGCGATATCCATGCGATCCCGATCCGCTCTGCCGGGCGCTGGTTCAACCGGTACGGGTTGGATGACAGTTGCAAACGCCTGGCCCGGAAAACCGGCTTGCGCTGGGATCCGCAAACCCGTCAATTCAGCCAGAAACAAGGAGGTTGAGATGCCCAAACATCGCGTCCTAACAGAGTTCGGCATGGGCACCAGCCTGCGCCGACAGGACTATACAGAGGCCGCAAGACGTGGATTGCAGGATGCGCTCTGGCATAACTCGATCAATATGGCCGAACTCTTTGGCTTTCCGAAGGAGGCGATGCTGATCGACGTCGAAATCGGCGTGCAGCAGCCCGATCTGGTCGATACCGGCAGGCTGACAGACATCTTCCCCTACGGACAGGTCAGCATCAGCGTCGGCCATGGTGGGCTTGATATCCCGCGCCCCGATGGCAAGCCGACCGTCATTGCCAATGTGGCGATTAATGTGGCGTTCGAGATGGAGCGGACATGACAGATCAACGTGTGATCATCGAAATGGGCATGGGCAATGACCTGCATGGGATGGATTATCAAAAGGCGGCGCGGCGCGCGATCGAGGATGCGATCCGTCATTCCACATTGCCGATTTTTGATAGTATCGGCCTGCCGCATACCGAAATGCGGGTGCAGGTGACCGTGGCGGTGCAGGAACCGGACAAGATCGACGCCGACGCGTTGAAAGCCGGGTTGCCCCGGGGCAGAGCGACGGTAAACGCGGTCAAGGGCGGATTGAACATCCCCAACCCCGAAACCGGGGATACGGCGGTTGTGGCGACGGCGGCGGTCGAAGCCTTCCTGCTCTCGCAGAAAGGCAAATGGACGCCGTCCTGATGGAACTGACCAAGGCTCATCGCGAAGCGCTCCATGACGTGTTGCAATGGCGGCGCGACGTGCGGCATTTCCTGCCTGATCCGGTGCCGGGTGATGTGCTGGCACGGCTTCGCGCGGCGATGGATATGGCACCATCGGTTGGCAATGCGCGGCCTTGGCGGGTCTTGCATGTGAAAACACCCGCGTTGCGTCAGGCGGTTATCGCAAATTTCGAGGCGGCCAATGCCAAGGCGGGCGCGATCTATGATGATAAGAAACGCCGTGCCTATGATCAGTTGAAACTGGCCGGGCTGCGCGATGCGCCGGTGCATCTGGCGGTGTTTACTGAACAGGTACCGGCGGAAGGGCACGGGCTGGGACGGCAAACCATGCCAGAGACGCTGGCCTATTCCACCGTTTCCGCAATCCATACGCTATGGCTGGCGGCACGCGCCGAAAATCTGGGGCTGGGCTGGGTGTCGATCCTTGATCCTGACGGGATAGCAGGGATTCTGAAGGTCCCGGAAAGCTGGCAACTCACCGGGTATCTTTGCCTTGGCAAAGCGGCCTTTGACGATGACAGGCCACTTCTGGAACGCAAGGAATGGCAGGCGCATACGGAAACCGTCTGGCAAGTCATCTAGGCACGCGCGTCCAGATTCTTGAAATCTGAACCAATTTCTGTTTCAGAAACTGCTACCGCGCCATTGCGGCTTTGCGCACGGCACTTAAGGTCGCGCCTGTTGCCAAAGCTTCCTCATCCACCTGACATTCGATGATGGCAACCGTTCCCGCCGCCTGCGCCCGGCTAAAGGCGTCAGCAAAATCCTCTGTCTTCGTCACAACTTCACCATGCCCGCCGTAAGCCTGTGCCAGCGCCGCGAAATCGGGATTGACCAGTGCTGTGCCTGACACCCGGCCCGGATAGGTCTTTTCCTGATGCATGCGGATCGTACCGTAACGGCCATTATTCATCACCACGACAATCGGTTTTGCGCCATGCTGGATGGCGGTCGACAGTTCATTGCAGCTCATCTGAAAACATCCATCACCGGCCAGGCACACAACAGTGCGATCCGGATGTTCGATCGACGCTGAAACCGCCGCTGGGAACCCATAGCCCATCGATCCAGAGGTCGGCGCGAGGCAGGTTCCGTGTTGCTTGTAGACGAAATAACGATGCAACCATGCGGCATAGTTGCCCGCCCCATTGGTCAGGATCGCATCATCCGGCAGGTTGTCGGACAGCCATTTGATCACCCGTTCCTGCTTGAGGTCACCGGGGCTTTCCTGCGGGGCGATCCAGGTCTCGTAATCGGCGCGGATGTCAGAGGTCCAATCAGCCCAATTGCCCGCAGGTTCGGCGCCCGCCAGAAATTGCACAACGTCGGGGGCGGTTGCCGCAATCGCGATATCGGGCGCATAAACGCGGCCCAGCTCATCCGGGTCCGCATGGATATGCACGATCACCTTACCCGGGTTGGCAGGGTCTACCAGCGTATAGCCCTGAGTTTCGATATCACCAAAACGGGTGCCCAGCAGGATCAGCATATCGGATGCCTGCAACCGGGCGGCCAGCTTTGGGTTCACTCCGACATTCAGATCACCACCGTAATGGGAATGGTGATTGTCCATATAATCCTGCCGTCGGAAACCGGCCACGACGGGGATATCCTGTATCTCGGCAAAGGCCTGCAGATGCATCTGCGCCTTGTGGTTCCAATGCGGGCCACCAACCACGACCAGCGGACGCCGCGCCTGCGCCAAGGCATGCATGATCGGCCCTGTCACATCCGCAGTGACGGTTTCCAGCACCTTCGGAATGGTCATGTCCGGCACATCCGCCTGCCCGCTCAGCATATTTTCCGGCAAGGCCAGCACCACGGGACCGGGCCGCCCCGACATCGCCACACGAAACGCGCGGGCGACATATTCGGGCAGCCTATCGGTGTGATCCACCTGCGCCACCCATTTGGCCAAGCCACCAAACAGGGCCTTGTAGTCAACTTCCTGAAATGTCTCGCGATCCGTGTGCCGGTTATCGATCTGGCCGACAAACATCACCATCGGCGTGCTGTCCTGCATTGCAATATGAATCCCCGCACTGGCATTGGTCGCGCCCGGGCCACGGGTGACAAAACAGACCCCGGGCTGACCGGTCATTTTGCCATAGGCTTCGGCCATCATCGCCGCCCCGCCTTCCTGTCGGCAGACAACATTCTGGATATCGCTGTCATAAAGCCCATCAAGGGCGGCGAGGAAACTTTCACCGGGCACTGAAAACACACGCCGCACACCAAGCTTAACCAATTGATCACTCAGTATTTTTCCGCCATGCCGGATCATCTTTCTCTCCCCTGCGTATTTGTCGGGGATCATGTGCGAAACCAACAGGTTGCGCAATCGGACAATCGCGTTAGCTGTAAGGCAAACGCACAAAAGGACCAATCATGACCACACTTCTTGGGATTTCCGGGTCGCTGCGCAAGGCATCGACCAACACGATGCTGATGCGCAACGCGGCAGAGATTTTCGGCGCCGACACATTCATCGAAGGCGATATTAACTTCCCGCTTTATAATGGCGATGTGGAAGAGGCGTCAGGCATCCCCCATGCGGTGCAAAGGCTGGCGGATCAGATTGCCGAGGCGGATGCCGTGATCATCTCGACCCCCGAATACAACAAAGCGATTTCCGGCGTGCTGAAAAACGCGCTCGACTGGGTCAGCCGGACGAAGGGCGGCCCATGGAAAGGCAAGCCCGTTGCCATCATGTCAGCCGCCGCTGGTCGTGCGGGCGGCGAGCGTTCGCAATTTTCCCTGCGTCTGGCGATGATGGCGTTCCGGCCTCGTCTGCTGCAGGGGCCAGAGGTGCTTGTCGCCAATTCCAGCAATGCGTTTGATGAAAACGGCAAGCTGCAGGGTGATATGTATTTCAAGCTGCTGACAGCGCTGATGGATGATTTGCGAGCACTGACTTAGGCGGCGTCGAGGATCAAGGGCAGCCACCGGCCCTGGGTGGGGGTGAAGCCCCCTCCCGGGGGGAGGGTCGGGGGCTGCCCGGCGTGTCCGCCGGGCGGAACATCAGTCAAACCTCAACACGATTGGCCAATTCAATGAGATTGCCATCAGGATCACGCACATAGATCGACTTAATCGGCCCTGTTGCCCCTGTCCGTGCAATCGGACCTTGTTCAATCGCCACTCCGAGAGCTGTCAGGTGAGCCTGCCATTTCGCCAAACCAATCTCCGTCAGAAAACATAAATCAGCTGATCCTGCGGTCGGTGCAGCGGCCATCGGTGCAAACGGCGCTGATGCGGGGTGCAGGTTGATCTTCTGGCCCCCGAACTTCAACGCCCAGCGGGTTGATCCATCCGCCGTGTGAAACGCCTCTGCGGCCATCCCCAACACATCACGATAAAACGCAATGGTCCGGTCCATATCGGCAACCGTCAAAACCAGATGATCCAACCCTGTCAGCTGTGGCATTTGCAAACCCTTATCCATTGCGCTTAGGCTTTGATCATGCACGATAATCACAGCCGTTCCCAGACCATTACCGACCCGTTTGACATTGCGCGCGCCCGCGCCTTGCAGGCGACGTTGGGCCAGACCCCGGATCTGCAAACCGGCGATCCGATGCCGCCCTTCTATCACCAGATCTATTTCTGGGACCCGCAACCGCCCGAAAACCTCGGGCGTGATGGGCACCTTTCGACAGGTGGCTTCATTCCCGATCTGGGGCTGCCCCGGCGCATGTGGGCGGCGGGGAAACTGACATTTCACCGTCCCTTGCTGGCGGGCATCAAGGCCGAACGCAGCAGCGTGGTCGAGACGGTGATCCGTAAACAGGGCCGCTCTGGCCCGCTGGGCTTTGTGACAATCCGGCACGACATCAAACAGCGCGGCACCCTTGCCCTGATCGAACATCAGGAACTGGTCTATCGCGAGGACGGTGTCACCGCAGAAATACCGCAGGCCGCAACTGACGAGGACACTCGCGAAGACGTGCAATTCAACACCACGGTCCTGTTTCGTTATTCGGCCCTCACCTTTAACGGGCATCGCATTCATTATGACGAAACCTATGCCAGACAGATCGAGGGCTATAACGGGCTGGTGGTGCATGGGCCGCTGCTGGCCCATCTGCTGATGGGGCTGGCTGCGCGGCAATTGGGAACATTGACCAGTTTCCAATACCGGGCCACGGCACCATTAATGCATCATGAGGCCGCAACACTTTGCTGGAAATCAGGACAAGCCTGGGTGCGGGGGCCGGATGGGCGACAATGCATGATCGCGACTGCCACCTGATTTGATATCAGCCCAGATCGGCAAATGATCCGATGCATGTCTGGCAGGCCCTGTCTGCACAACGCCCGTATCACCAACCGAAAGACCGGCCGACACCGCGATCCGGTCAAGTGCGGCAATCGGGCGGGCGGCATGAAAGCTGTGGCCGGGGGCATGCACGTCGAAGGCATGCAAACCTTCCATCCCCTTATGCGGCGACCATTCGTTGAAATCACCGGCAATCACCACCTGCGCACAACCTTCCACGGCTCGGGCAATGGCGCGCAGCTGACCAGCCCGATGCCTGCGCATCAGGCCCAGATGGGTGGCGACCAAACTGAACCCCGGCAGGTCAACACGGACCGCGCCACGCGGCTCCAACCCCGGCAGATCGATATGGCGGATGACATCATGGTTGATCCCCGTGCGCACCAGAACGGCATTGCCATGCCAGCCAAGGCTCACGTCGTTGCGGGCGATGGGAGCCACGGTAAAATCCGTCTCAACCGCGATCTGATTGCGGCATAGCGCGGACGGGCGGGAACCCAGACGCAGATCAGCCTCTTGCAAGGCGATCACATCCGCATCCAGCCCGTTCAGGACATTCAGGATGCGCAACGGATCACGCCGCCCGTCCAACCCCTTGGCCTTGCGGATATTGTAACTTGCGACCCGAAGGCCTTTATCATGCAGTGACATGCCCTAAAATATGGGGCGGCCAGTGCAATATGTGAAGGGGCGACAACATGGGCAGATCACGGTTCTTTGGGCAAGGCCCGGTTGTGATCGGGCTATGGGGGCTGCTTGTGCTCGTCGGGTTGGCCGCATTGGCACTGGGCCGCTGGCCGATCGGGTTCGTGGCCCTCGCTACGCTCACCCTCGCCATCGCACCGGCATTTCTGGCGTCTCGGTTCGATATCCACCTGCCGGTTCCCTTTGTTGTCGCAACAACCCTGTTTCTGTTTGCCAGCCTGTTCATGGGCGAGGTGTTCGACTTCTACGAACGGGTCTGGTGGTGGGACATCGCGTTGCACGGCACATCAGCCATCGGTTTCGGGCTGATCGGATTTCTGTTCATCTTCATGCTGTTCGAAGGGGATCGCTTCGCCGCGCCCCCATCTGCCATCGCCTTTATCGCCTTCTGCGTGGCAATGACAATCGGCACCTTGTGGGAGGTGTTTGAGTTCCTGATGGATTACTGGTTCGGGTTGCACATGCAAAAATCCGGCCTGAATGACACCATGACCGACCTGATGATCGACGCTGTGGGGGCGTCCCTCGGGGCATTGTCAGGATACATCTACCTGTTGGGAAGCAATGCGGGCGTGCTGACACCGTTGATCCAGCAATTCATCCGATTGAACCGGCGGCTTTATCAGAAATCACGCGACAAGCTGCGGCGTGGCCCTAAGGTTTGAAATCAGCCGGTATTGTATCCCGCCCTTCCAGAACCAGATCCGCCATCACCTCTCCCGCTTTCGGGGCCATGCCAAAACCGATCTTGAACCCGCCATTGGCCACAAATTGGCCGGTGCGGCCCGGATGCGCACCCAGCACCGGCGCCCTGCTGCGGCTACGCGGGCGCACTCCGGCCCAGCGTTCAAGAACCGGCGCATCTGCCAGAAACGGGCAAGCCGCGACCGCACGCGCCAACACATCATCCAACCCCGCATCAACACCCGTCGGATCATCAAATTCCCGTTCAGAGGTCGATCCAATCGCCACCGTCCCGTCATCATGCGGGATGATATGCAGTGCATCGGCAAACAGTTGCGGCGCGCCCTTGGCATCATAATCCAGCAAAGCCGCCTGCCCCTTCACGCCAACACCGGCCAGTTCAGCCAACCCTTGCCAACCCGTGGCCCAGACCACGGCACCGTCCTGTGCTCCGTCCGCAACCACCTCCCCGCCCAGCGCCTGCACCGCCGCTGCCAAGGCACGGGTGGCGCGGCGCGGATGGATCAGGGCGGATAGCGTGTCATGCACGACCAGCCCGCTAGGCGATGGGGGCACCCATGCTGCATCTGGCGGAGTGATCACCTCCCAAACCGCCTTGCCCTGCCACAAATCGGCAGCCGTCCCGGCACGGGCGCGGGCCAGCTCCACCGCGCGATCATCCGCCAAGGGCTGCAAACGGCCTGACCTGCGATACCCCGTCGGCATCCCGGTCAGTTCCGACACGCCAGCCCAGAACCCCTCAGCCATGATCAGGCTTTCAAACTGAAACGCCTTCTTGGCATTCCAGTTTTCCGGCACATGCGGGGCCAATGCACCGACCAAACCGCCGCTTGCCCCGGCGGCCAAACCGCCCGGGTCAATCACCCGCACCGCAGCCCCCCGACAGGCGCAGGCATAGGCCACGGACAGGCCGAAAACACCCGCCCCCATGACCGTCACATCAACCGTTGCCATTCCGCGCCCTTCCGCCCAAACATGAGGCGATATGTAGGGCATGGGCGCATGGCAGACCAGACAGCAATACTCGACTGGAAAGACGGCGTGCCGATCGCCACGCGCTTTGACGATCCGTATTATTCGCTGGAAAACGGGCTTGCCGAAACGGCACATGTGTTTTTGGCGGGAAACGACCTGCCCGCGCGGTTCGACGGTGATTTCCATATCGGTGAGTTAGGGTTCGGGACCGGACTGAACCTGCTGGTGACATGGGCGGCATGGGAAAAGGCGGGCCAACCCGGAACCCTGCACTTCACGTCGTTTGAGGCTTACCCCATGGCCCAACCCGACATGGTTGAAGCGCTCCACCACTTCCCGACACTGGCCCCCTACGCCAGGACACTGCTCGACAAATGGACACCCGAAATCGGGCCGGTCCCCCTGACCGACACCCTCATTCTGGACGTGATCACCGGCGATGCGCGGCTGACCCTGCCCGCATGGGATGGCAAGGCTGACGCCTGGTATCTGGACGGGTTTTCGCCCGCTAAGAACCCCGAGCTGTGGGAAAACGGCTTGCTGCAAGCCGTGGCGCAACACACAAAACCGGGCGGCACCGCGGCAACCTACAGCGCCGCAGGCCACATAAGGCGCAGCCTGGCCGAGGCCGGTTTCACCGTCAGGCGCATTCCCGGCTACGGGCGTAAACGGCACATGACCCGCGCGGTTCTGACAGATGCAGAATAACGCCCGCCTGGGCATCCTGCTGATGATCGCAACGACATTCGTCTTTGCGGTGCAGGATGGCATTTCGCGCCATCTGGCGGGGAACTACAACGTGATCATGGTGGTCATGATCAGGTACTGGTTCTTTGCGGCTTTCGTCATCAGCGTCGCAACCCGGCAATCGGGGTCCATCCGGGCGGCAGCGGCCACAACCCAACCAATCCTGCAAATCGCGCGCGGCACGCTGCTGGCGGTTGAAATCTGCATCATGGTGTCAGGCTTTGTGCTGCTGGGGCTGGTGGAAAGCCACGCGATCTTTGCCAGTTACCCGCTACTCATCGCCGCATTGTCCGGCCCGATACTGGGCGAGGCCGTGGGCTGGCGCCGCCGCATCGCAATCGCCATCGGCTTTGTCGGGGTTCTGGTGATCCTGCAACCGGGGGCGACGGTCTTCGCCCCCGCGGCCATCATCCCACTGATCGCGGCCCTGATGTTCGCCCTTTACGGTCTCTTGACCCGCTATGCGGCGCGCAAGGACACAACGACCACGTCATTCTTCTGGACCGGGACCACCGGGGCCGTTGTCATGACGATCGTCGGCATCTGGTTTTGGGAACCGATGGGCGGGGCCGACTGGGTTTGGATGGCGTGCCTATGTGTGACCGGCGCATTGGGGCACTGGCTGCTGATCCGCTGTTATGAAGTGGCAGAAGCCAGCGCCGTGCAACCCTTTGCCTATCTGCAACTGGTCTTTGCCAGCGCCATCGGCATCCTGTTTCTGGGCGAAACACTGCGGCCCAATGTGGCAATTGGAGTTTGTATTGTCGTGGGGGCGGGGCTGTTCACCCTGTGGCGAACCGCGCAACGTTCGCCCGATTAATCCGGGCAAAATCGGTGCGGGGGTCCGACGTTTTGCCGACGCATCGCCGACGCTTTGCCGACAGCAGAATTATCAGCAAAATAAGGCGTTAACCTATGATTCGCGCTTCCGGTGGAAAAACCACCGAACGGTGGTCCCGCGCAACACCCGGATTCAGCCCCGCGCAGGCCGCGCAATCGGCCGAACGTCCGGGGTTTCCTCAGGCGGTTTGGGCACCGGTCTTGCACGCGGGCGCAACAGCGGCTTTTCCCCGATCAACAGCGGGGTGAACACCACAGGTCCCGCTTGCCCGGACAGCCGCGCGCGATAGATCGGCAGGCTTTCGGTCACCCGCATCACGTAATTCCTTGTCTCGCGAAATGGGATATGTTCGATCCAGTCCACCACATCCATTTCGCGCAGGCGTGGGTCGCCACGCTCATCCATCCAGATTTTCGGGCGGCTTGGCCCCGCATTGTATCCGGCCGCGATCATCACCGGGGTCGGGCCAAATTCTTCGGTCAGCATCGCCAGATATTTCGCCCCAAGCGTGGCGTTGTATTCCCAATCGCTTGTCAATCTAACCCGTTGATAAGGCAACTCTAAAATGCCTGCGACCTCTTCGGCGGTGGCGGGCATCAACTGCATCAGACCCAGCGCGCCAACAGGGCTGCCGATCCCGATATTGAACTCGCTTTCACGGCGGGCAATGGATAGGGCGAGTGCGGGGTCCACGGGTAAGTCCATCGCTGCCAGATCGTGGATAGGAAAGTAATTCTGCGGCACCATGATGCCCCGCAGCAAGGCGCGTTTGCCCAGCAGCAGCGTGTAATACTGCTCATCCATCTCATCCAGCGCCGCCCCGACCTGCGCCAGCGCGCCGGGTTCCAGCGTCGCCCCCAGATCGGCAAAGAACGTGACCGCATGGCCCCGTTCGCCCGCCGCCAGTAAAAGGAACGCCGCCTTGGTCAAATCCTGTGCAAAAACATCGGTTTGCGGGATAATCGGTGCCTGCGCCCAAACGGGATCAAGCGCGCGACCCAGCTTTTCAGATGCCAGCAGACCATAGAATGCCGTTTGGTGCTCGGCGGCGGCGGTAAAGGCATCTGCTGCAAGATCAGGCTGGTTCATCACCTCATGCGCGCGGCCAATCCAGTATTGCATGCGCGACACGGAAATCGGCGTTTCCACCTCGCGCAAAGCGGCCTGAAAATGGGTCAGCGCCTGCACCGGATCACCCATATATTTCAATGCGATATAGCCGGACAGCCACTCCAGATCAGCAAATGCAAACCCATCCGTCAAATAGTGCCGAGACGCCAGAAGATAAGCCTGATCGGCACGACCTTCCCGCATCTCCCAGCGCGCCAGCGACCGGCGCCAACCGGACCAGCGAAATGGCTCGCCCAAGGCCGCGCCGCTGGTGGAACGTTCACGCAGGACCTTGACCGCCTCTGTCCGGTTGCCACGACCGGCCAGCCAGCTGTAACGGTCATACGCAAGGCCCGGATCGGCACGCAGTGAGGCAGGCACAGCAGCAAAAAGTTTGGGCAGATCAGCCGCCTTACGGATATAGCCCATGCGCGCCGTGGCAAGGGCGCGCTGATCAGCATCCAGCAAGGGCAACATGCGGCGCGTATCCGTCGTCAACCAACGCCACAGCAGCGCGTCGGTACGGGCAACATGAAACGGGGCCAACTCTGCGCCAAAAGCTTCCAGCATCGCCGCGTGACCATCATCGGTCAGGCGCAGTGACAGCCAGGCATCGCGCAATGCGGCCTTTGCTGCAGGCTCATCATCCGTGGCCAGAAACGCCTGCACCAACCGCACGGCCCCTTCGCCAGTTTGCGGCGCAGAACCCCCGAAAAATGCAATAATATCAGCAGGGTCAGCATCCTCTGCTATCTCGGGTTCGCCTGCTTTGCGCAGCCGGTCCAGCCCCGGCCAGTCTGGCCGCTTGGCAAAGAACGCAAGGTATTCGGCCAGTGTGCCCTTGCCCTCGCGCAGCCTGATCCATGTCAGGACATCGCCAGTCACAGGATCAGTCCCAGCGGCCAGATTAGCCGCAACATCCCAGCCTTGTTCCGCCGCTTTCACGGCAGTCACAGCCCTAGGGTCAACCGCCTGTGCCATGACAGCAGAATTGGCAATCAGGGCCAGTAACACAAAGGTCAGAAATCGCATGTCGGTCACCGGGCAAGAAGTCTTTTTCCAAAACCTAACGCCACAGGCGGCAATAACAACTCACAAACTTGGCAATCGGCAGAAACCAGTCTAGGTTCCGCGCGATTTTATCCGGGCGATTCAATGCCCATCACCAAGAAGGAAGCGTGCCATGTTCAAGGGATCACTCCCCGCCCTCGTCACGCCGTTTGAGAACGGCCAAGTCGATGTGGCCGCACTGAAAAAACTGGTGAACTGGCATGTGGAACAGGGCAGCCATGGCTTGGTCCCTGTTGGGACAACCGGGGAAAGCCCGACCCTGACCCATGAAGAACATGATCTAGTTGTCGAAACCGTCGTGACCGAGGCGGCAGGGCGGATACCGGTGATCGCCGGTGCAGGCTCGAACAGCACCCGCGAAACAGTGCGCTTGGTTGAGGCTGCCAAAGCGGCTGGTGCCGACGCGGCCCTTGTCGTGACACCCTATTACAACAAACCCACACAGCGCGGGTTGATCGCACATTTTACGGCTGCCGCCGATTGTGGGCTGCCCATCGTGATCTACAACATCCCACCCCGGTCCGTTATTGACATGACGCCCGAGACGATGGGCGAACTGGCCAGGCACGAGATGATCGTCGGCGTCAAAGATGCAACGGCCGATCTGTCGCGCGTACCGGCGACACGGATGACCTGCGGGCCGGATTTCATTCAATTGTCGGGTGAGGATGCGACCGCGTTGGGCTTCAATGCCCATGGCGGGGTGGGCTGCATTTCAGTGACAGCTAATATCGCGCCGAAGCTGATTTCCGAATTTCAGGCGAATACGCTTGCTGGTGACTTTGCCAAGGCGCTGACCCAGCTTGATCGTCTGATGCCCTTGCATCAGGCCGTGTTTACAGAGCCGGGCCTGGTCGGTGCGAAATATGGCATGTCGTTGCTGGGTCTTTGCAGTGAAGATGTGCGGCGCCCGCTGACAGGTTTGACCGATGAAACCAAAGAAAAGATACGCGCCGCGATGGTGCGTGCGGGGTTGTTGAATTAAAGCGTTATGCGAAAACCTGAGTCACCCAACGCTGCCTGAAGTCAAAGATTTCAACGCGTTAGGTGACACGTGATGTCTCAGGTATTTCGTCAAACGCTATAGACGCTACATGGCTCTGAAGATCACGCGTCCCGGACATTACCCAGGGTAGTTGCCATGAAGCGGGGAGTGCAGCGATGGCAGAGACCTTCGGAAAAATCCTCTTTGTTTTGTTGACTATCGCGGTTGGACGTCACAGCGGCGAATTCAGGCAAAACCCAGACTTAATCATTGTCGCGGTTGTGATCTGTATGTTGGTCTTGTTCGGAGACAAAATCTTCAATTACTTCGTCCAACGCAAAAAGTAGGGTGGGTGAAACCCAAGCGAATCGTAACCGTGGGTTTCACCCACCCTACCTCAGCCATCCCTCCACATAGCTGACGCTCTCACAGCCGCCAAATACCGCCGCTCGCTCTAGCACCTGTTCCAGCGCCCGCATGCGCCCCGTGCCCATCCGCACGCCCTTTTCCGGCCAGAACGCCCGTACTGCCAGCACGCCATCATCGCGCTTCATATCGATCCGTCCGATCATCCGGTCACCCTCCATCACCGGAAAGACGTAGTAGCCGTATTTCCGCTTTGCCTCGGGCACGAAAATTTCAATCCGGTAGTGGAAACCGAAAAGCCGCTCTGCCCGTTTGCGATCCCGCAGGGCCGGGTCGAACGGCGACAGGATGCGCAGCCGAGGCATTGGGTCGCTGATGTCATCCATCACATCAGGCCAGGCAAAAGACCGGCGCAGCTTGCCATCGATGCCTTCGACATCCACCTCAATCACCCGCCCATCGGCGAGCGCTGCGGCACACCAAGCCTTTGCCTCACCCGGAGTCAGGTGGTCCCAGAATGCCGCCAATTCGCCGCTAGTCGCAAAACCGAGCCGGTCCAGCGCCCCGGCGCAACACCAGTCAATCGTTTCGCCGGGATCATGGCGGCGGTCCAGATGTTCGGCCGGGATCACCCGTTCGGTCAGATCGTAAACCTTGGTGAACCCGTCGCGCCGCACGACTGACACCTGCCCAGACCGCCACAGATATTCCAATGCGGTCTTGGACGGATGCCAATCCCACCAGCCGCCGGAACCGCGGCTTTCATCCTCCCCCACTTGCCCTGAAGTGCAGCAGCCGTGATCAGAAATCCGGCGCAGGACGGCATCAATCTTGCCCATGAAATCGCCGCGCCGCCATTCCTGCCAACGTTCTTCCATCCGCACCGCATCGCGGGCAAAACGCAGGCGCCAATGGGCGAAGCTTTCCATCGGGATAATAGCCGCATCATGGGTCCAGTGTTCAAAGACCTGCCGGTCGCGATGCAGCAGATGTTGCAAGGCCCTCGGCCGGTATTGTTGACGCCGCGACCACAGGATCAGGTCATGGGCGCGGGCAAATGTGTTCACACTGTCCAGCTGCACAAAGCCCAGATCATCAATCACCGACTTCAGATCCGCCCCCTTGCCCGGCCCCGATGGGCGGCCTGCCAACCCGTGCCGGGCCAGGAACACATGCCGGGCGGCGCGATTTCTTAGAACCGGCATGGTCATGTTTCGGCCTTTGTCATCTCAAGCTGTTGCAGACGGACCTGGCGCAAAGCCTCCACCAAAAGCGCAGTAACCAACCCGATATTCAAAAGCCCGTTCGCCGCCGCCATACCGCCCAGAAGCCGCCATTCAACGGGCAGCAGTACGTCACCAAAACCCAGCGTAGTGAATGCCACAAGCGAGAAATAGACAGACAATTCCAACGTATCAAACACCCCCAGCGCCATCATCGTCAGCGCCCAGGCCCAGACGCCTGCTGTCATCTGTGCCATGATCCAGACGGCCGCGATGCAAAGAACCAGCATCAGCTTGGGCCTGTGCGGCGCGCGGGTCAGCCACGGGCGATACCGTACCATCCATGTTTCCATCAGCCAGAAACTGACGCCCGCAATCAGAATGGACAGCAGCATCAACACTGTCCCCAAGGCGATCTGAATGAACATGTCGACTTCTCCCCGGGACACCTTGTGCGATGACGCCCCTTCGCATATCTCAGCCCAACTATGGCTAAGAAACCGGAAAACAAAAACTATAAAGTCATCGCCGAAAATCGGCGTGCCCGGTATGACTTTGCCATCGAGGATGACCTTGAGGTCGGGATCATCCTGATGGGGTCAGAGGTCAAATCCCTGCGCACCGGCCAATCCAATATCGCCGACAGCTATGCCAGTGTCGATGATGGTGAATTATGGCTAACCAATGCCTATATCGCCCCCTATGACCGGGCGATGTTTACCCATGAAGAACGGCGCAAGCGCAAGCTTTTGGCCAGCAAACGCGAGGTGGCCAGGCTGTGGAATGCGACCAAGCGCGAAGGGATGACCCTCGTGCCGCTGGTGATGTATTTCAACGATCGTGGGCTGGTAAAACTGAAGATTGCGACGGCCAAGGGCAAGAAAAACCACGATAAACGGCAGACCGAGGCAAAGCGCGACTGGGGCCGCCAGAAACAGCGGCTATTGCGCCACGGCGACTAAGCAATGCTTGCATTCCGTTGACGCGACGGAAAGCGCGCCACCCTTGCTTCATGTCAATCAATTGTTAACCTTCGAGCCCAAGCGCGGTGCCGGATCACACCAGCGCGAATATAATATTGATCCAACATAAAGGGACGAAATATGGAACAACTTATCATTCAGCTGATTTCGGGCGCTGTTGGCGGCAATGTCGCCGGTGGCGTTATGAAAAATCTTTCGCTGGGCACGCTTGGCAACTCCATCGCCGGGATTGTTGGTGGTGGTTTGGGTGGCCAGATCATCGGCATGCTGACAGGCGGCGCGGCAGCGGGCGGCGGTCTGGATATTGCCAGCATCCTGACCCAGGTCGCTAGCGGTGGCGTTGGCGGCGGCGTCGCACTTGCCGTGGTCGGTGTGATCAAGAACATGCTGGCGAAGTAAGCCGGCCCCAAAACCAATTGATGCCCCGGCAACGGGGCATCGACAGCGTCCGCTTTGCGCATGTCATATCTTGTGACAATCGGACATCTGCGTTACCCACATGCTATCCAAACCAAAAGGAACCGGCATGTCCTCCGCAGCGGCAGACGACCCCAAGACATTGGTCAGCACCGACTGGCTGGCGGCACATATCAAGGACCCGGATCTGCGGATTTTTGATGCATCCTGGTATCTGCCTAGCGACAATCGCGACCCCAAGGCGGAATATGCAAAGGGCCATATTCCGGGCGCGCGTTTCTTCGACATTGATGAAATTAGCGATCTGCGGTCCGAATTGCCGCATATGGCCCCCCCGGTGGAAAAATTCATGTCCCGGATGCGGGCGATGGGTGTCGGCGACGGTCATCAGGTTGTGGTTTATGACGGGGCTGGCATCTTTTCCGCCGCCCGGGTCTGGTGGCTGTTCAAGCTGATGGGACAGCACAATATCGCCGTGCTGGACGGTGGCCTGCCCAAATGGCTGGCTGATGGTCACAAGACCACGACAAACCCGCCCACAATTCGTGACCGTCACATGACCGTAAAGGTGGAACCACGGCGCGTTCGCGATGTCACCGACGTGGCACGCGCGGCCAAGCTTGCCGATCATGAAATCATCGATGCAAGGGCTGCCGCGCGGTTCAGGGGCGAGGCGCCGGAGCCGCGTGAAGGGATGCGTGCGGGCCATATTCCAGGGTCCAAGAATCTGCCCTATAGTTTGCTTTTGAATGGCGACGGCACGATGAAACCGCCGACCGCCCTGCGCACGGTGTT
The DNA here is from genome assembly GCA_947503925.1 of uncultured Paracoccaceae bacterium. Lineage (GTDB taxonomy): Bacteria > Pseudomonadota > Alphaproteobacteria > Rhodobacterales > Rhodobacteraceae > Yoonia. Next base: position 70,220 of record CANNFQ010000007.1, on the reverse strand, counting down.
CAAGGATGCGGGGATCGACCTGCAAAAACCTGTGATCACAACATGCGGCTCTGGCGTGACGGCCGCGGTTCTGTCGCTTGCGCTTGAGCGGATCGGCAAGACCGATCACGCGATCTATGATGGCTCATGGTCCGAATGGGGCATGTATGCCGACCTTCCCATTGCAACCGGAGCTCACTGATGCTGGAAAACCTACGCGCCCAACCTGCCGACAAAATCCTCGCCCTGATGGCCGCCTACAAGGCCGATCCACGCGATGACAAGGTCGATCTAGGCGTTGGCGTCTACAAGGACGCATCTGGCAATACCCCTGTGATGCGCGCCGTCAAAGAAGCGGAGCGTCGGATTTTGGCCGATCAACCCAGCAAGGCCTATACCGGACTGGCCGGTGATCCCGCCTTTGGCGCAGCCATGCGTCAACTGGTTCTGGGCGATAGTATCGCCGGTGACCGTGTGGCCGCAGTGGCCACCCCCGGCGGAACCGGGGCGATCCGGCAGGCGCTGGAACTGATCAAGATGGCGGCACCCGACGCCACGGTCTGGCTGTCTAACCCGACATGGCCGAACCACCCGTCGATCATCAAATATCTAGGGATGAAGATGGGTGACTATACCTATTTCGACGATGCGACGCGTGGCGTCGATTTCGACGGCATGCTGGCGGACCTGAATGGGTTGGCAAAGGGTGATGTCGTGCTTTTGCATGGCTGCTGTCATAACCCGACCGGGGCGAACCTGACCACAAAGCAGATGGCGCAGGTGATTACGCTGATGCAGGAAAAAGAGGCGATCCCCTTTATCGACATTGCCTATCAGGGGTTTGGCGACGGGTTGGATGAAGACGCGCAGATCACCCGTCAGATCGCTACCGCGTTTGATAACTGCCTGATCGCGGCCAGCTGTTCGAAGAATTTCGGCATTTACCGTGAACGCACCGGCATCCTGATGGCGATTGCCAAGGATGCTGAACAGCAACCGCTGACCCAGCAAACGCTGGCCTTCCTGAACCGCCAGAACTATTCCTTTCCGCCCGATCACGGAGCGCGGGTCGTCACCACAATACTGAGTGATCCCGATCTGCGCGCCGATTGGGAGGCCGAACTGGAAGAGACCCGCAATGGCATGCTATCCCTGCGTCAGCAACTGGCGGATGAGCTGAAACGGCTCACCAACTCGGATCGTTTCGACTTTCTGGCCCACCACCGTGGCATGTTCAGCCGATTGGGGACCACCCCTGAACTGGTTGAAAAACTGCGTGCAGATCATGGGATCTACATGGTGGGTGACAGTCGAATGAATATTGCCGGGCTGAATGCGAACACCGTGCCGGTACTGGCCAAGGCGATTGTCAGCGCTGGCATCTGACGCGGGGGCGAAGGAAATTTCGAAATTTCCTTCAGTCGGACAAAATTTTAGCCAAAATTTTGCGCCGCAGCGCTGCAAATGCTGCGGGCGCAAATTCAACTTGTGACCCCGAACGCAATAATATACCGATCGCGGCAAATGAAACGTAATTTTGCTACGTCAAGGATCACAAATGTCATTCCGCCTGCAACCAACACCGCCCGCGCGCCCGAATCGTTGTCAGCTATTCGGCCCAGGTTCGAACACCAAGCTTTTTGAAAAAATGGCGGCCAGTGCGGCGGATGTCATCAATCTGGACCTGGAGGACAGCGTTTCGCCTACCGACAAGGCTAGCGCGCGCGCCAATGTGATCCAGGCAATCAATGATGTCGATTGGAAGAGCAAATACCTTAGCGTCCGTATCAATGGGCTGGATACGCCCTATTGGTATCGCGATGTGGTGGACGTGCTGGAACAGGCAGGCGACCGCTTGGATCAAATCATGATCCCCAAGGTTGGATGCGCGGCGGATGTCTATGCCGTTGACGCGCTGGTCACAGCGATTGAAACGGCCAAGGGGCGCAAGAAACCGATCAGTTTCGAGGTCATCATCGAATCCGCAGCAGGTATCGCCCACGTGGAAGAGATTGCGGCAAGTTCACCCCGCATGGCAGCCATGAGCCTTGGGGCCGCCGATTTCGCTGCCTCCATGGGCATGCAGACGACGGGCATCGGCGGTACGCAGGAACAGTATTACATGCTGAATGGCGGCACCCGCCACTATTCCGACCCGTGGCATTGGGCGCAGACGGCAATTGTTGCAGCCTGCCGAACCCACGGCGTTCTGCCCGTGGACGGCCCGTTCGGTGATTTCAGCGATGATGAAGGTTACCGCGCGCAGGCCCGCAGGTCCGCCACACTGGGTATGGTGGGCAAATGGGCGATCCACCCCAAGCAGATCGCCCTTGCGAATGAGGTTTTTACCCCATCTGATGCGGCCGTCACCGAGGCCCGCGAAATCCTTGCCGCCATGGAAGACGCCAAGGCACGGGGCGAAGGGGCGACGGTTTACAAGGGCCGCTTGGTGGATATTGCATCCATCAAACAAGCCGAGGTGATCGTGCGCCAGTCCGAGATGATCGCAGGCTGACCCAGCCTCTGCCTATTGGCCGGCGAGCTTCAACCGACCGGCTGAATAGGCATTCCGGCAATCTGTGGCGTCTGTCATGATATCCTCTTGCAGAAGCGGCGTGCTGGTCATACCTGGCCCGGCAAATCGCATATCGTCGCATTCGCCATCATTGCTCCATTCGCCGCTATCATTGCCAAAGTCGATTGTTCCATCAGCCGCGACACCAAGCAACCGCAATTGGCCAGCATTGTAAGCGTTCCGGCAATCGGTTGCGTCAGCCAGCACATCTTCCTGCAGGAGCGGTGTTGATGTCAGGCCGGGGCCGGTGAAACGCCCATCGTCACATTCGCCATCATTGGCCCATTCGCTACTGTCATTGCCGAAATTCACGGGCTGTGCCATTGCTGGCCCCGCCAAAATACTTGCAAGAACAACAATCAGACTGAGAGTTCGCATAGCTTAATTCCTATATTTGCTTCGCCCCCACGCGGTGGTGTCACCTGATCGGCCACGATTGTAAACCTCCTATGTGTCCAATCGCTGAGGCGTTGCCATCTCACAACCGTTACGCCATATACATTTGAATTCTTTCAAAAGGCCGAAAGCCCAATGACCCAATATCTAGAGTTTGAAAAACCACTGGCCGAGATCGAAGGCAAAGCCGAAGAACTCCGCGCCGTCGCCCGTGAGAACACGGAAATGGATATCGAGAAAGAGGCCGCCGCCCTTGATAAGAAGGCGTATGATCTTCTTGAAAGCCTTTATGCCGATCTGACCCCATGGCGCAAATGCCTGGTCGCCCGCCATCCCGAACGCCCGCATTGCAAAGACTATATCGAGGCGCTTTTCACCGAATACACCCCGCTGGCCGGGGACCGCAATTTTGCCGATGACCATGCCGTAATGGGTGGGATTGCCCGGCTTGAAGGCAAGCCCGTCATGGTGATCGGTCATGAAAAGGGCAATGATACCAAATCTCGGATCGAACGGAATTTCGGCATGGCCCGCCCCGAAGGCTATCGCAAGGCGATCCGCCTGATGGATCTGGCCAACCGGTTCGACCTGCCGGTGATCACGCTGGTCGACACACCCGGCGCCTATCCCGGTAAAGGAGCAGAGGAACGCGGCCAGTCCGAGGCCATCGCCCGCGCGACCGAGAAATGCCTGGAGCTTGGCGTGCCCTTGGTCAGCGTCATTATTGGCGAAGGCGGATCAGGTGGTGCGGTGGCCTTCGCATCGGCCAATCGGGTCGCCATGCTGGAACACTCGATCTATTCGGTGATCAGCCCCGAGGGCTGCGCCTCCATCCTGTGGAAGGACGCCGAAAAGATGCGTGAAGCCGCTGAGGCCTTGCGCCTGACCGCGCAAAACCTGCACGAGCTTGGTGTCTGCGATACAATCGTCCCTGAACCGCGGGGCGGGGCGCATCGCGATATCCCCACGACGATTGAAAATGTCGGGAAGGTGCTGGTCGCCGCGCTGGATGAGTTGGAAAGCATATCCGCCGCAGATATCCGGGCGGATCGGCGCAATAAGTATCTGAGCCTGGGTGAAAAGGGCCTCGCCGCGTAAGCGTGGTCTATCTGAAGGGACATTGGCAACTTCTGGCGCTGACCGCACTTGTCTTTGCCTTGTGGCAGACACCGGCCATTGTGCCCCTGAAAATCCTGATCGTGTTTTTCCACGAAGTCTCGCACGCGATTGCAACCGTCCTAACCGGCGGGGAGGTTGTCAGCCTCGACATCTCAAGCAATATGAGCGGTGAGGTCTGGAGCCGGGGCGGCAACCGGTTCATCACACTGACGGCCGGTTATCTTGGCTCGCTTCTGATCGGAGTGGCCCTGTTGGTTGCGGCGACCCGGACCAAGGCGGATCGCGCCATCATGGGGGGATGCGGTGTGCTAACGCTGATTGTTGCCGGGCTGTATATCCGGGGTCTGTTCGCGTTTGGCTTTGCCGTGGGGACAGGTGTTGCCATGTTGGCCATGGCGCGATTTCTGGGCCATTCGGTGAATGACATGGCGCTGCGTGTGATTGGCTTGGCGAGCATGATCTATGTGCCATACGATATCTTCAGCGACACGATTGCGCATGCAAATCTACGGTCGGACGCGCGTATGCTGGCCGAGGAGTTTGGCGGCACAACGATGATTTGGGGTGGCATCTGGTTGATTGTCAGCGTCGCTGTGATTGGCTGGTGCCTTCGCTATGGGCTGGGGCGCAGCAGCAATCTGGACCTGCGACGGCGCTAAACTACCACATCGTTTTTGCGGCGCGACCGGCCCAGTCCATATCATAGGCGTCACCGTCAAACCCGGCTTCCTGTTCGGCCAGAAGCGCCCCGATCGTAGGCAGATCACTGCTTTCATCATCCGACGACCAAAGCTTTGCCCGCATCAGCGCCCGCGCGCATTGGCTATAGATCTCGGCCACCGAAATCATGACCACGCTGCGCGGCTGACGACCTTTTTGATCGAACCGGCCCACAAGGTCGGGATCAACTGACACCGTCGCCATGCCATTCACCCGGATCACGTTATTCGATCCCGGCACCATGAACATCAGGCTGATACGCCCGTCGGCCACGATATTGCGCAGCGTGTCCATCCGGTTATTGCCCCGCCAATCGGGTAAAAGCAGCGTCTTGGGATCGGTCATCTGAACCACCGGGCCATCATCGCCACGCGGGCTGCCATCGGTGCCATCGGGGCCGATTGTTGACACCACACAGAAACGCGACGCCATGATCCATTTCGCATAAAGTGGGGTCAGATGATCCGCCACCTTGATCAAGGAGGCCCGTCCGGGCGTGCCGTAAAGCGCCTCAAGCGCCGCAATATCGGTGACCAGGTGATCAGCCGTCAAATCCGGCTTCCTTGTTCAGCCTGTCAGAGGCGGTTTCGATATCATGCTCCAACCGGGCCATGAAATCGGCGACTTCCAGCCCCGGTTCAATGCGCGGCAAAAATTCGAACACGGCTGTTCCCGGCTTGCGCATCACGCCGCGTTTGGGCCAGAACACACCGATATTCGTGGCAACAGGCACCGCCGGCTGGCCCAGTTCCTTGTAAAGCGCGCCGGTCCCGATCTTGTAAGGTGCCTTGACCCCTGGTGCGATCCGGGTGCCTTGCGGATAGATGATCAGCTGCCCGGGAAGGGCGCGGCCTGCACGCACATCGGCCACCATTTTCTTGATCGCCTGACCGCGCTTGCCCCGATCAACCGGAATACAGCCGATCCGCAAACCGAACTGGCCGATAATCGGAGCGTATTTCAGGATCGCCTTCATGATGAATTTCCCACGTGGGATCGCCCCATAGATCATCAGCACATCCATGAAAGACTGATGCTTCGGCGCGACCATCACCTCATCCGTTGGCGGCTCCCCCCGGATTTCCGTTTTCAATCCGATGATCCATGCCGCCGACCAGCGGATGTAACGACAATAGGCATGGCAGCCCGCAATCGCGCCACGACGCGACAGGATTGCAGGGATCAGGTAGATCAGCCCGATAACCAGCATCGCGAGATACATCTGCGCATTGAAGATGAGGGAGCGTACCCATTGAACGGCGTTACTCATGTCTGTTCCTTCAGCCTTGCCAGTGCGGCAGCGCGCGTTGCCGCAAATGCCACGATAGCCGCGATCAGCGGAATGACCAGAGGCCATAGCCATCCCGCCCCCTGAAACCCGATCTCTGATAGAAAGTTGCCCGGTGTATCACCGGTCGGCAGAAGCTGCACGGTGATAACCCCGATAAGTGCACCCAGCGCGGCGCCAAGCCCCGCGCGCAGGGTGAATCGACGGACAAAGGCGCGAGCGATATAGATGTCGCGCGCACCGACAAGCCGCAACACATGAATGACCTGCACATTGGCGGCAAGCGATGCCTGCGCGGCCAAAACAACCGTTGCTGCCAATGCAGCACCAATCAGCAAGGTCACCACGCTGGCCACGAACCGCAGACGGCCAGCCGCCACGATCAGCGGTTCACGCCAGCGGGCGTGGTCATCCAGCACCGCTGCGGGCAGTTCGGCCGTCAACCGTGCCCGCAACCCATCCGCATCATAGGGTGGGTCATCGGCGATGATTTCGATCAGTTGCGGGACGGGCAGCGTATCGAGTGCCAGATCTGGTCCAAACCATGGATCCAGCAAAGCCTGCTGTTCGGTATCCGTCAGCGCGCGCGCCTCTGCGACGCCGGGTGTCAGGCGCAATATCTCCAGCGCATTTTCGACCGTCGCCTCACCCGCATCCGCGGGCAGGCGCAGCGTGGCGGCCTGTGCCAACTCGTCCGCCCAGCGATCAGCCACGCGCCCCGCCGTCGTCGACATCGCAAGAACAAGAACCGCCAGAAACGCCATGACGGCGGTCGCAAAGACAGTCAGGCGGGCGGTGATCCCCGTGGGTGGCACAGCGCGATCGGCCTGTGGATCACCAACGATCAGATCAAGAACGGCCCTCATAGCTCGGACCCCGCCTGCGCCAGCTGACCGTCCTTCAGGCGCAGGACACGCGCGCTGACCTCTGCCTTCATTGCCCGGATCATTGTCAGGTCATGAGTCGCGATGAGGACCGCCTTGCCCATCCGATGCAGTTCAACCAGCAGGGTCATCAGACGCTGCGACATTTCCCAATCCACATTGCCCGTCGGCTCATCGGCAATGATCACTTCGGGCGACATGATGACTGCGCGGGCCAATGCGGCGCGCTGTCGTTCGCCACCTGATAGTTCCGGGGGCAACTGATTGGCTTGCGCCGTCAGGCCCACCCATGCCAGCAATTCCGGCAGATTTCCGGCCGCTTCTGCCGCACGGTCGGCGACGGTCAGCGGCAAGGCGATGTTTTCCGCAATACTCAGATGATCCAGGAAGGCGCAGTTTTGATGCACAACGCCAATCCGTCGGCGGATCATTGCCACGGCATCGCGCCCAAGGCTGGTGGCATCCTGATCAAACAGCCGCACCTGGCCCTGATCGGCGCGCAAATCGGCATAACACAAGCGCAAAAGCGTCGTCTTGCCTGCCCCCGACGGCCCTGTCAGAAAATGAAACGATCCCGGTGCTAGCGACAGCGAAAGCCCTGAAAACAGGGGCCTGCCGCCAAAACCGCAGGATACATCTTCCAGTTCTATCACAACGCACCCTTTCGATCACAGCGCCGTTCTGCCCAAATCTGCAACAGGTTTCAATGTTCCGGCACCCGACCATTCAGCAAATCCTTGGCGTTTGACGCAGCGATTGCTAGATTGCGCCGTAACAACACAATAAGAACGGTATGTTACCGGGCAGAAGGATCTCAACATGCGGCTGATTTGCCCCAAATGTGATGCGCAATATGACATCTCTGATGATGTGATCCCCGATGGTGGCCGGGATGTACAGTGTTCCAGCTGTGCGCATACATGGTTCCAGATGGACAAGCCAAAGGTTGCAGGACGCCCGTTGATGCAGCGACCCACCCCGCGTCCGACACCGGCCCCGACCACGAATGACGACGATGACGGCCCGCGCCACAAGCCGGTCGAAGCACCCGATCGTAAACCACTTGATTCGTCGATCGCCGATATCTTGCGAGAGGAAGCCGCGCGCGAAAAAGAAATCCGCGCCACACAAGAGGCCAGCCCACCCCCATCTGAACGGCAGAGTCAGTCGCCGGGCGAACGGGCGGAAGAAACGCGCAAGCGCATCGCCGCCATGACCGGCGATGCCGCCGCCACACCTGCCGCTGTCGCCGCCGCGGCCACCGGTGCCGTACCGGGTTCAAACCTGCGCACCATGCCCAATATTGACGAGATCAACGCAACCCTGCGCGCCCGCGCACAGGCAAGCGATACGTCAGGCCTGACCGAAGATGAACAGCAGGAAGTCGTGCGCAGGCGCGGGTTCCGGCGCGGATTTTTTCTTGTGCTGCTCTTGCTGGCCGTGCTGATTGCGCCTTACTTCTTTGTTGATCAGATCACCGAAAACTTGCCCCAGACCGAAGGTGTGATGGCGCAATATGTCCAGACGGTCGATCAGCTTCGGATCTGGCTGGATGAACAGGTACAGGTCGCGCGCGCGATGATTGATGATCTGATGAACGGGTCTGAAACAGCACCGCCCGCCGATGACGTTCCCGCCACTACGGAGACGACCGATACCGACGGCTAAGGTATCTAGCGTTTGACGAAATACCTGAAACATCACGTATCACCGAACGCGTTGAAATCGCGGTTTTCAGTCAGCGTTAGGTGATGCGGGTTTTTCGCAAACCGCTTTAGAACTGGTCCAGCAAGCGGCGCAGGTAGTCGCGTTCGATCTCTGGCCGGTTCTGTTCGGCGGAGCGGCGGCGGATTTCATCCAGCAATTCTTCGGCACGGCGGTTGATCTCTTCCCGGCCTAGCATCTGCTGATCGGTGCCAAGTTGGCCGGTATTGCCAATCTCGCGGCCCAGCGGGTCACGCTGGCCCGGCACCGGGCGTCCGGCGGTTTCACCCTGTTCGGTGCCTTGCCCTGGTTCGTTGGACTGGTTTTCAGCCAAGGCCTGACCCAATTGGCGCATCCCGTTGCGCAAGGCATCCATCGCCTCGGCCTGCTGATCAATTGCTTCGGCCAAGTCACCATCGCGCAAGGCCTCCTCAGCGCCTTCCATCGCACCTTCAGCCCGTTCCAGCGCACGCCGCGCGATCTCTCCAGCTTCGCCATCAAGGCTTGGCAGACCATTGCGCTGACGCTCCAACTCTTCGCGCAGTGCGCGCTGTCGGTCCGCCAGGCTGCGTTCATCGCCTTCGCCACCAGCACCATTGTCACCGCGCTCACCGCTTTGGCCGTCGCGGCCAACGCCCTGGCCCTGTCCGGATTGACCGCCCTGACCCTGCCGCTCACCATTCTGGCCTTGTTGACCTTGCTGACCCTGTTGACCTTGCTGACCCTCTTGGCCTTGTTGGCCTTGCTGGCCCTGTTCTCCTTGTTGCCCTTGCTGACCGGGGTTGAACTGTTCCTGCAAGTCGCGGAACGCTTCATCAGACAGGTCTTCCTGGTCACGCAGGGTTTCGGCAAGATCCTGCATGGATTGCTGGCCGGGCGTTTGCGGACCATTTCCACCTTCGCCTTGCGTAACACGCATGTTTTCCATCAGCTCATTAAGCTGTTCCATCAGCTCTTGCGCCTCGGCCATGCGGCCTTCCTGCATCAGCTCTTCGATCCGATCCATCAGGGCCTGCAATTCATCCTGCGTGAACTGGAACGAGTTTTCAGCCGTGTCGCGCTGATCCGTGCCGTTTTCGCCAGGCTCGGCCTCTTGCGCCAACATGCGCATGTAATCATTCGTCGCCTCGCGCAATTCCTGCATCAGCTCGGCGATTTCCTCATCAGAGGCGCCATTGCGCATCGCTTCGGCCAGCCGTTCCTGCGCGCGTTCCAGACGAGCGCGGGCATCGGCCAAACGTCCATCTTCCAACTGGATTGCCAAATCCCACAGGGCCTGCACCACTTCGGCCTGCCCATCATCATCCATGCCAAAATCAGCCAAGGCATCTAAGCGGCGAATGATCGTGCGCAGGCGCAGATAGGTTGTTTCACTGGAAAACAGCCCCTCGGGCCGGTGAGAGATGGCGCGCAAGATCTGATTGACCCGGCGCACATTCGCCTTTGACCACATTAGGTCGCGGCGCTGTTCGATAACCGCCTTGGCAAAGGGTTGAAAGAAACGACGACCGGGCAGGATCAGCGGTTCAGCCGGGGTCGATCCTGTTTGACCGGCGGCATCTGTGACCTCAAGCTGCAATGTCACAGGCAGGTTGGCGAAGGCATGTTCGCTGAGGTTCTCGAGCAGGAATTCGTCAAAATCAGACCGATCCCCTGTGAAGGGCATCGGCAGATCAAGGATCAGCGGTTCTACCGGATCGGGATCAATGACCAAACCATGCGCCCGCTCAATCGCAGCCAGATCAAGGGTGATTGTGGCAGTGCCGGATTCGACCCCGTAGTCGTCAAATGCCGTGAACGGTTGCGACAGCTCACCATCTGCATCCGATTCAATCGGACCGGTCAGCTCAACGGTTGGCGGCTGGTCAGCAATAGCCACGACCTGCCAGCCAGTGCCGTTTTCACCCTCAATCGCCAGGCTGCCAGATTGGGTGACTTCAAAGCTTTGCTGGGCGTCAGAGGCCGCACCAACCTCACCCGTGCGGCCCGATATCGTTTCGGCCACGGTCAAGGCACCAACCTCACCATAAAGCCGCAGGGTGACCTTACTGCCCGTGGATATACGCAAAGGGCCGGGCGGCACATCATTCAGATAGATCGACGGTTTTCCAGTATAGGCCGGTGCCTCGATCCAGCCTTCCCAGACCGGGCCGGTGGCCAATGTCGGTTCCGGGCCGGTGGCAATCTCACCCACCGAAGTGACACGCAAAAGCGAGCCGAAAAGTAGGGCTGTAACAAAAAACAGCAATGCGACAAAGCGCAACCCGTATGGGTCGCGGTCCGATATCCGCAGATCCGGTTCTACAAATTGCGCATCCTTAGTGCGCTCGGCCATCCGCGCCATATGGGCACGCCACACGGCCTCGGACGCGGGATCGCCGCCACCAATGGCCTGCGTATCGGTGATGGCCGCAATCGGGCGGCCCGGCATCGCCGCATCAACGCGGTTAACGGCAGCAGCCCGTGGTGGGATACGAAAGCGGCGCACACCCCAAAATGCGGTTGCCAGAAATGCGATGACCGAAACAACCGCCGCACCCCAAAGAAACTCAACATGCAATTCATCCTGCCAGCCCATCATCAGTGGGGCCAAGATCAGAAAGACAACCGTCCAAAGCGGCCAAAAGGCGCGCACGAGCTGCTCGGCGACCATGCCCAACCGGGTGGCGGTCACGGGCCAGCGCAAATGCTGCATCTGATCGGGATGGTCTTTCAGCGGGCCTCTCCCCATTTTGTGGCGGATTACGTCAGCCACTCCGGCATTCTATCGCGCGCAATCATCTCTTCATAGGTAGGGCGTGGTCGAATAACTGCAAATTGATCCCCATCCACCAGAACTTCGGGGATCAAGGGGCGAGAGTTATATTCCGACGACATAACGGCACCATAGGCCCCTGCGGACCGAAAAGCGACCAGATCATCGGCGGCAACCGGCGGCATTTCGCGTGCCTTGGCGAATGTGTCGCCACTTTCGCAGACCGGACCAACGATATCATATTTTGCGGGGGCCAAACCGGGCACGGGTTCAACCACAGGAATGATATCATGCCAAGCCTCATACATGGCCGGGCGGATGAGGTCGTTCATGGCCCCGTCAATGATCAGAAAATCGCGGTCTTCGCCGGATTTCACATAGATCACCTTAGAAACAAGCAGCCCGGCATTGCCGGAAATAAGGCGACCCGGCTCGATCTCAATCTCGCAACCCAGATGGCCGACCGTACGCTGTATCAGCGCGCCATATTCAGTGGGCAGCGGCGGGGCCTCGTTCGAACGGGTGTAAGGAATGCCAAGGCCCCCGCCCAGATCAAGACGGCTAATCTCGTGCCCGTCTGCGCGCAGCTGTTCAGTCAGTTCGGCCACCTTTTTATACGCCGCCTCAAACGGGGCCAATTCAGTCAATTGCGAGCCGATATGCACATCAATCCCAATGACCTTCAGGCCCGGCATCTTGGCGGCCATCGCGTAAACATCGCGGGCGCGGCTGATCGGGATGCCAAACTTATTCTCTGACTTGCCGGTTGCGATCTTGGCATGGGTCTTGGCATCCACATCGGGGTTCACCCGAACGGTGATCGGGGCCACCAGCCCAAGCGATTGTGCCACGCGGTCCAGTACAATCATTTCAGGTTCAGATTCGACGTTGAACTGCCTGATCCCGCCTTCCAGCGCCGTGCGCATTTCCGCAGCCGTTTTGCCAACACCGGAAAACACGATGCGGTCGCCGGGAACGCCAGCGGCCTTGGCCCGAAGATATTCACCCACGGACACAACATCCATGCCAGCGCCCGCATCGGCCAACACCTTGATCACGGCCTGATTGGAAAGCGATTTCATAGCAAAGCAGACCAGATGATCACCCCAGCTCAACGCATCATCAAACAGCGTGAAATGGCGGGTCAGGGTTGCCGTGGAATAGACGTAAAATGGCGTGCCCACAGCGGCCGCAATATCGGCGACTGGCACGCCCTCAGCGCATAAGGCGCCGTTCTGATACAAGAAATGATCCACCGTGATCTACCTTTGTCCAAACCAAATCTGGACATAGCAGATCGCGATGAAAGACCAACCCTGCGCCGCTAAAAATCCTGCACGCCGCGTTTGTCACGCGTATAGACGACCCGCATCCGCAGAAACAGGAAAAGCGGCAAACCGCAACTGACCCCAATGCAGAACGTCGCCGGAATCGCGATCAGGCCAAGATAATTCTTGGTCCGCGCCGTTTCGGTGATGATCCACAACGTCAGGGCAATGGCCGCGATTGTCAGATCCCACACCAAACCGCTGCTGGCGGCATTGGCATGCCAGGCATCAACCATCAGCCAGAGATCCCAGCCGTTTTCATCGAACCACGTGATGAAATAATACATTGGATGGATCGCGCCCCAGATGGCGAGCAGCAGAAAAACGATCCGCATCACAGACCAACCCCAACGCTGACGGTGCCATTGCTTGCGCCAACGCTTGCATTCGTGCTGACACCGCCGGAACCCAGGCTCAGGCCCAGATTTGCGCTGGGGCGCATCGGCGCGCCATCGGCACCACAGGCAGCAAGGCTGACAAGGATCAAAAACAAGGCAATCTGCTTCATTTCAACACGTCCTTCCATTGGGCGATTTGAGCACGGACCTGTGACGGCGCCGTGCCGCCATAGCTTGTGCGCGATGCGACAGAGTTTTCAACCCCAAGCACATCAAACACGTCCGGCCTGATACCATCATGCACAGATTGCATATCAGCCAGGGTCAGTTCCGGCAGATCACAACCCTTACCTTCGGCCATGGCCACCAGCGACCCGGTGACGTGATGGGCATCGCGAAACGGCAGCCCCAATTCGCGCACCAGCCAATCAGCCAGATCGGTGGCCGTCGAAAACCCGCCTGATGCCGCAGCTTTCAGGTTGTCGCGATTGGCGGTCATATCCGCGACCATCCCGGTCATCGCGGCCAAGGCCAGCATCAGGTTGTCGGCAGCGTCAAAGGTCTGTTCCTTATCTTCTTGCATGTCCTTGGAATAGGTCAGCGGCAGGCCCTTCATCACCGTCATCAGCGCAACATTGGCCCCGAAAATGCGGCCGATCTTGGCCCGGATCAGCTCGGCGGCATCCGGATTACGCTTTTGCGGCATGATGGATGACCCCGTGGACCATTTGTCGGACATCTTCACAAACCGGAACTGGGCAGATGACCAGATCACCAGCTCTTCGGCCAAGCGGCTAAGATGCATCGCGCAGATACTGGCGCTCGCCAGAAACTCCAGCGCGAAATCACGGTCGGCCACCGCATCCAGTGAATTGGACATCGGGCGGTCAAAGCCCAGCGCCTGTGCCGTCATGTCCCGATCAATCGGGAATGATGTGCCTGCCAAAGCCGCACATCCCAGCGGTGATGTGTTCATTCGGGCGCGGGCATCAGCAAACCGGGACCGATCACGGGCAAACATTTCGACATAGGCTAGCATATGGTGGCCCCATGTCACCGGCTGGGCGGTCTGCAAATGGGTGAAACCGGGCATGGCCCAATCGGCCCCCGCCTCCGCCTGACCCAGGAGTGCCTGCTGCAAGGCGCCCAGCGCCTCATCCGCCTGATCGCATTGGTCACGGACCCAAAGGCGGAAATCGACCGCCACCTGATCATTGCGCGACCGGGCGGTGTGCAAACGGCCTGCCGGTTCGCCGACCAATTCCTTCAACCGCGCCTCCACATTCATGTGGATGTCTTCCAACGCCGTCGAAAACGGGAAATCGCCGGTTTCAATCTCTGACAATACGGTGAGCAGACCTTCCCGGATCGCCTCAGCATCGTTATCGCTAATGATGCCTGTGGCGGCCAACATGGCGGCATGGGCGCGTGAACCTGCGATGTCTTGCGGTGCAAGTCGGCGGTCATACCCGATTGAGGCGTTAATCGCCTCCATGATCGCGTCTGGTCCGGCGGCAAAACGCCCGCCCCACATCGTGTTTGCGGATTTGGTCATAAAGGAAACATCTCATGCGGAAGTTGATAACAGCCCTGCTTTATACGGCCCTTGCAAGCGTTGCAAACGGCGCTGCCGCGCAGGACATTGCAGCGCTGCGGGATGGTGACATGCGTAAGCTGGCCGTGCACAGCGCACCGATGGACGGCACCGATGTTGCGTTCACCTCCGAAGATGGTAGCGAAATGACGCTTGCCGCCTACAAAGGGCAATATGTGGTGCTGAATTTCTGGGCGACATGGTGCGCGCCCTGCCGCAAGGAAATGCCGCATCTATCTGCCTTACAGGCAGCGATGGGCGGGCCGGATATGCAGGTTGTGACCATCGCAACCGGGCGCAACCCAGTGCCCGCGATGCAGCGATTCTTTGATGAAATTGGTGTCGATAACCTGCCGCTGCACACTGATGCGCGGCAAAGCGTGGCGCGCAGTCTGGGCATTCTGGGGCTGCCCGTGACATTGATCCTTGACCGGGACGGCAACGAAATCGCCCGCCTGCAGGGTGACGCCGATTGGGCCAGCGACAGCGCAAAGGCAATCATGGCGGCGCTGATCGCCGAATAGGCGCGCACCAAATGATTGTGACATAGCGCCAAGATTTCGCGCGATGGCTGTTTCCAATGCGGACGCGATGGCTATTGTGGCCATGTATCGCAAACGAAGGAAACGACATGGGCCACGAGGCGAAACTTTTTGCGTTGAACACGCTTGCCGGTCAGATCGACAGCGAAAGAATCAAGCTGACAGGCAATCCGCCCAAGCCTGATACGCATGGCCATAATGAGGTTGAACGCAAGATCGAAGGCTGGCAGCAGACAATTCAGAACGTCCAGCGCGATCTGAAATCACAAAGCCATTTCAACCACATGGTGCATGAAAAACAACGCTTTGGTGGCGACAGCTATGCTGCGGGCCAGCGACTGATGAGCCAGGAAAACAATGTCGCGCAACTGTCTGATGCCTTGGGCAAGGTCGCACTTGCCTTGCTGGCGTTGGAAGCGGCCTTGCGGGATGGCCCAAATGCCGAAACGCGCGCGCTTGATGGGGTGAAACATGCGCTGAATAACTGGCTCAAGGCCGCAAAGAACAGCGATGCAGGTGTGACCGGCGCCGCGCCGCAGGATGTGCAGGCCATGGTCCGTCAGTTGGAAACACAGATGCCCGGTGGTGGCGCCACAGCAACGCCCGGGGTCATCGATATCTTTACTTTGCTTCTGTCGATGATCGCTTTGATCAAAACGAAGTATACAAAGAAATAGTCAGGCCCGCCCCGCCGTTGATGACAGCAGGATCGGATCAATTCCTAGCACTTTCAGTGCAGCGGACCATTTATGTTCATTGGCCCGACCAAAGACGATGTCATCGCGTGGATCGCAGATCAGCCAGCCATTCTGTGCAATCTCTGATTCGAGCTGCCCCGGCCCCCAACCGGCGTAACCCAACGCCAACATGGATGTCTTCGGGCCGCGTCCTTTGCCGATATCTTCCAACACATCAATCGTCGCGGTCATTCCAATCCGGTCATCAACTTGCAGCGTGCCGGTGTCCGAACAGTAGTCGGCGCTATGCAAAACAAACCCACGGGCGTGATCGACGGGGCCGCCAAAATGCACCCGAATATCCCGCACGTTCGGGTCCCGGTCGATGCCAAGCTGGTCAAGCAGATCACCAAACTGGATTTCGCTTTGGGGTTTGTTCACGATCAGACCCATCCCGCCATCATCGGCATGGGCACACATATAGACCACAGTATGGGCGAAACGCGGATCACCCATATCGGGCATCGCGATCAAAAGCTTGCCGGTCAGGTCATTCGTATCTGTCATCATGGGGCGCATAATGTGCTTCTGGCTTGGGTGACGCAAGGGTCACCATCCTGTCAGTTCTCCCAAACGTGACTTTCTATTACAACGCCAATGCTTAACTAAGCATTTATGCGCAACCTTTTGCTCGTCTCTACATTCCTGATGTCCCTGCCTGCGCTTGTCGCAGCGGGGCCGTTTGACGATCTTGCACGAATCGACGTTTTGCCCGGCTGGCGCACCGCATCAGGTGACCATATCGCCGGTCTGCGCATCACGCTGCAACCTGGCTGGAAAACCTATTGGCGCGCGCCCGGCGATGCGGGCATTCCACCGCAGTTTTCCTTTGCAGGATCACCCAATATCGACAGCATCACGCCGCATTGGCCGACGCCCCAGGTGTTTGACCAAAACGGCATGCGATCAATCGGCTACCATGACGCTGTGATTGTTCCGATCACAATTGGCAGCCGCGATGCAGCAGGGCCATTACAAGTCAGCGGGCAACTTAGCATTGGCGTCTGCGAGGAAATCTGCATCCCGGTTTCGCTGGAATTTGAGGCGCTTCTGCCCGCAACGAACGATCGCGATGGGGCAATAGCCGCCGCCATGATTGACCAACCCTTGTCAGCGGAAGAGGCCAATGTCGGCAACGTCACCTGCGCAATTGCGCCCATTGATGATGGCCTGCGGGTCACCGCGACAATGGAAATGGACAGCGCCGGCGCGCGTGAGGTGGTTGTGGTCGAGGCAGGTGATCCCAGCGTCTGGGTATCCGAGGCGCAGGTCACAAGGCAGGGCGGCCAGTTGACCGCATCCGTGGACATGGTGAACTATGACGGTACGGCCTTTGCGCTTGATCGTTCGGCGGTCCGCATCACCGTTCTAGGTAGCGATCAGGCCGTCGATATCCATGGGTGCAGTGCGGGCTAGCCCCGCGCCCGCGACGCCCCGATAACGACACCTACCAGAACATAAATCAGCAGCAACCACACCATTAATGCGGCAGCAAAGATACTCGTTGCGGCAACAACGCCCCCATTGAGCATCGGCAAGGCATTTGCAGCCGCCGCCCATGGCTGCCCCGTCAACAGGATCGGGGCCACGGTCGCGGCAAACAATCCCGCAGCGCCCAGCGCACCCAGCGCGGCAGGTGCCCACATGCCAAAACTGCGACCGCGCAAGGCGCGCTTGGCCGATTGTACCTGCCTGCGGATATCGGCCTGCATCGCCATCAGCGATGGCACCACCAGCAGGACAAGGAACATGCCTGCCCCCAACCCAAAGACCAGCGTGATCACGGTTGGTTTCAGGAATTCCGCCTGATTGGACCCTTCATATAGAAGCGGGGTCAGCCCCAGCACCGTGGTCAATGTGGTCAGCAGAACCGGACGGAAACGGTCCACCGCCCCGTCAATAATCGCAGGCACCAGCCCGCGTTCTTCGGCATATTCATCAACCGTCGTCACCAAAACAATGCTGTCATTGATGATGATCCCCACCATGCCGATCATGCCAACAACGGAAAACATGCTCAGCGGTACGTCCCAGACATAATGCCCCCAGATCGTCCCGATCAGGCCAAAGGGGATGATCGCCATGACCACAACGGGCCGTGTCCAACTGCTGAAAATCCAGCTGAGTGTCAGGTAAATCCCCAGCAGGACCAGAACCAGACCGGTCTGCGCATCGCTCAGAAACGCGCGTTCCTGTTCGCTTTGCCCCGATAGCTGGCTTTCGACGCCGAAATTGGACTGCACGCGTGGCAGGATATCATCATTGATCAACTGCTGGATTTCCGTCGCGCGTTGCGCGTCATCATCATCCAGATCACCGGTGACCGAAATCAACTGTATCCCGTTTTCGCGGCGCACCGTGGAAAATCCGGTCCGGCTTTGCACGGTGACGACATCCGCAAGCGGCACGTAAACCCCGTCGCCGGTCCTGATCTGGGTGCGGTCCAGGAAATCCGCCGACAACTCACCATCTGGCAAGGCAACGCGGATAGAGGCAGAGCGGGCACCGTCGGGATATGTCGCGGCCTCGGTCCCCGCCAGCCTGTTGCGCAGAACACCACCCAACCCGTCGATATTCAGGCCCAGCGCCTGCCCTTGCGGCGTCAGTTCAAGGATCAGTTCTTCCTTGTCATAGCCAAGCGTGTCCTCCAGCCCCGAAATCTCGGGGAATTGGGACAGTTCGGTTTTCAGCGCCTCGGCGGCAGCCTTCAGCGTATCGCTATCGGCCCCGAACATCTGGATATCAAGGCTGTCACCACCCGGGCCGCTGGCCCAACTGCGAAAGCTGACGGTTTCGGCCATCGGGTGCTGCACGATGCTGTCCTGCAAGGCGCTGACAAAGGCGAAACTGGTATAGGGGCGGCTGTCAGCGTCGATCAGTTCGATGGTAATCGCGCCCAACTGATCGGGATCCTTGGTGTCGGACCCGGCAATGGCACGACCTGAATTGCCGCCGACCTCGGCCACCACGAATTTCAACGGATTCAGCCCATGTTCGGCCTCGTATTCCGCGCCCAGCGCGTCGGCGGCGCGCTGCATTTCGCGCATCATCTCAAGCGTGTCATCGCGCGTCGCACCAGGCAGCATAGCAAAGTTGCCCGTCACCTGACTGCGCTCTGGTGCGTTAAAGAAACGCCAATTCACGTCGCGCTGGATAAATAGCGAAACAGAGGAGGCAAGCACCACAAGCGCCAGTGCCAACGAAGGGTAACGCGCCCAGATCACAAAGCCGATAAAAGGGCGAAACGCCTTTTCGCGGAACCATTCAAAGCCACGGTTCACAACGCGCGACGGCATGTCGTACCAATGATCCTTGGCCGAATGGGCAATCGCATGGCTAAGGTGATTGGGCAGGATCAGGAAGCACTCTATCAGGCTGGCGATTAGGACAACGATCACAGTGAACGGAATATCGGCGATCAGATCACCAAAACGGCCGCCGATAATGACCAGACCAAAGAAGGCGATGACGGTTGTGATCGTGGCCGAAAACACCGGGCTGAACATACGTTTTGCCGCATTTTCAGCCGCAACCGTGGGATGTTCGCCCAGCTTGCGAACCCTGAAATCCGCATGTTCCCCCACGACAATTGCATCATCAACGACGATCCCCAAAGTAATGATCAGCGCAAAAAGCGAGATCATGTTGATCGTGATCCCCACCAGATACATCAACGCAATCGCGGCCAACATGGCCACCGGGATACCAAAGGCGACCCAGAAGGCCGTGCGCGCGTTCAGGAACAAGAACAGCAGCGCCACCACCAACAACAGACCCGTCAGACCGTTATCCAGCAGGATATCAAGGCGACCGGTGATCAGTTCGGCACGGGCATTTGTCAGCTCAATCGCCACCCCGGCGGGCAAGGACGAGCTCAGCTCGCCCGCCACACGCTCCACCGTTTCCTGCATCCCGATTGCGTCCCCTTGGGATGATCGCTGCACGCGTAGTTTGATCGCCGGGTCATCATCCACGAAATATGCGCGTTCCCTATCGGTCCCCTCAACCCGAACATCCGCCACATCAGCAATGGTCAGCTTTGATCCATCCGGGTTAGACCGCAGCACAATCGCGCCAATCGCCTCTGCACTGCGTTTGGCGACACCAGTTCGTACGCGGGCATTGCTAGAGACATCACCGGCAGGGTCTGCCGCCGCCTCTTGCGCGATCCGGTCGGCAATGTCGGACATGCCGATATCGAACTCGATCAGCGAAAGCGACGGCACTTCAACAATGGTCAGGGGCGCCGCCACGCCTTGGATGATGACGCGGGTGACACCCTCAGCAAACAGCCGGGTGGATAGCTCATCAGCAAAACGGCCCAGTTGGTCAACGCCCACGGGCCCGGTGATCACCACATCGGTGACCCGGTCAGACCAGCCGCCGCGCCGCACATTGGGATCTTCGGCGTCTTCGGGCAGGTTGGTGGTGCCATCGACGGCCAATTGCACATCTTCCGCCGCCCTGTCGATGTCATAGCCAGGCTGAAACTCCAGCCGGATCGATGCGCGGCCTTCGGTTGACACAGCGTCAGAGGACGTTACCCCCTCAACCCCCAACAATACCGGTTCCAGCACTTGCACGATGGCGGCATCGACATCCTCTGCCCCTGCCCCTTGCCAGGTCACGGACACGTCGATGTCATCAACCACCACATCGGGAAAAAACTGGGCCCGCATATTGGGAAAGGCGAACAAACCAGCGGTGATCATCAACACCAGAAGCAGGTTGGCCGCCGTCCGATGTCGTGTGAAATAGGACAGTACCCCGCCCGCACTCGCCGTCAGTTTTGCGCCCCCGGTCACCATCAGCTGCCCATCCTGCTTTCCAGGCGGGCCACGGTTTCGGATGACACCTCTTCCTGTTCAAGCTGGCTGATGATGCGGGCCTTCACATCATCTGGCATCCGGCTATCGGTGACAAAGGCCAGCAATTTCGCCTTGCGATCCGCATCGAGCGTGATCATCTGCGGCTCTGCCAGAGTTTCAGGCGCGCCGGGGCGGATCGGGCGCACCTTGATCCCGGCACCGAGTAGCGGCGACCGTTCGGCCACAATGGTGGCCCCTGCAACATCGCTGACATCAATAATCACATCATCACCCTGACGGCGCAGCAACCGGACAGCGGCAGTTTGCAAACGGTCCTCTTCGCCCAGAACCAGCACGGTTTCATCTGCGGCAACGGCGGTGGCCGGGACAAGGGCCACATTGTCCAGAGACGGTTCATCAATGCTGACGGTGACAAAATCACCGGGGCGAAACCCCGCCGGATCATCCAGACGGGCAAAAATCAGGCGACCGGTCTGACCGGCCCCCACTGTCGCCCCCTCGCGGGTGATCTGGCCGGTCGCTGTCAGGTTGACGCCCGACACATCCAACGCCGCCTGCACGGGGGCATTGATCAATGTGCCATTGCCATCAATCAGCCGGGCATATTGCGAGGTCGAGACACGAAAAGTGACCTCAAGCTGATCAGGATCAACCAATTGGGCAAAGCGCTCATTCGCCGCGACGCGACCGCCAAGGCTGATGGTCACATCGGCCAGTGTTCCGTCAAAACCGGCAAATACCTGCGTGTCCGTTACATCGCGCGCGGCCTCTGCCAAATCAATCCTGACACGGGCCAGACGGGTGGTCGCCTGATCAATCCGGGCTTGGGCCGAGGCGAGCGATTGCCGCCTTGTCAGAACCGACGCCTGCGATGTTGAGGCGTTCAATTCAGCAGTTTCAACCGCCGCCGCCGTCCCCACACCGCGTTGTTGCAGATCGCGGGCACGGTCCAACGCCTGTTCACGCAAGCTCGCCTGCGACTGTGCGGCAGTCAGTTCATCCTCTGCCAACACCAATGCGCGTTCGGCATCGCGCAGCTCTGCCTCTGCATCCTGAAGATCGGCACGGACCTGCGCCAAGGCGGCCTCAGCCTCGACCGGGTCAATGCGCAGCAAAAGCTGACCCGCCGTAACAGTGCCGCCTTCGATCAGATCATCGCTGGCCTCTAACACTGTACCGCCGGTGGCACTGCGCAAATCCAGCGTGCGCTGGCTGCGCAATTCACCAAAGACGGTCAATACTGGTGTGATCGTCTGGGCATCCAGCGTCAGCACATTGACGGCAAACACACGTTCACGCTGCGGGAAGCTGCGGGGTTCCTCGCTCATCCGGGCGGTCACGGCATCGCGCACCATGCTTGCGGCCCAGGCGATCAACACCAGGGTCACGGATAACAAGAAAATGCCGGTCAGGCTTCGACGTAGAAAACGCATCAAAAATTGTTCCTGCTTTACAGGATAGAAGTTAGGATCAGATCACCTGTCGTCCAGTATAACGCAGCTGTTGATCATTTCCGGCGCAAATGTTCGTCAAGACGCGGCATAATCTCAACAAAGTTGCAGGGGCGGTGCCGAAAATCGAGCTGTTTGGACAAGATTTCATCCCAGGCATCCTTGCAGGCACCCGGACTGCCGGGCAGTGCAAACAGATAGGTCCCTTGCGCCACGCCCGCCGTCGCCCGGCTTTGCACTGCCGAGGTGCCGATCTTTTGCATGCTGACAATTGTGAAGACCGTACCAAAGGCATCGATTTCCTTTTCATAGACATCGCGATGCGCCTCGACCGTCACATCACGGCCGGTCAGCCCCGTACCACCGGTTGAGATGACCACATCCACTGCATCATCAGCGCACCATGCGCGCAACTGCCCTGCAATCTGTTCACGCTCATCGGGCAGAATTTTCCGATAGGCCAGATGATGACCCGCAGCGGCAATGCGATCCACCAGAGTCTGGCCAGATTTGTCGTCATCCATCTGCCTTGTGTCGCTGACCGTCAGCACGGCGATGCGCACAGGAACAAAATCCATGTTGTCGTCAATACGGCTCATGTCTGCCTCTCAAATCGGGTGATCATATCTTGCGCAGTCGCGCATTCAGGTCCAGCAAATCCGCCCAAGCCTCGCGCTTGGCGATCGGATTGCGCAACAGATAGGCGGGGTGGAACATCGGCAGGCAGGGTTTACCCAACGCCTCTGTCCACTGGCCGCGCATCCGGGTGATCCCGGTCCGGCCCAGCAGCGCCTGACATGGCGTGTTGCCCATGACCACCAGCAGATCAGGGTTCGCAAGGGCGATATGGCGTTCCAGAAAGGGCAGCATCATGGCGATTTCCGCTGCATCCGGCGTACGATTTGACGGCGGCCGCCATGGCAGCACATTGGTGATGTAAACGGCGCGGGCCGGGTCATCATGCGCGCGGCCCAAATCAATGGCGTCTAACATCCGGTCCAGCAATTGACCCGCACGCCCGACAAAAGGTTTGCCTGCACGATCCTCTTCCCGGCCCGGTGCCTCGCCCACGATCATCACACGGGCGGCTGGCTGACCGTCACAAAACACGAAACTGCGGGCACCGCGTTTCAATTCACAATGCTCAAACGCCTGCATTGCGCCCGAAAGGCCATCCAAATCACCGGCACCCGACGCGGCAGAGGTCGCTATTGCCGCGGCATCAACCTGTGGCGCTTCCGGCACTGGCGGCGGGGCCGCTGGGGTAGCTGCCGGTTTGGGTGCGGGCTTGGCCACTTCCAATGCATAACGGTCAACCGGGGCGTCCCCGATGGCATCAACGGCCCCTAGTTCCAGCTGCCATTCCAGCAAGGCGCGATCGTGCCAATATGTGTCCGCAGAATCCATCGCCCCGACCATAGCTGCGATGAACAAAAGAGGGTAGCGCGTTCCGCTTGCCCGGGCGAGGCGGCACACATATAACCGCGCAAGCAGCAAGGAAGGCCCGCATGACATTCCGACAAAGACATCTTTTGGGCATCGAACCGCTGCATCCGTCCGAAATCGCTACCCTGCTTGATCTTGCCGACAGCTACGCCGACCAGAACCGACGGGGCGTGCAGCACAAGGATGTGCTGGCCGGACTGACCCAGATCAACATGTTCTTTGAAAATTCGACCCGGACGCAGGCCAGTTTCGAACTGGCGGGCAAACGGTTAGGGGCGGATGTGATGAATATGGGGATGCAGGCCTCGTCGATCAAAAAGGGGGAAACCCTGATCGACACCGCCCTGACGCTGAACGCCATGCACCCCGATCTGCTGGTGGTGCGCCACCCGCATTCGGGTGCTGTGGACCTGCTGGCGCAAAAGGTGAATTGCGCAGTGCTGAACGCAGGTGATGGACGGCACGAACACCCCACGCAAGCGCTGCTTGATGCGCTGACGATCCGGCGGGCGAAAGGGCGGTTGCACCGCCTGTCTATCGCTATATGTGGGGATATCGCCCATTCCCGCGTGGCAAGGTCGAACATCATGCTTTTGGGCAAGATGGAAAACCGGATCAGGCTGATCGGGCCGCCCACGCTGATGCCCACAGGCATCGGGGCGTTTGGGGTCGAGGTATTCGAGGATATGGCCGAGGGCCTCAAAGATGTGGACGTCGTCATGATGCTCCGCCTGCAAAAGGAACGGATGGATGGCGGGTTCATCCCGTCGGAACGGGAATATTTCCACCGCTACGGGCTGGACGCAGCCAAGCTGCGCCATGCCAAGCCCGACGCCATCGTCATGCATCCCGGCCCGATGAACCGGGGGGTCGAGATCGACGGCAATATTGCAGATGACATCAACCGGTCGGTTATTCAGGAACAGGTGGAAATGGGCGTGGCCGTGCGGATGGCCGCAATGGAACTGCTTGCCCGGAACCTGCGGGCCAAACCGCAAGAGGTGATGGCATGAGCCTGCACATCCCCGCCAATGATTTCGGCCAGATCAGAGTGTTTGAGGTCAGGGTTACCCTGCCCCAGAATGCAATCGAAAAGACACCCGAAGGGTTAAAGGCGTTGTTCGGAACCGACGCGCTGGATCCGACATATATCGACATCATCAACATCAATGACCTTAGCAGCATGTCGCTGACCGATTACATCGCCCAAGGCTATGACATGGCGGCAGCGGATCATGACATCGCCGCTGTCAACGGGATCGAAGGATTTGCCATCCTGATCATGTCCAGCGCGGCCGGCGGGGCAGAGGTCACTCTGGAACCAGCATCCGAGGTACGGCACATCACAACCTATGTGCCACAGGCGCAGCTACAAATCATCGAACCGCTCTCGAGCGACGGCGCTAAGGGGGTCATCAATGATCCACCTGGCAAACCACCAAAATCTGACGCACGCATTGGCGGCATGGTCGCCATGGTCGCGCTGATCGTGCTCTTTTTGTTGGTCGGACTAATGATCTGGGTGGCATGATGGACGCGCTGCATGACGGCACCACAGCACCACAGGATGACGGCTGGCAAGGCCTTTTGGACAATGATGAGACGATCCTGTGGCAGGGCCGCCCGGATGGTAGCTTTGTCTTCAAACCATCAATGCTGTTCACAACGATATTTGGTATATTTTTCAGCGGGTTCACCCTGTTCTGGATGATTGGTGCATCACAGGCCGGTAGCATCTTCTGGATGTTTGGTCTGCTTCATTTCGGGGCCGGGCTTGCGATCATCTTCGGCGGCCTGTTCAAGACATCCTTTGTCAAGCGTCGCACATGGTACACGCTGACAGATAAACGGGCCTTCATCGCAAAAAAGCTTCCACTCGCCGGACGCAGTATCCGTTCATATCCAATCACCAGCCGCACGGTGACCGAATATCATGATGGTCGTTTCTCAAGTATTTTCTTCGCAAACGAAGAACGAAACGGCAAGAACGGTGCGCATAACGTGCCAATCGGCTTTGAACGGATTGCAGACGGGAAATCCGTGCTGCAACTGATTCGTGGCATACAGAAAGACGCCAAATGACCGACACGATTTTCATCAATGCCCGCTTGATCGATCCGGTGGCACTGACAGATCAGACAGGCGCGATCCGAGTCACGGACGGCAAGATCAGCGAGGTCACGGAAAACGGCGCGCGGCCCAAAGATGCCAACGTGGTTGACTGCGCCGGCATGTGCCTTGCGCCGGGGATCGTTGATATCGGGGTCAAGGTGTCCGAGCCGGGCGAACGGCACAAGGAATCTTTCCGCTCTGCCGGGCGGGCCGCTGCGGCGGGCGGGATCACCACGATTGTGACTCGCCCCGACACTTTGCCCGCCATCGACACACCGGAGACGCTGGAATTCGTTGAACGGCGCGCACAGCAGGATGCGCCGGTGCATGTTCTGCCAATGGCTGCACTGACCAAAGGCCGCGACGGGCGTGAAATGACCGAGATCGGCTTTCTACAGGATGCAGGCGCCATTGCCTTCACCGATTGTGATCGGGTGGTAACCAACACGAAGGTGTTCAGCCGCGCGCTGACCTACGCGCGCAGTCTGGACGCGCTGGTGATTGCCCATGTTCAGGAACCGATCCTGTCAGATGGGGCGGCGGCGACGTCTGGCAAGTTCGCCTCACTTCGTGGATTGCCGGCTGTTTCGGCGATGGCGGAACGGATGGCGCTGGACCGTGATATCAGCCTTCTGGAGATGACCGGCGCACGCTATCACGCCGACCAGATTACCACCGCCCGCGCATTGCCCGCATTGGAACGGGCGAAACGTAACGGGCTGCACATCACGGCAGGCATCGGGATACACCACCTGACGTTGAATGAACTGGACGTGTCCGATTACAGGACCTTCTTCAAACTCAAGCCGCCTTTGCGCAGCGAAGAGGATCGGAATGCGGTCGTACAAGCTGTCGCCGACGGGCTGATCGATATCATCAGTTCCATGCACACGCCGCAGGACGAAGAAAGCAAACGCCTGCCCTTTGAAGAGGCGGCGAGCGGGGCTGTTGCCCTTGAAACACTGCTGCCTGCGGCCCTGCGGCTTTACCATGCCGAACAGATCGACCTGCCCCGGCTGTTCCGGGCATTGTCGCTGAATCCGTCCAAGCTCTTGCGGCGTCCGGGCGGGCGTTTGCAAAAGGGTGCGCCTGCCGATCTGGTCCTGTTTGACCCTGACGCACCATTTCAGCTGGATCGGTCACGGCTTTTGTCGAAATCAAAAAACACCCCTTTCGATGGAGCACGGATGCAGGGCAAGGTATTGGGAACCTGGGTCGATGGCACCCGGATTTGGGGGGACGGCTGATGCCAATTCTGGAAAGTACGACACAAATGCTGATCCTGTGGGGGGTCATCGGCTATCTACTAGGATCGATCCCCGGTGGCGTGATTCTGGCCCGGGTCATGAATCTGGGCAATCTGCGCGAGATCGGTTCAGGCAATATCGGTGCTACCAATGTGCTGCGGACCGGGAACAAGAAAGCCGCCGCACTGACCTTGCTTTTTGATGCCGGCAAAGGCGCGCTTGCGGTCTATCTCGCGGGTACATTCGGGGCCAATGATGTCGCGCAGCTGGCCGGATTCACCGCACTGGTTGGGCATTGTTTCCCGGTCTGGCTGAAATTCAAGGGCGGCAAGGGCGTGGCAACCTATCTGGGTGTCGTCGGCATGTTGGCCTGGCCCATCGGGCTGATTGCCTGCGTGTTCTGGCTGATCGTCGCACTGATCTCGCGCTACTCGTCACTGGCCGCCTTGCTGATGGCCGGTTGGATGCCGATGGTTATGGTATTTCTGGGCTTTCTGGGGATGTTTGTGCTGGGCATCGCGCTCGCCATACTCATCTACCTGCGACATGCAGGCAATATCCAACGGCTCCGCAAAGGGACCGAGACGAAGATCGGCGCGAAAAAGACCGGCTGAACGATGTCACGATATCGATTGACAAATCATTAAATCCTGTTATTTCTGAAATTACAGAAATCTGGGAACACGCCGTGCACCTGACACCCGCTATGCAAGACTTCATCCTGCACTGGGGTGAAATGGGCTCCAAATGGGGGGTCAACCGATCGGTCGCGCAAATCCACGCGCTGCTGCATCTGGCACCCGAACCGATGGCTGCGGATGAGATTTGCGAGGCGCTGAACCTCGCACGCTCCAATGTCTCAACCGGGTTGAAGGAACTGCAAGGCTGGAAACTTGTCAGCACCAGCCGCGACCTTGGCGACCGGCGGGACAAGTTCCATTCGATCCGGGACATGTTTGAACTGGCCCATGTGGTGGTCGAAGGGCGGCGCAGCCGCGAATTCGCACCAACCATCGCAGCGCTCGAACGGGTGGCACAAGAGGCCAAGGACGACAAGACACCACCGCATATCAAGGCGCGCATGACCGAGACTTTGGAGACCATGCAGATGTTCGACAAATGGTACATGGATATCGCCCGCCTGCCCCGCGGTGTCCAAATGGCCGCGTTGAAACTTGGCGGGCGGATCGCCCGGTTCCTGCCCAAATCCGACTGATTTTTTTACTACGGAGTTTCTGAAATGACAGAAATATCAGAACATCACAAGGCACCTTGGATTACCGAGAAGCCAGGGAAACCACCCAAGGATCCGCCCAATACGCGTTATTCGGTCAATCCCACGGCTTTCATATTCGCACTGATTTGCGCACCGTTGATAGTTACCGCGCTCAGCTTCTGGACGACAATCGGGTTCTTCGCACTTCCGATGGGGATCATCCCCTATCTGGTGATCGGCACTCCAACACTGATTTGGGCGGTCGGGCGGATCAAACCGCGGTTTGGTGAATATGCTTGGCTCGGTTTTTGCGGAAACGCCGCCATGATCGTTGTCAGTATGATCGTCCTGCCACCAGTCATAGGTGTCGATGAAACCAGTGCCATACTCATATTTGGCTGTTTCGGGATGATCTTTGCCCCGCTTTACGCCGGAACCTTCGGCTGGCTCTACGCCGCCTTCCACCCAAACATTCGTATTCTGCAAACCTAGGAAAGGACATCAGATGTTACTCATCTTTCCAATCTACTTCATCCTCGCCGGCTGCGCGCTTGGCGCGTTGTCCTTCATGATCTTCAAGATCGGTGAAGCGCTGGCCGACTGCCCTGTCACTGGCCGGGCCGCCCGCGCAGGGTCGCTGACAATCGTCACCGGCTTCGTCGCTATCGGTGGCGGCGGGGTGTTGATCATCGCAGCCGGGGTATTCGTCACACTGCCTGATCTGGCACCCGAAGGCATCATGGCCGCCTTGGGTCTGTCGATCCTATGCCTTGGTCTGGGGTTCAGCCACGCGATCGCAACGCTGCGCGACGTGGTGGCCCAAGCCGCCAAACAGCAAGCCGCTGCCTAAAAGCTTGTATCCCGGGGCCTTGCCCCGGGATACAACACATCAATAACTATATTCCGCGTAAATCCGTTTCAGATCGCCATCCCAATCACCGTGGTAGTGATCCAGCAATTCATCAGCCGGGGTTTTGCCCGTCTCAATGGTTTCCTTCAACGCATTCAGGAAATGAGTCTCATCAGGCACCATGCCACCGGCACCGGGCATCGCGCGGGACTTCAGCCCAGCCTCGGAAATGGCGACAACCTCGCGGGCCAGATCATGCATGCTGATCCCGTCCACCTGCGCCTGCAACCCATCAACGGACGCGCCCACGCGCAAGGCCTCGCGCTGTTCAGCAGACCAGCCCTTGCACAGGTCCCAAGCCGCATCGAGGGCTGATTGATCATACATCAACCCAACCCAGAATGCTGGCAAGGCGCAAAGGCGCCGCCAGGGCCCGCCATCCGCACCACGCATTTCGATATATTGCTTGACCCGCGCTTCGGGGAACACCGTCGTCAGATGATCCGCCCAGTCAGACAGGGTCGGCTTTTCACCGGGCAAGGCGGGCAATTCACCTTTCAGGAAATCGCGGAACGACATGCCCAGCGCGTCGATATATTTACCGTCGCGATAGACAAAATACATCGGCACATCCAAGACCCATTCGGCCCAGCGTTCAAAGCCCATCCCCTCTTCGAACACGAAAGGCAGCATGCCGGTACGGTCATCATCCAGACTGCGCCAGATCCGGCTGCGCCAGGATTTATGGCCGTTGGGTTTGCCCTCAAAGAACGGCGAGTTGGCGAACAGGGCCGTCGCCACTGGCTGCAACGCCAGTGCCACGCGCATTTTCTGAACCATGTCAGCCTCTGACGCGAAATCCAGATTGACCTGCACAGTACAAGTGCGGCGCATCATCTGGGTGCCATGGGTGCCGACCTTTTGCATATAGTCGTTCATCAGCTTGTAGCGGCCCTTGGGCATCAACGGCATCTGGTCATGGGTCCATTCAGGGGCAGCGCCCAGACCGATGAATTTGACCCCAATCTCGTCAGAGACTGATTTGACCTCGGCCAGATGCACATTCACCTCATCACAGGTCTGGTGAATTGTCTCCAGCGGGGCGCCTGACAGCTCTAACGCGCCGCCGGGTTCAAGGCTGACGTTGGCACCATCCTTGGTCAGGCCAATGATCTTGCCATCCTCAAAAACAGGGTCCCACTGAAACCGATGCTGCAAGCCTTCCAGCACGGCGCGGATCGACCGCTCACCCTGATAGGGCAATGGCTTCAACGTATCCTGACAATAGCCGAATTTTTCATGCTCTGTGCCAATGCGCCACTGATCACGGGGCTTGCAGCCCTTGGCTAAAAATTCCGCCAATTGTGCGTGGTTTTCGATCAGGCCACCGCCGGATTGAGGGACAGACATGGGCGATGCTCCGTTTCGCGACAACTAGGTCTTTATCGGTGACGTGAACCAAACCCGCTGTCAATGCAAGAGCGGGCGGGTCCGGGACCATATTGTTACGCGCGCATCTGGTGTGTGTGACAGCACATCCAATACCGCAGAGGTTTCAATTCCCGGCAATGCGGCAAAGACGTCGAATAAATCATCCGACCCGACAGCGTTGATCGGAATAGCCACGCGTTGGCCGCCCATGCCGGTCAGGATCCAGCTGGGGGTGGGATATGTGGCGGGGTCCAGTTCCAGCTGGTTCATATCGGCAATATCCATGACACCGCCGTCCAAGGGGCCAAAATAGCCCAACCGCCGTTCGCGAACCTGCACGACACCAGGACCATCGCCCCCTTGGGCAAAGCGCACGCGCTGCACAGCGGCAAAACCCCAGCCACCAGCCACGGCAATCATCACAACACCCAGCCAGAAATTGATGCCAAGCCCGGTTAACCCCCACCAGACCCCCAGCAGACCGACAACACCGGCCAGCAACACCTCGCGCCAGCGCAACAGGAACTGGCGGATTTCGGGGCGCAAAAACTCAGCCACGGATCACCTGCGGATCATCATAAGCCACAATTGAGTATGCTCCGATCTGGCGAAAGCCCAACGCCTCATAGGCGCGCGATGCAGCCGGGTTGGCCGCAAACAGCACCGCTTTGGCAACGCCGTGCGCTTGCGCCTCGACCAGATGCAGGGCAAGCGCGGTGCGGGCATAGCCATGACTGCGCAACGCGGGCGGGGTGTAGACGCCGCCAATTTGCACAACGTCCGGCAGGGCCGCATTAAAACCAGTCATCGCAACCGGAACCCCATCTTGCAACAAGACCCGGTGACTGTCCTGTTCCAGATAGGTGCTGATATCTTTGGTGGCCTGTTCCATTGCCCCTTCATTTGGGACCGCAAGGGACTCAACACAATAGGCGGCGCGCCACTCTTCCATCAGCGCGCGCGGGGCTTCTACCAGCGGGCGCAGGACAAACCCGTCCGTCTGCGGCATCTGCAAATCCGCCAGTGGCATTTCGTAAAGCGGCTCTGCGGTGTCCAGCGGCGCAGGCGCAATGACACCCAGTGCGGCCCGCAAGGCGGCCACCTGCCCGGCCTCGCCCAACACCCCCTTTACGCCCTGATCCGCCAGGACCACCGCCACGTCACCCCACAGGCCGGTTGGACATTGCGGAAACAACATGCCCTCTTCGGTGACGGTCACAAGATCGGTGATCTGCCCGGCCTGCCAGCGCAACCAGAAATGCACAGCACGCGGATGGCCCCCATCCATGCCGTGATTGATCAGGTTGGTCAGGGGAAACATCGACGTGGCGATATGGGCGCGCAAAAACGCCTCGATCGCCGGACGGTCCGCTTTGGTAGCCCGGATCATGACGGATGGTAGCGCTGCTGGGGGCCGTCAAACAGGATCAGTGACCATTCACCAATGCGTTCAAATCCAACCGCACGATAGGCGCGGGCGGCCATGTCGCTGGCCGAAAACAGGGTGGCACGGGTGACGCCAAGGGCGGCAACCTCTGCCAGATGCAGGGCAACCGCACGACGGGCAAAGCCCCGCCCGCGCAGCTCTTGCGGGGTATAAACGCCACCCAACTGAACGATATCGGGCATTTGGGCATTAAACCCGGTCATCGACAGTGGGGTATCACCATCCATAAGCACCTTGTGGCTGCCGCTGGACAGGTAATGACCATAAGCGCGCTCTGCCTCGATCACCGCGCGTTCCAGGGGCGCATTCAACGTGTTGGTGTCATAATCGGTAATCCAGCCTTTGATGACATCAGGCGACGCATCCGCCAAAGGTCGTAAAACGCCAACACCCGCAGGGATCACCAAATCGGACAGATGCAGAAGGAAATGCGGTTCATTGTGATCAAAACTGCGCGGGCAGGTTGCGTATCCCAACCTTTCAACCCCGCGCACATCGGCAAGTGGCCCGGCCATACCGGTCAACGAACGGCCTGTGATCACATCAACCGCAGCAGCAAAATCACCGGATGGCAGGAAAGGCAATGCCATGCCCCCATCGGTCAGCGTCATCACATCGGTGATCTGATCACTGGCTTCCGCGTACCAGAACTGCACCGCGTATTCATGACCACCATCCATGCCATGACGGCGCAAATTGCTGAGCGGGAACATCGCCCGTTCGGCATGCTGGGCCAGAAACGCCTCGATCCTTGGGCGGTCAGCCGCAGTGGCGTGGATCATGCCCAATCCCCCAACGCCTGCTGCCATAGGGTCAAGGCGGCGACGGCGGCTGTATCAGCGCGCAGGATGCGCGGACCAAGGCTGACAGGATGTGCAAAGGGCAAGGCGCGCAGCTGCGCCCTTTCAGCATCTGAAAACCCACCTTCGGGGCCTATAAGTACCGCCCATGGGCCGGGCAGATCGGGTAAGGTCAAGGGTGCGCCCAGCAAAGCTTCATCACAAAACATCAATTGGCGATCCGCTGGCCAATCAGCCAGAACGCGATCCAGTTTGGCCAGATCATCCAAAGGGGGCACAAACGTACCGCCACATTGCTCTGCCGCCTCAACGGCATGGGTGCGCAACTTATCGACGCGCAACCGGTCAGCGTTCTGGGTATAGGCAGTCTGCACAGGGCAAATCCGGGCCGTCCCCATCTCAACCGCTTTTTCAACAATGAATGCGGTACGTTCCTTGCGAATAGGGGCAAAGAGCAGCCATAAGTCAGGGGGCATCTGCAACGGACGGGTCTGCGCGCGACAGATCAGCACACCGGCCTTCTTGCCAGCTTCGGCGACCTCGGCATCCCATTCGCCATCACGGCTGTTGATCAAGGACAAAACAGTGCCCAGGGCCAGACGCATGACACCAAACAGGTAATGCGCCTGCTCTCGGTTCAGCAGAACTGATTGCCCTTTACCCAAAGGCTGATCTACAAAAAGACGCACTTTGCTTGCCATGAGGCGGACCATATGACCGACACACCCCAGACACCAGAGCCAACAGGCCAGGTCGCAGACGCGGTGAAAGACAACTGGGTAGACAGGTTCGCACCCGCAATTACACGACCTTATCTGCGGCTCAGCCGTGCGGATCGGCCAATTGGAACATGGCTTTTGTATCTGCCCTGCCTCTGGGGGCTGGCCCTGGCTATTCTGGCGACTGATTCCAGTAGCCAGCATGACCTGTGGACGATCTGCGGATGCGCCATCGGGGCGTTCCTGATGCGGGGGGCAGGCTGCACATGGAATGACATCACCGACCGGCATATCGACGGCTCTGTCGCGCGCACACGATCACGGCCGATCCCGTCGGGGCAAGTGACCGTGGGTGGTGCTGTGATCTGGATGGTCGCGCAGGCGGTGCTGGCATTCTTTATCCTGATTTCCTTCTATCAAACGGCGATCTGGCTGGGGATCATCGCGCTGGCACCGGTGGCGATCTATCCGTTTGCAAAGCGGTTCACATGGTGGCCGCAGGTCTTTCTGGGGTTGGCGTTCAACTGGGGGGCGCTACTGGCTTGGGCAGCGCATACCAACGGGGTTGGGCCGGCACCTTTGCTGCTTTATCTTGGGGGGATTGCGTGGACCCTGTTCTATGACACAATTTATGCCCATCAGGACGCAGAGGATGACGCCCTGATCGGGGTGAAGTCCACGGCAAGACTGTTCGGGGACAATTCGCGAAAGTGGTTGCGGATGTTCCTGACAATCAGTGTAATCCTGATCGGCGCCGGCGTGGTGCTGGCATGCCATGACCGATCCATCTTGTCGCTGGTCATCGCATTGGGCGGACCATGGGCGATGGGTTGGCATATGACATGGCAACTGGCGCGTTTCGATGCGACCGATAACGCGCTTCTGCTCAAGCTCTTTCAATCAAATCGAAATGCAGGCGCCCTTCCCCTGCCATTTTTTGCCATTGCCTATTTGGTATGATTGAACCCCGCCAAACAGCAGCCTATGCAGGCGTCAGCTAATGGACGGTATGTGATGCGCCTTTCTGCTCTTTTAATACGCCTTGTGGCCTTTGGCGTCGCCGCAATCGGGTCCTTCGCGGCGGCCCGAACGACCGTTGCGGTGGTCGAAGAAAGATCAGTGATCGCAGTGCAAGAAACCCTGTTGGATAAGGGGTATGAATGGGCATCTGTGCTTGGCGATGGGCTTCAGATCATCCTCGAAGGGGAAGCCCCGACAGAAGCCGTGCGCTTCCGCGCGATCTCAGCGGCAGGGGAAATGGTGGATGCAAGCCGGGTGATCGACAATCTGTCCGTCGCCGATTCGGAAGTGCTGGCCCCACCTGAATTTGCTATCGAAATCCTGCGGAATGACCGCGGAGTATCGCTGATTGGACTGATCCCGGCGGCAACCGACCGTGAAAGGCTGACAGACCGGATCGCTGATATCGCCGATGGACTGCCTGTCACCGACCTGCTTGAGGTGGGCGATTACCCCGAACCCGAAACCTGGGACAACGCGCTGAACTATTCACTACGCGCGCTCGAATTGCTGCCTCGGTCCAAGATTTCTGTTTATGCGCAGCGCGTCGCGGTCGAGGCGATTTCAGACAGCCCCGAAGAAAAACGGCGCCTCGAAACTGCTCTCACACGCAACCCGCCCGCAGGCGTGCGCAGGGCGATCAATATCAGTGCGCCACGGCCCGTCATCTCGCCCTTCACGACGCGGTTTGTAATTGATGATGCCGGACCGCATTTCGATGCATGTGCGGCCGATACCGAAGAAGCCATGCAAATGATCTTTGCCGCGGCATCAGAGGCCGGGTTTCGCGACCGCGCCAATTGCACGCTGGCCCTCGGCGCGCCTTCACGCAGCTGGGCAGAGGCGGTCAGCCTTTCCATTGCGGCGATTGGCGAGTTGGGGGGCGGCACGGTCACGGTGTCCGATACAGATGTGACATTGATTGCGCCGCTTGGCACCGGTCAGGGGACCTTTGACAATGTGGTCGGGGAACTTGAAAATGCCCTGCCCGATGCCTTCGCGCTGTCTTCCGAACTGCCCGTTGCGCAGCAGGTATCGACCGAAGGGCCACCGCAATTCACCGCCACACTCAGCCCCGAAGGCCAGGTTCAGCTGCGGGGGCGCGTGCCGGATGACGTGACCAACACAGTCGCCAAAAACTACGCCACCGCCAAATTCAGTGAAGACCAGATCACCATGGGCACGCGCATTGCCGAAGGGTTGCCCGCAGGATGGTCCGTACGGGTCCTTGCCGGGATCGAGGCGCTGTCAGAACTTTCAAACGGGGCCGTTGTGGTAGAACCCGACACCATCCAGATCAGGGGTAATACTGGCAATCAGGATGCGTCAGCAGCCATTTCGCGCCTCTTGATCGATAAGTTGGGGCAAAACGCGATTTTTGAAATCGATGTGACCTATGTCGAACAGCTTGACCCGATCGCCGGGCTGCCAACGCCCGAAGAATGTGTTGATCAGATCAAGATCGTGACGGAAAACCGCAAGATTACGTTCGACCCCAGCTCTGCCGATATCTCGGCCAATGCGTTGGCTGTGGTTGATGATATCGCCGAAATCCTCAAGCGCTGCGGCGATTTGCGGATACAGGTGGCGGGCTATACCGACAGTCAGGGGCGCGAGGAAATGAACCTGAACCTGTCACAACAACGTGCAGAATCAGTGCTGACCGCCCTGCGCGCGCGGCGGGTCCCCGTCGGCACTTTCAGGGCCATCGGCTTTGGCGAAGCAGACCCAATTGCTGACAATGACACAGAGGCCGGGCGCGAAGCCAACCGCCGGATCGAATTCAGCCTGATCGTGCCCGAAGCAACAACCGAAGAAACCAGCACGCTGGACGCGCTGGCCGAAGAAGCGATAGAAGATGAAGCGGCCCAAGAGGACGCAGCGACCGATGACGACGACAGCAACGGCGCCAACGAATAGATAAGGCCAGGACGTGAACAGAACCGAATTCATTATCGCCACTGCTGTCATCCTTTTCGTGGCATTTGTTCTGGGCTGGTTTGCCAGCTGGCTGGTCAACCGGTTCACCCGGGTGACGAAATCAGAGGTGGGCGAGCTGGACAAGATGGCCCAGGCGCTGCACGAGGCCGAAGAAACCCGCGACCAGGCGATCACCTATCTGCAACAGCGCGAAGCCGAAATGACCAACCAGCTTAGCCAAACCGAGGCAGAGCTGCGGGCCGCCATGGACGGGCTACGCGAGGCACGGCACGAAACCGAAGAGCTGCGAAGCTATCTGGAACGGCAAAACGCGGGTTGAGAGGAATCCCCAGACAACACGAACCCTCTTCCGACGGTTGGCAACCAAATGACTGCTATGAGCCCAATGTATGTATCGGCTGCTGTTCGCAAGTGAGATATTGGCGTGGCTAGCGGTAGTCGCTGATATGTATCCGCCCTGTTTATCGGCTCGCGGGCCGTGGCCATTTTGGGCTACGCACGCGCCTTGGTCTCATTACTGTCCAGACCGATGACGATCATTTGGGCTCTCAGACTCTGGGGGCGTAGTGTCTCCGTTCCATGCTTTTCTCCTTCGCGAACTCCTTAGGGGCTCAGGGCGCTTCAGATGGCGCCCAAAGCCTCGTCTCTCTGGACCGCATACTTCGATCCGTGCCGCAGAACGCTCCATGCGGTGCGGGCTAACTTGTTGGCTAGCACGACCGCGGCTTTGTTGTGCGGCATCCGACCCACAACGCCACGCAACCATGGTCCCAACCCCAGGACATCCCAGCGGTGCGGTCGCAGGAGGATGACATTTGCGGTCTGCACCGATAGCATCCGCAGATAGTTGTTTCCACGCTTGCTGATCCGGCCAAGGATTGTCCGTCCGCCAGTGCTAAACTGGCGTGGTACCAATCCGACCCACGCGGCGAAGTCTCGGCCTCGGTCGAACACATCGCCCTTGTCAATGGCGGCAACGATGGCAGTTGAGATCAGCGGACCAATCCCAGGAATGGTCATGATGTTGGCACTGTTTTCTTCTGACCGGCTGATTGGACCTGTCGCGTTTTTGTGCCGCCCCGAGTGATCAAAGCCAACCAGGTGGAATGTGTCTTTGCCGATGTCGACGCCAATGACAGCGATCTCATCGATACCTTCTGGGGTTTTGGTCTTCATAGCTACTTCTCCTGTTTGCAGAAAATAGGCAAAGCCTAACCTGCTGGGTGAAGCAGCCGGTCCATCCCATTACTAATCAATGCTGCATCATGTATAAATGGCCGGTTTTCCAATCGGACGAAAATAACCGTGCTAGTCACGTCTCTTCGCCAGTTCCCGATAGAGTGCCGGAGCGGATACACCGATCTGGTTGGCAACATTGATCCATTCTCCTTTGTCAGGTTCGCCGTATAAATCCATCCAAGCGTCCAGCCTCTCAGCCACCCGCCGCAATCTCAGGATTTCAATTCGCGCTCGTTGCGCTTGTACTTCCTTCGCTTGAGTTTCAATTAAACTGAGTGCCGCATCCGGGTGATTTCGGACTAGGGCCAGAAACTTGGCGCGTGGCAGGCTGGCGACGGCGGCGTCTGAACGTGCAACTGCGTCACAGTGATAAGCATCGGCAAACAAGGATGCTTCGGCTACAGCCATATCAGCGGTGGCGATATACAGCGTCAGCGGGACGCCATCCGCCATTGGACGCTCCAGTGCTACCGCCCCGGATCGCACCAGATACATGGACTGCACGCAATCTCCCTGACGAAACAACGATCCACCTTTCGCAACCTTATGGACAGGTGCGCCGTCGAAAACATCAAGCCAATGTGACATGATAGAAATCATATGGATGAAAGAGCATTTCGGATAGTCTGTAAATTTAAATTGAAAGGCAGGCGAACATGCGAGCAAAGATAATTCTCACTGCAACGGCTTTAATAGGCGGCGCAGTA
This sequence comes from uncultured Paracoccaceae bacterium, assembly GCA_947503925.1. Taxonomy (GTDB): domain Bacteria; phylum Pseudomonadota; class Alphaproteobacteria; order Rhodobacterales; family Rhodobacteraceae; genus Yoonia. The sequence continues at coordinate 31,806 of CANNFQ010000007.1, read as the reverse complement.
TTTGCAATCGCGCAGACCAGTCATACAGAGCACGGTAATGGCATGAATCATTCTGCGCAGGGCAGGAACAGGCAGCGACCGGCACTGCTTTGTCCGAACCCGGCCAAGGGGCATTTGCGGCTCTTTCCGAAGTCGTGCGCGTGTTGGAAGCAGACCCGGACACGGATTGGGCGCAAGTTGATCTGGCCGGGCTGCGGGCTCATTTGGTCGATATGGACCGCTTGGTGATGGACGCAATTGTCATGGAAACTGACCTACCGGACGGGATCAGTGCAATCGCCACCGGCGATGCGGACACTATCACCACGCTTCGGCGCATGGTTCCTGCTCACGCCGCACAGCTTGCCCGCGATGATCGCTGGACGGTCGCTTCAACAGAAACAAGTGATGGGATCGAGCTGAGCGTGACTAGTGAAATTCCGGCTGTTCTGGCAAGGATCAAAGGTCTTGGATTTTTTGGACTGATGGCGAGCCGGGATCATCACCGCGAACATCACTTTATCATGGCACAGGGGAAAGATGCCCACGGTCATTGAACTGCCGAGACCACTGGTAACAGACCTGCGACTTGCCAAATCACATATACCCCGTGTAGGTATGTTGCATGTACGTGGTCCGTATCCTTCTGGTCGTCCTATTGACGTTTTCCATCTCGCTCTCCAATGCTTTGGACGCAGGACATATGCCAGTTTCAGACCATGAACACGCAACTGTTGAAGGCATGGCTGATGGGCAACCCTTGTGCTGTCAGGATAGTACAGAGCGCGCCCAGACCTGTCATGCTTTGTTGGCCCTTCTTCCGGCTTTGACATCAAGTTACACCGCGCTCGAAACAGGCGAGGATGTGTTCTGCACATCCGGTGTGCTTTTGACTGGATTTGAACCGTCCGGCCCTCTCGATCCGCCCCGCGCGGTGTGATGCCCGCCGTGCCATTCCGTGGTGCGGCGCAGACTAGAAATCACATCAAAGCGGGCTTTGCCTGATGCCCTGACCCTTGGGCGCACCCTTTCGAGAGGAACATCTTATGAAACCGATCAAAACAATTCTGGCCTTTACACCCGCCGTCGCACTCGCATTTGGAATGGCGTCCTTCGGCTGGGCTGGCATGGCTCATGCAGATGACCATGGGGTCATGTCCTACCACGGCACCATGCACGTTACAAAGAGCCCGACCTGTGGATGTTGCGGCGCATGGGTCGCCCTGGCCCGCCTAGAAGGCTACGACATCGAAGTGACTGACACAGCAGATGTGACGAACGTGAAACTGGATGCAGATATTCCCGGCAATATGTGGGCCTGTCATACCGCGACGGTTCACGGCTACGTCGTTGAAGGCCACGCTCCGTTTGAAGCTCTGGCAAAGCTTCTGGAAGCACGCCCCGGCATCACCGGAATTGCCGTCCCCGGTATGCCCAGTGGCTCGCCCGGCATGGGGAATGATCCGACTGCGCGCTATGACGTGATCGCCTTTGGTGGCGATGTAGGCAATGGCGAGGTCTTCTATCAGGCTGGTCTGTGAAACGGATCGCTCTGATAGCCGTTGGTGGAGCGGCCCTGATTGGGGCCGCTCTCTACGCATTTAGCAATGTTTCGGCGGAAACGGACCGCGTCGTTTTGCGCGACGACGATCCTGCAATCGTCGCGCTCGGTGGCAGTGTCTATGGGGCAAACTGTGCCTCTTGTCATGGTGCCGATCTGGAAGGTCAAGCCAACTGGCGGTCTCCGGGTAAGGATGGACGGCTTCCGGCACCCCCACATGATGAGACTGGGCACACGTGGCACCATGACGGTGACACGCTGTTCCAGCTGACCAAATACGGCGTTGGTGCGTTGATCAATGATCCTGGCTACGCCTCCAACATGCCGATCTACGAGGGTATTCTAAGCGATGAAGAGATCATTGCCGTGCTAAGCTACATCAAATCAACTTGGTCGGAGGAAATCCGTGCCCGTCACACTGAAATGGAAAACAGACAATGAGACAGATGACCCTTGCGCTTCTCGTGCTGGCCGCAACTGCAACCGGAGCCTTGGCACGCTCAAAGGCCGAACAAACCATGCCCGCCAATGAAGCGACGGTCGCCATGGTTAAAGCCATTGAAATGCGTTTTGATGATCCGATGCACGTAACCGCAATCACGCTGACCGGACCAGATGGTGACGTCAGCATCGAGCGGGAAACCGGAATAGACGCCGTGACGGAGTTCCGGGCGCTGCCGCCTGCCGGCCTACCGGACGGGGCTTATACGGTTGATTGGCGAGGTTTGTCGTCGGACGGCCATCCAATGCAGGGCACTTTCAGCTTTGAAATAGCCGACTGATCCAAATGGAAGGTCTGGCACCAATCGACGGATGGGTCATAGCGGCGATCATCGCAGGGGCCATGGGCTATGGCGCGGCGCTTCTTGCCATGGGCGGGCCGCTATTTGCTGTCGTATTTCCAGCCGCAAACGCTGATGTTCGCCAACTGGCTCGCAAAGTAGCCGTTATCGCAGCTTTGGTCGGGTTGGCGGTGTTGGCTCTGCGTTTTGGTATCCGGGCCGCCCGCATATCAGGGATGGGTCTGCCGGGTGCCGTCGATCCGATGATGCTTGGCTTTGTTTGGGACAGTCCACTTGGGGCGGCTGCGATCTGGCGCGGCTCAGGCGAACTGCTGGTCGTGGCATTGCTGATCAGAGGTATTGTCGGCCTCTCGGCCGGGCTGATCGGTGCGCTACTGATCGCTGTGTCCTACACGTTCGTGGGTCATTCTCTTGGTGATCCCCGCTGGTTGCTCGCGTCATTGTTGACCCTGCATTTGCTGGCGGCGGGGTTTTGGATCGGAGCCCTGCTTTCCCTGCGACACGCGGTCGGCCAACCGGACGGGGCAAGGCTGCTTCATCGATTTGGAAACGTCGCCAGTTTTACAGTCGCATTGCTCGTCGTCGTTGGTTTGATTTTTGCATGGCTGATGACTGGATCACTCTCGAACCTGCTTTCGACAGCTTACGGCTGGACACTTCTTGCCAAGCTTGGCGTTGTGTCGGGGTTGATGGCCTTGGCCGCGCTCAACAAATGGCGGTTCGTTCCGGCACTCGCCTCCGGCGCACCCGCAGCCGTGCCCCATCTGCGCCGCTCTATCCAGATCGAGGCCGGGGCCGTTCTGCTCATCTTGCTGGCAACGGCAACACTGACCTCAATCACCACACCTCCGGTCAACCTTTGAAGAGGAAACTTCTATGACCTCCCTGTCTCGACGCTCTGTTCTGAAAGGCGCTGCTGCGCTTGGGGGCACATCCCTGTTGTCGGCTCCCTCTTTTGCCAATTCCAGCCTGCCCGTACTGCGGGCTGCTCCGGCATCTGCGCAGCTTGCTCCGGCCGGATATCCTGCAACACCTGTCTGGGCCTATGCGACCGGGGCGGAAGGCAGGGTTCCCGGCCCAGAAATTCGCCTGACAGCGGGTGACCGCGTCGGCTACCGATTGGTCAACAAACTGCCGCAACCGACCGCTGTTCATTGGCATGGAATTCGCATTGAGAACGCGATGGACGGCGCGGCCCCGTTGACGCAAGCCCCGGTGCCACCCGGGGCGGGGTTCGACTATGACTTCCTGGCTCCCGATCCCGGCACATATTGGTATCACTCACACAACCGCAGCACGGAACAAGTGGCGCGTGGCCTCGCGGGTCCATTGATCGTGGAGGATCGCGAACCCTGGCTAGGGGAAGCTGGTGCTGCGACCCGTGAGCTGGTGCTTGTTCTTGATGACTGGCTGCTCGATCGCGATGCAGGCATTATGGAGGACAGATGGGATGACCTACACGCTGCCTCGCATGGTGGGCGCATGGGAAACACAGTAACAGTGAACGGCGCGGCCTATCCTGAAATGGACATCCAACCGGGCGAGCGTGTGCGGCTGCGGGTCATCAATACAGCTACAGACCGCATAATGCCTTTGTCATTGCCGCAGCTATCGCCTCGGCTGATTGCGCTGGACGGCCACCCTGTCACGCCACGTGAAAGCGAAACACTCGTCCTCGGACCCGCGCAAAGAGCGGATGTCGTGATCGACGGTCGCACAGACGGAGAGACACGCGCCGGCCTGTTGCTTGATCCCGGAAATGGAGAATGGGTGGAAATTGCTGGGTTCAATCATTCGGGTGACACTCCAGCTTCACGCGGGTCTGACGTGCGCCCATTGCCCGCTTGGGGAACACTTGCCGCACCGGACCTGTCAGACCCTCAACGCGAAAGATTGCTGATGGAAGGTGGGGCGATGCGCGGGATGCGGGAAGCCCGCTTTGGTGGCGAAGCGATGGGCTTTCGTGAACTTGCCGCCAACGGCATGGTCTGGGCTTTCAACGGGATTGCGAATGGCATGGACAAGCCGATTTTCCAAGCTGCTCTGGGCCGTACCGTTCGTATGGAAATGACGAACCAGTCAATGTTTCCACACGCAATCCACCTGCATGGTCACCACTTTACCGTCCTGCGCCAAAGCGGCGCAGCGAACATGGAAGGCGACGTCCGGGATACCGTGCTGATCGGGGCGGACGAAACCGTCGAAGTTGCCTTCGTGGCTGACAATCCCGGTCAGTGGATGATCCATTGCCATATGCTGTCACACCAGAAGTCGGGCATGATGGCTTGGTTTGAGGTTGCCTGAGAAATGTTCTGACGGCCGTTTTGTCTCACTATCGACGTGGTGCGGTTACCTGCTCCAGCTCGTAAAAACCCTCGAATGAACAGCTACTTCGATGCCTTCTGCAAAAGCCCAATCAGCTCGTCAAATTTGGCGCGCTGTTCCTCGGGATCACCGCTTTGAATAGCCGTCTCGACACAGTGTTCTGCATGGTTTTCGAGGATCAGTTTTTCAACACCAAGAATGGCGGACCGTATTGCCGCTGTCTGCGCCAGAATATCCATGCAGTAGCGGTCGGCCTCAACCATACCTGCAACACCGCGCACTTGCCCTTCCAGCCGTGACAGCCGGTCCAGTGTCTTATCTCTATTGGCTTTCACGAGTTGCGCTCCCTCTTTTTTATCCCCAATGATACATCTCCTTGATATACCCTATGGGGGTATATATAAAGCATCTACATTAGATGAAGTGGCAACCATACACCGGCCTTAAACTTAATGCATCAGGAGAGCTATCATGCCAAAAGATACCCGCAACTTTGCTGATGTAACGAGCGACCCTGCGGAATCTGCGACTGGAAAAACAGCCGTTCTCTACCGAATGGCCTTGCCAAACCATCTGTGTCCGTCGGGACAAAAGGCACGATGGCTCTTGAACCGTCACGGCTACGAGGTTGATGATCGTCTGTTTCGCGAACGATCCGAGGTTGATGCGTTCAAGGAAGCGCATAATGTGCCGACCACCCCGCAGATATGGATCGACGGCGAGCGGGTCGGCGGCTACGATGCCCTGCGCGAAAAACTCACCGACTATGATCCGAAGACCAAGACTTACAAACCCGTCCTTTACCTCTTTGCCGTAGCTGCTGCCACGGCGCTAACGCTGTCTGTCGGCTTCCTCGGAGCGATCACATGGCAAACGCTGGGTTGGTTCATTTCGGTCTCAATGATCCTGCTAGGGATGCAGAAGCTTCGCGATATCGAGAGTTTCACAACGATGTTTCTTAACTACGATCTGCTGGCGCGAAAATGGCTGCCCTACGCCTATGTCTATCCTTGGGTCGAGACCGGGGCAGGCATTCTGATGACGGGCATGTTGCTGACCCCGCTCGCGGCACCTGCGGCGCTCTTTGTCGCGACGGTCGGCGCGATCAGCGTGTTCAAGGCCGTCTACATCGACAAACGTGAGTTGAAATGCGCCTGTGTGGGCGGCGGATCGAATGTGCCCCTCGGATTTGTCAGCCTGACGGAAAACCTCATGATGATGGCGATGGCTATTGTAATGCTCGCTCGGATTGCAAGTTGACGGCAAAGACGACTGACTGGAGGCGGCGGGCGTTACTGGCTGGCGGTGCGCTTGCTGTTGCAGGGTGGGTAAAAGGCGTTCCGTATCTCGCATCGCATGTACAGCCGGACTTCGCGTTCGAGGACATACCTGATCTGCCACCCTTCAGGCGATTGCAAGGCGCAGGGGCATCTACGCCAGGCGCGGCAATTTTTGCGGGTATCGACACAGGTGAACCGGAAACCGACGCTGATGACGAACTAGAACAGTTCGTCAGGAAGAACCCCTGTGCTGCCTTTTTCGGTGAGGGATCCAGCAATACCGTTCCGGTCGCGATGTTCTCCGACTTCGCCTGTCCGATCTGTCGGGTGATGGATGATCGTCTGACCGATCCAGAGGCAAGTGACCCGGATACCTTTCATATTGTCCGTCATCAGCTCCCGCTTCTTGGCGTAGCCTCGACAGTTGCCAGCCGGGCAGTGCTGGCGGCGGACCTTCAGGGCCAGTATTGTGAAATGCACGCGCGCCTGATCCGAACGCCTGCCGTCACGGATGAACGCTTCATCGCCGCCATTGAAGAAGATCTTGAGCTCGATGCAGACAGACTGCTCGAAGACATGCAGTCTGATGCTATCGACCGCCGCCGGCGACTGACGGCGGCCATCACACTTGTTTTCGGCTTTATAGGCACACCTGCCTTCGCAGTCGGTCGGACAGTGTTCATGGGTTCAATCCAGACAGGCTCACTACGAGAGTTGATCGCGGATGAGAAAGCAAATCCCTGTCTGAGTCTGTGATACGATGCCGAAGTATGTGTTTTATGCCCCCAAAGCCCGGCGCCTCTGACTCCCAATTTCCGATAGCGGACATTGGCGCAGTTGCAGCGAATTGGCGCTAAGTCCGCACAGCAGACCTCAGTTCGACTCTGGTTTGGTCAGTTGCCAAATCTCTGCTGTTGTATCTGCATGCAGCGATCCCGGTGGTCAATGGCTGTTACGCGGATGCGCTTTGCGCGCGATATCGCGATAGCCCGGCGCATCCCGCAGTGTCATACCTTTGTCCAGACCGCCCACCAACTCGCGGAAATACTGCTGCCATGGTGTCTGGCTATCGGGGCCGTGATAGCCGCCCGCCTCCGCCAGCTTGGCGGCACGGTCGGCCAGTTCATCCAGCGGGACCAGCATATCAGCGGTGCACTTGCCCAGATCGATGCGCACATGGTCACCGGTCTGCAACAGCGCCAGGCCACCGCTATCTGCAGCCTCTGGCGACGCATTCAGGATCGAAGGCGACCCGGACGTCCCCGATTGACGGCCATCGCCGATGCAAGGCAACGCATCCACACCTTTTTTCAGCAGGTAAGACGGGGCGCGCATATTCACCACCTCTGCACCGCCGGGATACCCCTTTGGGCCCGCACCGCGCATGAAAAGAACGCAGTTTTCGTCAATGTTTTCAGCCGGATCATCAATCCTGTGGTGATAATCCTCTGGTCCGTCAAACACGACAGCCCGGCCTTCGAACGCATCGGGATCGTCAGGGTTGGACAGATAGCGGGCACGGAACGCGGCACTGATCACGCTGGTTTTCATGATCGCGCTTTCAAACAGATTGCCCTTGAGGTTCAAGAACCCGGCATCTGTGACCAACGCATCGGAAACCGGGCGGATGACATCGGCATTACTGGCCTGCTGCCCGGCACAATTGTCGCCCATGCTTTGCCCATTGGCCGTCACTGCCTGCGGATAGGGCAGCAACCCGGCATCCAGCAATGCGGCCACGACCGAAGGCACCCCACCAGCACGATGGTAATCCTCGCCCAGATATTTGCCCGCAGGCTGCAAATTCACCAATAGCGGGATATGATGGCCCAGACGTTGCCAATCATCATTGTCCAGTGGCACGCCCAGATGGGCGGCAATCGCGTTCAGATGGATCGGGGCGTTCGAAGACCCGCCAATGGCAGAGTTGATGACAACCGCATTTTCAAACGCCTCGCGCGTCATGATGTCGGACGGACGCAGATCGTCCCACACCATCTCAACGATCCGCTTGCCGGTTTCATAACTGATCTGACCACGCTCACGATAAGGGGCGGGAATGGCTGCACTGCCGGGCAATTGCATGCCCAGTGCCTCGGCCAACGAATTCATTGTCGTGGCCGTGCCCATCGTGTTGCAATAGCCCACGGAAGGGGCGGAGGATGCGGCGATTTCCATGAAACCGTCGCCATCAATCTCACCTTTGGCCATCATCTCGCGGGCTTTCCAGATCACTGTACCGGATCCGGCGCGTTCGCCATCCCACCAGCCATTCAGCATCGGACCAACGGACAGGGCAATGGCTGGAATGTTGACGGTCGCGGCAGCCATCAACAAGGCGGGGGTCGTCTTGTCACAGCCAATGGTCAGCACAACACCGTCAATCGGATAGCCATAAAGCGACTCGACCAGCGACAAGTAGGACAGGTTACGGTCCAGGCTGGCTGTCGGACGTTTGCCGGTTTCTTGGATCGGATGCACCGGCACCTCAATACATGTCCCCCCAGCGGCAATAATGCCGTCACGGACGCGCTTTCCCAATTCGATATGGTGGCGGTTGCAAGGCGACAGATCGCTGCCAGTCTGAGCAATTGCAATAATCGGCTTGCCGCCCTGCAGTTCCTCGCGGGTCAGCCCGTAATTCAGGTAACGCTCCAGATATAGCGCTGTCATCTCAGAATCATCGGCATTCGCGAACCATTGGCGCGAACGCAGGTCCTCTTTGCTCATTTTGGCCATTTTGCTATCTTTCACGTCTGAGGCACCCGGCAATGCCGGTGATTTGTCGCGACAATACATCCCCCAACAGGATTAGACAGCACCACTTGTGATCAAATAACTGGTCAGGTTGTTGCAAACGCATTCAGCTTCGCGCGCAACGCTTCGATCTTGCCTTTGTCGGTGACCAACTGCTCGCCAAAGCCGAACGCAGCCAAACTGCCATTCTTTGGGGCGACTGATGTGCATGAGGCATGAAAGGACCTGATCCCGGTTGCATTCGCGATCTGCACGACATTGGCCGCCGTCACACCGGAGCCTGCCATGATCTCAATCTGGTCAGCGGCGGCGTCTTGCATCCTTGTCAATTGCGCGGTCCCGTCGGCCGCGCCCTGCGCACCGCCCGCAGTCAGGATACGTCCGACACCCAGGGCAATTGCCTGATCCAACACCAGCATCGGATCAGGCAGGATGTCGACCACCCGGTGAAGGGTGACATGCAACCCCTCTGCCGCATCAATCATGTTGCGCATGGCGGCTAGATCAAGGCGATCATCGCGGGCCGCCCCTATAACAACACCGGCCAACCCGCATTCCCGGACAAAGCAGATATCGGCAATCGCCGCAGCCAGATCATGGCGATCATAGATAAAGTCGCCCGGGCGTGGGCGGATCAGCACATGCGCCGGCACGGTATAGGCCTGCGCCCGCCGGATCAAACCCGGCCCTGGGGTCAGTCCACCCAGACCAAGCGCACTGCAAAGTTCGATCCGGTCAGCGCGGCCTTCACAGGTCAGCAGCCCCACGGCACTTTCGACACAGACTTCCAGCGTGAAATCGTTACTCTGCAGCATCAACGGTTGTGGGTCCTGTTACAGCATCAGCAAGGGTGCCAAGCACCTGCATGTCATCCGCCAAGCGTAAAATATCTGTTAACGGGCGGCCAATCAGGGATGCCAGATCCGGCTGACCAATCGCGGCGGCAGGTGTTGTAATCGCCATGCACAACGCGCGTTCCGGCGCCACATCCAGCACTCGAACAAGGCGCTGAACAGCCTCAGCCTGGGTTACATGCGCGCCCGCCAGCCCGCCTTCGGCGTTGATCAGTTTACCATTTTCCAGATGGACGGGTTGGCCATAAAGATCGAAATGATCAGGACCACCTACAGTAGACATTGCGTCAGACACCAGGAACAGCCGGTCTGGCAACGGACGGCCACGCAGGGCCAACTGCACCATGCGATCATCCACATGATGCCCGTCGCAAATGATGCCTGCATAAATCTCGGCATTCAAAACGGCCCCTGCCGTCCCGGGGGCACGGGTGGCCATCGGCGACATCGCGTTAAACAGATGGGTGGCACAGCTGGCGCCGGCAGCAATCGCATCCTCCACCTGATCAGCAGTGGCATCGGTGTGGCCGATGGACACAACCGCTCCCAATTGGGTGAGGGCGGTGATTTGCTCCGCTGCGACCGTCTCGGGGGCCAATGTGATCATCACCGGCACATCCGCTTCGCGTAGGCGGCTGACCACCCGCATTGTCCGACCATCCAGCGGACGGATAAACCGGCCATCATGAGTGCCGCGCCGGACCTGCGCGATATGCGGCCCCTCAATATGCAATCCAACGACGCCTAGATTCCCTTGGGCCGCCAGCGCTGCGTCCGCCGCCTGCTCCATCACCTCGGGACTGTCGGTAATCACCGTGGGCATGATGGCCACGGTACCAAACCGGCGATGGGCCGCAGCGATCCGGGCCATGCCGTCGCGGGTCGGTGTAGTGTTCAGCATCACACCACCACCACCATTCACCTGCAGATCCACATATCCCGGGGTCAGGCAGCCCCTGATCCGCGTCGCCTCTGCCGGGGCGGCGGCGATCTCGGCCACCGCGCCTTCCGTGATCCGCAGACCCATACCGTCCAGCAGGGTCTGTCCATCAAAAATGCGATCAGCGGTGATCCAGAACTGGCTCATATCTCATCCTCGACGGATTTGTTGTTGCGGGGTGGCAGCGTGTTGGTCAGCCCAGGCGGCATAGGCGGCACCCCGGGCACCACTGGTATCACCACCCTGTGCCACGGCGATGGGCACGACCCCGAAATCGCCGATCTGGGCGTCATGAGCAGCAGCCGTCAAGTCAGCAACAATGCCATCGATCTGGCTTAGGCCGCCGCCCAGCACGATCAGATCAGGATCGACCGTCAGGGTCAGACTGTGCAGCATATCCGCGCAAAGCGCGCACCAGACCTGCCAGACCTGCGCCATGTCGCCATCACGACTGGCGGCGATTTCGGGTGGGGTCACGGCTTGGCCGGTCATATGAGCGGCCAATCGGCTCATCCCCGGACCGGCGACATAAGTCTCGATGCAGCCCAATCGGCCACAACCACAGCGCCAGATCGGCAGATCATGGGCAGCGATCAGATGCGCGGGCGCGGATGTGTGGCCAAATTCACCGCCCGTCAGGGTCGGGCCTTGCAGAATGGCTCGATCAACCGCAATACCGCCGCCAACGCCAGTACCCAGCACCAGCGACATCACGGTGCGATGCCCGGCACCGAGACCAAAAACCGCCTCTGACAAGGCAAGGGCACGGCAATCATTCACATAAGTCACTGGCCGTCCGGCAGCAGTGGCGATATCAGCCGGAAACGGGCGCCCCGTGGCGGGAAGGTTGGCGGTCAATGCCAACCCGGTCGCGGGGTTGATCAATCCCGCCGCCCCAATCCCCACGGGAAGCGGGGCACCGGCCTTTGCCTCTGCCCATGCAATCTGATCGGCGATGGCAGCAACAAGCGCGTCGTAATCTGATGGGGTATCCCTGCGCTGGCGTGTAACCGGGTGCCAGTCATCGTCAAATAACTGCACCTCGATCTTGGTGCCGCCCAGATCAATCCCCGCCGCCTTCATGACGCCACCGGATAGAGTTTCACGCCCGCCACAACGCGGCTCAGCGTGCCTTTGCCAACAAAAGGATCATCGACATTCAGGCCCATCGCATCAGACCAGACCACGCCACTGACTTGCGCAATGGCAACGCATAGCGGCGCAGCCCAGGCCGGACCGAAAGGCATCGGAATGGGAATATCCGCATCAGGACCGGCGGCAATGACACGGACGCCGGGAAATTGGGCGCGCAGCTCTGCCACCAGATCGGTATCATATTGGCTGGTTGGCGCGGCCGGGCTGGTAAACACAGTGACCACCGTCTCATCCGTGACAAAGGATTTCGGGCCATGGCGAAAGCCCAGGCTGCTGTCCCACAAGGCCGGAATCTGGCCTGCGGAAAGTTCCATCACCTTCAACGCCGCCTCCCGCGCGGCAAAAGCCAGCGGGCCGGAACCCACATAAACCGCCCTGCCCGGCACTGGACCCGCCTGCAAATCGGGCAACATCGCTTCCAGCTCGGCGGCCAAGGCATCGCATCGGGCCGCAAAATCGCATTCTTCATCAAACAGGGCGAGAGCCGTCAGTAACATCGTCGAAAAGCTCGACGTCATCGCAAAACCCGCATCATGGGTTGCATCTGGCAGGATAATTACTTCGGTCGGGGCAGACGACGGACGGGTCGCCAATGCGCTATCCTTGTTGCAGGTGATGTTCAGGCGCGGGGCATCCGGGGCAAGGGCATCCAGCGCATCCAGTGTGCCGATCGTCTCTGCACTGTTACCGGACCGGCCAAAGCTGACAACCAGCGGGCGCACATGTTGCAACAGGCGGGCGGGATCAGCGACCATATCCGTTGATGGCACGGACCGGGCACCAGGCACCCAGGCGGCAACGATATCACCGATATAGGCGCTTGTGCCCGCCCCGCAGAACCAGACGCAATCAAAATCTTGCGCGGCAATCCATGCGCGCAAGCGGGCAACATTGAGCATACGGCCCCAGTCACGCCAAATATCCGGCTGCTGGGACAATTCGCGCCAAGTCGCCCATTTGGTCAGGTCATCGCTCATGTGGTCTTGGTCACTTTCGACAGGGTTTCGGGTTGGTCCGGGTTCAGGCCCAACGCCAATGCGGTATTCAGAATGATCGGATACATCATCGCCAGCAATACGGCAGCCGCAGCAGCAGGCACCAGATCACCGGCACCGATATCAGCAGGGCTGATCCTATGCACGTCGCAATCAATCGCACGAAAACGGGCCTCCGCCTGATCAAGGCTGTCCTGCACAATATCCGATCCGTTATCAAGGATCAGCACCATCAGCGGGTTGGTGGCCAGCTGGACGGGGCCATGCAAAACCTCTGAACTGGAATAGGCCTCGGCGTGGATCGCGCAGCACTCCTTCAACTTCAGCGCCACCTCTTGCGCGGCACCGTAACCGGTGTCGCGACCTATGACATAAACGTTGCGCGCGCGCAGCAAGGCGGGCTGAATGGCGGCGGCATCAGGATGCTGCATCGACAGACCATCCAGCGCCTTGGCCGCCGCAAGGGCAGCATCGCGATAGGCGGGCTGCACCGATGACAGCAATGCCATACCAGCAGCAATCGCACCGATGACCGTTTTGGTTGCAGGCACGGCAATCTCTTCACCTGCGCCAATTGGCACGGTCAGCTTGGCCACCTTTTCGACCGGGCTGTCCGGCTGATTAGTGATCGCAAACACCTTACCGCCTGCCGCAACGGCCCCCTTGGCCGACCGGACCAGATCATCACTGGCGCCTGACTGGCTGACCACCAAGGCCACGGAGTCCTGCATCATGACGCCTTCGCCCAGCGAAAACACCGACGGGGGCAAGGATGTCATCGGCGCGCCCAGCGTGCGCATGAACTCATAAGACAGGACGTTCGCCGCAGCATCTGATGACCCCCGCGCAATGGTGTAAATGGCGCGGGTGGCCCGCATGCCAGTGCCGTCAACCTGCTGTCGCACAGTGCGACAGAACACATCCATCGCTGCTGCCGCCTCCGTCGCCATGAAACGTCCAGGGTTGGTGTCAGAAACGGTCATGCGCGTAATCCATAGCTGTCAAATTCTTTCCAAATGTCCGTCAGATCGATGACGCGCCCGGTGATCCGGGCCTCGTCAATCGCCATTGCGGCCAGTCCGGCCTCCAACGCGTCGGTCACACCCACGGGCAAGCCGTCAGTCTCGCCTTTCAGATAGGCCAGAATATCATCAACCATCATGTGATCGGCGCCGTAGTGGGCCGACGCCTTGGTGGTGTCCATCTGGGTATAATCATGATCGGCGATCACCGACCCATCGCGGGCGGTCGCCTTCAGCGACCCACGCACAAAATCGCCTTCCGCCATGCCCAGCGCACCCATGATACAGAACCGGCGATGTTCATCCGGGACGTTCAGATTGGTGTGAAAGGACAGGCTTGCACCGCTTTCATATTGCAGGATCGCGGTCTGGTAATCGATGATGTCCCCGTCGGAACGGAACGGACCGTCAACGCTTTCCCACACGCTTTTCTTGCGGTGCATGATCTCGTTCTCGGAATTCAGCGTGGGGGCAAACTCTGGTACGAACGACTTGCGCCCGCCAAAGCTTGCGACCCGCTGCGGCCGTGAGTGGCATACCATATTGTAGATATCGATGTCGTGGCAGCATTTTTCGAGCATGAAGCCGCCCGACCATTTGATCATGCGACGCCAGTCGCGCATGAAAAACGCGCCGTGATAGGGGGCGATATGTTCGCTCGCCTCCAAAGATGTAATCGGGCCAAGCTGATCCAGCACCTTGCGAAGGTCAACCATGTGCTGCGAATAGCGCAACACAAGACCCACCATCACCCGATCCGTACCATGTTCGGCCAGCAACGCAGCCAGCTCCATGGTGTCCGCCTTGGTGGTCACGACAGGCTTTTCGGTGAACATGCGCACGCCCGCGGCAAGACCCAGCTTGATATGGTCCAGATGAAAACTGTTGGGCGAGCCGACGAAAAACAGATCCGGATTCGCTTCTGCCAGCATCACAGCCACATCGTCATAGCGCGGCGTGTCCATGCCAATCATGTCCAGATGGCTGGGCTGCGGGTCGTAATAGCCAACAAAGTCGATCTCGGGCATCGCCTCTTTCATGATCGACAAAACATGGCCCGCACGCAGGCCAATCCCTGCGGTGACGATCCTCATGCGACAAGGGCCGGGGCGGATCGCCTGCGCAACACATCGCCGGATTTGTCAAATACATGACAATCCTCGGGTGCTGCACCCAACGTGATTGGCGCACCTTCATCAATCTGCGCATCACCAGGCAGCGAGGCGCAGAACCGGGTGCCATCAGCGGCGGTGCCGTAGGTGATCGACACACCACCCAGACGTTCCAGCACGTTGACGTTAACCTCCAATCCGGCCTTGCCCAATTGGACATGTTCGGGGCGCATGCCAACCTCGACCTTGTCGCCCACGGCGACGGTGCTTGCCTCAACTGGCAATGTCATCCGGTAACCGCCGGGCAGTTCTACGCCAAGACTGGATGCATCAGCACCGGTCACGGTCGCAGGGACCAGGTTCATATTCGGCTGACCAATGAAAGAGGCGACGAATTTCGTCTTGGGATGATGGTACAGCTCCATCGGGGTGCCGAATTGCTCCACCCGACCACCGTTCAACACAACGATCCGGTCGGCCATCGTCATCGCCTCGACCTGATCATGCGTGACGTAAACCATAGTGGCATCAAGGCTGCGATGCAGTTGGCTCAGCTCCACACGCATGTCGCCGCGCAAGGCCGCGTCAAGGTTCGACAACGGTTCGTCAAACAGGAAAATCTTCGGATTGCGAACAATCGAACGGCCAATAGCCACACGCTGACGCTGACCACCCGATAGCTGGCCAGGCTTCAACTGCAACTTGTCGGTCAGTTGCAGGATGTCGGCCGCGCGCTGCACGCGGGTATCCATGTCCTGCTGCGAAAGCTTCTGAACGCGCAGGGGAAAGGCGATGTTTTCATAAACACTCAGATGCGGGTAAAGCGCATAAGACTGGAAAACCATCGAAATGCCGCGATCGACGGGATGGGCATTGCTGACGTCATCGCCGCCAATCATGATCTGACCTGATGTGGCCTCTTCCAGCCCGGCGATGATACGCAGCAGGGTGGATTTACCACAGCCCGATGGGCCGACAAACACCACAAATTCCTTGTCATTGATGGCCAGACTAATGTCATGCAGCACCTTCGCGGCGCCAAAGGATTTACTGATCGAAAGAAGGTCAAGCGTAGCCATAGCGTCATGTTTCCGTATGTAAGATCATTCGGGAATTTCGGGTGGCAGCGATACCGCCACCCGAGGGCTCAGGGAGGATCGCCCTTAAAGCGCGTCGTCCAGTTCCTCACCGGCGATGGTCACCAGATTGTCAACAGTGTCATCCTTCAGGATGATGCCTTGGACCATGTTGGTGAAGACCGACTGCAGTGATTTGAAATCTTCGACCAGCGGCTCTGGACCACCTGTAGAAATCGTGGCGGTGAAATTTGGCCAGATACCATCGGTATAATAAACTTCATCACGACCCATCGCGGTATAGTCCAAAATGGGTGTCAGTCCCCAGCTGGAATCAAGGTCATACTGGCTGTCACCGGATGTGATGCGCTGTGCCAGCTCATGGGCCAGTTCTTCGTGACCGGAACCTTTGAAAACAACGATGCTGTCCGTTATCAGGATAGTACCGCTTTCGCCGGATGGGCCAGCAGGGACTGGGGCCACGATCTGGTTGATATCTTCGTTATGTTGTCCGTAACCCCATGGGCCTTGGACATACATCGCGATCTGACCGTCGTTGAACAGGTCCTTCAACTGGTCACGTTCCCATGCGGTTGGGCCTTCCTGGGCGACGTCAACCAGCTTGCCATAAAACTCCAGCGTCTCGCGGGTTTGCTGGCTGTCCAGCATGTTTTCACCCGATGCAGGGTCAATCACCACACCACCATTGGAATAAAGGTAGTTCAGGAACTGGTGCATGGTGTTGTCGAAATCCTTGCCCGCAAGGCCGACACCAGCAGCATCCGTGTTGTCCACAACGCCCTTTGCCATCGTGTACATGTCATCCCAAGTTGCAGGGGCCACACATTCCTGACCAGAGGCTTCAACGATGTCGCAGTTGATATAAAGGGCCTTGGTCGAAAACGCGTGTGGGTAACCCCATGTGGTGCCTTCGATGGTGACGGTGTTCAGAACACCTTCCTGATAGGTGACGTCGCTTTGAATCTCGGACGGGACAATCAGGTCGTTATTGGCCAGCTGACGCAATGTGCGGCTGCCCATATAGGCGATGGATGGCGGGTCGCCAGCGGCAGCCAGCGTCAGGGATTTGTCCTGACATGTGCCCCATGGCACAGCCTCCAGATTGACGGTCACACCATCATGATCGGCCTCGAACTGATCGACAACAGCCTGATCAGCCTCGCGAACTTCGCCGCCGCACATGATGAAGTGCACCTCTTTGGCATGGCCATCGGCCACAGCCACGGTCGCACCGGTGGACAAAAGCGCCGCCGTAAGTGTCAGTTTGGTTAGTTTCATTGGTAGTCTCCCTTGTTGACTGGTTTGATTACTCTTTGACGGCACCGGCAGTCAGCCCGGCAACCAAGTATTTTTGTAAAAACAGAAAGATGATCATGACGGGCAGCACACCAACCAGGGCGGCGGCCATCATCTGGTTCCAGGTCACATCCTGATACCCGATAAATTCAAACAGACCGGCGGGCAGCGGCTGCAATTCGCGCTGCTGATTGAACGTGATGGCAAACAGGAACTGCTGGGCATAGGCACCGATGAACACGGCGACACCGACAACGATCAGACCCGGCACCGCCAGCGGCAGCACAACGCGGCGTAGGGTATACATGCGGCTGGCACCATCAACAAAAGCGGCCTCTTCCAGCTCGCGCGGGATCTTTTCCAGATAGGACCGCAGCAACCAGATACCCGTCGGGATCAGGAAGGCGACACCGGGCACAATCATCGACCAATAGGTGTTCAGCAGGCCCATGGTGCGCAGCACACGGTAAAGCGGAATCAACAGAACCGCACCCGTGAACATGTTTACACCCAAAAAGATGCCCAGCGTCAGGTTCTTGAAAGGAAACTCAAGGCGGGCATAGGCATAGGCGGCAGGGATCACAAAGATCATTGTCAAGCCGGTCACCATCCCCGCGATAAAGATCGAGTTCAGGATGTAGCGGCCCAACAGGGGCACCGTGACCCACATGTCGCGATAGGCCTGAAAGCTGAAATCATCCGACCAGAACTGATAGGGGCTGCGGAACAGATGCTCCAGCGGGCGCAGGGAGGCCATGAACATCTCAAAGAATGGCAGCAGGATGAAGATCAGGAATATGGTGATGGCAAAGTAGATGCCGACCATCTGCAGTTTTGAATAGCGATCCATCATTTCTTGCCGCTCCCGTAATGCTTGTTCACCTTGTTGAGGAAGAACAGATAGATAAGGCTGAATGTGCCCAGCAGGATCACGATAACCACCGCGCGTGCCGACCCTTCGCCGAATTTGAAGTTGCTGATGGCGGTCTTGTAGGTATCCACGATCAGGGTTGTGGTTGCGCTGCGCGGCCCACCTTCGGTCAGGATCCAGATGATCTCGAACGAATTGAAGGTAAAGATCGCAGATAGCAGGGACATGGACACAATCACCGGCATGATCTGCGGGATCGTGATGCGGCGAAAGCGATACCAACGGCTGGCGCCATCAACATAGGCCGCCTCGTAAAGGTCACGGGGCACGCCCTGCATCGCGGCAAGAAAGAACAGGGTCACCATCGGGGTGCCAACCCAGACATCTGTGACAACCGCCGAATAGAACGCCGACTGCTTATGGGCCAGGAATTCAAACGGGCCGTCAGTAATGCCAAGCTGCATCATCGTGCCCGACAACACACCGAAATAGCCGTTATAGAGCCATAGCCAACCGATACAGCCGATCGCAATCGGGATGATCCAGGGCGGCATGACCAGCACGCGGAACAGGGCACGGCCCGGCACGGCTGCATTCAACAAGGTCGCGCCGATCAGACCCAGGATCAGTTTCAGACTGACCGACAGGAACATCCAGTAAAAGGTGCGGACAATCGTCTGGTGAAATTTGCGGCTGTCAACCAGATCGGCGTAGTTGGCCAAGCCGACATATTGCTCACCACCCAAATCAGCTTCCATGAACGAAAGGCGGATGGTCTCGGCAAGCGGCCAGGCCACGATAACGGCGATAAACAGCATCGCGGGACCAATCAGCAACCAGGCAAAAACGCTTTCGGGCAAGGCGCGTGCGCGTTGCTGCCGTACTGCCTCCAACTGCGCTTGGGCTGTATCTACCACTGTGTTTCCCCCCGGGAACAATGTCACGAATCGCTGTTACAACTTAATCTTAACGTGGGTCGTTTTTTTTGCGACCATTATAATACCAAATTTGTTTATTGATTTTTTATCCTTTAAAACAACAGTTTAATGATGTACCAATAATCAAGACTTTCAAAAATTGGTTCTATTGGTATTAAATATTGATACCAGCGAAAAGGGCGACCATGACAGAACTGACAGCGCAACTGCACCCCGAGAAATGGTATCGCCAAGGACGCGGGCCGCGATACAAACAGCTTTATCGCCATATTGGCGGGCTAATCTCGACCGGTGAACTGGCAGCTGACGATCAACTGCCCGCCGAACGTGATATGGCCAGCCTGGCAGATGTCAGCCGGGTCACCGTGCGCAAGGCCATTGCGGAACTGGTCTCGGATGGGCTGATCGATCAACGGCAGGGCGCCGGCTCCTTCGTGCGCGGGCAGGGCGCGCGATTCGAACAATCGCTATCTTCTCTGGTATCCTTCACCGAAAACCTGCAGGCGCGTGGCATTGCATCAACCAGCCGCCTGTTGCTGCGCGGATTGTTCCGCCCCAACCCGGCAGAGGCGATGACACTTGGGCTGGCACCCCACCATCAGGTCGCCCGCATTCACCGGTTACGGATCGGTGATGGCGCGCCCATGGCGCTGGAATACTCATCATTGCCCGAAGACGTGCTGCCCCGGCCCGACAAGGTCGGTGTCTCGCTTTACGAGGTGTTGCGCAAGCGGCAGACCGCGCCAAGCCGCGCGATCCAGCGGGTGACGGCGGTCAATGCCACGGCGCCCATTGCCGAACTGCTGGAACTGGCCGAAGGGGCCGCAATCCTGCAAATCGAACGCACCGGCTATCTGGCCTCCGGGCGGCCCGTTGAATTCACAAGTGGGCTTTACCGCTCCGACATCTACGACTTCGTGTCTGAACTGCGACTGGACTAACATGGACTACATTTGCGACATCACCGGCGATACCCTGATCTGCCGGATCACAGCTGATCGGGACATCACTGCACCGGTATTCTGTTTTTCGGGCATGGCACCGCTCGAACCTGTTGCGGGGGGAACACTGCTATATGCGCTGGGCAGCTACACCGAAGTCAGCTTGCCCGACCTCAAGACCGGTGAGACGCACATGGTCGAAATCAAATATAGCGGAGGCTTCACCCCGGCAAACCGGGCCTGGATGCCACTGGGGCCATATTTGCGCGCTGGCAAAGAAATCATTCCCCTGCCCCCAACCGAAGCCGGGCGCAGGCCCCAACCAGCCGCAAATCATGGCCGGTTTGCAGGCCTGCCCATCGTCCCCCAGCCCGAAAGCTGGCAGGCAACGGGCGGCAGCATCACAATCGACGGGTTCAACTATGATGACGACGCGCTAACAGCGGTCGCCGCCCTCGCCAAACGTCAGGGGATGGCGTTTGATGGGCAGCACAAGGCGACCATTGAAACCAGCGATTTAGCCACTGACGCCTACACAATCGACATCACGCCAGATGGCACCACGATCACCGCCAACTCCTATGGCGGGCGGTTTTACGCGGGGATCACCCTGCTGACCTTGCTGCAGCAAGGGCCCTTGCCGCTTGGGCGCATCACCGACGGCCCGCGTTTCGGCTGGCGCGGACAGCATCTGGACACCGCGCGCCACTATTATGACCCCGCGACAATCCTGTCGCTGCTTGATCTGATGGCGCTGTTGAAACTCAATCGGTTCCATTGGCATTTCGCCGATGATGAGGCATTTCGGCTGGAAATCGACAGCCACCCGGCGCTTTGGCAAAAGACAGCGTTGCGTGGTGAAGGGCACGTCATGCCGGGCCTCTTTGCCGGGCAGATCGAACAAGGCGGCAGCTATAGCAAGGACACGGCACGCGCCATCATCGCCCATGCCAAGGCGCTGAATATCGAGGTGATGCCAGAGATTGAGGCGCCCGCCCATGCGCTGGCCATCACCAAAATCTATCCCGACACGCGCGACCCCGGCGACAATGGGCAAGAACGATCCGTTCAGGGCTATCAGCGAAACGCCCTGAACCCCGCCATGCTCAAAACATGGGAAGTCCTGAACAATATCGCAGAAGAGGTGGGCGACCTTTTCCCATTCGAAATTCTGCATCTGGGCTGCGATGAACTGCCGGAAGAGACATGGATGAGCAGCCCCAAAGCCCGTGCGCTGATGGCCGACAAAGGTCTGGACACGACCAAGGACTTGCAAGGCTGGACCATTGCGCGCCTCGCCGGGACCATCACGCAAAACGGCAAACGCCCCGCCGCATGGGAAGAAGCCGCGCAAGGCAGCCAGGGCGGCATCGGGCATGACGCGATCCTGTTCAGCTGGACGGGTCAGGGGCCGGGGCTGAACGCAGCGCGGGCGGGATATGACGTGGTCATGACACCCGCTCAACATGTTTATCTGGACATGGCCCATAGCGACGATCCCGATGACTGGGGGGCCAGCTGGGCGGCTTTTGTCGGGTTGGAAGATACGATCAATTGGGACCCCGTGCCTGACCCCACGCTGAAGGACAGGATCGTCGGCGTGCAGGGCACGTTCTGGTCGGAATTCACAACGCAGGATACGCAGCTTTGGCCGATGCTCATGCCCCGAATGCTTGGGGTCAGCGCCAAGGCATGGCAATCGCAGGATATGACGGCGGATGATCTTCGGGTTCTGGCCGGGTATTATCAGACTGATGAGTACGGGAAGATTGCGATCACTTGCCCCTGACAGGGTCAGGACCCATTAACTCCATAACCGAAAGGCGGATATCATCGCGTGACGATGACCGTAGTCCGCATTCCTGTGACTGGTTATCGAGAGATTGGAATTAACGCTGTGCTGGCTGAGTTTGGCCAGCATGCACGTGTCTATTGCTGCCATCGGGACAAGGAAAAATCTGTTACACAGATTTTTCGTGCCGCATCAGAGCCACAGTCACGCCCGTACCGAAAAATCTACGCCGTAGATTTTTCTGCCCTGCCGCTATCAATCAAACGTGTAAGCCATACGCAAGCCGCCCCAATGGCGACCATGCACCATGATAGGCGCTGAGAGATCTTTCATCATCGTGAATTTGCCGCCACCCATGTCGCGACGATAGACCTGCAACAGAAACGGTTTCTGATTCTGGCCGGATTTCAGGCCAACCCGGTCATCGAATATCCGGCGATTGCGGCAATGGCTGGCATTCCAGACAGGGTCATTGCTTGGGGGATGCGCGAATTTCCGGTTATGGGTCGGCAGATAACCTGACCGATCAACCGCCGCGCAGAACACGACCTTTGGATCAAAATCCAATGCCGCCTCTTGGATCTGGGGCAATGTCGCATCGGTGAAATCGGTGAATCGAGTGATATGTTGCTGCGGATCGGTATTGGGGACCGGCACGTAATTTGTATCAAACAGATCATTCAAACTGATCTGCCCCGCCGTCACCGCCTGTTCCCACAGATCACGGATCCGGTCGGCGGCATCCTGCACGTAGAAGATAAAGGGTGAATCAACGCTTTCACCATCAAGCAGTGCCGCATGCTGCACAATCGCCTCACTGCGCGCGATCAGGTCAGCACCACGCGCGCTGGCCTGATCAACACCCTCTGCGGTTTGTTTAGCTAGGGCCGC
This sequence comes from uncultured Paracoccaceae bacterium, assembly GCA_947503925.1. GTDB lineage: Bacteria > Pseudomonadota > Alphaproteobacteria > Rhodobacterales > Rhodobacteraceae > Yoonia. The sequence goes on along the minus strand of CANNFQ010000007.1, from coordinate 9,197 downwards.
CAGATCGTCAAAAGCGGGGGCAAAGATGCTACCCGCCTCCTCTACCCCGTCCGCCTGCCGGGCAATATCATCAGCATCATCCGTTGTCTGGCGAATCAAACGGGCGATCTGCACCAATGCAGCATCGGTATCGCTTGATTTTTCAAGCACCCTTTGGGCGTCATCCGACACGGCCTGTGCTTCATGTTTCAGCTTAAGCACCGTGTCAGACAACAGTTTGATATGGTCTGTCACCTCTGTCGCGGCGCGCGATGTGTTTTGCGACAACTCTTTGATCGCGCTGGCCACAATGGCAAAACCCCGCCCGGCATCACCGGCGCGCGCGGCCTCAATCCCGGCATTGATCGCCAAGATGTTGACTTGGGTTGCGATATTTGAAATTTCGATATTGGCAGTTTGCACATTGATCAACGACGCCTCTACACTGGCGATGCGTTCGTCAAATCCAGCCACCCAACCAGAGACGGCGCGCGACGCCTCGAACGAGGCGCGCATCACCTCTGCCGATTGCTCAACCGCGACCAACGCTTCTTTCGAAGAGGCGGCGACATCGGCAACGGATGACACGACGGCGTCGCTGGAGCCATTCAACCGATGCAGCGCCTCTTGGCAGGTGCCCATTGTCCGCAGTTGATTGCCGGCGGTTTGACGCACAGCATCCAGAAAACCAGCGATATCAACAATTTCAAAGCCAAGACCCGAAATCAAACCCTGCAAGGCAGAATTATCAGCAGCATTTACACGCGGCCCGTCAGCCGCGTTGGCAATTGCAGACATCAGCAACCCAATCTTTCAATTATAGTCGGATCGGAATCTAGAATGACTGTGTTGCGATGGCGTTAACCGGGCGAGGCCGCGTCAGCCATTGTCGCTTGCGCTGATCTCGGGCTGGAAATCGAGGCAATCAACACCCTCGCAGGTCATCAGCATCGCGGGCACATGCACCGGGCTGCCGTTTATCTCTACGATGTAGGCGTTCTTATCAAAGCCCAGAAATTCCCCCTGCAAACGGACCTGTTCGTCCAGTGTTGTCAGAATGATCGGATCCGCCATCGCAGTAGATGACCCAATTGTGGATACGGCCAAGAAAAGCGCCGAAACCTTGCGAAAATAATGATCCATCTTAATCCTCATGACCCATTTGAAACCGTTTACATGGGCGTCCTATAAACGTTGATGCGGCGAAATTGAGGCACTTCTGCTCATGCACTTCCAGGCAGGTTTTCCATTGATTGAATAACGTCAGGTTAACATACCCGGTCAAAACCGACCTGATGCACGCGTTCAATGCGTATTGTCAGCGCATGAACGGGCGGCGGTCAGATCTTAGGAAATTGTTAAGAATTCCAGCGTGCGGCCCGTTTACCTAGCACTTTGCCAAACAGGTGCCCGACGTTTTGCCGACGCATCGCCGACGCTTTGCCGACAGGGGATTTACGTCAAAATCAGTGCGTTAACCTCATTGTGGGCAGTGCGTCACAGAATCTGGTGAACTGCAGCGGACAAGAGCACCGAACGTTGCGCACCCCTCCCCCTTTCGCTTTGCCGCTTCGCAGGTTAATAGGCCCCACTTGCAACCAAGGAGCCAGCCAATGGGCTATCGAATCGCCGTTGTCGGTGCCACAGGAAATGTGGGCCGCGAAATGCTGAACATCCTCGACGAACGTGCCTTTCCCATCGACGAGCTTGCCGTACTTGCCAGCCGGAAATCGCTGGGCACCAAAGTCAGCTTTGGCGAAAAAACCCTGACCACCAAGGATCTGGATAGCTTTGATTTCACCGGCTGGGATATCGCCCTGTTTGCCGTCGGATCAGAGGCCACAAAGACTTACGCGCCCAAGGCTGCGAAGGCCGGTTGCGTCGTCATCGATAATTCATCGCTTTATCGCTATGACCCCGATGTGCCGCTGATCGTACCGGAAGTGAATGCTGACGCGGTCCATGGCTATGCCAAGAAAAACATCATCGCGAACCCAAATTGTTCGACTGCCCAGATGGTCGTGGCTCTCAAGCCGCTGCACGATCGGGCAACCATCAAGCGGGTGGTGGTTTCGACCTATCAATCCGTCTCTGGCGCAGGCAAAGGCGGCATTGATGAGCTGTGGGATCAGACCAAGTCGATGTATAACCCAACCGACGACAAACCACCGAAACAGTTTACCAAGCAGATTGCTTTCAACGTGATCCCGCATATCGATGTGTTCCTGGATAGCGGTGAGACCAAAGAAGAATGGAAGATGGTGGCCGAAACGAAGAAGATCGTTGATCCGGCCATCAAGATCACCGCGACCTGCGTCCGCGTGCCGGTTTTTGTTGGTCACTCCGAGGCCGTGAATATCGAGTTCGAGGAGTTCCTTGATGAGGACGAAGCGCGCGACATCCTGCGCGAGGCACCCGGCGTCATGGTGATCGATAAGCGTGAAGACGGTGGTTATGTCACCCCGGTCGAATGTGTCGGTGATTTTGCAACCTTCATCAGTCGCATTCGTCAGGACAGCACGATCGATAACGGGCTGAACCTGTGGTGTGTGTCTGACAATCTGCGCAAGGGTGCTGCACTGAATGCGGTGCAAATTGCCGAGCTTCTTGGGCGGGAATGCCTGAAGAAAGGCTAAGCTAAACCATTGTTCTAAAAGAAGGGCGTTCCGCGGGACGCCTTTTTTCGTTTGCGGCGGCAAGGACTACACCAAAAAAATGTCGAACTCCGCCAAGGATTGCCGCCCGACGGTCGTCATAGGTGTATAACTAAGATGCGTAACTTGCAGGAGACCCCCAATGCTTCGCCTTTTTTTGACAGCCAGCACGCTTGCACTGGCCGCGCCCACCTTTGCCGATACCATCACTGGAGAAGCCAAGGTCGACACCGTTACGATTTACCCCGGCCTTGCCACCGTTAGCCGTCTTGTAACACTTGATCTGCCCGCAGGTAGTCACGAGATCATCGTGCCTGGCCTGCCACAGGCATTGGCCACGGAAGGCGTGCGCCTGTCCGCCCCGCAAGGCGTTCAGATCGGGGCCGTCAACCTCGCCAAGGATCGGTTGCCGGTGACAGCTGACCAGACATCGCCCGCCGTGCAAGCCGCCAAGGACGAGGTCGAACGGCTGGAAGACGTGTTGCGGGAACGCGATGCTGATATTGCGCAAATCCGGCTGCGCGTGCAGGCGGCCGAGGAACAAATCGCGTTCCTGCAAAGCCTGTCGCAGGCAAGTGCCGGTGAAACGCTAACCGCCAGCGCGATTGCCGATATTCAGGCACTTTCCCAGATGGTTGGCACAGAAACATTGGCCGTCCGTCAGGTTGCATTCAACGCAGAGCAGGAGGCGCAAGCCGCGATCCGCGCCCGCGAAGATGATGCCGAGGCGCTCGACGACGCACGCAAGGCGCTCGCCGCCTTGATGGCACCAGAGATAGAAGGGTCGGTCCTGACCTTTACCGTCAACGCCGCGGAGGCAGGCGAGGTCACAATCGATGTGAACACGCTGGAAGGTTATGCCAACTGGTCGCCCGTCTATGACATGCGGCTGACGACCGGCGATGCGGTGGGTCTCGATATAGACAGAGCTGTTGTCGTCAGCCAAGGAACCGGACAGGACTGGCTGGACGTAAAGCTGGTGTTGTCCACGGCGCGCCCGGGCGAGCAGATCGCGCCAAGCGGGGTCTGGGCACCGGTTCGCCGGATTATCTCGGAAGACGAATTGGAAAAGGAACGCAACGTTGTGATGATGTCCGCCGACACTGAGATGATCAGCCGCTCCGTTGCCGGACTAGCGCCAGAAGTCTTGGAAGCGCCCGCGGTGGTGGCTCAGGCTGATTTCAGTGGCGCGACTGTGACCTACACCTATCCGGGCCGCGTCAACATTCGTAACGGCGTCGATGATCTACGCTTGCCGCTGGACACGCTGGAACTGGATGCCGATGTCTGGGCCGAGGCCGCACCCAGCCGCGATGACATTGCCTACCGGATGGCAGAGTTCACCAACGTCACAGGCGAAGTCCTGTTGCCGGGGCAGGCCTTGATCTTTGCCGATGGTACGATGATCGGTTTCAGCAACCTGCCATTGCTGGCCGCCGGGGCGGATACGCAAATGGGCTTTGGCCCGCTCGACGGGCTGCGACTGGCACGGACCACACCCAGCAAAAGCGAAGGCGATGTTGGCGTGTTTTCAAGCGCGAACCAGCTCAAAGAAGCTGCTGTCATGTCGGTCGAGAACTTGACAGGGCAGGATTGGAAAGTCCTGTTGCGCGACGCGGTCCCCTATTCGGAACAGGATGATCTGGAAGTGAAATTTGTCGCATCCCCCAGTGTCACGCGGCACGACCCGGATGGGCAGCGGGGTATTCTAGAATGGGAACTGGATGTGGCCGCAGGTGCCAAGCAAGAAGTCACGCTGGATTACACGCTTACCTGGCCGACCGGCTATGTCCTGCGCTAGGCGATGAAAACGTAAGATGGGTTTAAACCCATCTTACGCCAGCCGGTTAGACTGCGACAAACGCATCCGCTTCGCGGTCATAGACTTCCAGCCCGCCTTCGCCAATATCATTCCAAAGCCCGTGCAAGGTCAGCATGTCATCTTCGACCGCGGCCTTCACAAATGGAAAGCTCATCAGGTTTTCCAACGAGATCAGCACAGACGCCTTTTCCAGCGTCCGTTTGCGTGAAGCTTCATCAGTGTCAGGCAAGGACTCAAATCCGGGGCGCAGAATATCCATCCAGCGGCCGACAAAACTGGTACTGGCCTCAAGCTCGGGCGCATGGCCAGAACACATGTTATAGCAGCCCTCGACCCCGCCACATCCTGAATGGCCCAGAACGATCAAGTGACTAACCTTCAGGGACTGGACAGCATATTCCACAGCGGCGGACGTACCATGATGATGCCCGTCCGGGTTATGCGGCGGCACCAGATTGGCGATGTTGCGGTGGATAAAGAACTCGCCCTGATCCGCACCGAACAGCGCCGTGACATGCACCCGGCTGTCGCAGCAGGATATCACCATGGCCCGCGGATGCTGACCATCCTCGGCCAGGTGCCGATACCAGCCCTTGTTCTCTGCATAGGTGGTCGCCTTCCAGCCCTTATAGCGCGTGACCAGATAGTTTGGCAGCGGACGTGCGTGTTTCATAAGTTTGGTCCCCAAAATGTTCCCCCGTAAATACGTCGCATTTTCATGGATTTCGAGAGATTTTTCTGATCCGTCTCAACCTTCTGGGAACCTTGATGACCTAAATCATCCGCATGACAAATATTACACCGCTCCAGCCCCTTGTGGCAGAACCCGAACATGACGTCGTTGTGTTGCGCTGTCCTGATCAGTTGCATTTCGACCCGGCCCCGCTGAACCAACTATTTGCGCAAAAGGACGCACAAGAGGCGGAGGAAGTCGTTTGCCGCGTGTTGGAAGATATCGCCATGCGGTTGGATATCATGCAAACGGAGATGGCCCGCTGCGATTTCGCTAATATGCTGAAACCCGCCCAGAGAGTGGCAAGTATTGCAGACCAGATCGGTTTGACCGAAGTGGCAGTGTCCGCAGCACATGTGGCCAACTGCCTCAAACAGAATGATGGCGTCGCATTGGAGGCGACAATGGCCCGGCTGGAACGTGGTTTTGATGTGGCCGTGTCAGAGGTCTGGAATTTTCGCGAATTATAAGCGCTTGCAGGCAGGTCGCGACAGGGTAGTCTGGCAGAAAAATCGAACCTGACAGGATGCCCTATGCCGCTTGCCTTTGCCGCAGCCACTGATACCACAATACCGGTCCATGTGATCGAAGGGGACGATCTGGAGGCGCGACTGGCTAAACTGCCCGACATGGCGCAGAAATGGGCCAAATCGCAGGGTTTCACCGCGGCACTGGGGCAGGTCGTCACCGTCCCTGACAATGCCGGGCAGATTGCGATGGGTCTTGTCGGATATGGCACAGAAGTAAAACGCGCCCGTGGTAGGTTCCATATCGCATCCGTCGCTGCCAAGTTGCCCAAGGGCACATATGAGCTGGCCAGCGGTTTGTCCGGACTGGCATTGGAAGAGGCCGCGCTGGCCTGGCTGCTCTCCGGCTATAGTTATGACAGATATAGCAAACCCGCCAAGGAAGGCGCGCGGCTGGTGGCCCCTGAAGGGATCGACGCCCATCGGATCGAAACCATCGCCACCGGTGAAGCGCTGACCCGCGACCTCATCAATACGCCAGCATCCGATATGGGCCCGGACGAGCTTGAGGCGGCGGCGCGCGCACTCGCCTCTGAACAGGCGGCGGCGATCAATGTCATCACAGGCGATGATCTGCTGACCTCCAACTTTCCGATGATTCACACGGTGGGCCGCGCCTCAACCCGGGCGCCGCGTCTGCTGGATCTGCGCTGGGGCGATGCGGGGCCACAGCTGACGCTGGTTGGCAAAGGGGTCTGCTTTGACACGGGCGGGCTGAATATCAAACCGGGCGGTTCTATGGGTTTGATGAAAAAGGATATGGGTGGGGCGGCGACTGTGCTGGGCCTCGCGCATATGATCATGGGGTTGGGTCTGTCACTGCGTTTGCGTGTTCTGATCCCCGCGGTCGAAAACGGCATTGATGGCAATGCGTTCCGGCCACAGGACATCCTGACATCACGCAAAGGCCTGACAGTAGAGATCAACAATACCGATGCCGAGGGGCGACTGGTGCTCGCCGATGCGCTGACCCTGTCGGATGAGGATGACCCGGATCTGGTGATCTCGATGGCCACATTGACCGGCGCGGCTCGGGTTGCCGTTGGGCCAGACCTGTCACCGTTTTATACCGATAGCGATGACCATGCTGATGCTATCGCGCAAGCGGCGCAAAGGGTGGCGGACCCGGTTTGGCGGATGCCCTTCCATACGCCATATGAGGCGATGATCGAACCTGGGATCGCAGACCTTGATAATGCGCCCAAGGGCGGGTTTGCGGGTTCGATCACTGCGGCCTTGTTCCTGCGTCGTTTTGTTGAAAGCCCCTATATCCATTTTGACATCTATGGCTGGCAGCCGACCACCGCTCCGGCACGTCCCAAAGGTGGGGTTGGCATGGGCGCGCGCGCAATACTCGACGCACTGCCTCGGCTTTTGGACCTGTGACCGACCGGCGGCTGACACCAGCCAATGGGCGTGTCGCGGCGTTGAATTTGGCCGGGCGGGTCGATGCCAAAAAATACCTGGAAGGCTGGCCAATGATGCTGGACCGGCCAGTCAACGACCTTTGCGTGGCACCGGGCGGAGTGCGGGACAGGCAGCTTTTGCTGGGGATGGCGGTCACCGTTTTCGAAGACCACGCAGGCTGGTCATTCGTACAGACCACCGACGGCTATGTCGGCTATGTCGAAACCGCGCGATTGGCCGCGCCGGTGGCAATCAGTCATCGGGTTGCAACGGCGGCGACCCATGCATATACGCGCGACGATTTTAAATCCGAACCGGTTTGCGCCCTGCCCTTTGGGGCTTGCGTGCAGGTGCTGGACGAAAGGCGCAAATTCTATGACACGCAAATCGGTTTTGTTCCCAAAAGCCATCTGCGCGCATTGGACCGGCCCTTTAGCGATCCCGCAACGGTCGCGCAGATACATTTTGGGGTGCCCTATCTATGGGGTGGCGATTCGACCCGCGGTATTGATTGTTCTGGATTAATCGCGGCCAGCCTGCGAGCCTGCGATATCGACTGCCCAGGCGACAGCGATCTTCAACAGGATGCATTGGGCCAAGACCTGATAGGACCGCTGGCACGCGGTGACTTAATCTTCTGGAAAGGTCATGTCGGCATGATGGTGGATGAACAGACACTGCTCCATGCAAATGCGCATCACATGGCGGCCCGATACGAAGCGATAGACAAAGCCATTTTGCGGATCGCGGCGCAGGGTGACGGGGATGTGGTGGCGCGGAAACGGCTTTGAACCGGGCTATTTCACAGCCCTGATCAGCTTGCGTTCCAACACGCGCAACACCTGCCGCAGGTCATTGCCACGTTTCAAAATCCGCCCGTCCATGCCGATAATGGCATATTGACCCTGGCGCATGCGTAGTTTCGGTCGTTTTTCGATCCGATAAAGCGGGTTCTCTGCGGTGTGGCGAAACACCGAAAAAACCGCGACCTCCCGCAGATTCGAAATGCCGTAATCCCGCCATTCGCCAGCCGCAACCATCCGCCCGTAAAGACCAAGTATCACGGCAAGTTCGGTGCGGTGGAACGCAACCTGAAGCGGGGCCTGAAATGTGGGGGAGGAATGAACATTCATACCCCAGCGTCACCTCTATCGGGGCGAAAAGCAAGACTGCCTTGGTTATGCCGCAAAATCACCACCACTGCGCCCTTGGTGTTGCGCACTGGGGACACAAGTGAACGCAATATTAATAAGCATAGCGAAATGCTACTCCGGTGTCGCGGTCAATAGCCCCCACCCAGTTCGTGACACCGGAGACTTTCGCTTGTTCCCTGAATGTGAATAGACGGTTTTTGCCGCAATCGTGCCGTCCGTGATCAGCCGCAAGAGATGTCGCTGATTTGGTTATTGGTATCGATGCCAAAGTTGATCCGCTCGGGCCGGAAATCCTGCGTGACCGCATCACCGGGCCGAATGACCCGCACCTGCCCCAGCAGCATAACCTTTTCCAACGTAGTCGCATCCTGCCCGATGAGGTTGCCATATTGGCGGGCATTGCAGGTATCTTCCAGCATAGGTGGTGACGGAGGTGAGTCCGGTATCGTACAGGCCGCGATCGTGCCAAGAAGACAAGCCGGCAGAATGCGGCGCATCACCATCACCCGCAACCAAAGCTCAGGATATTGCGATCCGCATCAAGGAACACGATGGTTTTTCCGCCGCCATCGGACCCCATCCAGGCCTCACCATTTTCGATGATGACAAATTCGGGACCGCTGCGCTGTGCCAGCGTTGCCACATTTTGTCCGACCAGATCGTCGAACTGCGAAAGGTTGCAGGACCCACCACTAGGCGTGTTGCCGCAGGCAGCCAAGGCCATCAATATAGATAGTCGCTTCATAGACCTATCATCTCTCTGCCCGGGGCAGGTTTGCAAGGGCGAAGTCATTGCTTGGTTGAAATTCGCCGTCCTTTGGCTAATGGTTTTCTTGAAACATCAAGGGAGCGATGGAAATGCGGACACGTGCGGCGGTTGCGTTGGAGGCTGGCAAGCCTCTTGAGGTGATGGAAGTGAAC
>CANNFQ010000006.1 GCA_947503925.1 uncultured Paracoccaceae bacterium | reverse complement strand
CCATTGCAAAACTACTCTCGGCAACGGACTCGCAGATCAGGCAACCATCAGGAAGGTGGGATCAAAACACCGCTTACTGTGCATCTGGAATTCCTTCGTGAATATTCGACCAGAACTCGAAAGGGTCATTGTAAGCCGAGTAGTGCTGACAAAAAATCACCCCATCCTCTAGGTTCTGGAGGGCGTATTCGGTTGGGCCACTGAACTTGTACAGCTTCCTGTTCGCGTCAAGTTGCATCGGCACTCACGCCAGTTGAAAAGCCTTCATCCTGAAGCTTCTTGAGCGCACCCATGGCAATCGCGCATTGCTTGTCCGAGGGCATCTTGCTTGGGATCGCAGCGCAGGTTTCCAGAACGCCATTCTCTCGCGGAGACAGAAGCCCACGTTCCCGTGCCCAGTTTCGTGCTTCTGCCCAAAACGCGGCGCCAAGCCTGTGTACTTCGAGTTCAGCCTCGACGCTGGTTTCGACAGCCTTTTCTGCGCGGGCCTCTCTCGCCCGTTCATTGGCGAGGTCCGGTGAAATCAGAACGCGATCGACTTCCTCCGGATAGCTCAACTCACGATCTTCCAGTCCCTTCCAACACGCCTGTTTCTTGGCCCATTCGCTGAAGTTGCGCACGCCCTCCGGCGGGTGAGTGATCACGTCCTGCGCTTCTGCCGCTGCCACCAACAAGGCCGCCTTCAAGTCGGGAGAGACATCCTGGTATCTCCAGACGGCGTCCAGATCGACGACCATCTCCCGTTCCTCTGCATCATGAACGAGCTTAGCAATCGCGTAGGTCACGATGTTGGCACGGTAGCCACCTTCGTACCATTCCGCGCCCGAGACCAATTTTTCGGTGGTCCGGAATATGATGGTCTTTGCTATCATACGCCTGAACCAAAGCTCATCGAACGCCGCGCCTTCAGTGCCCCACCGCTTGCCGATGTGCTTGGCGAATTCCGCGAAGTTCTTCTGCGCGCCGAGGCTCACGATATGCGGTAGGCAGGCCCAAGTGTTCTCGAACTTGGCAAGGTCGGTCTTCGTGAGGAACTGGGAACGCGGAAATTCGGCATCGAACTTCTTGCGCTCAGCAATGGTCCTTCGACCACGTTCGTCGGCATATTGTCCCCTCGCGCGCTCGTAGAACCATTTGGTGTCCCGATACCCGTCCTCTCCCCGCGCCAGAACCTTGCGCGACAGCTCTTCTATCCGGATGTGGAAGGGGTGGTTGGCGAAGAAGTCCGCAGCATTCACCTTGTTCTGACTGTTGGCGTACTCGGAAATGCGCGGGACCACGAGTTCAGACTGTTCACGCGGCACGATCGTTAATTTCATCTGGACGTGGACCTGTTCAAGTTGCGCAGCGGAGGATTTTCGAGCCGCATGCAGTGAGGCTGTAGTCTGCCCACCGTTGACGATCTGGAGATTGTCCGCCCGCACAAGCTGGAGGCCCTGATCAGTTTGTTCCACCTCAATCGCGTCTGCCGTCGCGCTGAGCCCGTTGTTGTAGGAAAAGAACATGTGCGGCTCATCGCGGATCGTGTTGCGGATGCCCTGGTTCACCTTGCCGCGTGCCTGAAGAAAGCTTCTCACGTTGGCCTCGAGCAGGCGTGGTCCCCACTTGTCGTAGATGGCGGCCAGCTGCTTTCCGGGAATAACCGCTAGGTAGCTTTCGAGCGCACTATCGCCTCCGGAGGCCGCAAGAAGGGGAACGCTCCCGTCGAAGTCTCTGTCGAAATCGATGATCAGGTTCGCTCGTGCCTGTCCCTGTTCCATGTATTGCTTGAGACGCTTCAGGTCCCAGACGCTGAGGGTGACCGGTCTGCCATCAAGATCCTTCACGTTCGCCGCATCGGCTTGCGTCCTTGAATCGGCGTTCGAAACAATGATCAATTTGATTTTCTCGATATCTTTCCAAGTCGTGGCGATGAGATCCGCTACGCCGAACGCATCACGATGATCTTGGATTCGCTCCCGAAAATCCCGATCCAAACTTGCCTTCAGGAATCGATATAGACGGTTCAATAGGGTTTGAAGATCGTTCTTGTAGATGAGCCTCACTTCGTCAGTGATCGAGAAATCGCACAAAACCAGACTCAGAATTCCATCCCCGTCACGAGGGTCACCACCGTAACCATCGATCCTTGCTTGGTGACCAGCAATTGCATCACCGAAATAGGCACGGCTAGCACCGTCCAATTCGCCGGCCTCCGTGAGCAGCTCTCCGACTTTTTCGAAGAACGCTTCTACTGTGACAAGTCCAAGCACATCGGCATCGCCCTGGATATCGGCGATGAGTTCATGATGAAATTCTTCGAGATCACTCATGCTCAAGTCCCTTCCGGATCACGTCGATCAGATCACCTTCCAGTATGAACGGCTCGCAGGCATCGAGAGCGATAGCATACCGGACATTCTCCACGCCTGGTGGAAGAGGCGCGGAAATCCTTGGGAAACCCACTGTCACCTCGTAATCGGTCGCAGCGCCAAGAAGCCATCGCCTATCGTCGTAATTGTTCTCAAGATCATATCCTGTCGAATAGAGCGTCTCCTCCCACGCTTCAAAGGCGTTGCCGTCTTCTTCGAACATCTCCGCTGTCATTCGCACATGGTCATGCAGGCTCTGACCTTCCGGCAGGACGGCCGACGCCACGTTGACCACTCGCAGGCACAGGCGGCTCCCTTCGACATCAGCAAGTTGGTCTTCCGAAGAAATGGCCACGAATGGCTTTGCAGCTACCCGCCTTGCCTTCACCTCGACACAACTTCCGATCAACTCGAAATCCTTTGCGGAACCGGTCGGTCCCGTCCAAGCCTCGATTGCGGTCTCCGGGCCGAGAGCGGACACAAGCTCCCGAAGGAAGGCCAACTCGCCGACAAGCCCCCGCTGCGCTTCAACGGATAAACCATTGGTCTTTCCACCGCGTAGAAGATGGTACCAGCGGCGCGTGCGCTGGAGTGCTCGGGAGAGTGCTTCATCTCGATCAGCACCTGCTTCCCCGGCTTCAACCACATCTCGGCAAAGGGTCTCGAAGATTTCAACCTGACTTCTTTCTTTGAGGCCGAGAACGAATGCCGATCCACCCGAAACAGGGCGGAAGGAGGCAGCAAGGTTCTTCAACTTCGGTAGACGTGGCAGTGGTTGCGGCAGGCCAGTCAACCTCAACATCAGGCCCGGCATGCCCGCTTCCAGCACCACCCAGAAGAAATCGAAACGGCCCGCGACATCGACCCGCTTTGCTTCGTCCGGGTCGAGTCTTTCCCATGGATCACGAGGCTTCAAGTGCTGCCTCCTGATCATCGTCTTCGTCTTCTTCGCCGAAGAGTTCTTGGTATCGTACCGTGTTCACCACGTACTCGACCCTCTCGGCCGGGCGTGAAGATACGGGAAGGCTTATTCCCCAGGTTACAACTGGATCGGCTGGAATGAGTTCGACTTCCCTCTTTTCTTCTGTTCCTTCCATCGGAAGAGGCTTGACCAGCATTAGCATCAACAGAGGACGTTCACGAACAGACCTGTAGATCGAACCGGGATAGCTCGGCCTATCTCCACTGATGTCAGGGCGTGACCGGTATTGCTCTTCGACATCCGAAATCAAATACTCATCCAATCCTGCTTTCTCGAAGCTTGCATCGGCCACTCGCATTCGTTTCCCACCAAACGGAATGAACCCCTCCTTTAGCTTCACTGGATCTACTGACCGCGTGATGGGTTTAATTGGTCGAGCAAGAGTATGAACGTCATCACCGGATTTCTTGCTGGCAATCAGAACGTCCCAAAGCGGTAGCTCATCATCTTTTCGCGCACGAATGTATTGACGTATCGGACCAGGGTCAGAAGTGACGCTCTGCTCCGCATTTCTCCAGCCAGCCAAGAACCTATCCACAATTTCGACCGGAACCCTCATCACACAAATGCCTGCCGATACGGTGCGTTCTTCAAAACCTCCAACGCTCAACTCTTGAATCAATCGTTTTGCAATATCGGTGTTGGCCCTCAGGTCGTCGGATCGAATACTAACTCGTGATGTCTCAACGAACTTGTTCGATAGGCCAACAAGCGTTGTAACCCTCTTCCCCGACCCCATCTTGTTCCGCGCGGTCACCAGCAGTGAAGCGGGGTGGCTTCGCACAGCAAGGCCAAACATTCGAGGCGTTGCCTTGGCCTTCTCCATGGTGCGCAACTCATCATGCAATTCCTCGGCGGCGGTCGCTATGAACGAGTACCAATCAATTGCTTCGGCAGGCATCCATATGCGGCAAAGGTCCTCGTAGCCACTCCGGTAGCCGAACCACCGCCCCATCTGCATTAGCGTGTCGTACATCATGGTGTTGCGCAGGAACCAAGTGACGGTCAGCCCTTCTAGCGTCAGCCCGCGTGACAACGAGAACCCACCGACGGCAACAACGGTCTGGCCTCTTTCTCCGGAGTTCGAATAGTCCAGATCATTGGCCCGGCTGTTTACCTCCACGATCTTGGCGGAGGCGATTGCATCAAGGAGTTCGGACTGGATGGAGGGCCAATCGAATTCCGTTTCGAAGTATTCTTCCTGCCAGACGCCATGGAGCGCGGCAATCTCCGGATCATTCAATGCGGCCACGCCCCGGCTCGCATTGATACGAACTGAATTCTGAATCCGCTCGAGCGTTTCGTGAAGGCGATTTCGCAGGCGGCCCTGAACGGCGGTGAAACGGCTCGCGTTTACAAGCATCGAGCAATGCGCCGCCTTCTGCCCGCGCATGTTCCTGATGGTCCTTGCGAGCAGAAAGGTGCGCAATGCCCGCGTCAACGACGACGGAAGCGCATCTAGCTCATGATCGATCTTGTGCTTGATGGGCAGAATGTCCTCGTTGTCGGTGATGTAACGAAGCCAGGTTGGATCGCCTTCCTCCGGCAGTCCATCCACGAAGATCTTGGTCGGGCCGAAGTAGTTGGTGGGCGCGTCAAGGCCGATGATGAAATCCCTCGGAAACAGGTCTTCATTATACATCTCGTCGTCCTGATCGGGGTCGATGAAGATGTTGGCAAACGGGGTCGCCGTGTATCCGACGTAACAGCTCCGGTGGAACATGTTCAGCAGGTCGCGAATCTGCCCATTGATCGTCGTGACAAGCTTCTTGCCGTACTTGGTATTGATCGATGCGTTGTCGGCTTCGTCATCAATCAGGAGCATCGGCTGGTCGATCATCTCCTGATCGCCACGCGCGCTATTGTCCTTGAGCCAGTCAAGCAGGTTCGCGAGCGTGCGATGGTTCTTCTTGATTACGAGGACGACAGGTACCTTGTAGGAGTCGATCTCGCTCGTGTTCGTGGAAGCTGTGGCCTTGTTGAAGTCCCTTAGCGTGTTCGTGAGACTGACAGGGGTGTTATTCGGGTCGAAATGGCCGACACCAATTATGTGTTTTGCCCCGCCCTTCTTGGTTTCCTGGGACTTCCCGGTATCGCGACCGATGAACCCCTCGTCGATCCTGGCCTGTGTCTGGTTGCGCAAGTTGTTGTGAATACCGGCAATGACGATGATCAGCCTATACCCCGCATCAGCCGCCTTGCAGATCAGGCCCGTATAATTGGCGGTCTTTCCGCTTTGGACGTGGCCAACCACCATGCCACGTCGATCCCATGGCACCTGTTTGTCAGGGTTTCCCAAGCGACTGAGGATCTTGTCTGTGACCTTATCTGTTGAAATCACGACGTCCTTGGGTAGGCCGTTCTGCAGAAGCAGTTTCTGATAGCGATTCCAGTAGAACGGCTCGATAGATGGTTTGGCATCATCAAGCCATGGCTCGAAGTCCTCGCTGTCGACGACTGCACCTAGGCCCGCTTTGATTCCCTCCTTAGCCTCTATTTCTTTGGCTATCAGCTCGATTTCGTCATCAGTCACCCCTGGAGGATTTCTACGCGCGTGCAACATGTTTAGGTCGGAAATATAGGCGCGCAATTCCTCCCCAGTCATTCTCGGACTGTCAAAAAGATCCATTTCGACGGTGTTTTTAAGCTTCTCAAATGCATTTCTCATTGCTCTGCCTCGGCAAGAAATTTCTGTAGAATTAGCTCAACGCTATCCCACTG
Source organism: uncultured Paracoccaceae bacterium (assembly GCA_947503925.1). Classification (GTDB taxonomy): domain Bacteria; phylum Pseudomonadota; class Alphaproteobacteria; order Rhodobacterales; family Rhodobacteraceae; genus Yoonia. The sequence goes on along the minus strand of CANNFQ010000006.1, from coordinate 258,388 downwards.
CGAACGCAAGAATGCATAATTTTTCATTGTATCAATTAGGGCGTCAGTGGACATGCCATTTTCCATTAGATTGACTGCAAGGGAGTATATGAGCTCTTCCAGATCAGCAGCCGAGGTCTCGTCAGCAGTGACAGCTTCCGCGTTCCCGACGAGTTCAGCATGCAGCGTCTCGATCGGTAGACCAGACCCCACGATGCGCAGGCAACGTTCGAAACCCTCTCGCAGCTCTTCTGGCAGCTGCTCGGCATAGGTTCGGAAAACCGGGTGCTCGAGGTTGGGGCGAAAGACGATCTGACCATCGTTCTGCACCCTATTCCAGATCGGGAAACGGGTTTCATCGACCAATTTCTGGCCCCGGCTTCTATACGTGCGCTTGGACGTGCCAACAAACCGCTCGACAACCTTTTTCAGGCGCTCACGCACCACCGGCGGAAGCTGGGCCGAGGCCTTCTTCACGTCGATCTTCCACTCCGCGTCCATCGTGTTCGGGATATCGACTGCGATCCGGCACAGCTTTGTGAGTTCGGTCTGGCGTGCGAGGCCCAGCCATCCGCCTGCGATGATGAGACGTTTCTCCCGGTAAACGTAGAGGCCCTGAGACTTCAGATGCCCCTCCGGACCACCGATTTCTTCCCACTCTTCACGGCTCATCCGCTTGTGATGGGGCAGCGTGTGGCACCTTATCAGAACGTCACCCTGACGCAGGCGAAGCACTTCTTCCGGGTCCTTCTGCGTTGCGGCGTGTGTCGTTGCCATGGGATCGATTGGTTTCAACAGTCGACCGTTGAGTGACAGTTTCAGACGTGGCTTGGCGCCCTCCAGAAAGCGATGGAACACCAGCCGCAGATGATATTCTGCGCGGGACAACTCCGAGTTCATGTGTTCGGCCCGCTTCGCACGATCATGCATATAACCGCCGCTCAAGCGATCGAGTTTCTCCCAAATGACGACCGTTCCGGTCTCCGAAAGGAGGTCATGGCCAGTCACGAGTTCGGGGTTGTCGATGAGTTCGAGGCTCCAGTCGTTCCGTTTGGCAACGCGATCCAGGTCCCAGCGGGCACAAGATGTGCGATCGTCTTTCCGCGTCAGAACCGTCAGACTTCGACACTGCGAGAAGCTGGCACTCTTCAAGCCGAGACCGAAACGACCGAGGTCTTCGGCCTCGCGGTCATCGGTCGGATTCTTCGAGCCGAGACGCATGGCTTCGACCAGTTCGGTCTCCGTCATACCTGAACCATCATCGGCCAGCGCGATCCAAGGTTCGTCCGCAACAGTGTCGGCGATCAGGGTTGCTGTTCGCGCACTGGCGGTAATGGCGTTGTCGATGATGTCTGCGAGAGCCGTCTCGAGGCTGTAGCCGAAGTCGCGATGACCCTCGATGAGCGACGCGGCGTATGGCGTCGCATCGACCTCCCTCGTTTCAAGTCTGTTACGCGTTACTGTCCCCATAGGTTGAATCAACGCATGATTTCTAGCATTTGCAAGGCCTTGTTGAACGTTTCAAGGCGGTTGCGAGAGAGATCGACCTGACCCGAAGATTTGTTCCCGGCTTGCAGCGCAGATGCCGACAGGCTGCAGCATCTCGGCAGACACGCAGTACACCTTTTGCAGGGAAGGCCATTGTCCAGCGCTCACCCTCGAATCAATTCCAGTCGCTCCACAGCTAATTAAAGATTCAGAATTGCGCGCATCGCAGGCTAGGAATACAGCCGAAAACCTACTTCCGACGTGCTCTGTCTCGCACCGTCGGATCGCGGAAATTGTGGTGGGCTTTCGCGGATTGTAGCGTGCCGCATCGCACCGCTGGTGAGATCGACCGAAACGGCTAGGGGTGAGCGATGGAAAAGGGCAAGATAAAAGCGTCTGCCACGAATGCCGCAAGTCACTGACGCGACTGGCGTTTTCGTGTGCATGCAAATCGGTCGTGTGCAGGTTTCCTGCAATTTCGCAGTGTTTTCAGACCATTGGTATGCACACTGCGGGAACCTGCTCTTGGCGGCTACTTGGTTGAGGAGGCGACAACTCCGAGCATCCGGAGGTGGCATCTCGCGCTCAACATTGGGAGCGCAAGATAAAAGGCTTGCCGCAGATTCTTGCAGGCTGTTGATGTCGAATGGAAAAATGCGCGGCATTTTCCCGGGTCTTGCGGCACGAGTCTCGCCAGTCCTCTGATTTCGCAAGATTTTGGATGCGGCACCGAGCCTTATGCGCGACGTAGCACGACTACGCCAGCGCAGCCACGAGATCGCCCCGTTCCGCCACACCCGCCGCCCGCCTGTCATTCCCCGCCACAGGCCTACTCCGCACGTTCTCGGCTTCGTTCCTCTCTCCCTTTCCGGCATCCTTGGGGCACCCGAAACCCGAACCCATCGCCCCATGCCCAAGCGCCCCGACATCCTGCCGCCCACGCTCGCGCCCCGCGGTCTCTCGCGGACCGAGGCGGCGGCCTATATCGGGGTGTCGCCCACGCTCTTCGATCACCTGGTCCGCGACCGGCGCATGCCGCCGCCCAAGCGGATCAATGCCCGCACCGTCTGGGACCGGAAAAAACTTGACCGGGCGTTCGAGCTGATCCCTGATGGGGATCACTCCGACCACAATCCCTGGGACGACTGACGGCTGACGAAAGGCAGCGCGTGAAATGCCCACATTCAGGATGAGAGACGGCTCGGGCAGCATCCGCCTGAAGCACGTCATCGAGGATACCGACCGGCACGGGAACGTGCGCGTCTACCTGCGGCGGCCCGGGCACCTGAAGGTGCGGCTGCGCAGCCAGCCGGGGACGGAGGACTTCCTCGCCGAATACCGCGCCGCGATGATGGGCGCGACGCCGCGCGCGCCGACCGGACCGCTCGAACGGCGCGGATCGAAGGGCAGCTTCAATTGGCTCTGCGAGCAGTACTACGTCTCGGCCGAATACCAGCGGCTGAGTGGCCGCACCAAGTACGTCCGGCGCGGCATCCTTGACCGGATCTGCGAGAAGAGCGGATCGAAGCCCTACGCCCTGATGGAGCCCCGCCACGTCCGCCGCATGCGGGACGAGATGGCGGACCGGCCCGAGGCCGCCAACGGCTTCGTCAAGGCACTGCGGCAGGTCTATGCCTTCGCGGTCGAGTACGAGCTGGCGCAGCGCAACCCGGCCCGCGACGTGCCTTACCTCAAGGCCAAGGGCGACGGGTTCCACTCCTGGACGATGGAGGAGGTCCGGCAGTTCGAGGACCATCACCGGATCGGCAGCAAGCCACGGCTGGCGCTGGCGCTCATGCTGTTCACCGGGCAGCGGCGGTCGGACATCGTCCGGCTGGGGCCTCAGCACATCAAGGACGGCTGGATCACGCTCACTCAGGCCAAGAACCGGGATCGCAAGCCCGTCACGCTCTCCATCCCAGTCCTGCCCGAGTTGAAGTCGGTGCTCGACGCCACGCCCACCGGCAATCTCGCCTTCCTCGTCACGGCCTTCGGCAAGCCGTTCACTTCGAACGGCTTCGGCAACTGGTTCCGCAAGCAATGCGACGAGGCCGGGCTGAAGCACTGCTCAGCCCACGGTCTGCGCAAGGCGGGCGCGGCGCTGGCGGCCGAGAACGGCGCGACCGAGCGGCAGTTGATGGCGATCTTCGGCTGGACGACCATGAAGGAAGCCTCGCGTTACACCCGCGCCGCGCGCCAGAAGGTGCTGGCGGCGTCCGGGATGAAGCTGTTGTCGCGGGATGGGGGCGGGCCGGGAAGGGAGGACGATCGGAACATCAATTCTTGACATGTACGGCGTTATGCCGTACATGATCCGCTCAAAGGAGACCGACCATGTTCGCCATCACTTCAGCCACGCCAACCCCGGGCAAGATGGAAGCGCGCAAGGAATTGCGCATGCATCGCACGGATGAAGAACGCATTCGCGCGGCTGCGGCAGCGACCGGATTGCAGGAGGCCGACTTCATCCGTCAGGCCGCTCTTCTCCGTGCGCAGGAGGTGGAGCAGCGTATGTCTCTCTCCATTCTGCCTGTCGAGGCGTTCGACGCGTTCAAGGCTGCTGTCGAGGCCCCGGGGAAGGTCGTGCCCGGACTAGCCCGCGCGGCAGATGCGTCGAAAGGCCTTCTGAAGGATGCCGACTGATACTCCAGCGGACCGGCCCGCACTGACAATCGCGACATTCGACAAGGCGCTGCATGACCGCAGCGCCTTTTCCTGTGGCTTCGCACCTATCGACAACTTCCTGAAGTCCTCCCTGTCGGACCATATCAAGTCCGGTATGGTAGCGGCCTGGATTGCGACAGCGGATGACGATCCCGCTGTGCTTGGCTTCTACACGCTGGGAGCCCTGGCGGTCCGTTCCGAATTCGGCCCGAAAGCATGGCAACGCGCACGGGTGCCCGACGTTCCGGTCATCTACATCCGCGCAGTTGCGGTCAGGCAGGATATGCAAGGAATGGGCCTCGGAACCGCTCTCGTCATCGATGCAATGAAACGGTGTATCGGCATCGCGGACCAGATGGGTGCCGCTGCCATCGTTCTTGATGTGCTAGAGGACGAACACTTCGACCGCCGCTGGCGCTTCTATGAAGACCTCGGATTTCAGCCACTCGGCGATCCGGATAATCCCAAGCGCGTGTACATCCCGATGACGGATGTAAGAGCGACGCTTGGATAGCCGCATTAATACAACCTCCCGGGCGCGCAACTCCCAAATCGTCAACAACGATAGGCATTCAAAATGAGTGATTCAAACTTTGTAGCGCATTTCAGCAAAGGTGAGGGCGAAGCGCCATTTGACAAGTTGGTTTCAATCCTAACCGATAGAAGGCTCATCGCTTCAAGCATTCCTTGGACAAAGAACCCTGGTGTCTGTTTCACCGAGTGCCCTTGGTCAAGTCTGCTAAGACACGTTGGAAATTATTCCCCTTAGGTGTCGGCTTCACAAAGCCTCATGTGTTCGCCGCAGGTGGTGGCCCTGCATACTATGTACGCGCTGACCATTGGGAAAAGCAGAACTGGGATGAGCATGTGAATACTTTCGTCACCCCGATCTGGCCAGCCTATAGGCCAAAGGGCACCAAGTTCTCCAGCCCGCTGTCCGGCAAGACCATCGACTACGCGCACGAGCGGGAGTGGCGCGTACCACACGACTTCTTGTTTCAACTAGATCAAGTGCAGTTCGTTGTGCTTCCAAGCTACGAAGAGATGGCGCGGTTTCCCAAGGAGCTGAAGGACGGCATCGGTCGTCAAAAGTTCATTCTGGTTGATGTGTATCGTCACATTGAAACGCTCTGGCCGACACACATCACAGACTGATTGCCGCCGAGAGTGCTATTTCGCGCGCCCCAACGCGAACGTCTCACGAACAAAAAAGTCCCACTTTTGCCCAGACGCAAAAACGGTGGGACGATTTTGCCCCGTAACCCATTGATATCATTTACACTAGGAGGTGCTTTGGTGCCCGGGGGCGGAATCGAACCACCGACACGAGGATTTTCAATCCACTGCTCTACCCCTGAGCTACCCGGGCACGGGGGACGGCGCTGGCCGTCGGGTAGACGCCTTCTAGACGCGGGCGCGGGGGCTGTCCAGTCCGAAATTTGTACTAGTGAGGTTTCCGCGTCTCAGCCACGCGCAGTTCGTTTTCAAGGTCCTCATCATCTTCCAGTTCAGGCGCGGGAATGGCGTATCCACCGGTCAGCCACTTGCCCAAATCCACATCAATGCAGCGTCGCGAACAGAAAGGACGAAAGTCAGTCAGGGTTGGTTTCTTGCAGATTGGGCAAGCCATCAGATGCCTCTTAAAAAATCCTGGGACAACGGTTTTCTTTCGCGTTTGCGCTGCAACTCGAACAATCCCATCGGCGTCCAGCCGACCAGCGATGTCTCGACCGCGTCGGCTTTGAATGCGGCACGCAGTGACTGTTCGACCTGTTTGCGATGCGCCTTTGACATGGACACGAAATCGACCGTGATCTGGCCGCCAAACCCGCGCAATCGCAGCGCGCGCGGCAAGGCCCGACAAGCCGCAAGGTTCGCCTTCAGAGCGGCGGCAGGTGAGGTATCATTGCCCGTGTTCACATCGACGGCGATGAGCGCCCGAGTCGCTTCGACATACATATTTGCCGCGTTCAGCGGGACCAGTGCATTGGCCAGATCGCCAATCTGATCGAGTACGCCGTGATCTTCAAAACAACCCGCATCGGTGACCACCTGTGCCGTCCTGTGCCAGTCGCGCCAGGCCAAAGTATGCGGCCCGTCACCTTCGGTCAGCATTTCCGGTTCAACACCTTCCGCATCGCGCAGGACAGCCTCGGCAAGGTCAGCCATGGCCGCGATATCCTCTGCGATCTCATCCGGGTCGGCCCCATCACAGGATGACCGCAAGATCAGCCCATGGGGACCGTCGAACGCTGCATGCGCGATGGCGAGGAGCATATCGCGTGTATCATCGTCGGTAATCTGGCGCGAAACATTGGTGCCTGGCCTGCCGGGTGTGACAATTGCATAGCGGCTTTTGAACAGGATCCGATCCGTGACCGGGATCGCCTTGCCACCTTCGGCATAACCTGTGACCTGTACCAATATCGGCTGGCCGGGGCGCAGCCCCCTGCCCTGTCGCAAAAACCCTGTTTCGCCGCCCGGCAAACGGAGCATCATGCCACCTTGCCCTTTTATGGGCCGGTCACAAATACCGCGGAAGATTGCACCAGGGCGCGGCGCGTTGCTGGTGTCGATCAAAAGATCATCAAGCTTGCCATCAACCAGGCGGCAAGCCGCCTGTGTTTCGCCGACATGGTCCAACAGAATCAGGTGTCCCTTCATTGGATATCTCCGCGAACCGGATAACCGGCGGCTGTCAGCAGGCCGATTGTTTCAGGCAAAGGCAGGCCCATCACCGCGTGAAAAGACCCATTGATCCATGTGACAAATGCGCTGGCCGGTCCCTGTATCGCATAGCCGCCGGCCTTGCCCTGCCAGTCATCCGTTGCAAGATACCAGCGCACATCGTGATCGTTGATGCATTTAAAGGCGACGGTGGTTTGGACGTCCCTTTGCCAAACCCGGCCTGCCCGTTTCACAGCAACCGATGTAATCACTTTGTGGCGGCGCCCCGAAAGGGCCCGAAGGAACGCGCCCGCTTCCTTGGCATCAACGGGTTTTCCCATGATCCGCCGCCCCAATGCGACCGTCGTATCGGCGCATAGAACAACTTCATCATCTGCGATTGCCGATGCTTCCACCTTTTCGCGGGCAACCCTGTTGACATAATCGCGCGGCAGCTCGCCCTTGCGGATCCCTTCGTCGATATCGGGTGGTCGTATCGCAGCCGGGGTCACACCAATCTGCACCAGCAATTCTTGCCGACGCGGCGAACCGGAACCGAGGATCAGTTTCAAACCGAGATCAGGGGCATTCGTGGTCATTACTGTATAGCGCGGCAGCCGCTTAGGCCGACGCCCCGAATGCCTGCCCAGACAATACGCGGCATGTATCGCGTCTTACTTGAACCGGTAGTTGATCCGACCCTTGGTCAGATCATACGGTGTCATTTCGACTTGCACCTTGTCGCCAGCCAGAACCCGGATGCGGTTCTTGCGCATCTTGCCTGCCGTATGTGCGATAATCTCATGGCCGTTCTCCAATTCGACCCGAAACGTCGCATTAGGCAGAAGTTCCTTCACGACACCGGGGAATTCGAGCAGTTCTTCCTTGGCCATGTGTTCTCCTACACGTAATCTGCGCAATCTTCTGCGCGCCGCTTAAATGAGCGCGTATGGGCAAAATATCAAGTCCTAACCCGCATTTGCCTTAGAAATGCGAACCTTCATCAGCGATTCTGTGCAGTTACGTCCGTGAAGGGCCAAAACGGTCCGTTAACCGCTGCAGGATCTGATCGCGGGTCTGCCGATAAGCTGTCAGCCGGGTCTCGCGGGCGTCCCCCAGCCCTGTCGGATCCAGAATGGGCCAATATTCGACGTCGATATGGTAAAATTGCGTCAGATCCAGCGCCCGACGCTGGCTGGCGGGCGACAGCGCAAGAACCAGATCGAAGGATGACAGATCATCGCCCCAATCCTCCATCTCGTCAAAGGATCGGGACCTGTGTCGCGACAGTTCAACCTCGATTTCGGCGCAGACCGTTATGGCGAAACCGTCGACCTCCAAATCGCTTTTTACCCCGGCTGACTGGATGTAACATTCCGTGCCATAGAGTTTTTTCATGATCCCCTCGGCCATGGGGGATCTGACGGCGTTATGGTCGCAGCAAAACAGCAGCGATTGTGGGAGTTGCTGATATGCGCTGCCGTCCGCCAATCTATCCCCCGAAATGCAGAACGCAGATAAGGGTGAACAAACGGCGCGCCGTGTCGATATCGACGTCTGCCTTGCCTTCCAGTCGTTCCTGCAGCACACGTGCCCCTTCGTTGTGGATACCCCGGCGGGCCATGTCGATGGTTTCAATCTGGCTGGGGGGCAGTGTTTTGACGGCGCTGAAATAGCTTTCGCAGATCTGGAAATAATCCTTTACCACCTGCCGGAATGGGCCCAGTGACAGATGAAACTCTCCCGCTGGGCTTTCGTCTTCCTGCTGAATATCAAAGACCAGTCGCCGCTCCTTGATTGATAGCCCCAACCGATAGGGGCCGGGCGGTACGGAGCGACCATCACGCTCCGGTATGGCAAAGCTGTTATCCTCAAGCAGATCGAACATCGCCACTTTGCGTTCCTGATCGATCTCTGGCGTGGGTGGCGGCAAATTTCGGTCGTCGATACTGATATAGGTAATCTTGTTCATGTCATGCGCCGCTATTGAGTTGATCCAGGCGCGCACGTACCGACAGGCCATGCGCCTCAAGCCCTTCGGATTTCGCGAGCCTTTCAGCCGAAGGACCGATGGCAGCCAACGCCTCTGGGGTCATGCGCGACAAGGTGGTGCGTTTGATAAAATCCATCACTGACAATCCGCTCGAAAACCGGGCCGACCTTGCCGTCGGCAACACATGATTTGGACCACTAATGTAGTCACCAATTGCTTCGGGTGTCCAACCCCCGATGAAAATCGCCCCTGCATGGGTGATCTTGTCGACCAGCGCATCGGCATTGTCGGTGCAAATCTCAAGATGTTCCGGTGCGATCCGGTCAGACAGCGCAACAGCCTGATCCAGATCGTCGACGGTGATGATGGCCCCAAAATCGCGCCAGCTGGCCCCAGCAATCTTTCGCCGTTCCAGCGTTTGAAGACGGGCGTCAACCGCAGCGGCCACAGCCTGCCCAAAGCCCGTATCATCGGTGATCAGCAGCGCTTGCGCGCTTTCGTCATGTTCGGCCTGGCTGAGTAGGTCCAGCGCGATCCAATCGGGGTTATTTTTCTTATCTGCAATCACTAGGATTTCCGACGGGCCTGCAATCATATCAATGCCCACCTTCCCAAAAACGCGGCGCTTGGCCGCCGCGACGAATGCGTTACCCGGGCCGGTGATCTTGTCCACTGGCGCGATCGTTTCGGTGCCGTAGGCGAGGGCCGCAACCGCTTGTGCACCTCCGATACGGTAGACTTCGTCAACGCCGGCAATCCTTGCGGCCATCAGGACCAGCGGGTTTGTCACCCCGTCTGGTGTGGGGACAACCATGGCCAAACGTTCAACACCGGCGGTTTTGGCCGGAATCGCATTCATCAGTACTGACGATGGATAGGAAGCGAGCCCACCGGGCACGTAAAGTCCTGCTGCCGATACAGGCGTCCAGCGCCATCCCAGCATCGCGCTCGTTTCGGACTCAACCCACGACTGATCCTCGGGCATCTGGCGGGCGTGGTAGTCGCGAATACGATCAGCAGCGAGCCGAAGTGCCGCCTCATCCTCTGCACTGACTTTGGCACATTCGGCGTCCACCTCTGCCGCGGTGAAACGCATCTTGTCCGCAGTCAGTGACAAACGGTCGAATTTTTCAGTCAGTTCCAGCACCGCCAGATCACCACGGGCGCGCACGTCAGCTATGATCTCTGCCACCACATGATCGACATCCGGGCTATCCTCGCGCTTGGCGCTTAGCAGCGCAGAAAACCGGGTTTCGAAATCAGGTGTGGCGGTCGATAAAAACTGTGGCATTGAACACTCCTTCAGGCACCCACATAGCGGGGCGCCTTGTCGGCATCAATGCCACTGGGTGTGTCGATCAATTCGGATGTGATGGTGCCTTACCAGAGGGGGCTACATATGGCTTTGTGACGTCGCGCAAAACGACTTCCAGCGCCTCGACTTCCAGCGCAATTGCGCCGTCGCCCGCCAAAGTCAATTCGATCCTGCCTGCGCCGTCTTCGGCAGGTTGATAGGTGATCGACAGCAGCGAATAAACCATCGCGGGATCGGTTTTATCGACGCCCTGACTTTGCACACGCATGACATCTTCAAAGGCCAGAACCGCCTGCACACGTTCCTTTTGCGCAGCGGTGCTACCGTTTTCCCAACGAAACCGATTTACGAGCAAGGCAAAGCGGCGCGCCTTACGGTTCCAGCGCATTTCACCGGCCGGAAACACCGCGTCCTGGGTCAAGGATGACAGGACGGTCAGATCGTCAGCATCCAATGCTTTCAATCGCAGCGGGGCCTCTGCCCCATCTTCAAAACGGGCATCACCGGTCATGATCCGGCGACCCGTTCGATCTTGGCTCCGACAGCGCGCAGTTTCTCTTCCACTTGCTCATAGCCACGATCAAGGTGGTAGACACGGCTGACGATCGTCTCTCCCTCTGCCGCCAGACCGGCGAGGATCAAGGACACAGAAGCGCGCAAATCGGTCGCCATCACTGGCGCACCTTTCAACCGCTCCACACCGTGGACCGTGGCGGTGCCGCCCTGCACCTCGATATCCGCGCCCATACGGATCAGTTCGGGCGCATGCATGAAACGATTCTCAAAGATCTTTTCTTCCAGAACCGACGTGCCCTCAGCCGTGCAAAGCATCGCCATCATCTGGGCTTGCAGGTCAGTCGGGAAACCGGGAAAAACTTCTGTTGTTACATTCACCGCATGGGGGCGTCCGTTTTTGCGGGCCACTTTCAACCCATCGGGCGTTTCGGTTACTGCGACACCCGCCGCGTCCAGTTTCTCAGCAAAGGATTGTACCAGATCAAGACGCCCGCCAATGCACTCAACCTCGCCACCGGCAAATACAGGGGCAAGCATATAGGTGCCCAACTCGATCCGGTCAGTGACCACAGGATGAGTCGCCGCACCCAACCTGCCCACCCCTTCGATAGTGATGGTTGACGTGCCCTCACCGTCGATCTGTGCACCCATACGGCGCAGACAATGGGCGAGGTCAACGATTTCGGGCTCACGGGCCGCATTTTCGATGATCGTGGTGCCCTTGGCCAATGTGGCGGCCATCAGCACGTTTTCGGTGGCCCCGACAGAGGCAAAGCGCAACGGCACCCGCGCACCTTTCAAGCCACCCTTGGCAGTGGCATGCAGATAGCCGTCTTTAAGTTCAATCTCGGCGCCCATCGCCTCAAGTGCCGTGACATGGATATCCATGGGGCGGGCACCAATGGCGCAGCCACCAGGCAAAGACACAACCGCCTGATGATGACGGGCCAGCAACGGACCCAACACAAGGTTGGATGCACGCATCTTGCGCACGATTTCATAGTCAGCGGTGGTCGATGTCATCGCATGGGATGACAGGACCTGCACCTTGCCATCTTGCATGGATGTCACTTCAACGCCCAAAGACTGCAACAGCGCGGTCATGGTCTGGATGTCTGACAAGCGTGGGGCGTTTGTCAGCGTCAGCGGTTCCTCAGACAACAACGTAGCGGGCATCAGGGTCAGCGCCGCGTTTTTTGCTCCGGCAATCTTTATCTTGCCTTGCAGGGCTATGCCGCCCTGTACCACGATTGAATCCATGCCTGCCTACTCTTTCTCTTTATTGTCGTTCGCATTGTTGCGCGCCTTTTTCTGGGCCTTGCGCTTGGCCATATTCGCCTTCAATGCCGCTTTCAACCGGTCGTCCCTGCTTGACGCGGGCTTCCGAGCGTTACTTTTTTCTTCTCTGTCGGTCATGCTGTCCCTGTTAACAACAAGGACAAAAAGCGTCCAGAGAGGGCTTGCAACAATTGGCAATAGCCGCTAATTCCCCGCCTCACGGATGCTGTGGTAGCTCAGTGGCAGAGCACACCCTTGGTAAGGGTGAGGTCGAGAGTTCAATCCTCTCTCACAGCACCATCCACTCAATTTATAGAGACGCGCCGTTCCCTACCGTTTTGCGTTCTGAAACAGCAGCGATAGAAGCCCAAGCGCAGCCGAAACGATAATCAGCAGCAAGGACACCGCGTTCAGAACCGGCGTTGACCCCTGTTTGAGCTTGTCGAACATCGTGATTGTCAGTGGTGAGTCGGATCCGACCAGCATCAGCGTTGTGTTGAAATTCTCGAAACTCATCAGAACGGACACAACCGCCGAAGCCACAATAGCCGGCAAAAGAAATGGCAACGTGATTTGCCGGACCGCCCCAATCTTGCTTGCCCCAAGGTTCAGAGCCGCTTCCTCCAGACTTGGGTCGAATTTCTGTAACCGCGCTGAAATCACCAGCGTCGCAAAGGTCGTGATAAAGGAAAACTGGCCCAGAATGACCAGTATCAGCCCCGGACGCAGACCATCGAACCACAGGCCGGTCGCGTCCTCCAATGTGTTCGCGACAGAGCTTGAAAAGACAAGGATCGAAATCCCCAGAATCACACCGGGAATGATCAACGGCAACAGCATCAGCATGTATAGCAACGCCTTGCCCCGGAACTCATGCCGCACGAACAGGAACGCATTGCATGTGCCAACCGCAACGGCCAGCGCCGACACCCAGAAGGCGACAAATGCCGACGTCCCGATGGACCGCATGATCGACCGCTCATTGAACACCCCGATAAACGGCGCCTCGGTGCCAAAGAACCACGCCACCGTAAAACCTTCCCATGGCAGGGACGGAAACACGCTGTTGTTGAAGGCAAAGACGCAAACAACCGTCAGCGGCAACGCCAGATAGACAAAGAACACCGTCACATAGGCGCGATAGCACCATTTGGCAAAGACGGGCTGTGGAACGGTCGGTATCATGAGCGCCCCATCGTTTCAGATAGCGACTGACCTGAAAACTTCAGCCCAAGGAATACCACCAGCGACGACAGCCCCAGCAGCAGAAAGCCGAAGGCCGATCCAAGCTCCCAGTTAAAGCGGGTAATGAACTGGGTATAGATCATGCCGGTGAACCACAGGCTGTCCTTACCACCCAGCAGGATCGGCGTCAGGTAATTGCCCAGCGACAGCATGAACACGACAATACAACCCGACACGATCCCCGGCATGGCATGGGGTATGACAATCTCGCGCATGATGGATGTGCTTGTGCCGCCCAGGTCATAACCCGCCTCGATCAGACTATCGTCAAGGCTATCAAGGGTCGTGACCAGCGGCACAACCATGAACAGGATCGAGGTATAGACAAGGCCCACCATAATCGCCGCATCATTATACAGCAGCTCAATCGGGCCATTAACCAGCCCCAGATATTGCAGGATGTTCGAGATCACGCCGGTTTCGCGCAGCAGGATCATCCAGCCGAATGTGCGCACCAGTTCGGACACCCAGAACGGAATCATGCACATCAGAAAAAGCGTGGTTTTGGTGCGCCCGCGGGTCAATTTCGCAATGTAATAGGCAATCGGAAACCCCAGGATCAGGGTCAACGCAGTAGCCATGATCGACATGATCGCCGTGCGCGCAAAGGTCCGCCAATAAAGCGGCTCGGAAAAGAATGCGGCGTAGTTGTCAAACCCGGTTTCATATTCCCGTGGGCCGATCTTTTCGCTGATCGACACCAGAAACAAGCCAACATGCGGCAGGATGATCAGCACAATCAGCCACAACAGGATCGGTGCCAATAACAGGTAAAACCCCAAGCGGGATTGATCAGACCCCATCACACATCCCCCGAAACGGCATAGCAACGCGCCTGTTTGGGCAGCCAGCGGGTGCTGATCGCGTCACCCTTCCGCAGTGTTGCAAAATCGCCGGTCTGGGGCATCGCAACCTTCACCAAATGCCCTGCCCCATCCTTGACGGTAACCGTGCTGTTGGCCCCGTTGAAAAACACGGTTTCGACAGTGCCATGGCTGATATTCGCAGTACTTTCGGCGGCCGCATCCGACGCGCCCAGCGCGATGGCCTCTGGCCGCAGAAAAACCTGCGCAGGCTGGCCAACAGACAGGCCCGTGCCCGCCGCCTCAACCTTCATTTCGCTGCCCGTCTCGGTGGCCAGCGTCAGCATCGCGCCATTCACTTCCGTGACCTTGGCGTCGATCTTGTTGGCATCTCCGACAAACCCCGCAACGAATGCGGTGTCGGGGTGATGGTAAATTTCATGTGGCGAACCAATTTGTTCAAACCAGCCCTTATTCATCACCGCGATATTGTCACTCATCACCAGCGCCTCTGACTGGTCGTGGGTGATATAGACAAAAGTGGTGTTGAACGCATGTTGCAGCGATTTCAACTCAATCTTCATATGTTCGCGCAGCTTCAGGTCAAGCGCGCCCAGCGGTTCATCCAGCAACAGCACATCGGGTTCCAGCACCATGCAACGGGCAATCGCCACCCGCTGCTTTTGACCGCCAGACAGCTGATCAACCCGGCGTTCGGACACATGCGGCAGGCCGACACGTTCCAGCACCTGCTCCACCCGTGTCTTGATCTCGGCTTTACCGACACCGCGCTGACGCAAACCAAAGCCGACATTGTCGCCAATATTCATCGTTGGAAACAGGGCCAGATGCTGGAACACCATCGACACGGGCCGCTTGTTGGGGGGCACACCGATCATCGATTTGCCCTTGATCCGCAGATCACCGCTGGTGGGCGATTGAAAGCCCGCAATCATCCGCAGCAGCGTTGTTTTTCCACATCCCGAAGGACCAAGGATAGAAAAGAAGGACCCTTGCGGGACGTCAAAACTCACATGGTCAACGGCACGGAATGCATCAAAATCCTTGGTCAGATCGCGACATTCAAGGTCCGGTTGGGATTCGGTCAAGTTTCAACCTCACAGGGTAAAAAAGGGCACCTGCCGGTGCCCTTTCCTCAATTTCTCAATGGCTTAATTCGCGGCGTTGATCCGGTCGAGAGTGGCACCCTCCATCGCTTCAAGACCAGCAGGCACTGGCGGATACCATTTGATATTGTCGATGGCTGCCTGATCAAAGCTGCCCTGATAGCGTGCTTTCAGATCAGCGCTGACGCCCGCATCACCATCAACGGCAGCGGTGAAATTGCCAGCCGTATTGGTGATCATAGCTGCAATCTCTGGCTGCATGACAAAGTTGATCCAGTCATAGGCCGCATCATCTGCTCTGCCGCGCGCGGGCAGCACGAATGTGTCAATCCAGCCCAGCGCCCCGGCTTCAGGTGCGACAAAGGTGATATCGGGATTGTCCGCATTCAACTGCCAACCGCCGGTATCCCACGCCATGGAGGCGACGACCTCGCCCGAGCGCAGCAGGTTTTTGATTTCGTCCCCGCCACCCCAATAGGTTTTCACATTGGGTTTGCATTCGGTCAGCTTTGCCTCAACCTGATCGAGAATGCCCTGATAGGCATCGGCATCGGCATACGCAGCAAACGGATCAAGACCCATTGAATAGGCAAAGCCGATCAGCGTCGGGCGTTTCAGGCGGTAGGACACCTTTCCAGCCACCGCAGCATCGCAAAGATCGACATAGTCCTGCACATCACCGGCCATGGCAGTATTCACCACTAGGCCGCTGGTGCCCCAGACATGCGGTAATCCATAGACCGCGCCATCATAAGTGGTGTTACCCGCAGTGGCGCTCAGCATGGACGGGATGAACAGATCCGCGTTCACGCGCGACATATCAATTGGCTTGTAGATGCCAAATTCTTCCTGTGCGCTGGTGATCCGATCCTGGCTTGGCTGGGCAAGATCAAAACCACCGCCATTGGTAGCGCGTAGTTTCGCGATCATCTCTTCATTGTTGGATGTGGTGACTTCGACCGTATGGCCAGTTTCTGCCTCAAACTTGGCAATGACCTCCTCCGGCGCATAGCCGCCCCATGTCAGCAGCCTAAGCGTTTCAGCCTGTGCTGTATGCGCTGTCAGTAGCGATACAATAGCAAGTGACGAAACCAACGAATATTTCATTAAACTTTCCTCTTCTGGGCAATCGACCTGAGGTCAAAGACAACGTTCTTGTAAAAGTATTAAGTCAAACTCCACCCGACATGTCCATGTCAAAGCATCCGACGCAGGAAACCAACGCGGCCGCAGTTCAACGTTTCGGGTTGGGACCGGTACGGAACAAAAAAAGCGCGCCATGATGTACCACGGCGCGCCTTAAGTTTCGAGAAGAACGGACTACTTCACAGTGATCCGACCATCCTTGTAAGGTGTAAACGGGCTGTTGGCGGCGATGTATTCAGCCGTGACATCCGCAAGATCTGGGCCAAAGTCATAGGCATTTGCCGCATCCTTGAACATGTCATACCCGTCGCCGCCATTACGGACATAGTTGTTCGAAACAACGCCATATGTCGCGGCAAGATCAATGGCCTCTCCACCGATCTTAACATCCGATACCCGTTCGCCAGCTGCGGCGGACGTATCCACGGTGAACGTCACCCCGGCAACCTGTGGGAAACGGCCAGCGCCATCCTCAACCTGACTCACACCGTTTTCAAGCGCCGCGACGAACGTTTCGCCGGTCACCTCAAAGGTTGACAAGGTGTTCTGGAAAGGCAGCACTGTCAGCACCTCGCCCATGGTGACTTCACCCGCATCGATAGATGCGCGAATACCGCCACCGTTCTGGATCGCAATCTGGATGCCCTGATCCTTGACGCGCGACAGCATGGCGTCTGCAATCAGGCTGCCCATGGCGCATTCCTGCGACCGACATTCTTCACGGACGCCAACAATCTCAGTTGCGGTTTCGGCCACAACCCTGTTGCGAATTTCATCCAGCGGTGCAGCGAGTTCGGCAATCCGGGACTTGGCGCTTGCATTCTCGACCACCCCACCATCAATCAGGATCGGTGCGCCATTGGCTTCAGTGATGACACCATTATCGTCAAAGGTGAGGTTCAACTCGCCCAGAAATTTGCCATAGGCATAGGCTTGCACAATGGCCGTGTCGCCAACCATGGTTGGATATGGGCCAGATGCGCGGTCGCTATCTCCCAGCAAAGTGTTTGAATGGCCACCAACGATGACATCAACACCGGTTGTGTTCGCGGCAACGGCCTGATCAACCCCATAGCCCGAGTGGGACAGGACGATGATCTTGTTCACGCCTTCTTCCGTCAGCTTGTCAACTTCGGCCTGCACGGCACCTGATGGATCAGTGAAAGTAATGTTGTCGCCGGGGCTGGCCAGTTCATCGGTATCCTGCGGTGTCAAACCGATCATACCAATCTTTTCGCCGCCACGTTCGATCACGGTCGATTTCATCAACACGTCAGCCAGCAGCGGCTCACCCGAGACATCGGCGTTCGACATCAGGACCGGGAATTCAACCGCATCCATAAAGCCGCGCAGAACCTCAGGACCATCGTCGAATTCGTGGTTGCCCACGGTCATGCCGTCATAACCCAACTGGTTCATGAACTCAGCAGCCATCGCACCCTTGTAATAGGTGTAGAACAGGGTGCCCTGAAACTGATCCCCGCCATCGACAAGGATGCTATTATTGCTGCGCGCGCGGGCCTCTTCCACGGCCGTGATCAGGCGGGCCGTCCCGCCGAAACATTCGCCCGCATCATTATCCTCGGCAGAGCATGGACCGTCATATTTGCTGATCGGTTCAAACCGAGCGTGAAAGTCATTGGTGTGCAGAATTGTCAAAGAATACTCGGCAGATGCCGTTCCTGCCGCAAGCGCCAAAGCGCAGGTCGTGGTCAGAATTCGCGAAATCATTTGGATTCCCCCTGTTGCTATGGCGATAGCTTGGCGCTGCCCCTGCGCAGAGTCAAACAGCTAAAAGCTGACCTTACGCAAACTTTGGGCGTCGCAGACGGTTGACCATTTTTTTTTCACAGGCCATGAGGCTGCTATGCTGATTTACAAGATTTTCCGGGCGTCCGAATGGGCCGAGTTACAGGCCAAGGGCGCGACAAATGGTGCGCCTGTCGATGTGGCAGACGGGTATGTGCATTTCTCTGGCGCTGACACAGTTCAAAAAACCGCATCGCTCTATTTTCAGGATGAACACGATCTGGTTCTCGTCGCGGTTGAGGCGGATGGGCTGAGTGACCTGAAATGGGAAGCCTCTCGCGACGGCACCCTGTTCCCCCATCTTTATCGTCAACTGCGCATGACGGATGTGGCATGGCACAAGCCGCTGCCAATTAGTGACGGCATCCATCAGTTTCCTGATCTGGCATGAACATGTTGGAAAAACTTGGCCTGGCTGCGTTGCACCAGGTTGACCCTGAAAAGGCACATGGGCTGGCGATACGCGCATTAAACGCGGGCCTCGGCCCCAAAACCGGCCCATTCTCGACGGATCGCATCGCCACGAATATCGCCGGTCTTGATCTGCCGAACCCAATCGGCCTTGCCGCTGGTTTCGACAAGAACGCGACAGCAATCGCCGCCTTATCCCAAACAGGGTTTGGCTTTTTGGAGGTCGGTGCCGCGACACCTCGTCCACAGCAGGGCAATCCCAAACCACGGCTTTTTCGGTTATCTCATGACAAAGCCGCCATCAACCGATTTGGGTTCAACAATGACGGCATGGACGCAATCGCAGATCGACTGTCCAGTTGCCCGCAGGACCGCGTGATTGGTCTAAACCTTGGTGCAAATAAGGATAGCGCCGACAAGGCGAAAGATTTCGCCACTGTCCTGGCACGCTGCGGCCCGTTTGTGGATTTCGTCACGGTGAATGTTTCTTCGCCGAATACCGAAAAGCTGCGTGACCTGCAAGGCAAGGCAGCGCTGACCACCCTGCTGGCCGGGGTAATGGACGCGCGGTCGGCGTTGGCAAAACCTATCCCGGTTTTTCTGAAAATCGCCCCGGACCTGAACCCGGATGAAATTGCGGAACTGGCGGAGGTTGCCGATACCTCTTGCATTGCTGCGATTATTGCCACGAACACAACGCTCGACCGCGCCGGGCTACATGGCCCCCACAAGGCAGAGGCGGGCGGGCTCTCCGGTCAGCCCTTGTTTGAGAAATCAACAAGGGTGCTTGCGCAATTGGCCGGGCAGACGACCCTGCCGATTATCGGGGTCGGCGGTGTTGGAAGTGCAGAACAGGCCTATGCCAAGATCTGCGCGGGGGCTTCTGCTGTGCAGCTTTACACGGCCCTTGTTTTTCAAGGGATATCGCTTGCCACGGATATTGCTAAGAAGCTTGATCAACTGCTGGCATATGACGGATTCGCCACGATTGCGGATGCGGTCGGATCAAGGCGCGGCGACTGGACCTGACCTTTTCTGATCCGCCTGTGCCTCAAGCGCGGGATACCTGACGGCCAAGCTGACCCCGCGTGCGACAAAGCTGATCAAAAGGCCTATCCACAACCCGTGATTCCCGAAAGAGGCCATCAATGGAATGACGGAGGCGAAATAGATAACGGTAGACAGAATCATCATGTTGCGCATGTCGCGCGTCCGGGTCGCCCCGATAAAGATGCCATCCAGCATCCAGGCCGCAACACCGACGACAGGCGCGGCAACCATGTAGGGCAGGTAGACGCGGGCGGCGGCTTGCACTTCTGCCGATTTCGCCATTGCACCAACGATCGCTGGCCCGAACAAGGCAAAACAAATCGCCAGCACGATACAAATCGCCACGCCCCAAAGACTGGACAGGATCGCAGCACGACGCAATGCCTGCCGCGCGCGCGATCCCATAGCCTGCCCGACCAGTGCTTCGGCAGCAAAGGCGAAACCATCCAGCGCATGGCCGGTCACATGAAGAAATTGCAGCAATATCTGATTTGCGGCCAATTGAACGTCGCCGAAATCCGCGCCGTAAAATAGGAAACTGACAAAAACCGCCTGCAACAACACTGACCGAATCAAGATATCAGTGTTAACCGCCGCCATATGTTTGATGCGGGCCATATCGAATACAAGCGCTGGCTGCCGCCAAGCCTGCCCCTTGAACCCTTCGCGGCACAACCACAACCCAAGCCCCAACCCGGCCCATTCAGCGATGAAAGTGGCAAATGCCACCCCCTGCACCCCCCAGTCGAAGCCCAGCACAAAGACAAGGTCCAGCACGATATTCGCGCCGTTCATCAGCACTTGAATACCCAATACGGCCTTTGTCCGCTCTAACGCGATCAGCCAACCGGTGATCCCGTAAAGCGCGATTGTCGCGGGGGCCGACCAGACCCGGATCGCCATATAATCGCGGGCCAACCCCTCAACCTCCACACTTGCGGGGGAAATCAGGAAGGCACCGTGGAACAGGAAAACCTGGGTCAGAATGTTGACGAAACCGGCGGTAAATCCGATCAGCAAGGCACGAGATAAAAGCGCCTGCACTTCATCGGCCTGGCGCGCGCCTTTGGCTTGCGAAGTCAGGCCAGTTGTCCCCATCCGTAGGAAACCGAATATCCAGTAAATTGATGACAGGATAATCGCGCCAATGCCGACCGCACCGATCGGGGCCGCCTCACCCAATTGTCCAACGACGCCAGTGTCTACGATCCCGAGAATCGGAACGGTGGCATTTGATATGACAATGGGCGTCGCAATTGCCAGAACCCGGCGATGCGTCAGCGCGGGCGGGTCACCCATCGCGAGCGGGCATCAGGAAGTGACCCGTCGCCTGCGCAAAAAGCCGGTTGCGATTATCTTGCCAGGCCTCAACATGCACCGACGCATAGCGGCGACCGGATCTGTTGACCCGCGCGCGGGCATAGGCATCGCGCGGCAAGCCGGTGCGCAGATAATCAAGGGTAAAATCAATCGTTTTCGGCAAAAGGATTTTCGGTGCGTCATCCGTGACCTTGCCTGCTTCCATATCTTCCCAGATCATCGCCCAGCTAAGCTCCATGATCGCCGTGACCTCCAGAAAAGCCGCCGTCACACCGCCATGGATGGCAGGCAGCATCGGGTTCCCGATCAGCGCATCGTCAAAGGGCAGAACGGCAGTCAGCTCGTCCCCTCGTCTTTCGATATGAATGCCCAAGAATTGCATATAGGGCACGCCAGCCACAAGTTTCTGCAATGCCGCGTCGCGGCGTTGTTTGACAACCTGCACGGGTTCGGGCCGCTTGTTCATGCCTTTTGTCTTTCAATTGTAAATGTACCGGTCGCTGTCGCGACAGGGCGTTCGGCATCATCATCGACGGCCGTCGCCCGCACAAACGCGACCGAACGGGTCACATGATAGCATTCCGCCCGCGCCGTGATCTGCTGACCAGGCGTAGCGGCGCGCATGTAATCAATTCGCAACCCCAAAGTGGCAGTCGATATGGTGGCCGCCGGATGCGCCATCACCGCAGCACCGCCGCATGTATCCATTAATGCGGAAACCGCACCACCATGAATCACGCCGGTTTCCGGGTCGCCAATGAAACGCGCGTCATAACCCATCGTAATCTCGGCATGGCCATCACCTACATTCGTCAAGGTCATGCCCAACGCCTTGGCATGCGGTATCGCCTCAATGAACTGGCGCGCCAACATCTCGCGGCGTTGTTTTTGTTGGTCTGACATAGGCTGTATTGTTCCCTTCGCGGCGATGCAGGGACAACTTGTCACGTCAGGCCCTGATCGCAACCCCATTCCGACGCGCACCGTATGCATTCTGAGGTTGTTTCCATCGTTGAACCGCAGAAGTCTTAACGCTACGGTAAGGATAGGGAGATCGCGATGTCCGAAAAACAACTGACATTCAAAGAGATGTGCGCGGAATTCGACGTCACACCGCGCACACTACGTTACTATGAATATATCGAGTTACTGACACCCGAAAAGGAGGGCCGATCACGCTTCTACGGCCCCAAGGAACTCGCCCGGATGACGCTTATCCTGCGGGGACGACGATTTGGCTTCGCGCTTGAGGATATCAGACAATGGCTGATGATCTACGAAAACGAAGGCACCGAAGTCCAGATGCGCGAATGGATCACGCTCGCTGACAAACAGATGGTCGAACTGGCCGAGCAAAAAAAACAGCTGGAAGAAACCATGGCCGAGTTGCAGTCACTACGCGACGACACGGTCAAATCCTTGGGATGATCCGCGCCGCCCTGCTGTTTTGTCTTCTGGCGGCACCCGCCCTGGCAGATACGCCGCTTGCGCCACCAACAGATTTCGAGACGACCATCAACGGCGCGGTGATCCGTGGCGATGTCACTGCGGGCAGCACAACAATATCGCCGGCGGACGGTAACAGCTTTTCGGAATGGACAATCCCTGTCTGGGCGCGGTGGTATTGGGTGGCGCCATCCAATCAATCAATGCTTGTCCTTGGCCCGGGCGGCAATCTGATCGGTTCACAGGACCCCGATCAAACTGTGGCAACTGTATATTGGCAGGACGATACCGGGGGCGGAGCACAACATCTCTCACTATCCGACCTGATGCGCCCCAAGGACATGCCGCAGACCGTGAGCCACTACAGCTGGCTTGATCAGGTTGAACCGACCGAAGCAGGTTGGCGATTGCATTTGTCTGACGGGCGACGGGCGTTCATTAGCTATGAGTGACCTAGATCGGTAAGGGATGCTCACAATACGGTGAAAAACGGCCCCATAAGTCATCTTAAAAACAGCAATAACGATTCCAAATGGCCGAATGCCCTGCTTCAGCACTGCACCAATGTCCTTATTTTTAAGGTTTACGGGGAAATCCGTCCGGTTCTTCCCCGTTTTTTAGTTGCGCCTGCCCCTGCGTCACTTTTGCTGACCTTTCGTCAACCACGAAATGACGCCACGTTCCGTTTACGTTAACGTCAGCTTTTCTTGTATGGTGATGAGTGACTCCGCAAATGCGAGGCATTGAAACCCCGCATGAGGAATGAATTGATGACGATTGAGACAATGAATATCCGCGAAATGTGTGATGCTTTTGATGTAACACCTCGGACGCTTCGGTTCTACGAAGCCAAGGAACTGCTGTTCCCAATCCGTGAAGGTCAAAAGCGCCTGTTCACAAAACGCGATCGGGCCCGCCTGAAACTGATCTTGCGCGGCAAGCGCTTTGGTTTCAGCCTGGAAGAAATCCGCCAATTGCTGGACCTGTATCATATGGATGACGGGCAAGAGGCGCAGCTGTCAAAGACCTACGAACTCGCCCAGCGGCATCTGGCTGACATGGAAGCGCAGAAAGCCGAGTTGGACGAAGCCATTGGCGAATTGAAAGAACAGATGGCCTGGGGCGCAGAGAAGCTCAGCCAGCTGAATAAAGATAAATCAGTCGCGGCCTAACCCTCCGCGACGACCACTTACGACCTGAGGAGAGACACCACATGCCGATCTACAACGCACCAACGAAAGACATCCAGTTCGTTCTGCATGACCTGCTGAAGGTCAGCGAGCAGGATATCGAAGGTTTCGATGATCTTGACCGTGATTTCACAAGTGCCGTTGTTGAAGAAGCCGGACGCATTGCATCAGAGGTTCTGCACCCATTGAATGTGGTGGGTGACACTGAGGGCTGCGTATTAGAAAACGGCGTGGTCCGCACCCCAACCGGTTTCAAGGAAGCCTTCGATCAGATGAAAGAAGGCGGCTGGACGGCCATGGATTGTGACCCGGAATATGGCGGCCAGGGATTACCTTATGTTCTGAACACGGCCGCAATGGAACCTTTCGTATCGGCCAACATGGCGTTCAACATGTATCAGGGCCTGACCCACGGCGCCTATTCGGCAATCCATGCCCACGGGTCCGAGGAGCAGAAACAGAAATATCTGCCCAAGATGGTGTCTTGCGAATGGACCGGCACCATGAACCTGACTGAACCGCATTGCGGCACCGATCTGGGCCTGATGCGCACGAAAGCAGCACCACAGGCAGATGGGTCCTACAAAATCTCTGGCCAGAAAATCTTTATCTCGGCCGGCGAACACGACATGGCCGACAACATTATCCACCTCGTGCTTGCCAAGATCGAAGGCGGGCCCGAAGGCATCAAGGGTGTGTCGCTGTTCATCGTGCCCAAATTCATGGTCAATGATGATGGGTCATTGGGCCCGCGCAACGGCGTATCTGTCGGCAGCATCGAAGAAAAGATGGGCATTCATGGCAATTCTACCTGCGTGATGAACTATGATGAGGCGACGGGCTTCCTGATTGGTGACGAACACAAAGGCATGCGCGCCATGTTCACCATGATGAACGAGGCCCGTCTGGGCGTTGGCCTGCAAGGCTATGCCCAAGCCGAAAGTGCGTATCAGAACGCCGTGGCTTACGCCAATGACCGCCTGCAAGGGCGCGATGTGACCGGCGCGAAGAACCCTGACGGCCCAGCCGACCCATTGATCGTCCATCCTGACATTCGTCGTAACCTGATGGACCAGAAGTCTTTCGTTGAAGGCGCGCGCGCATTCACCTTTTGGGGCGCCTATCTGATCGACCGTGCACATAAGAACCAGGATGCTGATGCCGATGGCCTGATCTCGCTGATGACACCGGTGATCAAAGGTTTCCTGACCGACAAGGGCTTTGAATACGCCACTGCGGCCCAGCAGGTTTACGGCGGGCACGGCTATATCGAAGAATGGGGCATGTCCCAGTACGCCCGCGACGCCCGGATCGCTATGATCTATGAAGGGGCCAACGGCGTGCAAGCGCTTGACCTCGTTGGTCGGAAACTGGCCCAAGATGGCGGCAAGCATGTCATGGCCTTTTTCGAGATGGTCAAAAGCTTCATCAAGGAAAACGAAGGCAATGACGCGTTGAAAGCTGATTTCCTTGACCCTTTGAAAGCAGCAAGCAAGGACCTGCAGGCCGCTGGGATGTATTTCATGCAGAATGCAACCAAGCCGAACAACGCGCTGTCCGGTTCATATGACTTCATGCACATGATGGGCCACGTCTGCCTTGGCCTGATGTGGGCGCGGATGGCCAAAGCCGCAATGGAAGCGCTTGAAGGCGGGGCCTCTGACAAAGAGTTTTACGAGACCAAGATTGCGACCGGCCGCTACTACATGGCGCGCCAGCTGCCTGCCACGTCCATGCACCTGGCCCGGATCAACACCGGTGCCGATACTGTGATGGCGCTCGACGCTGCAAACTTCTAGGCTACCCGAGGGCGCACCATTCGGCTGCGCCCTCAACCGACTTTCACCCTGAAAGTCACGCTTGGGTTGGGAGGCCTGCATCAAATGACCATGAAACTGCATTGCTTTGGCGAAAGTGGTAACGCCTATAAGGCCGCACTGACCCTGACCCTTGCCGACGAGGCCTGGGAGCCTGTTTTTGTTGATTTTTTCAAAGGCGCCACGCGCAGCCCGGAATTCCGGGCGCTGACCGTCATGGGCGAAGTCCCCGTGCTGGAAGATGGCGACACGGTGCTGACCCAATCAGGTGTCATTCAGGACTATATCAGTTCCAAAACCGGCAAGCTGGGTGGCAAATCCGCTGCTGAGCGTCGCGACGTCTTGCGCTGGATGTTCTTTGACAATCACAAGGTCTCTGGCGTGGCGGGCCCCTTGCGTTTCAACATGAACTTCATACCTGAAGAGAAGCGCAATGCGGATGTGAACGCATTCATGGGAATGCGCCTCGCCTCAGCGCTAAAAGTGATTGAGACGCATCTGGAAGGCCGTGACTGGCTGGCCAGTGACGAGATCACAATCGCCGACATCGCCTGCTGCGGCTACCTGTTTTACGAAGAAGAATTCAGCTTCGACCGTTCCCAGTACCCGAATGTTAACCGCTGGCTCGACGGCATCGCCGCAACACCCGGCTGGAAACACCCCTATGATCTGATGCCGCGCGCCCTCGGGTAGCTCGGCCCTAACGGAGGACCTTATGACTGAAGCCTATATCTACGACGCCGTGCGCACCCCGCGTGGCAAAGGCCGCAAAGACGGCAGCCTGCATGAAGTGACCTCCGCGCGCCTCTCTGCCGGTGTGTTGAACGAACTGAAATCCCGCAACAACCTTGAAGGCCACGCCGTTGAGGATGTGATCTGGGGCAACGTCACCCAGGTCGGCGAACAGGGCGGCTGCCTTGCGCGGACCGCTGTGCTGGCGTCCGATCTGGATCAGTCCATTCCCGGTCTGGCGATCAACCGGTTTTGCGCATCTGGTATGGAAGCTGTGAACCTTGCCGCCAATCAGGTCAAAGGTGGTGCCGGTGAGGCCTATATCGCGGGCGGTGTCGAAATGATGGGCCGTGTCGCCATGGGCTCTGACGGGGCGGCGATTGCAGTGGACCCGTCCATCGCCATGGACACATATTTCGTGCCGCAAGGGATCAGCGCCGACATCATCGCGACCGAATATGGGTTCAGCCGCGATGACGCGGACAAACTGGCGATGGAAAGCCAGAAACGGGCCAAAGCGGCCTGGGATGACAAACGGTTCGACAAATCCATCGTCACCGTACGGGACGTGAACGGCCTGCCGATCCTTGATCATGATGAATACATGCGCCCCGGCACGGATATGCAAAGTCTTGGTGGGCTCAACCCCGCCTTTCAGGCGATGGGCGAGGTGATGCCCGGCTTTGATAAGGTCGCACTGATGAAATACCCTCATCTGGAACGGATCAACCATATCCACCACGCCGGGAACTCTTCGGGTATCGTGGATGGTGCGGCTGGCGTTCTCGTTGCGTCAAAAGAATGGGGCGAAGCCATGGGCATCAAACCCCGCGCACGGATCAAGGCAACCGCCAAGATCGGCACTGACCCTACCATCATGCTGACCGGCCCGGTTCCTGTGACCGAAAAGATCATGGCCGACTCAGGGATGAGCATCAGTGACATTGACCTGTTCGAGGTGAACGAAGCCTTCGCTTCTGTCGTCCTGCGCTTCATGCAGGCCTTTGATGTTGATGACAGTGTGGTCAACGTCAATGGCGGCTCTATCGCCATGGGTCACCCATTGGGCGCAACCGGCGCAATCATCATCGGCACTCTGCTGGATGAGTTGGAGCGCACCGGAAAAGGCACAGGTCTGGCGACCTTGTGCATCGCGTCCGGCATGGGGGCTGCAACGATTATCGAACGTGTCTGAGAATTGCCTGACACTGGAACGTAAGAGCCTCATGAAATCCGATACAAACAATGCATTGCAGATTTATCAGGCGCATGTTGATGCCCTGTCTGCTGCAATGATGGATCGGGATTTCGGTGCTTTCGCGGATCGTATCGAGCTGCCGCATATGATCCTGCAGGAACGGGCAGAGCATCTTATCGAAACGCGGGACGAACTGGAATCCTATTTCCACGGCCTGCACCAGATGCTCAAGTCTCATGGGACCACCGATTACGTCCGGATCGCGACGGAAGCGGCGTTCAAGTCAGACACGGTTATCGAAGGCAATCATGTCACGCACATCCTGCAAGGCGGCAAGCGCCTTGTGAAACCTTATCCAAACCGGTTGCGGTTGGAGCAGATCAACGGAGAATGGCTGGAAACAGTTGCGGCAAACGCCATCACGAACGCACAGTTCGACGTATTGATGCCGCGCATCGCGGATGCTCCTCATATCCCTGACCTGCCGCCTCTCGATCAGAAAGAGAACAGAAATGACTGATTTTACAATGAAAACAGACGCCGATGGTGTGGCCACAATCACATGGGACACAGTCGGAAAATCAATGAACGTGATGAGCCGCGAGTCCATGGCTCTTCTCAGCGATCTGATTGATGATGCGCTTGCCGATGATGCGGTCAAAGGCATCATCATCACATCGGGCAAGGATACATTTGCAGGCGGAATGGACCTGAACGTGCTTGCCAGCATCCGCGAGGAAAGCGGCGATAATCCGGCGCAGGGTCTTTTCGATTTTACCATGGCTGGGCACCACATGCTGCGCAAAGTCGAACGTGCCGGCATGGATCCTAAAACCAACAAAGGTGGCAAACCGATCGCGGCCGCCCTGCCCGGCACCGCCTTGGGCATTGGGCTGGAAGTCCCGCTTGCCTGTCATCGCATCTTTGCCGCCGACAACCCCAAAGCCAAGATCGGCCTGCCTGAAATTATGGTCGGCATCTTCCCCGGCGCGGGTGGCACAACCCGTCTGGTGCGCAAATTGGGTGCGATGGCCGCATCGCCGTTGTTGCTGGAAGGTAAATTGAACAACCCGCAAAAGGCGAAGGCAGCGGGCGTTATCGACGAGGTGGTTCCAGCCGACGAATTGCTGGCAAAGGCGAAAGAATGGGTTCTGTCCGAACCCAAAATCGTTAAGCCATGGGATGAAAAGGGCTACAAAATGCCCGGCGGCGCGCCTTACCACCCCGCAGGCTTCATGACCTTCGTGGGCGCGTCAGCAATGGTCAATGGCAAGACCCAAGGCGTCTACCCGGCTGCCAAGGCGCTGCTCTCGGCCGTTTACGAAGGCGCGCTGGTGCCCTTTGATCAGGCGCTGAAGATCGAGGCGCGCTGGTTCACCAACGTGTTGATGAACCCAAGCTCATCTGCCATGATCCGCAGCCTGTTCATCAACAAGGAAGCGCTGGAAAAGGGTGCAAACCGCCCCGAAGCCCCCGACCAGAAGGTCAAAAAGGTCGGCGTGATCGGTGCAGGCATGATGGGTGCGGGTATTGCGCTGGTCTCTGCACTGGCGGGCATCGACGTCGTCCTGATCGACTCAACTCAGGACGCCGCAGACAAGGGCAAATCCTACACGTCCGCCTACATGGACAAGGGCATCGCACGCAAGAAAGCGACCGAGGAAAAGAAAGAGGCGGTGCTGGGCCTGATCAACGCCACGACCGATTACGCTGCTCTTAAAGGCTGCGACCTGATTGTTGAGGCGGTGTTCGAGGACGTGGGCGTCAAGGCCGAGGTCACCAAGAAAGTGCAGGCCGTCACCGGCCCCGATTGCATCTTTGCCACCAACACTTCAACGCTACCGATCACCGAACTGGCCAAGGCGTCGGCCGATCTTGAAAAATTCATCGGCATTCACTTCTTCAGCCCCGTCGACAAGATGCTGTTGGTCGAAATCATCAAGGGCAAAGAAACCGGCCCCACAGCCGTGGCAAAAGCGCTCGACTATGTCCGCCAGATCAAGAAGACACCGATCGTCGTCAATGACGAACGGTTCTTCTACGCCAACCGCTGCATCATTCCCTACATCAACGAAGGTATCCGGATGGTGAAGGAAGGGGTTGAGCCCGCACTGATCGAAAACGCAGCCAAATTGGTCGGCATGCCGCTGGGCCCACTGCAACTGACCGATGAAACCTCCATTGATCTCGGCGTAAAGATCGCCAAGGCCACCAAGGCAGCCATGGGTGATGAGTACCCGAATGAGGCCGTGGACGACGTTCTGTTTTGGATGTTTGATCAGGAACGGTTGGGTCGGAAATCGAACAGCGGTTTCTATGCCTACGATGACAAAGGAAAACGTCAGGGTCTGTGGGAAGGGCTCGCCACACAATATCCCGTTGCAAGCGAACAGCCCGACCTGACAACCGTGCAGCATCGTCTGCTATTCGCACAGGTCCTAGAAGCCGTCCGTGCACTGGAAGAAGGCGTGTTGGAAGATATCCGCGAAGGCGATGTTGGCGCAATCCTTGGCTGGGGCTTTGCACCATGGTCCGGCGGTCCATTCAGCTGGCTCGACATCATCGGAGCACCTTACGCAGCCGAACGCTGCGACCAGCTGACAGCTGAGTTCGGCGAACGTTTCAAGACACCTGATCTGCTGCGCGAAATGGCTCAGAAAGGCCAGGATTTCTACAAACGCTTCGGACAGGACGCCAAGGCGGCCTAAGCCACCAATCTGATACATGATCAAAAGCGGGCGATTTCATCGCCCGCTTTTTTGCGTTTGCCAAATCCAACCGTGCTCCGTCGGCGTTTTAGAAATGTCAGACAATTGGTACTTGTCAGGCCGGGGCTTTGTCCTGTTTTATGCGTGGACTAAGGGAGGATCGCAAATGGGTTGGATGCGGGACGAAACAGGTCTGGAGAAGCGGGCAGCGAATTATGTACCGCTGACGCCCTTGTCGCATTTGCGGCGCGCGGCTGGGATTTTCGCCGATCGCGAAGCGCTGGTTTACGGCAGCATTCGCCGGACCTATGCGGAGTACCACAAACGTGTGTCGCAACTGGCTTCAGCCTTGACCAAGGTCGGCGTGAAGCCAGGCGATGTGGTCGCCACCATCCTACCTAATGTTCCCGCACAATCCGAGGCCGCCTTTGGTGTGCCCGCCTGCGGGGCTGTCCTGAACACGATCAACACCCGGCTTGATGTGGACACGATCGCCTATATCTTTGATCACGGGGAAGCCAAAGTTGCTTTGGTCGATAGCCAGTTCCTGCCCCTTGTCATGGCCGCGATTGACCTGATGGAAGGCCCGGCCCCCTTGATCATCGAAATACCGGATGATGAAGCTGGCGTGCTCGCGATGGGAGAGCAGCAAAACTACGAGGAATTCCTGAACACCGGTGACGCCGATTTTGCCTGGATCATGCCTGAGGATGAGTGGGAAAGCCTTGCGCTGAACTACACCTCCGGCACAACGGGGCGGCCCAAGGGGGTCGTGTATCATCATCGCGGTGCTTATCTGATGACCATGGGTACACCGATCTCGTGGGAACTGCCGCTTTTTATGCGCTACCTGCAAATCGTGCCGCTGTTCCACTGCAACGGATGGAACCATACATGGATGATGCCGTCGCTTGGTGGCACTGTGGTGTGCTGTCGTGATATCTCTGCCAGGGCGATTTATGATGCCATCGCGGATGAAGGGGTCACGCATTTCGGCGGCGCGCCAATTGTGTTGAACCTGATTGTGAATGCCAAGGATGACGAAAGACGCCGCTTTGACCACGTGGTTGATGTATTCACCGCTGGCGCGCCCCCTGCGCCCGCCACGCTCGCGGCCATTGGCAAACTGGGGTTCAACGTCAAGCAAGTCTATGGGCTGACCGAAACCTATGGGCATGTGACCGAATGCATCTGGGACAACGCCTGGGATGCCCTACCAGACGAGGAACAGGCCGCCATCAAGGCACGCCAGGGTGTCGCCTTTCCAATGATGGAGGACACCACCGTTGTCGATCCAAAGATGAAGCAAGTGAGCATGGATGGAGCCACGCAAGGTGAGATCGTGATGCGCGGCAATGCCGTGATGAAAGGTTACCTTAAGAACCCCGCCGCAACAGAAAAAGCCTTTGATGGCGGGTATTTCCACTCCGAAGATTTAGCCGTGCAACATCCGAACGGAGCGATCCAGATCTCGGACCGGGCCAAGGATATCATCATCTCTGGTGGTGAAAATATCAGCTCGGTCGAGGTTGAAGGCGCCTTGATGAATCATCCAGCGGTCAATCTGTGTGCGGTTGTTGCCAAGCCGGACGAAAAATGGGGCGAAGTGCCTTGCGCCTTTATCGAGTTGAAGGACGGCGCGAGTGCTGATGAGGCCGAGATCATCGCCTTCACCCGCGAACGGCTGGCAGGGTTCAAAACCCCCAAAACGGTCTTGTTTCAAGAACTACCTAAGACATCCACTGGTAAGATCCAGAAATTTGAACTGCGCAAACTGGCAAAGGATCTGTAACGCCTGCTGACGAGCGGCATAGTTCTCCCTGAGGATTTGACTAAGCTCACATCACAAAACAAAGCCGCAGCGCATCGTAAATCGCGGCATGCGTATTGCGTGACGCGACGGCATCACCAATCCGAAACAGTTGGTATTGTCCCCCAGGGTTCGGGCGAAGCGTCTGCTCCGTTCCGGCAATGAACGCATCATGGTCCAATTCGCCGAAGTTCGACGCACCATCCCGCAAATCGAAGTAAAGATCATCCAGCGGCGTCGTGCCGTAATTTACCACCACCTGATCATAATGAGCCTGCGTTGTGTAGTCACTGTAGTCGGTGCCAATACGCGCCAACAATCGATTGCCATCGCGCGTCACATCCAGCAACCGCCGCGCCACGGTCATCTTCACATCATGTTTTTGGAGACTGCGCAGATAGGGGGTCAGGCTCATCCCCATGACCTCTGGCGCGAAACTTCGATCGGAGGTCATCACCTCAACCTGGGCGTTGGCCTCCGCCGCCATTTCGGCGGCTTGCAAAGCCGGATGATCACCTGCTTCGTCATAGATCAGGATGTTACCAGCCGGTTTGATATCGCCTGATAGAATATCCCAGGTGCTGATCACATGGTCAGCCTCGCCGCGCGTTTCAAAGAGTTCGAGGTTGGGCAACCCGCCGGTTGCGACGATCACGACATCCGGGACAAGTGCGGTAACATCCGCCGCATCAGCCAATGTGTTGAAATGAAACGTCACATCACGGGCGGCGCATTGCGCCATCCGCCAGTCGATGATCCCGATCATCTCGCGCTTGCGCGGGGTTTGGATGGTCAGGCGGATTTGACCGCCCGGGCTGTCGGCAGCCTCGAACACGGTCACCCGATGACCGCGTTCGGCAGATACGCGGGCCGCCTCCAACCCGGCAGGACCTGCCCCAACGACGACGATATTCCTGCGCGCTGCGGCGGGGCTGATGACCTGCGGCATCTGTAATTCACGGCCCGTCGCAGGGTTATGAATGCAAAGCGCCTCGCCCCCTTGATAGATCCGGTCAAGGCAATATGTCGCCCCGACGCATGGACGGATATCGTCTTCGCGGCCTTCCATCACTTTACGTACTATATGCGGGTCAGCCATATGGGCGCGGGTCATCCCGACCATATCAAGAAGCCCCGCCGCAATCGCATGCCGCGCTGTCGCCACATCAGGGATGCGGGCGGCGTGAAATGTCGGCAAACCAGTCGCGGCCCGTACGGAACCCGCGAAATCCAGATGCGGCGCCGAGCGCATCCCTTGCACTGGAATCACATCCGTCAATGCAGGATCCGAATGCACGCGACCTCGGATCACGTTCAGAAAATCGATCTGACCCGTCGCCTTCAGTCGTTCAGCCATCTGCAACCCAACCTCGGGTGTGATGCCGCCCTTGGCGGTCTCATCAGCGGTAAAGCGAACGCCCAATATGAACTCAGGCCCCACACGCCCGCGCACCGCGTCGATCACATCCAACCCAAACTGCATCCGGCTTTCTAACGTGGCATTGCCATAACGGCCTTCAAGACTGTTTGTCAGCGGCGACCAGAACTGATCAATCAGATGGCCATAGGCCTCAATCTCGACCCCATCCATTCCGCCATCTTTCATACGCTCTGCCGCATCAGCAAAATCGGTGATGACCCGGGCAATATCCCAGTCCTCCATGACTTTGGGAAAGGCCCGGTGGGCGGGCTCACGATGCGGGCCGGACGAAAGCGAGGGCAGCCAGTTGCCCTTGTTCCACCCTGTCCTGCGACCCAGATGGGTCAGCTGGATCATCACAGCACACCCTTCATCATGACAGGCATCTGTCAGGCGTTTGATCCACGGCACCACATCATCGCGATAGGCCAGCACATTGTTAAAGGATGGGGGGCTGTCGCGTGACACGACCGCCGATCCAGCCGTCATGGTCAATGCGACGCCGGCGCGGGCCCGCTCTGCATGATAAGCGATGTAGCGGTCTTTGGGCATCCCATCTTCGGGATAGGCCGGTTCATGGCTGGTGGTCATCACCCGGTTGCGTAAGGTCAGATGCTTAAGTTGATAGGGCTGCAACAGGGGATCATTGGACATATGTGCTGGCTCCGGACTGGTCACGATGTGAGTGAGCCCGGCAGAACCGCCATCGGTCAAGTCTGTTTCCGACATGACAATGTCCGGTCTGCACGGTATCACTTGTTTCAAAACAGGGCAGTATAGGCAAATGACAGCGCTTGACCGATATGTGCGATTGGAAAGTGGCGGGATCTGGCGCGCAGGCCCGGACACCCAGCGCAAGGATGTTGTTGTTTCTTTCGGCGATGCAACGCTTGTGATTTCGGACAAGGCAGGACGACCGCTTAGTCATTGGTCATTGCCCGCTGTTAACCGGCAAAATCCCGGCGAACGCCCCGCCGTTTATACACCCGGCGATCATGGCGATAGCGAAGCGGTCGAACTCGCCGAAGATGCGATGATCGATGCCATCGAAGAAGTCAGCAAGGCCTTGAGCAAGGCACGTCCAAAGCCCGGCAAGCTGCGCCAATGGGTCACCGGGGGCTTGATTGCGGGGACGTTGGCACTGGCCATCTTCTGGCTGCCTGACGCGTTGATGCGCCAAACGCTCGCCGTCGTTCCGATGCCCAAAAGGGCCGAAATTGGCGCCACCATTCTGGGGCATATGCAAAGGCAAACCGGTACGATCTGCAGATCACCAAAGGCGATGGAGGCCGCAGATAGGCTCTCTGATCGGCTGTTCGGACGGCAGGCCAGTCAAAAAATTGTTGTCGTACCAACATTGGCGCGCGGGTCATTTGCGATCCCCGGTGGGATCATCCTGCTTGATTATGGATCATTGCAGGCAGCTGACGATCCGGCGGTGGCAGCGGGGCATGTATTGGCGGGGTTTGCTGGCGCACAAGAAATTGACCCGCTAGAGGCTGTGCTGGATCAAGCGGGCCTGCGCACCACATTCGGGCTGCTGACAACAGGTGACCTACCCGAGGAAACGCTGGCACTTTATGCCAAGATCGCGGTCGCCGCACCGTGGCAAGACCCGGATGCGGCATCGCTGATACCCGTTTTTGTCGCCTCACAAGTTCCTACAACCCCATATGCAGCCGTGATCGGCGCTGACCTGCAGCCAGACCCAATGGCCGGCGAAACGACGGCACCCATCCTGAGTGATGCGGATTGGGTCAGCCTGCAGAATATCTGTAACACCTAACGGTTATTTCGTCCCGAACATCCGATCTCCGGCATCGCCAAGCCCCGGCACGATATAGCCGTGATCGTTAAGATGACTGTCAATCGCGGCCGTCACAATCGGCACATCCGGATGCGCCTCCTTCATGCGTGCAATCCCTTCGGGGGCGGCAAGCAGGCAAAGGAAACGAATGTTCTTGGCACCGGATTTCTTCAACAAGTCAATCGCCGCGACCGATGAATTCCCCGTCGCCAGCATCGGATCGACGGCGATGACAAGCCGGCCCTCCATCTCGGTCGGGACTTTGAAGTAATATTGTACCGGTTGCAGCGTTTCTTCGTCCCGATACAGCCCGACGAAACCAACGCGGGCGGAAGGGATCAGTTCAAGAATACCATCCAGCAGCCCGTTCCCGGCACGCAAGATCGACACCAATGCCAGTTTTTTGCCATCCAGCGTCGGCGCGTCCATCGGTTCCAGTGGGGTATCGATCCGCTTGGTTGTCATCGGCAATTCGCGGGTCACCTCATAGGCCAGAAGCTGGCTGATCTCGCGCAGAAGTTGCCGAAAAACAGCCGTGGATGTGTCCTTCTGGCGCATCAGAGTCAGTTTATGCTGCACAAGCGGATGGGTGACATGGGTCACATGATCGGTCATTGGGCTGGCTCCAATCTTTTCGCCACACGGGCGCGGGTGTCATCATCACAGAAAGCGGCGGCAAGGGCGGTTTCATTAACCACTTTGAAATCATCTTCGTCCCAGCCGAACGTGCGGTTCAGCATGTCGTATTCAGCCGTCATGGTTGTGTGGAAAAACGGCGGATCATCGGTGGATACCGTGACCTTCACGCCAGCATCGCGCAGTTTAACAATCGGGTGAAGGGCCCAGCCATCAACGGCCTTCAGCACAACATTTGAACCCGGACAGACCTCAAGAACGATTTCCTTTTCGGCAATCTCTTCGACTAATGCCGGATCACCAATCGCCCCGATCCCGTGACCGATCCGGCTGACTTTCAGATCGCGGATCGTCTCGGCCACCATGGACGGCCCGCCCCATTCGCCAGCATGACAGGTCAGCGGCATGCCCGCCTCGCGCGCCATGTCAAAACTATAGGCGTAATCGCCCGGACGGCCGGCCATCTCACCACCTGCCATGCCGTAGCCGGTGATGAAACTGCCAAAGGTTTCAACCGCGCATATGGCCGCTGGTTTGCAAGCATCCGGTCCGAAATGGCGGATACCTGTGACGATCCCGCGCAGGGTGATGCCCAGTTTTTCCTCAGCCTCGTTTGCGGCATCTACCATCGCGGCCAGATAGTCGCGCCAGGCCGCCAGATCACCACCGCCACAGAAGTCGGGGGAAACAAAACTTTCCATATAAACCACACCGTGGCTTGCCGTTTCTTCCAGCACGGCCATCGTCAGGCGGCGGAAATCCTCGGGGCTTTGTAGGGTTGTGCAAGCGGCCTCGTAAACCTGCAGAAAATGGTCAAAATCGCGAAAAGCATAACCGCCATCAGCTGCAAATATCCCGCTGATATCAATATTCTTTTCAGCCGCCAGCCCCTTGATGAAAGACGGCGGTGCGCATCCTTCAAGATGGGTGTGCAGCTCGATCTTGGGGATAGATTTGAACGTCATAAAAAACTGGCTCCTTCGCCTTGATAAGGCACCTTCAAATGTTGCGCGACACTGGCGGCGACATCGACAAAAGCCAGCTGCCCCAGCGCTTTTTGTTCAATCCCGTGCACCAGCACCGGCACCCGTTCGCGGGTATGGTCGGTGCCTGTCCAGGTCGGGTCATTGCCATGGTCGGCGGTAACGATCAACAGGTCATCGGGATGAAGTTTCGGCAATAGCGCTGCCAGTTGTTGGTCGAACCATGCCAGATGATCGGCGTACCCTTGCGGATCGCGCCGGTGCCCATATTCGCTGTCAAACTCAACAAGGTTGGCAAAGACCAGCGCACCATCTTCAGCTTCCCCCGCCAGATCATGGATATGGGCCATCAGCGCGGCATCACGCCCCTTGCGCAGATCATCAATGCCGCGCATCGAAAAGATATCACCGATCTTGCCCACGGCATACACTTTGCGCCCGGCCTCATGCACATAGTCACAGATCGTGGGTGCTGGCGGCGCAATGGCAAAATCCTTGCGGTTCGCTGTGCGACTGAATTGGCCGGGCGCGCCCGTAAATGGCCGCGCAATCACCCGGCCAACCTTCATCGCATGCAATGTCGGGGCAAGGTCCTTACAAAGCTGCAAGAGCCGGTCCAACCCGAACGACTCTTCATGGGCCGCAATCTGCAACACGCTATCGGCAGAGGTATAGCAGATTGGCCAACCGGATTGCAGATGCGCGGCCCCCTCGTCTTCGATGACGGCGGTGCCCGAGGCATGGCGATTGCCCAAGATCCCATCCGTCCCGGCCTTGGCACAAATCTCAGCCGTCAATGCTTCAGGAAAGGCCGGGCTGGCATCGGGAAAGGTGTGCCAATCCCATGGCACCGGCATGCCCGCCAATTCCCAATGGCCCGATGGGGTATCCTTGCCGCGTGATATTTCGGTCGCCGCGCCCCATGCACCGGTGGGCACCGCCCCCAGACCCGGCGCATCAAACCCTGAGGCCAGTTTTACAGCCGCGCCCAGCCCCAGCGCATCCAGCACAGGGACATCCAGACCAGCGGCCTGGGCGATATGTCCCACCGTATTGGCGCCCGTATCCGGCACATCCCCATTAAAAAAATGGTCAGCATCGGGGGCACCGCCGATCCCGACGCTGTCAACGACAATCACGAAAGCACGGGGCATCAGGTGATCCTTTCAAGTATCAAGTCTTGCGGCGCGGGCAGGTTGCCGATCGTTATGGCAGCCTGCACCGCACGGGCCGCTTGCTCTGCGGCCTCCACCGTGGCGGCATGCACTGTACACAAGGGCTGGCCCTGGCCCACCGCAGCGCCAAGCGATACCATATCGGTCAGGCCAACGGCAGGATCAATGCGATCCGTCTCAACCCGCCTGCCCCCGCCAAGCCCAACAACAACAAGGCCCAGCGCCTCACCGTCAATGGCGGCGATATGGCCGGCCGCAGGGCTTGTCACATCACCAATCACAGGGGCACGGGGCAAGTGAGTATGCCAATCCTCGGCCATGTCCGGCGGGCCACCAAGGGCCGCGATCATCCGGGCAAAACACTCCATCGCCGCACCAGAGCTGATGGCCTTGTTGACCCGCGCCGCCGCCTCCGCCTCGGTTTGGCCTTGCATGACCAGCAGCCGGGTACAAAGCGCGACGGTCAGATCATGCAAGCGCGGACTGGCAGATTTATTGCCTGCCAAGGTTTCCATGCAGATTGCAACCTCAACCGCATTACCCAGGCAAGGGGCCAGTGGCTCGTTCATATCGGTAATCATGGCTTGCGTCGTGCAGCCCGCCCCGT
Organism: uncultured Paracoccaceae bacterium; assembly: GCA_947503925.1. Lineage (GTDB taxonomy): Bacteria > Pseudomonadota > Alphaproteobacteria > Rhodobacterales > Rhodobacteraceae > Yoonia. Next base: position 220,048 of record CANNFQ010000006.1, on the reverse strand, counting down.
TCGCGGCATCAACCAATGCCCGGGCCAAGACACGCGCATCATCAGGCGTTTTCATGAAAGCACCACTACCGCATTTGACGTCGAGCATCAGGCATTCCAAACCGGCCGCCAGTTTCTTTGACAGGATCGATGCCGTGATCAGATCGACGCTTTCCACCGTCGCCGTTACATCACGGATCGCATAAAGACGGCGGTCCGCCGGGGCGATCTGGCCTGTTGCACTGACAATGGCGCAACCCACATCGCTGGTGATCTGACGCAACTGCGCTTCGGTCACATTGATGTTCAGGCCTGGGATAGATTCGAGCTTGTCGAGGGTCCCACCAGTATGGCCTAAACCACGACCAGAAATCATTGGGACATACATGTCACAGGCCGCCAGCACCGGGGCAAGGATCAGTGAAACACAATCGCCCACCCCACCGGTGGAATGTTTATCCAGCACAGGGCCAGGCAAATCCCAGGTCAGGACATCGCCGCTGTCACACATCCCTTGGGTCAGCGCGACCCGCCCCTGATCGCTCAACCCGTTCAGACAGACCGCCATTGCAAAGGCACCGGCCTGGGCATCACTGACATGACCATTGGCCAGACCCTGGGCAAACCAAGTCAATTCCTCGCGGGTCGGGGCATGTTCTCGCCGGACCTTGGCAATAATGGCGCGGGCATCCATGGATCAGACCCGGCTCATGTAGTCAGCATCAAATACACCGGGCAGCAGCTCGGCCACGGTCGTCTGCATTGTGACACCGTCAACCGTGGTCAGGGTCACCTTGACATCACCCTTTGCAAACTCGGCGATCTTCTGGCGGCAACCGCCGCAGGGGCTGATAGGCTTGGGGCTATCGGCAATCACAGCGATCTCGGCAATCTCGGCATCACCACCTGCCACCATCGCTGCGATCGCGCCCGCCTCGGCACATGTGCCTTCCGGATAGGCCACATTTTCGACATTGCAACCGCCATAGACGGTGCCTGAGGACGCGCGCACAGCCGCACCTACCTTAAAGCGAGAATAGGGTGCATAGGCGTTTTCGCGCACCTTTCGGGCAGTGTCGATCAGTGACATAGGGGGCCTCCAACTGGATCGGAACAGATTGCAATCTGTGCTAACCGGATGCAAGAGCCTAGCCGATGACGACATCGCCGGGCAAGGTGACTTCCAGCAATTCAATATCATCCGAAGGGTCGGCATAGCGGGTGGCCATACCCGGCGGGATCACAAAGGCATCACCGGGTTCAAGGCTGTAAGGGTCTTTACCTTCGCCCTCCAACGTCATCTGCCCGGCCATCACAAAAGTAAAATGAATATCGGCACCATGTGTCGCCCATACGGGCGCGTCCTGCCCGCGCCGCAACACCTGAACACCTGCAACACCCTTGGTATTCCTTGCAATCGTCGTATCGCGGGCGACAAAGCCCGGCAGCCGGGCGCGCTGCCAATCCGCGTCCTTTGCTTGATTGAAGACGAAACGCTGCCCCTGCCATGCGCGATCCGGGCGCAGATGCGGTGTCGGCAACTCCATCTCATGGTCAATCTCGGTAATATGTTCAGCCGGAACACCTATCTCGATCACCTCAATCCCGTCAGACGCCTCCAGCACCCGGTGTCGGATCTCAGGCGGCTGAATAAAGCAATCGCCAGCGGTCAGGCGGATCGGCGGACCCTGATCCTCGTAAACCACATCGACCCAGCCGCGATAGCAAAAGATCAGTTGAAATCCGACCTTGTGAAAATGCACCGTGTCCGGCACCGGCCCGCCATCGGGGATGCGGATATGGCTGGCAATGATCGATCCGCCAAGGCGGTTGGGGATCAGATCACGGTACTGCATACCGGCCCGGCCAATCACCCACGGCGCCTGATCGGCCAGGCGGCGAACGACGAAGGCATGATCTGTCTCGGGCATAACCAGTGGCGGATGAAGTGGATAAATTTCGACGGGCGTACCACCGGGTGACACCAGCCTATCCGCCCCGTCCGCAAAGGACGGATCATCAGTCAATATGCGGATGCCCGGGTTATGCCGGTCTTCTTTGGTCAAGCGCACACGCAACCCGTGACCAGAATAGACAGCCACTGACGGGTCATCAGCGGGGTAAATCATATCAAGGCGCATCCGCAACACCTTGCCAAAGAACCCCAAATCAGCGCGCAAATCGGTCGTCGGCAGGCAGATTTCGGCGCGAATATCATAATTGTCAGTCATGATCCGCACCCTGTCGCCGCCCGGAATGATTTGCAAGGGCCGGGCATTCAGTGTTTAACCAAACAGCGCTTTCCCTTGCGGAAGGAAAATGGTTTAATATTAAACTATATTGGGAGACCCGGATGCCAGATGACGCAAAACAAAGCCTGAAACAGGCAGCGCTTGACTATCACCGGTTCCCTAAACCCGGAAAACTTGAAATCCGGGCAACCAAGCCATTGGCCAATGGGCGCGACCTTGCCCGCGCCTATTCCCCCGGGGTGGCAGAAGCGTGCCTTGAGATCAAAGAGGATGCAGCAACAGCGCGCGACTACACCGCGCGCGGCAATCTGGTGGCCGTGGTCACCAACGGGTCTGCCGTCCTCGGCCTGGGGAATATCGGGGCATTGGCGTCAAAACCCGTGATGGAAGGCAAGGCCGTCCTGTTCAAGAAATTCGCCAATATCGACTGTTTTGATATCGAACTGGACCAACCCGACCCAGAAAAACTGGCCGATATCGTCTGCGCGCTCGAGCCCACCTTTGGTGCAATCAACCTCGAAGATATCAAAGCACCCGAATGTTTCATCGTTGAAAAGCTGTGCCGTGAACGGATGAACATCCCGGTGTTTCATGATGACCAACACGGCACAGCCATCGTTGTCGGGGCAGCGGCAACCAACGCCTTACATGTCGCAGGCAAAAAATTCGAAGACATCAAGATCGTCAGCACCGGCGGCGGGGCCGCTGGGATTGCCTGCCTGAACATGTTGCTGAAACTCGGCGTGAAGCGCGAAAATGTCTGGCTTTGCGATATCGAAGGTCTCGTATACGAAGGCCGCGAAAAGGATATGACCCCGCAAAAGGCTGAATATGCGCAAGGCATTGAACCCGCGACATTGAACGATGTGATCGCGGACGCGGATATGTTTTTGGGCCTATCTGGCCCTGGTGTCTTGAAACCTGAAATGGTCGCCAAGATGACGGAACGACCCATCATCTTTGCGCTGGCCAACCCGACCCCGGAAATCAGCCCCGAAGATGCGCGCGCCGTCAACCCCGACGCTATTATCGCCACGGGGCGCAGCGATTTTCCAAATCAGGTCAATAATGTCCTGTGCTTTCCTTTCATCTTTCGCGGTGCGCTTGATGTTGGGGCCACCACGATCAATGACGAGATGAAAATTGCCTGCGTTGAAGGGATCGCCGCACTCGCCCGCGCCACAACCAGTGCAGAGGCGGCAGCAGCCTACCAGGGCGAACAACTGACATTTGGGGCGGATTACCTGATCCCCAAACCGTTCGACCCACGGCTTATGGGCGTCGTCGCCAGCGCAGTCGCCGGGGCCGCCTGCGAAACCGGCGTCGCCACACGCCCCATTGCCGATATGAAAGCCTACAAAGCCAATCTTGACGGATCGGTTTTCAAATCTGCCATGATCATGCGACCGGTATTCGAGGCCGCGCGTACCGCCGCGCGGAAAATCGTCTTTGCCGAGGGAGAGGATGAAAGGGTGCTGCGCGCATCGCAGGCGATCATGGAAGAAACCACGGACACACCCATCCTGATTGGCCGGCCAGAGGTGATCGAACGGCGCTGCGAACGGGCCGGTCTGAAAATCCGGCCTGGCGTCGATTTCAGTATCGTGAACCCCGAAAATGATCCGCGTTACCGCGATTACTGGGGCACCTATCACGACCTGATGGCGCGCAAGGGGGTCACCCCCGATCTGGCCAAGGCCATCATGCGCACCAATACCACCGCGATTGGCGCCGTAATGGTGCATCGGGGCGAGGCTGACAGCCTGATCTGCGGCACCTTTGGCCAATATCTGTGGCATCTCAATTACGTCAGTCAAATCCTGGGTACGGAAATCTGCCACCCCGTGGCCGCGATGTCGCTGATGATCCTTGAGGACGGGCCGCTATTCGTGGCGGACACACAAGTACATTCCGAACCATCGCCCGAGCAGATCGCCGAAACCGTCGTTGGCGCGGCGCGCCATGTCCGCCGGTTCGGGGTGGAGCCCAAAATCGCGCTTTGCTCGCATAGCCAGTTTGGCAATCTGGACAATGCAAGTGGGCGCAGGATGCGCGCGGCAATGGCAATCCTAGACAGCCAGCCGCGCGACTTTGCCTATGAGGGCGAAATGCATATCGACTCCGCGCTCGATGTGGAACTGCGCAATCGCGTCTTCCCGGAGGCGCATCTGGACGGGGCCGCCAACACGCTGGTCTTTGCCAACACTGATGCCGCTTCAGGCGTGCGCAACATCCTGAAGATGAAAGGTGGCGGGCTAGAGGTCGGGCCGATCCTGATGGGCATGGGCAACCGCTGTCATATCGTCACCCCGTCGATCACGGCGCGCGGCTTGCTGAACATGTCTGCGGTGGCGGGCACGCCCGTTGCGCATTACGGCTGACGCACCCAGAGTCAAGGAATTTACAATCCTGCCATCTGAAACCGACAGGCCGCTTGTCGCAGGAAATCTTGGGGCGTAACACATTCCCAAGACAGTGTTCGGAGGGATAAATGGGATACGCTGACGTTTACGCCGCATGGCAGAACGACCCCGAGGGGTTTTGGATGGAACAGGCCAAGGCCATCGACTGGGTCACCCCACCGACCCGCGCCTTGGATGACACAACGGCCCCGCTCTATCGCTGGTTCACAGATGCAGAGGTCAACACCTGCTACAACGCCGTCGACAGACATGTTGAAAACGGCCGTGGTGATCAGGCGGCAATCATCTATGACAGCCCGATCACTAACACAAAGCGCACGATAACCTATGCCGATATGCAAACGCGGGTTGCTTCTCTGGCCGGCGCGCTGCGCGCCAAAGGTGTGGAAAAGGGCGACCGGGTCATCATCTATATGCCAATGATCCCCGAAGCGTTAGAGGCGATGTTGGCCTGCGCCCGGTTGGGTGCGATCCATTCGGTTGTATTTGGCGGGTTTGCCGCCAATGAATTGGCGGTGCGGATTGATGACGCGACCCCCAAGGCGATTATCGCCGGGTCCTGTGGGGTCGAACCGGGCCGCGTTGTGCATTACAAACCCCTGCTGGACGGCGCGATTGAGTTTGCGGCGCACAAGCCAGAGTTCTGTGTGATTTTCCAGCGCGAACAAGAGGTTGCGGAGCTCACCCCGGGGCGCGACCATGACTGGCATGCGTTTCAGGCTGGCGTGGAACCCGCCGAATGCGTGCCGGTAAAGGGCGACCATCCGGCCTATATTCTATATACTTCCGGGACCACCGGCGCGCCCAAGGGCGTCGTGCGCCCGACCGCCGGGCATCTGGTGGCGCTGAACTGGACCATGAAAGCGATCTACAACGTGGACCCGGGTGATGTGTTCTGGGCGGCGTCAGATGTGGGCTGGGTCGTGGGGCATTCCTATATCTGCTACGCTCCGCTGATCCATGGCAACACAACGGTCGTGTTCGAGGGCAAGCCCATCGGCACACCAGACGCTGGCACATTCTGGCGCGTGATCGAAGAACATGACGTTAAGTCCTTCTTCACCGCACCAACGGCTTTCCGCGCGATCAAACGCGAGGACCCGACCGGCGAGATGATCAGGAAATATGACATCTCTGGCCTGCGCGCGCTTTATCTCGCAGGCGAACGGGCCGACCCGGATACCATCGAATGGGCACAGCGGATCATGGGCGTGCCTGTCTATGACCACTGGTGGCAAACTGAAACCGGCTACACCATCGCAGGCAACCCGGCTGGAATCGAGGCACTTCCAGTCAAGGTCGGATCACCCACCGTGGCCATGCCCGGCTATGACGTGCAAATCCTTGATGAGGGCGGAAACCCGATGCAACCCGGTGAACTCGGCGCTATCGCGGTCAAGCTTCCCTTGCCCCCCGGCACATTGCCAACGCTTTGGAATGCCGAAGATCGGTTCGTCAAATCCTACCTGACCACCTTCCCCGGCTATTATGAAACCGGCGATGCAGGGATGATTGATGAAGATGGCTATCTGTACATTATGGCGCGGACCGATGACGTGATCAACGTGGCGGGGCACCGGCTATCGACCGGCGCGATGGAGGAAGTGCTGGCCGCCCATCCGGATGTGGGCGAATGTGCCGTGATTGGGGTCACCGATACGCTCAAAGGGCAGCTGCCGTTGGGCTTTGTCTGCCTGAATGCAGGCTGCGACCGACCACATGAAGATATCTGCAAAGAGGTCGTCAAATCGGTGCGCGACAAGATCGGGCCAGTCGCGGCCTTCAAGCTTGTCACGGTGGTGGACCGGCTGCCCAAGACACGGTCCGGCAAAATCTTGCGCGGCACCATGGTCAAAATCGCCGACGGGGTGGACTTCAAGATGCCCGCCACCATCGATGACCCCGCGATCCTGGACGAGATCAGAACAGCACTGCAACCGTTGGGCTATGCGGGCTAAAATCATAGGCCGATTGTGCGCACGACGAAACATGTTCGCCCGTCGCCATTAATGGTTGAACTGCTGTTTCGTTTCTTTGCGTCCCGCAGTTCAGACATTAACGCTGAGCTGCGGGGGCCTATTGGATGAATATGTTTCAAGTCCAAAGCTAAGACCGCGTCCGATACGGTGCGCTAGGGCGGACCATGCATTTGCGGTGTCTTCAGAAAGCTCAGACACCAAAACCGTATCAAACAAATCAAGCCAAAGCGCAAAATGGTTCGGCATAACATTCCCGGCATTGATATGAACCTGCATGGGGTTTCCGTCATAGCTGCGCTCAAACAGGATCGCGTTGCGCCAGAAACGCCTGATTTTCGCCTCATGCACGGGCCAATCCATGACATGTGCCGCGAATATGGGGCCAATCCGCGGATCGGCCCGAACGGCTGCGTAGAAACGCGTAACGACTCTATCAATCTGGGTTGCAGTGACCGGGAACCGGGGAGGCAAACTCATCCCACAATGATCCAAACAATCGTAAGGCAGACTGCCAAATAGACGATCATATTGAACATGGATCGGATCAGGCCTGCATCGGCGTCCGGGTCCAGCCCCATACGTTCGCAGATCTTTGTGCCGGGCCACAAGAGTGCTTTGGTAAGTGTCATGATCTCCATTCCTTTATTACGCATCTTGAATGCGCCATTATTGGCACTTTTAAATACGCATTACAAATGCTATTTTTAGATCATGCAGTTGGACAAGTTCACAGATTATGCTTTGCGGGTGCTGGTCGCCCTCGCCGTGCGCGCGCCAGAGCGGTTATCGGCATCAAAAATTGCCCAGCTTTATCAACTATCCGAACATCATCTGGCAAAAGTCGCATCACAATTGGTGCGTCAGGGCTTTGTGCTCTCCGAGCGAGGACGCGGCGGCGGCCTAACGCTCGCAAGACGGGCTGAAGACATTAACATCGGCGCTGTGGTCAGAGCGTTGAAAGTGGACAGCCCGGTTGTTGAATGCTTCGGGACGAACCAATCCTGCCGGATCATGCCTGCATGTGGGTTGCGAACACCGCTGCAAGAGGCGCAAGAGGCTTTTTTTGCAGCGCTCGATCAATACACGCTCGCCGACGTTACCCGGTCGCAGCGTTCCTTAGCCGCATTGCTGGCCCCTCTCTGAAATACGTCGCAGCTGCGGGGCGGCGTCAGATATCGGGTCGCGACCCTACGACCAACGCGCGATCAGCGAAGATTATTTTCATCAGTCTTCAGATATCTTCAAAGCTTACCAGAATCTTGCGTTGCCGCCCGTTGGGGTCCGACGTTTTGCCGACGCAAGTCCGACGTAACGCCGACCGCCCAAAAACACGAATCTCTAATTAGAATCAAGATATTAAGCGAAAGTTTCGTAAAATCTCGAAAAAATGCGAAACCTCGAACGATCAGGCGAACTGTTCTCTGATCAGCCGCTCCTCCAACCCGTGACCGGGGTCGAATAAGATACGGTGCCGCACCGCTGGTTCTGATCGGATCTCAACACTGACAACATCACGAACCGACTTGCCATCTGCGTCAGCCATTACCGGTCGTTTAACAGGATCGTTCACGTCAAATCGGACAACTGCGCGTTTGGGCAGCAACGCACCGCGCCAGCGCCGCGGACGAAAGGCAGCCATGGCGGTCAGGGCCAGAACGTCCGATCCAATCGGCAGTATCGGGCCGTGAGCAGAATAGTTATAGGCCGTCGATCCGGCCGGCGTCGCTACCAGCGCACCGTCGCAAACCAGTTCATTCATCCGCAGCTTGCCATCCACCGTAATTCGCAGTTTGGCCGCCTGCGGACCGGCGCGCAGCAGACTCACCTCGTTGATTGCCAGCGCCTCGTGCATCTGCCCATCCACCGTCAACGCGGTCATGGCAAGCGGGTTAATCACCTCTTCCTCGGCATCATCAAGACGTTGGCGCAAATCCTCTGCACCAAACTCATTCATCAAGAAACCGACCGTTCCTCGGTTCATCCCATAGACCGGCACATCCAACCCTTGTGTGCTATGCATAGTCTGCAACATGAATCCGTCGCCCCCCAATGCAACAATCACATCCGCATCGGCAGGCGGCACGTCGCCATAGGTCTCAGCCAATGAACCGCGTGCGGATTGCGCAATCGGCACAGGGCTGGCGACAAAGGCGATCTTGGGGCGCGGCATGGCGAAAAACCTTTCAGTTCCGATAAGTTGTGCGGCGATCGTATCTGAAACGCAAGCGCGCGATGCGCAACATGCGTGACGCACTCATAAAGATCATGGTCGCATTGATGCTTTAGGCTCCATCAATCCTGCGATATGAGAGCGCAAGTTTATCAGATTTCCGGCACCATAAGGGGGAGATGCACCCATGAACGTCACTGTCCGCGATAACGGCTTTTTCACAGAAACACTGGATAGCCGCGATCCAGAGCTTTTTGCAGCCATGCAGGCTGAGCTGGGTCGCCAGCGCAAGGAGATCGAGTTGATCGCCTCTGAAAACATCGTCTCTGCCGCTGTGATGCAGGCGCAGGGCAGCGTGCTGACAAACAAATATGCCGAAGGTTACCCTGGGCGCCGCTACTATGGCGGTTGCCAATATGTGGATGTAGCCGAAAATCTGGCGATTGATCGGGCAAAACAGCTCTTTGATTGTGAATTTGCCAATGTGCAGCCTAATTCCGGCTCACAGGCGAACCAGGGCGTATTCCAGGCGCTTTTGCAACCCGGTGACACGATCTTGGGTATGTCGTTGGATGCAGGCGGCCACCTGACCCACGGTGCCAAACCAAATCAGTCCGGTAAGTGGTTCAACGCGATCCAATACGGGGTGCGTCGTCAGGACAGCTTGCTGGACTATGATGAGGTGGCCCGGCTGGCCGCCGAACACAAACCCAAGATGATCATCGCCGGTGGTTCGGCCATTCCACGGATTATCGATTTTGCCAAGATGCGAGAAATCGCTGATACGGTGGGTGCTTATCTGCTGGTCGACATGGCCCATTTCGCGGGACTGGTCGCCGCTGGCATTTACCCATCCCCCTTCCCGCATGCCCATGTTGCAACAACAACGACACATAAAACCCTTCGCGGCCCGCGCGGGGGTATGATCGTCACCAATGACGAAACGGTTGCAAAGAAATGCAACTCCGCCATCTTCCCCGGCATTCAGGGCGGACCGCTGATGCATGTGATTGCCGGCAAGGCCGCCGCCTTTGGTGAGGCGTTGCGCCCCGAATTCAAGGCCTATCAGGAACAGGTCGTCAAGAATGCACAGGCATTGGCCGATCAGTTGATGAAAGGCGGGCTGGACATCGTTTCAGGTGGGACTGACAGTCACTTGATGCTCGTTGACTTGCGCCCCAAAGGGGTGAAAGGCAACGCGACCGAAGTATCGTTGGGGCATGCCCATATCACCTGCAACAAAAACGGCATTCCGTTCGACCCAGAAAAACCAATGGTAACATCTGGCATCCGGCTCGGTTCTCCAGCCGGGACAACGCGCGGCTTTGCAGAGACCGAATTCCGCCAGATTGCCGACTGGATTGTCGAGGTAACCGAAGGATTGGCCGCAAATGGGGCGGACAATAACGGCGCGGTCGAAGCCAAGGTACGTGCAGAGGTCGAAACCCTTTGCGATAAGTTCCCGCTCTATCCTAATTTGTGATCGGGATGCGACGTACAGCCGGTTTGACGAAACCCATATGAAAGGCCTCCTCTTAAGCGCCGTAATCTGCCTTGCGCTCCCTGCGCAGGCAGAGCCGTGGAAAATTGCTGTTGTCTCACATAAATGGGCGGCAAGCCGGCTACCGCTCCTGCCCCGCAACACCATCCGAGGCGACCTGACATTCGACGAATCCTATCTGAATTCCGTCATTCTCTCGCGCGAACTTGAAGTCGTCGACTTTCCACCTGGTGTGATGGAGAATCTGTTCGACGGGATCAGGCTGGAATTCGAACTGACGGCAAGCCAACATCGCGGCATACAAGACCACGCGGAGGTGACGGCCGCCGTGATGAGCCGCACGCCCGATCTTGAAACGGATTTCGGTGATTTTAATTTCGGTTGGGCAAATGGCGTATCTTTCGCCTCAGAACCACCGGCGCTTGAACGCGGACGGGACGGCGTGCGCGGCGAAGACACTGTACAATTCCAGTATTACATGGGGTTTGAGGTCGCGTATTCACCAGAGACTTGGGACGACGGCGCCATTTTCGCCAGATTACATCACCGCTCTGGCATCTATGGGCTGGTCTCGCCTCCCAAAACCGGATCAAATTTTCTGGGCATTGGCATCCGCTTCGATCTGTAAAGCTCAGACAAAGCCCCTTTGGACCAGCACGTACACCACGATCACGAAGGTTACGATCAGCACCAGCGCGATGGAAGCCGTGATATGCAACACCGTGTTCCACATCGCCTCACGCGGGTTCAATCCGCTCAGATACTGCACAAGATTTGCATGCGCCTTCGCGACCTTGTCATCATTCACCATGCGACCCAGTTTCGGGTTCTGGGCGATCTTCTCGGTCTCGATCAAATAGGCGAGATCACGGCGCTGCCGACGCGGCAATCGGCGCCCGGCGCGGCGCATTTGCTGGCGTAAGTCACGCCCCTTGACCCGCATCTGCTTTTCCAGCAGTTCACGGATTTCCGCGATTTTCTGTGCCAGTTCCTGCGCCATAGACGCTCGGGTAATCTTCTTCGCATCGACGCTCAATCCTTCTGGCGCGCAGCCTGCGGAAAGGGTTAAAACAGATGCATGTTGAACACGGTTTTATATGACGGCCCCGACACCACGCCCCTGCTGATCGCCCATGGGCTTTTCGGGTCCGCCCGCAATTGGGGGGTGATCGCAAAACGGCTGTCCGAAACACGGCCCGTGGTCGCGGTGGATATGCGCAATCATGGGTCAAGCCCTTGGTACGACACACAATCCTATCAGGACATGGCCGAGGATCTGGCTGCTGTGATGGATCGGCCCATGGATGTGCTGGGCCATTCGATGGGGGGTAAGGCCACAATGGTATTGGCGCTGCAAAACCCCAATAAAGTCAATCGGTTGGTGGTTGCCGATATCGCCCCGGTAACTTATTCCCATACCCAGATGGGTCCGATTGAGGCGATGCGGCGCGTCGATCTGGACCAGATCACATCCCGCGCGGATGCAAAGGCTCAGCTGGGCGATCTGGCACCGGGCGTGCCAGACTTTCTGTTGCAAAGCCTTGATATAAAAGAAAAACGCTGGCGCCTGAACCTTGATGTGCTGGCGGCAGAGATGGACAAGATCATCGGTTTTCCGGACGTCACGGGGCAGTTTGACGGGCCAACATTGTTCCTCTCCGGCGGCAATTCAGATTACGTCAAACCCGACTACCGCCCTGAAATCAAACAGCTTTTCCCCGATGCCAAATTCGCCAAGATCCCTGGCGCGGGCCACTGGGTCCACGCGGAAAAGCCGTGGGAGTTTGAGGCGGCAGTCGCCACCTTCCTGCAGATGGCCTAAGCCACCTTGCCCGACGCCCATCGGCCCGCTAACCTGCGCCCAAGCCGTTCAAATCTAAAGAGGTTCCCATGATCCGCGCTGCCCTGATCCTAGCCATCCTTGGCCTGTCCGCCTGCGAAACAGTGAAAGGCGTCGGGCGTGACATCACCAATGCGGGACAAGCTGTCGACAACCAGCTTTAAACGCCAAAACCCCTGTCGGCAAGGCGTCGGCATCACGTCGGCAAAGCGTCGGACCCCAACGGACGGTGCGTTCAGCTACCTTATACCTGATAGGATCGCCCGGGCGATGTAATAGCTGACCGGCACCGCCACGACCGCCCCGATGCCCCCCGCAACAACGATGGGGATCAACGTGTCATACCCTGCCGACAACGCGGCAATGACAAGGCTACCCGCCAGCGTGGTCGCGATCAGTGCATAGAGCATGGTTGCAAGACGAAACATCATCGGCCCTCCGGTTTATGCTGTCGGGTTGATACTATCACCGGGGCGACGCGGGCGTCCTTGACACATGTCAATTTTGGAATGTTTAAACGGCGCAGTTTTTGCAAAGCGGTGCGTCCGGCAGCAATTCCAGCCTCGCGTCTGAAATCGGCTCACCACATTTCACGCAGTCGCCATAACTGCCGTCTGCGATCCGAGCCAAGGCCGCGTCGATGCGTTTCAACTCGTTCAACTCCTGATGGCCCAACGCCTCCAACACCTCATCCCCCTGCCGCTCGACGGAGCGATCTTCCCAATCCTTGGACGGGGTTTCATCCAGTTGATCTTCAATCTCCTGCAAGTCGCCGGTGATTTCGGTACGGCGGGCGAGCAGGCGTTGTTTTTGGGTCAAGCGTAGGGTGGGTGAAACCCACGCGCCGGACGGTTTGGATAAGAAAGCGTGTTGATTTGGAGCGTATGGTTTTCATTCACCCTACGTTACGCGTGCACAAATGCGAACCATGTAAAGAACCAAATGACTATCATTATGAAAGGAAAAATGACTCCCGCCGAAGTAGATGATATACTGAAATACCAAGGGACTTTTCGCCGTTGTACACCAATGTCTTCAACCGTGGCCCAGAACTCATCTTTATGACTCTCAACATAAAAGCGGCTAACGGCTTGCACATACAACCAGAAGCAACTGGCCACCATTCCAGCCGAAACAATGAAACCTTTGTTGATTGCATTCGCCAATAGTATCATTAGCCCGGTATTGACTGCAGCAAAAGCCACGAAGCGGCTCCAAAACATACCGGCTTCAAGTTTCTGAAGCTCAATCAGGACTTCTCGCCGAGCGGCAGTTTTAGCTTCACAATCAAGGTCACTCATATCTACATCCATCAATTCAGATAATCGAAAAACTGGCCTTTTCAGAGCTACCGCCTGCACGTGTGCGTCACGACCAAATGCTACGCTCGCCGGATCACGTCCCGCCAATCACCCATCCATCTTCAAAGCGCTGATAAACGCCTCCTGCGGGATATCCACTTTACCGAACTGCCGCATCTTCTTTTTCCCCGCCTTCTGCTTGTCCAGCAGTTTGCGTTTCCGCGTGGCGTCCCCGCCGTAGCATTTGGCCGTCACGTCCTTGCGCAGGGCGGATAGCGTTTCGCGGGCGATGACCTTGCCGCCGATGGCGGCCTGGATCGGGATTTTGAACATGTGGCGCGGGATCAGGTCCTTGAGCTTTTCAACCATCGCCCGCCCGCGCATTTCCGCCCGGTCCCGGTGCACCATCATCGACAGCGCATCGACGGGTTCGTCATTCACCAGCACCGACATCTTGACGAGGTTGTCGGTCTGGTAACCGGTCATCTGGTAATCGAAGGACGCATAGCCCTTGGTCACCGATTTCAGCCGGTCGTAGAAATCAAACACCACTTCATTCAGGGGGAGGTCGTAAACAACCATCGCGCGGGAGCCTGCATAGGTCAGGTCCAGTTGCACGCCGCGCCGATCCTGACAGAGTTTCAGCACGTCGCCCAGATAATCGTCGGGGACAAGGATCGTCGCCTTGATCCGCGGTTCTTCCAGATGGTCCACATGGGTCAGGTCAGGCATGTCTGCGGGATTGTGCAGCTCGATCATCTCTCCATCACGCATATAGACGTGGTAGACGACCGAGGGGGCGGTGGTGATAAGGTCAATATCATATTCACGCTCGATCCGGTCGCGGATGACTTCGAGGTGCAGAAGGCCAAGAAACCCGCAGCGAAAGCCAAAGCCGAGCGCGGCCGAGGTTTCCATCTCGTGGCTGAAGGACGCGTCATTCAGCGCCAGTTTTTCGATGGCGTCGCGCAAGTCTTCGAATTCTGATGAATCCACGGGGAACAGCCCGCAGAAAACAACCGGCTGCGCAGGTTTGAACCCGTCAAGTGCTGTTTCGGTCCCCTTGCGTTCTGATGTGATCGTGTCGCCGACCCGGGTGTCGCGCACCTGTTTGATGGAGGCTGTGATGAACCCGATCTCACCCGGTCCCAATTCGCCGACATCCTGCATCTGCGGCCGGAACACACCGATCTTGTCGATCCCATGCACGGTGTTGTTGGACATGAATTTGACGCGGTCGCCCTTTTTCATCACCCCGTCAATGATGCGGACAAGGACGATGACGCCAAGGTAACTGTCATACCAGCTATCGACCAGCATCGCCTTGAGCGGGGCATCGCGGTTGCCCTGCGGCGCAGGCAGCAGGTTGACGATGGCTTCCAGCGTTTCATGGATGCCGATGCCGGTTTTCGCGCTGACCTGGATCGCACCGGATGCGTCGATGCCGATCACATCCTCGATCTGTTCGGCGACCCTGTCACATTCGGCGGCAGGCAGGTCAATCTTGTTCAGGACGGGCACGATTTCATGACCCGCATCAATGGCTTGATAGACATTGGCCAGCGTCTGCGCCTCGACCCCCTGGGTGCTGTCGACGACCAGCAAGGAGCCTTCGACGGCGCGCATGGACCGGCTCACCTCATAGGCAAAATCGACATGGCCGGGCGTGTCGATCAGGTTGAGCACATATTGCTCCCCATTGTCGGCCTTGTAGTCGATGCGGACGGTGTTGGCCTTGATGGTGATGCCGCGTTCGCGTTCGATGTCCATGGAGTCCAAAAGCTGCGCTTTCATATCCCGTTCCGCCACGGTGTTGGTGGACTGGATCAGGCGGTCAGCGAGCGTCGATTTCCCGTGGTCGATATGGGCGACGATGGAGAAATTACGGATATGCGAAAGGTCTGTCATAGCAGGGATATGTAGGGGTTTTCGCCCCCCGTCAATGCGGATGTGTACCCAGTCCCGGACTTGCTCCGGGACCTCTTGGCTTCAACCGCCCTTCTGCAGACAATTACGTTAAGAATCCGACCTGATCAGCTGATTTCAGCATGTTGACCGTAAGTGACTCAACGTCTTCGATGAATTTTTTCCGACTCTTGAAGCGACGGACGTCGTGAATACTTCTCACCACGCGAATACTCTTGGGTGCATCTTTCTGCCCTTCAAATGCCTCGTCCGGGTTCGTGCGTAAATCTGCAATGTTAAATGTGCGTTTTTGATTGCGACCTTTCCAGTCAAAAGAGACGGTTGCACCCTCCCAATCTGAACCCTCAACTGCGCTCAAAAACCAACTGACGACAGCACGGGCTTTTTTGTCCGGCGGCGGTAGGAATTGCATTGCGACGCTCGTACGGCATGATTGTAGCTCAGCCAAAGTGGTTAACTGCGCTTTACTGCCCTTGAATCCATAACTCGCTGAAAGGACATACTCGTCTGCAAGTGCTCTACGATCAAAGTCAAGGCGCTCTTCCTGATCTGCCCTTGCTCCCGCTGCGTGTGTCAGTTGAACATCAAGGCCGG
Organism: uncultured Paracoccaceae bacterium; assembly: GCA_947503925.1. Taxonomy (GTDB): domain Bacteria; phylum Pseudomonadota; class Alphaproteobacteria; order Rhodobacterales; family Rhodobacteraceae; genus Yoonia. The sequence goes on along the minus strand of CANNFQ010000006.1, from coordinate 204,083 downwards.
TTTCATAGGTCAACTTTGAACAAAGATCACGTCGTTCCTGCTGCCAACCGTGGACGATCTCAGTTATGCCTTGTGTTTTCGTGCCGAAACCCAAAGCAATGCCAGCTGCCTGCACAAACTCTGGCCATCGTACTGGCATTGCGTCGTATGTGGCTATCCCACTGCTAGCGTCCCAGAAGAAACGGAGGCATTCAGTAAGTATTTTCAACTCGATTTCGGAGAGTACCCCACTATTTCGATAGGTCTCCAAGAATGTGCGCAGGTCAGCCCATGCGAAATGGAAGATGTCTCGCTTCCTTCGCTTATTCATGGCGATATGGTAGGGTAGTTCGCTTGGGGAAAGAGCAAATTCATTTGACAGGGTGATAATAGCGTTCAAATCCAACGCTGCTGCCAGATCAGCGTAGTCCTGTATTTGATCTGGGCGGATCAATTTTCCCTCAGCTTTTGCTTCGATGAAAGCGCCCCATGTGGTACTGCCCCTTTTGCACGCGATCAGTCCATCTGGTCGGACATCCGGCAGCTTCGGAGAAGAATAGCTGACCTCCATATGGCTCTGCACTGAACTTGTCTTACCGGCCCCAAATCCGCACTTCGCTAGGAAATCTGAGCGAATGACTGGGACCAAATCAAGGAGAGCCATGAAAACTGATAAAAGTCGCCGCTCCGTCTGTTTAGATATTGGAATAAGGCGTGGCTGGTTTTCTAAAGATGTTATTTCGTCAATTGCTTTCATAATTTTCACTCATAAATTGCACCTTAGAATAGACGCAACTCATGGGCGAAGTGTCATCAGCTACATAAACGGGTCGGAGCAGAGCCAATCATAGGTCCAACTATCGTTGACGGCAGCCTAAAACTCTCGGTGACGTAGAAGCCCCCTCCCGTCAAACCATAGGTTTGCCTTCGGCAAAACGGGGAGGGTCGGGGGCTGCCCGGTCTGTCGACTGGGCATAAGGTTTTGCAATTTGAGCTTTTGGCCGTCGCACGATCCGTGTCTTTGGACGCGCATGTGAGGTCCCGGATCACGTCCGGGACGGGGTTGTCTGTTCTTGTGTCTTAGGACGTCACTTCGCGGGCGGCCCCGTAGTTGCAGTCGCTATGTCCGGGCAGGCCTTTGAGCGGGGATGCTGTCTCGGTCATCTCCACACAGGTTTGCGCGGTTGCGTCCCATGCTGTGCCAACCGCGCAGGTCTGGCTTTGGGCGATGGGCTCTGACGGGGCGGGCAGTGTGGTTTCTTGCGCGAATGCGCCCATGGGCAACATCGTCAGGGCAATTACGGTGAAACGCATGATCGTCCTCCTGCTGGCTACACTTGATAAAACTATAGCCCGCCCCGCCGAAAAATCAAAATACACCAGTGTCGCAGCCCTTGACCCAAATCAAGGCAACGATTGTCGCCGTTTGATAACCTCCGCTCCAACAAGAGGGAGAGTGCCATGCAAGACAGCGCCACAGCCGCGAAACCGAAAGCCACCCCACGCAGCCGCAAACCGGCTGGCCTGCCGAAACTGGCCCGCCGCCCTTACGAGGCTGAAAAGGCGCAGCTGCAGGCCGAATTGTTGAAGGTACAGCTTTGGGCGCAGGAAACCGGCCAACGCTTTGTGCTGTTATTTGAAGGCCGCGATGCGGCAGGCAAGGGTGGCACGATCAAGCGCTTTACCGAACATTTGAACCCCCGTGCGGCCCGGGTTGTTGCGCTCAACAAACCCACGGATGAAGAGCGCGGCCAGTGGTATTTCCAACGCTATGTCGATCATCTGCCCAGTTCTGGTGAAATGGTTCTTTATGACCGCAGTTGGTATAACAGGGCCGGTGTTGAACGTGTCATGGGGTTTTGCGAGCCAGCGGAATATCTCGAATTCATGCGCCAGACGCCAGAGTTGGAGCGGATGCTGACCCGGTCGGGTATTCGCATGTATAAATACTGGTTCTCGGTCACGCAGGAAGAACAAAAGCGCCGCTTTGACAGCCGCGCCACGGATCCGCTGAAACAGTGGAAGCTGTCCCCGATTGATAAGGCCAGTCTGGATAAATGGGATGATTATACCGAGGCCAAGGAAGCGATGTTTTTCTACACCGACACCGCCGATGCGCCCTGGACGGTGGTCAAATCCAATGACAAGAAACGCGCCCGCATCAATTGCATGCGCCATTTCCTGTCCACCCTCGATTATCCGGGCAAGGACCCCGCCATTGCCTGCCCATCCGAGCCTGAGATCGTCAGCAACGCCCAGAAAGTGATCCACCGTGCGGATCATATTCTTGGCACCGCGCTGCACCCAGACACCCGCCGGGTCAAAGCCCGCAGCTAAGGCGCTGCACGGTTTCGCAATTAGAAAATGTGTAAGGGGCATGCGTTGCCGCCTGCCCCTTTTGCCTGTCGGCCATGTCCGCTTTTGTCAGGCCGGTGTCAGGCTTTTCCCTGAACCACCGCCATGTGGGAATTGTCTGTCATCTGCCCGGACCTTCCGATTTGCGACCTTTCCGCGCCGCGGGTCCCCGCCATCCGGCATGCCGAAAACCGGCAGACGCAGATCGTCGCGTGCCACCCCTGACATGCCAATGGCCCGCCAGTAATGGATTCGGTTCACTTTTGCCGTGCGCATGCGCCTTCTCCGCTGATCGTAGCTTACTATAGCACAGATGGGCCCCCCAGTCGTTGCCTTAGATCAAGTATTTAATAATTGCTTGGGGTTCCCGTATCGAGTGCGGCCGCCAGCGATACCTCTGCCCAGCTTCCCCGTCCCCCGCGCATGCGAATTTCCGTCAACTGCGCCTGTGCCAGCCCCCTTTGTCCCGATGCCAGATGCCCCTGCCCCATATAGGACCGCGCCAGCAGGTTATCGGGATCAGTCGCCAACGCCGACTGATAGTATGACATCCCAAGCGTGACCCGCCCCGCCTTGCGATGCGCAAACCCGTAATAGGTCAATGCCAGCGACGCGTCGGGGTAGTCCAGCGTACCCAGCACATCAAGCGCTGCCTGATACTGCCCTGCATAGGCCAGCTCTCTGACATCGTTGAGTCGGGCATTATCGTCATTGCTGCTTTCTTCGGGTGTCATGCAGCTTTGTGTCGCCAAATCCCAGACCAGTCCTTCGGCGCAAACGGTGGTTGTTTCGGATGGTTCGGGGGGTATCGGGTCAACGCCACCCGCTGCATGGGCGGCAAGGGGCAATAAGGCAAAGGTCAGGGCGGTGAAGCGCATGGCGGTCTCCTCAATCTGTCTCCTCTTTTAACCTAGCGCGCCTTGTCCGCAGGCAAAGGGCCACCTACCAGATCAGCCCACCGATCACGCAGATCCAGCCGACCCCAACCCCGATGGCCGTTACCGCCACAGCTGCCGATCCGGCGTCCTTGGCCTGCTTGGCTGCTGGCCGCTGCTCGGTGCTGATGTCATCCACAACCCGTTCGATCGCCGTGTTCATGCATTCTGCCGCCATGACCATGATCCCGCCCATCAGAAGAAACCCCCGCTCTGCCCCGGACAAAGGCAAGAGGAAGGCCAGAATGCAGAAGACCAGATTGGCCACAATCCATTGCATCAGCGATCCTTCGGTCCGGGCCACATGGGCGAAGCCCTCCCAAGACCAGATCGCCCGCTGCCGTATCCGCATGATTTGCTGCCACATGGGTTAACCCCCTTACCATCACTGAATTTTCACCAAACTGTGCGATCCTGACGGTGATGCCAAGCCTGTGATGTGACCCCACGGAACAATTGACCGGTGCCGTCAGGCCCATAGGCTTGGGATATGTGTCTGCAAGGAGTTGCCATGTACCCGACCTATGCCCGATCCGAACGCATCGCCGATGGGGCGATGCATGCCATTGGTGTGATCGGGGCGATCTGCGGGGCGACAGTGCTGATCATCTGGGCAACGGGGATGACAAGTGCCGGGTATATCGCCGCTATTGCCATCTACGGCGCAACCCTGATCGCCACTTTCATGGCATCCGCCATGTATCACATGACCCCTTGGGAAAGCCTGCGACCCACCTTGCGCAGGGTGGATCATGCAGCGATTTACCTTAAGATTGCTGGGACTTACACGCCGCTGGTGGTGATGATCGGCACATGGTTTGCCTATGTCGTGCTGGCCGTTGTCTGGGCATTGGCTGTGATTGGCGTGGTGCTGAAACTGTTTTTCTGGCGCACGCCGGGGCGATTCAGCCCTGCACTATACCTGATCATGGGCTGGCTTAGCCTTGGTCTGATCTGGTCGCTGTGGCCGATTATGCCCGGGGTTGGGATGGCGCTGATTTGTGCGGGCGGGTTGCTTTATACATCTGGCGTCCCGTTTTATGCCGCCGAAGACAAGAAATTCTCGGTCGCGATCTGGCACGGTTTTGTCGTCGTAGCCTCGGCCTGCTTTTTCGCGGCTATCGCGCTCGGCGCAGCGAGCATCGCCTAAGGCCAGGACCCACTAATCAAGAAAGGTCCAGGTGTCGGCGCCATCGAAATGGCGAACAGGGATTGTTGCAACGATGTCAGGGTCCGCAAGCCGCAGATTGACCGCCATATAGACATCATCACCTTCTGGTTTGAGATTTTCCCAATGGGTGGTGCAGCCACAGGTCTTGCACCGGTGAAATGCAAGCGACTTCTCACCATAGGCGTAATGATCGGTCGGCCCAGCCACTGTGACCTGGTCAACAGGGGCATAGATCCACAATGCCGATAACCGGCGACACACCGAACAATTGCATGATGTCGTCTTGCTTGGCTGATGCCGGAACTCATAACTGACTTCGCCGCAATGGCAGGTGCCTGTGATCGCCATCTAAATCTATCCTCATTGGTTTCCGGCCGATGATAGGGCGCGACAAACAGGCAAACAACAGCTGGACAGGCGCAAGCGCATCTCTGCTGACACTGAAGCTGACATCGGGGTAAGGAATGCCTGACCTGACACTGTGCGCTGCGACACATACGGTGAGGGTGTTAGCGATTATGAGTATGCTAGGGCGTGTGTTTTAGCCCAGCGCAAGTTTTTAAGTACGAGTGCATTTTATGAGTGTTTATTTTCAAACCTTTCCGCCGGGTCTGTTCGACGCGATTGGGGTGGCCGGTTTTGGACTGTATGTCCTGAACTACACCCTGCTTACCGTAAGACGGGTTCGGTCGGATCATATCGCGTATTTTGCGATAAATGGTGCCGCGGCCAGTATGGTATTGGTTGGACTTCTGTCCTCGTTCAACCTTGCATCGGCCATGATCCAGATTTTTTGGATCGGTATCTCGGCTATTGCCATTTTCATCCGCCTGCGTCGTCCCACGCAGGCGGATGTCATTTTTAATCCCGGTCAGTTGGAGCGTTCTGATCCGATGACGGGAATCCAGATTTCGACGGTGCCGCGGCCAGTTTCTACGTCAAACCGCTGGTCATAGCATTCAAAATCAGGGACCGCGCGGTGCGTTAACCCGCTTTCCGGCAAGGCCTTGTTCCAGATCGCATGCACAGTTTTTGGCAAATCAGCGATATGGCCGCTGTGCTGAAACACAGCATATTCACATGCGGGGACCGTTACGACATCCATGCCATCCGGCACCGGCGCGTCCGTGGCCGCCTGCATCCCAGCGACATAGCGGAACCGACCGGCCCCATCGGCGTCACAGCAAACCCCGAATGCTGGGCCCGGTGCCGCCGCAACCTCATCCTCGCGGGCATTGAATTGCTGCCAGAGACCGGGAATGGCACCCGCATCCTCAAATGTGCATTGGGCGCTGATCCCAACAATGCGCATCGCGTCGATCCGGATCAGCGTTGGTGACGATACATCGACAAAGGTTGTGTTATCCATCTTCAAAGGCTCCATCAGTTGCAGGTTTTTGGTGGACCGCACCTTGCGCACATCCCGAGGATTCACCCCGAAATAGCTGACAAAAGCACGGGTAAACGCCGCATGAGAGCCGTATTGCAGATCAAGCGCGATCTGCAGCACGTCGCGGTCCCCTTGCGCCAGCAACCCCGCTGCATGTGACAGGCGTCGCGCGCGCAGATATGTCATCGGGGCATGGCCCGTCGCCATGCGAAACACCCGTGCCATATGAAATGGGCTGACGGCACAACGATCTGCCAGATCATCCAACGATGTGGGTCGTTGCAACTGCATTTCGACCTGCCAGATGATCTTGGCAATCAGTGACATTCGCGCTCTCTGTTTTGCGTTTACAGGGGCGACCATGCCAGATCAGTCAAACCAGCGCTTGACCGGGATTGCTGTTTTCACAGGCTGGCCGCCACCCGTTGCACTGTCCGCAGCCGATCCGCATTGGCCGGATGTGTACCCAGAAACTTATTGCCCGGATCGGGGATTCGGAAAAAGAACTCGGCCCCTTTCAACGGGCTGAACCCTGCGGCTGCGGTGATGCGCGTGCCCAGCGCATCAGCTTCAAGTTCAAATTCCTTGGAATAGCTGCGCGCACCAACGGTCGCACCGATTTGTTGTGCTGTTTCCACCGAATTGGGCGCACCCAACGCCCCGACGAGCTGCCCAAAGACCAATGCGCCAACGGTTGCGTTGCGCTGCTGACGGGCGATATGGCCGCGAATATGGTGTGCGGCCTCATGCGACATGACAAATGCGAGCTCGTCCCGGTTGCGTGCCTCGGCGATCAGCGGAACAGTGAAAGCGATGATGGGCCGCCCATTACGATCCAGCGTCTGGTAGGCATTGGCCGGCTGACCCGGACGGTCGTCGATCACGATGCGGAAGTCGCAGTTCAAATCCCGCGTCCGCTGGCGACAGAATTGTTCGGCCACAGGTTCCACCCGGTCAACCACTGCCGAAAAATTTCGCAATGCGGCCCGCGTTGACAATTTCGGCCCGACAGGCGCCTGCTGCACGGTGGGGGCGGATGGCGCCGCATCCTCAACAACGGGTTCGCAGGCTGCCAGCGCCGCAATCAGGGCAATCGGTAAAAAGCGCATTCTTGTCTCCCAAGTCCTGGTTCAGGGCAGAATATCACGTCGCCCCGCGACGACCAGTCCCCAAAATGCGATGGCACTTGCATCGGCCTGCCCTGTTGCTAGGTTCCCCTTCATGTTTACCATTGAACATGACTATGACGCGACGGTTGTCACCCTTGTGGATGAAGGCAAAGCCCCTTTGTTGGACGATGTGATCATCAACGCATTTGACGATTGCATCACCGTGTCCCAGGTCGATCCGCGCACCGATATGATGGTGCAGGTCACCCTATCGATAAGCCAACTGCGCGATTTGCAAGCCGCCTTGAACCTGCCCGAAGGCATTTACCAGCTGAAGAAAGGCTAGCCCATGACCACAGGGTTCTTCTGGGATGAACGCTGTTTTTGGCATGGGGGCGGGAGTTATGCCGGGATGCTGCCAGTTGGCGGGCTGGTGCAGCCTTTGGATGGTGGCCTGCCCGAAAACCCTGAGACCAAGCGCCGGTTGAAAAACCTTATCGAGGTGACAGGCCTTGCCCGGGAACTGGACCTGCGCGGCGCGGATTTGACCACCCGCGATGATCTGCTGCGCGTGCATCCCGCCCATTATCTGGATGAATTCAAAGCCCTGTCCGATGCAGGTGGGGGTGAGCTTGGGCGTCGTACCCCCTTTGGCCCCGGCGGGTATGAGATCGCGACCCTGTCCGCCGGGTTGGCCAAGGCCAGTTTGGCGGCAGTCTTAAAGGGTGAGGTCACAAATGCCTACGCCCTTTCCCGCCCGCCCGGCCATCATTGCCTGCCAGATTACCCCAACGGGTTCTGCCTGCTCAACAATATCGGCATCGCAATTGAGGCGGCGCGGGACGCGGGCCTAGCCCAGCGTTTCGCCGTACTGGATTGGGATGTGCATCACGGCAATGGAACAGAGGCGGTGTTTTATGACCGCGACGATGTGCTGACCGTGTCGATCCATCAGGATCGCAACTATCCGATGGATACGGGCAGTTTTGCGGATCGCGGGCGCGGGGCTGGCACCGGCTATAACCTGAACATCCCCCTGCCTCCCGGCACCGGGCATCAGGGGTATCTGGCCGCGATGGATCGTCTTGTCTTGCCCGCCATTCGCAACTTTGCCCCCGATGTGCTGATCATCGCTTGCGGCTACGATGCGGGTGCCAATGACCCGCTGGGCCGGATGTTGGCCACGGCAGACACGTTTGGACAGATGACACGGCAGGTTATGGCGCTGGCCGATGATCTCTGCGATGGCAAACTGTTGATGGTGCATGAGGGCGGATATTCGGAAACCTATGTCCCGTTCTGTGCCCATAAGGTGCTGGAGGTCATGTCAGGCAGCCGGATCAGCGCGCCTGATCCGTTTGGCGATGTGTTTCCGCTGCGCCAACCAGATGCCGGTTTTGATGCCTATCTGGATGGGGTAATCGGGGCGATGGAAAAGGCGCTGAAGGCATAGAAAAGCCCGCCCGGCCTTGTCGGCAGGGCGGGCCATATCAGTTATAGCGTTTGACGAAATACCTGAGACATCGTGTATCACCTAACGCGTTGAAATCTTTGATTTCAGGCAGCGTTAGGTGATACAGGTTTTTCGCATAACGCTTTAGTCTGATCAGGCTGCGCGGCTGACCAGAACGGAATCGATCTCTGCCGCAGCAGCGTTTTCGTCATTACCGGCAACGGCGGCAATTTCACGGGTCAGCCGCTCCAACGCGGCCTCATAAAGCTGACGCTCTGAATAGCTTTGTTCGCGCTGGTCATCCTGACGATGCAGGTCACGAACCACTTCGGCGATGGCGATCAGATCACCAGAGTTGATCTTTTGCTCATATTCCTGCGCACGACGGGACCACATGGCTTTCTTGACCTTGGCCTTGCCCCGCAGGGTTTTCATTGCATGAGACACCACATCAGGGGTCGCCAGGGCGCGCATGCCAACTTCGGTGGCTTTGTGGGTCGGAACACGCAGCGTCATCTTGTCCTTTTCAAAGGCGATGACAAACATTTCCAATTCGAAACCGGCAACTTCCTGGGTTTCGATAGATATGATCTTACCCACACCATGGGCGGGGTAGACGACAAACTGCTCGGGGCTGAATTCGCTTTTTTTCTTACTCATGATCGTCCTTTCCTGACAATCCATACCTGCAAGCGACAAAAAACCGGCGGCGACATCACATCACCGTCGGGCATATCATTGCATTGTATCGATCAACTTTTTCGCAACATTGGGCACACTATACCACAAAAAAGCCCCTTCTGAAAGCAGCGCGTTGCGTCAATGAAACAAGGAGATTTGGAGCCGTAAGGCCCGCCGAATCAACCGCCCTCGCCTGCGGTTTCCGAAAACAGTTCCATCTTGCCTTCCTTGCCGTCCATGTCGTCGGCATTTGGCAGCGGATCTTTCTTGGTGATGATCACCGGCCACATCTCGGAATATTTGCGGTTGAATTCGACCCACTTTTCCATGTCCGGTTCTGTGTCCGGGCGGATTGCGTCAGCAGGGCATTCGGGTTCACACACCCCGCAATCGATACATTCGTCGGGATGAATCACCAGCATGTTTTCGCCCTCATAGAAACAGTCCACGGGGCATACCTCGACACAGTCGGTGTATTTGCAGGCGATACAGTTGTCATTGACGATGTAGGTCATGGGGTCATCCGGTTAACTAACGGGCGTTAGCTATGACAGACCGCGAGGGCATTCAAGAACGAAAGGATCACAGTGACGTAAGTACCGCATCTAAACTGCACGCACCGATGCCCGTTGCACGATGCTGGTCTTAAGGTTTTGTGACACGCCTTTGCGTTTTTCCTCGATCATACCGACAAGTTCCTCTGCCGCCATTTGTCCCATCGCCCGATGCGGGACGTGCATCGTCGTCAATGGGGGACGGACCACATGGGCCAGCTCGATATCATCAAACCCGGTAACCGAAACATCGTCAGGGACTTTCAGACCCAGCTGCTCTGCCCCGCTGATCGCGCCTGCGGCCAGAACATCATTGCCGCACAAGACAATGCTGGGTTTGGTGTCGCGGTTCATCACCTGCGCAAAGGCCGCCTGTCCATCCGCAATGCTGTATGGAACTTCAATCAGGTCGAGCGATGCGGGATCAAGACCATGTGCTATCATCGCATCGCGAACGCCCGCAATACGCAACCGGGCGCGGTCATTCTGTTCGCTCACGCCAGAGATCATGGCGAGCCGTCGGTGCCCCATATCAACCACGCTTTCGGTCAAGGCCCGCATTGCAGCCCGATTGTCAAAACCGATGCAAGGCGCACGTGCGGTTTCGTCATAGGACCATGCGACCAGCACCGGCACACGCTGGCGGTCAAGATAGTCGTAAATCGCCGGATCACGGTCATGGCCGATCAACAAAAGCCCATCTGCCCCACGGGCCACCAGATTTCGGATCTGCTCTTCCTCGACCTTCGCCTTATAGGCCGAACTGGAAACCAATAGCGTATAGCCACGCTCGTGCAGCGCCTCTTGAAAGGCTTGCAGACCACGGGCGAAAATCGCGTTCTCCATCGTCGGGATGATCGCGCCGATGGTGAATGTTCGTTTTGCCGCCATGAAACGGGCCGCGAAATTTGGGGTATAGCCCAGCGCCTCAATCACCGCCTGCACGCGTTCGCGCGTCTTGGCAGATACCATGTCAGGGTCATTTATGACGCGCGACACCGTGGCCGTCGAAACACGCGCCTCGCGGGCAACGTCGTCAATCGTGGGCGCGGTTGAACTGTCTGGCATCGGCTATTCCCGTCTCTCGGCTCTTGTATGACGCAATGCCACACACATCACGATGGTATAAACGCAAAAACCTGACTGTAAAATGTAAGGGCTTGCAGTCAAAAATGTAAGCGGTTACGTTAAAGCACGGAATCGACGCGCCACGGAGGGTTTGGCCCATGTTTCTTGCAGCTTCCATCATCGTTTTTGTTGTATATTTCGCCAATGTCGTGATGGGTGCCTATGGAAGCAATGCCTTTCTGGGAGATGTGGGCGAGATGTTGGTTCTCTTCGTAGCGACACTGCTTTTTGTCGTTGCGATTCTGCAGAAGGAAGCTGCCCGCAAGAACAAGAATGGCAGTTGAACACCCCACGGGAGGATACCGAATGGATAACGACAAGCGCGCACTGGCGTCGGCCGAGCGCCGGAACTTTCTGAAATTGACGGCGACAGGCGGCTTTACGGCTGCGATGGTTGCGAGCGCCGGTGGGATGCTTTGGTCATCCGCCGCTGTTGCGCAGACCGCCAATGAAGAACGTGACCGCGAAAATGCGGCTGATCACGTGATGACCATCGCCACCGCCTATGTGCTGGGCGCATCGCGCAGCTATCCGATCATGCAACTGGACCTGAAGGAAAACATCCAGAACGCGACCAACGGCAAGGTCTATGTCAAACTGGCCCCCGGCGGGCAGCTTGGTGCAGGCGGCGCGCTGGTGCAGGCGGTTCAGGGCGGCACCATTCAGGCCGCACAGCATTCGCTTTCCAACTTCGCCCCATTTGCATCCACTGTTGACCTGATCAACATGCCGTATCTGTGTGGTTCCAATCAGCGTTTCACCAACCTTGTGAACTCCGATTTCTGGAATACCGAAGTGCATCCCAAGGTGGAGGCAGCGGGCTTCAAGGCGCTGTTCTACGTCAATATCGACCCACGCGTGATTGCGGTGCGCAAAGGCGGCGCAGGTGCCGTTCTGTCGCCATCCGATCTGTCCGGTGTGAAATTCCGGGTCCCCGGTTCCAAGATGTTGCAACAGTATTACCGCATGGTTGGCGCGAACCCGACGCCGGTTGCCTGGGGTGAAACACCGTCTGCGATCAAACAAGGTGTGGCAGATGCGCTCGACCCATCTGTTGGCGCGCTTTATGTATTTGGTTTCAAGGATATCCTGTCCCACGTGACCTTTACCCAGGCCGTGCCGGACAGTCAGGTTTATTCGTGTAACCTGGAATGGTTCAACTCCATGCCCGCCGATGTGCAGGAAGGGATCATGTGGGGGTCAGAAATGACTGCGCACCAGAACCTGGCCAAGGTGCCATCCGCCCGCGCCTACGCCATGGCCGAACTAGCCAAGGCCGGTGTCGAATTCCACAGCCTCAGCGACGATCAGCTGGGCGAATGGAAAGAGGCAGGCGGCTTCCAGCGCTCCGAATGGGACGAGTTCAAGACAGAGCTTGCCGGTTCCATGGACGCTTTCGCCAAGATGGAAGAAGCTGCTGGCACGCAGGGCAAATACTACGTCCACGACGCCTAAAACGATCCGCCGGACGCCATATCAGGCGTCCGGCACCTCCTCACAATGCATCACGGGATCACTGGCCAGCCTTTGGCCAAACGGTACCGTGCGGCCGTTTCACGGAGCGACAAGATGGGATTATTGCAAAGGTTCGACAGGGACGCCGAGCGTTGGCTGCTTCTGGTCTTCTACGTCATGCTGGTCATCACCATGGCGATCGAGGTGCTGCGGCGCGAGATTTTCTCATACTCGTCCATCTGGGGCGAAGAGATCGTGCGCTATTCCTTCATTTATCTGGCTTGGGTCGGGGCGGCTGCCGCGGTCAAGGAACGGGCGCATATCCGCATTGACGTGCTGATGCATTACATGGGGCCGCGCGCAAAGGCCGTCCTCTATATCTTTGGCGATCTGGTGATGTTCGGCGTGGCGATCATCGCGCTCTACTGGTCCATTGAAACGGTCCATGTCTCGGCCAAGTTCGGCTCGGTCACAGACGGGCTGCGGGTTTCAAAGGTCTGGTTCCTGATGGCCGTTCCACTTGGCTTTGCGCTGATGATCTTGCGACTGGTGCAATCATTCATCCGTGACGTGAAATCGCTTCGGGACGGCACACCCGTCTACGAAGGCGATAAACTGTTCGACTAGGGGCGGGACCGATATGCTTTGGAATACGCTTAATCAAACGGTCGAACTGGGGTGGGACTTTTACGTACCTGTGATCCTTTTCGTCCTTCTTATCGCACTGGCCGTGCCTGTCTGGGCCGCAATCGGCACATCAGCCATCCTGATGCTTGTCATGTCGGGGGATCTACCGCTCAGCCTTGTTGGCGAACGGCTTTTCACCGGGATTGACGCCTTTGCGTTGACGGCTGTGCCGCTCTTTATCCTGACAGGTGACGTGCTTGTCCGAACCGGGCTATCGCGAAAATTTCTGGATGTGGCCGAGGCGCTGACATGTTTTGCCAAGGGTGGTTTCGGGTCCGCCACGGTGCTGGTTTGCGGCATGTTCGCGGCCATCTCAGGCTCTGACGCGGCGGGTGCGGCGGCGGTGGGGCGCATGACAATCGACCGGCTGGTCGAAAGCGGTTATCCGCGGCCCTATGCCTGCGCACTGGTGGCTGCGGGTGCCTGTACCGGCATCCTGATCCCGCCTTCCATCGCCTATATCATTATCGGGCTTGTACTGGGCATATCCGCCTCGACCCTGTTTCTGGCGGCATTGATCCCCGGTCTGGCGATCCTGTTTTCGATCCTGATCACCAATCTGATCGTCAACCGCATCTACAACTACGAAGGCGGCGGGATGATGACAGCCGGCGAATGGTTCGGCAATCTGGGCCGCTCGCTGAAATCCGGTTGGTATGCGTTTATCGTACCGGGCATCATCTTCTACGGCATCTTCTCGGGGCGTCTGACCCCGACAGAGGCAGGGGCAACCGCCGTTGTCGTGACCATCATGATGGGGTTCATCCTGCGCACGCTGTCCCTGGCCGATTTCCCCGCCATGCTGGTCAGTTCGGCCAAGGTGAACGGGGTTATCCTGCCCATCATCGCCTTTTCCGTGCCACTGGCCGAAGCGCTGGCAATCATGGGTGTGCCACAAGGCTTCGTGACCTCAATCACCAGCCTGACGGATGAACCTTGGATCCTGATCCTTCTGATGATCGGTATCCTGATCGCGGCAGGCTGCGTGATGGAAACCACGCCCAATATCGTGATCCTTGCACCCATCCTGAAACCATTGGCCGACAATATCGGTATGAACGAAATCCAGTTCTGCATCATGATGATCACCGCCCTTGGGGTTGGCTTCATCACACCGCCACTGGGGCTGAACCTGTTCGTGGTCTCTGGGATCACAGGGGAAAGTATTCTGAAAATCGCGGCCCGCGCCGTTCCATTCGTCCTGTGCATGTTCGTTGTGGTGTTGCTGATCGCCTATGTGCCAGCGATCTCGACAACGCTGCTGCCAGATATCTATAAGTAGGAAGTTCAAAAATGACGCGTGAATACCTGAAAAAAGCGACACTGACGGCAAAGTCGGACGCCTCCAAAACCCATGATATCGTGCAGGGCATCCTGTCTGATATCGAAACCGGTGGTGACGCCAAAGCAATGGACTACGCCGCCAAGTTCGACCAATATGATGGCAATGTCATCATGACAGAGGACGAGATTAAAGCCGCCTGTGATCTGGTGCCCGAAAAGCTCAAGGCCGATATTCGTTTCGCCCACGACAACGTGCGCCGCTTTGCCGAAACCCAGAAATCCACCCTGACAGATGTGGAGATGGAGATTGAGCCGGGCTTCATCGCAGGTCAAAAGGCGATCCCGGTGGATGCCGCTGGCTGTTATGTCCCCGGCGGGCGCTATAGCCACATCGCCTCTGCCATCATGACGGTGACAACGGCCAAAGTTGCCGGCTGCCGCCACATCGCCGCCTGTTCGCCCCCCCGTCCCGAAACCGGCGTGGCCCCCGCCATCGTCTACGCCGCCCATATCTGCGGCGCGGACAAGATTATGGCGATGGGCGGTGTACAGGGTGTTGCAGCCATGACATTTGGCCTGTTTGGTCTGCCCAAGGCCAACATCCTCGTCGGACCCGGCAACCAGTTTGTGGCCGAAGCCAAGCGCATTCTGTTTGGTCGTGTCGGCATCGACATGATCGCAGGGCCAACAGACAGCCTGATCCTTGCCGATAAGGATGCTGATGCACATGTCGTGGCAACCGACCTCGTCAGCCAGGCCGAACATGGCTACAACTCGCCCGTCTGGCTGGTCACCGATGACCGGGCTTTGGCCGAAAAAGTTATGACGATGGTCCCCGACCTGATCGCCGACCTGCCGGAATTGAACCGCGATAACGCCGCAGCCGCATGGCGCGATTATGCAGAGGTTATCATCTGCGCCGACCGCGAAGACATGGCCGCCTGTTCCGACGAATACGCGCCCGAACACCTGACAGTGCAGGCCGCTGACCTTGATTGGTGGCTGAACCGTTTGACCTGCTATGGTTCGCTTTTCCTGGGCGAAGAAACCACCGTGTCTTATGGCGACAAGGCAACCGGCACCAACCACGTGCTGCCGACGTCGGGCGCGGCCAGCTACACCGGCGGCTTGTCCGTGCATAAATACATGAAGATCGTCACCTGGCAGCGCACCACGCGCGACGCATCCAAGCGTGTGGCCGAAGCCACCGCGCGGATTTCGCGGCTGGAAGGCATGGAAGGGCACGCGCGCGCTGCCGATGTCCGGCTGGCCAAATACTTCCCCGGTGAAAACTTCGATCTGTCCGCAGAAGGCTGATGGCTGACCCACGCACCCTTTTCGACCTGACGGGCAAGGTCGCTTGCGTCACTGGCGCAAGCTCTGGCCTTGGACGACGTGCTGCTGTGGCCCTGGCCGCCGCAGGCGCGCAGGTCGTGGGGGTCGCGCGACGCGCAGAGGCGCTGCAACAGATGCGTGATGAAGTCGGCGACAGCGCCGCCGCAGTGGCTGCCGATATCACGGACCGGCCCGGCATCACCCAATTGGCAACGGACATTGCCGCACCCTTTGGCGCACCCGATATCATCATCCATGCGGCAGGGTTGAACACCCGCGAGGTTGCGGATGATGTCACCGATGAAGGATGGGATCAGACGCTGGCGATCAACCTTTCTGCGCCATTTTTCCTGTCACAGGCACTGGTGCCCGCGATGAAGGCCAAAGGCTGGGGGCGGATCGTGAATTTCGCCAGCCTGCAGACGACTCGCGCCTTCCCCGGTGGCATCGCCTATGGGGCCACCAAAGGCGGCATCGCGCAGCTGACCCGCGCCATGGCCGAAGCATGGTCATTGCATGGGATCACCGCCAACGCCATTGGGCCGGGGTTTTTCCCGACCGAACTGACAGCGTCGGTGTTTGACGACCCTGCCCGCGCCCAGCGCAATGCCGATCAGACATGTCTGGGGCGCAACGGCACGTTGCAGGATATCGACGGGCCAGTTCTGTTCTTATGCTCGGACGCATCGTCATATGTGACCGGGCAGGTTTTGATGGTTGATGGGGGATTTACCGCAAAATGAAGGCGCTTGTTTACGATGGGGTCGAAACCCTTGGCTATCGGGATGCCCCCGACCCTGCCCCCGCAACGGGCGAACACCTGATCCGGGTTGAGGCTGTGGGAATTTGCGGTTCTGACATGCATGCCTATCTGGGTCATGATGCGCGCCGCCCAGCACCACTGATCCTGGGGCATGAGGCAGCAGGGACCGTCCAAGGCGGGTCGATGGATGGCAAACGGGTCACCGTGAACCCACTGGTGACCTGCGGCACCTGCCCGGCCTGCAAGGCGGGACGCGAAAACCTCTGCCCCGACCGCCAGATCATCTCAATGCCGCCACGCGAAGGGGCGTTTGCGCAGTTCATTTCCATGCCTGCCGCAAACCTTGTCGAGGTCCCTGAAAACGTGCCCTTCGACAAGGCCGCACTGGCCGAACCCATCGCCGTCAGTTGGCATGCGGCCCGATTGGCGCTGGACGCGCTTCACCCGGCCATGGACCGGCGGGCATTGGTGCTGGGCGGCGGGGCCATCGGGCTTGCAGCCAGCCTTGCGCTACAGGCGATGGGGGTGACCGACATCACCGTAGCCGAACCCAATGACAGCCGCCGGGCCTTCCTGACCGATCATTGTGGGCAGAACGCCATGTCAAAGCCTGCGGGCAGTTTTCCGCTAGTCGTCGACGCGGTCGGCTATGCCGCAACCCGCGAAACCGCCTCTGCCCTTGCAGCCCCCGGGGGTGTGATCGCGCATGTCGGGCTGGGCGAGGATCTGGGCGGGCTGGATATTCGCCGGATGACCTTGCAGGAAATCACCTTCATCGGGACCTATACCTACACCGCGCAGGATTTCCGTGATACCGCCGCTGCAATCTTTGACGGGCGGTTGGGGGCACTGGACTGGTGCGAACAGCGCAGCCTGGCCGATGGGTTCGGGGCGTTTCAGGACCTGCGGGCGGGCAAAGTCGCCGCACCCAAGATTGTGTTGAACCCGTGGGGCTAAGCCCCTGAACAGGAGATCAAAGATGTACGCAAAAATACTTGTCCCCATGGCACTTGATCACGGCATATCCGCGCAGACGCTTGAGATCGCAAAGGCCCTCTCGGGCGGCACCGGTAAGGTGATCGCCCTGCATGTCCACGAAGCGCCACAAGGCTCTGTTCTGGCCTATCTGGACGCAGATGTGATCGAAGAAGGTTTTGAAAAGGCGCGCAAATTGATGCACGACAAACTGGCCGGGATCGACGGGATCGAGGCTGTCCTGATCAAGGGACACACCTATCGGACGATCATCGACTTCGCCGCCGAACAGGGCGTGGACTGCATCGTGATCGGCTCTCACAAACCGGGGCTCAGCGATTATCTGCTGGGGTCCACGGCTGCCCGCGTTGTACGGCACGCACCTTGTGCGGTGCATGTCCACCGTTCTTCCTAATCCTCAAAACGCGCATTGGCGCATGAAAGAAAGGCAAACCCTGATGAACATCGACAAAAAGATCGCTGATGATCTTGTCGCCAACGATGTCTCATTCGTGACCACCGTGCCCTGCAAACAGCTGGCCGGTGTGATCGAAGAGATTGACCAACGTGACGATATTTTCCACATCCCATCCAACAAGGAAGACGAAGGCATGGGGCTTTGCGCCGGGGCCTTCATGGGGGGCAAGCGGCCTGCGATCATCATGCAGAACACGGCCATCGGGGTGACGATCAACACGCTGGCCACGCTGACGCAATTCTACCGGATGCCACTGCCGATGATCATCTCCTATCGGGGTGAATTACGCGAACCGGTCGCCTGTCAGGTCGAAATGGCGGTACATACAAAGGCCCTGCTGGCCCAGTTGAACATCCCCACCTACCATTTCCACTGGCAAAAAGATGTCGAGGAATTCGACAACATTCTGAAATACACCTTCATGTGCAACAAACCCGTGGCGATCCTGACCGATGCCAACTTCTGGGGAGGCTATGGCGACCAATGATCCGTTCTGAAATTCTCAAAGAAATCGCGCCGATCATCCGTGATCACCTTGTGGTCTGCAATATCGGTCTGCCCAGCCAAGAGCTGCATATGATTGACGACCAACCCACCAATTTCTACATGTTGGGCACAATGGGGTTGTCATCGTCTATCGGGTTCGGTCTGGCCTTGGCGCAAGACAAACCTGTCATCTCGATCGATGGGGACGGGTCGGTTCTGACCAACCTTGGCACCCTGCCCACCATCGCCAATAACGCAACTGGCAACTACACCCTTCTCATTATCGATAACGGATCTTACGGCTCAACCGGCGATCAGCCCACCTATGCGGGGCGCAAAACATCGCTGACGGCAGTGGCCACCGCATGCGGCTGTGACAACGTGATCGAAGTGCAAGACAAGGACCTTGGTCCTGTGTTGCAAAGCGCAATCGACAGTGACGAGATGACCATCATCGTGTGCAAATGTGACAGCGGCAATATCAAGCTGCCGGTCATCACAATGGACCCCGTCGTGATCCGCCAACGCTTCATGGAAGCCGTCAAAGCCTGATGGGCGCGGGCGCCATTCACAGCGCAGAGGACGCCCGCCGGTTGGCCAAGCGGCGTCTGCCGTGGATGGTGTTCGATTATATTGATGGCTCCGCCGGGGCTGAAACAGGGGCGGCGCGCAACCGGGCCGCCCTTGATGCCGCCACCCTGCGCCCACGTATCCTGCGCGACACCAGCCAGCGGTCACTTGCCGTGCCACTTTTTGGCAAAACGGCAGGGCGTCCGTTTGGCATCGCACCCATGGGTATGTGCAACCTGTCCGCGCCCGGGGCCGATCTGATGCTGGCCCGGCTCGCCGCACGTCACAACATCCCACATGGCGTTTCAACCGTCGCATCCACCCCAATGGAAAAGATCATTCAGGTGGCCGAAGGTAACGCCTGGTTCCAGCTCTATTTCAGCGGCGACGGCAGCGGCACGTTCAAACTGGTCGAACGGGCCAAGGCGGCAGGCTATGACACCCTTGTCTTAACCGTCGACGTGCCAGAGGTCGGGCGGCGTCCGCGCGAATTGCGCCATGGGTTTAAGATGCCCTTCAAAATCGGGCCAAAGCAGTTCATTGACTTTGCCCTGCATCCACGTTGGTCACTGACATCGCTGGCGGCGGGAAAGCCGCAAATGGCCAATTTCGACATGGACGGCTATGAATTCGACCGCACTGAAAGCCGCGCGCGCGCCACCTGGGACACGCTGAAACAGCTGCGCGACATGTGGGATGGCAATCTGGTGGTCAAAGGGGTGCTGGATGTCGAGGATGCACTGCGGCTGAAATCCGAAGGTGTCGATGCGATCCAAATCTCCAGCCACGGCGCGCGGCAACTGGAAAGCGCACCATCACCATTCGCCATGCTGCCTGCGATAAGGGAAGCGGTCGGGTCTGACTTTCCATTGTTTTTTGATAGCGGCTTGCGGTCCGGCGAAGATGCTTTGAAGGCCATTGATGCTGGTGCCGATTTCACCTTTTTCGGGCGTATCCTGCAATTCGCAATCGCAGCCGCAGGCGCGCAAGGGCTAGACCGGCTTTTTGGCGTGCTGAGCGATGAGATGAGCATCGCCATGGCGCAAATCGGCATAACGGAGATCGGGATGGGCCCAGGGTCCTGAAGCGTCGTCCTGAAAATTTGCAACATTGAACGAAGAGCTGAGGGGCAGCGCTTGCCAAGCGTTGTTTCAGATATTCAGGATTTAGGATCAATCCCCATGTCTCGCCGGTCCTTTTTGGTTGGGCGGCCACCCTTTTCGTATTTGGGGTTGGCGCCTCGCGCCTCTGCCGGGCGGGCTTTCGGGGCCGGGGTCAGATCCTCATAAAGCGCTTGCGCTTCAGGTGCTGGGCCGCGTCTTTCGCCGCAGTCGAGAATGCGCACCACCTTGGTTTCGCGCGCCTGCACAAATGTCAGCACATCGCCCGGCCCCACGGCGCGGGCCGGTTTGCTGACAGGTTGGCTGTCTACCCTGACCTTGCCCGCGCTGACCACACCGGCGGCCAGGCTGCGCGATTTGAAAAACCGCGCATGCCACAGCCATTTATCCAGCCGGATGGTCGGGCGGGGGTCGGTCAATCCTTCTTGAACCCCGCCAAGGCAGCAGCGAAGGGATTGTCCGGATCAATTGCCTTTTCCTTTTTTGGCCTTGCCTGGAATTTCTGCGGCTTGCCACCACCGCCACCCGGCTTGCCTTTGGCCTTTGGCTTACCCTTGCCACGCGGGCGATCACCTTGTGGGCGGGCCTGACGGGGCGCGCGGCCACCCCATGTGAAGGTGTAAAACACCTCCATCTCAGGGCCGGCATCAGGTGTTTCCAATGTGCCCTCTGCCGGGACCTCATCCGTCGGTGGGACGATCTCGGCTGGGGTATCGGCGGGCAGTTCGGCCGGGGTTTCTGCGGCAGCGGGGGCATCAGCGGCAACAGCCTCCGTTGCGACGGCCTTCACTTTTTCACGCTCGCCTTTTTCAGCCTTATAGCCCAGACCTGCCATCAGATCGGCAAATTGATCCAGCGTCATACCCGTAATCGACAGCATATCGGGGTTCGCCTCGAACCCGCCGCGGCTGTCCTGATCGCGCAGCATGTCGGCCAGACGTTCCAGCATATCAATTCGGATCGCCCTTTCGCCCGCAGCACGATACCCAGCCATCGCGTAATAGCCCGGCGCAGCATCCTTGGAGGCAGGCACAGTGACCAAACCGGGGGGCGGGCTTTCGGGGAATTCCTGCAACCCTTTGGTCAATGACCACAGCACGAGACGCAACCGCGTGGGCGCCGGTTTCAACAGCAAGGGTTGGAAAATCGTAAACTGGCCGAAACGCACGCCATGTTTGCGTAGTGCACCACGGGCATCCTGATCCAGTGCCTTGACCTCATCAGCGACTTCACCACGCGGGATAATACCAAACCCTTCGGCCATCCGGTAAGCAAAGCCCTTGGCGGCACCTTCCAATGTTTCGTCGTTCTTCAGGGCCAGCAGCCCCTCAAAACCTGACGCAACCTTGCGGTCGATGAAATGCTGTAACCGGCGTTGCACCTTGGCGGCCACATCGGGGCCGGCCTCATCATCGACAAAGGCTTCGACACCGGGCTTGAACGGGTCGGCACCAGCAACCAGCTTGCCCACCGCCTGATCGCCCCACATCAATCCACCCTGTTCCGTGAAATCGATCTCGGGGTCCGGGGCGTTATAGAACCGGTCGGCACGCAAATGGAATTGCGGCACCAATGCCGCGACCGAGGCCTGGCGCAATGTCTTGGCCTCATCGGGGCTGCCCGCCTTATCCATCCGGAAACGGAATCCTTCCAACCGTCCGACAAATTCGCCTTCAACGGTCACTTCACCCTTGTCGTTCACCTCAGCCACAAGGCTCTCCTTCTGTTTGAGCCGGCGAAGCAGAATGCTGGTCCGCCGGTCCACAAATCTTTGCGTCAATGCACCATGAAGTGCATCTGATAATCGGTCTTCTACCGCGCGGGTCTCTTCGCGCCAATGAGATTCGTCAACCAGCCAACCCTTGCGTTGCGCCACATATGTCCAAGTGCGGATATAGGCCAGTCTTTTGGATAGCGTATCAATGTCGCCATCGCTGCGGTCAATCCGTTTCACCTGCAAGGCAAACCAATTGGCATCAACATGCCCAAGCTGATGCAGATCGGTGAAAATATTCGTCAAAAGGCCCGCATGTTCGCCCGCTGAAATACCCCGGAAATCCGGCACGCGGCACACATCCCAAAGCAGCTTGACCGATGGCCCATCTGTGGCCCGCGCCGCAATCTCCGCATCCGCCGCCAGCGCTTTGAGCGCGCGGAGATCATCGCTTTCGCGCACCCGGGTCAGCCAGATATCGTCCGTGCGCTCTTCCAGATTTTGCATCAAACGACGGATTGATCCGAATTGCAGATCATTGTTGCGCCATTGCAGTTTCTTGACTGGCTGAAATTTGTGATCGCAAATCGCCTCTGCCACAGCATCGTCCAATGGCGGGGCCTCCCCTGTCACGCCAAATGTACCGTTCTCCATATGACGGCCCGCGCGACCTGCAATCTGGGCCAGTTCCTCGGGCTGCAAATGGCGCATGCGGCGACCATCAAACTTCGTCAGGGACGAAAAGGCGACATGGCTGATATCCAGGTTCAGCCCCATGCCAATCGCATCTGTGGCCACCAGATAATCAACATCGCCGCTTTGATACATCTCGACCTGGGCGTTGCGTGTGCGGGGGGATAGCGCGCCCATCACGACGGCAGCGCCACCTTTTGTGCGGCGCAGTAGTTCGGCAATCGCATAGACATTTTCAACCGAAAATCCCACGATTGCAGATCTTGCGGGCATCCGGCTTATCTTTTTCGAACCTGAATAGGTGAGTTGGGACATCCGGTCGCGACGCATAAACTGTGCCTCTGGCACCATCGCGGCGATTGCACTGCGCATCGTGTCGGCACCCAGAAACAGCGTTTCGTGCAAGCCACGGGCATGCAGTAGACGGTCGGTGAACACGTGGCCGCGTTCAGGGTCGGCACATAATTGAATCTCGTCAATCGCCAGAAAATCGCACCCCATGCCTTCTGGCATCGCCTCGACCGTGCAGACCCAATATGCGGCACGCGGTGGGACAATCCGCTCTTCGCCAGTGACCAGAGCGACCACAGACGGGCCGCGCACCGCAACGATGCGGTCATAGACTTCACGCGCAAGCAGGCGCAGCGGTAAACCGATCACGCCGGTCCGATAGGACAGCATCCGTTCGATCGCATAATGCGTCTTGCCGGTATTGGTCGGGCCCAACACAGCCGTGATCCGGGAGGGTGTCATATGCGTCCCCAAACGGGAGGTTCGCGCGGTTAAAGCGCTTGCCCCTCAAGCTGCACGTCAAGATATTCCAGCGCCTCTTGCGCCTCGGTCGATTGCGGATTGATCGTCAGGATCAAGGCATACAATTCGCGGGCATCTTCCATCCGTTCCAGTTCCTGCATGATCGTGGCCAGACCGCTCATCGCCTCGAAATGGCGGGGGTTCAGGCGCAGGGTCGTCTGAATATCCTCCAGCGCGGGACCCATCAAACCTAGCAGGTAATAGGATGTGGCCCGCCCGAAATATCCTTCTGAAAACTCCGGGGCATGATCGACCAAGGCTGTAAAATGTTCCACCGCAACATCCGGTGCGCCATCCTCCAGTGCCTCTTGCCCGCGGCGCAACAACAGATCCATCGCAGGTGATCCGCTTTTTTCCCATTGGGCAATAATCTGCTGTTCGATCCGCGTATAGCTTGTCTCATCCGCGTCAAGCAGATCTTGATACAGCCCATCCAGATCGACCTGTTGCGCCGAGACAGGTAAGGAAAACCCCACTCCTAAAAAAAGTGCCGCAACGATATATTTGAAGCGATGTGTTTGCGTGACCATAACAGGCAGTGTAGCGCACTGTGCGGCCAACACCAGAGGGTCGGCAGTCACATCAATGACAAAGGACGAAAAACATGAGCGACGTTGTAACCGAGGCCGTAGCCGCGCTGAATGCCAAGATGGATGGTGCGGGTTTTGACGGCACTGCAAAATTCGTGATCGAGGATGAAGGCGCGATCATGATTGATGGCGACGGCGCCCGCGCAGGTGACGAAGAGGCCGATGTCACGCTGACCGCGACAACCGAAGTTTTCAAGGCCATTTTGGATGGCGAACAAAACCCGACCACCGCGTTCATGACCGGCAAGCTGTCCGTCGATGGCGATATGGGTCAGGCGATGAAGCTGTCCAGCGTTCTTGGCTGACCATGTTTGACGCCCCCCTTTATGATGACATTGCCAATGCGCCTGAAGGGGGGCAAGCCAGTTGGTTAAAAACCGCAGATGGCCTACGTATTCGCGTGGGTCATTGGACCAAAGACGATGCCAAAGGCACCGTTCTGATTTTTCCGGGCCGCACAGAGTTTATCGAGAAATACGGCCACACGGCCAAGGCACTTTATGAACGCGGCTACGCCAGCCTTGTGATTGATTGGCGCGGTCAAGGCATCGCCGACCGTATGTTGCCCAATCGAGCCATTGGACATGTCGGCGATTTCAGCGATTATCAAAAAGATGTCGATGCTGTCATCGCCCATGCCAGAACGCTCAAACTGCCCCGACCCTATTTCCTGATCGGTCATTCCATGGGCGGCTGTATCGGCTTGCGTTCCCTGATGGATGGGTTGGATGTTCAGGCGGCGATGTTCTCTGCCCCGATGTGGGGGATACAGATGGCCCCGGCACTGCGCCCGGTAGCATGGGGTCTGTCAGCGGTCAGCCGGCCTTTAGGCTTTGACCAGAATCTGGCCCCCGGCCAGTTCGAGCAATCCTATGTGCTGCGCGCTGATTTCGAAGGTAACGCCCTGACCAACGATCAGGAGATGTTCTGCACATTGCGCCACCAGTTGGAAAGCCACCCGGACCTTGCGCTTGGCGGGCCCTCTTTGCGATGGCTACATACCTCACTGGTCGAGATGCACGAGCTAAGCACCCGCCCAGCCCCAACCGTCCCTTGCATTACGTTTCTGGGGAGCAACGAGGTCATCGTTGACCCGACCCGGATTCAGGAACGCATGCGGCATTGGACCGGCGGTGCGTTGCACACCATCGCGGGCGGGCAGCATGAAATGCTGATGGATACGCCCAAGATGCGCAACACGATGATCGACCAAACCGCCGCGCATTTCGACGCGCATCTTTAGGTTTAAGGGGTCCGACAAAAGTCCGACGTTTTGCTGACGCTCTGCTGACACCCCGATTTCGCAACAAAACCCGCCGCGTGACCCGCCCAACATCCAAGCTATAACTGTTGTCATGGCGGACGTTCTGACATTCACCGACCGGGGCATCTATTGCCCGGCGGGCGATTTCTACATCGACCCGTGGAAACCCGTTGACCGGGCATTGATCACCCATGCCCATAGCGATCATGCCCGCCCGGGTATGGGCAGCTACCTCTCCACCGCAGGCACGGCAGCGGTGATGCGCCACCGGTTAGGCGACATCGCAGTCGAAACCATAAGCTACGGGCAGGAAAGGAAAATCGGTGATGCGACAGTGTCGTTTCATCCCGCTGGTCATGTCCCCAGCTCTGCCCAGATCAGGGTTGCAGTCAAGGGGCAGGTCTGGGTCGTCTCGGGCGATTACAAGACGGTCGCCGACGGGCTGTCAGAACCGTTTGAGCCTGTCACGTGCCATGCGTTCATCACCGAATGCACCTTTGGTCTGCCGATCTTCAAATGGACGCCAGAGGATATCTTGACGCAGCAAATCAACGACTGGTGGGCCAGCAACGCCGCCGCCGGGCGCACGTCCATCCTCGGCGCCTACGCGCTCGGCAAGGCGCAGCGATTGCTTGCCACCGTCAACCCGGATATCGGGCCGATCCTGACCCATGGCGCGATTGAAAACACCAACGAAGTGTTACGACATCAGGGAATTGCGCTACCGGAAACGATTCATGCCACGGCTGAAATCAACGCCAAGACGCATCCGGGCGCATTGGTTCTGGCCACACCGGGCGCACTTGGCACAACCTGGCCGCGTCGTTTTGGCCCAGCCTCAACCGGTTTTGCCAGCGGCTGGATGGCGCTGCGCGGTGTGCGCCGCCGTCGGGCGGCTGACCGGGGGTTCATCGTCTCTGACCATGCCGATTGGGACGGGCTGAATGACGCGATCAAGGCGACCGGTGCCACCAAACTGTTCGCCACACATGGCTACACCTCCGCCTTTCAACATTGGTTGACCGAACAGGGCTATGACGCCTATATCGTCAGCACCGGCTATCAGGGCGAAGGCCTTGATACCGCGGAGGGCGTCGAGGCATGAAGGATTTCGCAACTCTTTTCACCCGCGTGGATGAAACGACCAAAACCTCGGTCAAGACGGCGGCACTTGCCGCGTATTTCCAAACCGCCGGTCCCAGTGACCGGCTATGGACCATCGCATTATTCACAGGTCGCCGCCCCAAACGGACAATCACAGCCACCAGATTGCGCGAATGGGCGGCGGAGGTTGCGGGGCTGCCCGACTGGTTATTCGAGGAATCCTACAGCATCGTTGGTGATCTGGCCGAGACCATCGCCCTTGTCCTGCCGCCGGCGGAAGAGGAGGATGATCGATCCCTGACCTACTGGATCAACTGGATCAAGACGCTGTCGACACTAGAGGAGGATGCCCGCAAGGCGGGTATCCTGAAAGCCTGGAACAGCCTGCCCACCACCCAACGGTTCCTGTTTACCAAACTCTTGACCGGCGGTTTTCGGATCGGCGTCAGCGCCAAACTGATCACCCGCGCGCTGGCGCAGGCAACCGGCCAGCCAGAGCCGCGACTGACCCACAAATTGATGGGCAACTGGACGCCTGATACCGCGACATGGGACAGCCTGATCGAGGCGGATGATCCGACAGCCGATCTGTCACGTCCTTATCCGTTTTATTTGGCATATCAAATGGATGACCTGAATGATCTTGGCCCTCCAATCGATTGGAACGCAGAACGCAAATGGGATGGCATCCGGGGGCAACTGATCATCCGGGGTGGCGAACATCACCTGTGGTCGCGTGGCGAAGACCTGATGACCGACCGGTTCCCGGAGCTTGCACAGCTCAAGGATTACCTGCCCGATGGCACTGTGATCGACGGTGAAATCCTTGCCTTTCAGGATGAAAAGCCACTGTCCTTCAACGCGCTGCAAAAACGGATCGGGCGCAAGACCGTGCCAAAGAAATTACTGGCAGAGGCGCCGGTTATCCTGATGGCCTATGATCTGCTTGAGCATGACGGAAAAGACATCCGCGAAGCGCCCCTGCAAACCCGACGCGCCCATCTGAAAGCCCTCATCAATCAAGTTCCGGCAACCAGCCCTATTCGCCTATCTGACGCCGTCGCATTCACCACCTGGGATGACCTTGTCAAGGCGCGCGCGCAGTCCCGCAACATCGGGGCGGAGGGGCTGATGCTCAAGCGGCTCGATAGCCCGTATCTGTCAGGCCGCAAGCGTGGGGATTGGTGGAAATGGAAGATCGACCCGCTGACCATCGACGCCGTGATGATCTATGCCCAAGCAGGGCATGGCAGGCGCGCGAACCTGTTCACCGACTACACATTCGCCGTGCGCCACGGCAATGATCTGGTGCCGTTCACCAAAGCCTATTCTGGTCTGACTGATGCGGAGTTTCGGGAAATCACCGCCTGGGTCCGCAAGAACACGTTGCAAAAATTCGGACCTGTGCGGCAGGTGCAGCCGACCCATGTTTTTGAGATTGCATTTGAAGGTATCCAGGCCAGCCCGCGCCACAAATCCGGCGTGGCTTTGCGGTTTCCCCGCATGGCCCGTTGGCGTCGCGACAAACCGGTGGACGAGGCGAATACACTTGATGATCTCAAGGAAATGCTCGCCACCTATGGCTAACCCTCGCATGAAAGCTTAAAAACCCGATTGGGCGCTCTATTTATGGCGCAGCCACTCACCAAAGGGGTTTCCAATGATGAATACAACGCGTGTTTTTGATGCAAATACATCCGGCGGCAAGACGCTTGGCGATCTGCCCGAATGGGATCTGACCGATCTATATGCCAGTACCAACGCCCCCGAACTGAAACGCGATTTGGACTGGCTTAAAAAGGAATGCGCCGGTTTTGCCCAAGCTTACGAGGGCAAATTAGCCGATCTGGATGCGGCCGGGTTGTTGCAGGCTGTGCAACGCTACGAACAGATCGACGTGATCGCCGGGCGCATCATGTCCTTTGCCGGTCTGCGCTATTACCAAATTACGACCGATAGTGACCGCGCCAAGTTCATGGCCGATTGTCAGGATCAGATCACCGCGTCCACCACGCCGCTGGTGT
Organism: uncultured Paracoccaceae bacterium; assembly: GCA_947503925.1. GTDB lineage: Bacteria > Pseudomonadota > Alphaproteobacteria > Rhodobacterales > Rhodobacteraceae > Yoonia. The sequence continues at coordinate 175,972 of CANNFQ010000006.1, read as the reverse complement.
TTTATGGGTTGGAGTTCAACCGGCTAGAGGATGATCATCTGGCGGCACTTCTGGCTGAAAATACGGACCTTGCGCGTTACAAGCCAGTCTTTGACCGGATGCGCGCGATGAAGCCCCATCAGCTGTCGGATGAGTTGGAAAAGTTTCTGCATGATCAGTCGACTGTGGGGGCCGCCGCATGGAACCGTCTGTTTGATGAAACCATGGCCGGGCTGGAATTTGTCGTGGATGGTGAGGCGCTGAACCTTGAGACGACGCTGAACCTGCTGACGGAACAGGATCGCACAAAACGAGAGGCAGCCACCCACGCTCTGTCAGCCGTTTTCAGTGAAAACATCAAACTTTTCGCCCGTGTGCACAACACGCTCGCCAAGGAAAAAGAGATCGAGGATCGCTGGCGCAAGATGCCGACCCCGCAGACCAGTCGTCATCTGGCCAACCATGTCGAACCCGAAGTGGTTGAAGCGCTGCGCAACGCCGTCGTCGCAGCATACCCACGCCTGTCGCACCGCTACTACAGCTTGAAAGCGAAATGGCTGGGGCTGGATCGGATGCAGGTCTGGGACCGCAACGCACCATTGCCCATGGAAGCGGACCGGATCGTCGGCTGGGACGAAGCACAAGACACCGTGATGACCGCCTATGCAGACTTCGATCCGAAAATGGCCGATATTGCCAAACCGTTCTTCACCGATGGTTGGATTGACGCAGCCGTCAAACCCGGCAAGGCGCCTGGCGCTTTTGCACATCCAACCGTCACGCCAGTCCATCCCTATGTAATGCTGAACTACCTCGGCAAACCCCGCGATGTGATGACGCTGGCCCATGAACTAGGGCATGGGGTGCATCAGGTTCTGGCGGCTGAACAGGGTGAGCTGTTGTCATCAACGCCCCTGACGCTTGCCGAAACAGCGTCTGTTTTTGGTGAGATGCTGACCTTTCGCAAAATGCTGGATGGCGCAGAAAACGATGAAGAACGCAAGGTTCTGCTCGCCAACAAGGTCGAGGATATGATCAACACGGTCGTCCGCCAGATCGCGTTCTACGACTTTGAATGCAAACTGCATGCCGCACGGGCAGAGGGTGAATTGACACCGGACGACATAAACGCCCTGTGGATGTCCGTGCAGGCAGAAAGCCTTGGGCCGGTGTTTGACTTTGCCGAAGGCTATGAAACCTTCTGGGCCTATATCCCGCATTTCGTGCATTCGCCCTTCTATGTCTATGCCTATGCATTCGGCGACGGTTTGGTGAACGCGCTTTACGCCGTTTATCAGGAAGGTGACCCCGATTTCCGGACCAAGTATTTCGACATGCTGCGCGCCGGCGGATCAAAGCATCACAAGGAATTGCTGGCGCCCTTCGGGCTTGATGCGTCAGATCCGAAATTCTGGGACAAGGGCCTGTCAATGATCGAGGGTTTCATCGAAGAACTGGAGGCGATGGAAGATTGATCACGCTTGTTGCCCTGCCCCGGACGCAGATTGATCGGGTTGCCCATCTGATCCTGACAGAGCCGCAATATCCGTTTGTCGGCGAAATTCAGGAACTGACGGCAGAAAAAGATCCGCAAACCGACTTTCATGTGGGTTTGCGGGGCGACACCTATGTTGGCTTCTTCAAGATCGATCACGATTTTTCGCGGATCGTCGAACGGCTGCCAGCAGGCACATTCGGGTTGCGGGGACTGTTGATTGGTGGACAATATCAAGGACTTGGCTATGGGTCGGCCTTGCTAAAGGCCTTGCCCGACTACCTGCGGCAAATCTATCCCGCATTGTTCCAGATTTGGCTGGCCGTAGATGAGGCAAATGATCGCGCAGTCGGTTGTTATGAAAAATCGGGCTGGGTCGTTGATGGGCCAGGACGCATCGGACGTTCAGGGCCCGAACAGATTATGCGGCTCACCCTCACCACAGGTTAACGGTCATCTGCCACTGCTGGTGGTCAAAATCTGTGCGGGCAGATTTTGGGCTGCTACGGGTTGAACGACGAACCGAAAATCTATGACAGGCTTTCTAATCAAGCTCCGTCCAAGGCCAGGGTTTAACCTCACTCGCCGCTGTTTGATAGCGGGCGGCCTTGGCCATCCAGACGCCCATAGTGGTTCCAATTTCAGCCAGTTGTTCGTTTGGCGCGCGCTTGTTGAACAGCATGATCAAGAACTGTGCCACGGTCAGAAGGCCCAACAGACTACTGGCCATGCTCATCAACACGGCGATGATCACCATGTTCACAAGGCGCAGCCAGATACTTTCGAAATCCGACTCCACTTCGGTTGAATCGTGATCTTTGGGCATCTTGTCGTCCTCAGTCATCTTTGGCCCCCAGCAGCAAACACCATATCCATCATATGCTGTGTCCCGCGCGAAAACTCCAGCGGGCAAGGATATGATGCCTCGCTACGGGCCGAATTGCAGAAATTTTCCACCTGCAGCATATATTGGTTGGTTGCAGGCCACCGTTCCGTCAGCACCGTTTGATCGTCATTCTCTAACCGCAGCGACGCAATATCAAACACATTTGCATTGAATGGGCATGTCAGCGTCAGCACGCCCTGATCACCATGAAAGGCAATATATTGCCGGGTGAACATGCGCATGGACACGATGGCAGAGTAAGTGAAACCGGGAAACTCTGCCGCCACTTGGGCAAAGACATCCACGTCGTTTTCATAGCGCAGTTTGGCATGTGGCACAGCCACCGGTTCCTGCCCCGTCACAAACCGTGCGGCGCCGAATGTATAAACACCGATGTCGCGCAGGCCACCGCCGCCGGTTTCCGGCTTGTTGCGGATATTGTCGGCATCGGCCGCGTTGTTAAAACTGAACACCGTATCGACATGGATCAGTTTGCCGATTGCGCCCTCAGCCAATAGCCCCTTTGCCCGTATAAACTGCGGGTGATGCACGATCATATAGGCCTCAGCCGCCAGTTTGCCCGATGCGTCACGGGCCGCGATGATCTGGTCAAACTCCGCCGCATTCAACGTCATCGGCTTTTCACAGAGCACATGTTTACCGGCCTCGAGTGCCTTGATCGTCCACGGTACATGCAGGTGATTGGGCAGTGGGATATAGACAGCATCAATATCCGGGTCCGCCAACAGCGCTGCATAATCGTCGAAAACGCGAAGCTGTGGAGCGAATGACTGGAATCCCGCCGCCTTTGCCGGGTCAGATGTGGCAAGCGCGCTCAGCTCGGCCCCGTTGGCCGCGTGAATGGCGGGCGCCATATGTTTGCGGGCAAATTCCGCAGCCCCCAAGATGCCCCAGCGGATCGGTGTCATCGCAGTCTCCTCTTTCTCGGCAAGTTAGCGCCAACATTGTCGTAAGGGAACGTCAGTTCGGACGAAATTTGGCCAAAAAAATCCCCGCCGGAAAACCGGCGGGGATATGGAGAAGCACAAATCGCTAATTGGCCTATCAAGCAGTGGCCAGCATACCCTTCTGACGCGCCAGTTCCTGCATTTTCTTTTGCAGCTTTTCAAAGGCGCGCACTTCGATCTGACGAATACGCTCGCGGCTGACATCATATTGGCCACTCAGATCTTCCAGCGTGATGGTTTCTTCGGCCAGACGGCGCTGGACCAGAATGTCCTTTTCGCGATCGTTCAGCACCTCCATGGCCTCTGCCAAAAGCTCGCGGCGGGCATCCAGCTCGTCACTTGCTTCGTAATCAGCAGCGGTATTGGCGCTTTCATCCTCAAGCCAGTCCTGCCATTGCATTGACCCTTCGCCGTCGGACCCGACCTGCGCGTTCAGCGATGCATCACCACCCGACAGACGCCGGTTCATGGAAATGACCTCATCCTCAGTCACACCCAAATCAGTTGCGATCCGCTTGACATTTTCAGGGCGCAGATCGCCATCTTCCAACGCGCCAATGCGTGATTTCGCCTTGCGCAGGTTAAAGAACAGCTTTTTTTGGGCCGATGTCGTACCAAGCTTCACCAGCGACCATGACCGCAGGATATATTCTTGGATCGAGGCGCGGATCCACCACATCGCATAGGTCGCTAAACGGAAGCCCTTTTCAGGATCAAACCGTTTGACCGCCTGCATCAGACCAACATTGGCTTCTGAGATAACTTCCGCCTGCGGCAGACCATAGCCACGATAGCCCATGGCGATTTTGGCAGCCAGGCGAAGATGCGACGTGACCATCTTGTGGGCCGCTTCGGTATCCTCATGATCGACCCAGCGTTTGGCCAACATGTACTCTTCTTCAGGCTCCAGCATAGGGAACTTGCGGATTTCCTGCATGTAACGGTTCAGACCCTGCTCAGGTGACGGGGCTGGTAAATTTTTATAGTTGCTCACTGTCGTGCCCTCCTAATGTTTAAAGGCTTAACATGGATATGGTGACATTGACGTGACGTTTCAAGTCTCGATCTTAATTTTCCGTAAAACTGAATATGAACTAAGCGGTTTAGTTTGAAAAGTCGACTTTACGTGCATTCACGCACATGGGATCAATTATTTCAGCCCTCACCCTCAAGCACGCGCAGTAATTCGCTCATATCGGCGGGTAACGCGGTCTCAAATCGCAGCTTTTCGCCGGTGGCCGGGTGGTCAAACCCCAATGTCGCCGCATGCAGGGCTTGCCGCGCGAATCCTGCAACAGCGGTGACACCTGCCTCCCCCACCGCCTTGGCCGACAGTTTCCGTCGGCCGCCATAGACCGGATCACCAATAAGCGCGTGGCCGCAATGGGCCATATGCACCCTGATCTGATGGGTTCGCCCGGTTTCGAGCCAGCATTCGATTAAGGCGGCACAGGCTGGCGCGCCAAGTGCTGTCACAATCCGCGCCCGCGTCACCGCATGCCGTCCGGTTGTAAATGACACTGCTTGCCGCTGCCTGTCCGTCTTGTGACGGCCCAGAAATGTCTGGACCCGCAGAATATTACCGGCCTCAAACGACGTCCCCTTAATCCCGCGCAAGCGGGGGTCATTAGCATCCGGCATACCGTAACACAGGGCCAGATAGCGCCGTTCAACCTTATGGGCGGCAAACTGATCGGCCAGATGATGATGCGCCCGGTCGGTTTTGGCCGCAACCAGCAGTCCAGACGTCTCTTTGTCAATCCGATGCACAATGCCGGGGCGTTTCAGCCCGCCAACCCCGGACAGGCTGTCACCACAATGGTAGATCAGCGCATTGACCAGCGTCCCATCTGGCGTACCCGGTGCGGGATGCACAACCATGCCTGCCGGTTTGTTCACGACGATCAGGTCATCATCCTCAAACACCACATCAATTGGGATATCCTCCCCATGGATATGGCTTTCCGCTGCGGCTGCGACCGTCACCACAACGCTTGCCCCCTCTGCGATGCGGAAACGCGGATCGGTGACAACGGCATTATCAACGGCAACTGCGCCATCAGCGATCAGTTTTGCCAACCGCGACCGGCTCAACGCGGCATCACTGGGAACATCACGGCCAAGCGCCTTATCAAGGCGCGGTGGCGGGTTCGGACCGATTTGGAAGGTGACTTTGGTCATGTTGGTCTCGCGCTCAAAGGACGAATGAGCGCGGCCACATTTGGCTACGCCAAATGTTTTCCGCGCGCCGCTAAATTTCTTTGAAATTTTGCGGTGGTACCACCTCCTGGTCTCGAACCAGGGACCTCTTGATCCACAATCAAGCGCTCTAACCAACTGAGCTAAGGCGGCACTGCGTCGGGATTTAGCCCCAAGAGACGTTGATTGCAAGACCTTCAAAAGGTAATCGCCCATGTCTCTTCCACCAGATCGACACCGAAGGAGTGAACGGATTTCGACGCAACCCGGGCAAAGCCGTTGCGGCGATAGATGCGGCCTGCGGCGACATGGCTTTCATGGGTCCAAAGGGTCATGCTCTGGTATCCAGCATTCTTGGCAAATCGCAGACATGTGTCCAACAGGGCCTGTGCAACGCCGGTGCCGCGCGCAGCCTCGACGACGTAGAACAGACGCAGCTTGGCGGTTGTCGCGTCGAGGCACACGCAAAAAATATGCCCAAGGCGGGTGCAATGATCATGCGCAACCCAGCCCGCCTCATGGATGGGATCGTGATCCGCCTGAAAATCCGTGATGATCCGTTCAACCAGCAAGGCAAAGCTCTGATCAAAGCCCTCGACACGGGCGTAGTGATCAGCATGCTGGCTAATCAACCACGCGGCATCGCTGGCCGCAAAGGGACGGATCGCAAATGTCATGGGCGCAGCTTGCCCATCCGACCCTTGCCATTCAAGCGTTATCGCCTGTAGGACAAACAGAACAGATCAAGAGGATCGCAATGGGTATCAACAACGAACGCGACATCGAAGCCAATATGCAAATCGGCCCGACCGATCAGGGCATGGTTCGGATATTCATCGAGGCGGACGGGATCGAAATTCCCATGGATTTCGACCCTGGCGAGGCAGATGAAATTGCCGACGAAATCCGCGCCGCTGCAATTGCTGCCCGGGCGGTCAAAACGCGCTAAAAAAAACTTTTAGAAAAAGTTTGTCCAAAATCCTTACCAGGGATTTGCCCCCTCAATAGAAGCTTTGAGGCATATGCCCCGGATCACGCGCGGCCTGCGCCCGGATGGCGGCATGGCGCGCAAATTTCTGCACCATGACCTTACGCCGTGCAGGCGCCAGTTTGGTCTCTGACCCCATGCGGATGATCTCTGCATCATAACCGTCGGCCAACATCAGCCCAGTATCATCCGGCAGCAGCTCGGTCGGGAATTCATTATCCACCGCCCAAAAAAACCGATCACACCATTCCAGGTAGCCCTGCCATTTATGATCCGTCTGGAAATCAGCGCGGCTTGATTTGCATTCGATCACCCAAACCTCGCCTTTCGGACCAAGCGCCATCACATCGACCCGCAAACCCGACACGGGTACCAATTCTTCCACACTAACAAAATCATGGCTGCGCAAATGGCGACAGACACCCCGGGCCAGCAATTGGCCGGGCATCAAAGCGGGCTGGGTTGAACAATCAGGCATGATTGCAACCATGAACAATAGGTGAACAAAAATCAATTCTGATTTCTGATAACAGGTTCAACGGCTTTCATGCTTTGCCTGAAAAACCGACCCGGGAACGCGCAAGGAATCGCCGATCGTCAGATATCTCCGTCACCTGACCGCCATCTAACATCACAAAATATATGTCTAAACTGTTGAAAAACTGCTTGTTCATCTAATATTTTGAGGATTTCCCTTACTTATCAACAGATAAGCGGAAATTCGCTCATAATGCGTTAATGGAAACCGTCCAACAATGTGACGCGAATGGGGCGGTTTACGTAAGGGCACTGTTAGCAAAACCACGCGGAGGTCATGTTTTCGTCCGGTTTCACTGTCACAACTAATGGCAAGAAGTGAGGAGTGTACCATGTCCATTTTTGCCGATATCACCTTTTTCGAAGTATGCATGACGCTGCTGACGGTTGGACTGGTCGAACGCGCATTGCTTGCCTATGCACCGATTGAGATGGTCGGGCCGGATGGCTGGCTGATCAAATCCGATATCGAAGAATAAGCAACGGACGTCTTGTCCTGCACCGCATTGCCCCCTAGGTGTAAGCATGGCGGGTTTCTGCGCTTCTCGTAATCTCAAGGTACAAATCCAGTGGCCTTAAGCAAATCCGAGGGAGCTGGCTCTGTTCGGATCCTGGTCTGATTACCTGGCGCCCACCTGTAAACACAGGTCCTCGGGGTTAGATACCTTCACGGTCGTCGTGGTACCCGCCACCCTTACTTGTCGTTATGTTTCAGCCCTTTGACCACGGGCAATACCTGCGCGATCCGCAGTTTCCATGAGGGGGTCGCGTCATCCTGATCGTCCGGCGCCGGGGTAAGTTCCTCGTCTTCCTCCAACCCCACAAGAACGTCATTCTTGCAGCTCAGATCCTCCGCCTTGAGGCTAAGGCTATCGGGATCAATTGGTTCAAACCGGTCTTTTAGCATAGCAAAACCTACGTCCTTATCGAGCGTGATACGCTAACACCGCGCATAGTACCTGATTGTCAGGCTGGCCTGAGCGGAAGATCGGAAAGCACTTTTCCAATAGATGCCCAAGCAATCGATCAATCCGCGCGGAATCAACGATGTCTTGCAAACTAGTTAACAAATACAATGCGGCGTCGGAATGACCGCTTGGTGACCCTTTTTTCAATCGTTGCCCCAGAACGACAAATTGATGCCCCATTCTACATAGCCCCCCTCAAATCACCGCTATTGTTATCAAATGGCAAACAAATGCTTTGAATCTGTCGTCCAACAGGTCACGCTGAACCCACCAAAAGCAGGGAGATACGACATGTGTGATATTTGTGTGATGGATGCTGTGAAGACGAAGATGTTGTCGCGGCGCCAATTTTTCAAAGGATCGCTCGCGACCGGAACCGCCTTTGGCGTCACTGCCACCGCCACACTGGCCTTGGCAGATGGGCATGGCGCCGTCACTGACATGACCCATACTTTGCACCCCAACTTCCCCACATATTTCGGCACGCCCGGTTTTGAGATGGAGATGACCGCCACATTTGCGACCGATGGGTTCAACAATAATAGCCTGATGATTGTTGAACATACCGGGACCCATATCGATGCGCCTTTGCATTTCTCGGCGGATGGTGTGGCGGTTGACGAAATTCCGATTGAGCAGTTGATCGCCCCGCTTTGCGTGATCGACATCGCGGCACGGGCGGCAGAGGATGCCGACACCCAGGTGACGCCCGATGATCTACGTGCCTGGATCGCAGATCATGGCGATGTCCCGGATGGGGCTTGCGTCGCCATGCATTCCGGTTGGGCCGGCAAGGTTGATAGTGACGATTTCCGCAATTTCGACGGCACCGCGCAGCACTTCCCCGGTTTTCACATCGAAGCGACACAAATGCTTTTGGAGGAGACAAACGCCAATTCGATCGCTGTCGATACGCTCTCTCTCGATCATGGGATTTCAGCTGATTTTGCGACGCATTACGCGTGGCTTCCAACCGGCCGCTTTGGGATCGAATGCTTGGCCAATCTCAATCGGGTGCCCGCATCGGGTGCCACGTTGATCATAGGGGCCCCTAAACACCGAGGCGGCTCCGGCGGGCCAGCCCGCATATTCGCGATGGTTTAGATCTGGCGATCTGCGATCCTTGACGGGGCCGCAGCCCGCACCGGGATCGTCATGCCACCGCGCGGTTCGTCATCATCATCCGTGTCCAGCATGATGGACACGGCAAACTGCACGCTGCCGAAAACCGTACCGTGAAAGAACCACAGCAGGAAAACAGCAAGCCAGCCAATATCCGATCCGGCAACAAGCGTCCCGATCCGGGCGATATCAAACCAAAGAAGAGCAGTGACAAAAACGGCCGACAGGCAAAAACCCACAGCGCAATGGCGCAGGTAAAGGCGCATCAGGTTGGGTTCACTCGATGGTTTCATCAGCTTTCCCCTTTCGTCCTAATTATAGCGCAAACCGGCGGCCTGGCCAATGCGGTCAAAACGCCTCTGGCCGGGCCTCGCGCGCCATATGGTCCAGCACGGCATTCACGAATTTCGGTTCCTTGCCGTCGTTCGAAAACGCCTCCGCCACGCCGACAAATTCGCTGATCACCACTTTGGGGGGCGTCTGCTTGTCAATCAGCTCTGCCCCCGCCGCCCGGAACAGTGCCCGCCAGGTCGGATCAATCCGTGCAATCGGCCATTTGGCAACCAGCGCCCGGTCGGTCATCTGGTCGATCACCGCTTGCTCATCAACCGCTTTTTCCATCAGCAAACGAAAGGTATCGATGTCACCTTCAGCCATCTCGCCTTCGTCATATTGGGCCCCGAAACGGTGATCTTCAAACTCTCTGACGATGGCATCAACGGTCTGCCCAGTGGCTTCCATCTGGAACAACGCCTGCACGGTGTAAAACCGGGCGGCGGATTTCATCTTGCGGCGCTGATTGTTCGAAATGGTCATGCTGTTGTCTTGCCGTCCGGATCACCGGCCAGCAGAATTTCCTTGGTAAAGCCGACCCCTTTGGTCGTATTGCCCCACTTACGGGCGAGCGCGATCAGGTGCAAGGTTGCGGCTGCAGCCCCGCCACCTTTGTTCATCTGGCCAGGATCGGCGCGCACCGCCGCCTGCTCATAGTTTTCAACCGTCAGGATACCATTGCCGATACAAAGCCCTTGCAAACCAAGCAGTTGCACAGCCCGGCTGCTATCATTGCAAACCGTATCATAATGTGTCGTCTCGCCCCGGATCACGCAGCCAAGGGCGACATAGCCGTCAAAATTGCGCATCCGTTCCGCGATGCCGATGGCGGTGGGAATTTCGAGAGCGCCGGGCACCTCGACGATTTCGTAGGTCGCACCTGCCTTCGCGATCTCGGCCTTGGCACCGGCGATTTGGTTGTCGCTGATATCCTTGTAATAAGGCGAGGCGACGATCAGTATTTTCACCGGTTTCTCAAATTCAGGCAGCGGCATGATGTGATGTGACGGTCCGGCCATTATCCAATCTCCGAGATTTTACGCGTGCCCACAATCTCAAGCCCGTAAGCATCAAGCCCCACGACCTTGGGCTGTGGCGAATTGGTCAGCAGTTCCAACTCATGGATACCAAGCGAGCTGAGGATCTGCGCACCAAGCCCGTATTGCCGCAACGTCTGCGGTGACACCTCTTCGTCGGTTTCCAGCTTCATATGTACGTCGCGCAGCAGCACCAGCGCACCGCGCCCTTCTTCGGCGATCAGCTTCATCGCATCACCAAATTCGTCCCGGCGTCCCTTGGGCCCCACGCCCACAACATCCAACATCGGATCCAACGCATGCATCCGCACCAGAACAGGTTCCGGCGTCGAAATATCACCTTTTATCAATGCGATATGCTCTGCTCCTTGGGTTTCATCGGTATAAATCCGCAACTCCCATTCGCCACCGAACTCGGACTGGATGGTGCTGGTTTCACGCACACGGACCAGATTGTCATGGCGACGGCGATAAGCGATCAAATCGCTGATCGTACCGATCTTCAGACCGTGCAACTGGGCAAAGGCGACAAGATCCGGCAAGCGGGCCATTTCGCCGTCTTCTTTCATGATCTCGCAGATCACGCCCGCCGGGTTAAGCCCCGCAAGGCGACTTATATCTGTGGCTGCCTCGGTATGGCCAGCACGGACAAGCACACCGCCTTCACGCGCCCGCAAGGGGAATACGTGACCCGGGGTCGCGATATCGGCAGCCCCTTTGCTGGCGTCGATGGCGGTGGCGACGGTCAATGCCCGATCCGCTGCAGAAATACCCGTGCTGACGCCTTCGCGCGCCTCGATGCTGACGGTAAAAGCTGTTTCGTGGCGCGAGGAGTTATGCGAAGCCATCAGCGGCAGACCCAGCGCATCAATCCGCTCACCCGGAAGTGTGAGGCAAATCAAACCTCTACCATGTTTGGCCATGAAGTTGATCGCATCAGGCGTGGCCATTTGCGCCGGGATGACCAAATCGCCCTCATTTTCGCGATCCTCATGATCGACAAGGATGAACATACGGCCATTGCGGGCGTCTTCGATGATCTCTTCGATCTTGCTGACCGCATCAGACCAGTCGCGTTCGACCTGGCCGGGGTTTTCGAAATTCTGGTTCATAGGCGTCCTCACCGCTCATTCCCCGTGGCAGATAGCCGAGACAGGTGGATTCGGAAAGGGCCGGGCACGCAACGTTCGGTGGATGTCGGGCACGGAATGCGGCGATCTGCACGAATCAACGATTAAACCCCTTGTTTCTAGCGAAATCCGCTGTCGGCAAAGCGTCGGACATGTGTCGGCCCGGCGTCGGACCCTGATCGGGCAAATCTGGGGGTTAAAGGGCCGCTCGGTAGAGTTGTTAACGCAGCATTAGGATATCGTAAGATGGGTCTTGACCCATCACCCGGGTTGGAAAAACTGCACAGCGTTCAGATAACCCGCCATCTGCGCCGCTTCGGCCCATTCGCGTTCAAACGCGGTGTCACCGATCATCACAAACCGGTCCGCAGGCTGGCCCATATCGACGACAATTTCGCGCATCCGGTCCCGCATCCGCGACCAGTTATCGTTAAACTGCGGTGCGGCATAGGCTCGGTCAATCCCGGGTAATCCTGCCAGATGGGTTGGCGTTACAGGACGATGGCTCAGGCCCATACAGGTGGTATTGATCAATCCATCAAGTGCTGCAGCCCGGTCAGGCGGCAAACCCTGCCCGTCGCGCAACACGTGCAGCACATTGTTGGAAAACATAAACCCAATCAGGTCATGGCCCGTACTGGCTCTGATCCCGGCATAGGTTTTGTAAGGCAGGCCCAGCTGTTGCGCCCGGCGGACCCGCAGCCGCACTACCTCGACCGGCAGGGTCGGCATCAGCTGTTTGCGCGCCTTGGTCCAAACATGTTTGCGCCATGCAAATCCCCGCGTCTCAACCCGGCCTGAATTATGTCCGATCCCCGCTGTCATTTTCGTCCTGCCTTCATCACGTCTGGCCGCAGGTTCACGCGCCATTGCCATCCTGTCAAACACCCACAGCTGATTTCCGTCCAAAATCGGGTCTCCAACCGCAGGCTGCTGACAATTGCATCATTTTTCACCCTTCATTAGGCTCACGCCATGGTCTGGCCGCAAAATACCCCGCCGCAACGTGATGGTGATGCGGCCGCCGGGATCGAAGTCACCGATGATTTCGAGCCCTTCGCCCAGCGCAATGATATCTTCACCCGCGCCTTTTGGGATGACGACGTCAAATCACCCATAACCGACAAGTTCTTTGCCTCCTACAGGATGGAGGCCGCACCACGCCGCGGCGACGGATTTTCACAACGCGACTTTGCGTTGCGCAATGCCGCCTGGCTCGTCTCTGACATTATATCTAATCGCAATGCGGCGGACGGAATGCGCGAGGGTTTTCAAGCCGCTATCCAGCCCGACACCCCCAAAGCCCCCGAGGCGGTACCAGTTGATGACCCTGCCCACATGGCATCTGAAATCAAGCGGATCGCTGCCTTCTTTGGCGCCGATCTGTGCGGTATCACCGATCTGGACACCCGTTGGCTTTACGCCGCCCGGGTGGACACGCGGGACATGTCGGATGCCCCGCATGACCTGCCGGACGGGCTGCAATCGGTGATCGTGCTGGGCCATGAAATGGCTGAAGATCTTGTCGCCACCTACCCGTCAGCGCTGGCTGGTGCCGCGACGGGCCGCGAATACAGCCATGAGGCGGCCATCGTCATGCAGCTTGCCGCCTATATCCGCAATCTGGGGTATGAGGCCGTGCCGTCGATGAATGACACCGGCCTTGTGATCCCCTATGCGGTCAAGGCGGGGTTGGGCGAATATGCCCGTAATCAGATGGTGATCACTCCAGAATTCGGCCCTCGCCTGCGGTTTTCAAAGATCTTCACCAATCTGCCGCTGGCCCATGACGCGCCAAAGCCCAAGGGGGTGCGCGCCTTCTGCGATATCTGCACCAAATGCGCCGATGCCTGCCCGGTCAAGGCGCTGCCCTACGGCCCACCATCGACGGATCGGGCCAATATCTCGGCCATCAAGGGCGTGCGCAAATGGACGTCGGATGCGGAAAAATGCTTTGGCTTCTGGGCGAAGCTGGCATCGGATTGCGCCATCTGCATGCGCGTCTGCCCGTTTAACCGCGACTTTTCGACATGGCGCGGCCGGTTGTGGTTGAAACTGGCGCTCAGCCCGTTGCGCAAGCTGGCCTTGCGTCTCGCCAAGAATCACGGCCAGCGCCGCAAACCCGGCGACTGGTGGCAGGGCGCCGACTGAGCGTCCTCTACCCGTATTCCCGCAGCCGCGCGACATAGCGCGCCATCGTGTCGATTTCCAGATTGATCACATCGCCCACCTTCACCTGCCCCCAGGTGGTTTCGGACTTCGTATGCGGGATGAAGTTGATCCCGAAATCGGTGCCATCGACCTCGTTGACCGTCAGCGATGTCCCATTAAGCGCGACGGACCCTTTCGGCGCAATGAACCGTGCCAGATCATCAGGCGCGCGAAATGTGACGCGCGTGCTGTCGCCCTCATCCTTGATACCCACGACTTCGGCGGTGCCATCCACATGGCCCGACACGATATGCCCCCCCAGTTCATCGCCAACTTTCAGTGCCCGTTCCAGATTGGCGATATGTCCAACCGTCCAGCCGCCCAGATTGGTCGCCCCCAGCGTTTCGGCAGAGATTTCGACATCAAACCAGTTTTCCGGCTCCCGCCCCAGCGCGATCACCGTCAAACAGACCCCGTCACAAGCGATGGATGCCCCGATATCAATCCCGTCCACGTCGTATTGTGTCGCAATACGCGCCCGCAGGTCGCCGCGTTTTTCCAGCTCCAGCACCCGGCCCTGATCGGTGATGATCCCTGTGAACATGGTTTGATCCTTTCCAACTGCGCCACAGAGCTAGCCCGTAAACCAGGGGCAAGCAAGCGGCAGCTTTCCCCCCTGTATCCGGCCACAAGTTGTGGCATAACCCATTGAAAACGAAATTTGGATACCCTGCCCCGCGTGACCCAGATCAACCAACGACATTTCCTGTTCCTGCAAGGACCGCATGGCCCTTTCTTTGCCCGTCTGGCGCGGATGCTGCGCCGTGCGGGTGCGCAAGTCTGGCGTGTGGGGTTCAATGCGGGCGATCAGGCCTTCTGGTTCCGTGGTTCCCAATACATCCCGTTTGTTGGTGCGACCAATGACTGGCCAGATGCGATCGCCGCCCTGATCACCGATCATCGGATCACCGATCTGGTCCTTTATGGCGATATCCGTCCGATCCATGCGGAGGCGATCCGCGTCGCCCGGTCGCGCGGCGTGCGCATCCATGTTTTCGAGGAAGGTTATCTGCGTCCCTATTGGGTAACGTATGAACGGGATGGCTCTAACGGTCATTCCCGCCTGATGGATATGTCAGTCCCGCAGATGGCAGAGGCGCTGGCCGCCTCTGATCATGACATGCACCCGCCGCCTGCTGTTTGGGGCGATATGCGCCAGCATGTGTTCTATGGCGCGCTTTATCATTGGTTTGTGCTGTTTCGGAACCAACGTTACCCCAATTTCACCCGCCACCGCGCCTTACCTGTCGGGCGCGAGGCGCTGCTTTATACCAAACGGCTGCTGACCATGCCCGTCACCGCCTTGTCGCGCCGCATTGCCCAGCGCCGTGTCCGGCTGGGCGGCTTTCCCTATCATCTTGCCCTGCTGCAACTGGAACATGATGCCAGTTTTCAAGCCCATTCCCCCTTTGGCCGGATGGAGGAGTTCCTGCAGCTGGTGATCGCCGGTTTTGCGGCCGGTGCCCCGTCGCATCACCATCTGGTATTCAAGGCGCATCCGCTCGAGATCGGCCGTCTGCCCTTGCGTCGGATCATCGCTGATCTGGCCCGACAGCATGGCATTGCTAATCGCGTGATCTATCTGCGGGGGGGGAAGCTGGCGCCATTGCTGGATCAGGCGCGATCTGCTGTGACGGTCAATTCGACCGCGGCCCAGCAGGCTCTCTGGCGTGGCATTCCCCTGCGTATTTTTGGTACCGCAGTCTTTGCGAAACCGGAATTTGTGTCCGATCAGCCGATTGCTGCCTTCTTTGCCAACCCGCGCCGCCCCAATGCCAGCGCCTATCGCGATTATCGCCAGTTTCTGTTGGAAACCAGCCAGGTGCCTGGCGGGTTTTATTCGTCGCGCGGACGCCGCCAATTGCTGCGCGAGGTCGTGGATATGATGCTGGCTGATGTCGATCCTTATGACGCTTTGCTCAGCCAACCCGCGCGCCCCGCCCTGAAGATCGTGACCTGATCCGGTGACGCCCCCCCGCACGCAGCTTTTTGTCGACGGCGATGGCGCACTGACTGAACCGCGGATGCAGCGTATTCTGGATTTGGCCGGATATGACATCCGGCAGGATACACCCGGCCCCGGTGATGCGGTGGGCATATGGGGCCTTGGCCCCCCTGATGCCGCCGCAGCCACCAAAAACGCGGACTCGATGATCCATTTGGAGGATGCGTTTTTACGCTCTGTCGGGTTGGGACGCGATGGCGATGTTCCGATTGGCCTGCATATCGACCGGCACGGCGTGCATTTTGACCCATCGACGCCCTGTGATCTAGAGCTTCTGCTGGCAGAGGATCCGCTGGATGACACCGCCTTGCTGGATCGGGCGCGGGCCGGGATCGCGGCCATGAAAGCTAACCATCTGTCAAAGTATAACGCCTTTGACCCCACCTTGCCTGTGCCCGATCCGGGCTATGTGCTGGTCATTGACCAAGCTCGCAAGGATGCATCGATCACCGCCAGCGGAGCCGACAGCAACACGTTTCGCGAGATGCTGTTTTATGCCCAGACCGAGCACCCCAATGCCCGCATCCTGATCAAGGCCCATCCCGAAACTGTCGCGGGCCACAAGACCGGGTATTTTGGCCCCGATGATGTGACGGATCGGATCAGCCTGTGTGATCAACCTGTCTCTCCCTGGGCGGTGCTGGAAGGCGCGATTGCCGTCTATACCGTCAGTTCGCAGATGGGGTTCGAGGCGATCCTGGCCGATCATAAACCGGTCGTGTTTGGACAGCCCTTTTATGCCGGTTGGGGCCTTACCGATGATCGCAAACCAGTGCAACGCAGGCAGCGCGTGCTGACCCGCGCCCAGTTATTTGCCGCTGCGATGATTCTATATCCGCATTGGTACGATCCTTACCATGATCGGCTCTGTTCGTTTGAAGAGGCCGCTGCCACCATGACTGCCCTGTCCCGCGCCGCCCGCGATGACTATCGCGGCTGGGTGGCGGCAGATATGCGGTTGTGGAAACGTGGGCTGTTGCAAAAAGTGTTTGGAAACCCGCGTCGCGTGGCGTTTGCAAAGGGCGATGGTGCCTTCGCCAAGGCAAAGGCCACGGAGCGGCGCCTGATGGCCTGGGCCAGCACCGGCCGGGACGATGCAGTTCTAATCGAAGATGGATTTCTGCGTTCGCGCGGATTGGGTGCGGACTTGATCCCGCCGCTGAGCCTTGTTCTGGATGATCTGGGGATTTATTATGACGCGACCCGGCCCAGCCGGTTGGAGACGTTGATCAATGCAGCCCCTGGGCTTGACGTGGGCGCGCGCCAACGGGCAGAGGCCCTGATCGCGCGGATTACCGATGCGGGACTGTCGAAATACAATCTTTCCACCGCTACGGCGCTGGCCGAATTGCCCCGCGGCCGTCGTATATTGGTACCCGGTCAGGTGGAGGATGATGCCTCCATTCGCCTCGGCGCCACGGATGTGGCCAGTAATCAGGCGCTGCTGCGCACGGTGCGCGAGGCCAATCCGGCGGCTGTCCTGATTTATAAACCTCATCCGGATGTCGAAGCCGGATTACGCCCCGGTGCGGTGCCCGACGCCGATCAGATCGCAGATGTTGTCTTGACCCGAAGCGACCCGATTGCATCGATCATGGCCGTCGATGAGGTCTGGACGATGACGTCGCTACTGGGGTTTGAGGCTTTGTTGCGCGGCAAACGGGTCACCTGTCTGGGTACCCCCTTTTACGCTGGCTGGGGGTTGACGGATGACCGTGCAATGCCCGTGACCCGGCGGGCCAACAGGGTCGACCTTATCGGGTTGGTACACGCCACCTTGATCGCCTATCCGCGCTATTTTGACCCGGTGACCGGCATGGCTTGCCCGCCGGAGGTGATTGTGGATCGGTTGGAAAATAACGACATCCCGGCGCCGGAACGTTTCAATCGTGGGCTTGCGAAACTGCAGGGCGTGCTGGCAAGCTATGCCTTTCTCTGGCGGCGGTGATTAGGGACTTTGCGACCGGACCCATCGCTGCATGATATCGCCCCCAACTGGCGTGATATGATCGAGAGAAAAGCGTGGCGCATCCGCCAAATGGTCGATCCCCATCGCGGCCAATGATGGCGTGCCTTCGGCGCCGATGGCCATGCCTGCGGTAAAGACGACCAGTTCATCCACCAGATCCGCTGCCAAAAGTGATGCGGCCAGCATACCGCCGCCTTCGCAAAAAACACGGGTGATCCCTTGACCCGCTAACACGCGCGTCATGCCGGGGAGGTCCACCTGCCCCGCAGTTGTGGCACAAGGCAGATCTATAGCCCCTTTTTGCGTCCAAGCGGTGACATCCGCGCCCGTTCCGTGACACAGCCAGACAGGCACTGTGTCTGCCGTTTCCGCCAGTTGTCCCGTCGCGGGAATTTTCATTGCGCGCGACACAACAATCCGCACCGGTTGCCAGGTCACACCAAGCCCGCGCACGGTCAGCGACGGGTCATCGGCCCGCACTGTGCCCGCGCCTACCATCACCGCGTCATGGCGCGCCCGCATCATATGCACCATTTGCCGCGCCTGGGGTCCGGTGATCCATTGGCTTTCGCCCGTCCCGGTCGCAATGCGCCCATCCAGCGTGCTTGCAAGTTTCAGCGTCAGAAAAGGCCGGTTTTGCGTATTGCGCAGCAGAAACCCGGCGTGATCCCTGCGTGCCTGACCCTCCAAGACGCCGGTATCGACCGTGATCCCGGCATTGCGCAGCATCGCGATCCCGCGCCCCGCAACCCGCGCGTCAGGATCACCGGTGGCAACCACAACGCGGTTCACCTGCGCATCAATCAACGCCTGCGCGCAGGGAGGCGTCTGTCCATGATGGGCGCAGGGTTCCAGCGTGACATATGCCACGGCCCCCTTTGCCGCCGCGCCGGCCTGAGCCAGAGCCTGCGTTTCGGCATGTGGTCTGCCTCCATCGGCGGTCCACCCGCGACCGACGATCTGCTCATCGCGCACGAGAACACAACCCACGGCAGGATTGGGCCAGACCCGGCCCATGCCACGCCGCCCCAAACCAAGGGCGAGCGCCATGAAACGGGCGTCAGATGCTTTGTTCACTCTTCGTCTTTGGGCGCGTCGGGGCGTAATTCGCTGACGAATTTATCGAAATCGTCAGCCGCCTGGAAGTTTTTGTAAACACTGGCAAAACGGACATAAGCGACGGTGTCGATCCGGGCCAGACTTTCCATCACAATTTCACCAATGGTCTGACTGGGAATGTCGGTTTCACCCATGCTTTCCAACCGCCGCACAATCCCGCTGATCATCTGATCCATCCGCTCGGGCTCTACAGGGCGTTTTTGCAGGGCGATGCGAATAGACCGTTCCAGCTTGGGACGGTCGAAATCCTCGCGCCGCCCATTGGTCTTGATCACAACAAGGTCGCGCAACTGCACCCGTTCATAGGTGGTAAAACGCCCCCCACAGGCCGGACAGAACCGGCGGCGCCGGATCGCCACATGGTCCTCGGCGGGGCGTGAATCTTTTACCTGTGTGTCAACATTTCCGCAGAAGGGGCAACGCATATCCGGTCCTTGTCGCTGTGATCGGGGCTATGCCTTGTATCGGCCCCCCTTGTTATCCACAGGCACTATAGGAAGACGGATAAGTTTTGGGTAGTGGTCAAATCACGCCGCTAGATGAGGGATCACAAACCGTGGCCGCAGAGACTCACTCTGACCCATCGCGCCAGATCTGCGCGCGATCATCCCATTCCTGACCGGCCGCTGTCTTTGCTTCATAGATCGGATCACCACCAAAAGCTCCGTAATCTGTCATCCGGCGGTCACAGGTCAGTTCTGCGATGATCCTATCATCCTGGCGCACTGTCACGCCGCCGAAATGTGGCGTCGGGTGATCCGCTTCGGTTTCGTCACCGAACATGCGGTCAAAACCACCGAACACGGTGTAACTGTACGCTCCGTTGGTAAATGTCACGTCTTCCCAGATCGCCCGACCAACCCCCGGCCACGGTGTATAACCCAGACTGACCAGAGGTTCTGACAGGGTCAGTTCGGGTGGCCCGCCCTGCGGCCCATAGCTGTAAGTGGCGCGATCAGCGCCGAGGCACACTTTCACAACGGTCTTGCGGGCTTCGATCTGGCAAGATATGAAAACCGCCTGCCCCGCCGGGCATTTCGCATTGGCGGCACCCGCCGATAGCGCAAGAACCGTGATCAGAACGCGCATGTCAGCCCCCCTTTTCATCCGATGATAACCCATCGGGGTAAAACCGTGCCAACCGCTTTTTCAGCGGCGCCAGATGCGGCTCATACCGCCGCCAGCGCTGCATCGATGTTGTATAAAGCGGTTCGCGGACCTGTCGGGCAGACAAGGTCATGCTGCGATTGCTGTTGTTCTGGAAATCGAGGCAGGCGGGGTCCCATTCCAACCCCAGAAAATCGATCGCGGCGCGCGCCTGTGTTTCAGTGTCTGTCACCAGATCCTCATATTGCATGGTCATCATCGGGTTGGGCAGCGCCGTTTCCCAATGATCCATCAACCGCCTGTACTGCACATAGGCGTGACCCAACGTATCGAGGCTTTGCGTATAACGGTGCCAGGCGGACAGGTTCTGCATGTAACAGGACACGCAGGTATCCATCGGGTCGCGCATCATATGCAGGATGCGGGCCTTGGGAAACATGGTGGCAAAAAACCCCAGCAGTTCGAAATTATGCAGGGATTTGTCAATGGTCCACCGTTCATCGCCCTGCCGTGTTTCGTCAAGGTACCGTTGGGCGAAACGCCGAATGGCCTCTGCCGGGATTTGCTGGATTGCCCGCGTGATGTCACCGCCATGATGGGTGCGCACCCCGATATCCTGCACGATGACATTCAGGCTGGGGCTTTCGCCCGCGCTTGCGATTTCCGGATGTGCCGCTAGGATTTGTTCCAGCAGGGTTGATCCGCTGCGGGGCATACCGATGATCAGCGCAGGGCTGTCATGATCCGTACCTTTGCCAAAATAATCCGCCCGTGAGATCGCCTTGCATTGCGCGTCAACAAAAGCGGCATAGCGTTTGTCATCATATTGCAGAGGCTGTGCCGCCTTGGCCTGATCAAAATAATCAAGGGCTGCGTGATAATCCCCGAAATCATTATGCGCCTTGCCCAAAAGCTTCAGCAGATGGGCCAATGGTGCACCGCCAATATCGCGATAGGCAGGCAGAAGCGTGTCACGCATATAGACCAGGATCGGGTCGTCACCTTGCAACTTGGCCGCATCGATGAAAAGCCCGATGGTGTTGATGTCGTCGCGCTTCTCCTGCCAAAGCCCGCGTGCGATACTGACCGCGCCATCCGTATCGCCCAGCCCCAAAAGTGCGCGCCCCTTTTGCAGGCGCGCCTGCTGGTGATCCGGGGCCAATTGCAGCGCATGACTAATCAGATCGAGGGCGGGCGCAAAATCACTGGCCTGCAAATAGGCATAGGCGGCAATGAACAGCGTATCAGGATCATCAGGGGCCAGGGTAGTGGCCCTGTCAGCATGGAATTTTGCCAAAGGAAACCGACTGCAATTGGCATAGGTTTCAGCGGCCAGCGCGTGGGTTTGGGCCGCATCAGGGCGGGCTTTCAACAAATCGGTCACCAATGGCAAGGCGCGGCGGGCATGCCGGCTGTAGCGGTTATGGAAATGGATCGCTGATTGCAGGATTTTGACGCGCGCAGGCTTTTTCTCAAGCAGCTTGCCAAACAGCGCATCCGCCTCGGCGATGCGTCCCGTTTTTGCCAACGCCATGGCCTTGTCCTGCATGCTATCCCCTTTTTGCGCGTTCATCCCGATATAGGGGCTGCCAGGTCAGATGCGCAATGACACTGCGCCGATGCGGGCGGTCGCGATGTTCAAACAGATAAATGCCCTGCCATGTGCCCAGCGCTAGTTTGCCGTCGGAAACCGGAATATTCAGATGCGTGGGCAGCAGGGCCGATTTGATATGGGCGGGCATATCATCAGGCCCTTCGTAAGTATGGGTCAGATAAGCCATGGACGGGTCAGTGCTGGAGGGCACCAGCCGGGCAAAGAAATTTTGCAGATCGGTCCGCACCTCTGGATCGGCATTTTCTTGAATGACCCGGCTTGCCGATGTGTGTTGAATAAAGAGGGTCAGCAGCCCTGTGCCTTGCACCCATGCGCCGACATCGCGGGTCAATTCATAAAGGCCGGGGCCGTTTGTTGAGATCACGAACTGGGTTTGCATGGCCCATCATTGGGCGGGTTCAGCCGCTTGTGCAACCCTGCATGGTGGGCAGGCCAAAGGCAGCGGCCATTTGCGGGCTGAGGCGGGGCAGACATGCATCAGCAATCTGCATGTTCTGCCCGCGCTCTTCCTTGACTGCGTCATCGGGCTGCGTGCCATAGGCACTGGCCGTGGGCGCAAAAGAGATTGTCACACAAAACACTGTGACAGAACCAAATACTCGCAACATAACTTTACCTCTAACCGCTGATCTGCTTAGAGAAGATCAAAAACCAATTTAACTGAACAAAAGTATAGTCGATTTGTCTGAAAAACTGGACCAAAAACACGTTACAGCGTTAATGAAACATAAACGGTCAGGCGCGTCCGTGTCAGAACGCACAGAGTGGGATTATTCCTCGACCGCGCAGGCCAGTTGTGCCAGCCGCGCCTCTGATCCGGTTTTAGGAAGCGCGAGCGCTTTGGCCAAACCATCACTGATCGCGGGAATGCAGACATCATCCGCTGCTGGCATTGTGACGGCGGCGTCCATGATGGTGAAGGTAGGTTCGGTACCATAGGCATTGGCGGCGGGCGCCAGCGAGATGGTCAATGACGCAGCAGCAAGGGCAATAAGCAGGCGGGGCATGGGATCTTCCTTTCGACCCATTAGATGCGCCTGCGCGGTGCCGTTTTCAATCAGCTGTCATCGTATATCACATGATCGTAAATGCACATGATCAGACCGTGAACACGGGCAAGGTTCAGGAGAACAGCCCGGCCCCCTGTTCATCAATGACCTGTTTGGCTTTTGCGATGGACGCATTGATGGCATCGTCCGCACTGCTGAACGTATCGGCCCGGATCACAAGATGTTCGCGGATCTGCCCATCCACATCCTGTTCGATCTTGGCGCAAAGGCGGTAATCCCTCCCCTCACGCTGCGGCTGCGGATAGATGCGCATCCCCTCATAGGTTTCGCATTGCGGCGCGGCATCATCCGTTTTGCCGCCACCGAAGAGACGAGACAGAAGTGACATTCAAGCGGCCCTTTCGCGTTCAAAACAGATGCCGCATGCTATGTTGATGGGTGATTGAGCGCAACACGCGCGAAGAACTGCCAACCTGGTCGCCGTTTTGGCCTGGCTGAGGATTTGCGTGCAGCACATCCTCAGCTTGGACAGGTCTTAAGAGATTGTGTAGTCGAATGTGGGCCCCGCCCCACGCTCTCTTGTGATGGAAAGCACATCGCCCTTGCGCACCACAAGCTGACAATCTTCGGGTGATGCACCGCGCGGTCCAGCAGTCAGGACGCGGCAGAAATACCCGTCTTTCACTTCCCAAGTGCCGCGCGTATCGACACCACCGAAATCGCCGGTCAGCGTCCCGTCTGAGCTCATTACGACATAATCCGTATCACCAAACATCAGCCGTTTGTCGAGAATCGGCGCAAAGTCATCTGCCGTCGAAAGACGCATCTCGGCCATTGTGTCAGTTGGTTGTGCTTCGCATCCGGCCAGAAAAATCGCCGCAATAATCGCAAATCGTTTCATAGGAAAACCCCCAGTACTAGTTAAAAACTATCAATAACGCGGGACAATAGAAAAGCGCTTGACGTTAAGTCAAGCGCTGCAGGTTTTCGGATGATGCCGTTGCTTACTGATCCAGGAAGGACCGCAGCTTGCGTGACCGGCTGGGGTGCTTGAGCTTGCGCAGCGCCTTGGCTTCGATCTGGCGGATCCGTTCGCGGGTCACGCTGAACTGTTGCCCCACCTCTTCCAGCGTATGGTCGGTGTTCATGCCGATGCCAAAGCGCATGCGCAGCACCCGCTCTTCGCGCGGGGTGAGAGAGGCCAGCACCCGTGTCGTGGTCTCTTTCAGGTTTTCCTGAATGGCCGAATCCAGCGGCAGGATCGCGTTCTTGTCTTCGATGAAATCGCCAAGCTGGCTGTCTTCCTCGTCGCCGATGGGCGTTTCCAGTGAAATCGGCTCCTTGGCGATTTTCATCACCTTGCGGACCTTCTCCAGCGGCATCTGCAGCTTTTCTGCCAATTCCTCTGGCGTCGGTTCACGGCCGATTTCGTGCAGCATCTGGCGACCGGTGCGGACCAGTTTATTGATCGTCTCGATCATATGGACCGGAATACGGATCGTGCGCGCCTGATCAGCAATCGACCGTGTGATCGCCTGGCGGATCCACCAA
This sequence comes from uncultured Paracoccaceae bacterium, assembly GCA_947503925.1. Lineage (GTDB taxonomy): Bacteria > Pseudomonadota > Alphaproteobacteria > Rhodobacterales > Rhodobacteraceae > Yoonia. The sequence goes on along the minus strand of CANNFQ010000006.1, from coordinate 151,743 downwards.
GTGGCGTAGGTCGAGAATTTGTAACCACGGCGATATTCAAATTTATCGACCGCCTTCATCAGGCCAATGTTGCCTTCCTGGATAAGGTCAAGGAATTGCAGGCCACGGTTTGTGTATTTCTTGGCGATGGAAATCACGAGGCGCAGGTTGGCTTCGACCATTTCCTTTTTCGCCTGCCGCGCTTCTTTTTCGCCCTTCTGGACCTGCTGGACGATGCGGCGGAATTCGGTGATGTCGACACCGACATATTGGCCGACCTGGGCCATGTCGCCGCGCAGCTCTTCGATCTTGGCGGTGGATTTCTCCATCATCATTTGCCAGCCACGCCCGGATTTCTGCGACATGTCATCCAGCCAGTTGGGGTCCAGTTCGCGGCCCCGATAGGCATCGATAAATTCGCGGCGGTTGATGCGCGCCTGATCAGCGAGTTTGACCATGGCGGAGTCAATCGACATGATCCGGCGGTTGATGCCGTACAACTGATCGATCAGTGCTTCGATCCGGTTATTATGCAGATGTAGGGAGTTGACCAATTCCACGATTTCGGAACGCAGCTGCTGATATTTGCCTTCCTGCTTGTCGGTGAAGGATGAATCCTCGTTCAGGGTCGCGGACATTCGCGCGTCCTGCATATCGGACAGATCCGCAAAATCGCGGGCGATGATTTCCAGCGTTTCCAGCACGCGGGGTTTCAGCGCGGCTTCCATCGCGGCCAGTGACATATTGGCCTGATCATCGTCATCATCTTCGTCATCTTTGGCAATCGGGTTGCCATCGGCATCAAGCTCTTGCGCCTCTTCCTTCTTCTCGGAAGTCGCAGCACCATTTGCCACAGGAGCGACAACGGTTTCTTCCTCGCCATCTTCACCAAGTTGGTTGCCGAAGGTGGTTTCAAGGTCGATCACATCGCGCAGCAGGATATCCTCTGACAGCAATTCATCGCGCCAGATGGTGATCGCCTGAAAGGTCAGCGGGCTTTCACAAAGCCCAAGGATCATCGTGTTGCGGCCAGCCTCGATCCGCTTGGCGATCGCAATCTCGCCTTCGCGGGACAGCAGTTCAACCGAACCCATTTCGCGCAGATACATGCGGACGGGATCATCGGTGCGGTCAAGCTTTTCAGCCTCCGCGCCGCCCAGTGTCACCTCACGCGAACCAGCGACGGTGGCAACTTCGGTGCCACCCTTGTTGTCGTCTTCGGCTTCTTCGCTTTCTTCTTCCTCGGTGACCTGAATGCCCATTTCTGACAGCATCGACATCACATCTTCGATCTGGTCAGAGGATACCTGCTCGGGCGGCAAAACGGCGTTCAGCTGATCATAGGTGATGTAGCCGCGTTCACGCGCATCGGCGATCATCTTTTTGACCGCGGCCTGGCTCATATCAAGACTGATATCGCCGTCCTGGTCACCGTCCTTACGATCGTCGTTGTCTTTCGCCATCAGGAGGCCTTTCGCAGTGGTGTGTCTGTTTCGAATCACCGCAAAATGATTCGCATGATTCGGTTAAAATCGAATCAACCTGTGTTTCCGGCGATTCGCAAGGCAGCACGCCTTGTTTTCTAGGTGATGTTGCGTCTTGACTTACTTAGGGTCCGATGATCCTTTGGCAAAGCCGATCTGATCAAGAAGTGCATCAAATGCGTTCCGTTCATCTTTCTTGATCAAGGCACCGTTCGCCCCTGTCTCATACTCGGCCTGATCGTCCTCGTCACCTCGCCCTGCCCGGTCCACGGCAGCGCTGGCTTGTGCAAGACGCCATGTAACCCCTTCATCGGCAACGCCGTTCAGGTCTTCGACAGCATCTTCGATCTCGCGGGCGCGGCCCTTGCGGGCCGACAGTTTGGCAAATTCTTCAGCAAGGCAAAGTCGCGCAACCTCTACATCGCCCGCGCGCCGTAACGCAGGGCTGATTGCGACATGGTTCTGTGTCATCAGTTTTTCAAGGGCCACTTCGCCCAGTTCGGCGATAACCACCGCGGCAAGGTCATCCGCGCCAAGATGCCGCAGCAGACAAGACTGCAAATCGCGATGCGCCGGATCGGGGCTGTCTATCTGTTCCAATGCCGTTTCGAATTCAATCGCCACGGCGGGCGTGGCGATCAGGCTGGCGAGGATCACCGCCTCGCGCAGGTGATCTTCATGCGCGGCACCAGTTCCAAGGGCCGAATTCTTGGCCGATACGACCGGGCTGATGTCACGTTTCCAGCGTGCTTCGTTCCGTCCACCCCATTGGCGCCGGCGGCCAGCACCGGGGCTTGTCTTGCGCTGATTGAACAGAGCCCAGCGCATATCCTTGAGCGCCTGATCGTAATGCCCCCGGATTGTCTGATCGGTGATCAAGGCCGTCTTTTCCCGCAGGGCCTTGTCCAATCCAGCCTTGCGTTCGGGGCTGTCGAAATTCTTGCCGTCGGTTTCACGCTGCCACAGCAGTTGCACCATGGGGATCGCCGCATCCAGCAGCTTTTGCATCGCCCCGGCCCCTTGCGACTTCAGCAGATCGTCCGGGTCCATCCCTTCGGGCATCAGGGCAAAGCGCAGAGATTGCCCGGCCTGCAACAAGGGCAAGGCGATATCGATCACCCGCATCGCCGCCCGCAGACCGGCCGTATCCCCATCCAACGCGATGATCGGTTCGGGGGCTATGCGCCACAAAAGCTGCAACTGGTTTTCGGTAATCGCCGTGCCCAGCGGGGCGACAGTGGCGGTAAATCCGGCCTCTGACAGGGCGATCACGTCCATATAGCCTTCGGCAACGATCAGCGGCTTGCCCTTGCCCGCCGCCTCACGCGCGGGGCCGTGGTTGTAAAGGCTGCGGCCTTTGTCAAAGAGTGGGGTTTCGGGGGAATTGTAGTACTTCGCCGGGTGGTTCGGGTCCATCGCCCGTCCGCCGAAACCAATGGCACGCCCCCGCGCATCGCGGATCGGGAACATAATCCGCCCTCTGAACCGGTCATAAGGTGCGCCACCCCGGTCACTTTCGGCGGCGATCCCGGCCTCCATCACCAGTTTCTGATCCACGCCCTTGCCGGTCAGATGCGCCATCGCCCCGCCATGGGCAGGGGCAAAGCCGATTTCCCAGCGAGATTGCGCATCGGGGTCAAGGCCGCGCCGGGCCAGATAATCGCGGGCGTCTGATGCGGCGGCGGTTTGCAGTTGTAGCCGGTGATATTGCACGGCCTGTTCCATCACCTCGATCAGTTGGGTCCGTTTATCGGCTTTTTGCTGCGCCTGCGGGTCGCGTTCGGGCATCGGCATGCCCGCCTCACCGGCAAGGATTTTGACGGCTTCCATGAAGTCCACGTTTTCGGTTTCGCGGACAAAGGAAATCGCATCGCCCTTGGCGTGGCAGCCAAAGCAGTAATAGAACCCCTTGCGATCATCGACATGAAAGCTGGCGGTCTTTTCCTGATGGAACGGGCATGGCGCCCAGAGGTCACCTTTGGCCTGATTGGATTTGCGGCTGTCCCACATGACTTTGCGCCCGACAACCTGCCCAAGGGACAGACGGGATCGCAGCTCATCAAGGAAACCGGGGGGCAGACTCATGGGGACAATATCGCGCAAACAGGCGGCAATCGCCACATGCATTTCTGTGCAATCTCGGCGATCAGCGACCTTTCAACGTGCGCTGCTTGCTGCCCAAGACCATGCGTGGGGCAGCATCCACCTACTTCCCCATTTTCGAAAGCTTCTCCTGCAAGGCGCTCAGCTGGTTCTTGATATCGTCCAGATCATCGCTGCCTTCTTTCGCAGATGCATTATTGCCGGGGATCATACCACCGGTCATCGCCTTGAAGAACGCCTCCTGCTGGGCGCGCATGACCTCAAACCCGGGCATGTTGGCCATCGGATTGGCCTTGCCCATGTTTTCCATCGCCTTGGACTGGCCATCGCGCAGCATCTCGAAACTGGCTTGCAGGAATTGCGGGACAACGGAAGCAGCCTGGCTGGTATAGCTGCGCACCAGATCGGTCAGCACATCAACAGGCAACACATTTTCGCCACGGCTTTCATGCTCTGCGATAATCTGCAACAGATACTGCCGCGTCAGATCATCCCCGGATTTCAGATCGACAATCTGCACTTCACGCCCTTCGCGGATGAAGGCGGCAATATCCTCAAGCGTCACATAATCGCTCGTCTCAGTATTATAGAGGCGCCGACTGGCATATCGCTTAATCAGCAATGGTTTATTGGTCTCAGCCACGGCGTCCCTCCCAAGACATGTTGCGGTGCAGAGAAGCCTATGCCGCGCCTGCGCAAAAAGAAAGCATAACCTGCAAAGCAAAAGACGGCCCACGCAAATGGACCGTCTTTCGAAAATCAAACCCTCAGGGAGGCAAGGGCGATTTAAAGTGCCTTACTTGGCAGCAGCAGTTGCCTTCTTGGCAGCAGCGGTCACTTCGTTGGTTGCTTTCTTGGCAGCAGCAGTCATGTCCTCGGACATGTCCTTGCCAGCGGCCAGAACCAGTTCCATTGTCTGTGTCTGCACTTTTTTCGCGATTTCGGCGAAAGCAGACATGTGCTCTGCAGCGGATTCAGCTTGTGCAGAAGCGAAGTCAGTCATTGCTTTTGCGTAATCAGCAGGCTCTGACTTTGCTTTGGACATGGCTTCAACTTTGGCCAATGTGTCCTGCGTCCATTTTGCGGACAGCTCAGCAGATTTGCCAGCTGCATCGATTGCAACGCCGGACATTTTTTCAGCCAAAGTTGTCTGGTTCTTGAACTGCTCTTCCATTGCCTTTGTGTCGACAGGGAATGCGCCCATCATGTCTTTGAAGATCGCTGTGAAGTCTTGTGTCTTAGCCATTTGTCATCTCTTTCATTGTCGGTGCGGAGCCCCCTCCGCGTTCTATCTCGTGACACCAATATGCATGCTGCGCTGCAGCATTTCAAGTGTTTTTTCTGCACTGCAGCATATTTTTCTGCGGCCGCAAATTTGATAGATTTATCGGCTACTTAGCAACCACATAGGTGCCCGGTGCGGGCGCAAGAACCGGATTCTTTTCACTTCCCGGCTGTCTTGCTGCTACTTTTTTACCCGACTTCTGTGACAACCATGTGTCCCAACGCGGCCACCACGACCCGTCGTGTTTATCGGCCGCATCATACCAATCATCCACCATCAGCCCCAATTCGGGGTTGGTGTAATGGCCGTATTTCTTTTTACTGGGGGGGTTGATGATCCCTGCGATATGCCCGGATTCAGACAGGATAAATGTCTTCTCCTTCGATCCCATCTTCTGGATACCCTGATAGCTGCTTTTCCAAGCGGCAATGTGATCTGTTTCGCAGGCGATGGCGCAAAGCGGCACAGTCACGTCCTTGATCTGGACAGTAGTGCCGCAGACATCTAACCCGTCCGTGGCGAATTTGTCATCCTGACAAAGCCCGCGCAGATACTCCATCGCCATGCTGGCGGGCAGGTTGGTGCCATCCCCATTCCAGTACAGCAGATCAAAGGCCGGCGGTGCCTTGCCCATCATGTAGCTTTTGATCGCAGGCCCGTAGATCAGGTCATTGGCGCGGAGGTAGGAAAATGTGCGCGACATGAAGAATGAATCAAGCACGCCATGTTCTGCGACCTCTGCCGCAATCCCGTCGACAAAATCATCATCGAGGAACACGCCCACTTCGCCCCTGTCCGAAAAATCGGTCAGGGTGGTAAAGAAGGTCGCGCTATTGATGGAGGTGTCCTTGCGCTGCTTCATCAAGGCGAGGGTCAGCGACAATGTGGTGCCCGCAATGCAATAACCCACGGCATTCACTTTCTTGACGCTACAGATTTGTTTGACCTCGTTGATTGCCGTCAGATAGCCGTCTTCGATATAATCCGACATGCTGGTGTCGCGATATCCCGCATCGGGGTTCACCCAGGACACGACAAAAACCGTGTAACCCTGATCAACTGCCCATTTGATCAGGCTGTTTTGCGGTTTCAGGTCCAGAATGTAGAATTTGTTGATCCAGGGCGGAAAGATGATCAGCGGGGTGCCGTAAACCTTTTCGGTGCTGGGCGCGTATTGGATCAGCTCGAACATATGGTTGCGGAACACAACCGAACCGGGGGTCGTGGCCAGGTTATCGCCAAGTTTGAAGGCTTTCTTGTCGGCTAGGGTGACGACCAGATCGCCGTCATTCGCCTCCAGATCCGCAATCAGGTTTTCAAGCCCCGCGACAAGGCTTTCGCCTTCGGTTTCGGCGGCCAATGCCAATGCTTCAGGGTTGGTGGGTAAGAAATTCGTCGGGCTGATCATATCGACCATCTGCTGACTGAAATATTGCAGCCGCTTCTTTTCGTCAGAATCGAGCGTCTCAATATCTTCCACCGCTTGCTGCACTGCAGAGGCGTTCATCAAATATTGTTGTTTGATGAAATTGAAATAGGGATTCGTCTGCCACAACTCATGCGCGAAACGTCTATCCTTGGGAGTCTCATCGGTTGCAGGTTCCATTTTACCCTGCATCAAAATGTGCTGCGCTTCGACATAATGTTTAACGGATTTGCCCCAAAACTCCAGCTGATGTTCGATCAGCTTGGCCGGATTATTCATCATTTCAGTCATATAGGCGGTTGCCGCCTTGACGTAGAGCTCCTGCCCCGGCCCTTGTAAATCGGGCCTGACGCTGCGCCCTTGGCCCATCACGCTCAACAGGCGTTGGGTCAGTTCTTCGACACGGGCCAGGTTGGCTTCGAGTTTTGCAACATTCTGGCTGCTTCCCACCAGATCATCCAAATCCTTAGTTGTCATATTAACCTTCCTGTGCCTATGCTGCAGGCGCAGCATTCCCTGTGCGCTATCGGAGACGAGTTAATGAAGTATATGATGACCTATGACCTGATGGAAAGCGCGCGGAACACTAATCAGTGGTTGGGGGCAACCGCGCGGGCCTTTGCAAGCTATCCCATGATGTCATGGGGGGCCAATCCGGCGATGGATTGGCTCAAGGCATGGGGTGAGGTGACCGAACGCACCTTTGCCCGCATGGTGGTCAAACCTGACTGGAATATCCCCCCCGTCCCCGGTGACAAAGGTAAGGATTACCCGGTTGTCATTGAAACTGTCGTTGAAAAGCCGTTTGGCGATCTGATCCATTTCACGATGCCAGGCCGCAAGCAAAGTAAACGGCGCGTGCTGCTGGTGGCCCCGATGTCGGGTCACTATGCCACTTTGCTGCGCAAAACCGTAATCAGCCTTTTGCCGGATGCCGACGTCTATATCACCGATTGGCATAATGCGCGCGACATCCCCGTCAGCGCCGGCAAGTTCGATATCGAGGATTACACCCTTTATCTCGTCGATTTCATGCGCGAGTTGGGATCGGACATCCACGTGATTGCCGTCTGCCAGCCAGTGCCACTGACGCTCGCTGCGACCGCCTATCTGGCGGAACAGGATCCAAACGCGCAGCCAAGGTCACTGACCCTGATCGGCGGCCCCGTCGATCCCGAGGCGAACCATACCGAAGTCACCGATTTTGGTCGTTCTGTCACCATGGGCCAACTGGAAGAAACCATGATCCAGCGGGTCGGTTTCAAGTACTCCGGCGTCGGCCGGATGGTCTATCCGGGCCTGTTGCAACTGGCGTCCTTCATTTCAATGAATGCAGAGACACATGCCAATTCCTTCCGCGATGAAATCATCCGGGTGGCCAAGGATGAAGCATCCGAACATGACCGTCACAATGCATTTTACGATGAGTATCTGGCGGTGATGGATATGACCGCCGAATTCTACCTGTCCACGGTTGAGCGGATTTTCAAAGGGCGCGAGATTGCGCGCAATGATTTCACGGTCGCCGGGCACAAAGTTGATTTCAGCAAGGTAACAAGCGTCGCAGTGAAGATCGTCGAAGGGGAAGAGGATGATATCTCTGCCCCGGGTCAATGCCTTGCGGCGCTTGATCTGTTGACCGGGCTACCCGACGAAAAGAAAGCATCGCATGTCGAACCTGGTGCGGGCCATTACGGTATTTTCGCGGGCCGCAGCTGGCGGAATAATATCCGCCCGCTTGTACTGGATTTCATCGATGCCAATGCCGAAGGACCGAAAAAGGCATCTGCAAAGGTTGTCGCCCTCAAGTAACAGACCAGCGCGATATCAGCTATTCGCAGAAAATCAGAATGCAAACCCTCGCTGAGGATCTGGTGCAATTCCTGTGTCAGGCGTTGTTATGGCCGCAGCATCAGCGGCATCGCCATCCAGCGGCGCAACGCATCGGTCACCACCTCGGGCGCCTCCAGACTACTCAGATAGCCCCCCTGTTCGATCACTTCTAATGTGCCATGGGGGATCATCTCGGCCATGAATTCCTGCCGTTTCAACGGAAACTGCCCATTAAACCGGCCACAAATCACAACGGCGGGCTGCCGGATTTGCCGCAACGTGGCCTGCTGATCCTTGCGACGCTGCAAGGCACGCGCCTGCCGGACATAAATGTCTGGCCCCAGATCCTGCCCCATCTCGCGCAACAGGTTAATCACTGCCGCTTTGTCCGTACCGGGGGCCAGCCATGTCGAATTCATCTCATGCTGTAAAACATCATCCATGCGCCCGGACCGCGCGGCGATGATCTGCGTTTCGCGGGCCGCGGCAGTTTCAGGCGTGTCGGCCTGCGCGCTGGTGTCAATCAGCGCGATCCGCGTGATCCGCTCGGCGGCGCGGCGCATCAATTCCATCGCCACCATGCCCCCCAGCCCCATGCCCATCAGCGCAAACTTTTGGGGTGCCCATGTCAGGATTTGGCTGGCGACTTCCTCCATGCGTTCACCCCGGGTGACGGGTGCGAACATGACCGCGTGTTCACTGCCCAAAGCCTGAATCTGATGACTGAACACCCGCGCATCACACATGAGCGGCGGGATCATCACCAGCGTTTCACTTGGCATCGGTATCAGGCCCCCTGCATGATCGGCAATTCAAGATCGTTGCCAGTTTGCCCGCCCGCCCGGGGCACCGCAAGGGCGCCCAAATCCTAAAGTCCTTTGAACCAAGCCAGAATCCGCTCAGCCATACGGCCGGTCTGCCCAGGGCTAAACACATCACCTGCCATGACATGACCACTGGCATCATCGCCCGGCCCTGGCGTAATCAAATCAAGCGCGACAGGCCCGCCCCACCGCTCGGCCACCCGCCGGATATCCTTGGGATGCACAACGGTATCCGCCTCATTAAAGCTAAAGAATGCGGGTACCGTGATGGCGGATAGATCCGCCTTATGCACGGCACGCACCGCTTGCCCCATCGGATGCACGGCCTCGATCGGATAGGATGTCGTCCAATAGGCCGTGTGACGGTCATTGATCGGTTCAAAACTGCGGGTCGCGCCGGCCAGATAGCGGCCCCAATGACGGGATCCCGGGGCATCAAGCACAAATTGGGCCAACCTGTTGCGCAACCCGAAATTGGGCGAAACAAAGATTGCGCCCTTCGCTGCTATCCCATCTGCCAGGGCAAGCGTGGCCAGCGTGCAGCCGGTTGAACAGCCCATCAGGATGATCTGATTGCCCATTGTCCGTGCAACCTCAACCGCTTCTGAAACATCGCTGCGCCATGCGTCATAGGTCGCTGTGGCCATCGCCGCACTGTCTTGCCCATGTCCCGTCAGACGGGTGAAAAAGATGTTTGCGCCAAGCTCTTTCGCAACCATGTCCGGCAAGGGGCGCAATTCCTCGGGCGAGGCGGAAAATCCGTGGATATAAAGCAGACAAATTTCTGTCTTCTGCCCGGGCTGATCGGCCCAGATCACCCGTTTCGCGCAGCCGGGCCGTAGATTGGAGACCTGGGCTTCGGCGCGGGCAAGGGCTGCCTCAAGGTCGTCAAGATCAAACACGTTCACGTACCACCATCGGTCTATACACAATCAGAAGCCCCATCACGGCGACCACAAGGATACCCGCCGGTATCAACGTAATGGACAATTGCAGCGCTGCAAGGGCCGCGTCACTTTGCGGTGCGACGCCTTGGGTTGTTTCCTGCCAGCCCGCGCGCCCGAGGATCAAACCCAGTACAGCGGGAGCCACTGCATTGGCAAGCTTCTGACCAAAAAGCCAAACGGCAGAAAACGCCCCTTCAATCGCCGCGCCGGATTGGCGGCGGGTGACATCCATCAAGTCCGGATACATCGCCCAGGGGATCTGCTGATAGGCGCCATTGGTGACACCGGCAATCATGAAGAACCCGGCAATCAAAACCATGTTCACCGACGGCAAAGCCTGCGCCAATCCATAAAGCAGGATAACATAAGCCGACAGGCCCAGCACCAGCGCAGATAGCTTGCCCAGCCGATGCGACAGCAGCACCCACATCACCTGGCTGAGGATTGAACCGACAAAAAATGCGACGAAAAGTACACTCAGCACGCCCAATGCCCCTACGGCACCCGACAGGATGTTACCGCCATCATCGACCACCAAATAGGTCGCAGCAAATGGCAGGCCGGCTGTGATCAGCGCCACAGCAAGGGTCATGATTCCGTAACACATCGCCAGAACAACAAATGTGCGGTTGCTGAAGACCAGTCGATAGGTCGCCCCGAAACCGGTCTGCGCCGGATCAGCGACGCGGGGGGCCCTGCGCGTCGTCCATAGCGACAACCAGACCGCACCGATGATCAGTGGGCTGACATAAAGGGCGGCGCGGGGATAGTCAAACTGGCTTGCCAGCCCCGGGATCACCGCCCCCCCCAACAAAATACCCACCGTAGCAAAACCCATGCGCCAGCCCGTCATTGTAGACCGTTCGCGGGGGTCCTGGGTAATCTCACCCGCCTGCGCGCCATAGGGAATCGCAATCATCGTGAAACCCACGGTGGCCAGCACAAAAGCAGCAACAACCCAAGCAAGTTTGGCGTTTACAGCAGCATCAATCGGGGCAGAGAAGAGACCCAGAATACCCGCCACCATGACCAGCACGCCAATAAACATCCAGGGCGCGCGACGGCCAAACCGGCTGTTTGTCCGGTCGCTCAAATAGCCGATCAGCGGATCGGTGATGATGTCAAAGATCAGAACAATTGTCGTGACCAACCCGGCCAGAGCAACAGGAATGCCCAGAAAAGAGGTCAGATAAGCGACGATCAAAAGCTGCTTGATCATCACAAAAACGACGACGCCCAGATCGGCCAAACCCCAACCCGCTTTTTGCCCCATCGATAGCGCCATAGCGTCCCCTCCAAAGGATTTGCGGCACGTTACGCGACAAAGACCCTGATGCAGAACAGCGACGTTGCGTAAGATGGGTTTTAACCCATCGCCCTTTCCAAAACATCGGTGACCGATGCGACAATCAGATCAAGACAGCTGTCATCCGAAAACCGATGATCAGCGCCATCCACCAGGGTCAGACGCATATCTGGGCCGGTCGCATGATCCAGCAGGCGCAAGGCCACAGACATGTCCACATCGGCATCTGCCGTGCCTTGCAAGAACCGCACAGGGAATGGCAGGGGCAGCGGGTCGCGCAGCACAAGGCGGTCACGTCCTTCGGTGATCAGGCGTTTGGTGATGATGTAAGGATCGCCATATTCGGATGGTAATGCGACCTGGCCTGCGGTCTCCAGTTCTTCCCGTTGCGCGTCTGAGAACCCGGCCCACATGCTGTCTTCGGTGAAGTCCGGCGCAGCGGCGATGGTCACTAGCCCAGCTATCCTTTCGGGCATTTGACGGGCCACCAGCAGCGATATCCAGCCTCCCATGGAGGACCCGACCAAAACCAGCGGCCCCGCGATCATGCCCAGTGCCGCGCAAGCGTCCTCAAACCAGTCGCCAATACTGCCATCGGTAAACGCCGCACTGCTTTCGCCATGGCCGGAATAGTCAAACCGCAGAAAGGCACGCCCCGAATCGCGCGCCCATTTTTCAAGGAACACCGCCTTCGTGCCCCCCATATCGGACTTAAAACCGCCCAGAAAAACCACCGTAGGGCCTGCACCATCAGTCAAACGATAGGCGATACGGCGTCCTTGTGGTGTGACGAATGTTGGTGTTTCAGCATTATTTTCCATAGGCTTATGGCATCACAGTGTTACGCCGGCTGCAAGTTTTTTTATGTGACTCTATTGTCACGTGACTATATAGTAACCTATAGGTATCTCATGGATGCGATTTTCAAAGCTCTCAACGACCCCGCAAGGCGCGATCTGCTTGACAGTTTGCGTAAACGCGATGGGCAATCGCTTAGCGACCTTGAACAGGTGCTAGCGATGTCCCGTTTTGGCGTGATGAAGCATCTGAGAGTCCTCGAAGAGGCGAATTTGATCGTCACGCGCAAGGATGGCCGGTTCAAATATCACTACCTCAACCCCCTGCCCCTGCAGGAGGTGATGGATAGATGGGCCGCCCCCTTTCTTCAAAGACAAGCCCGCGCACTGACAGAGTTGAAAACGAAACTGGAGAAAGACACACATATGGGAAAACCCGATTTCATGATGCAGACATTTATCCGCTGCACACAAGACGCGCTTTGGGCGGCACTGACAGACGCCGACCAGATGGCAGCCTATCATTTCGCCTGTAACACGGTGCAAGGCAATCCAGCCGTGGATCAGGCAACCGCCTTCATCCTGCCCAATGGCGACGCAATGCTGCGTCAGGTGACAACCGCGCTTGACCCCAAAAGCCGCATCGCCATGACGTTTGAGCCGCTATTCATGGGCCCCGACGCACCTGCCAGCCACATGGTCTACCTGATCGAAGCACAGGGCGACCAATGCAAGCTGACGATCGAACATTACGACATGGCGCCGGGTCAGGAAGGTTTCGCCGAAGGATGGGCGCGGCTGGCGGCATCGCTCAAAAGCTATCTCGAAACCGGCACCGGCCTCAAAGCGGCAATGTAAGGAGAACGATCATGGAAAGCTTCCCAACCGAACTGGGCATTCTGACCTGCCTTGCTATCTTTGCCGCATCGATGTGGCTGCCTTATGTGATTGGCGTGGCCCAGGTTCCCGAGGCCGAAGGCATGCCTGACGGTTTCATCCGCCCCGCCAACCCCCATCTTTTGCCAGAATGGATTCACCGGGCACACCGTGCGCATCTGAACCTGCTTGAACAGCTGGTGCCCTTCGCCATTCTGGTGATGCTGGTGGATCGGTTCGACGGGTTCACCGCCCTGACCTACTGGACGGCGATTGCGTTTTTCTGGCTCAGGGTGGTCCATGCGGTTGGCTACATTAGCGGAAAGGCCCGCCTGCCCTTGCGCCCCATCATCTTTACCGCCGGTTGGATCTGCTGCCTGATCATGGCCTATGCGGTCTTCGCCGCACGAATGTAGGCCGGTTCAGCCGCCAACATAAACCTGCGCACTGGGCCGGTAAAAGATCTTCTGATCATGCAGCCGGCCCAACAACTCTTCACCCGCGCGCTGATCCTGCTCAATCACCTGGATCGATTCCAGATGGGCCGGATTTTCTTCCGACAAGGCACGCCGCATACGGCAAAGCTCACGGCCCCGGGCGCGCAAAGCCTCCTCGATCAAGTCAACATCAGCAATGCTTAGATCAAACTGTCGGTTGTAGCTTGGCATGTCAGGTCCTCAAGATATGGTTATCTACTTGGGCTTAATGTCGTATTTAACGCCAAACATGTCGCAGTCAACGTATATCTGGGTATACATCTCTGCACCCAACAGCTAGCTCGCGGGTGATGTGTAGACTACCGTGGTTTCGGGATGCCGCCTGCAGCCAATTTAGATGATCGGACCGCAGGCACACATATTTTAGCCGATTGTTCGGCCTCAGCGGCTACCAAGCATCCCCACTGCACCAGCGACCCCGCCGGAACTTATGCCGGAACCATCAACGTTCACCAGCGTACCACTGGGTCCGAAAAATCCCCCTTCGACTTCCAAGCCAGTATATGTCTGCGTGGAGCCATCGGCATGCACGATGCTGCCGTCAATGTCGCCTACAAGAATGGAGCGCTCTGTTCCACCATCGTCAATACCGTCGAAGGTTGTGTCCACGGTGAATGAACCGCTTACCCGGTTACCACCAATCGCGTCGATGTTCTCGATTTCGTCGTCAACCAACGCTTCCGCATTCGTGATCTCAATAAAGCTGTCAGCCGTGCCAGTGAATGTTTCACTCGCAAAGTTTGCTTCTCCGACAAATTCACCGAGAGCCCCAAACACCTCAGGATCGCTGCCCCCGACATCAACACCGAAATAAACTGCGACACCGGAATACGTTGCACTGCCGGATGTGGGTAGCGCGGCAACAGGTGTTTCCAAGTCGTCCACTTCGTCTAATGCGTCCGAAAGCGCCTCAGCCCGGTTAACCAGTGCATCAAAATCCGTGTTGACACCACCTCCGCCACCACCACCGGAACCGCCACAAGCACTCAGCAACGCCACGCTCGCAATCACCAAATATCTGAAATCTTGCACCTGTTCGTCTCCTATTGATCTAGTCAAGATCCACCCATTGGCAATGGTTGACAGATCCGCAAGGCGGGTCAATGACCATTTCGACGTAACAGCAGCTTTGCATCATCACGTTGACACGCCAAACAAGTCAGGTCATTAACCCGCCACACATAACCCGCAACCGGGCGTTCCGTGGGCGCCAAACTGACGAGGAGCATCGGCCATGAGCCAGATTTCCCTGACATTTCCTGATGGTAACAGCCGTTCATACGAGGCCGGGGTGACCCCTGCCGACGTGGCGGCCGATATCTCATCCAGCTTACGCAAAAAGGCGATTTCCGCCACCGTCAACGACCAGCATTGGGACCTGCAATGGCCCATCGATGCGGACGCCTCCATCGCCATCAACACGATGAAGGATGAGGCCCCAGCACTTGAATTGGTCCGCCACGACCTGGCCCATATCATGGCCCGTGCGGTGCAGGAAATCTGGCCTGAAACACAAGTCACCATCGGCCCCGTTATTCAGGACGGCTGGTATTACGACTTTGACCGGGAAGAGCCATTTGTGCCCGAAGACCTGGCCCTCATTGAAAAGAAGATGAAGGAAATCATCAACGAACGCGATGAGGTCCGGACCGAAATCTGGGACCGCCCCAAGGCGATCCAGTATTATCAGGACCGCGGCGAGCCCTATAAGGTCGAACTGATCGAAAGCATCCCGGGTGATGAACCACTGCGCATGTATTGGCATGGCGACTGGCAGGATCTGTGCCGGGGGCCGCATCTGCAACATACCGGGCAAGTCCCGGCCGACGCATTCAAACTGATGTCGATTGCGGGCGCCTATTGGCGTGGCGACAGCAACCGGCCCATGCTGCAACGGATTTACGGCACCGCCTTCCGTAACAAGGAAGACCTAAAATCGCATCTGCACCGGCTGGAAGAGGCCGCCAAACGCGACCACCGCAAGCTGGGCCGCGAGATGGACCTGTTTCACATGCAGGAAGAAGCCCCCGGTCAGGTGTTTTGGCACCCCAATGGCTGGACGGTCTACACAACCTTGCAAGACTATATGCGCCGCAAACAGCGCGCTGGTGGCTATCAGGAAATCAACACGCCGCAGGTCGTTGATCGGAAGCTGTGGGAGGCGTCGGGCCACTGGGACAAATACCAGGAACATATGTTTGTCGTTGAGGTCGAAGAAGAGCACGCCAAGGAAAAGGCGATCAATGCGCTGAAACCGATGAATTGTCCCTGCCATGTGCAAGTGTTCAATCAGGGTCTGAAATCCTATCGCGACCTGCCCTTGCGACTGGCCGAGTTCGGGTCGTGCAGCCGCTACGAACCCTCCGGCGCATTGCATGGCATCATGCGGGTGCGCGGCTTTACCCAGGATGACGGTCATATCTTCTGCACCGAAGATCAGATCGAGGCGGAATGCGCCAAGTTCATCGATTTCCTTGCGAGTATCTACAAGGATCTGGGGTTTGAGAAATTCGAAATTGCCTTTGCCACAAGGCCCGAAAAACGGGTCGGATCCGATGAAAGCTGGGACCATGTCGAAGGCGCGCTCGAAGGTGCGATCAAATCCACAGGCCGCGATTTCCGGTTGGAGGAAGGCGATGGCGCGTTCTACGGCCCCAAGCTTGATTTCTATCTGACTGATGCGATTGGCCGGACATGGCAATGCGGCACATTCCAGGTGGACCCGAACCTGCCCGAACGGTTGGGTGCGACCTATATTGGCGAGGATGGCAACAAACACCGCCCCTATATGCTGCACCGCGCCACGCTCGGTTCTTTTGAACGTTTCGTGGGCATCCTGATCGAAGAACATGCGGGCAAACTGCCCTTCTGGCTGGCCCCACGCCAGGTCGTTGTGGCGACCATCGTGTCCGATGCTGATGACTATGCCCACGAGGTCGTCGCTGCCTTGCAAGCCGCCGGTGTGCGGGCAGAGGCCGATCTGCGCAACGAAAAGATCAACTATAAGGTCCGCGAACACTCCGTCGGCAAGGTGCCAATCATCTTGGCGCTTGGCGCGCGCGAAGTGGCTGAACGGACCGTGACAGCGCGGCGATTGGGCGAAAACCGCACATCGGTCGTGGGCCTGTCCGACATCGTGCCCGAACTTGCGCATGACGCGACACCGCCCGACCAGCGCGGGTAACAATGGTCAGGTGGGGGCAACCCACCTGAGCCACATATTTACGACAGATATTGCGCCTGAACGTCCGGTTTCCACCCGATTGTCCAATGCCCATCCTGTTCAATGACAGGCCGCTTCATTAATGTCGGGTGGGCCTCCAATAACGCGGCAGGATCACCAGACTTTTCCGCGTCATCCAACCCGCGCCATGTGGTTGAGGCCTTGTTGATCGCCTGATCGCCAAAGGCGGCAATGATACTGGCCCGATCTTCTGCCGCGATACCATCCGCGCGCACATCGATAATTGTCGGATCATGGCCCGCATCGGCAAGAGCCTTGCGCGCCTTGCGACATGTATCGCATGATTTTAAGCCGAAAAAACGCATGTTGATCTGTCCTTTGTGCGAAACTTTGCCGGGGAGGTCGGGCTGCGACGCCATATCATTTGCCTTTTGCATAAAACACTTAAGTCTAGGGGTGCAAGGTCAAGCAAGGACAGTTGTGTCGCAGGGCTCATATCTGGCCTCGTCCCGCCCGGGCACGACAAGAAGGAGACGAAAAAATGCCGAGTGGCACCGTAAAATGGTTCAATACAACGAAAGGTTACGGATTTATTGCACCCGATGATGGGGGCAGCGATATCTTTGTGCATATTTCCGCAGTGGAACAGTCCGGGATGACCGGTCTGGCCGATGATCAAAAGGTTACTTTTGATCTGATCGAAGGGCGCGACGGGCGCAAGATGGCGGGCAACCTGGCGGCCGCGGGCTAAGCGGCCAGACGGCTTTTCGTGCCGGGGCGATCTGACAGGGTGGCGGGATTGTCCCCGGTGCGCGTCTCGGCCTCCTGGCTTAGCCGGTCAAGCAGATCCATTTGGATCGGCGAAAAGGCACGCCGTCTGGTGTCGTCTTTTGCAAGGCTTGTGTTCTTGATCGTGGTCATAGCATTCCCCAGTTCTCGCATTGATAAAAATCTACTGGAAACGCCCTCATTTCCGGAGGGGAACCTTACGTGACAATTCCCCCGGTAACGTAGGGTCACAAGGAAAAAGCGCTGTAATTGGGGGCCTTTTCGGATCGCCTGCAGGCCACCTTCGGCGCGCGACGTAGCGTCACGCGCGCCGCATCACGCCGCCAAACCTGCCGAAAATCCGTTTACGAATCGTTAAGCGCAGCTTGGCACGCGCGAAAACGGGCTGATAAGGCGCGCAGCACAAGGGCAGCGCCCGGACCTCGGGGGGGGCGCACCGACGGGTGTGTTTGGCGGGGTTGCCGTTCATGGGTGACTGTGGTGCGGGGTGTGACGTTGCAAAAGCGCCCTCCCCGTGAGGGAGGGTTTGAGCCGTCTCGGAATTGATCCAGTGGATCAATTCAGCCGAAAACGGGCGGAGCCCCGGCCCGGGTGCGTTTGGTTGCAACGAAAACTGCGGTCGGTGTTGTGCACAGGAGAAGGGCAGCGCCCGGACCTCGGGGGCGTTGTGACAGAGGTGCGTGGCTGGCAGGTCAATTCAGATGTGACGTTTGTGTGAGTTGGGACGCTGCAAGAGCGCCCTCCCCGTGGGGGAGGTCCGGGCGCTGCCCGGCGATGCCGGGCGGGTAAGGATTTAGGCTGTTGACTAACTTAGCATCCCACCATGCTTAACAAGCGACTTCAAAAGTCTGTCCGAATGCGAAGCTACAAAAGCACTGTTGCGTATTGCATACTCGTTCACCCTCCGCACGTGGTCTCTGTCCTCCGTCACTCTAAGCGGTATCTTGTTATTGGGGTCTCGGACCAAAACAACCGCATACTTTGGCGCTATCGGCATCCAGATTTCAACGCTGGGATTGGAAAGACCATTAGGCCCACCATTTCCAATACGGTAAGCGACTAAGCTTGAAAGAACAAAAGACTGCTTGCCCTCTATCACCGCCCAGCGGACGACGAGATCCTTCATGGCTTCACTTACCTTTTCTGATTTTCTTATCATTCCTTTCACGCGAATACTTCGGCCCTGCTTACGCAGACTTGCTTCATCTGAAAGAACTTGTGTAAATTTTCTTTGCAACTCGGCATCAGGTTGCGCCTCAAGGGCCTTTAAAACGTCCTCGATGAATTCACGCCCGATCTCCAGATCATCATAGCTCCGAGTGAAGTCTGGAGTTCGCTTTATCATTTCATAAGTAACACGCTGAAGGCTTTCTAGGGCTTTATCAGAAAAAGTCGGAACTTCATTTCGCTCAAATGCTGCCAATAAGTCCGGAATGATCTTTCCGAGATAGTTATCAATGTGTCCGTAGAAACTTCTCTCAACTTCGTCCGATAAGGTATCATCGTTATCAAGCACTGTGTAGAGATCACGAAGTCTAAAGGTTGACTCTATATTCCTATCTTCAACATCACCGAAACGCCCATTTTCGCCTCGGCAAGCATACCAGATATGATCACCTTCTGACCTGAACGGCTTTTGAAGGACTTTGGGAACAAAGTGGTGCTTCTTAATTCGTCCCCCACTCACCCAATCACCTCTTCAAACTCCCGCCATTCCCCCTTGGACATGCCAGAGGTCTCCTGCGTCACCTCCTCACCTTTCAGCATCCGCCGCAAGCAATCCAGAGCCTTCCCCGAGAGTGTCGCCCCGCCCATCCGGTAGTCCTCGAACGCCCCATAGGCCGCGGGCACCCAGTCGGCCACCACTTTGCAGATCGCATCCGCATAGACCCGGATTTCGTATTGCGCGTGGGCATCCGCCCGTAGCCGCAGGAAGTGGAACAGGTTGTGCAAATCCACCTTCCAATACCATTGGGTATAGATATTGGCAGGCAGGTTCATGCGGGCCAGCTCTCGGGCGAGGCCCTGCTGGCCCTCATCCGAAATCATCTCTGCATAATGGTCATAGCAGCGGGCGGCATCGCCCTTGAGGTATTCCAGCACGCGGGCGGCTTCCTCGCCGGTCAGCGCCTCGCCCCTGCCCTGATTGTTGATCACCGATTGTGCGGCGAGTTTATCCGGCTCGGGGATGTAGAACTCCCGGTCGAGGATCGAATAACGGGCGGAATATTCGTTCACATTCGCCGTCCGGTGCCGGATCCATTGCCGGGCGACGAAGACGGGCAGTTTGACATGCAGCTTGATCTCGCACATCTCGAACGGGGTAGAATGCCAGTGACGCATCAGGTAGCGGATCAGCCCAGCATCGTTCTGGACCGACTTTGTGCCCTTGCCATAGGACACCCGCGCGGCCTGACAAATCGCGGCATCATCGCCCATGTAATCAATCACGCGAATAAAACCGTGATCCAGGACGTTATAGACATGGTAGAGGTGCTGCTCCATCCCCGGGGCGACCGTGCGCAGCGTCGGTTGCGGGTTGGCACGCAATGTGTCGATTTCGGCCTGTTGGTCTGGGGTGATGGGCATGTGCTTCTCCGGCAGCGTATGTGAATCTGTGGCGACTATAGGGAATGGACGAGATGGGCAAAACCCCACTGACACTTTGGCAAGACAGTTGCCGTTTATGCGCGCGGTTGCTATGCGCGACAGGCGTGCAACCGCAATTCGTAGAAACCAATATTAGGCGCCCCCAATTGCAGATGCACCAAATCCATAAAACCGTCAAAGCCATGGCCTGTGCCCTGATCCTGTGCGGGTCCGGGGCGGCAGCCCAAACATCCGTTGATATCCCCGTCGAAGAGGCGCGCGTGATCGCAACCCGCGCCCTGTTTGCAGGCGAAACAGAGCTGGCCTTGCAAATCGCACGCAGCCTGCTGGCCATTGATCCTGATGACCGCGCCGCACTGCTGGTGATTGCCGCCGGTGCCCCACGCGCAGGCCAGGCCACCGAAGGGCGCGAAGCCGGGGCCCGCGCCTTTGCCCTGTCGCAAAACGATACGCAACGCTATGAGGCGGCGCGATTGACGGCCCTTGCCGCCGCCAATGAGGAACGGTTCACCTTGGCCACGTTCTGGCTGCGCCGCGCCTTGACCGTCGCCCCCAATGAAGAAGAACGCGCGCGGACCTTACGCGATGCAGGTGGCGTGCGCCGGGCCAACCCGTGGTCCACGACATTCGGGTTTTCGATTGTGCCGTCCAACAATGTGAATGGCGGGGCCGAGGAAAACGATGTCGACGACCTTGGCGGGTTTACTGGCAACCTCTCGGCCGATGCGCTGGCCTTGGCCGGGGTGCGGGCCACCTTGAATTTCGGCACCCGATACCGGTTTCACCAGACGGCGCAGGACCGGGCCACAATCGGGTTTCAATATCAGGGCGCGCGGGTGCGACTGAACGACGAAACTGCGGAGGATCCAGCCACTGGCGATCCGGTCACAATCGATTCCGATGATTTTTCATCCGATTACCTGCAAGTGTCACTTGGTTACGACCGGGTGCTGCGCAACGGAACCTTTGGGGTTGATCTGGCTGCAGGGGGCATCGATTTCGGGGGCGACCGGTATTACGACTTCCGCCGGCTGTCGCTCAGCCGTGCGATCCAGTTGGACGATCCGCTACTGTTGTTTGTCTCTGCCCGTCGCGAGTGGCAGGATTACGCCAGCGAAAATCTGGGGGAGGCCATGCGCACGACCCTGCGCACAGGGCTGTCCTACAGGTTTGAAAACGGCAATCGCCTGTCAGGCACGCTCGGTCGGGTGCAAAGCGATGGCGACGCATCCAGCCTGACCTTTGATGAGTGGAGCTTCGAGCTTGGCTACAGTTTTGCGGAGCCGATTGGGCCGGTTTCCCTCAGCTTCAGCGCCGGGGTCAAGAAAAGTGATTATCCGATCTTTCCCTTCTCTGCTGACGGGCGCCAGGATGAAGGCTATTTTTACGGCATCAATCTGGGCTTGCCGGGTGTTGAATATGCCGGTTTCACCCCCGCCATGACGATCACCGGGTCGGATACCGAAAGCAATGTGGGCCGTTTTACCCGCAACAATTTTTCCGTTGGCTTCACCATCAACTCAGCCTTTTAGGACGACCATCCGATGCCCGATATTGCCCTGCCCCTGACCAGCCTGACCGCGTTTGTCAACGGCGCGGTTCTGTTTGCCTTGACCGTGCGGGTGATCATGATCCGCCGCCGTGACGGGATCGTGCTGGGCGATAATGATGACCGGGTGATGACCAAGGCGATCCGGGGGCAGGCAAACGCCGCCGAACAGATCCCCGTGGCCCTGATCCTGATCGGACTGATCGAGTTGCAGGCCGGTGCACTGGTTCCGCTTGTCGTGCTGGCTATCTTGTTCAGCGCCGGACGACTTCTGCATGCGATCTATTTCGCTATACACGGTACAAACTGGCGGCTGCGCCTTTATGGCATGTTTCTGACCCTGTTGGCGCAGGCTGGGCTGTTGGTGATGCTGCTGGTCACGGCATTGATCTGATTTTACAGATAGGGAAACCAAGCTACCATCAGCCCGCAATCATCTTTGGCAAGGCCTGTCGAAACGCCTCAGCCACTGACGCTGGCTTGAAAAACAACCCATCGCGCAAGGCATCGCTGACCTGCGGTCCTGTCTGCAAGGCTTGCTGCACAGCGCCAGGTAGTGCCTCAGGCCCCGCAACCCGAAAGCCCAACTCATCACGCCGCGCCATCTCAAGGCTTTGGGCGTCCAGCTTTTTGCCAAAACGCGCATCGATATCGGGTAGGTCAAGCAGCACGACAGGCTTGTCACACATGATCGCGTCAAAAATGGCACCGCTATAGTCAGAAAGCAGAACATCGCAAACGGCCAGTGCCTGCATCAGATCGACATGGCCGATATCATGGATATGCGGGTGGTCGCTAATATCACCAAGCTGACCATCCCTGACTGCATTATGATGCGCCTTGACCAGAACGGTGTGGGTTTCGGCCAGTTTTGAGAGTTCGGGCAACCAATAGGGCAGACTGCTCAGATCGCCCCAGGTCGGGGCATAGAGCAATACGGGCCGATCAGCGGCCAGATCTGGCAGGGCCATCTGGGCTTCCTCTGCGAAGCCGGGGGCGGTCCAGTCATCCCAGCGGGGATTTCCAATGGTGAAGGCCGGGGCATGCGGTGCAAAGCGGGTGGCGGCATAGTCACCATAGGCGCAGATCGCCTGCGCCTGCTTGCGCCAATCGCCGAAATTATAGGGCTCCTTGGCATACCCATATTGCACCATGACCAGCGCGGTGCCGCGTAGCACGCGACCACCAGGTGGTCCGGCATGGGCAACGACAGCATCGAACCGGCGCATCAGGTTACGAATGAAATAGCGACTGCTGGCGCGCGGGGCATCACCGATGCCAAATGCCTCCGCATCGGCGGCGGATCGCAACAGCCATGTCGCATCCGGGATCGCGCGAAACAGCGGCGCAAGATGTGCCGCCTGAAACGCATTGCGTATGTAGAACCCGACCCGCAGGTCGTTACTCATATTTCTTGATCTTATAGATCGTTTCGGTGGTCGAGACGCCTTCGGTTCGGGGCAAATAAACGACCTCGCAAATGTCTTTCAGATGATCGAACTTGCCTTCCCAGTCATTGCCCATCACCAGAACATCCGCATTATGTTCGCGTAGGTATTCTGCCTTCAACTCCAGGCTGTCTTCGACAAAAACATCTGTGACAGGTTTCATATGCTGGACAATGGCCAGCCGTTCGGGCTCTGCATAAATTGGCGCGCGGCCTTTCTTTTCCATATTCAATCGGTCGGACGAGACCCCCACATAAAGCGCATCACCATAGGCGGCGGCCCGTTTGAGGATATTCAGGTGGCCAATATGGAACACATCGAATGTTCCAAATGTCACAACCACTTTTTTGGGTTTATCCATCTTTGCCCCGGCTTCCATTTTTGGTTTATGCAACCCGTTAGCTACTCTGACGCGCGGGCTAACGCAACGGGGGCGCGACGTGGCAGGACCAAAGGCAAGGTGATATGACCCGACCAAAGATCACATTGTCATCAAACAGTCTTTTGTCCAAGGGCGGGGGGCGCAATATTCACGCCCATCCGGATGACCCCAATATCGTCATCAAACTGCACAAGCCGCTCAGGCACAAACCACTGCAATGGCTGCGGACATTGCTGCGACCCAAACGGCGGCGGTTCGGGTCGCTGCTGAATTCATTTGTCGAGATTGACGCCGTTGCCGAAATGGTTGCCAGAACGGGTGAAGTGCCGGGATTTGTTTCCCAGTTCCTTGGCTTTATCGCAACCAGTGACGGCCCCGGCGCGATGTTCGAAGCCATCAGGGGTGCCGATGGCAAGCTTGCACCGACCCTTGCAAACCATGCACGCAACAACCCCGTGGAACCACTGATCGAGGCCGCGATTGATCAGCTGTGGGATGACATCATCTCGTTTCGGGCCGTAATATCGGACCCCGCTTTGCGCAACGTGGTCGTGACGGGTAATCCGGCAGATGGATATCATCTGACATTGGTGGATGGCTTGGGTGAACGGACGGCCATCCCGATCCAGTCATGGTCTAAACGCGCCCACGCCGCGCAATGCAAGATAGCGCGCAATGCCATGAAACGGGAATACAAGACACAAGCACAGCGCCCTTAACGGGTCTTGCGGCTTGATATCTGCGGCTTTATCCCGGGGGGCATGAAACAATCCATCCTTTTCGTGACAGGCACCCGGGCAGATTTCGGCAAGCTTGAACCTCTTGCCCTTGCAGCCTCTCGTGCGGAGTTCGATGTGTCCTTCTTTGTCACCGGGATGCATATGCTCGCCCGCTACGGGTTGACCAAGCTTGAGGTGCAGCGCGTGCCAGACGTGCAGGTGCACGAATTCCTCAACCAGCGACCCGGCGACCCGCAGGATATGATCCTCGCCAAGACCGTGATGGGGTTCTCCGATTTCGCCCGCGAACACGCCCCCGATCTGGTGGTGATCCATGGCGACCGGGTGGAGGCGCTGGCCTGCGCGTTGGTATGTGCCACAAATTACATCCGCTGCGCCCATATTGAAGGTGGCGAGGTTTCCGGCACGATTGATGAGATTTACCGCCACTGTAACAGCAAACTGGCCAGCCATCATTTCGTATCTTCCGATGATGCCGCCCGTCGAGTGCAGTCATTGGGGGAGGCGGCAAGCCATATCCACGCCATCGGCTCGCCCGAGCTGGATTTTCACGCCAACCCCACCGGTGTCAGCATTGATGAGGTGAAGGCGCGTTATGACATTCCCTTTGATGATTACGGGATCTGTGTCTTTCACCCTGTCACGTCAGAGGCCGACACAATCGGCGCGCAGGCGAAAGCCCTGTTTGACACTTTGATCGGGTCAGGCCGTCACTTTGTCCTGATCGCCCCGAATAATGACCCCGGCTCCACCGATATCTTTGACCAGATCGACCAACTGCCAGTTGATCGGTTCCGCGTGCTGCCATCCATGCGCTTTGCCCATTTTTCCGAACTGATGAAAAACGCCGCCGTCATGGTCGGCAACTCCTCTGCCGGGGTGCGCGAGGCACCATTCATTGGGTTGGCGTCGCTCGATATCGGATCGCGCCAGACCAATCGGGCCAAATCGCCTTCGGTGTTTTTTGCCGATGCACAGGAGGCGGAGAAGATCAAGGATTTCCTGACCACCCAATGGGGCAAATCCTATCCACGCCACAGCGCCTTTGGCGGTGGCAGCGCGGCCGAGCGGTTTGTCGATGTGCTGCGTTCCGACGCGTTCTGGGACGCCAGCCTGCAAAAAACGTTCCATGACTAGGATGCGACGCGGGTTGCTTTTGGGTCTTTATTTGTTGCTAGCCCATGGCTTTCCGCTTATCGCCCCTACCCTCCTTCGCAAACGGTTGAAGCGCGGCAAGGAACACCCCGACAGATGGCGCGAAAAATTGGGGCAGTCATTGGCCCCACGGCCCGACGGTACGTTGATCTGGTTCAACGCGGTTGGGCTGGGCGAGGTGATGTCGCTGCGCGGGTTGATTACTCGTATCGCGGCGCTTGATCCGCAGGTGCAGTTTCTTGTCACCTCAACCACTTCCGCCTCTGCCAAAGTATTCGCAGACAACCTGCCCCCCCGCACGATCCACCAATTCCTGCCCATCGACGCCCCCGGCTACCGGCGTCGGTTTCTGCAGCACTTTCAGCCCGATCTGTGCATTTGGGCGGAGCAGGATATCTGGCCGGG
Source organism: uncultured Paracoccaceae bacterium (assembly GCA_947503925.1). Classification (GTDB taxonomy): domain Bacteria; phylum Pseudomonadota; class Alphaproteobacteria; order Rhodobacterales; family Rhodobacteraceae; genus Yoonia. Next base: position 126,124 of record CANNFQ010000006.1, on the reverse strand, counting down.
CTTTGTAAGCGACTTGACTAAGTTAAATACCCCCCAAGCCGTCGTTGCCGCAAGGATGGACGCCAAGGCATTGCAAAAACGTCAAAAATTCGCAGCGCTTTATCGCGACATCTATCGCCCCATGCGGTTGATCACTGCGCAGGACGACAGGACCGCGCAGCATCTGAACCAGTTGAGTGGGCGTGATGTGGCCGTCACAGGGTCGCTGAAACCCGCCGCCCTGGCCCTGTCGCATGACCCCGAAACGCTCAGCACGCTTGAAACCCATTTGGCCAGTCGCACGGTCTGGACTGTCGCGCCGTCACATGCGGAAGATGAGGCCATCGCCCTGGCCGCCCATGCATTATTACGCGAAAAGGATCCAACGGCGCTTTTGATCATCGCGCCGCGTTTCCCTGAACGGGTTGACGACATCACCACCGAAGACAGGCCGAAGTTCCGCAGTAAAGGCGAGTTGCCAAACCCAAGAGACCCGATCTGGATTTGCGACACGTTCGGCGAACTCGGGCTGGTCTACCGGCTGGCCAACTTGGTGCTGATCGGCGGGACGTTCGGCGACATCGAAGGCCACAACCCGTGGGAGGCGGCCATTCTGGGCACAGCCATTGCACATGGGCCGCGCATTGCAAATTTTGCGGATGATTTCGCAGCACTCGACATGGCCGAGGCGGCAGAGCAGGTCACAAACCCAGCAGCGCTAGCCGATCTTTTACGGTCGGAGCGGCCCGCGACATTGGCTCAAAACGCCGAAGATGTCATCACCACCGCCGCAAACCGGACCGACGATCTGGCGCAGCAACTCATCGACCTGCTAAAGGGCGCAGATGGCTGAAAACTTCCCTCCCCCCAAATTACGGATCGCATTGATCGGCTACACGATCCTGTGGTGGATCATGCTGCCTGTCATCCTGATCTATCTGTGGCGGCGCGGGCGCAAGGACCCGGATTATATCCAACATCTAGGGGAACGATTCGGGCGTTACGCGGATACGCGCGAGGGGGCGGTCTGGGTGCATGCCGTTTCGCTGGGCGAGATGCGGTCCGCCACGCCCCTGATCCGCGAATTGCTGGCGCGGGGTGAACATGTGGTCACCACCCATTTCACCCCCGCCGGTCGGCGCGAGGCGACCCGCGAATTCAGGCCAGAAATCGCCGCAGGCAAGGTTCGTAGCATTTGGGTGCCGTTTGAATATGACTTTGCTTATCGGCGTTTTCTGACTGCCTTTGCCCCCAAATACGGGCTGGTGATGGAGATTGAGATCTGGCCGCGCATGATCATGGCCTGTCGCAAACAGGGCACGCCACTATTCATGTGCAACGCCCAATATCCCAAGAAAAGCTATGAAAAGGACAAGGGTGGGTTGCGCGCCGCCCTACTGCCGGGCTTTGCCGGCGGCTTTGTCAAATCCCGGACGCAGCAGGACCGGTTTGCCGCCGCCGGCATGCGCAATATCGCGATCACCGGCGAATTGCGTTTTGACCAGCCGATCCCACAGCATCATCTTGACGCCGCCGCAACCTTGCGCCCGACCCTGACCAAAGGGCGGCCAAGCTTCACCCTGACCAGCGTGGTCGAGGGCGAAGATGCCATTTATATCGACATGATCCGTAATTGCCCGGGCACCTGTTTCATCTATGTGCCCCGCGCGCCAGAACGGTTTGACGAAGTGGCCGAAATGCTGCACGATGCTGGAATTCGCTTTGCGCGACGGTCGGAGGTGCTGGATGAGTCGCTCACTGCGACCGATCCCTTGCCCGATATCGATGTGCTACTGGGTGACAGTATGGGTGAAATGTATTTCTATCTCGGCTTGTGTGATCGGGCGATTGTCGGCGGGGGTTTTGTGCCCAAGGGGGCGCATAACGTGATTGAACCGCTTGCCCTGCGCAAACCAGTGATAGTTGGGCCGCATATCTGGACCATCGAATATCCGGCGGCAGAGGCGATTGCGGCAGGCGTTTGCACCCTTGTTGAGACACCTGAAGCGTTACAACAGATCGTCCAGTCGCCATCGCAAGTGACCGACGCCCAGATCGCCGGCTTTTACGACGCCCATGCAGGCGGGGTGCGGCGGACCCTCGCCGCCATTGAGAAGGCGCTTTAGCCGACATCCTCCGGCCCGACAGCCGTTGCCTTGATAATCGCAAAGACCTGCTGACCCACGGCCAGTTCCATCCGTGACGCGCTGCGTCGCGTCACCCGCGCCAATAACGCATCATCACCCGCCTTCAGCCCCACCGCCACGCCCGGGCCGCGCCCCTGTTCCAGCGCGGTGATTGTCACCGGCAGCACGTTCAAGGCGCTGATGCCCTTGGGCGCTGCGCGCGACAGGATCACATCCTGTGCCGGGATACGCAGGCGCACGGTCTGGCCCAGCGTGCCCAGAATACCGGGCAGCATGATGCGCCCGCCGGAAAACACCAGCTCTGTCAGCCCGTCATCCAGCAAACGTCCTGCAACCTTGGTCACGATCACCGCACCCGCATCACGCACGCCCAGCAAAGGCACCGCCGCAGGGCGCGATAACACCTCGCCCACCGGTCCGGAGGCAACAACTGATCCGGCATCCAGAATGACCAGTGTCGTGGCGAGCCGCGCCACTTCTGACACGTCGTGGCTGACATACAGCATCGGCACCTGCACGGTGTCGCGCAGCCGCTCGATATAGGGCAGGATCTCTGCCTTGCGCGGCGCATCAAGGGCGGCAAGCGGTTCATCCAGCAGCAATATCTGCGGGTCGGACATCAGCGCGCGGCCCAACGCTACACGTTGCTTTTCACCACCCGACAGGCCCGCAGGACGGCGCGCCAACAGATCCCCCAGTCCCAGTACTTCGATCACCCGTTCGGCATCATGATCCCCGCCATAGCGCAGGTTGCGCTCCACGCTCATATGCGGAAACAGGCGGGCATCCTGAAACACATAACCGACGCGCCGCTGTTGCGGTGCGCGCCTTGTCCCTGCTCCGGCATCAAACAGCACCTGATCGCCGAGAACGATACGGCCGTCATCCGGGTTCAGCAGCCCTGCCACCGCGTTCACCAGCGAGGTTTTTCCACTGCCGGACCGCCCGAAAATCGCCGTAACCCCGGCGGGCGCATCAAAGCTGACGTCAAGTTCGAAATCACCCAAACGTTTCTGGATTGCGACCTGTAACATCAGCGCCCCACCCGCTGGGCCATAACCCGGCCCAGCCATTCCGACAGCAGCAATGCGCCCATGGCCAAAATGATCGAGACGATAACAAGGCCCAATACCGCCGGTTCCTCGCCTGGAACCTGCAACAGCCCGTAAATCGCCGACGGAATGGTTTGGGTCTGCCCCGGGATCGCCGCAACAAAGGTGATTGTGGCCCCAAATTCGCCGAGCGCCTTGGCAAAGCCAAGCACAGCCCCCGCCAGCACGCCGGGGGCGATCAGGGGCAAGGTCAACGTGCCAAAAATCCGCCATCGGGACGCGCCCAATGTGGCTGCGGCATCTTCCAACCCCGGATCAACCGCCTCGATCGCCAACCGGATCGCGCGCACCATCAGCGGAAACGCCATGATGGCTGCGGCCAATGCGGCCCCGGTCCAACGGAACGCCAGCGTGATCCCGAAGACATCGTATAGAAACGCACCAACTGCCCCTTGCCGCCCAAAGACGACCAGCAACAGATAGCCGGTGACCACGGGGGGCAAAACAAGGGGCAGATGCACCAGCCCGTTCAACAATTGCCACCCCGGAAATTCCTTGCGCGCCAAAAGATAGGCAATAGCAATTGCGATAGGCAGTGCGCAGATCGTCGCCACAATGGCGACCCGCAGCGACAGCCAGATCGCCGCCCATTCTGCTGCGCCAAGCGCATCCATCATTTGACGCCCTGCTGTGGTGGCAAAAAACCGACATCCTGCAAAACGGCTTGCCCGTCAGGACCCTTGACGAAGTCCCAGAATGCAGCGGCCTGCGCGTCAGCCTGCACCGTCAATGCCCCTACATAGCGGATCGGCGGATGCGCCGCAGCCGGGAAACGGGCGACCACCCGCACATCATCGCTGACCCGGGCATCCGTGGCATAAACAATGCCCAGCGGGGCCTGTTTGCGAGCCACCAGTGCCATGGCCGCGCGGACATTATCCACCTCTGCCAACCGCCACGATAGCGGCTCCCACAGGTTCAGATGGACCAACGCGGCCTTGCCATAAATACCTGCGGGCACCGCCTCTGTCAGACCGATGGCCAGCCGTCCGTCACCCAATGCAGATGCCATACCATAGCCGTGCAGCAGAACATCGCCCGCCTCTGCCGGGCCGATCAGGACAAGCGCATTGCCGGCGAAATCCGCGACGCTTTCGGGGACAACAAATCCGTCATCCTGCAGAACTGCCATCCAGTCTGCGTTGGCCAAAAGAACCAAATCGGCGGGCGCCCCAAAGCTGACCTGCCGGGCCAATGTGCTGCTGCCCCCATAGGACACGGTCACGTCACCATAGGCCTCGGCCAGTTCATCAAGCGGTTCTTTCAGGCTGGCCGCCGCAAAAACAAGCGTTTCGGCCCGCAAAACGGGCGCCGCCAGCATTGCCAGCATCATGCAGAAAACACGCGTCATCATGGCGCGACTATCCGGCGGTTCGGCAGGCATGGCAAGGGTCAGACCCAGGCCTTCATCCAGGCTTTCAGCGCATCGGCGCGTTGCCGCACATCATCCTTGATCGGTCCATGCCGGGGCGCATCCCGCAGGTTGCTGACCCAATGTGGTTCGGCATAGCGGGTGCGCATCGGCAATTTCCATTCCAGTGCACCCAGAACCTCCTGCGCCTCTGCCGGCAAAACATCCGGCACTTCTGCCCCGCACAGGGTTGCCCAGACCCCGGCCCAAAGCCGACCGACAGACCACGGATTATATCCACCGCCGCCCAGAACCAGATAGCGCAGGCTGAGCGGAGCAAGCGCGGCCACCACCGCCCAATGCGCGTTATTGGACAAGGTCAGGCGCGATTGCGGATCCTCGGCCACCGCGTCGGCGCCGCATTGCAGGACAATCGCATCGGGCCGGAAATCGGCGACCAGCGGCAGGATCACCTGATCGCGGATCAGGGCCATATCATCATCATGCAGGCCTGCGGGCACCGGCAGGTTGAACAGTTGCCCCTGCCCCCGATCCGTCAACTGACCCGTGCGGGGCCACCGGTTTTCCTCATGCACCGAAATCAGCAACGTGTTGGGATCATCTGCAAATGCGGCCTCAACCCCATCCGGGTGATGGGCGTCGATATCGACATAGGCAATGCGATCTGCGCCGTTGCGCCGCAATGACTGGATCGCCAGCACCGGATCGTTGAGGTAACAAAACCCGTTCGCCCTGTCTGGCATACCATGATGCGTACCCCCCGCAGGGGAATAGATCACACCGCCGTTCCGCAACAATTCCCCCGCCAAAAGCGACGCCCCGGCAGAGGTGGCCGGGCGGCGGTACATTTCGGGGAATACCGGGTTGGACGGAGTGCCTATCCCATGCCGGTCGCGGGTCTGATCGGTGACCACTTGCGCCGCCTCTGCGGCCTGTAAAGCGGCGATGTATTCCGCCGTATGAAACCCAGCCAGCGCCGCCGGTTTCGCCCTTGGTGACGTGACGAACTGCGCCGGCTGCAGCCATCCCATGGCGCGGGTCAGGTCCATCACGGTCGACACACGGGGGATGCGCAATGGATGCCACGCGCCATAGCTGGAATGGCGATAAATCTCTGACCCGATAAATCGGGGGCAAGGGGTTGCCGCAGCAGGCGTGGCATGAATAATGGCCGACATGTCAGGGATGTAACCCAATTTCGGATCAGAGCCATGGTGAATTCATCTCCTGACCAGCTTCCACTGAAATTCACGACCGGGCGCAAGACCGATATACGCGCCCAGTTCGCCGCGCTGTGCTGGCGGATCAAGGATGGTAAGGTACAGGTCTGTCTGGTGACCAGCCGGACCCGCAAACGCTGGATCATTCCCAAAGGCTGGCCTATGCACAAACAGACGCCCGCAGATGCCGCAGCCCAGGAAGCTTACGAGGAGGCGGGGGTCAGCGGGCAGGTCAGCAACCAGTCATTGGGCATCTACACATATGTCAAACCGCTGAAAGAAGGGACCGCCCCGGCGGTCGCCATTGTCTATCCGGTGCATGTGCAGAAGGTGCATGCCAAATGGCCGGAAAAGTCGCAGCGGCGGCGCAAATGGTTCAGCCCTAAGAAGGCCGCCAAGCGGCTGACCGAGCCGGAGCTGAAAAGGATCGTCGCCCGATTTGCACCGCCAGATCAGTAGGTCACGCAACGTTCGGCGGACGCATCGGGGTGGCGCAACGTACGGTGGCTGCGACTCGGCTTAAACTTGGTAAAACCCCTGATTTCCTACAAAATGGGCGGTCGGCAGAGCGGCGGCGCAACGTCGGATTTGTGTCGGACCCTTTTCGCGAAAATGACCGGGTTAGTCGGTCGCGCGGTGCAAATATGAATGCCACGTTAAGGTCAGGATTTTACCAACCGGGTTGCGCAATAGCTCAAAACCCCTATTTAACCGCCCAGCCCCTAATGTGATGACGTATGATAAAATTTCACCTCAAATGTGATCAGGATCACCAGTTTGAAAGCTGGTTCCAGTCGGGTGCGGCCTTCGACAAGCTGGTGACGACAGGCATGATAAACTGCACGACATGCGGCTCAACCCAAGTGTCAAAAATGATCATGGCTCCCGCCATCAATACATCCAAAAGCATCACTGCCCCGAAACAGACTGACGCCGCCCTCACGGCGTTGAAAAAGAAGGTCGAAGCGGAATCGGAATATGTCGGCCGCGATTTCGCGACCGAGGCGCGGGACATGCACGACGGCATCAAGCCGGAACGGCCGATCTATGGCGAGGCAAACCTGCATGAGGCCAAAAAGCTGGTAGATGATGGTATTCCGGTGATGCCACTGCCTTTTGTACCGCGCAAGAAAGCGCATTAGCGGCGTGAAGCGCCAGGGGTTGCGTCTGGCAAAAAAATCTGTGGCACAGATTTTTTGTTTCAGCGCGTGACATTTCCCAGCGACGCAACGCTGCCGAAAAAATATGCGGCGCATATTTTTTCACGATGACAGCACATCATCACCTTTCGGAGAAATGCGCCTTTAGCGTGCCAATCGCATTGGTCAGCAGCGCAAGATCAACGGCAACGGCCACAAATGATGCGCCCTGATCCATGTAGCGTTGCGCCGTTTTGGGATCCAATGCCATGACACCCGCAGGCACGTCAATCGCACCCAGCCGTTTGATGCCATCACAAATGGCTGCATCGACTTCGGGGTGGCTCAACTGTCCGGGAAAACCCATGCTGGCGCTCAGATCAGCGGGTCCGAAAAACACCGCATCCACCCCGTCGGTCCGGGCAATCGCCTCAAGATTTTCCAGCCCCTGAATCGTTTCGACCTGCACAACAAGGCAGAGTTCATCAGATGCAGTGGCGAAGTAATCGTCAACCTTGCCATAGCGTGTGGCCCGCGTCATGCCCGCCATCCCACGCATGCCACGCGGGCCGTAACGCATTGCTTTGACGGCGGCGGCGGCCTCCTCTGCCGTTTGCACATAAGGCACAAGCAGCGTTTGTGCGCCCATGTCGAGGATGCGTTTGAACAGCGTTGGATCATTCGCCGCAGGCCGCACCAGGGCTGCGGTTTCGGGATACTGCCCGATCGCCTGCAGCGCGGGCAGCACATCAATAGTTTCGGTGGCAGCATGTTCGCTATCCACCAGCACCCAATCAAACCCGGCCCCGCCGAGCAGTTCCGGCACGGAATGCCCGCCGATGGAATTCCAGATCCCCAATTGCTGCTTGCCTGCGCGCAAGTCTTCTTTGAAACGGTTCCTGGGATTCTGCATCATCATCACTTTCTAGGTCGCCACATGGCTGACATCCTTGTCAGGTGAATAGATATCAAGGATGTTCCAATGCCCGGTTGTGGGCGTGGGGTTGTTGATCATGGGCACATCCAACACCGTTGGCTTGCCGCTGGCAATGGCTGCCTGCAGCGCGGGTAGCAATTCATCCGCAGCGGTGATGCGGATCCCGTCGGCCCCGTAGGCGCGCGCGATTTCAGCATAGCCCAGCCCATTGGTTGGCGCTGCCACGCTGCCTGGGAAGGTCGTGCCATAGGTCAGCCCATAATGCGCTTTTTGTAGCCCCGCGATGGTGCCAAACGCATTGTTATTCATCACCAGCCAGATGATCCCGAGATTCAGCTCAACCGCCGTGGCCAACATGGATGGGTTTTGCCCAAAGCCACCATCGCCAACCAGTGACAGGACCACCCGGTCCGGTGCTGCCAGTTTCGCGCCAATCGCCGCCGGTGGTCCGAAACCCATGGTCGCAAACCCGCCCGGGGTCAGGATCGACCCCGGCGTCAGGATGTCGAATTGCTGCCCCACCCCGTTCTTGTTCCAGCCTACATCCGTGGTGATGATCGCGTTATCGGGCAATGCCTTGCGCGTATCGGCCAGAATACGTTCAGGCATCATCGGGAAAGCGGCCGCGCTTTGCGTGTCACTGTTTGACGCTTTGAAGCTGTCCCGGAACTGCGCAATCTCCGCCTTTTTTGTATCCCGCGTGAACCCGTCCGGATACATCTCTTTGGCCACGCGGGTCAGAACCCGCAACGCAGCTTTGGCATCTGCCACGACCCCGATTTCGGTTGGATAGTTCCGCCCAATCTCCTGCGGTTCGATGTCGATATGGATGACCTTTGTGTCATTGCCTTCCGCCCCGATATTGAACGTGTACCCGGGATACCAGCTGGAACAATCCGCCTCTTTGAACCGCGTGCCCACGGCAAAGACCACATCGGCCTCCAGACAGGTCTGGTTGACCAGTTCGGTCCCCCAGAACCCCGTCATCCCCATGACTAGCGGGTGATCGTCGCGCAGCGCACCCTTGCCCATCAGCGAATGCGCAATGGGCAAGCCCATATGGCTGGCAAATGCATCCAGTTCGTCGGACGCCTGCGCCAGCAGGATGCCTCCGCCCACATAGGCCACGGGCTGGTCTGCCGCGGCAAGCCTCTCAACGATCGCCCACGCGGTATCGTCATCGATGCTGGGCTTGGACAGGGTGCGGGTGTTTTTCGCCACCCGGTCGAACGTGTCAGAGGGGATGACCTCACTAAAGATATCCATCGGCACATTGACCAGCACCGGGCCGGGTTGGCCGCTCTCGGCCAGATGGAACGCCTTTTCCAGGATTTCCGCCATCAGGTCGGCACGGTCCACCCGCCAGGCCCGTTTCACGAAGGGGCGATAGATTTCCCATTGGGCGGCGTCCGCATGCAGGTTGACCTCTTGATGCGGGTGTTTGCCATAATAATGGGTGGGGATATCGCCCGCGATCACCACCATCGGGATGCAATCGAGTGCGGCGTTCGCGACGCCTGTTGCGCAATTGGTCAGCCCAGGGGACAGATGGCTGAGGACAACGGATGCACGCCCGGTGACCCGTGCATAGGCGTCAGCCGCATGGCTCGCGATTTGTTCATGTCGGACGGTGACGAAATCAATCGGGCTTTCGGCCAGTGCCGCCAGCACGGCAATATTGGTGTGTCCGCACAGGCCAAACACATGTTCCACGTCGCGCCTTTGCAGGAAATCAACGATATGTTCGGCCACGGTTTTGCCGTCTAATTTACTGCCGTCCATTATGCGATCTCCTGTCCGTAGAATTCGCCGAAAAGTTCCTCTTCCGAGGGACGATCTTCGGCGATGGGCCGTGCGACCCATGTGTAGTTCATCATGTGTTTCATGGTGACGTTTTCATTGGTGATGTTGCCGCCCCAGATGCCGCAGCCAAGGCTGGATGTCATCGGCATCCCATTGGTCCACGCCCCTGCATTGGCCTTGGATTGCGGCTGGCGCACCATCATCCGGCTGACCGGGGCGACGCGGGCGAGCGCGTCGATATTGGCGTCATTATGGCTATAGATGCCGCAGGAATGCCCCTTGCCGCCGGTGTCGTAAATGGCGCGAACGGTGGCGAGCGCGCCTTCGAAAGTATCAAAATTATAGAGCGCCATGAGCGTCGTCAGCTTTTCCTTGCTGAACTTGTGGTCCGGGCCGATTTGGCCCTGATTTTCAACCATCAGGAACTTTCGATCCGCGGGGATGCTGAACCCGGCCACATCCGCGGTCTGCTGGGGTTTGCAGGCGATGGTGGGGAAAGTGCGGTTGCCCTTCTCGTCCCACATCGCCGACTCCAGCAGTGCCTTTTCCGCATCGCTGCACAGATAGCCGCCTTCGGCCTCCAGCGCTGCGACCATCTGGTCATAGATGCTGCGCTGGATGATGATATTCCCGTCCGCCGAACAGCCAGACCCGAAATCGGAGGTTTTTGAGATGCGGGTATTCTGTGCCGCAATCGCGATATCCGCCGTCTCGTCGATAACGATAGAGGAGTTGCCAGCCCCGACCCCGTAAGCCGGGCGGCCAGAGGAATAGGCGGCCTTGACCATGGGTTTACCCCCGGTGGCCAGCGTCAGATCGCATTGCTCCATCAGGTGCTGGGTCAGCGGGATGGACGGGTGGCGCACACATTGAAACAGGTCCTCGGGCGCGCCCACGGCCCGGCAGGCCGCGCGCATGACTTGCGTCATGTCCCATGTCGTCTGGGCCGTGCGTGGATGGGGCGAAAAGATCACCGCATTGCGCGCATTGGCCGCCGACACACCAGTGACCGGCGGCGTCATTGCGGGGTTGGTCATCGGGATCAGGGATGCGATGACGCCAGCAGGCTTGGCATATTTGACCAGGCCCTTGGCCTCATCCACCTCGACCACGCCGGTGGATGGGGTGCGCAGCACATCGCGCAACACCATCTGAATCTTGAATCGCTTGGCGGGTCGGCCTTCACGGTCGCCAATGCCGCTTTCATCCACGCCCTGATGCGCCAGCCGGGTGAATGTTTTTTCATTGCCCGCATACCAGGCGATGGCCTGGGCCAGGCGGTCAAGGTCATCCTGCGACCAGTCTTCGATTGCGGCCATTGCAGCGCGGGCACGTGCGATCATGTCTGCCGCCAATTGCCGGTCTTGTTCAGTAAGCTCTTTGGCCATCTGTCATCATGGTTTCTTGTGGGGGGATGGGGTGATTGCGGCGCTGGCTGCGGACATGTCCAAACGTGCGTTTGGCATGCTGCAAACAGCGCCGGGCGTGTTCTTCAAAGCCCAGTTCGGTAACGCGGGATTGGTTGGGCAGTTCGATGGAATAGTCCACAGGGGGCATTCGTTCGATGATGCCCGCAAAATCGATGCAGCCTTCGCCGGGATAAAGCCGGGCATCGCGGGCCAGCTGGATCATGCCTTCGCGGGTATCGGCAATACCGGGCAGCGCGTCCGAGATATGCAGGAAATTCAGCAGCGCACCGGGCACATGCAAAAGCTCGGCCAGATCCACGCGGGACAGGTGCAGATATAGCGTATCGACCAGAATACCCCCATTTGGCCGATCAGCGGCGCGGACGATATCCAGCGTTTCGTCCAATGTGCGCAAGCGGCTGAAGCTGGGAAATTCAAGGTCGACCGACAGGCCATAGGGGGAGGCGATTTCGCAGGTTTCAGCATAGCAATCAACGATGAAGTTGCGGTCATCGCGGGTCGGCGTCCATGCCGACATGATCATCCTTGTGGCGCCTAATTCGCCACCCAACGCGCAGGCGGGTTCGAAACTGCGAGGGTCGCAATCTTCGGTAATGCGGGCCAGTTCGATATCCAGCACCTTCAACCCGGTGGTTTTTAGCGCCGTTTTCGTGGCCGACACCATTGCCTTATCAATCGGGTTTTCGCGAAATTCACCTGGCACATTCATTTGGATAAAGCGCGGCGAAACAGCGTCATAACCTGCGCGGGCGGCGATATAGATCAGCTCTGGCGCGGTCGCGTTGATCAGCGTCAGATGCGCAAGGGAATAAAGCGGCTCTCCGGCGTCTGATGGCATTTTGAATCACCTCATGATCTCTGCGGATAGCAGTATCATAATATAGATTCAAAAATCTATGATATTTTTTATATCAACATATTTTACACCCGCTCAAGGTACAGAACGGACTGCAAGCCCACACATTCTGATCATCATATCGGAAATCTGCAGCGGCAATTCTGCCCGTCAGCCTGCCGGCTAGACGCTCTTGCGATATGCGTCCTCGATATCTTCCGCATGTTCAACGACGCGCGCCTTGAACCGCTTCGCCAGTTTGCCTTTTGCCAATTTCATTGACTGCAAAAGCAAACGCGCAGTCAGGGATTTGGCTCGCAGATCCATACCGATCGCGATGCGGGTCCGGCCCCGAGACAGGGCAACCAATTCCACCTGGGTCGTGATGGTCAGCCCGTCAGAGCCCGCCACGACCACATATTGATACGGCGGTTCATATTCTGTCAGTTCGGCATACAGACGACGGTCCTTGCCACGGTATGAAAACGCGATGTCCCAGTCTGATCCGGTTTTGATCGGGCCGTCATCCAAGCGCTTGACCTGTCCGCCACGGCGCATCGCGCGCCGTTGGAACGCATCGAAATCGCTCATCTGGGCAAAGACATGGTCAATCGGGGCTTCGATATCTTCGCGTGTGCTGAATTTCATGCGCTATACCCGGAACTATCGTCAGTCATTCTTCATCAAGCCTATCTGCGAGCCAGTTTTCCAGCAGAAAATGCGCAATCGCGCCTTTTCGAGCAGGCAGGATGTCGGGATGATCGCCAGTAAAGGCCAGGGCAATTTCCTCGCGACTGACCCAACGGGCATCCTCGATCTCGACCGGGTCGATGGTCAATGCGGTGTCAAGTGCATCCCCCTGACAGCCAAACATCAGTGATGATGGGAAAGGCCAGGGTTGGCTGGACAGGTATCGGACCGCACCAACACGCACGCCTGCCTCCTCGAACACTTCGCGGCGCACGGCGGCTTCAATCGTCTCACCCGGTTCAACAAAACCGGCAAGGCAGGAATACATGCCCGCCGGCCAACCCGGCGACCGCCCCAACAGAACGGAATTGCCATGAGTGATCAACATAATCACGACCGGGTCGGTGCGGGGGAAATGATGCCCGCCGCAAGATGGGCAATCGCGCTGCCAGCCCGCCATTGCCATCACGCTTTGCTCGCCGCAAAGCGCACAGAACCGATGCGACCGATGCCAACCAAAAACCGCCTTGGCAGTAGCCGCCAATCCCGCATCGCGCGGTGTCAGCCGGACCATAGCCGCGCGCAATTCGACGAAAGTGACATCATCGGGCATCGCCGGATGATGCTGCGTGGATTGATCCAAAAAACTGTCCAACTGGCTGGTATCGATGTCATCCGGCATCCATTCCGACAGATCCGCCGCAAAGATCGGTTTTTCATCCGCACGCCCCAATAAAATCGGGCTATCGCTTGCGTCATGCATGATGGCATGATCCAAAGGGACATGGACAAGGTGATCCTCTTTCAGCATCGGTTTACCACGCCAAAGCACGATACAAGACGCGTCCGCACGGGCTTGCAATGCCGTCGCGTTCGCCCGCCATTCGGCCGCGCGATCAAGGCCGGAGCCACCAAAAGTCACTGTTTCTGCAATTTTCATCGGAACGCAATGCCACGGCATCCACGCAAGTTCAAATTTTTCCGTGTGCTTTCTCTACCAATTCCAATTATTCGCCTTATAGTTGTATGATGAACATGGAATCGCCCGAAATCGGCTCCATCAATGGGCAGGGGGATATCCCGACCGCGCGGCTCCGGATTTTGGAGACGACAGATTTGCACATGCAAATTCTGGACTACGATTACTTTTCGGATCGGGAAGCAACAAGCACGGGTCTGATCACCCTTGCCGCCGCTATCGAGGATCTGCGCGCCGAGGACGGCGTCACGTCGCTTTTGTTTGATAATGGCGACTTCATTCAGGGTAATCCGCTGGCCGATTACGTCGCCAGCCGTGGGATTGGGGCGGATGTACATCCGATGATCACCGCGCTGAATACGCTGTCTTATGATGCGGTCACGCTGGGCAATCACGAATTCAACTATGGCCTCGATTTCCTGAAAAATGCGCTGAAAGATGCAAAGTTTCCAGTTACTTGCGCCAATATCACCCATCTGAAAAACGACAGGCTGGCCGAACCTTTTCTTATTCTGGAACGCCGGATGCATTGCGATGACGGGACGATCCGCCACCTGAAGGTTGGGGTGACCGGTTTTGTAACGCCACAGATCACCGATTGGGACAAGACCGTGCTTGCTGATCAGATCGTAACCGATGATATCGTCGCCGCGGCCAACCGGATCGTGCCACAAATGAAAGCCGCAGGGGCGGATGTCATTGTGGCCTTGTGCCATTCCGGGATCGGGGCCACCGAACATAGCAAAAGGATGGAAAATGCCGCCGTCCCGTTGGCAGCGGTCCCCGGGATCGACGTTGTACTAACCGGCCATACCCATGAGGTTTTTCCAGGCGATAGCGTCATGGCATCCGATGCAATTGATCCGCTTGCGGGCACGCTCCATGGAAAACCAGCGGTCATGGCGGGGTTTTACGGCAATCTTTTGGGTGTGGTTGATATGCGTCTCGCCTGGATTGATGACCGCTGGCAATTGCGCAATGCGCAGGCCCGGCTGCAACGCGGCACGAAGGCCAAACCACAATCCGTACTGCAGCAACAGCTCAGCGCGCAGATCAGTGATGCGCATGCCGCCACGTTGCGCCATATCCGGCAACCGATTGCGCAGACAGATGTGCCGATCCACAGCTATTTTGCCAATATCGGCCCCGATATCGCCCAGCATCTGCTGGCAAAGGCCAAGAAAACTTGCGTCACCCGGGCGATGACGGCCCTTGGCCGAGATGATCTGCCGGTTTTGGCCGCAACGGCCCCCTTTCGGGTCGGTGGGCGCACAGGTCCCGGACATTACATCGACATTCCACCGGGGCCACTGACCCTGCGCGATGCTGCCGCGATCTATCCCTTCGCCAATGTCCTATGTGCAGTCCGCTGCACCGGGCGGCAGCTGCGCGACTGGCTGGAACGGGCCGCATCACATTTTGCGACCATCACACCGGGCGCGCATGACCAGCCGCTCTTTAACCCACATAGCGCCCCTTACAACAGCGATACGATCTATGGCCTGCGCTACAGTTTCGACCTGTCGCAGCCACCCCGGTTCAGCCCTGACGGCCGCTTATCGCATCCCGATGCCAACCGGGTGGCGCATCTGTCACAAGGCGGCAAACCGGTGGCGGATGATGATTGCTTTGTCGTCGCAACCAATAGCTACCGGACAAATGGCGGGGGTGGATTTGGCGTCGCCGACCCCAAAGACATCCTTTTCACCTCGACCGAAACGACCCGCGATATCCTGATCGATCACCTGCGCCATAGCGGACATGAGGCTCTGACCTGCCCGCACCCGATGCAATTCACCCATCTGGCCGGTACAAGCGCGGTCTTTCAATCCGCCCCCGCTGCCCGGCGGCACCTGACCAACAATATCAGCCACGTCGGCCCCGGAGTTGATGGGTTTGACAGATACCGGCTGACATTCTGAATCACTTGCGCGCGCAGGCGGCACCCCCTATATGACAGGATGAGAGGTTGGCGCGGGCAGGCGCCTCGCCAACCTGGTCAGGTCCGGAAGGAAGCAGCCATAACGAGCCCCGCTTGGGTCGTTGTCAGCCTCTCACCTCAGGCAAATTTGCCAATGGCAAATCGCGACGCTTGAGCACAATGAACGCGACAGCTGTCACAAGGAGGACAAATATGATTGTGCAATCCATCCTCCCGGTCCGGGTGCGCTGAAGCTATTTCCGTTCCCTCGTCCGGCTCCTGCTGGTAGGTTTACCCTACCAGCCAATTCATTTCCTTTGACGAGGACACCCCATTGACTGAACTGACACGCGACGCCCTTGGCTGGTCGCCCTTCTATATGTCCCAGCTTGAGATCGAAGAGCTGGAAAACCTCACACCTGCCCGCATCGCCACCGTCCACCGTGACCGGGTGAATGCGCTCTCTGAAATCGGACCGCTGACGCTCACCCTCGATCCAGGTATTACCACCGCTGCGGTTGCTGTGGGCGACTGGGTACTGTGTAACCCGGCGCAATACCGGCTGCTGCGGGTGCTGGACCGGAAAACCGAACTGGGGCGCGGCACCGAATATCATACGAGTGACAAGCAGCTGATCGCGGCCAATATCGATACGCTTTTTATCACCACATCCTGCAATAACGACTTCAACCCCGCGCGGCTGGAACGCTATCTGGCGCTGGCAAATGACGCGCTGATCACGCCGGTGATCCTGATCACCAAGGCAGATGAAACCGCGGATCCCGAGGCCTATGTCGAAAAGGCCCGCAAACTGGGCCGCGGGCTTGACGTGCTGGCGATCAATGCCAAGGCCGATGACGTGACTGGCAGGCTTGCGCCGTGGTGCGCCAAAGGACAAACCGTTGCGCTGACGGGATCGTCCGGCGTGGGCAAAACCACCGTGGCAAACGCGTTGACGGGGGGGAATGCGGCGACGCAAGACATCCGCGAAGACGATGCGCGCGGACGGCACACCACAACGGGGCGGTCGCTGCACCAGATCCCGTCGGGTGGATGGCTGATCGACACGCCGGGCATGCGCGGGCTTGGCGTGGCAGAGGTCGCCTATGGGATCGACGCTACTTTTGCGGAAATTTCGGAACTGGCAGAGCATTGCAAATTCCGCGATTGCGAACATGAAACCGAACCGGGTTGCGCCGTGCAGGCCGCCATTGAAACCGGCGATATTGATCCCGACCGGTTGAAACGCTTCAAGAAACTAAAGCGCGAAAACGAATATGCGACCGAGACGATTGCGCAGGCGCGTGATCGATACAAGAAATTCGGCAAGATCGTGAAAAACGCAAAAAGCATGAAAAAACGCTGAGTCAACATAGGCGTTTGCCGACAGTAAGATGGGTTTAAACCCATCTTACGTTGTCTCAACCTTGTCTGGCCCAATCCATCTGGGAGTCTGTTTCAACCGCACAGGGCCGCACCTTTCGCAAACGGGCAAGGGCCGCGTCGGGTATCTCTCCCGTCGCGATCATCAGCCGCAAGCAGATCATCCCAGACCGCCCACAACCGCCAAAGCAATGGACCAGCACCCGGTTTGCTTGGGCAAGTTCCGCCAAGGCGCGGTCCCTTACCGGTGCCCAGTCCAGCCCCACGGGCACATCGAAATCCCGCACCGGCAGATGTAGCCAGCCGACCTTCGCATTGGCCAGATCCTGCCCAAGCGATCCCGCTCCCTTACGGTCCAGCTCTGCCTGCGCGGTCATCGAGATGACCAGTGACGGCTTCCAATCCATCAGGCGCAGCCAGTCGGTGTAATAATGTCGGGTACGTCCAGGGATCGGGCTGATGCCCAACTCCCCGCCACCCACTGGCAGGCTATGGATCACAAATTCAGGCAATACCATGCGCCACCACCTGCCCCGGATGCGATGCCGCCCATTCCGCCAGCATGGCGGCAACATCCGGATCACCGGCAAGCATCACCGCCCGTTTCGGCAAAGCAGCCCCATGTTCCAGCACCTGCCGCAGGCACCCGATATGATCGCGGGTCGCCCTGTCGGGACAGTTTTCGGACCCGTGGATGATCGTGCTGAGCAAGGTGCCACCATAGCCGTTCACATGGCCCATATCCGGTCCAAGGCGCAGGAAATAACCCAGCATATCCGGCAGACCCTGCCACCCGGCGATTTGCACCGGTGTCATTCCCTGCATATCCGGCGCATCCCAGGGCATCCCGGCCTGCACAAGTGCTGCGACATGTCGCATCCGGTCCGGCAGCGCCAGCACCTCAACGATCACAGCTGCAAAGACCGGCGGGACCTTTGCAACATCAATCCAGCGACCGTCGACCACCTTGCCCTGCGCGCAATCGGCCAAGATCTGTTCGATCTCTGTCAGAGGAGGAACATTGCCCCGCGCCGCAAGCCGGTCCCGCAGCAGATCATTGCCAAAGACGCAAGCCGCCGCATAGGCGCTGGCCCCGCGCCATTCCAGCGCTGGATCAGCACCAGCATCCAGCAGCAGGTCGATCATCCCGGCCCCCGCATGGCGGCGCGCGGCCTGAAACAGGGCGGGCACGACAAAGGGCGCTTCGCCGCCCACCTCCTCTGCCGCGAATTCATTGGGATTGGCCCCTGCATCCAAAAGCAGGCGTACCGCTGCAACATCATGGAAATCCATCGCGCGCAAGAGCGCGTTGGTGCCTTTGGGATCCGCCCCATGCGCCAGCAACAGTTTCAACCCCTCATGATGCCCAAGCTCGGTCGCGTGATACAGGCTTTCATTGTCATTGGGATCGGCCCCATGTTCCAGCAGCCAGCGGCCCAGCGGCATATTCCCCGCATGGCCAATCGCCCCGTAAAGCGCCGATAACTTGTGATCACTGCCCGGTTCATGGGGGAAGCCGTCATTCACATCGGCGCCATGCGCCAGCAGAAGTTCGGCAATGGCGAGCATTTCCGCCTCTTTTCCGGGCCAGGCCGTCAGCATCTTGGAGAATGCCAGATGCAGGATCGGGCGGCGCGGGCCGTAGGACCGGGTTGCTGCCTGCGGATCATCAGCCAGAACACGCCGCACCGCCGCAAGATCATAAAGCGCGACCTGCAGGCCAAAGGCACCATCCGCCAGATCGGGACTGTCCCAGATCAATTGCTGCACGACATGGGTCTGCCCATGATAGATCGCGATTTTCAACCGCTGTTGCCGGGCCGCGCGATCCATCCCTTGCGTCTCGACCGCCGTTTTCATCTGCGGCCAGCTAGCAAAGCTGTTTTCGCGGGCAATCACATGCAGAAAATCGGCATGTTTGAGGTCACCGGCACGCGGCTTGACCTGATCAACACGGGTAATCGCCACCCGGTCACCGGCCTCATATTGTTTGTGAAGGATTTTGGCCTGCCTGCGCAGGTTATCAAGTGGATCTGTCATTGGCTCTTCCTCATGACACGCGCCCGCCGGTTCGCTGATCCGGGCAAATGAGAAAGACCGATGATAGGTCATTCGTGGTCGTCATTGGGTGCATCACGCTGTCCGCGAACCTGGGTGCCGCCCAACACGGCCCCCTTTGGTTATCGCAAATCCAACCCGCTGACAACGCGGATTGTCAGCAGTAAGGCCCCATGCGTTGTGGCAGGGTGGCGCGGGTTGTATACGTGTCTGCTAACCCGATATCGCGTTGCAGACGGGGGTGGAGCCGCGCGACGTCAAGTTTCTGCGGCCTTTTCGGCCCCCGTTGCGCCCACCACAGCTGCACCCGTGTCCATAAGTTGGATGGCTGGCGTGTTTGGCATGTGATGCAGGCTTGTGTCATGGCGATACCTCATGTTTACAAGATATAATCTACGCAATCCGCCGTCATCATACCAACAAGTGTTTCGCATCAATTCATAAGGTGGAATTATTAATGCCGCTCCCCCCACTCGCCTCTATCCGGGTTTTTGAAGCTGCTGCCCGACATGCCAATTTCACCAAAGCAGCAGAAGAGCTGGGGATGACCCAGGCCGCTGTCAGCTATCAGGTCAAGCTGCTTGAGGAGGTGATGGGTATGCCGGTGTTTCTGCGCCAGAACCGGCAGGTTACCTTGACCCGCGCGGGCCGCCGGCTGGCAGGCCCCACGACAGAGGCATTTGATCTTTTGCGCGCCGCCTATGCCGCCCCTGATGATGACATGACGCTGACGATCAGTACCCTCGTCACGCTGGCTTCAAACTGGCTGGCGCCGCGGATCGGGCGATTTCAAATGGCCCATCCCAAGATCGCGGTGCGCTTGTCGACCGAGGCCCATAGCGTTGATTTTCGGTCGGAAGAGTTTGACGTGGCGATCCGCTATGGTGACGGGCAATGGCCCGGCCTGCGTACCCATGAGGTGATGCCTGTTGCCTTTACCCCGATGGTCAGCCCGGGTCTGATGGCCGAATACGGGCCGCTGCAAGGACCCGAGGATCTGATGCGACTCCCCTTCATCGATCCTGAGGATCCCAATATCGCCATTTGGCTGGATGAGGCGGATATCGGCAGGCGTCCTGCCAAGGCAGATGCCAAGATGATGATCGGGGCACAAACTGGTGAGGCTGCGGCCGCCGTTGCCGGCCACGGTGTGGCCCTCCTGAACCCGGCCTTCTTTCGCACAGAGCTGGAAACGGGGCGGTTGATCCAACCCTTTGATCAGGTAAGCCGCGATGGAAAAAGCTATTGGCTGGTTTATCCAGAAAGCAGACGCCGCAATCCCAAGATCGTGGCATTCCGGAAATGGCTGCTGGCCGAAGCCGCCGCCGATGCGTAGCATCCCGTTATGACTGACAATACCGAACTTGCCGAAGAGCGCACAAAATGGGCTGAAGATCGGACGATCATGGCAAATGAACGGATCTTTTCCAGCTGGATGGGAACTGGCTTGGGGGCGATCGGCGTCGCCATCGGCCAGAAAGCTGTTTTTGGCGCGTTTGAGCCGACATGGGCCGCCAAAGCGGTCACCAGCCTATTTCTTGCTGTCGCCATCACCATTTTCTGGTCCGCTCGCAGGCAGTCTTGCAAAACCTTGATGCGTTTGAACGAACGCGATGTGGAGGCGACGCCCGCGCGCAGCTTCACAATACTTGCCGCGGTCATGACGGTTGCCACGATCGCGACCGGCATCATTTGTGGTCGCTTTGATGGGGTAAACGCAACGCGGTAGACCTCACCCCTGACGCCCCCTAGGCTATGCCAATCAAACCGAATCTTCATAGGCCATAATGACCGATCAGCCCCAATACCAAGTCCTCGCCCGCAAGTACCGGCCAGAGACCTTTGCCGATCTGGTTGGACAGGACGCGATGGTGCGCACCTTGCGCAACGCCTTTGCCGCTGACCGGATAGCCCAGGCCTTCATGATGACGGGCATTCGTGGCACTGGCAAAACCACCACCGCCCGGATCATCGCCAAAGGCATGAACTGTATCGGTCCCGACGGCACCGGTGGCCCCACGACTGATCCTTGCGGGCAATGCGAACATTGCGTGGCGATCATGGAAGGCCGCCATGTGGATGTGATGGAAATGGATGCCGCATCCCGCACCGGCGTCGGCGATATCCGCGAAATTATCGATAGCGTTCACTACCGCGCGGCCTCTGCCCGTTACAAAATCTACATCATCGACGAAGTGCATATGCTGTCCAAGAACGCCTTCAACGCCCTGTTGAAGACGCTGGAAGAGCCGCCCGAGCACGTCAAATTCATCTTTGCCACAACCGAAATCCGGCAGGTCCCGGTGACCGTCCTGTCCCGCTGTCAGCGCTTTGACCTGCGTCGGATAGAACCCGAGGCGCAGATCGGCCTTTTGCGCAAAATCGCCACGGCTGAAGGTGCCGAGATCACGGATGACGCGCTTGCCCTGATCACACGCGCCGCCGAAGGATCCGCCCGCGATGCCCAATCCCTGCTGGATCAGGCGATCAGCCATGGGGCTGGCGAAACCACCGCCGAACAGGTGCGCGCCATGTTGGGGCTGGCGGATCGCGGCCGCGTGATGGACCTGTTTGATCTGATCCTGAGGGGCGAAGCTGCTGCCGCCCTGACCGAACTATCCGCCCAATATGCTGATGGGGCTGACCCAATGGCCGTGCTGCGCGATCTGGCAGAGGTCTGTCATTGGGTCAGCGTCGTCAAGATCACGCCGGACGCCGCCGAAGACCCCACGATCAGCCCGGATGAACGGACGCGCGGGCAGAGCATGGCCGAAACCCTGCCGATGCGCGTCTTGTCACGCATGTGGCAAATGCTGCTGAAAGCACTGGAAGAGGTAAGCTTGGCGCCTAATGCGATGATGGCCGCAGAGATGGCGGTGATCCGGCTGACCCATGTCGCCGATCTGCCCAGCCCGGACGAACTTGTGCGCAAATTGCAGGACGCCACGCCACCGCCCGCCGGGCCACCCGGCGGCAGGCCCGCACCACCGGGAGGCAGCGCAACGGTCATGTCCAGCACCCCTGCCCCCACCCAGGGCGGGCCAACCGGGCCATCCGCATCGGGCGCACAAACCGCCACCGCGCTCGCCACGGATGCGTTGCAGCATTACGTGCGGTTTGACGATGTGATCGCGCTGATCCGCACCCATCGCGATGTGAAATTGCTGGTCGAGGTTGAAACCGGATTGCGGCTGGTCAGCTACAGGCCGGGCCGGATCGAGGTGAACCCAACCGTGGACGCCGCCCCCGACCTGACCCAGAGGCTAGGTGCACGGCTGCAAGCCTGGACAGGAAACAGATGGGCAATCAGTATCGCCGAAGGCGGCGCACCGACGATTGCGGAAACGCGCGACGCCGCTGCCAATGCCATCAGGGCAGAGGCGCGCGCGCATCCGCTGGTGCAAGCTGTGATCGCCGCATTCCCAAAAGCCCAAATCACCGAAATCCGCACCGAAGAAGACAAAACACAAGACGCGCTGGAAGATGCTCTGCCCGAGGTGGATGAAGAATGGGACCCATTCGACGACGATTGATCTGGTTGTGTCTGCTTGGCTTGCCGCATCCCGCCTGGGCCGAAATCTGCGACAAACAGCGCCCGGATTGGGACGGTTTGCCCGTCTCGGCCTGGGCCGAGATGCTGGCCCTGTTTCAAACCCCGCTGGCATTGTTTCTTTTCCTTACAACCGCGCTGGCGGCACGGCTACGCCGTCCCTGGCTGGGCTTGGCGGTCGTTGTAGGATGGAGCAGCTACACGATGTTAGTGGTCACAACTGACATCCGGGCCGCTGCCATCGCCGAAGGCTGTGCAGGGTCGCCAACGCTCTTTATCGGGGTAGTGGCCGCAATCTGTATCGGTCTGGTGCTGTACACGGCGCCCTTGTCGAAACAACCCGACTGACGCCACCACAGCTGGCGCTTGCGGGAACCGGGCCAAAGGCCTATCTGTGAGCCAACTGCAGTGAGGAGAGACCCGATGCTCAAAGGACTTGGCGGCCTTGGTGATATGGCCAAGATGATGAAACAGGCACAGGAGATGCAGAGCAAGATGGCCCAGATGCAGGAGGACCTGGAAAATGTCATGGTCACCGGCGAAAGCGGGGCTGGCCTGGTCAAGGCAACGGCGACGGCCAAGGGGGAACTCAAAGGGCTTGATATCGACCCGTCAATCTTTAACGGCGATGACAAAGAAGTGGTGGAGGATTTGATCCTGGCGGCGATCAAGGACGCGCAAGGCAAGGCCAATGAGCGTGCCCAGGAAGAAATGGCCAAGATGACCGAAGGGCTGGGCCTGCCCCCGGGGGTGAAACTGCCATTCTAGGGGCAAGGGCGCACGAATTTTGTCCAAAATTCGTGGCATCGGGAAAAAAATTCGTCCGAATTTTTTTCACCCGCCTGCGGATATCACATGAGTAACAGCACAGAAGACCTCGATCACCTGATCGCGCTTATGGCCAAACTGCCCGGGCTTGGCCCCCGTTCGGCCCGACGCGCGGTGCTGCATCTGATCAAGAAGCGTAGCCTGCAATTGCTCCCCCTTGCGGAGGCGATGCATAAGGTCGGCTCAACCGTGCGTGAATGTCTGAATTGCGGCAATGTCTGCACCTGCGATATCTGCGATATCTGCCAATCGGAAAAGCGCGCCATCGGCCAGATTTGCATTGTCGAAGATGTCGCTGACCTGTGGGCGATGGAACGCAGCGGCGTGTTCAAGGGGCGCTATCATGTGTTGGGTGGTACGCTATCCGCCCTTGATGCCATCGGCCCGGAAGAATTGCGCATTCCCAAGCTGTTGGACCGGATCATCAGCGAAAACGTGACCGAGGTCATCCTTGCCCTTGGTGCCACAATCGATGGCCAAACCACCGCCCATTACATCGCCGATCAGCTGCCCGACGTGACGGTCACGTCGCTGGCACAAGGTGTGCCGGTCGGGGGTGAACTGGACTATCTTGATGATGGGACCATCACTGCCGCACTCAACGCGCGCAAGGCGATTTAGCGGCAATAGGAACCGCTGCGATAACGCGCTGTATCAAAGTGAAAATGATCGCGGTGGAACCGGTTTGCCTCTGGCCCCAGAACCGTGCCAAATGGCCCGCAGGCCGCGCGCCACATCTGCCGCAACTGCGCCCCGTCACCTGACGAGTTCCAATCGGTCAGGACTGTCATTTCGGTCCCGTCGCGCAGCCTGATCCCCGCAATATCGATGGCCCGTCCAAAGGCATGCTCAGACAGCCGGGCTCCTGCCTGATTATTGCGTGTCCGGCAGGCATAATGCGACACCACCCGCAAGGATGACACGCCGCCCCCCTCACCCCCGACGGCAGGCAGAACCCCCCGTTCAACCCATGTTTTCAAGGCCGCTGCCGTTCGGCAGTCCATCGTCGCGCGCGGGCTGAGCGCCACGCCCGCGACCGAGCGCACCTTGACTGCCCCATCGATCCCGCAAGACCCCCTGCCACTGACCCGCCCAAGTGCTGTGCCCTGAATGTCAGGATCACCGCAAACCTGCCCACGCAGACGCGCCAAACGGCGTTCCTCGGCAGCTGCCTCAATCGCGGTTGGTCGCGTAGACGGGCGCTGCGACTGCGCCACAGCATTGGGACTAAACGCAAAAAGGCCAAGTTCCGCGCGGTAGATTGCTCGGGTCTGTACTCCGGTGGCCAGATCTGGTCTTGTGTAAGGCCGTGCAAGGGGCCGTATCAAATCCTTCGCCGCCTCAGAGCCGCGCGCTATGGGGCGAACCGTCGGTTGCAGTACTGTTTTGACAGTTTCGCCTCTGGCCAATGGTCGCACATCTTGCGCCGTGACAGGAGCTGCCAGAAGGCAGGCCACCAAGGCGGCCCGGCGCATCACCCTTTGCGGGCTTTCACGCGGCCGAAATCGGGGGCGTCGGTATCCTGTCCCGCTTCGATAATGCCGCGCCGGATCGCGCGGGTTCGGGTAAAATAATCATGCAGATGATCGCCATCGCCTTGCCGAATGGCCCGTTGCAGGGCGAACAACTCTTCTGTGAACCGCCCCAAAATCTCCAGCGTTGCCTCTTTGTTATTGAGGAACACGTCGCGCCACATCACCGGATCAGAGGCCGCAATTCGGGTGAAATCCCGGAAACCGGCGGCGGAATATTTGATCACTTCGCTATCCGTAACACGGCGCAGATCATCGGCCACGCCCACCATCGTATAGGCAATCAGGTGTGGCGTGTGGCTGGTGACGGCGAGCACCAAATCATGATGTTCGGGGTCCATTTGTTCAACCAGCGCGCCCATGCCCCGCCAAAGTGCCGTCAGGCGCTGCACCGCGTCAGGATCGCTGCCTTCGGCCGGCACGATAATGGTGTAGCGGTCTTCGAACAATTCCGCAAAGCCGGATCGCGGCCCGGAATGTTCCGTGCCCGCCAAAGGGTGGGCTGGAATAAAATGCACATTTTCAGGGATGTAAGGTCCAACCGCCTCGATCACCGTATGTTTGACGGAACCTACATCGCTGACGGTTGCGCCGGGTTTCAGGACCGGCCCGATCTCTTTTGCGACAGCCTCCATCGCGCCCACCGGCACGCAAAGCACCACCAGATCGGCGTCTTTGACCGCCTCTGCCGCGCTTTCCGTCACCACGTCACACATTCCGATTTCGCGAGCGATATCGCGGGTTTCGGCCGATTTCGCATAGCCCACAACCGTGCCCGCCAGACCATCGCGGCGCATCGCATGCGCCATTGATCCCGCGATCAACCCAAGACCGATCAGCGCCACCCGTTCATAGATCTGCGCCATCACGCCGCCCCTTTAAACTGCGCAACGGCATGCGCCACACGTCGGCAGGCGCTTTCGTCGCCGATGGTGATCCGCAGGCAATGGGGCAGGCCGTAACCGGCCACTTTGCGCACAATGATCCCGGCGCTGCGCAGCTGTTCATCGCAGGCATTTGCCTCTGCCTCATCTACGAAACGGGCGAGGATAAAGTTCGATGTGGATGTGTCTGACGGCACGCCAAGCTCGGCCAGCGCATTGGCCAGCCAGTCGCGCCATTTCGCGTTTTCAGTCCGGCATTTTTCGGTGTGGTCGGTGTCGCGCACCGCCGCCTCTGCCGCAGCGAGCGCCGGGGCAGAGAGGTTGAACGGCCCCCGGATCCGGTTGAGCACATCGATGATCGCCTGCGGCCCGTATCCCCAGCCGACACGCATGCCGCCCAGCCCATAGATTTTGGAGAAGGTCCGCGACATGAAAACATTTTCGCGCGCCTCGACCAATGCCTTGCCCGCATCGAACCCATCAACAAATTCCGCATAGGCCCCGTCAAGCACCAAGAGCGCCTGCGGCGGTAATCCTGCGGCCAGTCGCGCGACCTCTGCACTGCCGATCATGGTGCCCGTTGGGTTGGCGGGGTTGGCGATGAAAACCAGCCGCGTCTTGGACCCGCAGGCCTTCAGGATCGCATCGACATCAACGACCCGTTCATTTTCCGCCACAACCACTGGTGTAGCCCCGCAAGCATGCGCATAGATCGGGTACATCGAGAACCCGTGTTCGGTGAATACCACCTCATCACCCGGCCCTGCATAAGCCTCTGCAAGTAGTTTCAGAACATCGCCGGAACCCACCCCGCAGAAGACCCGACTGGCATCGACATCCCAGACCTCTGCAATCGCCTGACGCAGCGCGACATGGTCGGTTGGCGGATAGCGGTGCAGGTTGTGGCTGGCGCGGATCATCGCCTCTTTGGCTGCGTCGCTTGGCCCCAGCGGGTTTTCGTTGGAGGAGAGTTTGAGCACATTGCTCATCCCGTCCAGATGCGACGCCCCGCCCTGATAGAGCGCGATGTCCAAGATCCCCGGCTGCGGTTGAATGGTCTTGCCCATGTCGTCCGTTCCCTGTCGTTTCGCCCGTTCTATCGCCCCACCTGCGCAGTGACCAGTACCAAGGTGATCCAAGATAACAGTTGTCACCTGACCGCACGGTGCGCCGGGCTGCGCGCAACGCCCAGTTTTACCGAATCATATGTTAATGCTGATTTTTCTGCCGAAATCGCCGGTCGGCAAAGCGTCGGCGATACGTCGGCAAAACGTCGGACCCCACCGTCCCGAAAGCGGTCATTAACGCACCGCGCGCAAGGGTCTGTTAACGTAGCCCCAAACTTTGGATCTGGCCTGATAGCGGGCTTTGCAGCGACTGATACCCTCGCGGCGAAAGCAGCCCAAGGGACCCTGGGTTGGGGGGCTGCCCGGTTTGGCGACCGGGCGGTATGCTCAGGGTAGATCTAGAAGCTATAACCCAACCGAAAATTCCGCGACCAGCCCGCGCACGACATCGCGCAAGGCGTCCTCTGCACTAGCCCCGCCTGTTATCGCATCATGATAGGCCTTCGTCTGACGCTCCGCGCTGGTGCCGTTTTGCATGATGGTTTTGACATGCATCACATCTTCCAGGCAGCCGAGTGCGGCGGCATGTGGTTCCAGGGTTTCGATCAACTCATCAATCAGCACCTCACACGGTTTGATCTGCCCCGCGCCGAAATCAATCAGCCCTTTGGACAGGCCATAGCGCTGCGCCCGCCACCGGTTTTCGGCGATCAGGAACCGGTCATAGATCCGCCAGCGCTGGTTTTTCATGCCCAGATCAAAGAGCATGTGAAAAATGCTTTGGATCAGCGCAGCGATGGCGATGGTATCGTCCAGCACCGGCGACACATCGCAAATCCGCGTTTCCAGCGTCGGGAACCGCCCAGATGGTCGCAGGTCCCACCAGATTTTGGTGCTGTCTTCGATCACACCGGTCTGCACCAATGTCTGGATCGTCCGTTCATATTCGACATGACTGTTAAAGGTCGGTGGTAACCCGGTGCGCGGCAGATTGTCGAACACCGTCAACCGGTAGGACCGCAGGCCGGTTTCTTCGCCTTCCCAAAACGGCGATGATGTGGACAGCGCCAGAAGATGCGGCAGGAAATAGGTGAACTGCCGCATCAGATCCATGCGCAAGTCATCATCATCAATACCGACATGCACATGCATCCCACAGATCAGCATGCGTCGGGCGACACCCGCCAAATCCCTTTCCAGCGTCCGGTAGCGTTCCTTATCCGTGAATTCCTGTTGTTGCCATTTTGCAAAAGGATGGGTTGAGGCGGCGATGGGCGCCAAACCGTAGCGCCCTGCCAGATCAGCCACGGTCCGGCGCAGATTGGCCAGATCGGCCCGCGCATCGGCGATTGTATCGCAGACGCCTGTTCCTACCTCGATCTGGCATTGCAGGAATTCCGGGCTGACTTTTTTGCCCAGCGCATCGGCCGCGTCATCCATCAAGGCCTGCGGTGCCGCAGTCAGATCGAGCGATTCACGATCGACCAGCAGGTATTCTTCCTCAATGCCAAGCGTGAAGGGTGGGGCTTTGGTATACATGGGTACCTCGGGCGCTGGGAGGGTGGCAATCGTGGAACGTTCCGCCTTTTTAACACAAATTCCTGCGCTCTGTCTGCCATCCGTCAATTTAGGGCCATCGGTGGACCTTAATCAGGTGCCCCAAAATCAAGACTGTCGGCGAGGTAATTGAACAGTTCAAGCCGTGGTGGTTTGCCATTGCCAAGCCGCAATGCGCTGAGGCTGGCCGGGGCGACGGGGATGATATGCGCGGGCGCGAGGCCGACAAAATGCTGCAAAAGGGCGCGGATGACCCCACCATGGCATACGACCAAAAGGTTCTGGCAGGGTGTGTCCCGTTCATCTTCTATCGCCTGGCTGACCCGGTCCGTGAAACCCGCCCAGCTTTCGCCACCCGACGGGGCCGCGTTGCCAGCCCGCCAAGCCTGATATGCGGGCTCATCCTCCGTCCGGATGTCTGCGATGGCACGTCCGGTCCAGTCGCCTACGTCAATCTCGCGCAGCGCATCGGTCAGTTTTGCAGCCGTGGTGCTGACTCGCGTCGCGGTTTCACTGGCTCGCCGCAAGTCGGACGAGATCGCGCGGCATGGCCCCACCTTTTCGATCACCGGGCGCAGGGCGTCCGCCTGTGATTTGCCGAGCTGGGACAAGCCGATATCGGCCTGTCCTTGCAGACGCCGCTCGGCGTTCCATTCCGATTGCCCGTGCCGAACCAAAAGCAGGCGCATCATCCGATCCTTTCGCCATCGGGGCCGAACCAGCTGTCAGGCTGCGATGGCAGTTGGAATTGGACTGTGTCGCCAATTCTGACGGTTGGTGGATCATCCACGATGGCCGTCAGCCGCAGATCATCGCGCAGACCGGTCAGCATGGTCCGGCCGGCAATGACGCTGGTTTCGACCAGTTCCATGGCCAGCGTCGTTTCGGTTTCCGCATCCGCCAGCCGCATGTTTTCAGCCCGGAACATCGCCATGCAGTTATCCACGGGTGGGGTCATCGGCATGTGGCGTCCCCCCACCTTGAACCCAGTCCCGTTCTTGATGATTGGCACCATGTTATTGGGCGGTGTGCCAACAAAGGTTGCTACAAAGGCCGTTTCGGGCCGCTCGACAAGATCCGCAGGCGCACCAAATTGCTGCACGCGCCCTTGGTTCAGGACGGCGACATGGCTGGCCATGGTCATCGCTTCGATCTGGTCGTGGGTCACGTAGACGGTGGTCGCGCCGGTTGCACGGTGTAGCCGCATCAGCTCTGTTCGCATTTCGACCCGCAGCTTTGCATCAAGGTTCGAGAGCGGCTCATCAAATAACAGCACGCCCGGTTTGGGCGCGATGGTGCGGGCGATAGCGACCCGCTGCTGTTGTCCGCCAGAGATTTCATTTGGATAGCGGTTCGCCAATTGCCCAATGTCCAAAAGCGCAAGCACCTCTTGCACCCGCGCGCTGCGCTGATCCTTTGCCATTCTCATGACCTTGAGCGGCCATTCCACATTGCCCTTGACCGACATATGCGGCCAGAGCGCGTAGGACTGGAACACAAGCCCGGAATTGCGTTTGGCCGGATCAACCGCCCAGTTGCGATCCCCGTCCGAGACGGTTTGCCCATCAAAGACGATCTGCCCTTCGGTCGGAAGTTCCAACCCCGCGAGCATGCGCAGAAGCGTTGTCTTGCCACAGCCTGAGGGCCCGAGCAAAACCAGAAAGGCCCCGTCTGGCACCGAGATCGAGACATCCCTGACCGCCTCAACAGCGCCAAACCGTTTGGTAAGGTTGCGGATTTCCAACATGTGAGACCTCTAATTCTGCAGCCAGGGCTGGGATTTCGATTGCAGCCGGTTCGCGATAAGCGTGGCCGCGATAGAGATAAAAAGGATGACGACTGTGATCGCGTTGGCGAATTGCCCAAACCCTTCGGACGCATAGCGATATGCCAGGACCGAAAGGACGGGCATGGTTGGCGTGAAAAGCAGCACCACAAGGGATAGATCGCGGATGATCTTGACGAAGATCAGGATCCCCCCAGCCGTCAGCCCCCGAATGGCCAGCGGCACCGTGATCGCGCCGAGCCGCCTCAGAAATCCTGCGCCAGTCATTCGCGCGCTTTCTTCGAGTTCGCCGCCGACCTGCTGGATCACCGCCCTCCCGGTTTGCACCGAGAAGGGCAGCAGATAAGCCGTTGCCGCGATGACAAGCAGGGCGAAGGTGCCGTAAAGCGCGGGGAACGGCCCGATTGGTGCCCCAAGATAAGCGATATAGGCCGCCCCGAATGCGATGCCCGGCACCAGAAGTGGCAGGAAGCTGATTTGCGTGATTGCCGCTGACATCCAGCCTTCACGGAACCGCGCCGTGGTATAGGATGCCAAAAGGCCGACCCCCATCCCCGTGATGGCCACTGCAAGCCCCAGCGCCAGCGTGACCGTAAGCGCCCGCATGATGTCTTCATTGTGGACGATGCCGGGGATGCCTTGTGCGAAGGACGGATCGCTTTGCCCGATCCAGTAATGCATGGTCCAACCGGAGAAGAGATTGGCGGAGGATGGTGCGAGGCTCGACGCGGTCAGCACGATGACCGGAATAATTGTTGCCGCCACCAGAACAGTCATCGCAATCGCGAAAAGCGGCCAGCGCATCCCGCGCAGGTCAAAGCGTTTGGCCCGCCCGCCCTTGCCGGTGATCGTCGCATAAGACCGCCGCCCTGACACGATCCGGTTGCCCGCCCATAAAAACACCGCCGAGATCGCCACCAGCAGAATGCCAATCACATAGCCACGCCCGACTTGCCCCACCTCAATCATCCCAAATAGCCGTGTGGACAGGGTTTGCATCCGCACCGGCAGGCCCAGCAGTGCCGGTGTTGCGAAGTTTGAGACAGCGCCAGCAAAGCAAAGTGATCCCGCGGCGACGAGCGCGGGCATGGTGACCGGCAGGATGATCCCCATCAGGATGCGTCGCCCCTTTGCGCCTGCAATCTGTGCGGCCTCGACAAGGTCGGAATTCACCGTGGCAAGTGCGGCGGCAATGATCGTGAAGGCCAGACTGAAGTAATGCAGCGTCAGCACAATCAGCGTGGGCACGATGCCCCATGCCAGCCAGTCCGGGATATCCAGCCCCAGCCCCTGCAACCAGCCGACCTGCCCGCCGACCCGGTCATTGCGGAATAACGCCCCCCAGGCGAGCGCTGCTGCAAAGGATGGAATCATGAAGGGCAGCGTCGCCATTACACCGATTGTCTTGCGATAAGGCACGTTGGTCATCACGACGAGCCAGGCCAGAAATCCTCCAAGCAACACGCAGCCAACCGACACCACAATCCCGATCAGCAACGTATTGCCCAGAGGTTTGTAAAAAAGACTGGTCGCCAATCGGCCTGATAACACATCTGACCACGCCCGGATGTTATCGGGCTGCAAGGTGAACAACACACTGCGCAAAAGAGGCAGCACAATGAGAAGAATCAACAGCGCCAGGACCATGGTTTTCAGGACCGTCCCTTGCTGAAAGATCACACGCCGCCCGTGCCCATTCACGGCCATATCTGCCATCGGGATAACCTTCGTTTCATGAAAGATGAATAACACGGAGGCCAGCCATTGGTCATGCCAGCCTCCGTATCGGTGATATGGCCATTACTGCAAGGTCAGGACCAGATCACCAATCTCGGCCCGGATCGTCGCGGTTTCTGCGGGCGCAATCCGCCATGCGCTGAAGTCATCCAGCGGCACCGCGTCCGGATGCGGGGGGATATCGGTGCGCGTCACGTAATCGCCCGCCACATAAAACGGTGCAAGGCCCGGACCGCCGGTTTCGGTTTCATCGCCCATCAGGAAATCGATGACGAGCCGTGCCGCGGCAGGGTTTTTGGGTTCAGCCGCGAGCGCCAGCACGGCGGGGAAAATGATCCCCGGCGCGGGTGCGACATCATTTGCGACCTGCAATGCCCATCCTTCTTCTTCATTGTCGCGGCGATCCGAATAGCTGGTGAAACCGACGGGCGGGTTGTCCTGCCCCAGCGCACCAACCGCGACATTCACATCATCGGTTGAACCGACAAGGATCACGTCATTGGCAAAAAGATCCATGATGAATTGTTCGCCCGCATTGGCCGCACCATCAAGGGCGATGGGCGCGCCGAACTGGGCCTCGTAGGCTGCGGCCATTTCGTCGGACCGCAAAACGATTTCTGTCATCAGATCAAGGTAATCGCCGCGTTGCAGTGGATCGACCATCACCACGCGTCCGCGCCAGTCATCGGTTGTCAATTCCCACAGGTTGGACACCGGCGCACCGTCGGGGTTTGCCTCTTCATTATACATCAGGACCTTGGTTGACAGGCGCTGTGCCAGAAGCGGGCTTTGATATTGCGCGTCCACGCGGTCCGCGACCCGGGGCGGCACATAAGGCGCGATGATGCCGGTTTCCAAAAGCGCCGTCAGCACCACAGGCGTGTCTGAGATATAGATGACATCGGCATTGGTGACACCTGCCTGCGCCTCGGCTCGCAGACGGGCGATCTGCTCTGTTGAAGAGATGTCGAAGCCCTGCAAATCGATGCCGGGATATGCGGCCTCGAAGGCGGCTTCGACCTTGCCGATCCGGCTGGTGAAAGAATAGACGGTAACGGTCCCCTCTTGCTGGGCAAGGGGCAACAGTTCCGCTGGTCCCATCCCGTCCATATGGCCATCGGCCAGTGCGGCCGAAGACAACAAGATACCTGTCACGCCGAGGCGCGTTGCTTTCCGTAAACCCATGTGATCCTCCCTTGGGTACTCTTTCTTAGTCGAAGCGCTCGATCAGTTTCCCCAGTCGATCAAGCTTTCTCAGCGAAGCTTCCTTCGCGGTAAGACCGGCGGCGATGATGAGCGCGTTGCACACCGTCATCGGCACGGTCAGTGTCTGGAATGCGTCCTGATCGCCCGAACGGGGTGCGGCCAGAATGTGATCAGGACGGGGCGCCAGAAGTGCCCCTGATTTTCCAGAGATGATAATTGTCTTTGCCCCAATCTCGCGCGCGGTATCGATCAGCGCGGCATAGCCCCGGGGCGGACGGCGGAACGCAAAGCTGAGCACGACATCATCCGTCTCAAGCCCCAGCATTTGTTCGGCCAGCCCGCGCGGATCGGTGTCCAGTTGCTGCACATCCTTGCCGAAGCGGCGCAACCGTTTGACCATCATCAACGCCAGCACTTCTGCATTGCCATAGCCGTAGATGAAAACCCGTTTGGCCTGCATCATCAGATCAGCGATTTCGTTGATCTGGGCAGGGCTGATGAATTCCTCAATATGGCTGAGCGCCTGCGCCTCTTCCATTGCAAGCTTGCCCAGCACAGTGTCTGTCCCGGTTTCGGCGATGGTTTTTTCGAACCTTGTGGCGGTTTCCTGTGTGGCGATAAATTCATCGCGCAAGGCGTCGCGAAACGCAGCATAGCTGTCGAAGCCCAGCTTCTTTGCCAATCGGGACGCTGTCGCCTCGTGCACACCGGCGGCTTTTGCCAGTTCACCGGCTGTGCCAAGCGCCGCTGAGGTCGGGCTTTCGATGACATTCTCGACCAGCCGCCGTTCGCCGGGCGTGAGGGCCGTTACCTGTTCAGAGATTTTCTTGATCAAAGACATGCAGATTCCTATCTGCAAGTACACTTGCACGATTCCTATTTTCTTGCAAGTTATCTTGCAGTCTTGATTCTGGGTACCCTAGATCGGCGACGTGACCCATCACTCGCTATGTCAAAAAAAAGCCGCGCAATTGCGCGGCCTTTGTTTGTAACCCCGGACCCGGTCCGGGTGGTCGGCGCACCGATCAGTTCTTGGCGTAGAATTCGACCACGAGGTTTGGTTCCATCGCGACAGGGTAAGGCACGTCGCCCAGGCTTGGTGTCCGTGTGAATGTCGCGGCCATCTTTGAATGGTCAACTTCCATGTAGTCGGGCACATCACGCTCTGGCAGTTGGGCGGCGACAAGCACCATTTCCATCTGCTTGGATTTTTGGCGCACCTCGATCACGTCGCCTTCTTTCACGCGGTAGGACGGGATGTTCACCTTTTTGCCGTTCACTGTCACGTGGCCGTGGTTCACGAACTGACGGGCCGCAAATACGGTCGGCACGAATTTCGCGCGGTAGACGACGGCGTCCAAGCGGCGTTCCAGCAGACCGATAAGGTTTTCACCGGTGTCGCCCTTGACCCGCTCGGCCTCTGCATAGATGCGGCGGAACTGCTTTTCCGTCAGGTCGCCATAATAGCCTTTCAGCTTTTGCTTGGCGCGCAGCTGGATGCCGAAGTCAGACAGTTTGCCCTTGCGGCGCTGACCGTGCTGACCGGGGCCATATTCGCGGCGGTTGACGGGTGATTTTGGGCGACCCCAGATGTTTTCGCCCATCCGGCGGTCAATTTTGTACTTGGCAGCGGTACGTTTAGTCATACGCTGATCTCCTTCTGTTTATAACGAAGGGCGTTGTCCTCCTCCCCGGATTTTGCCGGGGCGACAGGTTTCCCCTTGCGGGGGCCACCAACACCAATGAATGCGCGGCTTATAGACAGGATTCGCCCCGTGTCAACGAAGATGGCACGGAACCCTTGAAGTTGACGAAATAAGGTGCCGTTTAGGTCAAATTGTAAACATACCCCCCGGCTAAAAAGGCGCTGGGGCAGCAAGATGGATCGATAAAGCCTTTGTTTGGTAGTATTTTGTTAATAAGTTTGGCAGCAGCGTGGCTGTCCATTCACCAGGTCGTTCGGCGCAGGCTGAACAACCTGCACACCTTGTTACCGACTGCATATCAATCAGCGCTTGTTGCCCCACCTGATCAGTCGCAGGCACCGCGCCTGATGCTGCTGGCGGTCGACCTGATGCGCAAAGAGCATTGCACCGTCCCTTACGAAGCCCTGACCCCGGCTGAGCAGCGCGTCGTCCTGCATGCCTTTACGGTTGAACAATGCCGTCCCTGGGTCTTGCGAATTGCCTTGCAGCGTCTGTCCAGCCCGGAGCGGACGATCATCCGCCAATTGCAGCACATCAAGGCATCCCGCCCCGACCATAAGCCGGTACATTTCGGGGCCATTCAAAGGCAGCTGAAAATGCGGGCGGCCCAAAAAGCCTAAATATGCAGGATCATTGCGGCCGCAGGTCCTGCGCAATGCAAGGTTTGAACATGCCGTGCACCAGCGGCATTGGCCAGAAGACGCAGCCGGTCGTGGCGCAGGAAATGCCCCCGCCCCGTTACCGTGATATTGTGCCGCAGTGCCCGCCCGATCAGCGATTGCGCGGGCCGGTCTGCGCAGAAGACCAGGCAAATCTGGCCGCCGGTTCGTGTCACCCGGATAAATTCGGTCAATGCCGGTCTGGGGTCCGCCAATGTTTCGATCCCCCAGGCGCATGTCAGCACGTCGAACGCATTGTCATCAAAGGGCAGGTTCTTCATGCAGCCCAACACCCGTTTGGCGCCAATATCGCCGCATTTTGCCAGCATCCTTGGCGAGGCGTCCAAGAGCACCAGATCAATCTCTCCGATTGTTTCGCGGATCAAACGCCGCGCCACGGTGCCGGTCCCGCAGGCCACATCCAGCATCCGGGCGCCCGGCCGCAGGAGTGCTGTGACCGCCCCTTCGAACGCGCATTGCGCCTCCCCGCCGGCATGCCGCAGCCAGCGCGCATGCGACCTTGTATAGGCATCGGCCGTCGCGTCATAGGCATTGCATGGTTCAACCGTGGTCATTTGACGAGCGGCCCTTTGATTTATATGGTCAAGTAAATTGACTATCATGAGGGATGGATTTGGTCAAGAAGGTTGACGATATTCGTATTGACCATATTGGCTGGCGCCTGTGGGATGCCGCCGCTGTCTGGAAGGAAAAATTTGCTGCAGAAATGGTTGCGGCGGGTCATGACTGGTATCAGGAGGCCCGATCCAGCGTTGTCCCCTATGTCGGCCTGAAGGGCACAAAACAGGCCGATATCGTGGCCCGCATGGGGCTTAGCAAACAGGCGGTGCAACAGCTGATCGTCGATCTTGAACAATCGGGCATCCTGCGCCGTGACCCC
This sequence comes from uncultured Paracoccaceae bacterium, assembly GCA_947503925.1. Taxonomy (GTDB): domain Bacteria; phylum Pseudomonadota; class Alphaproteobacteria; order Rhodobacterales; family Rhodobacteraceae; genus Yoonia. The sequence goes on along the minus strand of CANNFQ010000006.1, from coordinate 89,706 downwards.
GACCCTGACGATGGCCGCGGCAAGATCGTTCGGTTTACTGAAAAAGGGATGGCCGCCCAGCGCGACAGCCAAAAAGCAAAACTGAAGGTCGAGGCCGAGATCAAAGCCACCTTGGGTGAGGCAGATTTCGACCGTCTGATGACCATGTTGAAAAATATCGGATCAGAAGCCTGACCGGCGATGTTACGCTTTCAGCAGCGCCAGTGTTGCCAGCTTGATCGTGGCAAGCCGTGACCGCAATTGCGCGAGATCCTGCACCCCGTGTTTGGCGTTCAGGCTGGCCGCATAAAAGAAATCAACGATGTCGTCGATGGGCGCTGACAACGTGGTGGTTGTTTCCATTTTTGCTAACAGCATATCGGTAAGCGCAGCCCGCCACTTCAGATCAAGCGCGGATATTTCTTCGGATGCGGCCCGGTGCAGCCCGTCCATCAATTCTGCCAGGTCGGGGGCTGCGCAGATCGCCTCGAACCATTTCAGCGGCCCGTATTGGTGAAAGGCAGAGAGTTTGTCATCAATGCTGTCCGTGTCGCCCCATGATGCCATGACGGCGGTATAGGTTTCATCGCCTGCCTGCCGCACAACCGCCCGCAGGATTTCTTCTTTGCCCGGAAATGCGTTATAAACGGTTTGACGGGCCACGCCCGCCTCGGCCGCGATATCGCCCATCGTCGTTTTGGAATAGCCATAGCGCGCAAACATGTTTGCGGCGGCTGTAACGATCATACGGGTCTTGTCAGTCATGGTTTTCGTTTGACATGTCGATGGAAACACGTCAATTAGACTAAAAATGCCAATTTGTCCAATCAGCGGAGGAACGATCGCATGCGACTACTGGTGAATGGCGAAGAACGTGAGGTGAATGTCGAGGATGACATGCCGCTTTTGTGGGTTCTGCGGGATGAATTGGGGCTGAAAGGCACGAAGTATGGCTGCGGGATCGCGCAGTGTGGCGCCTGCACCGTGCATATGGATGGTGTGGCGGTTCGTAGCTGTCAGGTGGCTGCTGCCAGTGCCGCAGGTGCCGATGTTGTCACGATTGAGGGGCTCGGCTCCCCCGATGCCCTGCATGCGGTGCAAGAGGCATGGGTCGAACATCAGGTTGCCCAATGTGGCTATTGCCAGTCAGGCCAGATCATGCAGGCCGCATCGCTATTGGAAACAAACCCCAAACCGACCGACGATGACATTGATATCGTGATGGGTGGCAACCTGTGCCGCTGTGGTACCTATCCGCGTATCCGCGCTGCCGTCAAAACCGCCGCAACCAAATTGCAGGAGGCCTGATCAATGGGACGTTTAAGAACAATTGGCCGCCGTACATTCCTGATTGGGTCCACCGCCGTGCTGGGTGGTGTCGCCTTTGGCACATTCATGGCCGCCCGCCCTCATGCTAACCCGTTAACCGCCGGATTGGCCGAAGGTGAAGCCGCCTTTAACCCCTTCGTCAAACTGACATCGGATGGCATCACCCTGATCGTGCCGCATGCCGATATTGGCCAAGGCGTGCAATCATCGCAGGCCGCCCTGATTGCAGAAGAGTTGGATATCGAGGTTGAACAGGCCACGTTGAGTTTTGGCGAACCGTCCCCGGCCTATTACAACACCGCCTTTGCCGAAGAGGGCGTGCCGTTCATGTCCTTTGATGATAGCACCGTGGCCGAAACGATGCGCGATGTGGCAGGCGGTGTGCTCAAGCTGATTGCTATTCAAGGCACCGGCGGTTCCACATCCATGCCGGATCAATATGAAAAGCTGCGCATGGCCGGTGCCGTTGGGCGTGAGACGATCAAGGCGGCGGCTAGTGCCCGCACCGGTGTGCCTGTTGACCAGTTGAAGACCGCCAATGCGGCGGTTGAGCTGCCCGATGGCAGCGCGATTGCGTATACTGATCTGGCCGCAGAAGCCGCCAAGATCGCGCCTGTCACCAAGGTTGCCCTGCGCGATCCGGCTGACTGGAAAAAGGTCGGCAAGCCGATGATGCGCACCGATACCTATGCAAAATCGACCGGCACGCAGGATTTCGGGATCGATATCGCGATGGAGGGGATGGTTCATGCCTCTGTCCGGGTGAACCCGCGCAAGGGTGGCCCGATGAATAGCTTTGACGCGACTGTGGCCGAGGCCATGCGCGGCGTCAAAGCCATTGTGCCAGTCAAGAACGGTGTTGCTGTTGTCGCCGACAATACATGGCGCGCGATTGAGGCCGTCAATGCGATTGAGGTCGATTGGGGCCCCGCCCCCTACCCCGCCGAGATGGACGGGCATTGGGAAGAAGTCGCGGCCAGTTTCACCGCGGAGCGTTTGGATCAGGAATGGCGCGCGGAAGGCGATGTGGATGCCGCCTTTGATGGTGCCGAGGTCATCGCCGTTGAAAACCGCGCGCCGTACGTTGCCCACCAACCGTTGGAGCCGTTGAACGCGACTGTGCTGGTGACAGATGATGGCGTCACGGTCTGGTCCGGCCATCAGATGCCCCGTTTTGTGCAGCAGCAGGTGGCAGGTATTGCCGGCGTTGAGGCCGATCAGGTGACGTTCATCAACCAGTTTTCCGGCGGCAGCTTTGGCCACCGGCTGGAGTTTGAGCATATCAAGCAGGCGACCGAGGTTGCGGTCACAATGCCGGGCACCCCAGTCAAGCTGACTTATAGCCGGGAAGAGGATTTCGTGCAGGATTTCCCGCGCCAGATCGCGATGTCCCGGGCGCAGGGCGTAGTGGCCAACGGGCAGGTGCAGGCGCTGTCGCTGGACATCGCGTCACCCTCTGTCATGAATTCGCAAATGGGGCGCATCGGTCAATCCGTGCCTGGACCGGATATGCAGATCGTCGCGGGCGCTTGGAACATGCCTTATGATATCCCCGACCTGCGGGTGCGCGGTTACCGCGTGCCCGAAATTGGGCCGATCAGTTCATGGCGCTCTGTCGGGGCCAGCCATGCCGGGTTCTTTGCCGAAAATACCTTGGACGAACTGATCCGCGCGGCGGGCGCCGACCCGATGGAGGAACGGCTGCGGCTGGTCAATCATCCGGTGCATCGCACTGTGTTGGAAACCGTCGCCGAAATGTCCGATTGGGGCACCGACCTTGGCCCGAGCCGGGGCCGTGGTCTGGCGCTGGTTGAAAGCTTCGGCGTGCCTGCGGCAGAGGTGATTGATGTCACCATGACCGATGGCGGGATCAAGATCGACCGTGTCTATGTCGCCGCAGATGTGGGCCGCGTGATTGATCCGGTCAATTTTGAAAATCAGGTGCAGGGCGGTGTCATCTGGGCGCTGGGCCATGCGATCAATTCGGAAATCACCTATGCCGATGGCATGGCAGAGCAGACCAATTACCATGCCGCCCAAGGCATGCGGATCTATCAAACGCCCGAGATCATCGTGCGCGGGTTGCAGAATGCGGCGAAAATTCGTGGCATTGGTGAACCCCCTGTCCCGCCTGCCGCCGCCGCATTGGCCAGCGCCATTTTTGATCTGACGGGTGAACGCCTGCGCGAGATGCCGTTCAACAAATTCGTCGATTTTGTCTAAGGGGTGGTTGCGATGAAATGGTTTGTTGCCAGCCTTGTGGCCAGTTCTTTTGCCATCACGGCCTTTGCAGAGGGCGAAAACGTATCAATCAATCCCCCTGCCGATGGGTCCGTCAGCCGCGAAGATGGGCTGGCCGCGTGGCAGCGCATTTACGAGGTCACGTCGCATCCGCGCTGTTCCAACTGTCATGTGGGGGCCGATAACATCCCGATGTGGTCTGGCCCAAGCTATGGCAAATCGCGCCCGCATGGCATGAATGTCAATGCAGGCGACAGCCGGATTGGTGCCGAATATGTGCAATGCGCCACCTGCCACGCCTATCGCGAAACGTCCAATGACCGGCCACATGCGGCCCCGCAGGTCGCCATGAACTGGCAGTTGGCCCCGGTCGAGGCTGAATGGTTTGGCAAATCCATGGTCGATATCTGCAACCAGTTGCGCGATCCCGCGCGCAATGGCGGGCGTGATTTTCGGGAAATCGCCAGTCATCTGGATCATGATCTGATCCTGCATTGGGCGTGGAGCCCCGGTGGCGGGCGTGAACCTGCCCCCTATAGTTTGCAGGAACATGTTGATGACGTGCTGACCTGGGGTGTTGCGGGCTATCCTTGCGCAAATGATGAATGAGGTCTGAGATGACAAAAACCAAAGGTGCGATGCGGTGGGCTGCGAATTTCGTGGCACTGTCCGCCGGGCTTCATGTGCTGGCTGTGATTATCGGCGGCTTTGGTGCCGCAGCCGGGCCGCTATTGGCGGTTGCCGTCATCTATGCCGGTTTTGCCTATGGGCTGCTGCGCGGTTGGCGTTGGCTGGCCTATATCGCCTTTGTGGTGCTCTTGATCGGGACCAGCTTCGCGGTGAGCAATATCTGGGCCTTGGGTGATGTACCGGGCTGGATTTACGCCGGGATTGCCTGCACCAATCTGCTGGCGGTGGTGGCCCTTTTTGGTGCGCTGTGGCAATCACCGGAGCCCGTCGCCTGACACTGGACGCCAGCGTGTGTCGCCTGTAGGGCTGCACCTTATGAACGACACCCCTGACGCCCCTCGCCTTTACCACTTTGCCGCTGCTTTTGGGGCCGGTGGTTTGCTGAGCCTGATGGTGCTGTTCAATGGCACTTTGGCCGCTTACGGGTCGTTGTTTTTCGCATCCTGGGTGCCACACCTTACGGGGAGCGTGGCGGCATTGGCCCTGCTGATCTGGCTGCGCCCGCGGCGTGCGGCGGCGGCGCGTCCGCCGCTATGGACCTATCTGGGCGGGGTGTCCGGGGCGCTGACGGTGATGTTGACATCGGCCACCATGAACACCGCGCTGGCCCTGTCAGGCACCATCGCGCTGGGGCTTGCCGGGCAGGTTCTGTTCAGCCTGTTTGCCGATATCCGGGGCCTGTTTGGTCTGCCGCAAAAGATGCCAGGGCCGCGCGACTACCTGTCGCTGGCCCTGATCACGGCAGGCAGTCTGATTATCATCTTTTTCGGCGGTGCATCATGATCGGTTTTGCCGCCCTTGCGGTGCTGGCTGGTGTACTGGTCGGTCTGTCGCGCCAAATCAATGGCCGGTTGGCCCTGTCCACATCAGCGATGGAATCGTCGTTTTGGAATCACCTGATTGGCTTGATTTTCATTACCTTGGCCGCAATGGCGTTTGGCGGCTTATTTGCAGGCGAACCGGTGGCGTCCCCATGGTGGGCCTATCTGGGCGGCCCGGTCGGCGTGATTTTTATCGCTGCGGGCAGTTGGCTGATAGCCCGCATTGGTGCGGCGCAGACTGCAATGTTGATTATCGCCGGCCAAATGATTTCAGGCGTCGTGCTAGACATCATTTTAGGCGCGCCCGGTAGCCCTGTGGCTCGTGGTATCGGCGTTGCCTTGATCCTTGCCGGCATGTGGGTGACCCGTCCGGGTCGAAACCGGACCTGAGACACTAGCAATCCCCGAAACCAGGCCTATTTCGATAGAAAATCGCCGGTTTCGCTTGAGGCCCGGCGCATTTTGACCCAGAAAGTATAAAACCTTCAGGCCCTTAGATCAGGAGTTCGCGTGTCCCTCTTCCTTATCGTCGCCTTGCCCTTTTTGGGCGCCTTGCTGCCCGGGCTGATGAATGCCGCTGGTCGTACCGCATGTGCCGGTGTGACGTTCACCTTTAGCCTTGCTGCATTCATCGGGTTGTTGAGCCACGCCCCGGCGGTTTTTGCCGGAGAGGTAGTGCAGACAGGTGTGGATTGGATGCCCCTGCTTGGCCTGAACTTTAATCTGATGCTGGATGGGCTTGGCTTTTTCTTTGCCCTGCTGATCCTTGGCATCGGCCTGCTGATCATCACATACGCCCGGTATTATCTGTCCCGCAAGGACAATATGGGCGAATTTTTCACTTATCTGCTGCTGTTCCAAGGCGCGATGGTGGGCATTGTCCTGTCGGATAACATCTTGCTTTTGCTGATTTTCTGGGAGTTGACGTCGCTGTCATCCTTCCTGTTGATCGGCTACTGGAAACATCTGCCCGAAGGCCGTCAGGGTGCCCGTATGGCGCTGGCTGTGACCGGTATGGGTGGCCTTGCCATGATCGGTGGCATGCTGATCCTTGGCCAGATTGTCGGCAGCTATGACCTGAGCGTCATTTTGCAGAACCGCGAGATGATCCAGGAGAGCCCGCTTTACCTGCCTGCCCTGATCCTGATCCTGCTGGGTTGTTTCACGAAATCCGCCCAGTTCCCGTTCCATTTCTGGCTGCCGCACGCGATGGCCGCCCCGACCCCGGTTTCGGCCTATCTGCATTCCGCAACCATGGTGAAGGCGGGCATTTTCCTGATGGCCCGGATGTGGCCGGTGTTGTCCGGTACGACGGAATGGTTCGTGATTGTCACAACCGCCGGTCTGATCACCATGGTGCTGGGTGCCGTGATCGGGTTGTTCAAGCATGACCTGAAGGCGCTGCTGGCCTTTTCCACGGTCAGCCATCTGGGTCTGATCACGATGCTTTTGGGGACCGGCACTGCTTTTGGTGCCATGGCGGCCGTGTTTCACATCCTCAACCACGCCACGTTCAAGGCCGCACTTTTCATGTCCGCAGGTATTATCGATCACGAGGCCCATACCCGCGATATCCGGCGCCTTGGTGGCTTGCGCAAGCTGATGCCGGTGACTTTTGTGATCGCCACCCTCGCCTCGCTGTCGATGGCCGGTATTCCGTTTCTGAACGGGTTCCTATCCAAGGAAATGATGCTGGAAGAAGCCTTGCACACGGAGCTGTTTGGCTCACCCTGGCTGGTTCCGGTGATGGCCACGGTTGGCGCGCTGTTCTCTGCCGCCTATTGCTTCCGCCTGATCGGTCACACATTCCTTGGCCCCGTACGCGATGATTATCCCGCCACGCCGCATGATCCCGGATTTGGCATGTGGGGACCGCCTGCCCTGCTGGTCGTGCTGGTAGTTGTGATCGGCTGTGCCCCGTTTCTGGCAGAACCATTCGTCAAGATGGTCACTGGTTCGGTTTTGGGCCCAGCGGCTGAAGTGCCCAAAAACTATCTGAAAATCTGGCACGGGCTGGTGCCTGCGCTTTACATGTCAATTGCCGCCGTTGTTGGTGGCCTGATCGTGCTGGCCCTGTTCAAACCGCTGCTGCGCGTATGGGATGCCACCCCGCGCCCCGAGGCCAAGGTGATTTTCGACGCGCTGATTGCGGCATGTGTCAACTTCGCCCGTGGCACCATACACGGCGTGCATAATGGCGCTTTTTCCCGCTATGCTGCGATTTTTGCGATCACGGTTGTCGCCGCAGGCTATCACGCCTGGACCACGGGCACGATTGCGCCACCCACCCGGGCTGTGCAGCCAATTGACCCGGTGTCATTTGGTGGCTGGCTGATGCTGGTTGTGGCCACATGCGGTCTGGTTTTCCTGCATCGCAATCGCCTGCTATCGCTGATCCTGATCGGCATTGTTGGCCTGATGGTGTCGGTCGCATTTGTCTATTTCAGCGCTCCCGATCTGGCGATGACCCAGATCACCGTTGAGGTGGTAACCATCATCCTGCTGCTGCTGGCGCTGAATTTCCTGCCCAAGACAACCCCTGTCGAAAGCACGGTGATCCGCCGGACCCGCGATGCCGGGATTGCCATTGCTGGTGGTCTGGCCACGATGGCGATGGCCTATCACTATCTGCTGCGCGAGGCGGTTACCACGCCGATCTCCGAGTTCCACCTCGCGAATTCTTACAAAGGCGGCGGCGGCACCAATGTGGTCAATGTCATCCTTGTCGATTTCCGGGGCTTTGACACCTATGGCGAGATTATCGTGCTGGGGATTGCCGCATTGCTGATCTATGCCCTGACCGAGACATTGCTGGATGGTCCGGTCCGCGCCCGGTTGCTGAATCGTTTGCCCGACCAGCCGCGCGCTGGTGACATGCATCCGATGATGATGGTCGTCCTGACCCGCGTAATCATGCCTGTTGTGCTGATGGTGGGTTTCTACATCTTCCTGCGCGGCCATAATGAGCCCGGTGGCGGGTTCATCGCCGGTCTGATCGTATCGATTGCGGTGGTCATGCAATATATGGCCAGCGGCTTTAGCTGGACCTCGGCCCGGCTTCGCTATCCCTATCATGGGGTCATCGGGGCGGGTGTGCTGATCGCTGGCCTGACCGGGATCGGGTCATGGTTTGTGGCCAAACCATTCCTGACGTCTGATTTCACATATGTCCGCATCCCGCCCTTCGAAAAATTCGAATTGGCAACCGCGGCCCTGTTTGACCTTGGCGTGTTCCTGGCTGTCGTCGGCGCTGTGATGCTGTCGCTGGAAAGCTTCTCGCGATTGGCCCGCCGCGCCCATATGGAGGATAGTGATCACCCGATGGATATTGATCCTTCCCGCGAGTTGGCCGAGGAGGGCGCGTAAGATGGAATTGCTTGTCGCCTCTGCCATTGGCATCCTGACGGCAGCCGGGCTTTATCTTGTCCTGCGCCTGCGCACATTCCCGGTCATCATGGGCGTGTCGTTGCTGACCTATGCGGTGAACGTTTTCCTGTTTTCATCAGGCCGCCTGAAGGTCGGTGCGCCACCAATCCTGTCGGACGCCACAAACTACACCGACCCGCTGCCGCAGGCATTGGTCCTGACGGCCATCGTGATTTCATTCGGGATGACGGCGGTGGTGGTGATGATCGCGCTTGGATCTTATCTGGGGGCCAATGATGACGCTGTGAATGACCCCAAAACCGACATGGAAGAGCCGGAGGACCTGATATGAGCCATTGGGTTATCCTGCCGGTCGTCTTACCGGCGATCCTGGCCCCGTTTATCGTGCTTGCCGCCCGTTACCATATCGGTATTCAGCGGGTGCTGTCAGTTACCGGTGTGGTTGCCCTGATCGCGATTACATCCGGGCTGGCCTGGCAAGCCGCTGACGGGACGGTTACGCTTTATCAATTGGGTGACTGGGCCGCGCCGTTTGGGATTGTGGTGGTCGCGGACCGGCTATCGACCATGATGGTGCTGCTGACGGCGGTTCTGTCGCTGTTTGTGCTGCTCTATGCCATCGGGTCGGGCTGGGATGAACGGGGGCGCCATTTCCATGCGCTGTATCAGTTTCAGTTGATGGGGATCATGGGTGCCTTCCTGACCGGTGACCTATTCAACCTGTTTGTGTTCTTTGAGGTGCTGCTGATCGCATCCTACGGGCTGATGATCCATGCGGGTGGCAATGCGCGCCTGCGGGCAGGGGTCCAATATGTGCTGTTCAACCTGCTGGGGTCGACCCTGTTTCTATTCGCCCTTGGGGCCATTTATGCAGAGACGGGTACGCTGAACATGGCCGATCTGGCGCAGCGGGTCACCTTGATAGATGCAGATGCGACAGTGGGTATTCGTATCGCATCAGTCCTGCTGATCCTGGTCTTCGCCATCAAAGCGGCGGTTGTGCCGCTGCATTTCTGGCTACCCTCCAGCTATGCAGAGGCCCCCGCCCCGGTCGCCGCCTTGTTCGCGATCATGACCAAGGTGGGCGCCTATGCGATCATCCGGGTCTATACGTTGGTCTTCCCGCCTGATCTGACGGTGACCGAAGGCTTGCACGGGCTTTGGCTGTTGCCTGCGGCCCTCATCTCGCTCGCTATCGGGATGGTCGGTGTGCTGGCAGCCAAGAAGCTGGACAGGCTGGTCGCCTTTGCCGTCATTGGATCCATGGGCATGGTGATGGTGGCGATTGCACTGTTTTCGCAATTGGGGATCGCGGCCGCGCTGTATTACATCCTGCATTCCACATTGGCCGCTGCCGCGCTGTTCCTGATCACCGATCTGGTGCGCGCCAGCCGAGGGCATCTGGAACTGACAACAACCCCGCCTGTGGCCGGGGCCGCGCTGACTGCTGGTCTGTTCTTTGTGGCGGCCATCGCGATGACCGGCCTGCCGCCATTGTCTGGGTTCGTGGGCAAACTGCTGATCCTTGATGCCGCCTTTACCACGCCGCTGGCGGTCTGGACCTGGGCGATTATCCTGTCGGCCAGCCTGGTCAGTGTTGTCGGGTTCGCCCGCGCAGGCAGCACCGTGTTCTGGAAAGCGCAAAGCGTGGAGCCCGACCCGGAGGCTGAACCTCACCCGGCCCCATCCGCATTGTCATATGCAGCCGTAGGCGGGTTGGTTGCCATGCTGATCCTGCTGACGGTCTTTGCCGGGCAAGTGCATCGCTATACCACCACAATGGCAGAGCAGCTATTTGCGCCGGATGATTATATATCCACCGTGCTGGACACGCCCGGCAAGCTCAGCAAACCAACGACGGAGGACCATTGATATGACAGCTGCACTGCGCTGGATTATGCCACATCCGTTTCTGACGCTGATCCTGACGATTGTTTGGACCCTGCTGCAAAATGACATATCGGCCGGGATGGTGGTTTTTGGGCTTATCCTGGGGATCATCATTCCTTGGAGCACATCGATCTGGTGGCCCGATACGCCCAAATCATTCAAACTGGGCAAGATGTTCACCTATAGCCTGATCGTGATGTGGGACATCATGGTGGCCAATGTGCAGGTGGCCTGGATCGTGCTGACGCGCCCCAATTCCAAATTGCGTCCCGCCTGGGTCATTGTCCCGCTGGAATTGCGTCAACCCGAGGCGATTACGATCCTGGCCGGTACAATCACCCTGACCCCCGGCACGGTCTCTGCCGATCTGTCAGATGAGGGGCACAGCCTTTTGGTGCATGCGTTGGATACAGATGACCCCGATGCGGTACGCGATGAGATCAAGCACCGCTATGAGCGTCGCCTGAAGGAGATTTTCGCATGAGTATCGCAGAGAACCTGATGAATATCGCGCTGATCGTTGCCTTTGCCGTGGTGATCCTGGCGCAGGTGATGGCGATGGTCCGGTTGGTGATCGGACCCAATACCGGAGACCGCATTCTGGCGCTGGATACGATGGTGATCAACGCGATTGGCCTGATCGTTCTTTTGGGGATCGCACAAGGGGCGCAGATCTATTTCGAGGTTTCGCTCATCATCGCGATGTTGGGTTTCGTGTCGACCGTCGCCTATGCAAGGTTCGTGTTGCGGGGGGATATCATCGAATGAGTGTTGAACTGCTTGCCACATTTGCCACCGGCATTGCACTGTTGATCGGGGCGGTCTTTACGCTTGTGGGCGCGATCGGCCTTTTGAAATTTGATGACAGCATGACCCGGCTGCATGCACCCACCAAGGTCGGCACGGTTGGGGTGGGGTCGCTCTTGCTTGCCTCGGTGTTTCATTCACTGGCGCTGGGGGAGCATTCCTATCATGAATTGCTGATCATGGCGTTTTTGTTTGTGACGGCACCGATCTCGGCCAATTTCATTGCCAAGGTGAATATCCACAAACAATCCTGCCAGGTGCCCCCCGCCCCGCCAAGCGATGATACCTGGTCGACCCTTGATGTGCCCGAGGCGGATCGGGTCGCCTTTGAAGACAAGGCGGGTTAGCGCGGGTTTTTTTTCGCAGCGCGAGGTAAGAAAAATCTGCGTCACGCAGATTTTCTGGCGACTGTTGCGCCCATCGCCTCAATGAAAATCCCGCGATTTGGGGATGACCCGCACATCACGCGGATGATGCCCCCTTGGATCATGCGGGATGTTTTTCCTAACCTCATCCGCATGGGCCAGTGGCACATCCATATGATCATTCGATAACCGTTCCAACGCATCGCTGCGATCTACAAGCGTATGCGCGACCACATGGATGACATCATCACCACGCTGGACCACGCCGCGCACATCAATGATCCGGGCCCGCATGATGACTTTGCGAAACGCGGTCATCACCTTGGGCCAAACGACCAGATTGGCCACACCTGTTTCATCCTCCAGCGTGATGAAACAAACCCCTTTGGCACTGCCGGGCCGTTGCCGGATCAGAACAACCCCGGCCAGTTTGACCCGTTGCCCATTGCCGATATCCCGCAGCGATGATGTGCGAACATAGCCCTGTTTGACCATGCTTTCGCGCAGGAAGGACATTGGATGCGCTTTCAACGACAATCGCGTGGTCTGATAATCGGCGACCACATGTTCGCAAATTGGCATCTGCGGCAGATCAAACCGGGTTTCATCCCCTTCATCCTTTTGTGTAAAAAGCGGCAGATCCGGCGCATCACGCAGCGCCCGCGCATCCCAAAGCGCCTGTCGCCGGTCCAGCGTCATTGACCGCATCGCATCAGCTGCGGCCAGTTTGCGCATTGTCCCAGCATCCAGCCTTGCGCGTTTCTTCAGATCGGCAAGGTCGGTATAGGGCTGTTGGCGGGCCTGCATGATCCGCTCTGCTATTTCCTGGCGCATCCCATCGACCTGTCGCAGGCCAAGCCGCACCGCAAAGACACCCGGGCTGACCGGTTCCAGCGTGCTGTCCCAATCAGAGTAATTCACATCCGGTGCGCGTATGATTTCCCCATGTTCGCGGGCATCCCGCACAATCTGCGCAGGCGCGTAGAACCCCATGGGCTGGGAATTCAAGAGCGCCGCACAGAACACATCCGGGTAGTGGCATTTGATCCAGCTGGACACATAGACCAGATGCGCAAAACTGGCGGCATGACTTTCGGGAAACCCGTAATCGCCGAAACCCTTGATCTGGTTAAAGCATCTGTGGGCAAATTCCGGTTCGTAGCCGCGATTGATCATCCGGCTGACCATCTTGTCTTCGAGTTCGCCAATGGTTCCCTTGGATCGGAATGTCGCCATCGCCTTGCGCAGCTGGTTTGCCTCATCAGGGCTGAACTCGGCGGCGACCATGGCCAGTTTCATCGCCTGTTCCTGAAAGATCGGCACGCCTTTGGTGCGCGACAGTACCTGCCGCAATTCATTTGGGTCATGTGGCGGGGCGGGTGATGGGTACTCTTCCGCCTCCTGCCCGTTTCGGCGGCGCAGATAGGGATGCACCATGTCCCCTTGAATGGGGCCGGGGCGGACGATGGCAACCTGAATAACCAGATCATAAAATATGCGCGGTTTCAGGCGGGGCAGCATATTCATCTGCGCCCGGCTTTCGACCTGAAAAACCCCCAAGCTGTCACCTTTACAGAGCATGTCATAGGTGGGCTGATCGCCCTCCTCGATGCTCGCAAGCGTCAGCTTTTTTCCGTAATGGGCCGCGATCAGATCAAACGCCTTACGGATACAGGTCAACATCCCCAAGGCCAAAACATCGACCTTCAGAATGCGTAATTCGTCGATGTCATCCTTGTCCCATTCAATGAAACTACGATCCGGCATCGCCCCGTTACCGATGGGTACGGTTTCGGTCAGTTTCTTTTCCGTCAGGATAAATCCACCCACATGCTGGCCCAGATGGCGCGGCATCCCGATCATCTGATCGGCCAGTTTGATTGTGCGGGCCATCAGCGGATCGTTCAGGTCGATCCCGGCCTCGGCGGCCTCGCGCGCGCCCAGCTCGCGGCCCCATGACCCCCAGATCGTCTTGGACAAGGCAGTGGTGATGTCTTCGGACAGCCCCATGACCTTGCCCACCTCGCGCACGGCCATGCGGGGGCGGTAATGGATCACAGTGGCGCAAAGGGCTGCCCGGTCACGACCATATTCGTTGTAGATATGCTGGATCACCTCCTCGCGCCGTTCATGTTCAAAATCGACGTCGATATCGGGCGGTTCACGGCGCTCCTCGCTGATGAAGCGCTCAAACAGGAGATCATTCTTGTCTGGATCCACGGCGGTGATCCCAAGCACATAACAGACGGCGGAATTGGCCGCCGACCCGCGACCCTGGCACAGGATGGGCGGCTTGCATTCATAGCGCGCGTAATTCACGACCCTTTGAATTGTCAGGAAATATTGCGCAATCTCCAGCTTGCCAATCAGCGCGAGTTCCTTGCGCAAGGTTGTTTTCAGCGTCTCCGGCACCCCATCTGGATAGCGCCATGCAGCTCCTTTCCAGGTCAGTTCCTCCAGATAAGCCTGTGGCGTGCGCCCTTCAGGTACGGTTTCCTTGGGATACTCATAGGCCAGCTCGCGCAGGTCAAAATCACAGGCATCCGCGACCTGTCGTGTCGCCCGGATCGCATGTGGCCATTCGGCAAACAGCTGAACCATTTGGGCGGGTGATTTCAGATGCCGTTCGGCATTGGCATCCAGCAGGAACCCGGCCTTCTGGATTGTCGTCTTGTGCAGGATGCAGGTCATGACATCCTGCAAGGGGCGCTGTTCGGGCGCGTGATAATGCACATCATTTGTGGCCAGAATGGACATGCCATGCGCCCTGGCCAGCTGATCCAGTCGGTTGATCCGCGCGCGGTCATCACCCCGATAAAGATAGCTGGCCGCGATATTTTTCAGCGTTGGCAGCGCCCGTTTCAGCCGGCGCAACCCGGCGCCAAAATGATCAAGATCGGCACCGGGCATGGCGATCAACTGAACGTCTGTACTCTGCCTGGCCAGATCATCAAGGGTGATGTCACAGACCCCCTTGGCCTGCCAGGCGCCATTTGTGTCATGCATCTTGCCCTTGGAGAGCAACATGCATAGCTGCCCATACGCTGCGCGGTCGCGTGGATAGGCGAGGAATTCTTCGCCCGTGATCAGTTGTAAGCGGCAGCCAATGACCGGGGTGATTTGCGCCTTCAACGCCTCTGCATGCAGCCGGACGACGCCAGCCATGGTGTTCAGGTCAGCACAGCCCAGCCTGTCATAGCCCAGCGCGTTGGCGGTGGTGGCCAAATCCACCGCATCCGACGCCCCGCGCAGAAAGGAAAAACAGGTGGTCAGGCCCAGTTCGACATAAGCAGTCTTTGGATTTGGCTTGAAACCGTCATCTACGATCGTACGGCGCGGGCGCTGATTATCCATTTCAGGCATGGGACCAGCCCCAAACCTGCTTTATCATTTTGCCAAAAATACTCCCGCCGGAGGCATCCCAAACCCGCCTTGCGCACCGCCGCCAGATCATCACGCAAAACACCCATGCACAAACCAGCGCGGATCACCGCCGCGCCCATCCTCGTGCAACCCTTCGCGATACAGCCAGATGCGCCGCCCCGCCTGATCCTCAACCTTGAAATAATCCCGCAGCCTTGTGCCGGGGCGGTCTTTCCACCATTCGGGTGCGATCCGTTCGGGCCCCGCATAGCGGGCCACACGGTGCGTTTGCCTGCGCCAGATAAACTGCGCAGGCGGACCTTCGGGCACAGCATAGAGCACCCGGACTTCTTCGGGGTGATCAAACAGGCGCAGCGGGCGTTCTTGCGGTGTGACCGCCCCGATATCTGCAATCGCAGCCAATGCCGCCACCTGCGCTTCGGCCCGTTCGGGGATATGGCTTTCGCGCAGCACGGGCCGGGTTACCGCGCGGGGTCCGAATTTCGCGCTCAGCCGATCCACCAGCCGGGTCAGGTGCAGGTCATCATCTGACCCGCCATCCAGCCGGTTTTGCAAAACCTGCATGCCCTCAACACCGCCCGCCTCCAGCGTGATCAAATCGAAGCCAAAGCCGGGATTGATCCGTTCGACCTTGTCCCGGAACAGCCCGTGCAAATGCCCCGGATCACGGGTCGAGGCAGAGGTCGCCACATCCACATGGCTCACATCCCCATCGGTTTTGAACACGGTCAGATGCAGGCGGCGGCAGCCCATTCCGGCTTTTGTCAGCGCCGCGCACAGGTCTTCGCACAGTTCCGGCAGATAGGGGGTGGGATCAAAGATCGGCTCGGCCAGGCGGCTTTGCACAGCAAAGCGAGGTTTGGCATCCATGCTGGCGACGGGTTCGGCCAGTTTGCCCAATGCCTGATCAAGTCGCATCAGCGGATTACCCGCAAGTGCGGCTTTCACAAATCTCCGGGTCAGGGACAGGCGCGGCACATCCATCACCGCCCCAATGGTTTTCAACCCCAACCGGCGCAGCAGCAGAACAGTTGCGGCGTCCAGCCGCAACCCGGCGACGGGTAATGCACCCAGCTTGAAATGAGCCTCCTCCGCCCCGCAGATCGACCTGACCGGCCCAAATCGCGCCAGCGCCCAGGCAGCCCCCCATGTAGGGGCCACGGCCAAACGGGCTGTCAGGCCCAGCAGGGAAAGCTGGGTTTCCATTTCAACCAGCATCGCCGCCTCACCGCCCAGCAGGTGATCGGACCCGGTGGTATCCAGGATCAGCCCATCCGCGCCATCGCGCACCGTCCAGGGGCACCAGCGCCGCGCCCAAAGCACCAGCCGGTCAAGCGCGGCGTGATCCCCCGCATCATCGGCGAATTCCACCTGCAACTCGGGGCAGATCGCGCGCATATCCACAACCCGCGATCCGGGCAATATTCCGTTAACCCGTGCCGTGCGATTGGCGGCATGGATCACCGGCCCATGCTGCCCTTCGCGGGCCAGCACGATGGGAATATCATCCGGCGGCGCGTTCCCCTGCCGTTCCATCACCCGTTGCCAGCGTTCGATCGCGAACTGGGGCAGCGAGATTGAGACGATCCTGCGCCCGGTCATAGCTTGCCACCCATTGGCCCGGTTTGCTGCGCCGCGACCGAAACAGATCGAGTGACCAGCGTGGCAGACCCGGCGCCTGCGTATCGTGGGGATGCGGGGCAGATGGCACCGCCCCGATCCGCCAGCGATCCCGCGCAGCACTGAGATCCGGGGAGGCCGCACGCCGGATCAACCAGCAGGGCACATCCGCCGCCTCTGCCCGCAGGGCAAGCCGTTTGGTTGCGGTAAAATCTAAGCTGGGCGGATCGCCCCATATTTCCCCGATCACGGCGCCCAGACTGCGGCAGCGTAACCCGTCTTCCATCGCCCAAAGCACATCCGCCGCACGGGACAGATCCACCATGATCACAGGCCGGCGGGTGCCGATCCCAGCCAGATAAGGCCGCCCTGCCTCTTTGCGCGACAGCCTGTCCTGCACCCACAGGATCGGCGCATCGGTACGTGGCAAACGGGTCAGCACAAAACCGATAGCGGCCGCATCCGTTGCGGTTTCGGGAAACGCTTCGGACAGGGTATGCGTCAACGGGTCGGGCTGGCGCACCTGACCTGCAAGACGTTTCTGCACCCGAAGCGAACCCATACACCACACACCGAATCCTGATTAATGTTCACTATTTGTTCTATCACATCGTTTTTTATGGGTCAAACCCGCCAGCCACAGGCGCTGACAATTTCTGACACAGACTTTGGTCACAGATCGATCTCGATCACGCCATCTTTGACGGCCGCGCGCGACTGGCACAGGATGATCCCGCTTTCCCGCTGCGCCTTGGACAGCACAAAATCGCGATGCTCAACCTCTCCGGCAACCAGCCCGCATTTGCAAACCCCGCAAATCCCGTCACTGCATTTCACATCCACATGCACCCCGTTTTCCGCCAGCACATCGGTGGCGGATTTGTCCGCGGGCACATCAAGCAACTTGCCTGACCGGGTCAATTTCAGCTTGAACGGGTGGTTCACGTAATCGGGCTGTTCGGGAACCGCAAAATATTCCAGATGCTTGGCATCTTCCGGGAAACCGGCCTTTGTCGCGGCTTCCAAGATCGCGGTCATGTAGCGTTCTGCTCCGCAGGTATAGACATGCCAGCCCGGCTGGTAGCTACCCAAGAGCTGCCCCAGATCGGCACGGCTGCCTTCATCCGTCACATGCAGTTGCACCTGGTCCGCCCAGGAAAAGCCTGCGATGTCATCCAGCAGCCCCATCTGATCCCGGCTGCGCCCGGAATAATGCATCTCGAACGATCGCCCCTGTGCATGCAATTCATGCGCCATCGCCACAAGCGGTGTGATCCCGATCCCACCACCCATCAGCACGCTATGGGTCGCGTCAGGGTCCAGCGGGAAATGGTTGATCGGTTTGGAGATGAAGATACGCCGGCCTTCATTGAAGATCCGGTGCATCAGTTTTGACCCGCCCCGCCCCGTATCCTCGCGCAGCACGGCAATCTGATAGCGGCTACGGTCCGCCGGATCGCCCGACATGGAATATTGCCGCAGGAATTCCGGGGCGACCACGATATCCAGATGTGCGCCCGCCTGCCATGCGGGCAAATCGCCCCCATCCAAAGGCGTGAATTCGTATTTCATCACGCCCTGGGCGGTTTCCTCGGCCCTCGTGATTTGAACCTGAATGACCGGGCTTTCGCCTTCGGCCGTATAGGCATGAATGACCTGCTTGTCCCCCTGCGCCAGCCGCGCCTTATATTCATCCGCCGTGATCATCGCCTGATAGGCCTCAATCCCTGCTTCGCGATCCATGGGGAACGGGTAAGGGTGCGGATGCGGGGCCAGTGGGGCCGGATAAACCGCCAAAGTCTGGTCGGCATATTTCAGGTCCAGGTCCCTTTGCAGGGACCGTTGATTGACCGCATGCGATGTCGGGCGATAGCCGCCATCCTCTGCTATCTCCAGATCCCACCACCATTTCTTGACCGGGTTCAGCGCGCCGTTTCCCACCGCGTCATCCAGCCGCGCCAGCGCAGGCGCAAGTTGTGGGACATTCATCGCCGCCCAGCGGAACGGCTTTTCCTTGAAGATCCCTTCAAGGTTCCACGGGCAGGTTTTCATGCACCGTCCGCACATCGCCCCACCCGGTGTCGTCACCCGATAGGTTGCGCATTTCTGGCTGTCGGATTTCCAGATCTCATAGCCATTGAACATCAGCTTTGGCCCGGCTGTGATCGCCCCAGAGGGGCATTCGCGGGCGCATTTATTGCAGGCCTCGCAAAACTTTTGCAGGCCGAAATCGATGGGCTTGTCATGCGCCATTGGCAGGTCGGTTGTTACGGTACCCGATTTCAGGCGCGGCCCCAGATAGGGGTTCAGAATGACCTCACCAATCCGGCTGACTTCCCCCAGACCGCTGAGCAGCAAAAGCGGCGGTTGCAGCACCTCGCCATCCATGACGGTATGCGCCTTCGCTGAATAACCCAGATTGCGGATTTGCCGGGCGATAATCCCGCCCAGCAAGGAAAACCGCAGATAGGCCCGCATGGATTGCGCAACGGCGATCCAGTCATCGCCCGATGACCCTTCCATGGTTTCGTAGCCCTGATCGATGATCATGTTGATCGACTGATCATGGGGTGGTTCAATCGCCTCGCCCCGCGCGTCATGGCTGTACCACGCCCAATCCGGGCAGCGCGCAATGCCGACCGCATCCGCACCCAGCCAATAGCTGGTCGCCTTGATCAGGTCCGCCGCTTCACCGGGCGCGAGCCTGACTTTTTCATTCGCGGCCTCCCCATCCTGCAACAGCACAAAGGCCCCAAGCGCCCGCCGTTGCGCCATGGAGGGGGCCGCCTTGCGCACGTAATGCCCGCCCTTGGCCGCATCCTGCATCTTCTTGCCCATATCGCCGAATTGGGCTCGCGCGAACATATCCGCCCGTTTCGGCACGCGGGCGACATTGGGTTCATCAATATAGGTGGTCGGTGTCTCCACCCGTTTGAGCCGCTCAAACGGATGCGCCCCATCGACAAAGCGGCGTTTGGCGTAAGGTACCGCATTCATTGCGTTCTTGGCTGATGCCGTGCCCAACTTCCAACCCGTTCCAAAGGCTGATTTGGGTTGCTCAACCATCGGCGCGAGGGGGGCGTCATGGGCAATCTCAAAACGGGTCGTCACGGCAGCCAGACCAAAGCGCGTGCCGACATAAGGATGGCGCAACTGCCCATTTTCGACCATTGCCAGCCCTGCCGCCACAGCAAGCCGGTTCAAATCAACATCAGCGCTGGACATCGTATGCCCGCGCGCCGGATAGCCCAACAGCCGCAGGTAGTTGGCCAGCACCACAGCCGTTTCCGATGCAAGTAAGCCCGCCCGATGGGCCTGCGCATCCGCGATCCAGCCAGTGCCCGGTTCATCCGCCTGCGGGTCACGCGGGTTTTCATATAGAAACACCAGCGCATGGGTATGGTCATCAATGCCGGTTGGCGGGGCCTCCATCGATTCTTTCAGATCGGCCATGATCATGTCGATGCCTGACGCCAGCGTCTTGGTCTGCCGGGTTTTCAGGTCATGGGCCAGCCGGTCGATATCTGGGTTCAAATAGGGTTTGTCCAGCCGCGCGGCATCGGGCAAAAGACAGGTGCCGACAACAGCCGCATCGGCAAAATACCCGAAAGCCTTGAGGTGGTTGGCCCGTTCCCGCAGATCGGTGGGGGCCTCTGCCACCGCCCCATTGACCAAACCATCGCGGATCGCATCCAGCATCGCCTGATGTTCGCGCATCGCATTGACGATGGATCGCGGGTCTGCTGGCCGCTCA
Source organism: uncultured Paracoccaceae bacterium (assembly GCA_947503925.1). Taxonomy (GTDB): domain Bacteria; phylum Pseudomonadota; class Alphaproteobacteria; order Rhodobacterales; family Rhodobacteraceae; genus Yoonia. Next base: position 69,439 of record CANNFQ010000006.1, on the reverse strand, counting down.
AAGCGCAGCGGGCGGGTCGCGGGTACACCGGCAAGATCGGGCATGGCCTTCAGCCGGGCCAGCCTTTCGCATGGATATGGCCCCAGATGGACAGGGCGTGATTTATCGGAAAAGAAACGGATGGTCATTGGGCGACACCTAAACGCAGCATGACCCAAACAGCAAGGCCAGCCATCAAGCGCCCTGCCCTGCATCAATGATATGGCGCAGGCAGCGGCGTAGAATATCGCGCTCTGTCACATTAAACGCGCCCATCAGCGTCTCATCGAAACGCTGCGCTTCTTTGACCAGATCGTCAAACGCGGCCTTGCCCGCCTTGGTCAGCGACAGCAATTCATGCCGCCGGTCATCCTGAAAGGGTTGCCGGGTCAGAAAGCGGCGCTTTTCCAGAGCGGCAACGGCCCGGCTGACCTTGGTCTTGTGAATACTGGCACGGGTGCAAATCTCTTTCGCGGTCAGATCGCCATAGCGGCCTAGATGAAACACCACCCGCCATTCGGTCCGCTGCATCCCGTAACGCGCCTTGTAGTAGCGTTGGAAATCAAGGCTTGATGCCTCTGCCGCCCGGTTCAGCAGGTAGGGCAGGAAATGCTGTAAATCGAAATCCCTCTTTTCTGTCATATTGGCAAAATGACAATTGATAGTTACAAATGCAACCAATATCAGAGGCGCAATCACATCAAAGGGAGCTGCCCGATGAATAAAGTCACTGTGTCCGATGGCCTGACCCGCGCCGCAACAAGCGTTGGGGTAACCGACGCCTACATGCCCGGTTTTGGCAATGATTTCGAAACTGAGGCCCTGCCCGGCGCCTTGCCCCTTGGCATGAACAGCCCGCAGAAATGCAATTACGGGCTCTATGGTGAACAGCTGTCCGGCACCGCCTTCACCGCCCCCAGCCACCAGAACGAACGGACCTGGTGCTATCGCATCCGCCCGTCCGTCAAGCATTCGCATCGCTATGCCCGGATCGATCTGCCCTATTGGAAATCGGCACCGCATATCCCCGCTGATGTCACCAGCCTCGGCCAGTATCGGTGGGACCCGGTGCCGCATAGCGATGAAGAGCTGACATGGCTGACAGGTATGCGCACCATGACCACTGCGGGGGATGTGAACACCCAAGTGGGCATGGCCAGCCATATCTATCTGGTCACGCAAAGCATGCAGGATGCTTACTTCTACTCCGCCGATAGCGAAATGCTGGTGATCCCGCAGGAAGGACGTCTGCGCTTTGCCACCGAACTGGGTGTTATCGACCTTGCCCCGCAAGAGGTTGCCATCATCCCGCGCGGGCTGGTTTACCGGGTCGAAGTGCTGGAAGGGCCTTGCCGGGGTTTTGTCTGTGAAAACTATGGCCAGAAATTCGAATTGCCCGGGCGTGGTCCGATCGGGGCCAATTGTATGGCCAATCCGCGTGATTTCAAAACTCCCGTTGCGGCGTTCGAGGATCGCGAGGCCCCGTCAACCCTGACAATCAAATGGTGTGGCCAGTTTCACGAAACCAAGATCGGCCACAGCCCGCTGGACGTGGTCGCATGGCACGGCAATTACGCCCCCTGCAAATATGATCTGACGACCTATTGCCCGGTTGGCGCGATCCTGTTTGACCACCCTGACCCGTCGATCTTTACGGTTCTGACCGCGCCATCCGGCCAACCGGGGACGGCCAATATCGACTTCGTCCTGTTCCGCGAACGCTGGATGGTGGCAGAGGATACATTCCGCCCGCCCTGGTACCACAAAAACGTCATGTCCGAACTGATGGGCAATATCTATGGCCAGTATGATGCCAAGCCCAAGGGGTTCGTGCCGGGTGGCATGTCCCTGCACAACATGATGCTGCCCCATGGGCCGGATAAGAATGCGTTTGAAGGGGCATCCAACGCCGATCTGGGACCTGAAAAACTGGACAACACCATGTCCTTCATGATCGAAACCCGCTTTCCCCAGCACCTGACCACATTCGCAGGCAAGGAAGCCCCGTTGCAGGATGATTACATCGATTGCTGGGCTGATCTGGAGAAGAAATTCGACGGGACACCGGGTAAGAAATGAAGATCGCATCCCTTCAAAACGATGGCCCGGATGGCGGGCTGGTGCGGGTCAGTGATGACCTGCGGGCCTATACCGCATGCAAGGCCGCAACACTGCAACGCGCGCTGGATGGGGCGGGGTTCGATGCCCAAGGGTCGGATGAGGATTTCGGCGATGCGCTGTGCCTCTCTCCCCTGCCCCGCGCCTATCAGTTCCTCGACGGGTCAGCCTATGTGAACCATGTCGAACTTGTCCGCAAAGCCCGCGGCGCAGACATGCCCGAAAGCTTTTGGACCGACCCGCTGATGTATCAGGGCGGCTCTGACAGTTTCCTCGCCCCGACCGACCCAATCATCGGTGACCCCGATTGGGGGATCGATTTCGAAGGGGAAATCGCTGTGATCATTGGCCCGGTGCGCTTGGGTGCAACCCGGGCAGAGGCGCTGGATGCAATCCGTTTTATCATGCTCTGCAATGATGTGTCCCTGCGCAATCTGATCCCGGGCGAACTGGCCAAAGGCTTTGGCTTTGTCCAATCCAAACCGGCCTGCGCCTTTTCACCCGTAGCCGTCAGCCCAGACGCCCTGCCCGGCTGGAAAGATGGCAAACTGCACGGCATCCTGAAGATTGACCTCAATGGTCAACCCTTTGGCCGGGTCGATGCGGGCACCGACATGACCTTCGATTTCGGCACGCTGATTGCCCATGCGGCCAAGACCCGACATCTGGCAGCGGGCACCATTATCGGGTCCGGTACGGTGTCCAACAAACTGGATGGCGGCCCGGGCAAGACGGTGGATCAAGGCGGGGCGGGTTATGCCTGCATTGCCGAACAACGGATGGTCGAAACCATACTGAACGGCGCGCCCCAAACGCCATTCCTGCAACCCGGCGACCGCGTCCGGATCTGGATGGATGATGCGGATGGCCAAAACATCTTTGGCACAATCGACCAGACCGTCGAAAGGCTTGCATGACAAATGCCACTCTTGCTTATCATTTTGCCAAAAATACTCCCGCCGGAGGCATCTGCCCGCACAACAAAGGACCGCATTCATGAGCAAAGCATTCGCATCCCAAGGCGACATGACAGAGAAACAAATCACGTTCGACGAAGTCGGACGTGGCCTTTGGGCGTTTACCGCTGAGGGTGACCCCAATTCCGGCGTCATCATCGGCGATGACAGCGTGATGATTGTGGAAGCACAGGCGACCCCCCGTCTGGCCGAAAAGGTGATCGAAAAAGTGCGCAGCATCACCGACAAACCGATCAGCCATCTGGTGCTGACCCACTACCACGCGGTGCGGGTGCTGGGCGCTGCCGCCTATGGGGCCGATCAAGTCATCATGTCAGATGCTGCACGCGGGATGGTGGCCGAACGTGGGCAAGAAGACTGGGACAGCGAATTCCAACGTTTCCCCCGCCTGTTTGAGGGGCATGAAAGCATCCCCGGCCTGACATGGCCGACCACAACCTTCAACGACAGCATGACCGTCTATCTGGGCAAACGTCGTGTCGACATCAAACATATCGGCCGGGCGCATACGGCGGGTGACGCCGTGGTGCATGTGCCCGATCAGAACGTGATGTTTACTGGCGACATCGTCGAATATCACTCTGCCTGCTATTGCGGCGACGGGTATTTTGCCGATTGGGGTGACACGCTTGACCGGATCATGGCCTATGATGTTGACGCCATCGCACCGGGGCGCGGTGATGCGCTGTTGGGCAAGGATATGGTCAATACCGCCATCGAAAACACACGTGATTTCGTCGAAAGCACCTATCGCCCCGCCGCCCGCGTCGCGTCGCGCGGTGGCTCCCTGAAAGAGGTATGGGACGCTGTGCGCGCGGAATGCGACCCGAAATTTGCAGATTACGCGATCTACGAACATTGCCTGCCCTTCAACGTCGCCCGCGCCTATGATGAAGCGCAGGGCATCGCCCATCCGCGCATCTGGACCGCACAGCGCGATCTAGACATGTGGGCGGCTTTGCAGGGATGAGCCACGCTTTGCAATCCCATTTCTTGGCCGCTCAAAACAATGCCTGGGCCAATGCCACAGTTTATGCTGCGATCCGCGGGATGGATGCGGCGGCCTTCACCGCCACCCGCCCTGGGTTCTTCCCATCACTTAGCAAGACTTTGAACCATGTCTATGAGGTTGACCTTTACTACCTCGACGCGCTGGAAAACGGGGGCAAGGGTCGCGCCGTCTTTGACCGGACCGACATCACCGAAGTCGATGCGCTGGCAGCGGCGCAGGCGCAGGTTGACGCGCGGCTGATCGCCTTCTGCACGGATATGACAGAGGCGCGGTTGGCCGAACACCGGATGACCGACCGCCGGGACGGGCAGGTGCGGGAAACGATCGCCGATCTGCTGCCGCATCTGATCCAGCACCAAATCCATCACCGCGGGCAGGCCCATGTGCAGGTGCAGGATGCGGGGATCGCGCCCCCGCAACTGGATGATTTCTATCTGACATTCGGTCGCGTCCCCTCTGCCGTTGACTACAGATCATCACCGACAGATATCTGACGATGGTTGAAACCCGCTACAGCACGGAATTTACCCTCTACCCCTATTTGGGGTTTCCACAGGAAAAGACGCGCCATCCTGTCGTGGTGATCGGTGCCGGACCGGTTGGGCTGGCGCTTGCACTGGATCTTGGACAAATGGGCACGCCGGTGCTGGTGCTGGACGATCATGAAGGGCCGGGCCAAGGCAGCAAGGCCATCTGTTTTTCCAAACGCACGCTCGATATCGCCCATCGGCTTGGGGCGGCTGCCCCGATGGTCGAAAAAGGCGTGATCTGGCAAGTGGGCAAGGTGTTTCACGGTCAGGACAAGCTGTTTGAATTCAATCTTCTACCGGAAGAAGGACATCGCAATCCCGCCTTCATCAATCTGCAACAACCCTTGTTCGAAAAATACCTGCATGATGCGGTGACTGCCGCCCAATCAGAGGGCGCGCCAATTCAAATCCGTGGCCGTAACCGCGTCACCGCCATTGCCGATCAGGGCAATTTTGTCCGGATTGATGTCGGCACACCGGATGGCGCTTATCAGCTTGAGGCGGATTACGTGGTCGCCTGTGACGGTGCCCGCTCGCCCAGCCGCGACATGCTGGACCTGACCTTTGATGGGCGGGTGTTCGAGGATAACTTCCTGATCGCCGATGTCCGCATGAAGGCCGATTTCCCGACCGAACGCTGGTTCTGGTTCCAGCCCCCGTTTGAAGGGGCCGGCCAGTCCGCCCTGCTGCACAAGCAACCCGATGATATCTGGCGCATTGATTTCCAACTGGGGTGGGAGATTGATCGCAAACGCGAGCTTGATCCGGCCCGCATCCGCACCCGCGTCGATGCGATGCTATCCTCCCAGACCGGCACGATCCCGGATTATGAACTGGTCTGGACGTCAATATATACGTTCCAATGCCGCCGGATGCGGGATTTCCGCAAAGGGCGCGTGTTTTTTGCAGGTGACGCGGCGCATCAGGTGTCGCCTTTTGGCGCACGCGGGGCCAATTCCGGGCTGCAAGATGCCGAAAACCTGGCCTGGCGTCTTGATCTGGTTTGCAAGGGCATCGCCGCCCCCGGCCTTCTGGATCATTACTGTACAGAACGCATGTTTGCGGCAGATGAAAACATCCTCAACTCATCCCGGGCGACGGATTTCATGACACCCAAAACGGGCGTCAGCCGCCAGTTTCGCAATGCGGTCTTGCATCTGGCAGGACGCCACGCATTTGCCCGGCCCTTTGTGAATTCCGGTCGCTTATCAGTGCCTTGCACCTATGACGGCTTTGCCGGATTTGGGCCGGACATGTTGTCTGGCCCGAAGGTAACGCGCCCCGGTGCGGCCTGCCCAGACGCCCCTGTCGCGGACGGGTATCTTCTGGATCATCTCAGCACCGGTTTTGCCCTGCTGGTCATCGGCGACATCGCGGCAGCGCCGGTCACGACGGCAGGCGTGACGGCGGAGACGGTGCATATCACGGCGCCCACGGATGCGCTGGCGGCGCGATACCTGGGGGACCATCCGGGCGCGGTCTACCTGATCCGCCCGGATCAACATGTCATTGCACGCTGGCAGACCTTTGACGCGAAGAATGTCACTGCTGCGTTGCGCGCAACACTCGGACAGGAGGCCGCGAATGGCGCTGATGCTTGAGCCCAATATTTCAGATCCGGATGGATTTTATGATACGCTGCTGGCCGCCCATGATGGGTTGAGCGCAGCACAAAGTACAGATTTCAATGCAAGGCTGATCCTGATCCTAGCCAATCATATTGGTGACCGCGCGGTTCTGTCAGAGGCGCTGGCCGCAGCAGCGGAATAACACAGCACCCGGGCCATGGCACAACCGAGGTTCATGTAAGATGGGTTTAAACCCATCTTACGCCGATTGCACGGGCAGCGCCCCCTGAAAAAATCGCGCGATCTGGTCGGCGAAGGCCGCGCTGGTCAATGGCGTCTGCACCCGTTTTTCGGCGTCACTGCGCACCGCATCCGGCAGCACCTGCCCACGTGTTGCCAGAAGATCGGTCAAGAAGCCCGGCGTGAACTCCGGGTGCGGCTGCACGGTAAAGGCTTTGTTCCCATAAAGCAGCATCGCGTTTTCGCAGAAATCAGAGCTGCCCACCACGGTCGCGTCTGCCGGGCGCTCGGTGACCTGGTCTTGATGCCAAGCGATGATGCTTTGATCGCCAAACAGGGCAGATTGGTAGGTTTGCGGCCCCACGGACCAGCCACCGGAAAATTTCTCGACCTTGCCACCCAGCGCCTGTGCCAGAATCTGGTGCCCAAAACAGATGCCGACGATTGGAACAGCTTTTGCATAGGCTGCACGCAGGAACGCCTCCAGCGGTGGTATCCAGGGGTGATCCTCATAAGCGCCAAACCGGGACCCGGTGATCAGCCATCCATCTGCCGCATCAGGGCTATCGGGAAAGACGCCGTCCAGGACCGGATAGCTGTCAAAGGTGAATCCTCGATCCGCCAGATAAGCCACGAAGAATGCATCATAGTCGCCGTGCTGTTTGACCGTCTGATCAGGTGCCCGGCCAGTTTGAAGAATTCCGATTTTCATCTGTCTTAGCGTGCCAGCCTATCTTTGAGCGCATAATACCATGATCCGATCACCGAATAAGGCACGCGGAACATGCGCCCACCGGGGAAGGGAATCCAGGGTACTTTTTCAAATACATCAAAGCGGGCCATGTCGCCACTGATCGCCTCTGACAGGATGCGCCCGAATGTATGTGACCCGGTCACCCCGTGGCCCGAATAGCCATGTGCGAAATAGGTATTGTCGTTCAGCCGTCCCAATTGCGGTACCCGGCTGAAGGACAATGCGAAATTCCCGCTCCAGGCATAATCAATGCGCGTGTGGCGCAGCGCAGGGAACACCCGGTCCAGGTTCTTGCGCAGCTTGGCTTCGATATCCTTTGGATCAGTGCCGCCATAGACCGTCCCGCCACCAAATAGCAGCCGATTATCGGCAGACAGGCGGAAGTAGTCCAGAATGTAGCGAACATCCTCAACACATGTATCGGTTGGTAGCAAGGATTGCGCCATCTCATCAGACAGCGGTTCGGTCGCCATGATCTGCGTCGACACCGGCATCACCCGGTGGGTCAGTTTCGGCACAACATGGCCCAGATAGGCGTTGCCGCAAAGAACAAGTTTTTTGCAGGTGATCGTCCCCTGATCGGTACGAATGACTGGCTGCGCCGCCTCATGATCCACCTTGCGCACGATAGAGCCTTCAAAGATCGTGCCGCCATTGGCCTCAAACGCCGTCGCTTCGCCCAGGGCGAGGTTCAGCGGGTGCATATGGCCGCCTGCATGATCAATCATGCCCCCCGCATAAACATCTGTCCCCACATAACCGCGGATTTTGTCTGGCCCGACCATTTCCTGCGTCTCGATCCCATAGCCGCGCCACAACGCCAGCCGGTCTTCCAATTCGCGCATATGGGCGCTGGTATAGGCGGTGAACAGGTTTGTCGGTTTCAGGTCGCACTGGATGCCATAGGTCTTGACCCGGTCGCGAATGATCTGCCCGCCTTCCATGACAAGGCCAGCTACGAAATTGGCTGTATCCTGCCCGTAGCGCCGTTTGATCGTCTGCAAGGATGCGTTCAGCCCATTGACGATTTGCCCGCCATTGCGCCCCGACGCCCCCCAACCGATCTGCGCCCCTTCGACGAGGGCGACATTGTAGTTCTTTTCGGCCAGATGCAGGGCGGTGGACAGGCCCGAATAGCCGCCGCCGACCACGCAGATATCGAACTGATGATCGCCCTTCAATGCCGGGCGGGCGGGCTGCGGATTGGCCGACGCCGCATAATAGCTGCCTGTGTGGTCGCCGTTTCCGGCGTAATTGACGTGGCTGGCCCCCATCAGATTTGCTCCGCATAGGTCAGGTGTTCGAATGGTGTGATGTCGCGCAAGAACCGCGCCAGTTCCTGACGTTTGGCCAGAACAAACATGTCGCAAAGGGCGTCCGAGAAAATCTGCCGGGTCAGCGGGCCGGTTTCAAACGTGGCGATTGCAGTGGCCCAATCGGTTGGCAGTTGGCTGGCATCAGTCGCATAGGCATTTCCGTCGGTCGGCTCCGGCGGAGCCTTGCCTGCCGTGATCCCCTGCAAGGCCGCCCCCAGTACCGCCGCCAACACCAGATAGGGGTTTGCATCCGCGCCCGCGACGCGATGTTCGATCCGGCGCGCGCTATTGGCGCCGCCAGGGATGCGCACCGCCGCTGTTCGGTTCTCGTATCCCCAGGATACAGCCGTGGGCGCATGCGAATCCGGGCTAAGCCGACGATAGCTGTTGAAATGCGGCGCAAAGATCAGCGCTGTTTGTGGCATCGCCGCCAGCAATCCGGCGACAGCATGCCGTAACACGTCGGACCCTGTTTCCGTCCCGTTGTCAAACACATTCCGGCCCGCCGCATCAAGAAGCGAAAAATGCACATGCAGCCCGCTTCCGGCTGCGTCCCCATCCGCCTTGGCCATGAAATTGGCCGCAAACCCGTGGTTTTGTGCGAACCCTTTCACAATGCTTTTGAACAGGATCGCATCATCCGCCGCCAAAAGCGCATCATCGCGATGCAGCAGGTTAATTTCGAACTGTCCAAGCCCGCATTCGGAAATCGCCGCATCTGCCGGAATATCATTGGCCGCACAGGCAGCATAGATATCGTCAAGCAGCGGTGCGACCGCATTCAGTTGCTGTAGGGACAAGACACCTTCGACCGCGAAACGGTCATCAGCCGCAGCCAACGGGGTAAGATAGAATTCAAGCTCTGTCGCGACAACGGGGGTCAGATCGTGTGCGCGAAACCCCTCCAATACCTGCGCAAGCGCGTGCCGGGGGTCATAGGGGCTGGGCGCGCCGCTTTCATCGAACATCCAGACCGGCACCAACCCTGTATGCTGCCCTAGCCAGGGGGCAGCCATGACCTGATCACGGATCGGGCGGCACAGCCCGTCACCATCCCCTTTTTCAAAGATCAGCGCGTTGCCATCAACGTCGCGCCCCCAGATATCAACCGCTGATGCTGAAAATGGCATACGAATGCTGCCGCCCTGCGCCTTATCGGCCTGACCGCCCGGAATACGTTTGCCACGTGCCACGCCGTTCAAATCGGTCAGCATGACCTGAATTGAGGTGAAATCCCTGGCACTGGGATCAGATGCGGCATGCGTCATCAGCGGGTCATCCATAATGTGATATCATTTATTAAGATGTGATAACATTATTGACCGAAGTCAAGTCAGCATTTACATATACCGCCCGTAACAATGCGACATTTTCCATGATTTATGACATCCCAGAGCTTGCCATGACCGCTGATGTCACAAGCCAGGAACACGCCTATCAGCGCCTGCGTCACGCGATCCTTGTGGGCGCGATCCCGACCGGTGCGACGCTGACCATGCGGGGGCTGGCCGATAAGCTGGGCATTGGTCTGACCCCGATCCGTGAGGCGCTGCGCCGCCTGAATTCGGAAGCCGCCATTCAGATGCAGGACAATCGGCGCATGCTGGTCCCGGTCATGACATCGGGCCGCTTTGATGATCTGATCGCAACCCGTATCGCCTTGGAAACCCACGCAGCCAGGCGTGCCTTGCCATATGTTTCGGACATTTTGATTGCAGCATTGCGGTCGATTGATGCCCAGATGGACACCGCCCTGACGGCAAAGGATTATGATGCGCTGACGGTGCTTAATCAGGCGTTTCACAGCCAGCTTTACTGTGCGAACCCCGATCAGACATCCATGTCATTGGTCGAAAGCGTCTGGCTGCAACTTGGCCCGTTTCAGCGCGAGGTCATTACCGCGCTTGGCACATTCTATGTCGTTGACCGGCATAAGGAGATCCTGACCGCGCTGGAAACCCGCGATGCTGCGGCGCTGGTCATCGCCATTCAAAAAGATATCGAGGACGGCGTCGGCTCTGCAGGCAAGGACGCCATCGCATCGCGAGGCAAGACCAAAACCAAGATGCCCTAGTTACGGAAGCAAGAAATATGGCGCCGCTTTGCAGCGGAAGGAACCGATATTCATGCATACTGCAGCGAAGATCAGACGTCGAATTCGTTGATCGCTGAACTCGGTGCGTTGATCGGATATGTGGCGCACAAGAAAAGACTTTGTGGAAACACAAGGGTAAGCGTTTGCAAAACCGATCCGAAATAAAGTCTAGCATCCAGACCGCGCTTGAGTGGTTCGTGACCGAACACAGTAGAAAACCTGATGTAGGACCTCAGTACGCGGCCTTCGCTACGGGAAAACTATGATACCCGTCACGTCCGCCTTCCCCGTCTATCGATTGCGTGGATGGTTTTTGGCCGAACGTTCATTGCCTCGCCGGTAATTACCCGTGATGCGCGCCATTTCCTGCTGCTGCGCGTTCGAATCCAGTTTCTCCATGTCGTCCAAGAACCACAGGGCCTTCTCGCCTCGCAGTGTTGCCGCCGACCTGCCCCGGTGGGTTATCTTTACATCACCGTCTTTTGCGCGTTTGAACGTGAAACCCAGATCACCGGTTGTCATTTTACCGTCTCTCCCCTGTTGCCCTGAACCAAACCAATGCTGGAAAGCTGATCGCCCGAATTCCTAACTCTTCAGTCCGGGTTTTCAATGCGTTTGATCAGATTGTAAGTCGCGGGTTAATGTCGCACTGTCGGCCACGGGGATGAGTTCGTAAAGACGACGGAAAGGTATCTGATGATCATTTTGGTCGGAACTTACTCTCAGCCCGACGAGGGCCGTCCTGGCAATGGTGAAGGTATCTATTCAGTCGAATTTGACGCTGAGACGGGTTCATTTGGACGCCCCCAATTGCAATTGAAATGCCTGAATCCATCTTGGCTGGAACTTTCGCCGGATCGGAAAACTGTCTTCGCAGTTCGCGAGGTTTTTGCGATTGATCATCCGGCGGTATCGTCTTTTGAAATTCAAGAAGGCGGCCATCTAAGAATGTTGTCTCAGTTTCCAACGCAAGGCGAGTTACCATGCCATTTGGCATTCGATCCGTACCACAACCGCCTCGCATCAGCGCAGTATTGGACTGGTGACGTCGAAATTTTTTCGGCCGAGCTTGCAGGGCTGCGATCATCAAACCAATTTCACTGGCCCGGATCCGGGCCAAATGTGACACGTCAGGCCGGGCCACATGCACATTTCGTCATGTTCAGTGACAAAGGAAAAGTGCTGCATGTGATTGATCTTGGCTCTGACAGAGTGATTAGCATCCGGTTGGAAGCCGATAATTCAGTTTCCGAGACTTCCATCCTTTCTTTACCTGCGGGCTCGGGTCCGCGTCACATGGCGCTGAATAGGGATGCAAGCCGAGCGTGGCTGCTGTGCGAATTGAACGAAGCTCTTGTTTCGTTAAGGCGTGACTCGCTGGGCTGGAAAATAGACAACATACAGAGCGGGTTTACTGCGGGTGAGCACACAGACGGCGCTGCCGCTGCAATCCGACTGACCGCTGACCAGAAACATTTCTATATCTCCGAACGGCTGCAATCACGGATTGCCGGGTTCCAATTCGATGGGACGAAAATTTGCGAAGTCGATTCCGGTGGCCTTGCGCCACGCGACGTCATCCTAACGACGGATGGACGCTGGGTTATCGTCGCCAATCAGCTCACAGATAACCTCACGAGCTTTAGCCGCAATCCTATTAGTGGTGAACTGCTCCCAACCGGGAACGCCTGCGATATCGGCAGCCCTGTTTCATTGTTAGAGATCAGTAATCCTCAGTGACCAAAGCGCGCATCGCCAGCGTTCCACACCGATAGGCTTTATTAACTTTCGACCGTACGCCCCATTCATCACGGGTCACCGCGCGCTGGGGTCCGACGTTTTGCCGACGTATGGCCGACGCGATGCCGACGACACATTTTCCTTGAAAAACAGGCGTTAACACGTGATTCGTCCATAATCGGTGACAAAGCGCCGTGCGCAACCCACCGAACGCCGTCTAAAGCTTATCCCGCAACGAATACCACAGCATCGCCAGAATAAGCAGCGGATGCTGAAATGCCTTGCCACCCGGAAAGCGCGGCGTCGGGATTTGCGACATGATGTCAAACCGTTCCGCCTGCCCTGCGATGGCCTCTGCCGCCATCTGCCCTGATAAGGTGCCAAGCGCGACCCCCTGCCCTGAAAATCCCGATATACTGAGGATATTGCCGTCGTAACGCGCAAAATGTGGTAGCCGGTTCATGGTGATCCCCAGCGTCCCGCCCCAGGCGTAATCGACCTGCACGTCCGACAGCTGCGGGTAGATTTCAGCCATGGCCGGACGCACCTTGGCTGCGATATCTTTGGGGAAACGGTAGCCATAGCTTTCGGTGCCGCCAAACAGCAAGCGGTGGTCATCGCTGAACCGGAAGTAATTCACCACGAATTTGGAATCAGCGACGGCAATATTCCCCCGCAGAATGGATTCCTGCCTATCTGCATCCATGGGTGCTGTCGCGATGATGAAATTGTTGATCGGCATGACCCGGCGGGTCACATCGCCCTGCAAATCCCCGATATAGCCGTTGCAGGCCAGCACCAGATGATCGGCGGTGATGGTCGCTTTTTCGGTATGCAGGACGGGTTTTTGACCACCCGAGATATGGGTCACCCGTGACCCTTCATGCAGCCCCGCACCATGCGACTGGGCCATCCGCCCCAGACCAAGTGCGAGTTGCAGCGGATCAATATGACCCGAGCGGGTATCCAGCGTGCCACCGTGATAAGCGGGCGAAGCGACGATTCCCCCGATCTCGTCCTTTGGCACGAACCGGATATCGTCATAGCCGTAATCGCGATGCATCTTTTCGACATAGGCTTGGGAATGATCGACAAACCGCGCCCTATGATCAGCGTGCAGGATGCCGGGGTGGAAATCGGCTTGGATCAGGTCAGACGTCGACAGGCCGCGCACCAATTCGACAGCTTGGGTGCCGATCTGCCACAGCGCATGCGCCCGATCCTTGCCGAACATCTGTTCCAGGTCATCCTGATCGCGCCGCTGGCCCTGACCGACCTGACCGCCATTGCGGCCTGACGCGCCGAACCCGATCCTTTGCGCCTCAAGCAGCCGAACTTCATAGCCCCTTTGCGCCAGATGCAGCGCGGTCGACAGGCCGGTAAATCCCCCGCCGACGACACAAACGTCGCATCGCACCTCGCCTTCGACCGGAGCGCAGTTTTCCAAGGGCTGCGCATGCGCTGCATAATAGGTCCCCGGATAAGCACCGGGGCTGTCATTGATATCAAGAAGGTTCATCAGACATGCAGCAGCAGGTGCCGCCGTTCCCATGGTGAAATTTCGCGCTGATATTCCTCATTCTCGGCGCGTTTGATATCGAGGTAGAGTTTGCAGAATTCGGGGCCGAGCACCTCCCAAATCTCATCAGCCTCTTCAAACAGCGCGAGTGCTGCGTTCAGGCCGCTGGGCAGTGGGTCTGCGACTTCGAAAACCTCGTTCACCGCCTCTTCGCGCGGTGCGATCTTGTTGCGCATCCCCAGCAGACCACAGGCAAGCGATGTCGCAATGGCCAGATAAGGATTGCAATCCATCCCGATAACGCGGTTTTCAACCCGCCGCGCATCGGGGCCGGAATGCGGCATGCGCAGACCTGTTGTCCGGTTATCCGCCGCCCATTCCAGATTGGCTGGTGCGCTTTGCCCTTCAATCGTGATGCGGCGATAGGAGTTTACGTAAGGTGCCAAAAGCGGCACGGCCTGATGCAGGTATTTCTGCGAGCCGCCAATGAAGTGATAAAACGCGTCTGACGGCGTCCCGTCATCGTTCGAGAATATGTTCTTGCCGGTTTTCTTGTGAATGATGGATTGGTGCAGATGCATGGCACTGCCCGGTTCATCCCGCATCGGTTTTGCCATGAAGGTGGCAAAGACCGCGTGTTTCAGCGCCGCCTCGCGGATCGTGCGTTTGAAATAGAAGACCTGATCGGCCAGGTTCATCGGGTCGCCATGTTGCAGGTTAATCTCGATCTGGCCGGCGCCACCTTCCTGAATGACCGTGTCGATCTGCAAGCCCTGCTCTTCGGCAAAATCATACACCGTGTCGATGACCGGCCCGTATTCATCCACTGCCGCCATGGAATAAACTTGGCGGCCAAACCCCTTGCGTCCGGTCCGGCCGATGGGTGGTTCAATCGGTTCATTGGGGTCGACATTCTGCTTGGTCAGATAGAATTCCAGCTCGGGTGCCACGACCGGTTTGAGGTCAAGCGCATCGTAAAGATCAAGCACCCGGCGCAGAACGTTGCGGGGTGCGATCTCAAGCGCACCGCCTTCGCGTTCTTTCATGTCGCAGATAACCTGCAATGTCGGTACACCGGCCCAAGGCACTGCAGATGCGGTCGACAAATCCGGGACTAGCACCACATCCCTTTCCAACCATTGGTTGGTGATGTCCATATCCACATATTCGCCCGATATCGTCTGGTAAAACAGAGAGATGGGCAAAAAGTAGGTTTCGTCCGGTCGGAATTTCCGCGCCAGCATCGCCTTGCCCCGCGATGTACCGGCAAGGTCAGGGATCACGATCTCAACCTCTTCGACGGCGTGACCGTCCAGATAGCTTGCGCAGGCCGATGGCAGACCTTCCAGCCATGATTCGGTCGCGTTTGTATTTTTGCGCTTTTTCATGATGCCTGGCTTTCTAGTTTTTGATCAAATTCTATGCGCAGGCGGCGCGGAAATGAGCAGATGGCTTTGCGCCAGATCATCCCGCATCGCCTGCGCCGCTGCGTTTTCGTCACCACGACTTAACGCATCGAGCAGCTCGCTATGTTTATCCGGCATGTTTGCGGTCCCGTAGCGGCCACAGACAATACGTAGGCTGGGCCCGATCTGCACCCAAAGCGATCGCGCGGTTTGAAACAGAACCTGCGATTGCGCAGTTTCGTAGATCGCGAAATGGAAACGGTTATTGCCTTCCAGATATGCCACGACATCACCATGATCGAGAGCTTCGTTGATCTGCGCGTCGATCCTGCGCAGCTGATCGATTTTCGTGTCAGTCATGTTTTTTGTCGACTGTCGTGTCAGTTCTGGTTCGACGATCAACCGCAGAAAATAGATATCACTGATATCTTTTTCACTGAGTTCCGGGACAATAATTCGCCGGTTTTCCAGCGATGTCAGTGCATGTTCCGCTGTCAACCGCCGCAACGCTTCGCGCACTGGGGTCGTCCCGGCGCCCATTTCTTCTGCAAGTCCAAAAATGGTCAACGCCTGCCCCGGTGCGAATCGTCCGAGCAGAATCATTTCTTTCAGCTGGCTGTAGACAGTCAGATGCTCTGGGATCTTGGTCTGGCTATTCATATGACATACAACAATGGTGTGATCGTGATCACTACCAAAACGAAATTCCTTGCAATTGTCAAAGTTTTGATCAAATTATCCTTCAACAGACGGAGGACACAATGAGAACCACAACATTTACGATTGCGCTTGGACTTGCCGCCACCACGGCATTTGCTGAAGAGGTCCGGGTTTATAACTGGTCCGATTACATCGACGAGGAACTGCTGGAAAAGTTCGAAGCCGAAACCGGGATCGAATTAATTTACGATGTGTTTGATAGCAATGAAGTGCTTGAGACGAAGATGTTGGCGGGTTCGTCGGGTTACGATGTTGTTGTCCCCTCTGGCACGTTCTTGCAGCGCCAGATCACAGCGGGTGCATTTCAGGAACTGGACCGTTCCAAGCTGTCGAATGCCGGAAACCTGTGGGATGTGATCGAGCAGCGTACCGCGCAGTACGATCCCGGTAACGCCTATTCGATCAACTATATGTGGGGCACCACCGGGATCGGTGTGAATGTCGGCAAAGTGCAGGAGCTTCTGGGCGAAGACGCCCCGATCTGGTCTTTGGCACTGGTGTTCGAACCAGAAAACATGGAAAAGCTTGCCGCATGTGGCGTTCACATGCTGGATGCCCCGGCTGAGATCATTCCTGCTGCACTGAACTATATCGGCGAAGACCCGGACAGCCAGGACCCGGATGTAATTGCGAAGGTTGAACCGCTCTTGATGGCGATCCGTCCTTATGTGACCAAATTCCACAGCTCTGAATATATCAATGCGCTGGCCAATGGCGATATCTGCGTGGCCGTGGGCTGGTCTGGTGACATCTTGCAGGCCCGTGATCGCGCAGCAGAAGCAGATAACGGCGTCGAAATCGCTTATGCCGCCCCAGTGGAGGGTGCGTTGATGTGGTTTGACCAAATGGCCATCCCTGCCGACGCCCCGAACCCTGATGCCGCCCATAAGTTCCTGAACTTCATTCTGGATGCTGAAAACATGGCCGCCGCGTCGAACTATGTTTACTATGCCAATGGCAATGTCGCGTCGCAGGAGTTTCTGGTCGAGGATGTGATCGGCGACACCGCGATCTATCCCGATGAGGCGACGCTGGAGAATCTTTACACCACAACGCCTTATGGTCCCCGCGTGCAGCGCACAGTGACCCGTCTATGGACAAAGATAAAATCCGGCACCTAAGCTTGATCTCAGGCCAGCGCGATCTGCGCGCTGGGCCACCAGCACGGGGTACACTATGCCTTCTGACCACGCCTCAGGTTTCGCACCTTGGGAAGATGCCGATGCCACGCCGCTCATCTCATTCGATGGGGTCACGAAACGGTTTGGCGCTTTCACCGCAATCGACAATATCGATCTAAAGATTTACCCGCGGGAGTTCTTTGCCCTGCTTGGCCCGTCCGGCTGTGGCAAGACGACCCTGATGCGCATGCTGGGTGGATTTGAGGATGTGACCGAGGGCACCATCACCATCGACGGCCAGAATATGGCTGGTATCCCCGCCAATAAACGCGCCGTGAACATGATGTTTCAGTCCTATGCGCTGTTTCCCCATCTGAGCGTCGCGGACAATATCGCCTTTGGTTTGAAACGTTCCGATATGCCAAAGTCGGAAATCCAAGGCCGCGTTGATGAAATGCTGCGCCTTGTGCAGTTACAAAAATTCGCCAAACGCAAGCCACATCAAATTTCCGGCGGGCAGCGCCAGCGCGTTGCCCTGGCCCGCGCCCTGGCCAAGGCCCCGAAACTGTTGCTGTTGGATGAGCCGCTGGGCGCGCTTGACAAAAAGCTGCGGCAGGAAACCCAGTTTGAACTGATGGATATTCAGGAAAAGACCGGCACGACATTCGTCATCGTCACACATGATCAGGAAGAGGCGATGACCGTCGCCAGCCGTATCGCTGTCATGGATAATGGTCTGCTGAAACAGGTCGATACGCCGGACCGGGTCTATGAAACCCCCAATTCCGTCTATGTGGCCGATTTCATCGGCGATGTGAATATCATCACCGGCCGCGCCGCCGAGGTGGGCGAGAAGACCCAACTGATCTGGGCCGAAGGGGCAACCCCGATCACCGGCATGACGGGCAGCCGTGTTGCGCAGGGCGAACCGGCCAGTTTTGTGATCCGCCCCGAAAAGGTGTCGATCAACAAGACGGAACCGGAAGCCGCAAACAAGGTGCAAGGCAAGGTGATCGACATTGCCTATCTGGGCAATATGTCCACCTATCATGTGGCCTTGCCTGACGGGACCATCGTGAAATCCCAGACAGCTAACAACCGCCGGATCGCACGCCGCGATATCACATGGGAAGATCAGGTTTGGCTGTCTTGGACGGATACCGCCGGTCTGGTTTTGCGGGACTGATCGGATGCGCAGGCTTCTTATAAGCATTCCCTATTTATGGCTGCTGATCCTGTTTCTGGTGCCTTTTGGGATTGTGTTGAAAATCGCGCTGTCCGATGTGGCCCTGTCTATTCCGCCCTACACCCCGCAGCTTGACCTGTCCGAAGGCTGGACAGGGTTTCGCGCATTCTGGGCGGAGCTTGACCTTGAAAATTTCTGGTTCCTGACCGAGGATGACCTGTATTGGAAAGCTTATCTTTCCAGCCTGAAAATCGCGTTGATCGCAACCTTCCTGACACTGCTCGTCGGCTTCCCAATCGCCTACGGCATGGCAAACGCACCCGACCATTGGCGTCCAACGCTGATGCTGTTGATCATTCTGCCGTTCTGGACCAGCTTTCTGATCCGCGTTTACGCATGGATTGGGATCCTGTCGAACGAAGGATTTTTAAACCAGTTTCTGATCTGGACAGGGATTATCGCTGAGCCTGCCAAGATCCTGAACACCGACATCGCTGTCTATATCGGCATCGTCTACACTTACCTGCCTTTCATGGTGTTACCGATCTATGCAACCTTGGAAAAGCTGGACGGCACATTGCTCGAAGCTGCAGAAGATCTCGGCTGCACCCGCATTCAGGCATTCTGGTCCGTCACGGCACCGCTGTCCAAACCGGGCATTATCGCGGGCTGCTTTCTTGTCTTCATTCCGGCCTTGGGCGAATTTGTTATCCCCTCGTTGCTGGGCGGGTCCGACACGCTGATGATCGGTAAAGTTCTCTGGGAAGAATTCTTTTCTAACCGCGACTGGCCCGTGGCCTCTGCCGTCGCGGTTATCCTGCTGCTTATCCTTGTCGTGCCCATCATCCTGTTTCAGCGCAACGAACAAAAACAGCGGGAGGCAGAACAATGAGGCGCATGACCTCCTTCAACGTGGTCTCACTAACCGTGGGCTTCGCGTTCCTCTATATCCCGATGCTGATCCTCGTGATCTACAGCTTCAACGCATCAAAACTGGTGACGGTCTGGGGCGGTTTTTCCACCAAATGGTATGGCGAGCTTTTGCAGAACGAGGCTTTCCTTGATGCCGCATGGGTGACGATCAAAGTCGGGCTGATTTCCTCGACCATCGCAACAATCCTCGGCACCATGGCGGCTTTTGTCCTTGTGCGGTCAGGTCGGTTTTTTGGCCGCACGCTGTTTTCCGGCATGATCTATGCCCCTCTTGTCATGCCAGAGGTGATTACCGGCCTGTCGCTGTTGCTGTTGTTCATATCCATCGGCTTGCCGCGCGGCGTGATGACAATCGTGCTGGCCCACGCGACCTTTTCCATGTGCTATGTGTCGGTCGTTGTCAGTTCGCGCATGGCCAGTTTTGACCGGTCATTGGAGGAAGCCGCCTATGATCTGGGCTGTACCGGCTGGGACGCGTTCAAAAGCGTGACCCTGCCCATTATCGCGCCTGCGGTGATATCGGGCTGGCTGCTGGCCTTTACCCTGTCGCTGGATGATCTAGTGATTGCCAGTTTCACGGCTGGTCCGTCATCCACGACCCTGCCGATCAAGATATTTTCGTCCGTTCGCTTGGGTGTCAGCCCGGAAATCAATGCGTTGTCGACCATCATTATCGCGATCGTGACGGTGGGGGTCATCACCGCCTCTATCACCTCAAAACGTGCGATTGTGAAACAGCAGCGCGAAGAGCAGATGGCCACACCCTGATGCCTACGACAATGACGCAATCCTATTACGCCGCCACGGCGCGCGACACAGCGGGGTTTGCTCGGCTTGAAGGTGACATCGACGTCGATGTTGCTATTGTAGGTGGCGGTTTCAGTGGCGTGGCAAGCGCGCTTGAATTTGCCGAACGCGGCAAGACGGTCGCCCTGCTGGAGGCCGAAAAAATCGGCTGGGGTGCCACCGGACGCAATGGCGGGCAGATCACCGGCAGCCTGTCAGGCGATATCGCCATGGCCCGCGAATTTCGGCGCACCATCGGGGATGAGGCCGATGATTATGTCTGGCAGACCCGCTGGCGCGGTCATGACATCATCAAGAACCGGGTCCAGAAATACGATATCGCCTGTGATCTGCAATTCGGCCATCTGCAAACAGCGCTGAAACCAGCGCATCAAAGGGACCTTGATGATATCCTGGCGGAGGCCGAATGGCGCGGTGCTGCGGATGATTACACGATGATCGCTGCTGCTGACATGCCGTCATATCTGGAGACGGATATCTATTGTGGCGGGTTGCTGTGCCGTCGCAACATGCATGTGCATTCGCTGGACCTATGCGTTGGCGAGGCCCGCGCGGCAGAGCGGTTGGGTGCAAAGATTTTTGAACAGACCAAGGTTGAAAAGATCGAACATGGCGCACGACCTTGCCTGCATACCAAGCATGGGAAGGTCCGTGCCGAAAAGGTACTGATCGCTGGCAACGCCTATCATGGACTGGAACGCAAGACCCTTTCCGGCAAGATGTTCCCGGCCTCTCTCGCGAATATGGCGACGGTTACGCTTGGTGAGGATGTCGCCCGCAAGATCAATCCGCATAACTTGGGCGTCTATGATTGCCGCTTTGTGCTGGATTACTATCGCTGCACCGCTGATCACCGGCTGATGTTTGGCGGCGGCACGAATTATTCAGGCCGCGACAGCAAGGATGTCGCCGCCGCCTTGCGCCCTGCGCTTGAACGGACCTTCCCCCGTCTGAAGGGCATCGATATCGCGTTCAACTGGACGGGCATGGACGGGATCGTAATTAATCGTATTCCGCAGGTCGGGCGCATCGGCGAAAACGTTTTCTATGTCCAGGGGTTTTCCGGCCATGGCATCGCATTGACACACACTTTGGCCGAAATCGTATCAAAGGCCATCTGTGCCGAGATCGAAGAATTCCTGATCTATGAAAATGTCCGGCACTACAGCCTGCCACTTGCCGGCCAGATGGGAAGTCAGGCCGTTGCTATTGGCATGATGTATTACAAGCTGAAAGAGCTGCTGCGATAGTCCCCGGTCACTCTTTTAACAACAGCACCAATGCGATCACGGTCAAGCCAACGCCTGCCAACACAATGGCGGGTGGCCAGCCACCCCCTAGCGCCGCCCCCCAGATGATCACCCATGACGGTGTCAGATAGGTATAAGCCATGACCTTGGAGCTTGGCAGCCGCAGTGCTGCAAATTGCAAAAGCGTGAACGTGGCTGCACTGGCAAAGATCGCAGTGTAAAGGATCGTGATCCAGACAATCTGCGGCAGGCCCACCCAATCTGTCGCCCGCAGGTCCCCCCAGCCGACAACGGTCAGCATCACCGCCCCCACCAGCAAGGTTCCGAAGGTAAAGACAATCGCTGGCTCGCCCCGGTTGAGCTTACGCACCAGCGGGGTGTATGCCGCATGGGCCATGCAGCCCCAGAAATAAATCCATTCGCCCTGCCCGATCTGAAACCGCAGGATTGCAGCAAGATCTGCCCTGAAAATCACCCAGATCGCCCCAAGCGCCCCAATCGCAAGGGCAAACCCCATGCGCGGGCTCAGTACTTGCCGCAACAGGAGCCAGCCAAACCCCGCCGACAGGATGGGCGTCAGCGTGAAAACGGCAGCGGCACTGACCGGGGGTGCTGTTTTCAACCCCTCAAACATCAGTACAAAATAGATGGTGAAAAACCCGGCAAGAATGACGTAGCGCCACGGGGCTTTTGCCGCGTCGCGCTGCAACCCGGTGGTGGCCAGCATCACAACGCCGATCACAATTACCGCAATCCAGAACCGCACGGCATTCAGCGCAAGCGGCGATATCGCATTTGCCGCCATCGCTCCGAGCGCAAAGGAGCCCGCCACAAGCAAGGAAAACAGGAGCATCGCCAGATGCCCCAACTGCGCAGAGCGCATCAGCCTGCCACGCCTTTCATATGTTCCTTGAGAAAGCGCAGGAAGGCCTGCACCTTGGTTGTACGGTGCAGATCAACATGGGTGACCAGCCACAGGGGTGCGGACCAGCCATCTTCGCTTGGGATTACCTCGGTCAGGGCCGGGTTTCTGTCGACCTCCTGGCTGATTACAAAGCCGATGCCAGCCCCGGCCATGATCGCATCCAGCATGTTGCGATTGTCGTTGGCCCGATAGGTAAACCGTTCCTCTGGCACCCGTTCCCGCAGCCAGATCCCAAAGGGTGCGCGGGATTTTTGATTATCATAGACAACGAAATAGTGGTTCGGCAGGTCCTCTATCCCCGTTGGCAGCCCGTGCCGCGCCACATAGGCATCAGATGCGGCCAATGACATGCGCTGCGACATGAAAGGCTGCACCACATTATCCGGTTCTTCTGGCATCGATCCTGCGCGGATAGCCACATGCGCCTCACCGTATTCCAGTCGGAATACCCGGTCACCGGTGCGGTAGCGTATTCGAACCTCTGGATGTTCCGCCTGAAAGGCCACCATCACCGGTGTCAGCATCCCCGACAACATGTCCAGCGAAGTGATAACCAGATCACCGGCCACGCCCTCACCCTGCCCCTTGATCCGTCCGGCAAGCTGCGTGAACTGATCATCGGTCGCCTGCGCCACCTGAAGCAGATCCTGACCGGCTTCGGTCGAGGTATAGCCGCGCGCATGCCGTTGGAACAGCTTCACGCCCAGCCGTCCCTCTAGGGCGTCGATATGGCGGATCACGGTGGCATGATGCACGCCCAGCGCCTCGGCCGCGCCGCTGACGGTGCCCTTACGCGCGACCTGATAGGCGGTGCGGATTTCGTCCCAGTTATCCATCAATGACCTTGTGCATTTGCAAACATACAGCGTAAAAAATCCGATATTTCGTTCGCAAATGCAATAGCTACTTTGGCAAGACCAGCAAGCCGCTTGACGCCATTGCACCCTATCGTCACTCAGGGCATATGTTGTCGCCCCATCAACGGTTTTGGAACTTTTATGCGCGTTTCGTGCAAAAACCCGTATTGGCCATAGTGACCTATCAGCCGCTGGCGCGACAGATCTACAACCTGAATGCTTTTTTGACGCTAAAAACACCGCGCGGGCTGCAACTGACCCAGCGTATGTTGCAGCACGGCGATGATCAGGTCAGCACGACGCGGTGTCAGATTAGCCTGTCACCATCGGGTGGTACGATGCTCTATCTGCATGGCGGGGCGTTTACGATCGGCAATTTACGCGGATACAAGCATCTGGTTGCAGCCCTTGGAAAGGGCGCAAATCAGAATGCTTATTTCCTGCATTACGGCCTGGCCCCCGAACCCCCGTTCCCTAAGGCACTTGATCAGGCGACAGCCGCCTATCAGGCTTTATGCGCCGATCCGCAGGCCGGACCGATCAGTATCGTTGGTGACAGCGCAGGTGGCAATCTGGCTTTTGCGCTGCTGCACCGCATATGTAGCCGTGATCTGCCACGCCCGGCGGCGGTTGTCGGATTGTCGCCAGCCGTTGATCTGCGCGCGCCAGCGTCATCATTCAAGACAAATGCAAAATCTGATCACCTGGTCCCCGTCAGTTGGGCAAGGCGTGGGATGGCGGCCTATCTGCGCGGTCATGACCCAGCTGACCCGGATGTGTCACCCGTCTTGGGCCGCTTTGAAGGCGCGCCACCCTGCCTAGTCCACGTGGATGAAACAGAAGTTCTTTATGATGATGGTTGCGCTATGGCTGCGGCGCTACGTGCGCAGGGTGTAGCAGTTGATCTGGTCAGAACACGCGGGCGCACGCATGTCTGGCACCTGAATGTCGGACGCGCACCCGAGGCGGATGCATCAGTGCATGACATCGGCGCATTCATTCAACGGGCGACGTCCGAAAATTCGCCCTGACCTCTACCCATGCAAATAAAAAACGTGCTGAAATCCTGCGGGCAGAGGAGTTTGCCGGACTTTTGCCACAGGCCACGATGATCACCTAGCTCAGCGCGTTACTGACCTGGGTTGGCCCAACTTATCGGCACATTTTGGTGTTGATCTCGGGCACGGGGATCGTGGCCTGGGCCTATCGCGCGCAGCCGCTACAGTTGATCCGCAGCGACTGATGCGTAATCTAGCGGAATGAAGATCGTCCGCAATACGCCTGAACAATTGATCCTGCGATCCGCGCCGTGGTTTCTGGCAGTCGTCTTTGGTGGTCTCATCCTCGTCTCAATCGGGTGCGGGTTGAACGCCTTTTTCGCGGGTGGTTTGGGTGAGACTTTTTGGGGTCTGATTGGCATCCCCGCCTTTCTCGCCCTCTTTCTGGTGATTTTCGTGCGGCGGGATGATCTGATCCTCGACCGCAGCCGTGACGTGCTTGAGTTGCGCCATTCCACCTTCTTTGGACGACGCAAGGTGCGTCATAAACTGCAGAATCTCGAACGGGCGATTGTCCAGACCAGCAACAGCGGTGATAGTGGTCCGACACATCGGATCGCACTGGTGCTGTCGGGCGGCATGGATGCGGGCACGCATCCGGTCACACCAGTTTATGCCAGTGGGAACGGGGCAAAGCGTGGTGTTGATGCGATCAACGGGTGGCTATCCAGGGATATTGACTCGAACGTCCGTGAGGCGTAAACGCCGAAAGATATCCGGATAGCGACAGCTTTCCGGTCCTCATCTTTGAGGATCGCCCTCCGTCAGCGCGTCGCGCCCACGGGGGCGCTACTGCTTTTTGCCGCGCGCTCTTATATAGGCACGGTAACCGAAACGACGTGAGGGCCTTGGCCGATGTTTGAAAATCTATCCGAACGCCTGTCCGGTGTATTCGACAAGCTCACCAAACAAGGTGCGCTGTCAGAGGATGACGTCAAGACCGCCCTGCGTGAAGTGCGCGTCGCGCTGCTAGAGGCCGACGTGTCGCTGCCGGTGGCCCGCGACTTCGTGAAAGCTGTGCAAGACAAGGCAACCGGTCAGTCAGTCACCAAATCCATCACCCCTGGCCAGCAGGTGGTGAAGATCGTCCATGACGAATTGCAACATGTACTGACCGGTGATGATGATCCCGGCGCGCTGAAAATCGATAACCCACCCGCCCCGATCCTGATGGTCGGCTTGCAAGGTTCGGGTAAGACGACGACGACCGCAAAGCTGGCGAAACGGCTGAAAGACCGTGAAGGCAAGCGTGTTCTGATGGCTTCGCTTGATACCAACCGTCCTGCGGCGATGGAACAATTGGCCATTCTGGGTGGTCAGATTGGCGTGGACACATTGCCAATTGTACCGGGTGAGACGCCCGTGCAGATCGCCAAACGGGCCAAGACGCAAGCGTCTTTGGGGGGCTACGACGTCTACATGCTCGACACCGCAGGCCGCTTGCATATTGATCAGGAACTGATCGCACAGGCGGCTGAGGTGCGTGACGTGGCCAACCCGCGCGAGACGCTTTTGGTCGTCGATGGCCTGACGGGTCAGGACGCGGTGAATGTCGCGCAGGAATTTGACGACAAGATCGGCGTGACCGGTGTTGTTTTGACCCGGATGGATGGTGATGGACGCGGCGGTGCTGCCCTGTCAATGCGGGCGATTACCGGCAAGCCGATCCGCTTTGTCGGCCTTGGCGAAAAGATGGATGCGATTGAAACCTTCGAGCCGGACCGGATCGCAGGCCGTATCCTTGGCATGGGCGATATCGTAGCCCTTGTCGAAAAGGCGCAGGAAACCATCGAGGCCGAACAAGCCGAAAAGATGATGAAACGGTTCCAGAAGGGCCGGTTCAACATGAATGATCTGAAAATGCAGCTTGAACAGATGATGAAGATGGGCGGCATGGAAGGCATGATGGGCATGATGCCCGGGGCCGCCAAGATGGCCAAACAGATGGATCAGGCAGGCTTTGACGACAGCATTCTGAAACGCCAGATCGCTCTAATCAACTCGATGACAAAGAAAGAGCGCGCAAATCCGGACCTGCTGGCCGCCTCGCGCAAGAAACGGATCGCAAAGGGAGCCGGTCTTGAAGTGTCCGAACTCAACCGCCTTGTGAAGCAACACAAGCAGATGGCGGGGATGATGAAAAAGATGGGCAAAGGCGGCATGCTGAAACAGGCCATGAAGGGTATGTTCGGTAAAGGCGGCGGTATGCCCGATATGAACGACCCCGCAGCCATGGAAGAGGCCGCAAAAGCATTGCAGGGCAAAATGCCCGCAGGCATGCCCGGCCTCGGCGGCGGCATGCAATTGCCCCCGGGCCTCTCTGGATTTGGGAAAAAGAAGTGACAATCCCAACGCTCACAACCGAACGGCTGCGTTTACGCGCCCCGCAGGCTGATGACTTTGCTGTCTATCAGGCCTTCTTTGCGGATGCAGTTGGGTCTGGGAATTATGGTGGACCGCTGCGAGCTGATCAGGCCTTTCGCGTATTGGCTGCTGATCTGGGGCATTGGGCGCTGCGCGGTTTTGGAAAATGGATGATGGTGCGCCGCGATACGGGCGATGCTATCGGCGGCTGCGGGCTGTTTCATCCGCGTGGATGGCCAAGCGCCGAATTGACGTGGTGGCTGATGCAGGATCAACGCGGTGCAGGTTTTGCGACAGAAGCCTCAAAAGCTGCTATTGTATTTGCCTATAAGACACTCGGCTGGACATCGGTCGAGACGCATATGCGGGACGAAAACGAAGCGGCCCGCAAGTTAGCCGCGCGGCTTGGGGGCACGGTCACCCGCCGCGATCAATTCCCGGACGGGGTGACGCGCGACGTCTTTGCATTGCCACATCAAAAAGTTGCAACCGACCCGAACCCAGTGATGGGGCCGTAAGCAATGACCCCTGCCCCAACCCTTACCACAGCGCGCCTTGAATTACGCGGCCCTCAGAAACGGGACCTTGCGGCCTTTACCGCATGGATCACCCGGTCTGAGCGGATGGAGGTTGTGGGCGGCAAAGGCACCGAACGGGACGCATGGCGCGGCTTTATCGCAGGGATCGGGCATTGGAACTGGCACGGCTACGGGTTTTTCACCGTGACTGAGCGGGAAACCGGTGTGGCCACGGGCCGGGTCGGGATCGTGAACCACATCGAATGGCCGCAGCCGGAACTGGCATGGCACATGTTTGATGGGTATGAAGGCAAGTCTTATGCGTTCGAAGCCGCCTGCGCCGTGCGCCAATGGGCCGGGCGCACACTCAATCTGGAGCCGCTGATTTCAATGATCGCACCGGATAACTTCCGTTCGCTGCGGCTTGCATCTCGACTGGGCGCGATGGAGGACAGACGCGGCGTGGTCGATGGCGAAAAGGTCATCTTTTTCCGGCATTTGCCCTATGATGATCCGCGTGCGGTGAAACAGGCGTCGGAGGCGACCCAATGATCCCGACGCTGACCACTGACCGGCTGACATTGGGACCGTTTAGCATGGCGCATTACGATGCGTTCCATGCATTTTGCGCCACTGACCGTTCAAAATTCTTGGGCGGGCCAACCGATGACCCGCGCGACAGCTGGGATAGCTGCATGCAAGGCCTTGGCCAATGGATGGTCCGTGGTTATGGCACATTCTTCATGACCGAAACCGCAACGGGCGCACCGGTCGGACGCACGCAGTTGCGGCACCCGATCGATCTGGATGAACCAGAATTGGCGTGGACCGTTTACGCCGCATTCGAAGGCAACGGTTTCGCGCAAGAGGCCGCATTGGCGGTGCGCAACTACGCCTATCAAACACTTGGGCTAGCCCCTTTGATGTCGCTGATCGCGCCTGAAAACACCCGCTCAGTCGTGTTGGCAGAAAAGCTGGGCTGCGTCCCAGATGGACAAAAGACAGATGATAGCGGCGACAGTGTCACGATCTATCGTCATCCGGCGGGGTTAGTATGATACCGACCATATATACAGACCGGCTGATGCTGCGCGCGCCCCGCTGGGACGATTTTGACGACTATGCCGCCTTTCGTGCGTCACCTCGCACTGCGGCAACAGGCGGCCCCTTCACCGACCGTCAGGCGTTTCACCAATTGGCCGGTATCATTGGTCATTGGACGCTGCGCGGATTTGGCCGCTGGATGGTTGCAGACCGTGCCACCGATGCACCGCTGGGTATTGTCGGTCTTTTTCATCCTGTCGGCTGGCCAGAGCCCGAACTAGCCTGGTCGGTCTTTGACAATGCCGAAGGGCGGGGGATCGCCGCAGAGGCTGCATTGGCCGCCCGCGCTTATGCCTATGAAACATTGGGTTGGACAACATTAATCAGTGCAATTGATCCGGCCAACAAACGCTCGGTCGCCTTGGCTAAGCGTTTGGGGTGCAACCCGGGCGAAAGCTTTGATCATCCCGACTTCGGAACACTGCACCTATGGCGCCACCCCGGACCAGAGGTTGTGGCATGATCCCGACCCTGCACACCGAACGCCTGATCCTGCGCCCCTACTTGCGCAGTGATTTTGATGCCTATGCCTCCTTTATGGGCAGCGACCGTGCCGTACATATGGACGGCCCGCTTAACCGCGATAAGGCGTGGACTTGGTTTACCAACGATATCGCGACATGGCCGCTTTATGGTTTCGGTACGCTCGCCATCGAGCTTGATGGTCAGCTTGCAGGCGGTGTGGGCCTGGTCCACCCGCTGCATTTTCCAGAGCCAGAATGCGGATGGTTCGTATACGATGGTTTCGAAGGGTTGGGTCTGGCAACCGAGGCGGGGCGCGCGATACTTGATCATACCTTCGCCACGACTGATCTGATGAGCGTCGTAAGCTACATTGGCGAACGCAATTCTGCGTCAATCCACGTCGCAGAAAAACTGGGCGCCGTTTTGGATCCCAACGCAGAAGCGCCAGAGGATGAAGGCACCTTGGTTTACCGGCACCGGCGAGGTGCAGCATGACCAGTTGGACAAAAGCGCCCGCAAACGGGGCCAATCAAATTGCTGCATTGCAAGCCACGGTCCCCGTGATCGAAACCGTACGACTGGTCCTGCGGCTCCCGCGGATCAGTGACTGGGCCGTGCTGGAACCAATCTGGACGTCAGATCGGTCGGTGCATTTTGGTGGCCCTTTCACCCCTGAAGATGCCTGGCTCGATTTCAACCAACTGGTTGCGGGCTGGATTTTGCGTGGTCACGGCGCCCTGACAATCACCACCCGTGACGGTACGGTGCAGGGCATGGTGCTGCTGGGTCATGAATTCGGTGATCCTGACCCGGAACTGGGCTGGCTTTTGACCAAAGATGCCGAAGGCCACGGCTATGCCAGCGAGGCGGCCAGCGCCTTACTACCGCTTTGCCGGCGCATCTACGGGTTAGATTTCGTCAGTTACATCGCGGAGGCCAACACGGCCTCCATCCGTCTTGCGGACCGGCTGGGTGCCGTAAAAGACACCCCCCATCCCGATTACGCTGGAAATGTGATCGCATTCCGCTACCCCAAGGAAGGAGACAGCAATGACTGATGCTGTAACCCGTGCCGCTGACCTGCTGAAAGGTCATCGTGAAAGCATCGACCGGCTTGATGCAATACTGGTCTATACATTGGGCGAGCGGTTCAAACATACGCAGGCAGTTGGCGTGCTCAAGGCTGCCCATGACCTGCCCCCTTCTGATCCGGCGCGCGAAGAACAACAGATTGCGCGCCTGACCGATCTTGCAAACCGGGCCGATCTTGACCCGGAATTTGCCAAGAAATTCCTGAACTTCATCATTCAGGAAGTCATCCAACACCACAAACAACATCAATCGTAAGATGGGTTTAAACCCATCTTACAGAACCATCTTTAAGGAGAAAATCTGATGGCTATGAAAATTCGTTTGGCCCGTGGCGGCTCAAAGAAACGTCCATTTTATGCGATTGTGGCTGCTGACAGCCGCATGCCGCGTGACGGCCGTTTCATTGAAAAGTTGGGCACATATAACCCTATGCTGCCCAAAGACAGCGAAGAACGCGTCAAGATGAACATGGAGCGCGTGAAATACTGGTTGGGTGAAGGCGCACAGCCAACGGATCGTGTGTCGCGCATGCTGGAAGCGGCAGGCGAGCTGCCCAAGAAGGACCGCAGCAACCCCAAGAAGGGGACACCCGGCAAAGCCGCACAGGCCCGCGCCGACGAAAAGGCTGAAAAGGCAAAAGCCGCTGAAGAAGCTGCAAACGCCCCTGCTGAAGAGGCGCCAGCAGAAGAAGCCGCCGCCGAAGAGTAAATACATCTTCCATCCTGCCCGGCTAAGTCCCCGGGCAGGATACACTTATCCCTGTGAGGCCCCATGTTCCGCCTGCTGCGCTTGATCATCTTCACAGCATGCGCCTTTATTGTGGGTGTCCTTTATGAACGCAGTAATGCACAGACGACCTGTCAGAATGGTGGCGGATTGTGGATCGACAATATTTGCGTAGGAGCGGAGCTGAACAATGACTGAGCGCGTCATCGTTGGATCCATTGGTGGGTCATTCGGCGTCCATGGTGAAGTCCGGTTGAAATCCTTCTGCGCTGATCCGCAGGCGATTGCCGATTATACCCCCTTATTTACCGAAGACGGTCGTCGCTTTGCCCAGATCGTGCTGACCGGCCAGACCAAGAACGGGTTCACCGCCCGGCTTGATGGTGTCATCACCAAAGAAGATGCAGATGCGCTGCGCAATACCAGCCTTTATGCCGCGCGCTCCGGCATGCCACCTTTGCCCGATGATGAATATTACTATGCCGATCTGATCGGGTTGACCGTTCTGGACACCGGTGGCGTGACGTTGGGCATCGTCAAGAATGTCATGGATCATGGTGCGGGCGATCTGTTGGAGATTTTGCCCGCCGGGCAATCTGATACAGTTCTTTTGCCCTTTACCCAAGCGGTTGTCCCCACGATTGATCTGAAGGCTGGCAGGATCATCGCGGACCCGCCCGATGGCAGCTTTTCGACATAAAAAGATGACTGATCCAGACGCCTCTATGTTTCGGCGCGCCGGATAAATCGACCTTGTCAGAGACCACCCGACCATATCATTCCATTGCTGGATGGCCTATGAACCGCGCATGACAGAAAAGACTCCAAAATCAGCAGGCCGCATCTCCGTGCGCCCGACGCTCAGACCACGCGAGTTAATGACCGACACACCTGACTTGGCGCAGAGCTGGACCGTGCAGATTATTACCCTGTTTCCGCAGGCCTTTCCCGGCGTGCTGGGCGAAAGCCTGACCGGCAAAGCCCTGCAGGACGGGCTGTGGCAATTGCAGACCTATGATTTACGCGAACACGGGATCGGCAAGCACCGCAATGTTGATGACACCCCTGCAGGAGGCGGCGCAGGCATGGTGCTGCGTGCGGACGTGCTGGAAAGTGCCATCATCAACGCCCGCAGCGCCGCCAAAGGTGCGATGCCGCTGGTCTATCTGTCCCCCCGTGGTCGCCGCTTTGATCAGGCCATGGCCCGCGATTGGGCCCGCCATGATGGTGTCACACTGCTCTGTGGTCGGTTTGAAGGCGTTGATGAACGGGTGCTGGAGCATTTCGGCATTCAGGAAGTCAGCCTTGGCGATTTCGTCATGACCGGCGGCGAAATTGCAGCGCAGGCGATGATTGACGCCACGGTGCGCCTGCTGCCCGGTGTGTTGGGGAATGCTGAAAGTGCTGTGGAAGAAAGCTTTGGCGCAGGGCTGTTGGAGCATCCACAATATACCAAGCCGGCGGAATGGCAGGGGCACTGTATTCCTGAAATATTATTGTCCGGCAATCATGCAAAAATCGCTGCCTGGCGGCGTGCGCAGGCTGAACAAATCACCAAAACCCGCCGCCCTGATCTTTGGACCGACTATGATGAAAAGGTCGCAAAAGACTGATTTGGGTCAAGATTTGGCCATTTAAAGAAAATAACGATTCTAAATCGACATTTATGAAGTGCAAGGGCCCTGCCCACTTGAGAACGTAAGGATTAAACGATGAAAAACCTTCTAGGAATAATGGCAATCGCAATTGGCACGTTAGCCACAACCGGCGCGTCAGCCGAAAGTTGGATGCTTGATGGCGACCAGTCCATCGTCGCCTTCGGGTCGGTCAAGAAAGATACTATTGGCGAAGCACATAGCTTTCAAAACCTGTCCGGTACGGTTGCGCCTGACGGTACAGCACGGGTTGAGATTGACCTGACATCTGTGCAGACCAATATCGATATCCGCAATGAACGGATCGGCGAGCATGTGTTTGCAGGTGCCACAACCGCCATGTTGAAGGCCAGCATCGACATGGATGAAATGGCAGCACTTGGCGTAGGCGAAAGCCTTGTGACCGAAATCGACGGTGATCTTGCGCTGCTTGGCCAGGAAATCCCCGTCTATCTGGATGTGTTTGTCATGCGGACCACTGAAAACCAGGTGCTGGTCACGACAAACAGCATGCTTTACGTCAGCACCGAAGAGGCTGGGATCGACCCAGGTATCGACAAACTGATGGAACTGGCTGATCTGCCGGGCATCACCCGCACATTCCCAGTGACCATGCGTTTGATTTTCGACGCCAAGGCCTAGGCGGCCGCCGCTTTTGGTTCATACTAACGGTTTCACCAAGTAAGAACGCCACCTAAACTGTCAAAGCCTTTTCAGGGGCGGATCAATTGCCGATATATGCCCCCGAAAATTACTTGATCCACCGACAACTTGGCCGTAGATAGACGCATCATTGGGTCGGGCAACCGATTCCAATTGGTTGGTCTATGGAACCACTGGACAGATTGGGTTCCCCTTCGTTGGGGCAGTACATACCAGATAGGGCCGGACGACCACAAAAAACGAATGATGACGACACCCTGCGGCGGGCGGCACGACCGGACCCGATAACGACACGCAGCTCTGACGCCACGCACACGTCGCGGGATAACCCGTGCTATTTTATAGGAGCGTATCAATGGACTTGATCGCACAACTCGAAGCGGAGCAGGTTGCTGCGCTGGGGAAAGACATCCCCGATTTCAAAGCGGGTGACACCATCCGCGTCGGTTACAAAGTGACAGAAGGCACACGGACCCGTGTGCAGAACTACGAAGGCGTCTGCATCGCCCGCAAGAACGGCAAGGGCATCGCCGGGTCGTTCACCGTTCGCAAGATTTCCTTTGGTGAAGGCGTGGAACGTGTGTTTCCACTGCATTCCACCAATATCGACAGCATCACAGTGGTCCGCCGTGGTCGCGTGCGTCGTGCAAAGCTTTACTATCTGCGCAGCCGTCGTGGTAAATCCGCACGGATCGCCGAAGTCACTAATTACAAGGCCCCTAAGGGCGCTGAAGCATAAGGACGTCAGAGATGAAAAAAGATATCCATCCCGATTATCACATGATCGACGTCAAAATGACCGACGGCACGATCGTTCAGATGAAATCCACCTGGGGCAAGGAAGGCGACCAGATGGCGCTGGACATCGACCCGTCCGTGCATCCTGCATGGAATGGCGGTTCGACCCGCCTGATGGATGCCGGTGGTCGTGTATCCAAGTTCAAGAACAAATATGCCGGTCTGGGCTTCTAAGACCGCGGATGGGTCAAGACCCATCTTACGATTTTGCAAACGCCGCTCTGTTCAGGGGGGGCGTTTTGCATTTCCGTGCTCCAGCTCCTATATCTTATCCGACATAGCGGAGCCGCAGATGCATCACCCGCTCAGTTCTCTGATTGACCAGATCGTGCAGAATGCCGAAAGGCGCGGTGATTTTGATGATCTGCCCGGCGCTGGCAAACCTTTGCCACATCTGGATGACCCGCAAAACGCAGTGCTGAACCGGATGATGAAAGAGGCCGACGCCAAATCACCAGTCATGGTCTTGCGCCAGCAGATATTGGCATCCCATGCCCGCTTGAAAGAGCTGACGGACGAGACGGAACGCAAGGCCGAGATGCGCCATCAGGCCGAATTGCAAACCAAGCTTGCCATCGAAATGGAAGCATTCCGCAAATATGGTTGATGAGATGCCCGGTTAAAGCGCCATGCGCAAAACCAGCAATCACCTAATGCTGTCTGAAATCTGCGACTTCACGCATTAGGTGATAGTTGATGTTTCAGGTATGTTGTCAAACGCTTTGTGCTGCGGATTTCCCGCGTGA
The DNA here is from genome assembly GCA_947503925.1 of uncultured Paracoccaceae bacterium. Lineage (GTDB taxonomy): Bacteria > Pseudomonadota > Alphaproteobacteria > Rhodobacterales > Rhodobacteraceae > Yoonia. Next base: position 35,197 of record CANNFQ010000006.1, on the reverse strand, counting down.
TCGGTTCCGTCCGGCGCGCCTGCCTTGCCCGCCGGGTTTGCTACCGCCGCCGGGCTTACCCTGCCGGTTGCCACCACCGCCGCGCCGTGCGCCGCCGCCGTTGGGCCGCTTTTTCTGGCCTGGTTGGACTTCCCACCGCCGACCCGAGGCGACTGGGATCGCTTCTTTCATCGCTTTTTCGATATCCTGCAGTTCAATCATCTCATCAGGTGCAACAAGGGCGACAGCGGCCCCATCCGCACCCGCACGGGCCGTCCGTCCGATCCGATGGACATAGTTCTCGGCCACATTGGGCAGGTCGTAATTATAGACATGGCGCACGTCGGGAATATCGATCCCCCGCGCGGCCACATCCGTCGCCACAAGCACACGCACTTTGCCGGCCTTGAACGCGGCCAAGGCCCGCTCACGCTGCCCCTGCGATTTATTGCCGTGGATGGACGCGGCGGCGAAGCCTTTCTTCTCAAGCACTTTATACAGCTTTTCACAGCCATGTTTGGTGCGCCCAAAGACCAGTGCCAGTTCATCCCGGTGTTTGTCGAGCAGTTCGACGAGCAGATCAAGTTTGGCCGCCTGTGCGACGAAATGGACCGATTGGTTGATCTTCTTGACGGCCTGGCCGGGCGGGTTCACCTGCACCCGCACAGCATCTGTCAGGTAGGTATTTGCCAGCTCGTTCATAAGCTTCGGCATGGTGGCCGAGAACATCATGGTCTGCCGATCCTTCGCCAAAAGCGGTGCGATACGGCGCAGAGCATGGATGAACCCCATATCAAGCATCTGATCCGCCTCATCCAGCACCAGATAGGTGGTTTCATCCAGACGAACGGCCCGCCGGTCCAGAAGATCAATCAATCGCCCGGGGGTGGCAACCAACAGGTCAACACCGCCTGCCAGACGCTTGGTCTGGGCCACGATCCCGGCCCCGCCGACCACAAGGGCAACCTTCAGATGCGTGCCCTTGGTATAGGCGGTCAGGTTGTCAGCAATCTGTTTGGCCAATTCGCGGGTCGGGGCGAGGATCAGACCGCGCACGGTCTTTGGCCCCGGTTTTGTGCCTGCCGTCAGCAAAGCGTTTATCATCGGCAGACCGAAGGCCGCCGTTTTGCCTGTGCCGGTCTGGGCCAGACCCATCACATCACGACCGTTCATCGCATATGGAATGGCTTGAGTCTGGATTGGTGTGGGATCTGTGATCCCTTGTTCTTTCAGTACTTTTACAAGTCGGGGGGCGAGCCCCAGCATATCAAAATCCATAAAGGATATCCTATTCTTGCGGGGCGATCCCCGCACATATTCATCAGGCCCCGACCCCATGTCGTGACCCGCTGCAAGGTTGCGCCAATATGCTGACTGCCCGCACCACATTGCCCGGGCGCCGATCTGGCGCGGGACCCCTCGCGTGATGATGGGAACCAAAATCAATCGATGCCGTGCGGATGGCAAAGCGCCCCGCGCTGCTCACGCGGCAGCCTGCATCGGTTAGGTGGCAAATGCGCTTTGCGGACGCATCTGTCAAGCGTTGCTGGTGAATTGGCGCGTACAACGTGACGGACAAAGCGCAGTGATAGATTGGTTTTGGAATATTTGCACGCCCATGGAGCCGCCTGCTTCCATCGCCGCAATCGACACCATATAGATTGCGGAATTCGACATGATAGGAACGATCGCGTGGCGCATATTATTGTTGTTGGCAATGAAAAAGGGGGCGCTGGTAAATCGACCGTGTCGATGCACGTCGCCACGGCGCTGGCCCGGATGGGGCATAGGATCGGCACCCTTGACCTTGACCTGCGGCAGCAAACGCTGGGGCGGTATATCGCCAACAGGCAGAGCTTCCTGAACAAGGAAAACCTGTCGCTACCCACCCCGGAATACGCCGCGTTGCCGCAGATTGACTCGGCCAGCCTGTCGGAAGGGCAAAACGCGCAGGATCAGGCGTTGTCGCGGGCGGTTGAGGCGATGCATGATGTTTGCGAATTCATCCTGATCGACTGCCCTGGTTCGCACACAAGGCTGAGCCAATTGGCGCATGCCATGTCCGACACGCTGATTACCCCGCTGAATGACAGTTTCGTCGATTTCGATCTGCTGGCCCATGTCGATGATGAGGCGGCAGAGATTGTCAGCCCTTCCGTCTATGCCGAAATGGTGTGGAGCGCGCGGCAGATGCGTGCACAAGCCGGGATGAACCCAATCGACTGGATCGTGCTGCGCAACCGGTTGGGCACGCAGGCCATGATCAACAAGCAAAAGATGGAAACGGCCATCAACAAACTGGCCAAGCGGATCGGGTTCCGCCCCGCCCCCGGATTTTCAGAGCGGGTGGTCTTTCGCGAACTTTTTCCACGCGGTCTGACCTTGCTGGACCTGCGCGACATCGGGGTGACAAACCTCAGCATGTCGAATGTTGCGGCGCGTCAGGAGCTGCGCGAATTGATCCGCGCATTGCAACTGCCCGGTGTGACCCCCGACTTCTGACACGTCCGCGTGAAACCCGCTTTCCTCCTCTGACGGCGCGCCCTAGTCTGACCCGAAAGCGGAGGGTTCGGTTTGCGCGATTTGTTGGATTTGGAACGGTTTACCACGTTTGTTTTGGTCACGGTCCTGATGGTGGTTTGCTTTGTTCTGGGTTTCCGGTTCCCTTGGGTTTTCATTCTCTTTGCCTTCTTTGCCGCGCTCACGATTTTAGGCATCCGAGACCTGCGGCAACCGCGCCATTCGATCCTGCGGAATTACCCGGTGCTGGGACATATGCGTTTTCTGTTTGAAGGGATCCGGCCCGAGATCCGGCAATATCTGATCGAAAACGATCAGGATGAACAACCCTTTAGCCGCGAGCAGCGGTCATTGGTCTATCAGCGCGCCAAGGGGGTCGAGGACAAACGCCCCTTTGGAACGCAGGAGGCGGTCTATGAGGCTGGTTATGCCTGGTTGACCCATTCGGTGCAGCCGACCGAGTTCGCCGACACGGACTTCCGGGTCACAATCGGCGGGCCAGATTGCAGACAGCCCTACGCCGCCTCGCTTTACAACATTTCCGCCATGAGCTTCGGATCACTCTCGGCCAACGCCATTTCGGCACTGAACAAAGGCGCAAAAATCGGCGGGTTTGCCCATGACACTGGCGAAGGCGGGATCAGCCGTTATCACCGCGAAGGGGGCGGTGACCTGATCTATGAAATCGGGTCCGGCTATTTTGGCTGCCGCAATGAGGATGGCACATTCAGCGCGGAAAAATTCGCCGCACAGGCCGCCAGCGATCAGGTCAAGATGATTGAGCTGAAACTTAGCCAGGGCGCTAAGCCCGGACAAGGCGGCATGTTGCCCGCTTCCAAGATCAGCGCAGAAATCGCAGAGGCACGCGGTATCCCCATGGGGGTCGATTGCGTCTCTCCCGCCGCGCATAGCGCTTTTTCCAACCCGGTTGAGTTGACGGAGTTTTTGGGGCTTTTGCGCGAAAAATCAGGGGGCAAGCCAGTTGGTTTCAAGTTGTGCATCGGGCACCGGCGGGAATTCATGTGCATGGTCAAAGCGATGCTGCATACCGGCATCTATCCCGATTTCATCGTCGTTGACGGGACCGAAGGCGGCACCGGCGCGGCGCCATTGGAGTTTGCCAACCATGTCGGCATGCCCATGGTAGAGGGGCTGACATTTGTCCATAACACACTGCGCGGTGCTGGCATTCGTGACCGGATCAAGATCGGGGCAGCAGGTAAATTGGTCAGCGCCTTTGATATCGCGCGGGCCCTGTCGCTGGGGGCGGATTGGTGCAATTCGGCGCGCGGTTACATGTTTGCAATCGGCTGCATTCAGGCGCAGGCTTGCCATACCAATCACTGCCCCGTGGGCGTGGCCACGCAAGACCCGCTGCGGCAACGGGCGCTTGATGTCGGTAACAAGAGCAACCGGGTGGCGCGGTTTCACAAGAACACGATGAAAGCACTGGGCAAGATGGCCGGAGCCGCAGGGCTGCAAAATCCCTGCGACTTCCTGCCTTACCACTTCATGGCCCGCAAAGCGGACGGGCAAATGGCTGAGGCGGCAGATGTCTATGCCTATATGCCCGAAGGTTTCCTGCTGGACGGAACTGAGGACGCGCAAGGTTTCAAGGAACGCTGGGACCGTGCCAACGCAAACAGTTTCGCACCGCCCGAACAGCGGTGATCAGCGGGCGGCGATCCCAACACCAAGGCGCAAAGTTGTCCTGTCATCGAAATAGAGGCCCAACATCTTTGCATTGTCGCCTGAAAAACCGCCATCAACGGTCATGTCCAGCGTCACGCCATCAATCGTCCCTGCAGCCTCCGCTGTCACACCGGAGGTTAGTGACGCTGTATTATTACCGGTCAAGACACCGTTTGTGATGTCAATCCGGCCATCAACGGGCTGTTCGGCATAATCAATGAATTCCCGGATAGACCCTTCAAAGCTGTCATCGCCAAAATTCACTTCGACCCGCATGCCGCCAAGTGCGCCGCGCAATGTCGACCCATCAGACAGGTTGAAATTGGCAACCCCAAGATAGGTGACAGAGCCGGATGGAAAGTCGGCTTCCGGTGTAAGCGTCAATGCACCCCGATCATTTTGCAGGTCGGCAAAACGGGCCGTGTATTCGGCAAGCGTCGTTGTGCTGCCACCGTCACTTCCGCTTCCGCCCCCGCCGCCCAGGCATCCGGCCAACGTCGCGACGGCCAGGATGGATGCGGCAATTTTTGCTTTTGCGACAGTCAACATTGTCTTAGAGTTCATGTTTGCCTCAAATCGATGGCTTCATCATTGCCGCCACGCGGCGGTTCCTGCCCGCGCAGCCGCATGAACAGGCTGACACGGGGCGTCGTGGCCGTTTCGGACCGGGACCGGGTCCGCAGCACGGGTTTGTTTTCTGACGCGTCGCTGCGGCTTTCACGCAGCACGATATAAAGACCGCTGGCAATGATGATCCCGGCCCCTAGAATTGTGTTCTGTGACAGCGTTTCGTTGAAGAACAGATAGCCATAGAGCGCCGCCCAGATGATCTGGCTGTATTGCATCGGGGCGATGATCGCGGCCTCCCCCTGCTGATAGGCCATGATCACAAGGCGGCTTGCCACCCATGCGAAACAGGCGATGATGGCCAACATGCCCAGATGTTCAATTGGCAGCGGCTTATAGACGAATGGCAAGGCGCAGGCCATCACCACAAAGTTCACAACCATCGGGTAAAGCAGGATCACGACCGGGCGTTCATCAGCGCCAATCTTGCGCACCACGATGGAGGCCACAGACCCACCAATAGCCGCCACAACGGCGGCCAGATGCCCGGTCGACAGGGCCGTTTGTCCCGGCTGCAGGACAACCAATACGCCCGCCAAACCGACCAGAACCGCCATCCAACGCCGCAGCCGGACCTTTTCGCCCAATACCGGGATTGCGAGGATAGTGATCAGCAACGGCGCGGCGAACAGGATCGCGTAGGTCTGCGCCAGTGGCAGAACCGAAAAGGCATAGAATGCGCTGAACCCTGTCGCCACGGCGGCCACGGTGCGCAGCGCCATCCACCACGGATGAACCGGCACTAATGTGCCCGGCTTGGCGTCACGCATCAGCGTAACCGTCGCCAATGGAAAACTAAGCAGGACACTGAAAAAGACGATCTGAAACGGTGAGTAGATGCCACCCAGTATTTTGACGAACACGTCATGCGTGGCAAAAACCGCAAAGGCGATCAGCGCAAAAAACGCGCCCTTAGCATTTGGTGACATCGCCGCTGTCCTTTTATGCGCCCTTACGGTTGCGCGTTAGCCGATGTCTGCCAAAGCAAATCCAAGGCGTCAATGAAAAGAGGCGGCCCAATGGACCGCCCCCGTCACTATTCTATGTTTCGTGCGGTCAGGCAGTTGCGCCGCGGCGGCGCATGACACCCAGACCAAACAGACCGCTCAAGAGCAGTAGCGCGCCCGCTGGCAGCGGTACGGATGACACCTGAATCGCGCCGATGCGGAAGTTGTCAAACCGACCGTCAGCACCAAAGCTGATCGATTGACCAGAGCTGATGGCGAGAGAGGCAAGGTTGAATGGGTTATTGCCAGCAATGCGGATTTCTTCCTGAACGAGCGCACCGTCGACGAAAACGTCAAAGCGGTCATTCCAATCGACGCCGGTAAAGACAACGCGCGAGAAATCAATCACCCGGTCAAAGGCGAATGTGATCAGGTCATTGCCGTAGTTGCCGTCAATGCTGCTGCCGTCGAAACGGCCAGCGATACCGATCCCTGCATTCACCTGACGCACGTAACGATCACCGAAATAACCGCAGCCACCGTCAGAGCAATCTGCATCAATTATCGTATCATTCGGCGCGCCGTCCGGTGCCCGGTACCGGCCTGCGGTGACGCTGACAGTCAGGTCGTTCACTGTGGCGGCATAGTTGCCGTCATAGTTCCCATTGCCCAAGAGGCCACCATTCCGGAAGTCAAAGGATGTTGTCGCAGCCACAGCGGGCATCGCGATCAGTGTTGCAACTGCAATTGTTGCCAATTTTTTGATAAATCTATGCATCTTCACCAAAACCTTTACAAAATTCACTAAATAGGCTCGTTAACTCCACGTTAAATTACAGGATTTGTTTGAATTATGCCAGCTTTTCTTACAAAAAAACGCCATATCCAGCGCCCCTTCAACGGGGCGTGATCCGTTCCTGAAACAGTTACCGCTACCACTCAGCATTGTTTGCCGATTGTTTAAAGGCTGGCATCAAGTGCTTGAAGAATCACATCACCCATCTGCGTCGTGCTCAACGGGGTGCCACCTTCAGGGCCCATCAGGTCGCCTGTACGCGCACCATCCGCCAGCACCTTCTCAATCGCGGCTTCCAGACGGTCAGCGTCTGCCCCTTCGTCGAAGGAATAGCGCAGCGCCATTGCAAAGCTTAGAATGCAAGCAATCGGGTTTGCCTTCCCCTGCCCGGTGATATCAGGTGCGGAACCATGCACCGGTTCATACATCGCTTTCGGACGACCATTGGCCATGGGCAGGCCAAGCGAGGCAGACGGCAACATGCCCAATGACCCGGTCAGCATGGCTGCGCAATCAGACAGAATATCGCCAAACAGGTTGTCGGTCAGGATCACGTCAAACTGCTTGGGCGCGCGAACCAGCTGCATCGCGCCGTTATCGGCATACATATGGGACAGTTCCACATCAGCGTAATCGGCCTGATGGACTTCGTTGACAACATCGCGCCAAAGGATGCCGCTTTCCATGACATTGGCTTTTTCCATGGAACAAACCTTGTTGTTCCGTTTCCGCGCCAGATCAAAGGCGGCGCGCGCCGCACGCTCAATCTCGGCCTCTGTATAGCGCTGCGTATTGATGCCCACGCGCATGTTGTCTTCGATGTGAATGCCGCGCGGCTCGCCAAAATAGACGCCAGAGGTCAGTTCGCGGACAATCATGATATCCAGACCGGCCACAATATCCCGCTTCAGTGACGAAAAGTCAGCCAGCGCATCAAAACACTGCGCCGGGCGCAGGTTGGCAAACAGGTCCATCTCCTTGCGCAAACGCAACAGGCCGCGCTCTGGCTTCACGCTGAAATCCAGATCATCGTATTTCGGACCACCCACAGCACCCAGCAGAACGGCATCCACCTCTTGCGCCTTGGCCATCGTGTCATCATGCAAAGGAACGCCATGCGCGTCATAGGCAGCACCACCAACCAGATCCTCGGACACATCAAATGTCAGATCCCGCTTGTCACCAAACCAGTGAATAACGCGTTTCACCTCATCCATAACTTCGGGGCCAATGCCGTCACCGGCGAGGATCAATAGGGATGGATTTGCCATTGGTCGTGTCCTTGCTTGCATCTGTCCGAAAGGCCCTAACGCGCCATGGCGGCAGGTTCAAGATATCAAGGCAGTTCGCCGCCGTTGCAAATCCGCCATTAATTAACTACTTGATTAATTAATGAGTTGGTTTATTAATGGATCATGACCAACCCTGACCCCCTTGATGCAGCCTTTGCTGCACTGGCGAACCCAACGCGCCGGGCCATCCTCGCGCGCCTTGCGGAAGGTCAGGCAACAGTCAACACGCTCGCAGAACCGTTCGACATGAGCTTGCCTGCGATTTCAAAACACATTCGGGTCCTTGAGGATGCCGGGTTGATCACACGCGGGCGGGATGCCCAGTTCCGACCCTGCACGCTGAATGCAGAACCGCTCCGGGCGGTTGCGCATTGGACGGATCAATACCGGCATATCTGGGATGCCCGGTTTGACGTGATGGACACCATAATAACTGAAATAAAGGATAACAAAGATGACTGACCAAACAGGCTGGGTAAAAATCACCCGCGAATTCGACGCACCAATCGACGTCATCTGGAACATGTGGACCGATCCGGAGATGTTTAAACGTTGGTACGGACCGAAGGGGATGACGGTTCCAACCGCTGAAATGGATGTGGTCGTCGGCGGCACACGCAAGGTCAGCGTGCAGATGTCATCGCCCGAACGGACAATGACCATGTGGTTCACCGGCGTTTACAAAGAGGTGAACAAACCGGGCCGCCTCGTCTACACCGAAAGCATGTGCCAAGAGGATGGCACGCTGATTTCACCGCAATCAATGGGGATGCCAGAGGGGCACCCGGATATCACCGAAGTTATCGTTGAACTGTCTGAAAATGACGGTCGGACAGTGATGACCATGGTGCATGTCGGCGTGCCAGAGGGATCGCCCGGCGCAGGTGGTTGGATGCAAGCGTTCGACAAACTGTCCGAAGCTGTGACGCAAAGCTAAAGCACCAACGGGCGCAGACCTTCTGCCAGCAAGTCCCAAACCCGCCTTATGCGCGGGGTCTGGCGCATCGCCTCATGGGCGGTCAGCCAGATGGGCAGGGTCGGCATATCAATCCCGATCTTGATCTCTGAGATCAGCGGGTCGGCCCGCCCGATATCAGCCTGGGCGAAACCGATGCCGCAGCCCGCACGGACCAGTTCCCAATAGGCGATATTGTCATCCACCCGCGTTTTGAACAGGTCGCGGGTGACTTCGATGCCAAGTTCGGCAAACCCGTCAATGATGTCAGTATTGGTATCATAGCCAACAAATTCATGCTGCGTCAGGTCATGGATCGATGTCGGCATACCCCGTTCTGCGATATAGGATTTCGCGGCAAAGACCGCCAATTCGACGTCACCCATATGTTGCGTAACCAGGGCCAATTGTGTCGGGCGATACATGCGCACAGCGATATCCGCCTCGCGGTATAGCAGATTGTGGGTGGCATCGCTGGGCACAAGTTCAATCGCAATCTCGGGTTCCAGTTTGCGGATGCGCGCAATGATCGGTGGCAAATGCATGGCAGATGTCGCCATGCTGGCCGTGATCCGAACCGTCCCGTCCAGCCTTGCCTGCCTGCCAGCAGCAGTCAGTGCGATCTTTTGCACTGCGTCCTGCATCGCCTGCGCTGGGGCGACCAGCTCTGCCCCGGTCTGCGTCAAGGCAAAGCCCCGGGCCTGCCGATGGAACAGCTCCGCATTCAACTGCGCCTCAATCGCCTTGATCTGACGGCCAAGCGTTGGCTGGCTGGTGCCCAATGCCCGGGCCGCGGCTGACAGGCTGCCAGTATCTGCAACGGCCAGAAAGGCTTGCACCAATGACCAATCAAGCGATTTTATCGAGTTTTCCATTCACAAATGAATACACGATCTACATTTTTCGGCAATTTCTTTTGCCATGTGAATAGGTAATCTTGCCCGCGACGCAGCGAACAGGAGAGAAGCGATGCAAAATACGGTCCTTATCCTTGGTGCCTCCGGCAAGATCGGAAGCCATGCGGCAGAGGTATTCTGGAACGCGGGATGGACGGTCCGTCGATACAAGCGCGGCACCGACATGACCGCAGCCGCTGCCGGGGTAGATGTCATCATCAACGGGCTGAACCCGCCCGCCTATCGCAACTGGGCAGAGGCGATTCCCGCCGTCACACAACAGGTCATCGCAGCCGCCCAAGCCAGCGGGGCGACAGTAGTTATCCCGGGCAATATCTACAATTTTGGCAATCAGCCCGGAACACTGGATGAAAACACCGCCCAGACCGCCAACACCCGCAAGGGACAGATCAGGGTCGATATGGAAAAGGCTTATCGCCAATCGGGGGTGCAGACCATCATCCTGCGCGCTGGCAACTTCGTCGATCCCAATGGCAATCGCGATTTCATGAGCATGCTGGCCATGCGTGAAATCGACAAGGGCAAAATAACTGCCACCGGTGATCCCAATGCGATGCAAGCCTACGCTTATGTCCCTGATTGGGCACGGGCAGCACTTGCGCTGGCCGAAAAGCGCGAAACGCTGACCCAGTTCGAGGATATCCCCTTTCCCGGACACAGCTTTACGACATATCAGCTGCGCGACACTGTCGCTACAGCCACGGGGCGCAAGATCACTGTCAGCCGATTTCCATGGTGGCTGATGACCCTCTGCGCGCCGTTCTGGGAACTTGCCCGCGAAATGCGCGAAATGCGCTATCTTTACAGCATGCCCCACCGGATTGATGGAACGAAGTTCAGCCGCATGTTGCCGGGTTTCCGGTCAACCGACCTGCAGGACGTAATGCTGACCGGGTTACCGGCTGATATCAACCCAGACAAGGTGATGCGGCCCCGCCGCCAAACCGTCATCACCCAATAACCCCGCCTCTGGTCCGTCACCGGCGGGCCAGAACACCCCCGCATCCATCACATCCCAATCGGCGGCTGGCAGAACATAGCTGACCCGCAGATCCCCTGCTGCATCATCGGGCCAGTTTGCCGTATCCTTGCCCGGCAGCGGGTCCTGTAACCGGGGATCAGCCAGGAATCTCGCCATCGCGCCAGAGAAACCATCGCCATCCGTCGGATCCAGATTGGCGTTTCCGGCAATCACAAATGCTGTCGGCGGCGGCCCAAATCCGCCACCCAACACAACCTGCCACATGCGCAGCTCATCGCGGTTACGCAATCCGTTGCGATCCTCCGGACCATCAAAAACCGGCGGCGTTGCAGAAAACGCCAAGAGTGTCATGGGCCCATCCGGCAGATCCAACTGTACGATCCAATGCCCTGTGGAGGACAAGCGCTGGATGTCCAGAATTTCCTCCGGATAAAAATCCTTTGGCAAGGTCGCGCCCGGCAGATCGCGCCACAACACATCCGACAGGTCTGCGACCTTCCCCATCGGATAGCGCGACAGGATCGCCATGCCCCCGTCGCCCGCAAAGCGGCCATAGCCTTGCGCGTCGCGCGGCTCCCCCTTGCGTCCGTTGCGATCCATGTCCAAACCCGTTGCAAGCCCTGCATTGGGGCGCAGGGCAAAGCGGTGGGGATAGGCATTGCCAAATAGATCGGCAAAGGCAGCCAGAGCCATCCCTTCCAGATCATAGTCAAAATCAGTCAGCAGCAATATGTCAGGATATTGATGCGCGATCACCGCCTGAATGGCAGCGATCTGTGTGTCCTCGCCTTTCAGTATGTCGCGCAGCAAAAGACCCGGTCCATCACGGCTAAGCGGGGCGGCATAGGTGGCGATCCGGTAGGTTTCCGCCGCTGCAAGAGCCGGCAACAGAATGACAGTCAGGCTGGCAATAGCCCATTTGCGGCAGCACGATCGTAGGCGCGTTTGCGTTGCTGCTGAATCATTTTCGCGACGCGGGTTAAGGCGATGCCGCGCATCAGAATACCGGCGGGCAAGAATGTCCATGCGGCCACGGTCCAGATCAGGGTTTGCGAGTCGTCCAGACGCAAGGGTGCGCCCAGAAAGGCGGTCAATTTGATCACCAATGGGATCAAGAAAGGCATTAAGAACCCTAAGAAAATGTTAAGATGACCATCCCGGCGCAAACGTTTGACCACGTCACCACCAGCGGTCGGGTCAAATGTGGGCAGATTGATCCAGACATTAAATGACCCGCCCCGGCGCGGCCAATTCTGCACACCCAACAGGACAATGAACCAGATGATCGTGAAGAGCGACATCACATAGCTGAGGCCTGCCGCATTCTTAACCCGATCAGCTGCCTGGATGCTGGCATCTTCGGGCAGGATCGCGACCATCAGGTGAACCGGGGAGAATGGGAAATCGATCAGTTGCCCCAGTGCCGCGCTGCTATTTTCAAAGAACATGGTCACTGGCGTCGGTTCAACAAAACCCCGGCAAATCACGGATAGCGAAAAGACGGTTGCGAATAGGGTGGAAAACCGGACCCGGTTAAATGGTGGCGCATCCCGAAATTCGACAAGGCTGGGGCTGGTGGCGCTGTATTCAACTACCGTGAACAAGGCAGCAAAGATCGCCACGATCGCCACGATCTGCGTGGCGTCAGTACTGCCCCCCGGCAGCATGATCGACGGCAGTACGATCAGCAAAATGACAAGCGCAGCTCGCGCTAACGCTCCAGGCAGGCGGAATAGCAACTTATCTCGTCCCTCTGCAGACCGGATCAGCAGATGATCCGACCAATGTCCCGACTAAAATGCCACTACAAGATCGAGCGATCAGACCCCAACATCATGCCCAAACTCGTCGCCCCCATCGTTATTCTAAGCCCCGGATCGCATTTGTCCAATATTTTGAGGGGTAACCACGTCACATTTACAGCGAAAGACTTAACAATGTGGGATCTTTGCATACGCATCTAACATGCAACAGATCTCTTAATTACACGTAAAAGGCGTCCCATGTGAAGGGGGTGTGGCGCAACGTCATGCATTTCGCAATATTGGGGTGCTTTACAGCGGGGCCACAGCTGCACGGGACGGCAATGTGCCGGGCCATAACTGACCCGGCGCAGAAAATTTGGACGATTTGGCTTGGGCGACACCCTGTCGCCGCTTAGACCCAAGGACGTGCGGCGCTCGCCTCAGCTTCGAAGCTATCGATTGCTGCCGCTTTTTCCATTGTCAGGCCGATATCATCCAACCCGTTCAACAGACAGTGTTTCTTGAACGCATCCACCTCAAACGTGAACACTTCCCCATCTGATGAGGTGATTGTTTGTGCCTCAAGATCCACCTCGATCCGGGCGTTCGAGCCCTTTTCCGCGTCCTTCATCAGCACATCGACCTGCTCTTGCGGCAAGGCAATGGGCAGGATGCCGTTCTTGAAGCAGTTATTGTAGAAGATATCGGCATAGCTGGGCGCAATCACGCAAGTGATCCCGAAGTCGGCGATGGCCCATGGCGCATGTTCGCGCGACGAACCACAACCAAAGTTATCGCCCGCCACAATGATCTGCGCGTCGCGGTACTGCGGTTTGTTCAGCACGAAATCGGGGATTTCTTTGCCGTCATCATCATAGCGCATCTCGTCAAACAGGTTCACGCCAAGGCCAGAGCGTTTGATGGTCTTCAGAAACTGCTTTGGGATGATCATATCGGTGTCGATATTGACCAAAGGCAGCGGGGCGGCGATGCCGCTGAGTTTTGTGAACTTTTGCATCACTATGACCCTGTAACTTCGACGGAGAAATTGCCATTAGGCATCCGTTCGATTTCCATAAACGCTCGTCTGAACGTTGTTCCGTCGGCACAAGTTGCCGAAAACGCCACGAGTCCCTGTTCGCCGGGTCTCTCTGAATATCCGCCAAGTGCTTTGTCGGTACATAGGCTCTTAATTTGGTTTTGAATCAGTTGGGCATCAAATCCGGCCGGATTGTAAGATCCAAACAGCACGCCGTCCTTAAGCGAAACGCCGACAAAATTAGGATTTCTTACTGAGATGTCAGAAGCACTACCACATGCACTCAGTCCAACAGCGACAAAAAATGCAGCTGCTATGCGCCATTTTTGGATCATTTTTAGATCTGTCCGCATTACATCATCTCCCGCACATCGGTCAGTTTACCCGTGATCGCCGCCGCCGCCGCCATTTGTGGTGACATCAGATGGGTGCGTCCGCCCCTGCCCTGACGGCCTTCGAAGTTGCGGTTGGAGGTGGCCGCACAGCGTTCACCCGGCGCCAATTGGTCGGGATTCATGGCCAGACACATCGAGCAGCCCGCTAGACGCCATTCAAATCCGGCTTCTTTGAAGATATCGGCAAGCCCTTCTTCTTCGGCCTGCGCGCGCACAAGACCGGAACCGGGGACAACCATTGCCCGCAGCCCGTCTTTCTTTTTCTTGCCTTTCAGGATCGCGGCAGCGGCGCGCAGATCCTCGATCCGGCCATTGGTGCAGGAGCCGATAAAGACCGTGTCGATCTCGATCTCGCACAGCGGCGTGCCAGGCTTGAGATCCATGTAGTCAAGCGAACGTTGCGCGGCGCCAACCTTGCCACCTTCGAAGTCTTCCGCCGATGGGACCGTTGCCGTGATCGGCAGCACATCCTCGGGCGACGTTCCCCAAGTTACGACCGGCGCGATGTCTTCGCCCTTGATCGTGACAACTTTGTCCCAATGCGCGTCATCATCCGAATAGAGTGTTTTCCACCAGGTAACTGCGGCCTCCCATGCGGCACCTTTTGGTGCGTGCGGGCGGCCCACACAGTATTCATATGTCTTCTCATCAGGCGCGATTATCCCCGCCCGTGCACCACCTTCGATCGCCATGTTGCAGACAGTCATCCGCCCTTCCATGGACAGATCACGGATCGCCTCGCCCATGTACTCAATCACATATCCGGTGCCGCCAGCAGTACCGGTTTCACCAATCACGGATAGGGTGATGTCTTTGGCAGTCACACCGGGGCGCAGCTTGCCGGTGATCTCCACCTTCATGTTTTTGGACTTCTTCTGGATCAGCGTCTGCGTGGCCAGCACATGTTCCACCTCTGACGTGCCGATCCCATGGGCCAGCGCACCAAACGCCCCGTGGGTGGCTGTGTGGCTATCACCGCAAACCACAGTCATGCCCGGCAATGTCCAGCCCTGTTCGGGGCCAACAATATGCACGATCCCCTGACGGACGTCAGAGACAGGGTAGTAGTGAATGCCGAAATCCTTGGCGTTCTTGTCCAAAGCCGCGACCTGAACGGCGCTGTCTTCGGTCATGTTCTCAGGATTTTCACGACCCGGCGTTGTGGGCACGTTGTGATCCGGCACGGCGATTGTCTTTTCAGGTGCGCGCACCTTGCGGCCTGCCATGCGCAGCCCTTCAAAGGCCTGCGGGCTGGTCACCTCGTGGACCAGATGGCGGTCGATATACAGCAAGCAGGTGCCGTCTTCGGCCTCATGGGCCACATGGGCATCCCAGATTTTATCATAGAGCGTTTTGGGGGACATCGGTCCTCTCCCGTATCAAGTATCAATAAGTGTCAGGCGTGCGGAAACGGGGGCGATCAGCCCCTGGCCAGGATCGTGCAGGTCGCGCCGTAGAACCGCCAAGGCAGGCGCGCGCGATCATCCATGTCAAATATCTGTTTCATACCCGCTCAGATACACACGACGGGTCTTTCCTGCAAGGCCCGGAACGGCAGCAAACAGCTATCGGTCCGGCATGCAGTGCGCAGATTATGGTCAGGTCGGCAGATTCGCTGGAATTTGCGTCCGGATGAAATCAACCGTCGCTTCGGGATCGAAATAATCATTGTCATCGGCATCCGTCACGACAACTTCGACATCAAAGTAATCTGCGGGTAGCGGGTCGGGCAGAATTTCACCGCGGAAAAACGCGGATGAGGTTTCATAGCTGCCATCGTCGAAATCGCCCTCATTGACCAACTGCGCCTCAACCAGAACGCCATTGACACCATCAATCGTCGTTTGCGTCAGGGTGAAATCGACAACCGGCGTTTCGGTCTGACCGGGATCAATATCGATCGTCAGGATCATGCGATGTTCACCCTCGTCAAACTCGGTAATGAACGCCCGGGTATCCTGTTCATCCTCCAGATTGGCCAAAGCGTAGAAATCGGTGGTCCCTTCAGAATCCTCCAATGTGCCCACGCCGGTCACCAACACGACCTCGTCTTTCTCGTCGCCAGTGCCCGGATCATCAGAGTTGTTGCCACCAACGGCGAGCCCACCATTCCCCCAAAGGTACAGCTCATCCTCGCCACCGCCGCCGCGCAAGGTGTCACCCGGCTGCGTGTCACGGACAAGGTCGCCAGCCACCATTTCAGCATGGGCACCGCCCAAAATCACATCGTCCCCACGGTCACCACGCAGAAAATCGGTGCCGGATCCACCATCGATCCTGTCATTGCCAGCGCCACCTTCGATTGTGTCACTGCCATCTTCGCCAAACAGCATGTCGTTGCCGGCGCGCCCTTCAATCACGTCACGATCATCACCGCCAAACACGGTGTCATTGCCCAGGCCGGCATTCACGAAATCCTCACCGGCGCCGGCATTGATTGTGTCGTCGCCATCAAAGCCACGAATGATGTCATCGCCCGACGTCCCGTTCAGTGGATCGTCATCCTGGGGCGTCCCGCGCAGCTCGCTTGGTTCGTTGTCATCGTCACCGCCGTCATCATCACCGCCAACCAGCGGCACAATGGCCGCAATGCCGAGACCCAAAAGCAAAAGTATCGTGAAGCTCATTGCACCAAATCCATCCATGCGCGTTAATGTTTAGTAAACCTAAATCTGAAAGCCCGGCAAGGGGCCGGAGCTGTCAAGGTTAATTATGCATCTCGATTGTGCGTTCATCACCATCCCAATGGTCACGGATCGCAACAAAGCCGAGATTTTCATAGAACCGTTGCGCTGCGATGGATGATCGCACCGTGAACCGGGAGGCCCCACAGGCCCTTGCCTTGGCCGACAAGACGGCAAAAAGGCGCGATCCGACCCCCGCACGCTGCGACCCCGCATCGACAAAGAAGGTTTTGACGATTGCCGTCTGACCATCCTCGGACAGATCAAGACTGGCCGTCCCCACGACGCGCCCTTCGCAAAGCGCCACCCATGTTTCCAGCCGGTCGCGCAACATCACCTTGACACCCTCCGGGCCGAAATGCCCCGCAACACGCGCCACATTCGCCGCGCCATAATCGGCAAGATTGCTGGCATAAAGCACATCACGCACCAATTGCGAAAGGGTCTGCGCATCCGTCAAAAGGGCGGGCCTGATATCGATCTGCAAAGGCATGACGCGTTTCCTTTCTGTCGGCCAACTTGCCTCCCCCGACCGGGCCGTGCAACAGTCATCAAAGCATCATACCAGCCAAAGGATATCCATGTCAGGTCACGTCAACTCAAACGAAACTGATGACGTATTCACCGACTTCGCCCCGGAAGAGCTTGAGCAAGCGATTAGCATCGGAACAGACCTCTATTCGCAGGCAGAGGCATTTGCCCTCAGCCTGTTCCGTACATGGAACCTGTATCAGGTTCTGATCGCCATCGGGCTGTTTATCCTTGCGCATATCTTGCGGGCAACGCTTGGGCCACGGATCAGGGCCTGGATGGGGTCGCGGGAAAACTGGCCAAAATGGCGGATGCGCATTCTGGCCGTCGTTCATATGCGGCTACGAGCGATCTTCTTTGTCATCCTGATCTGGATCGCCATATACCTGATGCGCGCCTATACATGGCCCAGCCGCAGCTACATCCTCGCCGGGATTGGGACGCTCGCCTTTGCCTGGCTCACCATCGCCTTTGCGACCCGCCTGATCAAAAGCCCGTTCCTGCGCAAGTTGGTGCGCTACGGGGCCTGGACATATGCAACACTGGTCATTTTGGGGCTGCTTGATCAGGTCGAAACCCTGCTGGACACGGCTGGGTTTCAGATGGGAGAATTCCGGTTTTCCTTGCTGCTACTGGTGCAGGCGCTTGTCGTTCTGGGTGCAACGATCACACTGGCGCGGTTCTTTACCACCACAACCGCAGGCCGGGTGCGACGGAACGAAGACATCAGCCCATCCATGCAGGTGCTGATCATCAAGGGCGTGCAAATCGCCTTTTACGGGGCTGCGTTTTATATCGGGGTGCGGTCGCTTGGGATCGACCTGACCGGGCTGGCCGTCCTTTCAGGCGCGATTGGCGTGGGCCTTGGTTTTGGTCTGCAAAAGGTGGTGTCGAACCTTGTTTCCGGGGTCATCATCCTGCTTGATAAATCCATCAAACCGGGCGACGTCATCAGCCTTGGCAACACCTTCGGCTGGATCAATTCGCTGGGCGCGCGCTACGTTTCTGTCGTCACCCGTGACGGGCGTGAATACCTGATCCCGAACGAAGACCTGATCACCGGTCAGGTGGTCAACTGGTCCCATTCCAACGATTTTGTTCGGCTCGACATCAATTTCGGCACATCCTATGCCGACAACCCGCATGAGGTCCGGCGTATCGCCATTGAGGCCGCGCAAAGCGTGGATCGGGTGCTGACGAACCGGCCAACTGTTTGCCATATTATCGGATTTGGCGACAGTTCGGTGGATTATCTGCTGCGCTTTTGGATCACCGATCCAACAGGCGGGCTGACCAATATCAGGGGGAATGTCTATCTGGCCTTGTGGGATGCGTTTAACGAACACGGCATCTCCATTCCCTTCCCGCAGCGCGAGGTTAAGCTTCTTGAAGATAAGGTAGGTTTGTCAAAGCCCTAAGAAAAAGCAGGCCGCAACAAAGTGCGACCTGCTAACTGTTGCTTAGGCTTTCGCTGCAGCCCTGCGGCTGTCACGGTAGAGTGCCTTGACCAGCGAAATCATCATGAACACCATGACAATTGTGAATGGCAAGGCGCCGATGATCATCGCGTTTTGCAACGCACCAAATGGGTTGGACCCTTCACCGCTATTGCCCGCAATGATCAGCGCACCAATCACCGCCGTCAGGATCAGACCCCAAATGATGCGGTGCTTGATGCCTGTTTCCTGTTCGCCACCGGACATGATGGTGTTCATCACCAGAATGCCGGAGTCAGCTGATGTCACAAGGAAGGTCATGATCAGGACCACACACATGATGGTGATGCCTGTCAGGAACCCGCCCGAGATCATCTGCCCCAATGTGGCAAAGAGCTTGGCCGTATTCGTAGCACCAATCAGCGTTCCGGCAGCATCACCATTCAGCTCCAGATCAATTGCCGTGCCGCCCAGAATGGTCATCCACAGGAAACAGACAATCGCCGGGGCGATGACGCAGCCAAGGATGAACTCGCGCACGGTCCGCCCCTTTGAGATGCGTGCCAGGAACAGGCCGACAAAGGGCGAAAATGCGATCCACCAAGCCCAGTAGAACGTCGTCCAACCGGCTTGCCAACCGAACTGACGGCCCTGTTCGCCTGCGGCATAGATCGCCTCGGCATCAAGGTCAGCCGCAGCTGCTGGCAGTGCTTCAGTAAAGCCCGAGAGCGACCCCCAAGGCGAGGTTGCAGACCCGTAAATGGCACCCAGATCTTCTTCGGACAGCGCGCCGGCTGCATCAGGAAGGGCGGCGGCAAACGCCTCTGCTGATTGTGGGCCATATGCGCCAAATGACATTTGCACAAAATGCAAGATGTAGTCGACCAGCCCTACACCGAACTTCGTCATCGCAAAGAAGAAAGATCCGAAAAAGACGAAGGTCAAAAGCAGGATTACCGACAGAACCAGGTTGAGGTTCGACAGATATTTGATGCCCCGTCCGACGCCAGACACGGCAGAAAGGATCGACAGCCCCATGATCACCATAAGCGCCGCGATCAAGCCAACGGTGCTTGGTTTAGGTGCATCAACATCGCCGTTCATTAGCCATTCCATGCCAGAGACGGCATAGACACCGTCAACAAACTGGCTGACGCCGAAACCGATGGTCACCGACACGCCCAGGATCGTGGCAACCACGCCCAGCACATCAACCACATGGCCCAGAAAACCATTCGCAGCCTTGCCCAGCAACGGCGTTAGCGCAGAGCGGATCGTCAGCGGCATCTCACGCGTATATGCATAATAGGCCAGTGACAGGCCGGTCAGCACATAGATGGCCCAGGCATGGAAACCATAATGCAGAAACGTGTAGCGATAGGCGGATTGTACGGCCTCTTCGGAATTGGCGGTAACCTCACCGGACAGGACAACAGGGTTTGAACCCCAAAGGCCCAGCGGCTCGGCCGTGGCGAAAACCATCAGGCCGACACCCAGACCGGCACCAAACATCATCGAAAACCACGAGAAGTTTGAAAACTCGGGCACGGTGCCCGGCGTGCCAAGTTTCTTGCTGCCCGTCGCAGGCAGGATTGCCAGAACAAACAGGAAGAAGGCAAAGACACCGACCGAGACGATGTAGAAGCTGTTAAAGCCATTCAACAGGCTGCTATTGACCGACGAAAGCACGCTGCTGGCATTACCTGGCCAGACAAGTGCCCAGATCACCAGCAAGACCATGATCGTCTTGCTGATCAGCGCAATGGGAAGGCTATAACCTTCATAAAAACCTGACGGAGCTTTCTGAATCTCCAGATCAGTAAACGGTGGTGGTATCGACATGTTTATCCCCTGTCATATGCGCCATTTGTTGATGCCCCGCGGTCAGATGGCGCCCTGCCCGGGGGTGTTTTCATATCGCGTCAGTCATTATCAGAAACGCCAGCACCGGCGCCCAACAGGCGTGAGGCCTCTGTGGCCGGGGCATAAGTGCGTTGGGCAAAAATGCCCAGCCGTGCCCAGACATCCCGATTAACCTCACCCCGCAGACCGGGATGTTTGGGTTCGTCATCACGCGCCTTAGCTTGTTTGCAGGTCACAATCGCCACTTTTGCGGCGTTGATCTGCGATTGCGGGTCGCTAACCCAGAGCCCACGCCCGTCGGTTTCAATCCGCACATCCTGCCACGCCACCGATACCGGGGCTTTGATATGTAATGCCGCCCAAGCGGCGAATGGCACAACCAGCAAGGGGAAAGACACATCGCCCATCTCAATCACTTGGCCGGTCGGCAGCCGATCGGCGCAATCATTGAAAGCCGCGCCACCAGCCAGCGGGCACATCGCACCAGACGCAGACCGCCAGACCCCATCCAGCGACGCCGGTGCCACCTGCGCATGATCCACCCCATCATTTTGGGTCAGCACGTCGGCTAATAGGGCTGGCCCTGCCAGGTCATGCGCGGCAAGCCAGCGGGCGGCGCGCGCTGCCTCTTCCGCCATGCCCCAGCTCAACCCCGCACCCCGACCGGCGCGTTTGGCTTGCGCCTCGATCTCGTTCAGTGAATAGGTCATCTGAGGTCTCGCGGCGGATAAGACCAGTCATCTGCGTAACGGGTTTGCAGCTCTTCCGGGTAGGGCGCATTGCCAAACATGCAGATACGCACCCAGCGATCTGATCTTGGGTCGAAATGGGTCGCCCCAAAAAACGACAGCTTACAGCGCAGCATGTCGATGGGCATCAGGTCAGACCCAATCGTGTTATCGCGAATCTCTGCATAGGGCGCGCGGTCCACGATTTGCGCCCGGCGGACGGTGTGGCGGTGCTCTGGATGGGCCAGCAGGAAGGCAGCCAATGGTGCTGCGCCATCTTCATCCTGCAGGGCCGCATAGAGTGCTGCTGCATCCCGGCCCGGTGCCAATGGCTGCTCATAGGGCGTAATCGGTTCTTCAAACCGCTCTCCCAGACGCGGTTCCAGCTTCTCGGCAGAAACGTACCAGGCCCGCGCGCATTGTTCCTTTTCGGCCCAGTCAATGTCCAGCGCCCAGCCATAGGCGCGTTCCAGAATGGCGCGCAGATCGGCCACCCGCATGGCACCATCGATGCGAAACGCATTCCGGTCACGGTCAGACATCTGGTCGGCCAGATGATCAACCAACGCGCCATAGGGTTCCAGCATCAATGAGGCCAGACATTCCTGCGCATCCTCACCCAAGGCACTTTCGGCCCATGAAAATAGCCTGTCCCATGGCTGCGCTGCCTGCAAATCAGCCTGTGCCACATGGGTGGCCAACTTGGTGAGATCACCACGCAATTGCACCAGCTTGTCGATCTGAATGGAGTGCGCCGAATGCCAGAGATCAGCCGAGACTATCGACCGGTCCAGCAAATCGCGAAACGCCGCAGCCTCTTCCGCTGTGGCGATGGCCAAGTTGCGCACGGTGGCAATCGCCTCTTCCCGTGCTGCGACCCAGTTGTTGAACAACATCGGATGGTTGACCAGAAACGGCGCCATGCCCAGCCCGGTTGAATTGCCAATCCCCATACTGCGCGCGATATCGGCGTCCAATCTGACGGCCTTGTCGCCGCCCTTCTGATCCGCCACATGCTGCACCAGATCACGGACATAGGTGCGGGTCAGAAAGACCGACAGCATCTCAATCTGGAAAGGTGCTGCGCATTCGGGACGATCCGCGATCATTTCGCGATCCGCCGCACCCAGCTTGCCCGATCCGTAAACGGCAGTGGTGCGCATCAGATAGCCAACCTTGGCGATTGCCTCCGGATCAGGTTGGGTGCCGGCCGCAAGATGGGACACGACGTGATCCCACAAACGCACGGAACGATTTGCGCGTGAGACGGACAATTCCTTTTCCGTCACGCGCCCCGCCTCTTGCAGGGGGATATTCTGTTCCAGCCGGGCAATATCGGATGCATCCGGCACACCGTCGAACAAGGTAAAGGTACTGTCCCAACGTTCCGCGATCACCCGGTCAGAGCGTTGATCTGCGGGCAGGTCGTGGCCAAAGGCGATCAGTGAGTAGGTCCGATCCGGGGTATGCGCGCAGTAAACCGCATGGCCAACGCCCTTTTCATCAAATGCAAATACCGGGCGGCTGAATGTCCAGTTCTCGCGGGTCATCCGGCGGGTCAGGATACGCATGAAGGACAAGCGGGACTGGTGAAATGACCCCAGACGGGAAAGGCGCATTACCTTTTCGGGCGCACGCTTGGAAACACCCTGTGATGTCTCGATCTGCAGCTTCATGTCTTTTCCTCCCCCCGGTAACTCTTAGTGCATCGGCGTAAAGTTTTCCGCATAAAACCTGTGCCAGTTATTCCCCATGATGCCAGCGACCTCCGCATCGCTTAGCCCCGTGGCGCGCAATCCTGCTTCGATATTCCCGAAATCGCGATTGTCATTGAACCACGGCGGCATCGGCGGAAAGCCAGGTGCCGCAGCGGACCCTTCGCCAAAGTCGATTTCCTTGCTCCAACGGCCCACACGCATCCATTCCACAACACAGTCGGGCTGATCCTGACACAGATCCGTACCAATCCCCAGATGTTCGGCGCCAAATTTCTCTGCCGTCCGCGCGATCATCTGACAAAAGCTGTCCAACGTGCAGTTGGATTTGTCTTTCAGGTGATGCGGATAGACTGAAAAGCCCAGCATGCCGCCATTTTCGGTAACAGCGCGGATCACATCATCTTTCTTGTTCCGCAGGGCGGGCGACCATTCATACGGGTTGGCGTGGGTGATCGCGATAGGGCGCTCTGATATCTCGACCGCCTCAATCGTGGACCGATCCGCCGAATGGCTCATATCCACAACCAGGCCCACGCGGTTCATTTCCTTGATGACCTGTTTGCCCATGCGGGTGATGCCGGTATCCTCGGCCTCGTAACAACCTGTCGCCAGCAGGGACTGGTTGTTGTAGGTCAGCTGCATGAACCGCGCGCCAAGCGTGTGCACGATTTCCACCAACCCGATATCATCCTCAATCGGGCTGGGGTTCTGAAAGCCAAAGAAGATCGCCGTCTTACCCTCGGCCTTGGCGCGATCCACATCGCTGGCCCACTGGCCTTTGATGATCAGGTCGGGGTATTGTTCGAACCAGCGGTTCCATTTCTCAAAATTCAGCACCGTTTCGCGAAAATTTTCGTGATACGCGATGGTGACATGGACGGCGTCCACGCCCCCCTCGCGCATCTGGCGAAAGATCTTTTCCGACCAATTGGCGTATTGAAGATTGTCGATCAGCATCAGACAGGCACGCCGGATGAGATATAGGCCGTCTTCACGATGGTATAGAATTCTGCCGCCGTGCTGCCCTGCTCACGAGGTCCGTAGGAACTGTCACCGCGTCCGCCAAACGGAACGTGGTAATCTGTGCCTGCGGTGGGCAAGTTGACCATGACGCAGCCCGATTGCGCGTTGCGCCGGAAATGTGTGGCGCGGGCCAGATTGGTCGTGACGATCCCTGCGGTCAGGCCGAAATTGGTGTCATTGACCACATGCAGCGCCTCGTCATAACCCGAGACGGGGATGACACAGGCCAGCGGCGCGAACATCTCTTCACGGTTGATGCGCATGTCGTTGTTGGTGCCGACAAACACGCCGGGGGACATGTAGTAACCATCGGTCGGCATTTCCAACCGCTGACCACCGCAAAGCAACTCGGCCCCTTCTTTCGCGGCCAGATCGACATAAGACAGATTTTCGTTCAACTGCTGTTCGGACACGACGGGCCCCATCTGGGTCCCTTCCTCAAGCGCGTGGCCAACTTTCATCGCCTTGGCACCGGCAACCAGTTTTTCGACGAACTGATCATGCACCGATTGATGCACGACAAGGCGGGAAGAGGCGGTACATTTCTGCCCGGACCCGCCAAAGGCGCCGCCCAAGGCCAGCGTTACAGCCAGATCAAGATCGGCGTCATCCATCACGGCCAATGCGTTCTTTGATCCCATTTCCATCTGCACGCGGGTCAGGTTCTGGATCGCGCTTGCCGCGATGCCTTTGCCCACGGGAACCGAACCGGTAAAGCTGATTGCGTTCACCTTGGGGCTTTCGACCAGTCGCTGCCCGATGGCGCTGCCTGCGCCCATGACCAGCGAAACCAACCCTTTGGGGATGTCCTGACGAGCGATAATCTCGACCAATGCGACCGCAGAGGCTGGGGTCACATTCGCTGGCTTCCAGACAACCGCATTGCCATAGCAAAGCGCGGGCGCGATTTTCCACGATGCGGTTGCAGTGGGGAAGTTCCAGGGGGAGATGATCGCAACGGTGCCAACCGGTTCACGGCGCACATCAATCTCGATCCCGTCACGCACAGAATCAGCGGCATCGCCCATCTGGCGCAGCGTCTCGGCGGCGTAATAGGTAAAGAACTGGCCAGCGCGATAAACTTCGCCCTTGCCTTCGGCCAATGGCTTGCCTTCTTCGCGGGCGAGCAATGTGCCCAATTCTTCGGCGCGGCTCATCATTTCGGTGCCGATGGCCATCAGCACATTGTATTTCCGCTCAATCCCATAGGCCGCCCATTCGGCCTGTGCCTGCTTGGCTTGATCCAGCGTTGCATCCAACTGGTCAGGGGTCGCCTGCGCAAACATACCAATCAGATCACCCAGATCGGATGGGTTGCGGTTTTCGATCTCAGAGCCACCAGCGACCCATTCACCTGCGATATAGTTCAGCTTGGTGTTCTGCATGATTGTTCCCCTCTTAATGGCAGCCACGGGCTGCACCGGTGAGGGTAATACAAGTTGCGGCTTCAAGCACTCAAAATAAAGTATATCTTAATTCAGAACTTCTGAATTTCTGAGGAGATTGGCAAAACCTCATCCCGCAGCATCGTGATCATCAGTTTGAGGAATTCACGCGCCGCTGGCATCAGCAGATTCATCGGCTGCGACATCATCTGGACAGAGCGACGGACGGTCGTATCCGCGAGGGGCAAAAAGACGACATCATCCTGCATCCCGGTAACCGTCAACCGGGGCAGTACAGTGATGCCGACCCCCTCCCTCACAAGGGCCAGAAGCGACGCAGTATTATGCACCATCAACCGGGATTGGGCGAGTAATAGGGCAAAATCAGGGTCGGTGATCTGACCACATAACCCGTTCGCAATCAGCACATGGTCGGCCATACTGGCCCATGTCAGTTGATCCCAGTTTTGGGCCAGCGGATGATCATGGCGACACACGACGCCAAAGGCATCGCTGAAAAGCTTGCTGCGCTGCATCCCCTCAACCTGGGCCAAGGTACCGATCCCGATATCAGCGCGTTCGCGCGATAATTCGTGTGCGATAGCCGCCGAATCCATGTCGCGGATATCGATTTGCACATTCGGATGCTTCTGGGCAAAGGTCGAAATTGCGGGGGGCAGTACGGCACTGGCTACCGAGGGGGTGACAGCCAGACGCAGATATCCCAGTTCTGACCGGGACAGCCCTTCGATCACCGCGACGGTGTTTTCAAAATGGGTGACCTCGCGCCGCGCTTCTTCATAAATCAGCTCACCAATGGGGGTCAGTCGCGACTTGCGCGCCGTTTCAAAAAGCGGGGCGCCGATATGATCTTCAAATTGCTTAAGCATCATCGAGACGGCCGATGGTGTCCGGTCCAGTGCATCCGCCGCATCCGACAGGCTACCATGGCGAGCAACCATGGCAAAACAGCGGAGCATTTCAATTTTGATCGCCATTCAACAATCCTGAATTTAACTCAACATAATTAGAATTGCCTTAATTCTTGTGCCATGTCCATAAAGCCGCACGCGATCAGGGCAATCGCCCTGACAGACAAGACAGCCAGAACATGAAGGACAGATTATGATCGAACGCATCGAAACCGGGGAACGCTCTTCCAAGATCGTAAAATATAACGGCGTGGCCTATTTGACCGGGCAAGTTGCCGAAGGGGATACGATCCAGGAACAGGTGCGGATCTGCCTTGAAAAGATCGACGCCCTGCTGGCAAAGGCCGGATCATCACGTGAAAACATGCTGCGGGTCACGATCTGGCTGGCGGATATGCAGGATTTCGCGGGTCTGAACGAAATCTGGAATGCTTGGGTGCCAACAGGACACGCACCTGCTCGCGCGTGTGGGGAGGCGAAACTCGCCCGACCCGAACTGAAAGTCGAATTCATCGTTGATGCGGCTTACGCCTAATCAGGATCAGCCCACATGAAACAGAGAGGCGAACAAGCGCGGGTCGAGACTTTCGGCCGCAAATGTTTCGCCCTCTGTCAGGACTGACACCGCATCATGGCTATGCAGGCTTTCCTGATGGCTGGCGATCACCCGAAAATCTGAAATCCGCTGATCCAGCTGCAATTGCTCTGTAAACAGCCGGGCGGCATCTTCGACAAAGATCGGATTAGCTGCATTCAGTTCGGCAAATGCCTGTTCGTCTTCACGCTTCACCATGACCTGCGTTTCGGTTGGCACCGCCGCCCGCGCCAAATCGATCAGATCTTCAAACCAAAGCACGTCAGCCCCATCTTCCAGCAACACGGACATCCGCGCGACCGATCGCTGCGAATGCGGCGTCGCCAGCTGCCCCCGGAATTGGCGCGCATGTTCACTGAGTTCCAGCGAACATGGGCAGGTCGATGAATAGACGTAATCCAGATGCACGATCTTCTTGCGCACCCCCGCGGTTTCAACCAGTTCCAACGCAATATCGTAATATTGATAGCCCGACAGGCCGGACCGCAAGCTATCCACTTTCATCGGAAAACTGAACCGCATCTGAATGCGGGCATCAAAGCTTTCAAGATCGCTCTTATACGCATCCAGCGCCTTCTCGATCACTTCAAAACTGAATGTTTCTTCGGCATGTTTATAAAATGTCCGCATGATACGGGACATGTTGATGCCCTTCTTTTCAGCTTCCAGTGACACCGTGCCGGTCACGGATGTTTCCAGCGTCAGATCGCCATTGTCACGGGTATGAAACTTGATCGGCAGGCGGAAATTGGAAATGCCCACATGCTGGATCTGCTGTTTCGCCCCGCGGATCAGGCTGGACGGGCCGTTCTGCAAATCCGGCATCGATGCTTTGTAAGCCTCATCAACCTCAAATGCATCAGGATAGGCCCGCGCCAGCGCGGGATAATTCGAAACCTCTTGCCCCGGGATCAGACGCGACACCAGCGGATCAAGCGTTGCGACCTCTTCTGCACTGACATCACCCGCCCAACGACGCAGCAATGCCAATGCGGCTTCTGCCTCTTCTCGGGTCGGCTCGCGGTCCATATCGGATGAATGAATATTCATGTCGGTGGCCCCTATCGGTGCATCAGACTTCCCAAGATGGGGCAGCTCATCGGATTTTCCAATGATATCTTCATACAGACGCAGCAATTCGGGGCGCGGATCAGTCATAAATGCCACCTTTCCTGGGGCTAAGTTACCCTATCATAAGCACTTTTTGTCACCCGATCACAATCCCGCAATCGCCGCGCGCAAATCCGCTAAAAGGTCGTCAGGATCTTCCAGACCGACGCTTAGCCGCACCAGCCCCGGGGTGATCCCAAGCGATGCGCGCGTCTCTTCTGACAAGCGCTGATGGGTTGTGGTCGCGGGATGGGTCGCAATTGATTTCGCATCGCCCAGATTGTTTGAGATGGTAAAAATATCCAACGCGTTCAACAATTTGAATGCCGCAGCCTGCGATCCGGCATCAATCGACAGAACCGTGCCACCGGCACCCATCTGCGCTTTGGTCAGCGCATTTTGTGGATGGGCGTCCAGCCCGGGGTAAATCACCTGCGCCAGATCACCATCCGCCGCCAAAGCTGCGGCAATCAGCCCCGCCGTCTCTGCCTGGGCACGCACGCGCAGTTCAATCGTTTCCAACCCCTTCAACATCATCCAGGCCGTGAATGGCGACATCGAACCCCCGGTATGTTTCATGTAGGGTTCAACCGTGCCCCGGATAAACTCCTTTGTGCCTAGGATGATGCCGCCAAGGGCACGCCCCTGCCCGTCAATATGCTTGGTCGCTGAATAGACGACGACATCGGCCCCTTGAACAATCGCGTCGGAAAAGACCGGCGTGGCAAAGACGTTATCAAGGATCACAACCGCCCCAACCGCATGTGCCAGCTTGGACACGGCAGCGATATCAATCACCTCCAGCGTCGGATTCGATACGCTTTCAAAAAACACGGCCTTGGTATCGGGCCGGATCGCGGCCTCCCACGCGGCAAGGTCTGTCCCATCCACAAATGTGACCTCAACACCAAAACGGGTCAGCACTTCGTCGAGAATATAAAGACAGGATCCAAACAGCGCACGGGCAGACACAACATGATCACCAGCCCGCAACATCGATGTCAGTGCACCACTGACGGCAGCCATCCCGGACGCGGTGGCAAACCCGTCCTCCGCACCCTCCATCGCAGCCATCCGGTCTTCAAACATGGCAATGGTGGGATTGCCGTAGCGGGCATAGATGAATTCGTCATCGCCGCTCTGGATAAACCGGGCCTCTGCATCCTCGGCTGTGTCATAGACAAAACCCTGCGTCAGATAAATCGCTTCGCTGACTTCATTATACTGGCTGCGCCGGATACCCGCATGGACCGCCTTGGTCCGTTTCTTCCAAGTCTTCATTGTTGTTCCCTCGCGCCACTTGCGCATCAAAAAACCCCGACACCGGGAAAAGGTATCGGGGTGAATACCCGTAGCCTTTTAGCAGATTGTTTAACGTGGCCTGCAATCCGGTAACAAATCACCACAAGCGGTGGATACGCCCCGGCCGCGCTGGCGTCAATCCTCCAATGCGGCAATGACCCCTTGCGCCATCGCCCGGGCCACTGTCCCCCAACCTGCGAAATTGGCGGCCATAAAGACGGCCCGGTCGGTATCGGGAACAAATCCGACGGTCGCGTACCACATGGTGTTAGAACCATCATGGGCCAGCCAGCCCTGCGGCGTGACCACCCAACCCATCGCATAATCACCATCGGCAGGCGGTGTATGCAACCGCGCCCAACTGTCGGCCGATAGAAACCCGGTGTCCTGCAACGCATGCGCCCGCAGATATGTCAGCATGTCGGCCACCCCGATATGGACCGTCCCCGCCGGACCCAGCGCGGGAATATTGTCAGCCGACGGGCCCGGCGGGATCGCTTGCAGGATCAGCCCACGATGTCCGCGTGGCTGATCAACGCTATTGATGGTGCCGGGTGGCCCGAATCCGGCAGAATGCAGTCCCAGCGGGTCAAAAACATGTGCCTGCATCAGCGCCTCCCATGTCTGGCCGGTGGATTGTTGTAGCATCGCACCGGCAACGACATAGCCCGCATTGGAATATTTGAATGTGCCGCGGGCCTTCCCCGGCTCTGACAGAACCGCCTGCACATAAGCGACCCGGTCAGCCATCATGTCGCGGTCTGCAAGCACCCCCGACAGGCCGCGCGAGGCCAGCATGGGCATATTCGCCGGCAGACCGGCACGATGGGTCAGCAATTCACCATAAGAGACATCGGCAAAGGCCGGATCGACCTTGACGGCCTTACCAAGTATCTGGTCCACCGTGTCATCCCAGCTGACTGCGCCCACCTCGGCAAGGCGCGCAATTAACGTCGCCGTCATTGATTTCGTGATCGATCCGGCATGCCATAGGTCGTTTTCAGTCACTGCGGCAGCATCATCTATCGCACGCAAACCACCTGCCGCGATGCGAATCTCGCCCCCGCCGATGATCCCCATCGCGACACCGGGCGCCCGCGTGTGTTTCAACGTATCAGCCACCCAAGCGGTAGGTGCGATATCGGCCCAGACCGGAGGGGCCATAACAAAGACAAGGCTGTGAATAAGACGAGACAATCTCATCTCCCCCATATGGGGATGGGGTTGGATAAATAAAACTGCGCCTGCGATCTTGTCCTTTTCTCGCCACCTGCCATGGTCGCAACACAACCTAGGAAACCCGTGAATGACCCAACCAATCGATCTTTATTTCTGGCCAACACCCAACGGGTGGAAAATCTCTATCGCGCTTGAGGAAATGGGGCTGCCTTATGAACTGCATCTGGTCGATATCGGGGCGGGTGATCAGTTCAAGCCGGAATTCCTGAAAATCGCTCCCAATAACCGGATGCCCGCCATCATTGATCATGACGGGCCAGACGGCGCTCCGATTTCCATTTTTGAGTCCGGCGCCATCCTACAATATCTGGCGCGCAAGACCGGGCGCTTTTATGGCGAAACCAAAAGGGATCGGATTGCCGTTGATCAATGGCTGATGTGGCAAATGGGTGGGCTGGGGCCAATGGCAGGTCAGGCGCATCATTTTCTGAAATACGCGCCCGCGATGAACCCGCCCAATGATTTACCTTACGCAAAGGATCGTTATCGGGCAGAAGCGGCACGGCTCTACGGTGTTCTCGATCGGCAATTGGCACAGCATGAGTTCGTTGCCGGGCCGTTCTACTCCATCGCCGATATGTCGATTTGGGGCTGGGCGTCGCTTTGGGAAGGGCAGCAACAGACACTGGATGACAAACCCCATATGGCGCGCTGGCTGGATATGATGACGGCCCGTCCTGGGGTGCAACGAGGGCGGGCGCTGGCCGCCGAAAAACGTGGCGATTTCCGCAAAGACAAGGCAGCACAAAACACGCTGTTCAAGAAATGATGGTAACCAAATATTAGCCGGAACTGCCTAAGAATCACTCAAATTGAAAGAGTGAGGCTTGTCAAATGCAATACCGTCCACATCGCTACAACACGCAATATCCGATCGAGTTGCGGACACCAGCCGGCAAACAGAAGTGCAAGGTGATTGACGTCCATAATGCAGGTGCCCGGCTCGAAGGGCTGCGCGATGTCAAACGGGGCGACAAGGTGCAGGTGGAAATCCTTAGCCACAGGGTCGATGCATTGATCCAATGGGCGTCCGGCGACCGGGCGGGGCTGACGTTCCGGCCACAAATTACGGATGATCAGGTTGATACCCTGCGCTAT
Organism: uncultured Paracoccaceae bacterium; assembly: GCA_947503925.1. GTDB lineage: Bacteria > Pseudomonadota > Alphaproteobacteria > Rhodobacterales > Rhodobacteraceae > Yoonia. Next base: position 3,667 of record CANNFQ010000006.1, on the reverse strand, counting down.
CGACGCGACCCAAGGCAGGCGCAGCGACAAGGTACAGTCGGATTTGGTTTCGCAGAGATGCGATAGGATTGACCTAGCAACTGTACTTGGATCACGCCAACGCCTTAGGCGTTTGACGAAATACCTGAAACATCACATGTCACATAACGCGTTGAAATCGCGGGTTTCGGGCAGCGTTAGGTGATTGCGGGTATTTCGCATAACGCTTTAGTCCTGTTCAGGCTCGGGGTCCTCGATCAGATATTTCTGAAGCCCGATGATTTGCATCCAAAGAAACACGAACAGAACGGCTGGAAACGCGAATGTTTCCAGCTTGACCCACAGGTCGGTACTTTGGGTCCGCCAAATCACCTCGTTCGCAACGGCAAGGGCCGCAAACATCATGGTCAACCGGCGGGTGAAAATCATCCATCCCTCTTCGCGCATGGGCAGGAATTCTTCCATCACATATTGTAGATAACTGCGCCCGCGCAGCAGCCCGATCAGCAAGATAGCAGCCATACAACCATAGACGATACTGGTCTTCATCTTGAAGAATCGTTCATCATTGAAGTAAGCGGTCAATCCACCAAAGAAGATCACCATGAAAGCGGTAAAAACCTGCATACGGCTCAACTTGCCCGTCAGCATCCACAAAATACCCATCGCCACCAACAGGATCGGGACAAAGATCAGGGCAGCGATGATGAAACCAGTATAATCCGTCCCCGCAATTGTGAACGTGTCATCCTTGATCCGCAGATAGATCAAAAAGAACGCCAGCGTCGGCCCGAGTTCAAGAACCTGTTTCAACACCGGATTGATTGGCTTTGCGCTCATCTATGTCTCCCTCAGCCCCCGGTTTCCACGATCACAGCGCCCAGCGCAACCAGTGCCATCAAAAACAACCGCCGGGGGCCCACTTTTTCACCCAATATGAACCACCCGATCAATGCGGCAAAAACGGTCGACGTTTCGCGCAGCACCGCAGCCTCCCCCACCTTGTCCAGCCGGGTGGCGAGCATCACGCCGCCAAAACTGACCCAGGCAATCGTCGCACCCGCGATCCCGCGCCACATCAACGGCCCCAAAACCGGCGGGACGGCCATGCGCCGATAGTGCCACGCCGCCAAAATCGGAAAATCAAGCGATGAGAGAAAGAAAAACCAGGCCAGAAACGTAAAAGGATCCGGAGACTGACGAATACCATAGGCATCATATGTCGTATAAATCGCCACCATGACCCCGCCCGCCAATGCCCAAATCAACCCGATCTTCAAGGCGCGAGGGTCAATCACCTCTTCCGACAGGTTGCGCAGCGCCAGCAGCAGAATGCCCCCCGACAAGCAGGCCACACCCAACCATTGGGTCAATGTAAAATGTTCGCCAAAGATCACCGTTGCGGCCACAACCGTGACCAATGGGCCCGTGCCACGCACCACCGGATAGACCACGGTATATGCCGCCCGTTCATAGGCCAGCGCCATGGTCAGCTTGTAGACAAAATGGATCACAATCGCGCCCATCAAGATCAACAGCGTCGGGATGTTGGGCCAGGGAACAACCACGAAAGCGATGGGCGCGGACAAAATTGCCAGCCAGCCATCAATCGCGCCGCGCGTCAGCCAGGGGTCATACCGGCCCTTTTGCAATGCCCCGAAAGCCGCATGTGCAATGGCCGACATCAATGCCAGCAATGTCGCCAGTCGCGCACCGTCGGGCGTGCCCGCGATGGACACGAGCCAATCGCTCACTTCGGTTGCCAGTTGACAGCCAGTTGCGCGCCATCCAACAAAAACCGTGGCATATCTGCCTCGTCCTGATTGGCGGCCATGCCAATTTGCATCCACCCCAAGCCGCGATCTGAGGCGAAGGTCACATCAAGAACGCCTGCCACACGCGGCAAGGCCCTGGCGAAGTCAAGCGCCTCGGACCGGCTGCGCCGATCCATCTGGGCAAAGCTGAGGCCCTCGACAAATGCGACCACGTCATCGCGACTGAGATCTTCCAACATCCAGGCATTCGCACGCGTCAGCGTGGCGGTCAGCGCCAACTGATCCAAATGAAGACCTAGCAGGCTCATCTGTGCTGCGCGCGGATCATCGAAAAAGGCGCCACCAATGACAGCGCTGGCTGCCAGCACCTCTTCATCAGCAACAAAAACATCCAGACCGTCCATGATCAGCAGCCCGTCACCCGGAGAATGTGACAGTTGGACAAAGATCTGCACATCTTGCGGGCGGGCATTATTGCCCGTCACGGTGTTGATCCGAAACGCGACCTCATGCGGTAACCTGTTCGGATCATCCGCAAAATCACCTGGAGCGGCGCGCCATGCAAGCGACGTATCAGCGGCAAAGAAATCAGCGCCATCAACGACCTGGCACCAACCGCCTATCGCTGGCTTTTGTGGCAATTCACGCAAGGCCATCCATTCATCCGGCATCGAAAAATCGAACATGCCACCGCCCTGATAGCCGATGACGATGCCAACCAGATGTTGCCAACCGGCCTCACAGCGTTCGGTTTCGGTGACGCGTTGCGCCGCCGCAGGGCTTGCCAGTAACAGCAATAGAATAAGTAGTCGCATCAGGTTTGGGTCCCTACTAATGCTGCGGCGAATTCCTCGGGATCAAAGGGGGCCAGATCGTCAATCTGTTCGCCCACACCAATCGCATGGATCGGCAGACCAAACTTGTCGGCCAAAGCGACTAGCACCCCTCCCTTTGCCGTGCCATCAAGCTTGGTCATGACCAGCCCGGACACGTCCGCCAGTTCCTGAAACACCTTGACCTGTTGCACCGCATTCTGCCCCGTCGTTGCATCCAGCACCAACAGCGTATTATGCGGCGCATCGGGGTCTTTCTTGCGGATCACACGCACGATCTTGGCAAGTTCCTCCATCAGGTCGGACCGGTTTTGCAAACGGCCTGCCGTGTCGATCATCAAAAGATCCGCACCGTCGGCCTGTGCCTGCGTCATTGCATCAAAGGCGAGGCTGGCCGGATCGGACCCTTCAGGCGCTGTCAGCACCGGCACCCCGGCCCGGTCCCCCCAGACCTGCAATTGTTCGACAGCGGCTGCCCGGAATGTGTCACCTGCCGCGATCACAACCTTTTTGCCTGCCGCGCGAAACTGGCTGGCAAGCTTGCCAATCGTCGTGGTCTTGCCTGACCCGTTGACGCCAACAACCAGTACAACCTGCGGTGTCTTGGCATAAAGCGGCATGGGCCGGGCGACCCCGTCCATGATGCGCGCGACTTCGGCCGCCATCAGTTGCTTGATTTCAGGGACCGACAATTTCTTGCCAAGTCGTCCCTCGGCCATATTAGCCGTCACGCGCAACGCGGTATCGACCCCCATATCAGCGGTGATCAATAGCTCTTCAAGCTGTTCGAGCATGTCATCGTCAAGCGTACGCCGGACAACCCTTTTCGTCTCACCCCGGCCAAACATCCGGCCCAAAAGGCCGGTTTTTTCGGTGCTTGGTTCTGGTTCCTGTGAAAGAGGGGCGGTGATATCAACATTCAGTTTGACCGGCGTCACTGGCGTGTCCCGGACTTGATCAGGGGTCTCTATCTCAGCTTCCGGCGCGGGGGCCGGTACAGGCTCAGGCTCAGGCTCAGGCTCAGGCTCAGGCTCAGGCTCAGGCTCAGGCTCAGGCTCAGGCTCAGGCTCAGGCTCAGGC
>CANNFQ010000005.1 GCA_947503925.1 uncultured Paracoccaceae bacterium | reverse complement strand
CTTTCGCATCTGTTTGCTCCTTCAAAAGGTTGAGCAAACTCTACATCACAACGAGGGAAGTTTCGGGGGGCAGGTCACATCGTATGTTAACGAACCACCTATTGCTGAGGCGAACGCATGTCCGAGTTGAAGATCCAGTGCCCAAAATGCTCCACAGAAATTGAGTTGACCGAGCAGCTTGCCGGCCCGATGCTGGCCGAACTCCGGGCGTCTTTCCAAGATGAGTTGGCCAAGCAAGAGGTAAACGCGGCCAAGGCTCTTGCCGAAGCACAGGCACAGGCCAAGGATGCGGCCAAAGCTGAAACCGCGGCGGAACAGGCCGCGCTTGAGAGCCGCATCAAGGCACAGGAGGAAAAGTTGCGAGAGGCTCAGATGGCGCAAGCGGCGGCGCTGATGCGCGAACAGGAGCTTAAGGACAAAGAAGCTGAGATGGAGCTAAACTTGCAGAAAAGGCTTGCCGCAGAACGTCCAGACTGACGGAAAAGCTGACTCGCGAGCCAAACGGAAAGCTGAACTAAAGCTGGCCGAACAAGAACAAGTCATAAAGGGCATGAAACGCCAGATCGAAGCCCTGAAACAGAAATCCGAACAAGGCTCGGTGCAAACCCCGGGGAGAAGCGGCGGAAATTGTGCTGGAAGACACCCTTGGCGCGGCGTTTCCGATGGATGACTTCCTTCCCGTTGCCAAGGGCGTCAGCGGTGCGGATGTCCGCCAAGAGGTCGCAGCCGCGAATGGCACCGCTGGCAGTATTCTGTGGGAAAGCAAACGGACCAGGAACTGGACCGCCGGTTGGCTGGCAAAACTGCGTGATGACCAACGAGCTGCCGGATGCGAGGTCGCAGTGATTACCTCACAGGCGTTGCCCGAAGGGATCGACAGTTTCGGCATGGTCGACGGCATCTGGGTATGCGCCCCGCGCTATGCCGTTCCGCTTGCATCGTCTTTGCGCCAAGGGTTGATCGATGTGGCAAACGCCAAAGGCCGCGCGATGGGGCAGGAAACCAAAATGGAAATGATCTATGACTATCTGACCGGAACCCAATTCAAACAACGCGTTGATTCTATTGTCGAACGCTTCGAGGACATGCAGGACAACCTGCGCAAGGAACGTGTCTTTATGGAAAAGCAATGGGCGGTACGGGCCAAACAGATTGATCTGGTCATTGTATCAACAGTTGGGATGCATGGCGACTTGCAGGGAATCGCGGGCCGGTCGATGCCGGAAATTGAAAGCGTTGAGGCGTTGCTGATCGATAAAGATGACTGAGTGTTAAGAACCGACCGCTTCTCCCCGGGGCAGCCATTTTTCTGAAATCAATGGCTACCACTTCGCGTTTGCAGCGAGTGCCTTCTTTTCAGGCTGCAACCGCAGCAGACTAGCCAGTACGGAAATGGCGGTTTGGGGCCGGACATGCTATGTTTTGGCTCCCCGGTGGTGCGTAGCGCCACTGTAGCCTTCTGTTGCTAAATCTGGAAGGTCTGCTGGGAAGGGTCAGATGCAACGCTTACGCATTGTCGCCATGTATCTCTTCTGATCGCTGGATGCGGCAGATTTTCTCATCGCGGGCGGCAAGCGACGGTGGCGTTGAGCGCCGTCAAGTGCGCGATGTTGAGCGTTTGATTGGTCGCAGCGTTTTCGAGGCAGAATTGCGCAGGCGTGGCTTCCGCGCTGTGGAAAATGCCGGGCAATAGGTCATCTTCTGTAATGCTGAACCTTTGCGGCTGCTGGAATAGGCAAATTACTTTAAAGGAATTTGACAAGGCTTTTTGAGAAGCCTTGTAGCGGCGCATGCGACCCCAGCTGCCACTTTACCATTACCGCACTTGCCGATACTGCTGTCTGGCGCAATATAGCAGGTGTCACATGCCCAATGATCTTTTCAACAGCTTCATGACAGGTCCCGATGAAAAGGGCCGCTTTGGCGATTTTGGGGGTCGCTTCGTCTCTGAAACGCTGATGCCCCTGATCCTCGAACTTGAGGCGCAATATGAGAACGCCAAGACCGATGAGTCGTTCTGGGCAGAAATGCATGACCTCTGGACCCATTATGTGGGTCGTCCCAGCCCGCTTTATTATGCGGATCGTCTGACCCAGCATCTTGGTGGTGCGAAAATCTATCTCAAGCGGGATGAGCTGAACCATACCGGCGCGCATAAGATCAACAATGTTTTGGGACAGATCATCCTAGCCCGCCGCATGGGCAAGACCCGGATCATCGCCGAAACCGGTGCCGGGCAACATGGCGTGGCCACAGCCACCGTTTGCGCAAAGTTCGGTCTGAAATGCGTTGTCTACATGGGCGCGCATGATGTGGAACGCCAGGCGCCGAACGTCTTCCGCATGCGGCTTTTGGGGGCAGAGGTTGTGCCTGTTACCTCCGGTCGTGGTACCCTGAAGGACGCCATGAACGATGCACTGCGCGACTGGGTGACGAACGTTCATGATACGTTTTATTGTATTGGTACTGTCGCTGGCCCACACCCGTACCCCGCCATGGTGCGCGATTTTCAGGCCATTATCGGCAAGGAAACCAAGGAACAAATGATGGCCGCAGAGGGCCGTTTGCCCGATACGCTGATTGCGGCGATTGGCGGCGGCTCCAATGCGATGGGCCTGTTTTACCCGTTCCTTGACGACAAGGATGTCAATATTATCGGGGTCGAGGCTGGCGGCAAAGGCGTGAATGCCAAGATGGAGCATTGCGCGTCCCTGACCGGTGGTCGCCCGGGCGTGTTGCACGGCAATCGTACATATCTTCTGCAGGATGATGTTGGGCAGATCCTTGAAGGGTTTTCGATCTCTGCCGGGCTGGACTATCCGGGGATCGGGCCGGAACATGCCTGGTTGCATGAAATCGGCCGTGCCAAATACGTCGCGATCACCGATGTCGAGGCGCTGGAGGCGTTTCAGCTATGCTGCGCGCAGGAAGGGATCATACCCGCGTTGGAGCCGTCCCATGCGCTGGCCCATGTCATGAAAATCGCCCCTGATCTGCCCAACGACCATCTGCTGGTGATGAATATGTGTGGTCGTGGTGACAAGGACATCTTTACGGTGGCCAGGCATCTTGGCTTTGATATGCAGACGGAATGACTGCGTAAACTTTGGTTTAGGTCCTTCTTTATTGGGTTTACGCAGGTATCATTAAACCGGCGGCCAATGGTGCTGCCCTTATTGTTTTGGGATCGTTGCAGAAGATGGTCGGCATGATGCTGACCCTAAACTGCGAGAGGATACCAAAATGAGAAATCTGCTTCTATCGTCGACCGCTGCCATTGCAATTGCTGCAAGTGCTGGTCACGCTCAATCCATTGCCGATCAGGTCGTCAGCCAGCTGCAGGCGCAGGGGTATCAGCGCATCGAGGTCAAGAACGGCCCGACCCAGGTCAAGGTCGAAGCCATCCGCAATGGTCGCAAGCTCGAAGTTATCTATGATGCGGCCAGCGGTGCCGTCCTGAAGGAAGAGGTGGAGCCGGTCGACGATGACGATGACACGACACCTGGCGTCGAAATCAAGAGTGATGATGAAGACTTCCTTGATGATGACGAGGATGATGATGAAGATGACGATGACGACGACGAGAATGATGAAGAAGACGATGAAGAAGACGATGATGAAGAAGACGATGATGAAGATGACGACGAAGATGATGATGACGAAGATGACGACGAAGATGATGACGAAGATGACGACGAAGATGATGACGAAGATGACGATGACGAAGATGACGACGAAGATGACGATGACGAAGATGAGGATGACGATGAAGACGACGACTGAGTTGTCATTCGCCTGAAACTGATCGAAGATTCACGCTATCGTCCTCGCGCAGTGTCGCGAGGGCGTGCATCGCAGCGTGCAAGGAAGTGGCCCGTAGATGAAACTTGAAACGATCAAATACGAGAAAGTTTTCGCCACGCCGGTTCTGCGATTTCATGTCCTGGAGCACGAAGAACTGAATGCTGCCTTGCTTGCAGAGGGTAAAGCCTTGCGCGCATCCAGCAAAGGCGTTTCGAAATCCAACCGGAGCGGGTGGCACTCTGCTGGGAATATTTTCAAACGGCAAACACCATCTGTTCAAAGCTTGAAAGCCCTAGCGACGGACAGCATCGCGATGGCGACCCAAAAAATCGGGGCCAAAGCAGATCTGGACGCCCTGACCCTGAAACTGTTCGCGTGGATGAACATGAACCCTTCCGGCGGGTATAACGCGCCCCATACTCATCCCGGCGCACAATGGTCTGGTGTCTATTACGTATCGCAACCCGCGGTCGAAACCGGCAATTCAGGCATGATCGAATTTCTTGATCCGCGGTCAGATTTGCCCAATTGGCGCATTCTTGATGCGCCTGCGTTTCGGTTGAAAAAGAAAATACGTCCCAAGCCGGGTGATATGATCCTTTTTCCTTCATATCTGGTCCATTGGGTGTATCCAAATGAATCGGATCAAGAGCGCGTTTCGATTGCCTTCAATGCAACCTTCAAGGCTCGGCGCTGACCAATGACCGCGCATCTGCCACGCCAGAAAGGAACTGCAATGCGAAAAAGACTGGCATTATGCATCGGCCTGACAATCGCGCCATTTTCAGTGGCGGCCCAGTCCGTCGAAGAGCAGGTCATCACCCAGTTACGCGCCCAAGGATATTCTGAAATTACGGTCTCGCAGACATGGTTGGGGCGTCTGCGTTTTGTCTCGGAGCGTGGTGATTTTGTCCGCGAATTGGTGATCAATCCCCAGACGGGCGAAATACTGCGCGACTATCTGCGTAGTGAAGTTGTAGGCAACGACCGCCGCGTTGTCGTACCTGGCAGCGGGTCATCAGAAGATAGTCGTGGTTCCGGTGGTCAAGGTGGTAGCGGCAATAGTGACGATGATGAAGATGAAGAAGGCAATGATGATGACGAGGATGAAGACGACGAGGATGACGACGACGAGGATGAGGACGATGAAGACGAGGATGATGACGAAGACGATGATGACGACGATGATGATGACGACGATGATGAAGACGATGAAGACGACGACGATTGATTGATTGCCAGCAAACTGAAGGGGCATAATTTGTGACAGGGCGCTGGTCCATCCTGGCTATCGTGTGCGTTCAGGTGCTTTGCGCCGTCGTCTTTGTGTGGCAAATCCTCGCCTCCGTACTAGGTTTTGCGCCTTTCAGTTGGCAGATATCAGAGTTGATCGAAATGGGGGCCGCACTTGGCCTTCTTTTGGGGATGGGGCTGGGCATGATCGTGCTGCGCCGGACCATGGCTCGTAATGTCGTGGTTGAGGATCAGCTGCGCGCGGCCTCTGGGGCGTTCATGGATGTGATGGAAGAACGGTTCACCGCATGGGCATTGACCCCGGCGGAAAGGGACGTGGCCCTATTTGCGATCAAAGGGATGTCGACAAGCGAAATTGCAACCCTGCGCGAGGTTAGTGAGGGCACGATCAAGGCGCAGACCAACGCAATCTATCGCAAGGCTGGCGTGGCCGGTCGGATGCAATTACTGAGCCTGTTTATTGACGACCTGATGGAACCTCCAGCCGTCGGTTGCAGCTGATTGTCTTACCGCGCTGCAGATGAAGTTTGACCCTATTCAAAACCTTTGGACAGGCTGACCCCGACGCTCACATTTGACCCGCCGATATTGCGTTGCCGTGCGGCAATCGTTGCCCTGCCATATCCACCCGAGCTCGTATTCACCCCGATCTTAAGTGACCCGCTAAATTCAAACGATGATACCTTTGTGTCATCCGCAGGTTCACTGGCCGCTGCCAGTGCTGTCTGCCGCGCGATCAATTGCGGATCATGGTTGATCATGTCGCCATGATCATCGCCATCGAAATGGTCATAGCTGCCAGCCAAATCGCCGAGCTGCGCGTTTTGCCCCAAGGCCACAGTTGGTGCATAAGATGCCGCGATGATCAGTGAAAGAATGTGATACTTGCTCATGTGCTTTGGTCCGTTCTGCCGGTCGCGTCACCATCGATATCATATTGACGCAGCACATCAATTGGCACGATGTCCAGCGCACGCACATGTGTCGCATGCAGGTTGACCTGTGGCGCGGCCCCTTCGTCATGGGCTTGCAGGAACCGGCTTGCGCAAAGGCACCAATGATCGCCCGCTTTCAGCCCGACAAAGCCATATTCCGGGCGCGATGTGCTGAGGTCATTGCCAAGGTATTTCGACAACGCCAGAAACTCATCCGTCGTCACCGCACAAACAGTATGGCTGCCCGTATCAGCAGCACAGGTATCGCATGCCCCGTTGCGAAAGAACCCAGTCATCGGATCGGTCGAACAGGGGATGAGCGTGCTGCCAAGGACGTTGAATGATGGATCCTTTTCCATGTCAGAGACTTTCTGCAATCAGGCGGAACATGTTTTCATTCTGTGCATTGACGCCCGGTTCGCGGAACTTCCGGTCGGCCCCATGCACGGCAATGACGACATTGTTGATACGGTCTACATAGATATATTGGCCGTAAATGCCACGGGCCAGAAATTGCCCCGGTGCGGACCCGTCGGGGATCCACCACTGGTATCCGTATCCAATGGCCCCGGGTACGGTTTTTGCGCTGGCAATGGTTGAGGCATCGACCCAATCGCCCGGTACGATCTGTTGCCCCTGCCAATGGCCTCCATTGGCGAACATCTGGCCGAAACGCGCATTGTCGCGGGTTGTGGAATTCAACCCGCCCAGCACAAATGCCACCTCATAACCATCGGTCAGGTAGTATGGATCAGCCTCAAACCCCAGTGGCGTAACGATTTTTTCGGTCATGAGCGATGCGATATCCCGTCCTGTTGCACCCCGGATCACCATCCCGATCACATGGGTGTCGATTGAGACATATTTCCATCCTGCGCCGGGTAGGGCGAAACTGTCATCCTGTTTCAGCGTGAACCCGTCCATTGACCCGCCAAGTGCCAGCACCCGCCCCATCCTGTTGATATCTGAAAAGAAGGCGAGGTAGTCTTCGTCAAAGGTCACTCCTGATGACATCTGCAACACGTCCTTGATGCTTGCATCGGCATAGGCGGTTGTTTTCAGCGATGGGGCGTATTTGGTGACGGGGTCATCGATGCTGTCAAATGCCCCTTCGGCCAAGAGCACGCCAAACAGCGCAGAGAGGTAGCTTTTTGACACCGACCAATTGATCCGCAGGTCGTTGGCATTGGTGTCTTTGAAATAGTCCTCAAACACGACTTGCCCGTCTTTCAGGACCACCAATGCGGTCACGCTGCGTTCCGCGATCCAGTCTGCCGCCTCTGGCGGCAAGGTGGCTTGCGGGCCGGGGAGCAGGGGGCTGGGCGCGATGGTACCTTGGCCCAGTGCTGTCGTCAGAAATGCGCTGTTCATACTGGAAAAATTTGTGACGATCTTTTCCTCGGAAAATAACGAAAGCACAGCCATAAGCCGCTGGTATTCCTCATATTTCCAGATGGCGAGGCCACCCAATGTAATCCCCAGAACAGCCAGTATTCTGACGATCCATTTCAACAGTGTTTTCATGACAGGATCCTTTTGCAAGGTCAGGATGCCGTGTCTTTGAGCCCTTTGCAATCAGCTTGGCAGCCCGCCGGTCCAGTCGATCCAGCGTCCGTGAAAATCTGCGCGCCCGAGCCAGATGATCCGGTCGCCCGGCCAGAGCCGCAGGGTCAGCGCCGCGCCGCGCGCGCCGCCATCATTTTCCATCGAGAACCATGCCAGCGGGGCTTGGTCGGTCGCGCTTTTCCCGGCGTCAGCGATCAGACGTTCGCCAAGCTTCTGCTTTTCCGTGGGAAAATACTGCCACGCAATGGTGCTGTAGATCAGGTGCAACTGCCCATCAATATGGTTCAGGCGCGATGCCAGCCAATCAACTGCGTCCCCTTGGGCGACCTTGGTGGTTGTGGCTGCCATCGCAGCGCGCGTCAACGCCATCCGTTCGGGTTGATCGGGCCAGAGATAGGCCTGCAAGCGCAAAGCCTCGGCGGGGTTGCCCGGATCAAGCGGGTTCAGGTCAATGCCTGCCCGCGACACGACCTGTGCTGTTGCGTCCGGGGGCAGGGGGCCGGACCAGTCAGGTTTGAGTGTCAATGCGGGCTTTGCGGCACCAAAAACTTGCCCCTGTGCCAGCATGCCATATCGGTCCCAATGCAGGTTTAACCCACCGCTCGCCCCTAGCTCAGAGGTGTGGATCGGCAGCCCGTAGTGATCTGCCAGCCAATGGCCGACGCTGATCAGGGCGATGGACCTGCGGACCTCGTTCGTTTGGGGTGGACTGTCGATCCAACTGTCGATGAAATCGGCCTGTGCGACCAATGCCGCACATACCGCATCCCAGAGGGTATCGTCACTGACCTGATGTGGCGGGTAGACGGCGGTCAGTGCTTCATCGCCCTTTAAAAAAGCCGCATGAAGCGCCCCCGCCAGTCGTAACGGAACGGATTGATCGCGCGGCCCAATCGCGCCGGGCCAGTTAAAAATGCGTGTTTTGATCGCCCCGTCTGGCCAGTCGCGCGTTGCGCAAAGCCCCATCAACTGGCCCATGAAAGGCGAGCCCAGATCGCTGCATGCCTTGCCTTGAAAGGCGAAGGCCTCTGCGACTTTTTCGGGGATCAACGGAACCTGTCCACGAGTTTTTGCATCGCGCTGCGCGTGTCTTCAACCGGTGCTGGTTCGGGTGCGCTGGGTTTTGGTTTTGATTGACTGGTGGAAGACCGTGGCGGTGCGACCCGTAGCGCAATCGCGTTGAGGAACTTGCCCCCATCGCCATCAATCAGCTGTGGGATCCCGTCGCCGATCCCGCGCAGCAGGTCATCCAGCCAATCTGCATCTGCCTTGGGGAAATCGCGCAACACATAGCCCGGCACGGCGTCCTTGTGCCCCGGATGCCCAACACCCAGCCGCACCCGGTCATAATCCGGCCCGATATGCCCGTGGATCGAACGCAGCCCATTATGTCCGGCATGCCCGCCGCCTGTTTTCAACCGCACCTTGCCGGGAACGAGGTCAATTTCGTCATGGAAAACAATGACATCCTCGGGTGCGAGTTTAAGGTAGCGCATCGCCTCACCCACCGCCTGACCAGAGAGGTTCATGAAGGTTTCGGGTTTCAACAGGGTCACTTTGGCTGATCCGAACCGTCCTTCGGCGATCTGCCCTTGGAATTTGGACCGCCACGGGCTGAATCCGTGATCAGATGCAATCTGATCGACGGCCATGAAGCCGATATTGTGACGGTTATGCGCGTATTTTGCGCCTGGATTTCCAAGGCCAACGATAAGTTTCATGGTCGCAGTCTAGCTTATGCCGCAGTGCAGCGCCAGCCCGGGAAGATAGGGGGGTGCGCAACGTTCGGTGCTGGTTCTGTGACGACGCAACGGCCGGTTGGCGTGGCGCTGCGCGAATCATCGTTAATTAAGGGGTTTTGGCCAAAAATGGCTGTCGGCAATGCGTCGGCGCAACGTCGGCAAAACGTCGGACCCTTTCGCGGCGCAATGCCGGATTAACGCGCCGCACGCTGAAAATGTAAACGTGGTATTAGGAATTGATGTGCCTTGATTTGAAGTTCGCAGGTTGGCCACTAAATTTTCTTCCTGCGAGGCCATTGATTGTGTTAGCAATACGCCGAAATCACAGCCAGCCGGCGATCAACTGTCGGTTCGCAACAAACGACGACCCGTTCGAGTAGATGAAAGCCCGAGAGTATGGCAGACAATTCCAGCGACAACCCCGCCACCGAAGGCAATCAGACCATTACGGGGACCGGTGCGTCGGACCAGTTGTCAGGCGGTTTTGGAAACGACGCGATCACCGGCGACACCGGCGATGACGTTTTGCGCGGCGACGGCCCGATTGCGGGCAGTTGGCATTTTGAAACCTTCGATTACGATTTCTCTTCGGCAGATGGCCAAGCGTTTGATTTTGGTGATGACAGCGGTGAACGAACCGGATCGGGCTATGTCACCGATTTCAACGAAGGCGATCTGACAAATTCCGTTCGTGGTACGGGCGGAAACCCCGAAGATTTCGGCGTGATCTATACCAGCACGCTGGAAGTGACTGCTGGTGGTACCTACACATTTGCGACCCGTTCCGATGATGGGTCAACGATTCAGATATTCGACAGTCTGGGGAACCCGGTTACCTTTACGCAGGGCGGATCGACTGCGGATTTCATGAATAATGATTTCCACCAAGGCCCTACGACCCGTTCGGGCGAGGTCACGCTTGATAGCAATGAAACCTACACAATTCAGGTCCGGTATTGGGAAAACCAAGGTGGCGATTTCCTGCAAGTGACCGTGAATGGCCCCGATACCGGTGGCGTTACGACCGACATCAATGATAGTGGAATGATCGGCCTGCCGCCGGGGCCGGGTTATTCCACCACGGGAGAGGCCGCAGGTGTTGAGGGCAACGACATTATCGATGGCGGCGCAGGCGATGATGATATCGATGGTGAAGGTGGCAATGATACGCTGAGCGGCGGTGCCGATGACGACACCATTGCCGGTGGCATCGGCGACGACATCATCACGGGCGGCACAGGCGATGATGTCATTTTTGGGGACGAGTCCGATGATCCCGGCGCCGGGAACGAATATTTTTATGCGGGCAACGCCTATATCATCGGTGAGAATTACAACATCACCGGAACCGGTGATTTTGGCTTCGGTGATGTGTCCGAAATGGAATTCACGACTGATCCAGTCGCTGTTCGTTTTCTGGATAACGACCAGACCCTTTCCGGCGACCTTTCTGGTGGTTCCAACGATATTTCGACCGACGCCACCCAAAGTATCGAAATCAATGGTGTCGAATATGATGCCTATATCGATTTCACACAGACGTTCGAGGATGCGGGCGGCACGGTTTATACCTTCGCAGTCATCGATGTTGATCTGAATGACAGCGACACGGCTGCGGATGATGCAAGTTTGGAGGACGGTTATGTCCTGATCCAGATCGGTGGTCCGCCGATTGCGCCGGGCACAACGCTGACCAATCTCGGGGGCCCCACCGGCATCACGCCTTTTGATTATGACACTTTGATTGCCGGCCTTTCGTTTGACGACACGATTGATGGCGGCGATGGCAATGACACCATCCAAGGCGGGCGTGGCGAAGATGCGATCACCGTCGGTGTTGGCGACACCGCAACCGGTGGCGATGATGCTGACACGTTCACGCTGGATTTCGGGCAGACCAGTAGTAATGGATCAACCACCATTACAATTGATGGCTCCACCACCGAAACGGATGGTGTCGATAATGACAGTCTTGATCTGACGGGCTTTGGTGCTTTCACGGTTACGACCACGGCGGATGCCGATGGCGACTCTGTCAGTGGTACTGCGGTTTATGACAGTGGGCAAACCGTCAATTTTTCCGAGATTGAAGACCTTGTTGTATGCTTTGCCGGTGGCACACAGATCGCAACGGAACATGGCACGCGCCCCATCGAAACCTTGGAGGTCGGCGACAGGTTGGTGACCCGTGACAACGGCCTGCAAACCACCCGCTGGATCGGCACCCGGACCCTGACGGATGAAACACTGACCGCCTTTCCAAAACTGCGCCCTATTCGCATCGCAGCCGGGGCATTGGGCGAGAATATCCCATCTCGCGACCTGATCGTGTCGCCACAGCATCGCATCCTTGTTCGGTCCAAGATTGCCGTCCGCATGTTCGACACCGAAGAGATCCTTGTTCCCGCCAAACATCTGCTGGGCCTGCCGGGTGTTGTAACGGCTGCGGATATCACTGAGGTCGCTTATTTCCACCTGCTATGCGACAATCATGAGATCATCGAGGCGGATGGCGCCCCAGCGGAGACGCTATATGCCGGAACCGAGGCGATGAAAGCGATGACGCCGGACGCTGCCGAAGAGATTGCACTGATTTTTGGCGATACCCCTTTCGTTGATCGCCCGCTGGCGCGTTTTGTCCCACAGGGACGCCGCGCCAACAAACTGGTGGAGCGTCACGTCAAGAATAACCGTGCCCTGTATTGCTGATGCGGGGCGTTTATCTGATGGCTGGGGGAGGCTGTAACCGCTGAACCGACCGCCCGACAAGACGGCATCCAGATGAAAAAAAGGCACCCAAGAGGGTGCCTTTTGCGTTTTTGTTTTGGGCGCCTGCGCTTACTCTTCAGCGGTTTCTTCGTCGCCTGCTGTTGGTACGTCGTCTGCTGCGACCTCTTCGCTTTCTTCTTCTTCGTCGTCGGCCAGAAGTGCGCGCGGTGCTGCCACATTGGCGATGACAAAGTCACGGTCGGTGATCGCAGGCGTCGCACCTTCGGGCAACGTGACGTCGCTGATCGAGATCGTATCACCGATTTCGACGCCGGCCAGATCAACCTCGATATGCTCGGGGATGTCACCGGCCAGCACGTCAAGCTCAACCTCGTTCCGTACGACGGTCAGAACGCCGCCTTTTTTCACGCCGGGGCATGTATCGGCGTTGAGGAATTCGACAGGGATAAAGATTTTTACACGGCTTGTGCGCTTCAGGCGCATCAGGTCGATATGTGTCGGCAGGTCCTTTACCACGTCGCGCTGAACGCCGCGGCAGATCACACGCACGTCTTCCTGCCCCTCGATTTTGAGGTTGTGCAGCGTGGACATGAACCCACCCTTGCGCAGTTTGGTCAGAAGGTAGTTGAATGGGATGCTAATGGATTGCGGGTCTACGCCGCCGCCATAAACAATGCCAGGTACGTCGCCATCACGGCGAGCTTGGCGGGCGGCCCCCTTGCCTGTCCCCGCGCGTACCTTGGCGTCCAGATCTTGGATCTTTCCAGCCATAGTATTTCTCCGATATGTAGGGGCCCGCCTCCAAGGGTGTCCGAGCCCGATGAAGCCGCCGCTATAGGGCGGATTCGCTTGTTTGAAAAGCTCTATTTTGCCACCAGTAGATCGCAGGGCGGTTTGCGTATCATCCGGGCGGTCAGGCCGCCCAGCATCAGCCGCCCCAGATTGGACCGTGTATGCGCCCCAAGCGTAAGCAGGTCATAGCTTTGCTGTTCCATCAGGTCGTGGATTGCATCTTCTGGCTTGCCTTCGACAAAGATCGGTTCCGGCGTGTTGTCGGGCAGGGCGGCGACCGCTTTCCAAGTGGCATAGTCGCGCTGCGATTCCTTGATGAACGACACTTCATGCGCGTGAAACAGGGTAAGCGCAGCGTCAGGTGCGATCCGGCGGGCATGTCGCATGGCCGCCTCACAAGCCCGGGACAGATCCACCGCCCCCAGCACATTGGCGTAATCCTGATCTGCTGGTCCGGCGACCAGCAGCACCGGCTGCCGACTGGCCCGGATCAACCGTTCCATTGTTGTTTCTTTGATTTGATCCAAAAACACCCGCTTGCGATGCACCCCGACCACAAGCAGGTTCGGGCTTGTTTCGCGCAGGAGTTGCGTGATTTCGTCAACCACATCGCCGATCAACACGTTGATTGCATAGTTGAGCTGGGTGTCAGGCGCATGTTCACGTAGTATCTTTTCCAATGTCGTCTGCACCTGATGTTTGACATCCTCCGCGATGCCAAGCGGCATGGCGCTGTCCACCACATGGCACACGTCAAGCCGCGCGCCCATGCGTGCGGCCAGCGTAATTGCCCGTCGCAATGCCTGTTCTGACCGATCTGACAAGTCACTGGCGACGACGATATGTTCCATGGTTCTGACCTCCCTTTTTGATCATCATTTCATCTATGCAGTCGTCCGCGCCACACAAGCACCTGCGACGGGATGTCCGGGCCTGATAAGCGGGTTCTGTGTAGCGTAACGATTGTGCAATCCTTTCACGCTATGTTTGCCCAAACCACTGAAGGGTTTGTTGATGAATTATATCTGTCTGGGCTTTGTTATCTGCCTCAATCTGTTACTGGCGCCGGTTGCGTTGATCGCCGGTGCGCCGCCGCAATTGGGTGAACCGCTGGTGGTTGTTGTGGCACCCTGGGGCGATGCGGATGCAGCGGATGTGATTGCGATGGCAGGTGGTCAGGTGTTTGGCCCCGATCAACCTGTGCTGGCAAGTGTCGCGATCTATGATGACCCGGTCTTTCTTGATCGGCTTGACGCGCACGGCGCCCTATTCGTGTTGAGCTTTGCTGGGTTGAGCGCGATCTGCAACGCAATCGGGGTGTCATCATGACCGATGCGCAACAGCAGACACCGCAGGATGACAAGACCACTGCGGATGACATGCAGCGTTTGTCATTTCGGATGGCACTGGCCTTTACGCCAGCTCCGGTGCTGGCTGCGATATTCACCGGCAACGCGCCATTTACTTTCCTGGTTTTCGTGGCACTGACGTTGGCGGCAGCCATTATCGGGCGCCGGATGGGCGGTGACCTGACCCCTTATATTATGGGCGCGATCCATGTCACACAGGCCGGCGCATTTACCGCTGCCTTCGCCGGACATGGTTGGCAGATCGACAGCCATATGTATTTCTTTGTCATTCTGGCCGTTGTCGCCACGCAATATCACGTCGGTTCGCTGTTGCTAGCGACGGTATTGATTGCGGCGCATCACCTTTCGTTTTCCGTTTTACTGCCATCGCTTGTCTATCCCAGTTTCACGGTAGCCGAGAATCTGCCACGCACGGCGATGCATGCCATCATCGTGTTGATCGAAGCTGCTGTTCTGATGTTGTCAATCAGGCAACGTAATGCGGTAATGGCAGCGCAAAGGTCCCAGTCCGCCGCGCTGGAGGAGGCGCAGGCAAAGGCAGAACAATTGCATGAACAGGAAGCAGCCGCATTTGCAAAAACCAAAACTGTTGTCGACAGCCTGAGCGATGCATTGCGACGCATGTCCCAAAAGGATCTGACCTGCGAAATCAATCAATCATTTGCACCGGAGTTCGAACAATTGCGGCATGATTTCAATGCTGTTGTTCGGAACCTGCGAGCCGTTCTAACCGAGGCCTCATCAACAACAGGGCAGTTCCGGGCAAGTTCCGAACAACTGGCCGGGGTGGCAAGGGGGTTGGCGCAAAGCACGCAGAAACAGGCAGGGTCGCTTGATGATGCATCCGGTACGATGCAATCGCTGCGTAATGCGCTCAATGATATGGTCGATAGCGCCAGATCAGCGAATGAAAAGGCCCGTGAGGCCAGCGACGGTGCCAGCCATGGTGGCGACGTCGTGACAGATGCGATGGAGGCCATGTCACGCATTGAAAGCTCTTCAGATGAGATTGCTGCGATCATTCAGGTAATCGAAGACATCGCCTTTCAAACCAATATGCTCTCGCTCAACGCCGCAGTTGAGGCCGCCCGCGCGGGGCCCGCCGGGAAAGGGTTCGCCGTTGTGGCGGCAGAGGTGCAGTCTCTTGCCCAGAACACGGCCAATGCGGCCAGTGATGTCAAAGGCCTGATCGAAAAAAGCCAGGTCCATGTCGCCGAAGGTGCGCGGCTGGTGAATGCCACTGGTCAGTCATTGTCAGAGATTGTTGCGATGGCATCTGATGCCGACGCGCTTGTCACAACAATCAATGATGCGATCAGCGCGCAAGCATCATCTATGTCCAATCTGTCCGATGTTGTGGCACGGGTCGAACGCATGACCAAGGAAGACGCCGCGATGGGCGAGGATATGACATTGTTGAGCCAGCAGATCACGTCTGGTTCTGAACGTCTGTCGACGCAGCTATTGTCGTTCCGGCTTGGGCAGGGGGATATCGATCTGCCACGCGGGGTCGCGGCCGCCTGACCTCGATGTAAGATGGGTTTAAACCCATCTTACTGGGCGCTGTGCCGTCTGACCCTTGTCCATCCTGCATCCCGATCCTGACTTGCAACAGGCATCCAAAACCTTCAGGGATGTGTGATGTCGATCCGAAACGCGCTTTTCCTGTCCCGCCGTCCCGCTGCCGCGTTTGTTGTGGTTGGCCTGTTCTGGGGTTGCTTTGCGGCCCATGTGCCGGTGTTGAAGGCGCAATTGGGCGCATCGGATGCCTTATTCGGGCTTTTGCTGCTGGGATCCGCCACTGGCCTGGTTTCGTCGATGTGGCTGGCGCCGCGCGCGGACCGTTGGCTGGGCAGTCGCAGCATGCAGGTTGGCGCGGTTTGCTTGGGTCTAGCCTGGCTGTTGCCCGGGGTGATGACGGCGCCGTTGCTTTTTGCGCTGACA
Source organism: uncultured Paracoccaceae bacterium (assembly GCA_947503925.1). Lineage (GTDB taxonomy): Bacteria > Pseudomonadota > Alphaproteobacteria > Rhodobacterales > Rhodobacteraceae > Yoonia. Next base: position 261,968 of record CANNFQ010000005.1, on the reverse strand, counting down.
ATGGCGCTGGTCGGGCTTGCATCTGGACTTTTGGATGTTGTGATGAATGCCCGCGTCAGTGAATTGGAAGCGCGCCATGATCGCCCGCTGATGAATGCCAATCACGCGATGTTTTCCGTTGCCTATGCCGTCGCGGCCTTGGTGGTCAGCCTGACCCGAGAGGCAGGCGTGCCGCCTGTGTTGGTCTTTGCTGGGTTCAGCCTTTGCGCGTTTGGGATGGTGCCGTTCATCCGGATGGAGGTTGCCGAGGTGCCTGAGGAGGAGAGCGGCGCGCGGCGCTACCCGTTCTGGCCGATCCTGCTATGCGGTGCGGTGGTGTTGGTGGCCTTCATGTCGGAGGCGACCGTTGAGGCATGGTCCGCGCTGCATGTCGAACGGACACTGGGCGGTGGTGCCGCAGAAGGCGCGCTTGGCCCGGCCATGCTGGGGCTGACCATGGCCTTTGGGCGCTTCTCAGGGCAGGCCGTGGCCGACCGGTTTCGCGAGGTTCCGGTTGTCATTTCTGCGTCCCTGATTTCGGCAAGTGGCGCGCTAATCGCCGCTTTTGCGCCGACGCCAGCAGCGGCCTATCTGGGTTTCGGGATATTGGGGCTTGGAGTGTCTGTGATTGGTCCGATGGGCTTGGCCCTGGTCGGCAAACTGGTCCCGGCGCATTTGCGCACTGAGGCGATTAGCAGGGTCGCGGTGATCGGTTTTTCCGGCTTTTTCTTTGCACCGATGCTGATGGGGATTCTGTCAGAGTTGTTTGGGTTGCGCCTGGCCTTTGCCGCAGTCGCGGTGTTGTTGGTCACAGCGGTGCCGCTCGCCCTCTTGATATCACGCCGACTGGTGCCCAAAGCTGTGGGTGAAACGCCCTGTTGAGTGGTCGCCTTAGCGGTCTTCGATTTCGACTTGCCAGTGCGTGCGCCCGCCTGTGGGTGGTGGCGGGAATGGGGCCGCCCGGCGAATGACCTGTTGGGCGAACCGGTCGACCTGCCGGTTACCGGAGCTGCGCAGGATGCTGATACTTGTCAGATTGCCATTGCCCCCGATGGTGAAGGCGACAACGGCAACACCGCTTTCGGGCGTCCGCCGTCGCCGTACATTGGCGATTTGTTGTAACACGATACCTGCGTAATTCGCGGTGGCGGCGGCGTTGCTTTGCGCCGCCGTGCGCTGTGCGATGGCATTGGAGCCTGATTGGGTGGCGGTTGCTGTCCTGCTGGCGCTGCTGCTTGCGCCTGCCACGGCGTTTTGACTGGCGTTGCCTTGACCCCGGGTCGGTCGGGCGATCGGCCGCAATGACCGGGTGGGGGCTGCCAATGCCTGGGCCTGCAATTGTTGCGTGGGCCTTATTGGCACGCGTGTTGTTGGCCGTTGCGGTGAAGGCGCTTCGGCGGCGGGCGGTTGTGCAGTCGTCGAAACACGCGGCGCAATGGTGTCGGCGGTCGCAGATGTGGCGGGTGATGGTGTTGGTACGACGCGAGCCGTGCCCGCGATATCGGGGCGAATAGCCAAGCGCGGCGTGATTCCGGGGTGCATCGAGCCCGATCGCGTTGCCGTTTGCACGGGTTGCAGGACACCTGCTGCAAGATCAGCAAAAGATGCGCCCATCTTTGCCTCAGCCGGGGCGCTGGCAGCGGCGATCAGAGGGATGTTATCGGTTCTGAGCTGCGCAAACCCGACCAAATGCACCCCAATGGCCGCTGTAAGGCAAAGCCCCATCACGGGGGGGGACCGTGTCATCATTGCAATGCCGTCTCGGTCGCGATCACAAGCGTTTCAGCCCCAGCCGCGCGCAGATCCGCCCCGATTTGCAGAAGTGTCCTGGCGGGTAAATCCCTGTCCGGGATCAGCCGTATCGCCCCGTCTGTTTGCATGGCCAGATAGGCCGCGGCGGTTGGGATATCTGCCCCGTGGGCCTGCATCCGCCCATCTGCATGAATGATCAGCCCGTCGGGCGGTGAGGCAGGGTCAAGATCGCGGGTCGATACCAGTTCCAGATCATCGTCCAATGGCTGCGTCAGGGTGCCTGCGATCAAGAAAAAGATCAGCATCAGGAAAACCACATTGATCAGGGCAATAGTCGGTTCCGGTCTGGATGTCCTGCGTCGCAGTTTCATGCGGGCACCAGCACGTTGAGGGACAGGTTTTCGACGTTGCGCAGGGCCGTGAGCACATCGGTCAGTCGTTGCGCGCTGACGCCCGGGCCGAGGGCGAGGATCGCTGCGGTCCGGTCTGGTGCCGCCAGTGCCGCTGGAAGGTTGGTCAGGGTGATTGCCTGCCCGTTCAGCGTGATGGTGTCGACCCCTACTTTCACAAAGGCGGGTGGTGTTTCGGGTGGTGCCCCTGTCGTGCCCAGCGGTAGCGGCACCGTCGCGTATTTGGAGAAGGTCGAGGACAACATGAAAAACAGCAGCAAAAGAAAGATGACATCGATCAGCGATGTCATCGAAAGGCGTTTTTTGCTGACCTTACGCCGCATTTGCGGCCACATGATTGCTGGCATCCACCCCTTTGGGTGACACGATGCTTTGGATCGCCTGACCGGCGAAGACGCGTTCGGCATCCATACGCTGTTCAAACCACGACAGGATCAGGGAGGTCGGCATCGCCACGGCGAGCCCGACAGCGGTGGTTAGCAGCGCGACCCAGATCCCACCTGCCAGGATCGACGGGTCAACCTGATTGCCCGCCTCTTGCAGCGCCTGAAAGGCAGAGATCATGCCAAGCACTGTGCCGAAAAGCCCCAAGAGCGGGGCAAGCTGGGCCACGTTATCGAGAAACCGAAACCCGTGTTCGAGCTGTGTGAACAGGGTTTCGGCCTCTGCCTCGAGCCGTGCGGCGACGGTGGCCGGTTCTTTGTTCTGTGCCAAAAACCCGATCTGAACGACCGGGACGAGATAGTTGTTGCTGCGCGCCAGTTCGGTCAGTGCAAAGTCGCGTTCATTGCCGTCCCATAAGACCAGCGCGCGTTTGAGGATCAGGTGACTGCCCACGCCAGCGGCGCGAAACTGGATGATTTTGTAGAATGTCACTGCCAGCGCCAGCACCGATGCAGCCAGCAGAATGACGACGACGGGGCCGCCGGTGTTGATGATGTTTTGCAATGGGGCGAACATGGGTTTGGGTTTCCTTATCCGAGCAATGCAATGGATGTGCGACTGCTGAGCAATAATGTGGTGGTGCAGATATCTGCGCCCAATTCATCTGCCTCGCAGGTGCTGGCACCGTTGATCAGAAGCCGCGACAGGTCAGTGCAGGCCAGCCCCGGCACCTCGAACTGGCGGACGCGGGGGCGCCCGGTGGGCAGCACCCCAAAATCAAACAATGTCAGTTGGTTCACCGCTCCATCAATATTGAAAAGAACGGCCTCATAGATCGCTTGGGTGATATCAGCGGGATGTGTGTTTTCGATCAGAAACGACAGCCTGCAGGCGCTGTCAGTGGTTTCGGCGGTGTTCAATTCCACTCGCAACACGCCATCCTCTGCCACGGCGGCGGTCGCGACAGAGATGGCACATAGCGTGAGGCATAGCGTCTTGCGCGACATCATCAGAATGTCCGCGAGATGGACAGGTTGATGCTGCGCCCGGCGCGCCGTATGGCCTCGCTTTGCAGATGGGTCCGGTAGTCTTTGTCGCTGACATTGGTGACGCCAAGGCGCAGGGTCAGATCCGCAAACACGCCTTCGTCCGGTGTCCATGCCGCATAGACATCGTGGATCAGGTTTTCGGGTGTGTCGATGATGGTAACACCGGACATGCCCGCCTGCGAACGGCTTTTGCTGTCGTAGTATGTGCCGGTCCAGCCCAGCTCCAGATTTGCTGTGGGCAGACGGGTGCCGAGAGATAACACGATTGTGTCGGCCGGAATGCGGTCTTCGAGGTTCGGGTTCAGTGCCGCAGGGTCGCTTTCATTCTTGCCCTCCAGCGCGGTGTAGGCGAGCGATCCGAAGAAGGTTTCGGTGGTATACGCGGCTTCGAGTTCGACGCCCTGAATGTAGGCTTCGTCAATGTTCACAAAGACCGGCTGCCCCGCCGTCCCGGTGTTGTTCCTCCCGATCAGATTGTTGAGATTGTTGCGGAAGATGACCGTCTTGAAGGAGAGTTGATCGCCGGTGCCGATGGCATCGTTCTGGTTGTAGGCGAAACCCAGTTCGATATTGCGGCTTTCCTCGTTTTCCAATGTCCCAGCGGAAACCTGATCGGCGCCGCTGCTTGTTGCCCGGCTATCGTAGAGTTCGTCGACCACTGGCAGCCGCTCTGTATAGGATGCAGAGCCGAACACCGCGAACCGGTCGGCGACTTGATAATGCAGCGCCAATGTGGTCGCGCGCCCTTGATCCTTGACCTTTTCGTCGCTTGGCACCTGATCGCCGGGTGTCGTTTCCTGGAAATCAATCCTTGCGCCTGCCAAAACTGTCAGCCTGTCATGCCAGATGAATTCGTTCTGCGCGAACACGCCGATATTGTCGGTTGTCCCCTCGGGTTGGAACGCCGCATTGGAGGCGGAGGCGCGTGTGCTGACCCGGTCTTGAGTGCTGATATCGATCCCAGTGGTCAGGTAGTTTTCAATGTCATCGCCGAAGATCTGTGCCCTGTTTTCGATCCGCAGGCCACGTCCTTCATAGGCGTAATCGGTGTCGAAACTGGACAGGATACCGGGGCTGGCCTGAAAATCAGAGATGTTGTTTTCGGATTTGCCATAAGACAGCTGCATCTCAAGGTCGATCAGGTCGTTATCCGCCGGGTTGAACTGGTAGTTCACAAAGGCGGTTGTATCGATGACCTCGCGGTCGACGGTGCCAAAAAAGCTGACATTGTCGATGATATCCAGCAGCTGATCATCTGCTTTGCCCTGATACCGGATATATCCTGCCGCGACCGCGTGTTCGCCTGCATCGCCAAACGTATAGCTGCCTCTCAGCAGCGTGTTGTTTTCGGTGATCTTGGTGCCGAAAATCTGTTCGCCATCGCCACTGTCCAAAAAACCGCTGTCATCATAGATGAACCCGACCAGCACATCGAATTGATCGTCCGGTGCGAAGGCAAGGAATGTCGCGGTTTCGATCCCTTTCCCATTGCTGCGATATTCCAGTTTCTGATCCAGCGCGAATGGGTCGCCCGGTTCCAGAAAGTCCGATGCGTCTTTGGTTTCCAGCGATACAACCCCGGCCAGAGCCCCCGCGCCGTATAGTGTTGATGATCCCGGGCCACGCAGGATTTCGACGCTTTTGAAAAATTCCGGATCAGTAAAGAGCGACCCTTGCCGATAGGATTCGTAGTATTTCTTGACCCCATCAATCAGGGTAACGATCCGGGGTTCGTCGGCTGATGTGCCGCCGCCAATCCCGCGGATGTTCAGGCTTTCGCCGAACCGCGATTCTGAACCAACCGTCGAAACACCGGCGCTGCGTTCCAACAGGTCGCCGATTGTGCCCGGCTGGGCATCTGCGATGTCGTCCTCGTCCAGAACCGAGATGGATTGCGGCGCGTCGATCGCTACCTTTTCCACACCGGCCCCAACGACGATCCGCCCCAGTGGCGTAAAGGTTTGGTTTGTGTCCTGCGCCGTTGCGGGCACGGAAAGTGCCGCCATCACGGCTGCTGATGTCAATAATGTGTGGCGTTTCGGTTTACTCATTTGCATAGGCTTCCCAATCATTTTTCAGCTGTTGTGCTTGCGGGAAGCTGGCCACAGGTTTTTTGTAAATACGCGCCTAATAATGCCGACTAAAAGAGTCAAGATTATATTCGCTTTGCAGTATTCAATCGCAGAGCTGGCGCCGCCCGTCTGTTCGCTTTGTCGGAAATGATTACAAGGCCCCTTGCATACCCGCGCTATTTCCTAGTAAATTACTCAAGAATAGTGTTCGGGATTTCTGTCCCGACCCTAGCCAGGCCGTTTGCATTCCCGGCCAAGCCATCCCTTTTCTTCGCAGCGTCACAGCAAGGTAAGTAATGGCAAATCAACAACCGCTCACATCCGTGCAGATCCGCGCGGCGTATCTCGAAAATCCAAAGACTCGCGAACGTGATCTGGCCCATAAGCTGGGGATCAGCGAGGCTGCGTTAATCGCCGCCCATTGCGGTGATCAGGCAACCCGCATTGATGCCCATCCGGATACTGTCATGGGGCTTGCCCAGCGTCTGGGCGAAGTGATGGCGCTAACCCGCAATGAAAGCTGTGTGCATGAAAAGGTCGGCGTTTATGACAACTACCACCCGGGTGGTCATGCGGCGATGGTCTTGACCGCGGATATTGACCTGCGGATCTTCCCATCCCATTGGAAACACGCATTTCTGGTGGAAAAGCATACAGATGAACAGATGCGCCGCAGCGTGCAGGTTTTTGACGCTGCCGGGGATGCCGTGCATAAGATATTTCTGCGCACTCCTAAAGGCCACACGGTCTGGGAGGATTTCCGCAGGCATGGCGCGTCGGATAATCAAAGCCAGACCATCGTCACGACCGCCCGTCAGCCGCCCGAGGCCCCAAAGGCAGACATCACCAATCTGGAAACGCTGCGCAAAGAATGGGCCCGCATGACCGATACACATCAGTTCATGCGCCTGACCAGCAAGCTGAAGATGAACCGCCTTGGCGCTTATCGTATTGCAGGCGCCCCATTTGTCCGGTCGCTGTCGCCCGATGCCGTGGATCAGGCGCTGCGCGCGGTAGCCGCCGATGGGATTGAGGTAATGATCTTTACCGGCAACCGAGGATGCATCCAGATCCATACCGGCCCGATTGAGACGCTGCGCCTGATGGGCCCGTGGCAAAATGTGATGGACCCGCGCTTCAACCTGCATTTGCGCGGTGATCATGTGGCCGAGCTTTGGGCCGTCGAAAAGCCGACCAAACGCGGCATTGCGCTATCGCTGGAGGCGTTTGACAGCCACGGCGCGTTGATTTTCCAGATCTTCGGCGTTCGCAAGGAAGGCCGTGATCATCGCGCTGCCTGGGCCGATATCATTGCCGATCTGCCTGAACTTGTTGAACAGGAAACAGTTTCATGAACGCGCTGTGCAGACTCGCCACTTGGGCAGCCTTTGCCGCAATCCCGACGCTTGCGACGGCTGAGGGTGAGAAAGATGTCCTGTCCATCGGCGGGTCCGTGACTGAGATTATCTATGCGTTGGGTCAAGGTGACCGGCTGATCGCCCGCGATACAACATCAAGCTACCCGGCCGAGGCAGAAACCCTGCCCGATGTAGGCTATATGCGCGCCCTGTCGCCTGAAGGTGTTCTTGCCGTCGCGCCGGGGTTGATCATCTCAGAAGATGGCGCAGGCCCCCCCGAGACCATCGCGGTGTTGGAGGCTGCCGACATTCCCTTTGTCACAGTGCCGGATGTCTATTCCACCGAAGGGATCGTGGATAAAATCATGACGGTTGGCGCGGCGCTGGATGTCGAAGCCGAGGCTGTTGCGCTGGCCAGCGATGTCAGCCTGAAGATGCAACGCGCCGCAGAGGTCGCAAGCGCGCGGGCAGGCAGCAACCCCAAACGCGTCATGTTCATTCTGAGCACGCAAGGCGGGCGGATCATGGCATCTGGCCGGAACACGGCCGCCTCTGGCGTGATCGCGTTGGCTGGCGGTGTAAATGCGGTGACTGCATTTGAAGGTTACAAGCCGATCAGTGATGAGGCCGTCAGTGCCGCCGCCCCCGATGTCATCCTGATGATGGACCGTAGTGGGGATCACAGTTTGGACGATGCTGCATTGTTTGCGATGCCTGCAATTGCAACCACCCCGGCGGCGCAAACGCAATCGGTGGTGCGCATGAATGGCCTTTATCTGTTGGGTTTTGGGCCACGCACGGCTGATGCGGCGCTTGATTTGACTGCCGCGCTTTACGGTGGCTGATATGACGATTTCGGTGGACATCCAGACGGTGCGGCGGCCGATGGACCGCCGCACACGCGCGCGGCAGGCCCATATCTGGCTGGCTTTGCTATTGGCGGCTGTGTCGGTGATCAGTCTTGCGACCGGTCCAACGGGCACGTCGCTTTGGGTTGCGATGGTCAAGATCATTGATGGTGAACCGCTGACAGCCATGGAACGGGTCGTGATTTGGGACATTCGCATGCCCCGGCTGATCCTTGGGATCGCTGTTGGTGCCGCATTGGCGGTGTCGGGGGCGGTGATGCAAGGCCTGTTTCGCAACCCGTTGGCTGATCCTGGATTGGTTGGTGTTGGTGCTGGCGCAGGTCTGGGCGCGATCCTGGCGATTGTGCTGGGCGCGCTGCTGCCTTTGTGGATTGCCGAACTGGTTGGTAATGCCTTGGTTCCAGTTGCGGCATTCATGGGTGGTTGGCTGTCGACGATCATCCTTTACCGCGTGTCCACCCGACGCGGGCGTACATCTGTTGCGACGATGCTATTGGCCGGTATCGCGTTGGGCGCATTGGCGGGCGCTGTATCCGGTATTCTTGTTTACGTCGCCGACGACCGGCAGTTGCGCGACCTGACATTTTGGGGTCTGGGGTCGTTGGCCGGGGCCACATGGTCCAAGGTGCTAATCGCCGGACCGTTGATTGGGGTGGCTGTGCTGGCTTCGCTTTTTCTGGGGCGGGGGTTGAATGCGCTGGCCTTGGGGGAGGCGACGGCATCGCATCTTGGTTTCTCTGTCCAGCGGTTGAAATCTGCGGCGATAGTAACCGTTGCGGCGGCCACCGGGGCGGCGGTTGCTGTATCGGGTGGCATTGGATTTATCGGGATTGTCGTGCCGCATCTGTTGCGGTTGGCCACTGGCCCGGATCATGAAACCCTGCTTTTGAATGCCGCCTTGCTGGGGGCCACGCTGCTGTTGGCGGCTGACATTATCAGCCGCCAGATCATCGCGCCCGCTGAACTGCCCATCGGGATTGTGACCGCAGTTCTGGGCGCGCCGGTTTTCTTGTGGATATTGCTGCGCCGTCGTGGCCTTGTGGAGATGTAGCCGATGATCACAGCCCGCGATATTCAGGTCCGCATCGGAAAGAAGCCGATTTTGCATGGCGTGGATTTTGTCGCCAAACCGGGGGAGGTTACGGCGATTGTTGGCCCTAACGGGTCCGGCAAGACGACCCTGCTGCGCGCGCTAACTGATGAGATCGTCTGGACCGGGCAGGTACAAATCAACGGACGTGACATTGGCGCCTATAAAACGTGGGATTTGGCAGCGGTGCGCGCGGTGTTGCCACAGGCCGCCACGCTCGCCTTTCCCTTTACGGTGATCGAAGTTGTCCGCATGGGCCTGCGATCCGGCATTCATGGTGACCGGGATATCGTGGCACAGCGGGCTTTGGCGATGGTCGGTCTTGGCGGTTATGAACAACGGTTTTTTCAGGAGTTGTCGGGGGGTGAGCAACAGCGTGCACATCTGGCGCGGGTGCTGTGCCAGGTTTGGGACCCAGTTGTTGATGGGGTGCCGCGCTGGATGTTGCTGGACGAGCCGGTCGCCAGCCTTGATATCGGCCATCAGCTGTTGATCATGCGATGTCTTGAAGATTTCGCCAAGCGTGGTGGTGGCGTGATTGCCGTGATGCATGACCTGAACCTGACCGCCATGGTGGCCGATATGGTCACGATTATTTCGGATGGCCGGGTGATTGCCAGCGGCCCGGTGAAAGAGGTTTTTACCGACGCATCCCTTTCGGCGGCCTATCATTGCCAGCTGCGTGCCAACACTATTCCTGATGATCACGCCGCGTTTATCCTGCCCCAAGTGGCGCAATCGGTCGTATCGCTGCGCGGGGAAGCCATAACGGTGGCGGGGTGATGTCATCGATTTTCATTGCAGATTGCTGACACATGACTTGACCGATTGCCTTGGATTTGAAGGGTCAGCTGACCTCATGACTAACTTCGTTCTTGAATTGGTATATTAGATACCATTTAAAGGTTGCGAATACAGCGAACCCGAATCTTGAGAGGGTCCGGATATGCGTCTGACAAGTTTTACAGATTTTGGGCTGCGCGCCCTAATGCGGATTGCCAGTGATCCCGAACGCGCCTGGAATACGGCCGAAATAGCCGATGAATTCGATATTTCGCGCCACCATCTGACCAAATCCATGGCCGCCCTGGCGCGGGCCGGTTTTCTAAAGACCCGGCGCGGTGGAGGCGGTGGTGCCATGCTGGCACGACCCGCCGAGAGCATTCGCATAGGCGACGTTGTACGGGTGCTGGAGAAGGATCAGAACCTTGTTGAGTGTTTTCAGGCGGAGGGAAATGCTTGCCGCATCACACCGGTTTGCAAACTTAAGGCGTTCCTTGGCGCGGCAGAGACCGCATTTCTGACTGCATTGGATAGTTACACATTGGCAGATTGTGCGCTGGCCGCGCAGGTGCCTGATTTCATTGGAGCGGATGCATCATGACCGACGCCCTGCAAACGGCACAGACCGTGCGACCGGTGCCTGCGGTGTTGTCTATCGGGTTGAGACCCTTCTTTCTGCTGGGTGCGGTTTGGGCCGCTATAGCGATGATCTTGTGGATCGCCGCCTTGGCGGGCCAGATTGATCTGCCCAGCCGGTTTGATCCGGTTTCATGGCATGCGCATGCATTCCTGTTTGGCTATCTCGGCGCGATCATTGCGGGTTTCCTGCTGACGGCTGTGCCGAACTGGACGGGGCGCCCGGCGCTGAGCGGTTGGCCGCTATTCTGGTTGGTCATGCTGTGGGCGGTTGGGCGCGGCGTGGTGGCAGCTTCGGCGTTGTTGCCGGTTGCTGCAGTGATTCTTGTAGATTTGAGTTTTCCCTTGATCCTTGCCGCATTTGTTCTGCGCGACGTCATCTTGGGCAAAAACTGGCAGAACATGATCGTCGTAGGCATGTTGGCGAGTTTCACGCTGGCCAACCTGATTTTCCACGTTGAGGTCGCAGACGGCGACTATGCCGCTCGCGGCTTTGGTCTGCGACTGGCACTGGCCACGACCGTGATGATGATCACGGTTATTGGTGGGCGGATCATTCCGACATTTACACGCAATTGGTTCAAGAAGATCGGGCGGGATATGTCTCTGCCGGACCCGATGCAAGCGTTTGACAAGATCGTCCTGCTGACCAGTTTGGTCGTATTGGCCCTGTGGGTTGTCATGCCTCATTTGGTTGTCACTGGCCTTGCGCTGTTGGTTCTGGCCGGTTTGCATGCTGCTCGTTTGGTGCGTTGGAAGGGTCATCACACGATGGCCGAACCGCTGGTTCTGGTGCTGCATGCAGGATATTGCTTTGTTCCTTTGGGCGCTTTGGCACTGGGGGTTAGCCTGCTTTGGCCAGATGCGCTGGGGCTGGTGGCAGCCCAGCATATCTGGATGACAGGCGCTGTCGGTCTGATGACGCTGGCGGTGATGACGCGTGCGTCGTTGGGGCATACAGGACACGCATTGCACGCGGGCGTTGGTACGGTTGTGATCTATGCTGGGATCATTCTGTCGGTGCTGGCCCGGCTTAGCGCAGGGATTTGGCCGGGGCCGGCCAACCTGCTTTATCTGATATCGGGTTGCTTCTGGGTGGCCGCCTTTGGCGGGTTTACCGTTCTTTATGGCGGGCTTTTGGTACGCCCCCGGGCGTCAGGCACATGATGGATTGGCTGATATTTGCGACGGCTTTTTTGGCTTTCTTTGTCACCCATGGTGTGCCAGTGCGACCGCCCATCAAGGCGAGGATCGTGAACTGGACAGGCAGGCGCGGTTTTACGCTTGGCTATTCTGCCCTGTCGTTCGTCATGTTGGGTATGCTAATCTGGGCGGCGGGGCGCGCGCCGTTTGTTGCGCTTTGGCCATTGGCAATCTGGCACAAATATCTTGTTCTTGCCGGGATGTTTGCGGTTTGCATGTTACCTGCCTTGTCCATCGCCCGCCCGAACCCGTTTTCATTTGGCGGTGCGAAGAACCACCTGTTTGATCCCAAACGCCCCGGCATCATCCGTTGGGTGCGGCATCCCTTATTGATCGCGCCGGCCCTTTGGGCGGGTTTGCATTTGTTGCCGAATGGCGATGTGGCGCATGTGATCCTGTTTGGTGTGTTTCTTGGCTTTGCTCTGCTGGGGCCGCGTATTATCGACCGGCGTAGGCGGCGCGAAATGGGCCCGGGCGCATGGCGTGCGCTTTTGCAGCGAACGAAGACAGCGCCCGTTTGGTACAGGCCCCATTCGATTGTCGATCTCGGGTTGCGGGTGTTGATCGGTGTAGTGGTTTGGGCCCTATTGATTATGGCTCATCCCGGTGTGATTGGTGTTTCGCCACTGCCATAAGTGACGTCCTTTGTCAGGCCCATTGCCCTTCAAAATTATCCGGAACCAGCAGCACATCCCGGTTCAGGTCCTGCACATGCCGTCGCCCGCATAGCGCCATGGTCACGTCCAGTTCCCTGTGGATTACCTCAAGTGCTGCGCTGACGCCCTTTTCACCCATCGCCCCCAGCCCATAGATATAGGCCCGGCCGATATAGACGCCCTTGGCCCCCAGCGCCAAAGCTTTCAACACGTCCTGGCCGGAGCGAATGCCGCTATCCATATGGATTTCGATTTGGTCACCGACGGCCCGCACGATCTGTGGTAGCATCCGAATGGCCGATAATGCCCCGTCCAGTTGCCGTCCGCCATGGTTGCTGACGATGATGGCGTCCGCCCCGATTTCGACTGCTTTTCTGGCATCGTCAGGGTCAAGGATCCCCTTGAGGATCAGTTTGCCGCCCCATTTCTCCTTCAGCTTGGCGATCTTGTCCCAGTCGAGCTGTAGGTCGAACTGCTCAGCCGTCCATGATGACAGGCTGGACGTGTCGCCGACCCCTTTGGCATGTCCGACGATATTGCCGAATGACCGCCGCTTGGTTTGCAGCATGCCAAGCCCCCATTGCCATTTTGTAGCGAGGTTGATCATCGTCGGAATGGTCAGTTTCGGCGGTGCGGTCAGCCCGTTTTTGAGGTCCTTGTGCCGCTGGCCCAGGATTTGCAGGTCCAGCGTCAGCACCAGTGCCGAACAACCCGCATTCTTGGCCCGGGCGATGATGTTATCGACGAATTCCTCATCCTGCATGACGTAAAGCTGGAACCAAAACGGGTTTTTCGTGTGTTCGGCCACATCTTCGATCGAACAAATAGACATGGTGGAAAGGGTGAAGGGCACGCCGAATTTTTCCGCCGCTTTCGCCGCCTTGATTTCACCGTCGGCGCATTGCATGCCTGTCAGCCCGACCGGGGCGAGCGCCACCGGCATGGCCACATCCTGCCCGATCATCTGCGCCTTGGTACTGCGGTCGGACATGTCCACCGCCACCCGCTGCCGCAATCTGATCTGTTCGAAATCGGAGGTGTTTTCGCGGAATGTCTGTTCCGTCCAACTGCCGCTTTCGGCGTAGTCATAGAACATCTTGGGTGCGCGGCGTTTGTGCAGCCGCTTGAGATCATCAATTGTGGTGATGATAGGCATGATCAAATCCTCGAATTGGTAAAGTTCTCATACCAATTCGAGAAAAAGCTGTCAAAGGGATAAGGCGCGCCGCAGGAATGCATAGCCCAGTGCCTGTTCGCGCGCGGCTTCGGTTGTTTGTCCGCCCCCGCCATGGCCGCCCGCCCGGCTGTGAAACCAGACAGGTTGTCCGGCCTGTTCCAACAGGGCCGCAAATCGCCGCGAATGGGATGGGTCCACCCGGTCATCGGTTTCATTGGTGTCGATCAGGGCAGGGGGATAAGCCTGATCGGTGTTGGCCGCCACATTGTGCATCGGTGAATAGGCACGCAGCCAGTCACGGGCTTGTGGATCATCGGGATCGCCATATTCATCGATCCAGCCGGCGCCCGCCGGGAACAGGTGATAGCGCAGCTGATCATACACCCCGACCGACGCCCAGACTGCCCCGAAAAGATCAGGGTAACGGGTCAGCATGACCCCGCAAAGTAGCCCGCCATTGCTGCCCCCATGGCATGCGATCTGATCTGCGGTGGTATAGCCCCGCTGCACAAGATCGCGTGCGATGGCGGCGAAATCGGCAAAGCCATGTTTGCGCTTTTCGCCCTTGGCGGCCAGATGCCATGCTGTCCCAAATTCCCCACCGCCGCGAATGTAGCCCTGCACATAAGCCCCGCCGCGTGCCAGCCATGCAGGCCCTTGCAATCGCATGTAATGCGGCCCAAGTGATACGCCAAACCCGCCATACCCGTATTGCAGCACGGGTATCTTGCCCATGCGGTCGGCGTGACCATCAGGCAGGATGATGTGATACGGCACCTCCGTCCCGTCGTCAGAGATCGCCATGTGCAATCGCACCGCCATCCCGGTTGGATCGAAACTGGTTGTACCGTTGGTCAGCCGCGCGGCTGTTGCGGGTGTGCCTGTCTGTTCAAAAACCCAGGATTGGTTCGGCTCCAGAAAGCCGCCTGTAAAGAGCTGCATCGGACCGTCGGCCTGCCCTTCTGCATCGAAAGGGGATATCGTGACGGATTGCGTATCGGTTGGTAGGGGCAGGGTTTCAGGGTTGGTATCCGCGTCACGCAGATCATAGCGGCGCAGGCTGGGGGTTAATGTGTCTTCCTCGACCCAGAACAGGTGATCGCGTCCGAAGATCGCATACGCATCCTGTACCGCTCGTCGTTCGGATGGGGTGAAGAGGATTTTCTTGTCGCTGCCATCGATCCGGCGCAGCACCAAAGTGCCGGGCGCATCCAGCCCATCATCAGCAGTGACATAGGCGTAGTGGGTTTCGTTATGGCTGCAGGATGTGTGGCTGGGCGCGTCGAGCACGTGGTTTTTTCCCTCGATTTGCAGGCGCAGCACCGTATCGCCAATATTGCGCACCCGTCCAAAACCAATCCCGCGCGTGCCGCCCCGCAGCGGGAAGGTGTAGGCATAGGCCAGCAGATCGTCATGATCGACTTCGAACAATGTCGGCGCGTCGGTGAGGGCCATGCCACGCTGCAACTTTACCACCCGTCCTTGCCAGCCGGAGCGCGTCGCGCTGCCGGGCAGGGCGGCTGTTGCGAGCAAAAGTGTGTTTTTGTCTAGCCAGTTGGCTTCGGACCGTGCTGGGGGGATGTCAAAACCACCGGGCACGGCCGCTGCGGCATCACAATCCCATTCCAGATGGCGGGTCAGATCGGACCCTTTATGCGACAAATGCAGCACCACGCGGGACGGATCAGACCAGAGCGTTGCGGCCCCGCGCCAGTGCCAGTCATCCCCATCGGCTTCGCAAAACGCATCAAGGTCGAAAACCGTCTGCCAATCTGCATCCGGACGAATGGCTGCACCTTCCTGTACCCGCCGCCAAAGCCCGCGCGGGTGATCCGCGTTGCGGTGCCAGTTGAAGATCCAATTGCCGCGCCGGATCACGCCACCCAGATTGTCTGGATCCTCCATGATCTTGCCGAATTGGGCGGCATCGGCGTCGAACTGATCGTCGCAATATGCAGCTTCGGTCCGGGTGATATGTCGTTTGGAAAACGCCGCGATGGCGGCGGCATCCGTTTCCAGTGCGGGAAAAGCAATGTCATCGGTCATGGGCCGGAGTTAAGCCGCAATCTGCGGTTGATGACAAGACCCACGGTTCGTTGGGAGAGGAACTAGGCGCGGTGTGCACCGTCGGCGAGCGATTTGACGAAATCCAGCACCTCCGCCACGCTCTGCCCATCGCCGATCCGTTCGACGATTGCCGATCCGACGACGGCCCCATCAGCAATACGGGCAATGTTTTCGGCAGCCTCTGGCGTTTTGATCCCGAAACCGACGATGACGGGTAGATCGGTTTGCGCCTTGATCCGGGCGACCTCTGGCCCAACGACATCAGCCTGCGCTGCGGCCGCCCCGGTGATCCCTGTGACCGAGACGTAATAGACAAATCCAGATGTGTTTTCGAGCACCTTTGGCAGGCGTTTGTCATCGGTGGTGGGCGTCGCCAGTCGGATGAAGTTGATGCCTGCCGCCTGTGCGGGAATGCAAAGTTCCTCATCTTCCTCGGGCGGTAGATCAACGATGATCAACCCGTCGATCCCTGCCGCTTTGGCATCGGCCAGAAACGCATCAACCCCGCGCGAATAGATCGGGTTGTAATAGCCCATCATCACAATCGGGGTGGTGTCATCGGTTTCGCGCAAGCTGCGCGCATAGGCGAGCGTCTTTTCCAGATCCTGCCCGGCTTCTAGCGCCCGCTGACCCGCCAGTTGGATCGTGGGGCCATCAGCCATCGGATCGGTAAACGGCATCCCCAGTTCGATGATGTCAACGCCCGCAGCGGGCAGCCCTTTGACGATCTCAAGCCCGGTGTCGTAATCGGGGTCACCGGCCATCACATAGGCGACAAAGGCCTTTTTCCCGGATGCCTGAAGCCGCGCAAAGGTTGCGTCAATTCTGCTCATGATCGTCCCCGTTTCAAAACTTGCGTCGGTTTGGGCCAAGATGGGCGGAAAATCAATGGCCGAAACGGGATCACCGCCTTGCCAGCCTGCCTTTGCATCCCTAGAAGCGCGCCAGATACGAAGGAGTTTCGCCATGGGTTTCAAGATGGGTATTGTGGGTTTGCCGAATGTGGGCAAATCGACCCTGTTCAATGCGCTGACCAAAACGGCGGCGGCGCAAGCAGCGAATTTTCCGTTCTGCACGATTGAGCCCAATGTTGGTGAAGTGGCCGTGCCTGATGCCCGGCTTGATAAGCTGGCAGCGATTGCGCAGTCCAAGCAGATTATCCCCACCCGGATGACCTTTGTTGACATTGCCGGTCTGGTCAAAGGCGCATCCAAAGGTGAAGGGTTGGGCAACCAGTTTCTGGCCAATATCCGCGAATGCGACGCCATTGCCCATGTGCTGCGTTGTTTTGAAGATGATGACATTACCCATGTTGATGGTCGTGTTGACCCGGTGGCGGATGCTGATGTGATCGAAACCGAACTGATGCTGGCCGATCTGGAAAGTATCGAAAAGCGTTTGCAGAATATTGTGCGCAAGGTCCGCGGTGGTGACAAGGAAGCCGTCGTGCAGGAACGCCTGTTGAAGGCGGCGCAGGCCGCGTTGGAAGACGGTCAGCCCGCCCGCACGGTTGAGGTCGATGGAGACGACGCCAAGGCATGGAAGATGCTGCAATTGCTGACCACCAAACCGATCCTTTATGTCTGCAATGTGGAAGAAGACAGCGCCGGTTCAGGGAATTCCCAATCCGCGCGCGTCGCTGAAATGGCTGCCGCCCAGGGTAATGCCCATGTCGTGATCAGTGCCAGGATTGAGGAAGAGATCAGTCAGTTGGAGCCTGACGAGGCCGAGATGTTCCTGAGCGAAATGGGGTTGGAGGAGCCGGGGTTGGATCGGTTGATCCGTGCAGGTTATGAATTGCTGCATTTGCAGACCTATTTCACCGTCGGCCCGAAAGAGGCGCGCGCCTGGACCATTAAAGAGGGCACCAGCGCGCCGCAGGCTGCTGGCGTGATCCATGGCGACTTTGAACGTGGTTTTATCCGGGCCGAAACGATTGCATATGATGATTTCGTGACGCTTGGCGGCGAAGGGCCATCCAAGGAAGCGGGCAAGATGCGGGCCGAGGGTAAAGGCTATATCGTCAAGGATGGCGATGTGATGCATTTCCTGCATAGTGGTTAGGAAATCAGGCGGCCTTATATCCTGACTGCCTTGTGTTTGCGCCCGAGGTTGACTGTACAACAGGCCGCCGCCCACAAGGTTTGACAAGACGCTATTCTGCATATGCAGTTTCGGTTGTGGTGGTGGCTTGGGATCGCCTAATAAGTGTTTTGCAGATCCGGATGTCGTGTTATCGTCTGATTATTCTTAAAGACTAATCATTTTCGACATCGGATATCACATGACCTTCAAGTTTTCATTGATCTTCTCAAAACGATTCTGGCTGGCCGTCTTGGTGATCGGTGCCATTGCCGTGTTTTTGCTGCTACGCAGCGCGGGCGTGCAGGCCTTGATTGCGACGTTGACGCCGCCTGACTTGCCACAGCAGGATTTGCCGCAAAACCGCGAAGTCCTGGCCCAGAACTGGACCCCACAGATAACAGAGCGTTTTTATTTCGTCTCGCAAGGTACGGCGACCCTGCCGATCCCTTATGACTGGCTGATCGCCTTGGAACAGCCGGAGGCATCCCCATGGGGGTTGTTATGGCCGGGGGCGAACGCGCTATTCACAGAGCCTGATTACATCGCTGGTTATGGGTTCATACCCAGCACCCCTTCGGTGCACAATCCGGATGGTTTGCCAATCGGCTTTGCCCGGACGGATTTCCAGAATATTGCCGGATATCCGACGATGACAACGGCTGTGGGGTTCACCTGTGCTGCCTGCCATACTGGCCGTCTGGTTGATGGCGATACGGAATATCTGGTCAATGGCGGCCCGGCCGTCACTGATTTACAGGTCTTGTCGGCGGGGTTGGCCGCAGCATTGGGACAGACGGTGCTCGCCTCCAAACTGCCATTGCCTAACAAACGATTTGATCGTTTTGCCCGCGCCGTCTTGGGAGACACCTATTCCGCGGTTACTAAGTTGAAGCTTGCCGATGAGCTGCAGTCGGTGGCCGAAGCGGGTGCTGCACAGGCTGATACGATTGATGTGGTCGAAGGTTTTGGCCGTCTGGATGCATTGAACCGCATCGGCAATCAGGTGTTTTCCAAGAATACCGGCCGGGTCGAGAATTACGCCCCGATCAATGCTCCTGTGAACTATCCCCATATCTGGACAGTCAGCTGGTTTGACTGGGTCCAATATGATGGATCAATCATGCAGCCGCTGATCCGCAATGCGGGTGAGGCGCTGGGCGTGCATGCGGCAGTCAATCTGACCGCCCCCGCGGATCAAGGCCTTTTTTCATCGGCTATTCCGGTGGATGATCTGGTCTGGATTGAGCAAACGCTGGCCGGCGCGACGCCGCCGATGCAAGCACGCGCATTTGACGGGTTGTTGGCTCCTGAATGGCCCACCTCGCTTGGTCCGGTTGACGCGGCTTTGGCCGAAACGGGCGCGGCTTTGTATCAGGATATGTGCAGCGGGTGTCACATGCCCCCATTGAACGGCGATGAGATCTGGAGCGACCGTTACTTCAAGCCCATCACCTGGGACAGCTATAATGGCCCACAGACCACCGAAAACGCGTTTCTGGCCCTGAATATTCTACCGCTTGATGTGATCGGCACAGACCCGGCTCAATCCCGGGTTCTGGCGCAACGTACCATCAACACAGCCGCCGACACGACAACTGGTGAGGCCGGGTTGGGCATCAACACCACGATCTGTGTCCCCCAACCACGTTCAACGGGCGTGGCCAATACCGAAAGCGGCTATGATGATACGGTGAATAAGCGCGGTGGTGACGCCGAGAACGCGCTGGTGCCTTTGGAGGTTAGTGATGGGCCAATGCTGAATTTTGCCCATGCGCTGGGCGCCTTGGTCCAGGAAACCAATGATGCCTGGTTCAAAGCCAATAACGTGCCGCGCGATATTCGGACCCAATTTACTGGTGAGCAACCCAATTGCCTGCAAGCCGGGGCAGGTTACAAGGCCCGACCGCTGAACGGTGTCTGGGCAACAGCCCCGTTCCTGCATAATGGGTCCGTGCCAACGCTGGACGATCTATTGCGCCCTGCGGATGAGCGCCCTCGATTTGTGCGCCTTGGCGATCCTGCGTTTGACGCCGCAAAGGTCGGGCTGGCCCAACCTGTGTTGGATGGTGATACGTATCCCGCATATGTTGACGGGTATTTCATCATGGACACGACATTGGACGGAAACCGCAATACCGGTCACGCCTTTGGCGCGGCGGTTGATGGCGACAAGACCGGTGTGATTGGCCGGGCGTTAAGCGACGAAGAACGCGCCGCGCTGATTGCGTTTCTCAAGACGCTTTGACGATTGCGGAGGAGGGCGGCGTCATTGATCGTCGCCCTTCTGCTGGCGCAGCTGTCTCCGGATGCGCTGCGCACGCTCCGGCGGGATCGTCGGTGCCGCATCCTGCATCTTTTGGACTTTCGCCTCTGCCCCCGCGATCAGATCATGAATATGTTGCGCCTCTGGCAGGTTTTTCCAGTACTTCTTGGGCATTTCAGACGTCATCGCCTTTATCTTGACCCGCGCCGGGTTAAAGATGTTGCAGAAATAGGCCCCCCACAGCGCCTCTGCCCCGTCCTTTGGCAGGTCGGGTTTGGGTTGGCCGGGATGAAAGCTCAGGTTTCCATCGACGAATTGCGCGGTCACATCAGGCGTAGCGATCATCCAATCCATATCGGCAAAGCGCCGGGCAAAGAATGGGGCGGTCGGTTCGACGGTGTGATGGGTCGGTTCAAACCATGCGGCAAAGCTGCGCCTGTCGCCGCCTTGGCGCAAATCGCGAAAGCGGACAAAGGCCTTCATCTTGTGCTTGCACCGGTTTACACCCTTTTCCATCTGGCGCAGTTTGGCCAGGTGTTGATCCGCCCTGTCCTGCATCAGGCCGGTTTCATGCCGCAGCCGCCATAGCATGGCGTAAAGCCGTGCAAACCGCTGCGGGTCCTTGTGCCAGACCACGGTATCGGCCATCTGGATAAAGCTTTGCGGTGCCTTGATCCGGCGGCTGGGCGGTGGCAATGGGGCGGCTGTGGCGAAAAGTTCGCCCATCTCACCGCCAAAATCCCACAGCACATCTTCGGGTGGGATAGCGGCTCCAATCAGCCGTTTGGCCGCATCACGCCAGGCCAGATCAGTGCCGATGCGGGGCAGGGGGACGGTATACATCTAAAGCAGGCTCAACTGTTGCGGGGGTGGGGCAAAACGGGTGCGCAAATTGGCGCTATCTGTCAGGGCACCGGGGGTCCAGTCGCGGGCGACGATGAAAGGCTGCGCCTTTTTCATTGGCGTGCCCATCTGCAAAAGGTCGCCATAGCGCAGGTTGCGATGCCTGCGCGTGCTGAGGATGCGGTCTACTGTCCGGGTCCCGAAACCGGGCACCCGCAACAGCATGTCTTTGCTGGCCCGGTTTACATCCACCGGAAACAGCGCCCGGTTTTGCAGCGCCCAGGCCAGTTTTGGGTCAAGCTCCAAATCCAGATTGCCATCGGGGCGGGCGGCGGTGATTTCATCCACCCCAAACCCATAAAACCGCAATAGCCAATCCGCCTGATAAAGCCGGTGTTCACGCACCAATGGCGGTTTGATCAATGGCAGTTGGGCTGTGGCATCCGGGATCGGCGAAAAGGCGGAATAATAAACCCGGCGCAGTTGGTAGGCGCCGTAAAGCCGTGTCGATTGCCCAAGGATCGTGGCGTCGGTGGACCTATCCGCACCCACGATCATCTGGGTCGATTGACCAGCAGGTGCAAACCGCTTGCCCCGTTTACCGGTATAGCTTTTCTCGGACGCCACTTCCTTGCGCGACTTTACGTCGCCCATCGCCTTGCGGATGGTCACCGGATTTTTCTCGGGCGCGTAGGCTTTGACGCTGTTGTCGGTGGGCAATTCCACGTTGATAGACAGCCGGTCGGCATAAAGCCCCGCCTGTTCGATTAATTCGGGGGCGGCATCCGGGATCGTCTTGAGGTGAATATAGCCCCGGAAGTTTTCACCCTCGCGCAGCCGTTTGGCGATCTGCACCATATCGGACATGGTCGCATCAGGGGATCGGATGATGCCGGACGACAAAAACAGCCCTTCAATGTAATTTCGCCGGTAGAATTCGATGGTCAGCTGCACCACCTCATCCGCTGAAAACCGGGCACGCCGCACATGTGACGACACCCGGTTGATGCAATAGGCGCAGTCATAGATGCAGAAATTCGTCATCAGGATCTTGAGCAGACTGATGCAGCGCCCATCGGGGGCATAGGCATGGCAGATCCCCGACCCTTCCGTGGACCCAAGTCCCTTGCCATCCCGACTGTCACGTCGGGCCGTCCCGCTGGACGCGCAAGACGCATCGTAACGGGCCGCGTCACTGAGGATCGCGAGTTTGTCAGAGAGAGCCATGCGTGTCATATGTTCATGTTATGTTCTTTTTGACGGGCTGCGCAAGATGTTTGCCCGCGACATTTTGCATTGATTGCGGATGGGCGTCGTGTGGATGATGTTGGTTCGGCTGCAATGTCCCCGAAACCTGTTTGCAGGCTGGCGTACCGCAGCGTCGCATTGATTGCACAGGTCAAGGTGATTTCACCCTTGCCCCCCTCTGCGCGCATCGCTAAACGGGTCAACGGAGACGTGGCCGAGTGGTCGAAGGCGCTCCCCTGCTAAGGGAGTAGGCGGGAAACCGTCTCGAGGGTTCGAATCCCTTCGTCTCCGCCATTTCACATTGATTTCATTGAAGAAATTGGATGTGAGGAAAATCTACCCACGACCTACCCATGGGCCGCATATGGCTATGAAGCCGCATAGCTGGCGGCAATGAGCGTATCTATCTTTTCGATGTCATTCTTGTTTTTAAGCGTAATTTCCAGATCACCCGTCCCAAAATGCCCGATCTGGCGAACGTCGCGCATCATGGCAGCGTCCAGTGCGACCGTATCAGGATCAAGGTTCAGATACACACGAACGACGCGCTTCTGATTGTAGACTTGAACCGAAGCGAAATTCCTGTTCCGTCGAAAGGCCATGTGGTGTTTCTGTGGATGCAATGAAACGTCATCGCCCATTGCCACCAGTTTCTTCGCAAGCTCATCGTAGGTTGCACGAACGTCTTTCGGCGCGGCGTCGATTTTGTCCTTCACTGTGACAACAGGCTTGCCGGGTTTAGCGGAAGCATTGCCGCCACGATTTGGAACCGCCTCTTTCAGTTCTTCGGCAAGAGTAGGAAGCACCAAGAGCCGGTGAATAAGCCCCTCAACTGTATCCAGAATGACGGCTAGCTGCTCCTCGGTAGGTGCCCACCCCCGGTGTGCGGCGGCATTTCCAGTTTCCACCACCGGGTTCAGTATTTCCCGCTCCTGAGGGGAAAGCTTGCCTTCATCTTGCAGTGCTTGGAGACCCTTGGGGAAGTTGCCCTTGTCGCCAACCGTCAAGACTATGAGGCGGTCGATCAGAGTACGTGAACCAAATGTAGCAAGGTAGTGCGAACCTGATTGCAGGGACTTATAGATTTCTCCCGAAATTTCCCGAAGGGTATCGTCAGGAAGATCGTCAAACCAAGGTGGGGATGCTCGGTAGGTCACTGGTGGATATATCTCTTCATCCCACAAGGCTTCGCGGTGTTGCTGGCCCGTGGAAGGGTCTTCGAAGTAGTCGAAGTGTTCGGAGAAGTGCGTTTTCTTGACCAATGCGACGTTCTCACAGCCGCAGCATTCCACAACGCAGTATCGGGCGGCAAGTCCTGTCCCGGTGCGGGAATCGTAGGTATCAGATTGGTGTTCAGC
Source organism: uncultured Paracoccaceae bacterium (assembly GCA_947503925.1). GTDB lineage: Bacteria > Pseudomonadota > Alphaproteobacteria > Rhodobacterales > Rhodobacteraceae > Yoonia. The sequence goes on along the minus strand of CANNFQ010000005.1, from coordinate 238,686 downwards.
ACGGACAAAATGATTGGTTCTGCCCTTGCAGTGATTGCAAAAGAACTTCTCAGTCTTGGTTTCAGTAATTGGCCAACGTTGCCCCCGAGTTCCGCAAGATGGCTTCGATCTCAGTGCCGATCCGATTTGGAATTTCTGCGGCTTGCGTGATCTGAACATACTTGAATGTGTTTAGGTCGAAAGGAACTTTGTCTGCTTCTCCATTCGGTTCGAACAAGAAAATGAGCTTGTCTTGCTCATGGTGTTTGAGCGCGAAACCTGCTTCGATGAATACGTTCGGTCTCTGTCCTGTTAGATCACAAATGATGATGTCTGCCGACGCGATTGCTTCGTACATCTTAGTGTGAATTGGAAAGGTGCCGCCCTCTTCCGTCCCCATGTCAATGAGTTCCAAGGCAATGCCGTGGGTAGCAAGGATATTCGCCAATGTTTGGTGAAGCTGTTCGAGCCGAAGAGTTGCCTTGTTATGCGCCCCATTGGCCGCATCTTGTGGGGGTACCACCGGGCTAGAAACACCCGCTTAGGAATCCGGTTTTGCGCCGCCTTAAAGGTTTCAAGCAATTGTTCCGCAGGAGAAAGTCGGTTCAACAAGTTGGTGATACCTTGACCGCCTAGCCACTGCCCAAGTCGATCAAGTACAGCGACCGAACCTTGAACTTTGTCTTCGTGCGTCTCTCCTGCCGTTTCCTGCCAAACTCGCGCCGCAAGTTCGAAGAAGCCATAAGTACGGCAAAGCGATGGGTGGTTCACGGTAAGCTGCACCGAGATTTCCGAAAGCCCCGCAAAAAGTGTTGCCGCGAAGTCGGTAAGGGTTGCTCTGTCCTGCGCAATTGCCGGATCCATCGCTATCAAGTTTCGGGAAGATTCCCACAGTGCCGTCAACGGACGTTCACCGAATTTTGCCCGTGTGGGGGCTGGCAGTCCGTCAAGGTGGGTTGCTAACAAACGGGTCAGATGCAATTCCGGGCTGTAAGCAAACTCGTTGTCTGGAAGAATCGCGTGTGCTGGATTTTGCCCAAGCAATAGTTGAAGGCCGTGTTCAGACTCCAAGGGTAGCGCTGTGCTGTTGATCGTGTGGAAGATCAAGCTTTCAGCGAAATCGTCCGAATCATTCGCGGCTTCACCAAGTAGGATCATGCAGAACGGGGCAAGATACTTCGTCGGCGCGTTGGGATCGTCTGTGAGTTCTTCGGCCAAATGGAGCCTGTGGTTGCCGTCGATCCTACGAACAAGCTTGTCGTTCCGAATAGCCTCAAGCTGGTTACGAGGGACGCGAATGCGCTGGATGCGGCTTGTTCTGTTCGAATGCCGTCGGTTGATTTGTACAGGGCTGTCGCCGTCGCTTGTGGCCCCAAACACGATTTCTCCCAACCCCAGTTCATCAGGATCAATATCGCCGCGCTCTGTCGTAAGCTTGACCGGCGAACGAACAGACAAAATGACTTCCGGCAGGAACCGGCTTTCGCTTTGTTCCAGATACTTTTTGATGTCTTCGGCGTGCTTCTCTGATTCAGGCCGTTGATGGCCTACGACGCCTGCGCCCGCTGGGCCTGCTTCCATTTTGTAAGGAACCGAAACTGCGGCAAGGTCGCGTAGGTCGGCGTAGCCTCGAATGATGCGGAAAATTCCTAGAACGCCCTCGGCGAAAAGCCCTTCAAACTCGACAAATTGTTTACCCCGCGACAACGTCAGTTCCCTTCAATCTTCATAGTGCCCAAAATCATTTGCTCGATATCTACTTTTGTGTGTGCAAGGTTTGCGCGTGCATTTTCAATATCGTTAAGAAGTGCAGCGTACTTATCCGCTATAGCTTGCTGTTCTTGTATTGGGATCATAGGCAACCGAATGTCGGCAAGATTGCTGTAGTACATGCGCTGCTTGACCCCGCCCACGCGATTAAAATCTACGAGCGACAGGAAGTAGTCAGTGCGGACTAGGAGTGCCATGAATTCGGGGAGAAAGCCGCCAGTAAGTCGCCAAACCTGATATTCAGGGCTTGTGATTGCGTCCTTAGGCACGGTGGGAACCTTGCCAAGCGAGCCGACATTCGCGCGTGTTGGGTTGTGGAAGAACCAGTCTTTCTTGATGCGTTTGTATGGCGCGTTGAAGTCCTTTCCCTTCTGATAGCTGTTTAGAAACACGCCGTCCTTGTTGTTGACGCCGTAGATTGGCCAATCTTTGTTGGGATCATCCCACGGGCGAACGGTTTCAGAACACTCTTCGGTGTGCTCCCCCAAACGCACGAAGGTTGGGTTCGAGCCGGTGAAGTGGGCCGCTCGCCCAGCTTTCATGTCCCATTGCCGTGTCAAATCATACGACGACACAAAGAACTTCGACTTACAGGTTTCATCGAAATGCGAAGTCCTACTTCGCAGTCCGTTATCTACTTCGAGTGTCAGCCCTTCGAAGTCATTGAGGTATCTGGAAACAACCTGCTCAGCACACTTCCACTCATGGGCGATTGTTTGCTGAACTCCTAGGTTGGGAAGCGGCACCTTTGCTTGCTCAAGTTGCGATGGCTGTATTCGCTTCCGGCCCGACGCACCGCTTATCATTGAGTTCAAGAGGCGCATGAAAGCTTGTGTTCTAAATAGCAACTTCACATAGTCTGAATTGGCGTAGCTTTCTTGCACTGTGTAAACGGGGAATTCAGACGTTACGCACATGTTAGTTATGTCGCGCGGCGCGATTCCGATAGCTCCATTGCGCACGTCAATTTTAGAGAACACCACATCGCCGGGATGCACCCGAAACAGCTTTCCTTTCACGTCGCAAATGCGCAGCGGTTGGCGCGGCTCGATTGATCCATCAAAACGAATGGTTAGAAGAGTCACTTCGGTTTCCAGCGGCAGGGTATCAGCGGCGGCTTCTGTTCGCTGGGTTAGAGCTGAACCTAGTTCTTTGATGTCTTTGTCATCCCATTGCCACTGCACGGCAAACTGGGCCGCAACGTTCCACGTTTGAGCTTTTACAAACGGTACGATCAGAGGCGTTTTTGCTTGGTTGGCGTGGGTTGTCACTGCAAATGCTCCTGTGACAACGCAGCCGGATCGTTCTGGTACAGTTGGTACCAGTCCAAGCAAGAACGCTCGACACCGTCAGGCAATACCGTATGGGGGCCTAGCTCATTCGTATCTTCGTCACCGGTGGCAGATATGCCCACATGCTCAGCTTCGTACATGAAGATTGTGTACGGGAAACGGCCTTTCGCTAGCTCACGAGCTTCCATAGCTTTCATTTCTTCCATGCGTTTCAAATATTCTCGTAGCTCTTTTTGGAGAGCCGTGCGTAGCTTGGAATCCTTTGCGGCTTTGGCTGCTAAAATCTCGTGTGCCGTCCGGCGTGAATCGCAACTTGTTCGGCGAGAAACGCAACTTATGTCGGGTAAGACCGCGACTTTTGGCAGTTGAGACGGTTTTTCTCCCCATCAATCTGCTTGGGCTCTCCAATTGCCGGTTTTCAAGAAGTGTCCTGAAGCATGTGAGTTTGTGTCATTAGATTTGACACGTCGGGCGGTTTCCGGACCTTCGCTGCAGATCCAGTATGGCTGCTAATGTTGGATGTAAGCAGACCTGCATTCGAAACAATGTAACTGCAGATTTTTCCATTTTTGAAATATGCCATGGAGATCGGCAACAGATTGCATCACAGTGGACTCATTCAACTAAAGGTATTGAAGATCTAGTAATGACTGAGTACGACGAGTTGCCGCCGCTCCGTAAGAAAACCCTTTCAGGTCACGTTCAGACCCGACGTGCGCGCACCGTCAAGCAAATCCAACGTGCAAAAGCCCACGGCTATGCTAATCTTTTGGAACGCGCGGAGATCAATGACAGATCTTCGCCCGACTATGTTGTGTCTGAAGTCCTCGTCTTCATGATGAGGGAAGCCAAAACTCACAACAATCGCGCTCTGTTTGACAAGCTCTTCTTGGTCTTGTGGAACCGCATCCAAAGATCCTTTCCTTGGTACATACCCGGCCGAGATGGCACTGAAGACTCTAATCAGCTTCAAATGGAAGACATGGTCTTGGATAATCTTGGAGCTCTGATTGCTAACGATCAAGCTAACTATGATGAAGATTTAGATTACTACGAGGTCAGTTTTGATCAGGCCATAAAGTTTGACCGGATAGATGCATGGCGTTCGGTCATGGGTCCTGCTTCAAAGTGTGTTTCGATGACCACTGGTGACGAAGAAGAGCGTCTGACGGCCGAGGTCAAAGTTGCTCTCACAAAGTTGGCTGAAGATGCATTTGTTGAAAACGAAGAAAAAATTTACCTGAAAGAGTCATTACGCGCGATTGGCCAACTCCCAGAGAAAGAAAGGGAGGTTATGCTGTACATGATGAAGCAATACCCAATTGAGTCGAATGATCCATCCGTCATGTCAATTTCATCAATCCTGGGATGCACACCAAAGACTGTTCAAAACCGCCTCAAATCGGCGCGTTCCAAAATCAAAAATATGTTAAGGGAGGAGTAATGATGTCAGAGACACTTTCAAAAGAGGATGTCCTGCGTTCTTTCTCCATTGAGGAAGATCAATCCAAAGCAACGCTTGATGCCTACCTTGCGCAATACCCTCAGTTCGCCTCGGACCTCGTTAGGCTGTCGCTTGAGCTCGAGCTACTTGCATCTCCGTTGTCTGATACAGATCTAGACGTTGAAGCAAACCTAGCAGACACATCACAGGTTAGGGACGCTTTAAGCGGTGAGAATGCCAAAGAAATTGCAAGAAAGTTGGGTTTCCCACGCGCCGTAATCGCTGCATTTAGAGATAGGAATTTTGCACCAGAAACGCTTCCTCAGTCGCTTGTCCGGCGAACCGCCTCTGCTGCTTCAATCGGCAAAGCACAACTCTTGGCATATCTGTGCATGCCAACGAGAATCCCAACTGGTCTTTCTATGAAGGCTGCGGGTAAGCCCGGGGAAATGGAGAAGACATCATTTACGGATTTTGTCGCGAGTTTGGACCTTGATGAGGTCCAGATGGCGCGGCTCTATGACGGCGGTTACGACAATGGACCCGATTGAGCGGGGCAGGCAGCGCGCCGACGAGCTACATAGAAAGATCATTGCTACTAGCGTTGATCCATCTGACTTGATGGGCATCGCGCTTGCTGCTGTCGACATTTGCGGAAATCACGATGTTGAGGTTCAGAAAGCTAGGCCGGGCAGTGATCCTCTAAAGGGATGTCACGCGTACTTTGACGCAGATCTCGATGTGCTTGTTTACGCTGATACAGGTGACATCTTCCGAGATGCATTCCATGTAGCACATGAAGTTGGCCACATGGAATTTGGAGGCCAAGTTCACACTGACACAGAAGTTGAACCGGACCCTTTGCGCCCAGCAGAGGTAGCGTCTGTTGGTGTAGAACGTGTTGTTGACTACGGACGCAGGCAACGGCGCGAAGTCCAAATGGATCTGTTTGCACGCGAGTTGCTTTTTCCGAGGTCGTCTGCCAGGAAGTTGCACCTCAACGATCTTAAGTCGGCGTCTGATATTTCGGATGAGCTTGGCATTCCATTTGAAGTAGTAGCGATGCAAATCATGGATGCTATTCTACTTCCAGAACGCCCCCCGTTTGTACCGAAAATATCAACGCCAAAGCCTCTCAATGCCTTTCAAAAGAGGGCTGCGGAACATCGCGGTTCTCCCTTCCTACTTGAAGCAGGTCCGGGGACTGGAAAAACACAGACGTTGGTTGGCCGCATCGCCTCATTGCGTGACGAAGGCGCTGACCCCGAACGACTGCTCGTTTTGACGTATTCCAATAAGGCTGCCGGAGAGATGTTGGAACGCATCACCTCAGCTTGGCCTGAGGCCGCAGGCAAGATGTGGGTGGGCACGTTTCATTCGTTTGGCTTGGACCTGATTCGGCGGTTTTATAATAAGTTCGGATTGCCGGATAACCCTGGGATGATGGATCAAACAGAAGCGATCGAGCTGCTCGAAATTGAGTATGCGCATCTAGACTTGACCCATTTTCGCGACCTTTGGGATCCAACAGACAAGCTACGTTCCATTTTATCAGCTATTTCACGTGCAAAGGACGAGGTTGTTGATGCTCAAAAGTACGCTGACTTAGCAACTGCGATGGCGGATGAGATCGACCCGTCGGACGAAGTTCGTAAAAAGTCCGCACTTATTTGCGAAGAAGTAGCAAAGGTTTACGAAGTCTACGAGAGTCTAAAAAAACAGCGAAACAAGCTAGATTTTGGGGATCTGGTGGCACTACCGGTAGGGCTGTTTGAAAGCGATCCAATCGTACGCGGCTTGATACAATCTGAATATGACCACGTCTTGGTCGATGAATATCAGGATGTAAACCGGGCTAGTGTCCGGTTGCTGAAAGCGGTCGTAGGGAGCGGAGATAACCTGTGGGTTGTGGGCGATGCGAAACAATCGATCTACAGATTTCGAGGTGCGTCATCGTATAATTTGGTACGATTTGATGCGGAAGATTTCCCCAACGGCGCACGTGCAGAGCTCACGACAAACTATCGATCAAGCGATGAGATCTGCAAGACTTTCGAGATCTTTGCGCGCTCTGGGATGCGCAACGCTCCGGCATCATTCAAAGTCGATGCAGCACGAGGCGCTCTTGGAGCAAAACCTCAGTTCATCCGTGCACGTAGTAAGGATGACGAGATAGAAGTGTTGGCGAACTCTATCCAAGCTGTTCATCAAACTGGTGTGTCGTTCCAAGACCAAGCAGTTCTGTGCAAAGGAAACGAGCGGTTGGCGGCTCTCGCCGCTGGCCTGGAGGAACGCGGGATTCCTGTCCTCTTCTTGGGGCCATTGTTTGAACGTGATGAAATACGAGAATTAGTGTCGCTGCTCTCGCTTGCGGTCGAGGCCCGACCCATGGGTTTGGTCAAAGTTGCCTGCATGAAATCGTTCGAGATGGAACTCAATGATGTGGAGGCAATCATTTTGGCGATGCGGGAAGCAAAAGTTGATCGTTTAGGTATGTGGTCTGAGTTTGATACGACCAATCTAGCGCTTTCCTCTGCCGGCCGCGCCGGCTTTGAACGACTTCAAGCGGTTTTCAGAGATATGGTGCCTGCGACAGATCCTTGGGACCTTCTAACCAAGGTTCTTCTAGATGACACGCGTCACCTTGCTGATCTGGCCAAAGGAACCGCTGCTTCTAGTAGGAATGCAACAATAGCCATTTGGCAATTCATGAACTTTTTGCGAACCTATCCCAGGGATGGGGATGGATATCCCATCCAGCGATTGATGAATCATGTTCGACGCATCGCTTTGTTAGCCGATGACCGCGATTTGCGGCAGTTGCCTGATGCGGCGCAGGAAGTAGATGCGGTACGCCTGATGACGATGCATGGCAGCAAAGGGTTAGAGTTCCCTGTTGTCCATGTACCGAGCCTGACAAAGGACTCGATCCCAATCGGCTTTAGCGGGTTTACCAAGCCGCTAGATCCACCAGATGGTATGATCGAGGGAGTTACCGGCCCGGGTATCGATGCCTTGCGAGCAGGACATGAAGAAGAACAAGAATGTTTGTTTTTTGTCGCCATGTCTCGCGCTGAAGACCAACTCTATCTTTATGCGGCGACTGAAACAATCGCGAAAGGCAATGCTTCAGGACGAAACCGGCCTTCTTCTCCGTTCCTGTCCCTGCTTGGCAACACGATTGAAAGACCCCTTGTCGATGGCACAACTGCACGCCAATCGAGAAACACTAACCCAATTAGTGTAAATTTTGATGCACCATTGGAAATGTATCCCGCGATTCCTGATCAATATACAGCTTGCCCGAGGAAGGTCTTTTATACCCATGTCATGAAACTGGGTGGGCGGCGTCGGGAAACACCATTTATGCTCATGCATAACGCCGTCCAAAAGTTTGTTAATATGGTCAAAACCATGCATGGGACTGCCATTGCTTGGGATGATGTAGCAGACCATTTTGAACAGGCATGGCTTGAAGAGGGCCCGACAGAGAACCCGTACTGCGACGACTACAAGTTGATTGCTCTTGATCTGAGTCAGTTTCTTGTTGCCAAACATGCAGGTTTGCAAAGTGTTGATCCACCAGAATTGGAATATCACTTCGGCGATTGCTACGTCGTTCTGCGCCCTGACGAAGCCCATGTTATTGGAACACTGTCCAAGACCCTGAGACGGGTTAGAACGGGCCGGATGCAGCGCAAACCTCTCGACAACCTTGAAATTTGTATGCTGTTCTTGGCTTCACAGGGTGATGCAACTGTGTCTGGTGCTGAAATGTTGTTCCTAACAAGCCATGACCTATACCCAGTCACACTCAGTTCAACGGTAGCTAGAAATAGGATCACAAAATTGAGTGATTTAGGTGCGGCCTTTCATCAAGGCCGGTTTGAAGCCAAACCAAGTGATCGTTGCCCTAACTGCTCAAACTACTTTGTTTGCGGTAAATTACCTGCCGGTACGGTGCGTAAGAAAAATCTTAATTAATTTTTACCGACTCTCAAAATTCGAGTCGATTGACCCATTGCAAGCAGGGACAGGCAGTTCGTGCATAACATAGAGGGTCATTCAAATGACAGACGAATACAACAATTCTCCAATCATGGAGTTCGACGATATCGGTGACGCTGTACGCGGTCATCGTCCTTTGCATAAGGCACGCAAGTACCGTGTTGACGTCGCAAACGAAACTTTGAAAACCACGAAGATCAAGCTTGATGATCCTATTCCACTGGGCCGTCAAATTCTGGAGGCCGTTGGGGCACATCCTGTAGAAGAGCATGGCTTGGTCGCCGTCTTGGGCAATGGCGATTTTGAAGACATCAGCCTCGATGAGCCATTCGATTTGCGCGGGCGTGGTGCAGAAAAGGTCATCTACTTCATGACTGATCGTAGCTTCAAATTCAAAATCGATCATCGTGACTTGGAATGGGGTAAGTCGCTCATCAGCGGCTTCGTTCTTAAAAAATTGGCATCTCTGCCTGCCGGATATGATCTTTACATGGAGGTGCCTGGAGGCAAGGGCCACGACGAATTGATCGAAGACTGTGCTGTTATCAACTTGGGTGAACGCGGCGTCGAGCGTTTCATCACCGTGATGGCGGAAACGACGGAGGGGCTTGAGCCCCTCCCATCTAAGGATCGCAAATATCTAGAAACTGAGGGGTTTTCGCATGAATTTCAAACTCATGTTGGACAAGCTGGCGTTATCATCAAGGATTTTCCACTTCCAGAAAATGCCTATGACAGCGATACCGCCGACTTGCTGATCCTATTGCCACGCGGTTATCCGGACGCCCGTCCAGATATGTTTTTTGTCGATCCATGGCTCAAGTTAAAGAAGACAGGCGCAGAGGCACGGTGTGCAAATGTACCTCATGTCTTTGGCAATCGCACATGGCAACGCTGGTCGCGTCATAGCACTGCCTGGCGTCCGGGGGTTGATGGATTGCATACAATGGTGACGCGCGCTCGGTGTGCATTGGAGAAGGGCCATGCATAAACTTGAACTGGATGCAGTTCTACATTCTGCACATTTTGAACTGATCGAAAGGCTATTGGACACGTCTGACGGGTCTGAAGCCTCTGCGTATATGTTATTTGGGAGTTCAGAAATTACGGCCGATCCTTGGTTTGGGACACCTCGTTTGCGTGTTGTGTCCCACAAGTTTGTCCCAATCACTGAAACAGAGAAAATCAGTTCATCAGCGAGTCATGTGACTTGGTCGACGAGTGGATTTATGCGGCTTCTGTCTAAGGCCAAGTCAGAAGGCCTCATTCCAGCATTGGTGCATACCCATCCGCGTGGCGTTGCCCGGTTTTCAAGTCAGGATAACAAAAACGAGAAGGACCTTGCACGAACGGCGTTTGTTAAAGGGGTCAAAGGCCTTCTCAGCATCGTCATCAATGGGGACCGTAGTATTGCTGTACGTTTATGGTCACCTGATGGCGGATGTCGTGACATCGAGCGCGTAACCTCGATTGGATCAAAAGTTCAGTTTTTGAAGGACCTTTCAGGTGATACTGCTGATAACAGTGTACTTGATCGTCAGGCACGCTTGTTCGGATCTTCTTTCAACGATGCGGTTGGTCAACTTCGCATAGGCGTGGTCGGAGCAGGTGCAACGGGTAGTGCTGTTGCAGCGCTTTTGATCCGGTTGGGCGTCGGGCACATCTTAGTCATGGACAAAGATGTGCTAGAGTTGACCAATCTCAATCGTGTTCACGGTGCACGCCTTAGCGACGTGAAAGAAAAGCTCAGCAAAGTCGAAAATATTGCTCGTATGGCGACTGAAACTGACTTGGGGCCAAAGGTAGTCACCATGCAATCATGGGCCGGTTCACAAGGTTCTCGTGATGCATTGAAGTCTTGCGACGCTGTATTTGGTGCGACGGATGATCACTCAGGCCGAATTTTCTTGAATCGTTTGGCTCATTATTACGGCATTCCTTTGATCGATTTGGGGCTACGCATGAAACGCCATGAGGACGGCCACGTCGATGTGTTTGGTCGCGTAACAACCTTCGTTGAAGGGTATCAGTGCTTAATGTGTCATGGGGTGATGGATCCTCAAAAAGCGGCAGATGAAGCGCTTGAGCGAGATGACTCTGTCAGCTTTCACAAACTGAAAGAAGAGGCGTACGTCTTAGGCGGCGGTGATCCTTCACCAGCAGTTGTGACCTTTACCACTGAAGTGGCCTGTATGGCAGTAAACGAGCTTGTTGCCTCACTTACTTCGTTTCAAGGCTCTCATGGTATGACGCCACATCGGGTCCGCAGGTTCCATGCACAAGACGATAGGTTTCCCATCCCTTCGCTCAATCCAGATTGTCCGGTGTGTGGCCAGACCGATGTGCTGGGGCGCGCCGACGCAGAGCCTTTTTTAGGGCTAGTGGGTTAAAGTCATGCATGCCAAATTGATCAAAATGCTGCGGTGGCTGAGGTTGCTGAACACGGATTTTATCGTGGTTCAACGAGAAGCATTCCCGAATAATGGGAGCATCAGTAAAGGAGACTTGGTTGTTGTTTGCAAAGGTGAAGTGTCGAAATGGGCTTGTATGCGTTGCCCTGGAGGATGCGGCAAACAGATTTCGTTGTCGTTGAATCCAGCTCGGCGGCCAAGGTGGGGGGTGTCAATTGACTACTGGCTCCGACCTACCCTGAATCCTTCAGTTCATCAGAAAAACGCATGCGGTTGCCATTTTTTTCTTCAGAATGGGCGGGTCAAATGGTGTATGAATGGTCGCCCAAGGAAGAACTCGGATACCGGAGCTTAGACCTGGAAAACTTGCAAGTTACCTAAGTTCTTCCTGAGCGTTCCAGCCGATAAATCTTTGGTGTTCGTGTGATCTATATCGCGCTGATGTTCGCTTCATTCATCGGGTACTTTTCAGCGTCGCTATACATTCAACCTCAATGAATTTCACCTATGGTCAACTTCAACCCTTGGGCGTATCGTCGAAGGCGGGAACGCCCATCTTTTTGAGGTGTGCCCTTGGTTTCATAAGGTTTTTTTCATTGTCCCTCGAAACGTTGAAGTATTTACGCCTGCTCGTCCCCGGCATCATTATCGTCTTCTTTTGGAGTTTGCTTGGCAAATGGACGGGGGATTGGAAGTTTGATGCCCCTAAATCACTGTCTGACTTGGCCAAAACGCTGCCAGCCATCATTGCAGGAGTGATCTATTACGTCACTCCTCTGCGGGATTGGGCCAACCGAAGAAATCATGCTGATGTGAAGTTAAACATTATGCACGGAATAGCAGATATTGCTGGAGATCATACTGATCAACAAAAGTCCGAGTGGTCAAATATCAAAATGCTATTTTACAGAATTGTAGATTCTGATGAGAGCCTTAAGATTCAGTCCAAGCGGGCCTATTTCAATGGTCTTTTATGGACATCGACCGCCGATTTAAAAGCAATCTCAATATTGTTTTCTGTTTATTCGATATTGCATCACTTCATCTTCTCTTCTCAAGGAGCTTTGATTGGAGTGGTCGTATTTTCTCTCAGCGCTGCAGCAACGTGGCCTATTTCTTGGAAACTCACAGCATTCCACAAGGAGATCAGTGATGGCCAAATCGACACAATTCGGAAGTTTCACTCTGACAAAGTGAAAGCGTACTTCAAAAATGACTGACCAAATATTGCCAGCTATCGAACGTACCAAGCGGGCCATCGAAGCGAATTCCCAAAAACACTGGATTATTGCCTATTCCGGAGGCAAAGATTCAACTGCGACCCTAAAAATATTTCTCGCCGCCTTGAAAAAGGTACACAAGAAACCGAGAGCTGTATCTTTGATTTATTGCGACACTGGCGTCGAAAATCCGGTCATTGATGAATATGTCAAACGAACCCTTCTAAAAATTGACCACGAAACAACAGCTTTGGGTATGGATGTTTCTATCGATATTCTTCGAGCACCGTTGGAAGACCGGTTTTTTGCCAAGGTTGCTGGGCGCGGATACCCCACCCCGACTAACCACTTTCGATGGTGCACCAAAGCCCTGAGAATAAATCCGGTTGTGAGGTTCATAAAAACATTCGGCGCAGAAGATGCTGTAGTTGTTTTGGGAAGTCGGCGTGATGAAAGCCAACAACGTAAACGTTCAATCAAAAAAAATGGGGACGATTACTGGCAAAAACAAGGAGGATCATCAGCTTCGATTTTCCTTCCAATATTGGATCTTAATATATCCGATGTTTGGGACACAATTTTCCTTCTTGGAGTCCCTGTATCCATAGATGCGTCTGAAATTGAGCGGCTTTACAGGGATGCGTCGGGTGAATGCCCCGTAATAAAATCACCGAATTCACCACCATGTGGTAGCGGTCGCTTTGGTTGCTGGACTTGCACGGTTGTTCGGAAGGACCATTCCGCAATAAAGCTGGTCGACGCTGGTCATGCACAGCTGGAGCCATTTCTTGAATTTAGGAATTGGCTTGCGGAAGTGCGGAACGATGAAGCACGCAGGTGGCCTGTTCGGAGAAATGGTGTTCAGCGCCCCGGCCCGTTTTCCATTGCGGCCAGAGAAGAAATTCTCCTTGGTCTCCTTCAGTTGGAAAAGTCTACTGGGATTGAAGTGTTTGCTGACGGAGAAATTGAGCACATCCTTGGGCTTTGGGGAAAAGACTATTTGTTTGAAGTCAACATTGGAGTTCGATCAGCGGATGATTCAATAGTCCATCAAGCTGCAGTTCGAGAGGTCGTGGAGAGATTTGCCTAACAAATCGACTTCAGCCGATTGTCAGAAGGTGAAGTCTTGGGTCGACTTTTGACCTTCCATTAAAAACGCGACGCTCTTTTCTTCAGTATTGATTTTACTCTTCCCAATTGTGTTTCGTTAGCACCCTTCGGGCAGTTCTTGGTGGTTACACAATAAATGGCTAAGCTACTCGCCTGTAACCTACGATCATACGAATAATCCAAAACATCCGGAAACTTTGCGCACCTGACTTATGCACCACCCAATAAACCTTATCGGTATACCTGTCTCAAATTGGTGCAAAAATCATAAAATCGGCACCAATGGTGCAGGCCGATCGTCGCGGAAGAGGCTCCCCAAAGCCTCAAAGTACATATTGCGGCTCAATAAACCCACAACCCCATTGGGGATGACTAAGAGCGACTTCGCACTATCGATTTTTTGTCGCTTGGAAAAGCAAGGACCCAGCCCGAAATCAGTGTCCGGGCTGGGTCAATCTGAGAGGCTTCACCTCAAAGCACTTGGGCTCCGACAACCGAGAAACTATAGTCAGCAACGGGGATGGATCCACTGCGAGTGCAGCCAAGCCCAACGCGGCTGCCAGCGGGAATTGTCTTTACGCGATCATAGGATCCAGAATTGATACCCTGACGCCAACGCACACGGACAGTAGCTTTGACTGCACGGTCGCGACGGCGATTTACAACATATGCCAGCCTTCCAGAGCTGGCAAAGCCACAACGGTTACCGTAAGTGATGTATGCCGCAAGCGCGAATGCGAATGCCTCTTCTCCCATTTGCTTGAGTTCGCCCTCTGAAGCTTCCTTCTCTTCAGCGTTCCATTTCTCGACATGTTGATCATCATCGCTGTCAAATATAGCGAGATCATTAGAAACTTGGGATAACGTGGTCATGATTTTTCTCCTCTTAGCCGGCGCCCCTAAAGGCCTGCCGACGATTTCTTGACTTTGAATGACTGGGCATAGTGCCCATCACATGACCACGATAAAGCTCGGTTTCCCCGATTTGTTGTGAGTTAAACGTGAAAAACGGACATTGCTGGCAATCGTTTTTTTGGGAACAAACCTTGACTATTCGCAGTTCCAACAACACAAGCATGTAGTTTGCGTTACACCTTACGCGTTTTTTGTCGCGTGATTTGTTTCGTGAGATCAGGGTGTGGTTCTACTAAACCCTTATCATTACGTACGCGTTCTATTCGAACCCTACGATTGCCGGCTCGTTCTGGGTTTTGCGGGTTAGGCCGCAATACTTTGTTCGCATTGCTCTTGAGAAACCTCTGAGCATCAAAAGTGTCATATCTAGTCGGAGCGAGTTTCTCCAACTTATCAGCCAGAAGCCTTACGACTTGAGGGGCCGCAACGCTTGTTCCACCCATTGCGACCTGCCCGCCGTTGCGAGTGGTAGTGGCATTGATTCCGGTAAGAACCCGGGAACTCTCAGATGGGGCAAGGAAATGTGGAGCGCTAAATTCTTTGTCGTTCCCCGCAGCACTATAAAATGCGGCTCTGTCACTATCCCAAAGTACCCCCCCAATAACCAAAAGTGGTTTTGGGTTGTCGGCAGAACCTGAGCTCGCGCTCGGATTCGTCGCGATACCGGATACGGTTCCATCTCGTTTGACGATACTCTCGGGTTGATCTTTATCCGTAACAACTACGTCGCCGATCTCATCAAAACGATTGTCCTCATAGACGGTATCATCAAAATAGGCTTGCCTGCCACTCTCGCCAAACCCTCCAACAGCTTCATCGCGTTGGATCCAGGCCTGGATCGCCCCACGACCATTAGCATGACCTTGACATGCAACCTTCCAGATCCCGTGTGGACAGGGTGGTTGATTGGCCCGCAAGCAGGTACTTGGACCAAGCGCCAACACAACTCGCCAGAAAGGTGTGCCGTCTTCAGTGGAAGGTACAGGTTCGGTGTGATTTGCGACCGGCGGCGGCAAATTTGGCCGATCCACCGAGATGCGCGCGATTATCGTGCCTTCTTTGAAAGAATGCAGATCGCCGGTTTCAGGCTCAGCAAGCACCATGTCCGAATCCAAGGAAACCTGATTGTTGTAGCCACCGGCTAGATCGAACGGGAAGGTTTCTACAAGACCATCCGGTGTTTCCACCCTAACACTTATGTGGTGGGTTTTCTCGCTAAACCAGATTTCCACAAAACTTGAACTTCGATCTTCCGGCTGAACGCGAAGGTTGAAATCCAGTACGGGAGCCGTATTGGCTAAAGGTGCTGCACCACGTGCATGCGTACGGGACAGATGGCCGTTTCCAGCGGGAAGAACCAGTTCAGCGGGGGCAGGCACACCCGACGACATGGCTTCAGTTTTTTGGCGATACTGCTCCGCTTGTTTACGCAAGGCTCGTTCAACAATGTGTTGACCATTTCGGGGGCCGCCACCGAAACCGTAGCTAAAATTAAGCACGACCGGAATCGAAACCCCTAGGTCTCGGCTCATCTTTTCTGCTCGCTTGAAGATGTAATCCGAAGCTGAAATGATCGACGCCATCAAAGACGCGCCCGATGTATCTTGAGATGCGAAGACAGGAAGCTGTACTGCAATTATACGGCGATTTACTGCATTCTCTTCTTCCGGATCGTAGCCAGCTGCCAAATCGGCAACATGCGTTCCGTGAGAAGCGTGCATCCGTAGAGCAGTTGGCAAGTATGGTCGGTCCGGCGTTGCTATCAAGCCGAGTTCGCGCATAATCGCGTCATCGTCGTTCGGATTTTCGTTGATCTTGTCAGTTATGTCATCTGTCGAGAACTCGCGCCCAAACGGAACACTGTTGCTTTGATGTTTTCCATCTTGCATCCAGAAACGATCTACCCGGGAGTTGCCTAAAGCATCTCGAAACCGGCGCTGGCCGATGTTGATCGCGTCATCAATAAGCCCAACGATCACTAGCTTTTTTGGGTCTGAGCCAAGTGGCACGTTCGACAAAATACCGTAGCCATCAACAGCTGTTGTACCGAGTTGCGGACCGGCGCTCAGCGTTCGTATCGGCAGTCTTCCCAAAAACGAGTCTTCGATCGGTGGGGAGATACCGGGGCCCGCAAACGGGTTCCCTAAGAAATCAAATCTGACTGCTTCTACAATAACGTTGTCTGCAATTTCTCTTACAACCAATGCATACTTGAAATCGTTCTGGTCGGCCTTCGGTATTTCTTCAGTGAATGCGAACTCCGAACCATAGGCGGCGATCCATTGTGAGTAGGAGTCAGAAATCCGAAAATAGTCCTTCTGAGTAGGCGAACTAGGAACTTGTATTTTTTCCTTCGATACATATTCCAGTGGGTCTGGAAACCAACTTCTAGCCTTGCCCATAATCCAACCCCCTTACCGCTTCTTCCATTCGAGTAGGGACTTGTCCCACAAGAATTTAAGTGGAGCGCTTATCAATCCAGGTGAAGCCGGTATGGGGTCTCCCAGCTCAGTTACGATCCCATCGTGTGCAGGGGGGGCGACTAAAGGATCAGCGTTGGCCGAAAGGTAAGTCTCGGTCCTAAAGTCTATTGGTACCAAGTTGCCCGCTCCACTTGCGGGTGAGGTCGCCACTTTCGTCCCATCGAATCCCACTGGGTAGAGGCATCCATGACCGGTTGCCCGCGCAATCAAATACTGCCCGATAAGCAGCCCAAGCATCGCTCCTGCCATTGAGTCCGCTGGGAAATGAACACCGGCGACTGTCCGGTTGATGGAAATTCGAGCGGCTTGGCGCATCAATTGGTCGACATATAGCTTAGTTACTTCCGCGCCGCGTCCAGTGTCTCCACGTTCGGCTTCTATCAGCCGGGACAGGACAACGGCCATTGCAAAAGCTTCTGTCGCGTGTCCGCTGGGTAAAGCTCCGTGACCAGGAGTTGGTATTACGGGCTGTACCTGCGGAGAGAATGCGTCAGGTCGGTGACAAGCCAGAGCCTGTTTTACGGAAAGAACAACATGCGTGGCAAAAACTTGCGTTATTCCTAATAGTTCATGGGTGAACTCTTTACGGCCAGGGTGCAGATCAGCAATGGCTGTCATATAAGGAACCGGATACCCTGCCTGTGACAGGATTTCAGGCAGTCGGTCCGCTCGAAGATCTGCATAGTCTCGCACCAATTCGAGCTGAGCAACGAACTCTCCGTTCCTAGGTCTTGTAAACCCAGCCAGTCTTTGGGCCGTGATATCGAATGTATCGAGCATCGCCGTTGCGTCGCATGGACGGTTGAAGTGATAGAACGAAACTTCCGGTGTGCAACCTGAAGGGCTTGAAGCAACTCCGCTGTTTGTCAGCAAATCTTGTAACACCACCATGGTGCGAACCATCTGAGACCAATCTTCTAGGTTCTCTGGATTGTTGAGATCGCGCTCGCGGGGGTTTAGTGTTGCTCCGCTCCACTGGCCGACAATTCCATCCCTTGCCAGCAAAAGGCCCGCAGCCGTTGTGCCATCATAGTTGCCTGCAGCAGCAGCGTTGCCAGACATCGCCGTCATGGCTGTCATAGCGGTTGAACCACTCATCGCCGTCATTGCAGTCATTGCAGTCATCGCGGTCATTGCAGTCATCGCGGTTCCGGTAGCTTGGCTTGACATGAATTAGTTCTCCCAATGATTATCGTTATCGAGCAGGCACACCTGCTTCTTTGAGGGCGTCTGCCCATTTGCGTGTCATCGGGCGATCGCCCGCCGGATGGTTCCTGAGATAGCCCTGGATTGTGAGGTTAGGTTCAAGCCGAGTAAGTCGCTTTGCAGCTTTTGCGGCATCGTGGTCCCGTCCCATCAGAGCAAGAGCAATCACTTTGACCCGATGCGACGACGTATGACGCGGATTCGCAGAAATCGACTTTTCGGCCAAATCGAGTGCGCCAACATAGTCTTCGCAAATTGACAGTGCGCTGGCTCGAATAATGTCGAAAAAATAGCCGTAGGGATCAATGGGAGAAAGCTGGCATGCCCTTTCTGCAAAGTGCAATGCCATCTCACCATTGCCGTCAAACATGTGAAGGCGAGAGTTCATAAGCCATGCAAGTGAGTTGTTCGGATCAATCTCGACTGCACGGTCGAATTGCACTTCTACCTTAGACAAATTCGCTAGGTCACTTGAACGGATCATACCATCGAAGGTTAGAGACAATGGGCAATGTGGATTGCTATCAAGTGCGCGCTTTGTGCAGTCGATTGCGTTTCGACTATCCGCTTTAGGATCAGTACTCCATCCTTGCGCTATCGAAAGAACGTACCATTTGCCAAGCCAGGCATGCAGTTCTGAATTGCCTGGTGTACGGGAAATGAGTTCTTCCAAATGGCTTCTTGCTCGAGCAAAACCCGCAAGTCGGTGTTGGTGCATGTTTGACACCGCCGACATAAGTAAGACATGGCTCTCCACTTCACCTGGTGGCCTTCCATGTGCCATTTCGACTGAGGCTGAGAGAATTCCGTGTCCGATCTGGGAACACAGATCGAGCAGGTCATCAGAATTCATAAGCAGATCAGCCACGCGCCCAGATATCTGCCGGGTCCATTCAATCTGGCCATCAGATGTCCGAACCAACTCGGCATCGATACGATATTCGCCGTCGTGCAACCCCACCGATCCGTAAACGACATAGTCCACATCTAGAGTTTCTCGTATTTGGATGATGTCCAAAAGTGTCCCATCGACACGCCTACTGGAGAGATGGGAAATAACCCTTATTAGTCGTGAACGAGAAAGCGTACGGGAAATCTCTTGCGCAACCAAATCGCTAAGGTGTTGCTCCTCCGTTGCCTTGTGGCGAGTAGCAAACGGTACGATCGCGATTTTCGGAGCAATGCGGTTATGCGGAACCTGTGACGCCAAAAGGAAATCGTTGTTCAGAAGTTTGCGTTTCTGATGCACCCAGTTCTTAAACCCTTCCTCCGGAATGTTGATACCTTCGGCAAATTCTCCATCCGACCGGCTTCCTACGAGTTCAAATGACTTGGGATCAAGTTGTACATCTGCATTGGTCACTCTAAAAATAAGTTCAAAATCATCCCCGAAAATTTTGCGGATGTCGGACAAAGAGCGACGAAGGCTTGCGCGCCCGTGCTCCTCGCCAGCTCGACGCCACAAAACATCTTGGATCCAGCTCCGAGTATGAGTGCCGTTTGGCGCAGTTGCCAACATAGCAATCAATGCTCGATGCTTTGCACCACGGACATCCACCATTTGCCCGGTGTCCCATTGGCAAGAAAAGCTGCCATAGAGCCTTATTTGAAGCTTTCTAATAGTCAAAACCATACAATCTAAAACGTTTGTTCTCGTCAAATAATGAGCAGATTAGCAGAGAATGATAGATCACTCACATTTTTTTCACGCGACCGATAGATCGAGCAAGAGGCATATTGGGCTCAGAATCTTACACCAAATCTAAACAGGTGGTTGGAGCACAACTTGAGAAAACCAAACCATGAAACTGACGACAGGCCTGCCGATAGTATCAGGGACTTGAGCGATTTCTGCGAAACATGGCCAGAGTTGCGAGGATCGGTGTTGGAACTCATTCAGAACGAGGCGCTCGCTGATGCGGAATTGAGAGAAACACTAAACTGGTTGTGCCTGCTGTCTGATCGGATTTGCGCTCAAGCGTCAGACTTCGAACTTTGAGAAGGTTATCAATCTTCACATTGGCTCTGTGTTCCGCGAACGTCGATGAGCTCTGGTTGGCATTCCATACCGAGCTCTGATTTCGCAGTTCTTTACAGATCTTTGAGGCGAACAGCGATGGGCCTTTCATCGCGACGCTCATCTACAACGTTTTTCAACTCCTGATCATCCTGTATCTCGGCGACCACCCAATCCCGCGTCGCCTTTAGAAGCCTTTGAGTGGCCTTGGTCGTTTCATCGCGCTCTTCAGGATTTAGAAGCAGCCAGTCTGGTCCCAGCCGGTACCAACGACTACGCGTCCGTGCCCATCCGGCATCGGGATCAAAAGCGAAAAGCGGTGTTGTCGTCACATACGGGTCATCAATCGTCGGATGTCCCTGCACCCGACCGTAAATTTGTTGAACGCTTTCACCAATTGTTTCGAGGCGATAATGGTTGATGATCGGCGCATTCAGAAGTTCCTCGTCCGATGGTCCTCGTTCAGCATCGGCGATAACCTTCAAGACCTCATCAAATTTCTCATCCATTTGGTTGACCTCGTTCTCACCCCCATCAAAGGGCGCTATTGTAAACGCTACAAATTGCGCGACCGAGTAAACCGTTCCCGTTGCAAGAACACTGAATTTCCTTGAGAAACCGATGTATTTCTTGGGTTCCGCAGTCTAGGTTTCTTAGTAAGTTTTCGTTTCTATTTTTAACTTTAAGTAATTGAAAACAAACATCATTATAGAGATCAACACCTCAAAACGCAATACCAAAGATTTCTGGACGGATGCTGCCTAAAGAATCAGAATACTGTCACATCGTATAGGAAACTGGACGTCACTTTATGGATTGCAGTATGAGCGCGGCTGAGATCAAATTTCGCCTTGAAACAGAGGCGGGTCTGTCAATTGCAGCATTCGCCGCGACCATAAACCGACATCCGTCGACTGTCAGTATGGTAATCCATCGTAGACGCACCAGCAAACCAATCATGACTAAGATCGCTGAGACGCTCAAAGCAGCACGCTCTGCGCAAAGACAACACTCAAACGATCGGGAGGATGCAGAATGACCTAGGTTTTACCAAGAACTAGCCGGAGGTACTGCTGAATAAGCAAAGGCCCGGATGCTTTCGCAATCCAGACCCCGCTTGATACACCTTATTCATCCCACCTCACATTTTGAAAGTCAACAGACTCGCGCAAGCGATCAGTCGCTTGCGCTCAAAAATCCGACGCCATTGCGTACGGAAACGGGGATGCTTTGCAATGAACATGTCACTCAGACACACGGCTTTGGACCTAGAAAAATTCACAAGAATGGATCTCTCGGGTATGCCGGAAGCCTTTCAACGTGCTTTTGGTCCCACTGAGGCCATACCTGATGACTTCGGGCCGATCGAAATGCCCGACGCAGCGCCACTACCATATCGTGGCAACCGATCGATCAACGTAAGGTCTCGCGGATCTTGCCGTATTCTTGCAATTCTTTTGGATCTCGAAACCGGGAAACCCCGAAAGTACGGACTGGATAGTCAAGTTGAGTACCACAATTTGGTACTGACGCTGATCGATCCATCTGTCGCGCAGGTTCGCGAACAGGTCGGTCCTTTGCCGTTCATCGGCGATGATGGGAAACCAGCCAAACACTTCATAGACCTCTTGATCCAATATCACGATGGCCGCCGCGTCGCTGTTGCTGTGAAACCAACTGAGCGGCTGGAATCAGGAAGGTTCTTTCGCGAGCTTAAGCAGCTTCACAACAGCATCGTCCCCGGTATCGCAGACGAAATCCGCCTTGTAACTGAACTCTGCATACCACGTGAGAAAGCGTTCAATGCGATTATGTATCAGCGCTTCGCGCTATGCCCAGACCATGATGTCGACGCTCGTCTTCAGGAAACGCTCAGGACGGTTAGGGGCGAGATTTCCATCAGCGATCTTTCACGTCTTTGTCGAGCAGGAGGACGCGGTTTTCGTTGTATTGTGCGTGGCCTTTATGAAGGAAAACTTCGAAAGATCAGCCCGGGCCGCATCAATTTCTTTACTATGGTGAAAGCGATCCGATGACCCCGAAGTTTCACTTTAACACAGTGGATCTCTATTGTTGGGACGGTGTTTCCTACAATTTCCTCTACAGCGATGCGGACTTTGCATATATGAGGCGCGCCGGTGGCTCAGACGCAGTAGAAAAAATCTCTTGGGTCGACATCAACGAGATCGTTGCTGATGACAGTTGGGACATCAAGCGGCGGTCAGCCAACGTCATCGAAGCGATGCATGCGCCAGACCCCTATTTGTTCGTGTGGGAACTGCCAAAAACGCAGCGAACGCTCGTTTTAAATAGATGGTTCTTCGTTCTCTGTGTCGAAAAACTCTACGCAGAAAAGAGGATCAAATTCACACCCAAGAGCGTTCAGGACAACGAACATAATCTCAGGAAGGAGGTTGAGAAGGCACGATCTGCTTTTGAAGGCGAGTTTGGTAAAAAGTACTTCAGTTCGAAAAGCGATAGTCCGTCGCAATGGCCGAATGCATGCACTATCTTGGGTTGGAAGCGAATTTATCGAGCGTCTGGAAGGCGGATTGAGTCTCTTAAGGACCATCGCGGCAAAGCCTCCTCGATTGACATTGACCAAGAAAGCTATGTTTTCATCACGTCCCGACTGCGCGAGTTTTTGACCGAACAGAGACATTCTGGCAACGAAGTCATTGCCAAGACAATCATGGAAATCGAGGTTGAAAACGCCAAACGTGCGAAGGCCGGCAAGACACTTTTGCAAAGTCGTGGTCGCTCTGTCTTGCACGAATGGCTCAAGAAATTTGGACCCTTTGCCATTATGGCAGGCCGTGAGGGACTGGCGGCCGCCAAACGGGAGTTTTCGGGTGTAGGAAAAACCGAACGTGCAACGCGACCAGGAGAGTGCTTTCAAATCGACGAATGGGAGGTCGATGCACGTAATTTCATAAGGTCAGGCCCATTGCGTGAGGGGCTCGACAAGAAAACCCTGGCGGCACTGCCACGCGGACGTCGTTGGATGTACATCGTCATTGATGTCGCCACGCGGTATGTCGTTGGCTTCGCGTTATCAGACAGTCAGAACTCTGAAGCAGCTGTTCGTTCATTACGTATGGCCACGAAGAACAAGGATCAACTTGCTAAGGCCGCCGGCGCAAAAAATAGTTGGGAAGGCATGCAGTTTGAAAGCCTGCAATCGGATACCGGCTCTGCATTTTTTTCAGAATACACGCACCGCGCCGTCAGCACAGCATATGCCACCTACTTCTTTCCACAAGTGGGTGAGCCGCATCTTCGTGGCATAATTGAACGGATCTTTTTGACATTCACCGATCGAGCGATGCCTTACATCCCAGGCCGAACGTACGGCAATCCTCAAGAACGTGGCGACTACGACACCGAGGCCCGCGTAACGCTCACTGACGATCAGTTGGCATCAATTTTCATCCGATACATCGTTGATGTATACCATCAGTCTTTGCACTTCGGACTCTATGAAGAGACGCCCCAGAACGCATTCAATCGGCTGGTTGATACGATTGGAAAGCCGCCAGAGCTCCCAAAACATATCAATCGGCGCGCTTTTGGCATCCGGGTTGAACGCGTCTTGACGCGCAAAGGTGTCCGCGTCCTGGGTATCGACTTCCACAGCGAACAATTGGTTGGTGTCCGAAAAAGGATCGGAAACTCAAAGTGCCCTGTTTACGTTGATCCAGACTCCCTTGGCACAGTTAGTGTTTATGTCAAAGGCGAGTGGGTCGAGGTTCCCAATAGTATCGAAGATTTCAGGGGCATCTCTGTCGCGGAATGGAATGCTGTCGGTGAAATACTTCGGCGGCGGTATGCAGCGGAAGCCAAGGTGAATTTTGCCGAAATCCTGGAAGCGCTCAACTACATTCGCAGCAATGTAACCGAGGCGCAAAAAATCGCCGGCACTTTACCACCAGCTGCAACCTCTGAAACGGTCGACAAGTTTGAGAAGAACTTGTGGCATGGTCTCTCGGTTTTCCAAGACAAAACAACCGATCTTTCCGGGCTGACGCGTTCAAACGACGGTCTTGGCTACGTCATCGGCCCTCCTGCCAAGAGCGGTCAAAACGACGAAATACAACTAGATGGCACCTTGCCAATTAGTGAATTCGCGCCAGAGGTCGAAACGCCCATCAGAGATGACAAAGACGTCGATGATGATAGCTGGTGGCAGCAGGAGAGCGACGATGACGTGTAATAGCTTTTCCTCGACCGCATTCTTGGAAAGCCCCGATTCCAAAAGGATCCGCGCACAAATTTCAAAGGCCTATGATGAGTTTTGTTTAGCTGTGAAGGCTGGAAGGCGTTTCGAGGCAAAGGGAATAGCAATTCTTGGCCCAACTGGAACTGGCAAAACCGAAGGGACAATGCAAGCCCTTGAATCTCTGGGCATGGTAGAAACCATACCAGGTGATACCGAGCGACCTCTTCTGAAGCTTGATTTAGGTGCCCGAGCCACATTGAAATCTCTTAGTTCGGACATTCTGGAGGAGCTCGGGTGGCCGGAAATGCCGCGATCCAGCGGTCAGTCGAACTGGCGATCAAGTCGCAATTACATGGCAGAGCTAAATACGAAGATATTGGTGCTCGACGAAATTCAACATGTCAGATCGACCGGCAAGCAGGACCGTGAAGACCTCCAAGACTTCCTAAAATCGATGGTGAAACCCAGTCGAGGAAGGATCATGCCAATCTTGATTGGGTTGCCTGTTTTCAACGAGATACTTGAATCGGATGGGCAACTTGATCGACGATACTCAAAAATCAGAATGCGAAGTCTGGACCCAGCGATAGATCTTGCGCGGACCATTAAGACGCTCAAGAAAATTAGCGACGGAGCGGCCATTGAGTTAGCACCCAGTGTGAAGACACAGGAGTTCGCAGCACGTCTCATGCATGCCGGTATGTATGGTTTCGGCTCAACCTGCGTTTGGTCTCAAAGAGGCGTCGCCACCGCCCTAGATGCAAATGCTTCGGAATTAACAATCCAGCACTTTCAAAACGTCTACCAGCAAGAAGAAGACTGCGTTCCAGCACTCAATCCATTCATCACCGACGACTTCGAAACCATCAAAATCAAACCACAACAATAATCGCCGCAACAAGCGGTCAAAAAACGAGCAGAAAAATGATCTCAGTATTGCCCCTAAAGAAATCGGCTCTGGCCGACGAACCTGGATTCTCAGTTCTCGCGAGAAACACGGCTATTAACGCATCAAGAACCACCCAGGAATTCTGTACAGTGACCGGATTGTCCAAAGCGGGCCTATGTGCCGGTGAAAGCGACCAACTCGAGTATCTGGCCAATCTCACTGGCTCTGATGCGACCCTGCTTGCGCGAAACAGTCCGCTTCAGGGGGGGCGAAAAACCTCCATCCTTAGCATCCAGAAATTCTTGACGCGCTCTCTACGCAAGAAGGACCTAGCGATCTGCCCGCAATGCTGGCTCGAGACAGGCACCCATGAGCGTTCAGATCTATGCATTCGACGGGATTGGTTGCCCCGCCCACTTCAGACCTGCGCCAAACACCAGGCTGTGTTGGTGCCGTTGCCCTATGCAGACTACACCTCGTGCTATGACCACGTCATGCGAGCCGAACTGGACAGGCGTTGGTTGGACAGGCTGCCCGAACTTGTTCAGCCTATGCGGCAAAGCCCGTTCGAACGCGCCGCACTCGAGCAAATGAACACCGGCACACCTATGTGCGGATGGATCGGTGACATCCAGATTGATGTACTCGAACGATGGTGTCTTGGACTTGGGCAATTCATTACGAAAGGTGTCGGCCATCCCGAGCAGCTTGAGATCAACCATCAAAGGGACCTCATCCGGATCGGTTTTGCCGTCACTGAGCGGGGGAATCCAGCAGTCTATGACGCTGTCGATAAAGCTTTGTGCAAACACCGCTTAAGGCTCAGCAAGACTTGGTTGCACAATTGGGCTCTCCTTTCAGTAAATCCACCAGAACGACAATTTTTCCGGGATCTCATAAAACGATTGTGTGCCGAGCAAGGCCAGTATTGCCTTGTCAGCATCTCAACGGACATGAGTGTTGAGAGGCTTGTTGATGCGAAGATCCTGGATATTGCTCGAGCTACCAACCGTCATCACTCATGGGTACGGAAAGCACTCGTGCGCGATGGCCTGCTACCGAGCAATGGCAAACCCAAGTACGTGAATTTGGAACCCTACCTTTCTAAGAAATGCATGGGCCATATCGTCGATCTGGTGAACAGCTTGGACGCCATCAAAAGCGCGAGACGATTGAACATCGGAATTAAAGGGTTCGAGGCTCTGGTCAAAGATGGGCTCATCCAACCGATCAGCAGCCAAACTCACAAGAAATGGCGGTTTCGTCCTGATGACATTGATGAGTTTTCGTCGAAGGTGACGAACCAACTATCTGGGGTTGGTCCCCCAGATTGCCATGAAGCATGCAGCATTCATAAGGCTTGCTTTGCATATCAGTGCACAACGCCACAAATCCTCAGGTTTCTCATTTCAGGCCAGCTAGGGCGCTCATATTTGGCCAATGGCCATACCGGTATTGCCGGAATTCGTGTTCTTAGATCGGAGTTACTTGAAGCGTTGTTAATTCTCAAAAGCGACCACATCATAGCCTCTGAACTGACCGACCGTCTTGGCCTGAATTCTCCAGAACTGAGACAGCTGGATCTCTTGAATTTTTTGCCGACTTATCCAACCGCAAAAAGTCAGGATCGGCGGGCGCAGAACAGCGTCAGCACGATAATTTTGGAGCAATTTCTCAAACGCTTTCAGACCCCGCGAAGCGCGGCGCGAGCATTGGATATCAATGAAACTGAAATCGAAGAGCGCGTTCGCATCTGCAACATCAGTCCCGTCCCAGAAGCTCATGGCCTTCCAATATATTTTGCCGATGACCTGCTGAACCACTGAAAAACGCCAAATAAATTGAGATTTTTTGAGCCGCATTTTGCGGCTTTTTGTTTCTCCATTAAACGAAGAGACTCGCGTCTCACCCGGACGAAGTTGGGGTTCTGTACGGACAGCTCGAAAAAAGCGACTCTCTTTCAATGACTTAAAAAACCGCGAGACTCGGTTTCTCACCGGACTCCACATCTCGGTTTCAAGCCGCGATGTTTCGGCTTCAATTTCCGGTTTGTATTTGCCGTTTGTTACTTTTCGACACGCCTTCCGACGAATGCGGAAAACGCGCTCTTCGCTTGCGGTGAACTTTTGAAGGAAGAGCAAAGAGCACTTCACGCTCGCTCCGGAACTGACGAAGGTTTCCGGGGGAAGGCTGACGACCGCACGCAGGAAGGCCTGGTCTTCAGTGAACTCCCGAACACGCGCCAGCGACGGGTTGTTGAAAATGCCTTCGGGCAGAACGATGCCCATACGACCGCCGGGTTTCAATAAGTCCAAGCACCGTTCGATGAACAACAGCTCGGTCTTGATATTGGCTTTCTCCGACGCGGGTAGCTTGAACAGGCTAGCGATGGGCTGGTTCACATGCGCACGGACACGTTCTTGGGATTCGGTGTATAGATCGCCGTATTCGTCCCGATAGCGGCGTTCGGCTGCGGGGGAGACTTCGATTTCCGACGGCAGAATCTTGTCGCTTGGTTCAACATTGGCCCCAAAGGGCGGGTTGGTCAGAATAATATCAAACCGTCCTTCGAAGATGCCGTTTACGTTCAAAAAGCCGTCGTGGTGGTGAACCCCGCCATGCCCGTCACCGTGCATGATCATGTTCATTTTGGATGTACGGGCCATGCGGTCGTTGGCATCGGTGCCATAGATGGAGCGGTTGGATAGCTTCCACAGCCTTGAGCCTTGGACGCTTTGATCAATCCGGCGCTGAATCTCTTGGTATTTCGATTTCAGCTTTTTGGCGCGTTGTTCCTCGCTCAAGCTCGCATCCGCTTCGATTTCATCCTTGAAGTCGTTGTACTGTCGGTCAGCATCCGCAAGTATCTTTTCACGCACGATTTCGAACACACGGATCAAAAACCCTCCGGAACCGCTTGCAGGGTCACAAACAACTTCGCCTTCTTGCGGGTCCAGCATGTGAACCATGAATTCTACGATGGTTCGGGGCGTGAAGAATTGGCCGATTTCGCCTCGGAAGGTGCGTCCGAGGAATCTTTCAAACGCGACACCTTTTACGTCCTCGCTGGTGTCCGACAGGTTGTACTTTTCGAGCTTTCGAACAATCTCTTCCCCCGTAGCGGGCTTAAGATTGATGCGTTCATCATCGTCAAAAATCTTGTCAGTCGAATAATGTGACTTCGTTTGCTGGAAGAGGTTGTCTAAAGGGTTTTCTGCAATCTGCCCCTCGAGAACATCAACTGTGAATAGGTTGGTTTTGCTGCGGCGTGTAAGAAGTTGACGTTCAACATAGACTTTGGTGAAGAGAACTTTGGCGATTTCGTCAAATGCAGCAGCCGGGTCTTTTTTCTCTCGGTTTCGAATGATGTTATGGCACTGGTGAAGTAGATCGGCGAACTCTTTTTCCTTGAATGCCCGAAGCTTGTTTAGGAGTTCCTTAATGTCTTTGTCCGATGCGTCGCCATGCGGGATATTCTCGATTTCTTCAGTATATCCGGGTACTTTATCTTTCTTCACACGCCAGTATTTTGTTTCGCGTGAATTGTGCGTTACGAAGAAGGGCACGCCGATGATACGTGCGTAGTTTTCGCCTTGGCTATAGTCGGCAGGCTTGATTGTGACGTTGTCGGACTTGCACTCTACGATGATAAAAGGCGTGTTGTCGTCAAGCTTATCTTGTGCCGTTCGCCACAAAACGAAGTCGGCACGCGAACCAGCGCTGCCCCGACCTGTCAGTTCCATTTCCTCCGAAATTTGGTCAAGCGAAAACTGGTAGTCATTGACCAGTACTAACAGGTACTCTTGTCGAACGGTTTCCTCGGGTGTTTCGACAAGCCACTTCTTTCGAACATGGCTATAGATTTTGCCTTTTCCGTCTCGTTTGATTTCAATGTCTGACATATGCGCCTCGGTTGGCCGTGTTCATTTTTATTATCTCAATTTCAGATAGCCAAGCTAGGTGCCTTTGTCATCAACTTGTTGGAGCGACGCTACTAGCTGGGGTGCGTCAAAACCTAAGATGTCAGAAAGCTCGATGAGTTCGACAACGTCTATGCGCCGCTGGCCACTTTCTAGTCTTGCGACAAAGGACTGATACTCTCCCAGCCTCTGGGCAAGCTCTGTTTGCGTTATGCCTGCGGCTTCGCGGGCATCGGTAAGCATTCTAACAAGCGCCATATGTCGGGCTTTCCCAAATGTCCTTGCCACTTTGCGGTCCCACCTTGTTTGCGATGGGGTCTTCATCTATATCTGAAATTCAGTTATCTAAAATTCAGATATTCGCTTGAGGTTCCTATGAAGCTTTCTTCCCAAGTCGTTGCGGCCATTGCACTTCTGAGTGTTGCCGCGTGCAACGTCACTCCAACGGTATCCAACCCGGTTGACCGAACGCCAAACTGGTACAAAGAAACCGCTATTTCTACGGTGCAACAAAGCCTTTTGGACCCGCAATCAATGCGACTGCACAACGTTTCCGAACCTTTTGCGATTGAAGCCGCGCTTCAAGGTCAAACGGGCGTATGCGTGACCGTCAACGCGACCAACAGCTACGGCGGATATGCAGGGGTGCGTACGTTCCTTGTGTCCTTCTTGGGCGGCAATCTGCGCCGCCGGGCGGCACAGGTCCAGTGACTGATATCACCCCGTCTGTGGGTAGTATTTGCCCGAGCTAAGCGTCTTCTGTCAGTTGTGTTGTTTCGAGCATAGTGTGTTTTCGTTGCTGTTCGGTAAGGCAGTTCTCCCATTCCGCATCTGTCCCGTGATCAGTGACGGCCATGAAAGGGCTATTGGGCAGTTCATCTAGCAGCACACCGGCTGGTGAGAAACGAACGACTCGGCGTTGCAGCGTTGGGGCCGCACGGCGCTGGGCTTCAAGGCGCTTTAGCCGGGTTAGGGCGGCGCGTGTCACGTCTGTTCGGCGGCTTCTAGGGCCTCTAAACGGCGCTCGAAGTCGCTGCCTTCGATCATTCGCCCTATAAGCATGAGAATGTTTGCCAGCTTGGAGGCGTCGGCAATGTCGATCTTGCCCGCGCGTGCTTCGCGGTACAGCTTCGACATTTCTTTTCGGGCGCCGGTCACGGTATCGAGTTTGACCCGAACACGGCGGGTTGTCTGCCCTTGGGGGTGGGGGGCTTTGTATACCCCGCTTTGTGTAGGTGCGCTTGCCATCGTCTTAACCTGCCAATTTCAGCCCTTTATTGGTATCTTACCGTCAGTTAAGGCGGGCTTCCTTTGGCGCGTCAAACGCAATTGTGCCGCAGCCTGCAATTAGACTGATATGGACGAAAAATCTGTGTTGATGACCATTTGAATGCGACGGAAGCCTTTCGTCGTGACGGCTTTGGTTGCTTCCCACATTGGCCTTGCGCAGCCTCAATGCGTGCGAAGAATTCTTTGATGCTGCCTGCAATAAAGATGCTATCTGAGTACGAGGCCGAAGCCCCGTAGGTCTCCGCTGCTATCAGGTCAACTGAGAGTTCCTTGGTCGTTATCCTGCACCCTTTAAGTTCGCCAATTGTCGTTTCTTCGCGGATATTGATGATGGCTTCTAGGTTGATAACGATACGTCCTTTGGGTTGGCCGTGTCGTGTGATTTCCAAACATTCTATGAATACGTTCATCGCCTTTTCCCATTTCATTTGCGGTTTTCTCTTGGTCGGATAATCCCCCGACCGTGCCGGACAAGTGGACACCCCCTAAAGGGGTGTGTCCTGTCCGTCCGGGTAACTCACGGTCTCGCCATTTGGACATGTCCGGCAATGTCCGTGTCCTGTCCGGCTGTCCGGGTGGCCGTAACCGCTTGATTTTTCACCCAAGCGAACGTGCCTACGTACCGGAATACGTCGTCGGCCACGTCCAGTTCGCCTTTCTCGACAAGATCGGTGCAGGCACGGCGGAAAGCCTTGCTTTTGCTGTCGTCGTTGTCCTGCGTTGCGATGCGAAGAAAAGCCGCCCGCCAATCGTCGCGGTGCACGCCCACAAACGAGCCGTCGTCGGCAAACTGCCCATGCTCTTTGGCAGCGTCATCAAATGCCTTCATGGCGCGTTGCTGCGACCGGGTTAGCTTAATGGCGCGTGTTACTTGTTCTTCGCGCTCAATCAACACCGCAGACGCAAACGGCTCGCCGTTTTTTCGGGTGCCTAGTTCGATGCTTTCTAGGCTGAAACGTATAGGTTCGCTTTCTGGTGCGTCCTTTGCTTTCGTGTGGGTAGCGGCCAGCGGATACGGATCTGCGTGGCCGATTGAAAGAGTTGTCGTCTGAACGAGCACCTATTCGACAACCTGCGCCATGCACGCAATTTGGTGGCGGCATGGCGCACCGACTTTAACCACAACCGCCCGCATTCCAGCCTCGCTGAATTGACACCGGCGGAATATGCTAACCGGTCAGAGGAAGACCAAAACCTGAACAGAGCTAACTTATAAACGCGGACTCAAAGAGGAGCAGGCCCTTCTCCTGGCGATTTGCGGCGAAAGTTCGGTCTGACGCGCTGCAGCGCATCGGTGGTCATGGCCGCCAAGCGCGTCGTTGCGATGTTGTCGTGATCTTAGATTGGCGCGCTATGCCTGAAGCACTGCAAGAGGTCCATGATGGGCAGAAAGTGCTGGTTTCCCGCCAAACAGGGCTTTGGATCGGCTATCTCTTTGCGTTGCAATTTGCCGGAGGCTTAGACGTTCCTTGCGCAGCCATGGCGACAATGGCGTTGTTATAGCTGCATTGTCTCGGGTGGGTGATCAGTAGGCATGTATAGAAGGTAAAGATGGTGCGCTTTCACTTGATCCGTCGGTAAAGTCAGTTGTAGAATTACCTAAGTTTTTAAAGAGTATGTGGGGTTCTTGATGAAGATATTTCTATTGACCGCGGCATCCATTATCGGGTTTGCCGGATCGGCAACAGCTGCAACACTGACATTCGATGACTATAGACATGGCGATGTCATCACATCGGTCAACTTGGGTGGTGGTGTTACAGCGTCCGTAACGGCGAATGGCCGATCGGCCAGCGCCCCCGATGAAGCTTGGATTTTCGATACCACGCTTTCTGGCACCCGTGATCGCGATCTGGAAGGTCCGTTCACCGATGATGGCGTGAACTATGACATCCATGTGGGGCGGGCGCTGATCGTGCAGGAACATGATGGTGCGCCTGATGATGACGGCAATGGCGGTTGGATCAGGTTCAACTTTTCGCAGGCGATCACATTCCTCGGGTTCGATTTTCTGGATGATGAATCGGTTGCTGCAAGCGACAACAATGGCAACCGGATCCGCATTGGAACACCGACTGGGTCACAATATGATAATTATTTTTCGACCACCGGCCTGCTGAACTGGCAGAATGTGACACAGCTCACCTTCAATTTTGGCAATAATTCTGGTGCGATCGATAACCTGCGGTATGAGTTGTCGCAGGTGCCGGTACCTGCATCCTTGCCGCTGCTTCTTGCAGGGTTAGGGGCAATGGTATTTGTGTCCCGACGTCGCAAGATAGCCTAGCTGCGCTCGGTAGAAAAACTGATATGAAGGCCCGCATTGCGCGGGCCTTTTTGTTGGAGTGCTATGCCGAAAACCCGCAATCACCTGAACGCTGTCTGAAACCTACGATTTCAACGCGTTATGTGATAGGTGATGTTCCAGGTATCTCGGCAGAGGGTTAACCCGTCTTTTCCTGCATTTTGCGCATCATCTTCAGGACCGACCAGCGCGGCGCGAAAGGGACCAGCCAGTTCAGCATGAACCGCAGCCGCCCGTCATTGACCACCCGCAGGGCGCCCCGCCGCATCGCATCATACCCGAACTTGGCCACACTACGCGGGGTGGCACCGCCCGCATTGACAAGGCCGGTGTTTTCCAGATCGGCGCGGGCTGCAAATTCGGTTTCGACATAACCGGGTTCAAGGGCCGTGACTGTGATGCCCTTATCTTTCAGCTCCTCCGCCAATGCTTGCGAGAAACTGCTGACAAAGGCCTTCGTCGCGAAATAGGTCGCTTGTAACGGCCCGGGCATATAGCTGGCAGTGGAACTGACATTCAGTATCTTACCGTCACCTTGCGCGGCCATGTCATTGGCGACCATATGGGTCAGTGCAACAAGTGATTTGACGTTCAGGTCGATCATCGCAAGATCGCTGTCGAGGTCGCGCATAATGAACGCCCCATGCCCGCCAAAACCAGCATTGTTGATCAGGATGTCAATCCGTCGGCCCTTGACCGCATCATAGAGGTGCTGGGCACCATCCTCAGTGCCAAGGTCAAGTGCAACCGTGGTGACAGAAATATCATGGGCGGCTTCAATCTCTGCCTTGAGCGCGGAAAGCGCAGCCTCGCGCCGTGCCGTAATAATCAGGTCGCCCCCTTTCTCGGCGTGATAGATCGCAAATTCGCGCCCGATCCCGGCAGAGGCACCGGTAATAAGTGCTGTGTTTGGCATGGTTATCTCCGCTGTGGCTGGTGTTGTTATCTTTGATAATTGGGCTTTCCGCATGACGGATCAACACAGCCCGCGCATAAAAAAGCCCGCATGAACATGCGGGCCTTTTGGATAGTTAGGTCGCGCCTATGCCTAACGCCGCCGGTCACGCCGCGATGACATTGGCTGGAACGCCACGCCAACATGCGCCTCGCAATAGGGTTTGCCCTGTTGTACGGCCAGACCGCAGAACCAGAAATCATCCGTTGCCGGATCGCCGACAGGCCATTTGCAGGTCTTTTCGGTCAATTCCATCAGCGTGATTTTCTTGGCGGTCTTTTCAACTTCACTTACCTTTGCCAGCGCTTCCGGGCTGATTTCATTCGCCGACGGCTGCGGTGGCAAGGGTTGCCCGGCAGGAATGATCGCCCGCCGCGCGGCGGATATCGGGATGCCGTTCTCGTCCAGTTCCGGCTCTTCCTTTGGCGGGGTCGAGGCGGGTTTGGCTTTGGTTGCAGGTTTCGGGGCGGGCTTGGCTGCCGCCGCTGGCTTTTCCTTCGGCGCCGCTTTGGTTGCAGCGGCGCCACCAGAACCTGCACGGTTGGACAAGCCCAGGCGGTGGACCTTGCCAATCACGGCGTTGCGGGTCACCCCGCCCAGTTCCTTGGCGATCTGGCTGGCTGACTGGCCTTCGCCCCACATCTTTTTGAGCGTCTCGACGCGCTCGTCTGTCCAGGACATATCGTTTCCTCTGGTTCGGAGGGACTGATGGCTTACATCAGGCCTTGTCTATTCTTCGATCCCCTATTCTAAGCATGGCAGAGGCGGATGTGAAGGACCGACACCGCAATTTGCCAAAGGGTGCGACATGAAAGAACAAGCAATGATGGGTGTGCGCCGATTTGGCCGGGTCAACTGGCTGGGCACATGGACATTGATGCGTCGTGAGGTGCGTCGTTTCATGAATGTCTGGTCGCAGACGGTGATGGCGCCGCTGATCAATGCAGGCCTGTTTCTGATGATTTTCACCATCGCCATCGGGCCGGGCCGGGGAGATGTGATGGGCGTGCCGTTTATGACCTTTCTCACCCCGGGTATCCTGACGATGACGGTGATCCAGAATGCCTTTGCCAACACGTCATCCAGCCTGACCTCGGCCAAGATGCAGGGCAATATCGTGGACACGCTAATGCCCCCGCTTTCGGCCCTGGAACTGGTGATCGGCTATCTGAGCGGGGCGGTGGTGCGTGGTTTCCTGGTGGCGATTGTCATTGCCATCGGGGCTGCGGTTTTTCTGGATGCGGAGATCCGGCAACCGCTATGGGTGATTGGCTTTGTTTTGCTGGGGTCGGTGCTGATGGGCGGGTTGGGCATGATCGCGGGCATCTTTGCCAATAAATTCGATCAGCTTTCCGCGATTTCGAATTTCCTGATCACGCCTTTGGCTTTTTTGTCCGGTACGTTTTATTCAATTGATGCTTTGCCGCCATTCTTGCAGACACTTAGCCACATCAACCCGTTTTTCTATGTGATTGACGGGGTGCGGTTTGGCATGATCGGAGTCAGTGACAGTAGCCCGTGGATCGGCCTTGGCGTCGTCGGGGTGGCTTGCGTGGTTGTGACGAGCATTTGTTGGCGCTGGATGAAAACGGGCTACCGTATGAAGGCCTAGAACACGTCCCGCAAAGGCACGCCGCGTTCTGCCATCACCTCTGACAATTCATCAATGTCTGGCAGGTCACCGGCAAAGGTGCCCTCTTCGCGCCCGTCCTTGTAGACAATCGTCACAGAGCATTCGGCGCTGAGTTCGGTCACCCGCAGATAGGCGATATCATCGAGGGGGATAGATCGCGGCTTGCGCCAGGCCGCCAAGGTCAGATGATCCTGGTCAACCCGAATGCCCGAGATCGGCTTGGGCAGCAGCATCCATGTAAAGGTAATCGCGCTGAGCGCCCAGACAAGCGTCATCAGGTGTTCCGCCCCCGTCAGGGCGACGACTGTCATTAATAAAACAATGGCAATCGCGAACAATCGGATCACCCATTGATTCGGTGCTCTGCGATACTCGTAAACGTCGTTCATGGTCGCGCATCTAGCCCAGAATCGTGGCTGTAATTTGACCGGGGCAGTATCGTTGTTGCCGCATTCTGATCAAGCGGTGTGTCGGTTTTCGCGCCAGGCAAGCAAAGTTGCGCCGGTCAGAATGATGGCGGCACCGAAAATGCTGATCGCATCCGGCACAACATCAAAGATCAGCAGATCGTAAAGCGCTGCAAAGATCAGTGTGACATAGCTGAACGGCGTGACAAAGCTGGCATCGGCGCGGGCGACCGCGTTGACGAAACATGTCTGGGCTGCGGCCATCATGACACCAATCCCGACCAGCGCGATCCATTGCGCGGATGTTGGTGGCTCCCATACCGGCAGGACCGCGGCGGACGCGATCACAAGCCCAAGCGCGTTGTTGGTCAACAGGATCTGAAAGGCCGGTTCCTTGTTCGCCAGTTTCTTGATAAAAATTAGTTCCATACCCATGATGACCGCCGCGCCCAGGGCAAACAAACCAGCCAGCTGAAAACTGTCAGGACCGGGGCGCAACAGGACCATCGCCCCGCCAAGCGCCATGGCGGCGGCGGTCCAGCGCCACGGCCCCACCCGTTCACCCAGCAGCGGGATCGCCAGAAGCATCCCAAACACCGGGTTGAGAAAGCTGATCGCCGTGGCGTCCGATAATGGGATGTAACTGACGGCGGCAAACATCAGTGTGACACCGCCCCAGCCAAACACGGTCCGCCCGATATGCAGCCCCCAATCAGGTTTGCTGAGCGTTGGCCGATAGATTGCGGTGGCAGTGGCAATTGCCAAAAATGCGAACAAGAACCGGCCATGGCTAATCTGCAAAGGGTGCAGCGGATCGCCGAGGAAATCGGTGCCCAGCGTCTTGGCCAACAGCATCGTCCCCGCGATGAACGCAGTGGCCGTCAGCATCAGGGCAACGGCCAGCGGTGGGTTAGGTGTGCGCAGGGTCATCTGTGCTTTCTGACCCGTGATGCTGTCGGTGGCAATTGCCGAATTGCCCCACAATATGATAACATCAACCGGTGTTAGAAGGAGTGCCCTGCCAGTGATCAAGTAACGGACCACGATCCATCCATTTGATCCAATCCAAGCGGGAGCACAAACATGCAACCCATTATCTATGACGTCGCCGTTTCGGCTGACGGTTTTATCGCAGGCGCATCTGGCGACGTGTCCCTTTTCCCTCATACAGGGGAGGTGGTCGACGACTACACTGCCCGGCTGCAAACTTATGCGGCGGTCCTCATGGGCCGGGCGACCTATGAGTTTGGCTACGCTTTTGGTCTAAAGCCGGGCCAAAACCCCTATCCATGGGCGCAGTCGCTGGTGATTTCCAGGACGATTGATTTGCCTGCTGGTGCGCAGGTCGAAAAGGTCACCGATCCCTTGCCACGTGTCGAAAGATTGCGGTCCGATGCATCCGGGCCCATCTATCTTTGCGGTGGTGGCATTCTTGCCGGAATGTTGCTGAGGGCGGGACAAATAACCCATTTGCGGTTGAAACGCGCCCCGATCCTTCTTGAACGGGGCGTTCCGCTTTTTACCGGGGAAGGCCCGGCCCGGCAGATGCGGTTGACTGAGCATAAAGTGTATGACAGCGGTGCAATTTATCAGGAATACACGCTTTGATGTATGCCCCGGCGGCCCGATCGCCGGGGCATAGCAAACTGCCTGAGGGAGACAGTTGCTAGAACTGGCTTTCCGTCTCATCCGCGATGGCTTCGGCGATGAAGGCCTCGGGATCGATTGTAAAATCCTGATAAAGCCGGAAATGCGATGTGTCGCGATAATCGACCGGGGTGATCCCGTCCTTGCAGATCTGCCAGATATCGGCACCGGGCAACGCCATCAGGATCGGCGAATGGGTGGCCATAATCACCTGTGCCTTTGCCGCGGTCTGCACCCGGTTCAGGATGCGCAACAAGGCAAGCTGGCGTTTGGGTGAAAGCGCACTTTCCGGTTCGTCCATGAAATAGATGCCTTGCCGGGACATGCGTTCTTCGAACACCCGCATGAAGCCTTCGCCGTGGGAATGAGACAGGAAATCCGCGCTGGGGCTGTTAACCTCATCCAAATAGCGCGCCACGTCGAAAAAGCTCTCGGCCTTGAAAAACCATCCATTGGTAATTTTCGGGAGCCAACCAGCACGCAACGCATCGCCAAGCGCAGCACCGCTGGTATCAATCGCATTTGAATGGTCGACCGGGCGGTAACCTTTCCCGCCACCAGCCTCATCATACCCGGAAAGCCCTGCAATCGCTTCAATCAAGGTTGATTTGCCGGTGCCATTTTCGCCGACGATGATAGTCACCGGCTGGGTGAAATTCAGTTCGAAATCCGGTTCCTGCAACCAATGCAGATCAAACGGGTAACCTTTCTCCATCTTCTCGGGACGCAACGTGATCCGTTTCAGGAACGGCGCATCCAGCTTCGTCTGGTATTGTTTGCGGGGCATGACATCGGACTCATCGAAGATTTGCCCTTTCTTATGCCCTCATTTCCAGTTATCCCGCCAGCATGATGATGAATATGACAGCTGAAAACCGACGCCGACGCTCATAGCGCCGCCCTTTGTCACGACCTCATCAAACCCCCTAAACACATTGACACCCCCGCGTGGTTCTGCACCAATCGGGCCAATCTTCGAAGGATGATCATTATGATCGCATCTATTCTGCCAACCTATTCCCGTGCCCCGCTGACATTCACGTCTGGCGAAGGTTCCTGGCTGACAGAGGCAGATGGCCGACGTTTTTTGGATCTGGGCGCCGGGATTGCTGTGAATGCGCTGGGCCATGCGCATCCGGCACTGGTCGCGGCCCTGGCTGAACAGGCTGGTGCGCTGTGGCATGTCTCCAATCTTTACAACATTCCGGCTCAGCAGCAGCTGGCCGATGCGCTGGTCGACAAAACGTTCGCCGATACGGTGTTTTTCACCAATTCGGGGACGGAAGCTTGCGAGTTAGCGGTAAAAATGGCCCGAAAATACTGGTCTGACAAGGGCGAGGATCGGACAGAGATCATCACCTTCACTGGGTCATTCCACGGCCGGTCCAGCGCCGGGATTGCGGCAGCCGGGTCCGAAAAGATGACCAAGGGGTTTGGCCCGTTGCTGCCCGGCTTTACCAATCTGGAGTTTGGCGATCATGATGCGCTGCAAGCCGCGGCAAGCGATCAGGTCGCGGCAATTATGATCGAACCCGTGCAGGGCGAAGGGGGCATTCGGCCCTTGCCAGACGCCTGCCTGAAAGGATTGCGCGACTTATGTGATCAGCATGGCATCCTGATGATCCTTGATGAGGTGCAATGCGGCATGGGCCGGACCGGCAAGCTTTTTGCGCATGAATGGGCCGGTGTGACGCCCGATATCATGCTGGTCGCCAAGGGCATCGGCGGGGGCTTTCCCTTGGGGGCCGTGCTGGCCACTGAAGATGCGGCATCAGGTATGACTGCTGGGACACATGGGTCGACCTATGGTGGCAACCCGCTGGCTTGTGCGGTTGGGGCCAAGGTGATGGAGATTGTCGGTGATGATGCGTTTCTAGCAGAGGTGAACCGCAAAGCGGGGCTTTTCCGCCAGAAACTCGAAGGATTAGTTGCCGCCTATCCGGATGTGTTTGAGGCGGTACGCGGATCGGGCCTGATGCTTGGACTGAAGTGCAAGGCGGCCAACAGTGATGTGGTGAATACAGGCTTCGGGCAAGGCGTGCTGACCGTGCCTGCGGCTGATAACGTGGTCCGTCTTTTGCCGGCGTTGAACATTCCGGATGATGATATCGCGCTGGCCGTTGAAAAACTTGGCCAGGTAGCCGAACAGATCAAGGGAGACGATGCGTAACTACAGCTTTCGCCGCGTGACCCCCGATGATCTGGCGCAGCTGCGTCAGTGGCTTGACCTGCCACATGTCAAAGTGTGGTGGGGTGAGGCGGAAAAGCAGATCGCATTGATCAAACAGGATATGAACAACACCAAAATCGACATGCATATGGTTGAATTGGTCAATCGCCCGTTCGCCTATATCCATGACCATGATGCAAGCGCATTTACGATGCCTGAATATGCTGATCTGCCGCGCGGGACGCGGGTGATTGGCACATTTGTGGGCAACCCGGAATATCTGGGGCAGGGCCATGCGGTGGGTTACATTGACGCCTATCTGCGCGATCTGCGCCTGCATTATCCGATGGTCGCTGTTGCAGCGAATACAACGGATACAAGGACAATCGGGATCTACAATCAGGCCGGGTTTCGAAAACGACGATTGGCCCAGACCCGCGATGGTAAACTTGTTCAGGTGATGACCCACCTTTGACTTCTCGGCCCTCCTTCGGCCCAACGAAAAGCGAAAAGAATGACCCACTTTCTGGATATTGATACGACACCTGCGGATGACCTGCGCAAGATCATCGCCAATGCTCAAGCGATGAAAGACGCGCGTAAAGGCAAGCCCAAAGGCACCATGGACGCCGAACAACCATTGGAGGGGCAAATGGTGGCGCTGATCTTTGAAAAACCTTCCACCCGGACCCGTGTGTCCTTTGACGTGGGCGTGCGCCAGATGGGCGGGCAGACGATGGTTCTGTCGGGCACCGATATGCAGTTGGGTCATGGCGAAACGATCGCTGATACCGCGAGGGTCCTGTCACGCTATGTCGATCTGATCATGATCCGCACATTTGAGGAACAGACCCTTTTGGAGATGGCTGAATACGCCAGCGTGCCGGTGATCAACGGGCTGACCAACCGCACTCATCCGTGCCAGATCATGGCCGATGTCATGACGTTTGAGGAACATCAGGGGTCGATCAAGGGTAAGAAAGTCGTTTGGTCAGGTGATGGCAACAATGTCTTTGCCAGCTTTGCCCATGCGGCCAAGCAGTTTGACTTTGATCTCGTCTTTACTGGCCCGCCGCCGCTCGACCCTGAACCCGTGCTTGACGGGCTTTATACTATCGTGCGCGATCCGCATGAGGCGGTGCATGGGGCTGATCTTGTGGTCACTGATACCTGGGTTAGTATGCATGACCCGCAATCGGCCCGCGAAAGACGGCATAATCAGTTGCGGGGATATCAGGTCAATGATGCGCTGATGGGTAAGGCTAAGGATGATGCGTTGTTTATGCATTGCCTGCCTGCCCATCGCGACGATGAGGCGACAAGCAGCGTGATGGATGGGCCAAACTCAGTGATTTTTGACGAGGCCGAAAACCGCTTGCATGCGCAGAAGGCGATCATGCGCTATTGCCTCGGCGTTTGACAGGCAAAAAAAATTTCCTAGGAAATTTTTTTCCGAACGGGAGAATTTTCGTTACGAAAACTCTCAGCCGACAAACGCCATTTGCAGTCCAAGAAAGATCAGGCCGGACATTATGGCCGCCGCGGGTACAGTGATGACCCAGGCCGCGATGATCGTCATGAAGTGCGACCGGCGCACCAATTTACGGCGGCGGCGTTCTTCGGGTGCGATCCGCTTTGCTGGGGGGCGTTTGGCAGATGACAGCCGTGCGCGGCGTTCGGCATCCCATTCGCGGAAGAAGCCCACACCAAAGACGCCACCGACAGCAATATGGGTTGAAGATACGGGCAGGCCCAGCCAGCTGGCCACGATCACGGTGATCGCAGCTGACAGGGCGACGCAATAGGCGCGCATCGGGTTCAGCTTCGTAATCTGACTGCCGACCATGCGGATCAGTTTGGGCCCGAAAAGGATCAGACCGAAGGATATCCCGAACGCCCCGATGACCATGACCCATGTGGGGATATTGACCTTGCCTGCGAATGTGCCGAACTCCTCTGCATGCACAATGGCGGCGAGGGGGCCAACCGCATTGGCCACGTCATTGGCCCCATGGGCAAATGACAGCAGGGCGGCCGAGAGGATCAGGGGGATGTTGAACAGCAGCTTCAACGACCGGTTGCGGTTCTCCAGTCCTTCGGATTGCCGCTTGATCAGCGGTGCGGAGATTGCATAGACGACCGCGCCGATGACCAGCCCGATCGTGCAGGCACTCAAAAGGTCGATCTTGACGATTTTCTTCAACCCTTTCATGGCCAGGTACATCGCAAAGACACCTGCCATGATCCCGATCAGAACAGGCACCCAACGCCGGGCGGCGGCGATTTTGTCGTCCTGATAGATGATTGCGGTCTTGATGAAGGCAAGGAAAGCGGCGGCGATGATGCCCCCCATCATGGGAGAGATGACCCAGCTTGCGGCGATCGCGCTCATCGTGGGCCAGTTGACAGCGGCGAAACCCGCTGCAGCGATGCCTGCCCCCATCACGCCGCCGACCACTGAATGGGTTGTAGAAACGGGCGCGCCAACCCAGGTGGCCAGATTGACCCAAAGGGCGGATGAAATCAGGGCGGCCATCATCGCCCAGATGAAAACCTCACTGCTGGCAACACTTTCAGGGTCGATGATCCCTTTGGAGATGGTTGAAACCACATCGCCACCCGCCAGAAGCGCGCCCGCGCTTTCGCACAGGGCCGCAATTACGATGGCGCCACCCATGGTCAGCGCATTGGCTCCAACCGCAGGTCCCATGTTATTGGCAACGTCATTGGCGCCGATATTGACCGCCATATAAGCGCCAAAAGCTGCGGCGGCGATCACAACATAGGAATGGGTCTCACCGCCAAAGAACAAGGTACTGGCAAGCGCGGCAACGATGATGAACGCCATTGCAATGCCGAGGCCAACCAATGGCTGGGCAACATATTGCGTTGCGTATTCCACCGCCCCGATCCGCCCAAGGTCGCGGTCAAGTGTTTTCCACTGATTTGTTGGTTGCCCGTCACGCATGATTTGCCCTTCCCCAAACTGGCGGAAGGGTTAGCGACAGCATGCCGCGCTGGCAACTGATTAAGACTCAGGCCGCGGCGAAAGTTTCCAGCATGTTGCTTAGACCCGGGTCATCAACCATTTCGGCCGCCTTTTCAGGCGACACCCAGATGCGATCCCGCTGATCAGCTTCGGGATAGTCGTTGGCCACGGATTTCACAGCAATCGGAAAGACTTGCGTCTCACAAGGGATCACGGCGCCATTGTCAAAGCGTTTCTCGGTCAGGAAATGGCCAAGTGCGGTTTTGTCGACTTTGCCTTTTTTCACGCCGCCTTCTTCCCAAGCTTCCTGCTTGGCAGCTTCAGCCGCGGTCAGCCCGTCAATGGGCCAACCCTTTGGCAGAATCCAGCGTCCGCTGGAACTGGTGACGAGCATAACCTCAGGGCCATTGGCACTATCGCGGTGACAAAGAGCTGCCACTTGCAGTGCAGGTGGGCGTTTCAGCAATGGACGGATTGCCCCCGTCCAGAGGTTGTGGATCTTCGAACTCATCATAACCTGCCAATAGGTTTATTTTATTGTGTTTTTATTAACATAGGCCGAATCGCTTGGCAAATCACGCTCATGTGCCTCGTGGTTTCGCGCGTAAAGTAGGGTCGGCGACGGTGGGGTCCTCGGGCCAGGGGTGGCGTGGATAGCGCCCGCGCATGTCCCGGCGCACATCTGCGTAAGAGCTGGCCCAGAATCCCACAATGTCTTGTGTCACCTGCACCGGCTTTTGCCCAGGCGACAAAAGCGTGACCCGCAACGGTACCTGACCCACCATCGGATGCCGGGTGACGCCGAACATTTCCTGCAACCGCAAGGTGATGCCGGGCGCGCCGCCCTGATAATCAATAGGTATCTTGCGGCCAAGCGGTGTTTCGAAATGGCCTGGTGCGACCTTATCCAGCTTTTGCATTTGGTCCCAGTCCAGCATCGCGCGCAATGCCGGCAGAATGTCATATTTCTTCCAATCCGCTGCGCTGCGCACGCCATGCAGATGCGGCAGCAACCAATCCTCCAACTCCGCCAGCAGGTTTTCATCATCCATTGCGGGCAAACCATCCACCAGCGCAACTCGCGCCCGGAACCGATCTGCGGCCAGCAAAGGAAGCAGGCCCAGCTGCCGTATCCCATCCAGCATCGCCCGCGCCACAGCATCGTCAGGCGCATCCGGCCAGACCCTGTCATCCAGCACCAGCGCGCCAAAGCATTCTTGCCTTCGGGCCAAAACCTGACCGTCACGCCGTGACCATACGCAGATATCTTTCCAACTGATCTGATCGCCGAACAGTTCGCGTAGCGCCTTTTCACTGATGGTCACGGCCTGTCTGACCCGTGCTTCACGCGCATCACCATCAAGATCGGTGGCAATGATCAGGCGTTGCCCGGCCAGCGGATCATCCCCGGCAAGGATGGCTCCCTTGCCGCCGGACAGGATGTAACGGGGGGTATCCCCCTTGCGGCGTAGCCCGATCCTGTCGGGATAGGCGAGCGCGGAT
The DNA here is from genome assembly GCA_947503925.1 of uncultured Paracoccaceae bacterium. Taxonomy (GTDB): domain Bacteria; phylum Pseudomonadota; class Alphaproteobacteria; order Rhodobacterales; family Rhodobacteraceae; genus Yoonia. Next base: position 194,904 of record CANNFQ010000005.1, on the reverse strand, counting down.
TGTTGGGCGAGCTCCATCGGCGGCCGTTTTGGCAACCCTTTCGACAGGCGGGGGATTTCGGCTTTGATTTGCGACACTGCGCCATGATTGACGGTGCCCGGTCCATCATAGCGCCCCTTCAGAGCGGCGATACGCAAGGTGATGTCAACCGGTGCCCCGCGCAGCGGGTCGCGCCCCGCCAGAAGCGCCGCCAAAGGGGCGGCCTGTGCGCCAGCGACTTGCAGCATATGTCCCAGACGCGGATGTAAGGGCAGGGCGCCCAATGCGCGGCCATGGTCGGTGATCCGCAGGTCAGCATCCAGTGCCCCCAGCGATTGCAGCAGGCTGCGTGCCTCTGCCAGGGCACCGGGTGGCGGTGGCGTCAGAAAGGCAAGGTCATCGCTGCCCCAGGCCGCGAGTTCCAAGGCAAACCCAGCCAGATCAGCGGCTTCAATTTCGGCCGGGGCAAAGCCGGACAACGCGCCGTTTTCCCCCTTTGTCCAAAGACAGAAGGCGTCACCGGGGGCGACCCGTCCTGCACGGCCTGCGCGCTGGGTGGCCTCGGCCCGGCTAACCTTTTCGGTCACCAGCCGCGACATGCCAGAGCCCGGATCAAACCGTGCGCGCCGCGCCCGGCCCGCATCGATCACCACCTGGATATCCGAAATGGTCAGCGAGGTTTCAGCGATCGAAGTCGAAAGAACGATCTTGCGCCCGGCTTTTGCAGGGGCGATGGCCGCGCGTTGATCCTTGAACGGTAACGCACCGTAAAGAGGCCTGATCTGGCAATCATTGGGTAAGCGGCCATCAAGGGCTGTGGCGGTGCGCCGGATCTCGCCCTCTCCCGGTAGAAATACAAGCATGCCACCTGTTGTCTGGCCCGCCGCGTCAACAATCAGATCGGCTGTGGCGTGTTCCAGTCGCGTATTCTTGGGGATGGCGCGATCAAGATAGTGAAAGGTGACAGGAAATGACCGCCCTTCAGAGGTCAGGACCGGCGCATCGTCAAGCATCGCGGCAACCGGACCTGCATCAAGCGTGGCGGACATGACGAGGATGATGAGATCGGGGCGTAAGACACTGCGCAATTCCCAGGTGAGCGCCAGCCCAAGATCAGCATTCAAGGACCGTTCGTGAAATTCGTCAAAGATCACCGCCCCGATCCCGGCCAATTCCGGATCGGATTGGATCATGCGGGTCAGGATGCCCTCGGTGACGACTTCGATACCTGATCCCGGCTTGCTGTCGCCGCGCATGCGGTAACCGACGGTCTGACCCGGGACCTCGCCCAGGGATTCCGCCAGCCGTTCGGCGGCGGCGCGGGCTGCCAGACGGCGGGGTTCCAGCATGATGATCTTGCCCGGGTTGATGGCGGCATTCAGCATTGCCAGCGGCACCCTGGTAGTCTTGCCTGCACCGGGCGGGGCCTGCAACACGGCGCGCCCATGGGTGCCAAGGGCATCCATGAGCTCGGGCAGGATCGGATCAATCGGAAGAACGTTCATCGCCCTTATGTCCGCCACCTTGCGGCAGGGGGTCAAGGGGAGGATAGCGGCGTTTGACGAAACGCCAGAAACATTACCTGTCGTTTACTGCCCCAGCGGCGCGACACCCAGTGAGGTCCCGTCATCGACGTTCCAGATATGCAGCTCATTGAAATCGGTGATGTCGACGGCGGCAGGTGTTTCAAACACTTGCAGGCCCTTGATCTTGGAAAGGACACCCAGATCAGCGGTTGGGTTAGCGACCCCGTCCTTGCCGAGATGTAAGCGCATCGCCGGGGCAGGTTCAGGGCCGAACTTGGTTTCCAAAACGATCAGGGCCGAACCATTGCCATTCTGGATGACCGAAACGCCATGCGACCGGATATAATTGATCTCATCTGACCAGCGACCGGCGTTAGTTTCGTTGGCAGCTGAGAACGCAGGCAAAATCAGCCCGGCCATCAATGTAACTGCACCCAAAAGGTGCTTGATTGAATTTTTCATAATCGAACCCCCAGGTACGAACAATGCGGGTCATCATGGTGAACGACCATGCATCTCACTTATGAACGCAAATTAATTTTTCAAAACGCTTGCGGTAACGAATGCGGGAACAATAGCAGGTTTTGTGAAATCTACCAAGTCAGCAAAACCTGACCAAAAAGGAAAACCCGGCTGCGACGGGCGCAACCGGGTTTTTGTTTTTCAGATCAGGAAAAGGCGCTTAAGCGGCGGTCGCCTTGGTGATTTCTTTCTTTACTTTCAACGCGTCAGCGGAAAGCTCTGCATCTTTTGCCTTGGCCATGAACGCATCCAGACCACCGCGGTGATCAACGGTACGCAGGGCGGCGTTAGAGATGCGGAATTTGAAAGACCGGCCCAAAACGTCAGATTGCAGCGTCACATCCTGCAGGTTCGGCAGAAAGCGGCGTTTGGTCTTGTTGTTGGCGTGGCTGACATTGTTGCCAGACATCGGGCCTTTTCCAGTCAGTTCGCAACGGCGCGACATGAGCGTTTTCCTTGTCTTAAGGGATATCACCAGCCCGTATGGCGGGACATCCTGCATAGCGTTTGAACCCGATCACATCGGGTCATGAATAAGATCAGCGCGAGATAAGAGGATTCCGTGACCCAGTCAACCCGCTTTGCCCGTTCAATGGGGCATTCCGCGCCAAGTCGTCACGTACATAGGACAGAAGTGCCTTGGGTTACAGCTCCAATCGGTTGTCGCGTCGCCAACAGAACAGTTTGACGCCAAGGACTTTGTCCAACCCTGCCGGAAGAGGCGACTTCCCAAGACGGCGAAAGCAACATTGCAGGGCCCATAATGACGAATGGGTCTCACACTTGGCCATTTAGGAAGACTGCAACCATGGATCGACGCACCTTTACTACGGCGGGCTTGGCCGCATTTCTTGCACCGCCGCCGCGCTTGTCGCTTGCGCAACAGACAAAACCAGATGTCCCCGGCTATCAGATCGCTGAAATCAAAGAGGGGCGTTTGACGACCGGGTATGGTGGCATGGCAACCCCACAATTTGCTGTCGATGATAACACGCTTTTCCAGGCGGCATCCTGCTCGAAGACCGCGGCCGCATTGGCGGTTCTGACACTGGTGCGCGATGGTCGGGTTGCGCTTGATCGACCGGTGAACGACTATCTGAAACGTTGGCAGTTGCCGGGTGCCAGAGGCGCAACAGCGACGGTCGCTGAATTGATGTCACATACCGCTGGCATCACAATTCATGGTTTTGCAGGCTATGGGCCGGATGACCCGCTGCCGGATCTGCTGAATATCCTGGATGGCAGCCCACCTGCGAATTCGGACCCCATTCGGGCTCGCCGTTGGCAGCTTCGTCGCTTTAGCTACAGCGGTGGCGGCACAACGGTCTTGCAGACATTGATCGAGGACGTGACCAGAACCGATTTCGCAACCTATGCGGCCGCTGCGGTGTTACGCCCCGTCGGCGCGCCTCTTGCGACTTTCGCGATCACACCATCCGCACCTTTCGCGTATGGAACGTTTGAAGATGGGCGCCCGGTTCCCGGCGGATACAGGCGACACCCGGAAAGCGCGGCTGCCGGCCTTTGGGCGACAGCAACGGATCTTGCAAAGATCATGCAGGCCATCATCCATTCACTACGCGGAACAAGCGACGCGATCATTCCGGTTGAACTGGCGCAACGTATGGTCACCCCGGTCAGTTCGGGTGCCGGATTAGGGGTGTTTGTCCATTCCGATGCTCTCATTTCGCATGAAGGGCGCAATTTTGGATTTGACTCTGTCATGGTTGCGGAGCTTGGAACTGGTACGGTACGTGCTGCCATGACGAACAAAAGCGGCGCGATAGCGGGCTACATCGAAGTGGTGACATCGGGTTAATCCCAAGGATCAAACCCAACCGCGTCGGACAGGGATATGAACGGCTACACCCAACAGATTTGCACGTAGCGGTTCATATCGACCAGTGTTCTGATCCCAAATGCGTCGATCGGGACGTCTTACCGGCAAGACAGGCCTCAGTTCCGACGACATCGGCCTCATCACGATATCTTCTCAATCAGAGCGCATTTAAACGGCGATACACATTTTTTGCGCGTATGGTTTGCCCACTCTGGTCTCCTCCTGCGGTTTAAGCCAGTTTGCGGCATGGACATGATCATTGTCGAAATGACGAGCACGGCGGCCATCGCAATCGCGGTGTTTGGTATAATTTTGAGTCTTTTGCAGACCAAATATTCCCGCGTCAGCCGCAGTTTTGCGCTTTTTCTTGCGGCGGTGGCAATCAACAGCATACCGGATGCAGCCGGTCGCGTTCTGGACGCGATGGATAATCAGTATGTTCTGATCGCCGAACTGATCATCTGGACGCCAAGCACGCTTTGCGTTGCGCCGTTGTTCTGGGTGTATTTGTTTGCTTTGACATCAACAGCGCAAAGGCGACCAAAGCACCTTTATCGGCATTTCCTGCTGCCGGGGGCTGCCATATTGGTTGGTTTGATCGTCGCATTTTCACCACAAGACGTCAGTACGGCGATCTTCTTAGGCGGTGCGATCCCGACATCGGGATGGTTCCTTGCGCTTGTCGCCCTTGTCGTTCTTTTTCAGGTTGCCCTGTATCCGCAAATGGCGATTTACCTGTTCTTGATTGTGCGCCGCATGATCAGTTATCGGCTCACGCTGCGCGACTACTATGCAAGCACCGAAAAACATGAATTGCGATGGGTTTATATCATCGGCGGTTTGGGCTGGCTGTATTGGGTGATGCGGACCCTTATTCTTTTTGTGGCCTTTGACACGGCACAGGCCGGCACGGTGCCTGCGTTCATCGGTGTCGCGGGGTTTTCCAGCCTTGCCCTGATTGCCGCAATGACGTTGTGGGGGCTTAGGCAACGCCCGCCTTTGGTGCCTGATGTCGTCGCAGAACCGACGCAAAGCGCCGAAGAACCGTCGTCAGACCTGCGCAGTGGAAAATACGAAAAATCCGCGCTAAGTGCAGACGCTTCGGCGCGCATCGCGCGCAAGCTAAGGGCCGCGATGGAGCGAGATCATCTGCACCGCGACCCGAACCTGTCGCTATGGGCTCTGGCCCAGCATGTGGGGGCATCGCCGAACTATATCTCTCAGACCCTGAGCGAAGAGATCGGCGAAAGCTTCTTTGACTTCGTCAATGGCTACCGCATTGCAGAGGCCAAGACATTGCTTGCGACCACTGGCGATACCGTTTTGACCATCACTTACGAAGTGGGGTTCAACGCGCGGTCTTCGTTTTACAACGCGTTTAAGCGCGTCACCGGCGAAACCCCAACCAGTTATCGAAAAGCAATGTCTCAACCTGCCGGGTTGGACGACATGGGGACCTGAATCGGCGAAACCTGATCACACAACAGCCGATTAGAACAAACTTACGACCCACCACTCACGAACACTCGGCGAAGACGAGGATAAACCTCACGCTTGCAGAGGCAATGAATGGCGCGCCCTCTCTGCCTCTGCAAATGCGCGAAACGAAACCCACACGAAAGGGCCTTTGATGAAACCATACCTCTTTTTGGCAGTTCTTGCCCTCAGCGCATGTGAATCACCTGCAGAGATTGCAGCACACGAAAAGATCGATGCAGCCTGTTTGGCCGGTGATTTGCAGGCTTGCGCGGCAGTGCAGCAACGTGTTGCAGCAGAGAACCAGGCGATGGCCACGACGGCAGCGGGCATTTGAATGAAGCCCGTTTCGACGGTAAATTGGGTGGCATGTGCCGGTGTTGTGATCTAGTTGCAGACGCCGTCTAAGGTCGCCCTTGCCCAAATCGCGTGGATTGCACTAGTTCCCCGAACGTTACATTGATGCACTCTTTTGCGTGGCTTCCCGTTCCATGCGCGCGGCCCATGCATCGGCGAGATCGATGAGGATCGCCTTGAACTGCGGCTTTGCCATTGTGGCAAACAACCATCGCGATAGGGCGCCCCCTTTCAGTTTTGCCACGATTTCAATGGCAAACACCGATCCGGCGCTATGTTCTTCTACCGTCCAACGCCCGGATAGTTCGGCGAATGGATAGGGATAATTGTTGGCCTCGGTATGAATACGGAACCCGTATGCGTGGCCAGGTTCATAGAGATCGCAGGTTTCCACCCAGTTTTCGCCTTTCGGGCCGTAGCACTGCCGCCTCATGCCCAGCCCATCACCCGATAGCACTTCGACCTTCGCGATATTGTTGGCGACATCTGCGTAGGCCGGATGGTCTGTCATCACGTCCCACACCGTTGCCGTCGGTGCACTTGCATGGCGTGTGACGGTCGCAAAGAGCGTGCCGTCGCGCAACTCGACCTGTGCATTCGGTATAGGGCTTTGGATCTTTGTAGCGGTAACGAATTGGGATATTGCGAAGAATGCGACGACCATCGCAACGAATGTCACGATGACGATGCCATTTGTTGTGAAGATCTCTCCCCAAGAGGTGATCAGCAGGACACTGCCAACAACCCAGAGCGCATCGAGAACAACGATCTCGTTGACCATAGCGCGTGATACGAACTTGTTTCTGGACAGCGCGTAAACAAATGCCGCAAAGCCGAGAAGACCAATCCCCAAACCGCGTAGTCCCAAGGCCGCCCACTCTGCCGGGTTGGTAAACAGGGTGGGGGCAACAAAGCCAGCGGCGATCAGCAAAACAATACCGTTAAGCGTTGAAAACTGGCTGTTTAGTTTGAGAAAGATGCGGGCGGCTGAAGAACGTGGCATGATATACCTCTGATGATTAGACGGTTCTTGATCATCAATCTCACCGAGGCTGGGGCATCTCAATTACGCCTTAGGTAATCGAAACCGAAATGCCGTCATGTAAAAAGGAGGCATGACACTATTGATGAACAGACCACAGGATGCGTTTGGTCCGCTGCTGAAATCATGGCGGAACAGACGGCATGTCAGCCAACTTGATCTTGCGATGGGTGCCGGCATGTCACAACGCCATATCAGTTTCCTCGAAACCGGACGGTCCAAGCCGAGCCGGTATGCCGTCAGACAGATTTGCGAGGCACTTCAGATGCCAGCGGCAGAACATGACGTCATGTTAGTATCTGCGGGCTTCGCGCCACAATCCACCGACGCGAGTTGGAACGCCGAGGTCCATGCCGCAGTCGATGCCTCAATTGACTACGTGTTAAACAGCCATGAACCGTATCCAGCTGTCTCTGTTGACCGCATCTGGAACCTGAAAAAAGCCAATGAAAGCGCGCTGAAATTCTTTGCCGCAGCAGGCGGAACGGGTCAGCCCAATATGCTGCGCGATGTGTTTTCACCCGGTGTGCTCCGCAATAACATCCGCAACTGGTCAGAGGTGACCCGCGCTTTGTTTCGCTTGCTTGATCTTGAGGTGGCGCGCCGACCCCATGATGAGGATGGCAAAAACCTGCTGGAAGAGTTGAGGTCACTTCCGGGAGTAGTCGATGCTATCGCAGAGCGCCCGAAAGAGCATCCCGCACCGGTTCTTTCAATCGAGTTCATGATTGATGGTGCAGATCTGAAACTCTTTTCGCTGATTGCCACGGTTGGGATGAGTATGGACGCAACCCTGGATGATTTGCGGATCGAAACACTGCTTCCGGCGGATGAACAAACACGACAATGGTTTGCGGGTTTGCGGTAAAGAGATGACGGCAGAGCCGCCAGAAACTTGTGAAAGCCGCGCTGGTTCTGATCGCCGATGCAAAGGTCGCTGTCATTGGACCTTTGCGATAGATGTGGCGATATGCGGGGGCCTTTCGACCTTACCCCTGATCGGTCAGGTCTTGCGCGAGCATTAGCGCATTCCCATCCGGGTCATAGAATGTTGCGGTGGCCACCATGCCGTCGATGACATCTGTTGCGCCGTCAAAGCGGATGCCTGCGGCCTCAAGCTTTTTGCGCCCGGCGTCGATATCGGCAATGCCAAAGACAGGGACGGCGTTGCCGGGGGTTGGTTCTGCCTGTTCGCCCAGTCCCAGTGTAACCCCTTCTGTCATTGTGCTCAGCTCGCTCCAGCCTGCCTCATCGGCGTGATACAAAAGGTTAAATCCTAGCGTATCGCCATACCATTTTGCGCTGGCATGTCGGTCACTGACCGAAATTGCGAAAGTGATCGTTTTATCCAGGGTGACAAGCGACATGGGCTTTCCTTTCGTCAAAAAATATATAAACTATACTTTATGGACATAAACGAGCTTGTCAAGGTAACGACCAGGGCCTGGTCGTTTCGCATTTTGGCGCTGATGCATGATGCTGTGCCAGGGCGACAGGCGGCCTTGCTGACCGCATCGGGGGCCGGGCGGACGGCCTTTGGACAAAGCCTGCAACATCTGATGCAGCTGGAACTGGTCGAACGAAACCCGGGTCATGGGCATCCGTTACGCCCGGAATACCGCCTGACGCCACGTGGTGCGCAGATGGCGGTTATCGCCGCTGGTGTTGAAAAAGTGGTAAAACAACAGGCCGATGCCGCACTGCTGCGCCGGATGTGGACCTTGCCGATCCTGACGATTGCGCAGGAACCCCGCTATTTCAGTGAATTTAAGATGTCGCTGGGGCCGATCACTGACCGCGCCTTGTCATTGTCACTGGGTCGTCTGGAAGGGCATGGATGGCTTGACCGGTCGGTTGAGCCGATGCAGCGTCCCGCGCGCGCGCGTTACATCGCCACAGATACCGGGGCAGAGATCGGTCAGGTGTTGGCCTTGGCATGAAACGGTGCCAGAACCTGTGCCGCCGCTGCCGTGGGTGACAATGTTCCGGCGGAGACCGCCGCTTGCGCAGCCTTGATCCGTTCTGCCGTTGCAGGGTCCTGCAAGATCAGATCAACCGCCCCTTGCCGTACATCTTCGGTAAACCAGTAATCGGCCTGCGCCTGCCGGGTTTGCGCCCAGATCCCATTGTCGCGTCGCCAGTTAATCAGCGTCTGCATCTCGGACCAGGCGGTATCAATTTGGTCTGATTCGAGTGCGGAGACGGTCAGCGCCTTAGGAAAACCGTCCGGGTCCTGTGGCCGTTTGCGCAGCAGCCGCAACGCCCCGGCATAATCCGCGCAAGTCCGGGTCGCTTGCTGTTTCAACGCACCATCGGCTTTGTTGACAAGGATCAGGTCGGCCATTTCCATGATGCCGCGCTTGACCCCCTGCAGCTCGTCCCCGCCAGCCGGGGCCAAAAGCAGCACAAACAGATCCGCCATCTGTGCGACCACGGTTTCCGATTGTCCCACACCCACCGTTTCAATCAGCACCACATCAAACCCGGCCGCTTCACAAAGCGCGACAGCCTCGCGCGACCGGCGGGCCACCCCACCCAGTTGCGTCTGACTGGGTGACGGGCGGATAAAGGCCAACGGCTCACGGGCCAGTTGATCCATCCGGGTCTTGTCGCCCAGGATTGATCCGCCGGACCGCGCCGATGACGGATCAACGGCGAGCACCGCGACGCGGCGCCCCTGTCCGGTCAGCATCAGGCCGAAACTTTCGATAAAGGTGGATTTGCCGACGCCTGGCGTGCCCGACAGACCGATGCGCACGGCCTGTTGCCCGGCTCCCACGGCGTCCAGCAGCGCCAGCGCATCGGCGCGGTGATCCGCCCGCCCGCTTTCCACAAGCGTGATCGCGCGGGCCAGCGCCCGGCGATCACCGTTGCGCAGGCGTTCGGCCAGAGCGGGGATATCGGTTGCGTGTGTCATGCCGTCCTTCTTATCGGGCCGGTCATTCCTGTCCAGTCACTTTAGCCGATCAGTTTTGCCACCCATTTCGGCACAATTTCCGTGGCTGGGCCAGAGCGGCGCGCGTCAAAGGCACCGGCCTGCGCGGATGGGGCAAGGTTCAGCTCCAGCGTTTCGCCCCGGGCCAACTCAACCAGGCCGGCGGCTGGGTAAACCTCTGCGCTTGTACCGATTGCGACAAACAGGTCCGCTGCCGCTACTGCCGTTGTGACGTCATCCATGAAATAGGGCATTTCACCGAACCAGACGACGTCGGGCCGCGTCGCGGCCTGCTGGCATTGCGGGCAGGGGTCATCAGCGGCCATTTCAATCGGTGCATCCCACCGCGCATCGCAAGCGGCACAAAGCCCGCGCAACAATTCGCCACGCATATGGATCACGCCAGTTGATCCCGCCCGTTCATGCAGATCGTCAATGTTTTGCGTGATCAGGGTCAGGTCATGATCAGGACAACGCCCCAGTTCCGCCAATGCCGCATGGGCGGCGTTGGGGCTTGCCGCGGCGCAATTGGCCCGCCTTGCATTATAAAATCCATGCGCCAGCGCTGGGTTGCGGCCAAAGCCTTCTGGCGTGGCCACCTCGTTGAGGTCGTATTTGGTCCAAAGCCCGTCTTCGTCGCGGAATGTACCCAGCCCGCTTTCCGCGGAAATGCCTGCACCAGTGAGGATTGCGATTTTCATTGCCTGGATCATGGCGCAGCGGGCGGGTTTCGGCAACCGGGGCAGATGGGTCACAGCTTTGCCGTAGAAATGCCAATGCGCCCCGCCAAGCTTGCAGTGCATTGCGGCTCTGTGGTCTGAGCAATGGAGCGTCAAGTCAGGGATCAGTGCATATGTTGCGAGATGACAGAGTGATTTTCCGGTTCATCGGGCCGATGGGCGTGCCAGTCGAGCTGGGGCAATCGCTTGGCCTGTTGATTGTGCTTATAGTGCTGATATCAGGAGGCTTTTCCATCGGTGGCCTGATTTTTGCAGCCATGTTGGTGACTGCAATTTTTCTGCATGAGCTGGGCCATGCCTGGGGCTGCAAGGTGCAGGGCGTTCGCGTCCGGCGTATCATGCTGCATGGCGGTGGCGGATTTTGTGAACATGCCCGGTCCGTCGACCCGCGCCAAGAGGAACTGATCGTCGCCATGGGCCCGATTGTGAACCTGGCACTTTGGGCGCTGGCGTCGCTTGCGCAATGGATGATGGTCCAGAACCTACCAACTGTCCCAACGCCGCTTTATGTCGAGATTTACAGCTATCTGGGCCTTTTTGCCTTTCTCAACCTTGCCTTTTTCGTCTTTAACATGATTCTGGTGCAACCACTGGATGGTGGCAAGTTGTGTCATCTGTTCCTGCTGCGCCTATTGCCGCCGGGTACAGCCCATCGTCTGACCGGGGTGATCGGACTAGTCCTGTCGATCCTGTGGATTCCGGCCGCGATCGTCGCGTGGGTCGAACTGGGATGGATCCTGTTTTTTATCCCGTCCATCCCCGCCCATTATCGCATGGCGCGGGGTCAATTGGCCTGACGCCAATTCTTTGATATCGTCTTGTCCCAAGGGAGAAGATCAATGACCAAAACGCCAATACATTTGTGGGTTGTCGGCATCGTGAGCCTGCTTTGGAACGCGGGTGGTGCGATGGATTACATCATGACCAAAACCAATAGCGCCGAGTATCTTGCTGCCCAGCCAGAGGCGCGGCTGATGATGCTGGAGGAAGCACCCTTCTGGTTCAATATCAGCTGGGGTGTTGGAGTCTGGTTTTCGATTATCGGGTCACTGCTGCTGCTTTTGCGATCACGCTATGCCGGATCCGCTTTTGCACTGTCCTTGTTGGGTTTGATTGCGTCTTCGGTCTATACCTACGGCATTGCGGATGGCGGGTCGATGATGGCTGTGGCGGGGCCTGCCGCGATCGCCTTTAGCATCGCGATACCACTGATCCTTGTCGCCTTGTGGATTTACGCAAGGGCAATGACCAAAGCCGGTGTCTTGCGCTGATGCGGGTGTTGTTTGTCTGTCTTGGCAATATTTGCAGGTCGCCCGCCGCGGAAGGCGTCATGCGCCGCCTTGCCCCGGATCTGACACTGGACAGTGCCGGCACAGGCGGCTGGCATGTGGGTGACCCACCCTACGGGCCGATGCAAGACGCGGCGCGGGCGCGTGGCATCGAACTGGGCGATCTGCAGGCGCGGCAATTCTGCGTGGACGATTTTGCCGATTTCGATTTGATCGTCGCCATGGATGCACAGAACCGCGCGGATATCGAAATAATGCGGCCAGCGGGCAATGATACGGTGGTCCGGCTACTTGCGGAACAAGATGTGCCAGACCCCTATTACACGCGGGATTTCGATGGTGCGCTTGATATGATCGCGGCCTCTTGTGCTAGCTTACGGGCCGACATTGCTGCTTTGCCGCTTCGCTGAACAGCTTGTAACGATCCCAGAATGCCTCATCCCCGCGCCGGTCGGATTGGCGTGTGTCCTGGGCCAGTTGTGGGTCGGCAAAAAAGGCCGCCGCGCGCGACTGATCCCGGCTGGATAGGGTCCGACTTGCGACCTGCTGTACGCAGGAACACAGGGCAGCGGATGCATTACGCCGGTCGGCATCAATACAGGCCTCGCCTACTGTTCCGCTCACGCCGCCCCCGCCACCACAGGCGGCTACGGCGACCAGTGTCCCCAACATTATAAAACTGCGCATCAACTTCGCCTCTGCTCGGCCCCTGATTGTTTCAGGTGGTCCATGTCGTTGTGCCCCACATTGCTGATTATGCCGGGGGTGGCTGACGGATGCAATTGGGGATTGCGTGTCGTGGCATTCTTAATGCGGCGTGCGGTTGCGTTTTGGCGAGGCAACGGGGTACGGCGACGAATCGTGGGTTAACCCGTGGTTTTGCTGCGATTTGACCGGTCGGCAATGCGTCGGCCAGGCGTCGGCAAAGCGTCGGACCCCATTTGCCGATTTTCCGGATTAATGGAGCGCCCGGTAGGTATGGGGTTAACCGCCTCTTGCGACCAAAACGCGCGAAAAGATGTTATTATTCGGCTGTATTTTGATTCGTTTTTGATCTGATTATTTGAGAGGAGTGGCAGCCATGCCAAATAGCGCAATTGGTGCTTTCGAAAAGTTCCTGCAATGGGGTCCGATCGGTCTTGCGGGCCTGATGCTGGTTCTGGTGATCTTTGCCCTGGTCACGTCAGAACTGACCAAGTTGAAGGCCGCATTACTATCGTTCTTTATGATCATCGGTGCCGGGTGCTTTGGCGCAGCCCTTTATTTTGACAATTCGGCCGAACATGCAGTGACCCTGATCGTCTTGCCCAATGACATGGAAAACAGCGGCTTTCCCCCGCCCGTAATCAAGCGGAACGGGCAGGTCATCGATCATTCGCGCCCCTTGCAGGTGGCCGGAACCACTGCCCTGACGATTGATGTGAATAGGGGTTTTTCGGCCTTTCGTGAGACTGACAACCGCGCCGAAACGGCCACGGCGCAGGCCGCCGAAGCAGAGGCGCGCCTGGAACATGCAGGTGACATGATGGCTGATCTGCAACTGGAAGTGAGCATCAAGGAAGCAGCCTTGGTTGAGGCAAACCAGACGATCACCCAGCAGACGGCGTCATTGGAAGAGGCGCTGGAGACCGGCAATAGGCTTGCGATCCAAGTTGATCGTCTGCGGACCCAGGTGGCCAATACCAATGCCGCGCCGCCTTTGCAGAACCAGTTTCAGAACCTCGAAAGGGAAATCCTGCGGTTCAATGAGGGTATCCGCATGGGTATTTCACCGGGTCGCTAGAGCGCTATGTGATGTTTCAGGTATTTCGTCAAACGCAATAGACGGGCCTGCCCCAGCCGGGCCGGAAAAGCGTTAGCTGATCCGCGCCATCAGCACCATGGATGCGCAGGCACAGGCGATCCCCAGATATTCGCGGGTGTAAAGCCGTTCATCAAACCAGATCACCCCGATGATGCAAAGTGCCAGCAAGGTCAGCATGGCGTAGATCACGCCCGCCTGCGCCAACGTGACATGGCGCATCGCGTAGAACCACAGGATGGCAGAGGTGGCATAGGTCAGCATGCCGATCAGCACATAGGCTGACCAAACCGGTTTACCGTCGTCAGCGGCGAGCTTGATGGCAAAATCGCCAATGATAACGAAGGCTGCGGTGAAGAAGGCAAATAGGAAGCCGAATAGAAAATGTGTCATAAAAATCGCCCTGTAAAAATGGCCCGCAATGGTCCGCGGGGCGTCTTGAAATGCGGGCAGTTTAGGGCGGAAAGCCCCAAATTGATAGTCTGGAATGGCAGACCCAGCTGAGCGTCATGTCCTCAGGCGAGGTTTGCGGCCGGGCAGTTCCGGAAATCGCGGATTGCCGGGCCGATGCCAGTCAGCGTGAACCCAATCGTCATGTCGCCGGATGTTGCATAGGCGCGCATGTTGAATTCAAGACCGTTGAGGACGTTGCCGAAGCCGCCGTCCTTGACAGTCAGGCTGCGGCCATCGGCGCTGCGTTCATGCCGGTTGGTCTGGATGTTGATGGGTCGGTCGCCCGCAAAACCCATGGCAAAGCCCGGGGCGTCGGGCCATGTGGCGTTGGGCAGGGTGATGGTGATGGTGTATTCGGGCAGGCTTGCGTCATAGGTAACGGTCAGCGTGCCGTCTGTAGTGATCTCGGTCAGGGTGCAAATGGGCGCGTGCGAGAACTCCCACGCGGCGGCGGGGGAGGTGAGGAGGGTGAGGGTAAGGGCGAGACGCATGCTGGTGAGATAGGCGCGAGGGATCGGTTGGCAAGGGAGGCTCGCGACGTTGAGGTCCCGGATCAAGTCCGGGACGGTCGGGATTTTGCCGCGATGCGCCGTCCCCAACTACATATAACGCGTCCGGCACGCGGGCGGGTTGGTGTCCTTTCCGGAGCAAAGGGTTTGGTTGTATTCACCCTTTGGTTGACTATCATGTGACTGGTATTCTTATTTTAGGTAAGAGTAGTGGTTTGTCATGTATTCATAGATGAAAGTGGCGAAGCTGGGATTTCCAAGGTCAGAACTGACACTTCGCATGGTGCTTCTCCGTACTTTGTACTGGCAGCGACTGTCATGCCAAAAGCCGTTCGAATACAGGCTGAACGGACGCTTGATGCCGTTGAGGCGGCAATACCCAAGAAGTGGAGCCACGCGACAGACCTAACACATTCGCAGACAGTATTTCGGTCTCGCGAAGCGGCTAAGGTGAATTTGCGCTTTTTCGCTGTCATATCAAACAAAGGCACATTGGGTGCTTACTCAGAACGTATCGAAAAAGACCCCGACAAATTCTATAATAAGTGTGCAGTCTACCTACTGGAACGTGTTGGCAAGTACCTGTTGGCGAAAGGAATGGCAGACGAACCACCAGAAGTCTGCTTTGAGCGCCGAAACCATGACTATGACGCAATGCGACGATATATTGGAAAGATCAAAGAGAACCCACATCACCGTGATGCCAGTTTTCTAAAAATCTTCAATCCCTTTGCTATCGTCGCCCGGGCCAAGGACGAAGAAAAGTTATTGAAGTACGCGGATTTGGCTGCTCATGCTGCTTATCAATGCTCGAATAAGACACTGTCAAACCACTTCATTCCTGAGCCGAGATACCTCGAAGAGCTTTCGTCAAGATTTGGTGCAGACCACCGAGGGCGGATAATAGGTACAAGCATCAAATGCATTCACAGCTTAGCGGATTTGGCTTTGGACAAAGACGTTGAGGCAAAGATATCTCAACTAAGAGCGCTTCCGATGCAGTCTAGCTAGGGACGCTAGATTTACTTCTGCTTCCCACCATATCGACTTTTCCCTCCACGCATGCCGCCGCGCCCTCCGGTACTCCGCCCCGCGGCCTTCTGCGCGTCACCAACGGCCTTATCTACCGCCTGTTGTCGCGCAAGCGGGTCGTCGCTGACCACCAGATCGACGGTTTCCAACCGTTTAACCTCATCCCGCAGCCTTGCCGCCTCTTCGAATTCGAGGTTCTCGGCGGCTTTGCGCATGTCGGCCCGCAACCCGTCGAGTACGGCGGCGAGGTTTGCACCGGCCATGGGTTTGTCGACCTTGGCGGTGACCCGATTCATGTCCACGTCGCCTTTGTAGAGGCCCGCCAGAATATCCTCGACGTTTTTCTTCACCGTCTGCGGCGTGATCCCGTGATCCTCGTTGTATTTCAATTGTTTGACACGGCGGCGTTCGGTTTCCTTCATCGCGCGTTCCATGCTGCCGGTGATCCGGTCGGCATACATGATGACCCGACCATCTGCGTTCCGCGCGGCCCGGCCGACGGTTTGCACCAGCGAGGTTTCAGAGCGCAGGAAGCCTTCTTTGTCCGCATCAAGGATCGCCACCAGCCCGCATTCGGGGATGTCGAGCCCCTCGCGCAGCAGGTTGATCCCGATCAGCACGTCGAACGCACCGAGGCGCAGGTCGCGCAGAATCTCGATCCGTTCGATCGTGTCGATGTCGGAGTGCATGTAGCGGACTTTTATGCCCTGTTCATGCATGTATTCGGTCAGATCCTCGGCCATGCGCTTGGTCAGCGTCGTGACAAGGGTGCGGTAGCCGTCGGCTGCGACCTTGCGGACCTCATCCAGCAGGTCGTCGACTTGCATTTCGACGGGCCGGATTTCAATCTCGGGATCGATTAGGCCCGTGGGCCGGATGATTTGCTCGGTAAAGACGCCGCCGGTTTGCTCCAGCTCCCACGCGGCAGGGGTCGCTGAGACAAAGACGGATTGCGGGCGCATGGCGTCCCATTCTTCGAATTTCAACGGCCGGTTATCCATGCAGGATGGCAGGCGGAACCCGTGTTCGGCCAGCGTGAATTTGCGCCGGTAGTCGCCTTTATACATGCCGCCGATCTGCGGGACGGAGACGTGGGATTCATCCGCGAAAACAATGGCATGGTCGGGAATAAATTCGAACAGGGTGGGGGGCGGTTCGCCGGGCGCGCGGCCTGTGAGGTAACGGGAATAATTTTCGATACCGTTGCAGACGCCCGTTGCTTCCAGCATTTCGAGGTCGAAGTTGCAGCGCTGTTCCAGGCGTTGCGCTTCGAGCAGCTTACCCTCGCCAACCAGTTGGTCGAGCCTGACGCGCAGTTCCTTTTTGATGCCGATGATCGCCTGCTGCATGGTCGGCTTTGGCGTCACGTAGTGGGAGTTGGCGTAGACCCGAACCTTTTCGAATGTGTCGGTCTTTTCGCCGGTGAGCGGGTCAAATTCGGTGATGTTTTCCAGCTCTTCGCCGAAGAATGACAGCTTCCAGGCCCGGTCATCAAGGTGGGCGGGCCAGATTTCGAGAGAGTCCCCGCGCACCCGGAAAGAGCCGCGCTGGAAGGCCTGATCGTTGCGCCGGTATTGCTGGGCGATCAGGTCGGCCATGATCTTGCGCTGGTCATAATCGCGGCCAACATGCAGGTCCTGCGTCATGGCCCCGTAGGTTTCGACCGAGCCGATGCCATAGATGCAGGAGACAGAGGCGACGATGATCACGTCGTCCCGTTCCAAGAGCGCCCGAGTGGCGGAGTGGCGCATCCGGTCGATCTGTTCGTTGATCTGGCTCTCTTTCTCGATATAGGTGTCCGACCGGGCGACGTAAGCCTCTGGTTGGTAGTAATCGTAATAGCTGACGAAATATTCGACGGCGTTGTCGGGGAAGAACCCTTTGAATTCGCCATATAGCTGGGCCGCGAGAGTTTTGTTCGGGGCCAGGATGATGGCGGGGCGCTGGGTTTCCTCGATCATCTTGGCCATGGTGAAGGTTTTGCCGGTGCCGGTTGCACCCAGCAGAACCTGATCGCGTTCACCGCTCAGAATCCCTTCGCTGAGTTCCTTGATCGCTGTGGGTTGGTCGCCAGCAGGTTCGAATTCCGTCTTCAGGACGAACCGCTTGCCGCCTTCCAGCTTTTCGCGGGTTTTGACGTCGGGGGCGGGGTTGGACAGGTACTGGTCGGGATCTGATTTGTCGGTCTGGGCGTAGGCCATGTGCGATTCCTTTGTTACACCTATAGTTGGCGCGTTTGGCAAAGGGTTCAAGGCAAGCTGCTGACAGGAGATGTCAGGAGAGGGCGTTGCGGTGTTCCCGCAATCAGGCGACAGGCGATCGGGTCAGAGCCGTGCTGTTTGTGACTAAGTCGGATGGCGGCTATGAGCCCTGAGCGGAAGATTCTAAAACGCGCTGCGTGCGCCGGAAGCAAAAATAGCGCCGCGTCAACGAAAAATCCGATGCCGCCGCGCAGCGGGCGACGCGGCCATTCCTGCAAGTCGCAGCACAATTCAAATGCCGAATTTACACATTGCCGGACGAAGCCGACGCTTGACAGTCCAACGTGATTGACTGTTTTAAGGCTTCTCTTCGGGCCGTCTTATGACCACTGCGGCTTACGAAGTCTTGGTGGCAAGACGGTTGTTCAGATTTTCGCGTTGCTTGTTCAGTAGTGCAATCTTATCGATGTCCCCTTGGCGTTCCAGCCGAGACTGCTCCAGATGACCTTTCCAGAAATCAACCTCTGCTGATATCACTTTGAGTTGTTTCGACCAACTGCAGCCACACAAAAGCCAACCAAAGGCAATGCCGAAGATGAAAACGGCCAACAAATAGGCAGTGATTTGAGTAGTGAGATCGAACATAATGATTTCCATTCGATATTAATGGGAAAGGCTATTTCAAGGTTGCTGCCATTCAAAGGCAATGCGGCGGTTTTTGGGAGCGGCCATCGCTTATCGCGCTATCTGCAATTGGTTGGCTTTCGCCATATCCGGCAGCGCGCATTGCGACTGATGGCACACCACCCGAATACAGGAAGTCGAGCACGGTGCGGGCGCGTTGTTCACTGAGGGTCTGACTGCTCAATTCTCCACCCTGACTGTCAGTGTTGGCCCCAATCTCGACAATCAGACCGGCATCAGCGCATTGCTGCGCCATCTTTATAAGCTGTTCAAGCAATGGAAGCGAGACTTCAGCGATGGTAGCGGTACCTCTGTCGAAAATGAGCTTCTGATCGGCAAAAGTCGCGTTCGTCTGTTCAGTACAAATTGAAGCGGTCAGAGGGTTGGCGGACTTAATGGTCGAACGGAGCGCCAAGTTATTCGCATCGCGCTCCTCAATGGACATGGTGGGCATTGAAATTTCGGCTCGTAGTCCTGCGATTTCAATTTCGGAAGCGGCCGATTGATCTGTGATCGTCGGAGCTACAATGGCCCGATGTTCTGCTTCGGCCTGAAGTGTTGAGATACGCTGTTCGGCTGTCTGAAGTGCGCTGCTCATCCGATCAATGCGCGCCTGCATCTCAACTACTTGGGCATCGGACGCGGTTGTGCCTATTGCCATATTGCTTTCAGCTGCCGCAAGTTGAACTGTCATGTTTGAGGTTGCAGCCGTCGCATTTCTACACCCTCTCCTCCGGACATTGGGTGGATGCAAAATGGTGGGTATGCACGCGATGTTTTAGCAAAGCCGGCATCGATAACGGCGTTCTGGTCCAGATTTCGTTCAATCAGGACATCCTGCCCGATGACCACGAACTCCGCCTTCGTCATGTTCGGTGTGATTGCAACTTCTTGTGCGTGTGCACTCAGTGTACTGATCGCAATACATGCTGCTGTGGTAGTTTGCTGCTTCCTCGTTAACAAACGCATTTCTCGGCCACTGATCATGCTTATAAGGACGCACAAAAAGCGGGCGAGGCGCCGCATAGATGTGCCCTGTGGCGAAAGTGTGACCGCCCAGTGTGGCCTTTCCAAAAGTCAATGAATGGCTCGGGTCTGCAGATATCTCTTGATTGTCACCTAGGGGGTTCTCTTTGCTGTGAGGAGCGGAACGCAGCGTCTCAAACAACTAGTTAGACAGTGTAAATGAATCGCAATGGTGACTAGGCAGCCATAGTAACAAGGCGCAGCATCTAGAAATATGGGCTCTGCGCGGCCGAATGCGCTGGCGGAGATACAGTGCCCCAGTGACTTCGGACTATGGGCATGCGAACCGATGCTATATCCTCCTTGTCGGGACATTGCTGCCTTGCTTACTTCAGTTGTGACATTGGGGCAATTCGTCCAATATGCCGCCGATGATCCTACATGCCTGCCGCCGCAATTTATGTTCCATTGGGCTGTTGTCATCGGCCAGTATTGTCCCGGACTGGCTCCCTTTTTTCAGCCGCCGACGCATCGCCAACAAGACACAAAGTCATCATCCGCAAACTCGTGACAACCGCAGAGCACCCTGCACATCTAAGGCTGATGGGTTGCGCTGATGATCTGAAGAAAGGGTTGGCAGTAGCAGCGGTTCAGAACTCATTATCGTTACTCCGTGGCTGCGAAGCCCACGATGAGTTGTCGCAAGCCTAAGGCCGCTCCGGCGAAAATCGCCGCGAGTGTTACGGGTGCGCTAAAGGCCAGAAGTGAGAATGCCGTCAGGCCCTGTCCAATGCTGCAGCCGATCGCGATGACCGCCCCAACGCCCATAATACCAGCCCCGATGATCTGACGCCGCAATTCGCGCGGGTCTTCGCAGGCTTCCCACCTAAAGTGACCCTTCATCAGGCTACCAAGGAATGCGCCAATCCAGACGCCAGCAACGGACCCGATGCCAAACGAAAGCGTTTGTCCCGATGCCGTCATGCCGTAGAGGATTGTCTCCCCAATCGGTGCGGAGAAAGTGTGCCCTACTATGGGAAGATCCTCAAACCCGGTGGCATTCACATATTGCATGCCTACCCATGCACTTGTGGCGGCCATCCCGACCGCTGCGGCCCAGAGCATTGCTGACGCGTCGCGCCGCAAGGTTTTGTCCAAGGCAAATACGATCAGCAGGCACCCGATGAAGAGCCCCGTAACGGCGACGGGAAATCCGCTGAATTCGCTAATCATGTGCGCGATACCGCTTGGGCTCGCCGCCGGGGGTGTCGGTGGGAACAAGGCAACGCGAATCCATGCCAAGGGGCCCGAAAGGGTCACATAGGCACTGATTCCCATGACAAGTACGATCACAAATGACCGTAGATCGCCGCCACCCAGTCGCGCGAGTGCGCCAAAACCGCAATTGCCTGCCATCGCCATGCCGTAGCCGAACAGACCACCCCCAACGATACTGGCCAGCGGCGACCACTCCTGCGCCAGATAGAAGGATTGACCGGGTTCAAAGAGGCCCAGCGCCATCAGGCCAAAACTGCCAACAACCGCACAGCCGATGGCCAGGCCCCACATCCGAAGCCGCTTGTCATTATTGCCGTAAAGGTAGTCCTCGATCGCGCCAAGCGTGCAAAACCGGCCCAGTCGGGCGGCAAGTCCCAGCAGGATGCCGCCAACAAGCCCAATGGCGGCCGCGACATTCGCATCTCCCCATGCGTCGAGCATTGGTGGTTCCTCCCTGTATTTGGTTCAACGATCTGAACGGGAGGTGGCGAACCCTAATCCGTTTTGCAAAACAGTTCGTAAACCAGCCCGATGATCTTGCGGGACTTGTCATCCGTCAAGCTGTAGTAAATCGTCTTTCCGTCACGCCGTGGACGCACCAGCCCTTCAAGGCGCAGCCTGCCCAATTGTTGCGACACTGCCGCCTGACGCGCTGACAACAGGCTCTCCAGTTCTGTCACTGATTTTTCGCCGGTGGCCAGATGGCACAGGATCATCAACCGGCCTTCATGACTGATTGCTTTGAGATAGTTGGTCGCAATCGTCGCGTTTTCCATCATCTCGTCCAAGCGATCATCATCGATATTGTCGTCCAAAACCGGGATTGTCATCTGCCTGTGCTGCCTTGCCTGTCTAAGATTTAACCTACTTCGTCCTTGTTATTGATATGTGGCATCCGTTGTCAAAATGGCCACCCCTGTTTGCCGGTATTGGCGGTTGATGCCTCACATTTCGTGTGCGCTGTTGCCTTTTCGTGCAAAGCTGATGCCTTCCTGGTCAAGCATTTGACCCAAGAGCCCCCAAAAGAAATCCTCTCCTGGATATCCCTCCATACGGTTTTTTTCTGTCCCATCGACCAACAGAATGAAAGTGGGGGTGAAATTCACGCGACGGGCCAGGGTGATGTCCGCTGGCAAGGGATCATTCAGGTCGATCCGCTGCAAGGGTGCTGCGGTGCCTTCATCGGTTTTGGGGTAGATCGGACCGATCTCTGCATGCCAGCGCGCGCACCATATGCATCCCGGTTCTTCGGCCATCAGCAACCGTGTTTCCGCCCATAACGATGTCACGGAAAGGACCATCGCCACGAGCATGGCGAAGAACCTGTGAAGAAAGACGGTGGTCAATCGTTTAAACATTCAATAATCTTAATGTGAAAGTGTATTTTGATCAAGGGCGGGATCCATGCTGGACGTCAGCTATCTTGGGGCGGCGCTTGCGGGCTTGTTATCGTTCTTCACGCCTTGCGTGCTGCCGATGGTGCCGTTCTATCTGTGCTACATGGCTGGCTTGTCGATGACCGAATTACAGTCCGACACTGAAATCAGCGCCAGCGCCCAACGACGGTTGATTGTATCTGCCCTGTTCTTTGCATTCGGCGTCACGACAATTTTTGTTCTATTGGGCATGGGGGCCACGGCTATTGGTCAGGCCTTTGGTATGTGGCGCGACTCCTTGCGATACGTGGCCGCCGTGATACTGCTGCTGTTTGGGTTGCATTTTCTGGGCATCGTTCGGGTGCCGTTGCTATACCGCGAAGCAAAGATCGAAAGCACAATGGCACCGACGACGGTGATCGGGGCCTACCTGATGGGGCTGGCGTTCGGCTTTGGCTGGACACCATGTGTCGGCCCGGCATTGGCTGCCATCCTGATGGTGGCCAGCGGGATGGGCGATATCTGGCGCGGCGGGCTGCTGTTACTTGTTTACGGGCTGGCGATGACCGCACCGTTTGTGGTTGCGGCCTTGTTTGCCCGCCCTTTTTTGAACTGGTTGCAACGCAACCGCCGCTATCTGGCGTATGTCGAACGTGCGATGGGCGGCATGCTGATCGTCTTTGCCGTGCTGATTGCCACCAACTCCGTCAACTATATTGCGCAGTGGATGATTGAGGTCATGCCTGCCTTTGGAAACCTGGGATAGGAGGACTGACCATGTTTTTTCGATCGATATTGGGTGCGGTCGCAATCATCGTTGCGCTGCCTTTGCTGGCCGCCACGTTGGGCGATGATGGCCTGCATAAGGCAGATTGGATGCGCGATACGTTCAAAGATTTGCGCGAAGACCTTGAAGAGGCGAATGCCGAAGGCAAGCGGTTGATGATCATCATTGAACAGCGCGGCTGCATCTATTGCACCAAGATGCATGAGGACGTGTTCCCTGATCCAGAGGTTGCGACGGCCCTGAACGACCACTTCTTTGTCGTGCAGATCAACATGTTTGGCGATGTGGAAGTGACGGATTTTGACGGAACCACCTTGTCTGAAAAGGATATGGTGCAGCGGTGGAATGCCCTGTTTACCCCGAACATGATGTTCTTCCCGCTGGACGTCGAAGATGTGGTGCCCGCACATCAGGCTGCTGTTGCCATCATGCCGGGCGCGTTCGGGAAATGGACAACGCTCAACCTGCTGAACTGGATTGTCGAAGAAGGGTATGAGACTGACGAGCCCTTCCAGAAATACCATGCGCGTCGCCTGCAGGAACAGGGGATCACCGAATGAAATCCGGAGCACAAGTATAAATATTCAAATAAATGATTTTGTTGTTGCGAGAATCTGAATTGGTGCGCTACGGTATCCACAAGTTTTCGTGATCTGAGGGAGGGACCATGAAACGGACGATGCTAACAGGTGCAATCTGCATCTTGGCGACGATGACGATCGCGGGTGAAGTTGCGCCAGATGACGTTGTTTTTAGTGAATATGGTGAAGTTGAGAAGTCGCTGAGCGGCCTTGAAGGGGATCCCACTACGGGCAAGGAGATCATGGTCGCCCGTGGCAAAGGCAATTGCATTGCGTGCCACCAGGTCACAGCGTTAGAGGAGTTCCCGTTCCACGGCGAAGTTGGTCCAACACTTGACGGAATTGCCGAGCGTCGCAATGCGGCTGAACTGCGCGGCATCGTGGCAAATGCCAAAATGACCTACGACGGAACGATCATGCCGGCGTTCTACAAGGTAAGCGGGTTCACCCGCCCGGGCGATGCGTTCACTGGTAATGCCGCCGATGGGCCATTGTCCCCGCTGCTGACCGCGCAGGAAATCGAGGATGTCGTGGCCTATCTTCAGACATTGTCTGAGTGACCGGCCGCACCAGAAAACAGGAGAAGCTATGAAACTGACGCGTAGACACACGCTTATGCTCGCGGCGGGTTCTGCCGTGGCAGCGCTGCTGCCAATGCGGGCCGCTGCTGCTGCAGAAGAAGCGATTGCAGCCTTCACCGGCGGTGCTGATGTCGGGTCCGAAGGGATCACACTGACGGCCCCTGAAATTGCTGAAAACGGCAATACCGTGCCAATTTCGGTCAGCGCACCGGGCGCAGAGGCGATCATCATCATCGCGGCCGGCAACCCCGAACCGGGGGTGGCGACCTTCAATTTTGGTCCGCTGGCGGCTGCCCAGGCGGGCTCAACCCGTATCAGGCTGGCTGGAACACAGGATGTGGTGGCGATTGCCCGCATGCCCGACGGTTCGTTCGTGCAGGCCAGCCGGGAAGTCAAAGTCACCATCGGCGGCTGCGGCGGCTGAGTGAGAGGAAGCAAGAAATGGCAGAGAATGTAAAACCCCGTGTCCGGGTGCCCCGTGAGGTCGCAGCTGGCGAAACGATCACGATCAAGACCCTGATCAGCCACAAGATGGAATCCGGGCAGCGCAAAGATGGCGATGGCAACGTTATTCCACGGTCCATCATCAACCGGTTCACCTGCACCTTCAACGGTGAGACGGTGATCGATGTACAGATGGAACCCGCGATCTCGACCAACCCGTTCTTTGAATTTGATGCTGTGGTGCCAGAGTCCGGCGCATTCGAATTCACTTGGTACGACGATGACGGCGACGTCTACACAGAAACAAAGGAAATCGCGGTTAGCTGATCGCGTTATCGCCGGGGAGGGCCGATATCAATGAAGACATTTGTGCAAGGTGGGGTCATGGCCCTTGCCCTGACGACGGGGATGCAAGTTGGCGCGGATGAGGCGGCAAATCTGGTCATCAATGGTGAAACCGAGATCACAGTGCGCACAGAGGCGCCCGAACATCTAGACAATCTGAGCAAGATCTATTCCGGCTGGATTTTCCGTTCCGACGAAACTCAGGCGTTGCAAATGGATGATTTTGACAATCCCGGCATGATTTTCGTCGATCAGGGCCGCGATGCATGGGCGGTGGCCGAAGGCTCCGAAGGGAAGGCCTGCGCCGATTGCCACAATGAGCCCGAAAGCCTCGCCGATGCACGCGCGACCTATCCAAAGTGGAATGACGAGGCTGAAGAGGTTCGCACGCTTGCCATGCAAATCAATGGCTGCCGCACCGAACAGATGGGCGCAGAAGCCTGGAAATATGATGGCAGTGACATGCTGAACATGGAGGCGCTATTGTCTTCTGTCGGACGCGGAACACCGATCAATGTCGCAATTGACGGGCCCGCCCAGTCAATGTGGGAACAGGGCAGAGACTTGTATTACACCCGGACCGGCCAGTTGGATCTGTCCTGCGCAAATTGTCATGAGGACAATTACGGCAACTACATCCGCGCGGATCACCTGAGCCAGGGTCAGATCAATGGCTTTCCGGTCTATCGCCTGAAAAATGCCAAGCTGAACGGTGCGCATTCCCGTTTCAAAGGCTGTGTGCGTGACACACGGGCCGAAACATACGGTGTCGGCTCAGAAGAATTCATCGCGCTGGAACTTTATGTCGCGTCCCGCGGCAACGGTTTGTCCGTCGAAGGGCCATCCGTCCGAAACTAACCGAGCCAAGGACCCGCGCCTGAGCAATCAGGGGCGGGTTTTCTCTTTCTAAAAACATTCAGTTTTTCGCATGTGATGACTGAAACACAGGAAAAGAACCATGATATCTCGACGTGATTTTCTGCAGGCCAGCATGGCTGCTTCGGCGATCGTTGGTGCGTCTGGTTTTGGAAACTGGGGCAGGCTGGCCGCGCAGCAATCCCTTTCGCAAAGCGACCTGCTGCAGTTCGATACATTTGGCAACGTGTCGTTGATTCACATCACCGATATCCATGCCCAGCTAAAGCCGATCTGGTTCCGTGAACCTGAAATCAACCTTGGGGTCGGGTCCAATAAAGGCCATGTGCCCCACATTACCGGCGCGGATTTCCGCAAGCTTTACGGGATCGCGGATGGCAGCGCCTCCCATTACGCGCTCAGCTACGATGATTTCGCAGCCCTTGGGCAGGCTTACGGCCAGATGGGCGGGATGGACCGTGTCGCAACCGTGGTGAACAGCATTCGCGCAGAGCGCCCGGATGCGCTGCTGCTGGATGGCGGTGATACCTGGCACGGTTCTTACACCTGCTATCACACCGAAGGGCAGGATGTGGTGAACATCATGAACCTGTTGAAGCCTGACGCGATGACCTTCCATTGGGAATTCACGCTAGGCTCTGACCGGGTGCGCGATATTGTAAACAACCTCCCTTTCGCAGCACTCGGTCAGAATATATTTGATGCCGAATGGGATGAACCAGCCGAGGATTTCGCGCCTTACAAATTCTTCGAACGCGGTGGCGTGAAGATCGCTGTCATCGGGCAGGCTTTCCCTTACATGCCCATCGCCAATCCCGGTTGGATGTTCCCCGAGTATTCATTCGGCATCCGCGACCAGCGGATGCAGGAAATGGTTGATGAGGTCCGCGCGCAAGGTGCGGAACTGGTCGTCTGCCTGTCACACAATGGCTTTGACGTGGACAAGAAGATGGCAGAGCGGGTGACGGGGATCGACGTGATCCTGTCGGGTCACACGCATGACGCGCTTCCTGAACCGGTTCTTGTTGGGGAAACCATCATCGTGGCCTCTGGTTCGAATGGCAAATTCGTCAGCCGTGTTGATCTGGACATGCGCGATGGGCGCATGATGGGCTTCCGCCACAAACTGATCCCGATCTTTTCGGATGTGATTGCCCCCGATGCGGATGTGGCGGCGGCCATTGATGCTGAACGCGCCCCGTTCCTTGATGATCTGACAGAGGTTATTGGCAAAACAGCAGACGACACGCTGCTCTACCGCCGCGGCAATTTCAACGGATCATGGGATGACC
Organism: uncultured Paracoccaceae bacterium; assembly: GCA_947503925.1. GTDB lineage: Bacteria > Pseudomonadota > Alphaproteobacteria > Rhodobacterales > Rhodobacteraceae > Yoonia. The sequence continues at coordinate 167,992 of CANNFQ010000005.1, read as the reverse complement.
TGATCTGCGAGGCGCTGATCGAAGAACGCGACGCCGATATCTCCCTTTCGCCTGGCGTGCGCTGGGGGCCGTCCATCATGCCCGGTCAGGATATCACCCGCGAAGACATCTGGAACGTCACCTCGATGACCTATCCAAATGCCTATCGCACTGAAATGACGGGCGAGTTCATCCATACGATCATGGAGGACGTCGCCGACAACCTGTTCAACACAGACCCCTATTATCAGCAAGGCGGTGACATGGTCCGTGTCGGCGGCATGGGCTACCGCATTGATGTCAGCAAGCCGATTGGTGAACGGATATCCGACTTGACCCTGCTGCGCACAGGCGAGGCGATTGATCCATCCAAGACATACGTCGTCGCCGGCTGGGCCTCGGTCAATGAGGGCACCGAGGGGCCGCCAATCTGGGATGTCGTTGAAAACCATATTCGCAACAAGGGCACGGTGAGCGTGGCGCCAAATACCAGCGTCACCGTGGCCGGTGCATGAGGAGACCAGTCGCAATGGATGAATTCTTCAAGCCCTCAAGACGCGCGTTTCTGCGTGGCAGTGCCGCGATTGCGGCAGGCTCCGTCGCGGGCGGGGCGGCAGCACAAGGCACGCCCGACCCCAAGATCACGGAGCTGCAGGACTGGGCATCCTATACAGGGGCTGGCGTTGATGAAACGCCCTATGGCTTGCCGATCAAGTTTGAAAGCGACGTTGTGCGCCGCAATGTGGAATGGCTGACGGCATCCCCCATCTCATCAATCAATTTCACGCCCATCCACGCACTGGACGGCACCATCACGCCGCAAGGCTGCGCGTTTGAACGCCACCATTCTGGCGCGATTGAACTGTCCAAGGAAGACTACCGCCTGATGATCAACGGGCTGGTCGACCGCCCGCTGATCTTTAGCTATGCCGACTTGGAGCGGTTCCCGCGGGAAAACCACGTGTATTTCTGCGAATGCGCGGCCAATACCGGCATGGAATGGGCTGGTGCGCAGTTGAACGGCGCACAGTTCACCCATGGCATGATCCACAACATGGAATACACGGGCATCCCACTGCGCACGCTGCTGCGTGAAGCGGGTTTGGAAGCCGCAGGCGATCTTTCCGACAAATGGGTCTATGTCGAAGGGGCCGACGCATCGTCCAACGGGCGTTCAATCCCGATGGAAAAGGCACTCGATGACGTGCTTGTGGCGTTCAAGGCCAATGGCGAAGCGCTGCGGATGGAACACGGCTACCCCGTGCGGCTGGTCGTACCCGGCTGGGAAGGCAACATGTGGGTGAAGTGGCTGCGTCGTGTCGAAGTCACCGACATGGCCGTGGAAAGCCGCGAAGAAACATCCAAATACACCGACGTCTATGAAAACGGCATCGCGCGCAAATGGACATGGGTGATGGACGCAAAATCCGTCATCACCTCACCCAGCCCGCAGATGCCGATCACGCATGGATCAGGTCCGCTGGTAATTTCTGGCCTGGCCTGGTCCGGCCATGGGCAGATCACCCGTGTCGATGTGTCAAAGGACGGCGGGATCACATGGGAAACCGCGCGCCTGGGCAAGCAAGGCGACACAAAGGCGCTGACCCGGTTTTATCTGGATACCAAATGGGACGGCAGCCCGATGCTGCTGCAATCCCGCGCGATTGACGAAACCGGCTATGTCCAGCCGACCAAGGATCAGCTGCGCGACATGCGCGGCGAAAACGCGGTCTACCACAACAACTGCATCCAAACCTGGTTTGTGAACGAAGAAGGGATCGCCGAGAATGTCGAAGTCTCTTAACCTTTTTGTCCCTGCGCTTGGGTTCACTGCACTTGGTCTTGGCTTGGCATATGGCCTGTCGTCACGGCAGTACGGTGCACAGACAATTGAAACGCTGGAAACCCGTGTTCAACAGGTCGAAGCGACAGCAGCCAGCACAAGTGCAGAGGCGCAAGCAGCTGCGGCGGAGGCTGCGCGCCTCATGTCAGAGCGTGACGCGCTTCAACAAATTGCAGCGGATGCCGCCAATACCGCAGGCAGTCTGACGGCGCCCGCACCGGTGATTGACGGCACCTATGAGCTTGGGCGCGCGGCATTGGAAGAAGAGCTTGCCGCATGGGACGTCGATGTTCTGCCGGACGGGCGGGGCCTGCCGGAAGGGCGCGGCGATGTATGGACAGGGGAAGAGGTATTTGTTGAAAAATGCGCCACTTGCCATGGTGATTTCGCCGAAGGCGTTGGGAACTGGCCCGTTCTTGCAGGCGGTTTCGACACGCTCGCCGATAAGGACCCGGTCAAGACGGTCGGGTCTTACTGGCCGCATCTGTCAACAGCCTGGGATTACATCAACCGGTCCATGCCCTTTGGCGAGGCCGGGACACTGACGCCTGACGAAACTTACGCCATTGTCGCATACATCCTCTATTCCAATGATCTGGTCGACGACGACTTTGAGCTGAGCCACGAAAACTTCACCGATGTCGAGATGTATAATAGCGATGGGTTCGTCGTCGATGACCGTCCAGAGCTTGAATACGCTGAGTGGCGGGCAGAACCTTGCATGGCGAATTGCAAGGAAACCGTTGAAATCACAATGCGCGCGACCTTCCTTGACGTGACGCCAGAGGGCGGCGGCGATTCAGTGATGAACCATGCCACCACCGGGGACGGCCCGGTATTTTCGGCATCAGATGACGCCGCCGTGGCCACGACCTCAGAGGACGCCGGTGGTCCAGATCCCGCACTTGTTGCCGCAGGCGAAGGCGCATTTCGACAGTGCAAATCCTGTCACCAGGTCGGGGAAGGTGCCAGCAACCGCACGGGTCCGGCCCTGAACGGGATGGTCGGGCGCACGATAGGTTCGGTCGACGGGTTCCGCTATTCCAACGTGTTCCAAGAGGCGAATGCAGCAGGCGAAGTGTGGACGGCTGAAAACCTTGCAGCGTTTCTTGCCGACCCACGCGGCACGATGCCCGGAACGAAGATGACATTCCGTGGTGTTCGTGAAGAGGCCGACATCACCGCCCTGATTGCCTATCTAGAGAGTTTTGAAGAGTGATGTGGCAGCGGTTTTTCCTCATGGTGCTGTTGTGCACCGCGGGCACTAGCTGGGCAGAGGTTGGTGGCGACGCGGAAAACGGTGAGGCCCTGTTCAGGCAATGTCGCGGATGCCACCAGATTGGCGAGGGCGCGCGCGACCGCATTGGCCCGCACTTGAACAACATTTTTGACCGCCCTGCTGGTGTGGCAGAAGACTATCGCTATTCCGAAGGCATGCAGCGTGCTGCCAGTGGCGGGTTGATCTGGACCTACGACACGCTTGACGACTTTATCGAAAACCCGCGCAGGCTCGTGTCCAAGACCCGCATGAGCTTTCGGGGATTTGATGACCAGAAAGACCGCGACGATCTGCTGGCCTATCTGCGCCAGTTTTCGGCCAGCCCGGGCAACATTCCAGAAGCGGCACCAACCGCTGCGGCGGTGGATCATGAGGTCGCGCCCGAAGTGTTGGCGATCATCGGTGACCCTGCCTATGGCGAATACCTTTCGGGGGAATGCACATCCTGCCATCAGGCCAGCGGCGCGACTGATGGCATCCCGGCCATCACCAATTGGCCGGCAGAGGATTTCGTCGTCGTGATGCACGCCTACAAGGACGGCGTGCGTGCCCATCCTGTCATGCAGATGATGGCGGGCCGCCTGTCGAATGAAGAGATTGCTGCGCTCGCGGCATATTTTGAAAGCATCGAATAACTGATGCGAAAATGGGAGGAAAGAATGACTTACAACAGAAGGACGTTCCTTGGATCAGCGGCTTTGACCGCGGGCTTGTTGGCGGCACCCATGGTGCGCGCGCAAGGCAAACCCCGTGTGGTTATTATCGGCGGCGGTGCGGGTGGCGCTACTGCGGCGCGCTACATCGCCAAGGACAGCGAAGGCGCAATTGATGTCACCTTGGTTGAACCGACGCGCACCTATTACACCTGCTTTTTCTCAAACCTCTATCTCGGCGGTTATCGCGACATGCAATCGCTGGGCCACAGCTACGGCACGCTTGCTGCAGACTATGGGATCAACGTGGTCCATGATTGGGCCGTTGGCGTTGATCGGGATGCCAAGACCGTTACGCTGGCAGGTGGTGCAAGCCTGCCCTATGACCGCCTGATCCTGTCGCCCGGTATCGACTTCGTTGACGGAGCTGTTGAGGGTTGGGATCTGTCATCGCAAAACGCGATGCCGCACGCCTATAAGGGCGGCTCGCAGACTGAGCTGCTGAAGGCGCAGATCATGGCGATGCCGCAGGGCGGCACCTACGCGATGGTTGCGCCGCCAAACCCCTATCGCTGCCCACCGGGCCCCTATGAACGTATCTCGATGGTGGCGCATACACTGAAAGAGGCGAACCCGACGGCCAAGATCCTGATTGCCGACCCGAAAGAGAAGTTCTCAAAGCAGGGCCTGTTCGAGGAAGGCTGGAACGATCACTACGCTGGTATGATCGAACGCGTTGGTCCCGATTTCGGCGGCGCAGACGTGTCCGTTGATCCGACCGCGATGACACTGTCGATTGATGGTGACGTGAACAATGTCGACGTTTGCAATGTAATCCCCGCCATGAAGGCCGGGCGCATTGCAGAGATCGCAGGCATCACCGAAGGCAATTGGGCACCTGTGAATGCCGCCGATATGTCCTCAAAGATGGATGCAAACATCCATGTTCTGGGTGATGCAGCCGCACAGGGCGACATGCCAAAATCCGGCTTCTCAGCCAACAGCCAGGCCAAGGTGTGCGCGAATGCAGTGCGTGGCGCATTGACCGGCTCAACAGTGTTCCCTGCACGTTTCGCCAATACATGCTGGTCCCTGATCAATACAGAGGATGGGGTGAAGGTCGGCGCCACTTATGAGGCCACGGAAGAGAAAATCGCAAAGGTTGATGGGTTCATCAGCCAGACCGGCGAAAGCGATGATCTGCGTGCCGCCACCTATCAGGAATCCGTCGGTTGGTACGACGGAATTGTTGCGGACATGTTTGGCTAGAATCATGCGGGCCTTGATTTTGATCAGGGCCCGCCATGCTTTTCTGCGTAAAACTCGGCAAAGGAGGAAATGACATGAGACATCTATTTGCCTGTGCCTTTCTTGGTTTGGCCGCGACCCCCGTCATGGGGCAGGAGCCTGTGACATACCCTTTCGATGGCAGTTTTGATGACGCGACTTTTGCGGTGGAAAACGCGATTATCGGCAAGGGCCTGGTCATCGATTACGTGAGCCACACCGGCGATATGTTGAACCGTACCGCCACGGATGTCGGCAGCGATGTGAAACTGTTTGAAGCCGCCGATATCTTTCTGTTCTGCTCTGCCCAAATCTCGCGCGAGGTGATGGAGGCTGACCTGATGAACATCGCCCATTGTCCCTACGGGATCTTTGTCACTGAACGCGACGACGCGGTCATGGTCGGCTATCGGACCTACCCGGACGGTGAAATGCAAAAGGTCCAGATGCTTTTGGACGCAATCGCGCAAGACGCCGTGGGTGGATAAGGACAACAATGAACTATAACGGATTTTTCGCGGCAGCCCTGTCGCAATTGAAAGACGAGGGCAATTACCGCGTGTTTGCTGAACTGGAACGGCATTGCGGCAGCTTTCCAAACGCAACCAATCGCGGCAACGACACTGGTGACGTGACGATCTGGTGTTCCAATGACTATCTTGGCATGGGCCAACATCCCGATGTGCTGGCGGCGATGCATGACGCGCTGGACAAGGTTGGCGCTGGTGCGGGCGGGACGCGCAACATCTCTGGCACAACGCATGACCACGTGCTGCTCGAGGCGGAATTGGCGGACCTCCATGGCAAGGAAGCGGCCTTGCTCTTCACCAGCGGCTACGTGTCCAACTGGGCCGCCCTTGGAACCCTGGCCGCGAAAATCCCGGACTGTCTGGTGCTGTCCGACGCGCTGAACCACGCCAGCATGATCGAGGGCATCCGCCATTCGAAGGCAGATCGGCAGATCTGGCGGCACAATGATCTTGCGCATCTCGAAGAACTGCTGGCGGCGCAGCCGTTGGACCGCCCGAAGCTCATCGCATTCGAAAGCGTCTATTCGATGGATGGCGATATCGCGCCCATCGCCGCGATTTGCGATCTGGCCGATAAATACAGCGCCATGACCTATCTGGATGAGGTTCACGCCGTGGGGCTTTACGGTCCACGCGGCGGCGGGATAGCAGAGCGCGAAGGTCTGATGGATCGGTTGACCGTGATCGAAGGCACGCTTGGCAAAGCATTTGGCGTCATGGGTGGCTACATCGCGGCTTCGGCCAACCTCTGCGATTTCATCCGGTCCTTTGCGAGCGGATTCATCTTTACCACAGCACTGCCACCGGCCGTGGCCGCTGGCGCGACCGCCTCCATCCGGCATCTGAAATCCAGCCGGGCTGAACGCGCCGCGCAAAAGGCTAAAGTGGCCAAACTGCGCGCGCGGCTAGACGCAATCGGCATCCCGCATCTGGACAACCCCAGCCACATCATTCCGGTGATGGTCGGGGATCCGGTGAAATGCAAATACCTGTCCGATATCCTGATGCGCGACTACGGCATCTATATCCAGCCGATCAACTACCCCACGGTGCCCAAAGGGACAGAGCGTTTGCGGATCACCCCGTCGCCCGTCCATTCGGACGCGGATATCGAACATCTTGTCGGCGCGCTTGAGACGCTTTGGGCGCAGTGCCAACTTGCGCGTTTGCCTGTCGCAGCGCAGTAAGGTTGACCTGCATCAAGGTTCAAAACGGCATGTTTTGTTGGCCCCTGCATAGTTAAGAGGAGCCTGAACATGCTGGAAAAACTGATTGAGCTTTATCGATCCCGATGGCTTTGGGTTGGTGAGATGCTGACACACCGTTTGCTTCAGCATCCGTTAATGGTCGTTGCCCAAGCTATTCGAACTCCATCTGCTCATAGACCCGCCCGGCATTCTTGGTTGCCAGTTCTTCGAACGTGTCCAGATGTGCATAAGGCGATTGGTCCACGTAATAGGCCTCCGCAAGGCCGCCACCATTATCAAGGTGTTCGCCTATCTTGCCGCGCAGATATTCCAGATAACCTTTCGTATTACGCCGGACCTGATCCATATTGGTCGGATGCCCGTGCCCGGGTATGATATAGGTGGCATTCAACGCTTCAAATGCGGTGTCCCAGGTTTCCAACCAATCAAGGGTGTAGGTATCCTCGAATATCGGCAGCATGCGTTCGTGAAAGGCCATGTCACCCGCAATCACAAGGTCCTGACGGGGTAACCAGACGACCACATCGCCTGCGCTATGGGCAGGGCCAAGATAGCGCACCTCAATGCGGTAATCGCCCAACTCGAGGATGTATTCATCCGCAAACGTCTCGGTCGGGCCTTGCAGAAACGTGCCTTCGGCCTTGTCCTTGTTCAGTTGCTGCATGGCTTCAAGAATGCGAAACCCACGTTCTTCGAATTCTGCGGCGGCGTCCTCGTGCGCGATGATGGGCACATTTTGCTTGGCCCAGTATGAGTTGCCCAGCATGGCATGCCCCTGGCCATTTTCATTGACCACCAGAACAACTGGTTCTTCTGTGCGAGCCTTGATTTCCTGATGCAGCGCTTCTGCCAGTACATAGGCACCGCCGCCATTGATCACGACAACACCTTCGCCGGTGACAATGAAGCTGAGGTTATTGTTATGGCCGGTGTTTTCGTAGGTGGGCGGGGCGGTTGCGCCAATGGCGCTGAACACACCGGGAATGAATTCAACCGGCGCACTATAAAGCGGTGAGCCTGGATACTGATCCGCGATGTTTTCGTTTGCATGTACCGTGGTTGCGCAAATGGCGATCAGAGGTGCAGTAAACCGGATCATGTGTCTTCACCGACAAAGACAAACCCGTCACCAAGCCGCTCTGCATAGCCCCAACCGCCGCCAGGTAAATGGAAACCTATCAGCCGCATTTGCGCCGTGCTGAGTTGATCCAGTAAGGCAAGGCGGGTTTGGGCACCCAATTCAGGATCCTGATCTGAACCAGAAAGCCAGGCAGGTTTTTCAAAGGCGGTGTGATGGTTCACAATGCTATCCCCGACGATCATCACTGCTTCGCCGCCGATCTGCACCTCGAACGACATATGCCCCGGCGTGTGCCCCGGCGTCAGACGCGACAGAACACCGGGCAGTACCTCCTGATCATCCCCGAAGAGGCTGATGCGGTCGTCGAGCATATCAAGCCGGTTCTTGGCCCCGACTGCAAAAGTCACGCGCCCTTCATCGATGGTCGAGACTGTGTCGGGGTCGGTCCAGTAGTCCCACTCCCCCTGTCCCATGTGATAGGTCGCGTCAGGAAACATCAGATCGCCAAAGTCATCCCTAACACCCCAAAGGTGATCGGGGTGCGCGTGGGTAAAGACCACATCGGTAACGTCGCTCACATCAAGCCCCAGCGCGTCAAGCGCGTCAATCAGCTTGCCTGCGCTGGGCATGAATTCCTGACCGGACCCGACATCAAAAAGGACTGTTCGATCGCTACTGCGTAACAGGGTGACATTGCAATCGGGGGTCAGCGTATCGCCGGTGATCCCATATCGGGCCAGAATATCATCTGCGCCATCAGGTAGGGTTTCACCAAAAGCAAAGCTCTTGGGAAGCACAAGGTTGCCATCGCTCAGGGTATCAAGGGTACGGTCACCCGCATGCAGTGTGGTTTGCGCCCAAATATGTTGGGGAATAGCGCCGGAAAGGGCCACCGCTATTCCCTTTTGCATCACTCGTCTGCGTGTCAGAGGCATTTCTCACCTATATATTCGAATTATTGAATGTTATTCGATTTATTTGGCTTGTGAAACAGTTTTCTTGTTTCACCAAGTGCACATATTTGGACCACTATTAACAGAAAGGTGGGCCGCAGTGCGATCATTCGGTGTTTCAAACCGTTCAGATGACGGTGGCTGGTTTCCAGCTCAACTTCAGTGCGCGTAAGGAACTGCATCCGTGGCAAGCAACGGCAACGCCGTCTCGTGTCTGACTTGTTTGTGCGCAATGCAGTGAAAGTGTTGCTTGGACCGGATTTCGAAACCAGTCGGCAATGACCGTTTCCGCGACTTGGACTGTATTGTAGCGTAGAGTTCGCTGCAACTGCGAGAGAATGCCGCATGAGCGAAGGTGGGTTATCCAAGGTCGGTTCGGTCCGCGTCTCTCATATTGGCAGAGCGTGCGGCGAAAGTTCGGTCTTGATTCAGGCTAAATCGGCGCCCCCGATCGACCGGTCTGACGACATTCGCCGCAACACAGCAATGAACATGCCGCGCCCCCGAACGAATGCCGCGTCAGCGAAGCCCGAAAACTGCATGACTGCAAAGTCCGCACTCAAGGCATTCGAAAGTGTCCCATCCCATTAGTCACCTGCCGCGCAGCAACCCCACAATGTCATAGGTCTTTTGCAGGATCGGGTCGGCGATGGTCCGCGCTCGCTCTGATCCGTCCGCCAGAATGCGGTCAATTTCGGCGGGGTCGGACATCAGCCGTGCCATTTCTTCCGAGATCGGCGCCAGTTTGGCCACCGCCAGATCGGCCAACGCTGGTTTGAATTTGCCCCAGCCTGCGCCGGCGTATTCGGTGATGACGGCATCGGGTGTTGTGTCATTGAGCGCTGCATAGATATCGACAAGGTTGCGCGCCTCTGGTCGGTCGGCTAGCCCGTCCAGCGTTTCGGGCAGCGCTGCGGGGTCTGTCTTTGCCTTTTTGAATTTCTTGACGATGGTGTCGGCATCGTCGGTCATGTTGATCCGTTCCATATCGCTGTCGCCGGATTTCGACATCTTCTTGGTCCCGTCGCGCAGGTTCATCACCCGCGTTGCAGGGCCGTCGATGATCGGTTCGGTGACGGGAAAGAAATCCACGCCGAAATCGTGATTGAACTTGTTGGCGATATCGCGGGTCAGCTCAACATGCTGTTTCTGATCTTCGCCCACGGGCACATGTGTGGCGTGATAGAGCAGGATGTCCGCAGCCATCAGGGATGGGTAGGCGTAAAGCCCAAGCGAGACCTTTTCGGCGTTTGACCCGGCCTTGTCCTTGAACTGCGTCATCCGGTTCATCCAGCCGACCCGGGCGACACAATTGAAGATCCAGCCAAGCTCTGCATGGGCAGAAACCTGGGATTGGTTGAACAGGATCGATTTGGTCGGATCGAGGCCCGCAGCGAGGTAACCGGCAGCGACCTCGCGGGTGCCATTGGCCAGTTCCTTGGGGTCCTGCCAGACGGTGATCGCGTGCAGATCGACCACGCAATAGACGGTTTCCATCTGCCCTTGCATGCCGACAAAGCGTTTGATCGCCCCAAGATAGTTGCCAAGCTGCAATCCGCCGGAGGGTTTGATCCCGGAAAAGACGCGGGGAGTGAATGTCGTATCGGTCATATCGGTGTCCGGTTTGGCCTTGGAGGGGCTGGATTTCGGGGCAGGCGTCGCATACCCATGCCAGACAGGCCCGTCAACTTCAACAGCCCGCAAAGGTGCGCCGATGAAACCCGAAAGCCCGGTCAATGTGATCCCGCCGATTGTCATCCTGCTGACCTTAGTCATCGTGGGGATCGAACTGGTTTTGCAATTGGCAAATCAGGGGATGATCGGTGGCCCGCAAGGCGTGGGCTGGCGGATTGATGCGGTCAATGACTATGGCTTTTCCACCCGTGCGTTTGAGCTGGTGTTTGATCAGGGCAACTATTCCTTTGATCTGCTCAAACGGTTTGTGACCTACCCGTTTGTGAATGGCGCGCTGATGCAGGTGGCGTTCTGTGCTGCCCTGACGCTCGCCCTGGGGAAGTTTGTGGGTGAGTTCTATGGCGGTTTGAAGGTGCTGGTGATCTATCTGATATCGGCGATCGGCGGGGCGTTTGCCTATGGGCTGCTGGCCAGCAGCACTTACCCATTATTTGGTGGCTTTCCGCCAGTTTACGGGCTGATCGGGGCCTATACCTATGCGTTGTGGTTGCGCCTTTCCGAGGCGGGTGAGAACCAGTTGCTCGCCTTTCGCCTGATCGGTGTTCTGTTGTTGATCCAGTTGATTTACGGGATCGTGTCGGGCTTTCTTTATAGCGCTGCACCGCCGCCGCACTGGATTGCAGAGCTGGCGGGTTTTGTTGCTGGCTTTGGCATTTCCATGTTGCTGGCGCCGGGTGGTTGGGCGGCCTTCCTGGCCCGGATGCGCCAGCGCGCCTAACGTCGCAGGGCCTGTCGGAACTCGTGTAGTTTGAATGCCCCGATTACCTGTCCGATCCCAAAATAGCTGCCGATTCCGATCCCGACCAGCAGTGCCAGTGCTGCGTAGCGGATCGTGGACATCCCAAAGAACGGCGTCATGATCGCGTTTGCGATCCACAGGATCACTCCCATGCCGATGGCGGCGATGATGATCCGCCCAAGCCGCTGCCGGAACCGTTGATCGAACTGGGCCGCATCGCCCATCTGTCGCGACCCTCGCCAGAGCAGGAAGACGGTCGCCCAGCCGGTCAGCGACGTGCCGATTGCCGCGGCGATAAAGCCGATCAAGGGTGACAGTCCGATGGCCAGGGCAGCGTTGAGCGCGAGTGCGACCAAGGCGTAGTAGAATGGCCGCTTGGTGTCTTCGCGGGCAAAGAACAACGGTTGCAGCGCCTTTTGCATCACAAATGCGGGCAGGCCCAGCCCGTAGATCGCGACGGCGAGGGCCGTGTTAGTGGTGTCATCCGTGCCGAATGCACCCCGTTCATAAAGCACACTGACGAGTGGCAAGGGGATGACCATCAGCGCCACGGCTGCCGGGATGGTCAGGGCGAGGCTGAGTTCGCAGGCGCGGTTGAAGGCGTCCTTGCCGCCTGCCACATCGCCGCCACGCAGCCGCCGGGACAGGTCGGGCAGCAGGACAACACCGATGGCGATCCCGACCACGCCAAGGGGTAGTTGATAAAGCCTGTCGGCATAATTGAGCCAGGCAACCGCCCCGTCAAAGAAGCTGGCGACCTGCCGCCCCACCAGCAGATTGATCTGCACCACCCCGCCCGCAAGGGCGGCGGGGGCGGCGATGATGGCCAGCCTTTTGAGTTCTGGTGTCACCTTGGGCCAGCCCGGCATTAGCGCAAAACCGGCGCGCTTCGCAGCGATCCAAACCAGCATCATCTGGGCAATACCGGCGATCGGCACCGCATAGGCCAGCGTGCTGCCGATATCGGTTTGGCTGCTGTCGCCAAAGACAGCACCGATTAGCAGCGCGCCCACGAAAATGATATTCAGCAGGACCGGTGCTGCAGCGGCAGCCGCAAAACGCCCGGTTGCGTTCAACACCCCCGACAGCAGCGCAGAGAGCGAGATGAACAGGATATAGGGAAAGGCGATCCGCCCGTAATAGACCGCCAGATCAAACCGGTCCGAGCCAAGAAAGCCGCTGGCCATCATTGTCACCAATGCCGGCATCGCGATCACCCCTATCACCGTGAACACCGTCAGGATCCCGGCCAGCCCGACAAAGGCGTCTTGCGCGAAGCGGTGCGCGTCGTCATCGCCTTCCAGTTTTTTGGAGAACATCGGCACGAAGGCCATGTTGAACGCGCCTTCGGCAAAAAAGCGGCGGAAGAGATTGGGAAGGGAAAAGGCGACAAGAAAAGCCTCTGCCACCGGGCCTGTGCCAAGGAAGGCTGCGATCATAATGTCGCGCACGAAGCCCAATACTCGGCTGAGCAGCGTCCAGATACCCACAGTAAAGAAGCCAGCCATGAGGCGGATCGGTTTCATCGGCGCGGCCTCAAAGTTTTTTGAAAAACTTTGTACCAATTTTTTTCAAAAAAAATTGGCCCCGTTGCGAAATCCGTCATGCGCCCGCCCGTTCAGCGACTTGACTGATTGCGTCGCGCAGTTTCTTTTCCAGCGCTTTGCGTTTGGGTTCAGAATGGTATTTCAGACCAACCATATCCTTGACGTAGAATGTATCCACCACCTGTTCCCCATATGTCGCGATAACCGCTGAGGCGATATAGACGTGATTATTTGCAAAAGTTCGTGTCAAATCGAACAGAAGTCCGGGCCGGTCGCGTGTGTCGACCTCGATAATCGTGTAAATCTCGGACCCTTCATTGTCGAAGGTGATATTGGTGGGCAGTTTAAACGCCCGCTCGCGTTTGCGGATTTCCTTTTCCATGAACGCATCCCGCGGCACAACTTCGCCGCGCAGCGTTTTCATGATCATTTGCCGCAGGCGTGTCAGCCGTGATTGCTCATACGGGTTGCCATCATTGTCCTGCACCCAGAACACCGCTGTCGCATAGCCATCCTTGGTCGTGTAGGTCCGCGCATCCACGATATTGGCGCCCACGAGGGTTAACGCGCCGGTCATCCGGCTAAAGAGCCCGGGGTGATCCACCATGGCAAAACAGGCGCGGGTGGCGTCCCGTTCTTCGTCGGGCATCAGGTCCACGCTGATTTCATCGTCTGCAATGTCGCGTAACATACCGGCAAAGACGATCTGCGCCGACAGCGGCATGCCTTGCAGATAGGGCCCGTAATGCCGCCCCAGCTCCGCCTTGATATCCTTGGGCGTCCAATCGGTCAGCGCCTCGCGCAGGGCGCGTTTCGCCTCTGCCTCGCGGTTTTCGCGGTTCAGATCCTCGATCCCGTTTTGCAGCGCGTCTTTGGTTGCCTTGTAAAGGTTGCGGATCAGCACGGCCTTCCAGTTATTCCATGTGTCAGGTCCAACGCCGCGGATGTCGCAGACGGTCAGGACGGTCAGTAGGTCCAACCGTTCAACGGATTTGACGGCATTCGCAAAGCCTCGCACCGTGCGTGGTTCCGAGATATCCCGCTTTTGCGCCACATCCGACATCAGCAGGTGATAGCGGATCAACCATTCGACGGTTTCGCATTCTTTCTTCTTCAGTCCCAGCCGCGGGGCCACTTTGCGTGCGATTTGTGCGCCGAGGATGGAATGATCCTCATCCTGCCCCTTGCCGATATCATGCAGCAGGAGCGCCACATAAAGCACCTTGCGGTTCACACCCCGTTCGAGGATGCCGGAGGCGACGGGCAGTTCTTCGATCAGTTCCTTGCGTTCGATCTGGGCCAGATGGCTGATGCATTGGATCGTATGTTCATCGACCGTGTAGTGGTGATACATGTTGAACTGCATCATTGCGACGATGGGTTTGAATTCGGGGATGAACGCGTCCAGCACCCCCAGTTCGTTCATCCGTCGTAGCGCCCGTTCGGGGTTGCCATGTTTCAACAGCAGGTCGAGGAAGATTCGCCGTGCGGTTTTATCTTCGCGAAGCTCATCATCGATGAGCTCAAGATTGGCTGCCAATAACCGCATTGCGTCAGGATGCAGCAAATGGCCGGTGCGCAGCGCTTCCTCAAAAATCCGCAGCATGTTCAACTTGTCCGCAAAAAACGCAGTTTCATCTGCCACGGTGATCCGGTTCTGCTTGATCGCATAGGGTGGTTTCGTGCGTTTGCGCCGGGTCAGTAGCCGCACCAGAACCGGTTCGGGTTTTGTGTGGTTTGCCTCCAACGCGGTCAGCACGATGCGCGTCAGCTCGCCCACATTGGTGGCCTGCCGGAAATAGGCCTGCATGAAATGTTCGACGCCCCTGCGCCCGCCATGATCGCGGTAGCCCATCGCATCGGCCACTTCGACCTGCATATCAAAGGTCAACTGATCGACGGCCCGCCCCCCGATCAGGTGCAGATGACAGCGTACCGCCCACAAAAAATCCTCGGCGGTGACGAAGGTTTCGAATTCATCCTGTGTAAAGACCCCAAGCCCCACCAGATCGGCGGCATCCTTGACCCCGTTCACATATTTGCTGATCCAGAAAAGCGATTGCAGGTCGCGCAACCCGCCTTTGCCTTCTTTCACATTGGGTTCAACGACATAACGCTGTCCACCTTGTTTGCGGTGTCTTTCGGCGCGTTCTTCCAGCTTCGCCTCGATGAATTCGGCGGCGGTGGATTGAAAAAGATCGCTCCAGAGTTTTTCGCCCAAGGCTTTTGCCAGTGCTACATCGCCCGCCAGGTGCCGGTATTCCACCAACGTCGTCCGGATGGTGTAGTCGTCCCGCGCCAGCCTGATGCAATCCTGGATCGTGCGGCTGGCATGGCCAACCTTCAGTTTGAGGTCCCACAGCATGTAAAGCATGGATTCGATCACGCTTTCGGCCCATGGGGTCATCTTGTAGGGGGTCAAAAACAGCAGATCGACATCCGAATGCCCCGCCATTTCGCCGCGCCCATACCCGCCTACGGCGATCACCGACAACTTTTCGCCCTCGGTCGGGTTGGGCAGCGGGTGTAGTTTTTCGGTTGCCACCGCCAGAACCTGTTTGATGATCTGGTCGGTCAGCCAGCTATAGGCCCGCGTTGTTGGGCGTGCGGCAAAGGGTTGCGCGCGAAATGCCTGTGCAATCGCGTCCCGCCCGGCGCGTCGCGCCCCCGATAGGATGCTCACCACGGTTTTGCGCACGTCATTTTCCATATTCAACGCGCTGATCGCCGCTGCGATCTCAGCCGAGACGGCTGCGGCGTCAAAAATAACAGACGCCGGACAGATCAACCCGTCCGGCGCGTCATCCATTACGGCAGTTTGGGGATCAGAATCCCGCGCCAAAGCTTCTTGGGGCCTGTTCAAGGATCACAACCTGATTGTTCTGAATTGTGGCAACGGCCAGCGCCCGTTCATTCAGCCCGTTTGACAAAAGCCGAAAAACCCCTGACGTGCCCTGAAACCCTTGCGATGTGGTCAGCGCTCCTTTGGTCAAGGCCTGTTCATTGCCGGACGCAACCAAGGCCCCAATCGCGGCGACCCCGTCATAGGCCAGCCCGGCCAGCGGGTGTGGCGGTTCGCCATAAGTGGCCGCATAGCGATTGGCGAAAAGGCCAGAGCGCCCCTGATCCGGCGTCGCAAACAACCCGCCTTGCAGGCCGGGCAATGCGGCTGCCTGCGGTACCGCATCCCAGCGGGTCAGCCCAATGAACCGGGTTTGTTCAGGATTGACGCCTGCGTCGGGCAGCGCCGTGGCCAGGATAGGCAGTTCCGCATTCACCCCGGCGGTCATAAAGATTGCGTCCGCTCCGCTGCGTCGCGCCGTTGCCGCAATCCGACTTGCTGCAGATGACACACCTTGTTGGGACAGCGGGTAGGATTCGGTTGCAGTAACCTGCGCCCCGTTGCGGCGGGCGGCATTGACGATCGCGTCGCGCCCTACATTCCCTTGGATATCATCGCCATGTGCGACCATGAACCGGTTGATCCCCTGCCGTCCTGCATATGTCACAAGCCGGTTGGCGGTATTGTCAAAGGTCAGCCCAAGCACAAAGACGTTCCCGCCGGCGATGGTCGGGTTGTTGGAGAAGGCCAGTACATTCACGTTCCGATCGGCGACCGCGACCCCGGCTGCATTGGCCGCTTCGCCGAAAAGTGGCCCCAGGATGATCTGTGCCCCGTCATTGACCGCTTCCCGCGCCGCGTTGGCCGCCAGTGCCGGATTGCCGCCGCCGGTGCTATAGACCTGCAATTCGATATCTGCCCCTTGCAGATCTGCAATGGCAAGCCGTGCGGCGTTTTCAAGGTTTTGCGCGATGAAGGCATCGCTGCCCACGCCCGAGCCACTGGGCACCAAAAGTGCAACCTTGACGGCCTGTGAGGTATCAATCTGTGGCCCGACATTTGCATTTGGTGCCAGCGGCACGTCACATGCCGCCATCCATAACAGCGCCAGAATGACAAAAAAACGTGCGCCCGGGTTGCGAGCCTGACGGAAACGAGCAAACATAAAAGGATATCCCCCTTGATCGTGCAACTGGTGCCGGAGGTCCCGACCCATGCTGCTATTTTGGGGCACATCATAAAGCAGGGGGCACGCGGGTCCAGAGATGAATCATATCACCAAGCCACTCTCTGCCGGGTTGTACTTTGTCGCCACCCCGATCGGGTCTGCCCGGGACATCACGCTGCGCGCACTTGATATCCTCGCTTCAGCTGATCTGATTGCAGCCGAAGATACCCGCACCGCCCGAAAACTTATGGAAATTCATGGTGTCCCGCTGAACGGGCGCAAGGTGGTCGCGTTTCACGATCATAGTGGTGAAGGGTCGGTTACGGGTCTGGTCGAATTGATCGCTACGGGTCATTCGGTGGCCTATGTGTCCGAAGCTGGCACCCCACTGATCGCTGATCCCGGTTTTGAGCTGGGGCGCGCGGCGATTGCCCGTGATCTGCCGGTGACCAGTGCGCCGGGTGCATCCGCCGTTCTGGCCGCCTTGACCGTTTCAGGACTGGCAACGGATCGTTTTGCCTTTGTCGGGTTTCTGCCTGCGACCAAACAGGCCCGTGAAACCGAAATCGCCCAGCTGCGCGACTTACCCTTCACCCTAGTATTTTACGAAAGCCCGAAACGTATTCAGGAAATGTTAGTCAATTTGGCGGACATCTTGGGTGATGACCGGCAGGTGGTGGTTTGCCGTGAGTTAACAAAGAAATTTGAAGAGGTGACGCGCGGCTCGCTTGCCAGTGTCGTCGCTGCTTTCGAGGGCCGCCATGTCAAAGGAGAATTGGTTGTTTTGGTCGGTCGGGCCGGGGCTACGGACGTGGCGGATGGTGACATTGCCGATGCGTTGCGTGACGCGATGAAAACAATGCGTGTCAAGGATGCTGCGACAACGGTTGCCGGGGCACTGGGCTTGCCCCGCAGGCAGGTTTATCAAATGGCGCTGCGCATTGGGGATATTGGGGATACGGAATGACCGGTTCTACCGGATACCACGCCGGTCGCGTCGCTGAGGATATCGTAGCGGGCGATTATATCTGCCGCAATTACCAGTTAGCCGCCCGCCGCTGGCGTGGTCAGGGGGGCGAAATCGACCTGATCATGCGGGATGGGGAAGGCGTCGTGTTTGTCGAGGTCAAGAAGGCCAAATGTTTTGCCAAGGCTGGCGAAAAACTGCGGCGCCAGCAGATGGACCGTATCTGTGCTGCCGCACAGGAATTTCTGGCCGGGGAACCCGGGGGGCAACTGACCCATGTCCGCTTTGATCTGGCGATGGTTAATGGGCACGGTGCCGTGAAAGTGATCGAAAACGCGTTTATGGAGCTGTGACCTTTCCATTGCGTGTCGCGGGGAGCTGGGCCATGTATCAGCTATCATAAAACGAGGTCACCGATGCCGTTAAAGATAGCCTTTCAGATGGACCCGATTGGGCCAATTGATATTGATGCCGACAGCACGTTTCGTCTGGCGGAAGAAGCGCAGGCGCGCGGCCATAGCCTGTATTACTACACCCCTGACAAGCTGGCCTATGATCAGGGTCGCGTGACGGCACAGGGCTGGCCACTGACCGTACAGCGGGTGAGGGCGGATCATTTTCGTTTGGGTGATCCGCAACTGATTGATCTGGCTGATATGGATGTGGTCTGGCTGCGTCAGGATCCGCCTTTTGACATGGGTTACATCACAACGACCCATATACTGGACATGGTGCATCCGGGTACATTGGTGGTGAATGATCCGTTCTGGGTACGCAATTACCCCGAAAAGCTGCTGGTGCTGGATTTTCCTGATCTGACGCCACCGACAATGATTGCCCGCGATCTCGAAACGCTCAAAGGGTTTCGGGCGACCCATGGCGATGTGATCCTGAAGCCACTTTACGGCAATGGCGGAGCCGGGGTTTTCAAGCTGCGCGAAGGGGATAGCAACCTTGCCTCGCTGCATGAGCTATTCAGCGGTATCAATCGTGAGCCACTGATCATGCAAAAATTTCTGCCTGCGGTGTCCAGCGGCGACAAGCGCGTCATTCTGGTGAATGGCGAACCCGTCGGGGCGATCAACCGGGTGCCTGCGGCCGGTGAGACCCGGTCGAACATGCATGTGGGCGGCAGGCCCGAAAAGGTCGCCCTGACTGACCGGGATCGCCAGATCTGCGCCCGGATCGGGCCGCTTTTGCGCGAGAAGGGTCAGGTTTTTGTCGGGATCGATGTGATCGGTGACTGGCTGACCGAGATCAACGTGACCTCGCCCACCGGCATTCAGGAACTGGAACGGTTCGATGGGATTAATGTGGCCGAAAAGATCTGGCTTGCCATAGAAGCGAAGCGCGCCGGGTAGGAAAAATCTGTGACACAGATTTTTCGGTGTCGGAACGGTGCCACGCGCGGCATTCCCGTAAAATCTGCGCTGCAGATTTTACCTACCCGCAAACTTTTGCATCTTCACACCTCCTTGGCCATGGCAAGCCTGTAACTGACCGCCTCTGCTACATGTGGTTTACATACCGTATCGGCCCCGTCCAGATCGGCTATCGTCCGTGCCACCCGCAAAACCCGGTGATAGCCGCGTGCAGACAAGCCAAACCGTTCGGCCACTTTGATCAAAAGCGCACGGCCTTCGCTATCGGGTGTGGCGATTTCCTCAAGCAGGTGACCTTCGGCGTCCGCATTCACACGGATCCTGTCATGCCCGGCGAACCGTTGCGACTGGGTTGCCCGTGCTGCTGTCACGCGGGCGGCGACGCTTGCGGTGCTTTCGCCGGTCTGGGGAAGATCAAGATCAGTAAAGGCGACGGGCGGGACTTCGACCCGCAAATCGAACCGATCCATCAACGGACCCGATATGCGGCCCATGTAATCCTCGCCACAGATTGGCGCCCGGGTGCAGGCGCGCGCTGGGTCAGCCAGATGCCCGCATTTACAAGGGTTTGCTGCCGCGATCAGCATGAACCGGCAGGGGTAGCGAACATGCGCATTGGCCCGCGCGACCACAACCTCGCCTGTTTCAAT
The DNA here is from genome assembly GCA_947503925.1 of uncultured Paracoccaceae bacterium. GTDB lineage: Bacteria > Pseudomonadota > Alphaproteobacteria > Rhodobacterales > Rhodobacteraceae > Yoonia. Next base: position 148,189 of record CANNFQ010000005.1, on the reverse strand, counting down.
CGGTTGGCGCAGGGTTTCCAGAACGGTGCGTGCAAATTCGGGAAATTCATCCATGAAAAGCACGCCATTGTGGGCGAGGCTGATCTCGCCCGGTTTGGCGCTGCGTCCACCACCCACGATGGCCGCCATGGAGGCTGTGTGATGCGGTTCCCGGAACGGGCGTTCGCGGTTGATCCCGCCTTCATCCAGCAGACCTGACAGCGAATGGATCATCGAGGTCTCTAACGCCTCTGCCGGGGTCAGCGGCGGCAAAAGCCCCGGAATACGCGCCGCAAGCATGGATTTTCCGGACCCCGGCGCGCCGACGAAGATCAGGTGGTGCCGTCCTGCTGCTGCGATCTCCAGCACCCGCTTGGCCCGTTCCTGACCTTTGACTTCAGACAGGTCGCGGCTGGCCTGGTGGTTGTTCACCTCGCCCGGCTCGGATGCAGCAATGACCGATTGCCCTGTGTAGTGACGCACCACATCGGCCAGCGTGCGGGGTGCGATCACATGAGCGGCCCCGACCCAGGCCGCCTCTGCCCCACAGCCATGCGGGCAAAGCAATGTCCGATCATCACTGGCCGCCGCCATCGCGGCGGGCAGCGCCCCGACAACCGGAACAAGTGTCCCGTCGAGGGATAACTCGCCCAATGCCACGGTGTTTTCCGCATCCTCATGCGGGATGATTTCAAGCGCGGCTAGCAGGGCCAGCGCGATGGGCAGGTCGAAATGCGACCCTTCCTTGGGCAGGTCAGCGGGTGAGAGGTTAATTGTGATCCGTTTTGACGGCAGGGCGATGGCCATGGCCGTCAGGGCAGCCCGTACCCTTTCTTTCGCCTCTGACACCGCCTTGTCCGGCAGCCCAACGACTGAAAAGGCTGGAATGCCGGGTGTGACGGCGCATTGCACCTCGACGATCCGCGCTTCGATCCCTTCAAATGCAACTGTATAGGCTTTGGCGACCATGGCACTCCCCGTTATTGGTTAACGGGTAGTTGCCGGTGGTTTAGGAAAGGTTAACCCGCATCGGGCCAAGGCCGGGATTCCAACCCAAGCTGATAGGGGAACGGATCGTAGTTTTCATCCAACGCCGCCCGTCGCCACGCCAGAAAGGCCCGGTCAGTCAGATGCGCGTTGACATAGGCCTGGGCTTCAATGCTGGCAGGCAAACCATAGCCCACGATCCGCAGGGCAACGGGGGCGTAGAATACATCGGCCAGGCTATATGCGCCGAAAAGCCATGGGCCGTCTTGGCCGTGCCGTCTGCGGGCCAGTGACCAGAGATATATGATCCGGTCCAGATCGGCCTTGACCGCTTGACTGACTGTGAACCCTTCCCACACACGGTCCAGCTGCATCGGGCAGGCGTCGCGCAATGCGCCGAAACCTGCATGCATTTCGCAGATGATGTTGCGTGCCAATGCCCGCGCTCCCGGGTCTGAAGGGTATAGCCCCGCATCGGGGTGACTTTCAGCCAGCGTTTCGGCCATTGCCAGACTATCGCTAAGCACATGGCCCGCCGGGGTCACCATGGTCGGTACGGTGCGCGCTGGTTCCAGATTAGCCAGCTCATCGCGGTAGGTTCCCGCGTAAAGCCCTACCAGATTGGCCTGATAGGGCAGATTGAATTTTTCCAGCATCAGCCAGCCGCGCAAGGACCAGCTGCTGAAGGTGCGATCACCGATGTAAAGTTGATATGTCATGCGCTGCAGATTAGGCGCGGCTGCCCGACCGGGGCCAGTGATGATATTTGAAATCAGCTATCACGGGATGTGATTGATCTTGTCGACTTTCCAGTGACCGGCCTTTATATGCAGATCGGTCACTGACAGGTTGTCGATCTTATGGCTGAACGCGGCATAGGCATCGATCCCGAGCGCCCTTTGGATCTGGGTCAGGATCACACCGAAATGAACCACGACAATCAGGTTTTCATGGGGTCCGGACAAGAGCTGGTCAATCGCGCCATCCACCCGGTTGCGCACCATATTCCAGCTTTCCCCGGCAGGCGGCGCGATTGTGCCTGGTCGTTCCCAATAGGCGCGGATGGTGTGGGGGTCTTCGGCTTCGACCTCTTTAAAGCTGCGTAGCTCCCATGCGCCGAAATTAATCTCGCGCAGATTGGGATCATGTGGCATGCGGAAACGTGGCTGCAACGCGTCAGCCGTGGCACTTGCCCGGATCAGATCAGAGGAGATTGTTGGCGCATCTGGCAGATAATCACGCAGTCGCGCAATGGCGGCGGTATCAGACAGGTCAGCGGGCAGGTCGGACCAGCCGACCATGGTCTTTGCATGGGTGGGCCCATGCCTGACCATCCAAAGCCGCGTCATAAGCTGCCCTTCAGCGCCACCGGAAGGCCCGCTATCACGGTGATAACGGTGTCGGCCTCTGCTGCGATGCTTTGGTTCAAGGTGCCTTGGGCGTTTCGGAAACTGCGTGAAAGCGCGTTTTCGGGCACGATCCCATACCCCACCTCGTTCGAGACGATAACAACCGGGCCCTGACATTGCCGCACTGCCACTAGTAAACCGGCCGATGCGGCGGCAATGTCATGTTTGCCCAAAAGCAGGTTGGTCAGCCAAAGCGTGGCGCAATCGATCAGCACGGCCTGATCCGTCGTCACTTGCTCCAGCGCTTTGGCGAGATCAATCGGCTCTTCTATTGTGGTCCAGCCCGTCCCACGCATGTCGCGATGCCGCGAAACTTTCTGCGCCATTTCATCATCGAACACCTGTGCTGTGGCGATGTAAATCGGGTGCTTTTGTGACTGTAAAACAAGGCTTTCGGCGAAGGACGATTTGCCGGACGCAGCCCCGCCGATAACGAGTGTTAGTTGAGAAGTTCCCATTGATGCAACTTTGTTTGATCCAATGTTGTTACCCCTGCGTAACCATTTCGACAAACAAAGTTAATGCATCGCACGCATATGGGGAGAATATCATGGGAATCGCCGGCTTTTCCGATCAAACTTTGTCACGCACTGCCATGAAGGCCGAGTTGCTGGACGCGGAAACGGAACTGGCACTGGCCTATGCCTGGCGCGATGATCGCGATGAACAGGCCCTGCACCGGCTGATCACAGCGTATATGCGTCTGGCAATTTCCATGGCGTCGAAGTTCAAACGTTACGGCGCCCCGATGAATGACCTGATCCAGGAAGCGTCGGTTGGTCTGATGAAAGCCGCGGACAAATTCGATCCTGATCGTGGCGTCCGCTTTTCTACCTATGCTGTTTGGTGGATCAAGGCATCGATTCAGGACTATGTGATGCGCAACTGGTCTATGGTGCGCACCGGATCGACCTCTTCGCAGAAATCACTCTTTTTCAACATGCGCCGCGTGCAGGCCCGGTTGGAGCGTGAAGCCGCTGCCGACGGCCGGGAACTGGACCGCCAGCATATGCGCGAGATGATTGCGATTGAGGTCGGTGTGCCCCTGCATGACGTTGAGATGATGGAAGGCCGTTTGTCCGGTTCTGACTTTTCGCTGAACGCCACACAATCGACTGAGGATGAGGGACGTGAGTGGATTGACGCGCTGGAGGATGATGGTCCACAGGCGGCTGAGACTGTCGAAAACTCGCATGATAATGAAACGTTGCGCCAATGGCTGGTGACGGCCCTGTCGGGTTTGAATGATCGTGAGCAGTTCATCGTGCGCGAACGCAAACTGCGCGATGATCCCCGCACATTGGAAAGCCTTGGTACAGAGCTGGGTCTATCGAAAGAGCGTGTGCGCCAGTTGGAGGCGGCCGCATTTGGCAAAATGCGCAAGACGCTTGAAGCCCAAAGCAACGAGGTCCATGCATTCTTTGCATGAGGGTCTACCATTGTATCTCTGGTAATTTCTGACCTAGTGTTGATCAGAAATTCCGGAGCGAAAGATGCTGGCTGGCAAACATATTTTATTGATCGTGGGTGGTGGTATTGCCGCCTTTAAGGCGTTGGACCTTGTGCGTCGTTTGCGCGAACGAGAGGCGCAGGTGACACCGGTTTTGACAAAAGCCGGTGTGGAGTTTGTCACTCCGCTGAGTCTGTCAGCGTTGAGTGCGGCGAAGGTTTATCAGGATCTGTTTAACCTTACGGATGAGGCTGAGATGGGTCATATTGAGCTGTCCCGTGCCGCGGATCTGATTGTTGTGGCCCCGGCCACGGCTGACCTTATGGCCAAGATGGCAGGCGGGCTGGCCAATGATTTGGCATCCACCTTGTTGCTTGCCACGGACAAGCGCGTGTTGATTGCGCCCTCGATGAATGTACGCATGTGGGATCATCCGGCGACCGGACGAAACTTAGCTACTTTGAAAAGTGATGGCGTGCTGGTCGTTGGCCCGAATGAGGGCGATATGGCTTGCGGCGAATATGGTCCGGGCCGTATGGCGGAAGTGCCTGAGATCATTGACGCCATTGCCAGCGCTTTGGCGGATGGGCCGTTGAAAGGGCGCCATATCCTTGTCACTTCAGGCCCGACCCATGAACCGATTGACCCGGTCCGGTATATCGCGAACCGATCATCCGGCGCGCAGGGAACGGCGATTGCCGGGGCGTTGGCGGGTCTCGGGGCGGATGTGACCTTTGTCACTGGCCCGGCGGATGTTCCGCCACCTGCCGGGGTCAACGTGGTCAACGTGCAGACCGCCCGCCAGATGCTAGAGGCTGTGCAAGCCGCCCGGGCCGCTGATGCCGCCGTATTCGCTGCCGCCGTGGCGGATTGGCATGTGACCAATGCGGGCGACAGCAAGATCAAGAAAGATGGCAGCGGGTTGCCAACATTGGAATTTGCTGAAAACCCCGACATTCTCGCCACGGTTTCAGAGATGAAAGAGGGGCGGCCAAAGCTGGTGGTCGGTTTTGCCGCAGAAACGGATGATGTGATCGCGCATGCGACGGCCAAGCGCGTGCGCAAGGGCTGTGATTGGATCGTCGCTAACGACGTGTCGCCCGAAACCGGGATCATGGGTGGAAGCGAGAATGCGGTCACCCTGATCAGCGATGCCGGTGCCGATAGCTGGCCCCGGATGACCAAGGATCAGGTGGCCCGCCAACTGGCCCAGCGGATTGCGGAGGCGATGACGTGACCCCCCAGATCGCTTTTCAATGGGATGACGGGGCCGATATGGGTCTTGGCGTGCCGTCTTATGAAACGCCCGGTGCGGCGGGGGCCGACATCAGGGCGAACCTGCCTGATCGCCGCGATGTGGAATTGCCGCCAGGTGCGCGTAAGCTGATCCCGACGGGGTTGCGCATGGCGATCCCGGACGGGTTCGAAGTGCAGATCAGGCCACGTTCCGGCGTTGCGCTGAAACATGGGGTGACGTTGGCGAATGCGCCGGGGACGATTGACAGCGACTATCGCGGGCCGGTGGGCGTTATCATGATCAACCTTGGCGCGGATTACTTTACGGTCACCCATGGGATGCGGATTGCACAGATGGTGGTCGCCCCGGTGGTGCAGGCACACTTCGCTCAAGTGCCGTTTCTTAATGCGACAACCCGTGGGCCGGGTGGATTCGGATCAACCGGCCTATGATCATGGTGGGTAGCATGGCCGCCGCCCTGTGGGGGATCGGCATTGCGATGAATGCCCCCTATGCCGCCCGATGGACGATGATTGTGATCCTGCTGGTGGCTGTCGTGATGCTGCATCTGATCCTGCCTGCGGGTCATGCCTTGCGTATGGCGACGGGCGGCGATGCCCGGCTATGGGGCGTCATCATCAGTTTTGGTTTCATGATCTGGGGCTATCGCCGTGTTTTGGGCGGGTTGCGGGCGCGGGCTGCAGCTGAGGTAAAGCCGGTTGCGCGGTCAGCGACGTTTTCGGAAACCGAACTGGATCGCTATGCCCGCCATATCATTCTGCGCGAGGTGGGCGGACCGGGGCAAAAGGCATTGCGCGACGCGAAGGTGCTTGTCGTTGGGGCCGGGGGGCTGGGCGCGCCTGCCTTGCAATATCTGGCCGCCGCCGGTGTCGGGACCATTGGTGTGATCGATGATGATCTGGTTGAAAATGCCAATTTGCAGCGGCAAGTGATCCATCGCGACGCCGATATCGGAATGCCCAAAGTGCATTCGGCAGCAGCGGCGATGACGGCCCAAAACCCGTTTGTTGAGGTCCGCCCCTATCACCGCCGGTTTTCGGAAGATATCGCAACTGACCTGCTGGCCGATTATGACCTAATCCTTGATGGCACTGACAATTTCGCCACCCGCTATCTGGTGAACCGGGTGGCAGTGGCGCAAGGTAAGCCGTTGGTTGCCGCGGCCTTGACCCAATGGGAAGGCCAGATCAGCCTTTACGACCCGACCCAGGGAACCCCCTGTTATGAATGCATTTTTCCAGACGCGCCTGACCCGGCGCTTGTGCCCAGCTGTGCGGAGGCCGGTGTCATCGGTCCCTTGCCCGGCGTGATTGGCGCGATGATGGCGGTTGAGGCGGTCAAAAAGATCACCGGCGCAGGTATGGGGCTGGGACGCCGATTGCTGATTTACGATGCACTTTATGCCGAAACCCGGACGATCAAGATTGCGCCCCGCGCCGATTGCGCGATTTGTCAGGGCAAGGGCTTGCACACGGACGGCTGACGCCCATACTGCGGGGCGGTTTATATCTGGGGAGAACGCAATGAAATTTCTTGCAACATGTGCGGCGATGATGCTGGCGACGGTCGCTAGCGCCGATGGGCATCTGCCCGATCTGGAAGGTCGCGAAATTGTGGTTGTGACAGAAAACGCTTATCCGCCGCTGCAATTCATCGACGGCAATGGCGATGCGGTCGGCTGGGAATATGACGCGATGGCCGAGATTGCGGAAAGGCTGAATGCCACGGTTGTTTACGAAAATATCAGCTGGGATGCGATGATCCCGGCCGTGTCAGAAGGCCAGTATGATCTGGGCATGACCGGGATCACGATCCGTGAGGACCGGGCGGAGGTTGTTGATTTTTCTGATAAATACATGACCTCTGAAATGGTCATGCTTGTGCGGGGTGACGAAGACCGGTTTGTCGATGCCGCCGGGTTTGCGGCGGATGATGATCTGCTCATGGCCGCCCAACCGGGCACCACGCCATTCTATGTTGGTGTCTATGATGTGCTGGATGGCGATGAAGCCAACCCGCGTATCAAGCTGATGGAAACCTTTGGCGCCACCGTACAGGCGCTGCGTGCAGGCGATGTTGATCTGGTGCTGACGGATGGTACAGCTGGCAATGGTTATGTCGAAGCTTCTGACGGCGGGCTGAAGATTGTCGGCGAAAAGCTGGGGACAGAGGATTTTGGTTTCATCTTTCCCAAAGGGTCCGATCTGGTGGCGCCGATCAATGCGGCGATTGCGGATATGAGCGCTGACGGCACAATCGATGCGCTGAATACGAAGTGGTTCCTTGAATATAAGCTGGGTGAATAAGCCCTGATGTGGAGGTCCCGGGCCAAGCCCGGGACGCGCCCCGATGATCCCAACATCCCCCGATGACAAGGACTTTCCTTGGTGGCTGGTCGCTGTTGTGGCGATTGGCGTCTATTTGTTCTGGCAGGTGTTTACGGTTGAAACCTATGCCAAGGTCCTGACGACCCTGCAAAAGGGGATCTGGGTCACGATCTATGTAACACTGGTGTCCTACAGCATGGCTTGTCTGCTGGGTCTGTTGCTGGCCCTGGCGGGCATGTCCAAGTCTTTGATACTGCGCCAAATATCTCGGTTCTATATCGAGATCGTGCGCGGCATTCCGATTATCGTTTTGCTGCTTTACGTGGCTTTCGTGCTGGCCCCGGGCATCGTGGTGGCGTGGAATTGGGTGGCTGAAACGATGGGGCTGGACCCTATTCGCACCCGCGATTTTTCGTTGCTTTGGCGGGCGGTGATCGCCCTGACCATCGCCTATTCATCCTTTTTGGCGGAGGTTTTTCGCGCGGGGTTGCAAGGTGTTGATAAGGGCCAGATCGAGGCGGCAGAGGCGCTGGGCCTGAACCGCTGGCAGCGGTTTCGGCTGATTGTGTTTCCGCAGGCCTTACGCATGATCCTGCCGCCCTTGGGCAATGATTTTGTGGCAATGGTAAAGGATTCATCGCTGGTTTCGGTGTTGGGCGTGACCGATGTCACCCAGCTGGGCAAGGTCACAGCGGCGGGCAATTTTCGGTATTTCGAGACGTATAATGTGGTGGCACTGGTGTATCTGACGATCACTATCACCTTGTCGCTGGCCTTGCGCCGGTTTGAAAAACGTATGCGTCAGCGGTGATGGCGGGATTTTGAGTATTTTTGGCAAGATGATGATTGGGGTGGTGGCAACCCCAAGGCGTCATGCTTAGGTTAAGGCCAAAGGAGATTTGCCATGACAAACCCGCTTTTGTCCGACTGGGACACCCCGTTTGAATTACCCCCGTTTGATCAGATTTCGGATGAGGATTTCGCCCCTGCCGTTGATGCGGCTTTGGCAGAGGCCCGCGCCAATATTGACGCGATCACGGCGCAGGATGAGGCACCGACATTTGCCAACACGGTGGAGTCACTGGAGCAGGCCGAGGATCAATTAAGCCGCGTTTTGGGCGTGTTTTATAATGTCGCAGGGGCTGATAGTAACGATGCCCGCGAGGCGTTGCAGCGGGAATTTGCCCCAAAATTAAGTGCTTACGGGTCGGAGATTTCGGAGAATAAGGCGTTGTTCGCCCGAGTTGAGGCGCTGTGGCAGGCACGCGAGACGCTTGATCTGACAGACGAACAGCAGCGTGTGCTGATGTTGACCAGGCGCGGCTTTGTCCGCTCAGGTGCCCAGTTGGAAGGTGCGGATGCGGATCGGTTGCGTGATGTGAAATCCCGGCTGTCGGTTCTGGGGACGGATTTTACGCAGAATCTGTTGGCGGATGAACGTGATTGGTTCATGCCGCTCGGGTCGGATGATATGGCGGGGCTGCCTGAATTTGTGATTGCCACGGCCAAGGCGGCTGGGCAGGAGAAGGAGGCGGGCGGTCCGGTGGTGACCCTGTCCCGATCCCTGATTGTGCCGTTCTTGCAATTTTCCGAACGTCGCGATCTGCGCCAAAAAGCCTATGAAGCCTGGGCGGCGCGCGGTGCCAACGGTGGCAAGATCGATAATCGCGGGATCGCCGCAGAGACGTTGCAATTGCGTGAGACCCGTGCCGGATTGCTGGGTTACGATACGTTTGCCGATTTCAAGCTGGAAACCGAAATGGCCGGCACACCGCAGGCGGTGCGCGATCTGTTGATGCAGGTCTGGCAGCCGGCCAAGGCGGCGGCAGAGGCGGACGCCAAGGTGCTGGAACGCATGCTGCATCAGGATGGCTGGGATGGCCCGTTGGAGCCGTGGGATTGGCGGTTTTATTCCGAGAAGCGGCGCAAGGAATTGCATGACCTCGATGAGGCAGAGTTGAAGCCTTATCTGCAACTCGACCGGATGATTGAAGCCAGTTTTGCCTGCGCTAACCGGTTGTTTGGGTTGGAGTTTCAGGAGTTTGATGCACCTGCCTATCACCCTGATGTCCGCCACTGGGAAGTGACCCGTGATGGCGCACATGTTGCTGTTTTTATGGGCGATTATTTTGCCCGTGGGTCGAAACGGTCGGGTGCCTGGTGTTCGGCGATGCGGTCGCAAAAGCGGTTGGGCGGGGATGTCCGCCCAGTGGTGGTGAATGTCTGCAATTTCGCCAAGCCCGAGGAGGGCAAGCCCGCGCTGTTATCATATGATGATGCCCGCACATTGTTTCATGAGTTTGGTCATGCGCTGCATCAGATGCTGTCAGATGTGACTTACGAAAGTATTAGCGGCACGTCCGTCGCCCGCGATTTTGTAGAGCTGCCCAGCCAGCTTTATGAGCATTGGCTGGAAGTGCCAGCCGTTCTGGCCGAGTTTGCCACCCATGCCGATACCGGTGAGCCGATGCCAAAGGAATTGCTGGATCGCATGCTGGCCGCGACCACCTATGACATGGGGTTCCAGACGGTGGAATATGTCGCCTCTGCCCTTGTGGATCTGGGCTTTCATGATGGTCCGGCCCCGGCGGACCCGATGCAGAAACAGGCTGAAATCCTAGAGGAAATTGGCATGCCGCATGCAATTCGGATGCGTCATGCCACCCCACATTTTGCCCATGTCTTTGCCGGTGACGGCTATTCCAGCGGCTATTACAGCTACATGTGGTCAGAGGTGATGGATGCCGATGCTTTTGCGGCCTTTGAGGAGGTCAGCGATCCGTTTGATGCTGACACCGCCAAGAGGCTGGAAGAGACGATTTTATCCTCTGGCGGGTCTATGGATGCGGCCGAACTTTACACCGCGTTCAGGGGGCGGTTGCCGGGGGTTGAGGCGCTATTGAAAGGGCGTGGGTTGGACAATGCGGCCTGATTTTGGCGGTCGGCATCGCGTCGGCGATGCGTCGGCAAAACGTCGGACCCTTTCGCGCGGTGGTGTTAAGCGCAAGTTAACGCAAGGTGGGTGAAATCACCCATCCTAACGGCGATCTTCGGGGTGTTTTTGCACCCCAACCGGGTCTTTGTGGATCAGGACATCGGCTTGCGGATAGGCGTTGATAATCGCCCGACGCAGTGCCGCGCCGATAGCGTGTGCTTCGTCTAGTGTCTGGCTGCCGTCCAGTTCAATATGCAGGTTCACGAAAACCCGGCTGCCTGCCACCCGGGTTTTCAGGTCATGATACCCGTGAACACCGGCAAAATCATCGGCGATGGCGCAAATCCCTCTGATCATCTTTGGGTCGGCCTGCCGGTCCATCAATGCGTCCCAGGCCGATTTGCCGATCCGTAGCGCCCCTACGACGAGCAGCGCGGCGGCGCCAAGTGCTACGACACTGTCGATCTGATGCAGCCCAAAGGCGGCAGAGGCCCAAAGTGCTATGATCGCACCGACATTGGGGATCAGGTCGCCAAGGTAATGCAGGCTATCGGCCTGCACGACCTTGTTGCCGGTCTGGCGAGCCACATGCCGCTGCCACAGCACCAGACATAACGTGATCAGGATTGAGAACATCATGATCGTGATCCCCAACCCTTCGCGTTCCGGCAGGGTGACCGTGTCGTCAAGCAGCCGGAAGATCGCGGCCGTGGCTATCACCGCTGCGGATATGATGATGAAGAGCGATTGGCCAAGGGCGGCGAGGTCCTCGGCCGAGCTATGCCCGAAATTATGATCATCATCCGCCGGTTTCGCGGCATAGGCGATCGCGATCAGCCCGCCCAGTGACATCATTAGGTCGAGCGCGGAGTCTGCGAGCGTGGCTGCAACGGCGAGTGAGCCGGTCTGGCCGAGCGCCCAGAGTTTGATGCCGACAAGGATGAGTGCCACGGTGACAGACAAGACACCGGCAGAGAGGTTCAGTTTGGTGTCGTGGCGGTCGGGCATGTCGTCAGAGCTATGTCGTTTTGTGACGCTAGACAATCAGTTCGATTGAGCGATGGGGCTTGTCTTCGCGTCGATCCGTTGGCGAATGATATCAAAGATGACATTCAGCGAACCGTCTATAGTAACGAACTCCCCGTTGATAACTTGTCTTTTTTCCCCATAGCGAAGCTCAATGATTGTTGCGTAGCGCGTCTTTTTCAGCGTTACGTTATCAATTGCGGCGTACTGAATGGTAACTTTTTGAGACGACCAAACAGACTTCGGCAGGGTGAGAGAGTCTTCGGCCAACAACAGCACGCTCTGGTCATCAGAGCTCATCGAATTGAGTCTGAAGAACATGAATATAAGGAAAAACCCGAAAGCAAAGAAGAACCCAAGTGCAATGAAGGCAGGAAGCCCTTCAACTTGTCCGGCTCTTGTGGGGAACGTTGCATTGAAATTGATGGCAGCAATGCAAAGGAATGGCAGCATTATGACTAAGAGGGCAAATAGCGCGAACACGGCGCCAGCTTTCGGCTTGTACGGAAAGACGGCGTCACTACTTCGTTTGGATTGTGCGGGCACGCTTCGTTTAGTCCCGGATTTCACCCGCAGCCACCCCCCAAAGCGTGGATTTGGGTGCCCAGCCCCGGTAACCGCCTGCGGTGAGTCGGCACCATTCGGCCTCGCATTTTCCCAATCTCGCGATGACCCCCGGTTCCAGCAAGGCGTTTTCCAATGCGTCAGGTTCTGGCCGTGACCGCAGCGCTGTTGTGTCGCCATCGATCAGCACGGTCCGTGACCCTGACAGCATGGTGTAGTGCACCCAGCCGCCTTGCCCTTCCTTGTCGATCACCCGCCGCCAGTGTCCATATTCGGCGATCACCTGCAGGGGCATGTTGCGCCGTTGAAAAACCCAGTCGATCCGGTGGGTGAGCGATGGGCCGCGCCGCACATTCGCCTCTGCCGCCTTAAGCGACACGAAACGTGGCAGGGGCAGGTTGGTTTCGGGGCCGAGCGTCGGTCCTGTCGTCTGGTCTGCCTGTGCTGCACCGGCCCAGATGCCGATTGCCAATATGGCCACCAGCCCCAGTTGGGCCACCAGAGATGCCCCCATGCGAAACCACTGCACCGAACTGACCATCGTTTGCCCTTAACTGCCCAATTTAATGGTGCGCGGTTCTTGTGCTGCGCATCCCTTTGGCGCAACCTGCCACTAATGCGCTGTTTTGAAAAGCCACAGGAGGGTGTTCCATGCCAGGTAAGCAATTAAGTGTTGTTGTGACGCGACGGTTGCCGGAGGTGGTGGAAACCCGGATGAAAGAGCTTTTCGACGTTGAATTGCGCGAGGATGACACCCCGATGACATCTGATCAACTGGTCGATGCCATGGCCCGTGCGGATGTTTTGGTCTCGACAATCACGGATCATATCGATGCCAAGCTACTGGCCCGCGCCGGTGACCGGCTGAAGCTGATTGCCAATTATGGGGCCGGTGTCGACAATATTGATGTTACCACCGCCCGTCAGCGGGGTATTCATGTGTCCAACACCCCCGGCGTTGTGACCGAAGACACGGCAGATATGGTCATGGCGCTGATACTGGGTGTCACCCGCCGTTTGGCTGAAGGGCTACGTTTGGCCCAATCCGATGACTGGCAGGGCTGGTCGCCGACCGCCATGATGGGTGGCCGGATCAAGGGGCGTCGTCTGGGCATTCTTGGCATGGGCCGGATCGGACAAGCCGTTGCCCGCCGCGCCCACGTCTTTGGCATGCAGGTCCATTACAACAATCGCCGCCGTTTGCGCCCTGAAGTAGAGGAAGAACTGGAAGCCACCTATTGGGAAAGCCTTGACCAGATGGTCGCCCGGGTGGATGTGTTATCCATCAATTGTCCACATACCCCATCCACCTTTCATTTGATGAATGCCCGCCGGTTGAAATTGATGAAGCCCGATGCGGTGATTGTGAACACGTCCCGCGGTGAGGTGATCGACGAAAACGCCCTAACCCGGATGCTGCGCGCGGGCGAGATTGCGGGCGCGGGGCTGGATGTGTTTGAACGCGGGCATGAGATCAACCCCAGGCTCAAGGAGTTGCCCAATGCGATCCTGTTGCCGCATATGGGGTCGGCCACGCTGGAAGGCCGGGTCGAGATGGGCGAGAAGGTGATTGTGAATATCAAGACATTCGCCGATGGTCACAGGCCCCCCGATCTGGTTGTGCCTGCGATGCTTTAGCCTCCTGCCCAATGGGATGGCAGCAGGTTCTGTTCCAGACCCTTGTCGATGATCGCCCGATAATGCCTCATGGAATGGCGCAATCCTCTTTCGTTTTGTGCGGGGGTAATCCGTTTGACGGTGGCCAGATGAAAGAAGCGCGAGGGCAGTTTTGGCACCGGATCATCGCCCCGGTTGATCAGCAGGCATTTGCGGTCATGTTTCACCCTGTTGCGCGAAAATTTTGGCCGTGGCCCGGCAAATCCAATGGCGGGCACCTTATAGCTTTTCGACAGAATCTGTGCGGCTGCCGCCCCCAGCGAATGCCCGATGATGAAGTTGGGGTTGAGGTTGTTGATCAACAGCCAGTGAAAGATCACCGATGAATAGGCCAGAAAACCCTGGTGCCAAACCGTGCCTGACGCCCCGGTTTCGGCCTTGTCTGCATCCATGATCAGCTTTCGCCTGCCCAGCCGCAGCGGTCGCAGGTTGAATTTGAGGTAATCGTTGAACGAGTTTGATCCCGGCAAAAGCAGGATGCCGCCTTCGAGCATATGGGCCTGCACGTCCCTGTCGGGGCAGGAATGGGTCACTGCAGGGCTGGTAATGCGCCCGGTTTCATAGCTGGCCTCGGCCAGTTTCGCAGCGGCTTCAATTGAAAATTGCATGGCTCAAATCCTTTCTGATATGAGCCTAGCACGTGTTGCCGGGGCGTCGTCCAGTATGGAAACCCGGATGATGATGGCGCGGCATTCACCGCAGGGCAGTGCCATCCTGCCGGAAGAGATGCGCGTTTTGGGTTTGAAACCGCAGGCCCAGCCTGTCCCCGGATTTGACTGGGATATTGCCGTGTTTGCGCACCATCAACGGGCCGACCCCGTCAACCTTGACGTAGATATTGGTGTCGGATCCCAGATGTTCGACGACCTCTGCCACTGCTGCCAGATCGCCGGTGCCTGCGTCAACGACATCAATATGTTCGGGCCGTATCCCCAATTCGATGGCCTGTGCCGCTTGCGGTTGATCCGGCAAGGCGATGGTGGTGCCGTCCTGTGCTGTCACTTTCGTTGCGCTGCCCTGCACCGGCATCACGTTCATGGTGGGAGAGCCGATGAACTGGGCCACGAATTTATTGGCGGGCCGTTCATATAGCTCCAGCGGGCTGCCGACCTGTTGAATGTCGCCCCCGTTCAACACAACGATGCGGTCGGCCAGTGTCAGTGCCTCCACCTGATCATGGGTGACGTAGATCATGGTCGCTGCAAGCTGTTGATGCAGTCGCGCGATTTCGAGCCGCATTTCAACGCGCAGGGCCGCGTCAAGATTGGACAGCGGTTCGTCAAACAGAAATGCGCGCGGGTCGCGGATGATGGCGCGCCCCATGGCAACGCGCTGGCGTTGCCCCCCCGACAGCGCCTTTGGCAGCCGGTCGGTGAGTTTGCTCAGGCCCAGCGTTTCGGCGGCTTGGGCGACTTTGGTTTTGCGGTCGCTAGCCGGATCTTTGCGGATTTCCATCGAAAACCCCATATTCCGCGCCACATCCATATGCGGGTAAAGTGCGTAGGATTGGAACACCATAGCGATGTCCCGGTCGCGCGGGCGCAAATCGTTCATCCGTTCGCCATCGATCAGGAAATCGCCATTTGTGATCGGCTCCAACCCGGCGATCATCCGCAACAACGTTGACTTGCCGCAGCCGGACGGGCCGACCAGCACGATGAATTCCCCATCCTCGATATCCAGATCAATATTGCGCAGGACCTCAACCGCCCCATAGCGTTTTGCGACATTGCGCAGCTCTATCCGTGCCATGCGTGCCCTCCTATCCTTTGACGGCGCCGGAGGTCAGCCCCTGCACCAGATAACGTTGAATGAAGATGAAAAACAGGCAGCTTGGTACCAGCGCCAGCACACCTGCCGCCATCATCTGCCCCCAATCAACCGAGAATTTCGATACAAATGTCAGGAGTCCGACCGGGAATGTCATAGCGTCATTTTTGGAGATCAGCATGAGCGCAAAGAGCAGTTCCGACCACGCGGCTGTAAAGACAAAGCCAAGCGTCGCCCCCAAACCCGGCAGGGTCAGCGGGAACACCACTTTGCGCAGCGCCTGAAACCGTGTGCAGCCATCCATCATGGCGGCGTCCTCCAGATCCTTCGGGATTCCGTCGAAAAAGGACTGCATCAGAAAGGTTGCAAAGGGGATGTTGAACGCGGTGTAAACGATGATCAGACTGGTCAAAGAGTTCAAAAGTCCCAGATCGGCGACGATTTTGTAGATCGGTGCGATGATCATCAGCAGCGGAAACATCTGGGTGATCAGCATCACGGCGATGATGATCCGCTTGCCTTTAAAGACGAACCGCGAAAAGGCATAACCCGCCCCCGCCGCAAACATGGTTGTCAGGAAGGCCGTGCCCAGTGAAACGATGAGCGAATTCCCGAAATAGGCCAGAAAATCCGTCTGAAAGATCACCGTGCTGAAGTTTGTAAAGGTGACGTCGCTTGGGAAAAGCCGTGTCCCTTCGGAAAAGATCAGCGCATCCGGTGTGATTGCGATTTTCAGTAGCCAGTAGAGGGGGAACAGCGCGAACAGCAGGTAAAAGGCCAGTGCGGCGTATTTGCCGGCCGTCAGCGCAGGGTGTCGTCGTCTGATAGCGCTCATGCCTTGCCCCTCAAATCTTGACCAGCTTCTTGCGAAGCCAGAGCAGGATCACCGCGTAGATCAACAAGATGAGCAAGAGCGCCACCGCGATGGTGGATGCATAGCCGAAATCCAGTTTGCGGAATGCGGTGGTGAAAATGTAAGTCGACAGGATCTGTGTTGAATTCGCCGGTCCGCCGCCTGTCATCACAAAGATCAGATCAGCGAAATTGGCGATCCAGATCGTGCGCAGCATGACGGTGATCGCGATCATCGGCGCCAGAAAGGGCAGCGTGATCTTGGTGAATGTCTGCCACGGGGTTGCGCCATCAACCTCTGCCGCCTCGAATAGCTCACCCGGGATGGATTGCAGGGCGGCCAGTAGGGTGATCGCAAAGAACGGCACGCCAAACCAGATATTGGCAGTGATCGGCCCCCACATGGCCAGCGCTGGGTCGCCCAGAATGTTGTAGGGTTCGGACAACAGCCCGAGTGCGGCCAACCAATGGGGCAGGGGGCCGATGACCGGGTTGAAAAGCCACGCCCATGTCAGGGCGGACAGGAATGTCGGTACGGCCCAGGGCAGGAACACAAGCGCTTGAAACAGCTTCTTGCCGTAAAACTGGGTGTTGAGCAGCATTGCAAGGCCAAGGCCCAGCAGGAATTGGAAGGTGATCGACCAGAAGGTCCAGAATGCGGTGTTTTCAAGGGCGAGCCAGAATTTGCGGTCCCCCCAGAGTTCGGCGTAATTTTCCAACCCGACCCAGCCGCTGTCAAAAGGCCGCAGAAGGTCAATCGCCTGGAAGGAATAGGACACGCCGATAATCAGCGGGACCATCATCACCGCGCCGATCAGGATGATCGCGGGCGACAGATACAAGAAGGGCTCTACCAGATATTGCAGATAGAGCGAGCGTCTTGCCCGGGTTGCCCCGGGCATGACGTTTTCGGTGGTCCGGTCGATCACTGATCGGCCTGCCACTTGCCATATTCGGCGGTCAGCAATTCGGCCCATTCATCGGCCAGATCCTGTGCTGTGCGCTGGCCCAACAACGCTTCCTGGCTGGTTTCCAGCAGCAAGGTGCTGGCAAAATAGCCCCATTGTTCAAGGTAGGTGGGCATTGTTGTCGGCTCGTATTCTGCGCCATTGAGCGTATCAAACCAGCCCTTGAACTGTTCGGTCTGAAAGAACGGATCCTGATCGGCCCCTTTGTGGATCGGGATCACACCCACCCGCTGCGCCCATGTGGAGTTGGCATCAGGTGAGGACAATGTCGCCACCAGATCAAATGCCTCGTCTTCATGTTCGGTCGCGCTAAAGATCGACCAACCGGCGAAACCGATTGTCGGAAAGCCTTTGCCGGATGGCCCGGTTGGCATCGGGACGACGGCAAAATCTTCTGCCGGCATCCGTTCGGCGATGGCGATCAGCGCATCGGGGTCCTGATCCAGAAACGCGCATGTGCCGGAATAGAAGCCCGCCACGATTTCATTAAAGCCCCAGCTGACACTATCGCGCGGCGCATGCCCGTCCTGATACATGTCGATCAGGAACTGGATCCCTTCGACGGAGCCGGGTTCGTTGATCCGGCTTTGCCCGTCTTCGGTGAAGAATTCATTGGTGCCATTCATGGTGGCCGCAAACATGATCCAGCCATTGGTGCCGCCCGGCCCACCGCGCAGGCAATAGCCGTATTTGCCATCAAGTTCGGATACGGCTGCCGCGGCTGCCTTGAACTCTTCCATCGTGCTGGGTGGGCTTTCGACGCCAGCCTCGGCCAGCAATTTCTTGTTGTAGAACATCGCCCTCAGATAAAAGCCGTAAGGGATCATATAAAGATCGCCTGCCTGGCTGCCCATGGCGACGGTTTTGTCCGTCAGCGTGGCCCCATGTTCCCATCCGGCGACGTGATCTTTCAGGCTGACAAGTTGGTCGGACCCCGCATAAAGAGCCTGCCATGTGTCGGGCATTTCGACCACATCGGGGATGTCGCCGCCCGCCACCATTGTCGCCAGTTTTTCAAACGCGCTACCCCAGGGCAGGGATACGATTTCAACCGATACGTCAGGATTGTTGGCTTCAAAATCGTCAACGATGCTTTGCAGCACCTCAGTCCGTTCCGGGCTTGTGATGACTTCAACCAGCTTCAGGTTGGTTTCGGCATAGGCTGCCGATCCCATCAACATGGCCAGGGTTGTCATTCCAGAAAACAGTTTCTTCATGATTTACTCCAGTTGGTTTTGCGTTTCGGATTATTCGGGCACTTCTATGTGGTGCTTTGGGTCAGGGCGGTATCGAAATCCGCCCAGAGATCATCAACGGCCTCCAGCCCAAGATTGAGCCGGACAAGATTGGGCGAGACGCCGAATTTCTGCATCGAATTCTTCTCGGCTGCTTGGGCAAGTCCGACGCGGGCAGGCAGAAGCAGGCTTTCGAACCCGCCCCAGCTGACCCCCAATCGGAAAAGCTGCAGGGCGTCGGCGAATTTCGGGATATCGACGCTGTCGTCAAATTCGACGGACATCAGACCGGCGCGCCCCATCAAGCCGGGCACGTCATTGGCCCCCGGTGAGTTGATCTTGCGCACCTGCGGGATCGCGGCCAGTCGATCAACAAAACTGTTCGCCGTGGCCTGATGCTGCATCATTCGCGCATGTAGGGTACGCAGGCCACGGGTCAGCAAAAAAGCCTCAAACGGGGCGAGTTTTGCGCCGAGCAGGGGAAGGGTCAGCTCACGGATGCGGGAGATGTGGGAGTGGGAGGACACCACCACCCCCGCAACCGTGTCTGAGTGGCCCGAAATGTATTTCGAGGCCGAGTGGAGAACGATATCGATCCCCAAGGTGAGTGGTCTTTGGAAAACAGGGCTGGCCCAGGAATTATCGATCATGGTCAGTACATTGTGCTGCCGGGCATGTTCGGCCACCCGCCGTAGATCAATGGTCTGGAACAGTAGCGATCCCGGGCTTTCCAGATAGGCGAGCGTTATCCCATCCAGAAGGTCGGGATCATCCTGAAACTGCTGTGGCGGGTAATAGTCGATCTGCACCCCAATCGGGCGCAACATCCGTTCCATGAAACGGTAGGTGTCCGGATAAACATGTTCGACGCATGCGATCCGGTCGCCCGGTTTGATCAAGGCCAGCAGCGTTGATGAAATCGCCGCCATGCCGGATGCAAACCCGACCGCAGCTTCGCCCTGTTCGGCCTCGGCCATCAGCCCCTCAAAAGCGGCGACAGTGGGATTTTCGACCCGGGTATAGATATTAGCATCGGACCGCCCGGCCATCTTGTCTTCGAAACTTTGGTAGCTGTCGAAGGTAAAAAGCGATGATTGCACAATCGGCGGTGTCACCGCCCCGCCTGCATCGGGCAGAACCGCGGCAAGCCGGGTTGCGATATCGTCCTTTTCAGACATCCTGGCGTTCCATGATTTTGCGGATTTCTGTTTCAACCATGTCCATGATTTCCTTCATGATGCGTGTCGCCTCATCCGGTTGCCCGCCAACGACGGCCTCGGCCAGGGGCACGTGCAATGGGATCGATTCCTGCCCCAGATGTGGCTGTCCGAAGGGCGTTTCGTAGATTTCGTTGAACGCCTGCTGGATCTGCTGGATCAACTGACCAAAAAGCGGGTTGCCGCAGGCGTCCTGCATCGAGGCATGGAACCGGTAATCGGCTTTCCGCCAGTCTTCGCCCGCTGAATATGTCGCGAACAGTTCTGCCACCCGCGCCATGATGATCCGTCCTTGCTCCTCCGTGCAATGCGTCGCGGCCAGTCGCACCGTTTCGATTTCTAACGGCCTGCGCACGGCATGGGTCCGCAGCAGGCTTTCTGCCTCCAGCTTGAGCGTTAGTGGCAGGTGGATGGCGTTGCTTGACACCTCGGCGGCCAGACGCGTGCCCGCCTTCTTGTTGCGCACCACGATGCCCATGTTCTGCCAGCCAGTCAGTGCCTCGCGGACCTTGGCCCGCCCGATGCCAAGCCGCTTAGCGATGACAACCTCTGGCGGCAGGCGGTCCCCGATTTTGAGGCCTTCGGCCTCGATCATCATGGAAAGCGCATCCAGAACGTCCCGGCTGGTGCTGCCAGCAGGCAGTGGTCTGAGCTTATCGACCGCGCCCGTCGTATGACCTTTGGTCTGGGTATTCTGCGTCACGTTTCGTCGTCCCGAATCGATGTCTTAAGAACGGTAACAATAATGTCGGACAAAACAAGATTAATGTCAGACAAAATATTCGACACCGATCACACCATCCACTCGCGCTGGCGCGAGCCATCGTGAAAATGCGTGAAAACAAGGCGCTTCGCGTGCTGGTGGCCGTGAGATGAGACTGTCGCAATGAGGAGGGACACCCGCCAGTCCGGAACTGGCGGGTCGAATGTCATCTTGAATCGCAAGCCCGACGGCCGTGTTCAGGTCGTGCCTGTCGCGTTACTCGCCTGCCGGTTCACCGGAAGCCGTGCCTATTGCAGATCGCCAAATGCGGATTGCAGCCGTGTCACGGCATCCTCGATCTGCGCGCGCGGCGCCCCGAGATTGAAGCGCAGGAAGCTTGCCCCGCCGGTCCCGAAGGTTGGCCCGTGATTGGCGGCGATCTTGGCCGTCTGTTCAACGCGGGTGGTGAACTCTTCACGGCTCATGCCTGTGTTGGCGAAATCGACCCAGGCCAGGTAGGTGGCTTCGAGCTTCATGGAAGCCAATCCGGGGATCGCATTGACACCGGCGTCGAAGATCTGCCGGTTTTCGTTGATATATGCTTTGATCTGATCGACCCATGCTGCCCCGTCCGGCGTGTAGGCGGCGGTGGCCATGAATAGCCCGAAACTGTTGGGTGACATGCCCAATGCGGCCATGCGTGCCCCAAAGCGGGCGCGCAGATCGGGGTCTTCGATGATAACATTGCCCGAATGGCTGCCTGCGATGTTGAAGGTTTTGGTTGTCGCCGTCATCATGACCAGCCGGTCGGTGATGCCGTCGATATGCGCCATCGGGATATGTGTTTGGCCGGGCATGGTCAGGTCATGATGGATTTCATCGCTGACCAGGATCAGTTCGTGCCGTTTGGCAAATGCCGCGACCGCCTGCAATTCGGCCCGGGTCCAGACCCGCCCGCCGGGATTATGCGGCGAACATAGGATCACCATGCGTTCATTGCCCGTCATTTGGGCATCATAGGCGCTAAAGTCCATTTCGTACCGCCCGTCATGATTGACCAGCTCGCACTCAACCACTTGCCGTTCGGCGGCTTTGATGATCTTCGCGAACGCATGATAGACGGGGGTGAAGAGAACGATCCCGTCACCGGGATTGGTAAAAGCGTCGACGCACATGGCGGTACCATTGACCAGCCCATGAGTGGTAAAGATCCATGCCGGATCGATATGCCAGCCATGCCGGGTTTCCATCCACCACTGGATTGCGCCGCGATATTTGCTTTCATCGCCAAAATAGCCGTAGACCCCGTGATCAACCATGTCTTGCACGGCCTTCTGGATCGGCGGAGCGGCCTTGAATTCCATATCCGCCACCCACATGGAAATCCCCTCATCCGGGCTGACGCCGTAAAGCTGCTCCATCGCATCCCATTTCACACAATGCGTGTTGCGGCGGTCGGGTGCGTTGTCGAATGACATTGGGGATCTCCTGTTTGCAATTCGCGCAGGCTACGGATGGCGTGGCGAAGTGCAAGATGGAAAATTCCTGACTCTAATCCGGCAATGCGAAAAGATCATGCACGCTGCACCCCAGTTCATCCGCCAGCGTCAGGGCGAGGATTGTGGAAGGTGTAAAAACCCCGTTTTCGATTGTGTTGATCGTTTTGCGTGAAACACCTACCGCTTCGGCAAGTTGGGCCTGGGTCAGACCTGCGTTTGTTCTGTACGCGCGCAGATGAACGATAAGCCTGTTCATCCTGCCCGTCCGGCCAAGGCTGCCCCCATCATCCAAACTGACGGCGCGGCCCCAAGAATGGGTGCCATGGCAAAAAAGGCGATGCTGGCGTCCAGCGTACCGAACTGGGTCAGTAGGAACAGGATCAGAAAGGTCCCAAGCGCCATCCAGTAACCAAATTGCAGTGACGCCCGATGCGAGGCGACAACCTGTTCGTCCCATGCAGGGCGGATTGATTTGGGTGCCAGAATTGAAACAATGAATTGTGCAATTGCCCCGCCGATGGCCACACCCCCGATCATCCAGACCCAATAGGGGCTGATGGCGTCGTTCAAGAGGATAGCAAGCACGAAGGCAAGCATGATGATGACAAGGGCCGCGTTGGCGAGAAACCGTGTCAGGGCGAGAGGGTTCGTTGGCATGAGCTTTCCTTTTTTGTAAGTAACCTTGACGTTACATGTAGTATACTGCATGTAACGTCAAGGTTACCTCACCGATCAGTTGCAATCCGCGGGTTTGCGGCCTAAATCTGCCGCATGGCACTGCGTAACATATTGATCCACCCGGACCCCCGTCTGAAGAAAACAACCGATCCGATCGCTTCGGTGGATGATGATCTGCGTCGTCTGGCCGATGACATGCTGGAAACCATGTATGATGCGCCCGGTATTGGCCTTGCCGCGCCGCAAGTGGCGGTGATGCGCCGCCTGATCGTGCTGGATTGTGAAAAGGAAGAAGACGCAACGCCCAACCCCATGGTGTTGCTCAATCCTGAAATTGTCTGGGCGTCAGAAGAGCGCAATGTCTATGAAGAAGGCTGCCTGTCGATCCCTGAGCAATATGCCGAGGTTGAGCGCCCGGCGGAGGTCGAGGTGGAATGGATGGGGCTGGATGGCAAAACCGTGCGCGAGAGGTTTGAAGGGCTATGGGCCACATGCGTCCAGCACGAGATTGACCACCTGGATGGTAAGCTGTTTATCGATTACCTCAAGCCGCTGAAACGCCAGATGATCACCCGCAAGATGCAAAAGCTTAAGCGCGAAATGGCCCGGAACTGATGGCGGTCCGGGATCTGTGCTTTGAAGGGGATCCGGTGCTCTTGCAGGTGGCCAACCCGGTCACCTATTTCGGAGATCCTTTGCCGACGCTGATCGCCGATCTGTTTGACACCATGTATCATGCCAAGGGCCGGGGCCTTGCCGCGCCGCAGATTGGCGTGTCGGATCGTGTTTTCGTCATGGACACGACTTGGAAGGAAGGCGAAAAGCAGCCTATCGCCTTTGTGAACCCCGAAATCATTGATCAGGCCCCTTTCAGGCAGCAGGGGCCAGAGGCCTGCCTGTCGATCCCTGATCGCCGCTTTGACGTCGCCCGACCAGTGTGGGTTGATCTGGCCTGGACCAGCCCCGCGGGCATCGCCCAAACCGCCCGATTTCACGGGTTTGGTGCCGTCTGTGTCTGCCATGAATTGGACCATCTGAACGGTCTGTTGATCACCGAAACCGGGACGGAGATATGACCCATCGCCCTTATGTGATGTGGCCGCATCTTGCATTGCGCCGCCCCGCCGCCCCGGTGCCCGAAATTACGCCTGACATTCATGCGCTATGGGATGAGATGATCCTGGCGATGGATACGATGCCCGGCGTTGGTCTGGCCGCCCCGCAACTGGGCGTTGGCCTTGCGTTGGCTGTTGTTGATGCCTCGACAGAGCGCGGGCAAGCCGTGCGCTTGGCCAATCCCGAAATTCTGCATGCCAGTGTTGAGAATCGCGAACATGAAGAAGGCTCCCCCAATTTGCCAGGGGTCTGGGCCAAGCTGAAACGTCCCCGCGCCGTCACCATTCGTTTCATGAATAGTGAAGGCATCTGGGATCGCCGCGACTTTGTCGGTCTTTGGGCCACATCCGTGCAGCATCAGATTGACCATTTGCAGGGTAAGATGTTCTTTGATCGTCTAAGCCGCACGAAGCGCGACATGCTGATAAAGAAAGCCCGAAAGATCGGAAAGGGATGAAGCAGCCGCAATATCGCAAGATGCGGGCCTCAGACGATCAAATGCTTACTCCTGGGGCACGTCTTTGGTGTCGCTTCCTCCCAAGGAGAAAATGAACGCCCCGCCTATAATGGCAATGTAGTGCGAATAGCTCCAGACGATGTCGGGAAGGGTGATACCGACTTGCGCCCAAAGGTCGCCGCCCTGAAGGCCGATGACCAGGTCTGCGATGCCCCAAAGCAACAGAATACTTCCAAGAATTCTAAACACCATGTTGTTTCCTTATCGCTCCTCTGAACATGAGATGTTTGATGATGGACAACGAAAAGTGTTTATTTTGCGGCGTGTTAAAGGAAATCTGGCTATTGGGTTTACCGGATGCCGCGTTGCGGAATGCGCGTGATTGCCCTAACTGAGTGCCAGAAAACGCATCTTGGTTTGGGGAGCAGCATCGTGAAAGTCATCTTTATGGGCACGCCCGACTTCTCGGTTCCTGTGTTGGATAAGTTGCATGAGGCGGGACACGAGATTGTGGCTGTCTATTGCCAGCCGCCACGCCCTGCTGGCCGGGGCAAGAAGGACCGCCCGTCCCCTGTGCAGCGCCGGGCCGAAGAGTTGGGCCTGCCCGTGCGATTTCCAGTGTCATTAAAAGACCCCGCCGCGCAGGCCGCGTTTGCTGCTTTGCAGGCGGATATTGCTGTTGTGGTCGCGTACGGATTGATCCTGCCGCAGGTGGTTCTGGATGCCCCGTCCTATGGTTGCCTGAACATCCATGCATCCCTTTTGCCGCGCTGGCGGGGGGCTGCCCCGATCCATCGTGCAATCATGGCGGGTGATGCAGAAACGGGCGTCTGCATCATGCAGATGGAGGCCGGGTTGGATACCGGCCCTGTCCTGCTGCGCGAGGCGACGGATATCGGGCCGGAAGAGACGACGGGCGTTCTTCATGACCGCCTGTCGGCGATGGGTGCGCGGCTGGTGGTCGATGCGCTGGCGCAACTGCCGCAGCTGACATCAGAGACGCAGCTGAACGATGGCGTGACCTATGCGGCCAAGATCGACAAGGCGGAAGCGCGGGTGGATTGGCTGCGTCCTGCGATTGAGGTGGATCGGCTGATACGTGGCCTGTCCCCTTTCCCAGGCGCGTGGTGCGAGGTGCAGGGCGAACGCATCAAACTGCTTGGCGCGCGTTTGGCGGATGGCGATGGTGTTCCGGGGCAGGTGTTGGACGGGTTTACGATTGCTTGTGGTGATGGTGCCGTCACGGTCACCATGGTGCAACGTCCCGGCAAACGGGCGATGCCTGTGGCCGAGGCGCTGCGCGGGCTTGAATTGGGCGCAAGGATCAGCTGATGGAACAAAAACGGACAGATACCCGCCCGCCCTTTACCCTTGTAGGGATCGACCATGTGGTTCTGCTGGTGGATGACATGGAAATGGCCCTGACCTTTTACTATGACGTTCTGGGCTGCGTGCATGGCTATTCCTATCCCGATCTGGGGATGGAGCAGGTTTGGGCCGGGGCGGCGTTGATTGTGCTGTGGGACACGACGCATCCGGGTGCGGCATCTGCTGTGCCGCCGGTGACAGGTGGCCGAAACATGGATCATCTTTGCATTGCGACATCACCCTTTGCCCCCGATGCCATGCGTGCCCACCTGGCTGCCCATGGGATCAAGATCGATCGTGAGGCGACACATGGCGGCGCCCGTGGTGTTGGCCATTCGTATTATATTTTTGATCCGTTCGGCAACAAGCTGGAGATCAAGGGGCCTGCAGAATATGCAGATGGGACAAGCAGCTGATCGTCGGCTGATTCGGGTGCCCGCAATTAGTCCAAAAATACTGATGCTGCACGATCTATGCCTGTAAGGTTTCCGTTCTAGGCGCGCCCGCGTTAATTGCCCTCAAACCGCGGCCCGCAGCGTATACAAGCGCCGCAGGTCACGGTTGCTGCGACCATATTGTAGCGTGTTAAGGTCGTAGATTGTGAACGATCCGGCCGTTCACCATTGTGGTCAGTACTTGTGTTTCGTGGATTATGTGCGGCTCGATTTCGAACAGATTGCGATCCAGTACGATCATATCAGCGAGTTTTCCAACAGTGATGGAGCCCAATTCCGCCTCGCGGTCCATCTGATAGGCGGCAGACATTGTGTAGGCGTGGATGGATTGTTCAAGGCTGATGCTTTCCTCTGCAGGGGCCATCGGATCGCCCTCTGTCATTCCAAGCCCCACGCGTGTCAGGCCAACTTCCATGGAATGAAATGGCGTGCATCCGGTGATCGGACGCCCACAAGCAGGGAAGTCGCTGCCGCTGGTCAGAACGACACCAGCCTCGATAAATGAACGCGCCGTGCCAACCATCAACTGGTCATCCTCAAAAACAGCTGGATTGCGGTGTTGGAACTGCAAATTGTTACCTTCGAAGTTCACAGCGCCAATGACATCCAATTCCGCAAAGCGTGGAAAATCGGACTTCATGATCGGGTCCATGTGAGTGATTATGAACCGGCTTTCGGTGTCTGGTTGGGCTGACTTGGCTGTTTCCATACCATCAAGCGTCTGGGTGACGGTGAAGGGTGTTGTGGCATGCACCATCACGTTCAGGTCGGCCTTTGCTATCTGCGTGAAAATGTCGTCCAATTGTGCGCTGTCAAACAACAGGTGAGATTTTGAAGGGTCGGGCGACTGACCATCGTTAGACACCTTGATGCCAACAATCCGTAGCAGGTCATTGTCGTAGGTGCCCCGCAGTCGCTCTGCTTCTGCGACGGCCACCTCAGCGTCGTCCGCGTCAATGACATAGAAAGAGCCGTTGTAACGAATATTGAGCTGCCCGTTGGCTTCCAATTCGCGCAAGGCGATGAAGGCGTTTTCCTGGACGGATGGTGTGCCCGCATCAAAAAGTGAGGTAATACCAACGGTCGCAAAATCCGGAAGAACGCGCTGATACCCGGCAAGGAACTGCTCGGGGCGTGCCAAGTCCAAGCGCGCTGAGATGGGACCAGAAAGCCGCACCTTCGACCAAATGGCCTGTCGGGTCGCCGTTGCTGTCGCGACGATAGAAATGCGCGCCGGGAACCGGGTCAGGCGTATCGCGGGTAATGTTCAAGACCTCCAACGCCTTGCTATTGGTCCAGGCGCTGTGGCCAAACCCTGAAATGATGAAAACCGGGCGATCCGAGACAACACTGTCCAACATATCCTTCGATGGACCAGCTGGCCCAAAGACCGGTGGCAGGTACCCAAATCCGGCGATCACTTCTGCATCCGGGTTGGCATCCGCATATTGTTTGACGGCATTCAAATAGTCATCAACCCGCATATCGGGCGTCAAGATCACGCCGAGTGCTGTGGCGAGACCAGCCACACCGGGATGCGTATGAATATCGCTCAGTCCGGGCATCATCATGTGCCCATCCACATCAATGATCCGTGTGTCTGCGTCCCTGTAGGTCAGTGCAGTTTCCGTGTCGCCCACGAAGGTGATCCGATTTCCGTCAACGACAACCGCTTCCGCCCAAGGCTGTGCCGTGTCCACGGTATAAACCTTGGCGTTTGTAAAAATATAGTCGTCAGCAACGGCGGTGCCGCCGATTACGAATGACCCAAGCAGGACTGTCGACCAAACGATCCGGCTGAGTGATTTTGGCAGCTTCATTTCTGGGGTCTCCTATCAGTGCACCAATGTGGCTTTTGAGCGTTTGCGAAAGTGTTTATTAACAGTGTTAACTTGAAGCTGGAATTATTAACATTGTTAACTTATGTCAAGCGGGAAGCATTGGCTTCGAAAGAGCAAATGGAAGAAGGCTGAATGCATCAACGATTGCCGACTGCGCAGCGCAGCAAAGAGCTTTTGTCGATTGCAAAAGCCATGTTCGAGAAACACGGACCAAAGGGCTTGAAGCTGCGTGAGATTGCGCGGCAAGCGGGTGTGTCAGCCCCTTCCGTCTACAATCATTTCGCAAGTCTGGAAGATCTGTTGGCTGCAATCCTTGAAGAGCATCTTTCTGATCTTCTTCAAGTTCACGCCGCGCTACGACTGCTGAACGGTGAAAGAGCCGTCAAAACATTATGCGAAAAACACGCGCAGCTATTGGCCGATAACCCCACTGCTGCGCATCTTTTGATGGCGGATCAGCGGCTAAGGTCGGAGCTCGCGCCACTACGCAATATTGTGGAAAAGATGTCAGCGCTAAACCGAGCGGAAGCCGAGATATATGAGCGCGGTGTGTCTGACGGAGTTTTTCGCGAAGTTGATTGTCATGATGTTATATTGGCCCGGCTTGGAATGACGACAACCATTCTTTCGGCCCGTTGGACAAATGGGCGGGTAGAGAAGGGCCACGCCACAATCGTCGGTGAAAAGGTGGCAAGTTTCGTACTGAAAATACTGATCAACGACTGACTACTTCCCAGACGTTTGAGCGCAGAGCAAATGGCATGGCAGGTTCAGCACGATCATCGATCGCTGATTTTGATGCGCGTTGTACCAAACTCATCGTCGTAGGGAGTATTTTCATGTGCCAATATCCGCGATCCCATGGCATTGAGTGCCGACATTTCGCTGTATCATGGGAAAGACAAAAACAACCGGGCATGCCCGGTTGTTTCATTGAGGGGTCGATAGGTGATCTTAGGCTGCTGCGGTTTGCAGCTTGGCCGGTGTTTTCACGATTCCCCGTGCTTCCATCACCCAAGCCGCGACGATGGCAAAGATGATGTGCCCCCAAAGTGCGACCCATGTAATGCCGCTGAACCCCAGGAAGGGCTTGTTGCCTGCAACCAGATGCGCCATGACATAAAGGGCAAAGACCCACAGCACCACGCCATAGGCGGTGGCCGTGGCAATCCATGGCAGGGATGGCATGATTTTTTGCTGCAACGGCCGCGCCACCATCAGATAACCCAACGTGTAGGCGACCATGCCAGTAAAGACATGCAACAGATGGGCAAGGCCCGACGGGCTGGCCCCGAAAACGGCTTTGATGGTCTGATTGGCCAGTCCAACCGGCGCCAGTTTGGCATATCCCAAAAGCGGGCTGAGGCCTTGACCAAAGGCGTCAAAGGCGATTGTGGCGAATGCCCCGGCGGCGGCGATTGTGAAGACAGTGTTTTTCATTTGCGTGTTCCTCGGATGTGGGTTGGTTATGTGCTTGATTGCACGTTTTATTGCCGATCCGCCGGGTTCTGTGCAGGTACCTCACGCAGGGGTGACGACAGGCGACAGCATTGAAACAGAAACTGAAACAATGCGCGGGTGCAGCTGATATCGCCGTGACATCCCGGTAATGATGTTACATTCAGCACCCTGCGACCATTCTGTGACGTTTTGAAACATTGGCACTCAAAATGCGGCGAGCGGTGTTTTGCCCATAGCTGCCAGAGTGTTAGGAAGGGATTCGCGCAACAAAGGTGTTACGATGATCATAAAAACAGTTCTGACCAGACGGACATTCGGGGCGATGATGCTTGCCACAACGGCAGCCTGCGCGCGTGGCCCGGACCCTGTTGTATCACCGCCGCTGCCGCAGTTTGTCGATGGCTATGGCCCGATTGATGATGCAGGCTACACCCTGCCAGGTATCCCGGATAAATATCTGCAAGGGGTCAATCGGCGGATGTCGGGCATTTATAACGGCGAACAGGGGCCAAATACGCTAGATGTCGATCCATTTGCCAAATTTTTGTACCATGTGCGCGCCGATGGCAGCACAACACGCTATCCCGTCGGGGTTGGCCGGGCGGGTCGGTCGATCCGAGGCGGTGCAACCATCAAGCTGAAACGCAAATGGCCGGGCTGGACGCCGACGCAGAACATGCTGCGGACGGAACCAGAGGTTTACGGACCGTTCCGGCAGGGTATTCCCGGCGGTCTGCGCAGCCCGTTGGGCGCGCGCGCGCTTTATCTTTATCGTGGCAGCCGCGATACGTTTTATCGCATCCATGGGACCAACGATCTGGAATCCATTGGGAATTCCGGCTCTGCCGGATGTATTCGGATGTTCAATCACGATGCCATCCATCTTTATGACCAGATTGATGTGCCGATGCGGGTGCATATCCGGGCACGCGAGGAATCGCTGCGCGTTGATCCGGAAAATTACGAGCGCGGGATCGAATTACCGCCCAAGATTATCAGCCCAGAAGAATTGCTGGGGCCGGAGGCCGAGGCGCTGGATCGTCCCCCGCAATTTGACGAGGCTGAAGTCTTTTAATTGCCATTGTATGGGGTCAGACTGGCGCGGAATGACGACATGTGATCCACGCGATCCAATTGAAAATTGGACCCATCGTACATAGCTATCTGTAAAGACAGAATAAAAGAGGGATATTGAATGGCTGATTTTGAAACCCAGATCAAAGAATCGCAAAGCCAGGTGGCCGAAGCCCAGAGCAAGATTTCAGAATTGACCAGCCGCATCGAAACCGCCCGGCAGAAAATGGCGGAAGGTACGGACATCGCGGTCGATATCGAAAATGCCACATTGGATGATGTGCATCAGCATACCGAACTGATGAACGCCAATATTGCAGAGCTGATCATGGGTTTGGATGACGTCACATCCGCCTTTTCCAAAGATTTTGACGAAATGCGGTCAAAGACCGGAATGGAGAGCTTTATCGGGTTCTTCAGCAAAGCGAAGGCCGACAGCATGCGTCAGGAACGCATGCGCACCGCATCGGTTGATGACAAGTTGCAGGACCTGATTAGCAAATCTGACGTGATCCTGAAGCTGTTGGAAAGTCAGTTGGCTGTTCTGAACGAACAGAAAGGCAGCGTTGAAAAGAACCTAGCCGGCACGTTGACGGAGCGGGAAGAGACGGTTGCCACCCTGGAAGGGTTGCGTGCGGATATTTTTGCGATGGATCCCAAGATCATTGAGCTTGAGGGCAAGATCTCGGTCGAGCAGGATGCCGCCGCCCGCACCAAGCTTGAAACTGAATTGCAGGCCCTGAACGGCCAGTACAATGAAATGGTACAGGAAGAGCAGGTGCAACTGGCCAAGTCGCAGACGCTGGAACGCTATATCGAGAAGGGCAAGACCTGGATTGATTCACTGCAAAACCAGGCAGCGACCCAGATGGTGCTGATCAACAAATTGCAGACAGATACCAAGCAGCGCGTCGTCTTGTATGACGCCTTGTCCAAGTCGTTGAAGACGGCCCAACAGCAGGATGTCGCCCACCAGATCAACGAAATTGGTGTGCAGACGGACCAGGAGGCACAGACAGCCATGGCCGCGATTGGGTCCGCCACCAACGCCCGGATGGCGGATATGCTGGAAGCCCACGAGGATCATATGGTATTCGCCCGCGAGGTGCTGGAACAGAAGGCGAAAGCCGATGAACGCTTTATCCGCCGGTTCCAGAAGATCGTGGAGAAGCATGACAGCAATCAGTATGGGGATCAGGTTTGAGGGCCGCCCGTCCCGGGCTTGACCCGGGACCTCCACGGTCTGCCAACGAGGTCCCGGGTCAAGCCCGGGACGGGGTCAATGAAGGGTGCTAGACTATGGCACAAACTGACCTCCAAGCTGATCATATGAAGCTGGAAGATACCCGCGTGACCCGCCGGTATTTTGGCAAGTTTTCCAAGATCACCGGCTATCTGACAAAAGTGGCCGCGACGATGGAGGCCGAGGGTCGTTTTTCACGGCGCGATATCGAAGCCTTGGCGCGTTATCTGATTGGGCTGAACTGGACCTTCACGGCCCTGTCGCACAAATATCATTTCTCGGGCCGTTTTGAGCATGCCGGTGCCCTGACATTTGACCGTCGCGAAAGCGGGTTTCCTGTGTATCAAGAGCTCTTGGAGATGGCCAATGACGCGCTACAGGCGGAACGGCATCTGGCCTCGCAACCATCGGTGGAGGATCTGAAGGATCAAATGGTCCGGGTCATTCTGTCTGAGCAGGAAATCCCGACCAAGCTGCAATATGCGCTGTCGCAGCGGCTTTATTACGAAGAATTGTTGCGCGGTGACCAGTTCTGGGCGCGTAATGATCCGCAGGCGGTGTGGATCGAAAACAAGGATGATCGGCGTCTGTTTCAGGTCCATTGGGCAGTCTATGACAGTCAGGTCAACCTGCCGACGATCTATCTGATGGATCTGGAAGATACCGGCCGGACCGGCCTGCCCAAGGATGAACGCCGCTGGCCGGAAGTGCAGGCGCATCTGATGGCGCAATCGGTCGCGCATCTGAAGCTGTTGACTATTGCCAAGGGCTTTGATGAGGATTTCGATGATCTGCATCCCGTCCGGTTGCGCCGGTTCCATATTGGCCCGATGTATAGCCATGCCTTTACCCGTCAATCGGGGCCGCTGCGCGAGGTGCTGGATGCCGCCAAGGCGCCGGTTGGCGAAGACTGGGCGCTGGTCTGGACCGAGGAAGAACTTGTGTCGGAACGCGTGGAACAGGTGAAGTCGGGCTGGTTTGGATCTGTCGAGCGGCAGATTTTCGCGCTGGATCCATTCGAAGGCGGTGGTGCCGAAACCGGGGCCACCCGGATGGAACGGTCTTTGATTATGCCCGAACGCCCCTATCAGGCGCTGGCTGAACGTAACCCGCCGGGTTTTCGCGAGGTCCGTAAATTTGTCGTCAGCGATAGCGGGCGGGTGTTGAGTTACAGGTAAGATGGGTCAAGACCCATCTCACGCCGTAGGTTGAGACGGCGGTTTTTGCTGTAGGTGTCGGAGCCTCCGGCGGGAGTATTTTGAGCAAAATGATGAGGGTTTGATGAGCCAATCGAGTGACCAGATGGAACTGCGCGAAGAGGATATTCGCAAGCATTACGC
This sequence comes from uncultured Paracoccaceae bacterium, assembly GCA_947503925.1. GTDB lineage: Bacteria > Pseudomonadota > Alphaproteobacteria > Rhodobacterales > Rhodobacteraceae > Yoonia. Next base: position 115,300 of record CANNFQ010000005.1, on the reverse strand, counting down.
CGCCGCCCTTGATTTGATTGACGGGTTTGATCACGCGCCGCGGATCGCCACGGTGGCAGCGGCCCCGGTGGCGGCACAGGAGCGGTCATCCGGGATTGGCACCCGCCGCAGGTTTCGGTCGACCACACCGGGTCTGGTCACTCGCCGCGTCGAACGGCAGGAAGGTGTGCAACTGACCACTCGTGTCGAGTCCGTGGAAGGTGGCGATGGTCTGACCTCGCCTTTGCAGGCGACTGTGTTGCAGGGGTTGCGCCGTGCTGTCGCCGTGGCCCTTGCAATTGCAGAGAACTATGCCGAGCGGACCCCGCTGAAGGACCTCAAACGTGCCAATCTGGAAGGGTCGCTGGCGGATGGCCAGCGCGCCGAATTTTCGGAATATCTGACCGCTGAGGCACTGATCACGCTTTATGTCTTTGGCTCTGCCACCGCCTATTTTCTGGCCAGCCATGCGACCGAAGAGGTGGTCGAGGTCGGTGAGATTGATGAGGTGTTGGTCGATAATGGTCAATTGGCGCTGCATGGCGCCTTGTGGGAGCTGGATCAGGATATCGCCGCACATGCCGGTTCTGAACCGAAACTGATCGCGACGATCCTGGCCTTTGCCGAAAACCTGATGGAAAAGGTCGCTGCCCGCGCGGCCACGGCCGGGCGGTTAGAGCCATTCAACGCCGCAAGCTGGCGCGTGGATGCGGATGATTTTGTGGTGCAGGGGTTCAGCCCGGCGCGCAAGGCCAAAGGTTCCACCCTGACGATGAGTTTCAAGAAACCTAATGAGGTGGTGGGCAACCATATCGCCAAATATCAGGCCATGAAGCTGAGCAAGATGCTGATGGCTTATGATTTTGATCGCCGCCTGAACCCGTTTGCCGAATTGGGCGGGTTCATCTTTACTTTCATGGGTGACGGCGCACCGGGGACCGGGAAGACCACCCTGATCCAGATGATGGCGGGCATGATCAATGATTATTGCCAGATTGCGGGTTATCCGTTTCGCTACCAGAACCTGTCGACGGACAATATCGACAGTTATCAAGGTAAGTCGGGACAGAATGCGAAGGCGTTTATCAACAACGTTTTGGACCCGCACGTGATTGGGTTTGGCACGATTGATGATATTGATCAGCTGGCGGGCAAGCGGGGGGATCGTCAATCCTCTGCCGGACAGTTGGAGATTACGGCGGTGCTGATGGAAAGCTTTGCCGGGGCGAACACCGTCGTGCGCGGCAATTGCACTTTTGGGATGTTTTCCAACTATCCCGAGAATGTGGATGATGCCTTGCGCCAGCGGGCGGGTGCCCGGTTCCTCGTTGATGGGCCGCAGACGCGTGAGGATTACATCGATATCCTCTATCTTCTGATGGGCAAAAACCATGATATCCCGGTGGGCGAACATGAGGTGTTTTCGGCGCAGGAGATCAAGGCGGCGGTCGCTGCGTCCTTTCAAAGCCATGCCAAGCCGCATGAGGGCGGGTTGATGCGGGTGTTTGACCGGGTGCATTCCCAGATCGGTGATCTGGATACGATTGCGAAGCTGGGCACCTATCTAAAGGGCATTCAGGAAGCTGACGCGCGCTTCACCGGACGAGCGATCAAGAACATCACCGATGCGGTGAAGGTGCGCGCGATGGATTTTGAACTGCCCGATGAATGGATGGAGGAACCTGATCTGTTCCTGTTCAAGGATTACGACACGAAGAAGAGTATGATTTCCGAGCTGCGCCAGCCGATCACCGTGGAGATGGTGATACAGGAGATCAACCGCTACGCCGATAGTGAATTCCGCTATGCCGATAAGTCGGATGAAGTGGCGATTGATGCGATGGTGCGCGATTTTGGGCGTCAGGAAGAGGCAAAGAAGCGGTATCTGGAGGCGAAAGGGTGAACTATTCGCAACATGTCCGGGAAGCCGAGGGCTAGCGTGGCGCTCTTTTCCGACAGCCTGCTTTTTCCGGCGATTGTTCTGGCCATAATTGCCTTTGTCGTGCCGCGCCTGTTTGGGCGTATGCTGCCCGAAGGGGTAAAGCCGTTGCTGTTGAATGCGTTTTTATCCACGATTTCGCTGTTCTTGATCTCAGCCGCCTTCTTTTTCGGCCTTTATCTGTGGCAAGGTCTAAGCGTGGCACAGGTCATGGAGCCAGGATGGGCTGCAAATGTCGTCTTTTTTGGCAGGCTTGGTCTGATTGCGGCGATGATCTGGGCACCAATCATGGTGCTGTCGGTGGCAGGGCTGCCGCGCAAATGGGTGAAGGAGAGGTGGTGAGTTTGTTTGGCAGCGCGTGGGTTTCACCCACCCTGGGGAGGGTTCTATGCATCTTTTGATCGAAAAGGGCCTGATGTTTGGCAACCTGGTCCGCGTGGACAGCCCGGTGCTGGTGGAGCGCTATAACCGTGCGCTGGCTCATCTGACCGGCCGCCAGACCGCGTTGACCGATTTTCATATCGATATCTCGGGTTATTCGCCGGAGATCGGGGATGAGTTGGGCGATGATCTTTATCTCAACCATCAGGGTGTCAATCGCCAGTTCATCCTGTTGACGACGGAACAGGCGGATGCGCCGCTGTTGAACGCAAAATTTTCGACCTCGCGCGGTATACTCAAGCAATTCATCGAGGAAAACCGACCCCAGCTGTTTGCGTTGACGGCGCGGGACGCGGTGGCGGGCGAGATGGTCAATTCGGTCTATGTGGCTGACAGCCCCGCCCGGTTGTTTGATATCCGTAAAGTCCGGATTGAGGCCGACACGACCAGTGGCACGGTTGCCAATGCCAAGAAACTGGGCCAGATGATTGACCGGTTCAAGACCGAACCCGACGCTTGGCATGATGATGTTTTGATTGCCCAGATGATTGGCATGGCCAAACAAACAGGCGATGTGATGCGCAACCCGGTGCGGCTGCAACATATGGAGTTTGCCCAGGACAATTTCTGGACCGCCCATTTTGGCGGCATCTATGTGTTTCGCGGGGTAGCGCATCCGGCGGCGATTGTGGCTGGGAACAAGGGTAAGGTGGGTAGGCTGCCAATCCCGTATCTGTTTGATTTCAGTGAACGTTCGGCGATCGCAAAATTCCTGAACCTCAACGACATGGTTGAGCCGATCACCGATGCGCGAGGCGTGGACGCCGCGGCGATCCTGCAACAGAAGATGGATTTTATCGTGATGGCCGTCGCCGCATCGATGAAAGAAGATCTGACCGGGGCGAGCCGCCGCGATCTGCGCCATCTGGGGCGGCAATATGCACGTCTCTTGCCTGAAGCCTGGCAGGGACTGGCCGCGCTTGTCCGCTGGGCCGAAGAGGATGGACCATGGCCCAAGATCACGTCTGAGCACCCGGCCTATTTCTATACGTTGCGTGCGAAACCCCACGTGGATGCCGATCTGGTGAATATGCTTCTGGCAGAGATGACCCCGCTTGATATCCGGCAGTTGTTTATCTGCCACAAGGAAGTGTTTTATCGCGCCTATGCCAAATGGCCGGATGAAAAAAAGGCGTATGTCGTTGATTTTCTTGATCGCGAATACCAAGTCGATAAGGCGGGAACGCGTGATGCATTGTTTGGTCACGAGGCCCCGATGGAGGAGCCGCAGGCCGTGCGGCAACCTGATCTGATTACCCGCGTCGGCCCGTGGGGTGCCGTCGGCAGGAGGAGCTGATGACGTTTATAAGACTGGTTGTCTTTGGTTTTATTGCGCTGAGCGTGATCTATCTGTCGATTGCGATCTATTCCAGATCGGTCCGCAAGGAATGGCTGGAAAATGAATTTGACGAAAACCCGCCCGAAGGGGCTGATGAGGCGATGCGTGACGCCTATATTGCCAAGGGCATGACGGAGTATAACAACTCCATCCGGCCTAAGCTGATCGGTCTGGTTTATGTTGTGCCGATTGTTGTCATGTCCATCATCATTTTTGTGATCAATACCAACTGAGGATATCCGATGCGTAAGATCAAGATCACCCTGCGGGTATTGGCCCTGCTGATAGTTGGCACCGTCCTGCATTACGCTCTGCCACAGCATGATATTGTGCGTGTCGTGAACACCTATCAGGAACGGCAGGACTTGAACGATTGGACAAGCATCTTCTGGGCCCGCCCGGATGATCAGTCTGCCACCTTGGTCAATCGTGACGTGCAGTTCATCCAGACGGTCAAGAAAAAGACGATGTTGCTGGGCTTTATCCCCCGCGACACGACCGAAGTGATGGTCTATCGCAATGAGGATACAGGCTGGTCCTGGCCGTTCTATTTCAAGTTTGATACGGCGAATTTGCAGACTGAGGCTGATGACCTGGTATCGACCTCTGAAGCCCCGAAATGGGCCGTGATGACCCATTACGGCTGGCGGAACGAATATATCTCGGCCTTTCCCAATGCCATCGCCATCCGCCCCGTTGATGGGCCGAATGTGACGATTATTCCGTGGTTCAACATTGTCTTCTTTATCGTCCTAGCCGCATTATTGCTGTTCATCCGTGCCATGTGGCGTCAGTTCCGCCAGCGGTCGGTTGATCCGCTGCTGGATGCGGCCGGTGGTCAACTGGATGAGGTGCAGGCCGGTGTTGCCGAAAGCAAGGGCCGTTTTTCGCGCTGGTTGGGGACCTGGCGCAAAAAGGACAATTCCCGCCTGCCGCCTGAATGACCGCTGCGCCGACGACATGATTGGATAGGGGTTTCACCCCCGTCCCGTGCCGGGACTCCCCCAGAGTATTTTCAGCGAAATGATGATGGGTCGGCCTTGCGGGTTTTATTCGCCGTAAGGGACCCAGATGTTTTTCACCTCGGTCGCTGCCTGCAAATAGCTGTGTGTGTCAGGCGTGACGGCCTTGCTGTTATTCACCCAGGTTCGTTTGAGGTTACCAGCGCTGGCTTTTTCGATGGTCGCGCTGACGTCGCTTGAGGAAAAGGACCAGACCGCGTCCACGTCCAGATGTTTGGCCAATGTCGGGGCCAGTTCTGCGTGGCTGCCTGTCAGGATGTTGACCACCCCGCCCGGCACGTCGGAGGTTTCCAACACCTGGTAGAAATCCGTTGCCGCCAGCGGGAAGGGTTCGCTGGCCGCCATGATCACCCGGTTGCCCATGGCGATGGCGGGCGCCATGGCATCAATCAGACCCGCTAGCGGCTTGGCATCATCACAGAGGATGCCGATGGTCCCGACCGGTTCTTTCATGGCCAACGCAACCCCACGGATGGGCACGCCATGCGCTTGTCCGTCGTATTTGTCAGCCCATGCAGCGTAGGTGAAGAGCGTGCGGATGCATGTTTCGACCTCATCCGCGCCGCTGCGCCCACCGGTCATGTTGTTGATCCGGGTCGCGAATTCATCTGATCGGGCTGAGAGGTTTTCGGCGATGTAGTATAGGATCTGTGCGCGCAGATGCCCGGTGGTCTTAGACCATCCTTTCGCGGCGTTGCAGGCTTCCACCGCGTTGCGGATATCCTTGCGATTGGCCTTTGACACATGGCCGAGCAATTTGCCCTTGGGGTTGTAGACAGGTGTTGAATAACCCCCATCGGGCCGCGCCTGCTTACCGCGGATATAGAGCTTGGCCGTCCGGTCGAGCGGGTCTGCCGGGTGGCCATCTTCGGTGCTGTAGGGTTCTATTTTCCCTAGCGGTTTGGCGGTGCTTTTGGGTTTGGTGTAGCCTGACAAGCCTTCCCAGCCGCCTTCGCGCCCAAAGCCGCTTTCGCGCACACCGCCGAAACCGGCGGCCGCGTCCATCATGTTGGTGCCGTTGATCCAGACGATCCCTGATGCCAGCTTTGGCGCGATGTCGAGGGCGAGGTTGATGTTTTCGGACCAGACGGAGGCGGCCAGCCCGTATCGCGTGTTGTTGGCAATCTCCACGGCCTCTGCTGGCGTGCGGAAGGTTGTTGCCGCCAGTACGGGGCCAAAGATTTCCTCTTGCATCAGCGTTGATGCGGGGGAGAGACCAGTGATGAGTGTAGGCGGGTAGTAACAGCCTTTGGGGGCTTTGGTTTGGTAGGTTTCGCCTTCGGTGTTGGCGCTGACCATTTTGGTGATCTGGTCGAGTTGGACCGGGTCTACGATGGCACCAACGTCGATGCATTTGTCCAGCGGATCGCCGATGCGGAGGCCGTCCATGCGGGATTTCAGTTTGGTGTAGAAGCGATCAGCGATGCCTTCTTGGACCAAGAGTCGCGAGCCAGCGCAGCAGACCTGGCCCTGGTTGAACCAGATCGCGTCAACCAGACCTTCGACGGCTGAGTCCATATCTGCGTCGTCGAAGACGATGTAAGGGGATTTGCCCCCGAGTTCGAGCGACAGCGACTTGCCCGACCCGGCGGTCGCTTCGCGGATTTTGCGCCCCACTTCGGTGGAGCCGGTGAAGGCGATTTTGTCGACCTCAGCGTTCACAAGGGCAGCACCGGTTTCGCCATCGCCGGTGACGATGTTGACGACGCCGGGGGGCACGCCTGCCTCAGTGCAGATTTCAGCGAAGATCATGGCGCTAAGCGATGTGTATTCGGCGGGTTTCAGGACAACCGTGTTGCCCATCGCCAGGGCGGGTGCGATTTTCCAAGCCAGCATCAGCAGTGGAAAGTTCCAGGGGATGATCTGGCCGCAGACGCCGAGCGGTTCGCGGTCGGGCAGTTCGGCCCGCATCAATTGCGCGAAACCGGCATGGTGATAGAAATGCCGGATGGCGAGGGGGACATCGATATCCCGGCTTTCGCGGATCGGTTTGCCGTTGTCGAGGGTCTCCATGACCGCCAGCAGGCGGGAATGTTTCTGCATGCCGCGTGCGATGGCATAAAGCACGCGGGCCCGTTTATGGCCAGACTTTGCCCAGGCAGGCTGTGCCTTGCGGGCTGCGGCGACCGCCGTTTCAATTTCCTCTGCCGTACCTTTGGTCACGCCTGCCAGCTTTTCGCCGGTGGCCGGGTTGTTGGATGCGAAATCGTCCCGGATCGGACCCCATTTGCCATTGATGTAATGGCCCGCGACGCCACCACGGTCGGCGAGCCATTGCAGCGCCTCTGATGCGCTTTCGGGGGCGGGGCCATAATCCATAGTGTCGAAGATTTCTTTGATGGTCATTGCATTGCTACCAAAGTGCTGAGGGCGGCCCCGGACCGCGGGTGGGGGTGAAGCCCCCGCCCATGGGGGCGGTCGGGGGCTGCCCGGCGTGCCGCCGGGCGAGACGGATATACGTTATCCAATCGCATGCCGCCAAGACGCTGAGTAGGCGCCGGTGACGTGGTGTTCGAGTTGCCGTTCGATGTCGCCCAGAAGCGACGACGCGCCGAAGCGGAAAAGATCGGGTTGCAGCCAAGGGTCGCCAAGTTCGTCCTTGATCATCGCCAGATAGACCAGCGCATCCTTGGCTTTCGAAATCCCGCCTGCGGGTTTGTAGCCGACCTTGATCCCTGTTCGGTCCTCATAGTCCCGGATGGCCCGGATCATTGTCAGGGTCACGGGGAGGGTCGCGTTGATGGGTTCTTTGCCGGTGGAGGTTTTGATGAAGTCGGCCCCGGCCATCATGCATACAAGTGAGGCGCGGGCGATGTTGCGCAATGTGCCAAGCTCACCGGTGGCGAGGATCGCTTTGACATGGGCGTCACCGCAGGCAGCGCGCATTTCTTTCATCTCGTCATAAAGCGCTTGCCAATTGCCGGTCAGTGCATGTCTACGGCTGATAACGATGTCGATCTCCTCGGCTCCGGCCGCGACGCTTTCCTTGATCTCTGCAATGCGTAGATGGAAAGGGGACAGGCCAGCCGGAAAGCCGGTGGAGACGGCGGCAACGGGGATGCCCGAGCCTGCCAATGCATCCACTGCGGTGGGCACCATGTCATGATAGACGCAGATCGCACCGGTGGTCAGCCCCTCCATCCCCAGTGCCTCCAGGATGGGTTGGGCGACGGGTTGCCGGGCCTTGGCGCAAAGACGGCGCACGCGCCCTTCGCTATCATCGCCCGACAGGGTGGTCAGGTCCATCAGGCTGATCGCCTTGCACAGCCACGCGGCCTGAAAATCCTTTTTGACGCTGCGCCGCCCCGGCAGGGTTTTGGCGCGCCGTTCAATGGCAGAGGTGTTCGCCTGCACGGCCATGACCCAATCAAGGTCCAATGGCATGCCTTCATTACGCTGGTGCTGCACTTGTGGCAGTTGCGTTGTGGTCATCGTGGGGGTTGCGGTTGTTTGCAAGGCGGCCTCCTGCGGTGCCGGTTTAGGGTGGCACTTTGGATCGGTATTGGCAAGTTTTGACCGTTTGGTCAAATACTATATGGGTTGCACGACGCCACGTTGGTATTTCTGACGATATTGCAACGGGGTCAGCCCATGCGCCTGCCGGAACAGTTTGTGAAAATGGGACATGTTGGGAATGCCGCAATCCGTGGCGATCTGGCTGACCGCCTCGCTATCGGTGGTCAATGCGCGGGCGGCATATGTCATGCGAATATGATTGATATGGTCGGATGGGGTTTCGCCCAGATGTTTGCGCATCATCCGGCTGACATGGGGGTGGGCCTTGCCCGTCAGCGCGACCAGCCCGGCAGCGCCATCGCGAAAGACGGCCGGGTCTTTGGCGGCGATACATGCGTCCGCCAACCATCGGGGCGTTGTGTCCGCATGCGCCTCGGCGATCAGGTCGGCGCATAGAGGCAGCAGAAATGCTTCGGCTGCCAAGGTGTCATTTGCGCTGCGCTCCAGCAGGACAGCGGCGTGATTAAGGGCCGCAAGCTGCCGGATGTCGCGGTGCCGTTGAACGGGGTCACCCGACGACCAGAACAGATGCCCCTCCAGCAATGGGTGCCGTTTCGCCAGTGCCTTGATGATCTGCGGATGAATGCAAAGTGAGACGATAAGTGCATGCTCACCCTTCCCCTGCAACGCATGGGCATGTCCGGGGCGCAAAAAGAATACGCTGCCTTCGGTCAGATTTGCGCCCCCTTGCGGCAGATGATGTCGGACCGTGCCGTTCTGCACCCAGAACAGTTCGAAAAAGTCGTGATCATGCAGGTGCTTGGGCCGCGCGGGGGTCAGGGTCGCGCGGGTCAGATGGATCTGGGCATCGCCTTGCAGGATGTCCTTGTGATGCAGCGTTCTGGTCATGGGCGCAAACTAGCATATGGTTTTCTGCGCCGCAGCATGAAACTGAAATGCCCGTGACAATAGCGGATCGGCGCGTTATCTGCCGGAAGAATTTTGCCAAAGAGGTCTGCTGCCAATGTCCTTTGATCGTTCCATCAAGATCGCCCCATCCATCCTGTCCGCCGATTTTTCCAATTTCGGCGCAGAATGCGCGGCGATCGAGGCGCAAGGCGCCGATTGGGTCCATGTGGATGTCATGGATGGCCATTTCGTGCCCAATATCACCTTTGGTCCGGCGACCTGTGCCGCGATCCGTCCGCATTTCAAGGGCGTGATGGATGTGCATCTGATGATCGCCCCGGTTGACCCTTATATTCAGGCTTTTGTTGACGCCGGTGCTGATGTCATCACCGCGCATGTTGAGGCAGGCCCGCATATTCACCGTACCGTGCAGGCCATTCGTGCCGCCGGGGCCAAAGCCGGTGTTGCGCTGAACCCCGGCACCCCTGCGTCAACGGTGGGACATTTGCTGGATATGGTTGATCTGATCTGTGTGATGACGGTGAATCCCGGTTTCGGCGGGCAGAAATTCATCCATTCTCAGGTCGAAAAGGTGCGTGAACTGCGCGCGATGATTGGTGATCGTCCCATTCATATTGAAATCGACGGCGGCGTTGATCCGACGACCGCTCCATTGGTCGCAGCCGCCGGGGCGGATGTGCTGGTTGCAGGGTCAGCTGTGTTCCGGGGCGGATCGGTCAGCGACCCTGCACCTTACGGGGCCAATATCCACGCCATTCGGGCGGCGGCTGGCGCGTCTGCCTGATCAGACAGGTTCGGGAACATGATTTCGCACGTTCGAGATCATGCATCCGGGCGCAATCCTCGCCCCCGAACGCTTTGATTTATTTGCGTGCTGCGAAAAGCGGCGCGTCAAATCAGATCAAAGGAGTTTCGGATGTTCAACCTTCACCAACTTAACCTTTCATGCGCTGCATTGGTGGCGATCATTTTTGCCAGCAGTCCCGCCGCAGCGGATGTTGCCCGTGCGAATGACGCCTGGATCACCCGGTCGGCGGTGCAGACCGATATGGGTTATCAGATCCCCGCTGGCGCTTTTGGCATCTTTGTCATCGACCGCCCTCGCGAGGCTACGCTGCTGCATCTGCGCGGCAAGGCCGGGCGGGGCGAGGTGATCTTGCGGGGCGATAACAGCCGGGAATGCCTGTCATTTCAAGCCCGCTTTGTCGCCGGAGATTTTGGCGGCGACAGTATTGGCGGTCATCAGGCGGCACCGATCCGCCTTGTGCTGCAAAGCCGCCAGGTGGCGCGCGCCCTTGCACGCGGATATGATGTTGTCAGCGACGCGTATCGCGTCACCGAACAAGCGCATCCGGACGCCGACATCGTATTGACAGCTGGGCTGAATGACAGCTTCGGTTTTGTGATCAACCCAGGGCACAATATCATTGGCGACATCTTTGGACCGTGGACGCAGCGCATTGACTGTACGCCACTGTCATAGATCGCGACCACCGGTGCGGAACGCCGATGGCGTCTGGCCGGTGATGCGCCGAAACTCGGTATTGAAGCTGGATTTCGATAGAAACCCGGCTTCGAACATGACTTCGGTGATGGGCAGGTTGGTGTCCTGCAACGCGCGTTGGGCGTAGCGGATGCGATGTCCGTTGATATAGCGCGAGAAATTTTCGCCCGTGGTGCGGTTGGTGGCTGCCGATACATCGCGGGCGGGCACAGACAGACGTTTGGCCACCCGCGACAGCGTCAGATTGCTGTCTCGGTAAAGCTGTTTTTCATCCATCAGGTCGTTGAGCGCGGACATCAGCTCCAGATCGCTTTTCGTGGCGGTCTGCCGCTCTGCAGTCGCTGCTTGCGGGGTGCCGATGATCATCGGACCTGCGATCAGCGCCACGACGAAGATAAAACCCGCAAAAAGGCCGGATACCCCCGTCAGCATGTCGATCAATTGCGGGTCCGTTGCGGCCAGGCTGGCCGACACGATTAGCCCGTCCGCCAGAACCATCAAACCAATTAGCGCCAAAGTCGCATAGATCGCCGCGCGCAGAATATGCATCGCATGGGGCGGGACCAGCGGGACATCATCGGCATTACGGCGCAGCAAGGTCGCTATGCGTGCCAGATAGATGCAGTTGATGGCCAGGATAAACACATCTGCCGAAACCGGGACCGGGGCGATCAACCCCAAAAAGGCCAGTCCAACGATCACAATATCCCAATAGCAGGCCTTGCGCCATTGCGGCCCAGCCTCATACCCAAGCGCCTTGAAACCCAGATAAGCCAATGGTGCTGCTATGATGGCCAGGAAGGGCTGCACGCGCCCGGGCCAGTCCAGTTGGAATGACAGGCGCAACCCCAGCAAAAGCGCGACCGTCCCCAGACAAAGCAAAAATGCGCATAGCAGCAACCGTGCATGCAACGGGATACGGGTGTTCCACGCCAACGTATACGCGGCGATCAAGGTCAGAATGCTGACCAGCCAGCTGATGGGAAAACTGCTCATCCCTGAGATGTAGTAACAAATGGCCGGCTTTGAACAGACCGCTGCTGCACAAAAACTGCACATCTTTGCGCGCAGCGATGCACGGCCGGGGCCCATCACTGTCCCTCAAAAGCAACATGAAGGGACAGGATATGGTTGTGCGCGGTGTGCCAGAAAATCTGGCAAAGGATGCTTTGTGGCTGGAGGATGCGCGAACGGCGCCGGGCTGGATGCTTGGGCTGCTTTTGGTGATCTGCACTGGTTTGGCCGATCTGATGCTTTGGTCGGTCAGTCCGGGGATCGGGTTTGTGATATTGGTCCTGGCTATTGCAGCCGCTATTCACCTGACCCTGTGGTCGGATATTGACCGCAGACGGGGCTTGGTTGGGTGGGGCGTCTTGTTGGTCACGCTGATACCTGCGGTCGATCAGTTTCAACTCCTGTCATTTATAATCGCGCTGTTGGGGGTGCTGTTCTTTGCCGCGCTGAAGGTGCTGGGGCGGTGGGACATGGTCGTGCTTTTGCGCGCGATGCGTCGCCTGCCGCTTGCCGGAGCTATCTTGATGGTGATGGACCTGTTGCGTCTGCGTGTTTCTGCCCCGTCAAAAGGGGTGGCCAAGACCGCTTTGTTTGACTGGGCCCTGCCGTTGGTGGTCGGCGGTGTGTTCGTTGTCCTGATCGTGGCTGCCAATCCCCTGATGGATCGCTGGCTTTTGCAACTGTCACAGCTGGGGCGGGGGTTTTCGATTGATGGCTGGCGCATGATCTTTTGGGGTGTGATGGCGGCCTGCCTCTGGCCGCTTTTGCACCTGACCAGATTGGCTCAGACGCTGGGGCGTGCGCCGGTAGCGCGCGGCGCGCGGTGGCATACCGGCCTGTTGAACGACCGTTCCGTGCTGCGGGCACTGGTTCTGTTCAACCTGATCTTTGCGGTCCAGACAGTGATGGATCTTGGGTTTCTCTGGGGTGGCGTCAGCCTGCCAGAGGGGATGAGCTATGCTGAATATGCCCATCGGGGCGCCTATCCTTTGCTGGTGACGGCCTTGCTGGCGGGGGTCTTTGCGCTCTTGTCGCAGCCTTCTCTAGAGGCGCATCCGGCCTTGCGCGGGTTGCTTTACCTCTGGATCGGGCAAAACGTGCTTTTGGTGATTTCATCCATTCTGCGGCTTGATCTTTATGTTGAGGTGTATGATTTGACCCGCCTACGCTTTGCGGCATTTGTCTGGATGGTTCTGGTGGGGCTGGGGTTGATTCTGATGATCATGCAGATGGTGCAGCGCGCGCCTGTCGGGTGGTTTATGTTGCGGGCGGCGGGCCTTGGATTTCTGGCGATCTATATCTGTGCGCTGGTCAATGTGGATGGGCTGATCGCCCGTACCAATCTGGCGCAGCCGGACCCGGATATGTGGTATCTATGCCAACTCGGCGAAGGTGTGGCACCGGCGCTCGCGGCCTCTGACCACTTTTGCCATGGTATGCAGCCTTTCGTCAGCACACCTCAAGATTGGCGCGAATGGGGCTACCGGAATGCCCGGTTGCGCCGTAGTTTGGCCGCGATGGAGGTGGCCCAATGATATTGGTTGCTGATGATGATACCCAGATCCGCGATGTCGTGCGGATTGCCCTTGGTCAGGCGGGTTTTGCCGTGGCCGAGGCGGCGGATGGCCAGCAGGCGCTGGAGATGGCGCAAAGCCTGACCCCCGATCTGATCGTGCTGGATATCGGGATGCCGGAGATGGATGGGCTGGCGGTCTGCCGCGAGCTGCGCAAGCAGTCGGATATTCCGGTGCTGTTCCTGACCGCGCAGGCCGATGAGGTGGACCGGATCGTCGGGCTGGAACTGGGGGCGGACGACTATGTATCCAAGCCATTTTCGCCGCGCGAACTGGTGGCAAGGGTCAAGGCGATCCTGAAACGGGCGCAAGTGGCGACCCCAACGCAGGCAGTGTTGCGGCGTGGATTGGTCTCCGTCGACCCGGAGCGGCACCTGTGCCATGTGCAGGATGTGGCCGTCACGCTGACAGCACGTGAAATGGATCTGCTTGAACGGCTGATGATGCGGCCAGATCACGTGATGTCGCGACCACAATTGGTAGATGCGATCTATGGCACGAATATCCATGTCAGTGACCGGACCATGGACAGCCATTTGCGTAACCTCCGGGGTAAACTGGCCCAGGCGGGCTGTGCGGATGCGATTGAAACGGTGCATGGCGTAGGCATCCGGATGGGCGCATGTCGCGGCGGGTAACGGCCAAATGGCGTCCGCCGCTGGCGCTTGTGCTGGGCGGGACGTTGGGGGCAGTGTTTTTTCTGCCGCTGATCGGCATCAGCTATTTCCGGGTTGCGGGTGGCGTTCTGGGATGGGGCGAGACCAGCTGGATGATTGGGTTGATGGCCTTTGTCGCCACCGCTGGGCTGGGCTATCTGCTGTGGCGGTTGGTGTTACAGCCGGTTCGCGCGCTGACCGCCTATGCGCAAAGCGAGGGTGAGGCCGACGTGCCCGCCCATTTCGGCACGCCGGAGTTTTCCGATCTTGGCCAGGCCGTGATCGGGATGACATCCGTCTTGCGGGGGCGAGAGGCCGTGCTGCGATCTTATGCGGATCACGTGACGCATGAGCTGAAATCGCCGTTGACGGCGATCCGGGGGGCAGCGGAATTGCTGAACGAGCCTGGGCTTACCGATAAGGATCGGGCCAGAATGCTGGGCACGATTTCGCAGGCTGCGGACCGGATGGAGGTTCTGCTGGACGGGCAACGGGCCCTTGCGCGGGCGCAAGAGCCAATGACCCCGGGGACATGTCGGTTATCCGAGGTTTTGGCAGGTCACGATGTTGATCTGACACGGGACGGCACGGTGCCATTGCCGCGTGCGGTGATGGATCTTGTGGCGACACATCTTGTTGGAAATGCCCACGCCCATGGGGCGCAACTGGTGACATTTGCCTTGCATGACGACCGCCTTGTGATCAGCGATAACGGGCCGGGCATTTCGGACGGAAATCGGGACCGGGTGTTTGATCCATTCTTCACCACAAGACGGGCGGCGGGTGGAACGGGTATGGGCTTGCCAATTGTGCAGCGAATGTTGCGGGCACAAGGTGCTGAAATCACCTTGATGCCGGGACCGGGGGCAGTGTTCGAAATCAGGTTTTGAGGCGACGTAAGATGGGTTCAAACCCATCTTACGCGGTGGCAATGTTGCGCCCTGGCCATCCGTTACGCGACCGCGAGGGTAAGCACCTGATCATGCGATAGATAGGCGAAGCCGTTGCCCGGCAGCGTCAGCCTGTCGCCATCCAGCCCGGCATTGCATGGCCCGATAGGCTGAGCCTCACCATTGAGACAAACCACATGTGTATCTTTTGACAGATTGAAAACACAGCTGATTTGTTGACCATCCGCGTGACGTCTGAACGCCAATAGCGGCTCGGGCAGATCGATGAATGCTGTCGCCCCATGGCGCAAAGCGGCTTGTGCCTTGCGGAAGGCAATGACGTTTTTGTAAAAGTGCAGGATGCTGTCATCGGCACTCTCTTGCAGATCGACGGCACGGCTTGCCTGCGGGTCTTTGACCGGTAGCCAGGGCGTTCCGGAGCTGAACCCGGCGTTGGGGAGATCCGCTTCCCATACGATCGGGGTCCGGCACCCGTCGCGCCCTTTTATGGCGGGCCAGAACCGCAGGGCGGGCGGGTCGGTCAATTCATCATAGGTCAGTTCCGTTTCCGTTTGGCCAAGCTCCTCGCCCTGATAAATCCCGATTGTGCCTTCGAATGACATCAGCATTGCACAGGCAAGCCGTGCCATATCATCATCGCACACCGCATATTCCGCCCAGCGGGTGACATGTCGAGGAACGTCATGGTTGGAAAAGGACCATTTGGGGTGGCCGTCAGGCGCGCCCTCCTGAAATCCGGAGATGCAGCTTCGGAAATGATCGGCGCTGAAATCGGGGCCCAGCATGGCAAAACTATAGGCCATATGTAGACGGCTGGATCCAGCGGTGTAGTCCCCCATGATCTGGATCGATTTGCGCCCCATCTCACCCACTTCGCCGACCATCATGATGTCATCATATTGGTCGGTCAGGGCACGGAGCTTTTCCAGGAAGACGATGTTTTCCGGCCGGGTTTTGTTATAGATATTATCCTGCATCCCATAAAGATCGGTCGCCATGACCTGTGGGCGGGTCTGGGCCGGTGGGTTCGACCGAAGCTGGGTGTCGTGGAAGTAGTAATTCACCGTATCAAGGCGGAAGCCATCAAGCCCCCGATCCAGCCAGAATTTGCAGGTTTCGAGAATTGCATCGACCACATCGGGGTTGTGAAAGTTCAGGTCCGGCTGGGCGGCCAAAAAATTATGCAGGTAGTACTGGCCACGTTGCGGGTCGAACTCCCATGCCGGGCCGCCGAAATGGCTATGCCAGTTGGTGGGGGGAGACCCATCCGGCAAAGGATCGGCCCAGACATACCAAGTAGCCTTTTCATTGTCGCGGCTGATACGGGATTGCTTGAACCAGGGGTGCTGGTCCGAGGTGTGGGACAGCACCTGATCGGTGATCACCTTCAGTCCCAATTCATGGGCGCGGGCGATCAGCGCGTCGAAATCCGCTAATGTGCCAAAAAGCGGATCGATATCGGTGTAATCGGACACGTCATAACCCATATCCTTTTGCGGCGAGGTGAAGATCGGCGAAAGCCAGATACAATCCGCCCCCAATGCCGCCACATGCGCCAGACGTCGTGTGATCCCTTTCAGATCACCAATGCCATCGCCATTATCGTCCTGAAAGGACCGCGGATAAATCTGATAGACTACGGCATCGCGCCACCATTCACACATTGTGTTCCCCTACATACCTAGATGACGGCGTATCCATGGAGACCGAAGTCCACTTAACTCGGATGCCGTTCTATACGACGCATGAGGTTTCTTCTGCGCCATGTGATGAACAGAATGCAAGCGCGTCTTGAAAAGTGGCCGATGCCATCACGCGGCTGGGTTTTGGCAAGAGCTTGAGAAAATGCCGGACAGTGTCGCCGGTAAGATCGGTTGAAACCCATCTTACGATGTGGCCTTTGCCATGCATGGCGATGACTTGGTTTGAAGAACTGACTGGTATCACGGATGAAACGCCAACGCGGGTTTACGAAAACCTGTCGTTGGAGGGGTCAGTGCTCGTGTCGGCGATCACCGGCTGGCGGGCTGAGGCTGGTGTATTATGCGTCCCGAGAACGCGGGGGCCACGTTTCAAGTTGCCTCAAAGTTCAATCTTTTGGAAATGATCAGCCCGTCAGTCACTCCGGAAATGGGGGTCGGAAGGTATGAGCATGACCTGACTCAGGGGCCGGCCTGCGCGATTGTCTGTTTGGCAGGCACGATCTATCGCAACTATTTTGTCCAGTTGGAAGGTGGGGTTGGTCAGACGGCGGACCGTCAGATTGATTGCCTGGCAGATGTTGAGTGGTTGCTTGGTGGAGGTCACCAATTCTTATGGGAGATGCGCAACGGCTACGCGCTGCCTACCGCTGACAGCTTGTGTTTTATCAATGATCAACTGGGTCAACTTGACCGGGACACCCTTCGGGCTGCGTTACGGGTCGGCGTTCAGGCGGGGACCCAAGTGACACTCAACGACGCCGGGCGCCTTGTTACGCAGGTTTATTGCAGCGCCGTGCCTGTGGCATATTCAGTTCTGGATGCGAATTTATGGGCGTCCCTGGCGCAGATCATTCTGGAAGCCGCCTATGAGGCGACATTGCTAGCGGCCATTCAAAACGCAGCGCAAACAGGGAATAACCGGGTGTTTTTGACGATGCTAGGCGGTGGCGCTTTTGGCAATCGGCAAGACTGGATCGCGGCTGCGATGCTGCGCGCGCTGCGATTGCATGCGGATAGCGGGTTGGATGTTCATCTGGTCAGTTAGGGGCAATCAAGCGCGCTGGCCCGCGAGATTGTCGCGGCGTTTGAGGCAACGTAAGATGGGTTTAAACCCATCTTACGACCCTGCACGGTACCACTGCACCAGTTTGGTCCGATCCTCGGCTGATAGATCTGTGATATTGGCCGGCGGCATGGCGTGGCTGACCCCGGCTTGCAGATAGATCTGCCGCGCATAGCGCGCGATATCGCTTTCTGTTTCCAGAAACACGCCTTTGGGCGCCCATCGCATGTTCCCCCAGACCGGTTCGCGCGCATGGCACATTGAACAGCGCCCAATGACGATGTCATGCGCATTTTCAAACCCATCTGCGGCGGCAAAACGCTGTTCATAAGGGGTAAGTGCACGGGCTTCGGCGGCGTCATAGCTGTCATGTCCGGGCTGGGTGGACAGCCATGCAATCACGATGAACAGGATGACCGTCACCGCCCATGTCCAATTGGGCCGTCCTTTGCGGGCATGCATGGAGTTGAAATAGTGCCGGATCGTGACCCCCATCAAAAAGACGAGGGCTGCAATGATCCAGGCATATTTCGTCCCGAAGGCCAGTGGATAGTGATTTGACAGCATCAGGAAGATGACTGGCAGTGTCAGGTAGTTGTTATGGGTCGAGCGCAGCTTGGCGATCTTGCCGTATTTGGGGTCGGGCGTGCGCCCAGCCTTCAAATCCGCCACGACGATCCGCTGGTTGGGCATGATGATGAAAAACACATTTGCCGTCATGATCGTGGCTGTGAACGCCCCCAGATGCAGCAGGGCCGCCCGCCCGGTGAAGATCTGGTTATAACCCCATGACATCGCCACCAGCAGGATGAAAAGCAGAACCATCAAGGTTGTCGGCTGTTCGCCCAAGGGCGATTTGCACAGAAGATCATAGATGATCCAGCCAACCGCCAGTGATGCGGCGGAGATCAGGATACCGGTAAAGATACCGATATCGGCCTTGTTGGGATCAATCAGATAAAGTTCTGCCCCGACCCAGTAGACCACGGCCAGCATAGCCGCCCCCGACAACCAGGTCGCATAACTTTCCCATTTGAACCATGTCAGATGCTCGGGCATTGCTTCGGGCGCGACCAGATATTTCTGGATATGGTAAAACCCACCGCCATGGACCTGCCATTCTTCGCCATCGGCGGGGCCGTCGATATCGCGGTTCAGCGACAGATCAAGCGCGATGAAATAGAAAGATGATCCGATCCAGGCGATGGCCGTGATCACATGCAGCCAACGTACGGCAAAGGCCAGCCAGTCCCAAAGAATTGCGATATCATACATGATGCGTCCCCGTTTGCGGTGAGTGTAGTCAGCACCGTACTTTTCTTGTATTCCCTGATATTGCGAGGCTCTATCAAAAATTGGCGAAGAATGTCCTATCTTGAGAATATCCGCACCTTTGTCCGTGTCTACGAGCTTGGGTCGATGTCGGCGGCGGGGCGCGATCTGCGTATCTCACCCGCCGTCACCTCGGCCCGGATTTCGCAACTGGAGGATCATCTGTCCGTCCGCCTGTTCCAGCGCACAACCCGCAGCCTGACCCCAACCGCGCAAGGCAAGGCGTTCTATGGCGGTGCCTGTTCCGTGTTGGACGCGGTGGATTATGCGGAGGCGCAGGTGACAGAGCTGACCGAGAACCCGAAAGGGCAGTTGCATGTGGCCGCGCCGCTGGGCGTTGGGCGGCGATTGATTGCCCCGCATGTCCCCGCCTTTACCACCGCTTACCCGCTGATTGATGTGCGGTTGCGCATGACCGATCGCAATGTGGATATGACGGCCGAAGGCCTTGATCTGGCCTTTCATCTGGGCCAACCCGCTGACAGCAACCTGCGGATCCGCAAGATTGCGGATGTCGCCCGTGTGCTTGTCGCCGCACCCGCCTATGTTGCGGCGCGCGGCCACCCGGCGGATGGCGCAGCCCTTTTGCGCGATAAACATGACTGTCTGAACCTGCGCTTCCCGGGTGCGGCAGAATTTCAGTGGCTCTTGCAAACCGCAGAGGGGCCGCAGCGGTTTCGCGTGGCGGGCCGGTTGGAAAGCGATGATGGCGACGTGCTGACCGATTGGGCCTTGTGCGGGCAGGGTGTTGCGATGAAGCCCCGCTTTGAAGTGGCCGAGCATCTGGCCAGTGGTAGCCTGATCGCAGTGGCCGAAGCGACCCCGCCGATGCCGATCCAGATGGCCTGCCTTTATACCCATCGGCGGCATCAAGACCCTAAGACCCGGCTGTTCATGGAGTTTATGGTCGAGCGAATTGCAAAGGCCATTCGTGCTGCCGAAACTCCTTCGTGATTTATTTGAAAAACACGCCGATTATTTTGGATTATCATCGGAATAAAGGGGAGTATGATATTGCAGCGCTATCCACGTGACATGATTGGCTACGGGGCCAACCCGCCAGACCCGCAATGGCCGGGTCAGGCGCGGATCGCCGTACAAATTGTGTTGAATTACGAAGAGGGTGGTGAAAACAACATCCTGCACGGCGACGCAGCATCAGAGGCGTTTTTGTCCGAAATCGTGGGGGCCGGCGCCTGGCCCGACCAGCGTCATTGGAACATGGAAAGCATCTATGAATATGGCGCCCGTGCCGGGTTCTGGCGCTTGCACCGCATGATGTCTGACCTTCCTGTCACGGTATATGGCGTGGCGACCGCACTGGCCCGCGCGCCCGAACAGGTGACGGCGATGAAGGATGCGGGCTGGGAAATCGCCAGCCATGGTCTGAAATGGGTGGAATACAAAGACGCGACCGAGGATGTCGAACGCGCCGATATGGCAGAGGCGATCCGCCTGCATACCGAAGTGACAGGTCAGCCACCACGCGGCTGGTACACTGGGCGTTGTTCGATGCACACGGTGCGGTTGGCCGCTGAAACCGGGCAGTTTGCCTATGTCGCTGACAGCTATGCCGATGATCTGCCCTATTGGGCGGAATTTGGACGGCAGGACCAGCTGATCGTGCCCTATACGCTTGATGCCAACGACATGCGCTTTGCAACCCCGCAGGGGTTCAATGCAGGCGCGCAGTTTCTTGATTACCTCAAAGCCAGCTTTGATGCGCTTTACCGCGAAGGCGGGCGGATGATGTCCATCGGTTTGCATTGCCGTCTGATCGGACGACCCGGCCGGGCAGAGGCCTTGCGCGCGTTCATTGAATACGCGAAAAGTCATGATCGTGTCTGGTTCGCGACCCGCGAACAGATTGCGGATCATTGGGCTAAAACCCATCCGCATCAATGGTTTGACCGACCATCGCAAATGGACAAACCGACATTTATGCAGAACTTCGATCATGTGTTTGAACATTCGCCATGGGTCGAGGAACGCGCCTTTGATCTGGAGCTGGGGCCAGCGCATGACACGGCTTTGGGCTTGCACAACGCCATGTGCCGGGCCTTTCGATCCGCAACGGAGGACGAACGGCTTGGCGTCCTGACGGCGCACCCGGATCTGGCGGGCAAGCTGGCCGCAGCAAAAAAGCTGACCGCCGAAAGCACGGTTGAGCAGGCGTCAGCGGGCCTGGATGCCCTAACGGATGCAGAACGCACCGCATTTACGACGCAAAACGCAGCATATACCGCAAAATTCGGCTTTCCTTTCATCATTGCCGTGCGCGACCACGACAAGGCATCCATCAAGGCTGCATTCCAGACCCGTCTGGAAAACGATCGGGCAACTGAATTTGCAGAGGCCTGTTATCAGGTCGAACGTATCGCCCTGCACCGGCTGAAAGATATGCTGCCCAGATGACCCATGATATCAGCATATCCCCCCTCAGCGCCAAAGCTTTTGCGCCATTTGGAGACGTGCTGAATTGCGATGGCGACCCCGACAAGATCATCAATGCGGGGCTTTGCGGCCGGTTTCATGATCGCGCGCAGGTGGATTGCGATGGCCGCGTGGGGATTAGCCTTTTCCGGTCCGAGTTACGGCAGCTGCCATACCGGCTCGACATGCTCGAACGGCACCCGCTGGGATCGCAGGCCTTCATCCCGATGAGCATGGACCCGTTTCTGGTCATCGTGGCTGATGCCGACCTGCAACCCAAAGCGTTTATCACCGCCCCGGGAGAGGGTATCAACTTTCACCGCGGGGTCTGGCACGGGGTGCTGACGCCCCTGTCCGGTCCGGGCCTTTTTGCCGTGATCGACCGGATCGGCGAGGGTGCAAACCTGGAGGAACATTATTTCACCACGCCTTACCGCGTGATTTTCGACGAGTGACCGACGCGTAAGATCGGCAACAACAGGGGACGACAAAATGACAACTTCTTCCATCGGGACGCCAGAACAGCTGCGCGATCCCAATTATACACCGGGCCTGCACAAGGCGGTGCCGCTTGGCATCCAGCATGTGCTGGCGATGTTTGTATCCAATGTGACACCGGCGATCATCGTGGCCGGTGCGGCGGGTTTCGGGTTTGGATCAAACTCGCCCGATTTTCCTGAACTGCTGTACCTCATTCAGATGTCGATGCTGTTTGCGGGGGTCGCGACGCTTTTGCAGACCGTCACATTGGGGCCGGTCGGGGCCAAACTGCCGATTGTGCAGGGGACATCCTTTGCTTTCATCCCGATCATGATCCCACTTGTGGCGGGCAAGGGCGTTGATGGTCTGGCGGCCCTGTTTGGTGGCGTCATCATTGGCGGTTTGTTTCACGCATTCCTCGCCCTTTTCATCGGGCGCATTCGCTTTGCGCTGCCGCCCCTGGTGACCGGGCTGGTGGTCACGATGATCGGTCTGGCGCTGGTCAAGGTTGGCATTCAATATGCGGCTGGTGGTGTGCCCGCCATCGGGACGCCAGAATATGGATCATTGCTGAATTGGTCCGCCGCATTGGTTGTGATCCTTGTCACGCTGGGGCTGAAATTCTTTACCTCCGGCATGCTGTCCGTCTCTGCCGTGCTGATCGGCTTGATCGTTGGCTACTTTTACGCGCTGGGTGTGGGCATTTTGGAATGGTCTGCCGTGACCGGATCATGGGAACGCTCTGCCGCTTTTGCGCTGCCGCAGCCGTTCAAATACGGGTTTGAATTCAGTGCCGCTGCGATTATCGGTTTCTGTCTGATGGCCTTCATCTCGGCCATTGAAACGGTCGGCGACGTGTCGGGGATCACCAAGGGTGGGGCTGGGCGCGAGGCCACGGATAAAGAAATCGAAGGCGCCACCTATGCAGATGGTTTTGGCACCGCTGTTGCCGGTATCTTTGGCGGGTTTCCCAACACCTCTTTCAGTCAAAACGTGGGTCTGATCGCCATGACCGGCGTGATGAGCCGCCATGTGGTGACTTGCGGCGCGATCTTCCTGATCATTTGCGGGCTGGTGCCGAAGGTTGGCGGTGTGATCCGCACCGTCCCGATTGAGGTGCTGGGCGGCGGCGTGATTGTCATGTTCGGCATGGTGGTTGCTGCTGGTATCTCGATGTTGTCAGACGTGAACTGGAATCGCCGCAACATGGTGATCTTCGCGATTGCCTTGTCTATCGGCCTTGGGTTGCAGTTGGAACCCGGTGCTGTTGCCGGCCTGCCTGACACAGCGCGCATCCTGATGACATCGGGCCTATTGCCTGCGGCATTCATCGCGATTGTGTTGAACCTGGTCTTGCCTGAGGAACTGTCTGGCGAAGCAACCGAGGAGGTCGCGGGTGGCCTCTCTGGTCACGGCCAAGGGTCGCTGAACGGCGACTAGTCCCAGTCGCCAACACAAAGAAAGCCCCCGCATATGCGGGGGCTTTTGTGTTTCTTAGGGCTCTCGCCTTAAAAATCGACCTCAATCGCGACGCCCATTTCAACGGCCCGATCAACAATGGAAGAAGCCACGGCAAGATCCTGTAAACCCACGCCTGTCCCATCAAAAAGCGTGATTTCATCATCGCCGCTGCGGCCCGAATGGGTGCCGTTGATCACTGTGCCGATTTCATGAATGTCATCGCGGGATTTCAGGCCAGCGCCAACCGCATGTTGCGCCTCACCCAAGGTGACGGACTGCGCGACCTCATCGGTAAAAACGGTCGCCTTGACCACCAGATCCGTTTCGCATTCCTGTTTGCCGATTGTATCTGTGCCCATGCAGGCCACATGGGTGCCGGGGCTGATATGCGCCGCGCCGAAAATTGGCGAAAACACCGAGGTGATTGAGATGACGACGTCGGCTTCGACCATGCCGTCAAGGCTGACTTCCTCGAAAGGCACGCCTGCCTCTTCTGCGACCTCTGCCAAACCGGGCAACATTTCGGGGTGGTAGTTCCAGCCGATGACTTTTTCGAACGGGTGGGTTTCAAGGGCTGCGCGCAATTGGAATTTGGCCTGATGGCCCGCGCCGATCATTCCCATGACCTTCGCATCCTTGCGCGCCAGATGCTTGATCGACACCGAGGAGGCAGCGGCGGTTCGCAAGGCGGTCAACAGGTTGCCGCCCACCATGGCCGCGACCTTGCCGGTATCAGGATCAAACAGGAAAACCGTGGACTGATGATTGATCAACCCCCGCCGTTCCATGTTGTGGGGCCAATACCCGCCAGCCTTCAGGCCAAGCGCCATGCCCTTACCATCAAACCCACCTTTGAACCCATATAACGCCTCTTCATGGCCAATCGCCTCTCGGATGACGGGGAAGTTATAGGCGTGGCCTGCGGACATGGCGGCAAAGACCTGTTCAACGGCGGTAAACGCGTCAGCGCGTGTGAGGATATCCGCAATCGCGGCTTCTGGGACGATAATCATGGTAAGGTTTCCATTTTAAGACGCAGCCCCGGACGTGATCCGGGGCCGCCGCGTGTCGGGTAAGCGTCCTCTGACCGGGGTCAGGGACTGCGTTGCGGCTAGTAGGCCTTGCCGCGCGCGGAGACGGGCCAAAGCGTCTCGACCTTGCCGTTCCGCACGCCCACATACCAGTCATGCACGTTGCAGGTCGGATCGCAGTGTCCGGGGACCAGCTTCAGCTTGTCATTGACCTTCAGCACCCCGTCAGGGTCGGCCACGACGCCATGTTCATCCGAGCATTTGACGTATTCCACATCCGTGCGACCGTAGATTGTGGGCAGGCCGCTATCTACTGACTGTGCCTTCAGTCCCGCATCCACGATGGCCTTGTCCGCCTTTGCGTGACTCATGACTGATGTCAGGAGGAACAGCGCGTTTTCCCATTCATTTTCGTCGATCCGGTTGCCATCCTTGTCGAGGATACGGCCATAATCGGCATCCATGAAGGCGTAGGATCCACACTGCAATTCGTTGAACACGCCGGAATTACTTTCGAAATAATATGACCCGGTGCCGCCACCGCCGACGATATCGCTTTCAATCCCTTCGGCCTTGAGCATCTCGAGGCTTTCGCGCACCTGATCGATGGCGATCTGGGTCTTGCCCTGACGATCCGCGTAAGAATCAAGGTGCTGCATTGCACCCTGATAGGCCTGAATGCCAGCATATTTCAGGCCCGGGGCGGCACCGATCGCCTTGGCCAGATCAACGACAGGCTGACCATACTGCACGCCGCAACGGCCCGCGCCAACGTCGATTTCAACAAGGCATTCGATGGTCGTGCCGTGCTTTTGCGCCGCCGCCGACAGATCGGCCACATTGTCGATATCATCAACACAGCAGATGGTGCGCGCGCCCAGCTTGGGCATCCGGGCGAGACGGTCAATCTTTTGCGGGTCACGCACCTGATTGCTGACCAGCACATCCTTGATCCCACCACGGGCAAAGACTTCGGCCTCCGAAACCTTCTGGCAGCAAACGCCGACGGATCCGCCCAGTTTTTCCTGCAACAGGGCGACATCAACGGATTTGTGCATCTTGCCATGCACCCGATGACGCATCCCGTGCGATTTGGCGTAATCGCCCATTTTCTTGATGTTGCGTTCCAGCGCATCCAGATCCAGTACAAGACAAGGGGTCTGGATATCGGCCTCGTCCATGCCGGGGATGGCGGGGACGTCATAGCCGACTTCAAGGTTTTTCAGGTTGCTCATATCGTTCATGTTCTTCTCCTTCAGCCTTGCATCCAAGGCAGTTTGTCCAAATCCACATTACCGCCGGTAATGATCACGCCGACGCGTTTTCCGGCGAATTTCTCTTTGTTTTTCAGGATCGTGGCCAGCGGCACGGCACTGCTGGCCTCCATTACGATCCGCAAGTGTTTCCAGGTCAGCTTCATCGCATCGATGATCTCTTGCTCGGACGCGGTGTAGATGTCGGTCACGTGGCGTGACACGAAATGCCAGGTGCGGTCCTTCAGCGGCACCAGCAGCCCATCTGCGATGGTCTTTGGGGCATCATCGGCAATGATGTGACCGGCCTTAAAACTGCGATAGGCGTCATCGGCCTGTTCGGGTTCGGCTGCGATGATCTGCAGCTCTGGGGCCAGCGTCGATAGCGTCAG
Source organism: uncultured Paracoccaceae bacterium (assembly GCA_947503925.1). Classification (GTDB taxonomy): domain Bacteria; phylum Pseudomonadota; class Alphaproteobacteria; order Rhodobacterales; family Rhodobacteraceae; genus Yoonia. The sequence goes on along the minus strand of CANNFQ010000005.1, from coordinate 89,387 downwards.
GCAGGTGCCCGAGATCATGCCACCGCCGCCAATAGGCGCGACCATCATCTCCAACCCGTCAACCTGTTCCATGAACTCTTTCGAACAGGTGCCTTGGCCCGCAATGACGCGCGGATCGTTATAGGGATGCACGAAATCGCCACCGGTTTGTGCTTGCACCTTGGCAAAGGTTTCCTCGCGCGATGTGGTTGATGGTTCGCATTCCATGATCACCCCACCATAGCGCCGCACGGTGTCTTTCTTGGCCTGTGGGGCCGTACGTGGCATCACCACGTTGCAGGGAATGCCCCGGCGCATCGCCGCATAGCTAAGGCAGGAGGCATGGTTGCCCGATGAATGGGTCGCCACACCTTTCTTGGCCTGCTCATCGCTCAACCCGAACACAGCATTCGTAGCGCCCCGGACCTTGAACGCGCCGGGTTCCTGAAAATTCTCGCATTTGAAGAACAGCTCTGCACCCGTCAGCTCATTCAGATAGGTTGACGTGCGAATGGGTGTGCGGTTGATATGCGGCTTGATCCGCTCATGCGCATCCAGCATGTCCTGATAGGTCGGGATATACATGTCAGTGGCGTCTTTCATCACGCTGCATCCTTGAGTTTTTGGGTCGTATTGCCGCGATAGTAATCCTGTGCGGCAGCAACGCCTGAGCCGAGTTTGATATCTAGCCCCAGATCAACCATGCACATTTCCGCGGTGGCGATACCGGACAGCGCCATGACGTCGGTCATGCTGCCCAGATGCCCGATGCGGAACACCTTGCCTGCGACCTCACCAAGGCCGGTGCCAAAGGCCACGCCGTATTTTTCGGCCGCATGGCTCACGATGTCAGAGGCGTTGAAGCCTTCCGGCGTCAGGATAGCACTGACCGTGTCCGATTGCACATCGGGGGTCGCGGCACACAGATCCAGCCCCCAGGCATCGACCGCCGCGCGCACGCCGGACGCGATCCTGTTGTGGCGGGCAAAGACGTTGTCGAGGCCCTCCTTCAACAGGGTTTCGGTGGACAGCAACAGCCCGTTCATCAGGCCGACCGCGGGTGTGTAAGGATAAGCGTTGGCGGCGTAACCAGCGGTCATGTCATTGATATCAAAGAAGGTGCGCGGCAGCTTGGCCATCTTGGTCGCATCCAGTGCACGCTGGCTGAACCCAACGATGGCGAGGCCCGCAGGCAGCATGAAGCCTTTTTGCGACCCTGTCACAGCAACATCAACGCCCCATTCATCAAACCGAAAATCCATCGACCCGATTGAGCTGACCCCGTCGACAAATAACATCGCCGGGTGGTCAGCGGCATCCATGGCATTACGGATAGCGCGGATGTCAGATTTCACGCCGGTAGCGGTTTCGTTATGGGTCGCCAAGACCGCCTTGATCTGATGGTCGCCATCCGCCATCAGCACCTCGGCCATTTCACCAGCGGGAATACCATGGCCCCAAGGGGTTTCGATGATCTGCACGTCCAGACCATGACGCTGGCACATGTCGATCCATTTATGGCTGAACATCCCGTTGCGGCAGGCCAGCACCTTGTCACCGGGTGACAGTGTGTTGGTCAGGGCCGTTTCCCAGCCGCCGGTACCCGTGGACGGGAAAATAAATATCTCGGCGCTGTCGGATTTCAGGATCTGCTGCACATTGGCCCGCACCGGGTGCAGGATCTGGCCAAATAGCGGCGACCGGTGGTCAATCGTGGGCATGTCACAGGCTTTGCGGATCGCCTCTGGCATGTTGGTCGGGCCGGGAATGAATACAGGGTTCTGAAAGCTCATCAGTCTCTCCTCCACTTAGGTTGAGCGTGTTTTGTCAGATGCCCCTGCGTCACTCAATTTTTTTGAAATTGGATTTCAGAAATTGGATATTTTGAAAAACTGTTTATTGTCAGCAGTTTGAATTTTTCATATTATGAAATAGCTTTTCATATTGAGGAAAAGAATCGTGAAAGATAGCAGTAAACGTACCCGTGGCCGCCCCAAAGCCTGGGGTGACAAGGACCAGCAGAACACGATCAAATCGCTTGATCGGGCGTTGGAGGTGCTGGTGGCCCTTGGCGATATGGGCGGCGGCACCCTGTCGGAGATTGCGGTTGCCCTGGATCAGTCGCCTGCCACCGTTTACCGCGTATTGAGCACGTTTCAGGGGCGTGGCTTTGCCGATTTCGATGAACAAAGCCAAGTCTGGAATATCGGGGCGGCGGCGTTTCTGACCGGCTCGCAATTCCTGCGCCGCACCTCATTGGCGGAACGGGCGCGCCCGATCATGCGTGAACTGATGGAGGCGACAGGCGAAACGGCCAATCTTGGGATTGAGCGCGATGGCAAGGTTTTGTTCCTTGGGCAGGTTGAAACCAATGCCACGATCCGCGCCTTCTTTCCCCCCGGCACGGCGTCGGCCATGCATTCATCGGGCATCGGCAAGGCGCTTTTGTCCCGCATGGATGACACACGGCAAAGGCAGGTGCTGGCGGCGGGGAAATTGGAACAGTTCACCCCGCATACATTGACGGATCCCGAGGCGATGATCGCCGATCTACATACCACAAAGGCGCGCGGCTATGCGATTGACGGGGAAGAACGCAACCTTGGCATGCGCTGCATCGCCGCCCCGGTTTACAATGTATACGGAGAGGCGGTGGCGGGCATTTCAGTCTCTGGTCCGACGACGCGGATCACCGAAGACCGGATCACCATCCTCGCGCAATCGGTGATGGAGGCCGCAGATCGGCTGACCCGGGCGATTGGCGGCAACGGGCGACCTGCGGGGTGAGGCAACGTTCGGTGGGGTGCGCACGGTGCTGAACCCGGTCGCGGCCCCGATGAATGACGAATCATATGTTAACGCAGGTTTTGCGGGCCAAAACGTCGATCGGCAACGCGTCGGCGATGCGTCGGCAAAACGTCGGACCCCTGCGCACAGTGGGGCGGGGTTAATGGGTCGCACGGCGGATGTGTTAAGCGACGTTAAGATTTCCCGGTCAATGCATTTGATCGTCGATAGGGTGGTATTTGCCGTATCAAACGCCTTGCATTACCGGGCAATGCGAAAACCTGAATCCCCTGACATCGAAGATTTCAACGCTTCAGGTGATGCGCGTATTTTCAGGTATTTCGTCAAACGCAATCGCGGATGGGCCTCACCGGTAGAAGATGCCGAGGCTCACAAGCCCAACCGGTTTGAAATATGGTCAAGCACGTGGCGCAGCACCACCGGATCGTCCTTGGCAACAATCACGGCATCGCTCAGGGTGGCTTTCTCGCTTTGGGGTATGTCGGCTGTTTGAAGTAAGGCGACGACTTTTTCCGCGTCGAACCCTTCCAAAGTCAGCAAATTGTCTGCCGACGCCAGATCAGGCGCACTATCCTCACCAGTGTCGGCTGCAGTTGCATCGGCAGATGCCGCCGTCGATCCGTCACCTTCTTCCTCGAGGCAGGGGATTTGGAGAGACATACCGATTGCCAGATTTCCCAGATCATTGCCGATCACGTCGATATTGGCTTGATGAATCTTTTCGTAGTGCTGCGACGTGCCGTAAGCCCATTCAGAGATGTTTGTCAGGCTGTCCGCCTTCTCGACGACGTAGGTGGTGCCGCATACGATCTCGTCGGAATGGGCATCGACCGATGATGCAAAGCATGCCCCGGCTATCGCTAGTCCAAACTTTGTCATTCTAGGTTTTTTCATGTGTCGACTCATTAAATTACTTATGCGGGAATATTGGTCTGAAAAACTGGCTAAACTATGACAAGCCGGGGATGTTCTTGCAAGGCGAATGGCACGTTCCCGAGCGGGGCAACAATCAAATTACTGGGTCCTGACCCTAAGACGGTAATGTCAGAACCGATGTCAAAACAGCCGTCATAAGAAGAATGGCGACGATGACGACCCATTCCATGGATATTGATCTGGCCAATTGCGCGGCTGCCGTCTGATCACCAGCGGTCAGTCTGGGCACGAAACGGAACTTATTTGCGGCCGCAAGTCCAAGGAGCAGGGCGACAAGCAGGACCTTGATGATCAGCGCCTGACCATATCCAGTGCCAAAGAGCGCGGAAACCGAACCGACCAGCCGATACCCCGTATAGCCGCCCGCCAGGATCAGCAATGGGACGAAAATGGCGGCCATCACGCCAAAGCGGTGGCCCAGGGCTGCGGTTTCCGCCAATGCCTGTGGATCACGTGCCAGCCGCTGCAACGGGAACAGCACGCCGATCCAGATCGCAATGGCCAGCAGGTGGAACAACAGAAGAAAATTCAGGACAATACTGTCCCGATCAGGGACATGTCCGATATGCACGAAAGACCAGATCGTGATCAGCCCGCCGATCACCGAAAACAGCAGGCCGATGCGCCCCATGAAAAGCCCGGCCATGACAACCATCAACCCGCTCAGCCGCAAGGCGAAGGCCGTGCCCACAGGTGTTGACCACAACAGGCCAAGCATCTCTGGGTCGGTCATGCCGGTCACATCACCGGTCAGGGCCGCGCCCCGCAGTGAAAAACCGATGATCGTGGCGATAAGGCCAAGTATCGCAAGGCTGATGACGAAGCGCCGATTGATCGTAAGCCCCATGATGACGGATACAAGCACGCTGCCAACCGGCACCAGCACACCCATGTAGAGCGCAAGTTTTGTCGCAATTGACGCGATACCCCAAAAATCAGGCAACACTATTCAACCGTAAAACTGAATGACCCGTGCAGGGCGTGCCCGTCATCGCCAAGCCCCCGCCATTCGATGACATATATCCCCGGTCCCATGGGTTGCATCGGTATGGCGTATTCCGAGATGAACCCGTCAAAACCATCCAGATCAAGATCCGCGCTTGGATCATCGGCATGTGTCATGCTGACCCGGGTCAGGCGGATATTGCCGTCGAAGCCCAAAATGATTTCTTCCGGCATCTCGGCAACGGACGCTTCATGCGCTGGAAACGTTGTTTCAAGCGGGGAATGTGCAACAGCTGCTGTTGCCAAGATCGCTATCGCTGCTGCGTAAATGGGTCTTTTCATCGTTCTACCTTTATGGTCGCCGCGTGATTCCCCAAACACGCCACCGCCCAACCATATACTGTATTCGGCAAGATGTCTGCATCCGTGACAGTTTGCACGCAATACCAGCCATTTCTGCCGTTGCATTTTTGGCGCTTCGGGTCGTGAAAACCAAACGATCAGATATGCCCCTGCACTGCATTAAGGTTTTGACCTCGCTGCGGAATTATCGCTAGGCTGCGGCAGAGTAGGGGAATGTGCATGCATCTTGGCCTGACCGAAGAACAAGAGATGATCGTATCGACGGTCCGCGCATTCGTGGAGAATGAGATTTATCCCCATGAGGATGCCGTCGAGCGCACCGGTGAGGTCCCGGGAGAGATTGCCGCAGCCATCAAGGCCAAGACGAAGGAGCTGGGGTTTTACGCCTGTAATTTCCCCGAAAGCGTTGGTGGCGCCGGTCTGTCCCATCTGGAATTTGCGCTGGTGGAGCGGGAGCTGGGCCGGGGGTCGATGGCGTTGACCCATTTCTTTGGTCGCCCGCAGAATATCCTGATGGCCTGTGAGGGTGATCAGGTGGAACGTTACCTGACCCCCGCCGTAGAAGGCGAAAAGATGGACGCGCTGGCCATGACCGAACCGGATGCCGGGTCGGATGTGCGCGGCATGAAATGCACAGCCCGTCGCGATGGCGGCGACTGGGTGGTCAACGGGACAAAGCATTTCATCTCTGGCGCCGATCATGCCGATTTCTTTATCGTTTTTGTCGCCACGGGCGAGGATGACACCCCGCGCGGCCCCAAGAAACGCATCACCACATTTCTGGTGGATCGCGGCACGCCGGGCTTCACGGTTCGCGACGGTTACAAGTCGGTCAGCCACCGCGGCTACAAGAACATGATCCTGGAATTTGACGATTGCCGATTGCCCGATGCCCAGGTGCTGGGTGCGGTGGATGGCGGCTTTGCGGTGATGAATGAATGGCTTTACGCCACGCGGATCACGGTGGCCACAATGTGTGTTGGCCGCGCCCGTCGCTGTTTTGATCTGGCGTTGAACTATGCCGCCGAACGCAAACAGTTCGGCCAGCAGATTGGCAAGTTTCAGGGCATCAGTTTCCAGATTGCCGATATGGTCACCGAGATTGACGCGGCCGATTACCTGACGCTGGCCGCCGCCTGGCGGCTGGATCAGGGTCTGCCAGCGAACCGAGAGATTGCCAGCGCCAAGGTTTACGCGTCCGAGATGCTGGCAAAAGTTACCGACACCACGTTACAGATTTTTGGGGGGATGGGTTTGATGGATGATTTTCCGGTGGAACGGTTCTGGCGCGATGCACGGGTTGAACGGATCTGGGATGGGACATCCGAGATACAACGCCACATTATCAGCCGCGAGCTTTTGCGGCCCTTGAGGGCCTGATGGAACGCCTGTTGCGCCCATCCTCCATCGCCGTGGTGGGCGGCGGGGCATGGTGCGACGCGGTGATCGCGCAGAACCGCAAGATCGGCTTTGATGGCCCCGTCTGGCATGTGCATCCTAGCAAGGATGGCGCCTATGCATCGGTCGCTGATCTGCCCGCCGTGCCGGATGCGGTGTTTATCGGCGTCAATCGCGATGCCACGATCGAGGTTGTTGCCACCCTTGCCGCGATGGGTGCGGGTGGGGCCGTCTGTTTTGCCAGTGGGTTTGAAGAGGTGGCGGATGGTGCCGAACGCCACGCGGCCCTGTTGCGCGCGGCGGGTGATATGCCGATCCTTGGTCCCAATTGTTACGGGGTGATCAACGGGGTGGATTCTGTCGCCCTTTGGCCCGATCAGCATGGTGTTGTGCCGGTTGCGTCCGGTGTGGCGATCATCGCCCAGTCATCGAATATCGCCATCAACCTGACCATGCAGCAACGCGGCCTACCGATTGCCTATGTCGTCACGCCCGGCAATCAGGCGCAGCAGGGCATCGCCCGGATTGCCATGCAGTTGCTGCGCGATGATCGGGTGACTGCCCTTGGCCTTTATATCGAAAGTTTCGGTGATGTGGCCGCGTTTGAGGAACTGGCGCGCCTGTCCGCCGAATTGGACAAGCCGATTGTTGCGTTGAAAGTGGGCCAGTCAGAGGCCGCACAGCGCGCCACGGTCACCCATACCGCATCGCTGGCCGGGAGTGCTGTGGGTGCGCGGTTGCTGTTGGAACGCATGGGCATTGCGGCGGTGACCTCATTGCCGGTGATGCTGGAGACCTTGAAGATCTTCCATTGCTTTGGCCGCCTGCCGGGCACGGCGATTGCCAGCCTGAGCTGTTCTGGTGGCGAGGCGGGCGTGATGGCCGATACCGCCGCCCGCCATGATCTGACATTTCCGGAGCTGACGGAGGCGCAGGAAGCCGCAATGACCCCGCATCTGGGCCCGCTGGTGAGCCTGTCGAACCCGTTGGATTACCATACCGGCATCTGGCGCAATCAACCGGCCATGGCGGCGGTGTTTGCCGCGATGACGGGGGATGACTTGGATATCACCCTGATTGTGCTCGATTTTCCCGACCGTGCCAAATGCGATGATGCGGATTGGATGATCACCATTGCCGCGATTGAACAGGCCGCCAAGGGTGGCGCCCGGTTTGGCGTTCTCGCCTCGCTGGGGGAAAACATGCCTGCCGATGTGGCAGATCGGTTGCTTGCAGCGGGGATTGCGCCGCTTTGCGATTTTGATCATGCCTGTGCGGCGATCAGGGCCGCGGCCGCGGCTGGCCCTGTGGAGGCTGATCCGGTGTTACCCGCCCCGCATCTGCCGCGCACCGAAACCTTGTCGGAAGGCAATGCCAAGAAGCTGCTGGCAGAGGCGGGGTTGGACGTGCCGCGCAATGTGGCGGGCATTCCCCGCGCGGTGTTGCCCGCGCAGGCGATGGCCGTTGGTTTTCCTGTTGCTCTAAAGGCCGAAGGCAGCGCCCATAAATCGGAGGAAGGTGGCGTTGTTCTTGGCCTTGGTGATGTCATGCAGGTGCTGGAGGCCGCCCGCGAGATGCAGGCGGAGACATTCCTGATCGAAGAGATGATCCCCGGTGGCGTCGCCGAATTGCTGGTTGGTATCGTGGCTGACCCCGCGCATGGTTTTGTACTGACCCTTGGCGCGGGCGGTGTGATGACCGAATTGATGCAGGATACCCAATCGTTGCTGATCCCCGCCACGCAGGACCAGATTTTGCACGCGCTGGCCCGATTGCGCATTGCCGATCTGCTGCGTGGTTATCGGGGCAAAACCGGTGCCTATATCCCCGCCATCATGGAGGCGATTGTGCGTTTGCAGCGTTTTGTATTGGAGAATGCAACTGATCTGGCAGAGGTTGAGGTAAACCCGCTGATCTGCACAGAAGACCGTGCCGTGGTGGCGGATGCGCTGATTGTAAGAGGACGCCGATGACCAACCCGATCAAGACCCGCCGCGATGGTGGTATCCTCGAAGTCACACTGGACCGGCCCAAGGCCAATGCCATTGATCTGGCCACCAGCAGGATCATGGGCGATGTTTTTGCCGATTTTCGCGATGACCCGGATTTGCGGGTCGCCATTGTCACTGGCGCTGGGCCAAAGTTTTTCTGCCCCGGCTGGGATTTGAAAGCCGCCGCTGACGGAGATGAGGTCGATGGCGACTACGGGGTTGGCGGTTTCGGCGGGTTGCAGGAATTGCGGGACATGAACAAGCCGGTGATTGCCGCCGTGAACGGGATTTGCTGTGGTGGCGGGCTGGAACTGGCCTTGTCGGCGGATATCATTCTGGCGGCGGATCATGCCAGTTTTGCCTTGCCGGAGATCCGGTCAGGCACGGTGGCCGATGCCGCATCGATCAAGCTGCCCAAGCGCATCCCCTATCATATCGCGATGGAAATGCTGCTGACAGGCCGCTGGCTGGATGCGGAGGAAGCACACCGCTGGGGATTTGTGAACCAGATCCATGCGGGTGACGCTTTGATGGATCAGGCGTGGGAGATGGCGCGTTTGCTCGCCTCTGGTCCGCCGCTGGTTTATGCCGCGATCAAGGAGGTCGTGCGCGACGCCGAGGACAGCAAGTTTCAGGATGCGTTGAACCGGATTACCGGCCGGCAGTTGCGGTCGGTCGATGTGCTGTACGGGTCAGAGGATAACCTGGAAGGCGCCCGTGCCTTTGCCGAAAAGCGTGACCCGGTGTGGAAAGGCAAATAGGCCGCCGATGATTGCCAGTCTGATGATGTATCAGCGGCCCCAATTGGTGGGCGCGCATGATCGGCTCTGGGCGCTGATCCGGCGGCAATTGGTAGATGCCCCTGAACGGTTGTCACAGGATGCGGCCCCTTTTGATCTGTGGAACGCCCCGGACCTTGTACTGAGCCAGACTTGCGGGATGCCCTATCGGCTGTGGCTGCATGGTAAGGTGCAACTGGTTGGAACCCCGGATTACGGCGTGCACGGTTGTCCGCCCGGGTATTACCGCAGCGCGCTGGTGGTGCGGGCCGATGATCGGCGAGAGGATTTGGCTGAGTTCCGGGACGCCGTTTTTGCCTATAACGAAAGCGTTTCGCAATCGGGCTATGCGGCCCCTTATGCCCATTTGCAGCCCTTCGGGTTTTGGTTTGAAAACCGCGTGCAAACCCATGCCCATCTGCAATCAGCCAAGGCTGTGGCCGAAGGCTGTGCCGATATTGCGTCGCTTGATGCGGTGTCATGGCGATTGATGCGGGCGCATGAACCTTTTGCCGGGGCGTTGCGCGTGCTGGATTGGACAGTGCCGACCCCCGGTCTGCCCTTGATCACGGGCATGGGCCAGGATCGCGCGGCGATCTTTGATGCGGTGGCGGCGGCGATTGATGATTTGCACGCCGATGACCGGGCATTGCTGGGGTTGCGTGGGCTGGTGGCCATCCCCAAGGCCGATTATCTGGCGGTGCCCAACCCGGATGGGAGCGGAGCATGAGCCACCCAAACCGCATCACAATCGCCAGTGAGATCCAGTTCAGCGATCCATTGCCCAAGGATGTGGATGTTGTGGTGATTGGTGGCGGGGTTATCGGCGTTTTCACTGCGCTCAATCTGGCAGAGGCGGGACGCCGTGTTTTGCTGTGTGAAAAGGGCCGGATTGCGGGCGAACAATCATCGCGCAACTGGGGCTGGATCCGCCAGCAGGGCCGGGATGAGGCTGAATTGCCGATTGCGATGCAATCCGTTGGCCTGTGGCGTGACATTGACAGGCGGCTGAATGGGGCCTGCGGGGTGCAGCAGAATGGCGTTGCCTATCTGACGACCGACAGGTCTGAATTGCCCCGGTTCGAGGCATGGGTTGAGACCGCCCGCCGCCATGGGCTGCATTCGGAGATGATGACGCCTGCCCAGATCAAGGAGAGCTTTTCCGGCAAATCGGATCATGGCTGGATCGGCGGGGTCAGGACCCCCAGCGATTGCAAAGGGGAGCCTTGGCAGGCGGTGCCAGCGGTGGCCCGCCATGCCCATGCGTTGGGCGTTGTCATGATCGAAAACTGTGCCGTGCGCAGGCTGGACATGCAGGCGGGCAAGGTCGCCGGTGTCGTGACAGAAATGGGGCGCGTTGCCTGTCATCAGGTTGTGCTGGCCGGTGGTGCCTGGTCGCGGCTGTTTCTTGGTGCGCATGGGGTGAAAATCCCGCAGCTTTCAGTGTTGGCAACGGCGGCGCGCACCGGGCCGTTGCCGGAGTTTGCCCGGTTGAACGCTGTGGATGATGCGCTGGCCATCCGTCGCCGCGATGATGGCGGCTATACGCTGGCCACGGCTGACCGGCATCTGTTTCATCTGGGGCTGGACGGTTTTGCCAGCTTTCGTCAATGGCTGCCAGAACTGCGGCGGCAATGGCGACATACAGGGTTCCGGCTGGGAGCGCCCAAGGGCTTTCCCGATGGCTGGCGCACGCCCCGACAATGGGCCGCCGATGATGTGACCCCGTTTGAAGATATGCGCGTGTTGGAACCTGACCCGATGCCGGGCGCGGTGGGTCGCATGACATCGCGTTTCGCCGCCCGGTTTGGGCAGATCGGGCAGGCCGGAATTGCCGAGGCATGGTCGGGCATGATTGATGCCATGCCCGATATCGTGCCGATCGTGGATGCGGTGCCGCAGCTGCCCGGTCTGACATTGGCGGCGGGGATGAGCGGGCATGGTTTTGGCATCGGTCCCGGATTTGGCCGGGCCATTGCGCGCCGGTTGCTTGGTGAGCCTGATGAGCATGACCTGTCCCGGTTTCGGTTTGACCGGTTTACGGATGGGTCGGTTTTGAAGCAGGGGCCGGCGCTTTAGTGGTTGTTCCGCTCGCTCGATAAATCGGGCAGCCCCCGCCTCTCGGCGATTGTTCACAATCGCCTGTTGGCAGTGCATTGCAAAGCAATGCACGAGGGACCGACCCCATGGGCGGGGGCCGCCCTCAGCGCTTTTCCGACTTTCGCAGCACCAGAAATGTCATCATGCCCAAAGGTGGCAATGTCTTTTGTTCCTCGATCTCAAGACTTGGTTCTTTTAACACCGTCTCAATCTCAAAATCCGAATGCCAGCCGATCGTATTGGCCAAGGGCGCGGTGATCCGTTCCAGAATGGCCAGCGCGCCGCGTTCGCGTTTGAAGTGATTGGTAATTACCACCCGGCCACCGGGTTTGAGCACGCGCGCTATCTCGGCCATCACCCGTTCCGGTTCGGGCACGACAGACAGCACATGCATGGCGGCGACGTTGTCAAAGGCGTTGTCGGGGAAATCCAGTTCGCGGGCATCCATCTGGCGCAGGGCCACGACATGATCCAGTTGCAGCCGATCCACCTTGTCTTGCGCCTTGGCCAGCATCTCGGCGCTGAAATCAAAGCCGGTGACCTGCAATGCGGGGTTGTAATGCTGTAGTGACAGCCCGGTGCCGACTCCGACCTCCAGCACGCTGCCTGATTGGGTATTCAAATAGGCCACCGCGCGCCGTCTGCCGACATTTGTGATTGCCCCGAACGTCCGGTCATAGACCGGCGCCCAGCGGGCATACGATGTTTGAACCGCTTCGATTTCCAACTCAGCTCTCCTTATCGAGATGTTTGTGGGGTTTACCAAAGAAGTGCCAAAGGACCATGCCGATATAGCCCAGGCAAAGAACAACAAGCGTGATCCAGGCATAGGTCAGCACCGCAGCCCCGAAAACCGCAACGCCCAGCAGAAAGAATTTCACGTTCTCGCGCGAGATGCGCAGGTTCTTGAAAGACCATGTCGGGATGTTGCTGATCATCAGCACGCCAACGAGAATCATATTGGCGCTGATGACGACGGCGGGCAGCAGGGGCGTGTCGGCAAAAGCGAAAGAGACAAACATCGGGAGCATCACCAAAAGCGCGCCAAAGGGGGATGGCACACCGATAAAATGGTCATTTGGCCCGTCATCATCATCATCGGCACGGCTGCTGATATTGAAACGCGCCAGCCGCATCGCGCAGCAAACCGCAAAGATCAGCACCGAAATCCAGCCTGCGCTGCGCATGTCCTGCAAGGCCCAGAAATAGACAACCAGCGGGGCGGCGACCCCGAAGTTCACGAAATCCGCCAATGAATCCAGTTCGGCGCCCATATCGCTGTCGCTGCCCAGAAATCGCGCCAGCCGCCCGTCCAGCCCATCCAGCACGCAGGCGGCAAGGATGAATTGGGCGGCCAATGTATAGTCGCCATGGACGCCGAACCGGATCGCGGAGAGCCCCGCACACAGCCCCGCGACGGTCAGTATGTTCGGGATCAGCTGGATGAGCGAAAAATCGGATTTCGGGGTGTTCACATCGTGGCCCCGACCTTGAGTTCTGCCAACACGGTTTCGCCTGCAACCATGGTTTGCCCAACACGGACAAGCGGCGTCACCCCAGGGGGCAGATACACATCCAGCCGCGACCCAAAGCGGATCAGTCCGAACCTTTCACCGGATTGCAATGTGTCACCCTGTTTGACGAAACAGACGATCCGCCGCGCCACCAACCCTGCGATCTGCACGACGGCCAGTTCCTGCCCGGTCGTCAGCCGCAACCGCAGACTGTTGCGTTCATTGTCGACGCTGGCCTTGTCCAGCGAGGCGTTGAAAAACTTGCCGGGGCGGTAGGACACGGCCAGAACCTCCCCAGCCATCGGGGTGCGGTTCACATGGCAGTTGAACACATTCATAAAGACGCTGACCCGGGTCAGCGGAGTGTCGTCCATCCCTAGCTCTGTCGGGGGCACCGCCGGTTCGATCAGCGACACGATCCCATCTGCGGGGCTGACGATCAGCCCATCGCGGTCGGGTGGGAACCGTTCAGGATCGCGGAAGAAATAGTAACACCAGATGGTCAACCCGACACCGATCCAGCCAAGAAGCGGCGTGATCAGGAACAGACCAGCGGTGACAGCGGCAAAAATGGCAACGAATTTGATGCCTTCGGGGTGCATCGGCTTGATGAAGGTCCCAAGCATGGACATGTGGCAGTTTCCCTCGCGGCAACTTGAGCGACACTCATAAGGTGATGAGGGCTGGTGACAAGGGTAATCTGGCGCGCGGGCGGGAAGGCGCGGGTGGTGGGGAGGTGATTGGTCAGCTGAATTTATCGTTACGCCGCAACATTGACTGGGAAATCGCCAAAGCTGACCATTGTGCGGAATGCAGCGAAGTGGGCGAAGGTGATCATTTAGACCGATGCTGCACTATCCACCATCGGATTTTCGGTGCCAACACGAAAGCGCTAACGCGCGGACTTCCAAATCAAAATCGCATCATTCAAGTGCCTTGCACGATCAAGGTCCATGAAGATCGGCCAACACTTTCTATCACTCAGCTTGAGTGTCGCCACACCTGGTACAAATGGCAAATTACGTAACTCGACCACTTGGTCCCAGTCATATTGCGTCTTCTCAGCCCAAAGCCAGCCAATAGAGATACCGTGCTGATCAAACGAAATCGGTTTCGAATAAACTATTACCAACAGGTTCAAAGTTAAAAACATAAACACGACGAGTACGAGCAATGCCAAATAGTCGCCAAAAGAAACTGGATTTGACGAGGTAAGTAGCGAGACACCGGAAATCGCAAACGCAGCTATCAAGATGAAACTAAGGTACCACTGAATGCCAATAGTTCCTGCGAGTCGCTCGATCAGTTCGCGCGCATCTTGATGGGAAATAGGGCCTTCTCCAACTTCATGTCCCAATTCATGACACTCCAAGCGACTGCGACTTTGCCACGGCCCAACAGCCATTTGTTTGTCAGCGACGATCAAGGTATTCTTAATACACCGCAAAGCGGGTGTTTGCATCAATAGATTTCGAGACGTCCTTGTCCGCATATCGACCTTTGTAAACGGCCCGATGAAGGTCATGTTTGGGGCTGTGTTCGGTGATGCGGCGGCTGGCTCGGAACGAAAAAACGCCCGGCATGTGCCGGGCGTTTTGGTTTTCGGTAGCAGTGAAGCGTCTTAGTGGTACTTCGCAATCTCGCCGGATTTCAGGCGCGACATGTAGCTTTCCAGTTCACGCTTGACGATTGGCATCAAGCAGTAAAGCGCTACGATGTTCACGACCGCCATGGCAAAGATCGCCGCATCCGAGAAGTCGATGACCGGGCCGAGGCTGGCGGATGCACCGATGATCACGAAGATGCAGAAGATCACCTTGAAGATCAGTTCCTTTGTCTGGCCTTCGCCAAAGAGGAAGGTCCAGGCTTTCAGCCCGTAATAGGACCAGCTGATCATGGTCGAGAAGGCAAACAGGATCACCGCAATCGCAAGGATATACTTGAAGAACGGGAAGGCAGAGGAGAACGCCGCAGAGGTCAGCGCCACGCCCTTGTTGTCGCCCACTGTCTGGATGGTGCTTGCACCTTCATCCAAGAGATACATGCCAGTGTTCGCGTCCATCACCAACTGACCTGTGATGATGATCACAAGTGCCGTCATCGTACAGATCACAACCGTATCGATGAACGGTTCCAGCAGGGATACGAACCCTTCGGTGATCGGTTCCTTGGTTTTCACCGCTGAGTGGGCGATCGCCGCAGAGCCAACACCGGCTTCGTTCGAGAACGCCGCCCGCTTGAAACCCTGGATCAGCGCGCCGACCATACCGCCGGCAACACCCGCCCCAGTAAAGGCACCGCGGAAAATCTCACCAAAGGCCCAGCCTATCATGTTTGCGTTCATCAGCAAGATGACCAAAGCGGTCAGCACATATAGGACGCCCATGATTGGAACGACTTTTTCGGTCACCTTGGCAATGGATTTCAGACCACCGACGATGACGGCAAAGACGATACCGGCAAAGACGATGCCAGTGATCCAGCCGGGGAATTCGCCGACCACGTTGGTGATCTGTGCATGCGCCTGATTGGCCTGGAACATGTTGCCGCCGCCAAGGGCGCCAAGGATACAAAAGACCGAAAACAGGATTGCCATGAACCGGCCCAATGGCAGCCCGCGTTCGGCAAAACCCTTGGTCATGTAATACATCGGGCCGCCTGATACGGTGCCGTCTTCGTATTCATTCCGGTATTTCACGCCCAGCGTACATTCGGTGAATTTCGACGCCATGCCCATCAGACCGGCAAGGATCATCCAGAATGTCGCGCCGGGGCCACCGATGCCCACGGCCACGGCCACACCGGCGATGTTACCTAAGCCCACCGTGCCCGAAAGGGCCGTGGCAAGTGCCTGAAAATGGCTGACTTCGCCGGCGTCATTGGGATCAGAATAGTCACCTTTGACCAGTGAGATTGAATGGGGGAAGGCCCGGAACTGGATCAAACCGAAATAAACGGTGAAAATCGTTGCCGCGATGACCAGCCAGGCCACGATCCATGGAAAGGTTGTGCCGGGGAAGGGGCTGAAGATAAAACTGACGAACCAACCGGTCGCGCTTGCGAAACCGTCATTAATTGTTTGGTCCAATGATTGCGCCATGGCAGGCGCGCTTGCGGCCAGCGTGGCGGGTACGGCGATGGCTGCCGCCCTGAATAGGTTTTTCATGATTTCCCCTGTCATTTAAGGAACGATTGTGACCGGCACGGGGGCCGCTTGCGCCAAGCTGCCTGCAACAGATCCGAAGATCCGTGTGGCCAGCCCTGAATGGCCGGTACGCCCGATCACGATCTGGTCCGCGCCCTCATCCTTGGCGATTTTGCACAGCGTGTCAGTGATGTGCCCGTATTTCAGTGCGGTACTGACCGTGACGCCGCTGCCTGACAGCTTGTCGACAATTGGCTTGAGCACGGCGGTTTCCGCGCGTTCCAGTTCTTCGCCGCGCCGCTTGTGCCGTTCTTCCAGTTCTTGCGGTGTCAGGAATGAATATGGTGACCATTCGAGGACATGCGCGACCACAACGCTGCCTCCTTCGGCCTTGGCAAGGCTGACCGAGAAATCCAATGCGGCCTGTGCACTTTGGCTGCCGTCATATCCGACGACGATTTTGCGGGACATATGACCCCTCCCTGTTGTTATTACTTCTGTTGAAGTTCGTTCAGGTTAACCAACTCTGCATTAAAAAGCTTGCCCAAAATTTTCTCTTGTCATGGAAATATTCGGAATTATTATAGACATAATAAGCATATATAGGAAATTTTACAATCGATAGGCTTGATCTTCGTATCCTTTCCGTCTTGCAGAATGACGGTCAAATCTCGATGGCGCGGCTGTCTGAGACGATTGGCCTGTCTTTGTCGGCCTGCCACCGGCGTGTCAAAATTCTGGAGTCCGAAGGGAAAATCACCCATTACGCCGCCCGGCTTAATCGCCGGTCAGTTGGGTTGGAAATTCAGGTCTTTATCGAGGCCAAGCTGACCAGCCAGCGCAAACATGACATCGAGGCGTTTGAAACCGCGATTGCCGAGATGCCCGAGGTGTTGGAATGCCATCTGATTTCGGGCGAGTTTGATTACCTGCTACGCGTCGCTGCCCGCGATACCGAAGGTTATGAAAAGCTGTACCGCGAAAGGCTGACCCTGATCCCATCGGTTGCACAGATGAAAACGCTGTTATGTCTTTCGACGGTTAAGGAATTTCGGGGCTTTCACTTGCCCGATACGCTGGCCTAGGTTCTGAGGGTTTGCCACGCCGGTGTGAGGCACCACCGGGCGAAGGATTTGCCATATGTTGTTTGAGGTTTTGGGGCGACGCTTTAGTGTTCGTCTTGCAACCGCCATTGCGTGGCCCGTTTTTCCATCAGGCGGATCACCGTCCATTCCAGTGCGAGGATGAACAAGACAAAGCTGAACGCATAGGCCATCACATGCCCTATCTCGAACAACTGGAAATACAGATGGATCTGAAACCCGATCCCGTCGCTGCGCCCCAGAAATTCCACCACCAGCACGATTTTCCAGATGATTGCCAGCCCGTTGCGTGTGCTGGATGCGATGAAGGGCCAAAGCTGTGGTAAGACAACATGTCTTAGCCGCGTCAGCCCCGACATGTCGAATGATCGTGCCATATCGTCCAGCTTCGGATCCAGCGCACGGGTTCCTTCGCGGATCGTCACGGCGACCATGGCTGTCTTGTTCAGCGCCACGGCGGTGATGGCTGCCACCTCGTTCAGTCCGATCCAGAGATAGCAAAGGACAATGACGACAAGAGCGGGAATGTTCAGAAAGACCAGCAGCCATGCCCCGAACCACCGGTCCAGCATCCGGTTCAGCCCCATCGCCATCCCGATAACAAAGCCCAGCCCCATCGCCAACCCAAATGCAGCCGCTACCCGGATGATCGTCGCGATCATGTGATGAGCCAGTGCGCCTGATGCGGCCTCGGCCCGGATGATCTGCCAGACGGCCAGCGGGCCGGGTAGCACATCCGGGTCGGCCTTGGCCCAGGCCAGCCCCGCCCAGAATAAAACAAGCCCGATCAATGACATCGTCGTGATCGCACCGTTCATTTGTGGGCCCGTGCTGTTCATGTTGGCCAGCATGTCACGAAAGCCGGACCTGACCCAATCCCAAAATGCCCGGATCATACCTAAGTCGCATAGGCTGTGCTGTGCGGCGCGCATAGGATCGGGCCATGGGGGGATATCGTCTTTTACTGGTTATGGTCTTTATGATCTGTCAGGCCGTGGCAGCGCTGGCCGCGCCGCTGACCCGTGACGTCTTGGAGCCGTTGATCGTGCCGCCCATGTCGCTGGGTGAGCCATTGAATGATCAGGGCGTCTGGCAATTGCTCAATTCCGGTGGGGCGGAGGCTGGTTTCGTGTTTGAAACCGAACCGATGGCCCCGCTGCCGGGCTTTTCCGGGGCGACGATCAATATGCTGGTCGTGCTTGATCTGGATGGTCGTTTTCTGGATGTGAAGCTGATTTCACATAATGAGCCGATCTTTGTCTCTGGCCTGGGAGAGGCCGCGTTTCATAAGTTCTTTGAACAGTATCGAGGCCATTCGATTTCCGACACGTTGGTTGTGGGCAATCCCTATGGTGGTGGCAGCGATGGATCGGCGCTTGTCTATCTGGACGGTGTGACCAAAGCGACGGCATCGGTGCGCATCGCCCATGAGAGCATTCTGGCCGCCACACTGAAAGTGGCCCGCGAAAAGATGGGCGGGATCGCTACTGGCCCACCCGCCTATCCCAACATGGATCATACCGAGGATCTGCGCTGGGATGATCTGGTCGCGCAGGGGATTGTCACCCGCAAGACGGTTACCAATGCACAGATGGATGCCGAATTTGCAGGTACAATCTGGGAATATGATGACCCGGACGGCAGCGCGGACCCAGATGGTACCTATCTGGACCTGTGGGTCGTTGATATTGGTCCGCCCTCCATCGCCCGTGCGGTCTTGTCAGACAGCACTTTTGACGAATTGCAGGATTTCATGGCCATCGCAACGACCGATGAACCAGTGCTGGTGATCGAGACCGCCCGGCATGGGCTGATTACGGATGATTTCGTGCGCAACACATCGCCCGATCTGATCAGTGCCGAACAGGGCGGCTTTCCGATTGCCCTGCGTGACGCCGATATTTTTATCCAGCTGCATCCTGACCTGCCGGATGCGTTGCAGGATGGTGCGGCATTGATCCTGCGCACGGATCGGCGTCTGGGCTTTGATCCGACATCTGAATGGGTGTTGAAGGTGAAAGGGCTGCGCGAACATGGGGTGTTTCAGCCTGAAATCGGTTCAGTATCGCTGGATACGACCTTGTCCACGGATGAACGTTTTTTTTCCCGGCCAGAGGTGGTGAAGCCCCGCCCGCCTTGGCTGGATGCGATCATCAATCGGGGGCCTGATCTGATTGTGCTGTCGCTGTTTCTGATCGGGCTTGTACTATTGTTGGGGGTGCAGATGAACCGGTTGGCGGGGCACCGGTTTTTCACCCCGATCCGACTGGTCATTCTGGCCTTCATGACGGGGTTTGTCGGTTGGTGGGGGCAGGGGCAGCTTTCGATTGCCACGCCTTTGGCTGTGATCCGTACCGTTTGGGAAGGTGGCAGTTTCGCCTTCCTGCTTTATGATCCGTTTTCCCTGGCTGTCTGGGCTGTTACAATTGTCGGGTTTGTGCTGTGGGGCAGGGGGCTGTTCTGCGGCTGGCTTTGCCCGTTTGGGGCATTGCAGGAATTTGCTCATCATATCGGTCGTGCGCTGCGCTTGCCGCAGATCGAACCATCCGCGCTATGGGATGACCGGCTGAAATGGGTGAAATATGTGGTGTTGGCGGGGCTTGTGACCTTGGTCTTTACCGCGCCGGCCCGGCTGGACCAAGCGATTGAGGTGGAACCGTTCAAGACGGCCATCACCACATTCTTTGTCCGCGAATGGTATTATGTGGCCTATGCTGTTGGGTTGCTTTTATCGTCGGCGGTCCTGTTCAAAGGGTTCTGTCGCTATATCTGCCCGCTGGGGGCAGTTATGGCGATTGGCGGGCTTCTGCGTGGGCGCGACTGGATCGCGCGGCGGGTTGAATGCGGATCGCCCTGCCAGCTTTGCAAGGTCAAATGCAGCTATGGTGCGATCAAGCAGACCGGCGAAATCCAGTATTCCGAATGTTTCCAATGCCTTGATTGCGTGACAATCCATGATGATCCGGGCCTGTGTGTGCCATTGGTGCTGGCCGCCAAGAATGGCCGTAGCTTGCAAAGGGTGGCCGCCGAATGATGAATCGCCGCCGCTTTTTGACGATTTCTGCCGCTGCCTGTGCCACCCCGGCGCTAGCTGAAACGCATCGCTGGCACGGGCGTGCCTTCGGGGCCGAGATCAGCATCATCATCAAAGGCCCGGGCGCAATTGCGGCGGAGGCATTGGCGCAGGCGCGGTCCGTCGTGACGGAGGTCGAAGCATTGTTCAGCCTTTACGACCCAGGCTCAGCCCTGTCCCGGCTGAATGCAACCGGCCGGTTGCGTGACCCTGACCCACAATTTCTGGCGTTGGTGCAGCAGGCTGATCGGGCTTATCAACTGACGGGCGGGTTGTTCGACCCGACCGTGCAACCGCTTTGGCGGGCCCACGCGACTGGGGATGATCTGCAGGTCGCGCGTGGTCTTGTTGGGTGGGACCGGGTGCAGTTCGGTTCTGATGCAGTTCGGCTGGGTGCCGGACAAGCCTTGTCCTTTAACGGGATTGCCCAGGGTTTTGCCACTGATCTGGTCACGTCCCGCTTTGCCGCATTGGGGCTGACCGATGTGCTGGTCAATATTGGGGAGCATCGAGCACTGGGCGGACCATGGCGGTTGGCGATTGTCGATCCGGATCATGGCGGGCTGGGAACGCGCAGTTTGCATGATGGGGCAATTGCCACATCAAGCCCCGGGACGATGCGGCTGGGCAGCGCGATGCATATCCTGCACCCGCAGAGCCAACCAGAATGGTCCACCGTATCGGTTGAGGCCAACACAGCCACGATGGCGGACTACCTGTCGACCGGCCTGTGCCTCGCGCCACATGACCAGGTGATGTCGGTGATGGCCCATCCGCAGGTCAGGCGGATCACATTGGTGGATCTGCAGGGGGACTTGCACAGCCTTGTCTGACGACAAAATAGGCTGATGAGCGTGGCCAAAAATTCTACGTCACACAGATTTTACCCGCCTAGTTCCCGTCAGACGATTCTGAAACAAGCGCGCCATCTGACCAGATGCCACTGCTTTCGCGGCCATCAGCAAATGTCATCGTGCCTTCACCTTCGCGGCGGCTGCGCACGAATGTGCCGACATAGACATCGCCGTTGGAATAGGTCGCCGTGCCCTCACCGTTGATTTCGCCCTCAGACCAATCGCCGGAATAGACAAACCCATCAGGCATGGTGATTTCGCCAGTGCCGTCACGCTGACCGTTTTTGAAGGTACCGACATAAACCGTTCCATCGGCATAGGTGGCGCGGCCGCTGCCGTTGCGTTGGCCATCAGCCCATTCGCCTTCATAGACATAGCCATTGGCATAAGTCATCTTGCCCTGCCCGTGGGTCTTGCCGTCCAGGAATGCGCCCTCATAGACAAGGCCATTCACATAGGTGACCACACCTGCCCCATTGATCACACCATCTTCCCAGTTGCCTTCGTAGACAGAGCCATCTGGATAAGTGATCTTGCCTGCGCCATTGGCCACGTTTTCGGCAAAGCTGCCAACATAGACCGACCCATCGGGGTAGGTGACTTCACCACTGCCTGCAATCTGGCCCATGTCCCATTCGCCGGTATAGACATAGCCATCTGTGCCGGTGAATGTGCCCGTGCCATGGCGGCGGTCATCGACAAAGCCGCCGGTATAAACATCGCCATTGGCATAGGTGATCTTGCCTTCACCCTGGCGTTTACCGTCTTTCAACGTGCCTTCGTAGATATTGCCATTGGCTTGGGTCAGCACGCCGGTGCCTTCGATCCGGCCATCAATCCATTCGCCGGTATATGTGATGCCGTCGGCCATAGTCATCGTGCCGGTGCCATCGCGTTCGCCCGCGACAAGCGACCCATCATAGACCGACCCATCTGCATAAGTGACCTTGCCTTCACCTTCCTTGATGCCGTTAATCCAGTTGCCTTCATAGCTGTAGCCATCCGGGCTGGTCATGATGCCCACGCCATTATGCATCGCATTGCGGAAAGCGCCTTGATAGACAACGCCGTTTGCGTAGGTCATCACACCATTGCCGGTCATATTTCCGTCAACCCAGTCACCTTCATAGGTGCTGCCGTCGGTAAACGTGATTCGGCCCTGGCCTTCTGGTTTGCCTGCCGCAAACTCACCTTCGTAGACCGATCCATTGGGGAAGCGGGCGGTCCCTTGACCGCGAATCTCGCCTGCGACCCATTCGCCAGTATATTCAAAACCGTTGGGAAGCCGATATGTGCCGGTGCCATCCTGCTTTCCATCCACAAAGGTTCCTTCGTAGACGCCACCGTCATCATATTGTTTTGTTTGCACTGTTTGCGCCTGCGCACCGACAGCCAATCCCACGGTGATGCATGCAGCCGTTGCGGCCTTGGTTAAATCAAACATGCTCATCACTCTCTCCATTCGCACCCTGTTGGCGAAGCCTAGTTCAGGGGTCTCTAGCTGACAACGCCTATCATGATCGATTGAGGCGATCTTGCACCAAACGGCTTTCCACCGCGTTTCATTCTGCTACATGCATTGCAGCGCATTGGGACAAAACTATGACAAAAATATTTCGGTTAACCATGGCACAGCTGAACCCCACTGTGGGGGACATTGCCGGGAATGCAGAACAGGCCCGGACGGCTTGGGCCGAAGGTAAGGCGGCCAAGGCCGATCTTGTGGCTTTGCCCGAGATGTTCATCACGGGCTACCAGACCCAGGATCTGGTGGCCAAGCCTGCCTTTGTCGCGGATGCGATGTTGCATATCCGCACCCTTGCGCTGGATTGTGCGGATGGGCCCGCCCTGGCGATTGGTGGCCCGATGTTCGAAGAGGATCGGCTTTACAACTGCTATTTCATCCTCAAGGATGGCAAGATCACGTCCACCATGCGCAAGCACTTCCTGCCGAACTTCAACGTGTTTGATGAGGTCCGCCTGTTCAAAAGCGATGAGATTGCAGGGCCTTTCAGCATCGATAACGGTGTTCGGATCGGCTGCCCGATTTGTGAGGATGCCTGGTATCCGGATGTTTGCGAGGCGATGACCGAAACTGGGGCAGAGGTGCTGGTGGTGCCCAATGGCTCCCCCTATTTCCGCGATAAATTCCCGATCCGGATGAATAATATGGTGTCCCGGGTCATCGAAAATAATGTGCCGCTAGTATATCTTAACATGGTTGGCGGGCAGGATGATCAGGTGTTTGATGGCGGGTCCTTTGTACTGAACCGGGGTGGCAAGCTGGCCCTGCAGATGCCGGTTTTTGACACCGGGATCGCCCATGTGGATTTCCAGCTGACCGATGACGGGTGGGAGGCGCTGCCGGGTGACAAGGCGACCCTGCCGGATAGTCTGGAACAGGATTACCGGGTCATGGTCGAAGGGCTGCGCGACTACATGCGCAAGACCGGGTTCAAAAAAGTGTTACTGGGTCTGTCGGGCGGGATCGACAGCGCGATTGTGGCCACCATCGCCACTGATGCGCTGGGCGCGGAAAACGTTCGCTGTGTAATGCTGCCGTCTGAATACACCTCGCAAGGATCGCTGGATGATGCCGCCGCTGCCGCCAATGCCCTTGGGGTCAAATGCGACACGGTCAGCATTACGGGTCCCCGCGCGGCGGTGACCGACGCGCTTGCCCCGCTTTTTGGCGACATGCCTGCCGACCTAACAGAGGAAAACATCCAGTCCCGGATCAGGGGGCTTTTGCTGATGGCGCAGTCCAACAAGTTCGGCGAAATGTTGCTTACCACTGGGAATAAATCCGAGGTCGCGGTGGGCTATGCCACAATTTACGGGGATATGGCGGGTGGCTTCAACCCGATCAAGGACATGTACAAGACCCGCGTTTTTGATTCCTGCCGTTGGCGCAACGCCAATCACCGGCCCTGGATGAAAGGCCCGGCGGGCGAGGTGATCCCGGTCGCAATCATCGACAAGCCGCCATCGGCCGAATTGCGGCCGGATCAGAAGGACGCGGATAGCTTGCCGCCTTACGACATCCTTGATGGCATCCTGAAGATGCTGGTCGATGATGAGGCATCGGTCGCTGATTGTGTTGCCGCGGGCTATGACCGCGATATCGTCAAGAAGGTCGAACATCTGATCTATGTCAGCGAATATAAGCGGTTCCAGTCCGCCCCCGGCCCACGCCTGTCGAACCGCGCCTTCTGGCTTGACCGGCGCTATCCGATTGTGAACAGATGGCGGGATGGCTGCTAAACCCGACTTCCCGCTTCTGGGTCAAC
The DNA here is from genome assembly GCA_947503925.1 of uncultured Paracoccaceae bacterium. Lineage (GTDB taxonomy): Bacteria > Pseudomonadota > Alphaproteobacteria > Rhodobacterales > Rhodobacteraceae > Yoonia. The sequence goes on along the minus strand of CANNFQ010000005.1, from coordinate 65,109 downwards.
TGGCGCAGGATGCAGAAAACGCGCGTGGCCCTGCACGGGTGCCCGAAGGCAAGGGTGGCCATGTGTTCGTTGATGGCACATTGCACCGTATCCTTGATCTGAACACCCCCGTTCAAGGGCAGGGCGCGTTCTGCTTTTCGGTGAATGAGAAAGAGCTGACCCATCTCTGCGAATTGGTCGATGTGATCTATCTGGGCTTCAAGGGGCTGCGCACCACAACGCTTGCGCCTGTCCAGAATATGCCACGACTGCGGCGGTTGAACCTCTGGTGGGTGCAGAAACTGGCCGACTTGTCGCCGCTGGCGACGCTGCCGCTTGACGTGCTGTCGCTTGACGACATTCGCCATGCAAATGACCTGTCGCCGGTGGGGCGCATGGACTGCCTGAAGGCCCTTCTGATCAGTGGTGGCATGAACAGCACACAAAAGATCGATACGCTTGCACCGCTTGCCGCCATGCCCGCGCTACGTGAATTGCAGGTCATGGCCACCGCTGTGACGTCGGACGGTTTGCGCCCACTGGCCAATTGCATGGGTTTGCAGGACCTGTTGCTGCCCAGCACATTTGAAACGGCGGAATATGCCTATCTGCGTGCGAAACGGCCCGACATTCGCTGCGCGGAACTGGCGGCCTATCAAAAACTGTCCTACCGGCTTGGCGACAAGGACATTCTGGTCACCGGTAAACGCAAACCGTTTTTGAGCAGCAAGAAAGACGGCAAGCGGCTGGAGACCTATCAGCAGCGTTTTGATGAGATGGTTGCGGAGTATAGCCGCGAAGACGGTTGAACCATCGCTTCACACAGGGTCGTGATTTGCGCAAAAGGGTGGTCTTGGGAATAGTTCAGCAAATTTGTACAGGACATTCCATGAGATATCTTATTGCTGTCGCCGCCCTCTTCCTCAGTTTTCAAACGGCTCAGGCCTGTGGCGTGCAGACTGACTGCGACGTCCCTGGCGGGTTCTACCGGATTGATACGCCCGACACGCCGCCCACCGGTGCGATCCTGTTCGCCCATGGCTATCGCGGAACGGCCAATGGCACCATGCGCAATCAGCGGTTCCGCCGGATGGCGACAGATATGGGGCTGGCCTTTGTCGCGTTGGATGCGGGGCCGGGCGATGATTGGCAACTGCCCAATGCCCCCGGTGGCAATGCGAGTGATGGCAGCGCCAATTTCAACTATGTTGCTGCTGTGATCGACGATCTGAAAAATAGGCACGGGATCGATAATGACCGGATCATGATCACAGGCTTTTCGGCAGGCGGCATGCTGGTCTGGAACCTGGCTTGTGCGCGGCCTGATCTGGCGGGCGGCTTTGCCCCTGTCGCTGGGACATTCTGGATGGAACCGCCCGCGGATTGCGCCACGCCCGTTGCCAGTATTATCCATATGCATGGCGACAGTGACCGCACCGTACCGTTGCAAGGTCGTGCCATCGCTAATACCAAACAAGGCGATGTTGGCGAGGCGATGACATTCTATCAACAGGTCGGCAGTTTCAGCGAAAGCTATGAACGGGCCGGGCCGGGGCTGGATTGTCAGGGCAATCGCAATGCCAGCGGTGACGTGCTGGAGTTTTGCATGTTCGAAGGCGGACATTCGTTCCGGCGTGCCTTTGTGCAGGATGCGTGGGAACGGTTCATCGCGGCTGGGCAAATTGCATCTGATGGGTGATCATTGGGCATGTCTAGCCCGATCACGATTACACAAACCAGCAAACTGCGACGCTTTGGTGGTGCCATGCTTGCCATTATCGGGTTGCCCCTGACAATATTGTGGCTCTGGCTGGGGCTTCCGCTGCGCTTTGACTTTGGCGATCTAATATTCCTGCTCGGCGGGCCGGGGATGCTGGGCCTTGGGCTATGGGCCGCATTTTCGCAGACAGCCTCCCGGACACGGCTGACCATTTCGGCAGATCAGCTGGTGATTTACCCGGCGCGGTGGACGGCGGAGCCGGTTATCATCAGTTTGGATGATCTGACCAGCGTTACGCAAACGGGGTTGTCGCACAACAACACCCGCTTGCGTTTTGCGGCCACCACGGGTGACACCGAACTTGCCACGGCCCTGCTGGATCGCGCACCACAGGATATCCTGCGGTTGATCACCATCCAACTCGAGAACATGGGCAAACATCTGTCCCAGACAACAAGCCCCGTTCTGGGCGCACTAACAGGCGTCTGGGAGGTCCGCGAGGGCGTACCATTTAAGACAAATTAGAATGGCGGGGTTGATAAGCCGTTAACCAAAATACGGTCTGTGCTATGTTGTCAGGCGGAGGGACCGCCATGTCAGACAACAAGACCAAGCCGACCAATATCAAAATCGCAAACTTCATCGCCGCGGTAGAGCATCCGACACGCCGGGCCGATGCCCACACGCTGGATGATATGTTCCGCCGCGTGACCGGTTGGCAGCCGCGTATGTGGGGCCCGACGATCGTCGGCTATGGTCAATATGACTACACCTATGAAAGCGGCAGAACCGGATCATCACTGGCGACCGGGTTCAGCCCACGCAAGGCCAATCTGGTGCTTTATATCATGCCCGGCTATGCCGATTTCGGGCATATCCTGGACCGGATGGGCAAGTACAAGCTGGGCAAATCCTGCCTTTACATCAACAAGCTCGCCGATGTGGATATCGCCGTGGTCGAAGAGATCGTGCAGGCAGGGCTTGCAGACCTTGGCAAGCGATGGCCGGTCAGCGCCACTTAACTTTACCTTCACGTCACGGCATTAACCAAAGTGGAAGATCGGGCCCTCGAGTACGGTGGTGCGAAGGTCTCGAACGAGCCCATTCTGTAAATTCGTATTTTGTGCTGCGCGCGCTCGCAGCGCAGGAAATGTCGCATGAGCGAGAAATCTCGTGCCGCCGCGCAGCAGGAAGACCGGCCATTCAAGCAGACCGCAGCAAGGATCAGCGGTCGAATTTGCAGAGTGTGGGACTTCGTCGCCATTGAATTCGGTTTCGTACAGTTGTCAGAAGTTTTTCTGGACCGGCGGCAATCTCTACGTAAACTGCGATCACGCGGACAGATGAAAGGTCAAACCCATGACGCCGCGCACCATTCAGTTGCTTCTGGCTTTCGTTTTTCTTGGGCTAGGTGGATGGGCGCTCATATTCCCGAATACTGTTTTGCGTTTGAGTATCAGGCCTGAATTTTACGCCGAAAACGCGGTAATGACTGTCATAATGGGCTGTTTCGGGTCTCAGGCCGTTCTATGCGGTACAGTCATGGCATTGTCGCGGTTCACGCCAACGACCTTCCTGGTTTTTGGCTTTGTTGGATCTGTGCCCTTCTTCGCGTTCAACTTCTATTTCGTGTTTATAACAGAGATGTTCACGCGGTGGATGCTACTGGATTTCGCGGGCAACATAGCCATTCTCGCACTTTGTCTGCTGGGGTATCGGGGATTGAAGGCCAGCGGTGCGGCAACGACCTAGCTGGCGCGGCACTGCAACCTAAACACCGCCTGCGCGACACAGCACCCATCGTCATGATCCATAGCAAAGCGGCGGCACTTGCCAGGCCCAAACAGAAGCCAATACAGATCACCGCCCCACCCAAGCCCGCGATCTCCGCAAAAAGACCCCGCTCCCAATCTCAAGGCCCAAGTAGCTCAACAGCATTGGTCAGACAGACTTTGAGGCGCCTTCAATGCGAAAACGTTAACGTCATAACCCATTTGGTGGGAGTGGCTTTGAGCTAGGCCTTTTTAACAGAAAAATTCGACGAAGTGGCCGTTCGAACGGACAGCAGCATCGATCACATCGACCTCAATTATGCACGTGCTCGCAGCATGAAATTCGCTGCAATTGCATGATGGCGGTCACTGCCGTGCTTTGGCGATAGCGGCCATTGATGCATCATCCATTAGAGGGCGTGTTAGACTCCCACAAGCTCTCGGACGCGGGCATCAATTCCGGCCATAGGTGTCATGGTCCCGCCCGGCACGAGCGCATTTCTCCGAATATTTTCAGGACCGTACTCTACAGTCAGGACCCGTGCCAAACCAATCAGACCTGCCTTCGCGGCCGCATATGCCTCCATTCAAGGCAACTAGCAAAGCCGCTGCTGCGCCGATGCCGCTTCTTGCTCCCGTAATGATAATTGGCTTGTTCTTCAGGTCCATGTTCATGCCTTTCAATGCTTGCATGTGCATCGACTAAGTGCGGTGACTGAACCCGAGCGACCTATTTCTTGTTTCTCTTTGAGACCTTTATCGGCAGGATTAAGACGTGTGGGTGAATTCGATGACCGCACTTTCGTAGTAAGTACCGAAGTAAGTGCATCTCCCACTCAACAAAATCCAGGACGTCAGATTGGCTGAAACTCATGCAATGCTCGATCTGGCAGCTAGGAGCAAATATCTGGCGGATCAGCGTTAGCAGGCCGCTGAACTGCGTGCAAATACCGACGACATGGATATTATTGCAAAATACGACCGCACGGCGCCGCGATGGAGCGCCAAGATTGAGCAGCTTGGCTATCCAGAGGCCTATGCAAATTTTCTCAGGCAAGATCTGGTGCAAAGCGGCGCGGTGCTTGATCTGGGCACCGGAACCGGTGCTTTAGCACGCGCATGGATCGATGTTGGCGGCAGCCAGACTCTGACGCTATTGGATGTTTCCGCTGCAATGCTGAAACAGGCCAGGGAAGGTTTTCGCTCTGTCGGGATCTCGCCAGGCATCATATACAGCCGGTTTGAGGATTTCCGGCCACCGCAAAAATATGATGTCATACTTGCCGCCCATTTTCTGGAACACTGCAAAGACCCGACAGAGGCCATGGGACGAATAGCCGATCTTCTCCGGCCCAAGGGCCGTCTTTGTCTTGTTGTCTCGAAACCGCACTGGTGCAACTGGCTGCTTTGGCTACGTTTCCGGCACCGATGGTTCTCGCCGGAAAGCATATGCTGCATGGCTCGCACGGCGGGCCTGTCCCACGTCAGGACGCATCGCTTTAGCGCGGGTCCACCAAGCAGAACCAGCCTGGGGTACATTTTTGCCAGACTTTGAAAGGTCGTAACATGTTCATTGCTCACGTCTTCTTTGCTGTCACACCGGCTGACCGCGCAAAGGCACTTGATGTATTGTTGGCAGAGCTGCCGATTGTGCGTAAAATGAAAGGATGCATTTCCTTTGTTCCCTTTGAAGATCCGTCCGACCCGGAAAAACTGGGAATTCTGCATGAGTGGACAACGCAACAGGACTTTGAAGCCTATGTTGCCTCTGCCGCGTTTTCCAGCGTGGGACAGACGCTGCGACCGTTGATGATATCGCCGCCGCTTAGCAAGCGTTTTGACGCAACCATGTTTGAGGTCATAGTCTGAACATATGGAGCCGCAAGCATATTGTTTTCACAGAAGTTTCGAGTCAGCAGCGCCAGCGGAATACGTGGTGGATCGGCACTATTTGCTTTGTTCCGTAGAAGGCATGCTGCGGCTGGAGGCAGCTGGACAAAGATGGACATTGCCGCCTGCGCGTGCGGCACTGATCAACGCAGGGCACCCGATCACCATCACCATCCTGTCCCGCCTGACGTCGGCATCGGTCCTGTTTGCACCCTCTTTTATGCGGGCACCCGAGGCGAGCCTGGCTGTGTTCGATATGACACCTTTGGCGCGCGAACTTGTCAGGGAATGTCGAGACTGGGGGCCTGACAACGGCCCTTTGTCATCCTATGCAGTTCAGGTATTTTCAACGCTGTCAGAAGTCGCGTTGCGTCTCGCTTGCACCCCAAGCCCCTGCGTTTTGCCAGTTGCAACATCCCAAGGTCTGAAACGTGCTGTCGCAATGACTGAGGCCCTGGCTGGCGGCGCACCAAATTTCAATGAGATCGCACGCGAAACGGGGCATTCACCCCGTGCGCTTGCACGCAAGTTTTCCGATGAACTCGGCATGACATGGCGTGAAGTCTTGCGCCGTGTGCGCATCATTCGCGCAGTCGAGGCACTGGCGACGTCAGATGCATCCGTCACCGAAGTCGCTTTGTCCGTCGGCTATCAATCCCCGTCAGGCTTCAACGCGGCATTCCGCGATCTGACAAACATGAACCCGACCGAATATCGGGCAAGTTTCAAACAATAAGGTTTCATTATGCCCACAACAGGAAATGCAATCCTGATCACGGACAGCTGTTCTGGTATTGGCCAGGTGATACCCCCGGCTGATGTTTTCAAATCTGAACAAATGATCCAGCTCGTCCAAGCGGGGGCACAACACCGCCGCTCCACCGCTTTATGAATCAACGATATGATCGTTACCAATATGGACCCCGACCCATGAAGATCCTCCTTATTGCCATTGGCACCCGCGGTGACGTCCAGCCGTTTGTTGTCATCGGATCGCGGCTCCGGACCGCCGGTCACGACGTGCATATCGCTGCGGCCGAGGGTTTCTCGGAACCCATCGCCGTCGCGGGCCTGACCCATCATGTGTTGCCACTGGATTTTCAGAACCTGCTCAACGAACCCGATATGCAGGCCGCGATGACGTCGCTTTCGGGCAAGTTGAAGGCGTATCGTGCGGCAATCGGGATCATGAACGTACAGCTCAGTGCTATGTGGCAGATCGGTCTTGATGTTGTGCCGGACCTGATCCTTTATCACTTCAAGGGCGTGCTGGGCCCTTATCTGGGCCACCGCTTTGGAGTGCCTGCCTGGCCTGTGATGTTACAACCGGGTTTCGCGCCGACACGCGCCTATCCACAGTTTCTTCTGGCGCAGCGATCTCTCGGTGGGCTAGGCAATCTGGCCAGCCACCATATTATCAATGCGGTCATGCGATTTGGCACGAACCGGATGCTGAAACGATGGGTCAAAGTAACTGGAACTGACATCGGGCCAGTGCTGGATGTCATGGCCGGTTATGCGCCGGGTCGGCGCGCCCCACGCCTGCACGCCTATTCCCGTCACATTGTCCCGCTTGGCAGCGATATGTCCAACGTCGAGCGCCAGGTTGGATATGCTTTCGCAGAGCCCGCGACGTTTACTCCATCGCCCGCATTGGAAAGATTCCTGTTAAGCGGGGAAACCCCTATTTATGTTGGGTTTGGATCAATGCCCGGCATCGACCATGCGCGCGTCAATGGGGCACTGCTTGGCGCGTTACAGCAAACAGGATTGCGCGCTGTCGTTGCGACCGGATGGGGCGGGATTGGCCAATTGGCACCAGCATCGCACCTGCATGTCCTTGATGCGGTGCCCCATACATGGCTCTTTCCAAGGGTCTCGGCGGTTGTGCATCATGGGGGGGCAGGAACCACGCATGAGGGGCTTCGCTGGGGGCAGCCAACTGTGATCTGCCCTCTGTTCGCCGACCAGCCATTCTTTGGGCAACGGGTCGTGGATCTCGGTGCTGGACCTGCCCCTATCGCGCAAAAGCGCCTGACCGCTGATAGATTGGCGCGTGCCTTGGAGGACGCTCTGACCGACCGGGTGGCAAAGAAAGCCGGAGCCATGGGCCAGGCGATGAAGACCGAAGATGGCGCGGGGGCAATCACCGGCTTGATCGACCAGATTGCAATTGGGGCGAATTGAGATGATCACCAGTTTACCAAACGAAAGCATGGGCCAAACATGATGCGCGACCTTTCAATTTCAGCCGTTTACATGGGGCTTCTGGCGGCCTTTGTTGGCTATGCAGCCTCTTTCGCCATTGTCCTTGCCGGGCTGACCGCGATGGGTGCAACGGGTGCGCAGGCGGCCACCGGCCTGTTCTTCGCGACATTGGGCATGGGGGTTTGCAGCGTCTGGTTGCCAGCAATGACGCGCACGCCCGCCGCAGTGGCCTGGTCAACGCCCGGTGCAGCCTTTCTTGCAGCGACCGCTGCCTTGCCCGGTGGCTTTGGCGAAGCGGTTGGCGCACTGATTTGTTGTGCAGCACTGATCGTTCTGACCGGCTTTGTTCCGGCGTTGGGCCGTGTTGTTGCTGCAATCCCCAAGCCAATCGCAAACGGGCTTTTGGCCGGTGTTCTGCTGAAGCTGTGCTTTGCGCCGGCATTGGCACTGGGAACAATCCCGCTTTTGGTTCTGCCGATTCTGATTGCATGGTTAATCGGCTTGTCCCTGAACCGCTTGGCCGCCATGCCACTGGCCGTCATCTCTTTCATGGCCGTCCTTTTCTTTACGGTGGACGTCTCACAAAGCGCGCCAGAAACCCAAGCATGGTTGCCCGAAGTAGCACTGATTTCGCCTATCTTCACGTTCCAGTCCTTCATTTCCATCGCGCTGCCGCTTTATCTGGTGACAATGGCAGGGCAGAACATCCCCGGTTTCGCGGTTCTGGAGCTTAACAAATTCCCTGTGCACCGGCAGTCCCTGATCCGCAACACAGGGCTGATGAGCCTTGCAATCGCGCCATTCGGGTCAATTCCGGTCAATATGTCTGCGATCACGGCTGCGATGATGGCGGGGGATGATGCCAGTCGTGACCCGGCCGGACGCTACTGGGCCGCGATTGCATCGGGCCTTGTCTATATCGCGCTGGCATTTGCGGCCGCCATTGTTGTTTCACTGGCCAGCCTTGCACCGACCGCGTTGATAACTGCAGTAGCAGGTCTGGCCCTGATCCCAGCCTTGGTCGGCTCCCTCTCGGCTGCATTCAGCGACGCCAGCCAGTTGGAAGCCCCCGCGCTGACGTTCTTGATTGCAGCCAGCGGCATGACACTCCTTGGGGTGAGCGGGGCATTCTGGGGAATTATCGCGGGCGCGATGATCTGGTCGGCGAAAAAGGCACTGCAAAAAGGCGCGCTGTGAAGATCGAGAGGGCGGTCAAAGCTGTCTGCTATATTTACGCTGTACAGCCGGTCGATCCTGTGGCTGGCATATCCAAATTTTGAAAGGGTATTCTTATGGATTTTCAAATCTGGCTGGCGTTTGTTGCAGCCTCTACCGCACTTTTGCTGATTCCCGGCCCAACGGTTCTGCTCGTCCTTAGCTATGCCATGAGCCAAGGGAAAAGGGTCGCAATCGCAACAGTAGGCGGGGTCGCTCTTGGCGATTTTGTTGCGATGTCCGCGTCACTGGCTGGTCTGGGAGCCTTAGTTTTGGCATCCGCCACGTTATTTACTGTCCTGAAATGGGTCGGGGCCGTCTATCTAGTCTATCTGGGTATCAAGCTTTTCCGAAGTGCTTCGAGCGCCTCGCTTGGTGATCTGGAAAATGTAACGGAAACCCGCGCAGCCAGCGTTTTTGGTCACGCTGCGGCCGTGACCGCGCTCAATCCGAAATCCATCGTGTTCTTTATCGCGTTCGTCCCGCAATTCGTTGTCGTGGACAGCCCGTTGTTGCCTCAGTTTTCGATACTTATCGCGACATTCGTCGGACTGGCTGCAATCAACGCGCTCGCCTACGCCCTCTTGGCGGACAGGCTCAGATCAAAGATCGCGCGCCCCTCGGTCTTGGCGTGGTTTTCGCGTATTGGTGGCAGTGCTCTCATTGCGATGGGTATTGCGACGGCTGCATTTAAGCGGGCGCAGTAGATTATGCGAACGACGCTTTGTTGGCCAGGCCACCTAACAGCGATACACCCGTTGAAAGCGCTAAAAAAAAGCGGTGCCAACACTCGCGGAACCTGCATGCGCGCGGCGGCAATACGGGTCATTCACCCAGATCGCGACAAGGAGCAGCGGTCGAATTCACAGGATACGGGACAAATGGCAGCGAAAGAATCGGGCAATAGTGTTGAACTGGGCTTCGCGTTGGCCACTGATTTGGTCAATCAGACCTCAGACGACATAGCCAGCGCCGTTCTATTCTACGACAGATGGGCCGTAATCTATAAAACAGTTAGCGGTCTGCTCCGGTAGGGGGCAGGATCGTACGTTAGTGAAAGCCGCCATTCACGCTTGATGCAGCGAAGGTGTTAGGAGAGCCCCAACCCGGAAGTCTTCAAATCGTGCTGCGCGCGCTCGCCGCACGAAAACCGCTGCACCTGCTCGGTTCGTGGCGCTGCGCTGCGCTACGGCTGTGATACCGGCAATTCAGTCGTGGCGCAGCGAATATTTAGGCGGCAAGGATCAAGTCGCGGGACTTTGCTGCCGTTCCTAACTTCAAGAATATGGTCTGCTTTTGAGTAAAAAAGACTTAACACGTCTATTTGTATGATTTCTGATTGCATAGACGTTTCAGCTCATAGTGCATTGTGCTGATGCGAAACGGGGAGTATGATGATGGCCACAAAAAGATTTCCATATGAGGGTTTGGGACGCTGCGAAGCTGTCGTATCAGACGGACTTGTTTACGCTGTCGCGACTGACCCACAGGGGTCAGATGGAATTCTAGCGCAGACACAGAACACTCTTGATGAACTCAATCGCATCCTTGAAAACGCGGGCAGCGGAAAAGCTGGGTTGTTGCAGGCGACGGTCTATCTCAGCGATGTAAAGCAGAAGCTGGATGTGGATACAATTTGGATCGATTGGATCGGGCCAGAAGAGAACTGGCCGCAACGCGCGTGTATCGGCGTTGATCTGGACGAAGGATGTCTGATTGAGGTCGTTTTGACGGCAAAGGTACTCTAGTCAAAAAAAGCAGGCGCAGTCATTCAATTGAACGGTACAAGTTATTGCTCAATCACTTCTGTGCCCCATTGCTTGCCGGGTGTCTCAAGGGCAAGCGAAAGCCGCGTTTTTTGTAGAGGTTATCCCAAGTCTGCGCTCAGGTCCCTTTGACCGGCCAACGGTTGGAGAGATCGTCAATTCCAGCTTGTACAAGTTCTTCTACCACGTCTAAGTTCACGTCCGTCAGCTTGTTGATATAAAGGCATGATTTGCCCAATTTATACTTGCCCAAACGGTCCATGAATTCATCAAACTTGGTGTAGCCGGGCATGATGTACAGCACCAGATTGGCCTTGCGTGGGCTGAAGCCGGTCGCAAGAAAATCGCCCGTGCGACCACTGTCGTAAGCATAATGATATTCGCCATAACCTATCAGCGTCGGGCCCCACATGCGTGGTTGCCAGCCAGTGACCCGACGAAACATGGCATCCAACACAAGAGCGTCGGCACGGCGTGTGGGGTGTTCAACAGCGGCAATGAAGTCTTCGACTGATCTGCCGGTCGGTTGGGTCTTATTTGCAGTCATGGTCGTCCTCCTGAGCCAAAATGATAGCACAGCTGCCTGTTCACGTTATTCATTTTTATCACTTCAATTACCTTGTCTGAGTTATTGGCTGGCCAAACGGGCGTTCAGTCTTGCTTGTAGACTCGCCCAGTCAGGGAGGTGCTGATAAGTGGGCTTGGGGGAGGATCGGAGGGCAACTCATGCCGCGAGTCCAGCTTCCTACAGTCACCCCGAAACGCAGAGCCTGGAATAAGGGGCGGATTATCGGGCAGAAACGTCCGTTGCTGCCAAAACAGGTATGGGCGATCCGTGCGCGACTCGAACTTGCAGGCAATCCGCGCAGCCTTGCTTTGTTCAACGTCGCCATCGACAGCAAACTTCGAGGCTGTGATCTGGTCAAGCTAACCATGACAGATCTTGTCAAAGACGATCGTGTCCGGGACCGTGTTTCAGTGATCCAGAGCAAAACCAAACGGCCTGTTCGATTTGAACTGTTGGAAAACACACGAGAAACCGTTCTGACCTGGGTCAGATCGCCGGAGATGCTTGCTTGCCTGTTTTTGTTCCCAGACCGGTTCCACGACCGACCACACATCTCAACGCGTCAGTACGGTCGACTTGTCCGCGACTGGGTGACGTCAATTGGTTTGGAGCCGAGTGGATATGGTACACACTCGCTTCGCCGAACAAAGGCTGCCGAGATCTATCCAAAGACTGGCAATCTTCGCGCGGTGCAACTGCTCCTTGGTCACACCAAAGTTGACAGCACGGTGCGCTATCTTGGTGTCGAACTGGAAGATGCTTTGAGCATAGCCGAGCGCATCGACATCTAACGAACCCCGGCGAACGGTCCTGCCGTTCGCCATTTCGAAGCGGTTGTCCGTCCGTCACGCGGCGTAAGATCATTCTGAGCCCACACCGGACCTATTGATTTTGTGCTGCGTGCGCTCGCAGCGAGAATGTTGCTGCAACGACGCAAATTTCTTTGCCGCTTTGCCGCGAGAAAACCGGTCGTTCATGCGAGCCGCAGCGAGAGCAAAACCTTAAAGGTCGAGTCGCGGACAGACATGACGTTAACTTTCTAGTCCTCAGCGCCCACTTCGCGCGCATTTCGACAGAACTGAAATACTTTTGGGTATCGTTGCATGCGAATGAAGGCGCCCTTTTCGCTGCAAGCGAAGTGTACAGACTGGGAAACGTAGGGCGCTTTCAATGATGGAAGCGGTGGAGTATAGATGGGGTCAATTCCACCTATTTGGGGATCACGTATTTCGTTGGCACCTTTTCTGGCCATCGCTCCGATTTTTGCCATCATCATGATGGGATATGGATTGCGTCGTGGTGGGATACCTTCGTTCGAATTTTGGAACCTCAATGACCGGCTGGTCTACTGGGTTTTGATGCCGGCGCTGTTCTTCGCAAAGATCTCGTCCGCAGATCTGAGCGGCGGATTGGGCGATTACGCATTGCTTCTTTATGCCGGGTTCTTTGCCGCCACATTGGGGGGCTGGCTGTTTGGGCGAAAGATGCAGCCACCACAGGCAAGTTCACTTTTGCAAGGAAGTGCGCGTTTCAACACATTCATCGGGCTTGCAATAGCAGAGGCTGTGTTTGGGCCACAAGGACTGCAACTTGCCGTGCTGGGTTCAGCGCTTTTGGTGCCAGTCGTCAACGCCACGGTAGTCACGCTGATGACGCGTCAATTGGGAGGTGGCGGGGCATCGGTGTTGCTTGGGCTACTAAAGAATCCGCTGATCCTGAGCATCTGCGCCGGGGTGCTGTTTAACCTTGCCGGCTGGAGCGACCTGCCAGTCTTGCATGAAATCGCACGTGTTCTGGGCAGCGCGGCGCTGCCCATCATGCTCCTGTGTGTCGGTGCCAATCTCAAACTTCGTGGCCTTGCCGGATCACGTCGCCAGATTGGTCTCGCAACGGTTGGCAAGTTTTTGGTCAATCCGGTTGCGGTTGTGTGTGCGGCGCTGCTGCTATCGCCGGACCTGCTGGTTTCTCAGGTTGCTCTGATCTTCGCCGCTCTGCCCACGGGTGCGGCCAGCTATACCCTTGCGCGAGAGATGGGCGGCGATGCTCCGCTGATGGCGGCAATCATAACGACGCAAACACTGCTGAGTTTTGTCACGCTCCCACTGATGCTTCTGTTGGGACAGATCGTTTTCTCTAGCATTGGTTGAAGCTTGGCATCTGACAGGACCAAACGGGGTGCTCCCGCGGCGCATTTTTAACAGATATCGGGTTTGAAATCTGGTCGGCACCATCGACTGCGCTGAGAGGTCTTACCTGCAGTCGACGCCTGAATGCCCTCTGAATTGCTGGCAGTCTTCGCCGACCTCGTGAGGCGAGCATGGGCAGGGTCCGAACGGTCTTGACACGACTCACTAATTATTTAATTACGGTAAAAAATAAATTAAACGAGATTCGAAATGTCGCCGAAGAGTCAAAACGTGGACACGATGCGAAACTTCAACCGCGCTAGTGTCATGAAACTTGTCCTCGAGTCGCCCGGTATCGACCGCAGCCGGCTAGCCGTAGAGACGGGGTTAACCAACGCCACGATGACCCGGATCGTGCAAGAGTTGCTGGGATCAGGGTTGGTCATTGAAACAGCAATTCAAAAGACCAATCAGGGCCGTGGACGCAGGCGTACCGGGCTGCAGATCAACGCAAAAGGCGGATATGTGCTTGGCCTGAGCATCCTTGCCTTTAACACCAGCGTTGTGCTTGCCGATCTTTCGGGTGCGGTGATCGAAAGCGTGGCGGTCCAGCCCACGGATTTGAGCGACGCAAGACAGACACTGGATGAGATTTGCGCCGCTGCTGAAAAGATCATCTCTGACCATGACATTGCACGAGATCAGGTTCTCGCCGCCGGGGTGGCGATCGCTGGCTATCTGGATGTTGGGGGCGGGACATGGCTTCATTCGCCCTACCTGCGCTGGCCCCCGTTTGACGTCGGTAAAAGTCTCGAAAACCGACTGAACATTCCGATTTCTGTCGAAAACGTGAACCGCTGTATCGCAATTTCCGAAACGCGCGTCGGTTGCTGCGCGGGCCTAACAGATGTTTTCCTGGTGCGGGCAGCGCTTGGATTGGGGTCTGCCTCAATCTCGAACGGCAGGGTGCTGCGTGGCCACAACAACACCGCCGGACAGATCGGACATTTCCCCGAGGGCCGGGTTGGCGCCATGTGCTCATGCGGAAGATCTGATTGTATTACGATGGTGGCTTCGGGATGGTCCATACTGGACCGGATGGAGCTGAGAGACGCAGCAGGCGACGCGCTTGATGTGATCGAGGATCAAGGCGCCAAACTACTCAAGGTTTTGGATCAAGCGAACACCGACAAGGATGTCGCTCATATTGTTCGTCAGGCAGGCGCGGCCCTCGGCAACCATTGCGTGACAACACTGCGCGCGCTTGATCCTGAACGGATTTTACTGACCGGGCCTTTGGGGCGCAGCGCAATCTACGGCCAAGCCTTTTGGGAAAGTTTGGTTCGAAACGGAATCACGACCGAAATAACCACCGCCCATGACGTATCGATTTCCACGCCCTCCATGGCGGCGTCGGCGCTGGGTCTGTCCGAGTGCATCTATTCGCCGAGTTTCGATGTTCAGAAGATCTTGGCCAACAAAGAAAAAATCAAAAAGGCATCGGCAAACACGCCGTTGGTGCTTTGATGGGACCCGCCATGTCAAATCAGATGAGAGTTCTGCCCGCGTCGATCATCGGCGTCAGCGTCGCACTCGTTCTATTCAGCATTTACACGGCTGCGTTTGGTGTCTGGCCCGATGTGATGCAGCGCGGCATCCATCTGTCTTTGACGATTATTCTGGTCTACCTGCATGCGGCGAAAACTTCGCAGAAAAATGGCAATCGCTTAAGTGTGTTCGCCTTGCTGATCCTTGCCGTTCTGGGACTTTGTACGGCGGGATATCAAGTTGTATTCTACGATGCTGTTGTGTCTCGCTATGGCGCGATGACGGACGCCGAGATCATCATTGCAACGATTGCAGTCGTTGTTCTGCTGGATGCCACGCGGCGCACGATTGGCTGGTCGATGGTAGTGCTGGCGCTGCTGTTTCTGGCCTATGCGTTTTGGGGTAACTTGCTTTGGGGCGACGTCGCGCATCGCGGATACGATCTAAAGCGGGTGTTGGCTCAGGTCTTTCTGGGTGCGGACGGGATTTTTGGAACGCCCCTAGGTGTCAGTGCCACTTTCGTCGTCCTGATCGTCATACTGGGTGCCTTGCTGGAAGGGACGGGCGCATCCGGCGTGCTGATGGACATCGCCGTCGCGATGACGGGCCGGTCGCGTGGTGGGCCTGCCAAAGCGGCTGTTGTGGGCAGCAGTCTGATGGGCATGATTTCAGGCACCGCGGTCGCCAATGTTCTGACGACTGGCACCATCTCTATCCCTCTCATGAAGCGCAGCGGTTACAGGGCGCATGTTGCCGGCGCGATCGAGGCGGTCGCGTCGACGGGCGGACAGTTGATGCCCCCGATCATGGGCGCTGCCGCATTCCTGATGGCTGACATCATTGAGACGCCCTACACGGAAATTGCGCGCGCCGCGATCATTCCGGCCGCCTTGTTCTATCTTGCGGTCTTTTCAGCGGTGCATCTTGAAGCGGTGAAATCCGGCCTCAAGCCAATGGATCCGTCCGAACTGCCGTCCGCCAAGAAGTCTTTGATCGAAGGTGGGCATGTCTTGTTGGCAATCCCTGCCTTCGTTGGTTTCCTGATGGTCGGCTATTCGGTCATGTTCTCATCGCTTTGGGCCATCTATGTCCTGTTAGTCCTGTCCTGCCTGCGCCGCCGGACGTGGTTGACACCGCGCAAACTGCTTTCGGTTTGCAAAGCGACAGGTGACGCCGTTCTGCCAGTGGCGTTGGCCACGGCGACGGCGGGGATCATCATCGCGGTTGTGACACTCACCGGGATCGGATTGAAATTCAGCTCGCTGATTGTCACCCTTTCAGGCGGTAACCTGTTTCTGGCGCTGGTCCTGACGATGCTATCGTCACTGGTGCTTGGCATGGGTCTGCCGACGGCCGCGGCATATATTCTGGTCGCGACATTGGCGGCACCCGCACTAGTCAATCTGGGTGTTGATTTGTTGGCCGCGCATATGTTCGTGTTCTATTCGGCCATGCTGTCGGCGATTACGCCGCCTGTCGCCTTGGCCGCCTTTGCCGCCGCTGCGATCTCGGGCGAGAACCCGATGCGGATCGCCATGGTTTCGGTCAAATTCGGCATCGTTGCCTTCATCATTCCCTACTTCTTCGTCCTCGACATAAGACTGCTAGGCGTTGGTGATTTCTCGTCTCTCATCATACCAGTGGGCAGTGCAGCACTGGGTGCAATAGCCCTCGCCGGATCCGCACAAGGCTGGCTGGGAGGTCCCCTTGTATCGATCCTGCGGGCGATCCTTTTCGTCGGCGCGATGATGCTGATCTTTCCGGGTGCCCTCACCAACATTGCGGGGGTTATATCGCTGGCAGCGGTCTACGCAATACAGAAATTCGGCAAACCGTCCGAACCGCAAAAAACACCATCCTGAACGGCTGCGCACATCCGCAAAGCCGCCACTGAACCAATCCAAATCAAAACAGGGAGAATAAGATGAAACTCATGAAGATACTCGCGCTGTCTGCGCTCGGCTTGGGGGCTACGGCCCCGGCGATGGCACAAGATAAATTTGTGTCAATTGGGTCAAACCCTGTCGGAAACACGGCCTATCAGTGGGCCGCCGGGATTTCTGATCTGGTAAACCGTAACGTCGATGGCGTGCAAATGACCGCCGAAGGCACCAAAGGATATGTGGCCAATGCCCGCCTGATGCTGGGCAATCAGATTGAGGCCGGTTTTTCGAATTCAAAGCTCGCTTATGAGGCCTACAAGGCCGAAGGTGACTATTCCGACGTTGAGCCGGGCCAGATCCTGAGCTGGATGTCGATTGCGCCGATCGTACAGCATGTCGTGGTTCTGGACGGGTCCGACATCATGGAGCTGTCTGATCTTGAAGGCAAACGCGTTGGCATTGGCCAACCGGGCGGCACATCCATGCTGGATGCCGAGATTCTGCTTGAAACAATTGGCCTTTCACCGGGCGAAGATTTCACGGATTTCCGTGTCAAGCTTGGCCAGATGGTCGAGATGCTGTCGGATGGGCAAATCGACGCCTTCATGTGGAACGGATCGATCCCGCTGCCTCCGATCATCAAACTGAAGTCGCAAAACGCGGTACGCATTCTGCCGATCCCGACAGATGTGTCCGATGCCATCCGTGCCAAATTCCCAGCGTATTCAGAGGGCGATATTCCGGCCAATACCTACGCCGATCAACCTGACGCAGTGCCGTCCTACCGTCTGGGGAATGTGCTGCTGATCCGCGCCGATGTGGACGAGGAAATTGTCTATCAGGCGACCAAGACCGTGATGGAAAACCTCGATCACATGGCCACCGTGCACCCTGCCTGGGGCCGCGTGTCTGTCGAGAGCATCCTGGGCGGTTTCAACGCGCCGCTGCATCCCGGCGCGCTGCGCTATTACCGCGAAGCAGGCGTTCCTGGCATCGAAGAGTTCGTCGAACGCACCGCGAACTGAACCAATGGCCGCGCATCAAAAGATGCGCGGCGACCTTCCCCCAACTGGATGACCAAGACATGAAAACGGTTTTTGTACTGCTCGATTCTTTGAACCGGAACGCGATGGAATGTTATGGACCAACGAATGTCCAAACCCCTAATTTCGTCCGGTTCGCAAAGCGTGCGGTCACCTTTGACAATCACTATGTTGGCAGTCTTCCTTGCATTCCCGCGCGCCGGGATTTGCACACGGGCCGGATCAATTTTCTGCATCGCAGCTGGGGGCCGCTTGAGCCGTTCGACGACTCCTTTCCCGAGTTGATGAAGCAGACCGGCACCTATTCGCATATCGCGACAGACCACCATCATTATTTTGCCGATGGCGGGGCAACATACCACCAACGCTATTCATCATGGGATCTGGTCCGCGGCCAGGCCATTGACCGCTGGAAGGCCCATGTAAATCCTGATCTGGATGACCTGCGCGAAGACTATCATCCGCTGCAACATCACCGCGTGAACTATATGATCAACCGGTCCTATGTGACCGAAGAGGCCGATTATTGTGGCCCGCAAGTTTTTGCCTTGGCTGAGGAATTCCTTGCTCAGAACCACAAGGACGATAACTGGCTGCTTCAGCTTGAATGCTTTGATCCGCATGAGCCATTCCACGCGCCCCAGCGGTTCCGGGACCTGTATCCGACCGATTATGAAGGTCCCATCCTTGACTGGCCGGTCTACAAACGCGTGACCGAAACACCCGAAGAAATCGCGGAATTGCGCGCGAACTATGCCGCGTTGACCACGATGTGCGATGAATATTTTGGCAAGCTGCTGGACTTCTTTGACGAAAATGACCTGTGGAAGGATACCTGTCTGGTGCTGACCACGGATCATGGATTCCTTTTGGGTGAGCATGACTGGTGGTCCAAGAACCGGATGCCCGTCTATGACGAAATCGCGCGTATTCCGTTGATGATTGCCCACCCCAACCACTCTGACCAGGGCGGCACCCGGCGCAAGGCCCTGACGCAATCGACCGATATCATGCCAACCTTGCTGGATTTGCACGGCAAGGACATCCCAGACGACGTATTAGGCACGTCGCTGTTGCCAGTGCTGGAGGCCGATCACGATGTGCGTGACGCCGCCATTTTTGGCTATTTCGGGGCGGCCTGTAACGTGACCGACGGGCGCTATGTCTATCACCGCTATCCTGAAAAACTGACGGCGGAGGGCTTGTATGAATATACGCTGATGCCCACCCGGATGACGTCCCGCTTTTCGATCAGCGAATTGGTGGGGGCGACGCTGGCCAATCCTTTTGGGTTTTCCAAGGGTGTGCCTCTGCTGAAACTGAAACCCCGCGCAAATGATGCCGGTGAAACGATCGAAGTGCAGGGGATGGATTTTGCCGATACGCAAACCCGGCTTTATGATTTGCACAACGACCCCGACCAGACAACACCGATTGATGACCCGGAGGTCGAGGCGCGCCTGATCGCCGCCATGACCCGTCTCATGTATGAGGCCGACGCGCCCCCAGAGCTGTTCACGCGCTTTGACCTGCCGCGCGAAGGGATTCTGGATGTCTGATCTTCATTCATCGCAATTTCCGGACATGGATATGTCATTCACCATCACAAGTGCCGTTGTCTTCGTGATGCGCGTGCCCTGTCCCGTGCCAGTGCAAACGTCGTTTGGCACAATGTTTGACCGTCCCGCGGTGTTCCTTGAACTGACAGATGATCAAGGGAACAAGGGACTTGGCGAAGTGTGGTGCAACTTCCCGGCCTGCGGGGCAGAGCATCGTGCACAGCTCTTGGAAACCGCGCTCTTCCCGGCGCTTGTGAATGCATCCTTTGAAAGCCCGCAAAGCTGTTTCGCCCGGCTTGAGAACCAGTTCGCGCGACTGGCCATTCAGGCAGGGGAAGCCGGACCGATTGCACAGTGTATTGCCGGCATCGACGTGGCCCTCTGGGATTTGGTGTCGCGGCGCGCAGGCATGCCGTTGTTCCGGCTGCTGGGCGGCGGCAATGCCACCATTCCCGCCTATGCGAGCGGCGTAAACCCAGCCAACGCGCCCGAAACGATTGAGAGGTGCCGTGCTGAGGGGCACCGGGCATTTAAGCTCAAGATCGGTTTCGATCGCGCGGGTGATTTGGACAACATTTCCCGGATCACAGCCGATTTGAAACCAGACGAGGTGTTCATGGTTGATGCCAATCAGGCGTGGAGCGTGACTGAAGCGCTCGACATTTTGCCCGAATTGGCAGGTTTCTCGCTGGGTTGGCTTGAAGAACCCATCATGGCTGACCGCCCGGCTAAGGAATGGCTGTCGCTTGCAATAAACTCCTCCGTCCCTCTTGCCGCAGGCGAGAACATGATCAGCGCGCAGGACTTTGCACAGGCGATATCCAAGCCCGCCATAGACGTGATTCAGCCTGATCTTTGTAAGTGGGGCGGGATCAGTGGCGTGTTGCCCATCGCAAAGGACATCATCGCGGCAGGCAAACGCTATTGCCCGCACTACCTCGGCGGCGGGATTGGCCTTGCGGCCTCTGCCCATGTGCTTGCCGCCGTTGGCGGCGACGGAATGCTTGAAATCGATTCCAACGATAACCCGCTGCGCAACAGATTGTTCGCTCCACCTGTCGTTCAAGGGCAGCTGACGCTGTCTGAGGCACCGGGCCTCGGCGTCGCAGAGGAATTCGCCACATTTCTGGCATCAGACATCGGGAAAGGAAAGACGGTATGAGCCTGCCAGAATATGACTACATTATTGTCGGCTCAGGCTCAGCCGGGTCGGTTGTTGCCAATCGTTTGTCAGCCGATCCAGCTTGCAAGGTTCTTGTCCTTGAAGCCGGTGGGAAAGACACCAACTTTTGGCTCAAGCTGCCTGTCGGGTATTTCAAAAGCATCTATGATCCCCGGTTTTCGCGCATCTTTGAAACAGTGCCGTCAGAGGGTGACGGCCATCGCGGCATCGTCTGGCCGCGTGGCCGGGTTGTCGGAGGGTCAAGTTCGATCAACGGGTTGATCTATATCCGAGGCCAACACGAGGATTTCGAGGACTGGAACGCGCTTGGGGCTGAGGGCTGGTCCTATGAGGACGTGCTGCCGCACTTTCGTGCGCTTGAGCGTTTCGAGGGTGGCGAAGACAGGTATCATGGCCGGGACGGGGATCTGCCCGTGTCCACCTTGCGCAATCAAAACGCAGCCTGCGCGGCCTGGATTGCCGCGGCGCAGGAATACGGGCTGCCTGCCAACTCCGATTTCAATGGTGCGACGACCCATGGTGTCGGGGCCTACCACCTGAGCATCGGCAAGCGTTTGCGCGCAAGTTCTGCGGCCGCCTTTCTGCGGCCGGCCTTGAAGCGTCCCAATCTGACGTTGCACACCAATGCATTGGTGACGCGGATCGAGATGGAAGGCAGGCGCGCCGCAGGCATAAGCTGGACTTCGAACGGGCAGTCTTTTGCTGCACGGGCCAGACGAGAGGTCATTTTATGTGCCGGGGCGCTGCAATCGCCGCAACTGCTGCAATTGTCGGGTATCGGGCCTGCGGCGGTGTTGAAGGAACAAGACATTCCGGTTGTGGTCGATGCGCCCGAGGTTGGAGAGAACTTGCAGGACCACTATCAAATCCGGCTTCTGCTGAAGCTGAACCAGAAAATCTCTTTGAATGATGACGTGCGCAACCCTGTAAAGCTGGCCCAGATGGGGCTGGACTGGTTGTTGAAAGGCACCGGTCCTCTGACCGTTGGTGCGGGACAGGTTGGCGGTGGGGCCTGCACGAAACACGCAAGCCCCGGCAGACCGGACATTCAGTTCAACGTCATGCCATTGTCCGTGGATAAACCCGGCACGCCCCTGCACCGATATTCCGGCTTCACCGCCTCGTTCTGGCAGTGCCATCCCGAAAGCCGGGGCACCGTGCATATCCAATCGCCCGACCCGGTGATGCAGCCGCGCATTGCGCCCAACTACTTGTCAACCGAATTGGACCGCAATGTCATGGTCGATGGCATCAGGCTGCTGCGTGACATCCATGCGCAACCGGCGTTCCGGGGGCTGTGGAACCAAGAAACCGTCATCGGGGAAGACAGGCAAAGCAACGCCGACATCCTTGATGCGGTGCGCACTATGGGTGGTACTGTGTTTCACCCCGTGGGCACCTGCCGGATGGGAAGCGACAGCAGCGCGGTGCTGGACCCGCAATTGCGGGTGCGCGGGGCCGAGGGGCTGCGGGTTATCGACGCCTCTGTCATGCCGAAAATCACATCCGCCAATACAAATGCCGCCACTTTGATGGTTGGTGAAAAGGGGGCCGCGATGATCCTGAAGGATATACCACACCGCAATGCCCAACGGGCAGAGGAACGTCTGGCATGACAAAAACAGCGCGCCCCAACATCATCCTGATCATGGCCGACCAGATGGCAGCGCATGCGCTAAGCCTTTATGGAAACACGGTTTGCAAAACACCCAATCTTGAGCGGCTTGCGGCACAGGGTACAGTTTTCGAAAACGGCTACTGCAATACGCCGCTTTGCGTACCCAGCCGGGCGTCTATGCTGAGCGGTGTGCTTTCGCCTGACATTGGTGTTTTTGACAACGCCAACGAATTGCCAAGCTCGGTGCCGACGATGGCGCATTACCTGCGCCACAGCGGCTATTGGACGGAATTGTGCGGCAAGATGCATTTCATCGGCCCCGATCAGGAACACGGATTCAATCAACGCTCAGTGACCGACGTCTATCCGGCAAGTTATCAGTGGATAGCGGACTGGGAGGCCGGTCCTGCCTTTGTCCCTTCGGGTACCGCGCTGAACGGCGTGGTCGAATCCGGCCCCTGTATCCGGACGATGCAGGAAGATTATGACGACGAGGTTGAACACTGCGCGATCCAAAGCCTTTATGACCGCGCGCGCGCGCCCGAGGAGCAGCCGTTTCTCCAGATTGTGTCCTTCACCAGCCCCCATACGCCGTTCACCGTCAGCCAAGACTATTGGGATCGCTATGAGCGTAGCGAGATCGACATGCCGACAGTCGACACACTCCCCTTTGATGAGCTTGACTATCATTCGAAGGCGTTGTTTTTTGCCCATGGCCGCCACCGGCACGAAGTCACCAAAGACCATCTGATTGCGGCCCGTCATGCCTACTACGGCATGATTTCCTATGTTGATGACAAGGTCGGCCGCATTCTGGATACGCTCGAAAGGACGGGCCTGAGCGACAACACGGCGGTATTTTTCGTGTCTGACCACGGTGAGATGCTGGGCGAGCGGGGCATGTGGTTCAAGCAGACCTTCTGGGAATGGTCCGCCCATGTGCCGTTCATCGCGTCGGTGCCGGGCATCAAGGGAGGCACGCGCTGTGAAGCGGTGGTATCTCTTGTCGATCTGCTGCCTACCTTTCTTGATCTGGCGGGGGCGGAGGCCCCCGGTTTGGCGGGCCGTTCAGTCTTGCCTTTGATGCGCGGCGACACGGGCGCATGGCCTGATGTCGCGATCTGTGACTATCTGGCGATCGGGCCATGTGTACCCTGCCGGATGGTCCGCAAGGGCCGGTTCAAGTTCATCTACACCCATGGCCACCCGGATTTGCTTTTTGATCTTGTGGCGGATCCGTCCGAACTGACGAACCTAGCCGATGATGCGAATTTTGCGGATGTTTTGGCTGATCTGAAGGCCCTTGCGCTGCGCGATTGGAATCCTGTTGCGTTGACCATTCAGGTGCGCGACAGCCAGCGCCAGCGCAAGATCATCAAGACAACGCCTGGCACCGCGCCGCAATGGGATTTCATCGCCCGCACTGGCGATGAGACCCGATATGTCCGCGCCCAAGGCGTGGATGCCACGAAAGGCAGGCTGCGCTTGCCGCAGGTTCCCGAGGTCCCCCCGACATGGCCAGAGCTTGGTCTGGCGACTGTCGAGGATCTGATCGCAGGACGCCAAAAGATTGAGACGTTTTTGAAGTAAGCTGCCCAATCGCGCGCAAGCCCTAAGACTTGCGTGGATTTACCACGCACAAATCTTTCCAAAAATTCCAAGGAAACCCAATGCCCGTAGACATCCACAATCCCGCAAATCCATCCGAAGTCGTGGGTACATTCCCCACCATGTCGCCAGAAGGCGTGCCCGCCATGATGGCCACAGCCCGACAGGCGCAGGGGGAATGGGCCAAAATCCCCCAGCCTGAGCGCGGCAAGATCGTAGAAGCCTTCTTGGACGGGCTCGCCGCGCGCACGGAGGATATCGCAACCGCCATCACCCGTGAAATGGGCAAGATCATTGGTGAATCCCGCGGAGAGGTGAACAAAGCCCTGGGCGAAGGCCGGGCCACCACGCGCCGCGCATCAGCACCGATCGGGGAAGTACTGCCTTCTCAAAGACCCGGGACAGTTACCTATTCAACGCGGCGGCCTCGCGGGGTCATCATCGGTATCAACCCATGGAACTTTCCGTTCAGCACGCCCATTCGCAAGACCATTCCAGCTCTAGTCTATGGCAATGCGATTGTGCTTAAACCTTCGATCAGCACCCCAGGTCCAGCCTTTATCATGCAAGAGGTCGCAGATCAGGTATTGCCCAACGGTTTGTTTCAGATCGCCTACGGCTCTGGCGCACTGGGCGGCGCGCTGACCGCGGCGCGGGGTGTGGATGCAATCAGCTTTACTGGATCTGTGGGCATTGGTCGTATCGTAGCGCAGGCGGCGGCGGCAAATCTGGCTGAAATCAGCTTGGAGCTGGGCGGCAAGAACCCGGCAATCCTGAATGATGCCAGCGATCTGGAAGAAACGCTTAACCAGATTTATATGGCCGCTTTTGCGGTCTGTGGCCAGCGTTGCACTGCCATCAGCCGTGTGATCGTGCGCCGTGAGCTTGAAGAGGAGGTCGTTGCCGGACTGGCCAAAAGGGCCAATGCAGCAAAGATCGGTGATGGGTTGGATGCGAACACCACGCATGGCCCGTTGATGGGCGAAACCGCGCATAAGGATGTTGCCGGATTTGTGGACCGCGCCCGGGCCGCGGGGGCAACGGTCGCGGCCGGCGGCACTTCCATTGAACTGAACGGCGGGTACTTTTATGCACCCACAATCCTAAGCGGTGTGACATCCGACATGGAAGTTGCCCGGGACGAAGTCTTTGGACCGGTCTTGGCCGTCATCCCCTATGACACCACGGATGAGGCGCTCGATATTTGCAATGACGTCGAATTCGGTTTGTCGGCCTGTCTCTACTCAGAACAGACCCCGATTGTTGATCGGTTTGTGGCCGAGGCAGAAAGCGGAATGATCCACGTCAATTGCGGCAGCTTCCCAGAGGACCACGCGCCGTTTGTTGGGGTAAAAAACTCGTCGCTCGGCGTCGGCGGATCAAATGGGGCATCAACGCTGCATTTCTTTACACAAGAACATACGGTTTTCCGCAAAGGTCAGGTCTAGGGAAGGACCGCATCAACGTTCACTGACGACCTAACTGAAAGAATTGCGGGAAGATGACAATTCAGGAGACAAAAGTCACCCCTGTTGTGCGCACATTTACAGCAGCCGAAATCGGTATGTTGGCCCATGTTTACCGCGGCGAAGTCTACCGAAGTACAACATGGCGCACACGCCTGGATGCCACGACCAATTGGGCCGTTGTCACTTTGGGAATTGGTGTCTCTGTGACGTTTTCAAGCGCTGAGGCGTCTCCGCTTCCTCTTATTCTCGCGGGGTTAATCGCGCTCTTTCTGTTGATGCTTGAAGGGCGCCGCTATCGGTATTTCAATGTCTGGCGTGCCAGGGCGCGCTGGATGGAAACACATCTTATCGCGCCCATGTTGGAAGACGGCGACCTGCATTGTGAAGTGAACTGGCAAGCCGTCCTGGCAGAGGATTACCATCGGCCACACTATCACATCAGCTATGTCCGAGCGGTTGGCAGGCGACTACGCAGCAATTTTATCTGGATATTTATGATTGTCGCTGTTGCGTATTCCGCCAAAATTACGGTGCATCCCTTGCCAATCTCACATTGGGCTGAATTGCCGGCAAGGGCCGCCGTCGGCCCGTTCTCGGGTTGGGCAGTCTTGGCAGTTGGACTGGTCTACAATTGCACATTGATCACATTTGCTGCCATGACCCTATGGCTCGACCGGATCAAACACCGAGGCGAGACAAGCGTGTCTTCAATGGGATAGCCCCTTGAGATGAACCAATGCGTACCGTCAGGACCATTTCTGATCTGGTGCCCAACGTAGAACGGAAGGTCGACTCTCACCTTTTTCCCAAGTCAACAGAACGGAAAAAGAATTGACTTGAGGCAGATACCGCGTTGCTCGCAATTCCCGGAATTCTGCAGGCCTCAGATCCCCATTGGCCGATGGTGTCGAGGTAGTGCTCGACTTAACCGCGTTCAACGGTCGCTTTTCTACAAGTTGGCCATTTGCGGATTGCGCAGCATTTGACACCTTGCGCTCATAGCGGTCGAATGCACACGCGGCGCCGCAGTTGTCCGTAGGCATCTGAAAACCGACCTTGCCAAGTGATGATAAATCCTGCGGTCAGCGCGGTGCTGATGATTGGGGTTGGAGGGAGGATCGGAGGGCAAATCATGCCAAGAGTCCAACTTCCTGCAATCACCCCAAAACATAGAGCCTGGAACAAGGGGCGGATCATCGGTCAATAACGGCCTTTGCTGCCAAAACAAGTCTGGGCGATCCGCGCAAGGCTGGAACTTGCGGGGAATTTGCGAGACCTGACTTTGTTCAATGTCGCGATCGACAGCAAGTTGCGTGGCTGCGATTTGGTCAAACTCGCGGTGTCAGATCTTGTCAAAGATGAACGCGTACGTGAACGGGTTTCAGTCATCCAAACCAAAACGAAGCAACCGGTTCAGTTTGAACTAACTGAAAACACGCGCGAAACCGTCCTGAGATGGATCAAAGCACCTGAGATGTTTGCGTGCCGTTTCATGTTTCCAAGTCGGTTCCACGACCGCCCACACATATCGACGCGCCAGTACGGTCGAATTGTGCGAGATTGGGTGACGGCAATCGGATTAGAGCCGAGTGGGTACGGCACGCATTCGTTGCGCCGTACAAAGGCAGCGGAAATCTATCGCGAGACCGGCAACCTCCGCGCCGTCCAACTGTTGCTCGGTCACACCAAGGTCGACAGCACTGTTCGATATCTGGGCGTCGAGCTTGAAGATGCTCTAAGCATTGCAGAACGCATAGACATCTGACCCATCTTGGCGAGCGGCTCGGTCGTTCGCCATTTCGAAGCGGTTGTATGTATTTCGTGCGGCAGTGGTCGGGCGTGAGCTCGATACTTCAAATGCTGCAAAAAGCCAGGATGGCCGCTGAGGGTGGAACGGGGATACTCCAAACAGTGTGCTCAAAACTATTCGTACAGACCGAACCACCTCTCGGGGTCACGCCGCCTCGACACCGGCTCCGGCTGAGAATATTCCGGACATCACTGTAAATCCCGGTATCCTTTTGACCCGATCTGTCCAGCGACGAATTGCTGGATAGTCTTGTAAGGAAACGCCTCCTTCAAGGGCCAGCATTATATAGGGGAAGCAGGCAATATCCGCGATTGTCGGTGTGTCACCTTTGCATATCCAGGATCGGCCCTCACGTTCTGCGAACCAAAGATGCTCATCAAGGATGCGAAACAGACGATGCGCGCCAGCCCGAGCAGCTTTGACGTCGATCTGGGTGTAGGACAGGCCATCATGCAGACGTGCCGCCGACGCGGTTCCGGTAATCATATCACCGAATGCCATCCATTGGTTCACCTCACCCAATCGTTCAGGATCAGATGTAGGATACCAGGTGCCGCCATCATCATACTTTGCTGCCAGGTAGCTTAAGATTGCCTGCGCATCCCGTATTTGGAAAGTCCCATCAACAAGCACTGGAAGTTGACCAAGAGGATTGATCGCCAGAAACTCAGGCCCTTTGTGTTCATTGCCGGGAAAGAAATCGATGGGGTGGCGGTCGTAATTTATACCAAGGATGTTCAAGAACATGCGAATCTTGTAGCAATTGCCAGAGAGTTCGAAATCATACAGTTTCATTTTTGCCGTCCCTCAGATGTCCAGAACCAAGCGGTCCGATTTGGCACGCGACACGCAAGTCATGATATAAGCGCTCGCGCGCTTTTCGCTGTCAGTCAGATGTACGTCTTGGTGATCAACGTCGCCTTCAATGACGGCCACTTTGCAAGTGCCGCAAGCCCCTTGGCTGCAACTGGACGCGATGCTGACACCGTTGGCACGCAAAACATCCAGGACGGTCTCACCGGACTTCACCTGCAATGTCTGACCAGATCGCGCGAGTGCTATTTCAAAGCTCGAGCTGTCGTCGATTTCATTGGTGTTTTTGAAGTATTCAAAGTGCACAGCGCCGTCGTCCCAGCCACAGTGAGAGGCGGCTTCACGTGCGGCATTCAACATCGGACCGGGACCACAGATATAGGTGTGATTGGCGTTCTGCGGGCCGTTGTAAATTCTGTGCAGTGCTTTTCCCGTGTCTTCAGGCGACAGCCCCTTGTGCAACGTGATCTTGCCGGTCAGGGCATTAATCTTGTCTGCGAACGCGACATGATCATCGTCGCGCACGAAGTAGTGCAGTTCATAGTTCAACCGTTGGTTTTCGAGGGTTTTAGCCATTGAAAGCAGCGGCGTAATGCCGATCCCTCCGGCAACGAAGACCGACCGTACCGCATCACGGCGCAGGGGGAAGTTGTTGCGGGGTACAGAAACCAACAGAATGTCACCTTCGCGGACCGTGTCGTGCAGACATTCTGATCCGCCAGTTGAATTTGGTTCGCGTTTAACACCGATGATGTAACTGTCGGTTTCAGCTGGGCCATTGGTCAAAGAGTATTGACGGATGAGCCCGTTCGGCAGATGCACGTCGATATGCGCGCCGGCCTGACCGGTTGGGAGGGACCCAGTCAAGCCGACGAACTCGAAACGTGCGACATCATTCGCGGTCATGGTTTTGCTGGCGACGCGAACCCGAATGCCATTAACACTTCCTTCTCCGCGGTCAGGCATTGTCGCAAGGTCGGCTTCTACCTGCGTATAAACCGGCTGCATCGGATCAACGCGGTCTTGTTGCGCGGCGCGGGCTTCGATAGCAGCACGCAGGGTGGTAAGACATTGGTTCAGGTGTCTTAGGCCAGCGATATCATCGTCACCGATGCCCGTTGCGACACCGCGAATGATGGTGCGCTCTGAATCAAGTGGCTGCAGAAAGAACACAAGATGCTTGTCAGAGGAACCTGTGAAGGTGATCGCTCCAGATGGGTCCGTTTCGACGGACATTTCAGACCAGCGATTGTCTTCAGCGCTCTCAAATACTGCGGCACTAAGCATTTCTTCAACTAAGTCAGCTGTTGAATTTATCGGCATGGCCCGCAGCGGCGCTGACGGGACACCGGCCAGCAACGAAATCTCCGGAACATCGCCGCTGGTCTCAATCGCGGTCCAGACAAGGCCGTATTTTTCGCGGGTTGTGTACTTCCGATTACACACGGTGCGTGCCGGAGCGTCTGCCGGATGCGCCGGAATATAGGTGCAATTCGCCGAGCGGTTGGAGTAGCGCCACCCATGATACTGGCACTTCAGCTCATTCCCGTCGTTGATGCCAATCGTCAGCCGGACACCGCGATGCAGGCAACGGTTCTCCCAGACATTTGCGAAACCATCATCGGCGCGCCACGCTGCGATCTCTTGGCCAAGAAGCTGCGCATCAAACACGTGCCGCGGTGCGAGGTCATCCGAGGCTGCGATGGGATGCCATTTCAGTTTTGTTTCAATCATTTCAGTATCCTTCGGAATCAAGCAACTTCGCGGATGACGCCATAATGCAGATCAAGTTCGCGCAACCACCTGCGGTACATGATCGAAACCTTGTCAGCCCTGATCGGAGTTTCCGCGCGAGGATTAAGCGGTAAACGACGCGGCATTTGGTTTTCCAAAATCGGCTTGTCCTGTCCAAGAATGGTCTGCTGAAAAAGCCGGATGTGCTTGTCGAGTTCATTCTGGTGATCAATGACGCTCAACAACAGATGCGCTCTGACACGCGTTTCGTCCAATGGCTGCACGAGTACAGCGATTGCGTCCAACCGGGTGTCGTCGTCGGGGCTGGTTTTATAGAGAATTGCGCAAAACGGGTGTGGGACCCGATATTTGTATTCTGCCAACACCCCCTCTTCGGAGGCGGCCGACGCCTTGGGCTGGTAAAACCAACAGTTCGTAGCCCAGATCTCACGCTCTTCGGGGTTATAATCGACATCGTATTCAGAGACTTCGGTGTGCGGTTCCTCGCCAAGAAGGTCTGTGTGAACGAACGGGAAATGTGCCATGTCGAGGAAGTTCTCTACAACGCGCGGCGCAGAGGTATTCAGGCCAACTGAGATGGCATTCATATTGCGGCGGCCGTCTTCGACATATTCCGGGATGTCAAAAATTTCGAACTCCGGTTCTCCTAAGACCACCCAGATATACCCGTACTTGAGTTGTGCCCGGACTCTCGCATTCTTGTCTTCGGATGTTTGGTCCGCGATCTTGCCCTTCCAGACAATTGGTTCACCAGACTCGCTCAGGACAAAGCAAAGTGGCTCACCCAGAAGGGCAGTTTCTTGGGGAACACCTGGTGTCAGATCATCAACCGCTGTGATGACGTGCCAGAGATTATAGACAACTGGGTCTGTCGGATTCACGTTCTGTAACACTCGGTGTTCCTCCCTCAAGTTCCTAATTTAACAGCTAAACTTCAGCTGCGCTCCGGGTGTGGCCGCGAAGAGATAAAGCTCATATGACTATTTAGATTGACAGATTGTTAGTCAATGTGGAAAATTATGTATGCGAAATATAGGTCTTGTAGCAAAATATTCAAAATCATGCAGTCATTTTGGTGTTATCAAGGATCAATCATTCGAATCGACCTAATGTCATCGGTGTAGACTCATAGGAGAAATGGCTGATGAAAAACAAAGCTAGTCGGATCGTGTCGGTTGTCACCAAGGCAATCTTGGGGCGCCGGTTGCTCCCTGGTACAAAGCTGGGTGAGCGTGAAATGGCGGACGTGTTCGGCTCAAGCCGGGTGATTGTTCGGCAAGCGGTGATCGAACTCGCGGATGCTGGATTGGTTAACCTTCAGCATCACAAAGGTGCCTATGTGGCCTCCCCTAGCCTGGGGGAGGCATTGGAAATTTACGAAGCATTGACGATGGTTGAGATCGCCGTCGCCGAAAGCTTGATTGAGCGTGGCGCAGCGGCGCGGCTGGGGGAGCTTCGCCACTTGAATGAGCGCCAAAAGAAGGCGCTGGAGGATGGCAACCAGGATTTGGCGGACGATCTGGGGCGTGATTTTCATTCGCTCTTGGTTCGGCTTGGGCGGAATCGCACCATCGAGGATTTTCACATACGGCTGACGCGGAAAGCGGCGCTTCTGTCGAGCTTGTACAACAGTGAATCTGACACGTGTGGTTTCGCCGCCGATCACGAACAGATCATGGATTTGATTGAGCGCGGCGAGGTTGCAGCCGTCAAGCGATGCCTGAGAACCCATAACAGCCTGGTCGCACGCAGTTTCAATTACGACGAAGTGCGAGAACAAACGCTGACGTTAACCGAAGCACTGATGCCTTTCATCGAACCAGATCAACAATCAGCCTAGACAGGAGCGTGCAAACGATGAAGACCCCTGCCGACAAAGCCGCGCTTCTGCGCAAGTTGCCAAAAATCGAGCTGCACATCCACCTTGAGGGATCGATTCAGCCCGGAACCGCGATGGAGCTTGCCAAGAAGAATGGTGTTGCTCTGCCACCCTGTAACGCGCCTGAAGATCTGTACTCTTATAGCGATCTTGACGCGTTTCTTGGGGTCTATTCCGCTATCTCACAGAGTGTCGTAGAGGTCGATGACTTTCGCCGCATTTGTTATGAAATGCTTGAAGATGCTGCCAAAAGTGGCGCGCGTTACGTCGAGTTTTTTATCAGCCCGCATGCGCATGAAAACGTACCGTTCGCGCGTCAATTCGAGGGCATTCGTGCAGGAATGCGTGATGCTCTGACAGATTTTGGCATCCGCTCTGCCATTATTCCTGGAATGAACCGACAGCAAGGTGCGGATGCGGGCGAAGAATACCTGGATGAAGTTCTCGCGAACCGCGCCGATGATTTGATCGGCTTGGGGTTGGACTACTTCGAAGCGCCGTTCCCGCCCGAGCTTTATACAGGTGTTTTTGCACGGGCCCGCAAGGAGGGGCTGCGACTGTCGGCCCATGCCGGGGAAGCGGGGCCCGCTGCCTTTGTTGCAGGGTCGATTGACGCCCTGCATGTGGATCGCATCGATCATGGATACAACATTGTAGATGATCCTGAGCTGGTCACACGGTGTCGCGATATGGGCATCATGTTTACCTGCTGCCCATCCACCACGAAATACACCACGGAACACCGCGACCTGACAGCGCCGGATCATCCGATCCGTGTGATGAAAGAAAGCGGGTTGGTTGTGTCGATCAATTCGGACGACCCGCCAATGTTCCGCACCGACCTGAACACTGAATTTGTCGTTGCGATGGATGATCTGGGGTTCAGTGCCCAAGACATTCGCGCCTCTGTTCTGGCCACGATTGATCATTCGTGGGCAGACGATACGGACAAACGGCAATGGCGTGCCGAATGGACGCCGGAAATCGATACGATCGTCGCTGAACTGCAACGACAGTAAGAGCTTCCTCTCACCCAACAGGAATGGAAAAAACATGAAACCAAGTTATCTTTTCTCGCGCCGCCAGATGTTGCGATCGACAGTCGCCGCAGCCGGTACGGTCGCATTGTCACCCAGCGTGTCTTTCGCGGCGGGGCTTTCCGAGGCATTGGACACCGACAACATGACCATCGCCTTTGGCCACGTCGGACCGAAAACCGATGAAGGTTGGACTTGGACGCATCACCTTGGCCGTCAGGCTGTTGAAGCGGCATACCCCAATGCGAACTATCTTGAAGTGGAGAGCATCCCGTTTTCAGCCAACGGTAGCCGCACAATCCGCCAATTCGTGGCGCAACAGTCTGACATGATCATTTTGACGACCGACTATGGCGACCTGTCCAACCCGTTGATTGATGGCAATCCTGACATCGCATTCCTGGAGTGTGCGTCCTACGAGACCACACCGAACAAGCGCGCCTATTACCCCAAGCACTGGGACCCAAGTTATTTGATCGGGATGGCCGCTGGCATGATGACCAAGTCCAACAAGCTTGGCTATGTCGGGTCGTACCCAACGCCTGCCGTGCAATCTTCGATCAACTCGTTCCACCTTGGGGCGCGGTCTGTGAACCCCGATGTTGAGACCAATGTCGTCTACATCAACTCTTGGTTTGATCCGCAAGGTGCAAGCCAGGCTGGGCGCGCACTGGTGAACAGCGAATGTGACTTCCTGTTCGGCATCATGGACGAAGCAGCATATCTGCAGGTTGCCGAAGAAGCCGGGATTTGGGCTGCGATGTGGAACACCGACATTCGCCAGTATGGCCCGAACGCTTATGTCAGCTCTGTTGTCTTGGACTGGAACGATTACTACGTCGATCAGGTTTCCAAACGCGTTGCGGGGACTTGGACCGGGGGTGGACTGGATCTTCTGCCCATGGGAGCTGGCGTTGATCGCGATGAATGGGGCCAGAACGTACCCCAAGACGTGCGCGATGCTGTTGATGCCAAACGCGCCGAGATGTTGGCAGGCACGTCGCCATTTGTTGGCCCGATGTCTGACAACAAGGGCAATGAACAGGTCGCCGCAGGTGAAACGCTTGGCGAAGACGTTCTTTATGCGTGGCCATGGCTGCTTGAGGGCGTGACCGCGAGTTCATAACCGCTGATCAGCCAGGATGTTGGGGCGGGATTTGGTCTCGCCCCATCTTGAAAACTCACAAATTAACGAGGTGCTGCCGTGTCAAATGCGGAGTCCACAGTGTCTATGCGCGGTGTCACAAAGACGTTTCCGGGTGTCATTGCAAACGCCGACGTCAGCATCGACTTTCACAAAGGTGAAATTCACGCCCTTTTGGGCGAGAACGGGGCCGGTAAGTCGACGCTCATGAATGTCCTCACTGGTATCTATCGCCAGAACGGTGGTGAGGTTTTCGTCGATGGTAAGAAAGTCGAGTTTAACAAAGCTGCGGACGCTATTGATGCAGGCATCGGCATGGTTCACCAGCATTTCAAGCTGGTGAAAGCATTTACCGTCGCCCAGAATTTGCACATGGGATGGTCGAAGACACCTGCTTGGATCTCGCATGCGCAACTCAATCAAAGTGCCAATGAGATCGCCGAAGAATTTGGCCTGAGCATCAACCCCGAGGCATACATTGACGAGTTGTCAGCTGGTGCCCAACAGCGGGTCGAAATTCTGCGGGTTCTCGCGCGTGGAACCCAGGTGCTGATCGTCGATGAGCCGACCGCGGTTCTGACCCCACCAGAAGTCGAGAGCCTGTTTAAAGTGCTGCGCGCGCTTAAGGCCTCTGGGCGAACGATCATCTTCATTAGCCACAAGCTCGACGAAGTTCTCGATATCTCGGACCGCGTGACAGTTCTGCGCGGCGGAAAAGTCGTCGCCACGCACGCATCCAAGGACATGACAACACAAAGCCTCGCAAACCTAATGGTCGGCCGTGACGTGTTGTTTGAGCGAATGGATCGCCATCACGCAAGTGATGCCGAGCGCCACGAAGTACTGCGGTTGGAAGACGTATCGGCTGTCCACGAAAGTGGGGCGGCCGCACTGACAAACGTGAATTTGTCGATCAGCGCATTCGAGATTTTGGGTGTCGCCGGCGTTGCCGGAAATGGCCAGCGTTCATTGTCCGAAGTTATCGCCGGTGTCCGGCCTGTGACGGCGGGCAAGGTCAAGATCAACGCGCATGATATTGCGAAACTGGGTGCTGACGATGTTGCCGAACTTGGCGTCGGGCATATCCCCGAAGACCGCCTAAA
The DNA here is from genome assembly GCA_947503925.1 of uncultured Paracoccaceae bacterium. Classification (GTDB taxonomy): domain Bacteria; phylum Pseudomonadota; class Alphaproteobacteria; order Rhodobacterales; family Rhodobacteraceae; genus Yoonia. The sequence continues at coordinate 30,413 of CANNFQ010000005.1, read as the reverse complement.
AAGCGGCTTTGCCGGTGATCTTCCGGTGTCTGCAAATGCAGTTCTCCGCGTCTACAGGGAAGAACCAGTGTCTTCGGGGATTTGGTATCATGAGGGCGCCGCGGTTGCCTTGGCCGAGCAAATGGTCGCAGAAGCAGAGGTCAGCACGCCTGATGTCCATGTGCCGCTGCGAAATCTTTCCGGTGGCAACCAGCAGCGACTGATCGCCAAGCGCGAATGCCAGATTGCCGATCAGTTGCTGATCGCCGTCTACCCTATGCGCGGGCTTGATGTTGGCGCTGTCGAGCGTCTTCGCGCGATGATCATGGAAAGAAGAAATGCAGGGGCAGCGGTGATCCTCGTCTCCGAAGAATTGGATGAGCTACTGGAATTGTCGGACCGGATCGCGGTTCTGAACCACGGTCGCATCGTCGGCACATTAGATGTCGAAGACGCCACGCTTGAGCGCATCGGCTTGATGATGGGCGGAGAAAAAGTTGAGGTTAAGAACTGAAATGGTCACGGGCTGGAGAATTGAAAAACTAAAATCAGTGCCCAAAATGCGCGGACTGATGTTTCGCCTTGCTGCTGTAATCTTTGGCTTGTTTGTGGCGGGCGCTACCCTGAAAATAGTTGGGTTTAGCCCTGCAGCAATGGTTGTTCAGGCCCTCAGCTATACGCTTGGCACATCATTCGGGTTGCAAGATCTGGGCACTTTGGTAACGCCGCTTTTGTTGACGGGTCTTGCCGCGATGGTGGCGATGCGGGTCAACCTTTGGAATATTGGCGGCGAAGGGCAGTTCTATATGGGTGCCTGGGCCGCTGCTGGTGTTGGCATCTATTATGAAGGGCCCGCGCTGGTGATAATGGCGGTTATGTTTGTCGCAGGGTCTGCGATGGGTGCTTTATGGATCGCTTTGCCCGCTTACGCAAAAGCCAAGGCAAATGTTGATGAAATCATCACAACGCTGTTGATGAACTTCATCGCAATCCTTTGGGTAGGCTACTTCGCTTCAGGGCCATGGCGCGACCCCAAGGAAACAATCACCGCATCATCGTTGAAAATTCAATATGCACTTCCAGAGTGGTTCGGAATTTGGAACATCGGGATCTTCTTCGTACTCGCCGTCATATGCTTTAGCTGGGTTCTCTTTAACAAGACCGTGTGGGGGTACGAGACCACTTATGTCGGTGCGAACGCGAATTCCGCTAAATACGCGGGCATTCCATCAAGCCGACGCATCATGACCACGATGCTGCTATCTGGTGCAATCGCGGGGTTTGCTGGCGTGCTTGAAGTGAGCGGCACCGTCAGCCGCCTGCAGGTCGGCATATCAAGCCAGTTTGGCTACCTCGGCATCGTGATTGCGGCACTCGCGGCGGGGTCGCATTTCGGGATCATCATCGCAGCTGTGCTGATGGCAATTCTCTTAAACGCCGGAATTATTTTCGAAACACATGGACTGTCGTTGCACGCGGTTATCGCTCTGACGGGGTGGCTGTTGCTGCTTGTTGGCATCGCACAAGTCGCAGCCGGGTTCCGTCTTGTCCGCGTAGAAACAGCCAGCCAGACGAGGACGACATGATGGATCTGCTCACTATTCTCACCGGTCTTATATCCTCGGCCTTTCTTGCGGGTGGTGTTTTGGCCTTTGCTGGATTGGGCGAAACTGTGGGCCAACGCGCTGGTGTTTTCAATCTAGGGATTGAAGGCTTTATGGCGCTAGGTGGGATCGCGGCGATTGCGGCGGTGGCTGCCACAGGTAGTCTGCTTCTGGGAACAATGGCGGCCATCGGGATCGGCCTTGTGATGGGGCTGTTGTTTGCGCTTACCACTGTGATTTTTCGGGTGAACCAGGTTGTAAGTGGCTTGGCCTTTACGTTCCTTGGAACCGGCCTGGCAACATGGGTTGGTACATCCTACGCTGGCAAGCCAGCGGTCGCGTCTTTTGACAAGATATCACTGCCTGTTCTTGGCGATATTCCATTTCTGGGTGAGGCACTTTTCAATCATCACCTACCGATCTATCTGGCATTCTTTGTGCTGCCCATCGCGCTGCACTTCACCCTTTTTCGCACGCGATTTGGGTTGAGCATTCTTGCAATCGGAGAAAATCCAGGTGCGGCAGACGCCACGGGAATAGCCGTGATCCCGATCCGAATTGCTTGTGTGACTTTTGGATGCGTGATGTCGGCTTGCGCCGGTGCTTACCTGACCCTGGTTTTTGTTCCGTCGTGGTCTGATGGCATCACTGGTGGGCGGGGCTGGATCGCGATCGCCTTGGTCATCTTCGCCGGATACCGACCTATTCGCGTGGTCGTAGCGGCATTCTTCTTTGGTCTGATTTCAGCATTCGGTTTCACCGCCCAGACATGGGGATGGAACATTCCATCGGCATTTTTGTCAGCTTTGCCGTATCTTGCGACGCTGATCATCATGCTGATCCCCGTTTGGTTCGCGACACGTGGCAAGCGCACGAAGAGACCCGCGGCGCTCGGCATACCATACTACCGTGAAGAACGGTGATGGCAGACTAGCCAAGACACCTCCCCTGCCAATCCTCATTGATTGGCGAACACTATGGCGCCCAGAATAATGACAAAACTGTTTGTTGGACTGGGTGCCGTTTTTTCTTTGGATAAAGGAACTAAAAAATGATGCGTACTCGCGCTGCTGTTGCACTAGAAGCTGGTAAGCCCCTTGAAGTGATGGAGGTCAATCTGGAAGGCCCTCGCACTGGAGAGGTTTTAGTTGAGATCAAGGCTACTGGCCTTTGCCACACAGATGAATTCACCCGTTCTGGCGATGATCCCGAGGGAATTTTTCCAGCGATCCTTGGCCATGAAGGCGCAGGTATCGTGATAGAGGTTGGCGAAGGCGTGACCAGTCTCGAAGTGGGCGATCACGTCATCCCGCTTTACACGCCGGAATGTCGCGAGTGTGACTATTGTCTGAACCCGAAAACCAACCTTTGTCAGTCGATCCGCAGCACCCAAGGCGCGGGCTTGCTTCCGGACGGATCAACGCGTTTTTCGATGCTGGATGGCACACCTATCCATCATTATATGGGCTGTTCCACGTTTGCGAACCACACGGTTGTTCCCGAAATTGCGCTGGCTAAAGTGCGTAAAGACGCGCCGTTTGACAAGATTTGCTACATCGGATGCGGTGTGACGACGGGCATCGGCGCCGTTGTCAATACCGCGAAAGTTGAGATCGGATCGACCGCAATTGTGTTTGGTCTGGGCGGTATCGGTCTGAACGTCATTCAGGGTCTACGCCTTGCGGGTGCGGACCAGATTGTTGGTGTTGATCTGAACGATGACAAGGAAGAAATGGGCCGTCATTTTGGTATGACCCACTTTGTGAACCCGAAAAAGATTAATGGCGACATCGTGGCACATCTGGTCGAGCTGACCGGCGGTGGTGCTGATTATACGTTTGATGCCACCGGCAATGTTGGCGTGATGCGCACGGCGCTTGAGGCCGCCCATAAAGGCTGGGGCGAGTCAATCATCATTGGCGTGGCCCCTGCCGGCGCCGAGATCAGCACACGTCCGTTCCAACTGGTTACCGGCCGGTCATGGCGCGGCACAGCCTTCGGTGGCGCGTCTGGCCGCACGGATGTTCCCAAGATTGTGGATTGGTACATGGACGGCAAGATCGAGATCGACCCGATGATCACCCATAAGCTGAAGCTTGAAGACATCAACCACGGCTTCGACCTGATGCATGAAGGCAAATCCATCCGCGCCGTCGTGGAGTTTTGACAAGGAGCTTCCGCTCGCCACACTTCGCAGTCGTCCGTTGAGTCTGGTTTTCGATGATCGATTTCCATTCCTTAGCCGTTGCTTCTTTGCTTGCTCAACAAACTCTAGGTTTGTGCAGATTGCGGAAACTACCGCAGGAAAAGCGAGCGGCATCTTTGTCCCGCTCCTCGACGGTCGGTCTCGGTTGCGGCGAAAGGAAGGTTTGAATTTCGCCGCTCTGGCTGGCTTTCAATGACCGCTCTGGCGAAATCGGCTGCAACACAGCGAAAAGGGTGCCGCATCTGCGTGAGGATGCTGCGTCAGCAATGCCGCACATGCACAAGTCCGCATTGTCCCGCGAAGTCGCCGCTGGCCCAGCTGGTGTCTACGCCCTAGCGTAGGTCAGGGAAATCTGACATTTCGGCCAATATTGCGCTACGTCAGGGCGTCCATGATGCCGAAAACCAGATCCATCGTGTCAAACATCTGCCAAGTTTCATGTTTCAGCGCGGCCCCTTGCGTGTTGAAGGGTATTAGACGATGCAGATCTGATTGATACGCCGCAAATCACATCATCTGATAGCTATGCGGCACATAGTGGTAACCGCCTTCGCCGCGTGGGGCGATATAGCCCATGCCGGGGAAAGGCATATGGTAGCCGATCAGCGGGAATTTGTCCGCCGCCGCCATGTCCATCAGCCGTTTGCGGCTGGCCGCAGCGGCGGATTTGTCCATATCGAACCGGACTTCCCAATCAGGATAAGCCACTGACCAGACATAGTGATTGGCCAGATCAGCCATCAGGAACAACTGCTTGCCCCCGCTTTCCAGCATGTACCCCATATGGCCGGGGGTATGGCCAAATGCGTCAACTGCCGTGATCCCTGACCGGACATCGTCGCCCGGCTGGATGAAGCTCATCTTTTCGGCCAGCGGGCGGACCTTCGCCTCAAACCCATCATTTTCGGCCTTGGCCCAGGCGTCATACTCGACCTGGCCGGTGACATAGGCGGCGTTGGAGAATGTCTCGGCCCCGGCATCATTGGCAAGCCCGCCAATATGGTCGCCATGCATATGGGTGATGACGACATGAGTGACCTGATCTGCGGTATAACCGGCGGCTTCCAGCGCCTTGGTGGTGCCAGCGGGGTTCAGGCCGGTGTCAAACAGGATCACCTCAGCCCCCGTGTTCACAACCGTGGGGGTAAAGAAAAACTGGGCAGCATCGGTGGACAGGAAATTGGCGGCACTGACCTCTTCAAATTCGGCGGCCTCCACGTTCAGGCCAAAGATCTGGTGGGGGTTTTCAACGCTGCGGCTGCCCGCCAGAAGGGTGGTTACCTTGAAATCGCCAAGGGTGAAATCACGATGGGTGGGCATGGACGTGGCGGCGTGACCATCGGCCAGCGCGACAGAAGGGGCAGCGGCCAATGGCAAGGCGGCACCGGATAGCAGGGTTTGACGGCGGGTCAGCTTCATCGGGATCATCCTCATCTGTTGGTATTATGCTTAGAATAGTAGGGTGACACCGGGGCAGGGCAAGCAACAGCTTTGTGATCATCCGCCCCGACCCCAACCCAAACTGGACATCCGCAGCGCGCCATGGTCAAAGCCTGCCACAGCAGGAGTACGCCCATGACCACCACCAGATTCGCCCCATCCCCCACCGGCTGGCTGCATATCGGCAACCTGCGGGCCGCGCTGTTCAACTACGCCATCGCCCGGCAGGCGGGCGGGCAGTTTATCCTGCGGATCGATGACACCGATCAGGAACGGTCAAAAGATGAATATATCCAGGGAATCAGGGATGATCTGACCTGGCTCGGGATCAGCTGGGACAGAATGGAATATCAGTCCAGGCGGATGGATCGGTACCAGGCGGCCAAGCAGCGGCTGATCGATATGGGGCGGCTTTACGAATGTTTCGAAACCCCGACCGAACTGGACCTGAAGCGCAAGAAGCAGCTGAATATGGGCAAACCGCCGGTCTATGACCGGGCGGCGCTGGACCTGTCAGAGGCCGAGAAAGACGCGCTGCGTGCGGAACGCGGATCGCATTGGCGGTTCAAGCTGGATCACACCCGGATCGAATGGGCGGATGGGATTATCGGGGATATCTCCATTGATGCCGCCTCGGTCAGCGATCCGGTTCTGTTCAAGAATGACGGGCAAATCCTCTACACCCTGGCATCGGTCGTTGATGACACCGAAATGGGAATTACCGATGTTGTGCGCGGGTCGGACCATGTGACCAACACGGCGACACAAATCCAGATCATTCAGGCGCTTGGCGGCGACGTGCCCCGGTTTGCGCATCATTCCTTGCTGACCGGCCCACAGGGCGAGGCGCTGTCGAAACGGCTGGGCACACTGGCACTGAAGGACTTGCGCGCCAGCGGGATTGCGCCACAGGCGATCCTGTCACTGATGGCGCGGCTCGGCTCGTCTGACCCGGTCGAATTGCGCGCCAATATCGATGAGGTTGTCGGGGGCTTCGACATCTCCAAATTCGGCTCGGCACCGACAAAGTTTGATGCAGAGGACCTCAAACCATTGACTGCGCGCTATCTGGGGACACTCAGCAGCCAAGACGTGGCCGATGTTTTAACATCGGCTGGCGTACCGGATGATCTGGCGGATGCGTTCTGGAATGTGGTGCGCGACAATATCAACACGCTGGATGATGTGGCGGGCTGGTGGGCGCTGTTCCGGGACGGGGCGACCCCACTGATCGCGGATGAGGACAAGGATTTCGTCGCGCAGGCTTTCTTCCTGCTCGATAACCCGCCCTATACGGCGGATACCTGGGCCAATTGGACCGCTGCGGTGAAGGCAGAGACGGGGCGCAAGGGCAAAGGGTTGTTCATGCCACTACGCAAGGCTGTCACCGGGCGCGAACGTGGGCCGGAAATGGCCGATGTCATGCAATTGTTGCAGACCAAGCCACAGATTTGAACGCTTGGCCCGGCGGCGGAACGCGGCTAGGCTGATCCTCATGTAGTTTCATGGGGCCTGTTTGAGCATGGCGGATACACAGGCGAAATTTACCCAAGGCAACCTGTTCCGCCATATCTCGATCATGTCCTTCACGGCCTCGGTTGGGCTGATCGCGATCTTTGTGGTCGATCTGGTCGACATGATCTTCATCTCCATGCTGGGCAAGGCGGAATTGGCCGCGGCGGTGGGCTATGCCGGCGCGATCCTGTTTTTCACCACCTCCTTCGGGATTGGCATGGCGATTGCGGCAGGGGCATTGGTGGCGCGCGCCTTGGGGGCAGGGGATGAGGATGAGGCGCGCAGGCGTGCCACCAATTCACTGATCTATGGTGTTGTTTTTGGGGCGATCTTTGCAGCGCTTGTCTGGCTGAACCTGCGGTTTTTCGTGACCCTTCTGGGCGCGTCGGATGAAACGCTGGACCTTGCCGTGCATTATTTGCAGATCATCGTGCCCTCGCTGCCATTCCTGATGGTGGGCATGATTGGCGGGGCGATCCTGCGGGCGCATGGCGATGCGCGCCGGGCGATGATGGCAACCATCTGGGGCGGGTTGGTGAACGCCGTGCTGGACCCGATCCTGATCTTCGGGCTCGACCTTGAACTGACCGGTGCGGCATTGGCCAGTGTCTGCGCCCGGATCACCATCGCATGGGTGGCCATGTTGCCCTTGATCCGCAGCCATGGTGGTCTGGACCGACCTTCACTGCAAAGCCTGCATCTGGACCTGCGCCCCATTCTCGCCATTGCGATCCCCGCGATCCTGACACAGCTGGCCACGCCGATAGGCCAGGCCTATGTCACCCGCGCCATGGCCGCCTATGGCGAAGAGGCGGTCGCTGGCATGGCCATTGTGGGTCGGATTACACCAGTGGGATTTGGGATCATCTTTGCCCTGTCAGGGGCGATTGGGCCGATCATCGGGCAAAATGCCGGTGCCGGGTTGCACGACCGGGTCAGGGGGGCATTCCGCGATGGGATGATCTTTACGGCCATGGTTGTGGTTGTTGTATCCAGCCTGTTTTTTCTGGCCCGCCCATTGCTGGCGGCGGTGTTCGAACTGGACGGTATCGCGCTGACGCTGGTGTTCCTTTTTGCCGGGCCGCTCTCGTTGATGTTCTTTTTCAACGGGGTGCTTTTCGTCTCTAATGCCGCCTTTAACAATCTGGGTCACCCGTTCTATTCCACCACCGTCAATTGGGGACGGCACACGCTTGGTACGATCCCGTTTGTCATCGTGGGGGCCAGTATGTTCGGCGCGCCCGGCGTCTTGATCGGGCAATATCTGGGCGGGGCCGTGTTCGCGGCGATTGCCTATCTGCTGGCACTGCGGGTCATCGGGGCTGCGGATCAACCGCCCCCAGCCAAAGAACCGTTCCATCGGCAGGCCCGGCTGATGAGCCTATTTCACCACCGCCGCTAGGCAGGTATCCACCAGCGATTTTTCATCCACTGTCAGGGTTTGATGCCGGGGGTAAAGCGGGGCCGCGCGGTCGTCATAAATACCGACATCCCAACCGGTGGTGGTGGCGAAGAAATCAGTCACCCCCTTATGGCCGTAAACCTGCAAATATCCCTGCACCACCACATCCAGATAGCTGAGCAGGATGGGGTGCGCGCCATCCGCATTATGTTCCGGCTTGACCTGATACACAGCCGTTGGCGCTTTGGGCCCATTGTGATGCACAACCGGGGTCACATCATGGCGTTGATACGCCGCCTCGCGCCGGTCAAGGGCGGCCCAGTCGGCATCGGGCACCTGTGCGACCAGCCCATGCAATGTGCTGTCATTGGCAGGCTCTACCGACAGGAATGCGGCATCCCGCAACCGGGTCGTACGCCAGACCCGCTGCCAGCCGCGCAGCGCCGCAGGACGCGGATCGGCGTAATCGTGTGTGGCCAGATTGACCAGACTGCCATAGCCGAAAAATGCCGGATCGCTCATTCACGGGCCCTCAGGACTTGTGCCGGTTTCGCAGCAAGGGGACGCCAGGCAAAGGCCAGCCCGGCCAGCGTGGAGGCCATAACACCGCCCCCCACGATCAGCAACGCGTTTGACCAGATCACGGTATAGTCGGTTTCCATGACAAATGTGGCCACGGCCCAACCGCCCAATATGCCCGCACCAAGTGCCACAATCCCAGCGGCCAGTCCCAACAGGGCCGACCGCAAGGCAAAGCTGGTCATGATCCGGCGGCGTGACGCCCCGATGGTTTTCAGCACCGCCGCCTCAAACGTGCGGGACCTTTCGCCTGCCGCCGCCGCCCCAATCAGCACCAGAAACCCGGTCACAAGTGTGATCAGCGCGCCATAACGTGTCGCGGCTGAAATCCCGCCCACCAGTTCTATGACCTGATCAATCGCGTCCCTGATCCGGATCGCGGTGATATTGGGATAGGCGGTAGCCAGGTCGCGCAGGATCGCCGCCTCGGCGTCTTGCTCGGCATAGACGGTGGAAATCCAGCTATGCGGCGCGCCCGCCAGCGCGCCATCGTTCATGGCCAGCACAAAACCGATCCCTGCATCCTCCCAGCTGACATTGCGGAAACTGGTGATCTCGCCAGTGATGTCACGGCCCAGCACATTCACTGTCATGCTGTCACCCAGTTGCAGGCCCATTTCGATGGCCTCTTCCTCGGCAAAGCTGATCTGCGGCGGGCCGCTGTAGTCTGCCCCCCACCACGTGCCTTGGGTCACGTCGGTTCCTTTGGGTTGCGCGCCGGCATAGGTGATCCCCCGATCCCCTTGCAGCACCCAGTGATCGCCGCCAACCTCGCTGGCGGGCCTTCCGTTGATCTGGGTGATGATCCCGCGCAGCATGGGGGCCGTATCGACCCTGCTGACGGCTGCGTCACTGTCCAGTCGCGCCTGAAACCCGTCGATCTGATCAGGCTGGATATCAACAAAGAAATAGCTGGGCGCGACCTCTGGCAGGTCATTGCTAAAGGAATTGCGCAGGTTGCCGTCGATCTGTCCAACAGCGGCCAATACCGTCAGCCCAAGGCCAAGGGACAGCACAACCGACGTCGCCTCACCACCCCGCGCACCGATGGATCCAAAAGCCAGCCGCAAGGCAGGTCGCCCGCGTGTCGGGCGGCGCAGGCGGCGGGCGACCCAGCGGATCACCCATGCGGCAAGGACCAGAATGAATAGCGATGCCGCGATCCCCCCGGCGGTCCACAATGTGAGGAACATCGTGCCGGAAAACCAGATCGCAGCCCCGATCAGGGCGCCCAACAACAGCGCAATGGCGATCAGGTACTTGATGGCAGGCAGGCGGGCAGAGGTTGCGAATGCGTCGCGAAACAAGGTGGCGGCGCGGATATCCTCGGTCTTGGCCAGCGGCCAGAGGGTGAAAACGAGTGCGGCCAGCACTCCGTAAACCGCCGCCTCGACCAGCGGACCGGGATAGATGGCAAAGGCGGCAGGGATCGGCAATCGCGCCTCGATCAATGGTGCAAACAGCACCGGTAACCCGGCCCCCAGGATCAGCCCGATCAATACACCCAGCACGGTCAGCACGCCCACTTGGATGAAATAGGTCTGGAATATCGTCGCCCGCGTCGCCCCCAGCGTTTTTAACGTGGCAATGACCCCGGTTTTACCCGCCAGATAGGCGCGCACGGCGGCAGAGACACCGACGCCACCCACCGCCAAACCAGAAAGACCCACAAGGATCAGGAACGCGCCGATCCGGTCCACGAATGCCGCAACGCCGCCAGCGCCCCGGCGGCTGTCACGCCAGCGCAGACCGCTGTCGCGGAACTGCGCCTCTGCCCGATCTTCCAGCGCTTGCAGGTCGGCCCCTTGCGGCAGATCAAGCCGGTATTGTGTGGAAAACAACGTGCCTTCGGCGATCAGGCCGGATTTGGCAAGGTCACCGGTCAGCACAATCGTACGCGGCCCAAGGCCAAAGCCCCCGGCAGCATTGTCGGGATATCGGTGAAGAATGGCGCGCAGGGTGAATTCCTGTTCGCCCAGCAGGAACGCATCACCGGGGGCAAGGCCCAGCCGGTCCGCCAGCACCCGTTCCATGACGCCGCCGTAATCGGCAAGCGCAGCATCCAGTGGCATGTCGGGGTCAAGTTGCACCTGACCAACCAGTGGATAAGCGTCATCCACCGCCCTGATCTGGGTCAGCCCGCGTTCGGTGGTCCTGTCGCGGTCGACCACCGCCATGGAACGAAAATCCACGGTTTCAGAGATGTCATCGGCTATGGTCCTCAGCCATGCCAATTCATCATCACGGGCGAAGCGATAGGTAAATTCAACCTCTGCATCGCCACCCAACAGGGCCGCGCCATCGCGTTTTAACCCTTCTTCAATTCCCGCCCTTACGGTGCCAACGGCAGCTATCGCCGCGACCCCAAGCGCCAGACAGGCCAAAAACACGCGAAAGCCGCGCAAACCGCCGCGCAATTCGCGGGCGGCGAAACGGGATGCAACGGCGATGCTCATTCGGCGGCCTTTGCCATGGCGTCGTTAATCCGCCCGTCGCGCAGGCGCACAACCCGATCACACCGCCCCGCCAGTTCATTCGAATGGGTAACCATGATCAGGGTCGCGCCGTGCCGGTCACGCAGATCGAACAGCAGATCGATAATCGCCTGCCCGTTGGCTTCATCCAGATTGCCGGTTGGTTCATCCGCCAGCAGCAACCGGGGACGGGGCGCTGAGGCACGGGCGAGCGCGACCCGCTGCTGTTCGCCGCCCGACATCTGGCTCGGGTAATGATCCATCCGGTCGGCCAGCCCTACGCTGCGCAATTCGGCCTCTGCCCGGTCAAACGCGTCCCGCACACCGGCCAGTTCCAGCGGGGTTGCCACGTTTTCCAACGCGGTCATTGTCGGGATCAGGTGGAAAGATTGGAAAACCACCCCCATATTGTCCCTGCGAAAGAGGGCAAGCTGGTCTTCATTCATCGCGGTCAGATCCTGCCCCAGGGCGATGATCTTGCCCGATGTGGCCAGTTCCAGCCCGCCCATCAGCATAAGGAGCGATGATTTGCCCGATCCACTTGGCCCGACAAGGCCCAATGTCTCCCCGCCCGCGACGGTCAGTGCGATATCGTGCAGGATGTCCACCCGGCCTGCATTGCCGTCAAGCGACAGGTTGGCGTCTGTGATGGTCAGAACGGGGTCGGTCATTGCGCGCGCCTCTAAACAGATCGTTTCAGTTTCATATGGGGTGGCTGGCCCTGTCAGCAAGCTCGTTACAGCGGTTTTGATAACAACTGGTGTGGCACAGGCGGAAACTGTGACCGTGGCGGCCTTGGGCGACAGCCTGACCGCCGGTTACGGTTTGCCGCAAGGCGACGGCTTTGTGCCGCAGTTGCAGGCATGGCTGGTGGATCAGGGTGCTGACGTGACCGTGATGAATGCGGGCGTGTCCGGGGATACGACAGCAGGGGGGCTTAGCCGGGCGGCATGGACCCTGACGCCAGAGGTGGACGCGATGATCATTACCCTTGGCGGCAATGATTACCTGCGCGGTATTGATCCTGCGGTCAGCCGCGCCAATCTGGATGGGATTTTGGCGGCAGGGCAGGACGCCGGGGTTGATATGCTACTGGTTGGTCTGTCCGTGGGGGGCAATTACGGGGCGGATTACAAGGCCGCGTTTGAAGGCATGTATGCTGATCTGGCCGCGAAATACGATATCCCGCTTTATCCTGATTTTGCGGCAGGCCTGCGCGCGGTCGCCGGAACGGTTGATGGGATGCAGGCCCTGATGCAGCCTGACGGGATCCACCCCAATGCCGAAGGTGTGGAGGTGATTGTCGACGCGATCGGGCCTGTCGTCTTTGACCTGGTCCAGGCAGTGGAATAGTGCCGGGGCGGTTTTTCCTGACGCGGCCTGTCGCGGGGATCAGCGATCCGCCGCGCATGAACATTGCGCCCGGGCAAGAGGTGATCACCCTGACTGCGGATAGGGCGCAGCATATGCGCTGGGGGCTGATCCCGGTCGGGCGGGTCAATGCGCGCGGACGGCCCGTTATGGAAACGATTGTGAATGCGCGATCTGAGACAGTCTTCGACAAATCCGCCTTTGCGGACGTGAAACGGGCGGTGGTGCCGGTGGATGGCTGGTATGAATGGACGGGCGAGAAACGGCGCAAGCAACCATGGCGGATCACGCGCAAGGATGGCGAGCTGTTATATTTTGCGGCAATCTACGACGTCTGGAACGGGCCGGGCGGGGTGCAGGTGCATCAGGTGGCGACGATCACCTGTGAACCGTCTGCGGATGTGCGCGACATCCATCACCGCATGGGCGTGATCCTAGAAGAGGGCCAGTTGGATGCGTGGTTTCACAGTGACGAGGCAACGGCCAAAGCGATGATGCAACCTTATCCCGACGGGACGCTGGCGGTGGATAAAGCGGATGACGTGGACTGGGACGGTCCCTGAGGTTAGGCTGAACCCCTCAGCAATCTGGAGGGAACTACAATGTCAGTCGCAAAAGTCACAGAAATTATCGCATCATCATCGAAATCCTTTGACGACGCCGTCGAGAACGGGATCAAGAAGGCGTCAAAGACCCTGAAAGGGATCACCGGGGCTTGGGTGGCCGATCAGAAAGTCACCGTGAAAGACGGTAAGGTTGAAGAATACCGGGTCGCCATGAAGGTGACGTTTGTCTTGCAGGACTAAGATCAATGGCCTATCGCAGCCGGGGTGCCGGTGGCGATAGGCCGATGCGAGGCGGTACAACAACACGGCGGTTTGGCCGGCAAAAGCGAGCGGGGACAAACATGTCGTTTAAGCAAACCTTACTGGAACTCAACGCACTCAAGCTGATTTCGGCGTCCAAACGGCTAATCGCGCCCAAAGGAACCTTGTTCGAAGGTGATGACAGCTTGTTCAAAACTGTGGCAGGGGCGGCAAGATCCTACGCAGAATACGGCTGCGGGGCGAGCACGATCTGGATGGCTCAAAATACCGATGCAGCGATGCTGTCTGTGGATACCAGTGAGGATTGGATCAAAGCGATGCGTGAAAAGGTCGGCAACGACCGGGCGGATCTGCAATGGATCGACTGCGGGCCGCTGCGCAAATGGGGAGTGCCGCGCGGTTTTGAGAAACGGGCGAATTTCAAGACTTACACACAGGCACCATGGGTTGACGAACGATCAGCTGATGTTGTGCTCGTGGATGGGCGTTTTCGGGTCGCGTGCTTTCTGGAATCACTGGCCCATGCAGCCCCGGGAACCAAGATATTCTTTGATGATTACACCGACCGGCCACATTACCATGTTGTCGAAGAACTGGTAGAACGGCAGGAAACCTGTGGCCGCCAGTGCCTGTTCGAAGTGCCCGCCTGCGAGAATCTGGATATCGACAAGCTTACCCATCTGCGCGAGAAATTCGAGTATGTGATGGATTGATGGTTGCGGTGATGTCTACGACTGGTCCGCAGGCGCGCCCAGACGGGACGCAGCGCCAAAAAGCAAAAGGGCGCCCACTCGAGCGCCCTTTTCGCAGCGTCTTGGGCTGATCAATCAGCCAGTGTCAGGTTTACGGCGCTTTCGCGACCGTCGCGTCCTGCTTCAATGTCAAAGTTAACCTTCTGGTCATCCTTGAGGCCGGTGAGGCCTGACCGCTCCACTGCTGAGATATGAACGAATACATCCTTCGTTCCGCCATCAGGTGCGATAAAGCCGTAGCCTTTGGTTGTGTTGAACCATTTGACAGTGCCTGAAGCCATGTCTTGTCTTCCTTCTTGTTTCCGCTCGCGGGACTGCAGCGGCTCGGCTCGGTCAAACTTGGATCGAGAGACTGAGCCGAAAAGGAGACAGTGGTCGATAGATTAACGTCGCCCCTGCAGAATGGCAGTTGCGGCAACAAAATCAAGAAAATTACAGAATTGTAACAGAATCAGCGAACAAATGCCGCCAGTTGACCGCGCATAGAATGCCACGCGCGGTCTATTTCTATGCCAATCGCTTAGGCGAGGGCGAGGTTCACAGCTGATTCGCGACCATCACGGCCAGCTTCGATGTCGAATGTGACCTTCTGGTCATCAGCAAGACCAGTCAGGCCTGAACGCTCAACAGCGGAGATATGAACGAAAACGTCCTTCGCGCCGCCATCAGGTGCGATAAAGCCGAAGCCTTTAGTTGAGTTGAACCATTTCACGGTGCCAGTAGCCATCGTGTTTTCCTTTTTCATGTGCTGCCCACGGTATTGCGGCAGCCCGGCTTAGTCAGTGCAAGTTCGAAAGACTGTGGCCGAAAGGAGAACAGTGGGTCGAGTTGGATAACGTCTGCACGCCCCATGTGGGGGCACATGGATCAAAAAGCAAGGTAAATCGATGCAATGGCCAGTTTCGGCAACAAAACAACAGAAAATGAGGCCACTACCAGTGCGGCGGCCGTTGATCGGCGAGGGGGACGGTGCCGCCGGCATCGAGCTCGCGGCTTGCCTCACGCTGCATCAACATGGCCAGCCGGCGTGTCGCCTGCGCCAGTTCTGTTTCCTGGCGGGCAACAATATCCGACAGTTCCTCGACCGTGCGGGTCAGGTGGGCGATTTGTTCTTCCAGATGGGTGCTGTCAGCCATGGCACCTTTCTTAACTGGCTTGCTTGGCTTCGAAAAGGGCGGGCAGATCACCGATTTGCTTTGCCTGATCGATTAGTGCGCCGAAATCAGCATCCAGCATGGCGGCCAGCTGATCAAAGCTGTCGATCACAAAATAGGTCGGCTGCACGATATCGATCCGGTAGGGGGTGCGGAACACGGTCAGCAGATCAAAATCCTGCATCAGCGCGCGGTCGGATATGGCGTTTTCAGCCTCCGCCGGGGAGGACACGATCCCCGCCCCATAGGCGCGCAACCCGTCCGTCGTACGGAGCATGCCAAACTCCACGGTAAACCAGAACAGGCGGAACATGTGCCAGCGGTAACCTTTGCCCAAGGATTTGGCCCGTGTGCCAAACCCCTCGATGAAGTCGCAATAGGCCGGGTTGGTCAGCATCGGGCAATGGCCGAACACCTCGTGAAACAGGTCGGGTTCCTCGATATAATCCATATGTTCGCGGCGGCGCAGAAAGGTGGCAACCGGAAACTTGCGTTGGCTGAGAAGGTCATAGAATTGCGAGGGCGGAATGATGGCGGGCACACCTTCCGCGCCGGCGCCTGTTAGTGCGTGTAGCTTTGCATCAATATCCTTCACCTGGGGTGTCTTTGCTGCGTTCAGGCCCAGCTTGGTCACGCCGTCAATATATTCGGGCGCGACCTTACCGGGGAGGAAATCCATTTGCCGGGTGAACAACTCACCCCAGACAGCGTCATCATCCGCCGTATAGGGAAAATGGCCGTCGGCATCAGGGTGCAGGGAGGTGTAAGTGGTATCTTTGGGCATGGGAAAGCTCCTTTTCACCATGCTCTTCCAAAATGAACGAAATTCTATTCCGTTTCTCTTGAGTTTTGAGTATTTTTGGCAAAATGATGATAGAAAGTGCAATCCCATGAAATTTTCTGATCAAGAGGCGGCGTTGCTGCGGGTTTTGCAAGGCGATGCGGCGCTGTCCCTGTCTGATCTGGCTGAACAGGCGGGCATGGCCACATCAACCGCGTGGCGCAAGGTACAGGAGTTTGAGAAGCTGGGGCTGATCCGGGGCAGGGTGGCCTTGCTGGACCCGGCACGGGCGGATGTCCGGCTTTGTGTCTTTGCGACCGTGCGTCTGGCCGATCATGCAGAAGCGTCGATTGCCGGTTTCGCCACCGTCATTCGCGCGCATCCAGAGATTATGGAGGCGCATGCGATTTCCGGCACCGCCGATTACATCCTGAAAATCCGCTGCCGCGATGTTGAGGCTTATGAGACCTTCATGACCCATACCCTGCTGCGTTCGCCATTCGTGAAATCCGTTGTGTCGTCCTTCAGCCTGAAAGAGCTGAAATACACGACCGCATTGCCCCTGTGACATTGGCACGATAAACGGCCCCCGAACGCAAGCGACGGGACCAAAGCGATGGCCAAGCAAAAGAAGCAACCCCGCCCCAAGGCGCAGACGCCAAAGGGGTTTCGCGATTATTTCGGCGCAGAGGTGACCGCCCGCGCCGAGATGCTGCAAAAGATTGCCGGGGTTTACCATCGCTATGGGTTCGACGCGCTGGAGACATCCGCCGTGGAAACGGTGGAGGCGCTGGGCAAGTTTCTGCCTGATGTGGACCGCCCGAATGAGGGTGTGTTTGCCTGGGAAGAAGATGGCGACTGGCTCGCCCTGCGCTATGACATGACGGCGCCATTGGCCCGCGTGGCCGCGCAATACCGCAACGACCTGCCATCGCCCTATCGCCGCTACACGATGGGGCCGGTCTGGCGGAACGAAAAGCCGGGCCCGGGCCGGTTTCGACAGTTTTATCAATGCGATGCGGATACTGTTGGGTCTGGATCGGTGGCTGCGGATGCGGAGATTTGCGCGATGCTGGCCGATACCCTTGAGGCTGTCGGGATTGAGCGCGGCGACTATGTGATCCGGGTGAATAACCGGAAGGTGCTGAATGGGGTGATGGAGGTCGCGGGCCTCTCTGGCGACGATAAAGAAGCCGAACGCGGGATCGTGCTGCGCGCGATTGATAAGCTTGACCGACTGGGGCCGGACGGTGTGCGTGCTTTGCTAGGTGAAGGCCGCAAGGACGAGAGCGGGGATTTTACGAAGGGTGCGGGGCTTGGGGACGAGCAAATCGCGCGAGTCTTGAGTTTCGTGAATGCGTCGAGAAACGTGAAACGAGAACTAATCGCGGACGCAGAGGTATCTCACGGCGCCGGAAAGCAGATTTATGCGGATGCTGCTGATATTGGAGGCGTTGGTGCCGTAGACGCCGCGGGAAATGAACTTGACGCTTTGGAAGCCGATACTTGGAACAAAAGTGTTGCGGATTATCTCAGAATCTTGGTTGAAGGCTCTGGTATTGGCGGTGAGGGGGTCGAAGAACTCCTCTCAGTTTCTTCGCTTTTAGCGGCTCAGGGCTATCATGCGGATCGTATCAGACTGGACCCCTCCGTCGTCCGTGGCCTCGGTTACTACACCGGACCGGTTTACGAGGCGGAACTGACCTTTGAAATCAAAGATGAAAAGGGGCGTCCCCGCAACTTCGGCTCTGTCGCCGGAGGCGGCCGTTATGATGACCTCGTCAAGCGTTTTACCGGGCAGGAGGTGCCTGCAACGGGCGTTTCCATCGGCGTCGACCGGCTGCTGGCTGCGCTGCATGCCAAGGGCCGTATCGACACCGCCGCGCAAGGTCCTGTCATCGTGACAGTCATGGATCGTGACCGCATGGCGGACTATCAGACCATGGTTGCGGAGCTGCGCAACAACGACATCCGGGCCGAGGTTTATCTGGGCAACCCCAAGAACTTTGGCAACCAACTGAAATATGCGGATAAACGGAACTCTCCTGTGGCGATTATCGCAGGGGGTGATGAGTTCGATAAAGGCGTCGTGCAGATCAAGGATCTTGTCCTGGGCGCGGAGATCGCCAAGAACGCGACGCTGGAAGAGTGGAAGGACCGGCCTAGCCAATACGAAGTGCCGCGCGAGGATATGCTCGCCAAGGTGCGCGAGATTTTGGGCACGTCATGAATGGCTTTCTGAGAGGACTGTCGCGCTTTCTTGGTGCCATTCTGACCGGCATTGCCTCGATCATGCTCGGGGGTGTCATTGCAGCATTGGGCTTTGTCGCCGTCGCCTACGGCACGACAAATGATGCCACGCTTTTCACTGTCATCGGGTCGGTCATGATGTTCTTCGGCTTCATTCTGGTGCTGAGGTATTTCGTTTGATGCCTGGCTCACCGGAAATACTGACAGAGGCGCGCCGCCTGCGTGACCACTTTGCCGACCAAGGCGGGCTGGTGGTCAAGGCGGAGGTGCTGCAACCTGCCGAGACGCTTCTCGACCTCTATGGCGAGGATATCCGCGCGCGCGCCTACCTCACCTCCGACCCCCTGCGCGGCGAAATGGTGCTGCGGCCTGACTTCACGGTCCCCGTCGTCCAGATGCATATGGAGACCCATGCCGAACCCGCCCGCTACACCTATTCCGGCAAGGTTTTCCGTAAACAGGAAAGCGACGAAACCCGCGCCAATGAATATGTGCAGGTCGGCTACGAGGTCTTCGACGGACAGAACCCCGCAGGCGCTGATGCAGAGGTGTTCGCGACCATCGCAGCCGGGCTGGACGGGCTGCCGGTGCGGGCGGCCACAGGCGACATCGGCATCCTGACGGCGGCCGTACGGGGGTTGCAGACGACTGATGCGCGCAAGGCGGCCCTGTTGCGCCATATCTGGCGGCCGGGGCGGTTCAAGGCGCTGCTGAAACGCTATGGCGGGGCGGAGATGCCCGCCAGCCGGGCGGCATTGCTGGCCGCTGATGATCCTTTTGCCGAGGCTGGCCCCGATATCGGGCGGCGCAGCCGGGAAGAGGTCGCAGCCCGGATCGACGCGCTGCGTGCCGATGCGGCAGCGGCCCCCATCGCGGGCGAGGAAATCGGGCTGATCGATGCGATCCTGTCCTTGCGCGAAACCTGCCCCAATGTGCTAAGCGCCTTGCGCGATATTGCGGTGGATATGCCTGCGGTTCGGGACGCGGTGGGGCGGATGTCGGCGCGGCTGGATGCGTTGGCAGCACGGGGGATCGACGTGGAAGCGCTGGAATTCGAAGGCAGCTATGGCCGCACCTCGCTGGAATATTACGACGGGTTCGTCTTTGGGTTCTATGCCAGCGACCGGCCCGACCTGCCGCCTGTGGCCACCGGCGGGCGCTATGACGCGCTGACCGCGCGGCTGGGGCAGGGGCGGGCCGTGCCCGCAGTGGGGGGCGTGATCCGGCCTGATCTGGTGATGGGGTTGTCATGCTGAAACTGGGGGTGCCGTCCAAGGGGCGGCTGATGGACAAGACGTTTCAATGGTTCGGGCAGCGCGGGGTCACTTTGCGCAAATCCGGATCAGATCGGGAATATGCAGGCGCGGTTGACGGGATCGACGGGGTCGAACTGGTGTTGCTCTCGGCCGGCGAAATCCCACGCGAACTGGCCGCAGGCAACATCCATCTGGGTGTAACCGGCACTGACCTGCTGCGTGAAAAGCTGGCCAATTGGGACAGCCGGGTGGCAGAGCTGGCACCAATGGGCTTTGGCCGGGCGGATCTGATCATCGCCGTGCCACAGGCCTGGGTTGATGTGGATACGCTGGATGATCTTGATGCCGCTGCGGCTGCGTTTCGGGGCCAGCATGGGTTGCGGCTGCGGATTGCGACGAAATATCACCGGCTGGTGCGTGAGTTCCTGCGCGACCATGGCGTGGCCGATTATCAGCTGGTCGATAGCCAAGGGGCCACCGAAGGCACGGTCAAGAACGAAACGGCAGAGGCGATTGCCGATATCACCTCAACCGGGGAAACACTGCGGGCGAACGGGCTGAAAATCCTTAATGACGGGCTGATCCATGCCAGCCAGGCCACCCTGTTTCGCGGGCGGCGTGCGGGCTGGACAGATGATCAGCGTCAGAAACTGAAGGCGTTGCAACTGGTGCTGGGGATCTGATGCGGGCGCGCTATCCTGCCAGTTTGCGCATCAGTGCTTCGACCGGGCCGCGTTTGAACCATCGCGACCATAAAAATGCGTAGATCGTCGCGGCCATGCAGAAAAGCAGCGATGCGACGACAGCTTGCGCAACGGTCTGCCCGCCAAGCATGCCCAATGCCTCCAATGTGCCCAACCCGACCAGAATATGCGCGATGTAAAGCGTCAGCGTCTGCCGCCCCGCTGGCACCAGCAGGCGCAATAGCCCAATCGCGGCAAGCTGATCGGAGACCAGCAAACAAAGCCCGATCGCCATGCTGGCCGCACCAATCCCCGCCAACATGTAAAGTGGCATGGGCGGGATTGGGTCGGTTGTCACAAGTGCCGCAAGTTCCGGGTCAATCGCTGCAAACGGGCCTGTCAGTGCGGCGCTGAGCCCTTCGGCGAGCGCAAAGGCGATTGCGCCACCGATGATCAGCTTGGCCACCATTGCGCGTTCTGACAGTGACACCCGGCTCAGGATGATCCCGAACAAAAGAAACCCAAGCCAAGGGATCACCGGGTGCCAGCCATTAAAGAACAGGTTGCGGATAAAACCTGTCGGTGTCCAGAACCCTGCATATGTGTAGTCATCCCAGTTCCAGCCTGCATCATAGTTCAACGTCAGGATCATGATGGTGAAAGCGACATTCAGACCGATCAGAACAGCGAACAGCGCGCGGTTGTTCAAAGGAAGTAACAGCACCCCAAACAGGAAGTAGAACGCATAATAATGCAGGATATCGGCATCAAAGATGGTCATATTCAGCAGACCAATCACCAACAGGAACACAGCCCGCTTGATCGTGACGGAAATCGTCTGATCCATTCCTTTTGCGCTGGCCAGACCCAGCCCGATCCCCGCAAGCACTACAAATGTCGCCGCTGCGCGCCCCTCCAAAGCCCCGGTCAGAAGGGCCAGTGGGCCGCTGCCACCCTCTGCGCCCATCGCGATTTTGAAATTGACGATGACCATGCCAACAAAAGCAAGAAACCGCGCCAGATCCAGGCCCTCGAGCCGATTGCGGCGTGACCGCGTTTCCTGAGCTGTGCCTGTCATCGGGTCTGCCTTTGGGTCATGTCATTCAATTTTGCGGGTTGGCAGGTGTTATCCTGATGGATCCAATGTGACGCTGTTGTGATGTAATGATGCAGGGCTGCGTTGCAACGCGTCGTCGGGAAATTCATAGCAGTTTTCAGCGTTTGACCAGTGTTAATGCGGTCTTTACCTTTCGACCGTCCGGGTCGTTAATCTGGGCAAAACGGGGCAGCGGGTCTGACGGAAGTCCGACGTTTTGCCGACGCGATGCCGAGCCCTGTTTTTGCCAATACCCCTGCATTAACGGGTGATTCGTCAAAAATCGTGAAACACCGAGCGGTGACCCTGACGCAACACCCACCGAACGTTGCTAGCCCGCCGCCATCTGGTCGCGCAGCAGCCGCCGCAGGATCTTCCCCGAAGCGGATTTTGGGATTTCTGCGACAAAATGGACCTGATGGATTTGCTTGTAATGGGCCAGCTGGTCATGCAGATGGGCCTTGATCGTGGCGTCGTCAGGGGCGGGGTCGCCTGCGATGACAAAGGCGATGGGCAACTCACCGGCCTCATCATCGGGGATGCCAATGACAGCGGCGTCGGTGATACCATCCATCGCGACCAATGCCGCCTCCAGCTCTGCCGGGGCGATCTGAAATCCCTTGTATTTAATGAGCTCTTTCAGCCGGTCGGTGATGAACATATAGCCATCGGCGTCGATCCTCGCGATGTCGCCGGTCCGCAGCCAGCCATCTTTGGTGATCGTCTCGGCTGTTGCTGCTGGGTTGTTAAGATAACCTTGCATGACCTGCGGCCCTTTTATCCACAGCTCACCCTCTTGATCCGGGCCCAGATCAGTCCCGGATTCGATATCAACGATGCGGCATTGGGTGTTTGGTAGCGCCAACCCGGATGCGCCCGGCCGGTTCGCATTCCCCGGGGTGGCATGGGACACAGGGCTCAGTTCGGTCATCCCATATCCTTGTAAGGAAATACAGTTAAGACGGGCACCAACCGCGTTCGACAGCTCTGCCCCCAGCGGGGCCGCGCCGGAAAATACCTGCTGCAACGATGTCAGATCATAGTCATCGATCAGTGGATGTTTGGCCAATGCCAGCGCCACGGGTGGCACGATCCACATGCGCCGCGCTTTATGGTCCTGACAGATCTGTAAAAACAGCGGCAAATCAAACCGGGGCATGGTGACAACTGCCCCGCCACCAGCCAGATGGACATTCATTAGCACGGTCATACCGTAGATGTGAAAGAAAGGCAGGAAACCGGCGGCGACCTCCCCGGCCTGAAAATCGGCGGCGTTGATGATCTGATCGACATTGACCACAAGGTTGCGATGCGACAGCATCACCCCCTTGGGCAGGCCCGTCGTGCCAGAGGAATAGGGCAGCACCACCGTATGCTCGTCAAGGTCAACCGGAACCTGCGTCGGTATTGGATCACCCATGAGCGCGGTAAATTCCGGGCTACCGACGGCAATCACGGGCAAATCGTCTGCCCCCGCGCGGGCTGTGTCAAGGAAGCCGGGAATGGTGATCAGTAATTCTGATTTTGAATCAATAAGTTGATGCTTGATCTCGTGATCCGTATAGGTCGGGTTAAGCGTCGTGATGGTGCCCCCGGCCCAGGCCACAGCATGAAAGATCACGCAATATTCGGGGATATTGGGCGCCATCAGTGCGACGGTATGCCCTGCACCGAACCCCGCTGCCGTCAGCCCGCCTGCCAGCTGTTTCACCTGATCGATGAACGCCGCTGCCGTGATGCTGCGCCCTGTCGGGCCGTCCGTCAGCACCACCGCATCCGGTCTGTTTTCAAGGCCGGCGAACACCCGTTGCGTAATCGATTGGTCGGCTATGTGAATATCGGCAATTGGGCTGGCAAAAGTGGTCATAGACGGTCCTCCTACGGAGGATCATGGCACAGGGATGGGATTTGGGCGAGAGCCTTGCAGGTTTGTCCCATCCTAACGATGCGGGGCGGCGGCCTTGGTTTTGAGGAGGGGAGCAAAAATTTCGTTACGAAATTTTTGCCGCGAGACAGATTTTTCGACGAAAATTCTGTCTAACGCACGCCGATATCGGCGAGAGCTTTGGTGAGCGCGGGTGGTAGTGCTTCTTCAGATTGCCGACCCTGTGGCAAGTCGCGCGGCGCGTCCGAAACAGGCAAGTAGCGCCAACCTTGAAAGGCGCGTTTGGGTGTCGCCTCGACCCGGATCAGGCCGGGTTTGCAGACAATAGCACAGCGGCGGATGCCATCGGCAGAAAGGTATTCATCAAGGCGCAGGATGGGTTGGCGGCACAGGATCACGCCCTTAATCACCCAGAAGATTGAGCCGCCGTTCAGGATTTCGTCACCACGTTTCGGCCACATGCGGGTGATGTGGCGTGGCAAGCCATCATCGGTCTGGGCGGGCTTGGTTGATTGCCATGCAGAGAGGCCGGCGACATCTTCAGTGCCGACAGATAGTTTCAGCAAATGCACGGTTTTTGTCATCAATCCCCCCGGGATGTTATTAAAGAAATAAGCCGCATCGGCTCGGCTTCAATGTTTGCCCGGGAAATGGTTTATGTTGTGTTGAGGTTGAGATCAACCACTATATATGGTAAATACAATCCACAGTTTTCAAAGATCACTGAACCCCGTAAGATGCAGACCTTGCCCGCTGCCCCAGAGGAGATTCCCCAAATGACCGCGTTTTCTGCCCCTATCGCTGAGCAAATCTGGGACATGAAATACCGGTTCAAGCAGGCGGACGGAACGCCGATCGACGACACTGTCGAAGATACCTGGCGCCGGATCGCAACCTCGCTTGCAGCGGTTGAGGAAAACCCCAAAGCATGGGAAGGCAAATTCTATGACGCGCTGGCAGATTTCAAATATCTGCCTGCAGGGCGGATTACGGCTGGCGCAGGCACCGCCCGGTCGGTGACCCTGTTCAATTGCTTTGTCATGGGCACGGTGCCGGACAGTATGGGCGGGATCTTTGACATGCTCAAAGAGGCCGCGCTGACGATGCAGCAGGGGGGTGGGATCGGCTATGATTTCAGCACCATTCGCCCCAAAGGCGCAGGCGTAAAGGGTGTTGCCGCCGATGCCTCTGGCCCGCTGTCCTTCATGGATGTGTGGGACGCGATGTGCCGCACGATCATGTCCGCCGGGTCCCGCCGCGGTGCGATGATGGCCACGATGCGCTGCGATCACCCGGACGTTGAGGATTTTATCACTGCAAAGTCTGATCCCGCCCGGTTGCGGATGTTCAACATGTCCGTGCTGATCACCGATCCGTTTATGGATGCGGTGAAGGCGGATGGGTCTTGGGATTTGCTGTTTGATGGCGAGGTCCATCGCACCGTACAGGCCCGTGATCTGTGGGATGCGATCATGCAGTCGACCTATGATTACGCGGAACCGGGTGTGATTTTTATCGACCGGATCAACCAGATGAACAATCTGAATTATTGCGAAACCATTGCCGCAACGAACCCCTGCGGTGAGCAGCCTTTGCCGCCTTATGGGGCCTGCCTGCTGGGCTCGATCAATTTGGCCAAGCTGGTCGGTGATCCGTTTGAAGATGCCGCGGCACTTGATGATGCGGCTTTGACCGATCTGGTCGCCACGGCTGTCCGCATGATGGACAATGTCGTTGATGCCTCGCGTTTTCCGCTGGATGCGCAGATGGCCGAGGCGAAGGCAAAACGCCGCATTGGCCTGGGCGTCACCGGATTGGCGGATGCATTGCTGATGGTTGGCTTACGCTATGGGTCGGAAGAGGCGGCTGCGCAGACAGACACATGGATGCATGCGATTGCGCGGGCGGCTTACCTGGCCTCGGTCGAACTGGCCAAGGAGAAGGGCGCGTTTCCACTGTTTGATGCGGATCAGTTCCTTGCCTCGGGCGCAATGCAGGACATGGATGAGGATGTGAGGGGTGCAATACGTCAAAATGGCATACGAAATGCGCTTTTGACGTCGATTGCCCCGACCGGCACAATCAGCCTTTATGCGGGCAATGTGTCCTCGGGGATCGAGCCGGTCTTTGCCTATGCCTATACGCGCAAGGTCTTGCAGAAAGACGGGTCGCGAACTGAGGAAGAGGTTGTCGATTACGCCGTGCAGATGTGGCGTGATCTGAAGGGTGATGCACCTTTGCCGGACTATTTTGTCAACGCGCAAACACTGGCTCCGCTCGATCATGTGCGCATGCAGGCCGCCGCGCAGAAGTGGATCGACAGCAGTATTTCCAAGACGATCAACTGCCCCGAAGACATCAGCTTTGATGCTTTCAAAGAGGTCTATATGGCCGCCTGGGATCAGGGTTGTAAGGGTTGCACGACGTATCGCCCCAACGATGTGACGGGGTCTGTACTGTCAGTATCTGAGGAAGCATCCCCGTCAGAGGTCCCAGCGCAGGTCCGGGACGGCGATGAGGGGGCTGAGGTCGTGTATATGTCCGAACCGCTGGATCGTCCGCAGGAGTTGGACGGTGCGACTTACAAGCTGAAATGGCCGGATAGTGAGCATGCGATCTATATCACGGTGAATGATCTGGTCATTGCAGGACATCGCAGGCCGTTTGAAGTGTTCATCAATTCCAAGAACATGGAACATTTTGCCTGGACTGTGGCGTTGACGCGGATGATCTCTGCGGTGTTCCGGCGCGGGGGTGATGTGTCCTTTGTGGTCGAAGAACTGAAGGCAGTGTTCGATCCGCGCGGTGGCGCCTGGATGCAGGGCAAATACGTGCCATCAATCTTGGCCGCAATTGGCGGGGTGATCGAGAAGCATATGATCTCAATCGGTTTTCTTGCCGGTGAGGGGATGGGCCTGAAGGCTGATCCGCAGGCCGACGTGGTCGCCATTAACGGCGGGTCGCGCGGCAAGGCGTGTTCGTCATGCGGGTCTTATGAACTGCGGATGATCGAGGGATGCATGACCTGCGGAGCCTGTGGGTATTCAAAATGTGGTTGACCTGAAGATATTTCAATTTGGATGTTGTAGAACGACACATAAGGTGACATTTATTGACGCCGAGTTGCCATTTCTCGGCGTCAAACCTGCAACTTTCATAGCAGACTTTTGCGTGCTCCATTATTTAGGCGCGGACAGCGGAAGCTCGCTGCGGGTGCTAACTGCAGATGTTTCTGCGGAGAAGCGGACCTGCTTGTAAGACGGTAAGGGCTTCTTGTACAAAGGAGATCCACGACTGGAATGAGTGGTCCCTTGCGTCGTTTCATTTGGCGCTGGATCTTGCCAAGATCCAAAATCCACGCGTGCCACGTTTCCGCAATTGCCTCTTAAATTCAGCCGGTGAACTTTTCGATGGACGAAAAAGAAAGAAAAGAGGCGGAAGCCGCTCTTCTAACAGAAATGCAGACCACCGCCGCCAGCATGCGTGAAATAATAGTGGCAATGCCTCCCCATGATCTACTTGGCTATATCTACGCTCAGCCTATGCTGAAAGGGATGGGAGATAGACAGGTTGCCGATGGGGAACAGCCAGGAGCCGACGACCCAGAAGACCTCATCAACCAAAATCAATTTCTGCTTGAATACGTTCATGCGGTGCTTGCGTCTGATTCGGCTCCCGACGACATGACATTCGATGAACATAAGTGCGTGGAACTTTATCACCTCAGCCAGAAGCTGCGAGAGCAAGCAATGCTCTTCGCAATGGTCTCATCAGCGGGAACGAAAAACGGCGTATTCGGTCCTGACACAGCCGATATTGAGTTTCGCGCGAAGTCTACTTGGGTCATGCTGCGCGGCAACCGTTACCAAGTCTTAGAAGGGGAGTTTTATCGCTACGTTCTGGCGCCGCATGATGATGTTCTGACAGAGGTGTACGGCGTTGGTGCGGACGATATCGCCGAAGGTTTTCAAGCGATGGCCGACGCCACACGTACTGGTCAAGCCAACGCAATTTTGGAGATGGTGCAACAGTTTCAAGCGGCGCAGGCCTTTGCAGACGCAAATGAAAAGCCCGTAGAAGACATCATGGAAGCGTGGGGGGCAGAAAATGCGGAACAACTAAGCTCCGCAAGCCGAGCAATAGACGATATGTTTCGTGGTGGCGTTGCCAATGTAAGCCGTCACACCAAACTCCCGCCGATGCTTCTAGCGGATTTGGCCTACAGTCGGGGGGAGGAAACAGAATTCTTCGCTGCTGGTGACTTTGCGGGTACACCTTACCGGACACTGCCTGCACGCAAAAAACCGTTGATCCAGCATGGGTCTGACTACTACGCTGTAGACCCATGTTTTGCCCGTGACGCAGGGTATCGTGCACTCCTCTTCAATCTTCTTCAGCGAAAGCCTGACTACAAGAAAGCTTTTGAAGATCGGCAGAAATTGATGAGCGAAGCAGCCTTCGCCGATATTCTCTCTGCCCAACTCCCCAGTGCCAAAGTGCTTCGGGAAGTCTACTACAAGGATCCTACCACCAAGCAGTGGTCCGAAAACGACACGCTTGTCCTGATTGATGATGTGCTTATTTTGGTTGAAGCAAAAGCTGGAGCCGCTGCAACCATTGCGTCACCTGAGCTGGATTTCGGTCGCCACGCTCAGTCCGTACAAGACTTGGTGCTCAAGGCGTATCAGCAATGCGACCGTTTCTTTCGTTACCTTAATTCTGCAGACGAAGTGCCGCTTTATCAACGTATTGATGGCAAGTACAAAGAGTGCGACCGTGTCCGCCGCTCCGACTATCGCGTGTTGGTGCCAATCGGACTTACCGTCGAGTCGTTCTCGCCCCTTGCAGCATTCTGCAAGGAACTGCCGCAAGTCGAACCGTTGCTTGGACAGCATGCCTTTATTTCTCTGTCAATTGACGACTTATTCGTACTTAAGCGGTTTTTGCCTACGCCAGGATTTTTTGCCCACTACCTAGAGGTTCGGCAATCCGTTGCCAGGGTTCGCCGAGCTCATCTCTTCGACGAGTTCGACCCTCTTGGTGCTTACCTGACAAAAAATCGATTTGATCATGATTTGGCTGAACAGCTCAAAGACGGCAAAGCCAGCATGGTCTTGTGGGATGGAATGAGTGAGATTGTTGACAAGTGCTTCGAAGGAGAGGGCTGGGAAACTAAAGCGCTTCCTATGCAGGAAATCCCGTTGGAAGTGTCGAAGATTCTTGATGCCCTTGATGCCACTCGAGCAAGCGGGTGGCTTTCAGCGGAAAGTCATATCCGCGATTTCGGGGGTGACGGCAAGAACAATCTTGCAAAAATGCTGGTCGATCTTCGGAAAACGCTGAACGAGCATCCATTTCGCTACTTTTCTTTGGGCGGCGATGGCGCCCCACTCTTCGTCTGGCTTCAGCAACTAAACAAGCAAGTGGATTGGACACAGGTGACCAGCAAAGCCAGCGCAGTTGCAGTGGCCCTAAAAGCTAAGAACATCATAGGTATTTTCGCGGAGGTGAGCGCCGACGGTACTTACCATCAGGCAAAATCATTTGAAGTCCACATTCCCATGTCGCGAACTACCGAAAATGACCACATATACGAAGATGCCTCCCGAATGGTGCAACCTGCCAGGAAAATTATGCTCAACCATTCCGACCAAAGCGCTGCGCTATTCAAGGCCAAGAAAACGGGTCGGAATGAGCCTTGTCCCTGCGGCAGTGGTAAGAAATACAAAAAGTGTCACGGCCGCTAGAAGGGCAGTCTATGATTGGTCATGACAATCTGACTACTGCCCTCAGTGCGGATTTAGGCCCCGCAAAGGAGAGCCGAAAGGTCCTTTGCTGTCGCTTACTGCGGAAAATCCGTTTTTAGTTGCTGCGGCATCGATTTTTAGGGCAAATGAACTATGGAAATCAGTGATATTATTCCCAAAGACGGGGTGCCTCAGCGGATCTATTGCGACAACTGCAATGCACACACCGAACTTTCCTTTTTTGACTTCAACGAAACCGTCTCTGGAGTCGCCATAAAAATTTTCGGTCTCCCGGTACTGAGGTGCCCACAATGCGGCCATGAACAACTTCCGGACGGTTCACGTTTTGCAATAGTAAATCTCCACAAAGAGGCTTTTGAGCGATCATCAAAGGTGGTTAGGGTCAATAGGCGAAAACATACCGAAAAATTCGGGTTCACCAATGTACCTTTTCTCTTTGACCCGGACGATTATTTCTACATTCCTGGTTTGTACCGTTCCTTTGATGAAGGGTTCCTCCAGCCTGTATTTTTCAATCGCAGTGTGCTATTGAAGTACGATAACTCCCCTGACTACAGCGTGAAATTTGCATCGACTACCTACGGATCGATTGACACTCAGGAGGAGAGCATAAGCTTTGGTCTCAATCGTCACGGTCATATTGTCATGTGGCTTGGAGATATAGCTAAGCTGCCCGAGAAAGAGCAGTATTACCTGCGCTCAGAGAACATTCCTTCAGATCATTCGCTAGGCAGCGAATTCTATGATGGTCAGATAGAAGTGAAGTTCACCGAACTTGCCAAGGAGGAAGAACTATTCCGCCTTCGTTCTGAATTCCTGAATAAGAGCTTCGCTAGGTTTGGTGTTGCGCTTGGTCACCTTGAGGCGGAGGCTTATGATCTTGTGCTATCCTTCACCCCGCCGGTCGTTGATACGCCGAAAGAGCGGCGTCACGTTGCTGACACCTTGAACAAGGTCTATTTGGAATCCCTGGATAACGCTGCACTCGAAAGAGTCATAAAGAGCCTTGGAGTGAAAGCTCTGGGGCCCGGGAGTTTGAAGCGTTTGCAGACCATATTGGAAACAATGGCATCAAGCAAAGAGGTCGCGGCGATTATGTCGCCGCTTTATGTGCTCTACGACCTCCGTGTTGCCTACTCGCATTTGACGCCAGGATCAAATCCACCTCAGCTGGAGTCCGTGACAAGACGCCTTGGCCTAGAACCAGATGCATCGCTCTTTGATATCTATGAAAAACTTATTGATGGCCTTTCAAGTACGTTTTCCAGGATGAGCAAAATTTTGGAAAACGCTGGTGACCACAAAGCTGCTCACCCTTAGGGTCAGGACTCATAGCCAGTAGATGACGAGGGCGGCGAGGGCGATGGCCGACAGAAAGACCCTTGGACATC